>JAVKTG010000001.1:0-842969 GCA_032161505.2 Candidatus Caldisaccharidevorator sinensis
TTGAAGGGTTTTTGCTGGATGAGTATCGCAGTGAACAAGAAAGACGAAGCCGCCGTCAATGGGAACTTAGGCGACCCGCTGGAGGTTCATGGTTGCGCGAAGTTCTCACTCACGGCTTCGTTTGCTCCGACGAATATGTGCCATTGTATGAAGGCAAAATGGTTCACCAATTTGACCCAGCAGCAAAGGCATATGTGAGCGGTGCTGGTCATCGGCAACAATGGCGACCACTTGGCTGGCATGAAAAGCACCTCTGTCCCCACTTCTTCGTGAGCCGAAAACTCTTCGCCAAATTGTTGCCTGAGCAACAAAGGTTTAGAGTAGGAATGATGAGGGTGGCGCGTAACACTGACGAACGCACACTGCAGGCTTCAATATTGCCCTGCTTCATGCCTTGTGGACATTCTTTGACTACTCTCAGCATTACTACTCCACATGCCCAAGACCCATATCTTTTGTGGGCGAGTATTGCCAACAGTTTCATTGTAGATTACTTAGTTCGTGGAAAAGTGCTCATTAACCTTGACTTTTGGCTCATGTCCCAACTTCCCATGCCCCGTCTTTCGCCTGAAAATGGTGTTGGTCGTGAGTTGGTGGTTTTAGCGGCAAGGCTCAATTGCGTTATCCCTGAACTTGCGGAGTTGTGGGAAGAAGTTGTCAAGCACTATCCGAACGAACTTCACCCGCAATGGCAACTGCCCGCTGCCGATTTACCGACCTGCCAATCTGCCAAACTGCCAGTCATTGACCCATTTGAGCGCCAATTTTTGCGCGCTCGCATAGATGCCCTCGTCGCTGATGTTTATGGACTTTCCGTTGAAGAGTTCGCCTACATCCTGAGCACCTTCCCGCTCCTTGACCGCGACCAACCTGCTTTACCTTTATCCCGCGTCCCTCGTCCCGCGTCCCCCGTCCCTGATGCAACCGAACCTAAGAGCACTATCACTCGCGACCTTGCCCTTTGTGCTTACATGCTCCACAAAGGTTGGCGACCTTCACCCTTTGGGGAAGCCCATCCTGAATTTCACCGATGGTTGTGCGAGAAGTTGGGCGTTGCACGAAACATTGCACCTTCCGACAGCAGTCCCCAAATTCCATCCGACCTTGCCCAATGGTTCGCTCAAAATGTCCCCGAAGCGCAAATTCCAGAAATGGGCGAAATCTGCGACCTTGAAGAGCGCCTCTATGTTGCCCTGAAACAACTCAAAGCCATCGCCTACATCCCGACCCAGCGGGAGCGGGAAGAAGAAAGCGAGGAAGTTGAAGGTGAAAGCGAAACCGAAGAAGGCGAATGAGCGCAAAATTCAAATAGGAGTTACGCAGTTGGATGTAGGGGCGCCTGCTAAGCCGCCCGCAAGGGCAGTTTTAACCCCTTGTAAAGGATGTTTTCGGGCAGACTATCGTCCGCCCCTACACAAAATGACATCAACTGCGTAAGTCCTAACATATTTGAACTTCAGGGCGCTTTTGCCGTCGTTAGCGAACTGGGAGTTCCTATCCGAAAGCCAATAAGACGCGAGGTGATTGAATATGCCTGCACCTTACTCGCCATTTCGGGTTGCAAAGAAGTTGGCGGATGATTATCGCGAACTTTTGCGAACCGTTTTCCGACCCGCACGGCAGGAGTTAAGAGACGCGTTTGATGCCGTTTTGAGCGAACACGGTTTCTTGGTTCAGGACATTTTCCTTCAAGTTTTGCCAGCATACGAACGCGCTCCAGCGATATCCGAACTTCATCCCGAAGTGCGCAAGATGTTTGGTGCAATTGCGGAAAACCCTTATCAACACCAAGCGAAAGCGACAAAGCGGTTGCTTGAAGGCAAACCCGTCATCATCGCAACGGGAACTGGTTCTGGTAAAACTGAAGCGTTTTTGATGCCCATCGTGGATTGGTGTTATCGGCAAAAATGGGACAAGGGACACGGGGCAAGGGACACGGAACGGCAAAAAAGTGTAAAGGCGATTTTGCTCTATCCGATGAATGCCTTAATCAACAACCAGCGCGATAGGCTTCGGCGCTTGCTTGCTGGCACTGGCATAACTTTCGGGCGATACACGGGCGAAACGGAACACATGGGTCAACGCCCTCCAGACGCTCCCGATGAGGAACGATGCACGCGAGTTGAGTTTTGGCAAAACCCGCCTGACATCTTGCTGACCAACTACCAGATGCTGGATTACATGCTCATTCGCGGCGACGGTCGGCAAATTTTCAAGAACCATCAAGTTCGTTTCATCGTCCTTGACGAAGTTCACACCTATCACGGCAAGTTGGGAACTGACATTGCTTTCCTGTTGAGAAGGTTGCGTTCCTTCTTGCGCAAGATGAACCCCAACGCGCCCGAACCGATTTTCGCTGGAACTTCAGCAACTTTGCAGAGCGGGTTAGGTGAAGACCCAAAGAAGGCGATTGCCGAGTTTTTCACGAAATTGACTGGGCAACAAACTGATGCCGATGCCGTCATCTTGGATGCTCCCGTTGAGCCGCCATTAATGCCCGCAGATTTGACCATGCCTGCTTTGCCCAATATCACTGAGCAAGATTTGGACGAATTCAACCCAAATGACGAGAACAGCGTCAAGCGGCTGGCGGCGAAGTTGGTGAGCGCCGTCGCTGCCGATGGTGTTGACGCCGAAACCCTTTACAAGCGAACGCCCCTTGCTTATCGGCTAATTGAGTGGTTGCAAAAGCCAATCTCCTTCGGTGAAATCGTGAGAAAGTGGGCTGAAGAGCGGAAAGTTAAGCCTGAGCAAGTTGAGCGTGAAGTTGAGGCTGCAGTTTTGGTTGGAAGCGCTTTGCCTGAGAGCAGCCCACTCAAGTTGCGTTTGCGAACTCATCGGTTGCTTCGGGGTTTGCTGCCTTTCTGGCGATGTTTGAACTGCGGTAAGTTGATGCTGCACGGCGAGCAAGAATGCACCGATTGTGGCTCAAAGGCGTTGCCATTAATGCTCTGCCGAACTTGTGGTTGGGATTTCTTTGCCGCTTACGAACCCGAAGATGCAAAAGGGCAATTGCGCCCTTGGGTTCAGTTGAGTTCAACGGAGCAAACGGTTTTCCTTTACGAACCACCGCAAACGAGTGTTGAAGTTGACACCGAAGAGGAGTTTGTTGAGGCGGAGGAGGAAGCAAGTGAAGCCGAAGCGCCAGCGCGGACGGCACAGCGACAGATGTTGCGTGTTTGCCCCAAGTGTTTGGCAATTGTTAGAAAAGAGCGTTGTCCGTCGGGTTGCGATACCCCACCGCGCGAATTTGCCGTTTACAAGCGTCGTGGAACTATTTGCCCCATTTGCCGAAGCAGGTATGGGCGCTACGATGTTTTGACGAAAGTCAGCATGGGTGTTTCGCGGGCTCTAAAGGAAGTTGCGCGAACCCTCATTCAACATTTGCCCAAAGAGCAACGAAAGGTTTTGATTTTCTGCGACAGCCGACAAGATGCTGCCCATCAAGCATGGTTCGTTAACAGCACGGAAAAGCGCCTTTGGGTTCGCCGAGCCATTTACGATTGCTTGCGAAAAGAGGCTGAGCCGCACGATTGGGAATGGCTCAAAAGCAAGGTGCTTGAATGGTTGGTAATGAGTGGGCAAATTGAGGAGCCGCGAACAAGGGATGCTCGCGACCGAGCGCTCAAAAAAGTGGAAGGCGCGCTGCTAATGGAGTTTGCAATCCAACCCAATGTTCGCCAAAGTTTGGAGCGGTTGGGGTTAGTTAGGGTTCGCTATGCAGGCTTAGATGAAGTTTTGAGGCGCGGAAGTTTTGAGCAAATTTGCCGCCAACACAACTTGCTGCCCGAAAAAGTTCGCATTGCTATCCCACACCTTCTGGATTTGATGCGGACGAAAGGCGCTTTGGCGCATCCCGTGCTTCAACAGGCTTTCGGTTCAGGCTCGGAAATCGCTTACGAGTATGATTTGCAGCCAGCAAGGGGATACTGGGTGCCAAAAGGCTTCTTGCCGCCCAGTATCAAACCACCATCCTCATCGCAGCAGCAACAGATGAAATGCCAATTTTTCAGCAGCAGCACTCTTTTGTCGCTTTGGCAACGCTTTTGCGGCGTTCACGCAACGCAACAATCGTTGGAAGCGGTTATGGATTTCCTCCAGCAAACAGGTTACATCACTTGGGTTAACATCGGCAACGGTGGCAGTGGTTATCAAGTAGCGTTGGGCTTGCTGGAATTTGAAGTTGCGAGAAGTTGGGTTCGGTGCGACACTTGCGGTCGTGTCGTGCCAAACGAATTGAAAGGAACTCCATGCCCGCGAGTGAGTTACCAAAGAGCATGCCAAGGAACTTTACAAGATTGGGTTGGACCGATTGAGGAGCGGAATGTTTGGGCGATGCAAATTGCTCATCCCGATTTGCCACCGATGAACGCAGGCGAACACACGGCTGCTGTCACCAACGATGAAAGGCAAAGAATTGAGCAAGCGTTCCAGAAAAACCCGCCAGAAGTTAATGCAATTGCTTGCACCCCGACATTGGAGTTGGGGATTGATATTGGCGATTTGGAAGCGGTTGGGCTCCGCAATATCCCGCCTAACCCTGCTCACTATGCTCAGCGTGCGGGGCGAACTGGTCGGCAAACTCGTATGGGCGTTGTTGCAGGTTTCTCCCGCGCCCGCCCACACGACGGCTACTTCTTTGACCATCCCGACGAAATCATTGCGGGTGCAATTTTCCCGCCACGCTTTTACGCCGAAAACCGCATCGCGATGGCATGCCATATCCGTTCGCTCGTTTTGGAAGAAGCACAATTGCAACTCCCCGCTAACCTTGAGCCATACATCAGCGAGGATGGAAACATCAACGCGCCGGAAGTTGAGAAGTTAGTTAGCGGCATACGAGCAGCGCTGGATGCAGGGAAGCGAAGGGCATTAGAAGTTTTCGGCGATTTTGATTGGGTCGATGAGCAATGGGTTGATGAAGTGACTCGCGATTTTCCTGAACGGGTTCAAGAAGCCATTGAACTTCGTGCGAAAGCCATAGAACAAGCGGTTGAGCGGATGAGATTTTACGCGAACAAAGTGAAGCAGACCGCACAAGAGAAGCAACTTGAACAAGGTTACCGTGAACTGGCAAATCGTTTGCGCAGTGACCCCGATTACGCATACTTGCCGCGAGTTTTGGCTGAAGCGGGTTTATTACCCGGCTATGTTTTTCCGCCACAATCGGGTTCACTACACTTAGGTTTGCAACCTGAGCCAATTTTTACCAAGCGGTTGCAGGCTTTGTGGGAATATGCTCCGGGGCAAATCGTTTACGCTCGCGGCGGAAAGTGGGAAGTGAAGGGTATAGCGTTAAACCGCCCCGGTGGCATCACAGAGCGCGGTTTCCCAAGGTTTGAATTCACCCTTTGTCCAAGTTGCAGGTTAGCGAATCCACCAAGTTGCAACAATTGCATCAGGTGTGGTGCTGAATTAACCGAGGGCACGAAAGTTGCATGGGAGGTTGGGGCTTTTAAAGCAGGGACGACAACTGCTGAACCTGAGGAAGAGGAAGCCCGCTCGGTTCGTTCCTTTGATTTCGCCGCCCATCCCCAACGCGATGTTGAAGCGGTAGTTTACGCTTTGGGTGATGGTTGTCAGTTGGAGTTGAGAAAACAAGAGAGCATTTGGTGGTTGAACTTGGGAAGGATTGAAACTAACCCCGATGGAACGGTGAGAGAAACTCGCCCGTTTTGGCTTTGCCCAGAATGTGGAGAATCGGTTGAACCACCCGCGAATGCTGCAACAAGGACACAGAGGATGAGAAGACAAAGGGAACAACAGCGCCATAGCCAAACTTGCAACGGAATGCCGACCGAAGTGGCATTGGGGTTAAGAACGAGAGCAGACACACTCCGCCTCATTGTGCCCGGCATTGAATTGCTTGGAAGCGATGGGGTTAGGTGGGCTTGGAGTTTGGTTTACGCCATTGTGCAAGGTGCAACCCTTGCGTTCCAACTTGATGAGGACGATATTGACGGGTTCGTATTGGTGAAGCGAGGCGAGAAAGGAGAGCATGTTTTGGAAATTTTCTGGGTTGACACCGTTGTTGGCGGTTCTGGTGTGTTGCAAGATTTGGCGGAAAAGTTCCCTCAGGTGGCTCAGTTCACTTTGAGGCACTTGGAAGGGCACGACTGTGCTGGTTCATGTTACAGGTGCTTGAGAACTTACCGAAACCAAAGGGTGCACCACTTGCTTGATTGGAGGTTGATAATCCCTTGGCTTCAAGCAGCGACGAAGTCAACGGTCATTAAGAGCAGCGTTCAAAATCCTCCAATGCAAGGACAAGATTGGGATGAAGCGCGTAGAGAAGGTTGCCAATCGCCAATGGAGTTGATGTTGCTGAAAGCAATGAGGGAAGCGAATCTGCCAGAACCAGAGAAGCAATTTGAGGTGCGTGATGAACAAGGGAACTTGGTAACTATCGCAGATTTCGCTTATCCTGACAAGAAGTTGCTCATTTATGTGGATGGTTTGGCGTTCCATTCAGCGCTGTCACGCAGAATCCACGACGTTAGAATCGACCGATGGTTGCAGGGCAACGGTTACCGAGTTCTCCGCTTTATTGGTACCGAGGTAAGACGTGACCTAAAGCGCTGCATTCATGATTTGTCAAAAGCATTGAAGCAAGGCAAGTCTGCTGGGACCGACGCTAATACGGTTTCGTGTTAGCAACAATGATAGAAAAAAGAAACCTGCGGAATATCAGGCATTTTAACCAACAAGCGCTGGGTATTCCTTCGGGGCGGATGTATTGCGTGGTCGATTCACTCGGTTTGAACAGAACTTGCCCTCAGAGAGACGTTGAAACAGATCAGCCTTACAGCTCTTTGAGACCGAAAAAGAGGATTGAAAAGCACGGGTTTCGGCATCGTTGGCAGGAGCGAAAGGGACCTGTGGGGAACTTACGATGATACCTAACGGAGTGTTTTAGGGGTGTTGGGGAGTCTAAAGCTGCCGTTGGAGTAGCCTGAGAGACAGAAGGGTGGTGCCAAGGGGCCGTAGCACCATCGTTGTGTTTTCATTAGTCAGGCGTTATTAGTAGTGAGATGGCTCGACCATCAAGGCAAGCGAACTGGGTGAGGGCATTGACGCCTCTTGCCTTTTGGGCTATGGCGACTACCCTTTTCGCCTGCGCAAGTCTCGCGCACCTCTATCCTTCCTACGCCCGTCTATTGCAGAAGTCGTGCAGCAATTAAGCAGATGAAGTTGTGCCGGTGGCTACGGGCTCGGCCCCTGGGGAGTGACTAATGGCAGGGAACCAACACAGGTGTTGCTGCCTTCATAACCAACGGAAACTTGTCCGACTCAAGATTCAAGCGTTCACTTTTCCCGTTGTAACTGGTATCGGTGCAAGGTAGTCGGGACGAAAAAGGACGAAGAGTGCCGGGGGCGGGACTCGAACCCGCACGGGGGTTGCCCACCAGATTTTAAGTCTGGCGCGTCTGCCTCTTCCGCCACCCCGGCTCCCGAAAGATTTTTTTACTCCCGCATGTCCATTATTCCTATTCTAAGCACGGAGGGTCCTCATTCGTAAAGGGTTTCCCCACGATGCAGGCGATAAGCGATCCTGAAGGTCTGCTCGGCAGCCCGTTGAGTCGGAGCATGGGCGGCGACGTAACGAGCGGTCGCCATCAAAAAGGTATCGGCGTCCGGGGTGCGCCACTCAAGAAACTGTCTGACCCCCGCTTCCAACATTTGAAAGGTATGAAAGTCCGCGTCCTCTCTCAGCACGCATGCTGCGAGGGTGCCGATGAGTTGATTGGGCGACCCTCCGCACTTGAGGAACCGGGCAGCAAGCCGGGCGAGGAACGTATCGGAGCCCGTTCGGTCACAAGCGGCGAAAATGGTCCTCTCCAAGGCTTCGGGCTCTGACGGTAAGTCGTCTAGTGCCTCCCGCTCACCTGGCAGGGGTGCCGGCGGAACGTTCAGATAGCGATCTAAATAAAGGGCCATCGCGCCGTGAAGGACGCCGCTAAAAATAGAGGGGGGGACGTGACCTTCGAATCGCGCCACGGTCTGATGAACAGCATTGCAGTAACTGAAGGTATGGAGAACGGTGATCCAGTCTCCCAATTCGTTATTTTCGCCGAATCGGGCTATCCGCATTGCCGCTGCGAAGCAGAGGGCTCTGCTAATGTCGTGAGGAGTGATTCCGGACCGGACGCCCTCCACAATGGTGTCCAAGATTTCGGCGGGGTTCTCGCTCAGAAACAGTGTAAGCCACTCGTTCAAGTGCAGTGCGGGCTTCTCCCTACCCGATCCCTCCGCTAACGCGTCATTTAAGCGTTCCTCCGCTCTGCGGACCAGGGGGATAAGGTCAACAGGATGCCTCCAGTCCGTTCGCTCTTCGCCGCCCCTGCTCAGAGCCAGTTGGGAGCAAAGGGAGGAAAAGGCGAGGGGAGCCAGGTCCCAGCCCACAAGGTCGAGGAGTTCTAAGGCTTTGTTTGCAAAGTCCCAGAGGTGACCGCCATCAGCAAAAGGTCGGAGAGCGACAGCCGAGAACACAAGTTCCGCCAACGACAACGGGTCCCATCCGCTGTCAATGGCGGTGAGAAGGCACCGTTCGACTCCATCACGGTGACGAACGAGGGTCCAGTGGTGGAGCCACTGGCGCAGTTCGACGGGGGAGGCAGAGCAGCCGGTCAGGGGCTGTCGGTCCCTTCTGGGCGACTGACCACCGATATTATCAGAGATGTGGCTAAGCCCGTGAAACAGGGCGCGCATTTGCCAGTCAGGTTCCAGGTGCGGGATCAAGTGAGCCATTGCTACTATAATGGTCAGCCCCGATGCCCAAGAGTCCCTGAGTCGGAGACCGAGTTCTGAGCCAGCCCGCACAATCTGTCGGTAGTCTACACCAGAAGACAGGAGATGGACAACGGCTTTGGCAATGACCAGGTCCAGTTGATGTTCCATCCCCTGACGCAGCCGCGTCAACCAATGGGAGCGGACGACGGATGGTTCCAACGCAGGAACGAAAACGATGACGGTGCCGTCCCGGACCCCAACTGGAAAGGACATCACATCGTCCGCCCACAGGTCAAAAGTGCATCCGGAGGAGAGATCGAAGCGAGCGTGATGCCACGGGCAGGTGAGCAGCCCGGTCTCCACCGATCCGCGGTGGAGGGGAAAACCCATGTGGGGACAGCGGTTGTCAACAGCGTAAAAGCGCCCCTGGTGAAAGAAAACGGCGATGGGACAGTAGGGTCCGCCAACGACGGTTACACCCTTGGCTTTTATGTCATCAACGTTTCCGACGACTACTTCTGTCACCGACTTCGTTGGGACCATATCCAGTCCTCCTTCGCTTCGTCACGCTCTACCGACCTTGCCGGCGGAACCAAGCGCATCGGGCGCCGAGTTCCCTCGCTTGGCGCACCGCCTCAGGATCCTTCAGAGCCGTTCCCCTCTTGCCACCGGGACCAAGGACAAATCCCAGATACACTTGACCCAAAAAGGCGAAGGACTTTTCAAGGCAACCCAGTAAATCCTGAGCCCGCTCCACTCCCGTCTCTTCCTGGACCGTGATGATGCAGGCGCCCTTGCCCCTCATTTTCGTTTCGAACTCGACCTCAGGATGCCAGTAGAAAAAACAGGAGAAACGATCTAGAAGGACTTTCGTCAGCCCGCTGACGGTATACCAATAAACGGGCGTTGCCCAGATGTGAACATCAGCGTCCAGGACAGCGCCCATGACTTTCATTAGATCGTCTCGGTTGACGCACTCGCCTCTCATTTTGCAGACTTTACAGTCCTGAATGTGTTGAATAGTATGGTCCAAAAGGACGATTTTGGACACTGAGGCGCCTAACTCGCGGGCGGATTCCAAGGCGACTTCCAGAAGGTCGTTGGTATTACCGTCCCGGCGAGAACTACCCATGATGCCGAGAATTTTGACCATCGCAACCCCCTCCATTTTGCATTGTCTTGCCAGCCTTGACATAAGGTAGCAAGATTTCTCGCTTTCCGCAGAACCGTCGCCGGGTCGTTACCGCCAGCCTTTTGCGAGGGGGACGGTCCTCGGCACAAAGCCGTTTTCCTCCCCGATTGAACGATGCTACCTTTCTGCAAGGGCATTGCTCTATGTCGTCATTTTTAGGAGAAAAGAGAAAGAAGCGCCAACATTGCACAGCGTCCGACTCGGTCCAAATTAAGGAATGAGGGAGTGAGAAAGATGACCCCTGCGGACAAGAACCGCAAGTTGAGGGAGTTAATCTCCTTACCGGGCATCATCAAGAGCCTGGGAGCCCATGACGTTTTTACCGCTCTCCTGATAGAACGAGCGGGTTTTGAAACGGTTTTCGTCGGAGGATTCGGGACTTCGGCAAGTTTGCTGGGCTTGCCGGACTTGAATTTCCTCACGTTGACCGAGATGTGCGATGCGGTCCGACGGATGGCAAGTCGTCTTGGCGTTCCCCTTATCGCTGACGGCGACACAGGGCACGGCGACCTGCACAACTGTTATCGGACCGTATCAGAGTTTGAGTTGGCGGGCGCCTCGGGGGTCATTCTGGAGGACCAAGTGCTACCGAAGAGATGCGGGCATTTTGAGGGGAAGGCGGTCATTGATGCCGACGAGATGGTGCGCAAGTTGAAAGCAGCGCAAAAAGCCCGATCGGACCCCAACTTCCTTATCATTGGCCGAACCGATGCCCGGGAGACCCACGGTCTGGACGAAGCCATTCGCCGAGCCTGTCTTTACGGCGACGCTGGGGCCGACGTGGTCTTCATTGAAGCGCCTCAATCCCCAGAGGAACTGGAACTGATTCCCAAGAAGGTTCCCTATCCTCTCTTTGTCAACATGTTGACAGGGGGGCAGACTCCGATCTTGAAGGCGACAGATCTGGAGCAACTTGGTTACAAGATCGCCGTCTATCCTATTGACACCCTCCTTATCACAGCCAGGGCTGTACTGGAGATGGCTCGCTCATTGAAAGAAGACGGAACGACGGCATCGTTAGCGCATCGAATGATAACTTTTGATGACTTGAAGTCAATCCTTGGGGTTGAGGTTTGGCTCAATCTTCGGGATCAATTAGGTTAGCGACCAGAACGTTCAACAACAAGGGGAACAGCTCTCCTTCATCCTGCGCCACAGTTGCTCATAGGTGCCTATTTGCAGTCCTACCTCTCGGGCGTATTTGAGGGTTTCAACAATCATCTTCATCTCCGGATCGAATCGGGCGATGGACCAGGGGTGCCAAACGAGGGAAACGTGTGTATAGCCGCCGGCAAGAGCCCGATCAATGAAGGCACGGTTGATGGCGATCTCTTCTTCCGGTGTTTCAATCAATTTCAAGGAAACTGTTTCGGGATAGAGCGCGGGAAAGGCAATCAACCGCACCGGTGTACTGCGCATCCCGAACTTTAGCACATTATCATGCCATCCACTGCAAGGAAGTTCCCATAAATCGGGAAATCCGTCTTCAGCGTAGGTGAAGGGATTGTGCAAGGGGGCCGGGAGCGTCCAGTCGGGACCCCAGGCTTTGGAACTGACATAGACGAAACCAGCGTCTGCAACTTCTTTCAGGACCGTCGGCGCCCCGCGCAGACCATCCTCAAAACTTCAGCCCGGTCTCAGCCCCAGACAGGGTCGTTCAAAAACCTCTTCCACTAGTTGATGACCTTTGAAGATTTCGTCGTGGATGACTCCGGGTGGGGCCGCTGGTCCGCAAAAGGGATGGTCACGGAGCATCTTGTGGGAGTATGTGTGGGAGCCTATCTCAAAAAGGGGGTCATCAAGAACCTCACGTAAGCCGGTTCCCTCTTCCTCCAAGCGCTTGCCGACAACGAAGAAGGTCGCTGGTGCGTCCAGATGCTTGTGAATTCGTGCGATACTGCGGCACGCTTCCAAACATGCTCCCGGTGCTTCCACATCGTATGCAGGAATGAACAGTGTGTCCATCGGTCGCCCTCCTTTACCAACCGTATCTCTCCGGACCCCAACCCCTATGTGTCATTTCCTGGCGCACCAAAGCCAGGGTCCGGTGTGGTAAATCGTTATAAAGGACAACGCCTGGACCGACGCAGCAGTAAGCACCTACTTTCACCCCTGGCATCAAAATAGCGTTGACGCCCGTTCTACTGAAGTCACCGATGTAAGATGCGTTCGCGCCCGCCGGTGGGACCTCCCGGCGCCCTCGAACATTGTGCACTGTCTCTCGGTCATCAAAGCGGAGCGTCCCACAGACAGTCGCCGCACCGATATCCACTGCCTCGCCCAGCACACCGTAAATTTCGCAATAGTGATATAAGTAGACCGTGTTAAAGGCGACCCCTTCAAACTCGGCTCCGTGTCCAACCACGCATCTATTACCGAGGATTGCATCACCCAAAAGACAATAATCACGTATGTGGCAGCCCTTACCTGTGACAACCCTTCCCCTTACGATCGCCCCGTTAGTAACCTGAGTGCCTGCTTCGGCGTAAAGGAAACCATGTACAACGACCCTCTTGCCGATCACACAGCCCTCTCCCAACACTAACCTCCCGTCTATATCCGCCGAATCATCAATTCGAGCTGTCAAAGCAATCTCGTCTTCCTGAACTTGTTGCGTGAACTCATCGACTAAGGCGGCCGATGCTTCTAAAATATGCCAAGGCTTATCTATATCAATTACAAAACCGAGTGCTTCAACACCGGCGATGCGGCATCCGTGATCGATCATCATTTGGAGCGACTGGGCGAACTCGTGCTCAATGGGAGGCATTCCGCCAACGGGCACGCTCCTCATAACCCCTGGGTTGCTTTCCAGAAATCGGACGGCATCTCTGTTAAAGACAAAAATGTTCGCTAAACGGTACGGCGCACCTCTAGGGTGACCTTCAATTCGGGTCAGGCGGGTTCCGTCAAGGTGTGCTCCGATCCAGTCCGAACTGTCCAAAGGAAGTTTAAGCGGCTGAAGGAGCACAGTTGGTGATCCGTCTCCGTCGCGGTAAGCATCCAAGGTCCTCTTTAGGTCCCCTTCTGTCCACACGGTATCCCCATAGCATAGGACAAAATGTTGAAATTCCGATAAATCGGAGAGAGCCAGGAGGGTTCCGGTTGCCGTTCCATCCCGGACATTCTGCTGGACGCACAGAAGGTTAGGAAGACCGCCGACAGCTTCTCTCACTTGACCTGCGTGGTGACCAGTAACTACAATCACCGGAGACACTCCCTGACGCTGCAGCAAGCGGACACATCTTCTCACTACTGGTTCATTCAAGATCGAAATCGCGCATTTTTGCCTGGTTAATTCGTACGGAAACATTTTTTTCCCTTCCCCGGCTGCCAACACGATACCCGCTATCTCCACGGGTCTCCCTCCTTCTATTGCGGCTCTCCTTACACCAAATTCTTTCTCTTTGGCTAGCGCACGAAAGTCACCGGCTGTGTAACCAACTTCGAGCAGCCTACCACGAGGCACCCTTCGTGCGAGTTGGACCAATAGACAGTTGACAAAGTCTTCGGGACCTTCACAAAGGTCGTGACCGATGCTACTGGGTTGACTTTCCACCGAATACTCTTCACCCTAAATCTGACGCACTATTGTGGGATCCCGCAGAGGATCAACGAACCCTACTCCACAGGTTCTGCACCTATATCTTCTGTTTACCCACCTGGAAGGAAAGTAATCTGCAAGCAAGAAATACACCTTGGAGGAGTTGCAAACAGGACAGTCAAGGTAAGGTGAAAAATTCAATTGATGTCACGCTCCATGATGACTTTTAACGTCTCCAAAAATCTATCGGCGAATTTCTCAATTGTGAAATAGGAAAGAACCGTTTCCTGCCAGCGTGCCCCGATTTGCGACGCTCTTTCTGGATCGGTTGCTAACTCTCGCAGGGCTCGCCCAATGTCGTCAACGGACAAAGGATTGACTTGCAAACCGTTGCGGGAATCCACCATGACCTCGCTGGGACCCCCGTGATCGGAGGCGATGACGGCTTTGCCGTGAACACCAGCCTCCAGCGGCACAAGTCCGAAGGACTCATCTAACGGTACGTAAACCACGCCGTAACATTGTTCATAAGCCTTGCAGAGGTCGTCTCGCGACAACGAACCTGCGAAAAGGACCCGGTCGGTCAGTCCTAAGTTTTGAGCCAATCTCCTGAGGGTCGGCGTCCAGCGCACGTCATTGGTGCCGACAAGCCTTAAATGCCAGGAGTTTGCGAGCCCCGATAGTGCAAAGCCAGTTATGAGATTATGAACGTTTTTGTGACGAGAAAGGCGACCGACATATAGAAACTCATTTCTCACAGGATCTCGGTCGGCTTTGTCTCTATACCGACACTGGCAAATCGGAATACCCAAGTGGCAGACCCACGCGCGACGTCTGTAGATCATCCTCACGTTTTCAGCCGTAAATTTACTGTTGGCGATAATTGCCTTCAGGCGTGAAACCGACAATACATCAAAAACTCTCAAAAGGTAAGAGGGGATCCTTCCGACAAACAATCGAAAGGCGTCCATGACACAGGCTTTGAACGCGCGCAATGTATTAAGTGGGAATTGAAGCGAGTAATGTGGGTCTGTGTAACGTCTGTAAAGAAAACGCGGTGGCTCTTCACACAACCACACAACTGGGGGGATATTGCACCGGAAACGGCGAGCCCACACGCACCAGACATATGCAGGGAAATTGTGCGCGATGACCAAGTCATAGCAAGTCAATTGGGATGCCAGATTCCTAGATATCATTAACCATTTTGAAAACGCTGTCCGAGACGACACCTTAGAAAGTCGCAGAGGGGTAAGATATTTAACATTGACCCCATCGGTGACGGGACCGAATTTCTTTACATCGTAACCGAGGGTGTAAATACTGACCCGGTGGCGTCTCCTGACTAACTCCTCGGACAGCCACTTTGTTAAATACTCAGCGCCTCCGGGCTCGATCATAAGAGGGTGGACAAAGGCTATTTCCATTTACTTACGAGTCCTTCCGCTGTTGTGTAGGTTTCCACCGATCGCCCCAGTGCCGGGAACCAGTCGGCCCGTCACCGCCGGATCACTGTTCCTATCCTCAATAACAACGCCTTTATCTGCCGCCATTAACTGTCGGATGACGGTCAGCGCCTTTTCTGGATCAATCCCTCTCCAGGTGTTCATGTCGCCCGCAAGGATACGGGATACCCGACCGAGAGGTCCTGCGCGTATGGGTCCCCGGGTCCCCGGACCGTATAGAATCAAGGTAGCAACGCCCAAAACCGATGCCAAGTGGGTGGGTCCACTGTCAAGACCTACGAAAGCGACACAGTGGCGAACGACAGCGATAAATTGCCGAATGGAGAGGTGACCAGCGGCGCAAAAGGCTCCCGATTCTTTTGCCAACTCTTTACCCTTTTCCCTGTCTTCTTGCCCCCCAAAGATGAGAGGCGTGCAATTTCGTATCTTTAATATACCCTTAATTAGTTGGACCCATTTCTCCATTTCCCACAGCCGGGTTTCACTGCTGGCGAACGGCTGAAAGCCGATAAGCGGCTGGTGGGAAAGGTTGTGCTCTTTTAGCCACTCCTCTGCCCATTCCTGCTCCTCGTGCGTCACCGTTAGTTCGGGGTATCTCCTCAGAGTCCTGCCCCCGACCGCCTCAGCGAGAGCCAGGTTGTCGTCTACAATATGTCTATCAGCGAGTAGCGGCAGCGTTTTTTTGAATAAATGCTTCATACCGGGTCTCATTCCAAAACCTGCTGTGACTTTGGCGCCGCTGAAGAATGCTGACACGGCGGTCCCAAGGGAAGACGGAGAGAAGTCAACAGCAATGTCGGGTCGGATGGTCCTGACCCTTCTGCAGACTTGGAGGAAACCCAGAAACCCCCGCCGGCGTTCCAATATACCGTCAATATAGGGCTGATGTTTAAGGACCTGAATGCCCATCGCGGACGTGACGACCACCAGGTGGCTATCGGGATGTCCCGCCTTAAGGGCTAAAAGAGCGGGCTCCGTGAACAGGACATCGCCCAAGTGATTGAGGCTGTAAGCGACGATCCTGAGAGGGGACTCTACCCTCACCCTGCCCCCTCGCAACCTCTCCTCCTCGCCTTTCTGTGTTGCTTGGTTGTCACAGCAACCGCTTATACACATCTGTGACTTTCTTAATGTTAACACCGTGGTTGTATTCGTTCTCTATTAAAAGGCGTCCCTTTCGTCCCATCGCTGTCCTTTTTTCCGGGTCTGACCCGAGCGTTTGGATTGCTGATGCCAAATTCTGTTCGTCGCCAGGTTGAACCAAAAATCCGTTCTCACCGTCCCTGACCAAATCAGGAATTCCTCCGACCCTCGTGGCGATGACCGGAAGTCCGCATGCCATCGCTTCCAAAAGGGCGACCGAAAGACCTTCAGGAAACCGGTCCGGGCAGTGGACGAAAATGTTCCCTGACCACAGGTACGGTCGCATGTCCTCCTGGAAGGGCAGGAATCGGACGTAGGAATCCAGTTTCAGGGTCTCAACCAGTCGGGTTAAGGAGGGCTCGCCAGGAGAACCACCAATTATGAGAAGAAGCGGTCTTTTATCGGGCGGAACTCGGGCGAGAGCCTTGAGAATCAGATCATGCCCTTTACCGGGAGCCATTCTTGCCGTCGCCACCAAAACCAAGGTGTCCGGTGGGATTCCCAGTTGGGAACGCACTTCTGGACGGGCTTCGGGTCGGGGCACCCAGTAATCGGGAGCAATGCTGGACCGGATCAAGAACGAGCGTTCGGGCGGCACCCCCGAGGCACGGACGACATTCAGAACTGGTGCAGAAATGGCGATCACTGCGTCAGCCCGGCGAGCGATGAAGGGAGGTAATGGGGCACAGACCCGCCAGTGGACGATCGCTGGGATGCCCAGACCCCGACAAATCAGGATGCCACCAAGCAGTCCCCGCCGGCTGTGAATGTGACCGATCACTCTCTTCCTCTCTTTACCGGCGAAACTTTTCAGCCGGGCGACGGTCTTCCACACGTGTGCCCATGCAGGCAAGTTAAGTTCGCTTGCAAGACCAAACCCGTAAGTCTCAATCCCCTTGGACATTGCCTTCACGAGAAGCGGGCTGCCTCGGCTTCCCAGCAATGCTCCTGACCAACCCAATTGCTCTAGCGCGGCGACTAGATCCAATACCTGACTGGCGCCGCCGGACCACCGGCGCCCCCACTCCATGTGAATGACCTTTGCCAGCGGTGTCATCGTCACATTGCCTTTGCCCTCAACTTTTGTCGTCACAATTATGCCAAAGGTGAGGGAGGTGTTTGGGATGCGCCGCTGCGGACAACTGGTAGCGGGGCTGGTGATCATTCTTGGACTGTGCTACGGGAATCAGCCAGAAAAACTGGCTGTTCGTCTCCTTGGCGTCCGAAATCTCAGCGGCTACCGGGGAGTCGTCTTCAGCCACGAGGTCGCAGAGGCTTTGGATCAGGCTCTGTCGGCGACAGGGACGTTTCGTGTTTCAAGACCGGAGGCCTTCCTACTTGTGCCGGTCGCGCACGAGCGGCTGAAGGGGCTGGTCGGCCAAGTCCCGTCGCCGGCTGTCGCCAGAGGAATCGTCCGAAAGGTAGATATGAAATTTCAAAATCACGCTTGGAAGGCGGCATCGGTGCATCTGGAAGTTGCCCTTGCCGTGCGGGAGCCGTCTCTCTTGCTGGTCGCTGATGCCAAAGGGTCGGGTCTCGCCCAAGCGGAAGGACCAGCAGTCAAGCAGGCGGTTGCAGCCGCAGCCGAAACCGCCGGTCAAAAATTGGTCTTTTGCTGGAGAACCAAAGGTCTCGTGCTCCTACCGCCTATTGGTAATCGCGTGAGAGTCAGCCTTGATACTTCATCGGGAATCGTCGTCGGCGCGCGGCTCGCCATCTTCAGGCGTGGGGAGCAACTGGCAAGTGGCACGGTAGTGGAAGTAGACAATGGAAGCAGCGTGATGGTGTTGGAAGAAGGGCAACCGAACGCGTCGATTCGCTCGGGCGATGAGGTCCGGGTGACCTACCTGCCAGAGGTACCAGCAGGGCGGTCAGTAGCGGCAGAGAAGGAAAGAGAATATAGAAGGGCGGAAGAGCACTTCTTTCTAAGCCTGATTCTGGCAGGGATTGGCGTTGCCCTTGTCGGCGAATGAGGAGGCTCTCCACCTTTTCTCTGGTGCTATACGATGACCCATATACGCCGAACTTTTCCCTTGACGATATGATGGTCTATCTGACATCCTTCGTGCCGAGCGAGCGGATACAAAAGAGGGGAGAGGTTATTCGGGAATGGCTAGCCCGTCTGCCCCCGGAGTTGCGAGACGATCACCTGCATCAGGTGGCGCGGCGATTCGCTCAGGCCCGGGTTCTTGACCCTTACAAACCGGTAACCGCTCGCGATCCGACTTACGGTGAGACGGCCTATGAGGAGAGACGACTGACGGTGAGGGGCGAGGCGAAGGGGGTTATTTATGACGGATGGGAGTTTCAGTCGGTCCTCAAGGAGATCCTGGGAAGGGAAGTCGGTTCGCCAGCACGACCGACCGTGATCTTCACCAACCAACTTTTGGCGACTTTTGATGAAGGGGACAGACGCTACCACTTACGGACGATCATTTTGGGATTCCCTTCGCTGGTTTCTTTGCCGGGTCTGGTGGAAGCCCCAGCTAAGCCTCGTGAGTATTATCTTCTGAGAGATCAACTGCTGGCTTCCGGCATTCCAGCGCCTGGGGATCTGTTGGAAGTTTCTTTTCGCGACCGATGCTTGACCCCCGCCGACCCCAGGCTGACGGAAGTGGCGAAGGGGTATGCCCTTCAGGGGATTTTCTACCAAGTTTTCGGAGAAGCCTTCTGTCCCGATCCGGAATGCCGGCTCTATAATGCCCATTGGCAGGAGGAAATGCTGCGAGCGCAGTTGGACGGTCGTTACGATCTATGCCTGCATCATCGAGCGATGGCGCTCGTTTTGGCAGAGTTGGCGAAGGACGGTGCGGGTGGGCGACATGAAGAGCCTGAAAGAGAGAATTGAACGGACGACACCGCCAGAGGGAGGCGTCGTCATCTGGGGATTGGGTCAAGTAGGTGTGGTAATTAAGGGAGGCGGCACGATCGTTTATATTGACCCCTACCTGACCGATGCGACCGGAAATCGGAGTCTGCCAATCGTCATTACGCCCGAGGAGGTCACCCATTGCGACCTCGTCTTCATAACCCACGGGCATATTGACCACTTGGACCCAGGGACCCTTGGACCTGTGTCGCAAGCATCTCCCAGTGCCCTCTTCGTGGCGCCCTATCCCTGCCGGGATGGTCTATTGAAGTGTGGGATACCGCCCCAGCGAATCGTACACCCGGCGATAGATCAGTGGCACGAGAGAAAGGGCGTCGTCTTTTGCGCGATTCCTTCAGCCCACTATCAGTTTGATGAGAAAGACGGACAGCCCGCTTACTTAGGATACTTGCTATCAATTCAGGGGGTGCGCATCTATCACTCGGGTGATACGATTCTCTACGATGGTCTTGAGGAGCGGATCCAGCAATTCCAGCCCCATATTGCATTTCTGCCGATCAACGGACGGGACTACTATCGGGAGAAGAGAGACATCATTGGCAACCTATCCTTCTGGGAGACAGGGCGCCTGGCGGTCAACGCAGGGGTGGACACGGTAATCCCGACCCACTGGGATATGTTTGCAGGAAATAGCGAAAATTTCGGTCGGTTCGCCGACTGGCTTTATCATAACGCTCGCGATCAGAAATTCCACGTCCTTCATATCGGTGAGGCTTTTCTTTATCTTCCGGACGCATAGCGGTGCACCCCAACGGCGGACCGCCCGGGCAGCCCGGAAGGGAGGTAGGGAACCGATGGGGATTCTGTCCGGCAAAAGGGTTCTCATAACGGGTGGCGCCCGGGGGATCGGCTTGGCAGCCGGAAAGGCGATGGTGAACGAAGGAGCGGCGGTGTTCCTGGTGGACAGGGATGAAAAGGCTCTCGCACAGGCGCTACAGTCTCTAAGGGAAATGGGCGGGAGAGTTGACGGGTTTGAGGGCGACATTTCAGAATGGGACCAGGTGGAGAGAGTCTTCGCTCTGGCGGACGAGCGGGGTGGTCCTTTGAACGTTCTCGTCAACAACGCAGCCATTCAGTTTCTCGAGCCGCTTCTGGATAAGGATTTGGAAACCTGGGAGCGGACCTTGAAAGTCAACCTAACGGGTCCCTTTCTGTGCACGAAGGCATTCGTGCGCCAGGTAGGACCTGCCGGGGGAGTCATTATAAATGTCGTTTCCGCATTAGCCTTCCGCCCAATCGACCGTTACTCCGATTATGTCGTGTCGAAGGCAGGCTTGGTCGCGTTAACGAAAGCTAGCGCCCTTGAATTGGCGCCCCTCAACATTCGGGTCAACGCCTTGGTACCGACTGTCACCCGGACAGAACTCAACCGGGATGTCCTGGCAGACGAGCGACTGGTTAAAAGGATTATGGAACGGCTCTTGATCAAGCGAATTGCTGACCCTGACGACTACGCCGAAGCCTTCTTATTTCTTGCCAGCGACGCTTCCCGATATATGACCGGCCAGGTGCTCTTCATGGACGGGGGCTTCTTGGGGACTTAACTGATCAGATGAAAGTCCTTCTTTTCAGCAAGACCTTCAGAGACTGGACGATTAATCGGCTCGGGGCTTTCGCGAAGGAAATTGGCGCCGACGGATTGGACCTTGCTGTAAGGGCTGGGTATCCTGTCAACCCAGAAAATGTCCGGACGCAACTACCAAAAGCGGTGCAGATGGTCAGAGAGATGGGACTCACTGTCGACTTGGTGACGACCGAGACCCGTTGGACCGACCCCGAGTCGCCTCAGATGCGAGAACTCTTCCACTGTTGCGGACGGGTTGGCATACCTTTTATTAAGATCGGATATTGGGTCTGGGGAGAGGGTGACGACTATTGGTGTGCCGTGGCGCGGTTGAAGGAGAAAATCCGCTGTTTTGAGCGCTTGAGTCGGGAAACAGGAGTCGCGACGGTCCTGCACACTCACAGCGGAAACTGCTACGGTTCAACGGCGCATTCGGCTGTGGACCTGATTAGAGATACCGATCCTCGGTGGGTCGGAATCTACTTGGACCCTGCCCACCTTGCCATCGGAGGCGAGCGACCCCAGATGGCCTTGGCAATTATCGGCGATCGGCTGAAACTGGTTGCCGCGAAAAACGTCTTCTATCGGCGATTAGACGACGGGCACTGGAGCCCCGTGTGGTGCCAACTAAATGAAGGGCTGGTGGACTGGACGGAATTCGTCCGTCGTCTCGTCCAGGTCTCTTTCGGCGGACCGATCAGTTTGCACGCTGAGTATTCGGCTCCCGCTAGCGAGGACGAACACCAGACCCGCGTTCGCCGGGACGCATCTCACCTCCGTCAGGCGATCGCCCTCGGGAAAGAGGCAATTAAGACGGCCTCGTGAGGTGACAGGAGTGGGAAAGTTTGGGATTCGGGACATCCAGACAGGTGTGGTGGAAGCGAACTACGACTGGACATTCGTGAAGATCATCACCGAGGACGGTCTGATCGGCTACGGCGAGTGCGTAATGGCACCCGGTCTCACGACTTTCATCCGCAACTTAAAACCGATCCTGATCGGATGGGACAGCCGAGACATTGTTCCTCTCGGTAGATTTGTACGGGAAGCCGGCATTACAGGGGGACCTTTGGGGGGACCCGTCTGTCACGCTCTTGCGGCTATTGAAACTGCCCTTCTGGACATTCAAGGGAAACGGTTGGGAATCCCCCTGTTTCGCCTGCTAGGCGGTGCTTATCGCAAGCGGATCCGCCTCTATGCGGACTGCCACGCGTCCGAGGGACTTTCGAGCCTCTCCGATGTAATGGCACCCCGAATTCCTTGGTGGATGACCGAAACGGGAGAGACAGTGCACTTCTACGAAATTCATATGAAAGCCCACGGTGGTCGGAAGGAGCAAGCTGAAGAGGTGCCTGATCCATCCGCTTATGCTGACCGCGCCCGCGCCGGTGTCTCCCTCGGCTACACCGCGTTGAAATTTGACCTGGACATTCCCAACCCCCATTCTCGAGACGATTTCAACAGGGTCTTAGAGACATCGGAAATTGAACTTTTAAGATCGGTCGTCGCTGCCATTAGGGATGCCGTCGGTTTCAATGTCGACATCGCGGTAGATTGCCATTGGCGTTTTTCCGCGCTATCGGCGGTGCGTCTGGCAGAAGCGTTGAAGCCGTTCGGGCTTCTCTGGATCGAGGACCCTGTCCCGCCCGATGCCATTGACGCCCTCGCCTCTGTTTGCCGTTCCTCTCCCGTTCCGATTGCGACAGGCGAGAATCATTTTCTGCTCTCCCAATTCCACGACCTCATTGTCCGTGCAGGAGTTGCCGTCGTCGCTCCCGATTTTCAGAAAACGGGGCTTTTAGAAGGGAAAAAAATTGCCGATGTTGCGGACGCCTTCACTGTTCCCGTTGCCCCGCACAACATCGCGAGCCCGATCGGCACCGTAGCCTCCGCCCATCTGTGCGCCACGATCCCCAATTTCTTGTGCCTGGAGCATCACGGCTTGGATGTTCCCTTCTGGGAGGAGACGGCTCTTGGGTGGCATGGACCGATTATCCGAGACGGTCATATTGAACTGTCGGAAGAGAGACCCGGATTGGGAGTCGAGTTGAACGAAGAGGTCGCCTACCGATATCGGAAGAAAGACCAGCCTTTTTTTGACCGGGACTGACAACAAGATGAGAGGGGGTGACCGATGACCCTGTTAGTGACGGGCGCGTGCGGGTTTATCGGTTCCTGGATCGTGCGTCAACTGATGGAGAGGGGGCTCCGTCCAATCTTGACAGATCTGAGCCGCGACTTGTCCCGCCTTTCCTTCCTTGCGCCTCGGTCGGAAGACCTCCCTTTTGTTGCAGGAGATATTACAGCACCCGATTTCCTCGTGTCCATATGCCGTGATTATCAGGTTAATCGGATACTCCACCTTGCCGCGTGGCAAATCCCTTTATGCCGAGCCGATCCCATCGGCGGCGCGATGGTCAATGTTATCGGGACCGTAAGGGTCTTTGAAACGGCGCGAGCCCTCAATGGTCAGGTCGAGAGAATCGTCTACGCCAGTTCTGCTGCCGTTTTTGGTCCTCCCCTACTCTATCCCGACAGACCGGTGCGAGAGACCACGATCCTCTGGCCCGCAACCCATTACGGGGCTTACAAAGTGTGTAACGAATTAACGGCGAATGCTTACTGGAGCGAGTGGGGCATTCACAGTGCCGGTCTTCGCCCCCACACCGTTTACGGGTTCGGGAGAGATGTAGGAGTCACCGCAGACATCACTTCTGCGCTGAAAGCCCTCGTGCTTGGTCAGCCCTTTCGGATCCGGTTCGGGGGTTTGGTGGACCTCCAGTACGCCCGTGATGTGGCAGAAGCCTTCGTCCGGTGTGTTCTCGCCGACTTGCCCGGAGCCCGCATCTACAACTTGAGGGGACACCCCGTTACCGTTTCAGAGATCGTAAGGGAGATGGTCCGTCTAGTCCCCGAGGGCGAGGGGCTTCTCTCGTTTGACGAAAAACCCCTGCCGATCCTTGCTGAATGCGACGACTCGGCTCTTCAGAAGGATGTCGGTCCCGTACCGATCACGCCCGTGTCAGAGGGATTTGAAGAGACGCTCCAACAGTTCCGCAAGCTAAAAGAGAAGGGTCAACTGACGCTGCCCTCTTGATCGGTCGGCAGCCGAGCGAAAACCCGGAAGGGTAGCGCCCCCGCGTAGCGAGCTGCGCCGCTCAGCTGTTCCTCCAACCGCAGCAACCGATTGTACTTAGCCGTCCGTTCCGATCGGGCGATGGATCCGATCTTAATCTGCCCCACCCCTAAACCCACAGCCAGATCGGCTATGAAGGTGTCCTCTGTATCTCCCGATCGCGCCGAGACGACGGCGTTATACCCCACCTCCCGGCACACCTCATGCGCCTGAAGAGTCTCCGTAAGAGTTCCCGCCTGGTTCGGCTTGATCAGGACGGCATTCGCAAAGTTTTTTTCAGCAGCCCATTTGATTCGTGTTGGGTTCGTTACAAATAAATCATCGCCGATCAGTTGTGCTTTGCGACGGAGAGATTTTGAAAGGACGTCCCAGCCCTCGAGATCGTCCTCCGCCATTCCGTCCTCAACGGAGATGATGGGGTATCGCTCTAGCCAATTGAAAAGAATTTCCGCTAACTCTCGGGAGGTAAACTCCTCTCCCTCCAGCCGCCAACGGTAGCGGCTGTTGAGAAAGAAATGGCTGGCAGCAACATCAATGCCCAGTGCCACATCGCGAAGGGGAGTGAGACCGACTTCTTGTATGACATCAGTGAGAAGGGACAACGGCTCTTCGTTACTCTTCGCAGGGAAACTGAATCCCCCTTCGTCTGCGAGAAGGGTCGGATGACCTTGCGCCGATAGGCGCCGGCGGACACCGTGATAGATGCGACCGACCCAGTCCAACGCTTCTCGCAAACTTTGAGCACCATACGGAATGACGAGATAGTCCTGTACGTCCAGCCGCCAAGACGCGTGGTGACCGCCACTGATAATGTTGACCATCGGTGTGGGTATGGATAGGGATGATTGACCGATCAGGTGGCTAATGTAAAGGAATAAGGGCATTCGTGAGGCGATTGCCGCAGCACGGGCAGTTGCAAGTGAGACCGCGAGAATGGCATTGGCTCCGAGCCGATTCTTGTCGGGGGTTCCGTCCAGTTCCAACATAGCGGAGTCCACGATCTTCGGGTCTGCTGGTATTCCTTTTAGAATGGGGGCAATTTCGCGCTCAACGGCTGCAACAGCCGTCAGGACACCTTCCCCTTCCCAACGTGACTGATCCCTGTCCCGTTTTTCCTTTGCTTCGCCCTTTCCCCGGGAAGCGCCCGCAGGCACGATTGCGCTTCCTATCTGTCCCGTTGACAGGACAACTTCAGCCTCAACGGTGGGGAGGCCTCGCGAGTCTAAAACTTCCCTCGCGCGGACTTCCGTGATCACAGGCTTCAAGTCTCCAGCCACTTCTTGACCTCCCTGACCAGTCGGTCAAAACGGTCGACTCGTGCTGAGATTAACGAGCGGGCTAGAGTGCGAACAGCCTGCCTTTTTTCTTCGGAAAGATATTCCACAGGGGACTTGCCGTCAATCCTGGCTAATAGAAGGAGACTCAGCGTTCTGACGGCTATCGGTTCCCATTCCGCCCGAGGGAAAGGTTTAACCAGGCGCCAGTAGGAGGTCCACAGCCGCTTCGCCTCGGCTAACACGAGGGGAGAACCCAGGTGAAGAGATTTGAGCAAGAGATGACTGGTGCAGAAAGCGAGATCAAAGGCCGGATTGCCAAAATGAGCGACCTCACAGTCCAGGAGCCAGACCCTCCCGTCGGGGAGCAAAAGTAAGTTTTTAGGGCTGAAATCGCCATGGACGAGACAGTGTCCCTCAAAGAGAGGTGGCAGCGCGGAGAGTATCTTCTCCTCCAGGTCGCCGTGGCGCTGAGCGATCGTTACAAAGTAGGGATCGGTTCGCAACTGGACAAAATTGGACAGGTCGCCAAAAGTTTGCCGGACCTCTTCATTGTTCGCCGACTCAGAATGGATTAGCGCCATCAGTGAGGCTACCTGCTCCGTCAGGCGGGGATTCAATTTCCCTTGTAAGAGATCGTCTTTCCAAGTCCTACCCGGCTCGGGACCCGCCTCCATAGCGAAAGCAAACTCTTCGGGCCAGACCTCGTAGACTTGAGGAGCCCATTGGGGACCCGTTAGTCGGCGGACCCACCTCAGGCAGTCCACCTCTCGCAATATGCGCGACCGATCCGCCACCCACTCGTCTTTAACCAGAAGTCGCTCCAGAGCCTGCTTGAAGACGAAGCGGCGCGAATCGGTCTCCAAGAGGAACACCTTGTTGGAAACACCCCCACTCAGTGACTTGTAGAAACGGACGGAGCTATCCCACCCCTTTTGTTCCAGCAATCGCCGTATCGTAGTTACGACTCCCTGATCCATTTAGCCCCTTATTTCACCATTAGATTGTCCTTTCTTTGTAAGAAGTGCTACTCTGACTGAAGGAGGGTGGGTAAGGATGAAAAGGGTGGACTTAGGTGGTTTGTGGTGGTTGATGGAATTTGATGTGGGGGAGGGAGAAAGGGAGGGAGCCTTCTCCCCTGGCTACCGTCCGCGACCCGACCGCTCCCTGCCTGCCACCGTGCCTGGGGTCGTCCATCTGGACCTGATGCGCAGCGGGGTCATCCCCGATCCCTTCGTGGGAAAGAACGAACTGGCTGTGCAGTGGGTGGAAGAGAGAGAATGGTGGTATCGTACTGAATTTGCGGTCCCTGATGAGATCCTCCGATGTGCCTTAGTTGATCTGGTCTTTTACGGTCTGGATACTGTTGCGAGCGTCTGGTTGAACGGCGAAAAACTGGGTGAAACGGACAATATGTTCCGGACCTATCGCTTCCCCGTCGGCAACCTTCTCTCGCCTGCGCAGAACACTTTGGCAGTCCGGTTCGCTCCGGCGACCCTGACAGCCGAGGCAAAAATGCGGGAGGGAGGACCCCTATGGTCCGTTTTTTACTCCGCCCGACCCTACATTCGTAAAGCCCAATATTCTTTCGGCTGGGACTGGGGACCGCGCCTACCTACGTGCGGAATTTGGCGCCCCGTCCTCCTTGAGGGTTACGACGCCGTAGCAGTCCGTCACCTTTGGGCTTATCTACGGGAATTGAGTAGCGACGGCTCCGCTGAGGTCGTTGCCGAGGCAACCCTCTTCGCCGCGGCGCCCGTCACCGTTTCGCTTTCCTTTCGCTTGGAAAGCGAAGAGGGGGAACGAGAGGAGAATAAGTTAGAAACCAACCTGACGCCGGGACTTCAGCATCTATCGTGTGTCCTGACCGTCCCTGCCCCCCGTCTCTGGTATCCTGCAGGCGTTGGCGATCCGAACCTCTATCGCCTGTCTGTGGAAGTGGATTCTGAGGGGAAGGGGATTGAGGAAAGTTCCGTGATGACCGGTCTGCGGACGGTCGAACTCCTTCAAGAGCCCGACGACGAAGGCGCGTCGTTTTTGTTTCGCATTAATGGAGCCCCCGTTTTCTGCAAAGGTGCCAACTGGATACCAGCCGATTCATTCCTTCCACGGGCGACGGAAGGCGTTTATCGTCGGCTCCTGGTCCTTGCCCGGGACGCCCATATGAATATGCTCAGGGTTTGGGGCGGGGGAATCTATGAAAATGATGCCTTTTACTCCCACTGCGACCGTCTGGGGATAATGGTCTGGCAGGACTTTATGTTTGCTTGCGCCGAGTATCCGGAGGATGAGACGTTTTTGCAAGAAGTGAGATCGGAGGCAGAGGAGACGGTCCTGCGGTTGCGGCACCATCCGTCGATCATGCTATGGTGCGGTAATAATGAGAACGATTGGGGGTTCCATGCCGGCTGGTTTGGGAGAAGGGAACGTTTCTTCGGTCTCAAAATCTATTCGGCGGTCCTACCTGAAGTATGCAGGCAGTTGGACCCGTCGCGACCCTACTGGCAAAGCAGTCCCTTTGGTGGTGCGGATCCCAACAGTATGTCCGAGGGCGATCGCCACAGTTGGGATGTCTGGAGCGCCTGGCGACATCCGTCAGGTTATCTCGCCGATACGGGTCGGTTTATCAGCGAGTTCGGTTTCCAATCGGCGCCAGCCATTGAGACCGTGAGGTCGTTTGCAGAAGAAAAGGATTTGTATCCCAACTCTTCTGTGATGGAACATCACAACAAACAGGGCGAGGGGACGGAGCGGCTCTTTCGATTTTTATCGGCCTTCTACAGGGTGCCGGAAAAACTAGACGACTGGATTCGCATGACCCAGGTGGTGCAAGGAGAAGCCCTTCGCACTGGCATTTTACACTGGCGGAGACGAAAGTTTCGGACCGCTGGCGCCCTCTTCTGGCAGCTTAACGACTGCTGGCCGGTGGTCAGTTGGAGCGTCATTGACTACTTTGGCAGACCCAAGGCTTCCTACTTCATTACCAAAAGGTCCTTCGCCCCTGTGACCATCAGCCTTGTCCGCACGGGGGATAATGTGGCGGTTTGGCTTGTCAACGATCTGACGAGGGTCATTACTGGGCGCCTTTCGGTGTCCCTTCAAAATATGTGGGGTGAGGTGGTTGGTCAATCGGAGACCGTCGTTGCAGTCGGTTCCAACAGGTCTGAGCAGGTAGCCACCTTTCCGCTGCCATCGGGAATTGACGAAGCGTCCCACCTGGTGTTCGGTTCCTTCACATTAGAAGGGGAGCGAGAGCCCGCCACCTACGACATTCTCTTTTTTGCACCACCCAAACATCTTGCCCTTCCGCCTCATCCGGTCGTAGTGGAAGCGGTCAAGAGTTTTGGAGACCGTGCAGAGATTACCGTCCGTGCCATCGCCGCTGCCAAATCGGTTATCTTGGAAGTGGACGGTGATCCCGACGCTCTCTGGACGGACAATGCCTTTGACATGGTCGCCGGTCAAGTCAAGCATATCGGAGTCTCTTTGTCGCGACCGATTTCAGGGGGCGACCTAGCCAGGCGGCTGCGATTATGGTCGGCAGGCTCAGGCGAGGTGAGGCGTTGATGGGTCTGTTGGACGGGCGCGTGGCGTTGGTCATCGGAGGGACGGCTTCGGACGGAAAGAGTGCTATCGGCGCTTCTATGGCGCGCATCCTGGCGGAGGAGGGTGCCCTCGCATTTCCTTCATCCCGTAGTTGGCAGAAGGTGAAAGCGACTGTCGCATGTCTCCATTCCGTTAAACGATACGAACCAGAGCCCGACATTCAGATCCTATCGTTTGACGCTCGTGACGATGAAGCCCTGATTAGATGCTGCGATTACCTAGAAGACCGGTACGGACCGATTTCTATTCTGGTTAATGCCCAAGGCGTGATCAGTCGCTGCGATGCGGTCGCAACTCCGCGCGATCAGTGGGAACAAATCCTCTCGGTCAATCTTTTAAGCGTCGCCCGGGCGTGTCAGATCGTTGGGGTGCGGATGATCACAAGGCGGTTCGGTCATATCATCAATGTTGCGAGCGAGACGAGCCTGAGAGCCATTCCTTATGTGTCAGCATACGGCACCTCCAAGGGGGGCGTGCGGCTCCTAACAGCGCATTTCGGCTGCGAGTGGGCGCGGTATGGCGTTCGGGTTAACGCCATTGCCCCCGGAGTCATCGTCACCGAACTTAACCGCTCGATTTTGGAAAGGGAGCCGGAACGGGTGCAACGGTTTCTCCAAGTCACGCCGGCGGGACGACTGGGTTCCTTTGAAGACTTGCGCGCTCCCACCTTGTTTCTCGCTACTTGTTCCACCTATGTCAGCGGAATCACTCTTCCCGTGGACGGAGGAATGAGCGCCGCCCTCTTCGCTCCCTATTAGACGACTCTGTCGTGGATCCCACCGTTCTTAAGCCCTGCGTTAAAAGAACGTTAGTTTCTGCATTCCTAATTTGCACGCCGCCACGACTACCGGGGAAACCTTAAACGACGGTTCCCACGCGCCGGACACCAGGAGGGGTGGAGCGACCCCGGTTCGGGTGATTGGCGGTAGGTCACGGCTTGGAGAACGACCAAATTCGCTTTTGTGGTTCCTGTTAAGGCGGCGACCAGTGAACATCCAACTGCTTCCTGAGGAAATTTAAGGATCGGTGAGTGCCCTCATCGCCCGCATAGGTCTGACCGTCTTCCAGGCTGATCAACCCGCTGAACCGATGCTCAGCTAGTAGACTTAACAGGTCGGGCACCGGCACATCGCCCTCACCCAGAACCAGGTGACTATACTCTCCCACTTTGCGATCGGAAATGTGGACGTGAAACACCTTGTCAATCACCAATTTGAGAAGAACGACAGGATCGGAAGAAGTCATCAATGGGTTGGCGCAATCAAAGTTAATTCCGATCGGGGCATCGCCCAGACGTTCAACCACCTCCAGGAACACCGTGGGATCAAGAGCGAAATCGGGAAGAGCCCAAAGCCTGTCTTTGTAATGGTTCTCCAGACCCAGTCGCACATCTCTTTGAGCGGCAAATTCTGCAAGTTCCTTAAGACAAGAGACCGACCAGTTGATACCTTCCTCACGACGGACGCCTTCGTGGGCGCAACCAACGGTAACCCGCACTCCGTGAGCGCCAAGGAACCACGCCGCCACGACGTATGTCTTCATCTGATCCATCTGTTGGGCCCGCTCTTCCGGATCGGGATGGGTAAAGTCGGGAGCACAAGTCAGGAGACCCATGCGAAGCCCCCGCGTCCCGAACATATTGGCAACCCCTTCCAACGATCGTCTGTCGTAACCGGGAACCATCGCTCGGTGGAGTTCTACATACCGAACGCCGAAATCCCGAGCCATCTCAAGAATGTCCGCTAAAGAGGGGCTGCCGGTCTCCAGCATGGGCTGAAGAAGACGAACAGGGCACCAAGCAATCTCAGGTCTCATCTCCTTCCCTCCCCGAGCATTTCAAAATGCCCTTTTCTGTAATGATGATGTCTACCGACTGATCGTTCTGACCTGAGGGAATCTGATCTAAAACCTGAACCCGAAAGGCAATGCCCACCCTCACGCACTCTTTGCGCAGGCGAGTCAGGAACCGGTCATAAAACCCTTTACCCCTGCCGATCCGGCGCCCTCTCAGATCGAAAGCGCGACCAGGCAAAAAGATGTAGTCCAGTTCAGATGGTGGGACAATTTGCTGGACAGGGCGGGGCTGAAGGATACCAAAGGGTCCCGGCTCAACATCGCGGTCCAAATGCCTGACTGCCCTCATCTCCATTCGGTTCGCATTCGCAGCGATCCAGGGCAGGGCGACTCCCCACCCCCTCTCTAAACACCAGTGGATCAGGGGCGTTATATCAGGCTCGTCGCGCAGGGGGAGAAAAAGACCGACAACGCTCAGCTGGCGATGGGAAAGAAACTGCTGAGCGTGGTCAACAATCCGGCGCGAGAACTGCAGATGCTGATCTTCGCTGATTGCCGAGAGGTGCTCTCTGACCTGTTGCCGAACAATGGCTTTTTGCTCCTTCAATCTTTCTTCCCTTCAGGTGCTATAATAGCAGTTATCTGAGGGACAGCTGAAAGGCTTCGGATCGCCGACGACCTTGATGATAACCGTGAAGACGAGCGGTTCTGATTCCGGATTCGGAGGGAGGAAAAGACATGTCCAAATCGTTACAGGGTCGGACCTACCGACCAAGGCTGAGGAAAAGAAAGAAGACTCACGGCTTTCGTGTCCGGATGTCGACAACGAGCGGCAGGAAAGTGTTGAAGAGACGGAAGCAGAAGGGACGCTGGAGGCTGACCGTCTAACGACAGGATCGATCCAGCCTCACGGGTTGCCCAGAGCAGAGAGGCTCCGCCGGAAGCGGGATGTGGATGCTGTCCGCCGTCGCGGAAGGCGGTTGCGGGACCAATTAATGACCTTGATCTTGCTCCCGGTGCCAGCTCCGGAGCGCCGGGTCGCTTTCAGTGTTGGGCGAAGGGTCGCCAAAAAAGCGACCGTTCGCAACAAGGTTCGCCGATGGCTTCGGGAAGCCTACAGGAATCTGCGCCCCCAATTGAGAGGGGGCTTTCACGCCTTGATAATCGGCCATTCCAATGCGACCGCATCAAACTTTTGGGAGATCAAAAGAGCGTTGCAGGATCTCTTTACGAAGGCACTTTCCCTTCACGAGTGTGGAGGACTCCATGAGGAGCAAGCGTAGGGAATGGTGGCAAAGGGAATGATTGCTGTCATACGGATGTATCAATGGCTACTCTCACCTCTATTACCTCCTGTCTGTCGTTTTCAGCCGACCTGTTCCCAGTATGCAATAGAGGCAATCAGTAAGTTCGGAGCTCTGAAGGGTTCCTGGCTTGCGCTCAGAAGGCTCCTGCGATGCCACCCGTTTCATCCCGGGGGTCTTGACCCGGTTCCGGATAGATGGCGCGGGTGGTTCTCCCTTCTTTTGGCGTCTTTTCTTCTACTCGGTTTGTTTTTGAGCCATGGTCAGGCCCAAGACTTCAGAACGGCACCCATTCAAGCTTTGCTGACGCCGCCAAGGTCCGAAACAGCAGCATTGGATATGGTGAATCAGTTGAAAGCCGTTGCCGCCTCAGAAGGCGAAAGGTTGACACCACTTGAAAAATCTCGGCTCTATTTGAGGATCGGTGTCCTGCACAATTTTCTCCGTCAGACCGATCAGGCGCGGGATGCGCTACAGACGGCTCATTCTGAAGGCACGCGACCAGCCGACGCTTTGATCCGTTACCGACCGCAATCCGGGCGTGACGACGGCATGTTAGAAGCTGCCGTGGAAACGGTAGAGGTCGCTCTCGCAGCGGGTTACCTGCTGGCTGAGATTGCGGAAAAGGTAGACGGACCGGGTTCCAAGTCCTATATCAAAGCGTTGGAGAGTGCCGAGCATCTGATTCCGACGATCAAAAACCCGCGGGCGCCTCGGGTGCGCCTCTTTTATTGGGATGGGAACCTCAAGCAGGTGGTAACGGCTGACGCCTACGATGTCGTCAGCGAAGCGTTAGATCAGGAATACCGGAAAGGATGGAACTATCAACTTTTTGACGGTCTGGTCCGGCTCTGCGGAGCCGATCCTCGCTATAGTTACGGATTGGCTGTCATTCTTCTGAGCCTCATCCTGAGGATTGTGACCCACCCTCTTACAAAGAAGGCAATGCGATCAGGGTGGAGAATGGCAGCCTTGCAGCCGGCCCTTCAAGAACTTCAGGAACGGTATAAAGATCAGCCCCAAAAACTTCACGCCGAGATAATGAAACTGTATAAAGCCCAAGGGGTCAATCCCCTCGGCGGCTGTCTCCCGATTCTCCTCCAGATGCCGTTCCTCATATGGGTCTACTTTGGGGTCCTACACTACCGATTCCAATTCGCCAAAGCCCGCTTCCTTTGGATTTCAAACCTTGCTGGTCCCGACTACCCTCTTTTCGTCCTTTACCTGATCAGTTACTTCGTATCGACCTGGTTTCTCTCGCCCCCGTCGCCGGACCCGACCCAAAAGCAGCAGCAGATGATGATGAACCTGATGTTTCTGGTGATGTTCGCCATCTTTTTCTCCCATTTTCCCTCTGCCTTCATCCTCTACTGGTTTTCCTCTCAGGTTTTCTCTATCATTGAGAATCTCTACCTTCGTAAGGTCTACGGCTCGGAACTGCCGCCGGTGAGGGAAGTGGTGTCGCAGGAGGTCAACAAGCCTGCTAAAAAACAACCTCGGCAAAAAGCGAAAGCAAAGTCCTGACCTTGGGAGGGCGGTCTATGCGATCAGTCGAAGCGACAGGGAAGACCGTTGACGATGCCGTCGAGAAAGGGTTGCATATGTTGGGAGTCAGCCGAGACGAAGTGGACATTGAAATTCTCCATCCGGGAACGACCGGCTTCCTGGGTGTGGGAACGGAGCCGGCGAGAGTGCGCCTAAAGGTGAAGGAGTCACCTGTCACCTTCGCAAAACGCTTAGTTGAAGAAGTGGTGCGCCAAGCGGGCTGGGATCTGACAGTGCAAGAGCCGGTGGAGAGAGAAGGGGAAATTTACATTAACATGGAGGGGAGGGATGCCGGTCTCGCCATAGGACCCAAAGGCGAGACCCTTAACGCGTTCCAGACGATTCTGCAGACCGCTCTTAGCCGCCGGTACCAATCGCCACTGAAAGTGGTCCTGGACGCTTCTAATTACCGGGAGCGTCGGAGGGGACAGGTGGTTCAAATAGCCCTGCAGGCTGCCGACAAAGCCCGCACATACAAAAAATTGGTTCGCCTCCGCAACCTTTCAGCGGCAGAAAGGCGGATCGTTCACCTGACCCTTCAGTCCGATCCGACGGTCACGACCTTCAGCGAGGGCGAGGGCGATCAACGAGTCGTCGTCGTCGCTCCCGCCGAAAACCGCCAGCGCCCCCGCACGAGTCCTGGTCCTTCTAGTGGTTACTCCTACGACAGGAATCGGCTGCGCCGCGATAGCCTCCCCGGCAGCTCCAATCAGGTGATTGAGTGACGACAAAAGTCAAGATCTGCGGGATTACCCGCCGAGAAGATCTGGAGTTCCTCTGCCAGGCGGGTGCCGATTTTGTCGGCTTTATTGTTGGTGCAGAGCATTCCCCAAGGAACCTGCCTGTCGCTCTCGGCAAAGAACTCATCCGGTCGGCTCCTCTTCCAACGGTTCTCGTCACCCAAAGACTCCCTCTGCCATCGCTCGTCTCTTACGCTGAGACGCTGCAACCGTCCATTATCCAAATCCATGACGTTCCCGATTTTGCCCTTGTCAGGGAACTGGCAGACGAACTATATTGCGCCCTGTGGCAGGCCCTGCCCATTCCTCCCATCGGATGGGAGCCAAAGGGTGCTGCTGACGCCCTCGCGACGATGGTGAAACGACTGGCAGATGCCGGCTGCCGAGCTGTGGTCCTGGACACAGCGAAGGGAAACCAATTTGGAGGCACAGGAATCATCGGAAACTGGCAGGTCGCAGCCATCCTAATTGAACGGTCGGAGCTTCCTTGCGTCTTGGCGGGCGGTCTGAATCCCGACAACGTGCAGGAAGCTATCGCAGTGACCCGCCCTTGGTGCGTCGATGTTTCCAGCGGCGTGGAATCCAAGCCCGGGATTAAAGATCATCGGCTGATCTCCGATTTTATCCGACGAGCGAAACGGGCGCATCAGGGAATATAGTTCATCACCTATCTGGCGACGGGCTATAACCTCCTTTTTACCGTCAAATAGTAGCGAATGAGGGCAGTGAAAAGTTGCTCGGGGCTGGTATCAATCACCTCAACGCCTCGGTTCTTCAGTACAAGTGTCGCCTTGAGCCTTTCGTTCAGCAGGGCAATGGCAGCACCTTTCCGATACAATTCATCTGCCGTCGCAGGGGGGTCCTCCAAAAGTTGCTCATACTCGTAATCGCTCACCGCAACAAGAAGCACCTGATGCTTCTCCGCCAATACGGAGCAGTAGGACATAAGCGACTCGGAACTATCGGGGTCTGTTAGGTCGCTGAAAAGGACCACAAAGGACCGTCGGGTTATTTGATTGCCCAAATAGGTTAGGGCGCGCCGATAATCCGATTCCACCAGTTCTGGCTGCACTTGACGGAGGACCTTCAAACAGGTTTCCCATTGACGGATACCCCTCTGGGGGGGAAGCCATCTTTCCACCGCCTGGCGGAAAACCAGCAAGCCGATCCGGTCGTCCAAATGGCGGGCAAGGTAAAGGAGGAAGGCGCAAGCGTTGACGGCTACGTCCAGTTTGGTCAACCCATCGAGAGGAGTCGCCATCACCCTTCCGGCGTCGAGGACACCGACGATGTTGCGACCCCGTTCCCACTGAAATTCCTTGCTGACCAGCCTCCCCCTCCTTGCCGTCGCATTCCAGTCTATCCATCGGGGATCATCGTCTGGAAAGTAGTCCCTCAAAGAAGCGAACTCACTGCCGGCTCCGGTGACCAAATAAGTGCGGGCGCCGAACTGACTCATTTGCCTCTTCCTCATCATCCATTCCCATCGCCGTGCCGCCGCCAAGTTGGGCAAAACAGTAAACCGCTGCGCCTCTTTCCGCGTCTCAATCGCCTCTATCAAACCCAGAGGTGTGCGAACGGCGACAATGAGGTGCCGGAAAGTGAATTCTCCCCGGCGCAGCGGCACCAGGGTGTAGGTTAACGCCTTTTGGATGAACGGACTGATGAATGTCTTAACAACGGGTCGCAGGTCTTCAAACTTTCCTCCGTCCAGTTCCCACCGGACGCCTTCGGGCGGGTCATCTTTGAGGAGCACGCTCGCTCGCACGAATCCTAAATTGGAAACGATTAGGCAGACCTCCTGCCGGCTTTCCAACTCCAGAACGGGGGGAAGGCTTCTCACCACCCTTATGCGGCGGATCAGCCACAGGGCGAGAGCCACGTCCACTGCCGCCAACGTAACGGTCACAATCGAGAGGGCGATGCCAGCGGCAAACCAGCCCGGAATCCATATTAACGATCCCAAAGCCGTTAGCGCGACGAGACGAAGAGTAGGTTTGACCGTCATAGTGACGTCGGTAGGATCAGCACCCCAAATTCTTTAAGTGGATGTGAGCCTTCGGGTCTGATAGCGAATCCGTTTCGTCTCCTCAGGTGCCGCTGAGCCGGTCTCCTCTAATTTCTCGGCAAGTTCCTGAATTTGATGAGCCTCCTTCTGCCTTCCCAGATTCAAAAGGCGAGTCGCCGCTGATTGCAGCTTTTTCGTCGCGCTGTCCACTTCTCCCCGCTGCAGGTCCCTCAACGCCCGCGTTTGAAGGTCTGCCGCAGTGACGGCTTCAACAGCGCGAATCACTTCCGGATCCCGAAAGGCAATCTGGCGCTCGTCTCTCGTATAGGTGACAATGACGTCAGCGGACACCCTTCGGTCGCCTGCTCCTTTCAACTCCGCCCGGGCGAGTCGGAACATTCCTTCAGGACGCGGGGGCGCCAGAAATTCAATCAGTACGTGAACCGGTTCGCCTTCCTCCAGGTCACCTAACTGAACAGCGAATTGTCTCTTTTCTCTCGCCACGGTCGGTGCCGGAGCCAGTTGGGGACGAACTCGGAGGACCTTTCGGACCTCCACACCCTGAGTAAGTGCCAGCAATAGTTCCGCACGCGCTACCGCAACCTTTCGTACGCTTTCAAACTCTCGCGCCAGCGCCGTTGGAATGTCTTCTTGCACGGGCACCCACTCCGCATTTCCTCCTGTTTGGTCGGCGAGAGAAACCATCAAATCGTCGTTGAACTGAGCACCCAGCCCGATAGTGGAAATGCCAACTCCTATTTCTGCCGCCTGTGCCGCTACGGTTCGGCAATCCGATTCGTCTTGGGCAAAGCCATCCGTCAGGACGATCCATCGGGTCAGATCGGTTCCCTCTTGACGCCCCTGCGTATTCAATAGGGCTTCTCTCAGACCCAATGCCAATCGGGTCTCGTCACCCAGGTTTGCCCTATCCAGATCATCCAACCGCGACAGGAGCAACCGGCGGTCGGATGCCTGGGAAAGAGGGACTACCGTCTGAGCCTGGCCGGCGAAAGCGACAACAAAAAACTGATCCGAGGGCCCCATCCGCTCCACGATCTGCGCCAGGGCTGTCTTGACCGCGTCCAGAGCCCGTTGTGCGGTCAAGAGTTCAGGCGGTGGCGGACCTATCACTTCCCACACGGGCACCCCGTCCCGAGTCGCCTGCCGAACCCGTCCCTCCCGTCTCAACCGGTCCAGGACCGATTGGTCCAGTATAGGAAGCCTCATACTCTCGCTCACATCAACGATGATCCCCAGCCGAACGGCTAACCCCCCGCCCCCGATCCCCTCCAGTTTAAGCAGGGCGGAGACCAGCCGAACACTACTGTCTGCCGGCAAAAAGGGCGTCCCTACCTGGACCCCTAACCTCATCATTCCTTGGTAAGGAATTTTGGCATAGCGAGGAGATACCCCAGTCAACGAGGGCATACTTACCTGGTGACAGCTTGCGCTAGGAGGGATCTCTCGGTGGACGCCATTCATCCGGGGATATGGGCAATTCTGGTTTACGCAGCCGTTCTTTTAATAGGCGGTCTTCTTGGATATCGACTGTCTAAGAGCAAAGCCTCCCTTTGGACCGGTCTCGCATTCGCCTTTATCCTTCTTTCGGCATTCGCCTACGCTGTTCTGGGAGCGACCGTTCTCAGCGGTGAGTTAAGCCTGGTAGACCCCAGATGGGCATTCCTGACCGATTCAGAAAGCGTCGCCCTCTTTTGCGCTGTGGTGGTCTCAGCCATCCTGTCTCTCTTCTTTGCTCTCCGCTGGTTCCACACAAGAAAGGTCGTCCCCTCAGGCGTCTTCTTTCTCATCAGCGGCGCCTCGTTAGTGATTTTCCTCCTGTCTCTCCAGACCTCGCTGAAACCTGAGTAGCGGCTGAGTTCCTCGCCTGATCGTTGCCTGTAGATTTCGGCCCATTACGCCTATATCTCCACCACTCTCTGCACCACTGGTCCATCACCGGTGTCCAGTTCGCGCTGAACTACTTGCCCGCTGTCAATTCTGATGGTGACCTCGTAATGCCCTTTGAAAAGGGCAGCGTCCATCGTGCCGTCCGGACCCGTATGACCTTCAACGGAAGACCACCACTGCCGCCGGATTAACTCCCTCATCTTCTCGTAAACGGGCTTAGGTGACAGGTCTTTTCGGAGCCAGCCGGCTGGCGCGCCCATCCACGCGCCTCGGTCGGCGAAGTCCCACCACGTAATGGCGAACACCGCAGGGTGGGAGAAAAGGACTGTGTAAAACCTTTCCGTCTCTCCCGCCTGCCATTCTTCACCTTCTTTCGTAGATTCTTCCCACTGATCTCCTGCCCTTTTCCCGCTCAATATCGTTGTCTCGGTGAAGTGAAGGGGTAAGCCCAACCTAGCAAACTGTTCGCAAACTGCCCAAATGCGGTCGGTAGGCCATACCCCTCCGTGCATATGGCTTTGAATGCCGACGGCATCAAAGGGAGCACCGTTCTGTTTCAGTGACACCAGTATTGCGTAATAAGCATCGTCCGTTCGGTAATCATTGACCAATAGGATCGCTTGTCCTGAGGCTTGCCGTGCCGTCTTTAGAGACTCTATCGTGAAAGGAACAGCACCCATCTTCCTCGCCAGACGATTCATCGTCGTTGGAAATCGGGTGAGATCGGTCGGCTCATTAACTACATCCCAGATGTCTATCCGCCCTTGAAACCGATGGACGATCTCGCGCACTCTTTTGAGGGACAGCGACCGGACTTCCTCCACGTCGTCGGGTAGCCATTGAGGAGAGGAGGCTTGGTGATCCCAAACCAAAGGGTGACCCTTGCAGGTGATCTCATGCCTTTGACACCATTCCACAACTCTGTCAGTTTCGTCATAAATCGGTCGTCCTTTCTGTGGCTCGTAAAATGCCCAGTAAAACGGTAAGGTCGCGTAGTTGAAAACCGAGGCGAACCGTTCCCGATAGGCTTCCTCCAAATCATGCTGCCCGACGCGTCCCCACAGGAAGATGTTACAGCCGAAAAGGAATCGGTGCCGGACCTGACTCAGACGGACCTTGGCATTGGGTAGCGGTCTACCGTCCCTGGTCCTCAAGATCAGCCTTACCTGCGACCTACGGTGCTTGAGAATACGATCCCTCGCCTCTTTGAGGGCCTCTTGATTTGCCGACTCGTCCCTCCGTCCCAGTGACCCTAAAATGCCCATTGAAGCCAGACCCCCCAGCAAATCACGTCGCTTCATTGTTTCATACCTCCCGTCACCGCGACCGACTGATAATCTATTAGCGACTGAGATGGAACGCTACCGCCATTTGATTCCGGACTACGAGAAGTTTTTGAGGGTAGTCCAGACGCCCGCCCCTACCGTCATAAGGGCCAATACTTTAAAAACGAGCCCCGAAGTCTTGGCGGCGCGACTTAAGAAAATCGGCTATTCCCTATCGGCTCTGGGATGGGATCCGTGGCTTTTTACCGTTCCCAATGGAGAGTCCATCTCCAGCACTCTTGAGCACTGGCTGGGACACTTTTACATTCAAGAGGCGACCTCCGCCCTGGCTGTACACATTTTGGACCCTCAGCCCGGAGAGATCATTTTGGACCTGTGCGCCGCTCCGGGTGGTAAAACGACTCACATCGCGCAAAAGATGCAAGACAAGGGACTGATCATCGCTAATGACCGCACCGAAAAGCGCCTTCGCGCCCTTCATTCCAATTTGACCCGACTGGGCGTTACCATCGCAGCCGTTACCGAGACCGATGGCCGCCGGTTCCCTGATTTGGGCATTCCTTTTGACCGAGTCCTGGTTGACGCCCCTTGCTCTTCGGAAGGCAGAGTTCGGGATCAGCCCCAGCTTCTTGAACCCGTCGACCCTTCTTTTCTCCGTTACATTATTTCGGTCCAGAAAGGTCTTCTCCGGCGGGCTTTAGAACTTATCAAGGTCGGCGGAGTGGTCGTCTATGCGACGTGCACTTTTGCCCCGGAAGAGAACGAAGGGGTGGTCTCGTACGCTTTGCAGAGGCTTCCCTGCGAATTGGTATCCATTGAACTGCCCGTGCCCGGTCACCCGGGAGTTACTGAATGGAACGGTCTGCGGTGGAATCCCGAAGTGGTCAAGTGCGTCCGCGTCTATCCTCACGATGTTAATTCGGGAGGTCTGTTTGCTGCGAAGTTTCGGAGATTGTGAAGATGGCAAGCAAACTTGTCGTCCCTAAAGAGACCTGTGTGGCCCTCATTAAAGAGCACTTTTTGAAACGCTTCGGCGTCGCGGAAGACATCCTTAATCACTATCGTTTCTTCTTTCGAGGAAACGCAATCTGGATGACCGGGGCAAACCCGCTTCCTCCATGGAGCGAAGAAAAAATTCAAAGGCTCGGCATACGATTATTAAGGAACACTGGGAAAGGCTGGAAGCCCAGCACCCCCGCCCTCCAACTTCTCAGCCGATTCGTTACTGCGAACAGGGTCGATGTAACCGTTAGCGAGTGGTTGACGCTGATTACTGGTGATTCGGTGGTCCCCGCTCAAGCATCACGGGACCAGCTCAGCCCTGGCTATGTCGCCCTTTGCTTCAAAGGAGAAGTTGTCGCGTGCGGTTACTTTGAAAAAGGGCGCCTTGTTCTGGCCACCTCCCGGCAAGGGGTTCAGTCTCTGAGCAGTATTTTTGAACGGTTCCGCTCGGCCCGAGCCGAAGACGAATGATTTTTGGTTTTTGCTCCTGGCGATTATCTACGCTCGCTTAAAATAGACAACGGACAGCGGTGGCAGGGTGAGGGAAAGGGAAAAGGGTCGTCCCGCCCATGGGATCTCATCCGCTTGTCGCGGACCGTTGGTCAAGCCGGAACCTCCGTACCGCTCCCAGTCCGTATTCATTATTTCCTTCCAAGTGCCGAGGAAAGGTGCTCCGATGCGGTAGTCCCATCTGACTACCGGCGTGAGGTTAGCAACGACAAGGATGCATTCTGACCAGTTGCGGGACCAACGAAGGAAAGAGACGACGGACGACGAAGCGTCTGAAAAGTCGACCCATTCAAATCCTCTGGAATCACAATCCCACTCATTAAGCGATCGTTCTGACCGATAGATCCGATTGAGGTCGGCGACCAGTCTTTGGACCCCTTGATGGGGTTCCCACTTTAGGAGGTGCCAGTCCAGGCTTTCGGCATAATTCCACTCGCGCCACTGGCCGATCTCACTGCCCATGTACAGGAGTTTTTTTCCGGGATGGGCGTACATCAGCCCGAAGAGAGCCCTTAAGTTGGCAAACTTTTGCCAGTCGTCTCCGGGCATCTTACCGATCAGAGATCCCTTACCGTGAACTACTTCATCGTGGGACAGAGGGAGAATGAAGTTCTCATTGAAGGCATACCAAAGAGAAAAGGTCAAGTTATTGTGGTGATATTTGCGATAGATCGGATCTTTGCTGAAATACAAAAGGGTGTCGTTCATCCAGCCCATGTTCCATTTGAAATCAAAACCGAGACCGCCGATGTAAGTCGGTCGGGTCACAGACGGCCAAGCGGTCGACTCTTCTGCGATCATCAGCACATCGGGGCACTCCTTATGGACGATTTCGTTGAGCCGCTTGATAAAGTCAATGGCTTCCAAATGCTCACGCCCGCCGAAACTGTTGGGCTGCCACTCCCCCTCCCGCCGTGAATAGTCCAGATAGACCATAGAGGCGACGGCGTCAATGCGCAATCCGTCAGCATGGAACTCTTTCAACCAAAAGAGAGCACTGGCGATTAAGAAGTTCCTGACCATCGGGCTTCCAAAGTTGAAGACTTTCGTTCCCCAGTCGGGGTGATCTCCCCTCCAGTCGCCATACTCATAAAGATGAGTGCCATCAAAGAACACGAGCCCATGCATGTCCTTAGGGAAGTGGGCGGGAACCCAGTCTAAGATCACTCCTATCCCCAGTTGATGGCACCGATCAATAAGCCGCTTCAGTCCGTCAGGCGATCCATAGCGGCTGGTTGGGGCAAAGTATCCGATCACTTGGTAGCCCCACGACTGATCCAAAGGATGCTCCATAACGGGCAGTAACTCAATGTGGGTGAATCCCATCTCGGAGACGTAGTGAGGCAGCTGCTCAGCCAGTTCATCATAAGTAAGCCACCGGTGGTCCTCCTCTACCACCCGCCGCCAGGAACCCAGGTGGACCTCGTAAATAGCAATCGGCTGATCCAGTCGGTGCAGTTCCTTTCGGCGTTCCATCCACTCACCATCGTTCCATCGGTATCGGCTGAAGAAGACGACCGTCCCACTGCGCGGTCGCATCTCATATAGGAAGCCGACCGGGTCCGCTTTCATTTCCTGATAGCCACCGTAGCGGGACCGCACTTCATATTTGTAGAGCAGCCCCTCCTCTAACCCAGGGATAAAGATCTCCCACAATCCGACCGAGGGGTGAAACCGCATCGGGTGGACCCTTCCATCCCACCTGTTGAAGTCACCCACCACGCTGACCCGCAGCGCGTTCGGCGCCCAAACGACGAAATGAACGCCGCAGACCCCGTCCACCACTCTCAGATGGCTCCCGAGCAGTTCCCACAGGCGAAAATGCTCACCCTTACCGAACAAAAATAAGTCCCACTCGCCAATCAGGGATGGAAACCGGTAGGGATCCTCCATGACGAACTCCTGATCATCGTCGCCAACGACACGAAGGCAGTAAGGGAACAAGTCGGACCTGTCATAGGTCACCCACTCAAAAAAACCTGCATCATCAACTTTCTCCATCTCGCCGAGAGTCGTTTCGTTCCCTTTGTCAATGACCCACACCCTTTTCCAGTAAGGATTAAAGACGCAAATTCGGACCCCTGGCTTGTCTACCGTTCCCCGGAGGGGGTGCATCCCCAGTACGGAAAAGGGGTCAGCCATGTAACCGCCCTTGAGGGCTTCCATCACTTCCCTTCCGACTCTGCCCATCTCCAACTTCCTCTCCCTTGAGCTCCTCCTTTGGACCACTGATCCGCTGCAGGCTTCATCAACAGAGTCAGCGACCGGCATCATAGTCTAATGAAAAATGCGAGGGTGAGGGATGGCAATTGATAGACTGGCTGATAACAAACGCACGGATCGTTGACGGAACAGGAAAGGAGCCCTACCCCGCCGACATTGCGATAGCCGGCGACCAAATAGAAGACATTGGAAATTTCCCGACCGCCCCATCGCGAAATCGTGTCGACGCTGAAGGCAAAATGGTCGCTCCTGGCTTTATAGACGTTCACACCCACTACGATGTGGCTCTCGTTCGGGAGCCTCACGCCGAGTGTGCCGTCTGTCAGGGGGTGACGACCGTCATCGTTGGAAACTGCGGTCATTCGCCGGTCCCCATACCGCCCGAACGGAGGGAGCAACTTCGTTCTGCTTTACCCGTGATTGACGACGGGAGACCATGGCGCTGGTCATCTTTTAGCGAGTATCTAGAAGATTTGGAACGGCAACGACCCGCTGTCAATGTCCTGGCTCTCGTCGGTCATTGTGCCCTCAGAGCCGCTGTCGTCGGATTTGACGACCGACCGGCAACCCAGGATGAATTGGAAACGATGGAAAGACTTCTGGAGGATTCCATGGACCAGGGCGCTTGGGGGCTGTCTACCGGTTTAGTCTATCCGCCAGGCGCCTATGCGGGTACCGACGAGTTGGTACGGCTGTGTCGCGTCGTCGCCCGGAAGGGCGGCATTTACGCCACCCATATGAGAAATGAAGCGGACGGCCTTGTTAGCGCCGTCCTGGAAGCCCTCCATACGGCTTTCGGTTCCGGCGTCCGACTTCAAATCTCCCACCATAAAGCGGCGCGGAAGGCTAATTGGGGAAAAGTCCACATCACTCTGCGCCTGATTGAGACGGCTGCCCTCAACCATCCGATAGCCTTTGACGCCTATCCGTATACTGCCGGGAGCGCCAACTTGAGCCAATTCCTACCCCACTGGGCTCACGAGGGCGGTCCCCAAGCCCTCCTCCGTCGGCTGTCGGATCCCCAGGAGCGACAGAAAATCCGCGAGGCATTGAAGGCTGAAAAAGATGTCTTTTGGGACGATGTTCGGATCGCCTCAGTAGCGACACAGGAAAGCAAGCCCCTGGAAGGTCAAACGGTCGCTGCCATCGCCTCCCAGTTGGGCGTCTCACCGGAAGAAGCGGTGCTGTATCTCATTGAAAAGGAAAGAAATGGCGTGACGATGGTTCATTTTGTTATGGACGAAAAGGACGTCCAGACCGTCCTGACCCATCCCCTTTGCATGGTCGGATCAGACGCTCTAACCGTTCCGCCGACCCTTGTTTCCCAACAGCCGATCCCCAAAGTCCACCCCAGGACCTACGGCACTTTCCCAAAATTTTTCAACTGGATGGTCAAGGAGACCCGTCGCTTAGGCTGGGTCCAAGCCATCGCTAAAGTCACATCCTTACCCGCCCGACACTTTTGTCTTTCGGACAGGGGCACCCTTGAGAAAGGAAAGAAAGCGGACCTGGTTATCTTTGACCCGGAAACGATCGCGGACAGGGCGACCTATGAAGAGCCTGCCCGCCTCCCCGTTGGGATTGAGTGGGTCTTCGTCAACGGCTTGCCCGCCGTCCAAAACGGCGTTAGAACGGCCGAGCGTCCGGGAAGGGTGGTTCGCTTCTCGGCTGACTAATGCCTAAAGGGAACGACAGAGCCGTGGGAGAGAGGACGCCGAATGGTAAAAAAGAGAGGGAGGAGATTTTGATAGAGTGGCAGGTCCATGCGGCCCGGGAAAGACCAGTGACAGCGGTTGGGGTGATCGCTGTGCTGTCAGTCGTCACCGGCATCGGATGGTCTTGGGTCCACCCCCTGACCGGTCTTTTGGCAGGAATCATTCTCTTAAGAAGTGTCGCGGAATTCCTCCTGCCCGTAACTTTTCGGTTGACTTCCGCGGGCGTTTCCCTTGAGTCCTTCCTTACGAGTCGGTTTGTGCCTTGGGAGCGTTTGAAGAGGGTCACTCTCCTGACTGTGGGCGTGCACCTCAGTCCTTTTGAACAGCCCCATCTCCTAGATGGAGTCCGGGGCGTCATCCTTCCCTGCGACGAAAATAAGGATCGGGTTTTCGCCCTCTGTCGGGAGATGATACGAGGGAGAAAAGACGCAAGGGGAAGGCGCCATCGCCGATGCGCGTCAACCAAAGGGATGGCGAAAGGCTGCCACAATATAGAGGGGGAGCAAAAAGGTTGTTAATTAGAGATGAGAGACCTCTATCATGACTTAGCCGAAAGCGTAACTAAGGGAGAGGAAGTGGCGCTCGGGCTTGTCATTGAGACGAGCGGATCTACTCCCCAGAAGCCGGGTGCTAAAGCCCTTTTCTGGACCGACGGGCGCTCGTCTGGAACATTGGGCGGTGGCTGTTTGGAAGCGGAAGCCCGAAAGGTGGCTTTAGACTGTCTCCGGACCCACTCTAAAACTCTTCTCCGTCTCCACTTGGACAGCGACTTCGGCTGGGACGACGGTCTGATTTGTGGGGGAACGGCTCGTCTCTTCCTTGATGGTGCTGTAGATGATCAGTCCGCCTTTTGGAGGGGTCTTTCCCAATTCTTGAAAGAAAGAAAAAGGGGGGCTCTCATCACGATTGTGGACTCTTCCGATGCCGCCGCTGTCGGCAGCCGATATGTCGTGGAAGTCACCGACGATAGTGCCAAGATAGCGGTGCCGCCGGCAAGCCCCTCGCCCCTTAAGACATCCATTTTGGACTTTGCCCGTCGTGTTGTAGAGGAACGGCGACCCATGACCCAATCTGTTAGCGAAGAATCCGTGACGGCTGAAGCCTTCGGAGAGCCCCTTCTGCCAAAGCCGTCGCTGATTATCGCCGGCGCTGGGCACATTGGTGCCGCCCTTTGCCATCTGGGGAGCTTACTGGATTTTGAGGTCACCGTCGTAGACGATCGCCCTTCCTTCGCGAACAGAGAGCGACTTCCCGACGCAACCCAGATCGTAGTCGGCGATATCGCGGAACTGGTCGCCCGTCAGCCGTTGGACAGGGATACCTACATCGTTATCGTCACCAGAGGTCACCGTCACGACGCCCAGGTCCTTCGTCGGATCATTGACAAAGTAGAACGGGTCGCATACATCGGAATGATCGGGAGTAAACGCAAGATCAAACTCATCTACGATCAGTTGCTGGAACAGGGCTTGGTGACGGTAAACCAGTTACGTAAAGTGCACTCGCCCTTAGGCATTGACATCGGCGGTCAGTCGGTCTGGGAGATCGTTCTGAGCATCGGTGCTGAACTGGTATGGGTGCGCAACGGATGCGAAGGAAGCCTGCAACCCCTCCATAGGGCGATGTGGTCCCTCCTTCGGAGTCCGGCACCGTCCGGATCGCAAAACTGAATCTCGTCACACCTGCGGCACTTTCTGAGGAGAGTTCGTCCGGTAGGAAAGGACTCCTGCCTCCAATACGGCGACAGCCTTGAGGCCGTCCCGACCGGTCAGCAGAAGCTCCGTTTCTCCCCGGACGGCGGAACAGACATTTGCAGTCAGTGCCTCCAGTGGAGGGACATCCGTCCGGAAAGGGATCCGAACATAGCCGGCTTTACCCTCGGGCAAATTCAGATTTCCCCCCGACCAATACAGGTCCCAGCCGGAAGACTCGGCGTGGACGGTTCCCTGAGTCCCTGCAACGGTCAATGAGCTTCCCGTGCCACCGACGATTCCTACATTGGTCCAGACCTTCGCTATCGCTCCCTGGCGAAAACGCCCGATCAGGACGACTTGATCTGGCGTCTCCATTTCCGGCAGGTTGCCTGTCTTGTTAGACAGGGCATAGACTTCTTCTATGTCGCCCAAAGCCCACAGCATCAGATCCAAGGGATGCACACCACCGGCGAATAGCATTTCCGTACGCACCCACCACCGGTGGGACGGAAAAAGGGAACGCATGCTAGTCACATCGTGCAGATAGCGACCTTCAATGTAAAACACCCGCCCCAACCTCCCCTCTTGGACCCATTGAACGGCTGCCCTGAAGGAGGGGACGAAACGAAGAACCATCCCGACGCTGATAAGGCAACCTTTTCTCGCCGCCAAATCCACCAACTCCTGAGCGTGAGCGAGGGAAGTCGTCATCGGTTTTTCAATCAGGAGATGCTTGCCAGCTTTCAAAAAAGGTAGAGCGTGCTCGTAATGCAGATGGTTAGGTGTACAGATAGAAACCAAGCGGACAGCGTCATTTCGGATCACATCATTGATATCGGTCGTACCGTTCGGGACATTCAGTTCCCTCATCGCCCAGTGGAGACGATCCCGATTAATGTCACACAGCTGAAGCACTCGAACCCCTTCGAGTCGCTGATAAGCGCGGGCGTGATGAAACCCCTGCCCTAAGCCAACGACAGCCACGCCAATCTCCTTGCCCACTATCGACCACCGAGGCATAATTATCTGGCGAGAGAGACCAACCGGACCTCTCGCGTAGTGGAGGCAACCGGCGGAGACGACTCGGATGTTGTGACTCCGCGGGTGAGAAGGATGCGGGAAACTGCTGATAGTGCGCTGAGAGTCTTTCTTCAGCAAGTCGTCAATACCCCGCTCAAGGCGGAACTTCTCTATTTTTTTGCTGATAACAGCGCTGCGGATACTGCCCGGGGCTTGTCGGTTTGGTTGGGGCGTTCCGAGGAGGAGATCGCTCGTGCAGCCGATGAGTTGACCTCCGCCGGCGTCCTGAGGCGAGAAGGATCAGCGGGCAACGCTCTCTATTCGTTTCGTCCTGATGAAAACCTCATCCCTTTGATCCATGCCTTCACGCAAGCGTATCGGTCGGCTAGGGGGCAGGTCGCTCGGGAATTAGAAGAGATCCGACGGCACGCCGTCGCCGCCTCTGAGCAATTAAGGTCCTTGCAGTGGGAGCAGAGCCGATTCCGGCTAGTGATTTCCAGTATGACCGAGGGCGTCGTTGTCTTTCTTCCCGACAAGACCATTTCTTTTCTAAACCAAGCGGCTGCGAAGATTTTGGGGAGCCCCGTTCGGGAACTGACTGGAAAAAGCCCGAGCGATGTGCAGAGCGCGGTTTCACCTCTCCTTTCGGCGGCTCTTGACGAGGTTTGTGCACCCCCTCATCCAGGCATTCACCGCGAGTGGACTGTGTCCGATCAGTTAATTCTTCGCGTCAACCTGGTTCCCGTTTTTGAAGAGGACGGTGTTTTCGTCGGCGTGGCAGGGATCCTGACCGATGTGACACACCAAAAAGTAGCCGAGCGTCAAAAAGGGGAGATGCTGACCGTGCTTGCCCACGACATCAAATCTCCGATAACAGCGATCCGAGGCTTCGCCCAGTCGGGAGTCCGAGGGATGCTGGGCGACCTACCCCCGAAAGCCCAGAGGGCTTTTGAAGTGATCGTCCAGCAGACCGATCGGGTTCATCAGATGATGCAGCAGATGGTCCGGTTGATGGCAGACATTCGCGGTGTTCCACCCCTCAAGCCCATCCGGTTTGACCTGAGGGAATGCCTCCACGCGCTGACGGTCCATTTTGAGGGACCTTGCTCCGAAAGGAATCTCTCCCTCGTCCTGGAACTGGGGAACTCTCCCGTCTGGATTCAAGCGGACAGGGAACTGATGGAGCGAGCCTTTGCCAATCTGCTCAGCAACGCCGTCAAATACAACCGGGACGGCGGAAAAGTCATGGTCCGACTTTTGCAAGACGAGAAGGAAGCCGTTGTGGAAGTGGAGGACACGGGTGTTGGCATTCCCGGGCCCGAACTTCCCTTTATCTTTTGGCAATATTACCGGGCATCCACCGCCATCGGTGAGGGATCGGGGGTCGGTCTCTCGTTCGTCAAGCAAGTGGTGGAAGCCCACGGCGGGCGCATCGAGGTTAATAGCATCGTTGGCGAGGGAAGTGTCTTTCGGGTGGTCTTGCCACTGACCAACGGACGCGGTGCAAAGGCCCGGAGGACTGTCAGCGGACCCTAAGGTCCACCGATACGCCGGCGTCGATCAGAATCGCTGCACCGGTGAAACTGGGCAGGCGCCCACTGCAGAGCAACGCAACTAGATCAGCGATTTCCTGAGGGGATACAATTCGGTTCAGCGGCGAGGCGTTGGACCATTGTTCCTTTATTCGGTCTGCTTCCTCCACAGTTCTGCCGCTGTGGAGCATTGGGGCATCTACGGCACCGGGGCAGACGGCGATCACCCGGATGTTCCAAGGACCCAAATCTATCGCCGATGCCCGAGTCAGCCCGATCAACCCTGTTTTTGACGCCGCATACGCACTCATTTCCGCCATCGTCGCAAACGAGTGGATAGAGGCAATATTGACGATTGTCCCGCCTCCCCTTTCCTTCATCACGAGCGCACACCGCCGGATACACAAAAATGGTCCCATCAAGTTCACACGAACAACCGATTCAAAGTCGCTGGGATCCATCTCCCAAACGTTACCGCGCCTCATAATCCCGGCATTATTGACCAAGATGTCTATACCGCCACCCCACCCGATCGTCCTGTCGACCAAGGCTCTCACCGACCCGTCATCGGTCACATCGCAGGTCAGGGGGAGAGCCTTTTGACCTGAAGGATCTATTTGCCGGGCAACCGCTTGTGCCAACTCTCCCTCAATGTCAGCTACCACCACACGTGCCCCGTCAAGAGACAGCCGCACGGCGATAGCCTCTCCAATCCCCCGACCGGCGCCTGTAACGATTGCGACCTTGCCATCAAGGAGCACTGACCTATCGCCTCCCTATCGGGGCAGAAGGACAGAGAAAAGGTAGTCGCTGGCGTATATAAGTAGGAAGGAGATAACGACTGCCTCCGTCGTCGCCCGACCCACACCTTCCGCCCCTCCCTCGGCTCTCAGACCCCTTTGGCAACTAACCAGCCCCACCATCAAACCGAAGGGCACGCCCTTGACCAGACCCCAAAAAAAGTCTCCAAAATCAAGAAAGTCGCGGACGGACCTCCAGAAGATCGGATAGGCGACGCCGGCCTTTGCAGCGACGACGCTGGCTCCTAACAGACCCGCTCCGTCTGCAAGAGCGCAAAGCAGGGGCGTAACGAGGCCGCATGCCAAAACCCGCGGCACAACCAAAAAGGCGATGGGGCTGATCCCCATCACGGTCAACCCGTCAATCTGCTCCGTCACCTTCATTGACCCAACCTGCGCCGCATATGCGGAACCCATCCGCGCAGCGACGACCAGACCGGTAGCGACGGGGGAGACCTCCCGGAGGACAGTGTAACCGACGAGCCACCCTACGAATCGGATGACACCCCGCGACGCCAGTTCTCCGGCAGTGTAAAGGGACATGACTGCTCCGGCGGCGGCTACCGTCAAGAGGGCGATAGGGAGACAAGCATAGCCAGCAAGAGCAAACTGTTCCATAGTCAGATGTTTGATCCAGGGAGCATAGAAAACCTGGCGGGCAGTTCTTAAAGCCAGGTCTGCGACATCACCTAACCACTGCAAAAAAGCGTCGGGTATTTCACGCCAAGGGAGAGTTCTTTCCATCCCTGCCGATCATCCAACCACTTCTTTGAGGAGCCTGTTGAGTCTCTCGGCTGAGACTCGCGCCAGTTCCTCCTTGCTTCTCTCTTTGGGAAGCTTTTCGCTCAAAACCTCAACCGATACAGCGCCATCGTATCCGATACGTTTGAGAGTTGTAAGGAAGGATTTCAAATCAATAATTCCGTCACCGGGCAACAGCCGATCGTTGTCCCGCTGCTCATCTAAAGAGCGGTCGGGCGCATCGTTGATATGGCAATGGACGACTTGCTCCCTGCGCAGTTTAAGAAGATCGCTGACTGTATGCCCGGCGACAAACCAGTGGAAGCTGTCAACGAGGAGACCAGCATTCGGTCTTCCAATTTGATCGCACAAGTCTAAAGCCTGGTTCATCGTCCAGATAGTCGGATTGCCGGACCGCCGCAAGTGGGAAGGAGCGACCCACTCTATCCCGAAGGCAATCCCGTACTCGCCGAGAACGTCGCAGACCAACCGGAATCTTTCCACCGACCTTTTCAGGAAAAGGCTGGCATCTTCTTCCACCGAAGGAGGGATGTAGGTAACGCAGGAGAGAGAAGAGACGGCCTTTGCCGCTTGAGCCAGACGGGGCAGATTGGCAAGCCCCCGCCGAAAGGAGTCCTCATCCCCACGCCAGGCGAAGGGAAGCCAAAAGGCTGCGTGACCGATGCCTCTTTCCTCAAGCCAGGCTCGAACTTGGTCCTCACCTTTCGTCTCCATCATCGCCGCCGCGGGCTCCATGGCAAACTCCACCGCTTTGAAACCCGACTTCTGCGCCAGGTCAACGAACTCCTCATACGACACGCCACCGCCTATGGTGCCGGGATTTAAGCAACTGACCATATCCCTTTCCCTCCCCTATCCTGCTCGCACGCTGGCAGTTAGGCGATTAAGAAACGAGTCTAGCGATCCCGGCGGGACATCAATTTTTACAGACCGGATATAACCCTTTCCGTCGGTACTTCTTTCCGAAAGGTAACGAGCTCGACTTTCAACAAGGCGACAAACACGAGCCAAAAGGACATTGTGGGGAATGCCGATTTTCCGTCGCGCTCGGCTGGCATTGTCCAGGATTTTCTCAGCCAGGACCTGAACGAGACCGTTCGCCCGAGGGCTTTGCCGCACCCCGGAAAGAATCTCTCTCTCTACGGCATCCCGAACCGCTTCAAGCGCCTGGAAAACGTCTCCATCGCTACCTTCAGGGTGCTCGGAAACGCCCGTCGAGATTGCCTCCTCGATGACATAAGCCGTGATCTGCTCTTCAACTCGCGCCCTGTGGGCACTCTGTTGCTGCCAGTCTCGTTCTATCTGCTCCATCTCCATTGCTCTGGCCTGTTGCAGATAAGGACACGCAGACGGGCAATTGAGACGCTTCAATCGGTGCGTCCCGCAGCAGTGGGAGCAGATTAGATTGTAGACGGCGGGACATTGGCGTTTGGCTTTGCGCTTGCGGCAAAGGATGCAGACGGCCACTGCCTTCGGAACCCTTAACTTGACGCTGGACTGGCAGACCGCTTCCGGGCGCGCCGCGCCTTCTCAATTTCCAGTGCGACGGCGCTGGGTGGCAAGTTGACCATCCCTGCCACCCGTTGGCAGATCCGTTCAAGTTCTTTCGCTATGTCGGACTCCTTCATCGGGTTTCGGGCGGTATACTCTTCCTCAAACTCGGCGACCCTCTCCGCCACTTCCAGCAGGAACTGACCCTTGACAAAATCTAACTGTCGCTGATGCAGATGGGCATAGGCGGATGACAACTGATTCAATAACCACCGCCAATCCCTTTCGCCTGCCGCTGCTGGGCGGGTGCCGACCACTTCTCCTCTCTGCTCTATTCGGCGGATCATCTCCATTCGGGCTTTGTGCCGCTCCCAGTCCTCCTCTGTCGCTCCGACGATGACGATGATACCAATCTCCTGACCCGTCCACTCTTTAAAAATGGCTCTGACGACCGCCTCCAGCGACTCCGTCTCTAAGTAAGGTCGCAGCGGTTCGTTTTCAGGGGTCAAACCCAAAACCAGTTGCCGATCGTCTATCGTTATCGGCACCGCTTGATCTACCGCCCTCCAGGCGTCGGGGCTCAACACCATTCTCCTTCTGATCAGCGGTTTCGCTCTATTCCAGAGTTCCTCCACCGTTGCCATTTCCTAATCCCCCCGCATCACATAAGCAAACCGATCCTGACCCTTTTCGCCGGGGTCCCAGCGGCTCTCGCACCACCAGCGACCAACAGCAGTGATGATGACCCGCGAGCCTGGTCGAATCTCCCCCTCAGGCATTCGGACCAACCGATTCTCAAACACCGCAAAGGTTGGCTCCTCAGGAGGCAAAAGCGCCGCCGGATCAACGGTCAGGGACCGCCCCGTTAAAGCCGTCGTCAGTTCTGCTTTACTTGATCGCACCGTGAATTTTTCATAAGAATATTCCTCGTTGACATACACCACGACCGCCTTCCCAATTCTTCGCTCTAACTGCTCCATCATCTCCTTACCCAGGAGAAGCCAACTGGCGACTTCGGGATGGCAGATCACCAAAAGGGTGCAAACATCCTCTGGTGTTGCTGCAGCCGTTGACCGAATCTGCCGAGCCAGTTCCAGACTGACCGTGAAGGCTGATTTCACCCGCCCCCGGCCGCCACAGTGAGGGCATTCTTGGGTCAGTTCTCTCCATAAACTGGGACCTTGCCTCTGGCGGGTGATCTCTAAAAGTCCCAAGGGAGTCAGGTCAATAATTCTCACCGATTTCCTATCCCGGCGGATTGCCCTTTCTAAGGCCTTCAGGACCTGCTGCCTCTCCCGGGACCGAAGGACATCCACCAGGTCGACCAAGATAACGCCGCCTAAGTCCCGAATCCGCAACTGCCGTGCGACTTCTTCTACAGCTTCCAGATTAGTCTCCAGGATGGTATCCGATGGCGAAGGATGCGCCGCGGCGCGACCCGTGTTGACATCGATCACAGTCCCTGCCTCTGTCTCCTCTACTACGAGAAAACCGCCGCTGGGAAGAGAAATCTGACGGGCAAGGGCGGACCGAATCTGAGGCTCTACATTAAAGGCTTCAAAAATTGGCAACAGACCGTCGTAAAGTTCAATTTTATCCACAAGATCGGGGCGGATTTCCCGGGCAATCTGCACGAGTTCCTGACCGTCCGGGTGCCCGTCCACGATCACTCGCTCCGTTGTGGAGGGAATCATGTCCCAGAGAATTTCCGCGAAGAACGAAGGTCTCCGATACAGGAGGGACGGTGCTGGTGCTGTCAAGAATTTGGCGTTCAGTTCGTCCCAACGCCTTTTCAAGCCCTCTACATCCTTGGCGATGTCCTCGGCAGAGGCTATCAAAGCGTGATGGCGCATGATCAAACCGCAGTCTAAAGGGCGAAATTGTTCCCCCAAACGTCTCAGACGATCCCGCTGGTCATCGTCGGTAATCTGATGGGAAACCCCTACGCTATCGGATCCTTGACAGACGAGTACGCAGTATCGCCCCTTTAGAGTTATGACCGTCGTCAGCCCGGGTCCTTTCATCGGACTTCCGAAGCGATGCACTTGAACCAAGACGGTATCTCCTACTTGCACCGCCTCATGAATGCTTCGAAAAGTCTCGCCGTTCTGCGGCTCGCTTACACCCAACGCGCCTGGAACGACCTCGCTGATCGGCAAGAACCCCAGCCGTTCTGCTCCGATGTCTACAAAAGCGGCGTCTATACCTGGGGCGATCTGGCGGACGACACCTTTAAAAATGGACTCGGCGAGGGGCGGTTCCCTCTCCACTTCCAGATCAACCAGTTTCCCGTCCTCCAGCACCGCCGCCCGTCGCTCCAATCGGTCGCAGTCTACGATCACCCATGTCCGCTTATTGCCGGTCATCGCCGGATCGTCCCTGCGGTCCCTTTTCTCTACGGCTGGCGTTCCACACGCATGCTCGCAAACCCTCTCAGTTGATACTGCCGCCTGATCACGCCTCCGAATGCCAGTCCCACATCTGCTCTGTAGACTAAAGTTACGGTGACGGGGTTGCCGATAACCCTATTCGCCTGAAGAGGGTTGATCTGCACGTCCGGATTTTTGGTCCCCGTCGGATCGGGGTTGGGATCGGTGTCGACGACCCGATTGGGTAAGGATCTCGTCAATTCGTTTACAAGGGTGATAACCTGACTATCGGTCCTCCCTACCGCCGCCCCGCGGGCACCTTCACGAGCTGCATTGTTCAAGATGTGAATCCAGTGGAAGACCATGCCCATAGCGAGGATGCCCAGCAGGATGACCAGGAGCAGGGTTACGACAAGAGCAAACTCCAGTATGACTTGACCCTTGCCGTTGCGCAGCCTCATCTTTCCGGTCCTCAACATAGGAAACTCCTCCTGTCTCCCATTATGCCACGTTGTTTTGGTGTACCGGCTGGGAAAAGACCGGTTTCTATGATGCGGCGAAAGCCGAAAGCGACCAGTCGCCGACGTTGTGATCCACCTCATCAGGATGGGCGATGCGTCCCAGAATCGCTGTCGCTGCTGCCACGGAGGGGTTGGCAAGAAAGATCTCCGCTTGCGGGCTGCCCATTCGCCCGATGAAGTTCCGGTTACTGGTGGAAAGGCACCTCTCCCCCGGAGCTAATACCCCGAAGTATCCGCCCAGACACGGTCCGCACGTCCCTTCGCTGATGATGGCTCCGGCGTCGGCGAAGACCTCCAGGAGACCTTCTTTCATTGCCTGCGCATATATTCGGTGGGTCGCCGGGATAACGATTAACCGCACATCGGGATGGGTCTTATGTCCCTTCAGTATGCGCGCCGCTATTCGCAGATCCTCCAGTTTCGCATTCGTGCAGGAGCCGATGAATACCTGGTCTACTTCAATGTTTAACGAAGCAGCTTCCGATGCCGGATGAACATTATCGGGTGAATGGGGAAAAGCGACGAGGGGTTCCAAACGAGAGCAGTCAATTTCCCAGGCGCTTTCAAACTGGGCGTCCCCGTCCGACTCGACGACCAGCCAGTGATCTCCTGGCTCCTGACCGTGCTTTCTCAAGTAGGATATTGTGACCTCGTCCACCGGAATGATCCCGTTCTTGGCGCCGGCTTCAATCACCATATTACACATCGTCAGTCGCTCGCTCATCGGCAGCGACCGGATAGCAGGTCCGGTGAACTCCATCGCTTTGTAATTGGCTCCCGATGCTGTAATCCTGCCGATGGTCGCCAAGATCAGGTCCTTTCCCATCACCCACCGAGGCAGGTCCCCTAAGTAGACGAACTTCATAGTCGGCGGAACGCGCAGCCAGATTTGCCCTGTCGCCCACACCCCTGCAATGTCTGTGGAGCCCACTCCGGTGGCGAAGCATCCCAGGGCTCCTACCGTGCAGGTGTGGGAATCGGCTCCGATGTATACCATCCCGGGATAAACCATCCCTCTTTCCGGTAGCAGGATATGCTCTATTCCGCCGCGCCCCACCTCAAAATAGTGACGGATCCCCATTTTTTTTGCGAAATCCCTCATCACTTTTACCTGCGCCGCTGCCTGGATGTCCTTGTTCGGCGCGTAATGGCTGGGAACGAGCGCAATCCGGTCCGGGTCAAAGACGTGATCCAAACCGATCCTGTTAAATTCCTTTATCGCCAGGGCTGCAGTCACATCATTCGCCATGGAGAGATCCACCCGGCAGGTGACCAACTGCCCGGGACGGACCTGTGACTCTCCTGAATGGGCCGCCAATATCTTTTCCGTCAGTGTCATACCCATTTATAGGCACCTCGTTGATCTCGATTCGGCAGATAAAATGATGATGCGGTTTTAAATCACATGATGTCTGATGGGGCAGGACCGTTGCAGGTTATTGTCATTGTGAATCCCAACGCAAAGAAGGGACGAGCTCCCCAGATCGCTCAGAAGATCGTGCGTCTCTGGAACCGGTGGGGTTGGCGGTGCGAGCTAAAAGTCCCCAAGACCCCTCAAGAATTGGGGGATGAGGCGCACCGGGCCGTTGAGAGAAGTCCTGACGCGGTATTCGTTGTCGGGGGGGACGGAACTGTGCATCATGCCTTACCTGCCCTCTCCTTCAGCCCTGTCCCTTTGGGAATCCTGCCCTGCGGAAGGGGCAATGACTTAGTTCGCGCCCTTGGCTTGCCGACCGAGCCGTCCCGAATGGCTGGGGCGCTGAGGTCATTCTCCGTCAGGAACATTGATGTCGGCTCTATCAACGGCAGGCTCTTTTGTGGCATCGTGACCTGTGGTCTCGACAGCGATGTCGCTGACTTCGCCCACCGGCACCGTCATATCCCCGGTGGCTGGCTGGGATACTTCTCGGCTGCCCTTTTCCTCCTCGCCCGTTTTCGCTTTCCGACCGTCTCTGTCTGCGCAGACGGATGGCACTTTGAGGGACCTGTCACCGTCTGCGCGACGGCAAACTGCCCTGCCTATGGAGGGGGGCTATGGATCGCCCCAACGGCGCAACTGGATGACGGGCTCCTAAATGTCTGCCTCGTACGGAAAACATCTAAGGTCCGAATCTTGTGCCTTCTTCCGACCCTCTTCTGGGGCGGGCACATCAACGAGCCTGAGGTTACGATTCTGCCTGCCGAACGGGTTTCCCTTTCCTCGCCAAGCCCCCTTCCCCTCTTTGCTGATGGGGAGCCGGTCGGAGTCACGCCCGCAGAGATCACGATTCACCGTTCTGCCCTTCGGGTCGTCACTCCACGAGCCGGCGACAAATAGACCCCTACTTAGTTCGCCGGACCAAGACCCGCTCGTAGTCGTCCGTGGCCGTGGCTCCGATAAACTCGTGACCCGATCGTTGGCACCAGGCTTTTGCATCGTCCTTCGTCCTGGGCTCTTTGGTCCAAATCTCCACAACGGCACCGACTTCTACTTCCTTCAGCGCCTTGATCAATTCCACAAGGGGTCCCGGGCAGGCGCTGCCCCGGGCGTCCACGACCTTATCCCCCTGGATCTGTTCCAGTTGAGTCTCCATCGTTGTCACCACCGATTTCGTTCCATCAGCATGTCTAACATTGCCGATGGCGCTTGTTTTAGTATGAAAGATAATGCGGACACTTACTGTAGGCAAGAACGGTCGTACACTGAGTCGCCTTTGCTTTAACACCCTTGCAATAGGACCTCTCCTGGCTCGCCTCCCCCTTTCAGACGCCCTCGACCTGATCCGCTTCGCTTACCTTCAGGGAATCACAACTTTTGAAACGGCTAAAGATTACCAGACGCGGCAAATCCTTCGGGCGGCGACGGAATGGGGCTTGGACATTAGCGTCATTGACCAAGCGCCCTCTTATACCTACGAAGAGGCAGAAGTTCATCTTGCTGAGTCCCTTTCTGCCTTGGAGGAAGATGAGGGGGACATCTTCCTCCTTTCCGATGTCCGATCGGTTGAGGACTGGCGGTTGAGACAAGATGCTTGGCGGTATTTGGAGGAAGCCCGACAAATGGGTCTCGTCCGCGCCATCGGTATTAGAACCGGGTCTGTTGAGGTGGTGCGAGCGGTCGCCACGGTGCCAACGGCTGACATCATCCTCGCCGTTTTCAATGTCGAAGGGTACGGGATCAGTGACGGCTCTTCTTCGGATATGGAGCAAGCGCTGCGATTGGCTAAAGGCGAAGGGAAGGTGGTCGGCGCCGCTAGGCCTTTGGCAGGCGGTATGTTGGTCCGCGACCACCTGCATCGGTCGCTGACTTTCCTCCGTTCCCATCCCGCCGTTGACTTTATTTCCGCAGAAATGGTCCGAAAGCAAGATGTGGAAACTTGGATACAGTTGGAGAGACCGACGCGTGAAGTTCTCACGCCCCCTCCCTCCCCTCCATTGCGTCTCCACATTCTGGACCGCTGCGACGGATGTCAGTTATGCGTTCCCGTTTGCCCAACTCACGCTCTTTTTGTGGACGAGGGAAGCGCTCGGGTTATTAATTCCCTGTGCGACGCCTGCGGCAAGTGTGGACCGGTCTGCCCTGAAGATGCTCTCTTTCTGATTCCCGCCCCGCCTTCTGAAGCGTCAGTCCAGGGCCCGCACCAGGGTTAAAGCTCGATACCCCCAAAAGAAGACAGGCTCTTCGGTCACTTCCAGGTCCCGGAATGAACGATCGCCCCCCACTCTCCGATCGTTGCCCATCAGGTCTGTTAATGTCGGGTTCCCTCCGATCCATCCGACACGGATCCGACCATTTCCATCGGCCGCCCACATCGCCAGGACTGACCCTTCTGAACCGCTGAACTCGCACGCGTAAAGTCCCTTATGGCCGCTCAGCCACCACTTTCTAAATTTTTTCTGGAAGAGCATCTGCGCCATCGTGTTGTGTGCGCAGTAAGCGACCTTGGGCGTTCCGTCCAGCCGTATCATCCCAAAGTTATGTTCGTTGTATTCGGGATTGTCGCCGTCGTCTTGGAAGTCGTAGATGAAGAGTCGCTCCACGAATGGGAGGGTCAGAGCGAGAAGACAGGTCCGGGTCAGCAGAACGGCAGACCTATCCTCACTGACGCCGCCTGGACCCCTATGGGTCGGGTAACCGAATTCCGTTAACCACACCCGCACCGGTTCGCCGGCAGTACGGACGATCAGGTCCCGAAGATTTTTCAATTCGTTTAAAAACCCTGACGCTTCGGGCGGCTGAGGGTAGCGGTATGGGTGAACGGACACCACATCAAAGGACCGCCTTGTCAGGCTCTTGAGGACAGACTCGATAAACCCCAGGTCAGTCCCTGCCGTGCACATGGCGACGACGGTCGCTTGCGGATCCGCCTCTTTTATCGTGTGATAGGCGATTTCGAGGAGACGGGCGTAGTCTTGCGGGTTCGGCTTAGGCTGCCAGAACCCGATATTCGGCTCATTCCAAACCTCCCAAGCGGTGCAGACCTTGGCATAGCGGCCGACAACTTCACGAACATATCTTGCGAAAGCCGCTCGCCCGTCATCGGTCCCGGGGGCGTGCCCATCGTCGTAGTGACGATTTGCATAGTTGAGGATGATCATAGGATGAAGCCCCAAACGATGCGCTTCCGTCACATAGCGGTCGTAATAGTCGGGAAAGGTGAAGATCCCTTTCTCCTTCTCCACCTCCGACCAATACAACTCGTCCCGAATCCAGCCAGCGCCCATGTTTCGGACCAGTTCACAGGTTATTGGTAATTGATGTTTGAACTGGGCGAAATGGGTCACTACCCCAAAGGGACTCTCGTTCCAAATAGGCGCCCTGTGGGCAAGCCAAGCGACGGAAAATTGCCTCTTGACAGCATTGATTTCTGCCTCTAAGATCCAGGCTCCGAAGCGAGTCAGGGGAAGGGAAAGAGACCGGGACCAAGGTGATGCGTATGAGACCTTAAGGTCGCCCTTGAAAACATCAGCTATGGGCTCTCGTTTGTAATTCAGCAGACGAACGGTTAGAGACACTAGCGCCGCTGCCCGAGTTCCCGTCGTGATGTGAACCACTCCCGAAGGACGCTGATCTTTTCCAAAAAAGTAACCGAGTGGCTTGCGCGGCTCAAAATCTACGTTTACGAAATCCTCCGCCCTCCCTTCTGCCTCAATGACCAGATCGTCCAACCCGACGGTTCCCTTCCCGGGTCTAACGGTGCTATCCAGGACGATAGAGTAAAACGTCACAGGATAGTCCAGAATGCCATTTTTGTCGCCGTCCCAGTAGCCCCTCGGACCATCCAGGTCTGCCGCTAAGACCCGCCAGCCCGTAAAGGAAACGGGTCCCAGGTCAAACTGGTGCCATTCACCAGTCCTGTCAACAAACCGAGCCCGAAATGTCTGCCCGGATCCGTCCCCCCTGACCGCCAAACTCAGGCGCCGAATCGGAGCGGAGAAGGTGAAAGGACGGATCAGTTCCAAATATTGGAGACCCTCTATCCTCTCAAAGGTATAAGTCACCCAAAGGGACCCTTTCCCCTTGAAAGGGTCCCTACGGGAAAGGGTGACCTGCGCCGGTCTTGGCAACCCGAAACTGCCTTGCCGAACCTGAACCCCCCGTTCAAAATCTAGTAGGACCACGGGAACCTGGGCGAAAGAGAGGGAGGAAGTCAGCATCGTCATCGCAACCGTCAGCAGTTTCATAGCGAGAAACCCCTTTCGTACCGTTCAGTTTAGTGCCCCGACTAGGTTTCAGCTCCTCCTGGCTCTTGACATTTTTGTCCGCGTGTGTCAACATCGGTGGCAGCGGAAATTTCTCGGAGCGAAAAGGGGGCTGAGGAGATGGCTCTTGCAGTGACAAAGGTAAGCATTTGGACAACCGATGTAGCCGATCAGCCGGGAGGATTGGCAAAAGTCCTGGAGCCTCTCGCCAACGCAGGGGTTGATTTGCAGACGGTGATTGCCCGCAGACGACCGGAGAAGCCGGGCGTCGGTGTTGTCTTCTTGGGACCGATTAGGGGTAAGAAGGCCGTCACTGCCGCTCAGTCAGTGGGGCTGCACGAGGCGACGGAACTGTCGGCGTTAAGAGTTGAGGGGACCAATGCCCCCGGAGTCGGCTACAAGATGACCAGCGCCCTGGGGGCGGCAGGAATCAACATCCGAGGCGTCTTCGCTACCGTATTCGGCAACAAATTCGTCGCCCTGTTGGCTTTTGACTCGCCCCAAGACGCGAATAAGGCAGCACGCATCCTCAGGGCGTTAAAGTTTGGGCACAGTTAGGTGCCTGTCCGCTCATGGGTCAACCGCTCCTAAGGACCGCCCAAAAGCCAGGTCGCGTCAAAGGTAGCGTGGCGGATCGTGCGCCTCCTGTAGGTATACACACAGTGGACGTTGCCTGCCGAGTCGGCAATTAGGCAGGGATAACTGAATTCACCGTCACCGACTTCCAAGTCCCGCAAAACGACCCATTTTTCATCCTCAGCGGGGCTGTAGGCGACAGTCAGGGGAGTGCGGCTATCCTGATACGGATTGAATGCAAGGACAAGCCCCCCCCTTGGTAAGCGGATTAAGTCAAGGGCAGAATCGGGATTGGACAGATCAGTCCGTTCGGGCGGGGACCATCGCTTCCCTTCGTCGTCAGAAGTGGACCGATAGACCCAACCCGATGAGGACCGAAAGTAACTGAGGAGCCGACCGTCCGATAGAACGATCACCGCTGGCTGGATGAGCCGTATCCTTGTTCTCATCTGCGCCCTTTCTCTCCAAGTGCGTCCGCCATCTTCGGAGACCCAGAAGATCGGGCTGTAACTCCTCTCGTCGTAAAGAGGTAGAAGCCATTGGCCGGACGGAAGGATGACAGGCTTCGTCCGGGACATTACACCCGCGATGGCGGAAAGTATCTGCGGCTCCTCCCAAGTCTCGCCGCCGTCGGCAGACCCAGTTACCTTGAGGATTGCCGATCGCCATCCACCGTCCTGCAGGGTGACGAAGAAGAGCCAGACCCGCCCCGTTGAATCGGTGAACAACACCGGGTTACCGTCCGCCTTGCCTTCACTGTCAAATAGGGTCCGCGGCTGTGACCAGGACCAGCGTCCGCCGGTCTTATCCCCTCTGGACAGGTAGATGCGCTGATCCGTCGCCGTCTCATAAGAACCGGCATACCAAGCGCACAGTAGGAGACCGGGACGCACCTCTGTCACCGTCGCCGCATGGCAGCAGGGCGCCAGAGAGCCTTCAGGGAAAATGTCCTGCTTCTGAATCATTGCCCCCTCTGCTCTTGCTGACTCGTTTTGTTGTGAACATTGAGGGTGCTGACCTGCCCGGATCTTAAATTCACGATACGGATCCGGTGGTTGTTGGTGTCGGCAACAAAAATCTTTCCGTCGTGAACGGCGAGACCAGAAGGTTCATTGAACATCGCCTCTGCAAAGGGACCGTCCCGATAACCCGGTCTTCCCGTCCCAGCCAGCGTTTGGCAACTCTTGTCCGCAGGATTAACGACCTTGACTTTATGATTGTAAGAGTCCGCTACATAAAGTAAGCCACCATGGTATGCGATGCCCAATGGGTGTTGAAGGAGAACCGAGGACCCAACGCCGTCCCGATCGCCAAAGTCAAAGAGACCCTGCCCAACGATCGTGCGCACCAGGTTCGGCTTCCGTAAGTCGACAAAGCGGACCGAACTGGACTCGCTATCCACAAAGTAGAGACGCCCGTCTGCTAAGGCGATTCCGCTGGGCTGGGCTAACCGAGCCTCCTCCGGTTTCCCGTCCCGGATACCCTCTGCAGAACTACCTGCAAAAGGGACAAGCAGATTCTTCTCCAGGTCCATAACCCATATTTGGTGGCTTCCTGCCATTGCGACGAAGAGTTGGTTTCCCATCAGCGCTAAGTCCCATGGCGAGCGCAAAGCGACTGAGCGGGCGGGACCGCCTTGGGAGAAGAACCGACCCAACTCACCCGTCCCCGCCACCGTCGTCACGGAACCCTTCCTGAGGTCAACGAACCGAATGGCGTGATTACCTGTGTCAGCGACAAATAGACGTCCATCAGGTCCCCGAGCCAGTCCTTGAGGCGACCGGAATGTAGCCTTGTCAAATCCTCCGTCCGTCAGCCCCTCCTCGCTGCTCCCGATGACCGTTTGAACAGCGCCGTCCAGACCGATCTGAAGGATGCGATGGTGACCGGTGTCCGAAACCCAGAGACTGTGCGAAACCCGATCGACAATGACTTTACCTGGAAAGAAGAGAACGCCCCCGCCTTCGGTTTCCGACCGCAACAAGAGCGGTTCCAAGATCAACTTTCCCTCTTTTTTCGCCCGTTCCACGAGGGGTCGGAGAAACGTGATGATGTCATCCGCCGTCGCTTCACCCTCGTTCGCAGCGATGATACGACCGTCAGGATCCAAAAGGATCAAGGTGGGCCAGGCTCTGACTCCAAACTCCATCCAGATGGTCCGTCGGTCGTCGTTGATGACCGGATGAGTGACTCCGTAGCGAAGTATTGCCTTCCTAACGCTCTCGCTGTCCGCCTCATTGGGAAACTTGGGTGTATGGACTCCGATGACAACCAACTCCACCGGGAAGGCTTTCCCGACCCGCCGCAACTGCGGCAGCAAGTGCTGGCAGTTGATTCAGCAGAAAGTCCAAAAGTCTAAAAGAACGAACCGTCCCCTTAGATTCTTGAGTTTCAACGGCTTGTCCGTATTGAACCAGGTGGCTCCTTCAGGGAACTCGGGAGCTCGGACGGCAGGATCGTGCCTCATATTGCCTCCTCTCGGACTGAGAAATTCTTGATAACCCCTTTGTGTGACGCTAAGCCACAGCGGGAATGTCACAGCGGCGATCAAAAGGAGAAGTTGAATGCCTTTGTTCACCGTTCTACCCCGGCATTGTCACCCGGCGGTCTGATGTCGCGGCGAAACTGAGCGCCTTCAAAACGGATCTGTGCAACGCCTCTGTAGGCTCTCTCCACGGCATCTTTAAAGTTCGGACCGTTCGCCGCTACGCAAAGGACCCGTCCGCCTGCCGTAACCAGTTTGCCGTCCTTTCGCTCCGTCCCGGCGTGGAAGACGACCACGCCGTCTATTCGTTCTGCTTCCTCAATTCCGACGATTTCCTTCCCTTTCTCATACTCACCAGGATAGCCTCGAGACGCCATCACAACGGCAACGCAGGCACCATCCCGGTGCCCGACGGAGACCTGATGCAGTTTTCCCTCCACCGTTGCCAGGCAAAGATCGGCCAAATCACATTCGGTCAAAGGAAGGACCGCCTGGGTTTCCGGATCGCCAAACCGACAGTTGAATTCCAATACTTTGGGACCGTCACGGGTCAAAATGAGACCACCGTAGAGGACGCCCAGGTAGGGGCGATCTTCGGCTGCTAGTGCCGTTAAGGTCCGTTTCATTATCCCTTCCACAATCGTGTCAAAGACGGGAGGGGGAACGAACGGGACCGGGCAATAGGCACCCATCCCTCCCGTGTTGGGACCCTGATCGTTGTCCTGAAGTCGCTTATGGTCTTTTGAGGGAGGCAAAGGCTTGACGGTTGTCCCATCCGTGATAACCATAACGGAGACTTCCCTGCCTTCTAAAAACTCTTCAATGACCACCCGGTCTCCAGAACGGCCGAAGATGCGCTCCCGCATGATCAGATCGATCGCCTTGATAGCCTCCTCCCGGGTGGCACAAACGAAAGTCCCTTTCCCTGCTGCAAGCCCGTCCGCCTTGACGACGATCGGCGCCCCCCAGCGCCGAACGACGTCCTCAGCCTCCGACCAGCTCCCACAGATTTCAAAAGACGGAGACGGAACGTTCCACCTCCTAAGGAGATCCCTGCAGAAGGCCTTGCTTCCCTCAATTTCCGCTGCTAATTTGGTCGGCCCGAATAGTTTCAAACCGTGCTCCCGAAACGTGTCCGCTATGCCGGCACAGAGAGGGGCCTCAGGTCCGACAACAGTCAGGTCTACCTTCTGATCTTGTGCCATGGCAACCAGCCGATCAATCTCCCCGGGACCGATGGACACCCTCTTTGCCAACCGACCGATTCCCGCATTACCTGGAGCGCAAAGGATTTGCGTTACCTTCGGGCTCTGACTCAATTTCCAAACGAGAGCGTGCTCCCGCCCGCCAGCACCGACGACGAGAACCCGCACATCTGATCACCACCCGCTGCCGTCGAAGGGAGACTTCTTTCCCCCTGATCGCACGTCCTCTTCTTTGAACGCGCTTTGCCCCGCTCGGTTTGCGCCCCTTGAGAACTCTATGCCCTAAGCGGGCACCTTGGCCAATGCTTTTAAGACTTTATCGGGTGTGATCGGAAGTTCCCGAACCCGGACCCCTAAGGCATGGGCGACCGCGTTTGCGATGGCACCAGCCGTTGGGATGATCGGCGGTTCGCCCAGACCGATAACGCCTCTCTCCGGCATATCCAGAAGGACCGCCTCTATTTCAGGCACCTCAAAGGAGCCTGCCAGTTTGTAATTTTCCAAATCGGCGTTCACCATCAAACCGGTCTCGTCGTCCATAACCCGCCCTTCCAGTAAGGCGAAACTGATACCTTGGGTCACGCCGCCGATGATTTGGCTCTCTGCGGTCAGGCGGTTAACCACGGCACCGCAATCGTGTACGGCAATGACCTTTATCACACGGACGATGCCCGTCTCTGTGTCCACTTCAACTTCGGCAAACTGACAGCCACCGACGCCCGACCCACTGAGGCCGGGACGCCATTCGCCGCGCTCGCTGATGACCTCTGTTGGAATCAGACGGGTCGCCTCTTTCCACCCGAGACCGTGGGACGGGTTCTGCTTGTCAAAGAGGCGCCCTTCTTGGGAGACTAGCCGATCCGCCGGCACTCCTAATTTCCTGCTCACTAAGTCTTTCAATCGCCTTAGCGCTTTTTCGGCAGCATCGTAGACGGCTGGGTAAACGGACGCCGCTGTCGTGCTCCCGCCGCTTCCGCCAGACCGACCCAGTCGGGTGCTGCCGATGTAGACCCGGAACTGAGAGCTTTGGAGGAATTCAGGGGTCAGTCCCAGCGCCTCTGCCGCTGCGATACCGACGACGGTGCGGGTCCCCGTTCCGATATCTTGTGTCCCCAACCGAACCGCGACGGACCCGTCTCGGAAAATCTCAACCTCCGCGACGGAACCCGGTCCTCCCCCTCCACCCCATGCAGAGGCGGCGCATCCCAGTCCTCGGCGCACCACACCCTTGTCCGAACCCCACGGTCGCCACTTCTCCTTCCAACGGATTCTCTCAGCACCGATCCGCCACTCCTTTTGCCGAATCTCGTTGGGATCGTTCTTGATTCGCAGATCAACCGGGTCCATCCCTAACTTCTCCGCTAGTTCGTCAATAGCCGATTCAATAGCGAAAACAGCTTGGGGCCATTTGGGTGCCCGGAGGGGCGCTGCTGGACCTGCATTGGTGGTGACATCCGTATGTTCTATATAGAGGTGGCTAAAGCGGTAGACGGGACCCGGCAGATCGGCTCCGCCCCCGACTCCACCCGTTCCATAGGATCGGCGGGAGAAAGCGACAAAGGTGCCGTCCTTTTTTGCTCCGATCCGAATCGTCTGGACCGAATCAGGGTTGTTCCCCGTGCTCAGAAAATCCTCCTGGCGAGAGAGCATGAGTTTAACCGGTCGGTTCCCCGCCTTCTGACTCAGCCGGGCGGCAATGACGGTGTAGTTCTGCATCCAGAGTTTGCTCCCGAAGCCTCCGCCCATGTACTCACAAATGACTTCCACATTCTCCGGGGGCAGTTGAAGTTCCCGAGCCAGGCTGTCCCGGACCGAGAAGAGCACTTGAGTGGAATCGTAGACAACGACCCTGTTGTCTTTGCCCCAGAGGACGACGCTACCGTGGGGTTCCAGAGGGGTATGAATCTGAACGGGCGTCCGGTAGGTGGCTTCTACGACCACCTCAGCCTCATCAAATCCCGCCTCACCGCGACCTCTCGTCTGAACCCGCGGTGCGGACCGTAGCCCTTTTTTGTACGCCCCGTCTGTATTTACAACGAAAGGAAGCCCTTCATATTCCACATGAATCGCCTGCACGCCGTCTTCTGCCCGCTCGGCGCTGTCGGCGGCGACCGCTGCGACCGCATCACCGGCAAAGTTCAGTTCCGTTCCTTCGCCAGCGAGCACCAGAACGGCTGCCACTCCAGGCATTTTTTCTGCTTCCGCAGCGTCAATCTTGCGAACCCGTGCACGGGCAAGGGGACATCGCAAGATCGCCCCGTAGAGCATCCCTTTCAATCGGGGGTCCGCAGTTTCATCGGCATCGTAGGTGTATTTGGCTTTCCCCGTCACCTTTGCAGCGGCGTCCAGTCTAGGGATTGGCTTACCTCGTGTCTGCATCGCTGGCATTATTGCCCCTCCTTTTCTTACGGCTCTCGTACCCTCTAGGCAACCCCCTTCATTCTCTTTGCCGCCTCTAAGACCGCTTCAAAAATCCGCACGTAGACGCCGCAGCGGCACGTATTTCCGGCAAGAGCCTCTCGCACTTCCTCCATAGTCGGGTTGGGGTTCTGGTTAAGAAGGGCTACGGACGCCATGATGAACCCCGGGGTACAAAAACCGCATTGCAGAGCATCTTTTTCAATAAAAGCCGACTGAACGGGATGAAGCCGGGTGCCCTGCGCCAGCCCTTCTACCGTCACAATCTCGTGACCCTCAGCGTCCGCCGCCAGCATCATACAGGAGTAAACAGCCTTGCCGTCCATCAAAACCGTGCAAGCACCGCACTCTCCCCGTTCACAGACAGGCTTGGCGCCAGTCAAGTGTAAATGATTGCGCAGAGCGTTTAGGAGCGTCACCCGTGCTTCTAGGTCCAACGGATGGGCTTTGCCGTTGACCTTCAACGTTATGCGGACCCGTTTCGCCGTCTCAGGAAACGATTGGGCGCTGGCTGTTTCCGTCGGGGACCGGCATCCGGTCAGGACCTCTGCCAGCGCCGCGCCGCTGCCCGCCGCTTTCAAGAACGACCGGCGCGTCACGCCGCTGCGTTCCGATCGCCTTCTCGCCATTTGAAACCCTCCTTTTTCACCGACAGTCTTATTGTATCATTTCACCAAAATCCTGGTTCTGGATTGTTGGATGGGCTTACAAGGTGAGCGAGATGGGAAAGATCTTGGTCCTTTACGATTCGGCGTCGGGCAACACGAAGAAGATGTCTCATTATGTTGCAGAAGGAGCAAAAGAGGTTCCGTCAATGGAGGTGCGTATCCGTTCCGTTGACGAAGCCGGTCCGGACGATTTGCTTTGGTGCGACGGTCTCGCCGTCGGCTCGCCGACCAATATGGGCATCTTGTCTTGGAAGATGAAGCGGTTTTGGGACGAAGTTGCCGGACCGCTCTGGGGACAGCTGGACGGAAAGATTGGGTGCGCTTTCTCCTCAGAGGGAGGCTGGGGCGGGGGGGCGGAACTGACCTGCCTGTCCCTCCTTCTAGTCCTTATGAATTTCGGTTTCCTAACTTTTGGAGTCACTGATTACGTCGCCCATCGGTTTACTCTCCACTACGGTGCGACCATGCCGGGTGAGCCCCGTTCGGAAGCGGGGATCAATGCTTGCAAGCGCCTCGGGCAACGGCTCGCTCAGTGGGTCGCCGTTTACCTGGACAACAGACCCGACCTCCACCCCGTCCGCCTTCGCCGGGAAAGAGACGAGGGGGAAGTTTGATGGTGCGGTTGGGCGTGGACATCCTGATAAACAAGGAAATTCTGAAGGGATCGCGGATCGCCCTCTTGACCAACATGCTGTCTACGACTTCCGCACTGGTCCCGACCTTAGATGCTCTCCTTCACCAGGGCTATCGCATTGAGAAAGTATTCGTTCCGGAACACGGTCTGTGGGGAGCCGCCCTCGCCGGAGAGAAGGTTTCCGATTTCTACGACGATCAGAGACGGATTCCGATCGTCAGCCTGTACGGGTCCCGACAAAAGCCTGACCCCGAAGAACTGAAAGGGCTGGATGCCGTCGTTGTAGACTTGCCCGATGTCGGATGCCGATTCTACACATACCAGTGGACCTTGACTTGGTTTCTGGAAAGCGTTTATCAAGCGAGAGTTCCCGCCTTTCTCTGTGACCGACCCAATCCGATCAACGGTGAAGCGGTAGAGGGACCCTGCCAAAAGGAAATCTGGGGCAGTCTGGTCGGTCGCTTCCCGATCCCAATCCGACACGGTTTGACGATCGGTGAACTGGCACTTTGGGCGACCCACTTTCGGTTGAAAGCGGACGACGCTCAACTTCAGGTCATACCCTGTGAAGGCTGGCGTCGGTCCCTCATTTGGGACGAAACTGGTCTCCCCTTTGTGCCCCCGTCCCCGGCTCTTACCAGCCCCTCCTGTGCCCTTCTTTACCCCGGCACTTGCCTATTGGAAGGGACCAATCTTTCAGAAGGAAGGGGAACCGGCAAGCCTTTTGAGTGGGTCGGTGCCCCTTTCATTAAAGAGAAGGATGCTTCTGACCTCCTCAACGACCTTGGTCTCAGCGGCGTGCTCTTCCGTCCCCACCGGTTCCTACCCTCTCTTTCCAAGCACGCAAATACTCTTTGTCGGGGCGTCCAGATTCATATCCTAGATCCCAAATCGGTCCAGCCGATCCGGATCGGGATCTGCCTGATCGCCGCTTTGAAAACGCTGGCGAGAGATCACTTTGCTTGGCTCGCGCCCACTTTTGACCGTCTCTGGGGCAGTAGCGACCTGCGGGAGTCTCTGGACCGGTCCGCCGACCCGATTCAAACAGCCCTTGAGTGGGACTTGAGCCCCGACTCTCACTATCTGTCGGAGAGGGGGCAGATTCTGCTTTATAGTTGAAGGCGGGAGCGTCGCTGTTCATAAGTCGGTGATTCACCTTTTTGGGAGCCCACTCGTTCGGCAAGGGGGAGGGGATACGATGGGGTCTTTCGCATGGTTGGTCGGGGGCGCTGCGGGGGCTGTCGCCGTTTTCCCCCTCCTCTTTCGCCGGCTCGCTTTGTGGGAAAAGACTAGCCGGCTCTCTTACGGGCTCAACCTCCTGATCGGGCTGCTCGGCTTCCTTGCGAGCCTCCCAGAAGATCCGCCCTTCCATCCGGGTCAACTTCTAGGTTTTGGATTCCTCCTCTCCACTTTCTTCGGCTCGCCATCTATTGCCCTCTACTTGAACGGGAGAGGATTTGCTGCCTTATTGCTCGGTCTGGTTCCCTTCGGTCTGATCCTGCTGCTCTTCCCTGGCGATCCCTTTCCTTCTCTTTTTGGCGCCGCCTTCGCCTTCGCCATGCTGCCGGTTCTCTTTCAAAGGGAAGGGATGACCTTTTCCTTGCCCTTCGTCTGCCTTGCTGTCAGCACCGTTTTGGCGAGACGGCATTTTGAGCTGATGACTCAAGTAAGTCCCCATGTCTTTCAATCGGTTCCCCTGGCATTGTCTGTGGCGGGAGCCATCTCTACAGCTTTGGTCGGTCAACTGGAGTCCTATCGACGACAGCCTGCGAGCGTTGTTGCATCCATCCTCCTTAGTTGGGTGCTGCTTTTGGTCAGCATACCTGCCCTCCGTTTCTGGACCGGACCGTTCCAACTGCTTACGCCCATTGGACTGGCAGGGATATCGGCGATGCTGGTCGTCGCTTTGGAGGGATCTGCCGTCCCGAGTGCTTCTTTACTGGTGTGGGCAGCCACTCTTGCCTCGGTGTTCACCGGCTTGTCCCTGACCGGTCCCGGTCCTCAATGGACGAGGGGATACGGAGTGAGCCTTCTCGCTTTAGCAGTATCCTGGTTCTCCGCAACCGTCCGCCACCGATCACCCTCCCTCCGTTCCGGTTCGGCACTTCTGTTTTCTATCACCCTCCTCTACCTATTCGCTCAGTCCTACAAAGGCGTCAGGGCAGACCTCTTCTTTCATTACACCTTAATTGGCTTCCTCGTAGGCTTCGGTGTTCCGGCTCTTTTAGGGGTATGGCTCGGTAGCGGCGGCAGTCCCTTTCGTTCATTGACGGCTCTTTTCGTAACATCCTTAGCCCCTCTGGTGATGACGGCCGCTTTGGGATTGAAAGCGGGTGCGGGATTTCTGGCGGGTAGCCTCGTCCGCCAGTTCGTTGCAGAATCGACCGTGAACTGGAACTGGACCGCCTTGCCTGCGCTCTCGCTCTTAATTTTTGGCAACTGGGTTGCTCCTCTTGCGGATCTGTCCCGGAAAGCAAGACTGACGGTTCTCCTCGCCGCTGCGGTATCTTTCATTTTGCCGGTTACAATCGTTCGGCTATTGGAGCGGATGGCGGGGCGTCGGGCGCCGAGATTGGGGGCTTCGGGTGGGGGGCAGGGGCAGGATTGAGGACAGAGAAGAAATCGGAGAGGTGACCCTTTTGGACACCGGCTGGTTGATCGCCGATTTGGATGAGGTCCAGCGGGAGGCAGTGACAGCGCCCGATGGACCGATCCTGGTCTTCGCAGGAGCCGGCAGTGGCAAGACCCGGGTTTTGACCTACCGGATTGCTTATCTGCTGACCGCCCGCAATGTCCCCGCCCACCGGATAATGGCAGTCACTTTCACGAACAAGGCAGCCGGCGAAATGCGCCAGCGGCTGGAGCGGTTGGTCGGAGACCAATTGCAGCCCGCTTGGGTCGGAACTTTTCACGCCGTTTGCACCCGGATGCTCCGCCTCCACGGTTCCGCCATCGGACTGCCTAGAGATTTTGTCATTTACGACGAAGAGGACCAACTGAGCCTTGTCAAGAGGATCATGAAGGACCGGGATTGGGACACGAGCCAGTTTCCCGCCTCTGCCATCCTGTCCGCCATCGGCGCTGCCAAGGAGCAGCAGATAACCCCAATGCAGTTAGCGGAAATAGCCGAAAGCCCTTTTCAGCAGGTCATCGCACAAGTTTATCGGCAGTATCAGGCGTCGCTATCGGAAGCGAAAGCCGTTGACTTTGACGATCTCCTTTGGCTGGCTCTCCGCCTTTTGGAAGAGCGAGCTGATGTTGCCGACTATTACCAGACCCGCTTCCTTCACGTCCTTGTAGATGAATATCAGGACGTCAACAAGACCCAACATCGGATGACCATGCTTCTGGGTGCCCGGAACCGGAACCTGTTCCTCGTTGGAGACGACGATCAGAGCATTTACAGTTGGAGAGGTTCCGATGTCCGGCTGATGCTGGAAGTCCGAGATCATTATCCTGATTTGAAAGTATTCGTGTTGACCAATAACTACCGGTCCACTCAATCCATACTGGACGCCGCATGGCATGTCATTCGGAGGAACCGCTATCGACAAGAGAAGCGTCTCCGGGCGGTCCGGCCGGCAGGAGATCCTGTCACTTTGTTTCGGGCTCAGGATGATCGGGAAGAGGCCTCCTTCGTTGCGGCAACAATCATTGAGGAAGTCAAGAAGGGAACCCACCGGTACTCTGACTTCGCCGTAATCTACCGCATCAACGCCCAGTCCCGCCCTTTTGAGGAGACGTTCCTTCGGTGGGGAATCCCTTACCGGGTCGTCGGTGCCCTGCGGTTCTACGAAAGGAAAGAGGTCAAGGACGTTCTCGCCTACCTGCGCCTCTTGGTCAACCCCGCCGACCAAGTCAGCCTGCTACGGATCCTGAATACCCCGCCCCGGGGAATCGGCGACCAGACCCTTGCTCGGATCCAAGAGACGGCCTCAATCAAAGGCGTCCCCGTCCCTTTTGCCCTAACCGACGATACGATCATTGGCGCCCTGTCTCCCCGACAGAGGACGGGATTGACCCGCTTTCGGGACCTGATGTCGCATCTGCGGGACAATTTATCTCGTTGGACAATCCCTCAACTGATCCAAGAGCTGATCCTCACGACCGGATACGACGACTATGTCCGCAAAGCAGAGGGCGACCAGGTGGCGGACGAGCGCCTGTCCAACATCCAGCAGCTCGCCACATCCGCCGACCAAGCCTTTGGCAGCGAGCCTGCCAGCGAGGCGCTCCCTCGGTTCCTGGAGCAAGTCTCCTTGCTGTCCCCTCAGGACGAGGTCGACTGGAAGAGCGATCTGGTCAGCCTGATCACCGCTCACAGTGCGAAGGGGCTGGAGTTCCCGGTCGTATTCGTCACGGGTCTGGAGGAAGGTCTGTTTCCTCATGCCCGGAGCCTTGACGATCCACTCCCTTTGGAAGAGGAGAGACGCCTCTTTTATGTTGCATTGACCCGAGCCCAAGACCGGGTGTATCTGACTTACGCTCAGCGCCGGGGTTTCGCAACGGGAAGGTGGGGCGAGTGGCGGTTTGCCCCTACCGATCCGTCTCGATTTCTTTCGGAACTGCCTCAGTCTATGTTGATGGAATGGCGAGGGATTCCCACTCCGGAGGGCTTAGTTCCCCTGTCCCTATCTGCAGTCAGCCCGTCTCCTGCACCTCTATCAGACTGGATGGAAATCATTCGTCCAACTGTTGGGAAAACGATTGGGAAAAAAGAGGCGGGCGACGCCGCGGCGAAACCCGCCTCCTTTCTCAGGGGACCAGCCGTGCGGGTTGGGACCCGGATCCGCCATCGTCAGTTCGGAGAAGGAAGGGTTATTGCCGTTACTGGAGGGAAAGAAGGTTCTGTCATCGCCGTTAAGTTTGACGATCCGCACATTGGCATTAAGAAACTGGCTTTGGAGATAGCACCTGTTGAGATTCTGCCCGAGTGACTTTGACTGCTGTTGCCAGGGAGAGGAGAAAGCAGAGAGAATAATATCGGGATCGGGCAAGAAAGGGGGGCGACAAGTGGCTACCAAGGAAGGGAAGTTGTCCGCCGTCCGCAAGGAGATGGAGCGCCTCCGAAAAGAGTTGACGGAACATTCTTGGCGCTACTACGTCCTCAACCAGCCGATCATCAGCGATGATCAGTATGACCGGATGTTCCGCAGGCTAGTGGAGTTAGAACAGAAATATCCCCAATTCATCACCCCGGACAGTCCGAGTCAAAGGGTCGGCTTTCCTCCGGCTGAACAGTTCACCCGGGTCCGACACGGTGCGCCGATGCTCAGCCTGGACAACGCCTTTGACGAAGAGGAGCTCAGGGCTTTTGACGAGAGAGTGAAAAAGTTTCTCGGTCTTTCTGAAAGCGAGCCCGTTGAATACACCTGCGAACTGAAAATTGATGGCCTGGCGGTAAATTTAACGTATCGCGATGGCATCTTGGTCACTGGAGCGACTCGTGGAGACGGTGAGGAGGGGGAAGATGTAACGAACAATTTGCGCACCATCAAAACCGTTCCGCTCCGCCTTTTGATTGACGATCCCCCTCCTCTGGTAGAAGTTCGGGGCGAAGTATATATGAACAAAGTGGACTTTGAGGCGTTGAACCGGGAGCAGCAGGCGCGAGGGGAGAAAGTTTTCGCTAACCCCCGCAACGCCGCAGCCGGGTCCGTCCGTCAGTTAGACCCCTCCATCACTGCAAAGAGGCGACTGGACATCTTTTGCTACGGTGTCGGTCTTTACCAAGGGCTTACCTTCAGCACTCACTGGGAAATCCTTCAATGGTTGAAGAAAGCCGGATTTAAAGTCAATCCCCACAGCTGCTTGTGCGCGGACATCAGCGATGTCATTGACTACTGCTATCAATGGGTCCGCCAGATCGACGATGAGCCGTATTCAGCAGATGGCGTGGTGGTCAAAGTCAACCGTCTCGATTGGCAATCCCACCTCGGCGCGACGGCTCACGCGCCCCGATGGTCTATCGCTTTTAAATTTCCAGCCGAGCAAAAGACGACTCGGGTCACCAATATCGTCGTTCAAGTCGGCAGAACAGGCAAACTGACCCCGGTCGCCGAATTGGAGCCGGTGCAAGTTGAGGGTGTGACCATCGTCAGTGCTACTCTCCACAACGAAGACCAGATCAAGCGCCTGGACGTCCGAATCGGAGACACAGTCATCATCCAGCGGGCGGGTGGCGTCATTCCGGAAGTCGTCGGGGTGGTGACGGAAGCCCGGACGGGCAACGAAAAAATGTTCACAATGCCCAAAAACTGTCCGGTCTGCGGAACCGAAGTCGCCCGCCCTACCGGCGAGGTGGATTATTACTGTCCGAATCCACAGTGCCCGAGCCGGTTGGAAAACTGGATCAAACACTGGTGCTCCCGTTCTGCCCTCAATATTGAAGCGCTGGGCGAAGAAAGGGTGCGACAGTTAGCCGAAGCAGGACTGGTTACCGATCCTGCGGACCTTTATTCCTTAAATCCTGACCAGCTCCGACGCCTTCCCGGATGGGCAGACAAGCTGACCCGCAAGGTCCTGGCAGAAATTGACGCCAGCAAGAGGGCACCCCTTTCCCGCTTCATCTTCGCCCTAGGGATCCGACACGTAGGCGAAAGGGTAGCCGAGATCTTGGCCAACCACTTTGGAAATCTGGATCGGCTAGCGCGCGCCTCTGTAGAGGAATTGAGTAAAATACCGACCATCGGACCCAAGATTGCTCAGAGCGTCTTCCAGTTCTTCCACAGCCCGACAGGAAAAGCACTTTTGGAGAAACTGGACAGGGCAGGGGTGCGGCCGACTGCTCGACAACCGAGGGAGGAGGTCGTCCCCGACTCGCCGCTGAAGGGAAAGGTCGTCGTTTTTACCGGAGAATTGACATCTTGGACCCGGTCCCAAGCGGAAGCCCTGGTCCGAAGGCTCGGCGGAAGACCGGCGTCGGGCGTCTCTCGACAGACCGACTTCGTTGTCGTCGGTCAAAACCCAGGATCAAAAGCTGAGAAGGCGCGAGACCTGGGCATTCCGATGCTCACGGAAGGCGAGTTCGAAAAACTGATCGCGCCGGCTCTGGAACGGCTGGAAACGAGTTGTTGACACCGTCGCAGTTGACTCAGGCTATCATTGTAAAGGAGCCAAAAGGGGGACCACGGAAGGTACTGTCTGCAGAAGGGAAGGAGCGGGCGTTGATTGTCTGGCTGTCCGGAAGGGGCACATGGAACATCTGAGGGAAGGGCTTGCTGAAGCGAGGAGAATCGTATCTGCCGAGTCGGTAGCCATTTATCGGGTCCAGGGCACGGCTGCCCTCCTCATCACCTACTCTGGGATGCAACCGCCCCGTCATTTGAGGGTGAAAAAACTGGGAGCCGAACCGTACCGAAAAACCGTGTCGGGAAAGGGCTGGTGGCTTATCCCGGTTAATCAAAAGGTGGATGAGAGCCCGTTGATAGTCGCCCTTACCTTTGGGACGACCGGCGGAAGGCGAGGCGACCGACAGAAAGGCTTGTTAGCAGGTTCGCTGATATCCCTTTATCTTCAGCATACCGAGGAGAGACGGCAGATCCTCCAGTCGGTACCCGTCAGTGGCGTTTGGACCGACGAGCGGGGCAGGGTCGTTGCAGTCACCGGGTTGGCTCAATCCCTTATCCCGGACCTTCGGGATGCCGTCGGATTGCCCATTAGTCAGGTCCTGCCACTCCTGCCGTTTCGGTCGGCGACGACGGCGCCTTCTGCTGGCGGTGCGGCTCTGCGAGAAAAGGCGCAGGGCATCACCGTAACGGCTTCCGTTATCTACCGCAACGGTCTAAGGTTCTGGATCATCGCCGATGCCCAACGGGAAGCCGAATCTCCTCAGATCCTTCGGCGACTGAAGAGACTGACCCGCATTCTTAAGCATGTAGTCAGCAATTCGTTGCAGGCGTTTCAGAGCAATGCGGAATTGCTCTTACTCAGAGGGCTGGAGGATCCTGAGTGGAGTTACCGCCTTCAAGACAATCTGCTGACAAGTGATCAAATCGCTCAGGCAATCAACGCGATGGTGCGTTTGACAGAGTCGTGGAAAGAACAAAGGGTCGCTTTGGTGCCGATTCAGGAGGCTTTCGAAAGTGCCCAGGACCTCGCCCTTCGCCAGGGGGCTCCCATTGCCGTGGAACTGAGTTTGCCTAAGCCTTCCCCTGTCGTTTTCGGTTATTTCGGTGAATTGCGGGAGGTTTTCTACCAGATCCTCCGTCACTGCACCGAAGAACGCAAGGACATCAGCCATTGGCAGGCTAGCGGATACTGGTCCGACCGATCCCTCCTTTTGGAAATCCGTCCCTCAGGACCGACGACCGAGATGGCGACAGAGGCGGGACAGAATAAAGTCTGGAGCTTCGTTTCGGACGAAGCTCATTCGGTTGGGGACCTAAGGATCATGATCTCGGCGGGTCTGGTAGCCGAAATGGGCGGCGACCTACTCATTTGCTCTGTCAATGGACGGTTGACTGGGCTTCGGCTAAACTTGCCTGCCGTGGTCAGAGCAGATTGACTCATTTGAGGTGGTGATGCGGAGTTGGCTGATAAGGTGAAAATCGGCGTCTTCGGCGGGTCGGGGCTGTATGACTGGCCTGGAGTAAAGGTTCTGGAAGAGAGGAAGGTGCACACGCCTTACGGTCCACCCAGTGACACCATCACTCTCGTGGAGATCGCAAGTCAGATCGTCGCCTTTCTTCCCCGTCATGGTCGCAAGCATCAGTACCCTCCTCACAAAATTCCATACAAAGCCAATGTATGGGCTTTGAAGTCGCTGGGTGTGGAAAGGGTTCTGGCACCCAATGCCGTCGGAAGTCTTCAAGCCCACATACGCCCGGGCGACTTGGTCATTTGTGACCAGTTCGTTGACCGAACCCGACACAGGGACGATACCTTCTATAATGGACCGGTTACAACCCATGTCAGCACCGCCGATCCCTACTGCCCTCAGCTGCGGGAAATCGCTGTTAATATGTGCCGAGAATTGGACCTGCCCTTTCATCCGACAGGAACCGTCGTCGTCATAGAAGGACCCCGCTTTTCCTCAAAAGCCGAGAGTTCTTGGTTCACGAAGATGGGCTGGTCCGTTATCAATATGACCCAGTATCCCGAGGTGACCTTGGCAAGAGAATTGGAGATGTGCTACCTGAACATTTCCCTCGTGACCGATTATGATACCGGGCTGGTGGCAGAAGGGATGGCAGAACCTGTCTCCGCTATGGAGGTGATGGAACTTTTTAGGAAAAACATAGACAGGGTCCGGAACCTGCTGATCCGGATCATTGAGTCGCTTCCTGAGGAGCGCACCTGCCCCTGCGGGCGTGCTTTAGAGCAGGCACGGGTAGAGGTATGAGGAAGGAGGGTGGCGTTGTGATCTCACCAGAAACGATTCAGCGCCTCAAATCCGCTATTCGGTCCATTCCGGACTTCCCCAAGCCGGGTGTCCTCTTCCGGGACATCACTCCTGTGGTCCAGTCGCCCGAACTCTTTCGCGACGTCATTGACACTTTTGCTCGCATTTATCAGGGGCGCCCCATTGATATGGTCGCCGCAATTGAGTCCCGAGGCTATATCTTTGCCGCCCCTCTAAGTCTTCGCCTCAACGCCGGCTTCGTTCCTCTCAGGAAGTCAGGCAAACTGCCCTACATGACTTATAAGATCCATTACTCACTGGAATACGCCTTAGAGGCGATGGAGATGCATGTGGACGCACTGCAGCCAGGACAAAGAGTCCTTCTTATGGACGATCTCTTGGCGACCGGCGGGACGGCTCACGCCGCCTGCCGCCTGATTCAGCAAGGCGGCGGGGTCGTGGAATCCATTGCCTTCTTCATTGAACTGACCGATCTGAAAGGGAGAGAAAAGTTACAGGGCTACGAGGTTATCTCCTTAGTTGAGTTTCCCTGACCAAGGGGGTTTGGGTCTAAATCCTTCCCGCTGACCCGGTCAAAAATGAACTGGATTTCAGTCGCAAAAGGAGTCATCTTGTTGTTCTCACTGACGGGGGCTGTCCTCGTCCTCTTCGGCTTGCCGGGCGTCGTCGTTGCGTTTTTGGGCTGCCTTCCCGCCGCGTCTCTGACTCTCGACTTTCCCACTGCCGTTATCGTGACTATTGGGCTGGGCGTCGGTTCCCTCATAGTTGAGGCCCTCGATAACGTTCTCCTGGTGGCGGTTGCTCTCCGAATGGGTGCGTCGCGGTCCGCTGGTCTTGCGGGATGGGTGGGCAGTTTCGTCGGTGCAATCGTTGGCGGCTCGGCAGTAGGCGCCTTCGGCTGCTTGGTTAGCCTAATCGTCGCCTTCCTGGGGGCTTTGGGAGGTTCGTTCCTCGCTGTCTACGGGTGGGAGCGCAGGTCTGGTAAAGGACAGCCGGATGCCCTGCGAGCCGCGACCGGAACCTGGCTGGGTCGCCTCCTCAGCACCTTTCTCAAAATCTTTTGGATCGGGTTTTTAACCGCTTTGCTGCTGACCCGGTCCTAAGTCATCTCTTCACCCCACCCGCCTCCCCTTTCAGAAGGTTTTCCACCTCTTCCTTTGTCCCGATGAACCAGTCGCCAGGGATGGCATGCTTGAGAGCTGCCATAGCGAGACCAAACCGCACGCCCAGCCGAAGGTCACCCTTCAGGTAACCGTAAATCACCCCCGCACAGAAAGCATCCCCCGCACCGAGTCTGTCGACCACATCCGTCACCATCGCTGCTTCAAAAAACGCCCCGTCTTCCGTTGCGGCCGTGACTCCTTTGGCTCCGTGGGTGACAATCACCGCCTGGGCTGCTGATAGACGGCGAAGCCCTTGGGCGATCTCCTCACCAGAGCCGAACAGACCGAATACCGTCCCAGCATCTCTTTCTGTGCAGACCACCAAGTCTGCCAACGGGAGGATCGTCTCTAAAGCTGCCCGACATTCCAAGGGCTCCCAGAGCCGGGACCGATAGTTGACATCAAAGGAGACCGTCAGCCCCCTCTCCGTTACCCGACGCAGCACTTCCACGGTCAGCTTGCGTACCGACAGCGACAGCGCGGGCGTGATCCCTGAGGTGTGGAAAAGCCGGCACCTTCCGATGAAGTCCCAGTCCAATTCATCCAAACTGAGAGAATTGATGGCGGAGTCCGCCCGATCGTAGAGAACCGTTCCCGCACGGATGCCAACGCCCTTTTCGTAAAAGTAGAGTCCCATCTTGCCGCCAGGTAGCCACAAGACTCGTGAAGTGTGGACACCCAATCGGCGCGCCTCTGCATCCACCCGCCGACCCAAGGGATTGTCCGGAAGTTTGGAGATCCAGGCTACAGAGACCCCGAGTTGGGCTAAAGCAACAGCCACATTCAACTCTGCCCCACCGATGTGGACTTCAAGAGACGGTGTGGTCATCAACCGCTGATGATCCGGCGGAGTCAGTCGGATCATCGCTTCACCCATCGTCACCACTTCGGTCATATCCCTATAGACCTCTAGGGCAAGTCCCTCTATCCATTGTAAAACCAGCTGACTCTTATAGTGGGCATGCCTGATGCCTGCGGTTCGCTCGCTTCGTCTAACTTTTAACGGTGTGACTGGGAAGGTGGTGCAGATTTGAGCCCCGCCATACTCGTTTGCTGCGCGATTTGCTTGGTATCGGTGTCGGCAATTGCCGGGTCTCAGGAGACACGACCAACGGATCGTCCCAGGATCCCGGCAATCAAGGTGAATCCCCCGCCGGTTATTGACGGCGACCTGTCAGACCCTACGTGGAAAGAAGCCTACGAAATCAGCCAATTCTTTCCCGTGATTCAGGAGGCAGCCCTCCACAAAGAGGACACCCGTGCTTGGATCTGCTATGATCAGAAGCATCTTTTTGTCGCTTTTCTCTGTAAAGACAGCCAGCCCCAATTGATCCGGGCTCAGCAAAGAAAGAGGGGATGGAGACTAAACACGGGGGAAGAAGGGTTGGGTCCGTCCGACGACGCGGTTACCATCCTGGTTGATCCGCTCAATCGTCTCCAACCGGGCGGCGGAGCCGTTTATTTTTTCGCCGTTAACCCCAATGGGGCTCAGACTGAAGAGATTCCCGGTGGGTCAGCGGCAAAAATTGAATGGCGAGGCGACTGGAAAGCGGCGGCTCGGATCACCGCCGACGGCTGGACAGCCGAAATGGCGATCCCCTTTCAAATCCTTCGCCTCCCCTCCGACCCCAGCCACCTGGGCATCGCGCTTTTCCGCGCCATCCCGCCGCCGAGGATGGAAGTTTTCTCTTTTCCCTATCGGAGGCGGGAGGCGTCCAATAATACTGCCGAATGGGGTCCTGCCGAAATCCCCCGATTCAGCCCTCCGGTTCTGGCGATGCCTTATATGACGGTCCATGCCGAAGAGGGACTTTCTGGGCTTCGGTCAGGTCTGGATGTGAAGCAGCATTTGCCGACCGGTCTCCAATGGCAGGTCGCTCTTAACCCTGATTTCCGCACCGTTGAGGATGTGGTGGAATCGGTGGACTTCACCTATGTCCCTCGCCTTCTACCTGACAGACGTCCGTTCTTCTCCGAGGGAAAGGGCTATTTTCCACCACGGTTCATCCTCCAAACCCGACGGATTACCGACATGGTCGCAGGCTCAAAGATTTTCGGCAAAGTTGGCCGCACTTCTTTGGGGTTCCTTTCCGTTCTGGAATCAGGCGACCGGATCACTCTCGCCAGCCGCCTGGGGTACGATCTGAACCCCTTTTGGTCCGCACGGGTAGATTATGCCCATCGCAGTCACTCCGCTGGCGTTCCGTCTTATCGGTTCGGCATCCGCGCAAATGTCCCGACTCGTCACGGTTGGACCTACGCTTTTGATGCCGATTTCACCGATATGGACCAACAGGGCTTTGACATCGAATTCGGGCGTTGGCCCAATGACCCAGGAAAGTGGGGTTTTAGCCTCGGGTTTCAGACGTCAGGCAGGTTCCGCCCGTCGGCCGGGTTCGTCCCCGAGTCTAACTTTCGCCGCTGGAATGTCGGTCTCAGCTATTGGGATCGTCCGGAAAAAGGACCTTTTCTCGCTTGGGGCAGTTTTATCGGTTTCTCTCATAGGACCCATAGAGGCATCCTCAAAGGTCGAACCCTGGACCTTTCCCATGATATCGGACTCTTTTTCTCTTACCGTTCGGGCGTCTCCTTTGACCTCTCCTACCGTCGCTATGACAGACCGCCCTTCCGCGATCGCGTCGGGAATATCGGACTCTCATGGAATGCATTTGACCAGTATCGTACCGGAAGACTGTCCTTCTCCGTTGGTCGTCGGGGTGGTCGGTCCTATCGTTTCCTGACCCTCGACCAGGGTCTTCGGCTGGCAGATCGCTTCTCCTTAAGGCTCTCCTTTGAGCGCCTCTCGCATCAACAGAGGACCTATCAGTTCGTCCTGTCGGGTGTGTATGATCTGGACTACCGAGGTGAGCGGTCTCTGGTCTTTCGCTGGGTCAAAGGTTCCATTCCCGAACCGGGCAATCCTCGGAACCTCCTGTCTGTTGACAATAGTTACCTGGGCTTTCGCCAAGTGTTGAGAAGGGGCGCCGACATCTTCCTACTGATTGGCGACCCCAATCGAAGGAAGACCCAACTGTCCGCCCTCCTCAAAATCGTCCAAGTTTACTAAAAGCCCCTAACCTTCTGATCCTTTCGTGTCTCTACACTATCGGGCGGCTAAAGGCGGTCGGGCTCTTTGTCCAGAAAGTGGAAACTGGCAAAGGATGAGGAACTGGTGATTCTGACTCTGACCGGGGAAAGGGACGCTTTTGGCGAACTGGCGCACCGTTACCGGCGAGCCCTCTTCGCCGTCGCTTACGCTGTACTGGGTCACCGGGAGGAAGCCGAAGATGTCGCCGAAGATGCCCTTTTCCTTGCCCTGAAAGCCCTTCCTATGCTTAAAGACCCCCGTCGCTTCGCCTCCTGGGTCACCGCCATCGCGCGTCACCGAGCCATCAGGGTTGCCCGTAACCGCTCCTACCTACTCCTTGAATCGGATACCAATGAACCGGAGATTCTGGTCCAACTCCACGAGTCCGGTCCGGGTCAGATCCGCATCCCTCATTCCCGCCTTTACTCCGCCTTGTCTTCTCTCCCTCTGCCGCTTCGAGAAGTCATTACCTTGCGATACTTCGGATCTCTTTCCCTTAGGGAAATCGGTGCCGTTCTGGAACTGCCGATTTCAACGGTAAAATGGAGGCTACATGAGGCAAAGCGGCGGCTGAAAGAGGCGTTGACCGGTTGCGATAACGCTGGAATTCAAAAAATCGCAACGGACAAGGAGGGAGCGTAGATGGACGAGCAGCAAAAGGTCCTCATCAGAGGACTCCTCGGACAACTGAGAGCCCTTTCGGACGAGTTGAAAAGGCTGGAGAGTCAGTTCGCCCATTACGAGCTGACGGGCGCCGGACCCTCACCCACCTCTCTCCCTGAAATCAATCGACAATTTAATCGCGTGATCTCTTGGACCCAAGAGATGCTTCAAGTTTCCCTTCCGATACAACCGCTTGAAGAGAATGCAGATCGGTTCTCGCTCGGATCAGCCGTCCGTCAAGCGATCGGTTTTATTGAAGCAATTCTGGGAGAGACGGGCACGGCACCCAAGCCACCCGAACGCAGGGAACCTCTCGTTCGCGTCCGGGAACAGAAGTCACCAACTGAGTTTACAGAAGTGTGTGTCGCCTCTGCTGAGGAGATTAAAGAGCTGATCCAATCGGCTCTGCCAGATTGGATCCGAAAGTTCATCCGTCGCGCGGTGACGACGAGGGAGAAGCAAGAAGAGACAGTCACGGAACGAGCGGAAGCGCCGGCAGAGGAAAGCAGAGAACCCCAAACCGTTAGGCTGACGGAAGAGGAAACCCCTGAGCATCTTGAGGAGGCGGTGGAGCGGATGAGGGAGGAATTGGAAAAGTTTGAGGACCAAGTAGAGGACGCCGCCGACGAACTGGAAGATGTCAAAGAAAAACTGGAAGAGGAAATGGAAACAGGGAAAAGGCTAACTAAAGAAGAAATAGAGGCGCGGCTTCGGCAGGAGAAAGCCCGGATCCTTCACCGTTTGGAAGAGCGTTTTCAGGCACTGAAGCGAACTTTGGAAGGATAGGTTCTACCTTACCGCATAACGCCCTCTATAATTAGACCGAGAGGGGTTTGGTCTATGAAGCAGCAAGTGCCCTTATGGGCAGCCGTTATCGCTATCCTCATTGTGGTCCTGATCGCAGGCTTTCTGGTCGTCCGGGGGTTCCAGAAGCCTGCCGAGGGACCACCGGCGCCCTTCCTGCAGGGTCAGCCCGCTGGACCCGGGGCACCACCGGGACAGCGCCCCGAAATGCGCACGCGGTAGTTCCGTCATGCAACGAGAAAGGAGGGCTCGTCAATGAGAAGAGGGTTTACCCTCATTGAATTACTTGTCGTCATCGCCATCATTGCGATTCTGGCTGCCATCCTCTTCCCCGTCTTCAGCCAGGCTCGGGAGAAAGCCCGTCAAACTGTCTGTATGAGCGGGCTAAAGCAGATCGGGATGGGGCTTCAGCAATACATTCAGGATTACGACGAAAAGTTCCCGCCCCACCAACAGGCGGGTAAATGGAATGAATGGCATTCCCGACCCACGTGTCAGTGGGCAGCAACAGCGTCTAACCCGTGGCTCCGATTTCCCGTCCTGATCGACGCTTACATCCGAAACCTTCAGGTATACGAATGCCCGAGTGCAAAACTTAAGTGGTTCGGACGCAACCGCCGTTATGAAACCGCTCTTCCCTGCAACTGGCCGCTGCCGACTCATGTGCAGCCCCGCTGGGTCACCTTTGACCAGTCGATCGGGTTCAACTTTGACTACCTTTTCGAACGATCGCTGCCCCAAGTGCGTGAAGTTGCCAGCGCTGTCTACAGCGCTGACGCCGCCCATCCCGAAGCGGCGTCATCCGTTGGCAGGGTTGCCTTCGCTGATCGGTGTGCTGTAGCGTGTGGTCCGGATTGGTCCCCTCGTCCTCCTGACTGGGAGCGCAATGATGCTTTCATTGATCAGGCAACCAGGCACTTGAGAGGTTCCAACATCACCTATGTGGACGGTCACACCAAATGGAGCCGCTTTGACAAGATCTGGGCGGACTGGGTCCGCATCTACAAAGCAGCGCGTGATCGCGGTTTGGACAGCAATGCTGCCCAAGGAGAAGCCTTTGAGATCATGGGTCTGTGGTATAACGGACCCTGGGCGTTAGGCTTCTAAAGAGCCGTTGGAAAGGAAACGGCGGGGCGGATCCCCGGGCCGCTTCGTTCCGTCGCAGAAACGATACTTAGAAAAACGGTCCGTTCCGCGCGGCTGAGCCAATTATCCGTACCAGCGCACGATCCTAAGAAGCGCTGACCAGCTTTCCAGGGCGACGTCCTGTCGCCCTGCGCTACGGCAGCCTGCTGATGACAGCAGGAGGATCACCGCCTTGGCAAGTGATCATTGCCCATTTTGCGACGGGATCGCCGAGTGTGCTCCTTCACGGTCATCGGCGCAGCGCCTGGGCGCATTCCCCCACTTGGATGCATTCCTCAGCCGATTGCATGAGGGGCTCAAGGTTCTAGTATCTCATCCCTCAGTTCTAAAGGTCCTGCAGGAAGTCCGGCAACATTCCGTAATGAGCCACGCCGTCCCAATTGATGTCAAAATCCCCCTCGCCGGCGACGGAGCGGATCAAGGTAACACGATTGCCGTCCATATCACGCTCCTCGCTTCAGATTCAGGCGATCACCGCTGAGAGGCTCTCGTCCTTGCGCAACCGTTTCCTTGATGCCGCAGACAAGTCGTAAACCAGAAGTTACGCCTGAGACCATTCAGGAAAGGGACCCAACTAGTCGGCTCCACTTAGGGTCACATGACTGAATTGTGACGGTTGCGATGGTCCTGGAGAGACCTATTGACAAACCGGAGACGACCGCCACCTGAAAAAAGCAGGTCTCCTGCTCCTACGGATAACCGAGGACTTTCTCACGATACTCCTTTTCAACTTCCGCAGGGGTTGCGGGCGGAGGCGGCTGCCTACTGACAGAAAACCTCTGATACGCCCATCGCCCCGCTGCCCCGACGATGATGAGGAAGCCAACGATGATAATAAGCCACTGCCACGGGCGAGGACTTCTGCTCATATCATCAACCTCCGTGGCGTTAGAGCCCTTCCCAACTCCCATCATTTATACTCGGCTGCCATAAGGGCAACGCCGAGAGCCCTGCAAGTGGGAGCGTCCGGTTGCCGACAGATGGCACTGCTGTAATCTTGCATCCCTGGAGGGTGGAAGGTTTGTTCGCCCGGTCGCTGCAGGCACGCCCACTTCCAGTCGTTGCGGTCAACAGCCAGAGGCAGCCGAGTCCATTTAGCATGCCCGTCAGCATAGTTGAAGATGACTCCCTTCAGATGGTTGATCAGCCAGCCATATTGGCGGACAAACCCGACAGGAGATGAGGCGTCGGGAACGTCACCCCCGTACGGATCGCCGGGAGGAGCCGGCCAACAACGGACCAGTGCCCAGGGTCCGGTGTCCGGCTCCACATTCCGCCCGTCCTGAAGCCATATGGTCTCCGCCGGTACTTGCAACTCTGGCTGACGGCGGGGGGGTGTCGCCCACCCGATGCCTGCCGCCAGATTGAATACCGCCCCGTTGACTGTGTAACCTCTCGGGAACCACAAGTTGCTTTGCTGAGGAACAATGCATAGCGGGTCTCCCCGATACCAGGGAGATTCCGGATGGCAGTCCGCCCAGGTCTCATCCAGGCGCGATCCTCGCCATTTACGTACCTGATCGTCCAGCATCCGGGCGATTTGAGCCCTCGTCTCGGGGCATTCAAAAACCTGGAGGTTCTTCACATAAGGCAGGATCCCGTACTTCCAGTTCTGGAACGCCGCTCCTGTAGTACCATAAAACCTATTGAAGGGAAAACTTTCATCGTAGTCCTGCGTGTATTGAAGCATCCCCGTCCCGACCTGCTTGAAGTTGTTCAAGCACGCCGCCTGGCGGGCTTTGGCACGGGCTTGACTGAAGACCGGAAACAGAATTCCCGCTAGAATAGCGACAATCGCAATCACGACCAGAAGTTCGATTAAGGTGAACGCTTTTTGTCTCACTCCCCTCACCCCGTACTTGTGATTCTACCCAACCGTTGCACTTTTTGGCTTCTTTTTTGCAATCCATACGTCAGGCTCTGCCGAGAAATCGCCGACAGTGGATTCGCTGAATGAGAAAGCCGAAGGCTTGGCGACGGAACCGGATAGCGGTCCCGCCGACTCTTCCGGAGTCAGATTTCGGACTACTCTTTCGGTAACTTCCTTGCAGACCAGTCTATCCAGGAGCCGTCGTAAACCATCACATTGGGGATGCCCAGGATGTGTCGCAAAGTGAACCAGAGTTGGCTCGCTTCCCGTCCACTGGTGCAGTACGTCACCATCGGCAGTGACGGGTCGATCCCCAGCGACTTGAGTTTCTCCATAAGTTGCTCTCTTCTCTTGAAAGTGAGAACCTTTTCACCCTGTAGGTTTTCCCTCAGGAACAGATCGCGAGCGCTCGGGATGTGACCTTTGGTAAAGAGGGAGGGAGAGCGGGCGTCTAGAACCTGGGCCGCCTTATTTTGCACCAGTGTCCACACCCCAAGCCAATCCAGCCGGAGGGACGGTGCAACTTTCGCAGTGAACTGAGTCGGCGTGACCCGAGGAAACTCTTGGCTTAAAGGACGCCCTTCGTCCTTCCACTTCTCAATTCCGCCGTCCAAAACGCCGACGGCTCGGTGCCCGAGGAACTCAAGAACGAAGGCGATAAAAGTGGCGTGGGCGAAGGCGTCCTCCCCGCTGGAATAGGTGACAACTGTGTGACGGTTTCCGACCCCGATGGCGCCAAAAATCTCAGCCAGTCGCTTTGCCGGAAGCAAACGAGCCGGCACCCCTCCTCGTGACCAGCGGAGCGCCTCGGTGTTCAGATAGATGGCATTAGGGATATGGCTTTCAAGGTAATCGCGCAGGCTGGCTCGGGCATCTATGACCCGCAGTCTGGGATTTTTTAAGTTCTGAGCCAGCCACTCCGTGGTCACTAACGTTGGCTTGGTCAAAAGGGGCTGCTCCACAGCCACGGGAGCTAGGAGGAAGCAGGTTAGGCATATCAGAAAACCGATGAAGCATCGTGTGTTCACCGTCGCCGGCCTCCCTGCCATTGGTCACTAGCTGTTTTTGGGAACGCCCCTTAAATTATGTTGTCATAACGGTCTGATTGCCAAATGAAGTTCCCCTTTGAGCGGCATTGTGTTCGTGCCTATGCCCCACTCTTGCACTTTCACGATGTACCCGCAATTCGGCGATCGCGTCAATGAGTCCGCAAGTGTAAGGTCGCCACCTGTAACCTTTTAGCGTACCCGTCGCTCCTAAAATATGTGAGCTCTAGGTCTAAACGGGTTCAAGGACTCAACGGTGGAGGTGAATCCGATGGCAGTCGGTGAAAAGACGACGATTAGAGCATCCGAACTGAAGCGGTTGATAGATAAAACCGACGATTTCGCTATATTGGATGTCCGCAACGATGACGAATTTGCCCGCTGGCGTATAGAAGGACGCTGCGACCCCCTGACCGTTCACATTCCATACTATGCCTTCATTGAAGACCCCGAAGGTTCCGTCGCAGAGGTGGAACGACAGATCCCGAAAAACAAATTCGTCGTCGCCGTCTGTGCGAAAGGGGACTCTTCCGCATGGGTCGCCAGCGAATTTGTGCGCCCACGAGGCTACCGCATCGTCAACCTGGAGGGTGGAATGATCGCCTGGGGCAGTCATTACGACGTTCACGACATTCCCGAAAGCGGTGACGATGTCGTCCGGATCATTCAGTTGGAACGAACGGCGCGAGGGTGTCTCCATTACATCGTCAACTACGAAAGAGACAAGGCCATCGTCATTGATCCGCCTCGTCACTTGAGGCGGGTGCTGGAAATTACTCAGGAGCGGGGGTGGCGGATCACCCATATCTTTGACACCCACGCCCACGCGGACCACATTAGTGGCGGACCGGTCCTTCAGAAAGTCACTCAAGCGCCCTATTACCTTCACCCCTACGACGCCATTCACCCTATTGATATTCTACCGGCCACTATTGAATATGAACCTTTGAAGGATGGAGACGCCTTTCGACTCGGGGAGTCAACATTGCGGGTCCTGCACGTGCCGGGTCATACCCTCGGCAACGTCGCCTACCTCCTCGAAGGGAAAAATCGCTATCTTTTCTCCGGAGACACGATCTTCATCGTCAGCGTCGCCCGTCCCGACTTAGGCGGTCGGGGTGAAACCTGGTCACCCATTTGGTATGACACACTGACTAAGAAACTCCTAACCCTCCGGGACGACGCAATTGTGCTTCCCGGTCACTTCAGTAAGCACACGGAAGCCCGTGCCGATGGGGCATTTGCTGCAACCCTCGGTCAGCTGAAACGGACCAACGACGACCTGCGCCAAGTGATGACCCTTAGAAGAGATGAGTTCGTGGGTTGGATCCTCTCCAGCCTCCCTGAGTTCCCTCCTCAGTACGTCGACATCAAACGGGTCAACGCAGGTCTCCTACAACCCGACGACGAGAAAGCCAATGAACTGGAACTGGGGAAGAACATTTGCGCCCTGGCATCGGCATATAAGTGAGGCAACACAGGTTGTCGCACCTCAGAGGGCTCGGGTAAAAACCGGATGTTGCCTGGGTTGCCTCCGAGCCGACGTTAAAAGGATCAAGGTAAAGGGGTGATCGCCGATGGCTCTACGATTTGATAAGGAACTGGATGTACGGGGAGCCAAATGCCCGGTTCCCGTCGTCAGAGCGAGACAAGCCGTCAACGAGTTAGAGGTCGGACAGGTGCTTAGGGTCCTGGCGACCGATCCGGGTTCCACTAACGACTTCAAAGGCTGGGCTCAGGTAGCCAAAAACATCCTGTTGGTCAGTCAGGAAACCGAAACGGTGAACGGGCAAACGGTTTATGTCCATTATGTGAAGCGGACGGGATGATTTAACGGCGCGCCCTTTGAGATCGGTCAGCAAAACGGGAAACGGATCGTCGGTCGTTCATTGCTACCGTTGCGCCTGTCATTTTTGGCTTTTGCAGACAGGTGGGACAATATCTACAATAGTTAGCCGGGTCTATGACGGTATAAACATGGAGGTCACGACGGGGGTGTCGGGCGATCGGTAGACCGGTAGCCTCTGATAGCCAACTGGTTAAGCAAGCCAAAGGCGGCGATTGGCAAGCCTTCGAGGAACTGGTTAACCGGTACGAGCGCCGCATCTGGGCCTTAGCGAACCGAATTGTCCAACACAGGGAAGATGCTGAAGACGTGGCGCAGAACGCGTTCCTTACGGCATTGCAACACCTTCAGGAATTGCGGGATGACGAGCGGTTCGGGCCGTGGTTGGTACAAATCACCACTCGGCTCGCGTACCGCCTTTTAGAGGAGCGCAAGCGGGAGCCGACCCAATCGCTGGAAGCCCTCGCGACTGGAGGCGGCAATGGCGAAGAGGACGTCATTCCCCGTCCAGAATTTATTGCAGACTGGAAGGAAAGTCCCGAAGCCCTTTTGGAGCGCGCCGATACGTATCGGCTAGTCGAGCAAGCCCTTAGCGAACTGCCGGACAAATACCGGATCATTTTCCTTCTGCGGGATGTGGAAGGACTTTCGACAAAGGAGACGGCAGAGTCCTTAGGAATCAGCGAAGCCAATGTGAAAGTCCGATTACTTCGGGCGCGTCTGCAATTGAGGGAGAAGTTGACCCGCCTCTTTGGTGATGAGACGAAAAAACGGGAGCCCCATCGCCACGGGGGACTGACCCCTGAGACAGGTGATGTCCGATGAAATGCGAGGAATTGTTGAGGATCCTCGGCGATTACATTGACGGAGAAGTTGACGGGCATTTGTGCCAAGCCTTTGAAGAGCACCTGTCCCAGTGCGATCCCTGCCAGGTCGTCATTGACAATATCCGAAAAACCATCACCCTCTACCGTGCCGGCCAACCTCTTGAAATGCCTCAGGAGATCCGGGAAAGGCTCCATCAGATTCTTCGCGACCGTTGGAAGGATCGGTCGTGGAAAAAGTGAGCGCGGGCGCCTTTGTAACTTTTGCTCCTTAGCACCGCTCTTTTCAAATGAGGGATCGGCTTGGCTTGAAGAGGTGACGGACCATGGAAAGGAGCCAGATGGGCAGCCAGATTGCGCAGGAAACCAACGGTGCAACGGCGGCGAAGTTAAAGGTACTGGAAGAGCGGTTGGCACAATTGGACGAACAGATGCGAGAGGTCCGGGACCGACTGCCCGATGACCGAGTCAGCATCATCGTCTTCAGCGGTGATCTGGATAAGGTTCTTCCCGCTTTCATCATCGCAACGGGCGCAGCAGCAATGGGGATGAACGTCAGTCTCTTTTTTACCTTTTGGGGCTTGAGTGTCCTGAAGAAGCGGCGAGACCTCTCTGGTAAGGGATTTCTGGAGAAGATGTTCTCACTGATGACGCCGGTCGGCACTGAAGGGTTAGGCGTTAGTAAAATGAACTTCTTCGGAATCGGAGCCAAACTCCTGCGAACATTAATGAAGCGCAAGCAGGTCTCGTCTTTAGAGGAGTTAGTGGACATGGCGCGGGACATGGGCGTCCGCATCATTGCCTGCCAGATGAGCATGGATGTTTTGGGCATTAAGAGGGACGAACTTTGGGACGGCATTGAGGTCGGCGGCGTCGCTACTTTCCTCGCCGATGCCGTTAAAAGCAAAGTCAACCTTTTCCTTTGATCCCGGGCTGCTTAACCCTTTTGCTCGCTGATGACTGGCCCGGTATTGACACAATCCTTTTGCGGAACCAAGTTACAGCTAGCTGTTACGGTCTGCCAGTTACGTTTCACCAGGGGCGGATGTCGGACTTTGGGGCGTAGCCACGCAGCGGCATGAGAACGGGAATGTTCGTCGGTGGCATTTCTAAACCAGCGGCTCCATCCCACCGCCGACAGCGAATAGTTGACAAAAACACGGTTTTGAAAGCCTGCCGTTAAGGAACTTTTTCGGATGAGTATCCCCCCGACGCGTTTCTAGACCCCTCGAGTCTGACTTTTTTGTCAGCAGAGAATCGGGGACCCGATAGTGAACGCCAGATGTCTTCACCGGCCATGCTCATGGGAGATAAATTTCACGATTTAACCGGTCTGATCCGGGCAGGCGGGGTGAGAGTGATTGCCGTCGTAAGGGGTCAGACTGCGGTCCAGCGAGTTCATCGGCGCGGGAACTGGCGACCCGCGGGGAGCGTTATACTTCATATGGAGGATGGTACATATGAACATATCACGACACTTCTTAGGCTTTGCGGGCGTGGTTGCTGGGACAGCGGCGCTGGGACTCGCAGCAGCCCTGGCGTCGGACGGTGCGTCTCCGCGTGTTGAGCCGTTCCGTCCCGTGAGGAAGGTGAATCCGGTCACATATACAGTACGAGCGCTCTATGTTTTCACTCCCCCTCAGGGCACCCAGTTCGTGCATTTCTGGCTGGTCAAACCGCACAACGATGCCGGCCAGCAGGTTCTGACCTTTCACACTCGCCCCGAACCCACCCGGGAAGTAACGGACCCGGCTTTTGGCAACCGCCTATTATATTTTCGCTTTCCGGAGCCTGATGGTGCCATCACGGTGGAGTACCTGTTTCGGGTCCGGGCTTGGGAACTTTTCTGGGATTTAGATCAGAAACAGATTTCCCAAAAAATCCCGACGACGCTCCCTTTGTGGACCCGGTCGGAAAAAACGATAGTTGCCGATGATCCCCGCATCCGATCGCTTGCAGCAGAGATAATCGGGAGGAACGCAGACTTTCCTACCGCAGTTTTTCGGATCTTATTAGATGTGATAGAAAGAATGGACTACAGTCATGAGAACTGCTCGCTGATCGCCAGCGCCCTTCACGCGCTGGAGAAGAGAGAAGGGCACTGCAGTGACTATCATGGCTTTTCCTGCGCTCTGTTGCGGTCGTTGCAGATTCCGTCCCGATTGACTTATGGATTCAAGTTGATGAGCCGCCGATCGCCATCTCACTGCATGCTGGAGGTCTATCTCCCTCCCTACGGCTGGGTTCCATTTGACCTCGCAGAGACCGATAAAGTGCTGACCAAACTGGAGGAGTCGCCACTTCCTGCCGGCGAGAAGGAACGAATCCGCACTGCCATTCTTTCAAGATTTCTGTCCGGCTGGAGACCTAATGTGTGGATACGCCACTCCATCGGCACGGACATTCCAATTCAACCGGCAGTGATTAGCAATCCTCCTGTCATTCGCACCGCTTACCTGGCTTATGATGATAGGGTCGTTCCGGATCCCGATCCGGCGAACCCAAATGCTCTGACGCTCGGATGGCAGCTGGTCTGGAATGTTCATCCGGACCGCACCGTTATGAACCCATGGGAACTGCCATACTGGATCAAGGAAACGAGGGGAGGGAAGTACGATGGCACAGCAGAGCACTAAGCCACGACCGTTGTCCCCGGGCAAGCCTGTCCGCGTCATCTTCACGGGTGGCTTTCTCGGCGCTGGTAAGACGACCGCGCTGGGCTCTCTAGCTCGCAGACTACTGGAGCGGGGTCTGACCGTCGGTCTGGTGACCAATGATCAGGCTGCCAACCTGGTGGATACGGCTTTGGTTCAGGAACTGGGCATCCCCGTCGGAGAAGTGGCGGGAGGGTGCTTCTGTTGCCGATTTGACGATTTGGTAGAAGCGACCGAGCGAGTGCTGGCTAAAAATCCTGACATTCTTCTCGGCGAACCGGTCGGCTCGTGCACCGATCTGGCGGCAACGGTAGTCAATCCCCTGAAACTTTTTTACGGTCAGATTTTCCGAATCGCTCCCTTTTCGGTTCTGGTGGATCCGCTGCGGGTCCGCCAGCTGGTTCTCAGAGAGACCCCGACGGGCTTTCCGGAGGAGGTCAGCTACATCTTTGACAAGCAATTGGAAGAAGCCGATCTGATCGTGTTGAACAAGGTGGATACCCTTACGAAACAAGAGGCGGACCGGATGGTCACTGCCCTGAAGGAACGCCAGCCGGAAAAGCCCATCCTAAAGGCTTCGGCGCTGAGGGGGGACGGGATAGAAGAGTGGCTGCAGATCCTAATGAGTGATGCGCCGTCAGGATCCCACATCCTCAAGGACATCAATTACGACATCTATGCCCGGGGGGAGGCGGTACTGGGCTGGCTCAATGCGACGGTGCGGCTGGAAGGGACACCCCGATTCAACGCTTCGCGGCTTGCACGAACCTTAATGACAGAACTAAAGTCTGCGTGTGAGGCAAAAGGGGCGGAAATCGCTCATCTCAAGTTCCTCATAAGCAGTGCAGGGCGGATGTCGTGGGCGAACGTGACCGCAGCCCTTGGCGAGCCGACCTACGGCGGGACGGATTTGGGGGAGGTAGAGGAAGCCGTTTTGGTCATCAATGCCCGGGTCGCATTGGATCCCGGAACTTTGGGCGGTATGGTGACCCAAGCGGTTCTTAAGGCGGCGGAAGCGGCTGAGGCGAAAGCGGAGATTCAGAGCCTTCAATCCTTTAGCCCGCCCTACCCCAGACCCCCGCACCGGCTGACCGGGCCGGTCTCATAATCAGAGGGCGACGGTCGGCAGGAGTCGCTTCGTATAAGACTTGAGTCACAAAAAGAGAGGTGGGGGCGATGCTTGTTCGGGCTTTGGTGGCGGAATTCATCGGCACCTTTGCACTGGTCTACGGGGGCGTTGGGGCAATGGTCGCCAATAGCGCCCTGGGGGCCGAGGCGAAGATGGGACCGCTGGGCGTGGCGCTTACCTTTGGGCTGATTGTCATGGTGATGGTGTACGCCTTGGGACCGGTCTCGGCCGCCCACCTCAACCCTGCAGTGACGCTGGCTCTATCGGTGACGAAGCGGTTTCCATGGAAGTTCGCCGTTCCCTATTGGATCGCCCAATTTTTGGGAGCCGTCGTAGCTGCGTTTTTTCATTGGGCTTTTCTTCCCGAGGCGGTCAATGTGGATTTCGGCGCCACGACCCTGAAGGGAGTCAGCGAAGGGACTGGGCTGGTGCTGGAAGTGATCCTCACCTTCTTCCTGGTCCTGGTCATAATGGCAGTGGCTACCGACCGGAGGGCACCAGCAGCAATCACCGGGCTCGCCATTGGAATGACGGTCGCTATAGGAGGCCTGGTAGGGGGGCCATTCACAGGAGGCTCAATGAATCCGGCACGGTCACTAGGACCTGCCCTCTTTGCAGGCATCGGGTTGAAGCCAGAGGCGTTGACCCAGTTCCCGATTTACTTAATCGGACCGTGCCTGGGCGCTGTCATAGCAGGGCTGGTCTATGAGTATCTGAGGTCACCCGAATACGCCAAGGGTGCGCCTCAGGAACTGTTAGCCCTGGCGAGAGGCGCTCAGGAAGGCGCGTAATGGCGATCAGCCCAGGAGCGCCTTTCTCAACTCTTCTATGGACTCGGCAGGGGCAATAGAGACGACTTCATCGCCGGGTTTCAGCACGGTGCTGCCAGTCACCGCCTGAGCGCCGTCTTGGTTGACGACCGCTACTAAAAGGGACCCTAGCGGTAGGTCAAGGTCCCGGACCTCTTTGCCGGCAGCGGGCGAGTCGTCGGGGAGCGTCAGTTCTATAACCTCAAGACCTCCCCTCCTGAGAAAGGCAAGAGGGACCACATAGTGAGCGGGGACCTCCTGTTGAATCATTCGGAAGAGCAATGTCGTAGCGCTGATGGTCTCATCCACTTCCAGCATCCGAAAGACCTCTTCATTCCTCGGGTCGTTAACCCGAGCAATGACTCGCGGCACTCCGAACCATTTTTTGGCTACTTGACAGATAATAAGGTTATCCTCGTCGTCACCGGTGACGGCAACGACCAAGTCCGCCCGCTCCATTCCTAAGCGGATCATCGTTCTAATTTCACAGGCGTCACCGTGGAAGACCGCTTCACCGAATTCGGACTTCAGAGCGTTGTAGCGCTCTTTTCTTTTTTCTACCAACAAGACATCGTATCCCTGCCGCAGTAGGACACTCGCTAGCCGGGAACCGACTTTTCCTCCCCCCGCTACGATGATATAGTCGGGTTGTTTTGCCCGCTGCCCAGCCCTTCGGATCTCAACTTTTTCTGAAGATGGCAGGTCTGCCCCGTAGAGCCGTACGAACTCTTTGCCGATCTTGAGGTATTCGTCCACTGGACGGTAGGGGCGTCCGAAGAGGCGATCGTAGAACATCCCCGCCATTAAGGTCGTTGCGCACACCGTCTCAATTCCAACGAGTCGGTACACGCTGGCCCGCAGAGGGTCGTAGATGCGGGCGAAGACCCTTGGCACGTGGAATCGACGGAGGGCGATTTGGGCAGCCATTATATTGGTGTTGTCGCTATTGGTAACGGCGAAGAATGCATTGGCAACTTCAATGCCCGCTCGCTTCAGCGTCTCCAAATCAATTCCTTGACCGAAATGTCTTTCACCTGGAAAGTCCTCGCCCAACCGGCGGAAGGCGTCTGGGTCCTTGTCTATGACGGAGACTTGATGCCCCTCCGCCGCCAGCATCAGAGCCAAGGTAGAGCCGACCCGTCCACATCCCAAGATCACGGCTGTCTGTTGCACCGTCCATCACCCCACTCGGGCGTTAGCCCGGGACGCTGTCGATAATGACTTCGCAAGGCGGAAAGCGAAGGAGCGGATCGACGATCCGAGCGAACTTGCCCATCAACCCAAGGTTACCGACCGGAGCGCCCAACACGACGATATCCGCTCCGCTTTCGTGGACCGCCTGGCGAATTCCTTGATCCGCTTCCCGACATCGGCGGATCTCCTCCCGGAAACCCAGACCGTGTCTCTGAACGATTTGGCGGGCACTCTCAAGAGCCGCCCTCTTTCGTTCCTCGTCCCTCTCAGGTAGGGGCGCGTCCAACGATAGGCTCCGAGGCATCTCAACGATGTAAACCAAGGTGATGGTCGCGTCCGAGTTTCTGACCAGTCGGCATGCCAATTCCACAGCCCTCTCGCTGTAATACAGGTCTAAAATCGGAACTATCAGATTGCGCGCTTGATCTACGGAAAAGACAGCCCTTGCAGCGTACTGCTGCAGGGGCTGGGGGATCCGGATCATCCACACGATCGTCAACATAAGGGTCACAAGGAAGACCAGCGCAATCAAAACACCTAAGGGGTGAGAGGTGACGCCGCCCAGTTCCGCCGCTTCCACTACGGACCACCTTGCTTTGTTAATAGACGCCACTTGACGACGCCCAGCAGACAGATCAGGCTACCGGCGAGGCAAGCCTGGAAGGCGGCTAACCATCCGTAGCCTCCGCTGTAACAGGCGTGCAGGCTTCGTCCGATCACTAATAAGCCCAGAGTCATAAGGGTCAGCGCCGTTAACTTGCGCACCGTTGTCACTGTTGGTCCTACCCGTCTCTCTTACGCACGTGATCACACACCATATGGAATCGGTCAAAATGGTAACGCACCGGCGCAACGAAAGGCGTCGGGACGGCGGTTACTTGGTCTCCGCCAACAGGTCGGAGTCCCGGGAGAGGGCGGGAGAGGGGACAGGACCAAGGGTCCGAAGGAGGACCTTTACTGCCTCCACAAGCATCAGGGCAGCAAGCCCAACTAAAGCGACGCCAACAAGAGGCACCGGATCCAACACCGTCCCCTTAGACCAATGGCGGAGGACAATGGAGACGATTGCCCAAGTGCTTATAACATACATCCAGGCGGTCGGAAGACCTGTGACCAGCCACACCCAGCGACTCCGATACCGTCTCCAAAGCCAGACAGTGACTCCTAAAAGGGTGAGGGCTGCGAGGAGTTGGTTGCTGGCACCGAACAGACCCCAGAAAAGGCGCCAGGCAGCGACAAGATTCCCCTTTTCGTCGACGGTCGTCCTCATCACGAAGAAAAGAGGAACGGCGACGGTGACCGCCGTGGCGAGAAACCGACCGGCTGTCCCTTTCCAACCCGTCAGTTCCTGTATGACATATCGCCCCAGGCGCGTCGCCACATCAAGGGTGTCATATACGAAGGTAGTGAAAGCCATCAGCCCAAAAGCGACCCCGAACGGTGGGTTCACACCGATCACTTCAAGGAACCGTCCGATACCAGAGGCGTAAATGACGTTGGGCCGGGGCGTAGTCCGCAAGCCAACGTCATGTTTCGCCAGCATCATAAGGCACGAAAGGGCAATAACCGCCACCATTCCTTCCAGTAGCATTGCTCCGTAGCCGACGAGCACCCCATCTGGCTCTTTTTTCAACTGCTTAGAGGTGGTGCCCGAGGCGATGATCGAGTGGAAGCCGGAGCACGCGCCGCAAGCGATGGTGATGAACATTATAGGGAAAAGGGGACCGGTGCCAGCCGATGACCAGGCTACAAAGGCGGGATAGGCGACTTTTTGCCCGCCGAAGACAATCCCCAGCGCCCCCGCGACGAGAGACCCTAAGAGGAAAAAGCCACCTAAGTGCCCCCTGGGCTGTAGAAGCAACCACATCGGGACTATCGAAGCGACAAAGCAGTAAGCCAGCAGGAGGACATCCCAGACCCTCTGCGCCACTTGTTGCGCTTCCTCCGGACTGCTAAGGTCCAGTATATCGGCGAGCGGCGCCGTAAAATCAAGGGGAAAGTAGGGGCCGATCCAGATTGCCAAGCCGACTAACGGAAGAAAAATTGCTGTCGCTAACCAGAGAGGGACCCGCGTAACACGAAGGACGATAGCCATCATCATCGGAAGGATGAGGTAGAGGAGAGACGAAGTCGCAACTGCCCCCCCCGGCACTTCCAAACCGTTCTCCAGTTCTTGCACGCCGACGAAACTGGAAGCCGTTATGTCAGTGAAGACGACGATGATGTAGACGAGAGCCAACCAAACGAAGGCTAAGAAAAGGAAATACGACTGCGGACTCATATACTCTTTGACGACCTCAGCAATCGATCGCCCCTTGTGGCGCACCGATGCGATCAGCGCCGTTAGATCGTGAACTCCGCCGATGAAAATGCTGCCGACGATGATCCACAGGAGCGCCGGCACCCAACCGAACTCATAACCGGCAAGAATCGGACCCACAATGGGACCTGCCGCTGCTATCGCTGAAAAATGTTGGGTCAGTAGAAACTTTCTATCTATGGGAACATAGTCAACATCGTCCCTCATTTCTACCGCCGGCGTTATCGCGTCGGGGTCCAGACGGAGGAACCGGGCGAGGGCAGAACCCACCAGCCGATAGGCTAACAAGAAAATAAGCGCAGCACTGGCTGCTATCACCAGGACCGACATCGCCTTCTGCCTCTCCTTTCCGTTTCCATGGCCGGTCTGCTAACTTTGGTTAGTATGACGCTTTTTTGATCCGAATCACTGGAATTTTGATTTTTCCGCCCTTGGTTGCTGTCCTCATCCTCAGGGAAGAGTTGCCCGCGGTTTTTCTGATCGCCGCCTCCTCTCCAACTGAAGACGGAACTGTTCCAGAAGTTCCCACTCGCCGGTGTCCTGCAATATGGTCAGGTGCTGCTCGTCCCAGTTCCATTCCTGAGACCGAAAGGCGCTCTTGCCGGTCCTTCGGCGATGCCATGCGTAGTAGGCGACCCAAGCGACAACCCACAGGGGACCGACGACCCGGGCGATTTCGTGGGTCCATAAAACGATGGCTACCATCCCGGTGCAGCCGATAACGGCAAGAAGACCGGGAATCGGGATTTTCCATCCCCGCCATTTAATGTTCAAGGGCACCCAGTAAGGGCGAGGGGTGTGGGGCTCCTTTATCCTCAGGGCAATCAGCGAAACCGACGTCAAGAGATAGGCAAGCATTGCCCCGAACGCATACATGTTTGCCATCGTGTCCATTGCTTTTCTTCCGCTGAAGAAAGCGAAGATCGCTTCCGCACCAGCGACGCCCGAAAAGAAGAGAATGGCACGCACCGGAGTTCGGAACTTGGGATGGACATAGGACAACCAAGGGCTGATCAGTCCGTAGTCCGACATGGAATAAGCGAGGCGACTTGCACCCATTACCCCCGTGTTGGCCGAGATGAGGACAATTGTTGCGGCAAGGATAGCAGCCGTCGGACCGGCGAGAAAACCGACCATGGGAAGTTGGCTGGCAAGGTGGGCGACTGGGTCACCTTCTCTCTTTGCCAGATCCTCCCAGCCGACGACTCCGAGAGAAACGGTCGGAAAGGCAAGGGCGAAAAGGACAACAGCAACAATTAGGGCCAGGGAGGTGCGTGGGATGACCGCCGACGGACGGATCGTCTCCTCTGCCGCCTGGGACACCGACTCCATCCCTACGTAGGAAATGACGGCGATGCTCACTCCGTAAAGCAGGTCGTGGGAGGACGGGAAATGATTGACCCACTGGTCCAAAAATCGCTCGGGCTGCCACGCAAAAGCGAAGGCGATGACCACGATGCTGGCTTCCAATATCATGTCCAGAGCGCCCAAGATCGCGTTGAAATATGACGACTCCTTAATGCCTTTCACATTGAGGGACGTTAGAAGGACGATTAGGAATAATGTTTCACCAAGCCAGATCAAATTGACGTCGTGGAACGGACCGACGGAAACAGCATATTCGCGAAAGTGGGGAAAAAAGAAATTGATGTAGCCAGCAGAAGCCATCGCAAAAAGGGCGACGTCTATCGTGTAATCCAGCATCAGCGCTGCCCCGGCAATGAGACCCCAAAAGTCGCCCAAGCCCCGCAGGGCAAAATACTGACCGCCTCCTGCCACAGGATATGCGGCAGCCAGTTCGGTGTGGGCTAAACCGACGAAGATGTAGACGATCCCGGCAATGAGGAACGCGAGAGGGGTCGCTCCCTGCGCCGCTGCCATAACGAGCCCCAGCGCCACATATACATCCGCTCCCACATCGGCGTAGCCCCAGCAAAAGGAACCCCAGACTGTCACTTCCCTACGCAGTTTAACCTTTGCTTCCTCTGCCACCTGGTCGTCACCCTGGTGGAGGCACTACTTAGTCGGAACTGCAATTATATCACAGCGAGGACGTCCCTCACGGGAGACTAACGTTTCATACCCCGCACCCATGACAAAATGCTCCAGTAGGGACCGATGGGTTTTGTGGCGAATTTGGACACGCTGTGAAGGCGATAACGAATGCGAGTTTTGCTGTGCACGCCCCGCTTGCCCCCTGTCGGCGGAAACGTGACAACGGTGCGCCGTATCGCTACTCACCTTGAAGCTCTGAAAGTCACGGTCCAAATCGTAACGACTGAGGCGCTCACCGAAGAAACGAGACATCAAGCGAAAAGTTTTCGGCCGGACGTCGTTCACGCCTTTCACGCGTTCCGAGCCGGTATTGGTGCCCTTGAAATCGCTAAAGAAACGTCTGCTCCTCTCGTCGTCACTATTACGGGGACGGACATTAACATTGACGTCCTTCAGGATGATAAAAAAGAACCCGTTCTGACGGTCCTAAAAGCATCCAGCGCCATCACGACCTTTTCCCCGCCTATGACGGAAGCAGTCTCAGCCGTGGACCGTGATCTTGCAAAGAAAATCAGGATCATTTACCAGGGCGTTTGGTTTCGTCCGCAGGAAACTGGGGATGTGAGGGCGGATTTAGGGATTGAAACGAATGTTCCGGTGTTCCTGCTGGCGGCTAACGTTCGGAGTGTCAAGCGTCCAATTCTTGCGATTGAAGGGGTTCAATTGCTGAGGCAACGCGGCTGTGACGCTCATCTCGTTTTGGCTGGCGAAATTCTGGAGTTGAATGAATGGCAAAGAGTGAGGACGATACTAGACAATCGCGCCTGGGCTCATTACATCGGGAGCGTGCCGCCGGAAAAGATAGTAAGCCTCTACAGGGCTGCCGACATCGTGCTCAATACCAGCGAACACGAAGGCGGAATGGCAAACACACTGGTGGAGGCGATGTGGCTTAAAAGACCCACATTGGCGTCAGCAATTCCCGGGAATTCCTGGTTGGTTCGTAATGAAGAGACGGGTCTTCTTTTCAATGATGAACATGAATTGGCTGAGATGGCAGTGCGTCTGCTAACGGATCAGAGTCTCGTTCAGCGTTTGGTTCGCAACGCCTACCAATGGGTTCGCTTCCATTGCGATCCGATCAAGGAAGCCAAGGAATACATCAGCCTCTATTCCTTGCTTCTTTAACGAATCCGCTCTCTCTTAATGAAACCCAGTTTCCTCACATATGATGAATTGCAATTAGGGCACGCTTTCATCGGAAATAAGTTCCGCCATGACTCCTCTGCACATTGTTGGCAAAAGACCTCGCCACAGTCCCGACACTGATAGACGGTTGTCCCGTCCCTCACGTTGTTGCACCGAGGGCACGCCCAATGCTCCGACATACAGGTCACCTCCGGTCTTATGATTGACCGGAATTTTACAACCTGAGACGCCCGCGCCGTCATCGCTACAAAGAAAGGACTAGTGAAAGTAGGTCGTCAATAAAAAGGACATTCTGGGTTCAGGTCCACGGCGCTCCCAAGCGATTTTCTCTGCGCCTGCGAGAAATTTTGAAAAACTCCACAAAGTCTGATGACCTATCCGAGAAGGTGCTCCAGAAGAGTGCGAACGTCCCTGAAAAGTTGGATGAACTGTTCTACCGCCGAGCGGAAAAAGTTTTGAACATCCTCCCAGGTTATTCTCTGCAAGATGAATTCAATGGCCGGAAGGACGACGCCTACTGCTGCCGCCAGGAGCCCCAAGACGGCTATGCTGAAGGCGACGAAAGCGATTGCTGCAAGAAAGCCCCGCCCCACTTGCGCCCCGAGCCAAATAGCAAGAGCGATAGCGGCTACCTTGATTCCGGTTCCGATGAGGTCCAGCGCCTGACGCCCTTCCAACCCGCGCGCATCGCCCATCCCTACCTCAACCGGCTGACCATTGACCACTAATTGAGATCCGTCGTCGAAAGCGAGAGTAATAGATGGTCCCAGACCCTTCCATCCCCAAACTAGATTTATCGCCCGACCGTCCCACTCCCGCACGACTCTACAATGAGGATAAGAGGCGGCTCCGCCTTTCACAAGTTCCAACCGGATCACCCTGCTGGAGCGCCCCTCGGAAAGCCCAATACGGACCCTCCCTGATCCTTTTCGCGCCATTCCCGAGAGTCGGTCCCACAATCCGCGCACAGCCTCCATGTCGGACCTTTCTGAGCCGGTGAGAGTGATGTCGGGCGGAGGAATCCGGTCTCCTCCGTCGCATCCCAGTAGCGTGCCCGCCAGTCCGGTGAGAAACGTGCGCCGCTTCATACGACTCCGATTCCCCCTTTGGTTCTCAGATGCAGGGACCGACAAAAGTATACCACGGCTTTTACCGCGAATGGAGAGCCATCTACTGATTCTTTTTTTAGTACCACCGCTAATTGTGCTGTTTTTTGATTAATTGGTCCGATGGATTTTTCGTCCTAATTTCGGATGTCGGTTTCGGATTTCTGTCGGGGCTTTTGGGAATCGGCAAAATTGTGATTTTCCGCGATTGCTCCTGCACTCTTTTTTTGCCGCTCCGTGCGAAAACGAAAGGCGGATCAAATTTCCCCCGCTCGGCTTTGCGCCCTGCCGATAGAGTCATACCCAAAACTCTATTGGGCGGTCGCGTCAGCATCCGAATACCCCCGGTTCCTCTTTGGCACCGTCTCGGCGCCGTCATTGTCGCACCAGCCGTTCGAATCGTGTAGGATGCGTTCTCTGAAAAAATTGAGGCGTTCAGGGCTCCGGGACCGTTTGCAGGAGTTGGTCCACGATCGCGTCGGGTGTGAGTCCCTCTGCTTCCGCTGCAAAGTTGAGGACGATACGGTGCCTCATAACAGGTTTTGCCAACGACCGGACATCGGCACAGGTCGGCGATGTGCGCCCGTGCATCAGGGCTCGCGCTTTACTTGACAGGATCAGCCCTTGCGATGCCCGCGGACCGGCGCCCCACTGAACCCACTTTTTAACGAAGTCAGGTGACCGAGGGTCTTGAGGACGGCTGCTCCTAACCAACTCCACCGCGTAAGCAGCCACCCGGTCTGGGACCGGCACCCGACGGACCAGCGACTGCGCCTCCAAAAACTCTTCCCGTCCCATTACCACTGACAACTCCGGTTCAAATGCCGATGTGGTCAAATGCACAATCGCCCGCTCTTCGTCCTCGGACGGATAGTTAATGATGACGCTGAAAAGAAAACGATCCAGTTGCGCCTCCGGCAGAGGATACGTTCCCTCCATCTCAATCGGGTTCTGGGTGGCTAAAACGAAAAAGGGTTGAGGGAGAGGATAGGACCGTCCCCCGACGGTCACTTTGCCCTCCTGCATCCCTTCCAAGAGAGCGGATTGAGTCTTGGGCGGCGCCCGGTTGATCTCATCAGCGAGAACGATGTTGGCAAAAACGGGACCCGGTGCAAACTCAAAGCGTCTCAACCCAGTTTCGGGATCCTCTTGGAGCACGTCGGCGCCCATGATGTCGCTGGGCATCAGATCCGGTGTGAACTGGATCCGCCGAAAGGTCAGGTCTAAGACGCGGGCAAGGCTGCTGACCAAAAGCGTTTTGGCGAGCCCTGGAACACCGATTAGCAGGCAATGGCTCTTTGTTAGAAGGGCGATCAGGAGGTGCTCCAGAACGTCCCTCTGCCCAACGATCACCCGGCTGACCTGCTCGGTTATCGCTTGTCGGAACCAAGCGATGCGAGCAATCGACTCGATTTCGCTTATCGTCGTCCGCCGCTCCGGATTCATCCTAATTCGCTCCGCCACTTGTCAATGCGTCAGCGCGTAATACAATAGGTTGGCACCGAAAGAGAAAGCGTAGTCAAAATCTGGGGGAGCGCACGCACAGCGCGGTCCTAGCCATTTCCACGACTGCCACGAGCACTCCTCGGCATTCTGGGAAAAAACGAGGCACAGCCTTCCGTTAATCTCAACGCCTTCGTGATATCGTTGTCCTCCCCGCCCGGCAGGGACAATCGCGATCGGAAAGGGCACCTGATACAGGATATGATCGGAGGGGATGCGGATCCACCGCCCTTCTGGAACGACTGTCAATAACTCGCTTCTAATTGATGGACGCAGCCTCAGTTTGGCGTCGCACTCGCTGGCGAACAAAAAACCTCCCCTTGCCAAAAACTGTCTCAATCGCTCCTTCTCTCGTCTGGAAAGGTTCATCGGATGGTGCTCGCTGACAAAGATCAGGAACGGGAAGCGGAAAATCAGGTCCGAGTTCAGTCCGACCACAATTCTCTCGGGATAGATATGGGACCAGCCCAGCCGCTCGCGAACAGCCGCAATGAGGTTAATGTCGGACATCGGATCCACCCGAAGCGTGTCCTCGCGCAGCCGCAAGCGAGCGACGGCAACTTGGTTCGGTCCAAGTCTCGGCACGGCGACAGCGGGAACGGGTTCGCCAGGCGCTAACTGGGCCTCACCCGTTCCGTCTGGTCCACCCGCCGCCCTGGACAGCAGGAGGGAAAGCAAGAGGCAAACGCCAGACCCGCAGGCACGCTTCACCGCCCTAGTCACCGCCTTCCTTCCTGGTGAGAAATCTCTCGATTGCGGACCAGAAGTCTTTGGGCAAAAAGATTCGGCTTGTAGGAGTCGCCTCAAAGGGTTGCTCCTTTGAAGGACCGATGCGTTCCCTGCCGCTTCTCGCTTCCCTACCTTTCCGCTGTTCCGGCACTTGGTTCATCGGCGGTCCGTGTTCCACGAGCCTTCCGTCCGTCTCTGACGGTGTGGCACCGTTAATCCCCTCGCCACCGGTTTCGCCGCCCGTATCTAGCCTTTGGTCTCCTTCCAAAGCCTCCGCAAGTTGTTCCAGCGCCCGGGCGACCTGCAACTGCAGGTCCTGAACCTGCGTTCCCGTCTCTCCCTTCAGAAGCATCTGCTGGATGGACGACAGAGCGTCCTGAGTGGTACGCATCTTTCCCCGCCTAATGGCGTCCATCCCATCACCGAAGAGCCCTTCCATCCGCGCCAGCGCCCGTTCAATCGCAACTTCCTCGCTTGCCAGTTTTCGGAGCCACTGTCCGGCAGGACGGTTCCAACGGCGCTGCCGATCTACCCTTGCTGTTTCCATCAGCAACTGTCTCTGCCGGTGCGCCAGCGCTCGTAGCTCGTTTTCTCCAGCCCCCAGACGCTGGACGACGTTTCCCTGGTCATTGGTCAGTGCCCGGCTTAGCGCGTCAGCGACGGCTTCCAGTGCGCGCTCCGCCCGTTTCTGATGCGCGAGAGATTGCCGCGCCTCCACCCTATCTCTTGACTTTTCTAAAACTTCAGCAGCGGCTCCCATAGCCTTCTCAGCCAGCGCCCGGTTCTCAAGGAGTCGGGATGCGATTCGAGGAGTGACAACCGCCGCTTGATCAAAGTCCGATTGCAATTGGGACCACCGCTGTCTTAACTGCCTCTCTCTTCCCGCCAACCTCTTTAAATCCGGTGGCTCAAGGCTATTCTGCTCCGTTTCCTTTAGCACCCGCCGCTGTTGATCCAGCACCTCTTTAGTAGCGGAAAGAAGCCGGCTCAGGATGTTCCTTTCTGACCGGTAGGCCTCCGTCAAGGGGCTTCGCACTGGCGATGTGAGGATTTGCTCTGCTGTCCGTAAGTCCAAAAGGGCTCTATCCGATGCGGCTTTCGCACCAACCGGATCTTGTCTCTGCAGCCTTTGTATTACTTCAGCCATCGCATCAACGGCTGGCGTATGTTCCAGAGCCCCCACCGCTGCTCTAATCCTCTCACCAACCAACCGCTCCCCCTGCTCCGTCCACCAGGATCCTTCGCGCCTCAGTTCCCGAGCCGCTGCCTCGGTTCTCTGCCGCCCGTCCCTTTGGACCGCAATCAGACCCTCGTCGCGCCTCGCCCGACCGACCTGATTACTGACTTCCTCTTGAAGGGCGCGCAAAGCCGAAATCTCCTGAGCGAGCCGTGCAACTCGCTGTTCCCTCAGCGCCCGCTCCACCTGACGCTGGAGGCGTTCTACCTCTGCTAAGGCTTCTGTGATGGCGCCCCTTTGCAACAGAGACCGCAGACGCTCAAAACGCTCACGTAGCCACGAGACCTGTTGAGCATTCACCCATTCACCGACTGATTCACTAAAATCCCTGATGGACGACCGATTGCCATGCTTCACAAGACGTTCTCGCAGCGTGCCCATGCGCCCCATCAATTCTTCAAGCGATCGCTCGGGATCACTTTCGCTGACGATCCTCAATTTAACCCACTGGCTGACAGCCGATTTGGGACCGCTCACACTATCGTTGTCGCGCGCCTTTGCCCTTAGCCAGACATAACCGTGACCCTGCTCCGAAGCAACTCTCAGTGGCACCTCACCTGACCAGTCCGTCTCCCCTTTCAGAAACAGCGTGCGGATCGGTCCGGCAATTATAGGTTTATCGGCGCCGCCGAAGAACTGGTGCACTTCCAAAGCGGATAAACCGAAATCGTCTTGAGCCGTGATAGCAACGGGGATTGAGTCGCCATGTGAGATCGCGGATGGCTGGACCACGGCACTGATTCTCGGTGGCTGGTCTCTCCTTAAGATGACCCTAACGACATCTTGCTGGCTTCCGATCCCGTGGACGTCTTCCATTGTAACTCTGACTGACATGTTGTCGTAAACGTTGCACCGAAGGCTTAAAGGTGGGTCGCCTTCCGGTAAGATGACATCCTTTGCCGATTTCGAGTCTACGGTCCACACGGCTCGGGAAAGCGGTTGCGTCGGCGTTATTTTTACGGTTAACTCGGATCCTTTCAAAATCTTTAGCACTATTGGGCGGGAGTCCGAGTAGCGCTCCAAAGCCATTCCCGTGTAGTCTGGCGGTTTGACAACCACTTGAATGTATTTAAGCCCTGGGGGATCGACGGCGGAGATGGGAACCTCGTTGCTTTTTCGCCGGCCGCTTTGCGCCCACAAAATTCCATCTTCTGATACGCGGCAAACCCCTTTGTACCAGCCGCCGCCTTCCTCAGAGAGCGCAATCTGAGAGAACGCGCCTGTTCCCCGCCAGTAGCCGTACAGTTCGGAAGGGGCTCCATTAACTGCCCGGACCCTGAAACGCAGCGGTGAACCCCTCAGCACTGCGCAATCTCTTTCGTCTACGATCAACAAAAGGCGCCCCGAAACTTCAAATCGTAAAACTTGAACGGACCGCAGATACCGCGCCCACAACCGGTCCAGGGAGAACCCTGACCAGCCTTTGAAGATTACGAAAAGAAGCAAAAGGACGGCGACAAGACCGATCGAGCGTGCCGCCCGTGCGATCTCCGGTCGTATCATCCTGAGGTAAACCACATCTCTCGCTGAACCAGCCCAGCGCAGGTGAGCGTCCGCCACGGTCAGGAATGCCATGGTCACAGAAACTGCTCGGGAATCCAGACGAAGACAGCATAGGTCCAGAGCGTTCCGGAAGGTTTCCTCAGACCCGGAAACCCGGTCAATCAATTGAACGAACCTCAAGAAATCTGTCCTGCGGATGCGCTTTATTGAAGTAATGAGAGACAAACTGAAACCGAGGGCGCAACATGCGGTGATAGCGCTCACAATCCACAGGAAATTCAAACGAGTGAGACGAAAGAAATACGAATCGGCGACCCCTAATAAGAAAAGCCCCCCGATTACGGTGCCAGCACCTGCAGCAACGCGATGACCGATGATGCTGGTGTAGTACAGCAACCATGCCTTCCAAACGCCCGACCACAGGAGCCGCGATGAGAAATACTGCTCTTGAAGGGAGAAGGTCTCCTCTTTCATAAATGGAACTTGGCGAGCGCCAACTTTTATCCCCATATCTTTTTCTCTCAATATCCCTGCAGGAGATCTAGCATCTTTCTGTCTAATTTGTGACCCCGCCAATTCTCGTAAACAACGTCTGATCGTCCGCTATCTAAAATCCCAAAAGAACCGCGGAAGTTCCAGAGCGCCCAGCCCCATCCGGCTTCTTTCCAAAGGCGCAGACACGACTCCATCCAGCGCAGGACCACTTCGTGCGGGGTCCTGTTATAGCAACCGAATTCTCCGACCATAACACCAATGCCTTTCCGCTCAAGTCGTTTCCACGGCTCGATTGCCACAGAGCGGATCCGATCCTGATCCCAAAGGGTAGAACCTTCTTTGTGTGGCCAGGTGGGCTCCGACCAGCGGTCGGAACCAGATGCCCACTCCGCTCGGTAATGGGTGAGAGTAAAGGGCAGGTAGCCACGGGTAGCCGCTGCGACCTTCAAACCGATCAACTCTTCCGGGGGGGTATTACCCCACTCTCTGCCGTCGCAAATGGTCAGGCGATTCTCATCTTCCGTCCGTATTTCTGATACAATTCTTTCCACAACCTGCCGGTGCACTTCAGCCGATACGCCGGCCGGCTCGTTAAGGAGATTAAAGGACAAATTCCGATTGCTGATGCCCTTGTATCTCTTAGCAAACTGCCTCCAGTGCCAGGCACAAACCTTTTGGGCTGTCTCATCCGTCCACAAAGACACAGGCTCGGGCGGCGACGCAACGGTGTAGCCAGGCGCTCGATGAAAATTGAGACATACATGAATCCCAAACTCATTACACCATTGGATTGCCTTGTCTATTTCTTGCAGCACAGGTTCCTTCATCTTCGTCCAATCAGTTCTCTCGGTCCAACATCGGTAGTCCATCGGGAGGCGGACGAAGTTGAAACCCAGTTCGGCAATCCACTCCAAATCGGTCTTCACGAAGGAAGTGTTGGACCAATCATAGTGGAACTTTTCCAAAAGGTTAAACCCTCTCCAGCGGGGCAATTTGGCAAAGGAGACTTCTGGCAAGCGATTCCTTCTTTCGCGACTCTCTTTTTGTGTCAAGGCTGCACCGGTCACTCCTTTTATCCAGTCTCGCCTGCGCATACCATCCACCAGCCACTAATTATGCAACTTAGAGCCACTCTGCCACCCGGGCTTTATATCGCCCAAAGATGGCACAGCCGCAGAACAGCACCAAGCACGACGCCACGAAAGCAATCCCAAGCGCCCCGAGGTCCAGAGTAAGCGCCGGCCGCCCATCGGGCAGCTGGACGGGTGGAAGTAGTATCTGCCTGAGCGATGTCAGGTAGGCAGCCAGAGGGTTCAGCATATAAAGGCGATAACATTGGGGTCCTACCATCTCTGTGAAATAGAAAACAGGACACAAAAAGAAAAGGGCCCGAAGAACGAACGCCTCCATAATAAACTGGATATCGTGATAGAAAACGGACAACACAGACAGGGCGAAAACGATACCTAATAGGAAGCAGGACAGCCCCATGATCACGACAGGAACCAGTAACCACGTCCCCCTAACGGGGACATTCAGGATTGTTAGGTAGCCAAAAAAAACTACAAGAGCCATCAAGTAATGAAATAGATTAGACAAGATAGATGAAACCGGCAGAATCTCCCTCCTCATCGGGAACGCCTTGACCAATGGCATGTGGAACAACATGACAGCACATCCGTCGAGTAACGAATTGTTAATAAATTGCCAAGTAAGGGCATTGCAGAAAAGATATGCAGAGTAATTCGGCACGTTATAGCGAAAAAACTTCTCTATCACTATCAGCCACAACAGCGCCTGACCGATAGCAGGCATCAGCGACCAGAAGAAACCAAGAATTGTTCGTTTGTAGCGGACCCTCAACTGCCTCCAGACGAGAACCAGTACCGGCTCCCAAAGGCTTCGTGGGAATAAGGCTGCCGTAACGTTCACCGCAACGCGCCCCCTCCTTTCGCGTCCCATTCGTTCCAGCCTGTTTCCTTCACCACCCTTATCACCGTCGCCGCCCCATACAGCGCGACCATCGGAACGCCATTATACTGTGCTGCAAAGTCGGGACGCTCGGATCGCCACAGCCTCCAGACCAACCGACGCAAATGAGCGGGAAGAAGTTCCCACTCCGTCTGGCTAGCCTGGATCAGGACATAGTCCGCCCGGAAGATGTCGTTGGGATCTCCCATTATTTTTATATTGGGCCGTAAGAGCCCGCCGTTCTTGTAAAACTCCATGTAAGAACACAGTGAATGGGGAATGAGGAGCAGGGACTTCTCCCCTTCTAAACGATTCAAAAAAGGAACTGCATTGATTAGGTTTACACCCCAGTAGGTCCCCTCAAAGCCCCACTTGTAAACCGCGCCCCTAATCCCGCCGACCAGGCTATTGTAGTATGAAATTTCAAAGGGATGGCACGCAACGGTATCTTTCACAGCCGGCGATACTAAGATGAGAGGTACGAGGTGAATTAGAAGGAAACGGCTGACCGGCGAGAGGGACTGTTTCAATTTCTCCGCACTTTCAAGCCAACGGGTTATCAAGAACACGCCATAGCCGGAAACGAAAAGCATAAAGGGGAGCGACGCTTCAAAAAGTCTCACGCCGTTGTATTTTGGAGTTGAGAGTAAAGTGAAGGGGAAAATATGGACCAGGAAACTAATCAGCGAGAGCCTGACAGAAGGCGGCACTAATTTCCAGTGCCTTATAAACAAAAGACTGCTTGCAATAAACATAAAGACATATATGATCGGTGTCGTCACCATAATCATCACGAAAGGGTAATGCCAAGGGGCAAAGTCCCATAGTTTTCCAAGATAGAAGGTGTGAACTCCAAAGTGGCGGAAATGAAAGACGAAATATTGGCGGAAGCGACCGATGGGATCTGACCAGAGCCAGAGCCACGTTAAGAAGACGAAGGCAAGCCCACCGACGCCGATTAGGACGACCTTGACTAAACGCTTAGCCACATGAATCTCCTGGGCTTGGGACCGGGCGATCACTGCTTCGGCGGCGATCCACAGGCTAGCAGCGGGAACGATGAGAAAACCGTTCGCTTTTGAGGAAAAGGCGAGACCGAAGGTTATACTGCCCCATATCAGCCACCAGGGGAACCGAAGACGGAGAAGCCTCGGTAGCAGCAACGTCGCGATGAAACTGGTTGCCGCAACGGGCGAGTCCATCGTCAAGAAATGAGCATCCCCGATCAGACGCGGCGTAGACGCAATACCAAGCGATACAAAAAGGGCAGCCGGGCGATTCATAGCCGATTTTGCGAACCAGTAGGAAGAGGAAACAAGCAGACCGAAAAGAAGTGCCGTCCCCAACCTCATAGATGCGAGATCGTCTCCGAAAATCGACCGACCGATCAGATGGCCAAATGCAGCCAGAACTTTTGGGAATGACGGATGCATGTCCCTGGCACGCCAAAACTTCTCAATGACTTCAAAGGAGAATGGCGAGAAAAAATCCCCAGACAGCCACGCCCTCCAAAGATATTGAAACCATGCTAAATACTTAAGGGAGTAGCCGGCGTAGATCGGTTCGTCATAGCCGACGCCGATGTCGTTTGCCGTTAGCACCACCCAGATGACGGCTATCGTTCCGATCGTTAAACCGACAAGTGCGTCCGTCCAGTAACGCTTTACCGTGGCAAGCAAACAAAGAGATCTATCTTTAGCCTCCATGGGCACGCCTGCTGACGAAATGGTTCAAACACCAACCGAGTAGGGCAAAGAGCCAACCTAAAGCGGTAAGAGTCAAAAAAATACCGACGGTAACTGACCCCGGATAAAAGACCCAAGCAACCTTTTCAGCCGTTTTTGGAAGACGGATTACGCGGAACACGAATTTAACAGGACGCACCCTCCGTTCCGTCCAGTTTCCAGCGCTCTTTGCGAACGCCCGCCAACCGGGGTAAAAAACGTCCTGCAAAATCATTGCAGAACCCCCCTCAAAAGCCCCTTCTAATTCCACTAAGTTTGGGTCGTCCCTGATGAATCGGACCCCCTCGGTGCTTTCTATCAGTTCTGTTCCACCTTCCGGCGACCTATTCAAGCGCCCCCTGCCGACACGGGAGAAAGAGTACAATCGTCGAACGGAGTCCCCACCCCCCTTGGATAGGTCTCTGATAGCAATCAACCTTGCGCGCGGCAGTGCGTTCCTGTTTTCATAGATATTCACTTCTCCCCTGTATACTGCTTTAAGGCTAGAAGTCTCGCTTATCTCAAAAAAATGTGGGACAATAATGTATCGCACCGACATTAGATCCAGAAAAGGAGAGTCAAAAGACCGGACGGCGAAACCGGGGGCTTGCGAATCCCACTTTTTCAAAAACTGAGCAAATTTTCCGAGGACGAGGGAGTCCGACCCTTGAGCGTCCCGTAAGAAAAACATCATCAGTGTGTTGCTGGGAATCCAGTTCCTCACCGGATCCGTGCCCGCGCACAGCACCCGCCAGTGACCCGCGTGATCTCTAAGCCACGAAATAGCTCGCGTTTCAAAGAATAGAGCCTTAACCGGAGCCCGAGGGTGTTGATCCCAGTGCGTCGCCAAAGCGTCGCTGATCATAACGACCGGCAGCAGGGCACCGACCAGTTTCTTGCGACGCGCCCATTGTTCCTGACGACAAGCTACGAGCCAGAGAATTAATCCCGCAATTATTACTAATATCAGCGTATTACACAGGAGTGCCGATATAGTATTATGTACGAGCAACGGATAAAATGCCCTCTCCTGATGAACGACGAGCGCCGTGAATATAACTAGAGAATAAAAGGCGCCCAAGAGGAGAACGGCCTTCCTAACTCCGTTACACAATAAAAGCGATCGGTCGTCTGCCCCAAGAAGGGTTTCCACGCCGATGGCAGCCAGCAGAGCAACACCTAAGTCCAACATTAAAATAGCGCGCGAAACCCCCACAAAACTTGCCGCACCCGGAAGCCACAGACTAATGATACGGTGGTAAGTGACATGGCTGGCGCTGAATAGCGCTGCGACGGAGTAAATCAATCCGACCACTGCAAGCCGCCATGCTCCGTTTTTCTGTCCCGGAGAAGTCCGTAAGGTGCAAAGGGCAACGACGGCAAGGACCCAGGCAGCCGTTCCGGGATAGCCGGTCTTCTCAATATAACTAAATTCCGCAGCGGGCTCCCAGTGAGTGCCGTCCGCCCAGGTGCCGAAAAATTTGGGAACGAAAAGTCGCACCCATTGGTCAGCAGGGAGGTTGGTTGCCAGCGGCGTGACTAGAGGCTCGGCAGCCCGTGACGAGAGTTGACCAAATTCCAAGAGAGGAAGGACCTGGGCGGCACTTAGGGTCCAACCTGTCACTAACGCTATGACTGCCGACCAAAGGGGCACCAGGGATCTCTTAATCAAGGCTGTGACGAGTCCAAAAACTCCTGTGACCCAAATTGCGTAAAAAACGATTTGAGGATGACCGGCTAGAACCGAGAGACCAATCGCGATACCTGACACGGCAGCCCAACCGACTGATGGAAGAGACGAGCGGAGTGGAGACCCGATCTTGTGGTCCGGCTTTCTCCAGGATAGTTCCAATCCCCAAAGGATCCATGGGAGCCAGACGGCAGACCCGAGGACAGGGGTATAAGCCAGCCATGCCATCAAAAAACCGGAAAACTGAAAGGTCAAAGCCCCGACAAAAGAAGCCAGGGGACTCAAGTGGAGCCTGGCAAAAGCATACAAGCCCGTTCCGGCAAACATGAGATGAAGCAAGGCATACCACCCGAAGGCGGACGGTAGATCAAAAAGGAGAAACATGACACCCAGGGGGTAGAAAACACCGGAGATGCCGTTGCCGAGAAAAGGTGTTCCGCAGAACATATAAGGGTTCCACAACGGTATAGTGCCCGATAGTATAGATTCTTTGTAGAAATGTCGCCACGGGTAATACTGCTGAATCACATCCAACAACGGAACCCTCGCTCCACGGATATCAGGAAACAGTTCCCTTGCATACGCCTTCCAGGGTGGCATCAGAAGGAGAAGGTCTGAAGGGACCAGAGTTTTACCACCGACAGTCACCGTACCAAGCAAAAAGAAAGGCAGCACCAAAAGCAACGAGACAAAACCGATGTCCGCGGTGTACTGCCACTGCAATAGGACCGTCGTAAAGTCTTTCTTAGGCGTTTTCAAATGGCTCACCAGTTTAGCCGGTAGATGGCCGACCGACCTGATTGGTAAACCTTAACGCCGTATCGGCCGAGCAGAACTGATCCCCGAACCTGGAACCTTTCGTACGGGGTGGAAAGCGCGAAACGAATCCGGTGCTTCTGGAATAGGGCTTTTGCTTCATCAACGGGCATTTGGCCCGAAAATATTTCATTTGAGATCAATATCTTGCTTTTCACGTCTACTGTCGCGGACCAGTGTCCGACGAAAACGGTTCGGCGCGTGCGATACGGAATGTGAGCAGCCATCAAATAGGACGCTAAAACGGCACCGGATTCTTCTTGTTCTTTAAGCCATCGGAGAATGTTCAAGTCGTCCCTTGTCAAGTAGAGAGTCAACGCTTTTCTATCCCGTACCAGCCTTTCGTTGTCGCCAAACTGTTTTAATTGCCACCAAGAGTAATGGATGGTTCCCGAAAGTAAGAGAGGGATCAGGATAAACTTGAACAGATACGGGAAACGATTGATTAAAACGAAGTCTTTTCTAATGACTTCACACCACCCATTCGTCGCTAAAAGAGCGAGAGGGATGTGTAGCCCTTCAAAGAGGCGACGAGGCCGCATTCCTGGGTTACAATACACGACAAGGAAACACGCCAGCGTCCAAAGGATGACAAACTGCCAAGTAGGTCCATTTTTCCACGACCTTGTTACAACGGTCAGGGCAGCCAGAATCAGCAAGCCGTGAGAGAGAAGGACCCGCCACAAAGGCGGTGGAATGAGCGGCGGATTCGCGATTGCGCGACCGACCGGGTCCGACATGGCTTGGACACTGATCCACAGTAAGATGCCGACAGCAGGGAGGATCGCAAGCAGCTTGTACAAGTGAAGCCAATATCCTCTCATCAGATGCGACGCAGACCATGCGAGGACAGTCAGCAGAAGGGCGGGCAGAGGAGACGGGTCAACGAGACTTAAAGCAGCCGACAAGACGGTGACATAAAGAAGGTAGACCCCGCCATCGCATAGCAAGCAAAAGACAACACCCATCGTCAGGGTCAGTCCCCATACCAACCACGCTGTCGCCAGCAGCGCCATCGGAGAATAAAGTTCCGGCATCGGGTGCCAGACGACGAGCAAACCGGCTGTAGAGGCGAGGAGGAAGGAGAAGACCGAAGCCGCATCTTTGCTGAGCAGAAACGAACCGAGCCGCCAGGAAACGAAATGGAAGGCGACAATGCCTATGCTACGAACTATGTGGTAGGATGCAACCGGACTGATACTGAGGGATGAAGCGAGCCACCCAACGATCCAGTGGAATGGCAAAAAGAGGGCGGGACGGTGGGGCTCGGTTGTAAAAAGACTTTGAAAGAACCAGTGACCCTGAGACTGCTGTGACGCCGCCGATAGGTAGAAAAGGACATCCAGTGCGTGATCCTGGGTGAGCCATGTGAAAGAGGTCCCAGCAGGTCGGACGACCCAGCCGTAAAGGTAGATCCCCCAAGTCCAAGCCAGAGACGTAGTCGTTAGTCCCCACCACCACGCTGGAGGTAAGTAGAGGTCGCAAAATCGTTTGATAGCCCCCTTCATCGCTCCACAAAAATCGGGTTCGTCATGGCGAGGGGGACGGGATCCCCTTTCCAAAGAGCCTGGGCTAAGATCCAACGAAAGTTCAACGAGATTGTGACCTGTTTCTTAAATCTAGTTTCCTCAGCCAGGTCAAACGATTGGAGAACTTTGCCGTCTGCGATCAGCCGGACCGTAGTGACCGGGCGGGCGCTGATCATTTCTATGGAGACGTGAGCACTGTTCCCTGACACGGTCGCTCCCGGTGGTCTTCCGTTCACTGTCAGCAACAGCAAGGCTCCGCGGCTGAGAAAACTCGGACCGTCTCGCAGAGCCCGGACGACGTTGGCCGCCGTTAACGGTTTATCACCCAAAAACACATATGTTCTTCTCGCTCCCAAAGGGCTTGCCTTTCTGTTGTGGCTGTCTGTGCTCGTCTCTGCCAGCACCCGGACCCCCCTGTTCAACAGTTCCCACCAAACCTGCGTCGTCTCGGGCTCGGGGCTGTTCCATAGCTCAATCAGCGGCAGTTTCTCCAGTTCAAGAGCCAGTTCGGACGCTTTGGGCGTTCCTGACCAGCGGGGATGGTTCAGTTTCAATGTGACCGGCCTCTCTGGCGAATCGATCGCCAAAACTCTGTCGACCAAGGTCCGTAGGGGTGTCGTTGGCATATCAAGAACGGTACCGTTAATGATGTTTGCATGGTAGAGGGGTGTAGTGAATTCTTCACCGGGAATGATGAGGAAACGACCCGAAAGATTGCCGGGAAGCGCCTCTAAATGCGCCGTCAATACCTGTTGGATTAGGGGACCAACTCCGTGGTCGGTGATCGTCACCCAATCCAATCCCTCAGCGAAGCCTGCCCGAGCCATCTGAATTGGGGTATCGTTGCCATCTGAGTAGACCGTGTGACAATGGTTGTCGCCGCAATACCATCCGGTAGGTCTGTCAATGATCCTTCTGAGTTGAACGGAGACGGGACTTGTTTGAGCCGCCACTTCGGAAGTGGTCCGGTCATACTCAAAGCCGCGGCTCGCCGTGACTCTGTAGCGAACAGACGGGAGAAGGTAGAGCACTCCCCTGCCCCACAGGTCGGTGAACTCTATGTGGTTTTCTTGAGCGGTTTGATCTGAAGTGATTTCCAGTCTTGCGGGGAGTCCCTGCGGATCGTCCGCTGAATGGGTCATAATCGGAACCGGGACAGGCTCCGGCATTAACGGTGACGGATGACAAAAGAAACGCAGATCTTGCTCACAGCCGAAGGAGTATATTCCTTTGACGTCGCTAATCGTCAGCTGCCAGAGACCCGCTAATCGGCTGCCCCGAATTTCTAAAAACTCAAGTGAGCCTTTCCCTAATCCTCCCCACCGGCTTCTGAAGAGGATTCGGTTCGGTGCCTGGACGGTCAGTTGCGTACTCTCATCGGGCCTTTGTCTTAGGAAATTGATTCTCACCCTGAATGTAAAGCGGGGAACCTGAAGAAACCATTGATGGACTTCCGACGTCCCAAACCGGGGTTGTGAGATCCGTAACCCCCGAGCCAAGACGACCGATTCCGGCTTGAGATACAAGTCGACAGCGCCAACCGTTCTGACGATGAAGAAGTTCCGAGCGATCTCCCGAACCGCTCCCTTTTGATCCTTTGGGGGTTGGGGTCCGGTGACACTCAGACGCCACACTCCCCACCTACCGTCGGTGGTCACCGTTTGCGCTTGCCATCCTCTGGAAACCCCGCCTTTCCACTTCAGCACCTCTTCTCCTGCCGGATCAAATAGAACGAAAGTTGTCGGCTCTGACACAGGGGAATCATCCTGACCATCAAAGACCTCCAGGTAGAATCTCTCCGTTTGTTTCGGGACAAAGATGAAGAGTGTCAGCGCCCTTCCTGAACTTGTGCTGTCCACCATCAGGCAGTCGGGTGTTTGGCAGACTCGTTGACCGAACCCCCCGCCCACAGTACTAAAGAGAGTCAAAAAGGCAAGAAAACCGCTTCCCCGCACCCTCTCTTTCCTCCTCCAATTTTTGCTACTGTTGATCCCGCACACCTCTTCAGTGGCGTGCGCGAGCGATTCAGGTCGGGCACTATATGGCGCCTTTGAGTCGTTCCCTCAAAAAAAGTTGGGTCATTACCAGCGAGAGATGCCGCGCCATCTCAGCAGGAGTCTGCCCTGAAGCCTGCAAGTCGTCGCAAGTCAATCGGACCAATATGTCCCTGTCCCACCAAATCGTCAGTCCCTGCTCGTCAATGCTGTAGCGGAAGTGGAAGGGACGGGCGCCCGCGTTGAAGGCGGCGTCCAGCTTTTCAACAGCCCTCTGGGCTCGTTGTTCAGATGACAAACCGTCCGCTCCATTCATGCGGAACAGTTCTTCGCCCGACAAGACGACTGCAGTGACCTGCCTCCCGTTGACTTCTATCTCTTTAGCCTCAAGCGCGAGGGCACGAGTGACCGGTCTGCGATGAATCGCAATGCCGGCTTTTTTGAGAAAGGCTTTGATGGTGGCGACACGGTCTTCCAAAGACGGATGAGTGGTCCAGTAGCCGGGCAAGAGAGCCGCTGCCGGCGAGCCCTCTTCCCGCTTCTGCAGCTGCTCCAGAAAAGTCAGAAGCCCGACCGGATTAAAGCCCGCCTTCTGCAAGCAGACAAAAGCCACCTCGTCCGCTTCCCTCTCCATGTCCCGCGAGTAGCCAAGACGGAGAATCTGAATGACGACACCGACCATTTGAGCCACTTCGGCACCGGTCTCCCCTCGAGACAGAACGGCGCCGATCAAAGCGACAAGAGCGGGCACGCTGAGCCGACTCTCTTTGCGAATCATTCTGATTGCGTGGAACCGGGAAATATGGGCGACCTCGTGCGCCAGCACGGCAGCCAGTTCATCGTCGCTTCTGACCATGCTTAGTAATCCTGTCGTAAGATATAAGTGTCCCCCGGGTAACGCGAGGGCGTTCGGTTCCCGGTCATCTATCACCTTGACCTGGTAGAGGACCTTCGGTCGCTCGGTAAACGGGAGAAGCCTGGCGACGATTCCGTTGAGACGATTTAGATCAGGATGGTCCTGCAGGACCTTGAACTGTCTCTCCAATTCTTGGACCGCCTGGCGCCCCAGCCTTGCCTCTTCAGGAGTAATGTCCGGCGGTATCCAAGCGTCGCAGAAGGCTGGTGAACCCGAAAGGATGAGGGTCAGCGCAGCCATTAGGCTCACAAACGATTTCCCCGGTGTCATACGTCATCATCGGTAAATTGTGCCATCTTTGTATCACCGATTGATCAAGAACGGAGAGACAAGCTGCGCGATGGGAAAGGGGAATCAGACGAATGGGATCACGACCTCACGGCGGCTTCCTTGTTGACCGCACGCTCGGCAAAGAGACGGCTGACGAGGCAAAAGCCCGTGCCAGATCTCTGCTACCAATCAGGTGCGACGTCGATACGCTGTGGGATGCGGAAAAGATCGCCATTGGCGCTTTTAGCCCCCTAACGGGATTCATGACTTACGACGACGTAAAATCGGTACTCAATGAGATGCGTCTCCCTTCTGGGCCTGTGTGGTCTCTTCCGATTATGCTGCCGGTTCCCGAGGACATCGCTCAGTCGTTGAAAATGGGGGAGGAAGCGGCGCTCGTTGACGATTCCGAAAAACCGATCGCCCTGATCACCGTTCAGGATCTTTTCCGGCCGGACAAGAAATGGGTAGTCAAGGAAGCCTTTGGCACCGACGATGAGAGGCACCCCGGCGTCGCACGGATTTTGTCGGAACCGGATTGGTACATAGGCGGAGAGATCTGGCTGATCCAGCGACCCAACAATCCATACCTCCAGTGGGAGATGACGCCGCGGGAAACGCGCGCCTACTTTGAAAAGATGGGCTGGAAAACGATTGCCGGTTTTCAAACGCGGAACGCTCCCCACCGGGCTCATGAATACCTTCAGCGCTGCGCCCTTGAGATTTGCGACGGATTGTTGATTCAGCCGATTCTGGGGGCGAAGAAAGGGGATGACTTCCCGTCCGATGCGATTTTGAAGGCTTACAAGACTTTGATCTCTTGCTACTTCCCTCCTGACAGAATTCTCCTCTCCGGCATCACAACGTGGATGAGATATGCGGGACCAAAGGAGGCGGTTTTTCACGCTATCTTCAGGAAGAACTACGGATGCACCCATTTTTTGGTGGGGCGTGACCATGCAGGAGTCGGCGACTACTATGACCCCTTCGCCGCCCACAAAATTTACGACGAGATTCCCGATCTGGACATCACCATCCTAAAGGTCGGCGCTGCTTTTTACTGCAAGGAATGCGAGTGCCTGGCGACAGAAAAGACATGCGGGCACGATCCGTCGGCGCGGCTGAACATCAGTATGACGGCTCTCAGGCGAATGTTGAGGGAGGGAGAGGAGCCACCGCCCGAATTAATCCGACCGGAAGTCGCCGCCACCTTGCGCCAGTGTGCCGAGGAACAGTTGCTTCAGAACACACCACACACCTGATTTGGAAAGTCGTGAGCTCAGGGGACCAGAGGCAGAAAATTTGGAACTTTCTTCGGCAACACGCCGGGAGACTGGGCAAGGTCGGGCTGATCGCTCGTTCGTCTTTGGACGGAACCTTGTCGGGTCTGCACCGTAGCCGCCAGAAGGGTTTTAGCGTAGAGCCCGTTGAGGTCCGCCCCTACTACCGGGGTGACGACCTGCGCTACCTGGACTGGAAGATCTACGCCCGTTTGGACCGGATGTTCGTCCGGCAGTTTGAGCAAGAATCCAACATACGCATCTACCTACTTGTTGACGGCAGCGCTTCAATGGACTACGGACCCGGTCGCTATACCAAGTGGGACATCGGCTGCTTTCTGTCGTGCCTACTCGCTCTCACTTCCCTTCGGCAGGGCGATGCTGTGGGGCTTCTGGTGTTTTCCAGCGCCATCTGGTCGTTTATTCCCGCCCGCCAATCGCCCGCGCACCTCTCGACAATCGTGGACGCCCTGGCGGAGCAACTACCTAAGGGTCAAGGAGGACTGGCGAGGCTGACTGATGAATTCCTTCCATCAATCCGGCGCCGGTCCCTTTTCGTTCTGGTGTCTGACCTTTTAGAAGACACCGGTACCGTCGGACAATGGGCCCGGGTCTTCCACTCCCGGGGGCACGACCTGATGGTTTGTCAAGTTATGGACCGGGCGGAACTGACTCTGCCCTTGTCTGATCCGGCGCTGTTTTACGACCCCGAATCCGGGCGCACTGTTGCCACCGATCCCGAGTCTATCCGGACACGCTACGTCGGTCGGATGAACCGTTTCATTGAGGAGATTCGGTCAGCCTGCGCTTCAGGCAAAGCCGACCACTACCTGATCGTATCCGATGACGAGTTGCCAGGAGCGGTGCGTCGGTTTGTCTTGTGGCGCCAACGCCGCCGAGGTACCGTTACTGGACTTGGATAGTAAACTCCCTCTCCAGCATGGTCGCCCGGTAACTTCCGGCATAGACCTCAATGTGGAGCCTGTAGGGCCTGCGCCTGGGAGAAGCAGGTACGAAAGTCATACTGAGAGCGATAGATGAGCGAGGCATTACAGGAGGGTAGCGCAGAACCAACGACTCACCTCGCGTAAATTGTTCTAGTGGCAAAGGTGCGAGTGTGGGAGGTCCGCTTTCTGTCACAAGGCTGCCCCTTACAACGATTTCGACAGGTCCAACGGCGAAATTCTCGTCATTATAGACAGCTAATTGAACGGCAATAGGTTCGCCAAGACCGACGGTCCGGGCAACGGCTGCGTTCGATCGGACAAAAGCCGTTTCCGGCTCCCCTGGACGCTGCAGCCGAGGGAGGAAGACGAAGACAGCCAGAAAAAGAAGGATTACCGCTGTCGCCGCTCCATAGGTCAGGGCTCGCAGGACAGGGTTAGCGAGGGCTATCGCTATGGGTCCCGCCTGAAGTTGTGGGGCGTTACCGGGGCAGTTCCAATAGTGATCTGGTTCCGGTATCCGAAGCCGTCCCAATTCATCGCCGTAGACATATCGGATGTTCGGATTGGTGCATTCCCACACGACGGTGTCGGCGAACCGGCAGTATCGGCATTTTCTCAAATTCTCACCGCAGCGGGGACACCGGATGATGCCGGGCTCCGGTGTGAAAACCAATCGGCACTGGGGGCACCTCCACATAACGGGTGGTGCCTCTCGGACCCTTTCTGCGACCTCCCGATCCATAGCTTATCACCAGGGGGCTTCCATCCCCTCTTACGATTATGCCTCATTTTATCGGACGAACTGAACCGTCCACACATCGTAGGGCATCAGGCGCAACGAGAGCATTGGAGCGGGAGGGCGCTCCTGATAGGAAGGTGTACTTGTCCCCCTAAGATAACGCATCCGTAGGATTTTGGCGGGTAGAGTTCCGAGGGTCTCCAGTTGGAGGTCCAGAACATTGGGACTGGTGTTAACAAGAAGGATGTTGCGCGCCGTCTGTGTGACGCCGCAGAGAGAGACCAGTTGGGGATAGTTAGCAGTGCTGAAGACAAGGCTGGTCCCTGGCGGGAAAAGGGACTGACACAGAAGCACCACCCAATAGAGGGGTCCGGGTTGTCCCCCGTTTTGAAGAAGCCCCCAACCGCCACCAGCGACTTTGTAAGGGACCAGCCAGTCCGTTTTGCCAGCTAATTTGCAGAAAACCGAAGCGAGCCAGGCAGCACCCACGGACGTCTGGATCCTATTGTCTCTCGCCTTACCGTCCATATCCCTCTGCCAATTCAAGGCGCACTCTGTCACTGCTAAGGGAAGTTTCGATAGCGAATAAACCTCTCTTAGCCAGTCGCTAAGGTCTCTAAGCGCCACCTGATCCGGCAAGTCAGCCGGCACCGTCCACCGCGCAGAAGTCATCAACTCGTCGTCCGATGTAGAAATCAATCGCGTTCCGTAAAAATGAACGGACACAAAGTCTGGTTTGACCGGGGACAAGAAAAGGGACTGGAATCGGTCCCTCCAGACAGCCGATTCACCATAGCCGCCGACCTGAATATTGGGGGCGATCCGTTTCATCGCGCTCATCAGTTTTTGAAACTCTTCCACCAATTTCTCAGGTCGCATTCGGAAAGGCGATTCGTTGAGTCGGTAGAAAAGCTCATAGATTTGCACAAGAGGCGCCAATCGCCCGACGATGACCCGGCAATCGGCTTCAAAGACGCCATGAGCCAAATCCTCGGGGCGTCGGGGAGAAAGGTTGATAACCGGCGACATGTTCAATCGCCGGACCAGTCGCGCCCAGTTCTGTATTTTAAACAACAGAGGCTCCAAAACGGGCGCTTCTGCCGTCACGGTCGCCGGAATCCGCGCCCAAGCCAAATTGAGTCGCGCGATCCATCTCCGCGCCTCGGGGGTTTCTAAAAGGGCGAGGGAATCGGCGTCAAAATTGACACCCCATTTCAGCAGGGAGGCGCCGGAAACGGTCTGGAAATCCACAACCATACGGACGGGGATAACGGTCGGTCCGGGGGCTGGCGGTAGCAAGGCGAAATCGTCAAGGATGAAGAAAAAGGGCAGAAAAGGTCCGGACCTTTCAAATCTGATCTCTTCAACGCGGCTGATGAACGGGAGGGCGCTCAGTCCCTCTTGATCGGTAAACTGGTTCCAGGCGAAAGTCCGCATCGCCCAGCCTTCGGTAAGTCGCAAAGGGCAGCGGAACAACCGCTCTCCGGTCACTTCCTTCACGACCAGAGTGACCGTAATGTCTGCGGCCGACCCGTCACCGAGCAACCAAAAGGCTATCCCAGAATGTCTTTTCTCAGCAATTTCCTTGCCCCTCAGGGGGAAACAGAAGCGGACCGTCTCACCTGCCTGAGCCGCACCCGCCAGAAACAGACCGCACCAACCTCGGGTTTGGTCGCCCGAGACCGGAGCACGAACGATCAGACCCAGGGGGCTTCTTCGGTCACCACGCTCATCGGACTTGACAACCCACTTGATCGGCTCGGACTCAAAATCGTCCAAAGGGACTGTCGGATTGGGCACCGCCAAAATTGGCAGGGAGAAGAGGAAGGACAAGGCACCTATGCCCAACCGTTTCACGGCACCCACTCCCTGCTGGGCTAGGGGCCGCTCGTTAGCAGCGACGCCCATCGGATCATTTTAGGAGACGCATGGCGTTGAAGATGACAATCAGAGCACTCGCTTCATGTATGATGGCTCCCAGAACCGGATTGATCCAGCCCATCGCGCCCGCAAAGACGGCTGCTGCGTTGACGGCGCTGCTGAAGACAATATTCTGACCGATGACATTCAGGGTCTTTCTGGCAAGGCGAAAGGTTTCCGGCACCCGCATCAGGTCGTCCTGAAGCAGAACGATGTCGGCAACGGCGGAGGCGAGGTCCGACCCGGCTCTTCCCATCGCGACCCCGACATCTGCCCCCGCCAGTGCAGGAGCGTCGTTAATTCCATCTCCGACGAAGGCGACGACCTGCCCCTGTTGCCGCCACCTTTCTACCAATTGGAGTTTGTCCGCCGGAAGCAGGCGGGCGTAAACAGCTGCAACGCCCACTTCCTGAGCGAGGGACCGGGCGACCTTTTCGTTATCTCCCGTCAGGATCGCGGGTTCTACCTTCTGGTCCCGCAAGACTTTTATCGCTGCCCTTACGTCCGCGCGGATCGTGTCCCGAAGGCAGATCAGTCCGACAACCATTCGGTCCAGACCGACGGCTAATACACTCAGGCCCTCCTCTTCCAGCCGTTCGGCTAACCGACGCGCCGTCTCGCCCTCAGAGCCATTTAAAGGCGCGACCCACGACAACCGCCCGACCCGAACCGTCTGACCATTCAGTCTCCCAGCAACCCCTTTCCCGGGCTCCAGTTGAAACTCTTCGGGTTGATCCCACTGGTCTTGCTGATCCCTCGCCGACTCGCAGACGGCGACGGCAAAGGGATGGTCGCTGAGCCTCTCCACGCTGGCTGCTAACCGAAGAATCTCTCTCTCCGATAACTGGGCAAGAGAAACGACGCAAACAACCGATGGTCTTCCGGTCGTCAGGGTGCCGGTTTTGTCAAAGGCGGCGATGCGCACCCGAGCGGCAGACTCCATCTCTCGTCCGCCCTTGACGAGAATCGCCCTCTTCGCTGCCTTCCCGATGCTGGCGACGATAGCCGTCGGTGTCGCGAGGACAAAAGCGCAGGGGCAGAAGACGATCAGAACGGTGATTCCTCTGATCATTTCCCCCGACCACCACCACACAATCCCAGCTGTGGCAACCGCGAAGGGCACATACCACCGGGCGAACCGATCGACAAGCCGCTCGATCGGCGCTCGCCGCGCCCGCGCTTCTCCCACCAGCCGCCGGATCTGCCCGTAAGTCGTCTGATCTCCAACCCGCTGGCAGATCACTTCAATCGGTCCTGTCAGATTGACGGTGCCGGCGAAGACGGGGTCGTCGGGACCCTTATCGGCGGGTACCGACTCGCCTGTCACGGGGCTCTCATCAATAGAGGAACAGCCCAACCGGATGGTTCCATCCACCGCCACCCGCTCTCCAGCCCGGACGATTACAATGTCACCCGGTTTGACCTCCTCTATGGGAACCTCCACTTCCCCCTCATTCCTCCTGACCAGAACCGTCTGGGGAAGGGTCTCCAGCAAAGAAAAGAGAGCCTTTTCAACCCGCGCAACGGTCCACTGCTCCAACAGTCCACCGGCAAGCAGCATTACGCCCACAACGGCTCCTGCGTGATACTCGCCGACAAGGAGACTGGCGATAATCGCCAGACCGACCAGCACATCCACATTGACCTTCTTCTCCAGTAAGAGAGACTGCATCGCAGATCGGGCGATTAAAAAGAGAGAGAGCAACGCCGATGCGAAGTAAAACTTGTGTTCCCCCTCTTGCCACAACCAATGGGCAACCCACCCCAGAACCAACACGACAGAAGCAATCGCCACAACTCTGCCCTCTGGACCCTTGAGAACTTCCAACAGCGTTTCGAACTTTCCTCCAGCGGAGGCACAGGTCTGACACGATCCCCGTCGCTGACCCATCTGCTGATCTTTCACCCCTAAGTCAAGTCAGTTCAATGAAACCGTCTTCAAGCCCGGCACGTTCCGTTTCAGTACCAAGCCAAGGTCCGTTCACTGATGCTTCCCTTTTAGGTCCGCTTAATATAAAAGGATCCATTGGAGCTCGCTTTAGGTTACGAATGTCCTGCTTCTTCTCTGGTTTGGGATTGGGGCAGGGCACCATAAGTTGGGCACGGTTTCGTGCCTGGGCGCATACAGGCTGCCGCACGCGCAAGGTCCTTGGTGAATATATCCGGCGCTTCTTTACAAGCAGAAATGTCCCCTTTCGCCCCCAGCAAATGAACGGCTGACACAGGATGAGAGCGTCACTGCGTCCTCTGCCGCTTCTCCTTCCACCCATAATTCCGACTTCATTAGATTTTAGCAGGGAACGAGAGAGCAGATGTAAAAAACCATCTCGGGCATGGACGAAAAAGGGCTAAACTCAAGACGGCAGGCACGGAGGATTAGGAATCATTGAAAGAACCGGACAAGTTTCGGCTCTATCGCTTGACAAAGGATCCGAAGTTAAGGGAGGAACTGGTGCAGGGGCATAGACCCCTGGCGGAGCACATTGCTCGCCAGTTCCTGTTCAGCGGTGAGCCCCTGGAGGACCTAATTCAGGTGGCTCTCATCGGGCTGATCAAAGCCGTAGACCGCTACGATGTCAACCGGGGCACGGCGTTCGCCACTTTCGCATGGTACCACATCAAGGGCGAGATCAGCCACTATCTCAGGGATCAGGGAAAACTGATTGGGGAGCCCGCCTGGCTTCAGGAGGCGCGAATCAAAGTGGAGCGGACCCGCCAGTTTCTGACCCAGAAATTGGGTCGCGAGCCGACAACGCAAGAGATCGTTGAGCAGAGCCACCTTGCGCAAGACGTCGTGGAGTTGGTCAGATCCACTGGAGGTCTCTTCCGGGTCGCTTCCCTTGAGGAGGCCGCCGGAGAGGAAAGCGAGACGGTGTCAATGGAGACGACCCTGCTGGAACAGACGCCGACCGATCTGGAGACCCACTTTGCGGTTCGGGAAGCCGTCTCCCGATTGCCCGACCTGCAGCGCAAAATTGTGGAACTGGTCTTCTGGAGGGATTTAAGCCAGACGGAAGTAGCAAAAATTCTTGGGGTTTCCGTGACATATGTGAGTTACCTGTTCAAAGAAGCACGCAACAACTTGCGGCGCATCCTGTCCGGTCAGCAGATCGTCCCCAAAAGGGGAACGAAGCGCAGGAAGAAGGGAGACATGGATCAGAACAAATGAAGCCGGCAGTGAGACTTTACAACACATTGACGAAAAGGAAGGAGTTACTCAGCACGCGCGTGGACGGCATTCTTACGATGTATGTTTGCGGACTGACTCCATACGACAGCATGCATATAGGACATGCGCGCACTTTTGTTCTTTTTGACGCTTTTCGCCGTTATCTTCAGCACCTGGGCTGGTCCGTCGTGCATATTCAAAATTGGACCGATATTGACGACAAGATCGTACAGAGGGCTCACGAGCGAGGGAGGACAGCAAGGGAGGTCGCTGAGGAGTTTATCACCGAAGCGCTCAAGGATAGTAAGGCTTTGGGAATGCTGCACCCCCACATCATGCCCCGCGTCACTCATCACATTCCAGACATCATCGGCTCAATTGAGAACCTGATCAGCAAGGGTTACGCTTACAAAAGCGGAGGCGATGTCTATTTTTCCGTCAGCCGCTACCAGCAGGATTTCAGCGACTATGGAGACCTATCCGGGCAGGACACAGAGGAGATCCGGGCGGGGGCCCGGGTAGAGCCCGGGGAGGGCAAACGGGACCCGGTAGACTTCGCTTTGTGGAAAGCGGCCAAGGAGGGCGAGCCGACCTGGGAAAGCCCCTGGGGTCCCGGACGACCCGGCTGGCATATTGAGTGCTCCGTGATGTCCCTTAAGTATCTGGGTCATCCCATTGACCTGCACGGTGCCGCAGTGGAATTGGTGTTCCCCCACCACGAGAACGAAAAGGCACAGTCTCAAGCCCTGACGGGAGGGAAGCCCGTTGTCCGCCACTGGATGCACTGTGGGGTCGTCAATGTGGGCGGGGAAAAGATGAGCAAATCGCTGGGAAACGTCATACCCGTTGCGACCGCTTTGAGGCAGTCGGGAGCCAATGCCTTGAGGCTCCTTTTCCTTTCCAGCCACTACCGCTCGCCCCTTAACTACACGGACGCTCTGTTGGCGGGGTCCTCCGCCTCGCTCCACCGGCTTTCGGAAGCCTTGATTCAATGCCAGAGGGGAACGGCTCTGCCGGCCTCACAGGAATCCGCCACTACCCTCCAAACCGCCCAGCGCCTTATGGAACTGGGCGAGCAGTCCTCGTCCCTTTTTTATGAAGCCCTCTCGGACGACTTCAATACAGCGGAAGCCCTGGGCTATGTTTTCCGGATGGTTGGCAGTATTCTCACTACAGTCGCTCTTCAAAAGGACGGACTGTCGCCCCGACAAAAAGAGGCACTCAACTTCCTTTCCACAAAGATTCAGAACCTCTTGTCCGTTTTGGGCTTTGACCTTTGCGACCTGATAGAAAGAAAGCCCGTCGGGGATCAGACTGCAGATGAGTTGATTGGTTTACTGGTTGAGGTCCGCCAAAGGTTGCGTGCTCAAAAGCAGTATGAGATGGCCGATTGGATTCGGTCTCTGCTGGGCGAGAGGGGCATCGTTTTAGAAGATACCCCCTCCGGAACGAGATGGAGGCGCCAGTGAGGCGTCTGTCGCCGTCACTACCCCCCGCCTTGTTTCAAAAATAAAGCCGTTGGCGTCCCAAGGAGTTTCGGCAGTGGTCGCCCCAGGGGCAACGACTGTCTAACCGTCTGAGGGTATGTCACGACGGCTTTGGATCGGGCTCTCTGTTGCCTGTGGACTGATTAGTATAGGTCTGGTCGGTGGTCTGATCTTTTCTCGCTGGCAGGCGTCTGGGCTAGTCGCTCCGGGCGTTCGGCTCGGCTGGCGGGACATCGGAGGTCTGACCCAAAATCAACTCCTCCGCTATCTCAAAAGTCTCAACCAGTCTTTTGCTAAGGAAAGGCTTGAACTTGTCTGGAACGGCAAGGTCATCGCTCATTTGACGGCAGGGGAAACAGGTATATGCGTTGATGCGGAAGCGATTGCGAAGCGGGCTCTCGCCGTCGGGAGGGGTTCCGGTCTTTTGCAACCGATTCGGGAGTTTCTATCGTCTTGGCTTTGCGGGTCGACACTACCCACCTCCTTGAAAATTGACGGGGATAGAGCAGCCAAAGCCTTGGTCAAATTGGCACAGCAAATGGACCGCCCGGCACGAGACGGAGATTGTTTCTTAGATCAGGGGCGCCTTAAGGTCCTGTTGCCTCAGGCTGGTCAGAGACTGAATATCGTGAAGACGGTCTGGCTGTGGGGAATAAGTGTTGGTGCAGGGGAGTGGAAGAGACTGAAGTTGTGCTTGGACCAGATTGATCCTCCGACTCCAACGGCAAATTGGGCGGCGATTGAAACGATTCTGGGTGCCCAGACGACTCATTTTAGTGAGCGAAAGCGGAATCGTTCGCACAACATCAGACTCGCTGCCAGGCGTTTGGAGAGAGCGTGGATCCTGCCGGGTCACATTCTCTCCTTCAACCAGACCGTCGGACGCCGAACGGCACGAGCCGGCTTCCGCGTTGCCCCGATTCTGGTTAAAGGAGAATACAGTCACGATTTTGGTGGCGGAGTGTGTCAGGTGGCGGGAACTCTCTATAATGCGGCTCTGAAAGCCGGTCTGAAGGTCGTAGAGCGCCACCGCCACAGTCGCAGCGTAGACTATCTGCCGGTAGGGCTGGATGCAACCGTCAGTTTCGGGCGGTTAGATCTCAAGATCCTCAACCCCCATCAGGACCCCGTTCTGGTAAAGACCAGAGTCGGCAGAGGCAGTCTTACCATTTTCATCCTTGGGAGGAAGCGCGACGAGTCTTTCTTTCTGGTTCGTGATCTGCGCAGGTTTCAATGGTCAGTTACGAACGGTCAAGAGAGCACCGCTGTTCTCCCCCGGCGGTCAGGCTGGTATGTCAGAGTTTGGCGCCTTCGCCGGGTTGGCAAGCAGTTGGTAGGTAGGGAGGTTGTGACCGACGATTTTTACCCCTCAGCAGAGGAGACCGTTGCGCCGGTCCGGCCGATCCTCTCCCCTCGACCGACGCCGGCAGTGCGCCCTGCGACCCATTCACCGCAAGGAGCCCCTACGGTCCGATCCGATGCGGCTGCCCTCACCCAGCAGGCGCGAACGGAAGGGAGCGGCGGATCAAGTGGGTCTACAGAAGATTCTCCAGTCCAACCGTGACCCCGGCGGGCAGGGTCCGAACTTTTTCAATTGCAAGCAAAACGCCAGGGACGAACGCCTCGCGGGAAAGGGTATCGTGCCGGATGGTCAAAATTTGTCCGGCAGAACCCAGAAGCACCTCCTGATGGGCTAAAAGCCCGGGGAGGCGGACGCTGTGAATCCGAACGCCAGCAACCTCTCCGCCCAGAACGCCATCTACCAGAACCTCCGGCGTTATCACCTTGGGCGGTGGGAAGTCTCTCTTGCGGCTTTTCCGAATCAGGTCAGCCGTCCTCAAAGCCGTTCCGGAGGGTGCGTCGGCTTTTCCGTCGTGATGCATCTCAATGATCTCTACCCGATCGAAGTAGCGGGAGGCTTCTGCAGCAAAGCGCATCATTAACACGGCGCCGATAGAAAAATTCGGAGCAATAAAAGCGGGAACGTCCATCTCCTTCGCAAGGGCATCCACTTCAGCGATTTTTTCGTCGGTCCATCCCGTCGTCCCCACGACGGTAGATACTTTCAGGCGAATCGCTTCCTTGACATTTTCAGCGACGACAGATGGATGGGTGAAGTCGACCATCACGTGAGGGTGAGAGGACTCGATGGCTTGTGCGACCGCTGGGAATATAGGGATGCCTTTTGTACCGACGCCGATGACTTCACCCAAGTCCCGCCCGACCTCTTTTATATCGACGCCGCCGACCAATTGGATCAAGTCCTCACTGTAAATCGCCCGAGCCACCTGCGATCCCATCCGTCCACAGCATCCGCACACGATTACCCGGATCGGTTCCCCTGTTCTGTTCATTCCCAGACCCCCCTCACTCAAAAGGCGACCGACGACTCAGTGATCGTTCAGGATGTCCAACAACCTCATCCCGTCCTTTTCTTCCATAGGACCGACAAGGGCTATTGAGAAGACCGGGCGGAGGAACAACTCTCTTGCGACTTCTACAGCCTCTTCATCTTGAATCCGGTCCAGCCGTGCCAGCAACAGAGAGAGAGGGATCGGGCGACCGAGGTAGTAAATCTGCTTCGCTAGTCCGATAGCAGATCCTAACGCGTTCTCCTGGACGGTGATGGCATTCATTTTTAACTGAACTTTCGCCGCCTCCATCTCCCCCGCTTTCAGCCCGTTATGACAGAGCCGGGTCAATTCTTGGCGGACGATCCGGACGACTTTCTCCGCCCGGCTGGGCGCGCAACTGCCCCCGATCCAGAAATGCCCTCCGTCTCTGAAAAAGCCCGCACCCGAATAAATGGAGTATGCGAGCCCTCGCCTCTCGCGAATGCTCAGGAAAAGGCGGGAACTGGCTCCACCCCCGACGATGGCGTCCAGCAGGGCAACCACATGACTTGCCGGATCGCAAGCCGAAAGCCCGGGAACACCTATGCAGAAATAAAGATGAGAAGTTTCCCTATGCTCCGCCCGGATGCGACCCGTAAAGCCGGGCGCAAGAGCAGACCCCTTGCGCGCTTCGCCGGTAGAAAGGGATCCAAAGAACCGATCGACGGTTTCCATGAACAGAGCAGGCTCTACGGCTCCGGCCGCAGTAACGATGATCCGCTGGCCTGTGTAGTTGGCACCGTGAAATGTTGCCAGCGCGTAACGGCTAATCGCCTGGGTGGTCTCCTCCGTACCCAAGACTGGTCGGCTAAGGGGATGACCGTCCCAAAGGGCTTGGTAAAATAGATCGGCAGCGACATCTTCCGGAGAGTCCCTGACCGACTGAATCTCGGAGATGATGATCTGGCGCTCCTTCTCAATGTCCTCTTCCCTGAGAGCAGGTTCGGAAATTAACTCCCAAAGAAGTTGTGTCGCCTTTATCATTTGGTCGGGTAGCACCTGGGCATAAAAACAGGTCGCTTCCTTGTCGGTGAAAGCATCGCAGAAGCCTCCCAAAGCATCTATCGTTCGGGCGATCTGACCGGCGGTCCGGCGCTTGGTCCCCTTGAAAGTTATATGCTCAAGGAAGTGGGCAATCCCGTTTTCCTCGGGCTTTTCGTCCTTAGTTCCGGCGTCAATCCATATGGTGATGCCGACCGTCCGTGCCCACGGAAGTGGCATTATGACAACCGCGACTCCGTTGCCCAAGCGAGCTAAGTGGACTTCAGGGTCTACTAAGCGGGTAGGTCCCTTTTCCCCGCCCATATCTGTTCACCGACCCTCGGAGGGTACTACAGTTTTAACCTGACCTGTCAGGCGGTCGATGGGATGGAAACGGAGGACGTCCGGTGCGATCGCGACTGACCGGTCGGGGTCCTCGCGGTGCCTCTCTGTGGGGGATGGCTTCTTGTGTTCTTGGTAACAGTTCCTTTCGGCTGAGTTGGATCTTTCCGTCAGGCTGAACACCCAGAACTTTGACTTCCAACTCATCGCCCACTTTCAATACGTCACTGACCGATGTGACGTGCTGATGGCTAATCTGGGAGATATGCAGCAGCCCTTCCTTGCCGGGCAGAATCTCCAAGAGGGCTCCGAAAGGTAAGATGCGGGTCACCCGACCTTTGTAAACCTTTCCGACCTCTGGGTCCGATCCATACATCCGGACCATTTCGGCTGCTTTTTCAGCACTCTCCATATCGGGTGAGGTGATATACACGGTGCCGTCGGGTTGGACATCGATGATAGACCCCGTCTCTTGCTGAATGTGCTTAATATGCTTGCCCCTTGGACCAATGACTTCACCAATTTTTTCTGTCGGAATCCGTATGGTAACGACCCTCGGAGCGTAGAGCGAAATTTCGGGCCTGGGTTTGTCAATGACTTGGAACATCTTTTCAAGGATCTCTAAGCGTGCTTCTTTTGCTTGATAGAGTGCCTTCTCAATGATTGCCAAGTCCAAACCTTTCAGTTTCAAGTCCAGTTGGACTGCCGTCACTCCATGAGAGGTGCCGGCAATCTTAAAGTCCATATCGCCGTAGGCATCTTCGGCGCCTTGAATGTCCGTCAAAAGGCGGTAGTTACCGTCGTTGGTCACCAACCCGATAGACACACCGGCAACCGCTGCACTAATCGGAACGCCAGCGTCCATCAGAGCGAGCGATCCGGCGCATACGGACGCCATGGACGTAGACCCGTTGGACTGGAGAACTTCCGATACCAAGCGGATCGTGTAAGGAAAGGCGTCCTCATCGGGGATGACTGGCTCCAGCGCGCGCTCTGCCAAAGCGCCATGTCCGATCTCCCTGCGGGACGGACCCCTGAGAGGTCTCACCTCGCCCGTTGAAAAAGGCGGAAAGTTGTATTGATGGATGAACCTTTTCGTTTCCTCCTCTTCAAGAATGGTTTCCAGCAGCATTTCCTCGCTCATGGCGCCCAGGGTCGCAATGGTGAGGACGTGAGTCTCCCCTCGCATAAACAGACCAGACCCGTGCGCTCTGGGCGAAATTCCGACCGAACACGTAATCGGACGGATTTCGGTCGGACTTCTCAGGTCAGGGCGCAGCCCCTCAGACAAAATCACCCTGCGCACCAACCGCCGCGCTGCTTCGTCCACAGTCAGGGGAAGAAGTTTCAATTGCTCTTCACTGAGTTTGGTCGCCATCTGATTCTGGATTTCCGCATTGAGTTCTTCCATCAAGGTCTTCCGTTCTTGCTTACCTTGCCGGAAGAAGATCTCGCGAAGTCGTAGGCCCCATTCCGCTTCAACGGCGCCGACCAATTCCTCCTCAGGCAACAAGACCGTAAAGGGTCTTTTTTCTTTCCCGTACTTTTCCGCCAGTTCCCATTGAAGTTCCAGAAGAGGTTGAAGGGACTGCCAAGCCAGTTCAATGGCGCTAAAAAAGAGGGATTCGGGAACCTCCCGGGCTCCGCCCTCCAGCATTATGACGGCTTCCTTAGTACCGGCAACCACCAGGTCCAGCCGGCTTTCGCTTAATCTGGGAAAGGGCGGGTTGATAACCAGTTGGTCATTAATCAGCCCGACCCGCACGGCGCCGACGGGACCCAAAAAGGGAATGTCGGAAATCATAAGGGCTGCGCTGGCTCCGACCAGACCGAGGAGATCCAGACTGTTCTCATGGTCGAAGGACAATGCAGTGACGATAACCTGAACGTCGTTGAGAGACCCTTTTGGAAAGAGGGGGCGAATGGCTCGGTCAATCAGGCGTGCGGTTAGGATTGCCTGATCGCTGGGTCTGCCTTCCCGCCTTAAGAACCGATGACCAGGTATCCGTCCCGCAGCATACATTCGTTCCTCGAAGTCTACAATCAGAGGGAAAAAGTCGGTCCCTGGCCGGGGTTCGGTTCCCCGCACGACTGTAGCGAGGACGACGCTGTCGCCATACTGGACGAAGACGGCGCCGTCCGCCTCACCGGCTATGGATGTGGCTGCGATAGAAAAGTTCCGCCCCTCTACGACTCTTTCTACAGTTCCGTCCATATGAGTGGGAACCGCTAATCAAGAGTTGGTCCTAAACCGTATGCTGTTCCTCGGCGTCGGATTCCACCTCTCTCTGAAGGACCCGCAGACCCCCGAAAATGTCCCGGATGCCAAGGGATTCAATGACGTGACGGTATCGGTCCAGATTCACCCGCGCCAGATACTTGAGCAACCGCCTCCTCTTGCCGTGTAGTTTCAGCAGACCCCTTTGGGACTGCTTGTCCTTCTTATGACGCTTCACATGCTCGGTAAGTTCTTGGATCCTCCGGGTCAGGATAGCAATCTGCACCTCTGGCGATCCGGTATCCCCCGGCATCCGAGCCCACTGCCTGAGGATCTCGATTTTTTCTTGCTTCGTCAGTGCCATTTCCGTTGCGTGCCGTCCTCCTGTCTTGAATGACTGATTCTATCGCAAGGTCGACGACAATTTCCTTAATTCGCCGACGACGATTTGGTGGATTTCCGCCCACTCTTGGCGAGCCCTATGGGCATTCGTGACGGCCTGCCGATACTGCTCCTGCACCTGATCCCGGTAGGCTCTCAGAGCCAAAACGAGGACACCTGCGTATTCGGGCGGGACCAAGCCTTCCCTCGCTATCGCCAGATAGCGGTGAAAGTTTCCTGCAGCGGCGGCACCCGCCGGTGCAGCCGCTGGTGCGGCTCCGACCCCCGGTGCACCCATCATTCCCGGCATCATTCCGGGGGCACCGCCCGGAGGACCGAAGCCCCCAGCTGCTCTTTCCTCTTCAGGGAGCCCCATCGCCATCGGCGGACCTCCCGCCGGAGGTCCTCCCATCGGACCACCCATCATAGGCATTGCAGCTCCCGGTGCCCCCACGGCACCGCCCCGGGGGGGTTGAGGCAGCCCTCCTCCCGCACCGCCCATCATCGGTCCCATCATGCCCGGAACAGCGCCGGGACCCGGAGCGCCTGCCCCGGACGGCCCCGCTCCGCCTACCGGCGCCGGAGCCCCCGCTACACCACCAACCATTTGGGCACCCAGCGCCCTCAGGCTTTGCAGCAACGAGTCCCGAATTTCAGGAAACCAGTTGAGCACCTCCGATAAAGGTTCCCTTCGACCCAGCATCCCCAGTCGGATCAGCCTTTGCGGCATCGGCTCTCCCCCCAACGGAGCGATGACGCCGCTGACATCGCTGGCAATAATCGTCGGTGGATTCCCTCTTAGAAGGAGCATAGAGATCCGTTCGGGCGTCAGTCGTGCCTTACTGGCGATGGGCAACAGGGCGCGCTCCAGAATGTCTATTCTCGCCAAAACCTCCCGAAGGGCAGCGACCACCCCAGCCGTTTGGACCATGTTTTGCTCCGCTTGCTCTAACGGAACCCGGAGAGCAGACGGCACCGAGATGGTCCGCCATCCCAATTCCGCCGCTTGCTTCGGGTTGAAGGTCGCCCTCGCCCGAACAGTCCGGACGCGACGCATGGGGTCTCCAGCGGAAAGCGATGCAGGAGCCCCCCCAGCGCCTGCTTGCCCTTTGCTCATCTGTCCCGTCGCAGAGACCGCCACGATCCGGGGCGCTGGGAAACCGGACGACCCCTCAGCCTGATTGACCGACCGAGACGGGTCGACATGGCAGTCTTCCCTCTCGCTCGGCTGCACCAATTTGGACGAAAGAAGATGCTGATTTAGGCTCTTCCATTCACCGTTGGAAAGGAAAAAAATCTCCCCGCGAATCCTGCCATCGTTATCCCTCGGTCTCTTAGGGCAAATTTCTAACTTAACCAGACTCTGCTCTATCAACCGTCGGACCTCCGAAAGCGTCCGCTGGTTAGCAGTGGAGCCGGCGACGGCTCGGACACCGATCAACCGGACGGGTCCGACCCCCTCTAATAGGATGACCTCGGGACTTTCCACCGCCTGACAGAGATAGACTCCCGAGACCGGCTGGGATTCAGCTCTTTTCTGCTGCGCCAGAGCTAAGAAACCCGTCGCCAGAGCCAGCACCGCGGAGACCAGGGACAGCCATTTAGTCATCCCAATCCCTCCTTGCCATTCCGCCTTGATTCTAAAACGCTTTGTCGTTCCCGTCAATCTGGCAAGAGACCAGATTGGTGTCCGAAGTCAACGACAGGAGAAGGGACGATCCCTAAAAGGACGACCAGGAGAGCACACAGTGCCACGGCGACTTGAGTGAGAGACCATGGTCGGACCTGACGCTGAGACGGGGCAAAACGGGTCTCGTAGAGGGACCAGACAACGCGGAGGTAGTAGTATGCGGACACGACGGTGGCGACCACAGCAACGACAACCAGCGCCATCCTATGGGCTTCCACAGCAGTCTTAAAAACGAAAACCTTAGCCCAAAAGCCTGCTGTGAAGGGAATTCCCGTCAATCCCGCCATAAAAACCGCTATGCTGATACCCAGCAGGGGATGTCGGTAAGCCAGACCGGTCAGTTCCTGCCAAGAGGCCGGTCGCCCCCCGGGTTCCTCTACTAACTGAGAGGCAGCAAAAGCGCCTGCCGTCATCAGGGTGTAAGAGAAGGAGTAGAAAAAGAGCGCAGAAGAAGCGTCACGAGAACCTGAAAAAAGGGACAACGCCATATAGCCTGCATGGGCAATAGACGAGTAAGCCAGCATTCGCTTGACGCCGCTTTGAGCCAAAGCGGCGAGGTTAGCCACGATCATTGTGAGGAGAGAGACGACGGCAAGGAGATCCGACGAAAGAGCGCTGAGATGAGCAGCCCCCAATGCTGTCGGGAAGAAACGGAAGTAAGCCCCTAATGCAGTCACCTTCGGCACAGTGGTCATGAAAGCAGTAACGGGACTGATCGCGCCCTCGTAAACGTCAGGAGCCCATTGGTGGAAGGGGACGAAGGCGATCTTAAAGAAGAGACCTACGAGAAACAGTCCCAGACCGATGACAGCGTAAACAGGGGAAGCCGTTGGGTTAGTCAAGCCCGTCAGGTTGGTCGTTCCGTAGGCACCGTATAGGAAGGCAACACCGTAAACGAGGAAGGCGGAAGCCAGTGCTCCCAGAAGGAGGTATTTGAGAGCTGCCTCGGTGGGGTATGGTCGGCGTGAGGCGAAGCCAGTTAGTACATATAGGGAAAGGGAAACGGTGTCAATAGAAAGGAAAAGGATGACCAAATCGGTCGCACTGACCAGATACATGGAACCGACGCAGGCAAGAAGGATGAGGGCGCAAAATTCGGACATACGACCGGACAGCGCTTCATCCCGGAGGCACTCATAAGAGGACACCAAACAGATCAGGGCACCGATGACAGTGATGGCGTGGAAACACAAGGCAAAATTGTCCAACCGAATCACGGGTCCAGAAGGACTGCTGAAGGCAATCGGACGCCCCCAGGAAGAGGCAATAGTCACCCCACATATCAGCAAACCCAGAATGGCTGACAGGAAGGCGCTCTGTTTCGCTCGCCCACCTGACGCTGCGGCAAGAATGAGAATCCAAAGGATGTCAACGATCAGGACCACCTGCGGAGCAGAAGCACCAAATAGGCTAGCCGCCGCGTGCCCCATTCGCCCGGACCACCTCATTCCTCATTATCGTCCAATCCCTTCATTCTCCGCTCCAGTATGACAAACTCCCACTGGAAGGGGTAAGAAGGATGAACTGGCATGTGGGTGTGGCGGAAGTAGATGTGACGCCTCCGATAGGCGTCTGGCTAACAGGTTTCGCTGCGCGTCATCATCCCGCGACAGCAATCCACGATCCCTTAACGGCAACGGCGCTCGCCCTCAGGAATCAAAAAGGGGATGTCGCTGTCATGATCGCAGTTGATCTCGTCGGACTAACTGAAAAGCAAGTTCAGCGAATCCGCAGCCTAGTGAAATCCTGGACCGGGGTCAACGAGCACCATCTTTTGATCAACTGCTCCCACACCCATTCAGGTCCCGCTGTCGGCGAACTCGTGGCTCCCTGGATGGGAATCCCCGATGAGAACTACCTGGATGTGGCGGTCCGAAAGGTCGCTTCTTGCGTAAAGACGGCGGTGGAAAGTCTGAAGCCCGCCCGTCTGCTATTCGGACGCGGTCAGTCGTCTATTGGGGTGAACCGACGGCAGAAGACAGCCGACGGCAGCATTGTCCTTGGAAAGGATCCCCAAGGCGCCGTGGACCGGGAAGTTGATATCGTGATGGCGGAGGACCGCGCCGGCACGCCGATCGTTGCCGCCTTCGCCTTTGCATGTCACCCAGTCGTCCTCGGTTCCGACAGTTATACCATTTCAGCCGACTATGTCGGCGCAGCGCGCCAGTTCATCTCAAAAGCACTGGGTGGTGCCCCCATCCTTTTCCTGCAGGGATGCGCCGGTAACATTAATCCAAGAGATCGGGGACGGTGGGAAGTTGCCCAGGTTCTTGGCGAGGAACTTGGAAACGATGCAGTGGCGGCGCTCCGGAAAGCGACGAAGGTTAGGGGCGACTCTGTCCGTGGGATCGCCGGCGCCGTCTCGTTGCGGTACAGTCCACCCCCTCCTGTGAAAGAACTTCGCAGACACGAGAGGGAGAATCGCCGGCTTTTCTCTCGTGCTCGGGCAGACGGTCGCCTGACGGAAGTGAACTGGAGAGGGTGCGAAGCGCACTGGGCGAGAGGTCTAGCTCAAGCCATTGACCGTGGCACAGTTCCGAAAGGGGAGCGAATAAATCTTCAAGTGTTGCAAGTGGGCGACATCTTATTCTTAGCGTCCGCCGCTGAGACTTTTACCGAAATAGGGCAGACCCTTCGTAGTCAGTCCCCTTTTAAAAATACGGTGCCTTTAGGTTATAGTAACGGGTGCATCGGTTACCTTCCCACTGCCGCCGCCTATCAAGAGGGCGGTTACGAGGTAGACACCGCTTTCAAATATTACGGAAGACTCCTCATGATAGACAGCAAAAGCGAGAGCCGCGTCATCCAATGGCTGTTAAACAACGCCAAGGGGTCCTGCTGACGGAAGCCTTTGTCTCAGCCATCGTCGTCGGTTTTTCCCTGACAGTGTCCTTCTATGGCGACAGATGGCTCCCGCCTTGGCACGACGAAGCGGTGATAGCTCGTCTCGCTTACAACATCTCCGTCGGCAACGGTTTCGTTAACGATCAATTGGGGGGTCTCTTGCCGAGCGCAGAGAGAAAGACATTCTGGCAAATGCCTTTTTACCCGTTTCTGCTCTCCCTGTGGGGACGGCTGTTCTTTTTTGACTTGAATGGTCTGCGCCTTTTCAGTCGCCTCTTGTCCACTAAAAGCCTTGTCCTTCTTTGGTTCCTTTCGGTTCGGTTGGGCTTGACGCCGGGTTTCGCAGCCCTCGCCGTCCTCTGGTGCTCTTGCGACATCTCCTTCCAACTGATGGGCAACTTTGTCCGTCCTGAAGCCCTCTCTTGCTTTCTCTTCCTCCTGATGCTTTTGGGGGCGACCAGGGTGATCAATAGGAGCACGCGCCTTCTCCTGGCGATGGGGATCATCGGTGGTGCGGGTCTCTTGACTCATCCGATTGCCCTTTTGCCGCTGATGGCCTATACCGTCGGTCTTTGCAGGGACAGGCGATCACCGCTGCCGCTTTTAATGCTCCTACCTTCGTCTCTGTTCCTTATAGGCTGGCTCGTCTGGGCTCTAACGGACTGGAATGCCTTCGTCGTTCAAATGCAAGCCCACGGCTTTCACAAGTCGTACTCTCTCACAGACTACATCGGCTTTGCTACCGGAAGCAGTTTTTGGGCACTGTCCCATTACTTGGGCGTTCCAGTCAATGCTTTTCCTTGGCTCGCAGTCATCGTTCTCTGGTTCCTCCTGGTCTACCGGTACGGCAACCCCATGCCCCGATGGCTGCTCTGGTTCAGTGCCGTGACCTACCTGGTCACTTGTGTCGGTGCGGAAGCCTGGTATCCTCCGATCTTTATTCCCGTCGGCTATCTCCTTTTGGCTCTCTTCCTTCAGTTGTTGGCTCAAAGGACCAGGCGCCGCCTAATAGTGGCGATGGCGGGGCTGGGATGGTGGGTCTTTCAAAGTGTCATCGTCGTTCGCCACTGCATTGCCGTCCCTTCCCTCACTCACGAAACCGACCGCTTCTTCGCCGATGTGGACCACTTCCTGCCGCCCCATTCTACGGTAATCCTTGGAAACTTTGTTCCCGACCCTTCCTTTCACTTTCAGCGGCATCGGCAGGACCTGGTCCTCTACCAGATGATGCCTCCACCTATGGTGAGCAGGCGAGCGCTGGAAAGGTTGAGACCTCAACTGAAATTTTCCCTTACTAACTCGTTTACAAAAGATATTGATCTCCTACAAGGGCGCCTCGTTGGGTCTTGGCGATTTCGGTTCGGGGGTCTCTCCCACCCCGCAAGGGCGGCAGCACCGCCGCAGGTATACCTCTTTCGTTTGGACCAGACGTTGGAACAAGATCCGAGGAGCGACTCTCTGCCCCCTATGTCATCATCTATGCCATCAAAGGAGGAGTCAAAACCGTGACGAAAGCGAGCCTCTTTACCGTAGATGATCTGAAAAGTCGGCTGGCACTGATTCCGCGGGTAACGCTGGCACACCTTCCCACGCCGATGGAGTTTCTACCTCGGTTATCGGAAAAACTTGGCATTCGCCTGTATGTCAAGAGGGATGACCTGACGGGTCTCGCTTTCGGTGGGAATAAGGTCCGCCATTTGGAGTTCAGCCTAGCAGAGGCGATCCGGCGGGGATGCGACGTGGTGATTAATGGCGCTGCTGTCCAATCCAACTATTGCCGTCAAACGGCGGCGGCTTGCGCCCGATTGGGTCTGAAATGTGCCCTGGTTCTCAGGTCCGATCCCCAAGTGGTCCCCCTCAAGACGGAGCCCCAGGGGAATTATCTCCTTGATCACCTCTTCGGTGCCGACGTGCGCATCATCGGTCCCGATCAAGAAATAGAAGAAGCAAAAGAGGCGACGGCTCAAGAATATCAGCGAATGGGCTCTAAACCTTTTATCCTTCGCCACCCGATCTCCAATGTGACCGGCGGATTGGGCTACCTCGTGTGCCTATTGGAAATCTTGGATCAGAGCCGCCAACTGAAGATCCGGCCCGATTACCTTTTTGTGAGTTCCTGCACGGCAACTCAGGCGGGTCTGATCGTTGGCGCTAAAGCCTTAGATCTGCCCTTGCAAGTCATCGGGATCAACCCGTCCCACCGAATGGCGCTTTGCCGCAAGCATTTGGCGGAAGTCTGCAATCTGACCGCTCAAGCCCTTGAATTGCCGCTTTCGTTCACTGAGCACGATGTGGAAAACAGCGATGACTTTATTGGACAGGCTTACGGGATCCCCTCCTCGGACGGAAATCTGGCGTTGTTGGAACTTGCAAGGACGGAGGGTTTGATCCTGGATCCGATCTATACGGCTAAGGCAATGGCTGGTCTTCTTGCCATGGTAGGGAGCGGAATAGTTCCCAAAGGTGCCACGGTCGTCTTCATTCACACGGGTGGGTTGCCTGCTCTTTTCGCTTATCAGCCGGTCCTTGCCTCCCTGTTAGGTCTGGACCAGCGGACCGAGATTTAGCCTTTTTCACTCGCCAACGATTTTCCCCTCTCTTTTCTGCGGGGCGAGACCCTGATCGGTCCAGACAGGGACATAGGGGCAGAGGCCCCGAACGATCAGGATTCGGGGCGACTCTTCTACACGCAGGACCCAGTCCACTCCTTCCCGGATTGGGTATCCGTCCCAGGCGGAAACCACACGCACCGGGGCACCGACGGCCGAAAGGATGTTTTCCATCGCCATCGGTTCCGCTCGGCGCCCTTCTGCATCAAAGCCGCTTCCCGGATGGGCCTGTCCGCCCGTGTAGGCGGGTCCCCCGTTGTCAACGATGATGATAGAGACCGGTGCCCGCCACCAAAGGGAGTTAAAGATACCGATCACGGCACCGTGGAAAAAGTCGCTGTCTCCTACGATAGCGATATAGCGACGGTTGGGATCTCTTTCAAATCGGGCGAGGCCGCTGATGATATTGACGGCGCTGCCCATACTGTGCTTGACCGTTATCAGTTCAAAGGGTTTGCCGATCGCGACGATGGAACAACCCGGATCTGATCCGACGACCGGCGTCCATCCCATTTGGGCACACAGGTTCTTGATCTCTTCGAGGAACGGCGGATAGGGGCACCCATCGCAAAACCGCAAGTGAAAACCTTGCGGTCGTACGGGGTCGGGCAGTTCCGCGAGGGAGGCGTGGTCCAGTTTGAAAAGGTTTGCTAGCACGGTGCCGACGTGGCGTTCGGTCAGCTGACCTACATCCGGAAGGTGTCCTGTCCTCTTGCCCAAAACCTTAACCGCTGTGCCCGCCGACTGGAGAGCCCACGCAATTTCGGTTTCAACAATGGGATCGCCTTCTTCCACGACCAGAACCTGCTCCACATCAGACAGGTGCTTCAGCAACCACTGAATGGGCAGTGGCGAAACCGTCTGCAAACCGACAAGGCGGATCGTCCTTTCCAAGTCACCGGAGATCAAAGGACGCAAATGATCAAAAACCCGACGAACCGTAGTCAATAGGAAGCCGACTGCGATAACGGCGGTCGTCCCCTGCCCTGTCACTTGATTCCCATTCACACCGTCCCAATGGACGCGAAGGCTCTTAATTTTCTGATGCAGCCGCCTTCTGAGGGTAACAGCGTTACCGCCGGACGCTACCGATGGAAGGGAGCGGATGGGCTGGCTTGGCACAGGATTCGCGACGTCCTGCACCGGTTCCAGCCGTTCGGTTGCAATGGAGAAGGGCTTGGTGAAGCGGACCACGACGGGGACCCTCAATTGGGATGAAAGAAAAAAAGCCTCCTGCATTAACGAAGGCGATGTAGATACGGATAGGGGCTCCAGCAAGGGCAGTTCGCTCATTTTTGCCAGCCATCGGGAATCCTGTTCATTCTGCGAATTCCACGCGGAAGGATCGTCACCAATGATGAGGACGAGGGGGGAGGGTACTCCCGTCAGGTTCACCGTCATGATGGTGTCCAAGAGGACATTGGCTCCTACACTCTTGACACAAACCAGAGACGAAAGGCCGGCGAGAGAGACGCCGACAGCTAGCTCTAGAGCGATCTTCTCATTGGGCGCCCAGTGGAAAGAGATGGGCGGGAGTGGAGCAGTCTTTTTTCCGCGGTTCCGCTCGTCTAATTGCCGCAGGTGCTCAAAGACGCCTTTGCTTGGTGTGCCTGGGTAGCCAGTGACAAATTGGACGCCTGCCAGCCACGCGCCCAAAGCGAGGGCCTGCTCCCCAGATAGCTGTCCGTTCACCTTTATCACCATCCGGTCCGTCAGCCAGTATGACTTTTCCCGACAACTCTTTGCGGGTGTTATCGTTTAGAAGGAGGGGACGGGGGACAGGAGAGCAGGAGGAAAGTTGGAATGAACCGTCGGGGAACGGCGACGGATCGCAGTCCCCGGTCGCTCCTTCCGCTGTCCGATCTCGGTTATGAGGCGGTGGGTCTGGCTCTCATCGCCTTCGGTCTGGTTCTTCTCATCGGCTGGTCGGGGCGGGAGGTCGGCTGGATCGTTTCGGAAGTCAATATCGTTTTGGAAAGGGCTTTCGGTCGCCTGGCCGTGCTCGTCCCTCTCCTAACGCTCTTATGGGGCTTGGTCTGCATCATCCGCAAGGAGCAAGCGTCCTATCCGTCGGTCGTCATCGGTAGCGTCTGTCTCATCTGGGCGCTGGCGACCTTCTGGAGCTTGTGGGTCGGCGCGACAGGTCAATGGGATCCAGGCACTCTAAGCGCCTCAGGAGGATGGATCGGTCAGGCAACAGCTTCTCTTCTCGCCACAGGATTCGGCAAGACGGGCGCCTTCATCCTTTTGATCTTTTTCTTCTTGGTCGGACTGCTCTTTGCCACTCGCCAGCCTTTAACTTTAGCTGTTGTAATCGCTTTTCAATGGCTGATCGGCACTTGGGGACGGTATCGGATCAGCAAGGAAAGGGCGAAAACCGATAAAAAGGATAAGCCGAAGAATTTAGAACCCGAACGAGCTGCTCGTCCTAAGGTAAGTGAAGAAGCCGAGGAGGAGACGAAGGGGGAGCAGCCAGCAGAGAAAACAGGATTGCCACTTAAACCGCGGGCGGTGGAAACCGATTATCCCTACCCCATGGAAAGTTTGGTCCGTTTACAAGGAGATAGAAAAGGGAGGAAAGGGACCAAGTGGTTGCCCAGCGACCATTACAAAAAAGTCATTGAAGTCCTGGAGCCGCCCCGACCGGAGGACAATCCGGAAGCCAGCACCGCGGTAGAAGACGGCGTCCGCCTCGTGGAAGAAACCCTCGCCAGTTTTAAGATCGAAGCTAAAGTAGTGAATGTCAAGAGGGGTCCGGTCATTAGTCGGTATGAGGTGGCGCTCGCCCCCGGGATCCGAGTCAAGAGAATAGAAAATCTGGCGGACGATCTGGCTTTAGCCCTCGCCGCCATTGATGTGCGGGTCGAGGCGCCGGTCCCCGGCAAAAGCGTCATCGGCATAGAAGTGCCGAACCGTCGCATCGCTCTCGTAAGGTTGAGAGAACTTCTTGAGATGCCAGAATTCCGGTCGGCACCGTCGAAACTGACGTTCGCTTTGGGCAAGGACATCGCCGGCGTCCCACGCCTGGCCGATCTGAGCAAGATGCCCCATATCCTCATTGGAGGCGCGACCAACAGCGGCAAGAGCGTGTGCCTGAATTCCCTGATCATCAGCCTTCTCAGCAGGGCGCATCCCGACGAAGTGCGTCTATCTCTAATTGATCCCAAGCGGGTAGAATTGACCCTGTTCAGCGGTATTCCCCACCTCCTCCACCCGGTCGTTGTAGAGCCGCAGGGCGCCCTGGGCGCCCTCAAGTGCGCGATCCGGGAGATGGAACGGCGCTATCGGTTGCTGGCGGAAAGGGCTGTGCGCAACCTGGACTCTTATAACGAGTTGGTGTTACGAACCGGCGACGCCGAAAAAGAGCCCCACATCGTCATCGTTATTGACGAACTAGCGGATCTGATGATGCAACTGGGGGCGGAGATGGAGAGGATGATTTGCCGGATCGCCCAACTGGCGCGCGCCACGGGAATCCATTTGGTTATCGCTACCCAAAGACCGTCCGTCAACGTAATCACCGGACTTATCAAAGCCAACATTCCTTCCCGTATCGCCTTCGCCGTTGCCTCTCAGACCGACAGCCGGGTCATTCTGGACGCAAACGGTGCGGAAAGACTGATCGGTCGGGGAGATATGTTATTCCTGCCGATCGATGCACCCAAGCCGATTCGGATCCAGGGCGCCTTTGTTACCGAGGAAGAGGTTCACCGGGTCGCTCAGGTCCTGATTAACGAATACGGCGAGCCCGATGAGTATTTGTTTGATATTGAGGCGGACGCCGAAAGCGAGCCTGCCTACCAAGCCAGCCAGCCGTCCAAGCGAGATGCCCTATTTGATCGGGCAGTGGAGGTCGTTCAAAGGAAAGGGTATGCCTCTGCCTCCCTCCTCCAAAGGGAGCTGGAAATCGGTTATCCGAGGGCAGGAAAGTTAATTGATCAATTGGAAAAAGCCGGCATCGTCGGCCCTGCAGAGGGAAACAAACCCCGAAAGGTCCTGATCCCCTTCTTTGATGCGTCGGTAAGGCAAGTTCAGGAAACGGAACAGGAAGAATTAGAGGAGGAATTAGAAGAGGGCAACGAGGGGAGTGGCTGAATAGCTGATGGCATAATCAAGGATGACTGGGGAACCCCCCAAATGTCAAGGTGTGGAGGTGCGGGTATTGGATAAGACGACGGCGTCTTGGGACACGTTAAAGACTTTCGCTACCGACTACTTAATGCCGGTTGCCGCGCTGATAGCCGTGATGGTCGTCGGTCTCGGGCTGGTCGCCCTGGGCGGGCTTTTCTTCGCCATTGCGGCACCGATCGCCCTGATCTTCGCTGTGTTGATCGCTTGCCTGTATCTGACGACGGACCTGTCGTGGCGTATCAGTGTTCTGGATGCTCTGATCGGCGTCGGTGCGACCATCCTCTCCCTGCCGGGATTGGTGACTGTACCGATCTTGACTATCCTTGGCGCCGTCGTCGGCGCCGCCATCGCTCTGGGTCTGTACCTGGCAAACGATCCGGGAAGGGCTTACGAAACTTACGAGAAAGCCATTGACACCCTCACCGTTAGAGGCGAGACCTACAGAGTGATGCGAATTGCTGAGACAGGGTGGACGCAGCAAGTCATCCTTGGCGGTATCGGAGGGCTGGTTCTCTCCGTGCTGTGCTGGTTCCTGCCTGTCCTCGGGCTATGGAATGTCTTTGTTGCCTTTGTAGCGGGCCTGGCTCTCGGTAGGTCTATGTCCTGGTTTGCTCTTGAAGGCGACCGCGATTTAATGATTTTTTGGCGCCCGACGCCTTTTTTGGCGGATGTGCCGGTCCTGAAGATCATATTTGACTGGATCCGGCACATTCGGACCCTCGCCGGGTTGAGTCTGGCCCACTGGGCGCTGTAGTCACCGATGACCGTCCGCGTCCTTTTCTTTGGTCCAGGGAGACAGATCGCTGGGACTCCTTCCCTCTCCGTCTCGTTTGACCAGGGTGCGGACATCTCAAGCCTACTGACACTTTTAAAAGATCGCTTCCCGGCATTGCGTGAAGTCCTTCCCAACTGGCGCATCGCCGTCAACGGTTCCTACGCGTCGGAGCAGACCGTCCTGCAGGACGGCGATGAAGTCGCCCTCATCCCGCCGGTCAGCGGCGGAAGCGGGGGGATGAAAGAGGACCTGGTTCGGGTCACCGATCAGCCCGTTGATGTCTCTGCCCTATTGGACTGGGTTCAACGCCCCCACTGCGGCGCCATCGTCCTGTTCTTAGGGACCGTCCGCGATCACAACCTGGGGCGATGGGTCCGGTCTATCACTTATGAGGCCTATCAGCCAATGGCAGAGAAGGAACTGAACCGAATCATCTCAGAGATCCGCCGTGAACGGGCGGTCGGCTCCATTGCCGTCGTTCACCGGGTCGGAAGGTTGGGAATTGGTGACATAGCCGTCGCCATTGCCGTGTCGGCTCCCCACCGCGATGACGCTTTTGCAGCGGCGCGCTACGCTATAGAGCGAATTAAGGAAATGGTCCCAATATGGAAACTGGAAGAATACGAGGACGGCGAAAGGGAGTGGTTAGCAGGGACGCCCGGGGAACGGGCTGAATAGTGATTGCGATGATCTCCTTCAAATGCTTGCCTCTCCCTCTCCGCAGAGTCAGGCGCTGGCTTGTGGCGCCTCAGTCAGAGTGGAACCGAGTGCGCCGACGACTCCGGACTCATCCTGTGCGGGTCGTATTGCGGTTTTTGAGGGAAACCCGATCGCTCCTCGATCAGATTGTACTTCTAAGCCCCGATGTGGTCGTCGGCAATTTGCGAAGCGGCGGTCCCTATGTCCAGGCGATTGAACCCGTGCTCCGGCAGAGAGGGATTGAAGTCGTCTACCACCGGGTCTGTTCCGCTTGGGGTCATCAGTTGAAGACGACTGCGGTTGCCCTCCCCCGCCTCCACTGGCTTTTCCGCTATTTCACAAGAGGCGCACGGATTGTCCTCGTTGACGTCTCCCGTCGGGTCCTTTCCGATGCCCAGAGGGTTGTGATGCCGTGCGCCGTGTTCCTCTACAACGAAGTTTTGGCGACAATGAGAGGTGAAGCGCCTCCAAACCCCCCGCCGCTTACCTTGAACAGGACCGCCATCGCCTACCTTGCCAATCTTCCGGAATGGAGGGATGCCCACGCTTCTGTCCGAATGTTTCTCGGGTCCTGCGGTGCGCCCGTCCAGTCCCTCCCGTACGCCCTTTACTTAACTTTTCCAGCAACGGGTTCAGGTCGCTGGCTTGACGGGTTTTCTTGCATCCTCCCGATCAATGCATCCCGCGATGCCTGGATGGACGACCGGTCAGCGACTTTTGCCTGGCTTCCTACTGTCGCCCGGCTCTGCCTGGGCGCCCATGTCCGAAGCACCTAAACAGCGCCGCCTTTGTCTGCCGCCTGTCGTCTCTTGGTCTCTTATTTTTTTTCTTTGGTGTGCGGCTGGGGTGGTCCTCCGGCAGCTGACAGTCCCCCCCTCAGTCGGGCTTTTTTTCCTTGCCATGGGCGCCGTATTAGGCTCCCTTGTCCTTGTGTGGCTTTGCTGGTATGGGTCCAAGGTCTGGTCTGGACTGATTGCCGTTCCTGCCATCTTGTTCTTTGCGCTGATCTGGCGATTTTCAGACGCAATGGGATCCGTCGGCGGACCGATGGCACGCTCCTGCGGTTTCGTCGGTCTGGCAATCGCCTTGGGCTCCCTTGTTAGCCACGCCATCCGGCACAGCAACCTCCTACCCGTTGTCGCAGTGGTCGCGTCAGCGGTTGATGTCTGGAATGTTTTTTTGAGCGGGCTGATTGCCCAATTGCAGGTCAGAGCCCCTCAAGTCATCGCTTCCGCGAGCACTCCCCTACCCGCTCCCAAGCCCCCGCCGGGCGTCCCCCTTTCTGTACCCCTCATCGGTTTCGGGGACTTCTTTTTCCTCTCCCTTTTTTTCGCCGTTGTTTGGCGTCTCCACCTCAACAAAAGGGCAACCTTCTGGTTCGCCTTCGTGGGGCTTCTTCTCAACGTTCTACTGATCTCCCTCCCGTTGGGACTTCCAGCCATTCCCGGGCTCCCGATCATCGCCCTCTCCATTCTCATCCCCAACTGGCGTTACCTCCGCTATTCCCCCGATGAAAGGAGGGCGCTGGTCGTCGGCGGCGCCTTCTTCGTCGTCTTGCTGGCCGCCCTTGCCTACGCTGTCAAGGTGACATTGGGACAGTAGGATGGATGGCAGACCGTCCCGCAGACCCTTCCGTGTCAACATATTGATAGATTGCAAAGAAACGGGGAAGGAGGACCCTGTGGTTGGAGCGCTACGAACCGCAAGCGATTGAAAAAAAGTGGCAACAGCGCTGGAAGAATGAGGAACTGTTTAAGGTGACAGAGGACCCATGCCGGTCAAAGTTTTACTACCTGGATATGTTCCCCTATCCTTCAGGGGAACTACATATGGGTCATATGCGCAACTACATCATCGGTGACGTGCTTTCCCGATATATGAGGATGAAAGGTTTCAATGTGCTGCATCCGATGGGATACGATGCGTTCGGTCTTCCGGCGGAAAATGCCGCCATTCAGTACGGTTACCATCCCCGTGACTGGGTGGAGCAGTGCATCTGCCGGATGAGGTCTCAATTTGATATGCTGGGGATCAGTTACGACTGGTCCAGAGAAATCCGCACCTGTGCCCCTGATTACTACCGGTGGAACCAGTGGCTCTTCCTCAAGATGTATGAAAGAGGTCTCGCTTACCGACAGCCAGCGCCGGTCAACTGGTGTCCCAACTGCGAAACGACCCTTGCCGACGAGGAAGTCGTGGACGGTCGGTGCTGGCGATGCGGAACACTGGTGATCAAAAAGTGGCTGGAACAATGGTTTCTTCGGACCACCGCTTACGCAGAGCGTCTCCTTCAGGACCTGGACCAATTGGTGCACTGGCCCGAACGGGTCCGGATCATGCAGCGGAACTGGATCGGAAAGAGCCATGGAGTGGAATTTACCTTCGCCGTTGATGGCATGGACGAAACGATTCCCGTATTTACGACCCGCATCGACACCGTCTACGGGGTTACTTTCGTCGCCCTGGCACCGGAGAATCCGTTGGTCCCTAAGTTGATCGCCCGAAGCCCCCGGCGCAGGGAATTAGAGGAAGGGGTCACCCGTCTCCTTCAGGAAAGCCCAGAGGAAAGGACATCAGAGGAAGCCCAAAAGAGAGGCGTCTTTCTGGACGTCTTCGCCATCCACCCATTAACTGGCGAGAGAGTGCCGATCTGGTCCGCTGACTATGTCCTTATGGAATACGGGACGGGAGCCATTATGGCAGTGCCCGCTCACGATCAAAGGGACCTGGAGTTCGCCCGCCAATACAACCTGCCCGTCAGAGTCGTCATCATCCCCCCGGGCGGGTCCCTCGACCCCGAGTCTATGACTCAAGCCTATGTGGAACCAGGGATTATGGTCAACGCCGGTCCGTTTACAGGGATGGACAGCCCTTCGGCGGCGGAAGCCATCGCCGATTTGATGGAGCAAAAGGCGATCGGCAGGCGCAAGGTTCAATATCGCCTCAGGGACTGGCTGATCTCCCGACAAAGATATTGGGGGACACCGATCCCTGTCATTTATTGCGACCGGTGCGGGATCGTTCCCGTCCCTGACGATCAACTGCCTGTCCTTCTCCCTGCCCACATAAGAATCACCGGCAAGGGTGGGGCACCTTTGAGTCAAGTCCCTGAATTCGTCAATACCACCTGTTACAGTTGCGGCGGAACGGCAAAACGAGAGACAGATACGATGTCCACCTTCGTAGACTCCTCCTGGTATTTCCTCCGGTTCTGCGACCCCCAAAATGCCGAGGACATTTTTGACCCTGAAAAGGTCAACTACTGGATGCCGGTGGACCAGTATGTGGGGGGCATTGAGCACGCGGTCGGGCATCTGATGTATTCCCGGTTTATCACCAAGTTCCTCTATGACCTGGGGCTGATCGGCTTTCAGGAGCCTTTCGTCCGCCTGTTTACGCAGGGGATGATCTACCACGAGTCCTACTGGTGCCCCCGATGCCGGGTTTACCGCCGACCCAGGGACGTGGTCAGGAAGACGGAGGACGGTAAGACCGTCGTGACTTGTCCCGTCTGTCAGTCACCTGTCGCCATCACTCTCGACAAAATGAGCAAGAGCAAACTCAATGTGGTGACGCCCGAGGAAATTTGCGCAGGTTATGGGGCGGACACAGGTCGGCTGTTCATTCTTTTTATCGGTCCTCCAGAACAGGACGCAGAATGGACCAGTTCGGGTGTGGAAGGTCCCTTCCGTTTTTTGACGCGACTGTGGCGACTGGTCCTGAGCAACAAGGATCGTTTCGTTTCCGATTGGCGGGAGAGACTTCCGTCTCTGAAAATCCTACTCAGCGGTCCCGAGCGGGACCTGAGGCGCCGGCTCCATCAAACAGTCAAGGCGGTGACAGAGGACATCAATGATTTCCACTTCAACACAGCTGTCGCGTCCCTGATGGAATTCCTAAACAGTTTCCAAGATTTTATAGAAGAGTCGGATCGTAAGGAGGAACGGTCGCGGGTCGTCTACTCTGAAGCGGTGGACACCCTCATTAGGCTCCTCCATCCCTTTGCCCCCCACATCGCCGACGAACTCTTTTCCTGGCACGGCGGGCAAGGCAGCTTGATTTGCCAGCCCTGGCCGGAAGCGGACATGGACGCTCTGGAAGCGGAGATGCAAACGATAGTCGTTCAGGTCAACGGGAAAGTCCGAGCGCGCATCACCGTTCCCGTCGGTTACGATGAAGAGAAACTGAAGGAGCGAGCCCTGCAGGAACCTAATGTGCGGGCACACTTGGGCGGCAAGACGGTCGTCAGGACCATCATCGTCCCCAATAAGCTCATCAATTTCGTTGTGAACTGAGTGGTGATCCATCGTGATGGAGAAGGTCAAAAGGAGGAACCTGTTGAAAACGTTTGCCCGAACGGGTTTGGTCGTCGGGTCGGGACCGCTTATTCTGACCGGCCGGATTAGAGGCGCCAATGACCGCCTTCGGATCGGCGTCATCGGACCAGGTCAGAGGGGCTGGGCATTGATGGCGGAGGCTTATGAAGAGGGGAAGCGAGCGAATGCGCAAATTACAGCGGTCTGCGATGTATGGAAGCGCAACTTGGAGAGGGCTGCCGCTCGGGTTCAAAACTGGTATGGCGTAAAGCCCCTTCAGTTTGTTGCTCACGAGGACCTGGTTGTGTCGGAACAGGTGGACGCTGTCATCATTGCGACTGCCGATTTCCAGCACGCCCGCCATTTGATTGACGCAATGACGGCGGGCAAAGACGCCTATTGCGAGAAACCGATGGCGAATGATCTGGACGAGGCGAAGGAATGCCTGCAAGTCTGGCGGCTGACTGAGAGAGTCGTCCAAATCGGGACTCAAAGGCGAAGCGACGGATACGCCGCTGCGGCGGCGGAACTGTTGGCGACCAAACCCCTCGGTGTTATCAGCCGGGTGGAGTGCCACTGGCATTTTTACGGGTCGCGATGGCGACGACCCGGAGATGTGAAAGAAGCGAGCGCTGATCCCAGTCAAGTTGACTGGCGCCGGTTTCTGATGTCCAAACCCCATCGTCCCTTCGATCCCCATCGGTTTTTAGAGTGGCGTCTCTACCGCGACTACTCCAGTGGTTTGATAGACCAATGGATGAGCCACACGATCGACCTCGTCCACTGGCTGACAGGGGAGTGCCTTCCGGTCAGCGCCGTCGCCCACGGCGGCATCTATCTTTGGAAGGACGGGCGCGAAAACCCGGATGCGATCGTCGTCGCCCTCGAGTATCCCTCCGGGTTCCTCTGTACTTTCTCAGCCAGCCTGACCAATGGTGCCGGAAACTCAGGGATTTTCATTAGGGGCTCCCGGGGCAGTTTTGACACGAATACCTGGACCCTCAGCGGTGACGGCGGCGGTGAGGATCGGATCAAGGAGCCTATTAAAGTCGTCCCGAAAAACTTGCCCAATCATATGGCCAACTGGCTGGAGTGCCTTCGGAGCCGGAAGCAGCCTGCCTGCACTGTTGAGCACGGTTACTCCCACTCGGTCGCCTGCATCCTCGCAACGGAAGCCTATTGGACGGGAAGAAGGACCTTTTTCCATACCGAAAGTGGGAAAATGAAATCCGCCTAAGGGCGCCGGACGCTTGTTCCCTTTTCTTTGCCAGTCAGGTGATGCGCGCTGAGACCGGGTCTGTCGGCGCTGCTCGGAATAATCCTCTTAATGATCGTCATGTTCCTTTCCTGGTGGACAGCGACGGTCTTAAATCGCCCAACCGCTGGTCCTAGGAGCACGAAGCGCCCACCCTCTCGATTCGCAGAAGTTTCGCAAGGCAAGTTGGTCGGTTTGGTGCCCGAAAGGGAAGAAGAATGGACCTTGACCTTTAGGAAAGGCCGGTATGACTCTTCCGAAAGGAAGGCGTGGGTTGCAAGGGCGGTCTGCCGGGTGCGCCGGCGGGGCGCGGTCCTTGCAATCTTTGAAGCCGAGCGGATGACTGTCCGTTTCGATGAAAAGAGGATGAAAATGGACGGAAAGGTATCCGTCAAAATGCCTCGGCGAGGATGGACGGTGCAACTGCCTTCTGCTGAATGGAACTGGCAAACGGGCGACCTCACCGGACCGGGTCCCGTTAAAGTGGAGGGGAGTCGCCTTTCTGCTGTCGGACAGGGACTGATCGGCAACACCAGCCAAATGGAGATAACCCTTGCGGGAGAGGTTATGCTTCAGTGGCATCGGCTGTAGGTCACAGGTCTGATGCAGCGGAACTTCGCGGCGAAGATCTCAAGAAACGGTATGGACCCCGATGGGTCGTTAACGGAATCAGCCTGACGGTGCGGCGAGGTGAAGTGGTCGGCCTTTTGGGTCCGAACGGAGCCGGCAAGACAACGACCTTCTACATGCTGATGGGCTTCATAGCGCCCAACGAAGGGAAAGTTTTTTTGGGAGACCGAGAGATCACGCGCTTGCCGATGCATCAAAGGGCTCGGCTCGGCATCAGTTATCTTCCTCAGGAGCCTTCGGTCTTTCGTAAATTGACGGTGGAGGAGAATATCCTGGTGGTATTAGAAATGCAAGGAGTGCCGCCGTCAAAGCACCGAGAGGTTTTAGAACTTCTTCTGGAGGACCTGAACCTGACCAGACTACAAAAAAATCTCGGTCAGGAACTTTCGGGAGGAGAGAGACGGCGGGTGGAAATCGCCCGAGCATTGGCGACCCGCCCTTCCTTCCTGCTTCTTGACGAGCCGTTCACTGGTGTGGATCCGATCGCCGTGGAGGACCTTCAAACAGCCATTGGGTTTCTTAAAGACCGGGGCATCGGAATTCTGGTCACCGACCACAATGTTAGGGAAACCCTCCGAATCACCGACCGCAGTTACATTATCTCCGACGGAACCATCCGGACCCAAGGAACGGCTGAGCAGTTGGTCAATGACCCGATCGCTCGTCAGTATTATCTGGGCGAGAGGTTTGCTCTGTAAGAAATGCAACGGTTCTTGACCATTTTGGACCGTTACCTCATCACCGAGTTAGCCGGTTCCTGGCTTATCGGACTGGCTGTTTTCATCGGCTTTCTGCTTGCCGGAGAAGTCCTCGGGAAGGGAATAGAACTGGTCTTTCTACTGAAAGCCCCCCTGATGGACGCTTTCCGATGGTTCCTCCTCGCCATCCCTAACCTGATCTCACTCAGTTTGCCGATGAGCACCCTTCTTGCCGTGGTCATGACCTTAGGGAGGATGTCCCGGGACCATGAAATCGTTGCCATTCAGGCTCTCGGCATTCCTTTTCAACGGCTGATGATTCCCATCGCAACCCTGTCCTTGACAATCTCCTTTCTGGCTTTTTGGCTCAACGCTTTCATCGTCCCGCCGACTTATGGGGCGTCCGATGCGATCTTGTGGAGATACCGGTCTTTGGGTCAAGGCGCCATGGCTCTGCGCATCATTTACCCACCTAAAGGTCCGCCCCGGTTGATCCTCAACGCGAACCGATTTCATCCTTCCAGTGGCTTGATGGAGGGCGTTGACCTATGGGAGGCAGTCACCGAGAAGGGAGAGTGGCGCTACCTGCGTGCAACAAAGGGACATTGGTCCAACGACCGATGGGAATTTTTCAGCGGATCCGTCCAGATCATCGTTCCCGACAAACCCAGCCTGCCGGCGCCTTTTGAAAAGATGAGTCTGCAAGCGCCAATCCCCATGCCGTCGGAGGTCACCGACGTGCGAGCCTTTAATCCTAACAGGCTGAACCTAATCGCCCTGACCGTCCAGATCAGCGAACTGAAACGCTGGAAAATGCCCGACGAGTATGTCAGGGAGTACGCAGTCGAGTGGCATAACCGTTTCAGCCTTCCCCTCAGTTGTTTCGTGCTATCCCTCATCGGTGCCCCCGTTGCCCTCCATCTCCGGCGTGGCGGCGGGTTGGCAGTGGGGGTCAGCGTCGTTTTGGTGCTAACCTACTTCATCCTTTGGAAGGTAGGAGGGATGCTCGGTCAATCTGGTGCTCTTCTCCCGGGTCTCGGTAGTCATCTTCCCAATCTGATCGGTTTAGGAGCCGTCGCCGCGTGGCTTCGGTACGGGCAATGACGGATGGCAGGAACGAATCCAGTACCTTACCGACTTTGATGCTTGAGCAGATTTCAAAGAGTTACGACGGCGTTCTCGCCCTCGACCGGGTCGACTTGGTCCTGAGAGGGGGAGAGATTCACGGCCTGGTCGGGGAAAATGGGTCCGGTAAGTCCACCTTGATAAAAGTCATTGGCGGGGTCGTAAGACCCGACTCGGGAAGGCTGCTGCTGGAGGGACGACCGGTCTGGTTCAGGGAGCCCCGAGATGCCGAGAGAAGCGGGATCGTCGTCCTGCACCAAGACCCTCGTCTCTGCCCCCATCTTTCGGTAGTGGAAAATGTGCTGTTGGGGCACCTTCCCCATCGATTTGGCTGGGTGGACTGGCGAAAGGCTGAAAAGACAACCGAACGCCTCTTTGACCTGCTGGGCGCCGCCATTCCGCCCAAGGCATTCGTCAGCGATTTAACAGCAGGGCAGAGGCAATTGATTGTCCTGGCGCGCGCTCTGTCCATCCGAGCCCGCTGGCTCCTTTTGGACGAACCGACCGCGCCTCTTACCGCATCGGAGGTTGAAACCCTTTTCAAGATCGTTATGCAGTTGAAGAGGCAAGGCGTTGGAATCCTATTCGTCAGCCACCGGGTTGAAGAAGTTCTTCAATTGTGCGACCGGGTTTCGGTGTTGAGAGACGGTTGCCTGATCACCACCCGATCGGTTGCGGACGTGACGGCTGAAGGGATCATACGTTTGATGTCGCCGCAAGCCACTCTTTCCAAAACTCCATCCAAACCCCGATCGGGGGGGCGTCCTCTCCTTATGGTACAAGGATTCACAACTCCCGACATCAACCATCCCGTCAGTTTGACGGTGCATTCGGGCGAAATTGTGGGTTTCTTCGGTCTCGTCGGATCGGGGCGGACGGAGCTGGCTCAATCCATCGTCGGGCTGAGGGCGTCACGTTCCGGGACCATCGCCTTAGACGGCAACCCGATCCCGAGAAACGATTATCGGGCAGCTGTTGTCAAAGGCATCGCATATCTGCCGGAAGACCGTCTATCTCAGGGGGTCCAGATCCTTCGAAGCATCCGGGAGAACATTGCCCTGCCGAATTTAAGAAGACTGTCTTCTCTGGGGTTCATTGACGGTCCAGCCGAGAAGAGTTTGGCGGAACGGATGGTCTGCCGACTCGCCATCCGATGCCGGACGGTTGACGAGCCTGTATCCCACCTTTCGGGCGGGAACCAACAGAAGGTTGCCCTCGCCCGCTGGCTGGCGGGACTCCCCGATGTCCTGATCCTTGACGAGCCCACCCATGGGGTCGATATTTCCACGAAGGCGGAAATCCACCGCCTGATCAGCGAGATGAAAGAGAGCGGCAGGGGGATCATTCTCATCTCTAGCGAACTTCCGGAACTGATGGCTCTCGCCGACCGCATCGTCGTCTTTCGCGACAGGTCCATCGTCGGTGAATTCACCAGTGACGCGCCCCACGACCAGATCTTCCAACTGGCGGTGGGCACCGACGGGCGCCAAAGGGATCGGTCGCCAAGGACGCCCGTGCCGACCGCTAGGCCCATTCCCGTCGCCCGGGAGATCACTCTCATCCTCTTTGTCATGTTGCTGACCATGGGCATCGGCATAGTCAACCCCAATTTCCTTGATCCGTCCTATTGGCTGGAACTTTTGCAAGACAGTGTCCCTGTGCTGGTCGTTACGGGGGCGACCGCCGCCCTGATTATCTCCGGAAACTTGGACCTTTCCGTCGGTTCCGTCTTAGGTGCCTCGGCAATGTTGGCGGGACAGTTGGCGAAATGGGAGGTGCCTATCCTTCTCGTCGTCTGCTCCGCCATTGCCTTTGGCGCCTCAGTCGCCCTCGTCAACGGTTTTTTGACGACCCGTTTAGGCATCTCGTCCGTCATCGTCACCTTGGGAACGATGAGCATCGTCAGAGGCGCAACGTTGTTTATCACCAAAGGAAACTGGGTGACGGACCTGCCCGACTCTTTCCGTCTGCTGGCACTCGGTCGCCCCCTGCTGATTCCCAACAACCTCTTGATAGCTCTTGCCGTCGGTTTCTTTCTTATCCTTTTGATGAGCCGAACCCACTTTGGGCGGCAGGTATACGCTGTTGGCAGTAGTGTTGAAGCAGCCCATTTGGCGGGAATTCCTACCCGAAGCCGCATCGTATCGACTTTCATCTTGTGTGGCTCCCTCACGGGTCTGGCAGGGGCACTGACGGCAGCGCAGTTTGCGGTCGTTCAGTCAGAGACAGGAAAGGGGTTTGAAATGCAGGTCATTACAGCGGCTCTTTTGGGAGGTGTGGGCATTTTTGGTGGCACAGGGACGGTGGGGGGTGCTTTGGTCGGTGCTTTGACTGTCTCCGTCATCACTTCGGCTCTTACCTTTTTGGGTGTTCCAGGTGAATGGGGACAGTTCTGCGGCGGGCTGTTGATTTTGATGAGTCTTCTTTCCGAATCGCCAACCCTTAGGGGTATTGTCGGGAGAGGGTGCAGATGATTAGGATCGCTGTCCTGTTTGTCCTCTGGATTGCGTCTCTGCTGCTCTTCTCTTTTCTCAATCCCGATTATTTACGCGTCAGCAACTTAGCCAGGATGATGATCCACTTTTCAGAAATAGGCATCATGGGAGTGGCAATGACCCTCCTCCTGATTTCTGGTAGCGTGGATCTTTCGGTCGCTTCCATTCTCGCCCTGTGCGCCGTCATGTTTGGGTTCGCCTTTCGCGACGGAGCACCCCTTCCCACCTGCATCGTCGTTTCATTGACAGCGGGGGCGGCTTTTGGAGCACTCAACGGTTTGTTCATCGCGATCCTGCGCCTGCCTGCGGTCGTCGTCACTCTGGCGACGATGGCTCTCTACCGAGGTTTGGCGATGGGTACGACGGCGGGGCAGAAAGTGAGCGGATTTCCGGAATCGCTCATACGGTTCGGGGAGGGGGCATTTCTGCTGATCCCTTACCCGGTCTGGCTACTTCTTCTTCTGATGGCACTGGGCGGGCTGATACTCAACAGAACCGTCTGGGGGCGATTCGTCATCGCCTGCGGTGCCAACGAAACGGTTGCCCGCTTCTCTGGAGTGCCCGTTTCCGCTATCCGATTCGGTCTGTTTGTCTTCTCCGGTTTCTGCTCTGCCTTGGCATCTATCGTTTATGTCGCTCGCTTCAACACGGCGAAAGCCGACGCAGGTCTCGGGTGGGAATTGGATGTGATTGCTGCAACTTTGCTGGGCGGAACGCCCCTAACGGGTGGGTCTGGATCTCTGGCGGGCACCCTGATGGGTCTGATTCTTTTAAGCAGTCTGCGCCGGGGGCTGGATTTGATGGCGATCGGCACGGAACAACAAGCCGTGATCGTCGGCGCCATTCTTATCGGGGCGGTCGCCGCTTCTCAGGCGCATTGGCAATCTCGGCCAATTCTGGTGAAGGCTCTCGCCAAAAGGAGGTAGGACCGTGTCGGGGATCAAACGATTCGTCCCTTTGCTCTGCGTCAGTCTGCTGACCTTCACCCCCCTTCTCAGCCAAAGGGGTAGAACAATCACCGTCGTCATGATTCCCAAAATCAAAGGCATAGACTACTTTAACGCGTGCGAGCGTGGGGCGCGGGAGGCAGAGCGGGAGTTAGGAAATGTGCGCCTGATCCATGAGGGACCGACGGAAGCATCGGTGGAACGGCAAGCGGAGATGATTGAAGCGTGGCTGATCCGCAAGCCCGACGTCATCGCCGTCGCTTGCAATGATCCGACGGCTATCGCACCCGCTTTGAAGAGAGCCCTCCAGTCGGGAGTGAAGGTCATCACCTACGATGCAGACGCGCGCCGGGATGCCCGGCTGTTTTTTGTCAACCAAGCGACTTACGAGGACATTGCTCACGCCCTAATAGACACAATGGCGAAGGAAGCCGGCGCCGATGCTTCCGTCGCTGTCGTCACCAGTTCCTTCACCGCACCCAATCAGACCGAGTGGCTCAAGAGAATGAAGACTTATATGGCGAAAAAGTATCCCAAGATGCGCCTTCTGACGGTGCGACCGAGCGAAGAAAGTATGGAGTTGGCTCTCAAAGTAACCAGAGACATCATTCGGGCGTATCCTGATGTCCGGGGAATTTTCGGCATCTCGTCCGTCGCCTTCCCGGGCGCCGCCGAGGCCGTTCTGCAGGCGGCTAAGGCAGGGAAGATCGCTGTCGTCGGTCTGTCCACTCCCAAGACGATGCGCAACTATGTCAAGAAAGGGGTCGTCAAGACGGTCATTCTATGGAACCCTGTTGACCTGGGATACCTGACCATTTATGTCGCTCGCGCCGTCTGCGATGGAACACTCAAGAAGGGCGCCCAATTTCTGACCGCCGGGCGGCTGGGCAAGAAGGTCGTCAGAGACGATGAGGTGCTGCTCGGTCCCCCCATGTTCTTCACCGCTAAGAACATTGACCGATTTGATTTTTGATGTTGGGAGGCGTCACAGGTCGGATTCGGCTCGCCTTTTTACGGCAAGGACCTCCTGAGTCATTCTCCGCCGCGCCTCGCCCGTTTTGAGGAACAGGATCCCCAGATGCCCGAGCGCCCCCTCAGCAATCAACTCGGCACCGTGAGTGAGAGTGGTCCATCCTCCATTCTTCGCCTCCAGTTGGAACCAGCCGATGGCTTTGACGAAAGGTCCTCGGATCTGCTCCACCATCACTTTGGTCGGTTTTTCAAAACGAAACTTGGTTAAGACCCAAACCCTCAGGATGCCGAACATATCTTCATGGACATTGGCCACCGCTTCTGTCTCTCCCCGACGGACGACCCGAATATCGTGGAGATACCGGAACATCTTGGGGTAAGACTCTAGGTCGCTTAGAATGTCGTAGATCATCTCCACTGGTGCTTTGATGTCAACGGATACGACCAGGCGAAAGGTCCTCACTGTCGCCGGCGCCCGCCTTTCTCGAACCGAGTTCAGATGGTGATAATAGCCTTTCTCTGAATTTCGTTGAGATCGACTAACCAGCCGATCCCCGGGCGCGACGGCGCCCGAACGGTCCCGTCCTCGTCAATCGCCAATTCCCCTTGCTCACGCCTCTCTTCAGCCGGATCGCTGACGACGAGAATCTCGAAAAATCGGGTATTGGGCACGGCAAGGGCGAGGTGTAAGTTCGGATAGCCTCCGCCGTGAACCTCAACATACATCCCGAACGAGTCTGCCAAGTGAGCGATCCGTAATCCGCCGGTGATGCCTGCCTTGTAGTGTGTGCTGGTTCTAATCAGGTCGGCCGCCCCGAAGGCAATAAAGTCCGCCACATTGTAGTGGCAGCCCTCCGTCGTTTCCGGCACGAGGACTGGAATGTCCAAGTCCCTGCACAGCCGAGCGTACTGCCAAATATTGAACTCCCTCATCGGCTCCTCATACCAAAGGAAGCCGGCGTCCTCTAACATTTGTCCCAGAGTCACGGCTTCCTCATAGCGAAACCCCGCCGATCCGTCATACATGAGGGCAATCTCATCGCCGAGATGCTTCCTCAACCTCTGGGCAAGTCTGCCGTCCCGCCGAACGTCTCCCCATGCGTGAAGTTTGATCGCTCGGTAGCCCAGCTCTACGCACTGATCGGCATACCTGAGATAATCCTCCTCCGTTTCCCAGGTGACCGTTGAAGCGTATGCAAGGATACGATCCCTCGCCCCGCCAAGGAGTTGATACACCGGCAGACCCGCCACTTTTCCTGTAATGTCCCACAGAGCGATGTCCACCAGACCGAGGGCGTAAATCGGGAATTCTTCAATTCGGTCTATTTCCCATACGAGATGCCAAATCTCCTCTTTTTGAAGGGGGTTGCGACCTTTCAAGGCGTCTTTTAGGCGCCGACGGACAATATCGGCGACAATCGCTCCGTGACCGGAAGCAGCAAGCCCGTCTACTCCTTCGTCGGTAAGGATACGAAGCCAACAGACTTCGGAAACGGGATCAGAGCCAGGCAAACCTTCCCGCCAACGAAACGGTCTCTTGGTCTCATATTGCACGACATATGCCCGGACATCGGTTATCCTCATCCTTTCGCCACCCTAATCGTCTGATATGTCTTCAACGACCTCGGCGTACGCCGGTATTTTTCTTCCCGTCCATATTTTCACGCCCGGGAATAGGACCGATCCCCTCCCGACCACGACCCCTTTTGCTATGAAGCATCCCATCTGTTTCAAGCCCGAATCTACAACCGTCCCCTTGACGACGGACCGGACCGTCAGACCCGTCGGATGCCGGTCCCGGACCGTCACTTGGTCTCCAATCTCGCAATCTTCGGAGATCACACTCCACGATAGGAACGCCTCCCTCCCGATCGCCACCCTGTCCATCACCGCTGACTTCCTGACGGTCGCTCCCGGTCCGATGAAACAGAACGACCCAATGACGGAAGCGTCAATGACCGATCCGCTGGTGATACGAGTGCCCTCACCAATGAGGGACGGTCCGATTACTTTTGACCCGGGCTCCACCAGGGCACCCCTTTCAACAAGGACAGGACCTTCCAGACAACCACTTACCGACGCCTCCGGGGAGATTTCGGGCGGCGGCAGCAGTCCCTGACCGGTCGCTTGGTCCCACCGGTCCAGGAGGTGGTGAGTCCCGATGAGCACGTCCCATGGATAAGTCAACGGCACCCAACCGTCTTCGGACAAAATGGCATGGAGACCCTTCTCAATCACCGCCGGCATTACGTCGGTTAGCCTCAGTTCCCCGTCGGGAGCCGGCTTCAAGCGATCTAACAAGGGGATAACTTCGTAAGGCAAAGAGTAGGCGCCTGAACTTACAAGGGAGCCGGGCTCCGCCTCCTTCGGCTTTTCCAAAATCTCGCCTACATATCCGTCGTCGACCCGCACCATCCCAAACCGGGTAGGCTGGGGGTGAGGAGAAACGATTAAGGACGGAACCCGACGGGCTGCTTCGTAAATCGGTGCGGGAAGGAGTAGATCATCGCCGTTCAGGACAAGAAAGGGCTCCTCTCGCAACTGTCTGGAAGCGACCTTCAGAGCATGACCCGTTCCTTTCGGGTCTAACTGCTCCACGAACGTAACGGTGGGACCTTCAAATGAATGACCCAGACGGTGACAGATCTGGTCTCCGAGAAAACCGATGACGATCACGACGCGCTCCACTCCGGAAGCCTCTAGCCCGATCAACAAATTCTCAATGTTGGGTCGGTAGCCGACACGCAGGAGCGGCTTGGGAATCGTCAGAGTCAAGGGATAGGTTCGCGTTGACTTACCGGCTGCAAGGATGACGGCTTGTTTGACCATCCGGTTGTCACTCTACTTTAGAGCAAATGAGAACGGTCTTTGGACTCCCTTTAATTGCTCCTCAATGAGAAGTTCGTTGGACCTCTTGCCGGCTTTCTTCCTCAGCGAAAGGGCAAACTCCTTGAACTCTTCAACGAAAACAGCCCTCTGTCTCCTCGCCTGAGACAGGTAAGCGGCGCCGACGATCGCTTGAGAGTCGGCACCGATCCGATGATCACAGATCGGTGGCACTCCGTTGAGGACGCATTGAACCATATTCTTGATTTCGCCGTAGAAACTGGACGGCCAATGGGTCCAGGTGGGGCCCGCCGCCTCCACGCGCCTCGTTCTACAGAAGGCGTCCGTCATTTCCACATAGAGACGGCCGTCATCGTGAACGGGGCGGATGGAGCCGGTCGTGCCGTAAATGGCTGTCGGCGGCGAATCGGGATGGCTCCACGATCCCTCCACATGAGCCGTTGCCCACCGACCCGTCTGCCTATCTTCAAAACGAATCAGAATGTGACCGTCGTCCTCAACCCGAAACGCCCGGAACCGACCGTCTATGATCCTTCTCGGCATTCTCTGGGTGATGCCGACCGGGGCAGCGGCTTTGACAACGACGGGCTCCGTTTCAAACCCCGCAAGGAACCAAGAAGCGGTGACAGCGTGAATGCCGTTGTCTAGAAGCGAACCACCGCCGCCGACCGTTTCGTCCCAGAAAAAGAGTCGGTTCTCTGGTCCGGGATGGGATGTGTTCAAGTAAACGGCAACGACCTCTCCGATCACCCCGGCGTCAATGAATTTTCGCACCGTGTAGTAAAAAGGATCAAACAGCCAATTTTCGTTGTGCTGGTAGAACTTGCCGGTTGCCTCCACCGCTTCCCCGATGTCCAGACACTCCAGCCAGGTCCGTGCCATCGGCTTCTCACACATGACATGGCTGCCTGCCTGGAGACTGGCGATGGCGACCGGGGCGTGCGCGTCCGGACTGGTGCAAATTTCTACCAGGTCGGGCTTCTCTCTCTTCAGCATCTCCCGATAGTCCCGGTAAGTGTTCACCTCTTTGATCTGGTCTTTCAGAGCCTTTGCTCTTTCTCCTTCACCCCTTTCCTCAAATCGCTTGGCGGCTCGCTCGTACATTTCGGATACTGCCCGCACCCCTGCCGCTAAGGATCGGGGATCGCTGTCACAAAGGGCAACGATCTGCGCTTCCTCAATTTCCGGGTACGCCGGCAGATGGGCACCCCGAAAGATGGAACCGGTCCCCACCACCGCAACACGAACCTTGTCCACTCAATGTTCCCTCCTTGATCCGATCAACTTACCAAACTTTAGTATGCTGACCCATTCTTTCAAGGGGTGGACGCAGGTGACGGACGAGGCATTGGCTCGTCACAACGACCAGGTCCGCGCTGTTTGGGACGCCTATCGGAAAGGGCATCCGATTCGCGTCCCGATCATCTTCGGGATCAACGTTCGGTTCACAATGGACATCCCCGAAGCCAACCCCCGCCAGATCACCTTTGAACAGTATTTCAACAATCCTCAAACGATGCTGGAGAGACAACTGGAGCATTTTTTCTGGATCCGTCATCACATTCCTCAAGACGCCGAGATGGGACTTCCGGAAACCGGCTGGTCGGTTTCCATTGACTTTCAGAACGTGTATGAGGCTGCCTGGTTTGGATGTCCCATCAGATTTTTCCCGGGCGAAGTTCCGGACACGGTGCCGATACTGACCGAAGACAACAAAAAGGCGCTACTGGACAGCGGCATCCCTGATCCGTTCACAGGCGGGCTGATGGCTAAAAACTGGGACTTCTACGAATTTTTTCGTCGCAAGCAGGAAGAGGGCTGGACTTTTATGGGCAAGCCCATTGCCACAGTCACACCCTGCGGACTCGGGACAGACGGTCCGATGACCGTCTGCTGCAACTTGAGGGGAGCGACGGAATTCCTTTTGGACTTAAAAGAGGATACGGATTTTGCCCTGGAACTGCTCGATCTGGTCACTTCTGCAATCATGGAAAGAATCCGTGCTTACCGGCGCCATTTGGGAATGGAGGAAAAGCCAAAGGTCTTCGGCTTCGCCGACGATTCCATAGAACTATTGAGTCTGGACGACTACAGGGAATTGGTTTTTCCGTTCCATCAGCGATTGGTAACGGAATTGGCGGATGTAGGCGCATCCGTCCATATCCACCTGTGCGGGGATGCGCAGCGGCATTTTTTGTTTCTAAAAGAGAATCTGGGCGTCCGAAGCATAGATACCGGCTTTCCTGTAGACCTGAGTCGGGCGCGCAGGGAACTGGGTCCTGAGGTGGAACTTTTAGGGGGTCCCCCTGTCCCTCTCCTTCGGTACGGGACTTCCGACGATGTCCGCCGGTCTGTTACGCAGATACTGACGAGCGGCGTTATGGAGGGCGGTCGGTTCATTCTTCGGGAGGGTAACAACCTGGCTCCGGGCACGCCCTTGGAGAATATTAGAACGATGTATGAGGTCGGAAAGGAACTGGGGTGCTATCGGTGATGAAAACGGAATTGAGAGAACTGCCGCGGATCAGACCGCTGACGACGGTCGTGGGTAGTTACCCTGCCCCTTCTTGGTATGTCGCCTCGGGTCAGAAGGCGTATCTGGGGGACGCTCTTATGGTTGTCCTCAAGACTCAGGAGTTGATAGGGATTGATCTGGTCACCGATGGCGAAATTGTCCGTTACGACCCTGCGCATCCAGAGACGCAAGGGATGGTGGACTACTTCATTCGGTCGTTGGACGGTGTCCGGACCCGAATCACCAAGGAAGAGGTGGCGGTATTCCGGCGGGACGAACGCCTGCACTATCGCAGGCAGCCGGCGGCAGTGGTCACCGGGCGACTGGGACAAGGGGAACTCAACTTACCCGCCGATTGCGAAGCTGCCAGAGGTCTGACAAAGAAGCCTTTGAAGTTCACCGTCACGAGTCCCTACATGCTGGCGCATATGGTCCTGGATCGTCACTACAATGACAGGGTCCGTCTGGCTCACGACATAGCCCAGATTCTGTCCGATCAGGTCCGGGACTTGAAATGTGAAGTGCTCCAGATGGACGAACCCCACCTCCCCGGGCATCCTGAGGATTGGCAATGGGCTTGTGAAGTCATCAATCGCGTCTTGACCGCCTTCAACGGTCTGAAGGGTGTGCATCTTTGCTTCGGCAATTACGGCGGTCAGCCGGTCCATAAAGGCTTCTGGAAGGACCTGCTGCCTTTCTTCAACTCGTTGGAGGCGGATCATCTGGTTCTTGAGATGGCGCGCCGGGACCTGGCGGAAATCGAGATTTTCCGGGATTTGAAAGAGGGGCTCTCCCTCGGCATCGGGGTAGTGGATATTAAGGACAACGAAGTGGAATCTGCAGAGACAGTTGCCCGCCGGATTGAAAAAGCCTTCTCCGTCCTCGGTCCTGACCGCATTCAGTGGGTTCACCCGGACTGCGGTCTCTGGATGTTGCACCGAACGGTCGCAGACGCCAAATTGAAAGTCCTTGTGCACGGTCGGGACCTGTTCGTCGGCAGACGGTCTTAAGCTGCGGTCGACCGCTCCCATCGGTTATGAAGAGACAAACCCAAGCGGTCACCCCTCGGGTCAAGTCCTACTGGATCGGAGCGTGGTTATGGTGCATCAGCGTCGGCGCTATCCTTGCGGTTCCCTTGCCTCTCGGCGTGCCCGGTCAGTGGCAGTGGTATTTACTACCGATGGAGTCGTTAGAGACCCATCGGCTTGCGATTTTGCTCCTCTTGCTTCTTTGTTTTGCCTTTGAGCCGATCGTGCACGCCTCCTCCCGCATCGGATACCGTCGGGCTTGCACTCTGATCCTCGGTCTCTCCCTCTTTGTCCGGGTTTTCTGTGCCATTGTCGCTTCAGGACCGTACGGAGGACCCCGAATCTACTGGTCGCTCATCATCGCGAGCCCCGTGTCTACCTCTTTTTTTCTTGAGGCACGAAGAATAGAGGAAGAAGGCATCGCGCCCTACTTGCGCGAGTATCATAGAGACCTCGCCAGCCGTCCCTTTCATTCAGCCACCCATCCGCCGGGGCTGCCCTTCCTGTTTGCCGGTCTCAGGGCTGTAACGCTGCACCCTTCGCTGACTGAGTTTAGGGAAAAAGTTCTGAGCAGCGACAGCGCATCCGCATTGAGCCGACAGTTGGAAGCCGTTATGACCCACTTCATGCCAGATCGCTGGAAGCAATTCCGCAGCGTCCGCCCAGCCGAACTCCAATCCGCCTGTCTTATTGCCGTCTTTTTCCTCTGCCTAAATCTGGTAGCGATTTTTCTTTGGTTTTGTCATCTGCAACGGCTGGTGACCGATGACCGAAAGCCCCTACTCGCCCTTTTGACGGCGCTGACTCCCGGCACTCTCTTTTGGATGCCCGCAACCGACAGCCTTCATTTCTTCCTCTCGGTCATGCAATTGATGTTGTTCTCCCGCTGGGCAGGAAGGGGCCCGTCTTCAAAATCTTGGCTCATTATTGTCGGGTTCGGGCTCATCGCAGGTGTGAGCATCCTTTTCGCTTTCAAAAATGGGCTCTCCATCGCCTGTTTGCTGTTGTGGGGTTTCTGGCTTACGGCTCACGAGGAACAAAGTGCCGCTAAGAGGCGGAGGCTTTTCGAACTAACAGCAGCCGTTTTAGTCGTTGTTGCCATCTTCCTCCTCCTGAGACTCATTTGGGGTTTCCAACCCATACTGACGTTAAGGGAGGCGGCAGAGGCTCACTCTCTGCAGGCGGGAGGGCGCGCCCGCTCTTACATCTTTTGGGTCTTGCTCAACTGGGTTGACTGGTTCTTGTCCATCGGCGCCCTTTGGCTTCCTCTGATCCTTGCTCATATCCACTATTGGTGGCTGTCTGACAAAGGGCCCGCCCTCTCGCCTTCCACCCTCTTTGTCCTGGTGATGTTGGACCTGATCGGCGTCGTCCGAGGCGAAACGGCACGCCTGTGGCTACCCCTTCACCCGATGGTCACACGAGAGCCGGCGCGATTATTACCTTCGTTGCCTTTGTCACCGAGAGGAGTCATCACCGTCTCGCTGCTTATGACAGTTGCTCTCTCTTTTCGGGTCGCCTGGTTGACACCTTGGTAGCAAGTCAGAGGGACCTTTGGGCAAAAAACGAATTTCTAAGATAAAGGGAGCCGGCAAGGAATACGGCAAGCAAAAGAGAAGGCAGCCAGGCGCCTTTGACAGCGAGGATGGTGATTAAAAGAAGAGGAATGGGAATAATGATGCAGCCCCGGCATCCTCCGAACAAAGTGCCGGCGAGAGCCCACAAAACGAGGAGCCAAAACATCATTTCAAAGATGGAAGAAAAGACCTGAGCGGGATCGACAGAGGAGCGGGTCCTTCGGGATGGGTAGGGAGCAGGGCGCGTCCGTCGGGGCGGACCTGGACTGGGTGTCCAATGTCCGCCCGCGCTTCTCATAAAGTCGGCGATGGAGGCAAACCGGTCCGCTGGTTTGAGAGACATGGCTTTGAGAATCGCCTGCTCCAAATGAGGGGGAGCGGAAGGGTTCAGGCGGGACGGAGGAACCAGCCGATCCCCACGGGTTATCCGGTCAATGGCTTCCGGCGGAGCGTGACCGGTAAGAGCAAAGTAGTAAGTCGCTGCCAAAGCATACTGGTCCGAACGGGGATCAGTGATCCCCTGACCATATTGCTCGGGTGGCGAGTAACCGGGAGTGACGGCAGCTGCTGCACCGACTGTCTCTTTACCGGGCTGAAAGCGCTTGGCAATCCCCAAGTCGACGAGCACGACCCGACCGTCGGAGCCGACTTTGATGTTGCTCGGTTTAATGTCCCTGTGAATCACCGGAGGGGACTGTGAGTGAAGGTAGGAGACTGCGTCAGCGACCTGGGAAAGAATCCGGTGGGCTTCGCCGGGAGCGAGGGGACCTCTCTTTTGGACCATTTCCTCCAGGTCCTCGCCGGACACATACTCCATTACCAGATACTGCTTCCCCGAATCCGGGGAGACGAAAAAATCAGACACTCTCGGCAGGTTCCTGTGGCGCAGTTGGCTAAGGATCTCCGCTTCCGTCTGAAACTGCTGGGCAGACTCGGGAGACGATTCAAAGTTCTCCTTTACCGCCACCGGACGGTTGGCTGAAAAGAGATCCTCCGCTAGGTAGACGGCACCCATTCCTCCGCATCCCAGGACCCGAAGGACGCGATACCGACCGATCAGTATTTCCCCCTGCCCGAGAAGTCCTTTCAGAAGCTCGCCGCACCGGCTACAGAACCGGGCGTTGTCGAAGTTATTCCAACTACAGGAAGGACACATTTGCATCGGGACAAGCCATCTCCTGCTGCACGATCACCGTAAGTATTTTGTTGCCATATTCTTGACAAAGCGCGGAACGGACGCAGGCGCGTATCAGTCTAACGGCAGGAACAGAAAGGTGAGCCAAATGAAATTAGGATTTGTAGCATTCCCTAGCCCGCCTGAAGAATATATTTCCCTTGCTGCGGCACAGGGAGCCAATCACTTGGAGATTGACCTTTTTGGTCCTGCTCAGTGGCTGGAGTTGTTCCACGCCGCCCGAATCCGAGACCTGGCGAAACGCCTGGAAGACGCGGGACTGACCTGTTCGTTTCATACCCCCTATGTCCTGAACCTGGCCGATTACTTACCGTCGGTCCGCCGGTCCGCAGTGGAGTATATGATCCGGCTCCTCAATGTTGCGAAAGCGACCGGGGCGTTGTGGGTGACGTGCCATCCCGGCTATGGACTGGGGATACCGACCTTGAACTGGGTGCGTCCCAGGGCCGTGGATTGCCTCAAGCGCTCTTTAGAAATCCTGCTCCCCCTTGCAGAAAAACTGAAACTTCCCATCGCCCTTGAGAACATTAATCCTTCGGTAAAGGGGAGCCAGATCGTCCATTTAATGGACCACCCAGATGAGATGGCAGGGCTTTTTAAGGCGTTCCCTTCAGACTCTTTACGGGCCTGCATAGACATCGGTCACGCTCGTCTCTCGGGCGACTGGACCGCCTTCCTCCAGGATTGGAGAGATCGTTGCATCGCTTTTCACATCCACGACAACGATGGTGTTCAGGACCTTCACCTGGTCCCGGGCAAAGGGGTCATTGACTGGCAAAAAGTTCTTAGGCTCCTGATCGATACCACTCCGAACGCCGCCCTCAATGTGGAACTTTTCAGTGACGATGATAAGGTTGATGCTTTGGAATACCTTAAGGGAGTTTTGGAGGCGCTGGGGCATCCCTGGATTGACATCCCCGGTGATCGGCGCTATTCTGATAGCGGGGAGTAATGTGAAGCGGACATTCTCTTGTCTTCTACTAATTCTGTGTGTTGTCGTTCCCGTTCACTCACAAGCACCCTCTCGCCAGTCGGTTTACCTGGTCACCCTCAAGGACGCTTTCGTCAACAAGGCGCTGGCCGACTACCTTAGCCGATGCATTGACCGGGCCCATCAGGAAAAAGCCCAGTGCCTGATCATACAGATGACGACCCCTGGCGGAATGTTGGAGGCGATGCAGGAAATCGTCCGACTTTTCCTGAACTCTCCGGTGCCGGTCGTTGTCTATGTAGCGCCCAGAGGAGGGAATGCCGACTCAGCGGGAGCCTTCATCGTCATGTCCGCCCACATCGCTGCAATGGCTCCCGCCTCCCGCATCGGCGCCGCTCGCCCGGTGCTCGTCAGCCCGACCGGAACGGAGGGTCCCGCCTCCGAAATGCAAAAGATAATGATGGAAAAGGCTACCAATGCCGTCATAGGAACCATCCGGGCGATCGCCGAGGAGAGGCGCCGAAATACCAAGTGGGCGGAGAAGATGGTGCGCCAGAGCGCTGTCCTGACGGCCAGGGAAGCCGTAGAACAGAAAGTCGTGGATATGATCGCCGACGACTTGGACGAACTGCTCCGACGGATCGACGGGCGGCAAGTTCGCACCGCGGATGGGACCGTGACCTTGCGAACGGCAGCCGCCCCCATCGTCGAACTCAGGATGACACCAAAGGAGTCCTTTCTTCACTTCCTCTCCGACCCTAGTGTGACCTTACTCCTTCTATTTATTGCCGTGTTAGGATTCGTCCTTGAGGTTTACAACCCCGGAGCTGTCCTTCCTATTACCGTCGCCATCATTGCCTTTCTCCTCTTCCTTTACTCTTCGACCCTTATACCAGTCAATGTCGTCGGGGTACTTCTGATCATTGCTTCTGCCGGCTTTTTCGTAGCCGAACTGTTCGTCACGAGCCACGGGGTTCTCGCTGTCGCTGGCATTGTGTGTCTGATCCTGGGCGGGTATTTTCTGATTCCGGAGCCGGGTCCGGGACAGTCGTTCTATGCGGCACATTTCCGGGTGGCACCGGGAACGTTAGTCGGACTGACCGTCGTCATCGGCGCCGTATTGGGCGGGGCGGGGGTGGCGATCGTTAAGAGCCAGCGAAGAAAGCCCGCCTTCGGACGGGAGGGTTTGATCGGTTCTGTCGGGGAAGCACGAACGGATTTGGCTCCTACCGGAACGGTTTTCGTCAGCGGCACCTGGTGGACAGCCGATGCGGTTGACGGAGAGATTAAAGCCGGAGAAAAAGTGGAAGTTGCTGATATTGAGGGGCTTCGCCTGAAGGTTCGAAAAGTGCCCCAAGGGGGGGTGTAAAAATGGAAGCGGCGTTGACGCAATTGGCGGTCGCTGTTCTCGTTATTGCCCTCGTCATCGTCGCGCAAGCGGTCCGGATCGTTGCCGAATGGGAACGGGGAGTCGTTTTGCGGCTTGGGAAGTTGGTGCGCGTGGCTGCGCCAGGTCTCCAATTCATTATCCCCGTTCTGGAGCGAATGATTAAAGTCGACATTCGGGTCTTTGTTGTGGATGTGCCGAAGCAGGAGATCATCACGAGAGACAATGTGACGGTCAAGGTGAACGCCGTCGTCTACTTTCGGGTGATGGATCCTGCAGCCGCCATCGTCAGGGTGGAGAATTACATATTCGCCACCCAGCAGGTCGCCCAAACGACCTTAAGAGATGTCGTCGGTCAAAGTGAACTGGATGAACTTCTGGCGCATCGGGAGGAACTGAACCAGAAGCTTCAGAGAATCATAGACACGACCACTGACCCTTGGGGCATCAAGGTCGACATGGTTGCCATCAAGGATGTGGAATTGCCCGATGCAATGAAGCGAGCAATGGCACGCCAAGCGGAAGCCGAAAGAGAGCGGCGGGCGAAAGTTATCCACGCCCAGGGAGAATATCAGGCTTCCGAAACCCTGGCTCAGGCAGCGGAGATTATGGGGCGCCACGCGGGCTCGCTCCAACTCAGATTTCTCCAAACCTTGACGGAGGTAGCGACGGAACGGAGCACGATCATCGTCATGCCCGTACCGCTGGACCTCTTGGAAGCCTTTGTCAGCGACCGGAGACGCTTACGCCCGGCTCCGGAGGGTCAGTAACGGAGGCGCGAAACCGTCGTGTGGAAGCCTCAGAGTAAGGAAGCCCTGATTCGGGAAATGAAAATCCGTGAATGGCGATCCAAGGCTTGCCGCCAGTTCCTCCGATCGGTCGCCTTCCTCATCAGTATACTTGCTCGGTGTGCCCACCGGTTTTGGTCATGGTTCGTCGCCAAATCCTCGGCGACGGCAAAGGAAGTGGAGAGGAAGGCGCTGGCGAGCAAGCGTCACGACCTTTTGCTCCAGTTGGGGGAAAAAGCCTACCAATTGTATCAATCCGGCGCGATCAGTGTGGAAAGCCTGAAACCATTGTGCCGGGAGATTGAGGAACTGGACGGCTCACTCAACGATAGGGCAGCCGAGGAGAACGAGAGGCTGGTAGGACATCAGGCGGTTAGAACCGATTCAGAAATAGTGGGAGGCGTCCGATATGGGTGAGTTAGCCGATCAGGTTCAACGGAGCCTGGTTGTCTCTCTGTCACCCTACATGGGTAAGGTAACGTATGGCAACCTGAGGTTTGATGTATCCGTCTGGTCCGATCAGGGTGTCCAAAACACTAATATTGCTATCGTCTATGAGACGCCAGGCAGTTCTACCAACCAGATCAATGTGACCGTGAACGAGGGGACAGGGGAAATAACTTTCGTCGATCAAGACCGGGAGATTCGGACTCGTAATTTGGATGAAGTTCTGCAGTTTGTTGAGAACGCCATCCGCACCATTCCACAGCGTCGATTGGAGCGCCTCTGGAAAAATGTGGACGACTGGATGTCGCAGGGTAAGACGAAGGCTGAGGTTTTAGCCGAACTCAACCGGATGCTGCGGGCTGATCTCCTCGGCGGAACAATTACCCACACTGAGTTGAAAGCCAGCATTCAGTATTGTCTGCGGAAATTCAATGTAATCCCGGGAGATCAGACATCTATAGGCACCGGCACCGCCGCCCGTCAGAGCCCGACGGCTCCTTCTGAAAGGACAGAAAGATGAACTTTTTGTCTGCCCTTCGGCTCCTGTCGTCGGAGAACGGCGGTGAGCAGGACCAGACGAAGACCCTCGCCCGTTTGCGCCGGGCAATGGTGGAGTATCAGATTCGCAGGCGGGGCATCCATAATCAGCGTCTCCTTCAAGCGATGGAGGAAGTTCCCCGTCATCTCTTTGTCCCTCCCCAGAGCATTTGGCAGGCATACGAGGACTATCCCCTCTCTATCGGCTTCGGGCAGACCATTTCTCAGCCCTACATCGTGGCAATGATGACCGATCTCTTGTCTCTAAAAGGCACAGAGAAGGTGCTGGAGATCGGCACGGGGTCAGGGTATCAAGCAGCAATCCTGTCCTGTCTCGCCCGGGTCGTTTTCACTATTGAGAGAATTCCCGAACTAGCAGCAAGAGCAGCCAAAGTTTTGGAAGACTTGGGATTCCGAAATGTTCACACGATCGTCGGTGACGGTTCCAAGGGGTTACCTCCCTATGCACCCTACGACGCGATCCTCGTAACCGCCGCAGCGGCTGAAGTCCCTTCCCCCCTGATTGAACAACTCGCCGATGGCGGTCGGCTCGTCATCCCTGTCGGAACCCGCCACTTGCAGGAACTGATCCGGGTGACCAAAAAAGGGGAGAAATCTCTTACGGAGCATAAAGGTCCCTGCACCTTTGTCCCTCTGGTCGGAAAAGAGCCTTGGACCCAGTGGACAACTTCGCCAGAAGAGGACGAAGGGATCTGTTGAAAGGAGCGCCCGCGATGGGTGGGGATCTACGCATTTACAGAGATGATAATCGCGTCACTATTGAGGCCGGCAGAACCCTTATTGCCTGCTACCGGATGGACCCCGGCGAACAACTACCCTTCTTCTACCCTGTCCGGACTCTGACAGGGGAAGATGTCTGCGCTTTGGGGACACCGGACCGTTATCCCCACCATCGGTCCATCTGGATTGGACACGGAAACATTAACGGTGTCAGTTTTTGGCTGAACCAGGTCGGCGAGGGTGTGATTAAGTCTGAACGCTTGAGGGTCAGCGCCGACGGGTTCCAAGTCTGGTCCCTTTGGCAAGCGCCCGATGGCTCCCTGCTGATGAAGGATTGGCGCCGATTTCGCTTCTCCCTGACGCCCTGGGGATGGCTGGTGGAATGCTCGCTCCAGTTGGAAGCCGAAAGAGATCACCTCCTTTTAGGAAAGACGAATCACGCTTTTTTCTCCGCTCGCGTTCGTCCGGAACTGTCTGTGGAAGGCGGTGGGCTTATAGAAAACAGCGAAGGCGGTAGGAATGAAGAAGGGACAATGGGGAAAAAAGCGAGATGGTGCCTCTACGGACGGCATCTCAGAGGTGCTTTCATCGGTTTGGCTTTGCTGGACGGTCCGGAGAACCCGTGGCATCCGTCGCGATGGTTTACCCGTAACTACGGATTCCTTTCTCCGTCGCCCTTCAACTGGAGCGAATGGTCCGTCAAGAGGAACGAGCCCCTCGGACTCAGATACGGAGCCGTCGTTTTTCACAACGAACCGGATTTAAATAAGGTTTGGGATCTGTTCGCTCGGAGGTGAGATATCTCAAACCATTGTAGCAATGTGGATCTACGGACGGCATCCGGTCAGAGAAGCGCTGAGAGCAGGCATCGTTCCCCGGCGGATCGTTATCGCAGAGGGTGCCGAATTACCAGCCGACCTCTTGCAACAACTTAAGGAGGCGGATGTACCTGTCCAGCGCGTTCCCCGGGCGCATCTGAGCCGGATAGGTCTGACAGTCCATCATCAAGGAATTGCGGGAGACATCGGACCGTTTCCTATCACTCCCCTTCAGCGACTGATGGACCTCTCCTTTGAACGGCTTGCTATCCTGCTCGCCCTGGACCACTGGCAGGACACGGGAAATGTCGGGGCTATCGTTCGGACGGCGTACGCCCTCGGAGCCGGCGGGATCATCGTTCCCTCTGGGCGGACGGCTCCGATCGGTCCGGCACTCGTGAAAGCCTCTGCCGGCGCTTGCTTTCACATCCCGATCGCCCAAGGCAACGTGATCCAGTTTCTGAGTCGGTTCCAGAGAGAAGGGGGGACGGTTGTTGGACTTGACCTGAAGGGTGACGACATCCGGAAGGGACAGGCAGCGCGACCGCTGGCACTGGTCATCGGGGCGGAAGGTGCCGGACTGTCACCAAGGATCCGAGAGCGGGCGGACGCGATCTGGACGATTCCGATGGCAGGGGACATCGGATCTCTCAACGCGGTCGCTGCAGCAACCATTGCCCTCTGGGAAGTCCTATGCCGTAGGGAGGGATGGAATAGGTGACCCCCCTGAAAGTCGGTTTTATCGGAGCGGGCGCAATGGCAAATAGCGCCCACTATCCAAGCGTCGCCGAATGTCCCTTTGCTGTCATCTGGTCCATTTGCGACCTGCAGGCAGACCGCTTGCACAGCACAGCCGACCGTTACGGCGTCCCGCAGGAACGAAGATACAGCAACTATGTGAGGATGTTGGAAAAGGAAGATCTGGATGCTGCGTATGTGATTATGCCCCCGATGGGTCTGGTGCCGATCGTTTTGGACTGCCTTCGTGCGGGCACCCATGTTTTCATTGAGAAGCCTCCCGGATGCAGTCTGGACGACGCTTGGGCAATGGCGGAGGAAGCAGAGCGGCAAAGGGCAATTACATTGGTTGGCTTCAATCGTCGCTTCTCCGCCGTCTACCGTTATGCGAAGGAGAAGGTCTGCCAGTCGGGCGGAATCAGTTCCGCCGTTGCCGAGTTTCATAAGGATATGCTCGGTAGGGGTCCGTATTACGAAATGAGTATTTTGAGAACAGACATCATTCACGCCGTTGATGTCCTGCGGGACTTATTGGGCGAGGCGACCTGTGTGGAGGGGCGAGTTTTTTCCCATTGGGAGCGATGGTCAAAGTCCCATAACCTCTTTTACTGCGTCATCGGTTTTGAGAGGGGAAAAGTTGGGGTCCTGTTGGCGAACCGAACGGCGGGGTCCCGATATGAAAGGTTTGAAATCCACGGGAAAGGAGTCAGTGCCTATGTGCGTGCTCCCCAGTCAGCCGAGATCTTTTTTAAAGGTGCGGGAAATCACACGGTCACCGGGGAAGAGTTGACCGGATCGGACGACAAGCGGGTGACTTACGGCTACAGGGATGAAAACCTTTATTTTCTACAGTGCGTACGTGATAAAACCCTTCCTGTTACGAATTTCAGCGATGCCGCTCGGACTATGGAGTTAGTCCACCGCATAGAAACATTGGGCGGGCCGATTTAGTCGTCGGTGTCTGGCTCACTCCACAAGAGAGACGGTCCGCGCCATCATGTCGTCGCAAGCCAGACCTCTGCCGGGGATAGCCGATCCGGCAGTCGTGAACGATTGAAAGGTACCCCGGACATATTTGACCGCCCCTCCCGATCGGACATCGGTTACGGTCACGGCGACGAAGCCAATAGCGTGAAAGAAGATTTTTTCGGGGAAGTCACCATGGGTGGGGAACATCTGGTTTAAATCATTACGAGTATGCCAGCGGTCGTAGACAATAAAAAGGAATGTCCTACCTATCAGTCGCCTGATCTCGTGGAGAACGGTGGTGCGAATGCCGGGATCACCAAAGATAAAATCGCCCCGGGTGCTCGGCGGATTGGGCGGCTCGGAAATGGGACCGGCATAAACGCTCTGAGGACTTCCCTGGCTGAACCAACGGCGCAGTTCATTGGTTCCCGGTGATTGATCCACCTCACGATTTTCAAAGGTCTCTCTCTCTGCGTTATGAATCCAACCCAAGTTGAGCCATCCCGAGTAGGGATTGGACGGTTCCCCGTAGTTTGTGGAACTGCCTCCGCTGGTCGTTAATGTGACCTGGTAGTTATAACCGTCCCAAACGGTTATCGTGTCGCCGCGCCGAGCCCTTCGGACCACTTCGTAGTGAACGGCGATAGGAGCAACGCCCTGACCGGGAGGGATGCCGCCGACCGCGCGGATGTCCGCCCGCGCCCGTGCCCGCACGGTTTCACTGGTCCTCCTCAAAAATCCGCCGAACAGAACCGTCACATCTCCAGTCGTTGTCACCCAAACCCCCTCTACCGACCGGTCAATTGGAACGACGCCCGTAATTGCAATGTTAGACGCGTCCATTCGCAAGTCCGGATTGCCGAAACTACCGGGATCCTCATCCAAAACCCCGTCGCCGTCATTGTCCACACCGTCCGTCGGGTCTTCCTCCACTTGCCCGTCGCAATCCTCGTTGACCACCAAGTAAGCGACAGCTTTGTCGGGGTTGCCCCCATTCATTCGCACATATCGGCTGACCTCGCCCCAAACCTGGCCCCGAGTGATTTCAACTATACCCCGGTTGCGAGCGATCAACAGGGACCCCGCCAGGGCTCCCTTATCGGCGGCGTTTTGTAGGATTCGTCGGGCGCGGTAGACATTTGTCCCGTCCAGAGCCAAGCCCAAAACAGCCAGGAGAGCCACCAGTGCCAGGACTACAACGACCACCGATTGCCCTCTCCCCATCTCGGATACCTCCCTTTCAGGGCACCCTCATCGTTGAAATGCCCCAGACGGTTCCTGATAAAACCGGCCCCAACACAGACCGAAAGGGATAGGAGACCGCTACCGTCACATAAGTCCCCGGAAGGCGGGGCGGATTGGGAACGGAGATAGTCAATTGATCTCTGTTCATCCCTGCCACTGACTGGCGGACGCGGTCAATGATCTCCGAAGTGGCAGCATAAGGATGAACGACAGCATAACGAGCCCCTTCGCGGGCGGCATTGGCAAGACTCCCAAGGAGAAAGGCATACCGTCCTGCTTCCACAAGACCAAGAAGTAAAAAGACGAACAGGGTGATGCTGAGAGCCATCTCCACCATTGCCTGACCTTTTCTCGCTCTTCTCACCGCTGCATCACCGGTGCGGAAGCCGACGCATTGACAGGGATCGCATTAATCCCCAAGAGTCGAACGAAAATGGTCGGAATGCGCTTATTGATCGTTACCGTGATCGGCTCTCCCTGCTGCGCCCCCTGCTCCGGCGCAACCAGAATTTCACTATCGGAAAGGCTGACTCCGACCCGCGACGCTTCGGTGCGGACAACGGTTTTTGCGTCCGTCACTTCATCGGGGTCTTCATCGACAAGACCGTCACCGTCTTCATCGCCGCCATTGCGAGGGTCTTCGTTGAGGTTACCGTCCTGATCGTTGTCTCGTCCCGGATTTAGGGCGGCGTAAAGGGCTCCCTCCCGCGCCGCATTTCTCAAACCGATTTGCACGATGAGAGCGCGCCCATAATCGGCAATCCCCGCCAGCAGGAGAACTAAAAAAATGAGGGAAACCGCCAGTTCTATTAGTGCCTGCCCCCTCATCACTTTCACACGCCCGTTACTGGTCTGATTATGCCATCGCTTCATCACGTCGTTCAGCACTTTAATCGCCAAGCCTTGCCCCGTTTCGTGCTTAGTGCGCTACGTTTGTCACCGTGAGGAAGCGTTGAAACTGTTCTGCTTTAAATGTGGTCAGAACTGGCAAGCCGATCCTTTTTTGTGGCGGTGCTCCTGTGGGTCTCCCCTACTCTGGCAGCCAAGAGACGATTTGACCAAAGACAGAATCGTCGGCGACGATTGGTCCCTCTGGCGATATCGCCCCTTCCTCTCCCTTCCCAATGGGGCACGCCCCGTCTCGCTGGGGGAAGGGGCAACGCCTTTAATTCAGACGCCTGATGGGAAAAGTTTTCTCAAATTGGACTTCCTCAACCCCACGGGAAGTTTTAAGGACAGGGGTGCCAGTGTCCTCGTTTCCGTCCTCAAGGCCGTCCGGGTCCAACAGGTTGCCGAGGACTCGTCGGGAAACGCCGGGGTTGCTCTCTCTGCCTACTGCCGGCTTGCAGGCATCCACTGTCACATCTTCGTCCCCCGCTATGCGTCACCAGGGAAACTGTATGCCCTTCAGCAGTTCGGCGCGCTTCTTCACTTGACTGAAAACCGGGATGCGGCTGCCGCCCAAGTTCTGAACTCGGTCCAATCAGGCTCGGTCTATGCCAGCCACACTTATCATCCCTACTATCTTCAGGGGACTAAGACCGTTGCCTTTGAGATTGCAGAGCAACTAAATTGGAAGATCGGCAAGCACCATTCCCTTTTCATCCCGGTGGGCAATGGGGACCTTTTGCTGGGGATCCATTTGGGGTTCACGGAACTTTTCCTCTCTAGGATCATTAAATCCCTTCCCCGCCTCCATTGCGTGCAGGCGGAGGCGTGCGCTCCCATCTGTAATGCCGTTTATGGCTGGGGCGTGCCTTTGACCGAAACCGTTGCCGAAGGCGTTGCCGTCCCCCAACCGCCTCGGTTGCATCAGATCATTGATGCGGTCAAAGGCACGGGAGGGGATTTCATAGCCGTTCCTGAAACGTCCATCCTCAATGCCCAGGACGAATTGACTCAGTTAGGGCTCTGGGTGGAGCCGACGGGAGCGATTGCCTACGCCGGCTGGGACTTAGCAGGGCGTCCGATCGGCACCATTGTGCTCGTAACGGGTGCCGGGTGGAAGAGCCTGTCTCCCTACCGTCGGGAAAAAACCTTCTTTCAGCAGCAGGGCTGAGAAAAGAAAATTAGGTCCGGCATTGCCGACCAAAATTAATAACTTGAACAGGGATGGGGACGGGAATGGAGAAGAAAATGAGAAAGAGGGGTCGTAGAAGTAAGAAAAAAATTCTTTTCGTCACGCCTGAGATGTTCCCCTTGGCAAAAACAGGGGGATTGGCAGATGTGACGGGCGCCCTCCCCAAGGCACTCGCCCGGATGGGTCATGATGTGCGGGTTATCATGCCCAAATATCGGGCGACTTTCTCTGCAGCGCATACTTTGGTCCGGGTCGCCGAACTCCCCGAGATACCTTTCGGCGGTTTCAGTCTGGGCTGTGCGATAGACCGATCGGATGCTCTTTTAGGCGAGGGCGTCACCGTCTACCTGGTTGAGCATTTCGGTTTTTATGATCGGGAACACCTCTATGGATATGATGACGACTGGATCCGGTTCGGTCTTTTGTGCCGTGCCGCTTTAGAGTTATGCAAGGCAATCGGCTTTCGCCCGACGGTCATTCACTGCCACGATTGGCAGGCGGGCCTGGTTCCCGCTTATTTGAAGACCGTCTACAGCGACGATCGGTTTTTTCAATCAGCGGCGAACGTTTTCACCGTTCACAACCTCGCTTACCAAGGCAAGTTTGATCGGTCCGTTCTTGAGCCCCTGGGCCTGCCGTCCAGCACTTTCAATGTATACGGGCTGGAATTCTGGGGCACGGTCAGTTTTATCAAGGCAGGTCTCTACTACGCCGATCTGGTGACGACCGTCAGCCCCAATTACGCTAAAGAAATCCAAACACCTCAATACGGTGAAGGCTTGGACGGATTGCTCAGGACTCTGGCTGTTCAAGATCGGTTGATCGGTATCCTCAACGGGATAGACCCGACCATTTGGAACCCGGCGACGGACCGCTATCTTGTCCGGCGCTATGACGGTCGGTCTGTCCGACTGGGCAAGAAAGAGAACAAAGAAGCCCTGCGCCGCCGAATCGGACTATCAGACGGTTCTTCTATGTTAATTGGTATCGTCTCCCGGCTGGCTTACCAAAAAGGCTTTGATATTGTCGGCAGTGCGGCACCTCAACTATTTGAACTGCCCATCCAAATGGTCGTTCTAGGCGCTGGCGAGCAGGAGTCCCTTTTTGATCAACTGCAGAAGCGTTATCCCGGCCGCGTCGCCTGCCGTCTGGGTACGGTCGACGAAGCCCTTGCTCATTTGATCTATGCTGGCGCCGACGCTTTACTTATACCGTCTCGATTCGAACCTTGCGGGCTGACCCAAATGATTGCCATGAGTTACGGCACCCCGCCGATCGTTCACGCCGTCGGCGGTCTCGTGGATACGGTCACCGATTTTGACCCCGCCACCCGGTCGGGCACCGGCTTCCTCTTTCCGAGATTGGATCCAGATTCCCTCGTCAACGCTGTCAATAGATGCCTTGACGTCTTTAAAGACGAGCCGCTCTATCTACAAATCTCCCGCGAAGGTATGAGAAGGGACTTCTCCTGGAAGGAGTCTGCGCGACTTTATGACGAAGCCTATGAGCGCGCGTTGGCGGTTGTGAGGCGTGACGGCGCCGTTGAGCAGAACGGTGCAGGGTCGGTCTCCCACAGCTGATCTTCCTATCGGATAGTCACGGACGATCCCTGGCGGACGGGAGGACGCTATGGCAAAAGGTAGCTGGAAAATTTGGGCGTGCGGTTTTCTCATTTTTTTCTGGACCGCGTCAGGTGAGGGGGCTCCGAATCGTCCTCCTTCAGGACCGGTGCGCCTAAGGATCAGCCCCAAGGGGACCGTCGGTCAGGTCTTGAAGGAGTTGTCCCTACGGACCGCCGCTCGCCTTTCCCTTGACCCTCCAACAGTCGCCTTTCTCAACACCTGCCCCTTCCCCCCCCACTTGTACGGCGCATCCTTTTCTTTTAAAAATGTAGGCGAGGCACTGGCTTTTCTGTCCGGGAAAGGATGGGAGGGCTCGCCGCTGCCTATAAAAGAGAGGGAGCGAGCGGGGAGCGCTTACCAAATTGCCCGTTGCCCCCTACCCGTCCGTATCGCTGGCCGAATCTTTTGGACGTGCAATAATCCTGCGTTCGCAGCCCGATGGTCAAAAGGACCGGGCGATCCTCCCGGTGGGACGATGCAGGTCTCCCTCAGGGGATTCAACGACGGGGATGTAGTCAAAAGAGACCCGATCCCTTTGGGTCCCCTGACCGGCGCCGAAAGCGTTGATTATTTAAGGGACCGGATCAAGGAACTGACGGGAATCTACTTCAATTTCAGCCCCGAATGGCACCAAAATGTCAATTACAAACTTTTGCCAGAGTATCAAAGCATCCATCTCCCCGCAAATCCCGAAATTCCGCTCACTCTGGTCAAGATCCAAACGACCCTTAAATTGACAATTTCAGGTCCCCTCACCCTTGGGCAGTGGCTGACGATCATTTGTGCTGGTCTGGACGAACATGCGCGCAACAGAGGATGCCTCTGGAAGTGGTCCAGTTCATCGGGTGATCAGCCAACCTACACCGTAAGGTGCTATGCGCATCCGCCGTCTTTCGAGCCCGCCAGTTAACCACCTTCTGTTGCAGGGAAAAGGAACCGTGCTGAGATATGAATTCGTTCAAAGACGGTGATTGGGTCCTTCTTGTGACGACGGACGGTGCAAAGACCTGGATCAGCCGGGTCGGCACGCGGTTCACGACCGCCCAGGGGACCTTTGATTTGAACGACCTGATTGGCAAGAGCCCAGGCTGTTCGGTCATTTCCCATAGGGGCTATCGCCTCTACGCCTTTCGTCCCACTCCTTCTGAGTTCCTCTTAAGAGGGCTGGAGCGACAGACCAGCGTTGCCTACCCGAAAGAACTTTCTTATATCATTCATCGCTGTGGTATCGGTCCAGGCGCTCGGGTCGTAGAAGCAGGAAGCGGGAGCGGTGCTTCCACCATTGCTTTCGCCTTTGCTGTCGGCTCCGACGGCCATGTGTTTTCTTATGAAAAGAGGGCTGAATTCAGCAGATTGGCACAGGAGAATGTGGAGGCATTTGGACTTTCCGACCGGGTCACCTTTCGCATTCGCGACATCGCCGAAGGATTTGACGAACAGGATGCAGACTTGGTCTTTTTAGATGTGCGAGAGCCTTGGCTCTATTTAGATCAGGCCTTGGGGTCTGTCGCTGACGGGGGGTTTCTCGTTATTCTCGTCCCGACCACCAATCAAGTAGTGGAGACTCTGAGATCCTTTTCCAGCCGTTCCGTCGTCGGTACGGAAGTTTTAGAGATTTTGCACAGACCTTATAAGCCGGTCGCCGACCGGTTACGACCGGAAGACCGGATGGTCGCTCACACTGCCTTCGTTGTCATCACGAGAAAAGTGACGCCTTTTGAACGGGTTCCCGAACCACAGACTCCTGAAGGAATTGACAGCCAACCGGACTCAGGGGTTTCGGGTCGCTATTCCCAAGCATAAGATGGCTCTGCGACCCGAACGCGACCGTCAAGAGTCTTGATCGTAAAGTCCCCAAAGACGGAGGGAGCAACCTGTTGCAACTGTTCCAAAACAGCAAGAGCCACCTTCCGGATCTCAGCGTCCGCATGCTCTGACGCTCGCATCCGAATGAAATGACGCCATGCCCGAAAGTTCCCGGTCATCACCAGTGCCGTCTCCAAAGCGTGGGGAAGGACCATCCGAGCCGCCTGGCGGGCCAGTTTCCTCCTCAAGGTCCGGTCGGAAACCGTCTCAAACTTGCCCTGAAGCAAGTGGTACAGTCTCCGATAAGCCTCCCGGCACTGCTCAACCGTGGCGGCAAAAATGGCGACCGCTTCGGGGTCGTCCGCTATGGCGTCCGGAAGAATCATATTGCTGTCGCTCTCATCCACGAACCGAGTGGACACTTGAGAGTAACTGAAGTGGCGGTGCCGAACGATTTCGTGACTGCAAGCCCTGGAAATGCCACGGATGTAAAAGGAAGCGACCGCATGCTCTATGACCGAGAGATGCCCCTGGGACATCAGGTTGGCAATGTATTGCTCGTTGGTCCGACCGCTAGGGTTGTGCCAGGACCGGTAGCAGGTCCTGCCCGCTGCCTCTATCAACTGCTGGCTCTCGTTGTCCGTATCTGTCTTCCAGATCCGGAACTCTTCCAGATCGGTCGGCTTTTCAAAGTGGGTGACGGCGATCAGGCGAACGATGGGCTCTCTTATAAACTCCATTTTATACCCTCACCTGCCCAGAGCCTCAAGAGTTTTCAGTAGCAGCCGATGCGCATCTATATAGTCTGCCGAATTATGGGAGAACCGATCGGGTCCGGTGATGATCTCTTCAGCTTTCAACAGCCGCTCCACCGATCGGGCAAGGGTAGCCGAAAGCTTCTTCTTCTTCACCCTCTGCGCCAACATCTGGAGAAGGTCGTAATCCTCAAATCCGTCTCGCATCACCTCCGCACGAACCGACGGAATGGGATCGCCTTTGTTCGGGTCCGGATAGAAAAGGAAACCGTCGCCATTGCCGCCCGGATAAGCGACGGGCTCGGACCAGAGATCAAAGGGACCTTTGTCGTCCGCCCAATAGTTAACGCACCAGTAGAGGAAGCCTTGACAGCCGTATTTCCAAAGCCACCACCCGATGGCCCGGTGGGCTGTGCCCGTCCAGTCGATACGCCAGACGTCCGGATAGGACTTTCCAACGGTAGAGATACAGACGTACATCCAAACCTCATCTGCCGCCTTCCGCCGACCGGAGAGAAAAGGTTCGTCAAAGCAATCTATGTGGGGAACCCAGATGCCGATGGCTCCCTCAAGACCACGGTAAGCAGCACCTTCCGGCGTCGGCGCATGGGTCCGATAGGCACCAGTCGCCCCATATCCCGCCGTCAGGATCAGGGGAAGGTCCGGCCCCTTCTCCTTGACAAAGGATGCAAGGGCGCGTATATTGTCCCACTCGCTCGCCGAAGGCTCGTCAAAGACGTAAAAGTAGAACCGACCGGTCCATCCCTTGGACCGAATATGATCGCTCAAAAGCCTCAATTTCTGACCCGCTTCGTCTTGCTGATCCGGCGGCGGCGGTTGCGTTCCCCATCTCAGTATCCCCCCACCGATGGAAAATGCCGTTGCTCCTTGCTTCATCCAGCCCTCAACTTCCCTATCAAATTCGTCCCACCGAGCTTGCCATTTCCCGTCGGCACCTTTAACGAAGATTTGATCCCACGGAAGGGGCGGCGGCGGTGTGAACCGGTACCTTAGACAGGTTTCGTAAAAGCGCCTCCTACGCTCCTCGGTCCAAGACGGTCCGTAGATCCTGTCGGCGAGATGGTCCCAGATCAAAACACAGGTCTTCAGAGAACTCTGATTGGGCAACGTAACCCCGTAAACCTGAGCGCGCATGCGGATTTGCCTCTTCGGCACCCCCTCCGGTCGGATCTCTATCGCACCCTCATAAAGCCCGGGCGGTGCTTCGGGAGGCACTCGGACAGTGACCCAAATTCCGCCCGTCTCTCCTTCACTAAACGAAATTCCTTCCGCTGGAAGCGGAAGAAGCGGGTCCGGGTATCTCCCGGTCTTTCCGAACCCTCCCGGTGTCGGTCTCTTGACGGGAACGAACCCGATCTGACGAACTTGAGGAAAAATGACAAACCCGTTTGGTCCGATCAGAGGGGACACAGCGAAACGAACCCGCAACTCCCTTTCCAATGCGGCGACGACGACTTGAGCGCTCTCCCCTTCCCCCCGGGCACAGTGGAGCACGACTTCTTGGGTCCAGGGCTCCTGTGGTAAGTCTCCGCACCTAAGTTTCTCCGTCGGCGGCAGAACAAACACAGCATAGGGCTGCCCCAATTTGCCGGCGATTGAGGCTCTCCTGACTTCGTCTTCCCTTCTGTCCAACTCCATCTCTTCAACCCTCACCCAATTCCACTTTTCTTCCAGACTTCTAAGACCCTGTCCCTTATCCAGTCTTGACTGCAGTTCCTGCCGAAGCCGAACCACCGATGGCTTGCCGTTTGTGTCAAGCTTAGCGAGATATCCCCTCAGAACCCGCACAAGGGAAGCGACTTTCTTGTTGACGACAAACTGGCTGACCCGCCGAACGACCGGCAGGGTCACGACACCCGACAGACAAACGCTCGCAAAAGAAGAAGGCTCATGATAGGACAAACGGGCCGGCATCCAAGTGATCAACTCTGGTTCGCCGCCAGTATATCGGTTGCGGGCGAACTGAAGTGCCCAACGGTCGCTCAGTATCGGGACCCTGTTGAGAGATTGGAGAGGAATTTCCACTTCAACGGTCCATCCGTCGGGTCTGCGGCAGACCGCCGCCTTTGCTCCGCTCTTCCAAGACAGGTCACGAGATCCCTTTGACCAAAATTCATCCAGGACGACGGCAAGGGTATTGATGACCAGATGGTAATACTGATCGGGCCACCGATCGTCGGGGGCAAGGAAAATCTCAACAGAATCGTCGGTCCAAACATCCCCTTTAGAGGTTTTGACTTTTGCCAAAAGCCGTTGGGGATGAGGCTCTTGACAATCAAAGAAGAAGAAGAGGGCTCTGTCGGTCAGAAGGGTTCGCACCGCTGTGGTCACCGACGGCTCTCTTGCCCCGCCCAATAAACGGGTCAAATTGAGAGAGGGAGCCTTTTTCCAGCAGTCTTCAGACGCAACGCCGTCCAACTGAAATGCTTCCGTGGTCTGTGGCACCGGGATGGGAGGAGCGCCGTGGGCCAAAGAGACGAGACACGCATGTATCAAAAGTGCTACAGGCGCAGCAGTCACCACCCTTTCGTCCCCCTTTTCCTTCGGGACCCGCCACACGGGTCGCTGCGCACTATACTATCACAGGCTCACCCGTCACTGAATTGGCGAATCGGGTGTCGAGTCACAATCACGGATAAAGGGAGGTCGGTAAATGTCTTCCACAAAGAAATGGTGGCGAAAGAAGGCTGCCAAGCATTGGCGAAAGAAAAGGCGCCGGATGCTTAGGCACAGAAAGAAGATCCGCTGAGACGGGGCTTACCTGCTTAAGGTCGGGAAGAGCCCTGAGCCCGGGGGCTTTTCCCATAGGCTCCGAACGAGCGAGAGACCAGCCAAACCCCCTAGGAGAAGGAACAGTCCGACGACGGTGATTTTGGCGCTTGTAGGTCTGTTAAGGGACAGGAGGACGAGGGCGACTCCTAACAGGCTGACGCCCATCATCAGTTTCTCGAGAAGAAAGGGCGTCCGTCGCTGCTGGGGGGCGTCCGCAAGAGTCTTTCCACACGCCCAGCACTCGTCAGCATCGGAGAAGTTAGGGCGCAGACAGTAGGGGCATTCCACCAGGACAGCCGGCGAGGGAGGTTCTTCTTCTAGAGGCGGAAGGCTTTCCTGTCTGCTTTTGGCGACCGCGGAAGCGATGAGGAGACCTTGTCCGTCCTTCAGCCAAATGCCGTCGCACGACGGGCATTTCTCTATCAAGAGGGAAGTCGCCTCTTCAGGACTGACCGTCTTAAGCCGATCGCCGCAGCGAGGGCAGTCCGGTTCATCGGGGACCGCCGGTAGCCCTGCGGTATCGTGGGCAAGGAGGTCAAGGGCCCTCAGAAGATCGGGCTCATCCATCATCACCTTCCACTGCACGCTTGTCAGCCACATCCCGCCACAATGGGGACAGTAGGCGCCCGGAGTGGACGGCGGAATGCGCCGCCTTAGACGAATTCCGCAGACCGGGCAAAGAAGGGACCCTTCCCCCATTCCTGTCACCCGATCCTTAGCCTATCACAATAAAGGAAGGAGGATGCGGCTATGAAAACGGTACAACAAGCGCCCGCCCCATCAGAGACCGTATGCCGATTCCTTGACCGGATGATGGATCAAACGGGCGGTCTTTTGCCTCTTGTGCCGACTTATGTCCGTCGCTTCTACCGGGACGGTGGCAGATTACTGCGCCCGCAACGACTGACCATTCCGACGAAGGGGCTTTTCGTTCCGGAAAGGTGGATCGCATCCACGGTTGAGGCAACCAATCCAAATCCTATTGCCTTTGAAGGGCTAAGTCTCATTCGCCTCGGACGGGCAGCGCCTAGGGTCACTCTGAGGGATGCCCTATCCGTCTATGGTGACTTCCTTCTGGGTTCTGAACGCAATGCCCTTCACAACGGCGAATTTCGGTTGCTGGCGAAAATCTTGGACCCCGCCGAGCCCATCGTATTTCACTTTCACGCCGGCGACGAGGATGTTCAAGCCCATCCCCGCTTCTTCGGTCACCATCGTTTTGGCAAGGAAGAAGCCTACTTCTTCTTAGATGCACCAAAAGGTTCCTGCCCCTACACCCATGTCGGACTGTATCCCGGCACTAACAAGAGGGACCTCGTTAACGCCATTAATAGAGGCCGAGACCGGCTACTGGAACTGTCTCCCTACTATCTTCAGCGGAGCGGTGAAGGCTACTACACCCCTGCTGGGGTCCCCCATCGGCCGGGAACCGCCCTCTGCCTTGAGGTTCAGCAGCCGAGCGATGTCTACGTCCTCTTGGAAACCAGTTCAAATGGGCGACCGCTACCTCCTGAACAAATCCATCCCGGCTTTCACACTTTATCTCAGGCACTGAATTTTCTGGACTTCAAAACTTCCCAAGAGCCGGATCTTTTGGACCGATGCCGCATCGCGCCGAGACCGGTAGAGGGAAAGCAGCAAAAGGGCGGTCACCAGTGGTGGATTTTCCCACCCGACATCACTGACAAGTTTTCAGGTAAGCGATTGGTCGTCACCGATAGATACGAATGCCGAGAATCCGACCCTTATGCCCTCCTGGTCTGGAAGGGAAGAGGGAAACTGAACGGCATCCCTTTAACCGCCGGCGACGAGTTTTTTGTCGGTTGGCACTTCGCAACCGAGAGCCACATTTTTGAATCCGAGGGAACTGAGCCGCTTGAGATTTTCCAACTTTTCCCTCAAGCACTCAAGAAGGAAGGAAGGCGGGTCTGCGATGGTCGATCCCACCCTTGTAGATAATCTGAAGGAAATCGTCGGCGATATGGGCGTGATCGCCAACCCAGAAGAATTAGTCGTTTACGAAACCGATGGGCTCTCCCTTTTCAAGCATCGTCCGGACTTAGTTGTCTTTCCCCGCACGACGGAAGAAGTGTCAGAAGTAGTCAGGAGGCTCGGTAAAGCGGGAGTGCCAATCGTGCCCCGAGGTGCTGGAACGGGACTCTCGGGCGGTGCGCTACCCGAGAAGGGTGGGGCCGTGATTGCGACCACACGAATGAATCGGATTTTGGAAACAGACATTCGCAACCGATGTGCCCTTGTAGAAGCCGGAGCGGTCAACATCCATATTACCAATGCAGTTAAGAAACGGGGCTTCCATTTTGCACCGGACCCTTCCAGTCAGCCGGTCTCTACTATCGGCGGCAATGTGTCGGAGAACGCGGGCGGTCCCCACACCCTGAAATATGGGGTGACGACTAACCATGTTCTCGGTCTGGAGATGGTTCTGTCGGACGGCAGCGTCGTTTGGCTGGGCGGCAAGACGGAAGAAAGCCCGGGCTATGACCTGCGGGGGGTGACGATCGGGCATGAGGGGACTTTCGGAATTGTTACCAAAGTGTGGGTCCGCTTGACCCGACTCCCTCAGAGTTACCGGACGATGCGGGTCGCCTTCGCCAGTGTAAAGGACGCAGCCCAAACCGTATCGGACATCATTGCCTCTGGCATTATTCCAGCGGCTGCCGAATTCGTTGACTATGTGGCGCTGGATGCCCTCAGGGTCGCTTTCCATCTCACCATTCCTGCTGAGACCCAGGCTCTGCTGGTCATTGAACTGGACGGTCTGGAAGTCGCTTTGGACCGGCAGGCGCAAAAAGTCCGACAAATTTGCGAAAAAAATGGAGCCATTGAGATCCTGCTGGCACGGACGGAAAAAGAACGGATGGACCTATGGTTCGCCCGCAAGAGGGCGTTCGGTGCCCTCGGTCGTTTGACCCCTAGCTACATCACGCAGGACGGGATGGTGCCCAGAAGCAAACTCCCCGAAATGATGACTTTCATCTATCAGGTCGCTGACCGCTACGGCCTGAGGATCGCCAACATTTTTCACGCCGGCGACGGCAACCTACATCCATGCATTCTATTTGATGAGCGCAAGGAGGAGGAAGTAAAAAGAGCCCTGCTCGCCAGCAACGACATCATCCGCAAGTGCGTGGAGATGGGGGGATCTGTGACCGGCGAGCACGGGGTCGGTCTGGAAAAGCGAGAGTTCATGCCTTTCATGTTTTCCGACGAGGCTCTGGATGTGATGAAGAAAATAAAAAAGGTGTTTGACCCTGCGGGCACTTGGAATCCCGGCAAAATCTTTCCAGATAGCCGAACGGTCGGGGCTCAGAAACCGCAGATCGCCGGTAAGAGACGACCGGCGCCGATGTAGGGAGGATGGAGGGGGATGGGATTGAAGTTTATTGTTGCCGTGGACGCCGAGGGTCTTGCCTGTGTAGTCGGTGAGCCGGGGAAAGGTCTACGGAACTCGCGGGATTATCGGCTCGCGTGCAGGGAAGCCGTTCGGGAAGCCAACGCCGCAGCGCGTGCCCTTTTTGACTCAGGAGCCCGCCGAGTCATCGTTTGGGACAACCACAACGGGAGTTTGAATATGAACTATGAAGACCTGGACAGTAGAGTGGAGATAGCACTGGGGATCGGGGTTGCCGGTAGGTTCCCTGGTCTGGACGAAAGTTTCACGGGCGTCCTTCTCATCGGCTATCACGCCCGAGATAATACGGCTGACGCCGTGATGGCTCACACATACTCATCGGCAACCTACCAGTCGGTTCGGGTCAACGGCCGCGAGATGGGAGAGATCGGCTGCGATGCTGCGATCGCCGGGGAAAAGGGCGTCCCCGTCATCCTGGTCTGCAGCGACGATAAAGGAGTGGCAGAGGCGAAAGAGATTCTCCCCTGGGTAGAAACAGTGGCGACAAAGGAATCGTTCGGTTGGAACTGCGCTATCAGCAAGCATCCGGTTCAGGTTGAGAGAGAAATATACGAGGCAACGAAACGAGCTATCAGCAGGCTGGAAGAAATGAAGCCGTTCCGACTTCCTTCACCGGTGACAATCCAGATCCGCTTCAAGAGGATAGAAGAGGCGCAAGAACGCGCCCAATCTCGGGGACCGTGGAGCCGGGTTGATCCCTACACGGTAGAAGGAACCGTTGAAAGGATCAGCCAGTGGCTTTGAGGTCGTTGCTCGCCGAGATGGTCTCCGCCAAAATCAGGAATTAGAAAAAATCAGGCGCAACAAGTGGACGAGGATGAAAAAGGAGGGAGACGGATGGGGCTGGTGGATTTAAGGCATCAGAAGGTCAGACGGTCCCCGGAAGAACTCGTAGCCCACCTGAAAAGTTTCACCCTTGAGCCGCGCTTCAGTGCCGGCATATGGTACTTTTCACCCTTCGCTTCCCGGTTCCACGACTTTTACAAGCCCGTTTTGAACATTGAGCAGCGCTTGGAGATGGCCGCTTCTCTGAAAGATTACGGTCTTGCCGGTCTGGAAGCCCATTATCCGGCAGAAATTAATGAGGAAAACTTGGACCTGTGGAGGTCCTTTACGAAGGAAACGGGCATCCGGCTGATCACGATCGTGCCAGGGCTCTTCTATGACTCCGAGTTTGAATTCGGTTCGCTGAGTAACCCCGATGCCGTCGTGCGCAAAAAAGCCATTGAGAGGACGATCATAACCCTTCGTCTGAACAAGGAAATGGATTGTGACTTTGCCATCGTTTGGCCGGGCATTGACGGCTACGACAACAGTTTCGGGGTCGATTACTTTGGGATGTGGGATAGGTTTGAAGAGGGGCTTGCAGAAGCGATGGACGAAGTTCCCGGTGTGCGGATCGCACTGGAGCCCAAACCGTACGAGCCCCGCAACAACAACATTTATCGGATGACCGCAGACGGTCTTTTGGCTTGCAAGGATGTGGAAGGGCGATTGAAAAACCCTGAGAACCGCTCCCTTCTGGATCAGGGGAACACACTTATGTGCTTGAATCCCGAGGTCGGGCACATCCTTATGGGCACCGAGGATGTAGCCTACTGTTTCGCCCGAATCCTTCGGGAGGGGCGCCTCGCCCACACCCATTGGAATAGCCAGCCGTTGGGTAACTACGATCAAGACCTTAATGTGGGCGTCTTGATGACGGAACAGACGGAAGCAGCTCTTTTTGTCCTGAAGATGTACGGCTACAACGGCTACTATGGCATCGACATCAACCCGGAGAGGCAACCGGTAGATGTGGCCCTCAAGATCAATATGGATGCCCTCAGGGCGGCAGCCGACCGGGTCAATTCTCTGGACTACGAAAAGGTCGTCACTGCGATGATGCATCCGGACAAGGCGCGCGGATGGCTGGAAGCCTATCTGGTCCGGTTACGGGCGCTTCATCCGGAGAAACTTCCGGCCCTTTGGGATCTACCGACGGACTGAGGGGGAGGGCATTGCCAGTCATTGACAGGGTCTCTGCAATTGAGATTCTGGACTCGCGCGGTAACCCAACAATCCAGGTTGGTGTCGCCTTAGACAGCGGTTTGGAGGCCAGTGCCGCCGTGCCGTCAGGCGCCTCAACCGGAGAGAAGGAAGCACTGGAACTGCGGGACGGTGATTCCCGAAGGTATGGTGGCAAAGGTGTTCTTAAAGCGGTCCGCAATGTAGAGGAGCAGATCGCCCCCGCAGTAAAGGGCTTGGACCCAACCGATCAAAAGAAACTGGATTGGGCATTGATTCGTCTGGATGGAAGCCGAAACAAGTCTCGTCTGGGAGCCAATTCGGTTTTGGGCGTCTCCCTCGCCGCTGCGCGGTGCGGCGCCGCTGTCAAGAGGGTGCCTTTGTATCGTCACATCGCTCAACTGTCTGGTTCCGAGGGAGTTACCTTGCCCGTTCCCCTGATGAATGTCATTAACGGGGGTGTCCACGCTCCCAACAATCTAGACGTTCAGGAGTTCATGATTGTACCCTTCGGTGCTGACACTTTCTCCGACGCGCTTCGGATGGGCGTGGAGGTCTATCACACCCTTCGCAAGGTCCTTGCAACGATCGGGAAGATCAGCGGTGTCGGGGACGAAGGGGGTTTTGCTCCTGTTCTCACCGGCGGATCTCAGGAGGCACTGACGATCCTGGCTGAAGCCATTGACCGCTCGGGCTATCAACTGGGTACAGACATCTGCCTCGCTCTTGACATCGCCGCATCCGGTCTTTGGGACCCCAAGAAACGCCTTTATGTCTGGCACCGGGAAGGGAAGAGGATGAGCACTGAAGATATGGTAGGCTTCTACGAAGACTTGCTCGGCGAGTTCCCCATCGTTTCCATTGAGGATGGACTCTCGGAAAAAGATTGGACCGGATGGGACCTATTGACAAAGACCCTCGGTAACAAGGTCCAATTGGTGGGCGACGATCTCTTCGTAACGAACCAGCGGATTTTCAAGAGAGGAATTGAGAAGGGCGTTGCGAATGCCATTCTGGTCAAGGTCAACCAGATCGGCACTTTGTGGGAGACACTTCAAACCATCAAATTAGCTAAGTCCAATGGATACGCGTTTATTATCAGTCACCGAAGCGGCGAGACGGAGGATCCTTTCATCGCTGACTTAGCGGTCGGCACGGACGCCGGTCAGATAAAGACGGGCGCTCCGGCGAGAAGCGAGCGTGTGGCGAAATACAATCGTCTTCTACTGATAGAGTCTGAGCTGGGCGATCGGGCGCGTTTTTTGGGGCTGAGAGCATTCACCGGTGCCAGTTTCAGAGACCGTAGACGTCACTAATCTGCCGGACAAAGGAGATACCGATCTTATCGCACGATCGGCTGATCGGCAGAATCCCGATGCTCACCTTCTTCCTTCAGGGCTTTTTTGAAATCCCGCAGCCCCCGTCCAGGCTGGCGAGCAATGCGGGAACTTTCTTGCTGCCGAAAAGCAGTACGATTGGGAGCCCGAGAATCACCAGCTCTGTTGGACCTAAGTTCATCGCCTATCACCTGTCGGATATGGAGTCAGAGAACAGGGTCGCTGGACTCTGCCCCCTTCCCATTATTACTTCTTGGCGGCAAAAGTCTGCTTGGGGCGCGCCTTTTTGTGCTTGTGCTTTAACTTCAGCCGCCCCCAAGCCTGCCCCTTGACCCCGCCGTTAGCCATTCCTGCCTTGCCACCTGTGACCGCCGCCTTCTGAGCCGTCTGTTTCGCGGCAGCGGGCTGTGCGGCAGGGATTTTGGCGAGCGCGGACGGCTTGGAAAGCGCTCTGTTCTGAAGGTTCGGCTGGGCGGGGGCTTGCACCGCCTGAGGGGAGTTTTGTCAGAGATGCCGTCCACCTTGTGTCCGCTAAGGAAATAAAATCCCCTCTGGTTCATCTGACTTACACGGACGGACTTACCAACATTCCCCTGTTTCTGTTGCGAGGGAGCTGACCTGCCCCCTCAGACTCCTCAACGGTTCCATTTTTACACTCAACGCAAAGGGGCTGTTCACTTTTTTTGATGGGCTCGGTCAGCGGGGATCTCCTTACCGCATTTGCCCAATCCGTTCAGCGGCTCAATCGGTAGGACCTAACGAGCGCTTAACATACGCAACGCCGGCACCGTCCCAAGGAACCGTCAACGGTCTCCAGTCCCCACCTTTGACCACTCCGCCTTCCTGTGTTAGTCCATCGATCGGGTGGATCCAATGAACCCGAGCGGTGCCTTTCATCTCCTGGAGGTTGACCCTAACTTCCCCACCGGCAGGCACGTAAACGATGAGTTCCCAAGAAGGGTTTGCCAGGCAGTATCCCGACGAGGCTAACTCAGGAACGGGCGTTAGTTCGGCAAGAGAACACTTGAGGGCGAGCCTACGGGTAACGCCCATCGCTTTCCGAATGCTCTCGGAGCCAGGGATGTCCTCTTCCTTCCTGCCATCCCAGCCGACGGTCCCCTCCATCAGTTCGCTAATGCGGTCCATAAAGAGGGGATAATGCCCACGTGTGAAAGTCTTCCAAACCCAATCAGGGTTCCCGCCTTCCCCCCAGAGATGGTCGGTGTCGTTAAGAATGACTTTGCGCCCGTCATTGGGGGGTGGATCATCTCGGAACCCCCCCTCTGGATTGGGAGAGATCCAGTCCGCTGGGCTGTTGAACAGATTTTCATTACTTCCACTTTGGTCGCCGCCGTATTGGAAGGTCATTCCGACGGGGTGAACTTTACCTCTCTTGCTCTCCATCTCCTTAACAAACCGAATCAACTCATACTGCCAGTCTGTTGAATAACGCCCCGCCTCGTTGCTGATTTCGTAAAGGACATTGTCTAAGTCACCGACCGTCTCTATCACTTTCCGAATGTAGGCTCTCTGAAGGTTCAGAACGCCGGGGTTTTTCAGTGTATAGTAGTCAAGCCGGTTTCCGTTGATGCCGTTGATGTTATTGTCGGGATGAAACGGGTGAAACCCCCAACCCTCCTGCGAGAACTGCAGGCAGTGCCCTTCAAAGAGCATGACCGATACATAGATACCACGCTTTGCCGCTTTCTCCACGCGCTCCCTAAGCCTTTTGAAATAATCGGGGTTGAATTTGGTCAAATCAAACTTCGGTTTGCCGTCCCGTGCCGTCCCGGGACCGGTCCTCATCCAAGGGTGCGGTTGACCGAAACTGGCGTTCCCGTGTCCGTATCGCCATCGGGGGAGCTCCCATCGCCAGAGCCGGATGAAGTTGTGCCCGTATCGATCCAAGAAGTTTAAGTAACGGTCAAAATCAAAGGCTTTGGGCGGATCGGAGGTTCCCAGGTCTTGAAGATTGCTCCAGGTGTGGGATCCGGTAAGATAGACGGCGGTGCGCCCGTCTGCAGTGAAGTAACGGGAGTTGTTGGGGTGAACCCGCAGGGGTCCCCAAGCCTTCTGGGGCGACGCGCCGCTGTGGGATCCCTCAGCGGCTTCAAGGGACGACGCAAAAAAGAGACCGCCAGCGACTTTGATCATCCGTCTCCTCTCCTCTCGCTTAGCCATCACAACCTCACAGCCGCTCCTTGTGCCTTTACACTCCGTGACCTAAACATCATAATATATTAATAAGAGAAGCGGGAGCAGGCGGGTGTCGGAAAGACCGGTGGAAGACCGGCGCTGCCCCGCAGCGGTAACCGGGGACGAAGACCGCAGCTTCGTTCTGCAGAACGACGAAAGCCACTGGCGCTGTCGTGCGCTGGGAAGGCGCGGTCGGTAGGACGATCCGGAAGCCCGAAGGCCGGCCCGACTGCTGAGAGCGCTTCGTCGCTTCGCGGGAGGGCGAGGAGCGTTGGACAGATCGGCAGAGCCCGACGGTTTAACGGTGACGCCTCTGTCCCTATCCCGTCCCCCTGCAGGTGTTCGTTGGCACACCTTTCACCTGTAAGGAGGGACCTTTTATGTCTATCGGTCGGTCGTTCATTGGGAAAGGCTTTACCCTGATTGAGCTTCTCGTAGTGATCGCGATCGTCGCCCTTTTGGCTGCGATCCTTTTCCCTGTCTTCAGCCAGGTGCGGGAGAAAGCCCGCCAGGCTTCCTGCCTTTCCAACTTACGCCAAATCGGCTTAGCCGCACTTCAGTACGCGCAGGACTATGACGAGAGGTTGTTCCCGGTCAGTTACGACGACTGGCAGCACTATTGGTGGGGATTGGTAGACTACGCGTCCCGGACTGTGGACTTTCAGAAAGGGTTCCTCTACCCCTATATGCGCAACGCCCAGATAAAAGGGTGCCCCTCTTTTACTCCCCAAGTCGCCTACTTTCCCTTCGGGCATCTCGGTTACGCTTACAACTATAACTACCTGAGCCCGTTCGGTCCGCCGCCATCCTTCACTCCAAGAGCCGTATCCTTCTCCGAGATTAGAGAGCCGACGCGGACGGTCTGGCTTGCGGATTCGGCGCGCCTAAATGTGTGGGCCTACGCCACACCGACGCTCGAAGCCAACGCCTTTTTGGAGCCCCCTTCCAGCAACTTTCCCACATTCCACTGCAGGCATAACAGAACGGGCTCGGTTCTCTGGTGTGACGGTCACAGTAAGAGTTTCCCCTTTAAAGGACGGCAAGGCACTTTTGGGTGGGGATTTAATGCCGAGGATTTCGCCGCCCACTCGCTGGGTGATATAGATGAAGATGGGGATTACACGACCGATGAACTTTTTGATCTGAGGTGACCGGCTTAAGGGTCCTGCCCCTCCCGGCCGGGGATCAGACCGAGCCGCGCCCACTCACGGACCAAATTGCCAGCCCGACCGAGGTCGGCTTCTATTTCTGATAGCGTCTTCAAATCGTCCGGAGTGAGGGGAGCACGAACAAGCAGTTCCGGTCGCCGGATTAGAGTGGCTTTCAAAGCCGCCCGGCGACGCCAACGGGCGATCTCTCTGTGGTTGCCGGTCAGCAATATGTCCGGGACCGCCCAGCCCCTGAAGTCTCGTGGGCGGGTATACTGAGGATATTCCAGGATGCCCCCTGTGAACGACTCTTCAAGGGGCGCGGCTCTGTCAATGACGGACGGAAGGATCCGCGCCACGGCATCAATGATGACCATACAGGCAGGCTCGCCACCTGTCAGGACATAATCACCGATGCTCACTTCATCCGACGCCAGATACTGTCCGACCCGCTCGTCGACCCCCTCGTAATGACCGCACAGGAGAATGATGTGGCGGTGTCGGCTCCAACCTTCCGCTATTCTCTGATTGAACAGCCGACCCCGTGGAGACAGGAGGACGACGGGCGGGCGGTCTTCCAGGCCGACTTGATCTACGATGTGCTCAACCGCCCGGAAAAAAGGCTCCGCCTTCATTAGCAGACCCGGTCCCCCGCCGAAGGGATAATCGTCCACCGTCCTGTGCTTATCAACAGCGAAGTCCCGAAGGCGATACAGGCGGACCTCTAGGACACCCTCCCTGATCGCCCGCCCAATGATGCTCATTCTGAGGGGAGATTCAAACCACTCAGGGAAAAGGGTGACCACATGGAAAGTCAAGTGCGGCATAGGACTTTAACGACCGGGCGGATCCAGTAACCCTTTGATAGGGGCAATAATGATCCGACCGCCCCTCAGATCCACTTCCCGGACGATCTCCCCGACCATAGGAATGAACCCCCGCTGGGTCACCAAAAGGTCCTGAGCCGCCGTGCTGAGGACATCGTCTACCGTCCCGACCGATTCACCGTCCGTTGTGACTACCTGAAGTCCAAGCAGGTCGGACAGCAGATACTCGTTTTCCTTCAATTCCGGCTTCCAGCCGGGTCGGGCGGTGATCTGCCAACCGATCAGCCCTTCTGCACTCCGCCGGTCCTCCAAACCGGCCAGCTGGACGACATATAAGGTTCGCTTCCTCCTGCACGACTCAATGAGGACTTCTATTTCGTCACCGTCCTCGGACAAAAGGTGGACCGTCTCACCGGGTCGCAGGAGCGGCACGGTCAGTGGGGACTCGGGTAAGACCTTGACCGCTCCGCGGATCCCCTGAACACCAACGATCCGCCCGATCGGCGTCGTCCAGGAAGGTGCGGCACGCCTCCGTCGTGACTTTCCTTTCACATTACGTATCGTCAATAACGGAGAGACTAAAGGATTTCCACCGTCACCTTCTTGCCAACTTTGGTCGCAGCGGCACGAGCCAGGGTGCGGATGGCAGTCGCAATCCGACCCTCCTTGCCGATGACTTTCCCCAGGTCACTTGCCGCGACGCGGACTTCCACGATCACCGTCTTCTCCCCTTCAATCTGACGAACCTGCACTTCAGTGGGGTGGTCCACAAGACTGCTGACGATTGTCTCCACAAGTCCCGCGAGGGAAGTGCGTGTCTCCATCTCTCCAATCCCTCCTGCTGATTGATGGTGGATGGACTACTTCCGCTGTTCGTCCGCCATCTGTCCTTTTTTCGCCAGAAACTCGCTCCAGATATTCAACCGCATTAGGATATGGCGCACCGTCTCCGTCGGTTGGGCTCCCTTCTCAAGCCAGTAAAGGGCTCTCTCCCGATTCACCTGGGTGCGCGCCGGCTTTTCAGTCGGATGGTAGATGCCCACCATCTCAATGAACCGACCGTCTCTTCTCTTGCGGGCGTCGGCGACGACAATCCGAAACCTCGGATTATTCCGCGCCCCGACCCGGGTCAGCCGCATCCGAACCAACCAGCGGTCACCTCCTTCATGCCCTTCTCATCTCATTCCCGTTAGAAGCCGGACGATGGCTTCGTCACTGACTTTTGCCTTGGCGAGCCGCTTCATTGTATCGCGGATCATTTTGAAATGACGTAACAACTCATTAACTTGCTGAACCGTCGTTCCACTGCCCCGGGCGATCCGCTTCTTTCGGGATCCATTAAGAATGTCCGGATTCCTCCGTTCGTCAGGAGTCATTGACAGGATGATGGCTTCCACTCTCTTCAGTCCTTTCTCGTCTATCATTAGGTTCTGAGTCCGAAGACCACCCAGCCCGGGCAGCAGAGAGAGAAGCCGATCCAATGGACCGACCTTTCTCAGCTCCCTCAACTGAACAAGAAGGTCGTCCAGACCAAACGTCCCCTTCTCCAACCGTTTCTCCAGACGCTCCAGGTCGGGACCGGTAATCTCCTCCACTTTTTCAAGAAAACTACGCACGTCACCATAGCCGAGAATCCTTTGCGCCATCCGTTCGGGGTAGAATACATCTAAATCTTGAAGATGTTCCCCTGTTCCGACCAATTTGACCGGCTTGCCTGTCACAGCCCGGACCGAAAGGACGGCTCCCCCTCTGGCGTCGCTGTCCAGTTTTGTCAAGATCACACCGGTGATGCCGATCCGGTCGTCAAAGGTTTCCGCAAGCCGGACCGCATCCTGCCCCGTCGTCGCATCCAGAACCAGAAGGCTCTCATGAGGCTGAAGGATGACTTTCAGTTGCGCAAGTTCCCCAATCAAATCGGCGTCCGTGTGAAGCCTCCCTGCCGAGTCGACGATCACCAGATCATATCCTTCCTGCCGCGCCGTCTCCACTGCCTGGCGACAGACTTGAGTCAGGTCAGGAGACGATGGAGCAAAGAACCCACTTCCTGTTTGTTGGGCAATCTGATGCAACTGTTCCACCGCAGCGGGTCGCTTTAGGTCTGCCGGAACCAGAACGGACCTCCTTCCCCTTTTCTTTTCTGCAAAAGCCAGTTTTCCTGCCGTCGTCGTTTTCCCACTACCCTGCAGACCCATCAAGAGCCAGATGGTCGGCGGCTTGGTTGCCCACATCAGAGGTGCCGGCTTCTCACCCAGAATCTCCACCAAAGTCTCGTAGAGAATTTGGGAAAGTCGCCGAACGGGGTCCGGATGCTCTAACACCTCGGGGGTTCTCGACCGTTCGCCGATCTGACCGACCAGTTGTCGGCAGACGGACAAACTTACATCGGCTTCAATCAGGCTTCGGCGCACATCCCTCAGCCAGTTGTCTAATTCTTCTTGGCTAATCCGTCCCCTGCCTCTGAAGCGACCGAGCAGTTCCTGAAGACGAACGGTCAATCCCTGCCACATATCCTTGGCAAGTATAACGCCATGCGGCTCGCCGCTCCCTTTTTGTGGTACAATAAAAGCGGCGGACAGCCGAAGGGAGGAAAGAAAATGAGAAAAGTGCTCCTGCTCCTTCTTGCGATCATCCCGGCAGTCCTTACGGCTCAAGACCAGCCCCTCTCGCCAAACACATGGTTCCTTCAGCAGATCCGGGAAGGCACGGAAGAGCCGTACGATCCCCCAACCACGGGGGAGATCGTCCTTTTTGGGTTGAAACCCGAGATGGATCGTCTTAAGGTTCGGTTGCTGTCCTCGGGTCGGGGCGAGGGGGTGGAGAGCGGGATTCCCTATCGGGGTCAGCCTTCTCTTATGGTGCTCTGCTACGGGTTCGGTTCGGGTGGAGGGGTGGAACTGGGGAGACCAATTCGCCTCTCCCGGTCGTTGAAGGAATATGACCTAGTGATTACTCTGATCCCACCAGTGCCTATGGTCGAGACCACGCCCCCGCCTGAGGCACCGGGAGCGCCAGGGCTACCCGCTACCCCGGGTGCACCCGAAGCCGGTGTGGCGCCTGGTCCCGGAGCGGGTGGACCTGCCCAACCAGGGCTCGGCGTGCCGGGTCGGGGTGGCGCCATGGGACCGGGAGTGCCCGGGGGTATGTTCGCTCCCCCTGGAATGATGGGACCCGGTGGGGGACAGGCATTTGGTCCCTTCGGCGGTTTTGCCGGTCCGGGGGTTGGACCGTTCGGCGGAGGCGCTGGACCAACGGGTCCGTTCATGGGCGGTCCCGGCGCTTTTGGTCCTGGCGGGTTTGGGCCTGGTGCGTTCGGTCCGGGGGGCTTTGGTCCCGGATTTGCTGGTCGTGGCGGCGCCATGGGAGCGCCGGGGCTGGGTTTTGGTCCAGGCGGTGGGTTCGGCGGTTTGGAGATGGGGTCGCCGATGGGCGGGTTACCCGGTGGTCTCATACCGGGAATGGGAGGACGGACGCGGGGATTCCGTAGATATCTATTTTGGGAGAACATCGCGGGGATCGGACAGGGAGCACCTGTCGGCGGCGGGATGGCAGGACCTGGCTTCGTCGGTCCCGGAATGGCGGGCGGAGAAGAAGGGAGAACCCTCATAGGACAGGGACCGGGAGGGATCTTGGGAACGGTACCCCTTCCTCCTTTCACGACGATGACTCATATGACCGTCCAGTTCGTCACGGACAAAGGGGTTTTTAGCGTCGGTTTCCGCCTGCCTGAAGAGCACACTCTTGACAAGGAGGGAGACTGGGCAACGTTCGTCGTTCCCCTCGCCGTCATGGCATCCGAACCAGAGACCCCCTTCCTCATCTACCGAGTCCTGATTACGGGAAACGCCCTTGAGGAACTCTATATCGGTCGTCTCGTGTTGCGCCCTGCGCGTAGGGGAGAGCCGATCCTTTTCCTTCGTAGCGATGCCATCGAAGTTACAGATCGCCCGTCGGCTGACGAGCGTCCGCTGAAGCGATTCGCCACCAGCGCGCGCCAGCCTGTCATGATGGAAGTCCAAGTAACTGGCATCTCCGTCCCGGTAGACGTGCGTTGGGACTTCACCCCTGAAAACGGAATCAATTTTGATATCCCGGACGGTCGCGGGCGGCGGGTTCGCTACATCTTTGACCAACCGGGGCTTTACACTTGTGCCGTCAAAGCGCAGGACATTTTTGGTCTGTATCCTGCCCGCATGGAGCGGTTCCGGATTGAGGTACGTTAAGGTGCAGTCCTTTCCGACGGTTTATAGCAGTCGCAACATGGCTCGGCGTTCCCTTTCCCGACTGAACGAAAGGGGCGGCGCCATTGTTTCATCTGCTCCTCAAATCGGTCCTGTTCGTCCAGGAAGCGCAGGGTTGCTGCTGAAAGTGGCTCGGGACTCTCCGCACTTAGATGAGCTGCGACAAACTAAGAGCAGGTCATTCAACACGAAGAGAAGGGCTGCTGAAGGGAGAGAGGAGACGGTATGGCTGACAAGTTGAAGGCAGGGCAAAGAGCACCAGACTTCACCCTTCCGACGGTATCCGGCGGTCGGGTCGGATTAAGGGAATTAGCAGGGAAAAACACCTTACTGATCTTTTGGAAGTCCACCTGCCCCTATTGTGTTAAGGAGGCACCCGGGCTGAGCGAGATTGTGAAGGCAAGTAGTGGGGATGTGCAAATCGTTGCCATTAACACGGGCAGGGACACTGTTCAGGACGCCCAGCGTTTTGCACAAGAGAGCGGTTTTCCGTTCACGGTCGCCGTGGACGAGGACAAGTCGGCGCGCACCGCTTACGGGCTTAAAATCGTGCCGACTCTTTTTTGGGTCGGTTCGGATGGTACCATTCAGGCGGTCTACGAAGGTTCATCTCCCGGTTTGCAGGATGCCGTCCGCAAGGCTCTTGAGGCGGTCAACAACGGTCAGCCGGTGCCCGCCTACGATGTCGTCGGGAGCGGGTGAGGTCCCTAACGCCTCGGTCTGAGGCAGCAACCTTCAGAGAATTACGGTCTCTTCCTGGCTTCTCGGACCAGGGCAATGATGTCGTAACCGGCTTTCTCTATCAGCTCCTCCGTTACCCCCGCCAGACTTGAGAGATCGTCCAAAGTCGCCGGTCGTTTCCTTAGGATTCGCAAGACCACGTCATCAGGGAGAAGGGACGAACCCCGTCGCCCAGAAGTCAAGCGGGCTCGGAGGAGTAACAGCTTCCACAGCAATCTACGGTGTCGCCTGTCTACGAGGCGAACGGACGTCACGGGTGGGAGGACAGCACCATCTTGCTCAAGGAATTTCTTTCCTTCCTCGGTTAGCCGCAGCCCCCTTCCTTCTTTCAGCAGACCCAAGTCCACCAAATCTCTCAGGAAGGCTTGCACCTGCTCCACCGGCGTTGGAAGGAACGTCCCCCACGAGTCGGTCCGCGCGATATAGGACAACCAATCCGCCCGTGCCTCGCCCTTCAAGATCCGGGCAATGGTCTTCAAACTGAGGGCGGAGGGCATAGCGTCGGCAACGAAGGACAAAGCCTCCCGCACCCCTTTAATGGTAGACGCCGGAGATCCGTCTCCCACCGGTTCCCTTCCCGAAGTCGGGGAAACATCGCCCCCTGTACCGCCCGATCGGTGGATCGTCTCCATTGACTGCCCCCGACTTGACATTCCTTTTTTCCTTCTGCCCATCTCAGCCCATCTCCCATCCTAAAAACGCAAAAATGAGTTGGACAATCGCTCGTTCCCGACGGTCGTTTCTGGTCCGTGACCAGGGTGGATGATGCAATCGTCGGGAAGAGAGCCGATTACCCTCTTAAGGGACCGCTCCATCTCCGCTGGGTCGCCTCCTGGAAAATCGGTTCTGCCTACCGATCCGGCAAAAATCAAATCGCCGCTGAATAAGTGAACCGGCGACCTGCCGACGACAAAACACAGGTGCCCAGGGCTATGACCGGGCGTCTCCCATACGGAAACCTTCTGCCGACCGAAAGCAATCTCATCGCCATCGCCGATAAAACCGTTTGGCTCTGGTACCGAGGCAGCTTTCCAGCCATACAGAAGCGCGTGATGATGAGCCTCCTGCGCCATCGCCCAATCCTTTTCAGACATCAAAAAAGCCGCACCGGTATCTTTTTTCCACAATGAGGCGCCCAGCAGATGATCCAGATGACCGTGGGTAGCCAGAAGGTAGCGGACGGTCACCGCTGATTTTTGTATTTGCTTCCTCAACTCCTGACTGTCATCCCCAGGATCTACGATGACGGCTTCCTTTGTATCGGCGCAAACGACCAGATAGCAATTGCTCCGGAGAGGGCTGACGACAAACCGGTAGATAAGGACCTGCCCGTGGTCCATTTCAGGCGCCTACCCGTGCTCCCGACATTTCTCTTCTTTTCTTTTCGTAGATAATTTCATCCAGGGCTTTTCGGGCTGGTTCGTAACCGGGCTGGAGCCGCAGAGCCGAATCCAGCTCTGCTCGCGCCTTATCCCATTGACCAAGCCGATAGTAAACCATCCCCAGATGATACCGCACTTCCGCATTGTGGGGATCGCTCTTCACCGCCTGCTCAATGAGAGGGAGCGCCTCTTTGTATTGACCCTTCTGGTAGTAGACCCAACCGAGACTGTCAAGATAGGCAGGCTCACGGGGTCGCTTCTGGAGGGCTTTCCTGATCATTTTCTCGGCCTCTTCCAGCCGCTCTCCCCGATCCGCGAGGAGATAACCATAGTTGTTCAGTACAACATGGTTTTCTGGGTCGCGATGAAGCGCCTCCTCGTAGTATCGGACCGCCTGATCGGTCCGACCGTTGAAGACCGCCAGGTCGGCGAGGGCAGCGTAGAGGGATCCCTGCAGGGCTTGGCTCGGGGCTTCTTGAATGGCTTTCTCTGCATCGTCCCAACGACCCTGCTGACTCAAAGAGAGCACCAGTATCTCCCATCCCCCCGGTGTGTCGGCGCTCACTTTCAGCGCCGCCCGGGCCTTGCTCTCCGCCTCTACATAGTTCCCCTGCCTCAGCGCCGTCAGTGCCTCGTTCAGGTAACGGGTGGCGCGCAGCCGACCAGAAAAGGCTTTTGGGCGGATGAACCGGCTGACTTCCTGCAACCACTGCCGTGACTGCTCCTCCCAGGGTCTCACGAACCAAGTCGCCACCGCCAGCCCAACGATCAGCACACCGCACACGATATAGGAAAAAAGGTGACGTCTTTCCGTCCCAGCCCTCCTATCCATAACCGTCATCACCTCTCGCCCATATGGACGCCTGGCCGTTTGATTCGTTTCCCTTCCCTGTTCCTGTATCGTTCGCCCTGGTGACTACCGGCGTGAGAACGACGACCCTATCGCTTCCAGTCAAATCTTTCTCTATCCGATCCAACTTCCACCCGGCGTCTGAGAGAAGGGCTTCAATACCTTTTCGGGACCCTGGGCTTATCTCCAAAGCCACGAAACCGTTTTCCGCCAGGAGCGTCTGAACCGACGAAAGTAAGAGAGTCCTGATGACTGCCAGACCGTCAGGACCACCCTTCAACGCGACCGCCGGCTCATAGACCCTCACTTCAGGTTCCAGGCTGTCCCATTCCGAATCGGCAATGTAAGGGAGGTTTGCCACCAAAGCGTCCAGCGTCGGCTTGGAAAGATGCGGCGGGAGACCATCCGCCAGGTTGCAATGAATCAAAACGACCCGCTCGCGCAACCCGAAACGTTCCACATTGGTCCGCGCCACCGCCAGAGCGTCCTCCGATAGGTCCGTTGCCCAGATGCGTGCACCAGGAAGGTGAGCGGCGAGGGCGCAGGCGATGGCGCCCGACCCGGTCCCGATGTCAGCAATCTTTGGCTCTGCCTTGCCCCGAAGTCTGTTTAGCACCGCTTCCACAAGAACCTCCGTCTCAGGGCGGGGGATCATCACCCTTTCGTCAACGACGAACTCAAGCCCAAAAAAGTAAGCGCGCCCGATGATGTACGGAAGGGGTTTCCTCCGGCTTCTTTCCTCGATTAACTTCGTGAACCCTCTCCATTGATCTGCCGAGAGACGCTCCACCTTATGGAAACGGAGAGACGATCGGGAAATACCCGTCACCTCTGTCATCAGCCACTGACTATCCGCCTCAGGCTCGGGCACCTTTGCCCGGGCGAGCACCCCTCTCGCCCATTCAAGGGCCTGCCCGATCGGCGGTCCCGCGTTGCTTACGACTGAGCCGATGTGCCTATTCATCGTCAAACGGGCAATACCCACGGTCTCCGGTAGGGTCGGCTGATCAAACTCTCGGCTAACCGGCTCCCCATAACCCGTCGGCTTTTGGCATCATAGACGATCCTCTGCTTCGCCTGATACGCAATATCCCCCAGACTAATGGCTAACTGAATCCAAAAGTGGTAGGAAAAGGAGCAACTGGGCTCCTTGCGGGTCTTGATACAGTTTAGCCACTCCCGAGAGTGACCGGGCGACCGCTCTAATGTGGGCGGAGGCAGGTCTTTCTCAGTGACCCGCTCACCTTCGGGAATCAGTTGAAAGGAGTTATAGTCGGCAATCAGCGTGCCGTTGGTGCCTTGGAAAATGACTCCCAAGCGGCGCCCGATCCCTCTGCCCCGCTGAAACTCATATCCGTAACTGGACACCTGCGAATGGGTCCAAGTGACCAGAAGATTGTTAAAGTCGTATACGGCTTCAAGAGTGTCGGGAACGTCGCTGCAGTCGGTGAGGGCGAAACGCCCGCCCATCGCTGCGACCGCGATCGGCGCTTTCAGTTCCAGAGCCCAGAAGGGAAGATCCAACACATGAGGAGCCATGTTGTGAAGAAGCCCGCAACCGGCATAATCCTTGAAATAAAAGTGGCGCTCGAATGTTGCTCTGTTGAAAGGTCGAAGGGGTGCCGGACCGCACCAGAAATCCCAGTCCAAACCTTCCGGCGGATCCGAATCGAGGGGATGCCCCAAGCCTTGGGGGGCGGAGTTTTCATTGACGAAACAGCGAACCAGGCTAATCGTTCCGAGAATCCCGGAGCGGACGATCTCCACAACTCTGTGAAAGTTTTCGGTTGCGTGAATCTGTGTGCCGATTTGGGTGACCCGCCTGGTGGCGTTCGCGTGGGAAACCATGGCTTCCGCTTCCGCGACGGTCAAACACATCGGTTTCTCGCAATAGACATCCTTTTCCGCCTGGCAAGCGAGAATACTGATCAAAGCGTGCCAGTGAGGAGGGGTCGCCACGACGACTGCGTCCACATCGTTACGGTCCAGAACACGCCTAAAATCCCCGTAACCGACAGCCTTTCCGCCTGTCTCCGCCACCCCCTGATTGACCCTCGGCGCATACACATCGCATATGGCAACGATGTTTACATCGGCAAAGTTCTTGAACTCTCTCAAGAGAGCCATACCCCGAGATCCAACCCCGATGAAGCCGAGCCCGATCCGGTCATTGGCACCAAGGACGGTCCGGCTGAAAATCAGCCCCATACCAGCCGCTGAACTTGTCGTCAAAAACCGACGCCGACCGATTGTTCCCATGCCGCTCGCCCCCTTACTCGCTGGCATTGTTCAGGGTGAGCGCCAGCATTTTTCTCGCCCGGTCCGGTCCGATAATGTCCACGCCCGTGTCGACCCTTTTGGGCACTTTACCGCCTTCCAAGGCTTTCTTAAGGTATTCCACGCTCAGGTAACCCATTCGGTAGGGTCGCTGCTCGACGATGGCTTGAACGACACCGTCAGCGCAGAAACGGAGGGTGTCCGGGATCGCGTCGAAGCCGACGATCAGAACCTTCCCTTCCTTTCCGGCTGAGACAACTGCCTGGGCTGCGCCTGGCGCCCCTGGGGCATTGACCCCGAAGATTCCCTTCAGGTCCGGATGAGCGGTCAGGGCATTTTCCGTAATGTTCAGAGCCAGCGTCTGATCGCTTTGACACGCTTGCTCAGGAAGAAGATGCACGCCCGGATGCTTCTTCATCACCGTCCGGAAGCCCCGAATCCGCTCCATCAGATTCTGAGCACCCGGCACCCCGTTGATAATCAGAACTTTTCCCTTCCCTTTGATCAGTCGCGCCAGTTCTTGGCCCGCCAACGCACCCGCCTTCTCGTTGTCCGTGCCGATGTAAGCCAATTTCTTGTCCGTTCTGGCGTCCGAATCCACGGTTACGACCGGAATCTTTTTCGCCCAAACCTTTTCTATCGTAGGCACCAGCGCCGACGCATCGCACGGAGAGATGGCCAGTCCGTCAAGCCCCCGTGCCAGCAGGCTCTCTACTACATCAATCTGCCGGTCTACCTCTGTCTCCGCTGACGGTCCGACGAAGATCAGGCGAACGCCCAGTTTTCTGGCTGCATCTTCTGCCCCTTTCCGGCACCGTACCCAGTATTCACCGGTCAAGGCTTTGGGAACCAGGGCGATCCTCCATATCCTGCCCTTTTTTTGCGACGGCACTTTCCCTGGGTAAGCACCAATGGCAGCGGCGATGAGGAGCCCTACTAAAGATCGCTTGATCATCTCCGACGCCTCCAAACGAAATAATCTAAAGCGACGGCAAGGACAATAACGATGCCAATCACCACTTTCTGCCAGTGGGCCGACACATCCAACAGCACCATCCCATTTCTTAAGACTCCGATCAAGACGGCACCGAGAGCCGCCCCCAGGACGGAACCCTGCCCGCCCATCAGGGAGACGCCGCCAATGACCGAAGCGGCGATGGCGTCCAGTTCATAGCCCAAAGCGTCCGACGGACGAGCGGACCCCAATCGGGCACTGGACAAGAGACCAGCGAGCGAAGCCAGCAAGCCACAATAAGAGTAGGCGAACAGTTTCACCCTTCGCACGGGCACACCGGAGAGAAGAGCCGTTGTTTCATTGCCGCCCATAGCGTAGAGATACCGACCGGTGCGAGTCCGGCTTAAAAGAACCAACGTGGCGGCTACGACAGCGATCGCTATCACGACAGGGATAGGAACCAGACCGACCTGACCCTGACCCCAAAACTTCATCTCGCTGGGCAGCCCTGAGATCTGGAATCCTTCTGTCAGCACTTCAGCCAGTCCCCTCGCCCCACTCATTGTCGCCAGGGTAGCGACGAAAGGTGGCAGTCTGAGACAAGTGATGATCGCCCCGTTGAGCAGTCCCGTTCCGATACCAACCAACAGCCCCCCTGCGGTCGCTGTCGTCCACGCCCATCCTTTTTTGACACAAAGGTGAGCCGTGACGCAGGATGCCAGCGCCCATACCGAGCCGATGCTCAAGTCAATGCCAGCGGTGATGATCACCACGCTGACTCCACTTGCCATAATGGCATTGAACGATGCCTGCCTCAGGACCAGCATCAAGTTCTCACCGGTAAGAAAACGCTCCTGCCCGTGCTTGATCCGGGTCCCGATGCTCAGACCGACGCAGACCGCCAGCAGCCCCAGAAGGGAACTGATCTGGGGGAGATAGCGTAAGAGCCCTGTGAGAAAAAGACCCGATCTTCTCGTCGTTCTCGTTTTAGCGCTCCGGCGGAGGAACATGCCCCAGTGAGAAGGAGACCGCTAATACAGTTGCCCCAGGCTGGTGTCGAGGAAGGCTCCCTCATTGGAACGACCGAAAAACTGCTGGAGAATCGGGAAGGCTTTGATCACGAAAAAGAAGCGGAATTCCCGGGTTTCCCTATTGAATGTCAGCCACATCTGGTAGCAGTGAAAGTCTCTTGTTAGCCGAAACTGAGCGATGTCCACTTTCTTTAGAACCCCACTATAGCCAGTGAGCCCTTCCAGGCGCCAGTTTTTGAGGGGGCTAAAGTCGAAAAATAGGCGCAGGCGCGACCACTCACCTCTCGTGGGCGAGTAACGGAAGACGAACTCGCTGCGAAACCCACCGGGTGGCGGAGGGGGTCGCTCTTCGCTGAAGGGTGATGGTCGGAATCCGTAGTAATTGACGAATGTCCCTCCGGTCGGCAACCCCAGACCACCCGGATGGCTGATCAGAATCCTACCCAACACATCCTGCCACTGTCCCCTCTCTATGCTGTAGCCGGAAGAGAAGTCCATTGCCACTCCTTGACTGGGGTTCCACCTCATATTAAAAAGTGCGTCCCGGAAAAAGTTCCGCTGGATATCCAGCCCCGTTGAAGCGGAAAAGTTGAACCTTTCTGACGGGCTGATCTGCAAGCGGGCGTCCGCATTTTCAAAGGGCGTTAGGGTGTCGGATCGAAAGGGGGTAAAGCCCCGATTTTTCTGAACCCAGTAAGAAAGGTCTAAACCACTTCGCCACCCCCATTGCCAGTGCAGACTACCGCGATAGGCATACTGGTATTGGGCGGTGTCGTTACCGTATAGGTATTGATGGAGCAGAGCGCTGTGGGTCCAGCGGAGAGACTTTCCCAGCGACACGGCTGTTGTCGGCGACTCCAGGAGGATCTCCATCCTTTCCGTCGTCCTAGCGCCCGGCGTCAGCCCGAACTGAGGCTCCTGCCACCGTGAGAGAGAGACGGTCGCTTGCGGCATGAAAAAGGACGACCGACGGGGTCGGAAGGAAAAGGTCATCTCGGGCGTCCGATCCAAAGCGTAGTAGAAATTGTCGCCGGTAAAGCGGTCTCTGTCCGGGTCCACCCGTTGCTCAAACCGGAGAGCCATATCCCAGGTGTCGGAGAAGCGCCGGTGGAATTCAATCCGCTGGGTAAGTTCCGAGTCCGTCGCTTGCCCGAACCGCCGGTTGTTGCGCAGGTTGATCTGGACATTGACGGACTGGCTCCGGGATGAAAGGGTATGAAGAAGCGCCCATGTCTCGTCCGAGGACCGGCTGCCCCCAGCCCCATAACCGACCGACCGAAAGTCCAACTGACTGGAGCCTGCCCGCCATGACTTTCTCACCGATAGCATTCGGTTAGAGTTGGAAAAACCGAGTCCATAGAAGGGTGTATTGCGCCTTTGATCCCAGTTAAGAGTGAGCAGCAGTCCGGCTGCCAGAATCTGGCTGTGGCGCCAGGAGAGGTTCTGTTCTCGCCCTGCAAAGGCTGTCCTTTGGGCTGCAAAATTGAACGCTCCGTCCAGCCGTCCCACTTTATAAGCATGTTCCAGTCCATATCCCGTCCCTCGCTTTTCGGTGATGTCCATCAGAATGTTGGCCGTTTGAGCGTGGGTGTCCAAAAGACCGATGGAAGTTCTGACAAACCAACCGTTGATATTATCTTGACCGACCTCTGGGCTCAACGGCAGCCGGCTTCTCTGGCGTCGGGGGCGTAGGGAGATCGTGTAACGACCCAGACTGACAACTCTTGACCTCCCCAAAAAAATCCCGACTCCCCTCAAAATGAGCCGATCGTCTGGGATCACGTCCATCCGTCGCGCCTGCAAACTGTAGTGAGGCTCGGGTCGGTCACACGATGAGACCGTGCCCTTCTGCCCGACCATCCTTCCCTCCGTTCCCTCCATCTGACCGACACGGAAATAGATCGGCTCTGCGACCCCCTCTTCAAAATAGTCGGGCGCCACCGTCATCTGAGCCCCATTTAGGGTCCAACGCCTAGATTGGGTCCAAAAGATCAGCCGACCCCCCTGAAACTCCGCCCCCCTGTCAAACATCCCCCGAAGTCCCTCCTCCGCCTCCAAAATCCCCTTCTCCTCACTGTATCGGACCCGTCGGGCAAAAAGGGTCATTCCTTGATAACTGACTTTTGCCGCCCCGTCACCCTCTCCCGTGCGCCATTCCCTCGCCTGCGAATCATACCGGATCGGCAGTTCGCTCTCAAAACGGACCTGATTGGCCCTTTCCTGCCCGTTAGCAGCGGCGACCAAGACCAAAGAGAGGGCGAAAAAAGTCCCGCTTACGGGAAGCCAGCCTGCCTTCTTGTCGTTCACCGTTCCCTCCACAACAGCCACAGCCCAAAAGTCCCGAAAAAGAAATTAGTAGACCAAGCGGCGAGAAAAGGATCAATGCGGAATTTCTCTCCGAAGGCTCTCGCCCAGGCGATGGCACCTTGATACAGAAAGACCCCGAGTATGGCGATGAAGAGCCCGGCAAAGGAACCGCGGGAGGCATATCGCAGGCTCAGTGGTGCTGCCCAAAGAGACATAATCAGCGCTGCCGCCGGTATGGCGAATTTGAAGTGGTAGTCAATCTTCCACGAGTAGGTGTCCAAACCTGCTTTCTCAAAGAAGTCAATCCTCTCCTTCATCTGGCGGGTCGGCAGTTGGGTAATTTGCCTCTCGTCAGACCAGAACCGCTCAATGTCCTCGTTGAGGTTCAGGACCATCTTTTTAAACGGTTTCTCCGTCGTGACCACAGCCCGGCCGGACCGGTCAAAGGCGTGAATGACTCCCTCGTAAAGGGTCCACAGATTGGAGTCGGGTCTCTTTTCCGCCCACTGGGCGACAATCATTTCCGGGAATGCCCAGCGGCGCACATCTTTCCGGACAATCAAGATCCCTCGGAGCCGATTGGTAGTCCGGTCAATCTCGCGAATATAAAAGTAAAAAGAGTCGCCAATTTTAAAAAACTTGTCGTGCTCAAGGAGGGGCATCGGATTGGCGAAGAGAATTTTCTGGATTAACTGATCGGCGCGGTAGTTGGCTTCCGGAACCATCCGATCATTGACGTAAAAGTCGGCGACGGCGACCAAGATCGCCACGACGAGGTAAGGGTAGACGATCCGTGGGACGCTGACACCGGAGGCTCGGAGTGCCATCAACTCCATCTCTCTGCCCAAACGATTGAGAGAGACGGATGTGGATAGGATCATTCCGATCGGAATAGCCAGAGCCGCCGCCTCAGGGATGAGATAGATCAGGATTAAGAGCATCTCTTTGACAGGCAGGCCCCGATTGATAATCAGGTTAATGACCTGATAGAGGTAGTGACCCGTCAGGACGACCACAAAAAAGAGGAGCCCGATGACGAAGGGGAGGATCATCTCCTTTAAAAAATAGCGGTCCATCCGGCAAAGGAAGGGGATCCAAAACCAGAGTCGTGCCCACCTCTTATCCTTCGGTAGTTCGGAAACTAAGCTCTCTCCAATGATTCGGACCTTCACCGCTTTTCAGAACCGTCAGAATCAGGTCCTGCCCTCCCTGTTAGTCTATCGCTCCTCTTTACTTTGATTTAGAGTCTTACCCAGTAGAGATCTCTGGATAGAACCGCACTTGGCTATACGGAACGAGTCCGCTCTTTGCCCCTGTTAGAAGAAATTGACGGATCGCTTCCCTTCCCGATTCACCGATATCCTGAGTCCTTTCGTTCACATAAAGGGACACGAACTTTTGCGTCCTCTCCTCGTCCAGCCCGCGACTAAAAGAGAGAGCGTAAGAGGTCGCTTCCCTCTTCATTTGAAAAGCCACTTGAAGGCTCTGCCACAGATGCTTGAATATCAGCCGCTTAACCGCGTCTGGAAGGTCAGACCGGATGACGATCACCCCCAAGGGAAGGGGCAGTCCCGTTTTCTCTGTCCACCACTGACCTAAGTCGACCAAACGGACCAGCCCCGCATCAGAATAGGTCAGTTGCCCCTCGTGGATCAGAAGCCCTGCTTTTACTTCCCCTTTACTAACTGCCCCAAGAATCCGGTCAAAGGGAAGGACTTGGAACGGTCCCATCCCGACGGCCAGACGCAGGGCAAGGTATGCCGATGTCAGGGTGCCCGGTACAGCGACCGTCACCCTGCGAATCTGGTCGCAGGATAACGGCTCCTTCGCCACTACAATCGGACCGTATCCGTCGCCCATACTTGCGCCCACCGTCAAGACCTCATATCGTCGAGCCAGATAGGCGTAGGCGTGGACCGATACCGCCGTCACATCCAGAGCCCCTCTGATCGCCAGATGGTTGAGGCTCTCAATGTCCTTAATGACGTGGCGATAGATGAGAGGTTGGGTCCCAACCAGTCCTGACGCGAGACCGAAGAAAAGGTAGGCGTCGTCCGCATCGGGACTGTGTCCGACGGTCACTACCATCTATTCATCTCTCCCCTTTGCCGCCGAGCGGGCTCTTACCGGAATTGAGTTGGTCAGCCACAGGTAAAGCCCTTTTTCCCCGATCGGATAGAGCCGAATCGCCCGGAGCAGTTCCGGAGCCTCTCTCTTTTTGACCAGCAGATGAAGCCGAAGGGGTGAAGCGGCAAGTCGGGCCAGGGTCCCCGCATCGTCCACCCGCAGCACCCGCCTCCGGCTGTAGAAAACGGCGCTGGAAACATCCCGTCGGTAGATCGCTAAAACCCCCTCCGATCCGACCAAAGCCGTTGCCGCCTGTGCCCACCAGCGGATCGGCTCCTGCCGGTAGTCCGCAACCCTCGGAGCAACGGTTGTCAACGACAGGAAAAGAGAGAACAGACCGACCACGCTCAGACGGTAGAACAGGTGGCTTCGGTTTCGGGACTGGAGAGAGACAAACCCACCAACCGACAGCGCCAGGACGATGATCCACAATCCCCAGCCCAGATTGACCGACCCGTCCGCAACCCACCGAATTCTCCACGGAAGATACAGATTCAATGCCAAAGGCACCAGTCCGATCGCGAGGCACAGCATCCATAAAACGGCTGCTGTAAGCGCCATTAAGGTCCTTGGAACGGGGCGAGCCTGAGAAAACCACAGCCCCGCCAAACCCGCCAGGGCTGGGAGGGAGAGCAACGCGTATTGGGGATTTTTTGTCTTTGAGAAAGTAAATAGGATGATCGGAAGAAGAGCCCAGACGGTCAGCAAAAGCCGGACATTTTTTGACTCTCGGTCCCTTCTTTCCCTGCATACCATTTCAGCCGCCGCAGCCACCGACCAAGGAACGGCACTGAGAAACAAAATGATCGGGTAATACAGGATGTGGACCAGAAACGGAAGGGAACTCCAGCCGCGCGCGAAACGCGCCACATTCTCTTCCCAAAAGAACTCCTTGCTGAAGTCACCCGCCGTCCGGAACGAAACGGCGAGATACCACGGCAGGGCGGTGATAAGGAAGACAGCAAAAGACACCAACAGGTTTCGTTTAATCGTGCGGAGGCGATTGACGACCTGACCGGTTCCACAGGAAAGGAGTGCGGCAGTGATGACGACTAAAAGAGGTAAGAGGAAACCGGTCGGTCCTTTGGTGAGAGAAGCCAGACCGAGAGCGACTCCACCGACGATGAAGCCAGTGACCTTGACTTCCGGGTCAATCAAAACCTTCCAAAAGGAGACAACGGCGACTGTCATAAAGAAGGTTAATGTCATGTCGGTCAGGGCTGCGTGAGCGAAGAGTTGATAGCCCGGGCTAATGATGAGACAAAGGGCGGCTAATAGCGCAGTGCGAAAGCCGCAGACTTGATAAAGCCAAAAAGCCAAGAAGCAAGCCAGCGCTAAGCCGGAGAGGGCGGACGGTAGACGGGCGGTTTTTTCACTGACCCCGAAGAGGCGAAAGGCAGAAGCAATCAGCCAATACTGAAGGACGGGCTTGGCGAATCGGGGCTGTCCGTTGAAAGAGGGAACAATCCAGTCGCCGCTCTCCAGCATGACCCGTGCCGTCTCGGCGTAGCGCGGTTCGTCGGTGTCAAAGAGGGGAAGGGAAGAGAGGGAGGTGAAACACAGACAAAGGGATAGGAAGGCGATGAGAACCGAAGGGAAAGGTTCCCTCAGTGACATAAGTAGACTGCCCTGCCGTTGAAAGGCAAAATAATGTATATAGGATCGGGGTGTAGCGCAGCTTGGACAGCGCGCTGGGTTTGGGACCCAGAGGTCCCCGGTTCAAATCCGGGCGCCCCGACGGTGATGCGGGTGTAGCTCAAGGGCAGAGCACCAGCCTTCCAAGCTGGGGGTCGCGGGTTCGAATCCCGTCACCCGCTCCAGTTTTCACCGAAACGGAAGTATGCCCCCGCCCGGACTCGAACCGGGATTTCCGGCTTAGGAGGCCAGCGCTCTGTCCTCTTGAGCTACGGGGGCGCTTGGACAGCGCGCCCGGCAGGATTTGAACCTGCGGCCCCTGGCTCCGGAGGCCAGTGCTCTTTCCGGGCTGAGCTACGGGCGCATTCGTCTGTTCAGTCGTTTCTTTCGCCTCTCCACTTCTATTTTCCAGTGGATGGTGCGCCCGTCGGGACTTGAACCCGAGACCTCTGGCTCCGCAGGCCAGCGCTCTGTCCGAACTGAGCTACGGGCGCAGCGGAGGGACCGGGATTCGAACCCGGGGGCAGGGCTCACCACCCCGCCACGGCTTAGCAGGCCGTTGCCTTCGACCACTCGGCCATCCCTCCAGCGTTTCCGTTCCCCTCTTCATCTTCTTCCATCATTCTGCCACCGCCACCCAAGCGTCGCACTATAATTGTGACCGATGGAGAGGCGGGGTGTAGCGCAGCTTGGTAGCGCGCTGGCATGGGGGGCCAGAGGGCCCGGGTTCAAATCCCGGCACCCCGACCATCTGAATCTTCCTCCCATTCGGGGGTCTTTGCTCTGAATCCCGATGGAGTCGCTCGCCTCTATTCCCGCCACATCAATCCGGGTCTCGCCCGACTCCTTCGCTTCGCCGGCGTAGATCACACAGAAGTTCGTGCCGAAGGCGTCACCGTCTACGATGAAGAGGGAAACCCTTATCTTGATTTCCTTGCCGGCTTTGGCGCCCTCAACTTCGGTCATCGCCATCCGGTCATCGTTAAAGCCGTTGAAGACCAACTGCACCGTCAGCCCCTTTCCAGCCGCGTCCTCTTCAATGAGACGGCGGCGCGGCTTGCCCAAAAACTTGCCGAAATCAGCCCCGGAGACCTGCGCTTCTGTTTCTTTTGCCACAGCGGGGCGGAGGCTGTGGAAGCCTGCATCAAATTTGCCCGACTGGCAACGGGCAGAAAGAAAATCGTCACCATGACTAATAGTTATCACGGCAAAACTCTGGGCGCCCTCAGCGCCTCGGGACGAGAGGTCTACCGTGGTCCCTTTGAGCCTCTCCTTAACTGGTTCACTTTCATTCCTTATGGCAACCGCCATGCCCTGAAAGATGCGGTAGACGAGGAAACAGCGGCGGTCCTTTTGGAGCCGATACAAGGTGAAGGAGGCATCGTCGTACCACCCCAAGATTTCATTCCTAGCGTGAGGGACGCCTGCGACCGGGTCGGTGCCTTGATGATCATTGACGAGGTCCAAACGGGCTTGGGCAGGACCGGTCGGGACTTCGCTATCCAGCATTGGGATGTGGCTCCCGATCTGATGGCGTTAGCCAAGTCCCTGGGCGGGGGCGTCATCCCCCTCGGCTGTGCCATCGGAACGGAGAAAGCCTTTCAGCCTCTCTTTGACCAGCCTCTCCTTCACTCTTCAACCCTCGGCGGCAATCCTTTGGCTTGCTCTGCCGGTCTGGCTGCCCTTGAGGTTCTTGAAAGGGAGCAACTGTCCAGACGGGCGGCGACTCTGGGGCAAATGCTGATGGAGGGTCTCTACGATCTGAAGGAGCGCTATCCCGAATTCATCGTCGACGTCCGGGGAAAAGGGCTCCTGGTCGGTGTTGAGTTCGCCGACGAGGATAGTGCCGGCTTAACGGCAGGGATGCTGATCAAGCGCCGCCTGATCACCGCCTACACCCTTAACAATCCCAAAGTCATTCGCCTGGAGCCCCCCCTGATTATCAGAGAAGAACACGTGCGCACCGCCCTGGACATTTTTTCTGACGCCCTTTCTGAGGTCCGGTCCCTCATCGCCCAGTTGATGTAGAACGACTCAGTCCTTGCACTTGAGATTGCCCGGCGCTAAGTTTGTGCGTGACCTTTTCGGGGAAGGGATAACCCAAGTGCTGGCAGTTGTGTCCGGCAAGAAGGGAAGCGATCCTTACATTCAAGAACTTTTAACCGATCTGGGCATCCCATTCCGCCGCACCGAGGTCCAAAGCCTTAAGCCCGACCGCTTTCCGCTTTGTCTCCTTCACGGAAACGTCTCTTTGTCCCGGCTCGAAAGGGATCTTGTGCGTCACTATGTTTTCAATGGCGGGGTGCTGATCGGGTCCGGCGCCGACTTCGGTATCGACGACCTTTTCGGTGTAGCGACCACGGGACGGCTGACCAGCGGCTGGATAAAGAAGAGAGACCACCCTATCGGGAATGGTCTCCTTTCTTCCCTTCACGTCTTCGGTGGAGTCTGTGCCCGGGCGAAAGAACAGTCCGACCGAGTCGCCACTATCGTCAACGAACAAGGGGACGAAGTCAGTGACGCCATCGTGGTGCGAAAATGTAAAAAGGGATGGACCATTTTCGTTGCTCCGGATCTTCCTGCCTCGGTCCTCCACATCCAGCAGGGTCTTCCTGTAATGCAGGACGGACAGCCGGCGCCCGACGGATCCGCTCCGATTGATGACGGGATTCTGAAAGCAGAAGACGGGCTCGTCCTCCACTGGATCCGAGACCGAATCGAGTGGAACGGTCTGCGGTTCTTCGGTTACCCCGTCGCTGACGAACTCAGGATCCTCTTTCTCCAGATCCTTTTTTTCGCCGCGTCTCAAAAAGCCGCCCCTCTTCCCTTGATCCCCCTCTGGGCTAATGGTAAGCCTGCTTTGGGATTGATCTCTCATGATACGGACGGCAATGACCCGGAATTGGCACGGGCACTGCTTGAAGAAGTCAAGAAGTTGAGGATCGCTACGACCTGGTGCATCATCTACCCGGGTGGTTATCCTAAAGACCTGTATCGGGCGATTCGGTCTGCGGGAGGAGAAATCGCCCTCCACTTTGACGCCCTAACCGATACGCCGTCGACTCGGTGGAGCATTAGTAGCCTCAGGCTCCAGTTCCAATGGCTGGTTAAGGAGACTGGTGTTTGCCCTGTCAGCAACAAAAATCACTACACCCGCTGGGAGGGACGAATAGAATTCTTCCGGTGGTGTCAACGATTGGGAATCCAAGCGGACCAGTCCAAAGGTCCGAGCAAGCCCGGCACCATCGGCTTCCTCTTCGGTGGATCGCACCCTTGGCGACCGTTTGATGACCGGAGCAATCGTCCTAGTATCATCAATGTTTGGTCGCTCAACTTGTTGACCCAGGATTTGGTCGTGGAACCTTCTTTGCCCCGATCGGAACGCCACCCGATTATGGTCTCGGCGGACTTCGCCACCTGGCTGATAGATCAAGTCGTGCGGGTGGGCGGACTAGCCCACTTCTTGTTTCACCCTGCCCATATCAAAAAGCCTGGCACCGCGCTGGCGATGAAAACCTTGGTAGAGTGGGGACGGGAGAAAAATTTGGACTGGCGAACCAGTGCGGAGATCGCTCACTGGCTCTCCGCACGGTCTGATTGTGTCCGCACCGCCTCGGCTCACCGCACCGGGTCTACCTGGACGCTGCGAATCCGGTCCCCACTGCAGGACGGTCACCTACTTACCTTGGCTGCTAATCCCCATCGTCATTTAGAATCCTCCGCTATTTATCTGCACGGTTTTCCCTTTCGTCTCATCAAGACCTCCCTCCGAAGCGGTGATCAGGTGCCTCTCTGACACGTTTCTGCGTGAGAGGAGCCAGACATGGTCGGTGTCACCATTCTCGGTGCGACAGGCTCGATTGGAACGCAGACCCTGCAGGTCATCGCCCGCCACTCGGATCGCCTCTCCGTCTCTGGTTTGGCGGCGCAGAAAGATTGGCAACGGATGGGGGAGTTAATCCTTCAATGGCGTCCCAAAAAAGTTTGTCTATTAGATGATCGGGCGGCACGAGCCCTCGCCTCCTCTGTTGACATCTCTGTTGTCAGCGGGGAAGAAGGACTGCAGGCTTTGATTGCCGATCAAGACACCCAAATCGTTGTCGTCGCTATGCCAACTTCACGGGTCCTTAAAGCCACCTTGACGGCTCTCCAGCAGAACAAGCGGGTAGCACTGGCGACGAAAGAAGTTATGGTGACAGCCGGTCCCCTGGTTCAAAAGCAATTGAAGGTGTCCGGTTCCCTTCTCCCGATCGACAGTGAGCACAGCGCCTTGTTCCAATGTTTAACAGGAGAAGACATAAATCAGGTAGAGCGGTTGATACTGACCGCATCGGGCGGTCCGTTCTGGAATCAACCGATGGAACGGATCCGCGCAGCAACCGTTGACGATGCCCTTGCCCATCCGACATGGAGAATGGGACCGAAAGTGACCGTGGACTCTGCCACATTGATGAATAAGGGGCTGGAGATCCTGGAAGCTCAGGGTCTCTTCGGAATTCCCTCCCAGAAAATTGATGTCCTGATTCATCCCCAGAGCATCGTCCACAGCCTAGTAGAATTCCGCGACCACTCGGTGAAGGCGCAACTATCAGTCCCTGATATGCGACTGCCGATTCAGTACGCTCTCTTCTACCCCGATCGCTTTCCCTCCCTTATACCCCGTCTGGACCTGACAGCCGTCGGCTCGCTGACTTTCCACACGCCTGATCCGGTCAAGTTCCCGGCTCTTTCTCTCGCCAGAGCAGCGGCTCAGATCGGTGGGACGATGCCAACGGTTTTGAACGCAGCCAACGAAGTTGCCGTCGCCCATTTCCTTTCCGGTCGCATTTCTTTTATTGACATCGCCGGAGTCGTGGAAGCGGCGATGGAGAGACACCACCCGGAAAAAGACCTGACGCTGGAGAAAATTGACTACTACGATCATTGGGCGAGACGGGTCGCTGAAGAAGAGTGCACCACAAGAGGGAAGGGACGGAGATGACTCAAACCTTTAAAACAGGGAAACGGTCCTTCACAGACCTTTTCCTTGTCAGCCTCGCGCTGATGACCTCCCTTGTTCCGTCTCTCGCCTCGCAGGGCGATGCACCTACCTTTTCACTGTCCGGTCATTGGGAATCGGTACAACGAGATAAAACGGTCCAGTGGTTGAACAGCCCGTTCGGATGCTTGACGACGGAACTCTGGCCGGGAGTCCTTATAACTTCCCAGTCTCGTTCTTTTCTATTGTTCCACGGGATGGACCGATGGGGTCTGGCGCCGCCAACGGGTTTGGCTTACCAATCTCCGTTTGGCATCCGGATCCGTTCTCGACCCTGCGAGATACGGGACCCTCTATCGGCCCCCTGGATTGTCTGCTGGTTTGCAGGGGCGAAGGGGTGGAAGCATGACGTTCCTGTATTGATCGTCCTTCAGCGTCGTCCGTCTTCCCTATCTTTGACCCAATCGGGTCTTGAGATCCGATTCCCCGATTTTGCCGGGCTAGTTGTCATCCTACCTCTTTTCGGCTATTTCAAGTGCCCTACGGACCCGTCTACGGACTACCTAAAAGCCCATAATATGCCGTCCAAGAACCTCTACACGAGTCGGTGGTTTACAGGAATTCCGCGCACGGTCGTCAGCCGTTGTGAGGAACTAAGGCAATGGGCTCGGGCAATTCCCGTCGGCTATAAGGAAGACATCCGGGTGGACGGCGACGCCGTCATCATCCGCCATCGCTTCACTTTTCTAGAAATCACGGATGAATGGGGCAGTGCCGCTAGACGATACGCCCCTATCCCTCCTACTCTTGGTCTGTCCCTGTGGAGCAGTCGGCAAGGATTGGCTCGCCCCTTCCCGGTCTCGGTTTCCGGTCGCATTGTCGACCCTGACTACCCGACCGTTTATGGACCGTATTGCATCATCCCTGATGCCGACAGCGTAACTTACCACTTTCCCGTTATGCCGTACATCAGAGAAGGGGAGGTTGCAGAGAACGGCTCAGCAATGGACCCCTTGATCCGCCCCATTTGGAACCGTCTCGTGGAGCGCCTCGCCGCTAAATTTCAGTCCGACCGCTGGGACCAGATTTGGGATCATGGCGGACCGGAGAATTATTGCTGGCAGGTAATGGGCGACCGTTGGTATGCCCGGGCGCTTCCGTTGCTCCCGGAGAATGTCAGGAATCGTGTCAGAACATCCCTGTTGGGCTACCTTGACCGATTCATCTTGGATCCGAAAAACTATCGCCCCTTCCTCGGGATGCTTCTCCTCGTCGGTCCAGGTATCGGCACTTGGGGCGGATTTGACGATGCCGGCAAATTTAGTTCCAACCTCTTAGAAACTGTCTGGTCCATCTCTTTTTACTCCGATGAATGGAGCCCCGTCAAGAGCCACTGGCAAACGGTCCGTCGTTTTTTCATCACTCCGTTAGAGTCCGACTGGAAGTCGGTCGGGCGTTACGCTATCGCGGAATTAGGTGACGAGGCACCGCCTGCTCTGGCTATGGCGCGCCTATCTTATGGTGTCGGCGACAAAGAGGCGTTCGTCCTCGCCAGCGCTACCTTCGCCCGAGAACTGGTTCATCACTATGTCAAACAAGTCGGACACCATTTCTTCCGCCTCGTCCAGCCGTGGCACTCAGAAGAATTCATTCCGGAAGATGTCTTCTTGACAAACCTCTGGGGTGATCTGGCTGGTTGGCAGATGGATGGACCAACGTATCCTAAAATAACGGGTGAGCGGCAGTTCCGCAACCGTTGGGTCCGATTTTCGTCGCCAGAAGTCGGACTCTTTTATCGTCAGTATTTGTTTTCCCAGGTCAAAAAAGAAATGGACCAGTTGACGGCTGAAGCCACTGGCAACCCTCAGGCTGTCTACCCATTGCTGCGAGACACAGCCCATATCGCTCCATCGGTCATCAGGCTTCGCGCTCTGCTACTCAAAGAACCTACTCGCTCCCTGCTGAAGATGGCACCTTTTGAAAATTGGCAACTGGACCGGGTATCGGATATCACTGCTCTGTCCGTAGCCCTGTTGGAGAATGGTCTAAAGAGAAAAAAAGTCATTTTCTTTCCACCCATTAACACTCCCTTTCAGCTTGGCATCCCATCAGTGCGCCAGCGGTGTGAATTCCCGGGTTTGGGTCTTGCTGTTGAAACAGTTCCAGTAGGGGAGGCAGGTGGGTTGCCGTTCGTAAGGTGGTGGGGCTGGAAGGCACCCGCCGCCTTGGAAAAGGCGCCTGGTGGGCAGTTCTGGTCCTTTGGATTCTTCGGACCATCGACGAACGGAAGCATTAAAATCAAGCAGAGGGATTGGGACTGGTTGAATTCCAGCACCCGAATCGGCTTATGGCAGGCGAGCATCCGGTAGTTCGCGGCAGACACCTTTGACGCCAAAAAATCAATGCATCATAATGAGTGACGTCTATCAACGATGAGAATGGGTAAAAGGGAGGGCAGGTGAGATGGCTCCAGAGGGGATGAAGCAAGAGGAGCAGCAAGGGGAGGCCGCAAACCCCTTAGACATTAGAGTTATTGGGGTTGGCGGCGCGGGCAACAACTCTTTGAATCGCCTAGTGGGAATGGGCGTGCGAGGGGTAGAACTGATCGCCATTAACACCGACGTCCAGGTCTTGAGTCTCTGTAAAGCCCACAGGAAAGTTGCGATAGGAGGGCGGCTGACGGGCGGAAGGGGTGCCGGTGGCGATCCTCAGGTCGGTCGCCAGGCGGCAGAAGAGGACCGGCAGCAGATTGCCAATCTGTTGGATGGTGCGGAAATGTCATTCATCACGCTGGGAGGTGGCGGAGGGACCGGATCGGGTGCGGGTCCTGTGGTCGCCCAAATTTCAAAAGAGAAGGGCATATTGACCGTCGGCGTCGTTACTAAGCCATTCAGCTTTGAGTCCAAGAGGATGGAGGTCGCCGAGCGAGCCATCGAGGAAATGACACCCCATGTGGACGCCCTGATCGTGATTCCTAACCAAAAACTCTTTGAATTGGCGGACAGAAAGTGGACGATTGCGGAAGCCTTTGGGAAAGCCGATGAGGTCTTGGCTCAATCCGTCCGGGGCATCACCGATATCATCTTGAGACCGGGTGAGATCAATGTGGACTTTGCCGATGTAAAGACAGTCCTGGAAAACGCCGGAACGGCTATGATCGGATTGGGAAGAGCGACTGGAGACAAGCGAGCCATCGAAGCAGCGCAGGCTGCCATTGCCAGCCCTCTCCTTGAGACTTCCATCGCTGGAGCGAGAAGACTCCTCTTTTGCATCACTTCCAGCAAAGACATTCGGGTGGAGGAACTGAAGGAAGCCGCTGACATTATTATCAGTGCCGTGGACTCCAGCGATGCCGCCGTCACCTGGGGTCTGATCTACGATGACGCACTGGACGAAGAGATCCAAATCACTGTCATCGCGGCGGGCTTTGGGCAACCGAAAGAGCGGTCCGCCCCTTCCCGGGTCCCTTGGGACAGAAGACGCCAGCGCCCTGAAACAGAGGCTCCGCCGGTGGAAGCCAAAAGGCGCACGGACGAAACCGATGAGGAGACCTTAGAGGTCCCCACCTTTCTTCGCCGCCGGCAAGCCCAGTGACGCCTGAAGAGGTGGAAAGATCGGCTCAGGAGCCTCTCACATGAGTGCAGCACGCCGATCCAGAAATTTCGTCAGACGGATCAGACGCTGGGTCGGTTGGTTCATTGTCGGTTGGATCGCAGGAAATCTCCTCCTGGTTGCTGCGTTGGCAATCGTTATCCAGCGCCTTTCTGCCGACTTGCCGGACCTGGGCTATCCGTCCCAACTCAGAAAAAGTCAAATCACGCAGTTCTACTCCGCCGACGACGTCCCCATCGGCGTCTCAGTCACCATCTACCGAAAATGGGTTCCCCTCTCCAAGATTCCCCTCTACCTCCAGCAAGCCACCATCGTCGCTGAAGACCGCCATTTCTACACCCATCCCGGAATTGACATTAAGGGGATCGTCCGCGCCCTTTACGCATGCATCAGAGCCGGTAGGTATGTTCAGGGTGCCAGCACCGTTACGATGCAATTAGCCCGTAACCTCTACCTGTCCCCAGAAAAAACGGTCAAGCGAAAGGTTAAGGAACTCCTCCTGGCGCTTCAATTGGAGAGGAGGTTTTCTAAAGACGAACTTCTGGAATTATATCTGAACACCGTCTGCTATGGTCATGGAGCCTACGGGGTTCAAGCGGCTGCGGAACTTTACTTCGGGAAAGACGTGGAGGACTTAGACCTTGCTCAGTGCGCCCTGATCGCCGCTTTGCCCCAACGACCGGCTTACCTGTCCCCCTTTGCCCATCCCGAGGCAGCAAAGGCGCGCCGCGATTACATTCTCACATCCATGGCTCAACTGGGTAATATCACAGAGGATCAAGCGAGGCAAGCGATTAGCAAGCCAATCACCTGGGGCCTTCGCTCCTCTCCTTCCTGGATGACAGGCCCGACCCGGTTTCTCCATTTCGTGGAACTGGCCAAGAAAGAACTGGCGCAACGCTTTGGGACGGAATTGGTAGACCGGGGCGGGTTGAAAGTTTACACTACCATTAACTTTCGGCTCCAGCAGCAAATTGAAGAGTTGATGGAAGATTTCCTCAATTCCCATCGGAGACAGGGCATAAACCAGGCGGCACTGGTCCTGTTGGAACTGCCCAGCGGCTACATCCGCGCTCTTTATGGCGGAAGACCCTGGAGAATGGATCCGAAGACGGGTGGGCGGATTCCCGATTACTTCAACCGAGCCGCCCAAGCCTACCGCCAGCCAGGGTCCTCTTTCAAGCCGTATGTCTACGCAGCGGCGTTAGAAGCGGGTCTGCAGCCGGAGACGGTCTTCAGCGACTCCCGGATATCCTTTCGGGTGGGGCGAAAGGTCTGGGCGCCCGAGAACTACGACGGCGTTTATGGGAGGCATATGACCCTCCTATCCGCTTTAGCTCAGTCCAACAATGTCATTGCCGTGAGAACCATGCAAGCCGTCGGCGTCGAGCGGGTGATAGAAGTCGCCCGAAGGATGGGGATCCGGTTCCGTCAGAACCCGAGAGACGCCGGTTATACCCTAGCGCTCGGTTCCGTCGGAATCACCCTCCTGGACCACACCTCCGCTCTCGCTTCGGTGGCGACGGGCGGATTTCGCGTTCAGCCAACGACAATCAAAGCAGTGTATGATACCGAAGGCAAGCTGGTCTATCAGTCCCGCCCAGTGAATGAGCCCGTCCTGGATCCTCAAGTCGCCCGCAAACTCCTGACGATGCTCAGAGCCGTCGTCACCTCCGGGACGGGGAGACGGGCTCGGTTGGACGGATATGAGACAGCGGGCAAAACGGGCACCAGCGAAAAAGTTCGGGATGTTTGGTTCGTCGGCTTCGCACCATCCCTCGCCTGCGGCGTTTGGGCCGGTCACGAGGATTTCAAGCCGATCCGGTACGGGTCAGGCGGAACTATTTGCGCCCCTGTTTTCAGAGAAGCGATCAAAAAGGCTCTCAATTTTTACCCGGGACCGAAATCTTTTGCCCTCTTGGACGGACGCGACCACAGTCCCGCCAGACGGGAAACCGATAGCCGACACCTTGTCAGCATCACCGTCTGCGCCGAGTCGGGTCTGCTGGCAACACCCGAATGTCCGACTACCTCCCTAGAAACGATCCCCCGTAGCCGTGCTCCTAAAAAAAGATGCCCCGTCCACAGTCAGGAGTTAAAATCGCTGCCGATCTGCACTCTGTCCGGTGACTTGGCGGGACCTAACTGTCCTCCTCAAGCAGTTATGGGCATCATTTTTCCTGCCGGCAGTGCTCCCACGCAGCAATGCCAGATTCACACCACCCCTTCCGAGCCGCCGGAGGATCCTTTCTCTGAGGAACCGCCTGTTTCGGAATCAAAGGAGGCGACCATAAGCCCCTGACAGGTGCGACGAAACTCACACCCGCTCGCTGCTCCCCTGCAGTATAATTCCAAATCGTGACGGCGTTAGCGAGCGAAAAGGTTGATGGTTCCAAGTAGGAGACATAGCGCGGCTTTCAGCGGTAGCGCACGGGTGCGGGCGCGCCCGGTGCCATGGCATGCTACCGACCAAGCTGCCTGAGGATTGACATTAGCGAAAGGCGGCTTCCGTTTTCGAGATAGGGAAAGTTTATTTTAAGCGACAACTTGGCGATGAGTTTCGAAAGTGCGGCAACCATTGAAAGGTGACGACCGATTACGGCGCTATGGAAGGGTCTCTGTTATGGCTGGAGGTGAAGGCGGATCGAGTGTCACGCCCATTTTGACACGAAGGAAGGGTGTAACCCTCTACCGCCATTGTCGCAAAGTCGCTTTCACTCAACGAACCAATTTCCAGGGGTGACTGATTTGAGGAAAAAACTGACCCTCTTGATCGTAAGTTTGATGGCACTGGTCTCGGTCGGTCAGGACCGGTACCGTCTACAGCCCGGTGACCTTTTGACGCTTACAGTGCTGGGAGAAAAAGACCTTTCAGGGGATGTGTTAGTAGACCCCGACGGTTTCATCCGCCTGCCCTTGGTCGGATCGCTATTGGTAGCCGGACTGACCCTCGACGACGTCCAGAAGAAACTAACGGCGGAGTTAAGCAAGTATCTTCGGCAGCCTCGTCTCTCCGTTGCGCTTAAGAGTATGGGTCCCCTGTCCCGAAGGGTCTATATCCTGGGAGAGGTTAAGACGCCGGGCGCTTTTCTTTTGCCTTTGGGAAGTCAACCGACCCTTTTGGACGTCATTGGACTGGCGGGAGGTCTCACGGACCGAGCAGACATAGGTCGGATTCGTCTCATACGGTCCAACGGTCAATCCCAGCCAGTGGACTTGAGAGCCTCCATCAGCCCTGCGGGAGTCAGCGCCGGCCTGGTACCCGTCAACCCTGGCGACCTGATTTGGGTCCCAAAAGCCTTTATGAGCGTCAGCGTCGTCGGTGCTGTGGCGAAAGGAGGCATCGCTCAAATCTCCTCTAACGGTTACCTTTCGGAAGCCATCGCTGCAGCGGGTGGGGTGACGGATCCAACGGCTCTTTTGAGGGTAATTCGTGCCGGTGGACCTGTCTTTGAGGCTTCCTGGACGGATGTTTCGCGACCGGCATTCCCGGGTTTTCAGTTAACCGACGGCGACACGATTCTCGTGATCGGGCAGCAGGCGGTTGGGGTGACAGTGGCGGGAGCCGTTCGGGCGCCCGGCATCTACGATCTCTCCGGGGGTCCGACCCTCCTGTCCGCCCTGTCTCGTGCCGGTTCCGTAGACCTTCAAACGCCTGTTAAAATCCGGCTTCTGCGGGCGGGTCAGCAAGCCCTGGAAGTTGTCTGGGACCCGGCTTCCCCGACCCCTGTCACGGAACTATCCACCCGTCTCCAGTCTGGCGATCTGGTGCTGGTAGAGCCTGACCTGGTGCGCGCCACCATCGTCGGACCGGTGGCGAAACCGGGTACCTATCTCCTCCGGTCCGGATCGCGCCTCTTGGACCTTTTGGCAAAAGGGGAGACAGTTTCACCGATTGCCGATCTGTCCAGTACGTCCCTCATCCGCCAGGGGCGATCCCAGCCGGTGGACTTGCTCAAAGTCCTTTGGGAAGGTGAGTTAGAGGGCAACGTGGTCCTGGAGGACGGAGATATATTGATCGTCCCGGCGGCTCGGAAAATCTGGGTTGTCGGAGCCGTCCTTCGTCCCGGAACCTTTGATTACCAACCCAATATGACGGTTGTAGACGCCGTTGCCGCCGCCGGCGGTCCGGTCAGCCTGGAAGCTGCCGACCTGTCCGCTGTTCAGGTCTCGTCCGGCAACGTCGTTCGCACCGTCAACCTGGAACAAGCTTTCAAAGGTGGTCCGCCACCTGTTGAACCGATTCGTCCGGGAGATGTCGTCGTTGTGCCAGAGCGGGCAAAGGCTTATGTCTACGGAGGGGTCTTCAAGCCTGGCGCCGTTCGGGTGGAGAAGGAAAGCACGGCTCTCACCGTCCTCAGTAGTGCGGGTGGTCCCATCCCTGATGCGCGACTGGACGATACTGTTCTCGTCCGTGTCGTTGGCGATCGTGCCGTTCTGATGCGCCTTGACCTAGACCGTGCTTTCAAACGTGGCGACCTCTCCCAAGCACCCGCGATCCTGCCAGGCGATGTCCTTTACATCCCTGTCCGTCGCCGCGCAGATCCGGCCCGAATTGTCGGGCTCGGGGCGAGTGTGGCAACGGCTCTCTTCTACTTAAGTCGCATCGGACGCTAACCTGTATTAGGACGGTTTCGGTCATTGGCGGAGCGGCGGGGATTCGAACCCCGGAGAGCGCTTTCGCGCCCTACCCGGTTTCCAGCCGGGTCCCTTCGTCCTCTCGGGCACCGCTCCAAAAGTGGCGGAGGGACGGGGATTTGAACCCCGGAGGGGTCTTTCGGACCCCTACGCGATTTCGAGTCGCGCCCCTTCGGCCTCTCGGGCATCCCTCCACTGATATTGTAAACTACCAATTCCAACCGTCCCTTTTACCCGTCAGCCGCCAAACGCCTCCGCCGCTTTTTCCAACTCCTCTGGTCTATAAGCGCCTGAGTCTATCAACCACTCGCAAATTTTTTTAAACCGCTCCCCGGGCTCTTTCGGCAGAGAAAGGGGGCGACCTCTGGCATCCACAATCAATCCCACCACGCCTCCCTCTATCCGCCTTTCTACGGCTCGCCCCGGTCCTTCCCCTGCGTCAAAACTTCGCGCCGGCTCAAACCTTAACCGCACCTCTTCCCCTACCCCAATCGGGAACACTCGGAGCACCCCAAACGGAATAACCTCCCTTCCGACGTTGTATTTTCCGCCCTGTAGGGAGAGGGTCCCGACCGGTTCGCCCGGCTTCGCCATCCCGACCGGAGCCAGCGCCCATCCGAGGGGCACCAGACAGTCCCTCCAGAAAACTTCCCTTGCGATGTCTGGCTCCACGGTTGATAACACGCCCAGGTGGGGCATCATAAAAATGCTGTCTACCGTCAACCGAGTCAATCCCTCAGGTTGCCACGCATCCAGCATCATCAGCGCCGACTGATGCCTCCGAGGTGCGTGAGAGAGGACGCCGCCGCTCCCAATCAGCAAATCAACGGACAGCATATCCACAATCGTCTCTCCCGCCACCTCCGCTGTCAATATCTCCCCGACCGTTCTCTGAATGTGCACGCCCCTCAAGGTCACCGCTAACTGTTTATGATGCTCCAGAGACAGCCGGAGCGCCTCCCTCGCCACTGCCTGTTCCATCAATAGGTCGTCAATCGTCTGAGGGATCGTCGTCGGACGAATCATTTTGTTCCTCATTCGCTTTCTCAGTTCCGATTCCGAGAGGGCAAAGGGAAGCCACCTCCGAATATTCTCCACACCCGTTTCCGCTAATACGTTGCCGATGCTGTAACTCATTCCTAAGTTGGCGGAAACAGTCCTGTTAAAGACGCCCGAAAAAAAGCTGAAAATGTCTGTTGTCGCTCCCCCGATATCTACCGCCAAGACATTGAGGGCCTCGGTCCGACCGACCTCCTCCACCAGTTTTCCGACTGCCATCGGCGTCGGCATGATCGGTGCGCTGACCCAGCCGGTCAATTTCCCATACCCCGGTGCCTGCTGCATCACGTGCTTCAGAAAGAGATGGTGAATGGTTTCCCTCGCGGGACCCAAATTCTCTCTTTCCAGAGTCGGGCGGATATTCTCCACTACCCTCAAGTCAAACCTCTCTGCCAAAAGCGCCCGCACGCTCTCCCGAGCATCCCTGTTGCCGGCGTAAATTACTGGCAGCCGGAAGCCGGAACCGAGCCGAGGCTTCGGATCGGCACTCAGCAGCAACTCGGCTAATTCAACCACATGGGTGACCGTCCCACCATCTGTACCGCCCGCCAGTAGCACCATATCCGGTCTGAGACTTCGAATCCTTTGAATCCTCTCATAATCCCGTCGCCCGTCGTCAATGGCAATCACATCCATAACGATGGCTCCCGCGCCCAGTGCCGCTCGCTGAGCACTCTCTGCCGTCATCTTTTTCACAACACCCATGACCATCATCTGCAACCCGCCACCGGCGCTGGACGTGGAGACATATAGGTCAGACCCCTTGTCTCCCCTATCGCTCTGGCGGATCATCACCTGACTTTCATTCAATAACTCCCGCTCCGTCACCTCCTCTAGTTCACCGACAGCGTTCAACACACCTATCGTTACATCGTCAAAAGGAGCTTCCACTGTCGTAGGTGCCTCTCCCCTTGCAATCAACCGATACCCACCATTGACCCGCTCTATAAGGACCGCTTTTGTGGTCGTACTCCCGCAGTCGGTAGCCAACACTCTTTTTACTGCCATCGCCGATCACCCGAATGTCAAGGAGGGTCCAGAATCCATATCTCTTTGTCTGCCTTCGGAAACGACTTGCCAATTACCGCTCGCTTCCCCACCTTCCTGATCGCCTTCTTCCCTTTCAAAAAAACATCAATGGGTGCCAGTTCCCTGATCTTACTCTGGGGATGACGGTAGTGCATCGGGATAACGATTTTGGGCTTTGCCATTTCTACTAACTTCCACGCCTGCGCCGCATCAATAGTGTAGTAACCGCCGACTGGTACCATAACCACATCCACAGGGCCTACCGATTTCACATCCGACTCCGACGGCAACACTCCTAAGTCTCCACAATGAGCGATGCGGATACCCTCGGCTTCAATGATAAAGACTGTGTTGTCACCCCTCCCGTTACCGTGAGACGTCTTGTAGCCCGTGACGGTGATGCCGTTAATCTTATAGATCCCCGGCTTATCTATGACTTTCGGCTTACCAACAGCCGCCCGAACATAGTCGTGGTCAAAGTGATGGTGAGAGATTAGAACGACATCCGCCTTGACGGAAATCGGCTTGTAACCGACCTGATCGGCTGAAAACGGATCAATTAGGATAGCGTGTTTTCCGATTGTCAAGAGAAAAGAAGCGTGACCCAGCCACTGCAAAATGAGAGTCGTTGCTGGTCCGATTGTCATCTTACTCCACCTGCCTCTCTACTGTAACGGCAATTCGACAGGCATGCTCAAGTGGTGCGATCGCGTGGCGCCTTCTGCCAATTCTATCGCCCATCGCCCGTCCTCTCCTGTGCACAGGGGCTGCTGTCCTGACCTGAGGCAATCAAAGAAGTGACGCAGCTCCGCCCGATATCCTTCTGCCGTCGCACCCCAGTCCGACTGCCACTGGTGGACCTCTACGGGCTCCTCACCCTTTGAGTGAAGAAACAGCGCGCATACCTGTTCGCCGTCGGGTGCCGGAAAATGGATGCTCCCTTCGGGACCGATTATGTCCAAATGAGGTCTCACCTTCCGGTATCGGATCAAACCCCAGCCGAACCCGGGTAGCGCCCAGCATTCGCTCCAAAAGGCAGTGTGACCTTCTTGATAGTCTACGACCATTAACGTCGTGTCCCACGCCGTCGTCTCCTCGGGCTTCAATCGTGCCAGCCGTGCGTAAACCCGTTGCGGTCTTCCTAAAAGCCAGTTACAAAAATCCAGCCAATGGGAATTCTCCCACAGCGGGCCTCCGCCCATTTTATCATCGTGAATCCACCGAGCCGATGAACCCCTTGTCGGCGCCCATACGTCTCTGAACACAACCGGGGACCCAACTCGTTCCCGCCACTCCTTCACTTTCTGCGCATCCCTACTAAACCGCATCACGTACCCAATTTGCAAACACACCCCTGCTTTTTCAGCAGCCTCGTTCATTTCCTTGCACTGCTGCACCGTCATTGCCATCGGCTTCTCGCAAAAGACATGCTTGCCCGCTCTAGCTGACGCCATCACCACTTCATGGTGCACACCTTGTGGGACGAGGACCAAAACGGCATCCACACCATCGTCTGCCAAAACATCGTTATAGTCTGTGGTCCAGTGGGGCACATCAAACTCTTTCGCCTTTTCTTTCGCCCTATCTTCTACGATATCACATACCATTTTTACTTCCACATCGTCTATCCCTCTTAAGTTACTTAAGTGAGTCCAGGAGACCCCTCCGCATCCGATCACACCCACACCGATTTTTGTCGTCACTTACTCGCACCCTCCTCTCCTTTCTCCTGCTCTACCTTCTTCTTTTCTTCTGCCTCCTCTTTCGCTTGTTCTGGCTCTGCTGCCGACCCCTCGCTACCTTTCGTCAGCGAAAGGAGACCTTGCTCAGCCAATTGATCCCGATACTTTTTCAGGTCCGCGAGCAACTGCTCCAGCCGTGCAATCAACTGATCAAGAGTGGCAATACCTGATGCTGCTTCATACACCTCAAACTCTCCCAAGGCCATATAGAGGTCGCTGCCGTGATTCCGGAGAACTCTCAGTTTGATGAAGCGTGCCTCAACTGGTGAGAAGTAGAACTCCTGCCGTCTCTTTTCGTTTCTCAAGGTCCCAACCAAAACGAGTTTCCACGGTCCTTCTGGTCCCTCCGTAGCGACCCAGACTTCAAAATCGCGCGCTGCCCGTCCGATGAAAACCGGATCCGGAATCGTCGGATCCAGGACCACCTTATTGATCAGTTTGAGTTCCGTTCCTTTAAAGGCGAAAACGATTTCTTGCGGTCCCTTAGCATCTTTTGAAGCCCATCCGTTGGACCCTCGCTGGGGCGGTCTGCCATCCCACACCACACCGTCAATCAAGTTAGTCGCTACCCAGTGTGCGTCGTCAAACTGGCTCGTGAAGGAAACGATCGCCCCCCCGTTGGCTCGTGCGACGAGATTCACCGTCCCACTCAAGACCAGAGGCTTTCCCGGCGGTAACGATACCGGAGCCTGCTGTGCCCACAGGACACCTGGTAAGATGAACACGGTCATCAGCCCTGCCGTCTTCACAGACCCTCATCCTCCATTACTTTTTGACCCACAGGCTTCATCCTGGCGATATTGACAATTTTAATCCGAACGATCCGTCACTGCGCCACAATAAATTGTGGTAGGCACGCACATTTTATGGGTTCTGAAGCTGTTGCAGTACAGATCGGCATTGTGTTCTTTGCCGTCACCCTGACAGGTGCCATAACCGCTCTGGTCTGGGAAGTCGTAAATTTCGTCCGGGGTCGGACTTTTATCAGCAGACGCCAGTGGCTGTGGCGGATCGCCGGTCTCCTTTTCCTCCTGTGCCTCCTTTCTCTCATGTTCGGCGGGGCTCTACTGGGGCGCTACCATTTTCGGTTCCCGACGGCCCGGTCTGCCGCTATCTACTGGGGCTCTTACCTTTTCATCCTCCTTTTGGGGGTTCTGATTCTGATTTTAATGGCTCTCAAGGACCTGAGATGGCTGGCGTCAGAAGAGTTTTACCGGAAAATTCAGATCTATCGGCGGCTAGAGGAAGAGTTGAGACGGCTCAGTCGGGGTGATGACTTCCTTGATAAGGGCGGCGACGGAAGACGAGAAGTGGATGATACGGGCACTCCGCCTGGCAAGGAGACCCCCTCTGCCGACCAGCCCTAATCCCCCCGTCGGAGCCGTCTTAGTCCGGGCCGGTCAGGTCGTTGGAGAAGGCTTCCACCGGGGCTCAGGACATCCCCACGCCGAGGCAGTCGCCATCGCCCAGGCCGGACCGCTGGCAAAAGGGGCTACGCTTTATGTCACACTGGAACCGTGCGCCCATCACGGTCGGACGCCGCCATGCACTGACGCCATCTCAAAAGCAGGCATTTCTCGGGTCGTTGTGGCAACCCTCGACAGAAATCCGATTGTCAACGGGCGGGGCGTCCGCCACCTCAGACGGGCGGGCATTGCGGTCACTGTCGGCATCTTGGAACAACAAGCTTTATTCCTTCTCTCTCCCTTCTTCAAATTCATCACTCGCAAACTGCCCTTTGTGACCCTGAAGATGGCAATGACAGCGGATGGGAAAATCGCCACCGCTTCCGGCGATTCCCGCTGGATTACCGGTTTGGAGGCGAGGAAATGGGTTCACCGGTTGCGCCGTCAATCGGACGCCATCCTGGTCGGTGTTGGCACTGTCCTTTTGGACGATCCCGAACTGACCGTGAGGCTAGTTCCGTCCTACGGGTACCAGCCCATCCGAGTGGTCGCCGACACCTACGCCCGAACGCCACCCGAAGCGAAGATCCTCAAGGGCGGCAAGGGTCGGGTCATCATCGCCGTCGGTCCCGACGCGCCTTCCGATCGGACCGTTGCCCTTGAGAAAGCGGGCGCAGAAGTCTGGGTCCTGCCCTACTCCCAGGGGCAGCAGGGCGTTGACCTACTGTCCCTCAACCGACGGCTCGCCTCAGAAAATGTGATGAACCTTTTGGTGGAAGGCGGCAGCCGTTTGGCTGGATCCCTCATGGATGAAGGACTGATTGACCGCATCGCTTTTTTCATTGCGCCCATTATGATCGGAGGGCGCAACGCCATCCCCGTCGTCGGCGGTCAGGGGCGAACCGACCTTTGTTCCGCCATCACTCTAAAAAACCCGATTGTCCGCAAAATAGGTAGTGACTTTCTTCTCCTTGCTGACCTCACTTAATGCCAGTGCCGTCACAGTTTGTTGCAAGTGGCATCGTGTCCAAACGTGTTACTTTCCGCGACCGCCTGCTATATAAAGCCCCCTCAAAAGGCCGAAGGGTCGGGATTGCCACCGAACGCACCTGATGATGCCCCTCGCTGCTGCAGACCGCTAGATCGGCGCGAACTTTCGCTTGAAATTGTCCACAGGGCGACCGTGCAAGCGCCGACCCGGCCCCATCCCAGCACACAGCCAAGTAAAAGATTGCTGAGAGTCATGGGTAAAAAGGAGGCGCGCGGCGAGAACCGATCGGTCAGGAACTAATTCTCGCGTAGAGCCGCCGCCTCGCTCAAGGCACGAGGGAAGAAAACAGCCGAGGATATGGGGCGAGCATAAGGGAGGCAGAATGCCGGATAGCGATCGGACCAGGACCAGAAGTGATAACCCATGTTGCCACCTTGCCCGTTAGCATCGGTGCCGAGAATCGTCGGGTCCCATAGAGCGCTGAGGGCGGCGCTGGCAAAATCTCTTTAATGGTCAAGGGATGCCTGAGGGGCAGAAGTTAGCCATTACTAAGCGATTTGGTACGAGGCGACCACCCTGGGCTTGGAAAAAGGCAGATTGCGGGCAAGATGTGAATGGGTCTGCAACCCTAAAAAAGCAAATCTTGATCCTGGATCGCCTGTCGTTATTAGTCACTGTCGTCAAGGTGAACCCGCCGATGACGAACTCAACCGAGCTCTGGCAAGAGGCGGGCTAATATTAGTGCCTTTTTGATCAGAAAGGAAAGAAAAGCCAGCGTCCAGAGGAATCCTCCCTGAAAAAAGGTCTTCCCAAATGGCGACAGACGCCACGGACCGGAATAAAAGTCCGGTAGCAAGTGCGGACCCGACATTCAGAGTGCCACAGTCCGTCCCTGACGCCTGCGGCGAGAAAGGACGCGAAGAAGGCTATGAAGATACCCCTTTGACTCCTCCTCCATCCCACCTTACCGACCGCCGGGGGGACGCGCACGGCAAGGTAACTAACGCCCCCCTCCGATAGAAACCGCACCTGAGGTCTGACGAAATTGCTCACTAACCCCACCCCTTCTCTTTTCGCCTCTATCGTTTCAAAAGTTTGTCTACCTTGACGATGGCTCTCGCCATATCTTCTATGTCCTCGACGCTCAGGAACTCGTGGAGGGGAAGAAGGACCAATCGGTCCAGGTAATCTTGTGCCAGGGGACAGGTGGATTCGTCGTAAATGACAGTGCGGGGGTTGTGGTCAAAGGGGAAAGGGGAGAGACCGAAAATCCGTTTGTTCCGGAGGGCTTCGTGGCAGAGGAAGATAGGCTTGCCAATGTAGTGAGCGGAGGCAGGAATCCCTTCAGCTTCCAGCGCCTCGGCGAATTGGTCAGCAGTGAAGGGTGCATTTTTCTGGACCAGCAGTTCGTAGTGCCAGTAACTATGCTTGGATCCGTCCAGGATCTTTTGGGGTTTGACGAAGCGGCATTCGGCGATCAGATGACTCAGCCGATCGCCCCTTCGGCGCCTCTCCGTGACCACATAGTCCAGCCGCTCCATCTGCGCCAGCGCGACGGCGCCGGTGATTTCGTTCATTCGGTAATTGAGACCGAGAAGTGTATAAACGCGATGGGACGTGCCTGTTCCTCGGTCCCATCCCTTGTCCATAAAGAGAGCCATTTTTGTCGCTAAAGCCTCATCGGCTGTGATGGAGATGCCCCCGTCACCCGTGATGATGTGCTTGCTCTGCTGAAGGCTGAAGCAGCCGATATGACCGATAGTGCCGACCAGCCGACCCATATATTCGGCAAGGTGGGCTTGGGCGCAATCCTCAATCAAAAAGAGATTTCGCTCTCGTGCGATAGTTTCAAAAGCCCCCATATCGCAAGGATTGCCAGCAAGATGGACGACCAGGATTGCTCGGGTCCGTCCGGAAACCAACTTCTCCGTCTTTTCTGGGTCCATATTCCCGGTCTCAGGGTCCACATCAGCGAACAGGGGAATGCCCCCCTCCTTCAGAATGGGTGCTATGGAGCCGATGTCGGTAATCGGGGCAGTGATCACCTCATCCCCGGGTTCCAATTCAAGGGCTGCTATCGCCAGGTGAATGCTGGCGGTGCCGGACGTGCAGGCGATTCCGTAACGGACGCCGTGGCGCTTGGCAAAGGCTTGCTCAAAAGCCTGAACTTTAGCCCCTCCCCACCGAAAGAGCCATCCCGACTCAATCGCGTCGGCGACCTCCCTAATTTCCCTTTCTCCGACCTTACGCTCCTTGGGGAACGGTCGGGTCCGAACAGGCGTTCCGCCCTCGCACGCTAATCGCTCCACCACTTGGTTTCACCCTTTTGAAGGAAATAATGATGGCGGCAGGATCAAAATTTATACGGCTGGCGAAGGGGGAGCGGCTCAGGGGGGAAAGATTTATGAGGTGACCCCTTTTCACCGGCTAAGGTAGGGATCTTTCGTTCGGGCAAACGGAACGGGTTTCGCTTTTTGTCCGCGCCTTTACAGGTCCAGCGGAGAAAGCAAGGAAGGGGGTGACGCAATGAAGGTGATAACGATAAGCAGACAGGCTGGGACACACGCTTTGGAAGTGGCTCAGTTGGCCGCTCGGGAGATCGGCTTTGAAGTAGTGGACAAGGAACTTTTAACCCTTATTGCACACGAAGCGCAGGTGGGGCAGGCGGAAGTGGCGCGATATGACGAGAGGGCGCTGTCGCCGATTGAGGCGTTCTTGAGGGCGCTGGTTCGGTATGCGCCAGCCCACGAAGTTCTGACATGGACGCCGGGAGCCGTTCGGGACAGCGCGCTATGGCTCCCTCCTTTAGAAGGCTTTCGGCAGGAAGGCGTCAGGTATTTGGACCACGAGGAATGCCTTCGGTTCACACAAGCGGTTATTCGCAGACTGGCAAACCGAGGCAATGTCATTATCATCGGGAGGGCTAGCGCTCTGGTACTTAAGGACGAGCCCGATGCCCTCCATATCAAACTGGTTGCCGAACTGGAATGGCGGGTCAAGAGGATAGCGGAAGAGCAGAGTTTGCCGATGGGCAAGGCTCGGGAGGTAGTTTTGTCGGAGGACCGGCGCCGGAGCCGTTATGTGGCGCAGTTTTATGGGAGGAATTGGGAGGACTTCAGCCTTTATCACCTGATCTTAAATGTTGGGAAGTTAGGGGTAAAGGAAAGTGCCCGGATCATTGTAGAGGCGGTCCGAACGCCGGACCAGACGCCGAGGTGTCGATAAGACGGAGGGGCGACCTCTGGCGGGTTTTAGTGCCGGCGAAGGTCAATCTCTGCCTGAAGATTTGCCCTCGTGACGAAAGTGGCTACCATCCGTTGGAGTCTCTCATGGTGATGACCTCTCTATATGATGAGATCCTTTATGAGCCCGAAGGAAAGTTCAGGGTGGAGGTCGTCGGCAAAAAATTCAGCGAAGAGCCGACGACAATACTGAGAGCGGCGCAGGTGCTCTCTCAGAGTATTGGACTGCCCCTGAGGGGGCGCATCCGACTGCTTAAAAGGATTCCTGACCGGTCGGGTTTCGGTGGTGGTAGTGGTGATGCGGCAGGGACCCTGCTGGTCCTCGTAAAAGCGTGGGCGGTTCGGGCGAAAAAGCGGGAACTGCAGGAGATGGGACGGCGCGTCGGCTCGGACGTCCCTTTCTTTTTCACTCCGACAGGCGCAGCGATCGTGTCAGGGACGGGAGAACGAGTGGAGCCCGTTAGGCTACAACGGCTAACGATGGTCCTAAGCCGTGGGAAGAGGGGGATAGAAACGGCTCACGCCTTCCGGCTCTGGGACCGGCGACCGTCGGACGTCGCCACGGATCCCAAGGAGTTAGCCGACGCGATCAATCGTGGGGACGCGATGCGGCTTCGCCGGCTCGCTGTCAATGCGTTCCAAGAGATCGTCGCATCAGAGGCTCCCGAAGCATTAGAATTGATGGAAACTCTAAACCGGTGTGGGGCAATAGTCGTAGTTGTGACGGGGTCTGGATCAGGTGTGGTGGGGATTTTTTCAGACGGTCCATCGGCCCGCTCTGCGCAGGCGAGACTGGAAGACCTGGGTTTTTGGGCAGTGGTCGTTCACAGCCTACGCAGGGGAATCTCGGTAATGAAGGCGAATGCGACATGGAAGAGGTAGAGGGTGGTACTGCTGGGGCTGTAGAGCGGGGGTACCTAGCGCCCCTCGTTGCCATGCTGGACCGGGACCTTTATGCTGTGGAACACGGGTTGATAGCAGCCCGTTGCGCAGCCTTGACGGCGCGACGCCTGACTCTACCTGAGAGCCTGGTCCGGCAGGTAGCCGTGGGGGGACTCTTGCACGATTCGGGGAAAATCGCCGTTGACCCTCGAGTCCTGAGAAAGCCCGGCAAGCTGACGGAGGAAGACTGGAAAGAGGTGCGGCGCCATCCGACGATCAGCGCCCGCATCGCTCAGGCCCTGAAGGTTGAGGAACCGATCGTGCAAGCAGTCAAGCACCACCACGAGCGGTGGGACGGTCAGGGCTACCCGGCGGGACTGAGCGGTCCCGAAATTCCAGTAGAGGGTCAAATCCTTGCTGCATCGGAACTGATCAGCGCAGCCTTAACCCCCAGGTGGTATCGCCCAGCGAGGAGCCCAGCGGACGTACTGACGATGAGCGAAAAATGGGTCGGACGATATCTGGACCGAGAGGTGTTGAAGGCAAGCATAGAAAGCATGCCAGGACTACTCGGCGTCTCATCCCTTTCAGCGGTACGGATGTGGACCGATCCCTTTGACCCGAGACAGTTTCTCGAGACTGTGGAGCAAGAAGTCCAACGCGCTGTTAACGCCTTTGTCAGTCAAGTGTTGTGGGAAACGGCTCGGCTGTTTGGTCGGTCGGTCTGCGAAAGACTGGTTGAGCTGGTCGGCGGGTGGCTAAGGGAGAGGGATTACCCCGTCTCTTTTTCTGGATTAAGGCTCCGGATAGAGAATCAGTGGTGGGAGAGCCTTGGGACGCAAATTGTTTGCTTTCGAGAGGTCATCGGCTCTCTGCTTTCTGCCCTCTCCCATGTTCTCGGTGATTCCCTCGTGACCGAGTGGATGAATAACGCATTGGAGAGCCTTCCGGAGCCGTTGAAACAGGTAGGACTGACCTTTAACTTGTGGACTTGGCAGGGGAGCCCCCTACCAGAGATAGCAGGTGTCGGGAAATGACGGTCGATAGCGGATGGCTGGTCGCGCTGACGGACGGGATCCTACTCGCTTTGACTCTGACAGCTCTATGGCTGGGCGTTAGGCTCTACAAACTTCTGAGAACGGGTGAGTTGGGGCGGATCTGGCGATTTATTATCTTCGGTGTGGTCCTTCTGACTTTTCGTGAAATTCTTAGACTTGGCGACCAGATTCAGGCTGTTCCTGGGTTGACGACATTGGAGCGGATTGCAGAGACCGGCTTTATGGCGCTGATGTGCTATGCCCTATGGAGACAGTGGCTGACTTTTGACCTGCTTCAGGCATCACGGTGGAAGCAGCACCGTCTCTCACGGGCTAACGCTGCCAATAAAGAAAAGGAAACTGCTCAAGACTGGGATGCCGTCACCCAAGCCCGAAAGTGGACCAAGAACAACTGAAGGCACTGATTCTCGCTGGCGGTCGCACCTGGGACGGTAGCCCCACCGCTCTCCTTACGGTTGGCGGGAAGACCCTGCTGGAGATCACCTGTGCTGCGTTTAGTGAGGTTCCAGAGGTTGCGACCGTGGGCGTCGTCGGCTCCGCTCAAGTGATTTCGCAAGTGCCGGAACATTTCGTCGCTATCCGAGGAACCGGATCCCTTTGGGGGAACATTTGTGCGGGCGCAGAGGCGCTGGCGCTCATGCCGGATCAGTTTCTTCTTCTGTCGGCTGTTGACATGCCTTTTTTGACTGCGGAAGCGGTCTCTCGGTTTATACACCTTGCAAAGGGCGGAACAAAAGATATCGTCTACCTTGCTGTTCCGGTGGAAGCAGTCCGGGGTTTCATGGGACATTCTAAGGTCCAGCGAACTTGTCTCCGGCTCAGGGAGGGGATATTTACTGGGGGCAATGTCTTCTTAATTAGGGGCAAAAGTTTACGAGTAATTGATTCTATCGCCCCCAAGATTCTGGCAGGTCGGAAAAGTCTCATTCGCCTAACTCTGTTAGCGGGAGCGCCCCTAATTTTTAGACACCTCATCGGTCTGTTGACCCTCAGAGACCTTGAAAAGAGGGCGGAAGAACTGACGGGTCTGTCCTGCTCCGTCGTGGTCGCTGACCTGCCCGAACTTGCCTTTGACATTGATAAACCTGAACATTTCAAGTTGGCTTTAAACAAACTATGCGGTTAAGGCTCAAAGGTTCAAGAGGGCACTGGCTCTCTCGAAGCCTGACCGGAGCAACTCAGCAAGACCGTGCTCTATGACCGGAAACGTTCTTTGCAAAATCTCCAACTCACCACCAGCAAAGGGCGAGAGGACGTAAGATACCAAGTCTTCTCCTGGTGGAAGTGGGCCGATGCCGATCCGGAGACGCGGCACCTCGTCGGTCCCTAAGGACTCTAGGACGGACTGAAGCCCTTTGTGTCCCCCTGCTGACCCCCGGCGTCTGATCCGTATCCGCCCGACGGGCAAGTTAACATCGTCCAGAATGATCAGAATTCGGTCTCTGGATAACTTGAGATGATTGACCGCTTCACTGACAGATAATCCGCTGAGATTCACATAAGTCATCGGTTTCAGGAGTCCCACTGTGCGACCTTCAACAGGGCGGCACGTGGAAAGCATTCCTTTGAACCGACTACGATATCGAGTCCCTTTCCAGACCGTGTGAAGGTAATCGCAAACCATGAAGCCCAGATTGTGCCGTGTTTGTGTGTAGGACCGTCCCGGATTGCCGAGACCGACAATCAAAAAGTCGCAAGACCTGGGTCTTCTCCACAACATTTACTTACTGCAATCGGCAGAACCGGTTGAACTGCTGCCGGTATTTCACGCTTCCTGAATAAGGGCGCTAACGGACTTGTCCTCGTGGATATTAAGGATCGCTTGAGCGAGAAGTGGTGCGACAGAGAGGACTGTGAGGCGATCAAATCGTTTCTGTGGAGGGATAGGTATCGTATCGGTGACAACAAGTTCCTTGATGGGCGAGCGCCCGAGCACGTCAACGGCTGATCCGGACAGAACAGGATGAGTGCAGCAGGCGTAGACTTCCCGTGCTCCGTGCCCGACGAGTGCGGTGGCAGCATGGGCTATCGTTCCCCCCGTATCAACGAGGTCATCAACAAGGACGGCTCTCTTGTCCCTTACATCGCCGATGACCGCCACCATTTCGCTCTTGTTAACGTCCGGGCGGTGCTTGACAAAAATTGCAATCCCGGCGCCGATCATCCTGCCAAAGATGGTCGCTCGCTCCACTCCGCCGACGTCGGGAGAGACGACCACTAGGTCGTCGTTGGACAGACCTTTGCTGATCAGATAGCGTGCCAGTAAAGGTCCGGCAGGCACATTATCGACAGGGATATCGAAGAAGCCTTGAATCTGACCGGCGTGGAGATCAACGGAGAAGACTCGGTCCGCTCCGGCAACGGTCAGTAAGTTAGCTACAAGTTTAGCCGAGATCGGCTCCCTTGGGCGGACCTTTCTATCTTGCCGCGCGTAGCCGTAATACGGAATCACGGCGACCACGCGGGCTGCCGATGCCCTTTTGCAAGCGTCAATCATGACCAATAATTCCATCAAATTCTCATTCACCGGAGGACAAGTGGGCTGGATCAAAAAGACGTCGGCACCTCGGATATTCTGCCTGATCTGGACCCGGACCTCGCCATCGCTGAACCGACTGACGAGTAGATCCCCCAAAGGGATACCGAGATGATCGGCCACCGCCTGAGCCAAAGAGGGGTTAGCCGTCCCGGAAAATAACCTCAGCGGTCTCTCCACACTCGTCTCCTCTTCGGCGCGAAACCGCAAAAGTATTGGCTGGGGCGCCTGGTCTCGAACCAGGGACCTCGGGATCCAAAGTCCCGCGCGCTACCAACTGCGCCACGCCCCAGACCGTATCAAATTTTAGAACGGAACGGGCGGTTAGCTCAGAGGGAGAGCGCCTGCCTTACAAGCAGGAGGGCGCAGGTTCAAGTCCTGCACCGCCCACTGACAGGGATTGAGCACGGGCAGCCCTGTGCCTTACACCCAAGAACGGTCCGATAAAGCAGATGGTCCTGCCTGATCGCTAAACCTTTCCTTCGCCGGTTAGTCGTAGGGAACAGGGCTCAGGCGGTCATCTTGAAAAGTCAGGGGTACGACCCCGGCGAGGGTGAGAGAGGGATTGCGTTTCGCTTCTTCCCAGAGACCTTCCGACGCATAGATGGTCCCCAAAGTGTTGGTATCTCTGATCCGAACGATTCGTGCCTTGGAAGGATCGCTCACCTTGGCAACCTCCAACGCCCACCCCAACGCTTCTCTATCCGTCTCCGCTACCACTGGCACGCGATCCCTCTCTATGAAGCCACTGGTGAACACATTGACATGGGTCGCTTTCCAGTCCACTTTTTCTATCAGCCGCTTGGTCGTGATATCGGCAAGGCCCAAGCCAGCAGCATTACCGTGCGAAGCCTCAGTCAAATCTAACACTACAATGACTCTTGGCAGCGGTCTTTTCGGCTCATTGCCTCCGGTGATCATCATTCGGCCGACGGTTTTCGTGTCCATTCCTGTGCCCGATATATCTTTGCCCATCCTCTCAACGATCAGAACGTCAATCGGGCAGAAAGGAAGACGGGGTCGGATCCGTTTCCAAAACGAGAGGAGCCGCCGGTCGCCCTCAACAATGTCCCTCGCCCTAAAGGCGTGCAGATGTGCCACCTGGTGATACCCATTTTCAATGACAGCTAGTCCTGCGGCGATCGGCAGCTTTTCTATGAGTGCCGCAGCCATCGGAGGGATGTCCCTCTGGAGGCTAATGGCTTTGTCCCGGTGAGCCACGAGAGCACCGTGGCGTTTTCCCATCCCCACTACTATCATTTTCAACAGTCCGCTTTCATGAGGTCCGCTAAAGTCGGTATGATGCTTGATCCGATTGACCACTATAATGCCGTCACTGCTTGCAGCATTTGTGTCTGTATAGAGAGGCACCCCATCCCACCGACCGACCTCTTCGGCTTCCATAGACGAAAGAATGGGAGCCCCTACCGAGTCCTCCGTAATTCCGTAATCCGCCAGTAGACTCTTCTGACCCTCCGCCGTTGCCCCTCCGTGACTTCCCATAGCGGGGAACAGGAACGGACGTCCGCCACACGCTTTGACGAACCGAACGACGCCTCTAAGAATGGGAGAAATGCTGGCGATACCGCGGCTGCCCGCCGTGATCGCGATCGTCCGCCCTCTTATCAGCTTCTCAATTTCAAGGGATTTCAGCACGGAAACGGCTTCATCCTCAGGATTCGCAACCCTGGCTCGGTAAAGGCGCTGAACGATTTTCCCCATCTTTACCCGGTCTACCATTACCCTTTCACCACAAATAATCCTATCGGGAAAGATTGGTTATAAAACTGGGTTTGGTCACAGGAATGCCGGAGACGGGGTCTGACACCCCGTCTCCCGTTTTTGCGCCAAAGGTCGTTGATTTGGGGGCCTCAGTCGTCACAGGGCGACAGCCAGGACTAGAGGTTCTGACCTACGACCCGGACGCGTTCAGCGCGGGGACCCTTGGCAGATCGTGAAATGTCCAGTTCCACCCTGTCCCCTTGGCGGAGGGTGCGAAACTGCCCCTGTCCTTCAATGGCAGAGTAGTGGACGAACACTTCCGTTCCGTCGTCGCACGCGATGAAACCGAATCCTTTGGCCTCGTTGAACCACTTGACCGTTCCATGCGTCTTCGCCATAGCGGTGCCAACCTCCTTTCTCTGGTCGCAGCGGCTTACCTTGCCCAGCGGCTTCCTTCCAAGAGGTCGGCGCCGCCTACGGATCACGGCAGCCCAGCGTCCTTCTATTTTAGAGAGTTGAAATGCCCCCGTCAATACCTCTATCTCAGATCCTTTCCAGTTGCCCGTCTCTCATTTCCAGGTCTAACTTCCAAACGTGCTCCGCTACGAGACCGACTTCCTTCTGAAACGCGTCAAGGGTGTCTCTGTCGGGGGCGTCAAAGAGACAGACCAGGACGCCGGACACGAACCCCGCGTAGGCTTTCTCGCAGGCAACGTCACCTCTTTCCCGGATCTTCCTTACCAGATCCTCCAGCTGACCACGGGTCAGACACGCCGTCGCATACACTGCAAGATATTTGGGCACTTTACTCCCTCGCCGCCTTTTCAAGACGAAGTTTTTCCGGCTTCACCCTCAGGACCTTTAGTCTCTGTAGGGGGCTGTTCGGGTGCAGGAAGCGGAACCGGCTCTTTGGTCTCCGGCGTGACCCCCTCTTTGGGCGGAATCTCCTTTGTCTCCTTTTCCTCTTCCTCTTCCACAATGAAGAGACCCTTAACGGGCGGGCTCACCTCAATATCGTCGGTTTTGAGGTTGAGGACAACTTTCGGGCATTCAAACCGATGCCCTTTCTTCAGATCGCGGACTACGACCTGTCCTTCCAAGGTCAAGATTTCCTCCCGAACGAGGTAAGTCGCTTTCTCTGCAGACCCCTCGTAACGATCTTCCTGCTTGAACTGGACTCTCCCGGTGGCTTCCACTCTCCGCTCCCGGTAGTAGTAGTCGGCGCGATCGCAGGTGATCCTCCCTCCCCGTCTTCTGACCCGCTCCCGGTAGGGCGCTCCCTCCCCGGTCTTGGCTGGCGGTTTCCCGACGGACGCACCACCATTCTTTTCCGAACCCTGTTTCTTTTCAGGACCGGATCCGGGCGTGACGGGTGATCCTTCCTCCTTTCCCTTCTCCTCCCCATCAGTTTTGCTGGTCTCGCCTTTAGACCTGGCGCCTGCCCCGGGACCTGCGGGCCGCTCCTCTTCTTGTTTGGGCTTGACGATGACCTCAACGGGACCCTCAAAATTGGCGACCCGCTTGCGCATATCAACTTTGCCCTTCGGTGCCGTCGCGACCGTTTCGGGATCATCAAACCGAACGCCGTCCTGTATCTCAATCGTCTCGGTACGCTCGTCGTAAACCGCCCGCTTGACTTCTACCCGGTAATCCTCACCCTTCTCCGTGATCATCCCTTCCGTGATGAACCACCTTCTGTCCTTGGCGATAACTTGCTGTTTCGTCTCAAAGATTACTTCTCTCTTCTTTTTATCTTTTTTCTCCTCCTTTTTCTCTTGAGTCAGCGCCGTTTGCTTTGGAGCAGGCTGATAGGAAAGCAACTGAAGGGGCATCACCGGTGCCATTCCATTCAGATAGGCACGAATCAGCACCGGGGGATAGAGACTGTAGAATCCGCGTTCCACATTGCCCCGTAACGATGGGCAATCGACCTGAACCGTAGGACTCATCAGGGCGACACCGCCACTGCACTCAATTACAGCCGTGTGCGGCAAGTAGGCTCCCTTAGCAAAAAGGAACCGTGTTTCATTGACCTCCCCGACTGCTTTGTAAACCTCTAGTCTCTGAGATCTCTCACTCCAGAGAGCCTGTTCAGCTCGCCCCCTCAATGTGCCTTTGCGGTCCAAAGAAGCGACCAAACGGATATTGCCGCTCAGCACGACTTCTCCGTTAATGCCGTTGTAGGTTAGGGCATCGGCAGAGACAGTCATTACCGGTTTCCCGTTGGGTCCGTAATAGATCGCTTTCCGAACCCCTCTCGCCCACGCCTGGGACTCATCTTTGGTGAGGGTCACCTGGTCTACATACAGTTCCCAAACCTTTCGCCCTTCCCTTTGCAAAGCCAATCCCTCAACGCCTTCCACTTGGATAGCAGGACGGACCGCTTGGGGGACATTTTCCCCGGGCTGCGGCTTTTGCCGGTAAGCAAAGGGCGAAATTAGCCACAGCATTACCGTTCCGACTAGGCCGACAGTCGGGATAACGAACCACCTTTTTCTCAAGGCATCCAAACCCGTTGATAAGTCTGCCGCATCAGATCGGCGGAGGCGGAGGGGGAAGAATCGGTCCAGCCGAGCCGCCATTTCCACCGGCCCCGCCCGTGCCGCCGCCGGCACCGCCGCCCCCGCCCGTGCCGCCCGTGCCGCTCGTGCCGCCCGCGCCAGGCAGACCCCCACGAGGCAATCCCCCGCCGCTACAAGCATAGACGGCAAAAGAAATCGCCAAGACCAACAGCCAGAATAGTCGGCGCATCGCTTATTCCTCCCTGTTCGTTAACCGCTGTAATGTCGGCGGGGGGCTCCGCCCTCCGCCCGAAACAAGGCGAAAGTAAGAGACTTTCTCTTCTGTGATAAAAGGTTTACCCACTGACGACACATCAGAAAACCCGATCCTTTCTGGCCCATGGGATGCTCCGCACGGTGAGCAGGGTAAACAGTGGACGGACGATTGCCTCACCATTTGCAGATAAGACGACCCTTTCTGACACGGCACTGGCAACAAGTATGCCGCGCTCTTTTATGTGCTGGCGCTGGTCGTCGTCTCCAGGGCAAAAGCGCTGTTCCGTGTTCCCTCCCCGAACCCGTTTATATGCCTGACGGTGGTGGAGGTGGGATAAGCACCGGCTGGGTCCCCCCGGTCTGATCCTGGGGCTGAGTCCCTTGATCAGCCGGCAGACGTCGGACGTTGCTTCCCTGACAGCCCCACAAGAGCAACAGACCTATTAGGCACAGAAGCCAGGTTAGTGATCTCACCGCTTGGTCCCCTCCCTGTTTGCGTGATCAACCGTCATGTTTTACCCGGTGAGCGCACCCGTCGTAAGTTAAAGTTTACGCCGGAGAGGGCAATCCCCGCCCGTAAGGTAATCTCTATTTGCACCATTAAAAATCCATCCCTCGTCGCCACGACCAGATAAGATCCGGGCGGGAGCCAGAGGGCATAGAAACCGGCAGGGTCGCTGGTATCGTAATCTATCACTCTTCCCGTCGCTTTATCCCTTGCCTCTACCCTGACTCCACTGTGATTGGTTTCTCCCTCTAAGATGACCGTCCCGGAGACGGTGTAAGGCAGCTGAGGGAAAGAAGCGGGGGCATTAAGGAAGATGGTTAGCGGCTGACCGTCCACGACGAGAGTCTCCACATAAGGCTCAAAGTCCTGATGATCGACGCGTAGGTTTTGCATCCCTGTTGGTGCCTGAACAATCGTAAAACTCCCTGCCGGGTCAGTGATCGCTGTCTTGTCAGATATACGGACCGTCGCGTTGGCAACGGGCAACAGGTCTTCCGCATTCAACACCTTGCCCCGAATTGTTGACGGGAAGCCCATCGGTAGCAGTTCCAAAACGACAGGAGAGTTCTCTTTTTCACTCCCTTTCCGAACGATGACAGTCTTTTCGGTCTCGCCCGTTTCAGCGTTCAGCACCACAAGGTAATCAGCTGCCCTCGCTGAAAGGCGCACTTCAATGCCCGACTCTCCGGCGGCAATTCCAGACAGGAGGAAGGAACCGTCCCTGCCGGTCCGATTGGAATAAGCAACGCCTGCCTGAATGCTCAGGGTTACTTGGGCGTCCGGAATGCCCCGCCCTGTGGTCCGGTCTACTACCCTCCCTTCAAGGCTCCCGGTCCCGGTCGCCGATGCCACATATATAGGATCCCGCAACTCAAAAGTGCCTGGTCCGGAAATTTCCACTTGCTCAACCTGCGAAACATAGCCGTGTTTGGAAAAACTGAGAAAAACCCGGAAGTTGGTGACATCTGGCGAAGGGACCGGCACGGTGGCGGTGAAGGACCCATTGGCATCGGTCAGAGCCGGATCACTCCCGTTGATGACGATCCTGGCACCCGGGACCGGACGGTCCATCCCTGGTAATGGCTCCAGCACCCGACCCCGGACATTTAGCATTGGAACGGGCAGTCCGCTGGGCAATTTCAGTCCCCCGCATCCCGATAGAAGAAGTCCACCGGTTGGGGGGGCTGCCGTCACGACCAGGAGTGATATCAGGGTAACAGACTTTCTCTCCATATTGACTAGGGAAGCATCAATCGGGCTGCTTGACGCGAGCGCCCGCTAAGATCGGTTGCCTGGACACGAATGAGACAGGGCATCGGCAAAGGACCCAGATCTACCCTTCCTGGATTCCATGAGATAGTAAAAGTGGATATCGACGGGACAAAGCGTTCATCGGCTGTGCGCAAGAGCCGACCCGTGAGGCTGATCAGGTCTGTGCGCACGTGTGCCGGACCGGAAACGGTCACCTCAGCCGAAAAGCCGCCACCCTTGTGTCTTTGGATCCGCCGGATGAAGACCATCGGACCCTTGGAGACCGGGCGGGACTCTATGATGAATTGGCGCTCCTCGCCCCGCGTCATTTCAAAAGAGTATGAACTTATCTGGTAGGGGGATACCGTCTTTCCGGTGTGGCGATCGGTTATGGTGAGGACCCCCTGCCGTTGCCAATCAGGGGACAGCCTCCAGGATAGCCGGGCGCCGACGGAGTTAGGCAAGTCCGACCGAACAACGAAGAGCCAGCGCTGACCAGGTCCCCCCTGGCGATAGTCGCAGGCGAGGAGTGAGATCGTTTCCCCCCGCCCCTTTCCGTCCGCCGGCAGGAATCCCGAATAGATGGTGCCGGGCAGGGGAGGAGGCTTCCAGACGGGAGGAACAGGTTGATCGCTGAGCAATCCACACCAGTTCTCTTCGTCGGGAGGCGACCCCGGCGCCTCCACCCGGAGGCCGAAAATAGGACCTTTCGGCTCGTCCTCTCCTGCCACAGATGCGATCCTCTGGGCGAACTGCCTCCGCCGCTCACCAGGGAAGATGACCCGCACACCGCTGGGTCTGAGGCACCGCATCCAGAACCCGTGCCACGGCTGAATGCTCTCGCTGATCCGGTAACCTGTCTGTGCGGTCCACGTCCAGAGGCTTTTTTGGACCCATCCTAACCGCTCCGCCTCGGTGAGCGGGACGGGACCTTCCGAACCGTAAGCAACCAGTATTTGGCTGGCGCTGAGGGGCGGCGGATCGGCATAGGGATTGCCCAATTGATTAAAGCCGCCAAAGATGGGGACCTCGTAGGGAAGTTGGGGATTTATTGGCGCTCCCTCGACAATTAAGGTCGTCTGATCAAAAAGTTTCAGCCAGTAACCGATGCCGGGCGCCATAGGGGTCGAGAGCCGTGGGTAGAACTCGTATTTGAAGAAGCCTGCCCGGGTGGGATTCCAATGGGCTAAAAGTAAGCGATCGGGCGGGATGCCTAAGGCAGCCGCTTCATCGGCTGCCGGGGGACTAAGGGGATTGGCAAATAGGTGAATCCCAGGGTCAAGGGTAAGGGTCCTTCTCACAACTGCCGGATGGGTCAGCAGGATGAGTCCCGTTATGTCAAAGGCAGAATTTAGCCTGACAGAGCCAGAGAACCCCGATGGATCTCGGTGGGATACTTCTAGGCGATAGAATGTGCCCACGTCCAGCCCCTGGGTGATGGCGAAGACTCCCCTTTGGACTGATGCGGTCAGTTCTGTCCGTTCGTTAAAACGAACCGTCAGCGATCCCGAAAGGCTGCCGACAACCCCACCCCAGACAGGGTTTTCGGTCGGCTCCTCCCCTCGCACCATGTAGGGGAAAGGGATGGTCGTTGCGAGATTGTTGGCAAAGATGTCCACCAATATCAGGTTCGGACCGCCGATGTTGAAAAATTGGGGAGCAATGATCCCTTCACCGTCAATAATGTCTACCTCGTTGCCCTCCTCCGAATACAAATCACTGCTCTGGTCATTTCTGTAAATCAGCCGGGCAATGCCGGAGAGCGGTTGCTCGTCACCCTGGGGCGTCGTGCGGAAATGATGTAGGATGAAGACGATGCCGATGTGCTGAGGAACGGCAAATACATAGAGTTTGGGACCGACAGAGATCCCGGTATTGAGAACCCACTGCCTGCGATACCAATCGTGGAAGGTCCGCCCTTCCACCGTGGAAACCAGCGATGCTGCGAAGTCCACGAGAGCAGGGGTATCACCTCTCAAAGCGAGAGGGTCCGGGGATCGGACCAAAGCCTCATTGAACTTGCGAAAGAACGATCGGTCCTCTGTGGCAACCTTGAGCCAAGCGCTGGCGCTGGCTCCGATCCTCCAGAAAGCCATCGGCTCAAAACCCGTCGGGCTAACGAAAAACGGGCTTCCCAGGGGCGGCTGGTTGAGCCAGTCGTAAAGGGGCAGGATCCAAAGAGGATCCCCCTCAAAGGGATCCTTCGGGTCAAAATTTCGCAATTCCGCTACGCCCTCGTTCCTTAGTCTCATGCACGCCATCAGAGCGGCAGCGCGAGCGGTTCCCTCTTCCCAAGACGGAAAGGAGAGAAGAAGGGGACCTCGGAAGGCGTGCAAAACCTGGTGAATCAGATTGAACCAGTCCGAAGCACGTCCCGGGTCAAATTCGGCGATGCGGATCTCGTCGGTAACCGCGTTATAAACGCCGCCATCCAGAGCGTCGAGCAGCTCATCTAGAACGATAGTAACCTGACGCGAGGACCCCGGGGGAGAAGCGATCGGATCCCCGTAAATTTCAGTCAGAACGGGAAGGTGCTGTCGGAGGAAGGAGAGAACCCTTGCTGAATGGGACTCTGGAAATCCTTCCGTACGAAAGGCGATGGTGCCCGGTCCGAAAGTTTGACGGGCCTTCCGTTCCGAAACCGGCGCGACAACCAGAAGGTCCCAACCGAACCTCTGACCCGGCTTCCAAAAGCCCTTCTGCGTCAGCCACTGAACCGTTTTCGGTCTGTTCTCCTTGAGCCAACGGTCGTATGTGTAGAGAAAGGAAGGACCGCCGGAACGACCGGAAGCCCGATAGGCAGCAGCTCCGACGACTCCCACGGCACGACCGGAAAAAGGTCGACTGTCTGTTATGCGCCAGGCGGTCTCTATCACCGGCTGGGCTGAGGCAAGACCCGGTCGTCCGCAGAGGAAAGCCGTCAGGCTGATACCGAACACCAACTTTTTCAGCGATCGGCATACATTCCTTAGCGGAAGCGATGCCCCTCGCATCATTCTGATATCACCGTAAAACGGCGCAATTCGCTAACGCTAAAACTTCGGGCTTTTTGCCAGTCAGGATCATTTTGCCCGATCACGATCCAGTAGTAGGTCCTGCCCTCCATCAGTGGCGGTCCGTCGTAGACGGCGTCCTTCCGATCGGTGACTTTGCTCCAAACGGGATCCCCCACAAGGATGGATTCCAGATCGGAGAAAATCTCAACGGTATAAACAGGAATGCCGCTGAGGCTATCCCACTCAAAAGTTAATTGGCGGACTGACACAGTGGCATCTGGGAGAGGGCGAACCGATCTTACGGGTGACAGGAACCGGGCTTCGACCACATTGCTCAGATCGCTAAGAGAGCCGTTTAGTCCGATAGACCGAATAGCATAAGCGTATTCAGTATCTTGACGAAAGTCATAGTGCGGATCGGCAAACAGCGATTGTTCAGGCTCCGACACCTTGGCTCTCAATTGCCAGCCTGATGATTCCGTCTGAGACCGATAGATTTGATAGCCAGAGACAGACTCTCCCCTCACACCCCATCCGACCTCCACCTGCCCCCAAAAGCCGACAGGAAAATACCTTTGAGACCACCGATTAAGTGCAGGCTTTGTCTTGCGGTAGAGCCGATGAAACCTGATGAGTCGGTTTCTCAACAGAGTGTGATAAAAGTTCCTCTCAACGACGACCCGGGACCCTGCGACTTGGGGCGTTGTAGCAGGCAATATTTCAGCGATCGCGAAAAGGGCCTGGGGCGGGTTCGGACGGGGAGGGCGAGACACCGGTTGCATAATGAATAGAGCAGACCGAACCTCAGACTGATTCAGAAGAAAAGAGACCCGCTCCTTTTGGTAACCTTCTTTGATAGCAGTCAGTACGATCGGACCGGCTGGGAGCCTCTCCATTACGAACCGACCGTTTGGATCAGTTTTCGTCTTACGGCTGGCAAGAACCCAGTCGGTGCCTAGAGCGTAAAAAAGAGAAGTTACGAGTGCGTCAGGTATCGGTTCGCCTCTCTCGTTCTCCACTCGCCCTTGGACCGTCCCGGTCAGGTCCGACGCGACCAGGACCAGAGACTCAACAGTTCTCCCTCCCGGGGTGACCTCAACGCTATCTTGTAGCCCCACCTCTTCAACTCCCTGAACGGTTGCAACGGCCCTGAGGCGATACGTTCCGAAACGCAGGAATCCAAGAGAGAAGGAGCCGAACGGTCCCGTCCGACTGGTCGCGACGACAGTTCCGGAATCGTCCGCGGCTTCTACCGTTGCCCCAAAGAGTCCGTTACCATACCGATCGTAAACGGTGCCGACGATCATACCTCGGTCAGATGGGGTCAGGGGAACAAATATTTCTCCAACCTGCCGACCGACGGGGAAGATCGTTTCATTCGCCGGTAGATAACCAGAGCGTTCCAGCCGTAGGGCATGGGCGGACGGCGGTATTGTCAGTTCGACCGGCGTCTGACGTCCCGTGTTGTGACCGTTGAGCCACAGCGAAGCACCTGAAGGATCGGATAGAACTTTCAAGCGGATGGGAGGTTCTGAAGCCGGCACCAGGATCGCACGGACGACGACGCCTCCCTCTCCCGTCCATTCTATCCATTGATTCCAATCGTGGTAGCCCCTCATCCTGACGGTCAACAGATGAGGATCCGAACGATCGGGTCGGGTGATGAAAAGGGGCGGACCCGTCAAAGATCCAGTGCGCATGGGCATCGGCTCGCCATCCATCCAAATTTCTGCTCCTGCGGGCTGGGACAGGACCGCGATCCCCTCACCCGGCTCCTGGAGAGGTTGGGGTGCCCGACGGGGCGATCCGGAACAGCCGGTCAAAAAACCTTGGGCGATGACTACCCATAAGAACAACGGGGTCACATGCCACGGGCATAACCCCCAGCTTCGGAAAGTCACCTTCATCGGACCCTCTGAAAAGGATTACCCCGGCAAGCGGTCCTATAACCGAATCCTTTAGAACCCCATGGACAGTTGCGCCCGTAAAACCGAAGCCGAATAGTTCTGCTCCGGTCGGGCTCCTTTGCGGCGGGTCATCGTCCAGTTGGCACCGAAACCGATGCCGCGAACAATCTGGTACTCCAAAACGGCTTCGGCTTCGTCTACCCGATAACCAGCCCCGAAGCCAGGGGATGGGCTGTCATTTTTCAGTCGGCTGCCCCGGAGCCTTAATGTCCACTTTTTTCCGATAGGGACCTGTAGAGAGAGGCTTAAAGCGCCAAACGCGCTTTCATCTAACTGAGGCACCTTGCCCACCAGGCGCAGGGATTGCATCTTAAGCCTTTGGAAGTTGAGGGACCCGTTCCATCCTGTGTAGCGACCAAAGGTCAGTCCGACGGAGCCGACAAGAGTTAGGGTTTCATTGAGTTGATCCAAGTAACTGGTCCGGCTTCGGCTGAACTGAGCGTAGGCGTTCCAATCCCTCGTAAGGGTGAAAGCACCCGTCAGTCCCAAGTCTCGCTGCCGTGAAGGCGCTACGTAGCCTGACCCTTTATCCGCTGTCGCCGTCCAGTCGAACGAGACCTGAATTCTGTCCGATGGCGTCCACATCAGGGACGCCATCCGGGCTGTGGTCTCATTCCCTGACACCCCGACCGGCAACGGTGCCTGCCTTGAAAGTCCCGTTGCGTGCCGTCTACGGCTCGGCGCCAGCCAAGTGTCGGCTCCAACCGTTTCCGGCGCAGGCTGAGACCATCCACCCGTTGGGCGACCGGCCACACCCACCCCCGAACCCGACGGTCTAAACCCTACACCGATGCCGAAGGTACCGTATCCGGCTCCGAGCCCTCCATGGGAACTCCCCAGACCCCAACCGTAGCCTCCCCCACCACCATAACCAAAAGAACTGACCGTTCCACCGGCGACACCCGAAAGCACATTCCCGACGAGGATGGAACTGACGCTGCTGGCGCCGGTCAGTTGGTGCAGGGAGAGACCTATGTCCAGTCCCTTAGCGGGTGAGTAGGAGAGGCGGACGGTTTTTTGAACCGAGTCCGACTGGAACTGCTGGCTACCCCGGGCTGTATTCTCATTCCAGTCCGCGCCTAACTGGAGGGTTGACCCGGGTCGGAAGTTAACGCTCACCCTTCGGCGGGCGGTAGATGTCCGAGTCGCTACGGTCCCCTCGTCTCCGCCCCGAGGACTGCTGAAGGAATCTTCTGCTCCCTCCCAGGCGCCCTCTATGCTCCAGTGCCCAGACTGATAGCCTGAGTAGAGGCTCGTTAGCACTTTCTGAGTTTGCGACCCTCCTGTCGGACCGCCAAAGCCGCTGGACAGGAGTTGACGGGAAATCTGCAAGCGTGGTAACCCCTTTTTGGAGAAATCTAACTGAATACCAAAATCTCGGTTCCTGCTGATGGACGAGAGAGCCGCCTCGCCGACGCCGAAGAATCGCGCTCCCGTGCTCCTCCCCGACTGCCACCGAGTCACCAGACTGAGGAAGGGAGCCACCTGCCATCTCAGGTCCGCTGAAAGTCCATCTTCGTTTCGGAAAAAGTCCGGATTCTCTATCCTTTGGAATCCGGGCTGGATGCGCCTCCAGCGCAGGCTGTATCCTATCGTGTCCGTGTCGCGCCCCAAAGCGATCTCAATGGCGTCTCCCGCCTGATCCCCTCCCCTACTCAATCCATACTGCACGGAGAGCCGTCCAATCGTCCGCACCTCTCCAGCCCAATCTAATCCGACCATTGAAAGAAGCCCCAAATTCTTCTGTGTCTGACCCGACTGCTCATATTCGACAGCGACGAGGGCACCCGCCCGAACGGGTCTGAGGAAAGTCAGCAGACCCGACTGGTAGTTGATTTGATAATGCACACCGGCAATCTGAGGCAGCCCATCAACAAACACCCGCTCGGACTGTACGGCTACCGGACGCGCCATCAACTGAAAGGGACCGACGCTACCGTCGCCGATGAACTCGTCCCTTCGCCTCCTTGCGCCGACTTCCCGAGTCAGGGGAACCTTTTGGGACAGGTATGTAATACCGAGGACGCTGTTGGGACCCACCCGCAGAGCGGCACGGCTCCCAATGAAGCGCCCGACCCCACCGGTCGACGCCGACTCGTAGGAGACAGCGATTTTTGAAGTGGTCGGAATTGGAGTGACAAAGGTAATGAATCCCGACGCGTAATCTATCATGTAGTCAAGCCCGCGTCGGAGGGGTCTTTCGTCTAGCCGAACCTGCTCGCTCCCTTCGAGAACGGGCGTGCGACTCAGAAAGTAGGGACCAGGGGAGTTGGTCCCTTGGATGACATCGGTCGTCACATCCGTCGGTGTCTCAAAAGTCAGGACGGTTAAACTGGATCCCTTGCCCAATTGATGATCGATCCTTATCCCTTGGGCGTAACGGGAGAAACTCACGAAGGTGTTGCCCTCCAGAGAGAGAGGCAGATTCCCGAAGAGAGCCTTAGCGGGTCCCGCATCGTATTCGGCTTGGAACTGTCTGGCAGACGGCGAGTAACTGAACGGACTGTATTCGCCTTTCAGTCGGAGTCTTCCGATGTCCCATTCCACACCGATGGAACCGTAAGCGCTAAATCCTTGAGTCAGTCCGAAGTATTCATTGCGGAAGACCTGACGACCCTCTGTGCTGCCTTGGACCCTGCTCCCAACCTGGTAGGTCAGGGTAGCAAATCCCCGAGCGTTCATCCTGAATGTGAAGGGCTTCTTCCTTTTGGGTCTCGGGACGGGCGCGAGCCGTTCCTGGTTCTGCTTCTCCGTCGCCGCCTGCCCCTGGTTCTCTCCCTCTCCTTCCGATTGTTTCTTCTTCTCCCCATCCTTCTCTGTCTTCTGCTGTTTGTTCTCATCCGCCTGATCCGGCGCTTCAGAAACTAATTTACCGTTAGCGGGAGACTCAGTTTCGGAGGAATCAGACTGCTTTCCGTCACCTAAGCAAACCGACAAGGGGAAAAGTGTCAGCATCGCCGCCACAATCAAAAGCCTTTTCATCGGACTCTACCACCGACCGAGCCGGAAGGGAGGATGTCCCTCAGTAACCTGAGGGCACCCTGTTCCCACGCGGACCGATGGGTGACCCCTGATGAGAGGTTGAGCCTCGTCCTATTACGCTGATACCACTCATAGGTCCTTATCAGCGATTCGACGTTGCTGTAGCGGGGCTCCCAGTTGAGACGAGACCTTATCCGATCAGTGGAGACAAAGGAATCTTTGTCTGCCGTCATATATACCCATTTGTAAAGTGGAGAGAGGCGCAGTGCTTCCAGAAGGTGAAGGACTGCCTGACTGACCCGAGCAGGCGTCGGGAAAGGGTGGGCTCCTGTCCCCGCATATTCACAAAGGGCACTGACATCTTCCCACACCGTCCCAAAACGGGTCGCGCCTATGTTGAACACATCGTTGACGACTTCGTCGGGCGCAGTCAGAAGTTGAACGACGGCGTCCGTCAGGTCGCCGACATCCAATAGTTGGTAACGGTTCGCCCCCCAGCCGATCAAAGGTATCGGCTTGCCCCTGTCAATCCAGTCAAAAAGGATTTGGAAAACGCCCAACCTTCCCGGACCGACGAATGTTTTCGGGCGGATGACAGTGACGGTCATTCCCATCTTTCGGTACCGATCGCAGATGCGCTCCGCCCAGATCTTGCTCGTCCCGTAAAGCCCGACCCCACTTAACGGATCGCTTTCGTAGAGCGGATGTTTTTCAGGAATCCCGTAGACAGAAGTCGACGAGACAAAAAGCACCCGGGGGACATTCAGCGACCGTGCTACGCTCAGGACGACATCCGTTCCCACTATGTTTGTCGTCAATATATCTTTTGGTGACCAGAGGGGCAGGGCCGCTGCAGCGTGGATGACAGCATCCACCCCTTTTAGAGCGCACGCGACGGCGGACCGGTCCCGCACATCACCTTGGCAAAAGGTGATCCGCTCTTGCCATCCCCCCGCAAGAGGTCCATCAATCTCTTCGTATTCCTTCAAATCAATCGGCACCAAGTCGTAAAGGACGAGTTGGTGACCGTCCTCCAAAAGGTGCCGACCCATATGAAGACCAAAGAAGCCGCTTCCCCCAGTGATGAGAACTCTCATTGCCTGACAGACCGATTGATGTTTACCCACATTAATCCCGTTTCCGACAGGCGTTGAAGACCTAATAGCCGACGGCAGCCTGGACGAGTTCCATTCCGCATTCCGCCAAATGCCGCTGGTGAGAAAGGAAATCGTTGACCGCCTCTGGTGGTCCCGCCTTCCATTCGTCCATTGCCCGAGCAATCACCTGCGCCAGGGAAGCCGGTGCCGGGCTGACCGGTAGCAATTTGTCTTGCAACGCATCCTTTAATACCGCGGACACTTTCGGATCGTAAGCCAACCCGACCACCGGTGACCCACCCGTCAACCCTGCGATGAGCCCGTGGAGCCGCATGGATAGAACAAACTGGGATCGCCATAGATACGACAACTTTTCTTGCCACCCAGTCGGACAGATTATCTCAATGCCGGCATAGTTCGTAAATGACGACAGCGGCGCCTCGTCCTGTCCGTCGTGGAGAACCAGAGGCACAACGGTCATTTTAAGCCTCCTGGCTTGACCGACAACCGTTTCAGTCAGATCCTTGAGCCGCCTTTCCGTAAGCGCGGCAAAAGGTCTTAAGTTCACTACAAGGAGGTTCTTTTTTTCGCCCCCGGTCCGTTCTGGTTGATCAAGGAAAGTCAGGTCAGCCGAAAGATGAAAGGAAGGCATACTGCCGGCAAGGCGGCGGGCGAACGAGAGGGAGGCCGGGTCGCGGAAGGTCACAAGGGTGGCGGATCGCAGGACGGTGGAGGCGAGGTACAGCGCGACCTTTCGCCTGAGAGGACCCAGTCCCTGTCCGACCAGGATCACCTTTTTCCGAAACCTCCGAGCGATCAGTGCTATTAACGAGTAATAGATCAGGGACCTGAGGCTAGTGGTGTCTTGCAGGAGAGATCCGCCCACCGCGATAAGACCAGAGCAAGTCCGGAGGCTTTTCAAGGTCGCTACCGTCAGTCTAGGGACTGACCCAACAGAAAATTCCGAGCGCGTCCGATCAGGCGACCGGCTGATGACGATCCACTCGAAAGAGTCCGACCGGTTTCTGATAGCACTGAGAAAACAAGCAAGCGACCAATCGTCACCGAAGTTGGAGGCTCCGAAATAGCCCACTATTAGGAAGGTCTTCTCCTGACCCATTAATCCTGCGGTTTTCCGGGTCTGACAAGAGGAAGGTCTCGCCGGCATAAGGGACAGGTTTCAGGATCAAAGGTGTCCAAGGGAAGGGTCAACAGAATCTCTGTTCTCACGCCTATATCCAGAGGCTCTGAGCCCCTGTAAATGACGATGCCCGCGCCGACGACTCGGGCACCCGTGCGTGCGATGGCTTCCCAGGTCGCTTTTAGAGAGCCCCCCGTCGTTACCACATCGTCTACTAACAGAACCGAATCGCCCGGTCCGACGGCGAATCCCCTGCCCAAAAATCGGTCGTGACCTGTTCCCTCGGTAAAAGCGTACCGGCATCCGATTTGCCTCGCCAACTCATACGCAAGGACGATCCCCCCAACCGCCGGACCCGCCACCAGACTGATCCCATCCCTCTCAAACCGCCGCTTCCATTCAGCGCAAATTCTCTCCACGATCTGGGGCTTCTCGAGGAGCCGAAACTTCTCTATGTAATCCCGGCTATGCCGACCACTAGTTAGAAGAAAATGACCTTTCAGAAGGGCACCGGTCCTGTCCAGTTCCAAAGCGAGAGCCTCCGGGTCCCAGCCCACGATCCATACCTTCCTTTTATCATTGTGATGTTTTCAGAGAAAGCAGCTTCGGCACCGCCCATTTGGCGAGGCGGATTCCGGAAAAGTTGATTTTTTTGGCTTAGCCTGCTAATTAAGTAATGGCTGCGCGCGTCGGATAGGGCAGGTGTGGTGGTGAGGGCTTTTATGGAGGCCACGCGCGCAGCATCTTTTTACCCTCCACCGTCTCCCTTTATGCCACGTCGTTCGCTCGTTTTATCATAAGTCAGTCTTCTCGCCGTCCCGAGCGCAGATATGAAGAAACCATCCACAAACCGATTGTGACCGGGTCACGGGTCAGGCGAGGCAGCTGAGGGCGGATCAAAATCGCAGGAATGTCGGGCAAGAGTGTCCACACGACAGCCAAAAGCCACCGATGCCGGAAGGTTCTCGCAATGAGAACGGTCTGGACCTGATGGCTGGTGGTGACCCGACGCAACCATTTGGCGGCTTCCCCCCAGGCAAACTGCCGTTGAAAGACCACTTGCCCCGATAAATCCACGACCAAAAGCGCACAGCCATCGGCATTGGTCGCAAGAGCCAGCAACGGACCTTTCTTTCCTGCCGCAGCCATAGCGTTCGCTTGAAGTCTATGATAGGCTCTGCGACGGAGACAACAGTGAGTAAGGACGAATGGCTGGAAACCGCTTTCCTTTTCGTCTGCATCGGTCTTTTGTGGTTTCTGATTTTGGGGTGTCAGGGCGCCTTTATCCGAGTCATCCTGTATGCTTCTATTGCCGTCTTGCTTTGGATTGCTTGGCGGCGGTGGCGTCGGTTCAGCGAGGCGCTGAAAGAGTATCGTCAAGAGAAAGACGAAACTTTTGGACCGTTGCCCCCAAGGCTTCGGGGCGGTGGTCGGTAGCGTGACGACAATCGGTCTGCCAAAATCGTTGAAGAAATCTTATATTCGGAGAGATGAAGGATGATTCCAGTTCAGGTGGAGACGGTAGCGCAGGATCCCTGGAATGGATTGGTCGTGATTCTCAGGGATCCGGATAGCCGCAAGGTCTTGCCGATATGGATCGGTCAACCGGAAGCCTACGCGATCGCCCTAGAACTTCGGGGCGAGAAAATGGCGCGTCCCCTGACGCACGACTTGATGAAAAACATTCTCGTGGAACTGGAAGTGAATGTGGTTCGGGTCGTCATCAATCGGGTCGTGGACAAAGTTTATTTCGCCCATATCGTTCTGGAGGCTCAGGGACGCATCCGCGAGATAGACTCGCGACCCAGTGACGCCATCGCCCTCGCTCTCCGAACTCGCACCCCCATTTACATAGATGGCGAGGTCTTGGACAATTTGGTAGACCTGAAAATTGAAGGCGAAGAAGAGCAAGAAGACTTGGAGCGGTTCCGGGAATTAATGAAGCGACTGGAGATGGATGACGAGCCATCTTCGGGAGAATGACGGCTGGATCGGGAGGCTTTTTTAAGGTTGACTCATCAGACGGTCCTTGACGGTCTCCATCAAAACCGCCTGCCCACTGGAAAGGCTTTCCAAAATGGCATCGTGGATGATCATCACCCGAAACCCGTCTTCAAAGGTTGACAGGGGGAAGGCTTCCCTCTCGCCTTGAACCCAGCCGGAGAAGTGCTCCACCAGAAGGTCCGTTGTGTCACCTGGAATCGGCTCCGTGGTGATGGGTTCCACCACTCGCTCATATCGGCCGTCTCCGGTCAGGACAATCTGGTTCATCTCCACCCCGTCAGAGACAATGCGCACATTACCTTTTCTTCCGATAACGGCGTGGACGCTGGGAATGCCCCAGCCCGCCATCGCTCCGTAGACCAGCCCCGTTTGGGCTCCAAAATTGAGAAGGATCGTAAGGCTATCCCAGATTTCTCCGGGGACTACCGTGCCCCGGTGCCCCAATGCCGACACGCTCAAAGGTTCTCTGCTCGCCATCCAGTAAACCAAGTCCAAGTCGTGGGTCAGAAAGTCCACCACCCCTGCCCACGGCTCGGGGCGCAGATAGTTCGGCGGCATAATCCCCGGATGACGACTGGAAACGATCAAGACAGGCTGTAGACTCTGCCCGATCTCCCACCATTTCCTGTAGGTTGGCATAAAACGCAATTGATAGCAGACGGCTCCACAGATGCCTCTCTGCTCCGCCAGTCGCGCCAGACACCAGGCTTCCTTTGCCGTGCGCGCCATCATTTTCTCTAAAATCACATGCTTGCCGTGCTCCATCGCCTCTTTCGCTAAGGGATAGTGCTGCTCTACCGAAGTAGCGATGAAAATAGCATCTATCGGCACTTGCTGGTACATTTCCTGAGCACTGGTGAACCACGGGACTCCCGTCCTCTCCCCTGCTCCCCGGGCTCGGTCCGAAACGACATCGCAGACGGCGACCAATTGAGCATTCTTTAACCCCTTTATAACTTCCGCCACCCCCGTGCCTCTGCCGCCGCAGCCGATGACAGCAAAGCGTAAACGATCCATTCCCTTTTACCTCCTGCCAATGAGTTGGACAACAGGGAAAACACCAAGAAGCGGATGATCCGTCAGTGATTCACCGCCTTGCCACGTCCCAATTGATACAATGATCGGGCTTGAGTCCCTTTAATGCCTGGAGCACTTGCATCGCCACTTTGTGACGAAGGTCTCGGGCTGACGACAAGGAATACCAAGCCCAATGAGGGGTGGCGATGACCCGCGGGTGTGCGATGAGACGACGGTCCGGCTGGGGCTCCCCCAAGAAAACGTCCAGCCCAGCACCAGCGATAATGCCCTCCTCTAATGCCCAAAGGAGGTCTTCCTCGTCCACTAGACCCCCTCGGGCTGTATTGATGAAGATCGCACCCCGCCTCATTTTGTTAAAGGCTTGCCTGTTGAATGCTTCCTCGGTCTCTTTTGTTAGTGGGCTGTGAAGAGTGACAATGTCGCTTTCGGTTAGGAGCCGCTCAAAACCGACAGCGATGACGCCTTCCGCTTCCATATGATCGGGCGGCACGTAGGGATCAAATGCGAGACATTTGAGTCCGAAAGCCTTGCCGATCCGACAGACCTGACGACCGATCTTGCCGAACCCAAAGACGCCCAGAACCGCCCTTGACAGGCGTTCTAAGCCTGGCTGGCTGGTCGCCGACAACCACTGGCCTTTTTTGAGCAAGCGGTGCCCCTCAAAAATGCGCCGCCACAGTGAGAGGATCAGCGCCCAGGTGTGGATGGCGACCTCTTCCACGCAATAATCAGGAACATTGCAGACTAAAATGCCCCTCTCATTTGCCTTTTCAACTGCCACTGTGTCTACTCCGACCCCGTAGCGGACGATCACCCGGCACCTTGACAGTCGGTCAATCAGTTTGGGGGGGACCGGGCATCGGTTGACGATCAGTGCATCAATATCGTGTGCCATCGGCAAAAGTTGCTCCGGATCCATCACGCCTGCGACGATCAGGTGGTGTCCCTCAGAGAGAAACAGGTTAGCCTCATAGGAAATGTCCTCAAACTCTGTGTCCGCAATGACGACCGTCGCCAGAGGGTCTCACCCCGGATGGGGACGCCAGAGACGATGATTTCTTGCCCTACTGATGGCGTGCGCCAGACCGATCGGCACGCACCCAAGACCGATTCCCAAGACCAGACCGTTGATGCTTCGCCAGAGGCTTAGAGCGATGGGCGTGTGGGAGTGACTGAATGTATTCATAAGAGACGCCAGACCTATGCTGCCGATAGCCAACATCCACCGACCGATCCGACTCTCCAGTTGCGTCCCGGACATGAGAAAGAAACCGAGAAGAAGGGCGGGATAGCCGACGGCAAATTCCTTGAAGCGGGGGCGGGCGCCCAACACATCTTCAAACCACTCCCTAACGACTCTCTCAATGCCCGAGACGCCAACGGCCGGTTCGTTGCCCGTTCTCATCATCCAATACAGTACCATAGCGAGGAGGAGGAGCGTCAATAAGGCTTCCCGCCAGATGACGCCCCGGTTTAAGAAATCGGTTAGGTTTTTTTTCGCGATCTGCCATCTCTGGTGCTTCGGCAATTCCAAACAATCCCACCAGCCGGCTAGAGAGAGGGAGAAAAGGCACAAGACCGGAAGTAATTGGGACAGTTTGACGCCGACAAATTGATGGATTTTTAGGCGGAAACGAAAATCATAAAGGAATGCCGACTCCAGCACAGCCCATGAGAAGGCGCAAAGGACGCACACGACCAGCCCAAGTGTGGTCGCCCGCCACCGGCGGCTGGTGCCCAAAAGGACGGTAACCCCAGCCAGCAACGAAAATACAGGACCGACGCACGCTGCTGCCAGTGCGCCCAGTTTGTCAGCCCAGAAAGGAAGGACTGCTGAAAGCCCAACGCCAAAAAGGGCGCCACCAGCCCACAGAGCAGCCATCAGCCCCATACCGATTGCTGTGAAATGGTGCAACAGTATCAAGACGCCGCTCGCCAGTCCGAACCAAAGGACGGCGCGGAGAGGGAAAAAAGTTGTGCCTGGCTGGAGCGCGTCGGTGGAAGGCATCCCGATTTGGAATCGCTTCCTCTCCAGTTTTTTACGTAGGTCGCCTATAAACTCTTCCCATAACCTTAGAGGGGAACCTTTCTGCTGGGTCGGTAATCGCAGGTAGCAGAGACGGATATTTCTTTCCAAAACGGCGCGGAGGAACCGATCCGACGCCTCCTCCATTGTGATCGTCGTTAACTCCCGGGGGCTGATCGCATGGACCCTGACAACTCTCTCCGGGAGCCGACGCGCCAGTTCCAGGTCCCCTCTTTGGCTTACCAATTCAACAATACCAATGAAAACCGACATCCTCTGCAGCCTATCCGCCACTTCCCGGAGATAGTTGCTGTAGCCGAGGACCTCTTCCCCTATAAAAATCAAACCGGAAGCGCCCGATGCCCTGATCTGCCCCGTCCAAAACTGGAGACCCGTCAGGTTCAGAAAGGGAGGGTTAGGGATCCGTGCGATAACCCTAAGCCCGGATCGGACGCACTCTTGGGCAAGTTCTTGATCAAGAAAAATGGGTCCCTCGCGAAGATCGAGGACGCTCCCTGGCAGGACCAAAACGGGCAAAGACCCTCTGTGAAGAGAGGCGACCTCGAACTCAAATTGACCACGCAATGACCGTGCCAGTGTTTCCAGGGCACGCGGGTCTGGGCAGGAAAGAGAGACCCTGTCTCCCTCCCTCAAAAAAGAAATTCCGTTTACGTCTATCCACCTTTGAAGAGTGAGGGGAGCCACCGCAACCCCCGTAAGCCCGAACGCCCGCAGCCTCACCAAGAGTGTACGCACACTTGTCCCAACGGTCCCTGCGACTTCTTTCAAGTCCTCTCCGTCAGCCACCAGAGCCACACGACGATAGGCAGCTTCCTGCCTGGCTCTTTGGAATGCGACAAAGATCGAGGTGGCGACAGAGAGCAACCATAGGAACAGGGCGAACCGAATAAAGGGAGTCTCCCTGACCGTCAATTTCGGATCTGGCACATTTTAGGGAACTATGCCCATATCCAACTCGTCACTGTGCTAAAAGTTTGAAGCAGCCTCTTATGTTTCGGAGGGGAAGGAGATGACGGACGAGCCGACAAAGCCCGACGAGGAAGCGAACGAGACAACCGATCTGCCAGAGGAACAGCGGTCGGCAGTGCCAACAAAACCGGAAGATTTTATCTTGTTCGCCATCTCCTTTTTGACGGAACTGGCGTGGCAACGGATGGGGCTTCACATTGATCTTGTCAAGAAAGAAATCGTTCGCGATCTGGACCAAGCGAAACTCGCTGTAGATGCCGTCGGAGCCCTTTCCGAACTGATTTACTCAAAGGTCGACCGCCAGACAGCCGAGGCCCTGCGGACCAGTCTCGCTAACCTCAGACTGAACTACGCCCGTCAGGTCCATTCAGAGAGAAGGAGCACCTGAGGACGTTATACTCTTTTCAGCATTCGTATAGGGGGAGTCACTGGTTGGATCTGACGATGGATACTATTCGGGAACTGGTTAGGATCTTTAAAGAAGCAGGAATCGGGGAGTTGACGGTACGGATAGGCGACTGGCGGGTCACCATCCGAAGTCACACGGTTCTGCCCCAGCCAGGGGTACCGGCTGAGCAACCGAAAGAGGCAACGGGGGTGACACCAAAAGAGGATCCGTCAAAGCATGGACGTCCCAGCTTGGTTCCCGTCACCTCCCGCTGGGTCGGCATCGTCAGAAGAACTATCAACGGTAAAGGTTTAGTCCGGGTCGGTGACCAGGTGAGGAAAGGGCAGACCGTTTGCTGGGTCGACTCGCTCGGGGTCGCTAATGAGGTCCGCGCGCCCGAAAGCGGTCGGGTGGTTGAGATTCTGGTAGAGGACGGGCAGCCGGTGGAATTTGGGCAGACCCTTATGTCTCTTGAACTGGAGAAAACGGATGCGTAGGCTTCTGCCGGCTCAGTCTCTCGTCTCTCTGCTAGTAATCGTACTGATCGTTGCTGCCTTAGTCGTTCTCCTGTTTTTCTTCCAGCCCTCCTCCGCAAGGCGGCACATAAGGACATCAGGGACGGGAGAAACCGCCCTTGGCGACGCCCTTCAGAAAGCCGGTGAAGTGGACTGTCTGAACAATCTCAGGCAATGGCGACTGCTGATTCAAAACTATCGGGCAGAGCACGAAGCCCTTCCGACAGACCTGAGACTTTTGCCGGGTTACCAGGGATGGCCCAGCACTTGCCCGATCACCCGACAGCCCTACTCCTACGACCCTTCAACAGGCAGCATCATTTGTCCCAGTCATCCTAATTTCTGATCATTTCTAACTGGGGTAACCGAGATGTTCCGTAAGATACTGATAGCCAACAGGGGAGAAATCGCCGTTCGGATCATAAGGGCATGTCGCGAATTAGGAATCAAAACGGTCGCCGTTTATTCAGAAGCGGACTGGGATTGCTTACACAGGCAACTGGCCGACGAGGCGATCTGCATTGGTCCCGCCCCAGCACGGGATAGTTACCTGAATATCGCGAGCATCATCTCTGCCGCCATCGTCAGAGGCGCTGAAGCGATCCATCCCGGCTACGGATTTCTGGCTGAAGACAGTCGGTTTGCCGAGATTTGCAGGCACTACAACATTAAGTTCATTGGACCGACCCCAGAAGCCATCCAAGCGATGGGCGACAAGGTCCAAGCGCGCCAACTTGCGGAAAAAGCGGGTGTGCCGGTCATCCCTGGAAAGAACGAGATTCGGTCGGAACGAGAAGCGACGGCTGCTGCTGCTGAATTGGGTTATCCGGTTTTGATTAAGGCGGCTGCCGGCGGAGGCGGTAGAGGTATTCGGATTGTCCATAGTGAGAGGGAGTTGATTCAAAGTCTGGGTGCGGCGAGATCGGAATCGGAAGCCGCTTTCGGTAATGGCACCGTCTATTTGGAGAAGTATCTGGAAGAGCTTCGCCACATAGAGATTCAAATTGTCGCCGACGAGCACGGTAACATCATCGCCTTAGGCGAAAGGGAGTGTTCCATTCAGACCAGTCGGCACCAAAAATTGATTGAGGAAGCGCCCTCACCCGCCCTAACGCCCCAACTCAGGGAACGAATGGCACGAGCGGCGTTGAGACTAGCCGCAGCGGTCGGATACACCAATGCCGGGACCGTTGAATTCCTCGTCACCAGGGACGGTCAGTTCTTTTTCATAGAGATGAATACGCGAGTGCAGGTGGAGCATCCGGTCACAGAAATGGTCACGGGCATTGACCTGATCAAGGAACAGATTCGGGTAGCAGCGGGGGAGAAACTTTCCATCAGACGGGTGGAAATGAGAGGGCACGCGCTGGAGTGCCGCATCACTTGCGAGGACCCCGCCCGAAATTTCTTTCCCGAAACGGGCACCATTACGAGGCTCGCCCTGCCCGCCGGACCGGGGGTCCGGGTCGACACCCACATCTATGACGGTTACACGGTCCCACCCTATTACGATCCCCTCCTCGCAAAGGTCGTGACCCACGGAAGAGATAGAAGCGAAGCCATCGCCCGGATGAAGCGGGCTCTCCAGGAACTGGTGATTGAGGGGGTAAAGACGACCGAATCGTTACACCGAAGGATCTTGGAGCATACCAACTTTGTCAGAGGGGAGATCTCAACAACTTTTCTACCCCGTTTTCTGGCATTGGAATACGAGGGGTAACGTCGGGTGAGTCGGCGTCGCGCCCGGGAACTGGCATTTCAGATTCTCTTCCAAGCCGATGTCGCCGGTGTCCCCATTGAGGAGGCTCTCAGAATCAGCCTGCAAGAGTTAGGGGGAAAGGACGCCCCCGCAGCAACTTATGCCACCGAACTGGTTCAGGGGGTCTGGAAGAACCGGAAAGCCCTGGACCGCCTTCTGAACTCGTGCTCCGCTCACTGGACTGTGGAGCGGATGGCGCCAGTGGAAAGGAACGTACTGCGCATGGCTGCCTACGAGATTCTTTTCGAGGAAGACATTCCGTCTGCGGTCGCCATCAACGAGGCGGTGGAACTGGCTCGCAAATATGGCAGCGAGGACTCGCGCCGGTTCGTCAACGGGATCCTCAGGGCTGTCTATCAAAAGAAAGTAGACAGCCAGGAGGAGATCAAAAAGGATTAACCGTTGCGTCCTTGGCAATAGCAGGCGACGGTTAACATAACAGGGAGGAGGCTGTCATCGTGTCGGCGATCCTGATGGACGGAAGAGCCGTTGCCAAAGAAATCAGGGAAAGGGTGAAGGAAAAGGTCCAGGAATTTACAGAAACCTACGGCTTTGCCCCCAAACTGGCGACGGTTTTGGTAGGTGACGACCCGGGATCGGTGGTGTATGTCGGTCTAAAGCAGAAGGCAGCGACCGATGTGGGATTGCAAGTGGAAGGCTATAGATTGCCAGCAACCGTAAGTCAGCAAGAAGTCCTATCCTTAATTGACCGATTAAACGCGGATCCGACCGTTCACGGTATCCTAGTCCAGCATCCCCTCCCGAAGGGGCTGGATGAAAACCGGGTTATGCAAGCCATTGCCCCGTCTAAAGATGTAGACGGTCTGACGCCTTACAGCCTTGGTTATCTCGCCGCTCGAAGTGTTAACTTTGTGCCGTGCACTCCTTTGGGTGCGTTCGTCCTTCTCAAGCGTTACGGCGTGGAGGTGGAGGGGAAGAGGGCGGTTGTCATCGGCAGAAGCCGAATTAACGGCATGCCCGCTGCCCTTCTGTTTCTTATGCAGAACGCCACTGTCACCGTGTGCCATACCCGAACCCGTGACCTGAGCGACATTACGCGAGAGGCAGATCTTCTCTACGTCTCTGTCGGACGTGCCGAATTCGTCACGGGGGCTATGGTGAAGCTGGGCGCTGCCGTCCTGGACACCGGTTACAATAAACTCCCTGATAGAAAGGGCGATGTCGGCGATGTGCATTTCGACTCCGTCAGAGAAGTGGCGGGTTTTCTGACCCCTGTTCCCGGAGGCATCGGACCGATGACAGTTACGATGCTTCTTTCTAACACTCTCAAATCGGCTCTGCGCACCGTCGGCGCGCCAGACCGGCTTGACTGGGATCCGATAGATGCATGACTATTGGTCAGCCTTTACGGATCCGGAGATGACAAGGGTCACCTCACCTTTTACCTGATCTACCGCCAGGCGGCGCTCCAACTGGCTCAGGGTCGTCCTTTCTATCCGTTCGTGCCATTTGGTGAGCTCGCCGCAGAAGGTGACTTCTCTATCTTCAAGGATGTGCGCCAATTCCTTGACCAGTTCATTCAGGCGGTGCGGCGGGGCATAGATAACGAGAGTTAACGGCAAGTCGGCAACTGACCGCAGCAGACGGATCCGCTCCCCTTTCCTTTTGGGGAGGAATCCTAAAAAAAGAAACCGCTGACCATCGTGACCGGAGACGGAAAGGGCAGCGGTGACAGCCGACGGACCGGGAATGGGGCTTACCCGAATGCCCCGGGCAAGCGCCTCGCGAACCAAAAAGGCACCGGGGTCCGAAACTCCAGGAGTGCCCGCGCTCGTCACCAGAGCCGCGCTTTTCCCTTTCCCAATCTCTGCAACGATCTTCTCCCCTCGCGACCGGGGCGAAAACTTGTGAAAACTAATCAGGGGTTTGCGAATGCCATAGTGCGTGAGCAATTTGAGAGTCACCCTCGTATCTTCGGCGACGATGAAATCAACCGACCTAAGGGTGTCCAGACATCTGAGGCTAATGTCCTGGAGGTTGCCGATCGGGGTGGCACAAACAAAGAGCGTTGGGGTTCGCTGATTCATTTTCGGGCGTCTCCCTTGACATTTTAATGCTACTCCCTTATATATTGACGGTGAAAGGATTGAGTGCTGAACAGACGGCAGTGAGAGAGATCGGCTCGTCTACGGCAAGTGGAGGGAAACGAAGTGGCTCAGAAGATTCGGACGACTGGCTGGCTGAGCGAGAAGGACGCCAGCGAGAGGCTGGGCGTCAGTATTACTCTGCTGAGGACCTGGCGACGGAAAGGACTGTTGAAGCCCTTCCGTCAGGGGAGCGGTGGTGAAGACTTGTACGACCCTTCTTCCATCCAGCGCATCAGGGAGACGGCAGCGGCTTTGGCGCCTCTGGGGATTCCCGATCCCGTTCACGCCGTTGTCAACAGGAAGATACCTGTCCGTTGGATGACAGAGATCCTCGGTATCAGCCGCCAAAGAATCTACCAGATCCGTCCCGGAACTCTGACGGTGGATAATGCGATTTTTCTTCTCCAGCGGAAAGCCGGAAAGGACCAGAAATTGAACAAAGCCCTGCGGGTGCTTCGGAACCTGAAGGAATCAGGAAGGCTTTAGGCATTGGGACCTATCCCGTCCTGGGTTTTGGATGCGACCGATAGACGACTTTATCATTGACGGCATCAGACCGACTGCCGTACAGTTTCCCTCTTCCCTTGAAGAGTTAACCGAATGCGTGCGCACGGCGCATGAAAAAAGCCTTGCCGTCGTCCCTCTCGGGGGCGGCACCAGACGCTCTTTGGGTGCCCGATTGCATCGTTACGATTGGGCGGTCTGTTTATCCAATCTCGAGGGAGTGACCGATCATTTTCCCGAAGACTTAACAGTAACCGTCTGGGCAGGCACCACAATAGCAACCTTACAGTCTGCACTTCAGCGGGAGCGGCAATTCGTCCCCCTTGAAACGCCCCGTCCCGACCGATCCACGGTCGGCGGAGTTGTGGCGGTCGGATTCAGCGGACCGTCCGCTTGTTTCTACGGACCGATCCGGGATCAGGTGCTGGGAGTGACGGTCGTTCAACCGACGGGGACGCCCACCGCTTTCGGAGGGCGGGTCGTAAAAAATGTCGCCGGATATGACGTGACCCGCCTCTACATTGGCTCTCTCGGCACTCTCGGCATCATTGCTCAAGTCACCTTGAAGGTCCGCCCCTTGCCCGAGGCGCGGGCATCCGTTGCCCTGCGTGCCGAATCGCTTGCGCTGGTCGAAAACTGCCTCGCTCAACTAGTGTCCAGCCCTCTTTCCCCGGCGTTCGTGCAGTTGCTGAACCGGTCAGCAAGGACGGACCTGGAGAGGTATTGTGGCTTCTCCTTTGAGGACGGCAAATTTTCCCTTGTGATTGGCTTTGACGGGTTTGAGGAAGAAGTCAAATGGTCCTTGGACCGACTGATCGCCATCTCAAAACTCTCAGGCGCACAGGTCACTGCAACCTTTGAGGGTGACCGTGATCAGTTAATCCGAAGCGGTCTCAACCGCCTTCTGGATCCAGAAAGACCGGTCGCCTTGAGAATTTGCGTGCCCTCGTCCCAAGTACCCGCCCTCATTGAGGACTTGCAGACTTGGATCGGCTCAGAAACGATCATCTGTGCCTCTGCGTTAACCGGAGTCGTCAAGGCGGGATGTGAGGCGCAAGATGAGATCAGGGACAAATTGCCGGCGATTCGTGCCGTCGCAAATAAGAGAGGCGGGTTCCTCATTGCCGAAGGGATTCCACCAGACTGGAAGGCGACCTTTGATGTCTGGGAAGGCAGGGGAAAGGATTGGCACTTGATGAAGGCGGTGAAACAAGCCCTGGATCCAGGAGATATCTTTGCTCCGGGGCGAATGGGCTGGTAGGTTAGTGAACGGTGGCTATGCATGGCTGTTGTAAGCACTGATCAGACAAAGGGGCTAACGGCTGTGCCTTTAGACGATGACACCTTTGAGTTAGTCATGGATTGTGTTCACTGCGGATTCTGCTTACCCACCTGCCCGACCTTTGCTCTCACAGGCGACGAAACGGATTCACCGAGGGGTCGGCTTTACTATATAAGGCTGCTGGCGGAAGGTAGGGTTTCCGCCAGTCCCCGAGTCCTTATGCACTTGGACCGCTGCCTCGATTGCCGTGCCTGCGAGACGGCTTGCCCTTCCGGTGTTCAGTATGGATTTTTGATCGAGAGGGTCAGGACCCTACTGGCAAGACGGGGACTGGGACCCGATCGCCAGAGTCGCTATCTCCAATTCCTGATCCGATATATCTTTCCCTACGCCAACAGGTTGGAATTAACGGTCCTCCCCGTCCGACTGGTTCAGCGGCTGGGGCTGTCTTCCTTTATAGGACGGCTGCCGCTGGTCGGCAGCTTGGTTGCGATGGTCCCTCCCCTGCCCCCTTTGAGGTTGCGCTCTTTGCCTGAACGTTTTCCTGCCCGGGGCAACCGACGCGGTCGGGTCGGGCTTTTGACAGGCTGTGTCGCCAGCGTCTTTTACAGCTCTGTTAATTGGGCAACGGCGCAGGTCTTATCTGCTATCGGATACGAAGTCATAATTCCGAAAAGACAAGGATGTTGTGGTTCCCTGTTGGCGCATAACGGTTACGAAAGGGATGCCCAGTCCTTTGCCAGGGATTTGATAACGGTTTTTGAAAAGGTGGGTCCTTTGGATGCCGTCATCGTCACCGCTGCCGGTTGTGGGGCGACAATGAAGCGGTATGATCATTTTTTAGCCGACGATCCATCGTTATTCCGTCTCGCCCAGTCGTTCGCCAAAAAAGTCTGTGATCTCTCGGAGTTTTTAGACCGGATCAACGACCCGATCCCTTTTAAGCCGATCCCTTTGAAAGTCTCTTACCACGACCCCTGTCACTTAGCCCACGGTCAACAGGTCCGAGAAGCACCTAGGAGGGTCTTGCAGCGAATCCCTCAACTTCAGTACGTGGAATTGGAAGAAGCCGACTGGTGCTGTGGTAGCGCGGGAGTCTACAACATCCTTCAGAAAGATATGGCGGAGGCGATTTTAAAGAGGAAAATAGATAATATTAACCGAACGGGGGCCGATATTGTCGTGACCGCCAACCCTGGCTGTCTCCTTCAACTGAAATACGGCTTCCAAAAGTACGGCGTCCGCGCCCGTCTCCTTCACCTCGCCGAAATTGTAAAGGAGGCTCTCGATACCACACAGTGAGGGGATGGAGTATAACGGTTATTGTTGCGCTGGTGATCGCAGGATGGCTTCTTGTCGGGAGGCGCTTGCAGGCTCGGCTCGAGAGTCGGAGGGAGTCGGATCTGGCACAACTGTGCCAGACGCGCTTTCAGAGACTCGCCCTAGCGCTTCAAAACTATCTGCGAGATTATGAGAATGTCCTGCCGCCCGCACCGACCTGGATGGATGCGCTGCAGACAGCCGTTCCGCCGAGCCAAAGAGACCTGATCTTTCGCTGTCCCAAACTGACGAGGAGAGACGCATTCGGATATGCTTTTAATGCCGAAGCCTGGCTGGCCCAGTGGAAGGCCCCACGATGGCTCCCGGAGATGTATCCGCCAGAAAAAGTCGTTTTGATTTACGAGACCCGCCGGAAAGGTCGCAATCTGACCGGAACAGGGGATGATGTTCCGGAACCGGGGCGCCACACAGGTCGCAATTTCTACCTGTTTGCCGACTTCACGGCAATGGCGATCAGCCCCGAAGAGGCGAAAAAAATGATGGAGAGGGGCGATCTCCTCTTTCGCCCTCTCCCCCTACCCAGGCAGAAGACGCCCTAGCGAGGCGGAATTAAAAATCGGACCTTAGGAGGTAAGGAAATGAAGGCGGTGGGTAGGCGTCATTTTCTCCAAACGGTCGGGACTGTCTTGGTCGGGAGCGTTGGCTTCGGTCACGATGGGTCGCAGGAGCCCCTCCGATGCGCGTTCGTCGGTGTGGGCGGTCGCGGAACCGGGCTTTTGGAGATTGTCCTTGGCTTCCCGGATGTGGAAGTCGTCGCCATCTGCGATACCGATCCTGGCAGGTTGGAAAATGCCGTTCGGCTGGTGGAAAGCCAAAGGGGGACAAAGCCGGAGGGATACGGCGCAGGTCCCTACCATTATCGGGAGATTTTAAAAAGAAAAGATGTGGACTGCCTCGTCATCGCCACACCCTGCCATTGGCACGGAATTATGTATCGGGAAGCCCTTGATTGCGGCAAGCACTTTTACGGAGAGAAGCCGATGGCGATTACGGTGCAGGAGATTGAGTTAATTGAGCAGGCGCACAACAGAAATCCGGGCGTCGTCGTTCAGATCGGGTTTCAGTGGGGTGCCAGCCAGCAACGGGCGGACATCGTCCGGAAGGTGCAGGAAGGGCTGATCGGCGACCTCATTGAGGGGCGTTTTTACCGCCACAACGGCTGGGGAAGTTTGGGTCGGTGGTTCAACAAGAGTGAATTGTCCGGCGATTGGATGTTAGAACAGGCCGTTCACGAGTTCAATCTTCTGTGGTGGGTGACCCGGCAGCATCCGATTGCTGCCACCACTTATGGACGGAGAAACGTGGTGGAGCCTGAAAACAAGGAAAGAGATGTCACCGATTTTTATACGACGATTCTTGAATATCCTAAAGGCTTCATCGTCCATTACAGCCACGGATGGATAAGCCCACCCGGCTTTACGGGAATAGCGACCCACATCATCGGCACAAAAGGGGCAGCAGACATTCTGGGCAACACTATCGTCCTCCGTGAAACGGGGCAGAGAATTTCAGGCGAAGGCGCGCCGGGTGATACGACCGAGCACTTGCGAAACTTCTTTGACTGCGTCAGAAGAAGGGACCCCGGGGGAGTCTACTGCGGCATTGAAAATGGAACAGCTGCTTCGTATGTGGGTCTGATGATCCGCAAGTCACTCTACGAGAAGCGAAGGGTGACTTTTGAGGAAATGATTCGGGATAACAAGACCCTGCCGCCCCTTCCCCCTGCTTAACCCGGGGTAGGGGTCCGTTCTGGATCCCGATGAGCGGTGGTCCCTGAGAGACCTCTAACTGACGGAACCGCTCGCCCAAAGGATCCCGTTGGCAACCACTCTCAACACATCGGCATGGTAGAAAGTGCGGTAGGTCTCGTGTCCCGGCCGGAAATAGAAAACTCTGCCCTGCCCGACCCGCCAGCAGCAGGCAGACCGAAAGACCTCGCCGCCAGCAAACCAGGAGATCATTACCAGTTCATCAGGAGGGGGCACAAGGAACGGCTCAGAATACATTTCCTCGGAGTCTATGACGATCGGATTGGGCACTCCGTCAGCAACGGGATGATCGGGCATGACGATCCAAATCCTTTCCACTTCTCCGGCTTCCCGCCACCCGCCCAAATGACCGGGGCAGTCGAGCAGCGAACGGAAGGGCTTACTGTAGTGAGCGGAGTGGAGGGCAACAAAGCCCATCCCCCTCTCTCGGACATGCTGTTTGACCCGGTGGACCCCTTCGTCCGCGACCGAATCGTGGCGGGCGTGCCCCCACCAAACTAAAACATCCGTCTGCTTAAGGCTCTCCTCTCCCAGACCCTGATCGGAATCGCTCAACTGAGCCGTCCGGACCTTAAATCGCTCATTCTTCGCCAAAAAGTCAGCAAGGGCTCCGTGAATGCCTTTGGGGTAAACGGAGCGCGGTTCTGTGAATTCAGACCAGACCGTTACGCGCACCTTCGCCACACGTGACCCTCCTCTAAGCCGGACGAACCGAATGTCCGTCCCACACCATTGGCCGCTTCTTCAAGTAGGACCGAATCCCCATATGAATCGCCGTCATTACATACACCCCGAGCACTTGGTTGCTTCGGGACATTTCCCTAGTCCGGATGTAGCGAAAAATTTTGCCAGTGTTCCTGTAACGAACCCGCCCGCTGCCGCCGGATGTAAGTTACTCGTTTTTGCCCCGCTACCTGGGTCTGGGGATACAAGGTCGCACCGTCGCCCTCAATGACCAGTGGCGCTCGCTGACCCCGGATCATCATCGAAAGATGGCCATCGTTTCCCAGGCATGCGATCAGTTGCATGCAAAATCCGTCTCGATACTTAAGCGACATTTGAAAGATGCACGGCGCCTCCGATCGGAGACGGTCCTCAGGCAGATAAGTGCCCCCTGAGGCGGTCCCGCGGCAAGGAGAAGTGAGATTGAGGACGTGGACCAAAAGGGTCAGCATATGGGGAAACCAGTCGGTTGCCAGACCGACCGAATAGTCCCAGAAGATTTGGAACACGGAGAAGCGAGACGGATTCCACAAACATTTGGGCGCCAGACCGAATCGGTGACCGAGCCACATATCCCAGTCCAAGCAGTCAACATTCTTTCCTGTCTCTGTTGCGTCCAGGGCTATCGGTGCGTGCCAATGGTCAGAAGTTACGACGCACACAGCGTCCACATCACGGTCCTTGGGTCTTTTTCTGTAGACGCTGTAGGTTCTGGCTCGTGCCCAGGATCCGGCACCGTTGCGACGCTTTTGGTAAACGTCGCGGACGGCAACGACCCGCAACGACTCCCTCTTCTCAGCCACCTGCAGCAAGGTCCCGATGTGTCCGTGACCCATCCCCCCCACAGCCAATCACCCCGACGCCCACCGTGTCATTGGTTCCCAAAAGACATATGCTGAAAAGTGGAAGCGAAAGGGAAGAGGCGACTCCTTTCAACAACTCCCGACGCTTCATCGCCACACCATCCTCTTTGTCGCCCTTTTGGGTCATTTTGGCGCTGCTGCAACGCGCTGGCATCCAGATGACCGGTTCCCTGCGTGACATCATCTTCATTGAAGAAGGGAGGAAAGAACGGTGGCTGCCGGCGAAGTACTCGTCCGCAAGGGTGACTTTCGTTTATTCATCGCAGGAAAATGGACCGACGGGTTTGCATCTACCGGAAGACCGATCATTAATCCGGCAACTGAGGAAACGATCGTGGAAGTGCCGGAAGGGACGGCTGATGATGCCCGCGCCGCCATTGGAGCGGCTGCCTCGGCTTTTGAGGATTGGTCGCGACGGACACCTTACGATCGGGCGCCGATTTTGAAACGGGCTGCTGACCTGATCCGGGAGCGGCAGTCTGATATTGCAAAACTGATGACCCTCGAAGTAGGCAAACCGATCAAAGAGTCGGAGGTTGAAGTAGAAATCTGCGCCGGCTACTTTGACTGGTATGCCGAAGAAGCCAAGAGAAACTATGGAGAAATTGTCCCCCAATGGGCTAAGAACAAAAGGCACTGGCTGATCCGGCAGCCGATCGGGGTCGTTGCGACCATTACGCCCTGGAACTTCCCTGCCAACCTTCTTGCCCGTAAAGTTGCCCCTGCCCTCGCTGCGGGCTGCACGGTCGTTTCTAAGCCGGACCATAGAACGCCCTTGACAGCAATGGCGATATTCCATTGTCTGGATGAAGCGGGGCTGCCCCCAGGTGTTGCCAACCTGATCACCGGAGATCCGAACATTGTTTGCTCCGTCTTTTTTGAGGACGCCCGCGTCCGTAAAGTCACCTTTACAGGGTCCACTCGTGTCGGGCGGCTGCTGATGCGCCAGGCTGCCGATCAGATCAAACGGCTGTCGCTGGAGTTGGGCGGTCACGCGCCTGTCGTCGTTTTCCCCGACGTGGATCCGGATGCCGCTGCCCTGTGGACCGTGCGGGCGAAACTCCGAAACAACGGTCAGACCTGTATCTCACCAAATCGGATTTATGTCCATCGTAACGTCTGGGATACCTTCGTCGGTCGGGTTGTCCACTACACCCGGTCACTTAAGATCGGCTACGGGCTCGATCCCGAAACCGATGTGGGACCCCTGTTCAGCCGAGAGGGTCGGGAAAAGGTTGAGCGGCATGTCGCCGACGCCGTTGAAAAAGGTGCCCAACTATTGACGGGTGGCAAACGACCGGAGGGGAACGAGTTTCAGAGGGGCTATTGGTTTTTGCCGACCGTGTTGACCGATGTGACCAAAGATATGACGGTCACTTGCGAAGAAACTTTTGGACCGGTGATGCCCCTCTTCCCCTTTGAGGACCGGGAAGAGGTGATTCGGAGCGCCAACGATTCCCCTGCTGGCCTGGCTTCTTACCTGCTGACCAACGACCTGAAAACCGTCATAGAGGTTTCCGAGAGATTGGAGACTGGAATGGTAGGTGTCTGGGACTTTGCGCCTGCGACCTTCCAATGCCCATTTGGTGGCGTTAAGGAAAGCGGCTTCGGACTTGAGGGGGGCTGGGAGGGTCTGAAGGAGTTTTTGTTCACCAAGCACATAAGCATTAACTTGGCTTGATCAGCCGACCAGTTCCACAGTCGGCGGACGGGCAAACCCATTCCACATCTCCTGTACTGCTTCGGGTGTGGGATGGGACGGCATCAGGATAAGACGGTATCTAAGGGTCAACGGTTTCTCAGGCAGCACTCGTACCGGTGGCTCCGGGGGTAATCCAAAGTCCTTTCTTGCGAACGGTCCGTTGGCAAACAGCCCGTAATCTCTCACATGCCACGGGTTCGGGAAGCCAACATTGGCGGGATGGTCCAAGAAAGCGATCGCCGCCGGCTGACCGCCGACGCTGCCCGTATAGAGACACCACGGTGCCCTCTTGCCCCACGCCGACGTATCCTGATCCCCATTGGCGTTTAGAATATGACCACCGCCTCGGTCTACCCTCATAGAGTCGGGAATCCTGATCGCAACAAAGCCCTCTTTGGTGTCGCCGAATACCACCTCACGGTCCGATCGGAAGGTCATCTTCAAGTCAATGATCCGACCGTCCTCGGTCTCCCAAAATATCAACTCTCTTTCCTCGTAGCATAGAACCGTTCCATCTGGCGCACGCCATTCGTTCAATGATTTGATCCGACCAAAAACAGGACCACCGGTCAGTTCCTGAATCTCCTTGACGACGATACGCCCATGATCGGACCACAGATCGTGCCCGTTGACGCTTCCGTAGGCAACCCAGAAGCCTGTGTGGTGGCGGTGATCGGTGGAGTCGCCTTCCTTCGGTTCAATGGGGAATCCACGAACCATCCAAAGTCCATTGGGTAAAGTTAAAGGAAAACAGAACGGCTTGGCAACCCCTGTCGCCCAGAAACGAGTAAAGAGTTGATCGCCCATTTGAACGGCAATGATGCCGTTTTCCCTCTTTACCGTTATCGGCGATTTGAGAGGCTCAACAGCTGTCTGCAGGGTTGCGCTTCGCACCTCGTTTGCACCCAACGGCCCTTGAACCCAGAAGGCACGGACTCGCCCGTCCGGAAGGCTGTCAGTCTGAACAGGTTGGTTAATTGTTCCGTCGGTCAGAGAAAGGATCCCCCTTGGTCCGGGCAGCTCTAAACAAACGAGAGCCGACCGAACGGGAGCGCCGGAGCTTGTCACTCGGATGATCCACCTCTCCGTCCCTTCCATATCGTATCCTCCTCCCCCGACTGACCACAGAAAGCCCGTCAGGGCACAAACGAGTAAACCGCTAAAGGCGAGCGGCTTTCTCCTCATCTTGCTGCCAATCAACCGCAATTATGTCATTTGTCACGCTAGCCCCATCGCATCCCGTTGGCGGGTTTTTTGACTACAATCCCCGCGGCGAAAATTTAGAGAATGCGCCGTGCAGGTGCTATCGTTTATTTATCGAGAGGGGGTTGACCCGTGGAAGGAAACATCAGGACTCTGCTAGAACTGGACTACAGTATCAAATTGCCTGAAAAGAAGGACTATGGCATCGGTGCGATTGGGTGCGGGGGCATTATGAACCACGCCCATCTGCCTGCGTACCGACAAGGGGGATTCAGGGTCGTTGCTTGCTGCGACATTCGGGAAGAAGCAGCCCGTTCGACGGCGGAGCGCTTTGGTATTCCCCGTTTTTTCGTCGATTATCGCAGGCTGTTGGATCTGCCGGAGGTAGAAATCGTTGACATCGCGATCCACCAGGAAGGTCGTGTGGAGATCGTCCGGGATTGCGCGAGCGCCGGCAAACATATCCTTCTTCAAAAACCTTTTGCCCACCGATGGGAAGATGCCTTAGAGATGGTAAATATCTGTCAAGAAAAAGGCGTGAAACTGATGATTAACCAGCAGGCACGGTGGGCGCCGGGGCATCGGCTGGCACGACTTCTGATTGATTCCGGGCTTTTGGGTACCGTTTTCCACGCCACCCACCACGTGAGGGGGAATCAGGATTCGGGATGGGCAGCACAGACACCCAATTTCCTGATCATAGACCACGGCATTCACTATCTGGACCTGATGCGATTCTGGATCGGGCGCCAACCGCAGCGGGTCTGCGCCTCTACCGTTCGAATGCCGGGTCAGACAGCCATTGCTCCCCTCGTTTACAGCATCAATCTGGTTTTTGACGGACATCTGATGGCTAACCTATGGTTCAATGACGTCGTTCAAGGTCAGGACAGTTTTTACGAATTCACCATAGATGGCACCGGCGGATTGGTCCGGGGAACCGCGACGGAAGTCACCATCGCCTTAAAGGACGCCCCCTTTCCTTGTGTCCGGCTTAAACTTAAGGGCTCCTGGTTCCCCGACGCCTTCGCTGGGACGATGGGCGAGTTGATGCGGGCGATCCAGCAAGATGATGAACCGCAAACGTCCGGGAAAGACAACCTCGACACCCTGAAGATCGCCCTTGCAGCGGTCCAGTCGTCCGAAACCCATCAACCGGTCGCTTTGGATTCAGGGTCTTTGCCCTGACGGGTCACTTTGAGCCGATTACCAACTGGACCGCTCGCGACAAGTGCTCCAGTTTTTTTCTTGCATCGGAGCGGGGTAAAAGTTCCAGTCCGCAGTTCGGATTGACGTGAATGGTGTCACCTACCTTGTGAGCCAGCGATTCAATTGTCCGAGCCAGGTCGTCCACGGGTTCGGCACGGATGTTTCTGGCGTCCATGATGCCACAACCGATCGTCTTATCATCAGACCAGTCTTGGAGAAGCGTTGCCGTCCGATTTTCCTCACCGCTGCAAAAATCCAAGCCCATCAAAAAAAAGGGGAGAGACATGAGATCGTCCCAAACGGACGTCGGGTCGGCAAAAAAAGTGTAGAGGCTGATCGGGCGCCGACAATCCTGCACCAACTGGGTCAGCGCGCCTTTCCACAAATCAGCCTTATCAGGGTGGAAAAGGACGGAGGGCTCGTTGATTTGAATCAAAGGGGCGCCGGCGTGGGCCAGATCGGTGATTTCCTCTTTCCAGATCAGTGTCACCGCTTCCAGCAAACGCTCCAGGGAGTGGTAATACTGGTCCAGGCAGTGAATAGCGAAAGTGAAGGGACCTGTTAAAACGGGCTTGACGGGGACAGGGTCGGCGACCCGTGACGCTTTCACCCAGTCGTCCACCAGCAACGGCGACGACCTTTCCAAAGGTCCGACGATAACCGGTTGTCGGAAATAAAAGTTGTTGTCAAACCAGCGAAGGAGTCCGCCCCTTTTTATTCCCGACAGTTTTTGTGCCAGATAACTGATAGGGTCGTCCCAGCGAACCTGCCCGTCCGTAAGCAAGTCAACGCCAGCCTGTATTTGTTCCCTAATAACGGTATCGGTCACTTCCTGAGCAACTTTTTCCAGGTCATCACCGCTGATCCGACCGTCCTCCCATTCGGCGATCGCTCGCCTCAATCTTTGATCATCTTCCGATACCCTCGGATAGGAGTCCACGACCGTTACAATCATCTCCCCTGCCTCCTATAGCGTCTTTGCATTTCGCGGGCTCAATAGCTTGGGATTAAATTCTCCACCTTGCGAACGATGTGGCGGAAGTTGATGCCGAAAAGTTCTAAGAGTTCTTCCGGCTTTCCGGACCTTGGTATGTCCGTCACTGCTAGCCGGTGCACCCTGACGCCCTCGGGCGAGAGAGCCGAAGCGACGGAATCCCCCAACCCGCCCTCAGGGTAATGATCTTCAACAGTCAGGACCAGGTTGTTGGTCTCCCTGGCGCAATTCAAGAGAGTTGTTAAATCCAGCGGCTTAATGCTGTAAAGATCAATGACCCGCACTGAGACGCCCTTCTCCTTCAAAATTTCTGCGGCTCTTAGAGCCTCAAAAACGGTGACACCGGCGCCGATCACCGTCAGGCTGTCGTGGGCAGAAGCCGTAAGGACCTTGCAGCCGCCTATGGGGAAGGTTTCATCGTTATCGTAGAGGACAGGCGTCTTGGGTCTGGTCGTGCGGATATAGGCCATACCGGTGTAGTCCGCCATCTCTTTGACCAGATGGACGCACGAGACGGCGTCGCAAGGGTAGAGGACGGCGCAACCGGGGACCGATCTCATCATCGCCAGGTCCTCCAGCCCCATTTGAGAGGGACCGTCCTCCCCAATAGAGACGCCGGCGTGGGAACCGCAAATCTTGATCCGGGACCGACCGATGGCTGCCATACGGATGAAGTCAAAGGCACGGGTCAGAAAGCAAGCGAAACTGGAGAGGAAGGGAATTTTACCTCTGACGGCTAGACCGACCGCAACGCCAACCATATTCTGCTCAGCGATAAAGCATTCCACGAACCGTTCTGGGTAGGCGCTGAGGAATTTCTCAGAAAATGTCGAGTTCTTGACATCGCCGTCCAAGACGACCAAGTTAGGATAAGCGGCGCCCAGAGAGACCAGGGCGTCTCCGTAGGCTTCTCGGGTCGCTACCAGACTGCCTTTCTCGTATCGCGGTAAGAAGACGGGAGAGCGGGCTGAAAAAGCCTGAGCGGTGGTCCCACTCAGATGCGGAGATCGCTCCGGTGCCCGGACGGTCAGCCCAACCCCGCCGTTTGACTGATCGACCTCAGTCAGCAGACGGGCGACTGCCCTATCGGCTAAATCCTTCGGTAGGGCTTTGCCGTGCCAACCGTTTTGATCCTCTACCTCGGGAACACCTTTGCCTTTGATCGTGCGGGCAAGGAGAACAGACGGTTTATCGTTGACCGAAGCGATGCGATCCAAAGCATCGATCAAAGCCTTGACATCATGCCCGTCTACCTTCTCAGTGTGCCAACCGAAAGAACGGAATCGCTGTTCGTAACGATCCAAGTCGTGCTGGACCATCGTCGGCTGGCTCTGACCTAAGCGGTTGACATCAACGATCGCCGTCAGATTGCCCAACTGATAGAAAGAGGCGAAGGCAGCAGCCTCCCATACGGCACCTTCAGCGCATTCGCCGTCCCCCAAAAGGGCATACACCCGATAGGGAAGGGAATCCATTTTCCCTGCCAGAGCCATTCCAGCTGCGATGGACAGTCCCTGCCCCAGGGAACCGGTCGCTACTTCCGCATACCGGAACCGGGGTGTCGGATGCCCCTCCAAATCTGAATCCCGCTCCCTCAGAGTCATCAAGTGGTCCACAGGAAAGGCTCCGGCTTCCGCCCATGCTGCATAAAGAAGTGGGGCAGCGTGACCTTTTGAAAGGACGAACCGGTCATTGACAGGTAGGTCGACATCGGTGACATCGAACCGAAGGGAATGAAAAAACAGAACGCTTGCCAAATCAGCAGCGGAAAGGCAAGTCGTCGGATGCCCCGATCCGGCTTTCGTTGTCGACCGGATGCAGTGGATCCTTAACAAATGGGCTTTGGACTGCAATGCGCGCACATACTTTGTCGTCTCGTCTTTGTCCTGGCTCATTACACTTCCTCCCTCAGCCTTCACAGCAAGATTATTACGCCCTTCAGAACGAGTCCAAACCGGTGCATCTTTGTGGATTTTCCCGGTTCCGTACGCCTCACAATTAGTGCCCGAGGAGGTGCTCGATGGAGGAAGTCTCTCTGGTAGAGCAGACCGTTCATCTGATAGGGCAGTTAGGCGTCATCCTCTTCGCTTCAAAACTTTTGGGTGAAATTTTTGAGCGGTATCTCAAACAGTCGGCGGTCCTTGGTGAACTGATTGCAGGGATGATAATCGGTCCCTTCGCCCTTGGTCCCTACCTGCACCTTCCGGGGATGCATCAGGCTTTGTTCCCCGCGCCAACCCAGCAGGCGCAAGCCATTCCTCTGTCGCCGGAGTTGTGGGGATTGGCTCAAATCGGTGCCGTTCTTCTCCTTTTCGGAGCCGGTCTGGAAACAGATTTCTCTCTCTTCGTTCGTTTCGGCTTTATTGCCTTTCTGGTTGGTCTTGGAGGCATACTGCTCCCCTTCCTACTCGGTGCCGGGTTGACCTACTGGTTCGGCTTGTCCGACAGTCTCTTTGGTCCCCCCGCTCTTTTTATGGGGTCCGTCATGACAGCGACATCGGTAGGGATCACAGCTCGGGTGTTGACCGATTTAGGGCGGTTGGCTTCTCCTGAAGGGGTCACCATCCTAGCAGCTGCAGTTATTGATGATGTGTTGGGGATCATCATTCTCGCCATCGTGGTCAGTATGGTCCGGAAGGGTCAAGTTGATCCTTCCGGTGTCTTAGTTTTGGTCGTCAAATCTTTTGGCTTCTGGCTCGGTCTAACGGCTGCTGCCGTGTGGTCAGCGCCTTACCTGGCCAAAGCCCTCGCCTGGTTCAAAAGCCCAGGTGCCTTTTTGGCATTGATCGCTGGCTTATGCTTCCTCGTCTCCACACTGACGGAAAGTGTTGGCGGTCTGGCGATGATCATCGGCGCCTATGCATTGGGTCTGGCTTTCTCCCGGACCGATCATGCAGAGGAGATCACCCGTTCCTTGACGCCCGTCGTCCAGGTTCTTGTGCCTGTCTTTTTCTGCGCAATGGGGATGCTAGTTGACCTGAAAGCAATCAGTCACCATTTACTCTTTGGTCTCGCCATTTCCGTTGCTGCCATCTTTTCCAAGGTCGTTGGGTGCGGGGTGCCCGCATATGCTGCCGGCTTCTCCTTTCTTGGCAGCGTGCGAACGGGCATCGGGATGATGCCCCGAGGCGAGGTCGCCCTGATCATTGCCGGAATGGGGCTGGCTTACAACGTGCTCAATATAATGGAGTTTGGTGTGGCTATTTTGATGACATTTGTTACAACGTTCCTTGCCCCGGTCTTGCTCATCCCCCTTTTCCGGCTGCCAGGCACCAGCCAAAGAAGAAAAGGAGGGAACGATCACTAATGCTTTCTCACATATGTTTGTCCCTTCCTCCCTCTCTCGGGCCCGTTGTAACCGATTCCCTAATCACCGAACTGGAATCTCAGGGTTTCTCCGAAAAAGTGGAGGCAGGCGAGATCGGAGCCGTCCAATCTTTTATCTGGACCAAGGACGACCAAATTGTATCCCTTTCGGTCACTCAGGACGACGAAAAGTGGACGCTGGACTTCTCGTCGCAAGCCACCGACCTGAAAAACTTGATTGTGAGAGGGATTATCCGCGCTTGCACCGACCTGATCAACTGCGTGGCAGATCAACTTCCGAGCGAGCCGTCGTCACGCTTAAAGGCATTGGCGGTGCAACTGAGCAAGCAACCGGACTAGTGAGTAAGGAAGGACCTAAACCTCTCTCCTCCCCTCTAAGGCGCGAGAGAGGGTCAACTGATCGGCATAAGTAAGAGAAGCGCCTGCCGGGAGCCCCATCGCCAACTGGGTGACCCGAACGACACTCTCCCGAAGCAGCTGCGCAATATAGTAAGAGGTTGCTTCGCCTTCGGGCGTTGGGCTTAGAGCCAGGATCACTTCTTGAACGGTGCCCGATTTGAGGCGCTCCAACAAAGAAGCGATCTTGATGTCGTCGGGGCCGACCCCTTCAATGGGAGCAATAACCCCGTGGAGGCAATGGTAGAGACCCCTGTAAGTTCCCGCCAACTCCAGCGCCTGCAGGTCCGCCGGCGTTTCCACAACGCAAATCGTAGAAGGATCTCTCTCGGGGTCGCTACAGATGGGGCAAAGGTCTGTATCGGAATAATTGAAACACTGCCGACAGAGGCGAAGGGACTGTCCGACTTTGATAAGGGCATCAATCAGCTCCTCAAGTTCGTCCTTTGGGCGACTAATGAGATACTGGGCGATCCTAAGAGCACTCTTGGGTCCGATCCCGGGCAATTTTTCTAATTGGCGTAAGAGCATCATAAGAGAGGTCGGGCGGTCAGTAGGCAACGGAGTGATCACCTACCCAAACCGAGAATACGGGCGAGGGGCAAATCTGCCAAAAGTTCTTGAGCGGCTTGCTTTTGGACCTCTTGGGCTTTTGACATCGCGTCCCGTAGCGCAACGACGATGAGATCTTCCAACAAATCCATGTCTTCCGATCTGACCTTCTCCCTGTCTATCCGAACGGACTTGACTTCACCCAATCCGGATACGGTGGCAACCACGGCACCGCCGCCCGCTTGACCGGTCACTTCCATCGCCTTCAGCTCTTCTATTTTTTCTGTCGCTCGGGAATGGATTCGCGATAAGTTTTCCAGAAAAACCTTTTCAAACAATCCCGATAACATCATCGGTCCACCCCCTTTGCCCCTGTTCCTGACAGAGCACTGGTGCCAATTGTTGCACAATTAGCCGCGATGTCGTTTTTCGGACAGAGGCGACGATTGAGGAGGAAATGAGGTGAAAGTTCACGAGTATCGGGCGAAACACCTGTTTGCGGAGGCGGGGATCCCAGTTCCCCAAGGGAGGGCGGCTGCGACGCCCCTTGAAGCGAGAGTCATTGCCGAGGAGTTGCACGGTCCCGTCGTCGTCAAGGCGCAAGTCCTCGTCGGCGGCCGGGGCAAAGCCGGCGGTATTCAAGTGGCGAAAACGCCGGAAGAAGCGCAATCGGCGGCGGAGCGCATCCTTTCCATGCGAATTAAAGGGCTGCCGGTGGAGAAGGTCTTGGTTGAACAAGCCTTGCCGGTCCGCAACGAGTTCTACCTGGGATTAATTGTGGACCGCTCTGTGGAAAAGACCGTTTTAATGGCATCCGCCTTGGGCGGCGTGGACATCGAAGAGGTCGCCTCGACCCACCCGGAAGCCATCGTCAAGGTCCCCATTGACCCCCTCCTTGGGCTTTACACCTTTCAGGTCCGGTCCGCGGGAAAGAGGCTGGGTCTCAGAGAGGACGCTCTCACCTCCTTCGTCGCGATTGCCAGGGGTCTTTACCGGGTCTTTTGCCAGTCTGACGCCACGTTGGCAGAGATTAACCCCCTTGCAATGACGGACGACGGTCGGTTGATAGCCTTAGATGCCAAGTTGCTCATTGACGACAATGCCCTCTATCGCCATAAGGAACTGTCTCTGTTGGCGGAGGAGGCCGAAGAAGACGAATTGGAAAGAGAGGCCCACAGAAAGGGGCTGGCTTATGTTCGGTTGGACGGAGAAGTTGGGATCATCGGCAACGGAGCAGGGTTGACAATGACGACTCTTGATGCCGTCCAGAGCGAGGGGGCACGCCCGGCTAACTTCCTTGACATCGGCGGTGGAGCGAGAGCAGAGGTCGTCCGCGAGGGACTGAGCCTCATTTTGAGAGATCCTCAGGTGAAGGGAGTTTTCATCAACATATTTGGCGGCATCACCCGTTGCGACGAGGTCGCCCGAGGGATCCTTGCAGCGCTGGAGGGCTGGGAGCTAAAGGTTCCCGTCGTCGTTCGCCTGACGGGTACGAGAGAGGAGGAAGGGCGCCGCCTTTTAGAAGGCACGCCCCTCACTTGGGTTCCAACGATGGAGAACGGTGCCCGCCTGATCGCCCGCGTGGTCAAGGGCATGGAGGAACCGTTTCCTTAGGAGCTCCTTCCCGCCCTGAGGGATATTTCAACTTTTTCCCACTCTTCCGGCGGCATCGAGGTGAAGTTCTCAGGCCCGGGGAAAACGCCTTTGACGGTCTCTTCTACGTAGGTAGCGAGCGCGTGCCGGATCAGTTCGGTCCCGTTGGCGTATTTTTTAGCGTGCCGCGGCGACCAGCCTGGCGAGAGACCGATCAAGTCGTGAAGAACGAGAATTTGCCCGTCGCAGTCGGGTCCTGACCCGATCCCGATGGTCGGAATGGAAAGCCTCTCGGTAATCAGTCGGGCGACCTCTCTGGGCACCAGTTCCAAAACGATGGCGAAACAGCCTGCCTGTTGCAAATCCTCGGCCATTTGTAAAATAGCCAATGCCTCATCACTCCGTCGCCCGCGAACCCGCACGCCGCCAAATTGATGAAGCCACTGAGGGGTGAAGCCCAGGTGACCCATAACGGGAATTCCAATTGCCACCAGCGACTGGACGATGGTCAGAATCGGTCCAGTTCCCCCCTCTAACTTGACCGCCTCAGCGCCGTCCTTTAGAAAAAGACCAGCATTCTCTATCGCTTGAGAGACGCTCGTTTGATAAGAAAGAAATGGCATATCGGCGACCAACAGCGCCCTTTGTACTCCCCTCCGGACGGCTCTCAGGTGATGACGCATTTCGGCCATGGTAACCGGGAGGGTGGAATCATATCCCAGAACCACATTGGCGACGCTGTCACCGACCAAGATAAAATCCACGCCCGCCTGATCGACTAAGAGAGCCGTCGGATAGTCGTAAGCAGTGACGGAGACGATTTTCTCGCCCGCCTGCTTTTTCTCAAAGAGGTGGCGAATGGTGATTTTTTTCGCCTGAGACAAAAGGATCACCCCTCAAACTGTAGCATCGTGGGAAGGCCCTCAGGGGCGGATCAGCCGTCGGTAGTGCGCGGCGGTGCGAAGCGGATGACGACTACGTCTCCGTCTCGGACGATGTAGTCTTTCCCCCGAATGGCGACCAGATGCTCTTCTTTTGCCCGTTCCCAAGACCCTGCCTTTACCAGATCATCAAAAGAGACGACCTCCGCCCGAATGAACCCGTGCTCCATATCGGAATGAATCTTCCCAGCGGCCGTCACGATCGGCGTGCTTTCTTTCACGACCCAAGCCGTCACCTGCTTCCCCACCGCGGTGAAGAACTGAATGGCTCGCAAAGAGTCAAAAACGGTCTGGACCAGTCTCCTCAACACCATCGCCTCGTCTCCGAATAGAGGCGCCAGTTCTTCTGCTTCTTCCTTTGAAAGTTGAGAAAACTCGTCAGCCAATTTCACATTGATGGCAAGACACGGTAGGTTCCTCGCCCAACACCACTGCTCCAACTCTCGATAGGCGAGGCGGCTCTCTTCCCCTTCGTCAATGTTTCCGACGACGATCATCGGCTTGAGAGTGAGAAACTGATAGCCGCCGACGAGTGACAAATGGCGAGGCTCCAGCGGAATGTGACGCGCTGGCGAGCCCTTTTTGAGATTGCTGAGAATTAACGCAAGAACTTGGGTTTCTTCTTTCGCTTCGGGAGAACCGCTCATCGCCACCTTCTCCACCCTATGGTAGCGCCTCTCAGCCAATTCCAGGTCCGCCATCAAAAGTTCCAATTCCACCACCTCAGCATCCCGAACCGGATTGACCGTTGTCTCAACATGAACGACATTAGGATCGGAGAAACAGCGGACCAGATGGACGATGGCATCAACGGCTCGGATGTGGCTCAAAAACTGATTCCCCAAACCTTCCCCCCGGTGAGCGCCCCGGACAAGCCCGGCAATATCAACGAACCGGACGGTCGCCGGCACGACCTTCTCTTGACCGACTAACTGAGCTAGTTGAAAAGGGCGGGGATCGGGGACAGCGACCACTCCCTCGTTGAGGTCTATCGTGCAGAAAGGGTAGTTACTGACTTGGGCGTGCCCTTTCGTTAGGGCGTTGAAAAGGGTCGACTTACCGACATTGGGAAGCCCGACAATACCGACGGACAGCACGGGTTTCCATCCCCATTGTCTCAGCGCCTGTATGTCCGGAAAAGGCTACCAGGGTCGGTTTCGCCCGTTTGCTTCACCCCGTTGCTTGCGCTTAAGTTCCCCTTGAGACGATCAGACCTGTGCACGCTGCGAGGAATTTTATGACATAAATAAGTGCAAGCCATGCAACGCAATGAGCGCCGTCGTCAAGCAAGGGGGCGCACCGATGGCAGAAGTGAGGTTTTGGGCGATCCACAGAGTATTTCAAGCCTCCAGTCACTGGCAGCCGGCCGTTGATTTGTGCGAGGACAGCGACGCATTCCATATCATTGTGGAACTGGCAGGGGTAGACAGAGATGAGGTGAGTGTAGAGTATCTTCCCGAAGAACGGATCATTCGGCTGCGGGGCAGCCGGAGACCGCTTTTTTCGCGCCCGGGTCAATATCTGATCCTGGAAATCAACTACGGGTCGTTTCAAAGAGACATCGTCCTCCCTGGTCCCGTTGATGAGGAGGGGATAAAAGCGTCGTTCCGTAACGGCATCTTACATATAATCGCACCCCGACCGTCTCCGGAAGGTCCGTCTCCTTACCAGCTGCAACTTAAAGGAGAGTGAAGGGGGGAGGACCATGCTGACTGAAGAGTTGATTGAGCAGTTACCGAAAGAACTTCCCGTCTTGGCGCTGCGGGAGCACGTGATCTTTCCTTTCATGGTCTCACCCCTGGACGTGGGGCGCCCCAAAAGCGTGAGGGCGGTCGATGCCGCTGCTTCCGAACTAAGGGTCTTCATCGCCGTTCTGCAAAAAGATAGAGAAAACCCCGATCCCAAGCCTCCCGAGGAACTTTACTCTGTGGGCACCGTGGCGACAATCCTCAGGATGATGCGTCAGCCCGATGGTCGGGTCCAGATGGTCGTGAGGGGTCTTTCCCGAGTTCAGATTGTCCAATGGACCCAGACCGAACCGTATCTGAAGGCGACTTACTCCATGCCACAGGAATCGGCCGAAAAGACGATCGAGGTTGAGGCGTTGATGAATACCGTTTTAGGTCTTTTCCGAAGATTGGTCCAACTCTCTCCTCATCTTCCCGACGAGGCGGCGATGATCGCAGCCTCAGCAGAAACGCCAGGACAGTTAGCCGATCTGGTAGTCACCGCTTTGGAGATGTCGCCCAGCCAGAGACAGTCTTTTTTGGAAATGTTTGATCCGGTCCAAAGGCTCCGGGACCTTCTTCCGATCCTGTCGAGGGAGATTCAGGTTCTCGAATTGACCCAGAGTATCCAGGAGCAGGCGCGTCAGGAACTGGATAAAGCGCAGAGAGAATTCATTTTGCGCCAGCAACTGAGAGAAATCCAAAAGGAGCTCGGTGAGACGACGGAGCAAGAGATTGAACAGTTGCGACAGAAGGTGGAGGAAGCAGGGCTAACCGAGCAGGCAAAAGAAGCGGCTCTAAGGGAGTTGGACCGGCTCTCTAAAATGCATCCGTCGTCGGCGGAATATACCGTCAGCAGGACCTACCTGGACTGGCTCTTAGCGCTACCGTGGTCAAAACTGACGGAAGACAATATGGACATTGACAATGCCGAACGGGTGCTCAACGAGGACCATTACGATCTGGACGATGTGAAGGAGCGGATTTTAGAGTTTCTTGCCGTCCGCAAACTGAAGGCAGATACAAGGGGTCCTATCCTTTGCTTTGTTGGTCCCCCCGGGGTAGGGAAGACCAGTCTGGGGCAAAGCATTGCTCGTGCCCTGGGAAGAAAGTTCATCCGCATCAGTTTGGGAGGGGTGCGGGATGAAGCAGAAATCAGGGGTCACCGCCGCACTTACGTGGGAGCCCTCCCAGGACGGATCATTCAAGGTCTTCGGCAGGTCGGCTCCCGTAATCCCGTCTTCATGCTGGACGAAGTAGACAAACTGGGTTTGGACTTCCGAGGGGATCCGGCGTCCGCTCTTTTGGAAGTCCTTGACCCGGAGCAGAATCACTCTTTCTCTGATCATTACCTGGATGTCCCGTTTGACCTGTCCCGGGTTCTTTTCATCTGCACAGCCAACATTACGGACACCATTCCACCTGCCCTACTGGATCGGATGGAAGTATTGAGGCTCCCGGGATACAGCCAGGAGGAGAAACTGGAGATCGCCAAAAGATATCTCGTGGAAAGAAATCTGACAGAGCACGGACTAACCTCGCAACATATGGAATGCACCGACGAAGCTTTGAAAGCCATCATCACTGACTATACCAGGGAAGCGGGAGTCAGAAACTTGAACAGGAAGATAGCGAATATCTGTAGAAAAGTCGCCAGGTCAGTTGCCGAGGGGAAGATAGAGAAAGTCGTCGTTACAAGAGATCGGTTGAGCGAATTTTTAGGACCGCCTGAGTTCCTTCGGGAAACAGAGGATAAGGAGCCTCGGGTCGGTGTTGCTAGGGGTCTCGCTTGGACGCCCTTCGGAGGATCCGTCCTCTTTGTTGAAACCACCAAGATGCCAGGGAGAGGGAACCTGACGATAACGGGCCATTTGGGAGAGATTATGAAGGAATCTGCCCAAGCGGCTTTGAGTTTTGTCCGGTCACGATCCGATCAGTTGGGGATCGTGGAGGACTTTTTCACTAAGCACGACTTGCACATTCACGTGCCTGCTGGTGCCATCCCAAAGGACGGTCCTTCAGCGGGGATTACGATGGCGACGGCCTTAGCCAGTTTGGCGACCGGACGGGCGGTCAAGCCGGATGTGGCGATGACCGGTGAGATTACCCTAACGGGGCGAGTATTGCCCGTCGGGGGAATTAAGGAAAAAGTCTTAGCAGCCAAGGAAGGGGGCATCCGCATCGTGATCCTACCGACGCCGAACAGAAAGGACTTGACGGAAGTTCCCGATCACGTCCGCAATGCTCTGGAGTTTCACTTTGTGGAAACGATGGATGAAGTTCTTGAAATTGCCCTGATCCCCCAGCCAGTCGGCGCCGTTGCACCGAAGTGAAGGACGCAGACCGGGATGGCGACGACCGAAACCTAACAGATTCAGTGGCAGTAGGGGTTTATACGCTTGACGCTTTGCCATCGCGGTGCTAAAATATCCATTGATATGGAGGGAAGAGCGGTGCAGGCACAAGTTCCATGGTGGCTCGCTGCATTGATCATCGTGGCGGTGATTGTCGTCGTCGCTCTCGTTTTCGTCTTGCCCCGCAGAGGGGGAGGTCGAGTCGAACAGGTGGGGTTCGCCCCGACGCAGCCGGGACAACGACGTCCCGGTGGTGCCTACGGCGGATCAACGCCTCCCGGTGCCCCGCCGTTCCTAAGACAGGGTGGAGGACAGCCTCCCGGAGCTCCTCCGGGCGGTCAGTGATGCCGTCAAAGAAACTTTAAGGAGGGATGTGCAGGTGCGAAAGGCGTTTACTCTTATTGAGTTGCTCGTCGTGATCGCGATCATTGCGATCCTCGCAGCGATTTTGTTCCCCGTTTTCTCCCAGGCTCGGGAGAAGGCAAGGCAGGCCCAATGCCTGTCCAATCAGAGGAGCGTCGGCATGGCTCTCAATCAATACGTCCAGGACTATGATGAGGCGTATCCGTTCATCACGTCCTGCGCGGCACCTCACACGCCTTGTCGGACGACTCAGACGACGCCACAAGGTGTCGTTCACCCGTATGTCCGCAATGCCCAGATCTGGTCGTGCCCATCTGGATTGACTACCGTACCACCCTTACGAGTTGTCGTAAACCAGAACTGCCCCTACGCCTACTGGTGCTGCGACACATGGGGTTGGGTATTCCCTCGGGATTTTCTCGGCATCCAGGTCACCATTGCCGCTAACGAGCCCCTGATGCCCAACCTGGGATGTGAATGGACCGGACAGTCTATTAGGATGGCTGAGGTGCAGAAGCCTTCAGAAACGGCGGCGTTTGCTGATGCTCCCCATTGGGCAAACTGTGGTGGCACCCGAAGCATATGGGCGAACGTGTGCCAAGCGGGTTGCGCCTCCGACAAGGCTGCCCGCCGTAATCCTAAAAACTTGCGCCACCTGGGGGGCACTATCATCACCTTCGCAGACGGTCACGCCAAGTGGCTGACCTGGAGCAAACTCGCCACGGATTGCGCTAACATTTTCCGGCCCCACCGGCCGCGAGGGGACGGGAAGGTTTCCTTCTGGGACGTTTGGGGTCCGGAGAATACTATGTAGCGCACGCTCTCGTCTCAGACGGTAAGAGGCGGGCAGGTCTCCTGCCCGCCTTCCTTTGAAATGCTGAACAGCAGCCGGTCGCGCTCGTCTGGACGTTGACAGTGTGCGTATCATCCCCTTCGTAAAGGGCTTTGAGACGTTTAGAGCCCGTCCGGAGCTAAATGCCCAAGTTCCTCACCCGAAAGGCTAAGGGCAATCCTGCCGAAGTAAATATGTTTCGGACGCCGTACCCATTCTCCAGACGCTAAGACCGTCAGAACCTGCTTTTGCCAGTCCAATCGGAACGAGAGCCCCGCTTCTATCAGTTGCCAGTCGGAATCCAGGATTCCGACGACCACCTGCTCGTATTCATCGGGTGTGCGGAAGACGAGATGAAAGTCAGCGACCCGCAACTCACCCGATGGAATGGGCACCCTTTGGACTAATGCAGTGATGCGCCGACCCCACTGCCAAGCGCCTAAGAAGTTTTCCGCGGTCACCGGTATCAGAGCGTTTAGTTCCTCTGGCGTGACAGGGCGACCTAGTCCGAGCGCGACATTCATCAGCCGGACTTCAGAAAGATCGACGGCGATTGGGTGCCACTGGGACAAAAGGGCCTTAAATTTATCCTCACGCAATCTCCTCCTTTCTCCTCGGCCTCGGGAGCGAACCTGTGGGGGCACTGGAATTTGCACGAGTCGGCACGATTGCGACCTCTCTAAAATGTTCCTCAGCCACGACAGTTCGCCGTTCCTTTCGAGAAGGACAACCCAATCGGGCTGCAATACGTGAAGAAGGTGGTATTTAAGAGACCAGCCCGTTGGTCCGTCCACCAGTCCGTCGGTATCCACAATGACCCGTTGGCACCCCGACGAAAAAGCCCGCTCCCACATCAGTTTCGCCCCGACGATCGTCGGAAGAAGATGACCGACCGGGCTGAGGCTGCCGACACAGTAGCAGTGTTTACAGGCAACCTGGCTCAGCGCATCAATGGGACTCTCTACAAATCCCAATCCGATCATTCCGGGAAGACCGATGTCGGACTGTCCAAGATCCGCGTCCACTACCCCTGTTTTGAAGCCCGCTAAAAAGAAGGAGCGAGCGGCCAGGGTGCAGAAGGTCGTCTTGCCCGTGTCTATCGCACCGATGACGACCACTCCAACCCTTCGGCGATCTTCTTTTAGAAGCAGCCGTAAGCCTTGTTCCCACTCCGCCGGCACTTCCAAGAAGCGCCGTGACCTCCTCTTCTGACACAATCATAAAGGGAATATAGCGAATGGCGTGGGGATGGCGGCAAAGGCTCACAGGGCTTTTTTTGATCTTTTTCGGAGTCGCTGCCCTTGTCGCAGGCGCCCTTTACTACTTTTACGGAAATCCTGAGGGTCGGATCAGAACGACCATTCTCAGGGCTGCGTTGGCTTTCCAGGACAAGGAGTTAGGTGTGGTTCTTAGTGCGATCTCCCCCACCTACAAAGACCCTTACGGCTATACCTACGCCGACCTCCACCGCTTTCTGGTCAACTGGTGTCGGGATCGGGATTCCAACATTTGGATGACCCTTTCCTTCCGACGAGTTGAGTTGTTGACCTTCTGGGACGCCGATGCGATTGTGGAAACCCAAGGAATTGCCCTGCCCTTCAGTGTCGCAGGGTTCCGATTTGGTCCCGTGACCGTGACAGTTTCTCTCGAAAGAGACTGGCTGGGACGGTGGCGGATCATAAGCATCTACGGTTGGAGGCAAGATGAGGGGCTGGCCCGCCTGGAAGGGGAACTGACGGGTCAGCCCTAAACGAACGGTCTTGAGCCCTGTTAGCGAGCCTGCCGAGCCGCCGGCGGAGCGTAGGGAGGACGTGGCATGAACTCTTTCGGCGCTTGCCCTTCCGGTTTGGGACTTCTACCTAGAAGGAACCAGATCAGACCCCCGGCCACCAAGGCGACTACGACGATAACAGCGACGGCTACCCCCAAGGGAATCTGCTGTCGCATAGTCCGGCGCCTCCTCAAAACTCGTTATCGTAGTAAATCAGGTCACCCTTGCCGCTGGTGACGGTCCAAGTCCGACCCCACTGATACCACTTGACATGACCGTCCAGGAAACCAATGAGATTCCCCTTCAAATGCCGGCTAAACTGCCCGGGATCAAATTCAGGTCCGTAGTTCAAGTGGGGAGGGGGGCAACCGCATCCGTCCCCTGAACGGGGTTCGGAGAAAACAATTCTCCGGAGCAAGGACCTTTGAGGGAAAGAAACCTGCCATTCTCCGCCAAGATAGAGGCAGCGCGAGTCGGCGAAAAGGACCGTCTGGCTGGGCGTTCGGAAGCCGGCGAGTTTCGCATACGGCAACTTCCATTGAGGTCCAAAGGACATGAACTCGTTGTAACCGTAACTGATGTTAATGCCTCTCCAGCGGGTGTCGCCGTCCGCATTGATCGCCGGAGGCGTGCAGCCTCTTCCTCCCCATCCTGTCGTCATAGCGGAAGGGCACTCCATCAGTTGCCGGTTTTTGAAGTACGGCTCGGTAGATCGGAACCAGAAGGAAGCCCACAAGTCGTCACCGGGTCCATCGCCGCCCCACTGACGGCAAACCAACTGCCCCCAGCAGAAGGGCGGCACCCATTCGTCGTAGTCCTGTATGTATTGCGCCACGCCCATCCCGATCTGCCGAGTGTTGGATGTACAAGTCGCCTGGCGAGCCTTTTCCCTTGCCTGACTGAAGACAGGGAAAAGAATCGCTGCCAGGATCGCAATTATGGCGATGACGACGAGAAGCTCAATCAAGGTGAATGCCCAGATAACTTTTACCGGCCGCCGCATCAGACATTCCTCCTTTACATGATTTATTGAAACTATAGCAACGCCGCAAATCTTAGTCAGGTTCCTTAGGGTTTCTGTTAACTGCCTGGATGAGCATGGTGGTGTGCTCGGGGGCAAGGGCGGAACCGGTGTAGCCACCGAGCACCTTCGTCACCACAAATCCGGTCTGATCCATTAGCCTGCTAAACTCGCTGGCGGTGTAGACACGGTAGGCGATCCGCAGGGTCTCTTCTTTTTGGGCGGACCGAAGGACGGTCCAGATTTCCTTAGCATAACCGGATGTAGCATCCCATTCCCGACTTATTAATGCAGTCGAGCCGTCCCATAAGTCCTCCCAATCTTTCGGCTTCCAATCTTTGAGCACGCCGTCACGGTGGGGAAGGGCGAGGACAAGATGCCCATTCTCTCTGACCAGCCCTGACAGATCGCCCAGAAACTGTCGGTCTGTCTCCTCCTGCCCGGTCAATCCGAATCGGTTGCCCAGCACCATCGCTCCGTCATAAGTTCCGACATCCCATCCGCTTGGCACCAGTGAACCAGTCTTTAGCGATAAAATCACCCCCTCCTCTTCCGCTTTCCGCTCGGCAGCGGACAACAAGGGAGAGGAGGGGTCCCAACCGACAATATAGTAACCCCAAAGGGCCATTTCAATGGCGTAGAAGCCTGAGCCGCAGAAAGGCATCAAGACTAAAGACCCTGCCGGCAATGCCAGAAGGCGATGGGCGAATTCTACCTGATGGGAAGCGGTGCGGGCATCTCCTACAAAGTGATAGCCTCTCTCAAAAATGGTCGGCAGATCCGTCCAACGTTCCACAATTTTCAACCCCTTCATTCAAGATGATAGATTGACAATACGGCTCTGGAGATCTCGTTTGGATAGAGGAGAAGGAGAATCGCCGAGGCAGCGAGGGCAACGCCAAGGGGCATCGTTCCCCGAATCGTTCTCTTGCGTATGATGATCGGTAGGGCAACGACGGCGGCGAGGAAAACCGAAAGGATAAAGAAGGAGAGGAGAAGTTTGGACGCGCCCAAATGTAATCCGACGGCGGACGAGATTTCCACATCACCCCATCCCATGGCTTCTCTCTTGAAGAAAGCCGTGCCGAGGAGACCGACCAAATAGATGACCGTGCCCCCCACCAGCAGGCCGATAAGACCGTCACCTATGGAGGCGAGGGGGTGAGGATCTAGGAGGCGCCGAATGAGGCCCAGGAGCGCTAGTGCCCAGATCGGCTCCGCCGGAACCAGGTGAAACTGTCCGTCTACTATCCCTAAAATAAGGAGACTGAGGGACGACAGAGCGGTCAAGATGGCAGTGGTGGAAAGCCCGTGGCTCTGGTAAGACAGAAGAAACAGGATCGCACAAGTCAGTTCTACGAAGAAATATCTCGGACTGATCACCCACTTGCAGAACCGACAACGCCCCATCAGCCACAGGTAACTGACCAAAGGGACCAAGTCAACCAGACCCAAGGTCTCCCCGCAGACGGAGCAGTGGGACCGAGGTCTCACCAGAGAAAGACGACGAGGCAGCCGGTATATACAGACATTAGCGAAACTTCCAAAAGCAGCCCCAAGGGCAAAAGTCAGGCAAGAAATCAGGATTTCCGACACGCAACAATCCCTTTCCCAGGCATCATTCTGCCGCTGGGTGAGGTGCAAGAGGCACGTGTCAAGCCTTTAGAAAAAAAGACTTTTTATGGCATAAGAAAGCAGTGGAAGCAGAAGTGAGCGAAGGGACGATGGCGAGGATAGACATCGGACAAAAGAGTCGAGGCATCAGCCTGATGGAGGTCCTGACGGCGATCGTCATTTTGAGCATCGGCATATGGGCTCTGGTCGCTGTCTTCCCGACCGGTCAGCGGGTCATCCGCACCGCCGGGGTCCGGCAGATCGCCACTCAATGGGCTCGCGATGCGATGCGCGATTATGTAACCGACCCGACAACGGTGCCTTTCGCTATCATCCCCTTTGATCCTTCCCTTTTACCCGCTCAACCCGCGCTGTCCGATCCGAGCCTGATGACCTTAGTGAGGAAGCATTACAACTTTGTCTGGGGCGAGCCGTTGAAATTGATTCAAGTGTCCCCCCTTGAATGGCGCGGGTTGGTTCGGTTCATGCCCGCCCGCCTTGTCGCCGGTCCCCGCGACTGGCGCCATTTGATCGGTCCTACGTTCCGAGTCTACCGTGAGGTCGCTTATCGGCAGGTTTCGGATCCAGACCCTAATACGGAGTTTCCCGACAACCCGAAGGCGGATCCGGGAACGTCCGGCGACTATACTTTTGTTTTCAACGGTCCCGGCGACGAAATCGCTCTGCCAGAACCTGTTGGAGCTGCCCTTGCAGGTGCTTACCCTCGCATCATCCGAGTGACTTACATCCCTGACACCAATCCCGTTCAGCCGATTAGGGGACAACTGTTCCTGGTAAGCGAGGACACGAGACGGATAAGGCTACCCATCAAAGCGCTCCGCATTGAGCGACTTTGGGAAGAATACCCGATCTTCAATCAGGAAAGGGGCGCTGCTTTCGCTGATGGCGGAATCGTCCTGAGGCGTTCAAGGCTCGTCGAGCCAGAGCCCTATGATGTGCCGGGAGCCCGACCCGATCAGACCGGACCGATCAAAATTGACTACCTAGTTGATGACCCGGTCGCTGGTGGTGGTCACTGGCTGACCGAAAGGGGTCCCCTCGTTTTGCGCGACGACGACGGCGATGGCCGCTCAGATGAAGACCCGGTCGACGGAGAGGACAACGATGGAGATGGGTTGCTAGATGAAGACCCGCCCGCCTTTTACACCAACTTTGGAGGTATCACCAATGTTCGGGTTGCTCGTGCTGACCCAAAAGGGATTTGGGGCGTACCGATACCGATAGCATTAGGGTCTAACTTGGAGAGAGGAACCCTGTTTCTCCAGGAAACCGATGATGACGGTGACGGACGACTTAACGAGGATCCGATAAACGGTGCCGACGACGACGGTGATGGTCTTGTAGATGAGGACCCGCCCCTGACCGCTGGTACCCTGGTCTGGGTTGCTTACCAGACCCGGGACGATTGGTTCGTTCAAGTCATCAAGCCACCCCGAGACTTTCAGTTACAAGTTGACAGTTCGCTACCCGATGGCTTTCGGTTTGAGACTCTGCGCTTTTACACAATAAGCAATGGTGCTGTCCAGTTCTCACCTCTATTGGTAGGATTAACGGTTCGCATACTTTGGAGGGATCAGAATGGTGAGTTAAGAGACGACTTTTTCCAGATCGGAGGCATGGGAACCGCGAACCTCCCAGCCCCACCTGTCGCCATTGAAAAAGTTGAAGGTCTTTCGGCGATGGTCCGCACTTCCGGAAGGCCTCTCTGGGCATCGGAACCGCCCCGAAGAAGGGGAGACTTCGTACAACTTCTTTTTCTCTTTAGTGCACCGACCAGCTTATTGACGGAAGGACAGATATGAGAAGGACAGATATGATGAGGGGAGTAAGTAGTGCGCGCAGCAACGGTCTTGGAAGGATACCCTTTTTCGGTTTCACATTGACAGAACTTTTGGTCGTCGTAGCCGTCATCGCTATTCTCTTTGGGATTCTCCTTACAATGTTCCGACCGGCACAGGAGCAACGGAAGGTCTTTGACTGTCAGAACCGGCTGCAGATGATCTACCGCGCCCTCAAACAGTATATAATGGACTGGGATGGCTTCCCCGCCTCCCTCAGGTTTGTGACCGGAGGGGTGGAACAACGGTCCACAACTTTTGGGCAGTATCTGAACCGGTCCGCTTTAATCTGTCCGTCCGACATAGATCAAGGGAACCTGGACCCGAGCGGATCCTCCTACGATGTTCCCGATCCCATTCCTGAGAATCTGAACGACCCGCGGAGCCCCTATCGGACCTACAGCCTGTCCCGACTTCCTTCGCCGTGCGATCCTGCTTCTTTTAATCCGCAATATCCCGCCTGGTCCCAGTGCTCGGATCCGGACAAGTTCCGCCAATTAGGGCTGTATCCGAAGGTTTTCCCGCCCGACGACACAGTCATCACCTGGTGTCTGCATCACCGTTATCGCAGGGAGCCTCGCAATCCTCTGACAGGTGTGTCACGGGTTTGGGGCGTTAACTACTCCAAAGGTGGCGTTCCCATGGATCTTGTCCTTTACCTGGACGGTTCGGTCCGCCTTCAGCGGATTCGGATGATCGGACCCAATCCCGATCCTTCCGACAACTGGCGGAGACGACCGAAGGAGCCCTGACGGGAATGACGATGACCGGCCAAAAGAGACGGGTAAGAGGCTACGGTTTTACTCTGGTTGAGCTCCTGGTCGCCATCGCGATTACCTCTGTTCTCTTCACGCTTCTGTTTATCCCGATGACCCAAGCTCTTGACCAGGCAAGACGGGGGCGCATTATGGCAGGTCTTCAGGCGTCGGCAGATTTTGTCATTGACGGGCTGGTGCGGGAATTGCATCAGGCAATGTATATTTTCCCACAGCAAAGGTTAGATGACAACGACGATTTTGATGGGGACGGAATAGTTAATGAACCTTTAGATTTGTACGACGGAGAGCGAAACGACGACGACAGTCTGGGACGGATTGATTTCGTTCTGCCGGATCGCTTGCAAGAAATCCTTCGCTCCCCGCTTGTTCCTGTGCCGACCGTCATCACTTACTATGGGCGCGTGCAGAGACCGGCACCTGGCGCGCCGAACCAAGGCTTCAAGTACCTGCCGGGGAGTGATGACCCAGACGGAGACGGCAGAGTGGGCGAAGATCCGATCGACGGAGTGGACAACGATGGGGATGGGCTGATCGACGAGGACGACATTGAGCCGAACCCCCGTTGCCTTTACCGAGCGGTGTGGGTTCCCGACCCTAATAGGGACAATCTGCGTTTCAGCCCGACTTTGAACCGATGGCTGGCAACGGGAGGATGGATCAGATCTGACCTGCAACCTTTCGCCTTGTCCCACTCATCTCTCACCCCTCTTGACGGAACGGACTTGGCAGACCTAAGATGCGTCCTCGGGCAGGATTCGGGCGAGCCGGTGAGGAGTGTCACCGTTCAGTTGACTCTGAGGAAACCGACCCCCGGGGCAAGGGCACGGAACCCGAGACAGCCGGACGTGCCGTCCATCATGATTCAGCGCCGCATTCAGGTGGTGCTCAGCAATGTGCGTTAGCCCGCTGAAGCGACGCAGCCCCGCCCGAACCGGGCAGACAGTCATCCTGGCGACTCTGATACTGGTCATCGTTGCCGCCGTGGCAGCCGGTTTTGCCCTTTTTGTCAACAACGCCCTGTCAACAGAGACACGATCGCGTGAACAGACGGAAGCGCTGTTACTTGCGGAGGCAGGTCTTCAGTTCGTTAACGACCAACTCCTCAACAGTCCCTTTGGCGCCGATTGGCGTCCTCGGCTGGGCGCCCCGGGAGAGTTTGATCCCTTTGAACGCCTTCGGGGCTGGGACAGGAGGGATAGGGAGGGCGACTGGTTCGGCAAGTACTCGGCACAGCCCGCTGCCGATCTGATCGGAGGCTTCGGGGGGCGGGGCAGTTTCTTGGTCAAGGTCAAGTTCCTTCCAGAAATTGGGATGCTCAAGATCATCAGCATCGGAAGACCCGTACCGAACAGTCCGATCTTTCGTCGGCTGGTCGCTTACAAGCCCATTCCCCTCCTTCAATTTCAGCGCTTTGTCATGGCGAAAGGAGATGGGCTCAAGCCTGACGGGCTCCTGCTCTCAGGAACTCCTATTCCTGGAATCGTTTCATTTCCCATCGCGATCGGACAAAGAATTGGAGATGCGGACCGGGACGGAAGTGCCGACCTTCCGGCACCGGGCGATTTGGATTGGCTAAGGAGTCGCACTTTTATGTCCCCCGTCCAGGATCGTGACAGTCCATCACTGCCGCCCCGTATCCTGTCCGCTCCCGTTCAGGTTAATTCCGATCTCGTCTGGTACGGGGAAAATATCCTTCAGTTAGGCTTGCCCGATACGGTCTTCGCCGGCACTCCCCTTCTGACGCCCGAATTGCTTAGGGTTGCGCGAGGGGTCTGGCACGACGCCAATCCTTTCCTTCCTACAGTGGGAAATCTTTCCGATCCTTTGGTAACTCTGGCTGATAGAACGGGCGGGAGCATTGCGGCTGGCGAGCCCTCGCCGTCGCCGACTTTTCAACTTTTTCCTGTCAACCAGATCCCCCGTTATCGCGACGGTTGGGTCCGTTTGCAGCGCTTCTTCCTATTTCCGGTTTCTTTCCTGGATCCGAGCCAAGCGGGAAGCCGGTGGGCACCACCCGTTGAGCCGATCCGGCTTGCCGAACAGGGTTACCGGATAGCGACTCAAAGAGCTGCCCTTCCGGCTTCCCTTTTCGGTTACTTTTCTATACCGCCATCACCCGCTCCCCAACGGCCAACTGCTCCCTTATCCATCCCCCCCTTTCACACTGTCCTGAATACTTCCCAACCTCTTCGCTTCCGAGGCATATATGTTGACAACGGGTTCGACCTCCAGTTTCCTTCATTCCCACAAGTGGATGTGGATGGGGACGGTGACTTAGATAATCTGGACATAGATGGCGACGGCGATGTGGATGCCGTTGATTTGGGAGCTTTCAACGACCGCTATGGTCAGTTTCGTAGCGAACTGGTTCAGGTTTACGACTGGACGGTTCGCCCGGTTCAGGCGGTTCCAGATCCCAATAACCCCGGGCGTTTTCTTCCCAGTCCATGGCGGCGACTCTTTGACAGCGGATGGTTTCAAGATCAGCATCCAGCGACGGACCGCAACCTCCTTTTTGAGAGAAATACCGAAGAGACGATTTCCGGAGGTCAGTATGTCTCTGTGAATAACCGGGCACTCGCTCGCCTCCGTTATGTGCCCCCCGGCGTGCAAGTTTTCGTCGAGGTCGAAGCAGATCGGGCGAGCCCTGACCCTTCCAGGCCCGACCTGTTCCAGAGAATTTATTTGATCCGCCACGACATCAACAACGCCGGTACCAGAAATGTCTTCCGCGATCCGGTAGGCAACCCCCTTTCTGACGACCCTTCAACTCCGATCGTTAATGAGGGTGCGCGCCTGGTATTTGTGGACCGGATAAGCAGAACGGACCTACAGCGAACCCCCCTCCCGACCGTCGTTCTTTTTGCCGAAGGGAACGTGCGCATATCAGGCACCTTCGCATCCCACCTCATCGTTTTTTCAAGAGGAACGATTTATGTGGAAGGACCGTTGATTCGTTACCGAGATCCCCAACGGGATGACGACGGAGACGGACGGTTTGACGAGGATCCGATTAACGGTAGCGATGACGACGGGGACGGATCAATGGATGAAGATCCCGTTCGGGGCATTGACGATGATGGGGACGGACGGTTTGACGAGGATCCGATTAACGATCGTGACGATGATGGAGACGGAAGGGTTGACGAAGATCCGTTAGACTATGGATCCTGTCAACTTCTTGCCCGACAGAATCTTGCTGTCAACGGAACGGCACTTCTACCGCTGGTGACGCGGGTCACTCCGGACGGGCTGCGCGCGGCTCGTCCGCTTGATCTTTCTCGTACAGGCGAGGGTGACATCTCCTGGCTTGAATTCGTTCCTGCTCTTGGCGAGCCCGATGCAGATCAGGACGGCAGGATAGACCGCTCCGGCGTTGCCTACTGGGACTTTCCGGCACTAAGGCTGGACCGCAATGCCTTGGCGAGCCTACCGGAAATCGCCAACGGTTTCTGGTCTCTTCGCCTGGTTTTGATGCATAGGGGACGGGTAGGAGGCGCCGATGACCCCTGGACTAATGTCAGAGTGGAGTTAGAAGTTCGGCTACCCCACGACCAAGACGGTGACGGCAACCCCGACGACGACTTGGACCTTCGGATTGACGAAGAACTTGCTAACGGAATTGACGACGACGCCGACGGCAGGGTAGACGAGGATATTCCGAGAATTACGGTGCTTTACGGTCCCGATGAGCCCAAGAGATCCTTTCCTGTGGCGACGCGCTGGTATAGCGACGAGGAGTGGGGGATTTTGGACATCCCGATCCCCCCGACAGCCTTTGACATGAACAACGACGGCCTCGTCGATCCCGCTTCCGAACTGAAACCCGCACTGGAAAGTTCCCTGCGAGTGAAGGTCTTAAGCCCTGTTGGAGGGGAACTGGTTCCACCGGGACGCGATTATAGAAGGTACGAAATCGCCGGCGTCAGCATACGGCTGGAGGACCAGAATGGTTCCGTTAGACCGATTTGGGAATGGCAGATACAGGCCCTCGCCGTTGCGCAGGAAGGAACGATCGGCATCATCGGTTCGCCTTTTCTTGACCAGACCGACGAAATTGTCGCTTCCTACGGGCCGGACCCCATCAATCAGCCGCCCGTATGGCGCTCCTACACTTGGTGGACCGATCCATTAAACGGTCCGAGATGGAAAAGAGAATGGGCATCCCGGTACCTGAGACTCAATAGCGTCAGGCTAATGTGGATAGGGTCCCTTTCCGAACGAGTGACGGCGCTGACGATGTTGGCTCGTCTCTCATTGAACCTTGGTCAACCGCTGCTCTTTTTCAAAGAGGACAGACAGCTTGACCGGCTGGCAACTGCGCACCCGAGCCGTCCCGATGTATTCGTAGAACTTCCCCACTTTGCTTACGACCTGTCGGGGCTTTTTGACGAGCCGTCGGGCGGATGGGGTGCGCGAGTCGCTACCATCAATGGAATCTCCTATCGGTCGCCTCCCGTCCCGCGATTACCGGTTTCTCCTGATCTCTTCATCTTACCCAGCCAGGTAGGACCTGACTGAGGTGATAAGACAATGAGAGCCGCTTTGTGCGTAGGAATGATTACCCTATTGCTAAATCTCTCTTGGACACAGCGCATTGACTGGGTCTCCCGTAACCTATATCAAGGTTTGGCAGAAGCCCGATTCCCGACCGTGAACGCTGACGCGACCCGCATTGCCTTTCAGGTGGACAGACCAGGAATGCCTTCGGAGATCTGGCTTGCCGTTTTGGTCGATGGTCAGTATATCCTTCAACAGGTGAGTGCGGGCTCGCCGCCGTTACCAGCCGTCGGCTCCCACCCGGCTATCAGCTTGGATGGGCGGACTGTGGTCTTTCAAACGCCTCAGGGTTACCAGATCGGGATTTGGCAAGACCATCCGAGCGGACTTGTGATCCAGACAATTGTCCCTGCCTATCGCGACCTGAAACCACCCTTTGTCTCGCCGACGGTCAGCGGCGATGGGCAGCACATCGCCTTCGTGGGGCGGATAGGAGGCACTTGGCAAGTTTTTGTCTATGACCGGCTGACAGAGAAAACGGTGCTAATTTCGTTCCGAGGTAGCAAATCGTTGGAGGGAATAGTGCAGAGAGTGCCCGCTAGCTTTCCTTGTGTCTCGCCGACCATGTCGGGTAACGGTCGCTTTGTCGCTTTTATGAGCCACGATTTGGGAGTTCTGGATGAAAACGGCGACGGTGAATCTGACAGGCCTCCCCAGCACGTTCCTTGGTTCGTAGCGCTTCACGATCGGGATGCGGACGGGAATGGAATCTTCGACGAGGCGTTGCCGGATGGGACCCGAACGGTTCCAATCCTGCCCCCTCCCGGCGGGGTCGCTCTCGCCCCGTCCCTTTCTTCTGACGGTGCCTTTCTCGCCTTCGCATCCGTTTCACCAACCCCGCCGACACAGTATTATCAAGATGTCTGCGATTTATGGGTTATGAGAATTCAAGACGGCATTAGTCTGAAAGTCACCCAGATGTTGCTACCATCTGGTTCCGTCCAGTCAGGAACCACGGGTCAAGGATACAGCGATTGGATCGGAAAGCCAATCTTGGTGACGTCACCTCAAGATCCGGCTGTCGTCTTTCTGGCTTTGCACTCTTACGATCCGGGACTCGTTCATCCTACCCTCCAAAGACCGTCCGTCAGGGGTGTGGGACAGGTTTACATTGCCCGATGTGATTTTCGCCACAATCAAGTCTCTTTTTGGCCTGTGGTCCAACAGCCCATCTCAGTGGATTTTCCAAGGATAGATGACGATCGGGATGGGCTTGCTGATGAGGACCCTATCAATGGGTCAGATGACGACAGAGATGGGCGAATCGACGAAGATCCTCCCGAATCGCTGCCGATGGCTCCAAGTCTTTTCCCTGTCCTGAGCCTGATCCACCCATCGCCAAGAGGCAACGAATTTTCCATTGTTTTCCACACTTTGGCACCGTTGGCACGGGACAATCCCGGTGCACCTGTTCGAGATACGAACGGGCGGTGGGATATTTACCTAAGCCGATTGGTTTTGCCTTAAGAAAGGTGACGACCTATGAGATCAGGCGGCAGCTTTGTTGTCGCAGCCCTATCAGTCCTGACGCTTGAGATCGGCGTCTCGCAGATTTCCACTGCTAACGAATGGCATCCGTCTATCAGCAACACGGGCCGTGCTGTCTTTCAGGTCTTACGCTTGCCTAGGAAAGCCGATCTGTTTCAGTTCCCCGTCGCCTCGCTACCCATCCCGGATCTTACGTTCGAGATTCAGGTGGCGGACGCGGTCGGGGTCGGACGGGTTTACTTCACTCCTCAGGATATTGGAGAGGGTAGACCGTCCATCGATGCATCGGGAAACTGGGTCGCCTGCCAGCGGGGCAGCGTAGTAACGGTTTTTGAGCCAACGACCGGGAGTGTCGCTTATCAAGCGCCGGGAATTATGCCCACGATAAGCGGCTCCGGTCGTTTCGTCGCTTTCCTGAGTCAGGATCCGAACCTGCATGATCCTGACGGAGACGGCGATCCTTCCAACAACCAGCCGCCCAACCCGCCGCCGCCCGGGCAGGCCGGCTGGATTTTGTATGTGCACGATCGCGATGCTGATGAAGATCGGAACTTAGATGAATCGGCACCGGGTGCAACTTGGACCCGGTATGTTCACCTGGGCTACCCGATCCGTCACCCGTTAGTGTCGCTGCGATTGAGCCAGGATCCAGTCACTTCTGCTGACCCAACGACAGATTTAACCGGTTGGCTTTTGGGCTTGTCCTTCTTCAACGGAACCCAGTGGGAGTTACGAATCTATGACATCGGCCAACTGCGTTCAAGGACAACGGAAAGCCCTGATCGGGTGCGAGGGGTTGTCTCGTCGCTCTACCCCTTATCACCGCCCAGCATTGCTGGCAGCCGAGTGGCTTTCACTGCTCAAGGTCAGTTGAGCAGTCCTGTAGGACCTCGAGTCCCCGCGATTTGGGTCTTTGAAATACGGGCCGACGCGATGGCGCCGGTCTTAGGCGTTACCGTAAGGGGTTCCCTTGGCGCTGCCGTCCTCAGTCGGGACGGGAGACTGCTCGCCTTCCATACGAGCAGCGCATCGTTTCAAAGGATTAACCAGGACCCAGAGCCCGTGCCATTCAGTTTCGGTAATGTGGGAGATTGGAACGCAATAGATGATGTCTACGTATTTGATTTGCTGACGACTCAGCCTATATGGTCTACTTTGTTGCTTCGGGGCTCCGGAGGAATTGGATTGTATGACCCTTGTACCGCACCCGCCCTTTCAGATTTGACGAGCGGCTGGATCGCCTTCCAACAGACATCGCAAACCAAAAGCCAAGTCCGAATTGCTAACTTTCATCCGCCGACCGGCATTTACCGTTAAGCCGGTAGGTCCGAGGGCAGATGGTCCCGAAGCAGGCGGGTCCTGCGGATCCATTCCTCCGAGACCGTAAATATCTTTTCTGCTTCTTCCTCCGTGGGTAGGTAGCGGGCAAATTTGGCGAGGTCACTGATGTCCAATACGGACCGAAGGGCCGGTTCATCAGCGGCACCGATCTCATTGGCTATTATGGGTAGAAGGCGATCGGTGGGGGTTTCCAAAGCGGGAACTTCAAAGCGGGACTCGCAGTATCGCCTGATGGCGTAAGAGAGGAGGACGAAGGCTTTCTCTACTTCGCCGTTGCGATAGAGTTGGCGGGCGCGGCTGATCGACTGAAGCGCCAATGCATCCGGAGGAAGCGGCAGGGGCGTTGTCCAACGGCGCCACTGAGACAGAGCCCATCCGCCGATTGCGAAGAGCCCACGAACTCCCAAGCCGAGAATGGTGAGAGATAAGACGGCTGCCAGAGCAACATAGAGGACAGACTTCCAGCCCAGAGGGTAAGGCATCGGCGGCTTGATCGGTCTAGGGTCCTTTGCGTCAGGCGCTGCAATCGGGATAACCTGGATCTCCACCGGATTGGACCGGACCAGAGTCTTTTTGCCTTCCATCTCGCAAGTTACCGTTAAGGGCGGGATGATACCTTTTCCCGTCCGATAAAGAGCTACATCCCACTGATAGATCGTTACCTGCGTTCCCGGGATCTGCCCTTTCTCCTTTTGCACGGGTCCGGTCCTTAGGACCTCAAACGCTCCGAACCGGGCGATTTGGGGGAGGACGATCCGAGCCGATTCGGGCGCGAAGAGGGCAACCCGATAGGTGATGGGATCACCGATAGTGCAGACGGTCGGATGGGCGGATGCACGCAGTTCTTGACCGCCTGTCGTTGCCGTCCCCAATACCAAGAGAACCGAGCAGGCTACTGATTTAGTGAGCCATCTCATATTCTCTATTACCGTTAAACCTTTCTTTTTCACTCCCTGTCACCACGAGAGGCACCACATCATAAAGGTGTCGTCCTTTCCACATCGTTGTATAGGCTGTTATGACCATTGGAAGATGGCTACGTGCCAGAGCGCACAGCGTCCTCCGATCTTGCCGATCACGGACGAGACGGTAAACCCCTGCCTTTCCCCAAACGCAGTCAAAGACGTGCACGAAATAGTCAACGCTCTGGGCGACGATCCCTCTAATTCGGACCCTGATGCGCCAGAGCGGAGGGCCATCGTCTAAGTCAAACGACTCCCCAGTTAGTTTCCCTCTTCGGCGCTTCCCAATCGGCTCAACCCCAACCGTAACGATATCCAATGCAGGAATAAAAGACCGGGGTTCGCCCCGCCGATCATGAATGGAAAGCGAAAAAATCGGATCGAGATACAACTCATTGATGCGCACGAAGCTCTTCAGCAGACGTCCGGAGATAAGTAACTGACTCTTGTGACAGGCAATCGCCGACTGTTTCATCTGTTTAGCTTCTTCCGATAACGGCAAGAATAGCCAGTGATTGGAAGTCACTAACGGTGACGGGGGCAGCAGCCAGAGATCGGGCTTAAGCCCTTGAGGAACAGGGAAATTTCCGTAGTGGATCAGGTATTCAAGGACTACCGGAAACCCCGCCTGGTGGGATCTACTCATGTGTAAAATAGCCGACCAAGAAAGGGCAGAGACGACGCAATGGATCGGATGATCGTCGTATCGGGAGGGGACGATAATTGTTTTCGGTGACACCTGCCTGAGGAAGGTTACGGTCCGACTTAAAACCTCCTTATCGCACTGCACCAGCCACCGCTGGGCAATGCTGCGCTCGCGAAAGCCGGGGAGAATGATGTGACTTTCGGGAAGACCTAGGGCAGTAAGGGCTTCCTTGACTTCTACCAATCTCCTTTGCGATGAAGGAAGTGACGGGTTTTTACTCAACCAAAGCCCGTCCATGCGAATTTTCCAAGCATAGTAAAAGGCGTCTCCGTCTGTGATGATCGCGACATAGGGATCGCGACCCTTGCGAACCAACAGGTTAATCAAGCCACCGCACCCGGCACTTTCGTCATCAGGGTGGGGAGCGATGATCAGAACCGGGTCTGCAAGCCGGTGGAGACTTAAGGGCTCTATATGACTGGAACAGTTCTGCAACGCCCGCTTGTAAGCCAGACGGTGAGCAAAGTGAACGACAGGGACCAGAAAGATACCAGAGACACTGAGAAGAAGCACCCGGCGGACCATCACGCGCTTCTTCACAAACCGTCTGCTCAGAAAAACAGGTCTCTTCTTTTGTCTGAACATCGCTCGTGTCATCGTCTTTACTTGGAGAACCAGGAGGATAGTGACTTTCGGTAAGCGTCCACACGCTCTTGAACTTCCTGCATTGTGTCACCGCCGAATTTGTCAAGGAAAGCATCTGCAAGGATTATGGCAACCATAGCCTCCGCGACGACGGCGCAAGCGGGAACGGCGCACACGTCGGACCGCTCGACATGAGCCTTAGCCACTTCACCCGTCAATAAGTTCACTGACGGAAGAGGCGACCGAAGAGTGGACAAGGGCTTCATCGCTGCCCGAATGACAATCCGCTCCCCGTTGGTGACTCCACCTTCCAAGCCCCCGGCGTTGTTACGCGCCCTCGGGAAGAACCGCCAGTCCGTTGGGGAGGCTTGGAACGAAAGGATCGGATCGTGAACTTGAGAACCTTTTTTCTGGCTCATCTCAAAACCGGGACCAATCTCAATCCCTTTGACCCCGTGAATGCTCATCAAAGCCTGCGCTAACCGACCGTCCAATTTCTCGTCCCAATGGGCGTAACTTCCCAGACCAGGCGGAACCCCTTCGGCAAGGACTTCAAAGACACCTCCCAGTGTCTCGCCCTCCCGGCTACACTCGTCTATCAGTTCCTTCATCTGTTGCGTTGCCTCCGGGTCGAGGCACCGGGTTTCTGAAGCCTCTGCCCTTTGGAGGATCTCCTCAACAGGCATGTCCTGAACATCGGTTCGGGCCGATACGGAGCCAATTGAAATTACGTGGGAAGCGATGCGGATGCCAAAGGACTCTAAGAGTTTTCTCCCAATGGCTCCAGCGGCGACCCGAGCCGCTGTCTCCCGAGCGCTGGCTCGTTCTAGAACGGGTCTCAAGTTTTTGGTCCGGAACTTCAAAGCACCGGCGAGATCAGCGTGACCTGGGCGTGGAGAATAGAAAGATCTTTTCTTCTCCTCAGAGACATCTTCTGAGAGAGGGTCTGGGCTCATCGCGAGGGACCAGTTCCCGAAATCCCGATTCTCAATGACCATGGCGATAGGTGATCCGATCGTCATCCCGTGGCGGACGCCTCCAAGGAAGCGAACCGAATCCTTCTCAATCCTTTGGGATCGCAAGCCTCTTCCGTAGCCGATCTGACGGCGAGCCAGTTGACAGTTGATTTCCTCAGCCGCAAGGGAAAGCCCAAATGGAACGCCGGCTACGATGACCGTCAGCGCGGGACCGTGGGATTCACCGGAAGTGTAGAAGCGAAACCGCCTCACACCTTCGCACCCGGTGTCAGGCGCCGATAGCCGGGATCAGTCCCCTAACCACCCAGGATCCCCTCTTCAAGACGAATGATGCGAGGTGTGACGAACACGATCAGGTTCTGCTCACTGATCGTGCGGTCCTTGCCTCGGAAGAGAGAACCAACAATCGGCAAGCGGGCGAGTAGGGGAACTTCTCTTTGGGTGGAACTGTCACGGGAAGTTAGCAACCCGCCGATGGCGAAACTTTCTCCGTTCCGCACTCGGACCAGGGCAAAAGTCGTTGTGACATTGAAGATCGGAATCGTGCCGCCGGCAGGGTTGGGGAATTCGCCGAGAATGTCAGTCACTATGGGTGTGATACTCATCGTGACTGTATCGTCTTCGTTTATGAAGGGCACGGAGAATAGCCCCGTCACCAGAGGCACAGCAATAATGTTGGTAATCGTTCGCACGTTGCCCGCCAGGTCAGTGATCGCTGTCTGAATGATCACCGGTCTGAAAATGACCGAGGTGAATATGGCGGGGAGTCCATTGATGGTAAAGGCCCGGGGCGCGTTGATCACCTTTCCCCTGTTACTGGAAATGGCGGTCCCCAGCACGGCTTGGAGGTTGCCCCGGACGAAACCGATTTGGGTCAGGGTTCCCAAAGGCATTCCTTGAGTTACGACGGTAACTTCGGAACCCGCCATCCTCCAGTCAATGCCAAGGATCTCGTTAAGGCTGCCCGTGACGGCAACGAACTGAGATTCAATTTCCACCTGGTCTGGGGGCTGGTCGATCAGAAACAGGATCTCCCTCAACTGGTCAATAGCTTCCGCCGTTCCGTAGACCAGGATGGCATTCTGAGTGGGTATCCCGATGATCTGTTGGAGCCCCGGAATCAAACCCAAGATGCCACCGACACCCCCGACACCCCCCGGAGCACCGCCGAAGGGTCCGGCACCAGGAGCAGCCCCTGGTCCGCCTGCAAGCCCACCGGGACCGACGCCTCCGAATCCACCAGGTCCAAAACCGCCATACCCGCCTAAGCCTGCCCGAGCTTGTCCCGCAGTGTCGGCGGTTCTTAAGAATGCTGAATCCAGAACGGTGGCGCCAAACCCCGGTATTCCGGATCCTCCAATGAGAGGCGGAGTTGATAGGCTACCCGGTTGCCCTGAACCAGACAGGGGCACCCCACTGTAGCCACCGGTCTGAATGGTCGTCACTTGATTACGAATTTTCTCCAACAATTGATAAGCGTCCCTGTAGGAGGATCCTCCCATGATCGGGATGCCCAGGATGTAGCAGATTTCGTTGACAGGTAAAAACCGAATCTTCAGAACTTCCAGAACTGCCGCAACGGTCCGTTTTTCCCATTCCTCTTGACTCACGACTACCGGCGTTTGAGGGGTAATTTTTTCCTCTTTCTGGTCTCTTTTTTCCTCAGGGCGGTCCGGCTGCGTCATCGGTTGGGGTGGTGGAGGCACGTAGCGAGACAAGATGTAGACTCCCTTTTCATCCCTTCTGGCGTAAATTCCCGTCAAGTCGCAGACGTAGCGGATGATTTGGCTGACGGGCATATTGTTGAGCCGCAGACGTCCGACGGGGAGACCGAGGATGTCCGGGGGGGCAACATAACTGATCTGGGTTTCCGTGAAAATTAAATTGAGAACGTCCCCTACGGTCGCATTGTCAAAGTCTACTGTTACAATCACTGGGTCTTCCTGACCGTTCTGGGCAACGAGCCTATTGGAAAGTCCGACCATTGCGCTGACAGTCAACAGGACAGATAAAGAAAGGGGTAGCCAGTCCTTTCCTGTCATCCATTTCCCCCTCCGCTCTCAAGTAGGGAGGACCCTGGGCTCAGTATCCCAGCCCGCCTCCGAACCCTCCTAAGCCACCACCCAGTCCCCCAAATCCCCCGAAGCCGCCGAGACCTCCAAAGCCTCCGAAACCTCCTCCAAATCCGCCTAATCCCCCACCTAATCCGCCCATGCCTCCCAAACCGCCGAGACCGCCGAACCCTCCCAGACCGCCACCAAGTCCCCCTATGCCGCCAAATCCACCCAATCCACCAAATCCTCCCAATCCCCCCATTCCTCCAAAGCCGCCCAATCCCCCCATTCCTCCGCTCAGCGTGCTGAATGCAGGGACCACGATCGTCCCTCCAAATAGTTGGACACCGTCGTAGGCATTGAGGAACCGGAAACGGATCCTTTCCCATGTGTAGGTCGCCTGCTCGGTCGCCGGCTGCACCACCGGGACTCTCGGCGCTCTCTCCCCGGGGGCAGCTAACGCCTGTGCCATCTTAGGGCGCAACTGAACGACTCTCTTTTCAGCGTCTATTATCAGATCGGCATTCACTTGGTCCGCAACCCGCTGGAGGATTTCAGATAGAGGCGCATTCATTAGTCTCATGCTGACGAAACCGACCACTCCGGGAGCAATCGTGTAAGAGAACTCAAAGTCCTCACTCAGCAATTGAATAACTCTGTTGACATCTGCTTGGTCCCAGTTGACTTCCGGAACTATCCTATCAAAAGTCGTCTGTTGTCCAACCGCCATGCCGACGCATAAAAAAAGGATGACCAACCCCGCCCACTGCTTTGGCACAGATTTCACCTCCGTCATAGGGTATTATGCCGCCCCTTCGCAAAGGATTATAACCCGCTGACTCCACCTCTGCCAGGGAAGGTGCCGAAGGGCATTGCTCCCGGACCAGCGGGACCGCCACCCGGAACGGCTGGTGCCATACCGGCACCCCCAGGGACCGCCTGGGTCGGTCTCCGCACAACAATCCGCTCTTCACCCGCCGGTCCCTTCAACACGACCCGATCTGGGGTGATCTGACTTACCGTGAACGATTGACCGTAAAGGCTGACCTGAGTTCCCGGGCGAACGACCTGGGACCGACCGTCAGGCATCTGGATGATGGCCCCAACGCGGTCGGAACTCAGCATCGTCCCTTGAAGCCTCAAACTTGGATCTTCAAGGGACCTGGGTCCAGCGGCGATGCGAAAGACACTGGGTCGGGGCGGAGGGGGAGTCAACTGAGGGAGTCCGCCTAACTGAACCGACAATTGAGTTTCGGTCGGCTCCGACCGAATTTGTGGCGGTGGCATTGGCGGCAGGGGTCCTGACGATGCTATGACGACGGGACTCGGGGGAGCGGCTGGCTGTTCAATAGGGGCGAAGGGATCCGCGCGACCTGGGACCGGGGGCTTTGCTTCCGGCAGTCCCGGACCAGCGGCACCGGCACGCGGTGCGCCAGGAGCAGTAGCACCGAGAGTGGGCATGCCCAACGTCACACCCGGTCCTGTACTGACGGACGGAGTCGCCCCTCCCAAGGTCAAGCCTCCGACGCCCGGCATCGCAGGGGTTGGACCAGAAGGGGCAGCCTGACCCGGTCCGCCACCGACGGGCTCCGCGATCGCTTGCTGTCCCGCTTGACCGGTCCCTGCCCCTGGAGTCGGACTGGGACCAGGTCGTGCCGCAAATAGGAAGTAAACCAACAAGATCAGGGATACGGCGATAATACCCCCCAGAACACCTGCGATTGCCTTCTGTTGGCTCGTCAGTTGCTGCCATTGCTGCATCGGCTCAGCCCTCCTGTCACGGACCGGCTAGGACACCGCCTCCTCCTGGAGCGCCAGCGCCTGGTCCACCACCCACACCTCCTCCCAACATCCCCGGCGGTCCACCCGCACCCATCATTCCCGGTCCGCCGCTCATCATTCCAGGGCCTGCACCCATCCCGCCACTCATCGGCATCATTGGCATTGCCATGCCGCCAGGCACGCCGGCACCCACTCCCCCAGTTCCTGCCCCTCCTATGCCAGCGGTTGGCGGAGGTGTCTTCCCCGCCAGCACCGCTCTTTCCACAGCCGTCTCTACCAATGAATGCACGCTGACCGCCACCGTCGCTCGCACTCTTCCGCTGCCGAGGAGACTGAATGACGGAGTGTAGACAAGAATGGGACGCGAGAAGCGTGGGAGACGACTGAGGAAGTTCAGAATATCCCGATACCGACCGTCAACTTGAAGGGTCATCATGCCCCATTGGAAGAAGCCCGTCTGAGGAGTGGGGGGCAACTGTAGCGTGGGCAGAGACCATTGGGGTACTTGATCGTATCGGATGTCTACGCCGCAATCGTTCGCCAGAGTGGCAAGGAACTGACGAAGGTCTCTTTCAAAGTAACCGCCCGCTTCGTAACGGAAGTTGAGACCCACCTCCCATACTTCTTGCGGGTTCTGCTCGTCCGGGTATTTTAAGATGACCAATTCCTTCCCGATTTGAGACCACCGCTTCCTTGCCTCAGCTGCCTCCTCCTTAGCTTTCTTCAGGTCTTGTTCTACTGCCGTCCGGCGTCCGATAGTCGCCTCGTAGTCTGCCTTTGTCTTCTCTTTGCTCGCGATCTGGTCCAACTGACCTCTGATAGAAAGGAAATAAGCAGCACCGTCAGCGACCGCCACTGAAAACAGAGCAGCCAGAGGGTAGACCCACCACGGTATACCTTTCATCAGAGACCCCCCTGCACCCGATTCACTCCTCAGCCCCTCGCTGTCGACCGGTGAGACCGCCAACCGCTCCTCCTCCGGCTTCTTCCTCCTCTCCACGAGCGCCACCGCCGCCGGCGGGCGGCGCAGCGCCTGGGACTCCTGCCCCAGGAGGTCCACCAGCACCAGGCATCCCGCCCATCATCGGCATAGCGCCCATCATCGGCATGCCGCCGCCTGCTGGTGCCGCTGGCTGGGCGGCTGCCGCCAATTTGGTGCCAACACTAATGGGCTGGACCAAGTTCGCACGGATGACAAAGTACACGGCATTCCGAGGCGCTGTCGGGTCCCGAACGATGGCTACTTGTTGACCCAACCCCGCCATTCCCCCCATTCCACCCATTCGGGGCATTCCGCCCATAGGCATACCCATGCCCCCACCGGGCATGGCTGGGGGACCGGCCATTTGCCCCGGCTGCATCGTCGGTGCCTGACCTCCTGCCCCGCCCCCGGCACCCGGAGGACCTCCCCCTCCGGGCGGTCCTGCCATTGCGCCTGGCTGCATCGTAGGCGCTTGCCCTGCCGCTCCTCCTGCCGGTTGGGCGGGGGCGGCGGCTGGCGGAGGACCGCCTGGCGGAGCCGCGCCTGGCGGAGCGGCGCCTGCGGGAGCTGCTTGGACCTGGGGCAGGGCTCCGGCGCCAGGCGCCGGAAGGATTCCCATCTCACCGGCAGCACCCTGAAGTTCCTTGGGAACGACGGGCGGCATCTGCCCGCCGGCATAGCGCACGCCTTTCCATTCAAACTCCTCGAGAGTCACCCCCGTTAACAGAGGGCACTTGCTTAAGTGACCGTAAAGCTTGGCAAGCCGGCGAACCGAGTCGGTGTAGCCGACCAGGATCACTCCACTGGCTTGATTTTGCGAACCTGTCAGTTGGAAACTGGTTAGGCGCACCCGTTCAGGAATCCATTGCGACAACCGGGAGATCCCTTCTGACCAGGTCTTTCCCGATGCGTAGATTTCATCCAGGGTTTGAAGACGGTCGGTCAAAACTGCGACTCCCCCGCGAATAGCTTGGGCGTCTGACTCCATCTTTCGGATCTCATTTACCTCCGGTTCCACCCTCCGGATCTCCTGATCCAGGAGGGACAAGACGCTGGCGTTCCGCTGCCACCAGAGTATCATCGGTGCTAACAACAACAAGAACATAACGACACTGCCCGCGAGCGCAATTCCAGTGAATCGGGCTGCCCGAATGTGGGGGGGTATCAAATTCAACTTGGGAACACTCGGAAAAGTCCTTTTCGCACGGGCTGCCATGGATGACCCCTCCTTCAAACGATCCAGAGAGCAAGACCGGCAGCGACTGCATAAACGGGCGCCATTCGTTCAATGTAATCGTCGCCCAGCCGAGAAGCAACCGCTGAAGTATCCATATGGCGGAACGGATTGAGAAGACACACCGGTACGCCCAGTTGATGCTCGAGGAAACGATCCAGGTCTTTGAGTAATGCTCCCCCGCCCAACAGGTAGACGCCCTCAACATTTACCGTCGGTCTCTGGCTCATCAGGTATTCCGCAGACCTGTGGATCTCCGTCGCCAGTTCCGTCAATCTGGGCAGGATCGCTTCGTAGCATTCACGGTCCAGCGACTTGGGTTCTGCAGGTATTTGGCTTGCAAATGACGGCTCTGCGGACGGGACGAATTCCAGAGGACGGGTCGCTGACGGGGGGGATTCCTCCGGTGTTGACGGAAGGGTTGGCGGGGGCTCCTCGGCGCCGGGAATCGTGAAGTCAAACGAGAAGTCGAGAGGAGCGGCGGGAGCCGCTTCCTCCGTCTCTTCGGGTAGAGGCGTTGGCGGCTCGGAAACCGGAGCACCAGCACCGGAAGGGGCCTCTTCCGGGAACCAAGCTCGCGCCGTTTCAATTTTGACCCGTTCTGACTCTTCACCGGACAGTCCCAAGTGATCCCTCAAGTCCTCTGTCAGATGGCGCCCTCCCATCGGAATCATCCGGGTGAGGATCAGCGAGGTTCCGTCGACGAACGATATTTCTGTTCCCTCATGCCCAACGTTGACGAGGATGGCGACCTGATCCGGGGTGATAGATCCGTTGCCGTAGAAACCTTTGTGACATAAATAGGCTCGTGTGGCGGCGAGCGGTTCCACCTCCACCGCTACAGGCGACAGTCCGGCTTGTTGGAGGGCAGCTATGTAGGCATCCACTAAATCGGACCGAGCCGCTGCAAAAAGGACAGGAATCTGACCACCCTGTGGCACTTCCTCCGGCTCCTTCAGGAGGACAAAGTCCCTCAACGCCTCTCCCGGCTGGAAAGGTAAGTGCCGGTCAATTTCAAACGGAATTGCCTGAAGAAGGTCTTTGCGGGGCATTGAGGGCAGTTCGGTAACCCGGACGACGACTCCCGATTGTCCTCCTACTGAAATAACCGCGTCCCTTCCCAATCCCCTTGCCTGAGAGAGGACAGACCGGATCTCCGATGCGACGACATCAGGTTGAATGACCTCTCCCGAGACGATCGCTTCTCGGGTCGGCGCAGAAAACAGTCCCGTCACAGAAAGATGCGGTCCCCGAGCGGACAGGGCAACGATCTTGATACTGTGGTTTCCCATATTCACGCCCAGGACGCTTTTCGCCATCTTTATTCACCGCGCTCGGGTCCTGTCAAGCGCGCTCCTATTGTGACTCTCTCCCTCACGAAATGCAAGACGCTCCGTTTCACTTTATTGGACGATCCGCATCAATCTTTTGTTCCAGGTTCCAAAGGATGAACAACAGAGTCATCGGGGTAGATGCTGGAGCGACCCAAACGGTAGCAGCCGTTGCTTCCCAGGACGGTCAGATCCTTGCTGAAGTTGCCCTCGGTGGAGCCAATCCCTTGCTTTCCGGGACCGATGCCTTTGGGACGGTCGTCAATGCGTGTCGGGACGCTCTGGCTGTGGCTCAGTGTCGGTGGGATGAAGTGGCTTCTGTCTTCATCGGCATGTCGGGCGTTGATGAGCCAGATTCCCCCTCTCATAAATCAGCAATGAGGTCTCTAAAAGGGCTGATTCCGGTGCCCTTTGATCTTGACAACGATGCTTTGGTCGCTCACTGGGGAGCCTTTGCCGGTGACGACGGGGTTTTAACGATCGCCGGAACCGGTGCCATTACCCTGGCTCTGTGTAGGGGGCGACGCTACCGGGTTGACGGGATGGGAGAATGGCTCGGCGACGAGGGCAGCGCGACCTGGATCAGCTTGGAAGCCCTCCGGGCGGCGGTTCGTAGTCGGGACGGGAGGGGACCGTCTACACGCCTCGCCGATCGGCTCCCCCGAGCATTGGGTGTTGGGTCGCTTCGGGATGTCGTTTCCCTTCTCAGCATCGGCGAAGTCTCAAAGCAGGAACTGGCGTGGCTAGCACAACAAGTCAAGAGAGCGGCCGACGAAGGTGATGGGGTGGCACAGTCGATTTTGGTAAAAGCCGGGCACCGACTGTCCCGCAGTGCTCTCGCCGCTATCGGTCGATGCCGTCGCCGTCTACCTGTCAGTTACGCCGGTGGTGTTTTCTCCAATTTTCCGGCTGTCCTTGAGACCTTTCGGTCTCTCCTCGTGGAGAGAGGCTTAGAAGTTAGAGAGCCTTTGGCGCCTCCTCATTTGGGCGCCTGTCTTCTGGCTGCTCAGAGAGCCTCCTGGAACGTTGATCAGGACTGGCTTCGTCGCCTCGCCACTGCTCGACAGGAAGAGCCGCCTGTTGAGGAAGATAAGTCTCTGTTGGCAGTCATACCACGGCTGATATCAGAGCAAAGGAATGAGGCGACAGAAGACATCAGCCGGCGGACCATTCAGGACATCCTGACAGCCATCAACGACGAAGACCAGACGGTTCCCGTTGCCGTTCGGGCAGAAATTCCGGCTATCGGTCAAGTGGTCCGCTGGGCTGTGGACTCAATACGACGAGGGGGCAGGATCTTTTATGTTGGGGCAGGGACCAGTGGTCGGCTCGGGGTGATGGACGCAGCCGAATGTCCGCCGACTTTTGGCACGCCGCCTGAGTGGTTCCAAGGGATCATGGCGGGTGGTTATGAAGCCCTTTACCGATCCGTTGAGGGCGCCGAAGACGACCGGGATGCGGGGCGGAAGGCCAGTGAGGCGGCGCGGGTGGGGGAAAGGGATCTGGTGATCGGCATTTCTATGAGTGGGAGAACGCCCTTTGTCATCGGTGCCGCTGAAGAAGCGAAGAGAAGGGGTGCCAGGACCGTCGCACTGACAGTTAACCGATTATCACCTCTCACCACTGTGTGCGATCTCACTATTTGCCCTGCTGTCGGACCCGAGGTGGTGGCAGGGTCAACGAGAATGAAGGCAGGCACGGCGACGAAATTGATATTGAATATGATCAGCACCACCGCAATGGTCCGACTCGGTCGGGTGGAGAGGAATCTTATGATCAGCGTGAAGACCTGGAGCGGAAAGTTGAGAGAGCGGGCTAAACGGATCGTGGCGTTGATGGGCGGCGTCAGTCTGGAACAAGCTGAGGAACTGCTGTCCCAATCGGGATGGGACATAAGAAAAGCCCTTGCACGGCTTTCTGGCTCTCAGGAGACCGAAGCGCCGAAAGGTTAAGCCACGGATCAGGGTGCGTTCATAAATTCGTCAACCGCTCTGATCAAACCCCCATACCATCGGATCCAAAAACTGACGATGTATACGGCTCCGAGGGCGAGTACGAGAAGGAGCGTTCCAATCCCGATGACTGTTCCCTGGGCGGTGACGGCGACTTCCGCTTCTGATTCCAGGTATTCGGCAGCCCTGTTGAGGGCTTCGTCAACGGTTCCTGTCTTCTCGCCCGAGGTAACGATGTGGACGACCATCGGGGGCAGTAGGGGGATGTCTCGGACAACCGATGTCAGCGACTCCCCTTTTTGAAGGCGCCCGGCAACCCGTCGGGTCGCTTCCATAATTTGGTGACTCCCAGAGGCTTCACCTGCCAGGAGAAGGCTTTCGCCCGGCTCGACGCCCGCCGAGTACAGCATCGCCAGGGTTCGGCCGAAGCGAGCGGCGTAGAGCAGCCGATGCAGATTGGAGAACCACGGGATGCTCAATCGGACGGTCTCAACGAAGGCACCCAGGTGGGGGATCCGGCGCAGAAGAGACCAAACGGTTATACCGATGACCAAAAAGGCGATCAGTTGAGCGACCAGCGCCCCTGGCCCCAAAGACCGACGGTGATGTTCCAAGATGAAAGGGCCAACCTGTGGATTGAGAGCCCGAGCGATCAGGGGGGAAATAAAAAGGGCAAAGAGAATCAGCACCACCATGATGCCGATGAGGATTCGGGGGTAAAAGGTACGTGCGCGGATATTTTGATAAAAGCGATGCTCCCGATCGTAATGCTGAGCGAGGTAACCAAAAACTTCATCCAGACGCCCCGACTGCTCCCCTGCTCGAATCATAGCAAGGGCGAAGGAAGGAAACCGATCGCAGTGATCTTGGAAGGCACGGTGGACGGAAGAGCCCTGAGAAAGATCCTTTGCCATTTCCCGTGCTGCTGCGCCCAGGGGGGAATTGGGTTGATCATCGGCAAAAGAGGAAAGGGCATCTGGCAAGCCAACACCCGCTTTCAAAGAGGATTGGAGGTGGCGGAAGAACAAAGCCTGCGCTTGCGGGGGAAGGGTCCGTAAGAAAAGGACATTTCGTTCGGGTTTTTCTCTGAGGGCAGTTACCTGAAGCCCTTGTGCCCTCAAGTGAGCTTGCACTTCAAAGGGGTCGTTGGCTCTCAGTTGCCCGCGGACTGTTTGCCCCTGCCGGTTGCGGGCGGTATATTGATAGACTGGCATGGCAGGTCACTCCCCTCCTGTTCAACCCACCACTCCCCTTCAAAGATTCTAATGGCTTGACGGACCGAAAGTTTTTTCGCCCGATCCCTCAAGTTGATCCCGTCTAAATGGCAGACCAGTTCGGAGAGCGGAAGAAGTACGAAAGCCCGATCCCACATTTTCGGGTGGGGAACGGTCAACCGGGGAGATGTCACCCGCTCCCCCTCTGCCCAAAGGATATCAATGTCAATGACACGCTGTCCGAGAGAACCCTTTTCTCCTCTCCCCATTTGCCTTTCGACAGCCTCGGTCACGGACAGCAAGGATAATAAATTCTGACTCCATTCTATTTCGGCGACGGCGTTGAGAAAAGCAGGCTGAGGTTCCCTAACGCCGACCGGTTCCGATTCGTAAAGGCAAGAGACCCGGATGACAACGGCACCGGACCGATGGAGCCTCCATATCGCTTCCCGGATGTATCGCTTTCTATCGCCTAAGTTGCTGCCCAGACTCAGGTAGACCCTCATCGGCAGACAGTTGCTCTGAACGATCCAAGGTTAGCGAAACGGCGGCGAAGTGAAGGGGAACGGGAATTGCCGGATGCGGTTTGCGGACTTCAATTCTCACTGAACGGATTTCCTTAAACCGTTCCAGTAAACGCCTGGCTATAGCATAAGCGGCAGACTCAAGGAGACGATAGGTGTTGCTTTCCAGCATGCCCCTCACGACTTCGCAAACGGACCGATAGTCCAAAGCATCGCGGATGCTATCTCTTTCCGCTGCTTTTTCGAGATCTACGTCCATCTCCAAATCCACTTCTATCGGCTGGGGAACTTTTTGCTCGGTCGGTAGGCAACCGACCTTGCTCAGGGTGGTCAAACCCTTGACGACCAGTGTGCCTTTCACCTTTTCCAAAGAACACCTCCTGTTAGGACTCTTCCGTCGTCAATAGATCGTCTCATCTCTCTCTTGATCTCGCCCACCCTTTTCCTGTCGGATCTCCTCCTCCAAGGCTTGCTCCATCTCCTCAAAAACGTCTCTATCCACCTCATCACCCATCGCGCCCGAGAGCCGGCGCAAAAAGCGACGCAAGTCTTTAGGGGACGGCTTTTCAGGGATGTCCAAGGACTCAAAACTGCTTGCCATCTGCTCCAACCGAGTATCCTCGCTCAAGTGCGCCCGTACCCGTGAGATCAGCCGAGTCAGGTCCTTGCTGCCACAACGGGGACAGTAAGGGTCGGTGTTGCCGGCAACGACGCCGACCAGAAAGGTGAAGGCCTTCCCGCACGATTGACACCGGTAGTCATAGAGAGGCACTCATTACGCACCCCCTTTTGGTCCGTCTGCCGAGTTTTAGTCAATAAGGAAGTTTGTCAGGGCTCCTCACCTTCAGAACGGGCGAGATAGAGGTAGCGCCCACAGTTCTCGCAAGTGACCAGGTCATCCGATCCCTGAAGGGAACGCAGAGTCTGGGACGTCAAGGTTACCCGGCACCCGCTGCACATCCGATTAACCACTTGTGCCACAGCTAACCCTCCCAGCCTGTCCCGGATTCGTTGATAGCGCCGAAAAACTTCCTCGTCCAGAGACGGTACGTGATCCGCCCGCTCCTTCAGCAAGTCTTGGCGCTCCTCTAACAGCGAATGCTCTTTTTCTCTGGCTAACTGCATCACCCGTTCCAATTCCTTGCGCATTTGGTCCAGCGATCGGGATTCTTCCGCTGTCGTCTTTTCCAAACTTTCGGCTTCCTCCAGAAATAACAGGAGACGGTCCTCCAGTTGATCCTTCCTCCGCATCAGTTCTCCTATCTCTTTCTCCGTTTTTTCAACTTCCCTGCCGCTGCGAATGCGACCGCTATCCAGGAGTTGGCGAAACTGTTTGATTTTGTTCTCGGTATCCTCCAGTTCCAATTCGGCGTCCCGAATCTGACGACGAAGGGACCTTAGGGTCTCGGTATGGGTTTGAAACGCCTTGCTTAAAGCGTCCAGTTGGGCGGCAAGGTGATCGCCCCGATCCAGTTTCTCCAGTTCCGCCTGTATCTCATCCAGCCGGGAGTCAATTTGCTGAATCCGAAACAGCCGATCGGCTAGTCTCATTGATACCCCGCTCCCAGAAGCTGAGGCGATCAACAAAGCGCTGGATCCAGCCGGCCAACTCCGACTGACCGGACTTTTCCAGAGCGTTTTTCAGCCCGAGGAGAAACTGGGGGTCGTGGTCGGTCAAAGCGCATACCCGTCGCCAGTAGGTCACCGACCGGCGAAACTGATTGATTCGGTCTAAAGCCCGCGCACAGCCGTAGTTCACACCCAGGTCCTCTCGGAACCGGTTTGCGGCACCGACAAAAGATGAAAGGACCGCCTCCAATTGACCCGTTTGCCAGTATCCTTCAACCAAAAGGTCCCAAGCCGGCAAGAATGAGGGCTGAGCGGAGACGACTGCCCGCGCATGCTTGAGGACCTGTCTCCAAGCCGCATCCCGAGCCGATCGCTGAGCCTGCTCCCAGTCGTGACCGATCGTCTTTTGCGATCGTCCCTGTGCCATTGCTGCCCATCCGTCTCCGGAAGCCGGCGCCGGTTCCGCTTGCGAAGCCGACCCGATAACCTGCAATCGGACGAGACGCTCCGCCGCTGCGAGATGGGGCTCGTCTTTTAGGCGAGCGGCGATGACCTCACCTGCCTCTCCTCCCCAAAGCCCCAGAGCCGCCCGGGCGTAGAGCGAGGCAAATAACGAATCGTCAGGCTTTTCCTTGAGAAGGAGGGACGCCTCCTTAAGAGCCGCTGTAAAGCCGTTCGCCGCCAGGAAAGCCTCCACTCGGATTGTCCTAAGGAGCCGAGACCTTGGAGAGCGAGACAAACCCCTTTCGGCAAGGGCGTAAGCATTCTTAGGTCGACCCGCAGAAAGCCAGAACCGAGCGGCGCGAGCAAAAGCTTCCTCACCCTGATCTTTGCTCTTGATCCATTGGTCCCACACCGCCTGCGACCGATCTTCCTGCCCCAAAGCAAGCCAAAGACTGGCGACCACCTGCACCGCTGGAAGGTAGCCGGAATGCAAGGCGGCGCTCTTCTCCAGTCGTTGTACCGCCTCCCTGCCTTTTCCCCCTTCTGCCATCGCCTGCGCCCACCAGACGAGAATCTCGGGCTTGGGATCGGCTGCAAGAGCCCCCTCACAAGTTACGGCAGCGTCGCGCCAGCGCCCCTGACACAGGTACAGTTCGACGAGGGTGCCCAGAGCCTCCATTTTAAGGCTGCCAACGAAAGGATCCCTAGCCCCCTGAGACCGACCGGTCTTATCATTTCCGATCGCCTTCTGCAAAAAACCGACCGCTTCATCCCATCGGACCATTCGTGCTAACCAGAGCCCCATCAAGGCGTTGAGCGGTTGATCTTCTGGGAATCTTTTCAGAGCGGCTGCCAGCACCAGGCGCGCTGAATGGTATCGTTTCAATCGCATGAGTAGTTCCACTCTTTTGGCTCTCCAACGAGGGTTGCCGTTGTCCCGTGATTGGAGCCGCTCATACAGCTGGAGCGCCCGTTCCAGGTCACCAAACCGTTCCTCAGCGGCGGCAGCCTCTGCCAAAACCTGAGTCGGTGGTCGGCGGGTTACCGCGTGCCGGTAGGCGTTCAGCGATGCCTTTATTTTGCCCGAACCGGATTCTAACCGCGCCAGGAACAGATAGGGGCGGAAGTCCCTGGGATGGAACTGAATCCAACGAGCGAGAGTGGCTCGCGCACGCCGGATAGGGCCTATCCTCAGATAGCATTGAAACTGCGCGTGCAATAGGTCGGGAGATTTGGGATCAAACTGCCTCAGCCTGAGGATGACGGAAAGCGCTTCGCGCCATCGTCCCAATTGGGTCAGGGCTTCAGCGAGAAGCGGAAGAGGGGTCGTGGAGCGAGGATTCAATCGATGGGCTCGCTTTAAGAAGACAACGGCTCTGTCCCATCTTTCAGAGGCGCCATAAAGACGTCCCATCTCCAAGAAGATCTCCGGGTTTTTGGGAAAGAGCCTTTGGATGCGACCGGCAAAGGCATCGGCTTGGCGATGGCGACTGAGTTTGAGACTAAGCCGAAAAGCCAAAAGGAGGGCATCCGGATTGCCTCGTGTGATTTGTACCGTTCTGACCGCGTGATGAAGGGCTCGGTTCCCGTCTCCTTGTGATTCGTAGAAGACGGCTAAGTGGTAATGCCCCGGGGCAAAGTCGGGATGGCGGTGGAGGACCCATTTGAGATGCCCGATCGCTTCCTGCCACCTCCCGGTTGCGATGAGAATCCGCGCCAGTGCGACTCGGATGTCTGGATTGGTAGGCTCTCTCGCGTAGGCCCGGGACAGAACAGTTAGCGCCTCCCCTTTCCGCCCCACTGCCTCCAATACACTGCCGAGAAGACGCAAGGCTTCCGTATCCGCCGGGTCGTTGCGCGTGAGCCATTTCAGATGGTGGAGCGCCTGGTCCGGCTTGCCGACCTTCGCGTAGGCGTCAGCCAAGCGAAGCCGAAGGGCGCGGGAAGACGGATTGGAACGGACCGCCCGTCGGAGTTCCTCTATCGCCCCCTCCCAATCACCGGCGGAGGCGATCGCCTCGGCCCGCTGCAAATGCCATGTCTCTACCGGCTCATTACGGGCGGAAGGCGATGGGAGCGCAACCGATAGGAAGAATGATAGGAGAACAACGCTAACCGATGAAGAACAGACGAGACCCGGAGCGACGGACCGAAAAAGTCGCTCTGCTAACTGGGAGAGACCGGCTTCAGTCTTGACAATCTTTCTCAAGGAAGGTTTCCAATTCCCCCTTTTCGTTGACCCTTTGAAAGAAGCACGAACGATAACCTTCGTGGCAGGCAGGTCCTTGGGGCTGAACCTGAACGACGAGGGCGTCCCGGTCGCAGTCCACCAGAACGCGCTTGACGATTTGCACATTGCCCGAGGTTGTCCCCTTCATCATCACCTTACCGAGACTCCTGCGATAAAACCAGGTCTTCCCCGTCTCCACCGTCCGGATGAGAGCCTCTTGATTCATATAGGCAAGGGTGAGCACGCGACCCGTTTCAGCATCTTGCACGACGACAGGTATCAGACCTCTGTCGTCATACTTGAGATCCTGTAGAAATCGTAGCTCCTTCAGAGAAGAGCCCTCCCTTACAATCTCTGATAAATCATAGACTGACAGTTCAGATCCTGTCCAATTGGCGCGAGGACCCGTTTGATCGCTGGGTTTCAAAAAGTGGACAATTTGTCGCCGCAGATCCAAATAGGGTGATTCGTTACGAGGTCCGACTGCCCTACCGGACGGTGCGAGCGTGAGACGATGGCCGACACCTGACGGATTACGAAGGAAGGCGTTGCGCCGCCCCGGCTGCAGATTCCTGGACGAGGCGACAAGGAAAAGGTCTCCGTGTCCCTTGACCTGTTCCTGGGAGCCGCTGAAGGTGCCCGGGTCTTTTTGTCGGGCAGGCAACTATTTAAGCGACCGCATGACAAAACCGGACGGCACTTTTGGGAAGAAGTAAGTGCTTTTGGGCGGCAGGACCAGTCCCTGAGCGGCGACCTCCATTACCTGCTCTGGCGTCGGAGCCGGTAAGAGGATGGAAAGGTTGCGGTCTCTGACGGCGTAGGACAGAGCCACCCGATCATCGTGGGTGTATTGAACAGTCACGGCTTCAGGTCGCACACCTGCCTCCGCCATCAGGACGGGCAGGAGACCTAAGTGAAGGATTGCCGTCGGGATTTTTCTCAAGGGCGGTGGAACTTGGGCAAGCGCCTGGGCAACCTGGGAGGACAAAGGAGTGACCGTCGCCACCAAGCAATCGGCAGATGCGACAACTACGAAACGCATGCCGCCCGGATCTCGCCAGAGGTCCTCAGGAAGGGGTCCCTCACTTTGTACGGTCAGCCGCTCAATAAAAAATTTCCTCCGGACCTGGGCAAGAAACCGTTCCCGGTCTTCCGGGGATGCGAACTGCAATAAGCGGTGGGTCGGTGCGATCGTCGCCCCTGTCCTGAAGTCGCTGATGACCATGCCGACATAACGGGTCTCTTCATTACCCAACCGATCGCCAGTCGCGGAGGCGAAAGCGAGAGCCGTTTGATACCGGTGATGTCCGTCCGCAATCATCAACCACCGAGTTGAGACGATTCGGCACGCTTGGTCAATGAAAGACGGATCATCAACAGCCCATGCACGATGGAGGCACTGGTCGTCCCGGGCTTGCAGGGTCGGTTCTCGGTGCGAAACGGAACGAAGGAGAGGATCCCACCGGTCCCCTGCATCCATCAGGGCGAAGACTTGACTGAGCTCCGCAAAAGTGGCTTGCAGAAGGGCGAGGCGATCTTCAACGGTCGACGGGACCGTCTTTTCGTGAGGTCGGATCCATCCCTTCTCCGGCTCCGTTAGGGGCACGGTGCAAAGAAGGGACCAGTGCTCCACCTGCTCCCCTTTCCAAAGCAAGTGCTGCTGGTAAACGAAAATGCACAAGTTGTCATTCTCTAACAGGATGCCTTGCCGTCTCCAGTCGTCCCACAACTGGCTGGCTCTCTCGTAAGCGTCGGAAGATCTGGCAAGGTGGGGGGGAACCAGAAGCCTTACGACGTTGTAGGGATGGCGAGTCAAAAGTTGCTTTTCCTTCTCCTCGTCAATGACATCGTACGGGGGCGCAATCAAATCACTCAAATCACCAGCCAAGGGGCTGTATAGGATCGGGCGGAAGGGACGAACCCAAAGACCGGTCATTTACCGTTGACCGCCCCCAACCAGAAGGACCTCAGCAACGGGCTCCTGAAGGATCCTCTCGTCCCAGACTTGCCTGCTGACTTCGCGACCGTTCTCGCAGGTTACGAAGTAGGTGACTTCCTTGACTCCCGGTCTCCCCTTTCGGGCTATCTTTGTCTGTCCGCCCTTCAGGGTCAAAGCGATCTTTCGCTCGGTAGAGAATGGGACGGGCAACTTTTCCACCACCCGATGCTTGCTCACGACGGTCAGAAAGGGCTTGCTCTTTCGGACGATCAGTCGGTCGCCAATTTGTAGGCGATGCAGGTTGCGCCCCGGGTTAAGGGCTTGAAGTTGGGACAGGCTGAGCCGATACCGGGCGGCAATCCGCACAGCGACTTCCCCTTTTTTGACCTCGTGATACTGGCTTTCGCCCTCCCCTCGGAGCAAACGATCAGCGGCTTTCTCTGGATCCCGCGCCACTCGGTCCAGTGGAACCCTCGCGCGTCGAATCTCGACTTTTTCCTTAAACGTTGGTTTCTCCAGCAACTCGTTTACAGGAAGGACTTTTTTCTGAACCCAAAGGAGCGTTTGCTCGGCGTCGGCTACTGTCGGGAGCGCGACGGTATTCTTCCCGTTGATCTGAATGACCGCTGCCCGCACGGCCGGGGTCACCCTCTGGAGAATTGTCTGATACGCTTCCTCTTCTGAGACGGGGATGATATCCGGCGGTCTCTCCCGAGGCTCTACCGACACCGTCTCAAAGAAAGTGACCCCGACGCCCTCTCTCTGGGACAGCATTTGCTTTGCTTTCTCGATGGCACGCTGACCGGCGGAAGCGGACGCAACCCATACGATCGGCTGCCCATTAACCTTTACGACGGCACCTCCCCTTCCACCCCGATACAGGCTGACAAGTGCAAGAAGCCCCAGAATGATGATCCAGTAGACGATTCGCTCACCCCAGGTTAGCGCGGATCCACTGACCATCAGCACCAACTCCCGCCGCCGTCGCTGTGAAGCCACCGTCCGTCAGACTCTCCCAAAAAGGGAGGAGGATTAGTTTCGGGCGACGGCATCCCTTCTGTTCTCGGTCGGCGGCGATTGGGTCGTGGAGGTTGTCACCATTTCGAGGACAAACTGACGAGCCCTTTCCAACTGTTCGTCTTTTTTCCTTTCCGCTCTTTCGGCGAGATAGCGCCCGACCGCTTTCCGGAAAAGGGCAGCCGCTTCCTTGTTTTCCTTATCCAACTCCCCTGCCCGGCTGAAGCAGAGAATGGCGTCAGCGACCTGATCGGCTTTCAGGTGTTGGAGACCCCGGCGGACCCACTCTCGTGCCAGCTGCTTTCCGTCTCTCTTTTCCGTAGAGTCGCTTTCCAACTTGACATCAGGCTGAATGCCTCCCTTGCCTTGAATGTCGTACCCTGAAGGAGTAAAGTAGGATCCTGTCGTGACGACGACGGCACCGCCCGTCTTTAGTCCCACGACCGTTTGAACCGATGCCTTACCGTAAGTTTTTTCTCCGATCACCTTCGCGATCCCGTGGTCTTTAAGGGCACCGGCGACGATCTCACTTGCAGATGCGCTCCCACCGTCCACCAGCACAGCCACTGGCACCTTCCAGTTAATGTATCGGGCAGGGTTTGCTTCAAAGACCTGTTCCCCTTCGTTTCTACTCCGAACGACGACAACCGGTCCTTTGGGTATGAACAAACTTGCCACCTCCACAGCCGCCTCCAAAAGCCCACCCGGATTTCCTCTCACATCTAAGATCAGGGCTTTGACGCCCAACGATTTCATCTCTTTCAGCGCCCGACTAAGTTCGTCCGCTGCCTTTTCGTTGAATTCCATCAGCCGGATATACCCGATGTTGTCCGGCAGGACTTTTTTCTGCAGGACGGGAATCGTCACCTTTTCCCTGATCAAGCTGACATCAAAAGCGTTGGGTATTCCGTCCCTCTCAATGGTCAACGTCACCTTCGTCCCCCGGGGACCCCGGATCAGCGCCACCGCTTGCTCCAGGGTCATCTCCTCCGTCGGCTTTCCGTCAATCTTTACGATCCGGTCTAAGGGCATCAAACCGCCTTTCGCCGCTGGCTGTTCGGGAAAGACATTAGCTATCGTTAGCCTCTGTTTTCCCGTTGCAAGGTCGGGCACTAAAGTCAGTTCCGCTCCGATCCCTTCAAACTCCCCGTGGCTCTTTGATTCAAACTGAACCAGATCCGCCGGTCCCTTGTAATGGGTGTAACGGTCGCCCGTTCGCGCCAAAAGGCCGACAATCGCTCCCTCCCCCAGTTTCTCCTCGTCGAGTCTGGCCGGATCATAAAAGTGTTTCTGCAGAACGAGGTAGACTTCCCAAAGTTTCTGCACGGGTCTGAGGGACGTAGCGCCTCCCGTACCGCTTTGCCCCGACGGTACCGCCTGACCGGTCCGGATGTTCGTTCCGGCGCTCAGCCGGCCCAGGTTGAGAGCGTCGGTCCGATGACCGACCTGAAAGCCTAAAGCGAAGGAAAGACCGACAAGGACCAGAAGCGACAGGACCGATGCGACGCCTTTGATAGGTCTATCGTGGGACGACTGACCGGTGCTTTCCATAGATGGACCCTCCGTTTTCACCAAAGGGATTTTATCGCACCGATAAGGGGTTGACCGGTTCTCCAAAGCGGCGGACTTCAAAGTGGAGGTGAGGACCCGTTGAGAGCCCCGTTGAACCCACACGGGCGATCACTTGCCCCTTCCTGACGACCTGCCCTTCACCGACCAAGATGGCGGAGCAATGGGCGTAGAGGGTCGCCAGGCCGTTGCCGTGGTCTACGATGACCGTATTGCCGTAAGCCCGTCGCCAGCCAGCATAGACCACTTCTCCATCGGCTGCTGCGTAAATAGGTGACCCGTAAGGTGCAGCAATGTCTACCCCGTAATGAAAGCGCACCCGGTGAAATATCGGATGAACCCGGTATCCGAAACCCGAAACGATCCGACCGGCAACGGGTTTCCCGAAGGGTCCGGTCCAGGCGGGAATTGACCTGCGCCGCCCTTCTCTCTCCTTCTGTAGCCGATACAGCAGACCGGCGATGATGCGCGACTCCTCTTCCCATTCTCTCAAATACTGCTCGTAAGTGATTCGGTCCTGCTGAACTTTCTTTAGCAAAGCCACCTGCTCTTCCTTTGCCTCCCTCAACCGCTTGGCTTCCGACTGGGCGGCTCTTCTGACTTCCAAAACCTTTTGCTCCCTCTCCCTCAACTCTTTCTCGAGAGCAGTCAGTTCAGAATGAACCTTTCTCGTTGTGATCAGTAGTTCAGAGTCTTGCTTGAAAACCTTGCTAAGAGCATAGGCCCTGTAGGAAGCATCCTCAAGGTCCGACGAATCGAGAAGGAAGGCGACATACTGAACGGGGGGGTCTTTGAAAGCCACTCTCAGACGATCAGCCAGAAGGTTACGGTAGCGGGACAGGCGGGCGCGCACCTGCATCAGACGCAGGCGGGTCGCAGAGACCTGCTTTATCAAAACTCGGTGCCTGGCGTTTAGTCGGTTGAGTCGCTGCTCCGTGAGGGCAATCTTTTTTCTGGTTTCGTCCAGTTGGTCGGACAGAGTCGCTTCCTTCCGTCTGAGAAAACGGATTTTCTCTTGGGCTTCTCTCCGCTTCTTCTCCAGAGCACGCTGGCGCTGTTTCAGTTCTCTGACCGTCGGTCTTTTCCCCCGTGACCAGAGTTGAAGGATCCCTCGCTGTCCGGCGGACAGGGAGAGCACAAACACAGATACCATGAAGACCACTAACAGCCGCATCTTATCCCTCTCGGCAGATCCCCATTACGTTATCTTATACTTAGCGCATCCGTTGTCGGAGCGCCACATTGACATAGGAGTTGAAAAGGGATGGTTGGTTTGAAGCCGATAATTGGAATGGTCATTGGAGCCTTGGTCGGACTCGCCATCCATAAGGCTCTCTGGATCGCCACCAAAGGACAGTGTTCCACCTGAGGGATCACCGGAAGCCCGGTCGGGGCGACCCTCTTTGGCGCTCTTGTCGGACTCGCTCTCACGATGGGACGCTGATTTTCAGCCCAGCGCTAGCGGATTGCCCGATGTCATTAATGTAACAGACGCACGGGGGCGCAAACCTTCCGGACGGACGCAGTCAAAAATGACTCTGTTGACGCCCTCTGCGATCTTGGGGACCGGACCGTTGATCCTTTGGGTGGTCACTAACTGCCCGTCCGGATCAAAAACTTGAAAGTGATCTGCGTCCATCATTTCAAGATACCACCGGGACGACAGCCGGACCGGGAAAACGATAGAGTCGCTACCGACGGTAACTTTCGGACTGACAAGGGTTGCGTCCCTGAGGGGGAGCGCTCTGATCGTGCCAATCAAAAGAGTGACCGTTTCTTTGATCGGAATATTGTTGAGGTAGAGGGAGACTTGACGGACCCTGGTCAGGTCTACCGGCTCCCTAAAGAGAGCATAGGGGTGACCGTAAGGCCAGTCGTAGTCCGCCCATCTCTTCGCCTCTGGCTCTACCAGTTCCCAGTAGCGCCAGCCTTCAAAGTCTACGACGACGTACCTGTCCAGGGCGGCAGGTCCGGGTCCCCGAATGTCCAGGACCTGAACATTGACAATCTCTCCCTTTCCGTCTCCCCAGATCCAGAGCCCCACAGCCGGTCGGTCAGCGATAGTGATCGGCGGGTCAAAGGTGAGACCGACCATCAACCAGGCGGAACGGGGATCGGCTCCGGCGTTTGTCGCCGTGACGCGCAAAGTCTGTTCGCCAACCGGTGCGTGCCGGTCACCTACGCTAAGCGTAAAGGTGACCCCTCGGTTAGCGTGCCGCAGGTCAGATGAGAGCAAAGCGTCGGGCTCTGCAAGAGGAAAGCCTTTGGGATCATCAAAGGGGGCAACAGAATGGAGTGCCCGGATTCTAACCTTCAGGGGTTGGGAAGAGAACGGGTTGACAAACTCCCAGCAATTGCCGACACCGTCGATGTCAACAATTTTCCTTTCTTCATGCCGCACCGGGATGAGAAAGTCCCGACCCAGAGGATCTGTCTGAAGGGAGAACTCCCGATCTTCCTGACGGAGAACTTCCTTGAGGGGCTCCTTTACGGCGCCCTTTACCCGGTGCCGTTCAAACCGTCCGATCCGTTCTGCCATCTGCCACCATCGTCGGTTCTTTCGCACCGAGTCTGGGTTGATGTTCTGGAAGGAAAGAGCCCAGTCGTGACCGAGCCCTTTAGCACACAGGTATTCAATCACATCAGGAGTTGTCGATGGACCCCAGAAGCCAGCATCCTGGAGAAAAGCCCACCATCCCAATTGCGCCGGCAAAAGGTTGGGAGCGTGCTCACGATTGCTCCGGCAGTGAATGTCTATAAATCGTTTCGGATCGCGAACCGGATGATCCCAAGCGCCAAGGCGAGAATGAATCGGCCAAAGATGGCGGTACCAGGCACTGGCTTCCACTCTCAGCGGTCTCTTGACTTTCTTGAAAACAGTATGGGCGAAACGCGGACCGAAGTGCCACGCCCAGTCGGGACCTTCAAAAATATCGGCACCGTCCAAACCGTCAAAATAGATAAGATCAAATTCGCAGATGTTGATGATTTCAGCAATCCTCTCGGTCATTTCTTCAAAGAGATTAGAAGCGGGATCTGGGACATACATCCCGAAGACCTCTTTAAGGTTGAAAAGGCCTTCGCCTTTACGATGAGAATGAGCGGCGGTCCCATGGGCGCCTCGTATGCAGTCGGTGAGACCGAACGGCATGTCCAGAGACCGTCCCTGGTAGATGATGATCTCTTCCCCAATCTGAATGTCTGTTCCGCCTCGGAACCAGTAGCCGCCCCTCTCCGGAAGGTCGCGAGGCGATTCAACGGTTGGGATGAAGGTCTCATCGGGACTTATGTCTTTCGCAAGGGTCAGTCTCTGACCCTTCGCTAGAGAGGGGTGCGGCTTTGGCGTGACGAGGGGATCGGTCTTCTGAATGCTAAAAGAGTGCATGTGATAGCCCGCTTTCAGACCGGCCGAATGGACCTTTTGAACGGCTCGACGCACGCCTTTCAAACCGTCGGGAAATCGGTCCGGGTAAGGCTGGTAAGAACCATAGGTGGCAAACCCGTAGAAAAGAAGTTCTCCAAGCCCTGCCAGTTTTGCTAGTTCTATCCACTCCTCCACATTAGCCTCGGTCACTTCGGCAAACAAATAAGAGAGTCGGTTATCAGCGACATCAAGGGCAAAGGGACCGCCGACGGGCGACCACACCATACTTTCCTCTCTCAATAAAGCCTTAACGGTCTGGCGAAATATCTCCGCCGGACCGACAACGAGCGCCATTCGGGCACCGACAATCCCAAGGAAACGGAAGGCTGAAGAAGAGAAGTGAACGACCGTGGAGTCATTCTGGTCGCGCCCCACTTGGACATCCGTTTGTAGGTTAAGCGGGACCAGAGCCATACAGGTCCTCTGTCCTAAAACAGTGCAGGCGATATGCCCAACCGCGCCGTCCAGAGCAAGCGGCAGGTTGAATATACGAAGCCGCTCTATAGGGGCTCCCGACGAAGCCTCGATTTTCACAACAATAAAATGCCGATGAGCTGCTACGGAGAAGGAAAAAGCAGCAGGAAGAGGGTCGAAGGAAAGAGAGAATCCCTTGTCTGTTGACCGGCAGGCAGTCGGACGGTAGATCTTTCCTTGATCTTCTGCCAGTGCGATAAAAGACGGTGACCAGCGAGTCAACGCCTCCCGACCCTCGGTCGTTAGATAAAACGAGATGTTGGAACCGTCAGGTCCGATCTGATAAACAAAGGTGTCGGTCTCTAGCCTCACACCGTCCGACCGTTCCTTCATCCGCGACCAACCTCCCGCAAGAGCAGCCGTCCGAAGCAACCGACGCCTCCCTATGTTCATCGCTACTCACCGCCTTCAACCTTATCTGATCATGACGCTTCCCAGACTTATGAACAGATCGCCACAGACGCGCCAGCGCGGTCGCCAAGGTTCATACTTATGTAGGGATTGAACGATCACGGTGGAGGACAGATGGTAAAAAGACCGCCGCTGGCTCTTCTGGCGGCTGTTATCCTTCTCATCGTTAACCGATGGCTGCCCGCTGGGCAAAACGATCACTTTGTCGTCATCCTCAGTTGGGATGGGGGCAAGCCGACCGTTATAGCGGATCTGATGGACAGGGGACACTTGCCTGTCACCGCTCAATTGGTTCGTCAGGGTGCCTTCACCTTTTCCGCCCGGACGACCCTGCCCAGTTCTACCCTCCCATCCCATGCCTCCATGGTGACGGGTGTTGGACCGGACCGCCACCGAATCCTCTGGAACGACTACAGAGAAGAGAACGGTTATGTTTTGTTGCCCACCGTTTTTTCCCTCGCCCGGAGCCAAGGTCTCAGGACGGCGATGGTTTATTCCAAAAAGAAGTTTCGCCATCTGGCGCCGCCCGGATCATTAGATGGGGACGCTTTCGTCTCGTCGGATGCGGTTGAGGTCGCCCAGCGGGCTGTTGAACTGCTGCGCCGGATCAGACCCCACATTTTGCTTGTCCACTTCTCCGATCCCGATAGCGCCGGGCACTCTTACGGGTGGGGAAATATCAAGAAAGGGGTGGCGCCCAGTCCCCAATTCATGGATGCCCTTCGCCGATGCGACCGCGCCACAGGCCTAATCGTCGAGACCCTCAAATCTGAGGGGATTTGGTCCCGAACTCTGGTGATTGTTACGGCAGACCACGGCGGTCACGACCGCAGGCATGGGTCCGATGACGAAGAAGATGTCCTGATACCCTGGATCGCCGCAGGCGGTCTTGCAGCAAGGACGGGTCAGATAAACCGAAAAGTGGTGACTATGGACACGGCAGCGACAGCTGTCTTTGCCCTCGGGCTACCCGTTCCTTCTGACTGGGACGGCAAGCCAGTCACGGAAGCCATAACAGTCGCAAGTTCTCTTTTCAGCAGTCAGCGTCCTTCTCATTAAACGTCGCACGAATTGGGAATGACAGCAAAAGGCGTGGTGGCGACTGTCGGGGTCCTTTTGATCGGCATCGTTTTGGCGATTTTCTCGTCCTCGGGTGCCAGAGAGGAGGGTCTCGTCGTTTTGATTGGCGTGGCGTCCCAGCCCTCCTTGAAACCGGACGAAAAAGCCTTCCCCGCCCGCTATATCGGCACTTTCCGAACGAAGGAAAAAAAAGAGTACCTGCGACGAGCAATCAGTGTGGTCGCCGTCGCCCCATCGGTAGCAGAGGAACTGACAGGATCCGAGGGTGCCTCTCATTCCCTGATCGTCGGTCCCGGTTTGCCGCCCCGATGGAACCCAGAAACCCTTCGGCAGTGGAACAGGAACCTGACCCCCTGGGCTTCCGCTTCAGTCCCCGTCTTCCGTTCGGATGTGCGACTTTTTAAGTGGACCATCCTATTAGTCGGTCACACGGATGCGGGGACACCTTGCTGGCTGATTCTTACAAGGAATTGGCATTCGGCCCGCTTGAGACGCTGGTTAACGCCCGCTCAGAGGAAGGCCCTCGTCAGCATCCGGTCACCTTTCAAACGGAACGATCAGTTCTGGCTCTCTCTTTTTTCCCTCGCTTTGATCCTCCTATCGGGTCATCTTCTCCTCACGAAGTTCTGGTCCGACCTTGCGGTGAAACGGTTTCCCGATCTTCTTCTGGTACGAGAAAAGGGAATCTATCACTCGCTGACGGCAGTCTTTTTCGCTTTCTACCTGACTTCCTGTTTCGTATTGCACACGAGATTCGATTTCCAGGATTCGGTCTTCATACCGCCGCACATATTTTCCGATCCCGTCTCTGCCGGCTTACTGACGCCCCTGATCAACTGGGCTGTAACGGTCGTGGTCCAGACCGTTACGATAGCGGTTCCGTCGTGGCTGATACCGCCGGCAGGAATTGTCATCGGCCATATGAGGGGGATGGTGGAGCAAGCCTGGACGACCGCCCCGACCCTCACCCTGCCCCCCTTGCCTGGGCTGCTTCAAGCGTTTGCAGCCTTCTTCCAGGGAGAGAGCACCATCGTGGCGATGATGCACAGCGCCCTGTTAACTCGTGCCGTCATTTTCCCGGAGGCTTTCGGGACCCGTTCCTATGGGCAAGCCTATTTACGGGCGATCAAGACTCTCGGTGCCCTCTTTCCCTTCATGGCCCTATTGAGTGGTCCGGCGAGCCTCCTTTTCCTTCTGAGTCGGTGCGTGTAAAGAACGCGACCGAAAATGCTATTCTTTAAACCAAAAGAGCGAGGGGAGGCGAGAGCCGATGGCAGTGACTGCCCGGACTGCCGAAGAGATATGGAGAATCGTTGAATCCAAAGCCAAGAAGGCGAAGAGCGTCGCCCCGGTCGTCGCGTCCCTTTCTACTGACACAAAAAACAAGGCTCTTCTCAACATGGCTCAGTCCTTATGGGATCGCCGGACCGAAATACTGGAAGCCAACGCTCAAGATGTCAGCGAAGGCAAGGAAGGAGGGCTGTCGCCCGCTTTGATTGACCGGTTGTTACTGAATGAGAGTCGGATCAAGGGCATGATGGTCAGTTTGGAGGAGGTCGCCGCTCTGCCCGATCCCGTCGGCGAGATCATTGAAGGCTGGCGGAGACCGAACGGACTGGTTTTGCAGAAAGTGCGTGTCCCCTTCGGGGTCGTCGGCGTCATTTACGAGAGCCGACCAAATGTAACCGTAGACAGCGCCGGGCTCTGTCTCAAGGCGGGCAACTGCGTGGTCCTCAGAGGCGGCAAGGAAGCCCTCAGGTCCAACATTGCTTTATGGAATGTCATCGCCGACGCCGTTTACGAAGCGGGCGTTCCCCGGGAGGCGATTCAATTGGTGGACATACCCGACCGGGAGGGCGCCCGGGCAATGATGCGGATGAACGAATTTTTGGACCTGCTCATTCCCAGAGGCGGGTCCGGATTAATCAAGTATGTGGTTGAAAACGCCACCGTTCCGGTCATCGAAACGGGCGCCGGAAACTGCCACGTCTATGTGGACCGGAATGCTGACTTAGAGATGGCTGTCAAGATCATCGTCAACGCCAAGACCCAGAGGCCTTCTGTGTGCAATGCCGCAGAGACCCTGCTCGTTGAAGAATCGATCGCCCGTGAGTTCCTGCCGAAAGCCGCTGAGGCTTTGAGAGCGAAGGGTGTAGAACTCAGGGGCTGCGAGTTGACGAGGCAGATTCTCCCCGATGTGAAACCGGCGACCCACGAGGACTGGTACGCTGAGTATTTAGACCTGATTCTCGCCGTCAAGGTCGTGAAAGGAGTCGACGAGGCAATTGACCACATCAATCACTACGGGACCCACCATAGTGAAGCCATCGTCACCAACGATATCAGGACGGCTCGTCGGTTCTGCCAGATGGTAGACTCAGCCGCCGTTTACGTAAACGCTTCCACGCGATGGACGGACGGTTATGAATTCGGTCTCGGTTCAGAGATCGGGATCAGCACCCAGAAAGCCCACGCCCGAGGTCCGATGGGGCTGAGGGAGTTGACGACCTATAAATGGATCGTATGGGGCGACGGTCAGGTGAGAGGCTGAACAAGAGTGCGCCGACGTAAGAAGCAACCAACCCGGTCGGAAACGAAGGTAAAAGGGAATTCTGTAAGCGGGCAGTTTCATTCCCCTCTCTGACCCACGGTCAAACCCGGCGTCGCCATTTCCGACTTTACTTGCTATGCCAATGCCCGAATACGACGGACGATAGCTACGGCGCAACGAAACAGACGGTCCCCGTCGCTTAGGTCTCCGTCATAGGATCGGCAGACGAGACGAGAGCGTGGATGTCTTGAAGAGCCCGCACCTCACACCGATGCTCGCCCTCCACCGTCTCTAAGGCGGTCGCCACGCCACGGGCGGTATCCAGAGATGTGATGCAAGGGATCCCGTGCTCTACGGCGAACCGGCGAATGATGAGGTCGTCCCGCTCCGATAGACGGGTCGCCGACGGCGTATTAATGACCAGGTCCAAAGCCTTTCGGGATAGTAATTGAAGGACGTCCGGTGGACCCTCCTCAATCTTATTGACCACTTGACAAAATACCCCTGCCTTTTCCAACACAGCTGCCGTTCCCCTGGTGGCATATACCTGAAAGCCCAGTCGCTCCAGTCTCTGAACGATCGGTACGATTTCCGCCTTGTGTCTGTCGGCGACCGTCACAAGAAGCCGACCGCCTCGGGGAAGGTGATAGCCGGCTGCGACTAAGCCCCTGTAAAGCGCCTTGGGAAATTCCGGGTCAATCCCCATCACTTCTCCCGTGCTTTTCATTTCCGGTCCCAGTTCTATTTCTGCCTTCAATAATTTCCCCATAGAAAAGACGGGAACCTTAACGCCGACCATCAAAGGCTCCGGCATCAGTCCTGGGGTGTAGCCTTGCTCTCGCAATGATTTCCCCATTATCGCCCGCACCGCGACCGGAACCACGGGAACCCCCGTTAGCTTGCTTAGGTAGGGAACGGTCCTCGACGCCCGCGGATTCATCTCAAGAACTAAGACATCATCACCAACGATGACGAACTGAATATTAATTAACCCTTGCACCCTCAAGGCTTTACATATTGCTGAAGTGTAAGCGACTATCTTTTTCTTTGCCTCTTCACTGATTCGCTGAGGAGGGCAAACAGCAATACTGTCTCCGCTATGGACGCCCGTCCGCTCAATATGCTCCATAATCCCCGGAATAAGGCACTCGTCACCGTCGCCTATGGCGTCCACTTCCGCCTCTACACCCTCAACATACCTGTCCACGAGAATCGGCTTGTCAGGGGAAACACGGACCACGTACTCAAGGTAGGATATCATCTCTTCCTCTGAGTGCACGATATCCATCGCCCGACCGCCCAACACATAACTGGGTCGGACAATGACGGGATATCCGATATCCCTAGCTGTCTCTAATGCTTCCCCTGCTGACGATACGGCATCACCGGGGGGGTAGGGAATACCCAATGAAGAAAGAAGTTGGTGAGTTCGCCGCCGGTCTTCGGCAATATCAATGCTCTGAAAATCGGTCCCTAAGATTTTTACCCCACACTTGTGCAGCCATTCAGCCAAATTAACAGGGGTCTGACCGCCGAATTGAACGATCACACCTACAGGCTTTTCCTTTTCCACGATCTCTAGCACGTTCTCCAGAGTTAATGGCTCAAAATAGAGCCGGTCTGCAATATCAAAATCGGTGGATACGGTTTCTGGGTTGCAGTTAATCATAATCGCTTCATAGCCCAATTCCTGTAAAGCCCACACGCAATGGACGCTGCAGTAGTCAAACTCAATACCTTGACCGATCCGGATCGGTCCGGACCCGATCACAACGACTTTCTTCCCTTGAGACGGTGGCACCTCATCGGATCCGTTGCTCTCGTATGTTGAGTAAAAATAGGGAGTCTCCGCCTCAAACTCACCGGCGCATGTATCCACCATCTTGTAAACGGGACTGATTCCCAATTGTTTACGAATTTGCCTCGCCTTTTCCTCGCCGTCAACATTAGGCGAACTCTGACCGCGCTCTGACACGCCGACAAATTGCCCGATGGCTTTGTCGGAGAAGCCCAAGCGTTTTACCTCCAAAAGGTTTTCTCTACTGACTTGACTCCAATTCTTAGCTGCTAAGCCTCTTTCGGCAACGACGATGTTCCTAATTCCTTGGACAAACCATGGGTCGATCCGAGACATCTCGGAGATCTCGCGGACGGTCATCCCTCGCCGGAATCCTTCCGCTATGGCGAAGAGCCGCAGATCGTTTGGAATACGAATCAGTTCCTCTAACTCCAAATCGCTCAATTTGAATAGATCGGGATGAAGAATGTGATGCACTCCGATCTCAAGACTCCTGACTGCTTTGAGCAAAGCTTCTTCAAATCTTCTCCCTATCGCCATCACTTCTCCTGTACTCTTCATCTGAGTTCCGATCGTCCTGTCTGCACTCGGAAACTTGTCAAAGGGCCATCTGGGGATCTTGACGACTACATAGTCAATGCTGGGCTCAAAGCAAGCGAGGGTTTTCCTTGTCACCGCGTTGGGGATTTCGTCCAGGCGCAGTCCTACGGCAATTTTTGCTGCGACCCGGGCGATAGGGTAACCCGTCACTTTTGACGCTAGAGCAGAAGAGCGAGACACCCTCGGATTGACTTCAATCACATAGTAGCGGGAGGATCGGGGATCTAAAGCGAATTGAATGTTGCACCCGCCCTCTATTTTCAAAGCCCGAATGATCTTGATGGCACCCGATCGCAGCATCTGGTATTCTTTATCGGTCAGCGTCTGGGTCGGTGCGACGACGATGCTTTCGCCCGTGTGCACACCCATCGGGTCCAGATTCTCCATAGCGCACACAGTGATGCAGTTGTCGTCTCTATCTCTCATTACCTCATACTCAACTTCCTTCCATCCGAGAACACACTCCTCTACGAGAACCTGCCCGATGAAGCTCAGGGCTAGTCCCCGCTGACAGACTGCGGTTAGTTCGTCGGCGCTGAAAGCCAGCCCACCGCCCGTCCCTCCGAGGGTATAAGCAGGTCGGACGATGACAGGGTAGCCGATCTCCTCAGCGAAAGCCACGGCTTCCTCGATGGATCTGACGGCGCGACTGCGGGGTATCGGCTCGCCAATTTCAGCCATCAGCCGCCGAAAGGAATCCCTGTCTTCCGCTTTACGGATCGCGTCGAGGGAGGTTCCCAGCAGACGGACATCATACTGATCAAGGACACCCTCCATTGCTAATTGGGTGGCGAGGTTTAGACCCGTTTGACCGCCGAGGGTAGCTATCAGACCGTCGGGTCTCTCCTGCTCAATTACCTTTGCGAGGTATTCCACAGTCAGCGGTTCAATGTAAACGCGGTCCGCCATATTAGGGTCGGTCATAATGGTGGCAGGATTGGAGTTGACGAGAACAACCTCAATGCCCTCTTCTTTCAGGGCGCGGCACGCTTGGGATCCAGAATAATCAAATTCCGCTGCTTGTCCGATGACGATCGGACCAGAACCGATCAGAAGCACTTTCTTTATGCCTTCGGACTTGCTCATTGCTCGTCTTCCTTTTTCCGCCAAAATCCCCGAATGCCGCCGACCAGAGAGAGGAATTCGTCAAAGATATAACCGTTGTCCCATGGACCCGGCGACGCTTCCGGATGGTATTGCACAGATAGGATCTTTAGTTCGTCGTGACACAACCCTTCAACGGTACCGTCGTTAAGGTTAATGTGGGTGACCGATGCTCCAGTCCCCTTAAGGGATTCTTCGTCTACCGCATAGCCGTGATTTTGAGTTGTAATATAAACCCGACCGGTCCTTAAATCCTTGACCGGATGGTTGCTGCCCCTGTGACCGAACTTCAGTTTGAAAGTTTTTCCGCCTAAAGCCCATCCGAGAATCTGATGACCGAGACAGATCCCGAAAATTGGTAATTTCCCCAAAAGAGACCGAGCGGTCCTGATCACAGATCGCAGGAGCCCCGGGTCGCCGGGCCCGTTGGAAAGAAGAAGCGCGTCCGGTTCTAACGATAGGATCTGATCGCCAGTCCAGTGCCAAGGGACAACGATAACCTCGCAACCCCTGCGATGAAGAGACCTGAGAATACCGAACTTAGTCCCCAGATCACCAACGACGATCCGGACCCGATCGCCGCGAGGCGACTGTTTGTTAAGGGGTATAAGTCGCCCGTTCCATTTGTACGGCAGATGGGTACTGACTTCTTGAACATAATTCACTGCGTCGTATCGGCGGCTAGTTGCAACTAACTGCATAAGATCATCAGGACTCGCACCATACCCGATGACTCCCATCATCACTCCTCGTCTTCTCAACCTTAAAACTACTGCCCTCGTGTCCACCTGATACAGTCCAGGGATTTCGTAGTCCCTCAAGAACTGGTCTATGCTCTTTTTATTTCTGAAATTGCTCGGAAATTCACACCACTCTCCCACCACAAATCCGGCAACCTGCACCCGACCCGATTCATTATCTTCGGCTGTAATCCCGTAATTGCCGATGAGGGGATAGGTCATGACGACTATTTGACCGGCATAGGATGGGTCTGTAAGAACTTCCTCGTAACCCGTCATGCCGGTATTGAAAACCACTTCTCCGACCACATTCCTGATGGAACCGAAGCCCTTTCCCTCGAAAACCGAACCGTCCTCCAAAACTAGAAAACCTTCAGGACCACCTTTCGATGGCATTAGGCAGACGCCTCCTCGCCGTAAGAATCCAAATCAGCTACCCGGTCAAAATCCCGAGCCAGATACACTAATCTCCCCCTGAAAAACGTCGTCACGATCATCCCCACAACCTTCCACTTGTCAAAGCATGTGTTTCGGGATTTACTCCTCAGGCCCTCTTTCATGATCTCCCAGTTTTTGTTGGGGTCAAAAATGATGATATCCGCCGGAAAGCCTGGCTTCAGATTCCCCCTCCGAATCCGGAGAATTTTCGCAGGTGCCGTCGTCAGCGCTTCAATGAGTCGTAGCGCTGGAAACTGCCTCTTAACAACCAACTCTGTCCAGAGAACGGGAAAAGCGGTCTCAAAACCTATCACACCAAAGGGGGCGTCATCAAAGGTCGTTTCCTTTTCTTCATCCGAGTGGGGTGCGTGATCGGTAGCGACACAGTCAATGGCGCCTTCCTTCAAGGCTTCCTGTAGCGCCTCCGTATCCGAAGGCTCCCTAAGGGGCGGATTCATCTTGAACTCGGTGCGGTATCCTTTCACAAAACTGTCCGTCAAGAGTAAGTGATGGGGTGTTACTTCAGCCGATACCGAGAAGCCTGCTTCCCGAGCCTTTCTAATAATTTCAATAGATTCTTTCACAGAGACATGGGCAATATGAATCCGCGCTCCGCATCGCGCAGCCAAGGAGGTGGCACGCTGGACGGGCAAATACTCCGCTTCCCTCGGCATTCCTCGCAGACCGAGTATCAGTGCGGTCAAACCGTCGTGGACCTGTCCCCCAGCGGTCAGCGACTTATCCTCAGGGTGGAGAATGACCAAGCCGTCGCAGGTTCTTGAATACTCGAGGACTTTCAGAAGAAAGGATGCGTCCTGGATTGGGTAACCGTCGTCGGAGAAGGCAATAGCGCCCGCTCCTGCCAGTGCAGCCATTTCAGTGAGCTTGCTGTTCTCCATGCCGACGCTTACGGCTGCTATCGGCAGGACCTCGCACCTACCGAGACGTTCCCCCCGATGCCTCACATAGCCGATGGTCTCTGCACTATCAAGGGGCGGCTTGGTGTTCGGCATGCAGCAGATAGTAGTAAACCCGCCGGCGACTGCAGATCGGCAACCGGTCTCTATCGTCTCTTTGTGAGTTTCTCCCGGTTCCCTCAAATGGCAGTGCATGTCAATAAAACCAGGGCTTACGAACAGGTCGGAGCAGTCCACGACGACAGCGTCGTCGGGGGGCAAGTCCTTCCCGACGGCAAGGATCCTTCCGTCTGGCGCACCTGGGGAAGTTGACTCGAAGAGAAGGTCGGCCTTCTCAAAAAAACCGTCAGCCGGATTAAGGATTACACCGTCCTTTAGAAGGACTCTCCTTCTAATGCCCCTCACCGTCTCTTTACGAGAGACAGACAGATCTTACACGAAAAAATCGCCAGCCCTACCAGGAGTGTATTTGTGAGACGACTAGAGTGGGATCTCATTTCCTGATCGGTTCTCTTGAGAATCCCTCGACCCGAGCAGCACATACAGGACAGCCATCCGCACGGCAACACCGTTTGCCACCTGGTCTAAGATTCGGGCATTGTCGCTATCGGCCAGGTCACCGCTAATCTCCACTCCTCTGTTCATCGGTCCTGGGTGCATAACGAGGGCTTTCGGACAAAGTTGGTGCAGGCGATCTAAAGAGAAACCGTAAAGGGTGTGATACTCTGCAACAGAAGGGAAGAGACCCGACTGTTGGCGTTCCAACTGAAGGCGGAGGAGATAGACGACATCAACCCCTGCAACGGCTTCTTCAACTCTGTAGAAAACCGAGACGCCGAGGCGCTGAAAGGGTCCAGGCACCATCGTCGGTGGACCGCAGAGTCGGACCTGAGCACCAAGTTTCTTAAGAGCCCACATTCCGGACCGAGCGACCCGACTGTGAACGATATCGCCGATGAAGGCGACCTTCAGACCGTCAACCCGTCCGAACACCTCCTTCAAAGTCAAAAGATCCAGGAGGGCTTGGGTAGGATGTTCATGCATCCCGTCGCCAGCGTTAATGACCGATGGGGTGCGGACTCCTCTTTTGACTGCTTCTTCTGTTAAGACGCGGGAGACGAAGTGGGGCGCGCCTGAGTGGGGATGGCGAATGACGAAAGCATCATAGCCCAACGCCATTAAGGTTAGGACCGTATCTTTGAGACCCTCTCCCTTCACAGTACTGGAGAAAGGTATGGACAAACTCGTGACACCCATTCCCAGGCGCCGTGCCGCCATTTCAAAGGAGGTTCTCGTCCGTGTGCTCGGTTCGTAGAAGAGAAGAACTACCGACTTGCCTTTGAGGCTATGGGACGCTTCTTCAATGAGATCCGCGCCCAATTCTGACTGCAACGCGCGCTTATATCTGGCTGAGAAGTCGAGAAGAGTGCCGACCTCCTCCGGCTCCATTTCTTCAATGGCGAGAAGATGGGTCGGACGGTGCTGGAGAGAAGTCACACCTTCTTGCCGTTCTCCCTCCGTCTCCCTATCAGTCATACACATATATATTCCCGGTGCCGATTCCCTTTCCTTTTGGATCGGGTCCCCTGGAGGGCACTTTGATGACCCTTACTAATTATAGCGGGAACGGTTCCCGACGTAAAGACTCTTTTCACCCGGTTGGTCCCGGATGCCCTCCCTCAACGATTCGGTAGAGGGTGTCCCGCCGCTTTGGAATGAAGCCGGCATCCCGAATGGCTTGCAGCATCTCTTCCAAAGTTGCCCATTCGGTTGCACCTGCCGGTCTGACAACATTTTCCTCTATCACGGTATCGCCAAAGTCGTTGGCGCCGAAAAAGAGCGCCGTTTGAGCCACCTTGAGTCCCTGTGTGACCCAAGAAGCTTGAATGTTGGCGAAGTTATCAAGGGCGAGACGCGCCCCGGCGGTGAGCTTTAGGTAGGGGTGCCCGCCGGCTTGGTGACCTTTGACCCGCTTCCCCAAAGGGGTGTTGCCCGGCTGGAACGCCCAGTGAACGAACGCGGTGAACCCACCGGTCTCATCCTGAAGGTCTCGGATGCTGATGAGGTGCTCAGCGATGTCCTCGGGTTCTTCAATGTGCCCAAACATCATAGTGGCGCTGGACCGAAGACCCAAACGGTGGGCTCGTCTCATCACCATTAGCCACTGATCCTTGGTGCATTTGAGTCGACTGATCTTGTTGCGGACCCGATCGCTTAGAATCTCCGCCCCACCGCCTGGAATGGACCCCAGTCCAGAGTCTCGGAGCGCCTTCAATACATCGTCGACCGGGAGATTGTCTCTCTCGGCAATGAATAAGATTTCTGCCGGTGACAAGCAGTGGAGCCATACCTGGGGAAAATGCGCCTTTATCGTCTCAAAGGTCTGACAATACCATCGGAGGGGCAAGTCGGGATTGAGACCCCCCTGCATCAGAATCTGAGTTGCCCCCATCTCCACAGCCTCTCGGACTTTGTAAAGGATCGTTTCCCTATCCAGAAGATAGCCCTCTGGGTTGCCCGGAGGTCTGTAAAAGGCGCAGAAGGAGCAGTAGTCAACGCACACATTTGTATAGTTGATATTTCGGCTGACGACATATGTGACGATTGGCTCGGGATGGTGTCGCCAGCGGATCTGGTTCGCTACTAAACCAAGGGGGGTCAGAACGGGACATTGAAGCAGAGTAACGATGTCATCTTGAGAGAGGCGACGGGACTCCAATGCGCGATCCAAAATATTTAGGAGTCTCCGGTCCAGGTTCCAACTCGTCTCCCTTACCGCCGTTGTTAAGATTTTTTCTCCCAATGCCACTCCGTCCCGCTTCACCTTCCTTTTCAGACAAATATGTCATGGATTGTTGCTGCCGGGCTATGAAGTAAGGCTGATGGGGTGCGCATCGCCGATGAAGCCGTGCTTGCGACATTTTTCGGAAAAAAGCCGTATGCTCTCCAGATGCCTTTCCGTCATTTGATACTGAACTCTCCTTGCCAGGTAGTCAAAGACCAGGTCAAAGTCCAGGGATCGCCGACTTGCCTCCTCACGGGCAATGGCGTGTAAGTTGCTCAATCCTTCTACACACGACCTGCGCAAGAGGTCCGGCAGTGTCACCGGGTCTGCCTCGGAAGCCAAAACCCAAGCGGCGAAGACGAAGGGTAATCCCGTCATCTCCTTCCACTCCCCACCCAGGTCGGTGACCAACCATGTCGACTTACGTTTCAGTCTTAGGGCAGCATCACCGATCAAGAGGCAGGCGTCTGCCTTTTCAAGCATACGGTCCGGGTCGGGCTCTGACGGGAAGAGCACAGGATAAACGCCGTATCGTTCCGCAAGAACGATTTTCATTAGCAGAACAGAGGTCCGGGAGCCTCGGTCAACGGCGACTGTCCGCAACTGAGCCAGCGGAATATCGGAGACAACAAGAACGCTACGAACGGGTCCGTCGCTGGCGAGAACGACGCCCTTGACGATAACCGCCCCCACACCCCGAAGATACTCGGCGATGGGGATCAGACCTGCCGTCAGCTGTCCCTCTTGAAGCCACTGGGCAAGGTCCGCCGGACTGCCGTATCGGATTTCCCCCGTATAGCCGACGTTCCTTAACCCATAGGTAAGCGGTACGGCATTGAGATACGGTACAGTGCCGATGACCATTTCGTCACGACCAATGTTAGCCCCCCCGGGCGCGAGCGGGATATACTCTGGTAGGCTGCCGGCGAGTAGAGGAGTGAAGGGGAACGGAAACGTCAGCAGGGGTTTGGCTACTGGGGTTCATCGTAGGGGCTCGGCATGCCCTTGACCCGGACCATCTGGTCGCTGTGTCCGCAATGGTTTCGGAGACGAACAGTCGTTTTCAGGCTTTAAGAGTCGGTATCGCCTGGGGTCTGGGTCACAGTCTCACCATCTCTCTCGTTGGCTTTCCCCTGCTGCTGTTCCGGTTAGAAATGCCATTGACCGTCCGGGAGTATCTGGAAGGTTTGGTCGGCATTGTCCTGGTCCTTTTAGGCGCTTCCACTTTGAAGAGATGGGCAGGGAAGAAAGTCCACCGTCATCCGCATCGGCACGGCGATTGGGAGCACGAGCACTTGCATATTCACCCTGCAGGAGGCAGCGGTAGCGATAGCAGCCATGATCATTCGGTGGAGCGCGATCATTCCCACGCAACCTGGCTGACAGGGTGGAGACCTCTTCTCGTCGGAATGATTCACGGGCTAGCGGGAAGCGGAGCCGTCGCCGTGCTGATTTTAGCGAGTTGCAAGCACCTGATGAGCGCCGTCCTCTTTTTGCTTTTGTTTTCCGTCGGCTCATTAGCCGGTATGGCAGCAATCGCTTACATGATCGTCCTTCCGGTCAGCCTGATGGCATCGCGCGCCCGGCTGTTGGAAAAGGGCTTTGCAATCCTCACCGGTGTCGCTTCCATCGGGCTGGGAGCCTATCTGATCGGGAGCACGATGCATGGGATCTAAGGGGTGAAAATGTATGGGCGTTTTCCAAGAGCCGATCCCCTGCCCTGACGGCTACGGGTGGCTCAAGGTCGCTGATCCGTCGGGCGGGATCCTACAGTGGCTCTCTTTTTCCCTTTTACGCCTGGAAAGTGGTAGCGACTACGAAGGTGCCGCCGAGGGCGAAACGGTCGCTGTCGTAATGTTCGGCACCGTGACCGTTGAATCCGACGGTCATCTCTGGTCACCGGTGCGAGGAAGGACCGATGTTTTCTCCGGGAAGGCAGCGGCATTTTACTTCCGTTCTGAAGCCCGCTTTCACATCCGTTCCCATACGGAGTGTGAAATGGCTTTCTTCTCGTCTCCCGCTCCGCCTTTTGGTGAGTGCCGTTTTATAGCGCCAGACCAAGTGACGAGGCGATCGGCGGGACGGTTTAACTGGTTTCGGGAGATTGATGATATCGTGCCGTCAACTTTTGCAGCAAAGCGACTGTTAGTGGGAGAAACGAGAAACCCCCCGGGAAATTGGTCGTCTTTTCCACCCCATAGGCACCAAGAGCACAGACCTCCGCGCGAGGCGGCGTTGGAAGAGGTCTACCATTTTCGGGTTCGCCCTAAGTCCGGCTTTGCCGTTCAAATATTGATGGACGAGAGCGAGACCCAAGCATTCGTCGTTCGGGACGGCGATACGGTCCTGATCCCCCGTGGTTTTCATCCGGTGGTAGCCGCACCGGGCTGCCAGGTTTACTATCTCTGGTGCTTGGCTGGCGAGGGAAGGGACCTTTACATCTTTACCCACCCGGACTTTGAATGGATCGCCAGCGTGGAGGCACTTCCCCTCCCTTAGGTCTTCCCTCCAGGCAAGGGTAGCCATAGAGCCGGACCGTATCCCCGCCCCGGCGTTGTTCGTGAACTGTTAAAAGTGTAAGTTCAGGGTCAGGACGAAACCGTTGACCTCTCGGAAAGTGCCCGCCTGGTATCGGACCTGGACGTCTGCCTTAGGAGCCGCCTTCCAACTCACGCCTACGGTCACGCCCAGCCGCATCCTGGTGTCTGAAACGCCGGCGACCCGGACTTGAGAGTAAACGATGCCGACCCCTCCAATGACGTCCAGATTCGGTGTGTAAGATTGGCGAGAGTTGGCGAAGAGGCAGAGCTGCTTGACCCTGTCAACGCCAGAGCCCTCGGTGTAATCCAGGCTAATGGTCGTTATCGGTGTATATTTGCGCTCCACCCCAAAGTAGACCCACAGGTCGTCCGTCCTTTGGCGAACGTCGCGGGATGCAGGAAACCAGGGACCAATCCGCAGAGTCCAACCCCTGAGCGGCGGCTCCTCCTGCGCCAGTGCTGGCACGACGAGCCCCAAACTCAGTAACACAACAGCAAGACGATTCATCCGTCAACCCCTCCTTCCCTATTCGACCGGGCGACCTGCAAGGCGCCACTCCTTAAGCGCGCCCCAGCTTCCCTGAGGCGCCGGACACATTTTTCCTTCCCCAGTACTGCCATTAGGTGAAACAGACTCGGTCCTTCCCCCCGCCCTGTGATCGCTGCGCGGGTTGTGTGAATGATCACGGCAGCTTGCTTTCCCATCTCCTTCGCCACGCCCCGCACGACCCGCTCCACTGTCTCGACCGAAAAGTCTCTTACCCCCTCCAATCGATTAGACAACTCTTGTAAGATTTGGGGAGCATCCTCCCGGCTCAGCCACTTGCGGACGACGGTCTCCTTATATTCCTGAGGATCCTCAAAAAAGAAGTCCGCCAAGTCGGCTGCCTCCGACAGGTACCTCAGCCTCTCCTGAAGCAGGGGAGCGATCGCCAGCAGATAGCGCCAATCCTCTTCCTTCGGTTCCCAACCTATCCAACCTTTCGCCGTCAGGTAGGGCAGAATCTGACGGGCGAGTTCCTCTGTCGGAAGTCTGCGAATGTAAATCCCATTGATCCAGAGAAGTTTTTCCAGGTCAAAAACGGCTCCGGACGGTTTCACCTCCTTTAAATCAAACTGCCCGACCAGTTCTTCAAGAGGCAGGATCTCCTCGTCGCCTCGGGGATACCAGCCTAAAAGGGCGAGAAAATTGACCATCGCTTCCGGCAGAATTCCCATCTCTCGGTAAGCAGTCACCGATGTGGCGCCGTGCCGACTGCTCAACTTAGACCGATCTTTACCGAGAATCAAGGGAAGGTGAGCAAATTGTGGCTCCTGCCAGCCAAGAGCCTGATACAGCTGGATCTGCCGGGGCGTGTTGGAGATGTGATCTTCCCCACGAATGACGTGGGTGATCCTCATGAAGTGATCATCCACGACGCAGGCGAAGTTATAGGCAGGAAATCCGTCGCTCTTGACCAGAATGAAATCGTCCAGGTCCGAATGGTCGAAGGTAATGGTTCCCCGGATCAGGTCGTTAAAAGTCGTTTCCCCATCCAAAGGCATGGCAAAACGGATGACATAAGACAATCGGCTCAAATTTTCGCGACGCTGCGACTCAGGCAAATAGCGGCACTTCCTGTCGTATTTGGGAGCCAGCCCCTTCTTGAGCATCTCCTCCCTCTTTTGCTCAAGTTCCTCGGGTGAACAGAAACAGGGATAAGCCCGTCCTGATTCCAGGAGATGTTTCGCCACTTCCCGGTAAATCGCCAGCCGCGCCGACTGCCGCACCGGCTCTTCGTCCCATTTTAGACCCAGCCATCTCAATCCGTCGAGAATTTCCCTTTCAAATTCGTCCTTACTCCGCTCCCGATCCGTGTCCTCAATGCGGATCAGGAATTTGCCCCCTTCCTTTCGTGCGAATAGCCAATTGAAGAGGGCGGTCCGAGCGTGACCGATGTGAAAAGGTCCCGTCGGTGCCGGTGCGATCCGCACCCGAACCCTGCTGTCTTTCGCCTGCGTCATTTCTTTTCTCACCCAACCATACCGACTCCGACCGAGTATAAAATCCTTTATCAGCCCCAGAAACTGTCCGCTTCATCTGGAAAGAGGACGGCATCTCGCTCTGGTCCGATGGACACAAAGGCGACGGGAACGCCAGCCAACTGGCTGATCCGATCGGCAAATCGGCGGGCATTGTCAGGAAGGTCCGACCACTTGCGAAGGGACCTCTTTATCTCCGTCCATCCTGGAAGGATTTCATATACCGGCTTACATTCGGCGAGGACTCGAGTGTCCGCCGGTAAGAGGGTCAGATGCCTCCCTTGCCATTCGTAAGCGACGGCAATCGGCACCTCTGGTAAGCCCGATAATATGTCCAATTTTGTTAAAATCAGCCCGGTGAAGCCGTTGATCATGCGAGCGTAACGAACCAAAACGGCGTCAAACCAACCGCATCGTCTCGGTCTGCCAGTGGTCGCCCCGTATTCCCGACCCCGTCTCCTGATTTCTTCCTGAATGCCCGCGGTCATCTCTGTTGGAAAGGGACCCTCTCCGACCCGGGTCGTGTAGGCTTTGGCAACTCCGAAAACCTGGGTGATTCGGGACGGGGGAATGCCGGTTCCAATGCACGCCCCTCCGGCGGTCGTGCTGGAAGAGGTTACATAGGGATAGGTCCCGAAGTCAACGTCCAAACCCGTTCCCTGCGCCCCCTCCAACAGGATCCTTTTGCCGTCGGCTACCATTTGGTTAAGGACCACAACGGTGTCGGTCACCTCGGCATACTGGACGACCGTCTCGTAGTAGGATAGGAGGGAATGAAGTAAGGTCTCAGCAGTGACTTCCCCGCCTCCGGCGAGAGATCCGCACTGACCTGCTTTCATCTCCCAATTTCGCTTTAGTTTTTTCTTGAGGTCGTCTGGTCTGATAAAATCCAAAAAGCGGATCCCGATGCGGTCAACTTTGTCCACATAAGTGGGACCCACTCCCCTTTGGGTCGTGCCGATCCGAGAAGGCGAGTCCGCACTCTCCCTCTGCCCGTCTAAAAGGCGATGATAGGGCAGGGTCAAATGCGCCCGATCGCTGATTTTTAGGCGCTGAGGTGTTACGGACATGCCCCGCTCACCGACCAGCCGAATCTCCTCAATGAGCGCTTCCAGGTCGACAACGACCCCATTGGCTATGACGCAGATCGGTCTCTCGTGAACAATCCCGCAAGGCAGTAGGTGGAGGGCAAGCGGTTCTCCTTTATAGATGACCGTATGACCGGCGTTGGCTCCGCCTTGAAATCGCACAACGGCGTCGGCGTCCTGGGCTAAATAGTCGACGACGCCTCCTTTTCCCTCGTCGCCCCATTGGGCTCCAATAATCGCAGTGACTGGCAACGGATTCCCCCCAAAAAAATTATTCCGCCAGCCATTATAACCATCGTCCCCCCTCCTTGACACCGCTTGGCGGCTGGTGGCATAATCAGCCGGGGATAGGATGACCAGGTTCAACTCGGGTGAGGGGTGAAGAAGGGATGTCTCAACAGGAAGGCGCCGTCGCTACCAAAAAGAGAGTCCTCGTTGTTGACGACGAACGCCACATCGTCCGATTAGTCCAGGTGAATTTGGAGCGGCACGGATACCAGGTTTTGACCGCTTACGACGGTGTAGAGTGCTTGGAGAAGGCCCGCTCCGAAAAGCCCGACTTGATCGTCCTGGATGTGATGATGCCCAGATTAGACGGTTTCCAGGCTCTCCAACAACTGAAAGACGATCCGCAAACGAAAGACATCCCCGTCATCATGCTGACGGCAAGAGCCCAGGACAGAGATGTCCTGGCAGGTTACACTTACGGCGCCGACCTGTATCTGACCAAACCCTTCAACCCCTTAGAACTGATCTCCCTGGTCAAACGGGTTTTTGAATCTCAAGAAGAGCAAGAGGGAACCTATCGGCTTTGACCCGGTACGATCCGTGCCTTTCCCTAATTCAATGAACGAGCCGCACAGGTGCGTCGCCCCAGGGCAACCCCACAGGTCCCGCAAAGAGAACCGTAACCTTTAGGACTGTATCTGTCGGCGAGATGCTATAGGACGGAGACGGACACCCGTCAAATCGGTGCCATCGGTCTACGAGCGCTTCGCCCTTCGCTCTTCCCTCAGCCTTGCTGCCTCGGCTCGTATTTCGGCGAGATCTCTTCTCATCTCCGCCCAGCCGTACCAATGCAGGTAGTCCGGGTTTATATGAAAGGCGCCCTGGAACGCTCGCATCCGGTGCGATAGAAACATGGTGTAGAGGCGCTGCTCAATGGGATGCTCCACCTCGTAAAATTGCAGCAAATCCACGACCGGCGGTCTCGCTTTCGGGCGAGGAAGGACACCGTCTCGGTAAAGGCTCTCAACAACCTGAATGGCTTCAGCCAGCAACCGGTCCGCTTCTTTGACTACTCTATCTCCCTGGTCCAGGGTCTGTCTGGCGAAGCCTTCTGAGTGACAGGTCGCGCACCGCGCAACCATCCTGTCCCTCTCCTGCTGCCATTCCTCCTGAGACAGTCGGGCTACTTTTCCCGCCGCCACGACTTTGAACCTTCCGGTGACGTTGCCCTTCTCGTCAATGACTCCCAGGCCCCGGAACACCGTATTGCGCAATTGTTCCCACTCCTTGTCCTTCTCGCCCAAGCGGACGGCGAGGAAACCCCAAGCTGTCTTTACAGCGTGGTCGCCTTCGGGCATGTGGCAAAAAGCGCATGTCGGTGCTCTCGGCGCCCGTGGGTCGCCGATGTCTGCGAACCACTGCTTTAAACCCCGTCCCCAATCCCATTGGGCGCCCTGCGTCAGGTAGATGGTGCCGTGCTTGCTTGTGGAGAACATCTCCCATTGAGGATGGTCAAAGCCCATATGGCAGGTCTGGCACGCTTCCGCCCTTCTCGCCTCGGCGGCGGAAAACAGGTGCCTCGTATGGCAACTGTCGCACTTACCGTCGTCGCGACCGATGTTATGACACCCGCCGCATCCCCGTTCCCCTACTTCTTTCGGAAGTTGCGCGGTCATCGGAATCGCGTTCATAGCGACCCAAGCAAGGGCATGTTTGCCTTCAGAGAACTGCTTAAACTCCGCGCGGTGGCACTCTCCGCAATTGACCGCAGAGACCCTTCGCCGAACCCTTTTGTCGTCGCAGGCTGTTTCCGACCGGACAATCGTTTCAGGAGCCTTCGCCGCAGGAAAGTGACATTCCTCGCACCCGACACCCGCTTCTGCGTGGCGTGACATCTGCCAATCCCACAGCGCCACCCGGGCAATCCCTCTCCCTTGGTGGCATTGGATGCATTTTTGGGTTGCGTCGCTCCATTGCGGGCTATTTTTAGAGGGTGCCGAACCGGCGACGAAACCCTTTTGAAGGGTCAACAGGACAAGGGATAAAGCGGTGCCGATAAAGAGCAATCCAGAATGCAAACCTTTTAACTGCCGCCCCTCACCCATTCGCATCCCTCCTCATGGATTTGCAGTTTCAAATTCCATTTCTATTTTTTGGTCCGCCACCTTCCTGTCTGTCGGGTGTTATCCCTTCCGTTCTACTGTGCGCGCACAGGGTCGCAAACGATAACGCCCAGCAGGAATAGGGGCTTCCGTTAATAGAGTCTTGGGTTGGTTCCCTCTCCAGGGGGGACTTGTTTAGTCACTTTGGGGGCAGCCCTTGGCAGAAAGGGACAATCGGGAGCAATCTTTCCTTTAGGCGATCAGAGGCGGGATAGAAAGAGGCTAGGTGGCGGTCCTCAGTAAGGCTATGACGAGCGGCGGGCGCGGTCTGAAAGTAATGGCGTCTTTTGCTTTGAGGTGCTCCTTGACCTGAAACAAGTCCGCACTGGGTCCGTTTGGCACGGACCATACCCGTTGCTTGCGGTGAATCGTTGCAAAGAGGAAGCGGCGAAGGGGCGACTCTTCACGCTATTGCACTAATATCTCGTTGGTATCAACCGCAGGTGCCGCTTCGGAAGGGACCGTTCCCCGCGACTCTTTTGCCCCACTTACAAGCCAACTGGGTTCGGAGCACGGCGACGGCGCTCCACGGACCATGGCAGAAATGCCAGAGATGGTCGCAGCATTCTACGACGCCAACAGTCAGCGCACCCTTTTCATCGCACACGATGCCCCGCCAAGTCTTCGTCTGAGGGGCTGCGTTTCCGACACAGAGGACGAAGGCGAGGAACGACGCCCTTTCTTTCATGGCAGGCACCTCCGGCCCGCTGTTCGCTCTAAATTAAAAGTGACGTAAGCCTGTGAGTCCAGAGATAAAGTCCGCGATAGATTTTCCTTGGGATTGCCTTTGAACATTTAGCCCGATCTGAGTGGCGGGGATAGCAAACGGATAGGAGGAAAGGTGATGACGTAATAACCAACTCAATACCGAAAGCCAGTGTCGCCCCTACACCTACCGGGCGCATCCTATCGATGGTGACGAATACAGGAGGCTCGGGCGAGCAGAGAGACTCAGTGTTACCTAAAGGCATTGGTAGGGTATGAGTCCGGTCATCGTTGTGGATAACCTGGTCAAGGTTTATACAGTTTACGAACGGAGCGGGGGGCTGATGAGTTCGCTTGTCAGCCTTTTCCGGCGGAAGTATCGGACGGTGCGGGCAGTGGACGGGATATCCTTTCGGATTGATGAAGGTGAGGTCGTTGGCTTTCTCGGTCCCAACGGGGCGGGGAAGACGACGACCCTGAAGGTCTTGGCGGGGCTGCTCTTGCCGACTTCGGGTCAGGTGCGGGTCTTGGGCGACGACCCTTTTGAGAGAGATCCTGACTTTCTGCGGCAGATCACTCTGGTCGCCGGTCAGAGGTGGCAGTTGCAGTGGGATCTACCCGCCATAGAGACCTTTCTTCTACACAAGGCTCTTTACGATCTGTCGGACCGGGAGTACAAAGACGCCCTGGAGGAACTGGTCTCCCTATTGGATCTATCCCATCTTCTCTACAAGCCGGTCCGCCAACTTTCCTTGGGAGAAAGGATGCGGTGCGAACTGGCAGTCGCTCTCCTTCACCGACCGAGCGTCCTCTTTCTGGACGAACCGACACTGGGTCTGGATGTGCTAGGGCAGGCTCAGATTCGCCGGTTCATTCGCCAGTATAATCAGGTCAGGAAGACGACCATCCTTTTAACCAGCCACTATATGGACGATGTGTCGACGCTTTGCAAGAGGGTGATGGTCATTAACCACGGGCGGCTGATCTATGACGGCGATTTCAATCGGCTCCAGGAAACTTTCAACCCGACCAAGGTCATTAGCTTCTTCTTAGAGGACGGCTCCGATCTGGCGCCCCTAACCGGTCTGGAGATTCGGAAGGATGCGCAGACGGGTCGGTATGTGGTGGAAGTTCCCCGTGGAGAAATCTCTGCGGTAGCGTCCCTCATTCTCTCTAACCTTCCCCTTCGGGATTTGACGATAGAAGAGCCGCCGATTGAACACCTGATTGCCCGGCTTTTCAAGGGAGAAGTGGAAGAAGGTATTTCGGCTCAGGGAACGATGAGTAGCGATGAGTAACGATCAGTTAGGTGAGGACCGATGGCACGTCTGATAGTGAACGGAACCGACCTGACCGACCTGTGGCGACCCGAAATGATCGACAGTTCTTATTACCTGCCTTTGGCGCCCTGGGCAACGGCTTTGGGGCTCACTGTCTACAAGTCGGATAGACTCAATGCGGTAATGGTCTGTAGCCGAGATCAGTGCACCCCTCTCTCCCTCGCGCCTGAACGCAACGAGGGGAAAGAGAAGGAGGGCGCTTTTTACTGGTCGGTTGATGCCATTGGGTCCGTTCTTGGTGCGACGGTTTGGGTCACAAGGGACAGGGTGGAGTTGAACCTGCCGGATGTCCCGTTGCCAGGTCCGATCAGAAGGGGAGAGAGAGTTCCAGATGTGACGTGGTACGGGAAAGGGGGCGCTCCCTTTATTCCGGCAGAACTGTGCCGAGGGCGGACCGTTTTGCTCAAGGGACGGGAAAATGACGGTCATCCTTTCCTTTGGCATGTGCTGCCTACCCGGGATTGGGATCGCCTACCCCAAAGATGGCTGGCAGACCCTTTTGACACGTTTGCGGAACTTTTTAATGGACATGGGATCGTCGGTCTGGACCCCGAAGGGCGCTGGGTAGAAGTTTTTGAAGAGCTATCTGAAGCAGTAAGATGGGCGCAGGAGGGACCAGGAGAAAGTGGGCGACCGCAGTGGCAGGCACCTCTCACGGTTCTCACCGTTGCCTGGGTCAAAGTTTTGCTATCGGGAGGGACCGGTCACGCCTGGCTTTCCTTTGCCGAGATTCAGAGGACTTATTGCGGATTGGAGCAGGCTGTGTTAAGTTACGAAAGCGCGGCACGAAGCGGAGGATCAGTTAGCAGGGTGGGTCTTAGGAGATGGGGAGTAGGTCTATGGCTGTTGGGGAAGGGGAACGAGGCGAGAGAAGTCTTGTCGGGATTGAGAGAGGAAGACAAGGACGAAACAGTGAGGGAACTATTAAAAATGACTGAGCGTTGACAGCACTAGGCGCTTGCTTGAATCTTAAGTAGGAGGTCAGAAGGAAAATGAAAGGCAATCATAAGGGATCATGGCAAGCGCCCGAGGCGGCCGAATTTGAGGCGACCGTCCTGCCCTTTCGGGGGGATTTGAGCCGAGCCGCTCTGCGTCTGACCCAGTCCCTTCACAGTGCGGAGGACTTGGTTCAGGAGACGTTCATCCACGCCTTTCAAGGCTTCGGTCGGTTCCAGAAGGGCACCAACCTGAGAGCGTGGCTGATGAGAATCTTGCTGAACCTTTTCATCAGCCAGTATCGGCATCAGAAGCGATCGGTGCCGACGGTGTCGCTGGAAGGTCTGTTGGAAGAATTGGAGAGGGCGGAAGACGCCTCCGATCTTCTGATAGACCTGCAGGAATCTCCTGAGGAGAAGGTCCTCTCGCAGGTGATGGACTACGAAGTCCAGAAGGCACTGGAGAAACTACCGGAGCCGTTCCGGGAGGCAGTGATCTTGTGCGATCTGGACGGGCACTCCTATGCAGAGGCAGCGGCGATGCTGAAAGTGCCGGTAGGGACGATCCGCTCTCGCCTCTTTAGGGGTCGGGAAATGCTCAGGCGCTTGCTGGCCGATTACGCCCGCAAGAGGCGCTTGGTGCCGCGCCTGAGGTGAATGGACGGATCGTATTATCAGGAGCCGGTAGACGAAAGTTGCATCCACTGGCGTGAGTGGATCAGCGCTCTGACTGACGGAGAGGGCAATCCGAGCCAGCGAAGTGCCGTCTGGGCTCACCTCAGGAGATGTCCTCCATGCCGAGCCTACTACCGTTCCCTAATGGCGGTCAAGCACCGCCTTCAAAAGGTCTCGTGGGCGCATCTGCTATCGGAGGCACTGGCAAGAAATAGAAGGATGCGCCGCTGGGCGATTGTGGCAGTCGTCAGCACTGCCGTTCTGTCCGTCTGGGCAACGGGCAGGGTCGTTCACTACTTCTTTCCGACTCCGACGATGACGCCGCTGGTCGCTGCGGGTCTGTACCTACAGCACCTAAGGACGCCCCCTGAAGCCCTTCTCAACGACCAGTGCCCGACAGGAATGGCCTGTCAAATTCAGCATACCCTTCAGATCCGAGCGGTTCCCTTTATGTCCCTTAAGAGGCTGGCATCAAAGGTCAGCGCCGGACTGTGTGACTGCGTAGGACAACCGGTCCTGATCTATCGCCTGGAACGGAACGGTCCCCCCGTTTTCCTCCTCTTCTTCAATGCCAACGACTTGCCCCTAAGGAAGCAGGGCGCCGGTCCCATCACCTTTGCCGGGAGACAGGTCTATTGCTCCTTTGTCTCCGGGCTCCATGTCCTTCTTTGGCACGACGGGATAGAAGGCGCAGGCATCGTCGCTCCCCAGGGTCAGGTCAACCCCTTCTTGCTCCTTCCGCACCTGCCTAGAGATTAACCTTTCGATGGTTGAAGGAGTTCTTTCTATCGTCTTGCCCGCCTACAACGAGGCGGAAAACCTGCCTCCGTTGTTGAAAGAGATCGGGCAGGTCGCGCGGTCTTTCAATCAACGGGTCGAAGCGGTAGTTGTGGATGATGGGAGCAACGATGGGACCTGGGAGACATTAGGTGCCATTTCGGAGGATGTTGTGGGAGACGTTGAGAGTATCGTAATCGTCCGCCTGAAAGGACGACGGGGACAGACGATCGCTACGGCAGTCGGAATGAGTTTGGCCCGGGGCGAACTGGTCGCCGTTATGGATTCGGACGGGCAGAACGATCCGGCAGATCTGCCTCTTCTCTTGGATCAATTGGAATCGGACGTTGACTTGGTCACCGGCTGGAGGAAGAACCGCCAGGATGGTAAGGTGACGCGGATTTTGCCGTCTCTCATTGCTAATCGTCTCATCGGTTGGACAACGGGAGTGACGGTTCGGGACTTGGGATGCTCTCTACGGGTCTACCGGCGGTGGTTGGTGGAGAGACTTTTGCATCACGGATTCCATCACAGGTACCTGCCTATCTATTGCACGGCGCTGGGCGCCCGGATGGCGCAAGTCCCCGTCAGTCATCGCCCGAGACGAAGGGGACAGTCCAAATATGGTCTGAAGCGGATCTTTGAGGTTTTGAAAGACTTGCCTTTATTGATCGTTTTGGCCCGTGATCAGGGTGAGTTCGGGCGGTGGGGCTTCGGGCTGACAATGGTGTGCGGAATGATACCCCTGTGTCTGTCAGCCTTGACGTTTATGAGCGGTTGGAAAGGGGTAGGCACCGTCCTGACGGTTGTGTCTCTTGCAGCGGTAAGCGGCGTTGTGCGGGTGCGGTCTCGTCTGCAGCAATGGTCAGCGGGAGTTAGACAGGATCGCTGGCAAGATGAAATCGCCGACATCAAGCGCTTCTCCCGGGTGAAAACGGGTTGAAAGCCTTCGTTGTTATCGGGGGCTTGAAGACATACGCCTCCCTGGTCAAGATAGAGCACGCCCTTTTTGCGCTTCCGTTCGCGCTAACGAGCGCTTGGTGCGCCAGCGGAGGGACGCCGCCCCTTGAGAAACTCGGCTGGATCATCCTTGCCGTCGTGTCCGCCCGATCGGCAGGGATGGCATTCAACAGGATCGCCGACCTACCTTTTGACCGGATCAATCCTCGGACGAGAGACAGGGACCTGCCTCGGGGACGGCTAACCGTCGCGCAAGCGGGCATCATCGTCGGTCTGTCCGCCCTCATCTTCTTTTTTTCTGCCTACCAGTTAAATTGGCTGGCTTTCTTCCTTTCTTTTCCGACCTTAGCATGGCTTTTGGGCTACTCGTTCAGCAAGAGGTTTACTGCATGGTCTCATCTTTGGCTCGGCACCTGCTTGGGGCTGGCGCCGGTCGGGGCGTGGGTTGGGATCACGGGTACGATCGGCATGCCGTCACTGATCCTGATGGCTGCCGTGACCCTATGGGTCGCCGGCTTTGACATTATCTATGCGACCCTTGATACAGAGTTTGATAGGAAGATCGGTCTCTTTGCGCTGCCGGCGCGAATCGGGGTAGGGCGTGCTTTTTGGGTCGCCCGTTTCGCTCACGCTGGATTTCTTATCTTTTTATTCTTTTTTGGTCTTGCCACTCGTTTAGGGAATCTCTTCTGGATAGGAAGCGCTATTAGTGCCGTTTTAATCGTGGTGGAACACCTCATCGCCGACCCAAAGGACCCGGTGAAAATCAATGTGGCTTTCTTCAAGGTGAACGCCATCATCAGCATTTTGATCTTTTTGGGAACAGTCGCCGACCTTTATACCGTCAGCCGCTAAGATCTCTTGGTAATATCGACCTTGACCGAGAAATCCCTTACTGCCATAATGACCACGAGAACTTGCCCACTGGGGTTTGAAGGAAGGAGGAGACGATGGTCACCCTGGTCGGCCAATCCCTATGGGACATAGCAGACAAAGTGGAGAAAGGGCACCGATTGACAGTAGAGGACGGCATTCGGCTCTACCAGGAGCCAAACCTGACATCCGTAGGCTTTTTAGCGGATCAGGTGCGAAGGCGGTTGCATTCCAACATTGCCTACTATGTGGTCAACCTCCATCTCAGTTACAGTAACATCTGCTTCGCCGGGTGCCCCTTTTGCGCGTTCGGCAAGTTTCCCGAGGAGCCGGACGCATTTGAGTACGACATTGAAGGATACTTGAGGCAACTGGAGGGACTGATGTGGGACCGGGTGACGGAGGTGCACATCGTCGGCGGTCTTCACCCGGACCTGCCCTTTGATTACTACGTCGCTCTGGTGCGGGCGGTGAAGGACCGTTATCCGCATATTCACTTGAAAGCTTTCACAGCGGTGGAGATCCAGTATTTCAGTGAAATTTCGGGATTAAGGGTGGAAGAGGTGTTGGAGAAATTAATGGAGGCGGGTCTGGACGCCTTACCGGGAGGGGGAGCGGAAGTCCTCTCCGATAGATTACATCGGATCCTCTTTCCCCGCAAAGCGTCGCCCCAGCAGTGGCTCACTGTCCACCGTATCGCCCATAGGATGGGGATTCCGAGCAACGCGACGATGCTCTACGGTCACATCGAGACGGTGGAAGAAAAAGTTAATCATCTGGATCAGCTGAGGAGGTTGCAAGACGAGACGGGAGGATTCCTATGTTACATCCCTCTCGCGTATCATCCGGAGAAAACCCAACTGGGTGGAAGGAGGACGACGGGAGCGACGGATTTGAGGGAGGTCGCCGTCGCCCGTCTGATGCTGGATAACTTTCCCCACATCAAAGCCTACTGGATCTCCCTTCAGCCCAAACTGGCTCAGGTGGCTCTGAGTTTCGGTGCCGATGATCTGGACGGGACGGTGGTGAATGAAAAAATTTTCCATATGGCAGGAGCGGCGAGCCCCAACCATTTATCCGAAAGCGAATTGAGGCGGCTCGCCAGCGAGGCGGGATTCCAACCTGTAAGGAGAGATTCACTTTACAATTCGTTAGAAGACCTCTCTCCATCGGAGACAGGAGGTGTCTAAGAATGTCGCTGCTGCGAAGACTTCACCAAGTCGGTCGGGGACAAGAAAGGCAAAGTGGGGCGGTTCCGACGAAACCATTAGGCGATGAGGTAAGACAAGTTACACCACCGCCACACGATTTTGAGCAAATGGACCAGGAACGCATCACAAACCTGAAGCGCCAACTCATGGATCCCGTTTTGGAATCCCTTCCTCCCAATGCGGAACAACTGAGCGCGTTGGCGGTAAGGAATTTGGTAGAGTCCAGTGTAAACGAGACCCTGTCGAAAGAAGCAATTACCGTTTCACCAGAGGAGCGCCGATTTTTGATTGAGGAAATGGTAAACGAAGTTCGGGGACTGGGACCGCTGGAGCGCTTGGTGAACGATCCGCTGGTGACACGGATTGCCGTCAACGGTCCCGACGACATCTGGATAGAGAAGATGGGAGCAACGGAGAAGGTGCCGTTGGGATTCGTCAACGAAGACCATCTGACCCGAATGATCGGGCGCATCGCGCAGTTAGTCGGATCTCGGGTAGATCAAAGGGTTCCGATGTTAGACAAGGCTTTGCCCAGCGGAGCGCGAGTGCGGGCGCGGATACCTCCGGTGGTGCCTGTTCCTACCCTGATCATCGACAAAGGTCCTGAAAATCCGTTCACCAAATTGATGGAGGAGGGAGACCGGCAAAGGTGGCGCGCCGATACCCTGGAGGACTTGAGGCAAACCCTTCAGGACCGGCTGATGACTGAGGTAGAGAGGGATCCTGCGGTATCAGAAGATCGGGACCGACTGGTCCGTCTTTTGGAAGAGGCTTTTGATCAGGAAGCCGCAGCACGGCGCCTTGCCCTGTCGCGAGCGGAGCGAGGCCGATTGCAAATTGAGTTGATGGACGAAATTCTTGGGTTAGGTCCGTTAGAGCCCTTGCTTCGGGACAGGGAGATCACGGAGATAATGGTCAACGGTCCCGAACAGGTTTATGTAGAGAGGCGGGGGAAAATAGTGCCGACGGCAGCCCGCTTTAGAGACGCAGGACACTTGATCAGGATCATTGACCGGATTTTGACACCTCTGGGTAAGAGGGTGGACGAGCGGACGCCGATGGTAGATGCCCGCCTGCCGGACGGGAGCCGGGTCAACGTTGCCATTCCACCCATCGCGCTGAACGGTCCGGTCGTGACGATTAGAAAGTTTTCGTCAGAACCCTTCACGATCCACGACCTCGTCACGATGGGGACCCTGACCCAGGAAGTCGCCCAGTTCCTGATGGCAGCAGTCCAAGGGAAATTGAACATCTTGATTTCCGGAGGCACCGGATCTGGGAAAACAACGACCTTGAATGTCCTTTCGTCCTTTATTCCCAACGACGAGAGGATTATCACGATTGAAGATACAGCAGAACTTCAGTTAAGGCAAGAGCATGTCGTTCGGCTAGAGGCGCGCCCGCCCAACATTGAAGGGGTTGGGGAAGTAACGATCCGGGACTTGGTGCGCAATGCTCTGAGAATGAGACCCGATCGCATCATTGTGGGCGAGTGCAGGGGCGGTGAAGCCTTTGATATGCTCCAGGCAATGAATACGGGGCACGAAGGCGGAATGACGACCATCCACGCCAACAACCCCAGGGAAGCCCTGTCTCGTCTGGCGAACATGGTATTGATGGCGGAAATGGATTTGCCTTTGAGAGCCGTTCGGGAGCAGATCGTCGGAGGTTTGGACCTCATTATCCATCAGCAGAGGATGCGAGATGGGAGCCGTCGTGTGATGCAAGTTACGGAGATCGTCGGTATGGAAGGCGAGACAATTCTTCTCCAAGACATCTTCGTTTTTCAGGTGTCGGGCACGGACCAATTCGGGCGCGTGCAAGGGCGATTGGTGGCGACCGGAATCCGACCCCGATGCTATGAGAAACTGATAGAAAGGGGCAGTCGGTTGAGCCCTACCCTTTTCCAGGCTCCCAAAGAGGAATAGCGACCTGTCCTATGGAGACGATTCTTGTTGTCACACTTCTTCTATGGATGGGTTCCATCGGTTGGGGATTCTACCGGTTCTGGAGGGCGGCCTGGCGAGCGCCGGAAGAGAGGGTTCGGCGCATTCTTCAAAAAGAATTAGCCCCCTCGCAGGAGCAAGGTTCTGCGGAAAAGGCAAGCGCCATTGACGCTGAATGGGAAAAGCAGGCGCAAAAGTTTAGCGAGCCCCTTTTTCCGACCGTCAGCAAAATGTTCGCCGGAACCCAGTGGATGTCCCGGCTGGAGCGAGAACTCAGGCGGGCGCGCATTAACGCTGATGCTGGCAACGTCGCCGCTCTCCTGGCTCTTGTGTGGGTCGGCAGTGTGACACTGGCTGCTCTGTTCACTGCCCGAATGTGGCCGGACAGTGCTCCTCTGACTCGGCTGGCTGCTGCTTTGTTGGCTTCTTTGGTCGTGCCGACGGTTTTCTTACTCCACCTTAAGGGGTCTCAAAAAAAGTTCATAGCGAGAATAGAAACCATCTTGCCGGACACGCTGGCTTTGATGGCGAACGTTCTCAGATCGGGGATCGGCTTCCAACAGGCTTTGGAGATTGCGAGTCGGGAGGGTCTTCCACCGTTACGAGAGGAGCTGGCTCAGGTTCAGCGAGAAATGAATTTAGGGGCAACGATAAACGATGCGCTGCTGAAACTGGTGGATCGGGTGGCCAGCCCGGAACTGCGGCTGGTGGTGACAGCAGTTTTGATTCAGAGGGAAGTAGGAGGGAGTTTAGCGAAGATTTTCGAATCGGCAGCGGAGACGACCCGGGCGCGCATTCGGCTTCACAGAGAGATCCACACGCTGACGGCTCCCGCACGCTACAGCGCCTTCATCTTGACCGCTCTCCCCGTTTTTACAACCTTAGCCCTGAACCTTATCACTGCAGTCACTGCGGGAGAACCCTGGTCGGCGCCGATCGTGCGGGATCCGGTCGGTTGGATCGCCGTTTTAATCGCCGGTCTCCTGCTTACAGCGGGCTTTTTCTTCCTTAATTCCATGATGAAGGTGGAGGAATAGCGATTAGGGTTCAGAGACCTATTGATCAGTTGCTGCGGGATGCCAGGTCCCGGCAGCGCCGGGTGAAGGGATCGTCAGGGAACGGGTTTGAAGCGTTTTTGACGCTCTTAGGGAGATTTGTCCCTGACAGCATCCGCGTCCTGGACCGTCCATTGCTGCATAAATCCGGTCTGGCGGGGAGAGTATCTCTCGAAGCGGTATCTGGTCTCAGAGTTTTGAGCCTGGCGACTTTCGGAGTATCAGCAATCATTCTGTTTTCCTGGTTGTTGATTACCTCCGGAGTCCAACCCCCTTTATTTTATGTTTATGTCGGTTCCCTCATCATCGCACCAGTGTCGGCTTTCCAACTACCGGCACTCTATTTGCGGTCCCTGGCGCGGGCGCGCAGAAGGCAAGTCATAAGGGACCTACCCGACTTTGTCGATCTATTAGCAACAACGGTGGAAGCCGGACTGGCTCTTGATGCGGCAATTGAAAGGATCATCGGACAGTTTCCTGGTCCATTGTCGGAGGAATTCCGCCGCTACTTGTGGGAAATTCAAATCGGGCGCTCGAGAACCGCGTCGCTGATGGGGATAGCGGAAAGAACAGACGTAGATGATATGCGCCTCATTGCTGCTGCGTTAGCCCAGGCGGAGCGGCACGGGATCCCCATCGCCAGCGTCTTACGGTCTCAGGCGGAAGACCTTCGGAACCGGCGGTTGCAAAAGGCCCGTGAGACAGCCCTCAGAGCACCAATAAAAATGATCTTCCCTCTTGCCTTCTGTTTCTGCCCAGTCCTTCTCATCCTGATCTTCGTACCCCTGATCATTCGGTTAAAAGAACAGGGGATGCTGACATTTTGACGGTCCGTGCCCGTACTACGGAGCCAGCGCCCTTGACTGCCAGCGATGTGGATAAGTCGGGTGAAAAACGAAACGCGTCAGGAAATTCTTTGCCGACGATGTCCAATTGCCTCAACCCCTTGGAGCCGCCTGATCGGGCTGATGGGGCGGGAAAACTTACCCGAAGGTTCCGGGCTCCTCATTGTTCCGGCATACGGGGGGATTCATACTTTTTTTATGCGTTTCCCTATTGACGCTGCTTACATTAGCAGCGACCTGAAAGTGATCGCCATGAACCCTCGGATGGTGCCGTGGAGGATCTGGCGACCGAAGGAAAGAGACGCTTTCGCCGTCCTTGAATTACCTGCAGGCGTCTTGGAAAGGACCGGTACTGGCGTCGGTGATCAATTAGTTGTCACCCTCATCCGGTGGGGTCCTTGACCCACTCGTCTCCTTTTCCAGCTGCTCTCTAACTTCCGGGATAAGCGCAATGTGTTGCTCTCTTACTACTTCGTCCGCTACTGCCGTCGGCGCACCGGTCAAGGGATCTGCCATCGTGCTCGTCTTGGGGAAAGCAATGACTTCCCGAATGTTGAGATAGGGAAGTCCCGACTCCGGGTCGGTCATTTCGCAATCGGACAGGATCGCGAGGATCCGATCCAAACCGAGAGCAATGCCACCGTGAGGTGGCGCTCCATATTCAAAGGCTTCCAAAAGAAATCCGAACTTACGCCGGGCTTCCTCAGCAGGCAATTCTATGGCCCGGAAGACCAGTTCCTGAACAGATCGGTCATGAATTCGGATGCTACCGCCTCCAATTTCATACCCGTTCAGGACGATGTCGTAGGCGTACGCCCGCACCCTCCGGAGAGGGTGGTCTGGCCGCCCCTTTTGATCAGGCGGCTCCTTGTTCAACAGGCGCACTCCCTCCTCCAGAAGGGGCAAGTCCTCGGGAAAGGGAGAGGTGAAAGGATGGTGAAGAGGTGTGTAGCGACCCTCTTTCGGGTCCCACTCAACGAGGGGGCGATCGACGATCCAAAGGAATTTCAAATCGGAGCTGCAGTTTGGGGGCACCAGTTTAAGGCGTCTGCCCAGTTTAATTCTCAGCAAACCGATAGCATTGGTGACAATTTCAGGTCGGTCCGCGATTAAGAGAATCCAGCCCGGCTCCGTCACACAGAAGCGCTCTTTCACCGACTCTTTCTCCCGATCGGATAGGAACCGGGCGACCTGGGACTCGCCGAATCGGTCACCGACGGGAATGGTCGCCAGCCCTTTCGCCCCGGCTCGCCTCGCCAGGTCGGTCAGTTCCGTCAAATCCCTCTTAGCAAGGCTATCAGTTCCCGGGACATACAGTCCCTTAACAGCCCCACCCTGGCGGACGGTCTGGGAAAAAATTCGGAGGGAACTCTCCCGAAAAAGGTCTGAAACGTCCTTTATGACGAGCCCAAAGCGGATATCGGGCTTGTCGCTGGCGTATCGGTCGATCGCCTCTGCATAGGAAAGACGGGGAAAGGGCGTTTCTATCGGAACCTGAGCTGCGACTCTAAAAGCGTGCTCCAGCAATCCCTCTACAGTTCTGTAGATGTCCTCTGCGGTAACAAAACTCATCTCAATGTCAATTTGGGTGAATTCTGGCTGCCGATCGGCACGGGGATCTTCGTCTCTGAGGCATCGGGCGATTTGGAAGTATTTTTCCACCCCCGACACCATCAACAACTGCTTAGCAATTTGAGGCGACTGGGGTAAGACGAAAAACTTGCCGGGGTGGAGTCGGGACGGCACTAGAAACTCCCGGGCTCCCTCGGGTGTATGTTTCCACAAGATCGGCGTCTCCACTTCCCAGAAGCCTTGACTGTCCATAAAATCCCGGACAGCCTTCACGAACCGATGGCGCAATTCCAGGATCCGCCTCATCGGACCGCGCCTCAGGTCCAGATAGCGGTGCCGCATCCTAAGGAGTTCGTCGACCCCTTTTAGGTCATCCTTAACCGGAAAAGGGAGGGACCGACAGGGGTTCAGAACCGTTAAATTGTGAGCCCGCACCTCAATGGCGCCAGTGGCGATCCGAGGGTTCTCTGTCCCCTCTGGTCGCTTGCGGACAGTTCCCCCCACCTGCAACACCCATTCACTGCCGACTTGCTGAGCGAGCCGGACGACTTCCTCGCCGCATTCGGAAGGGTCAAAAACGACTTGTACAATGCCGGACCTATCTCTTAGGTCTAAGAAGGTGATGCTTCCGTGGTCCCTCTTCCTTTGGACCCAACCGCACACGATCACCTGTGTGCCGATGTCCTCGCTCCTCAGGTCGCCACACGAGTGGGTTTTTAGCAAGGGCTTTCCTCCCCCTTCACTTTAGGCGATCCGTGACTTGAGGGGACGGGTCCTGATCGTTTAAGCAGCGGGCGATCTGTTGTATGACGGTCGGCGCGGGTGCCGTCCATTGCCGACGGTTGAGCATGTCCCGGAACGTGAGGAAATCACCTTTCAATTCGTCCTCACCGATGATCAGGACCAGGTGGGCACCTCTTTTGTCCGCCTGACGCATCTGCCCCTTCAAACTCCTTATGCGAATCCGACCGGACTCCTCTCCTTCGGGATAGTCCATGTCGCAAGGGATGTTCTGGCGGCGCAATTCGGAGAGGAGACGCAAAGCCCGTGTGCGGGCTTCTTCGTTTAAGGCGATCAAGAAAACGGTGGAAGGTCGGGACGCCCTCTCCAATGAAGCCCTATCTGACAGGGCGAGAAGGACCCTCTCAATCCCGCATCCGAACCCGACGCCAGGAGTCGGCGGGCCCCCCAACTGCTCAATCAGACCGTCATAGCGCCCCCCTCCGAGGACCGTGTTTTGAGCGCCAAGGACTCCGCTTCGGATCTCAAAAACGGTTCTGGTGTAGTAGTCCAAACCGCGCACGAGATGCCCATCTTCCTCAAAGGAGATATTTAGGGTTTTTAGGAAGGCTTTCAGTTGAGAAAAGTGGGAACGGCAGGAGCTACATAAAAACTGGGTGCTCTTAGGGGACTGGCGGGCGATCTTCTGGCAGCCTTCCTGTTTGCAGTCCAAAATCCTCAAAGGGTTGGTTTTCAGTCGTCTTTGGCAATCGGGGCACAAAAGATGGACTTTGGATGCCCAGAATTCGAGAAGGGACAAACGGAACCGAGGTCGGCAGTCGGGACGCAGACAGCCGATACTATTGAGGGAGACTTCCAAATCCCTCAGACCGCATTCGGATAGGAAGTGCCAGCCGAGAGTTATAACCTCCCCATCCAAAGCAGGGTCGGGGCTTCCGACGGCTTCCACCCCGCATTGGTGATGCTGGCGCAGCCGACCTGACTGAGGCCTTTCGTAGCGAAAGATCGGGGCAATGTAAAAGGCTTTGATGAGAGAATATCGGGAGAGCAGACCATTTTCAATCACCGCCCGGGCAACCGGAGCCGTCCCCTCAGGTCGGAGGACCCATTCCTCCTTCGTCCCTTGATCCTGAGGGGCACAGACGCGGAACATCTGTTTCTCCACGATGTCGGTGGCGTCGCCGACGCTCCTTTCAAAAAGCCCTCTCGACTCAAAAACGGGCGTCCTAATTTCCCGGTAACCATAGACAGCGCAAAGGGACCGAAAAGTCTCTTCTACGGTCCTCCAGGATCGCACCTGGTCTCCGAACAAATCCTGAGTGCCTCTCGGTCTCCGAAACGACTGCTGGGTCACGGACCGTCACTCCTGAGCCGATCCGGATCAACGCTTTGGCCAGCTGTAGCGGTCTTGTGTCTGAGCGATCCGGTCGCTTTTTTAGTATATGATATTACTGTAATGGCAGCCGCGGAAAGGGACGGCGGAGCGGTGCATCAAAATGACAGCCGGGTGGCGTGTCGGGTATGATCATTCTCAACGATGTGCGGGTGACCTATGGCGACGGGACGGTTGGTCTCGACGGGATCAATCTGACGGTGGAAAAGAGCGAATTTGCCTTCATCGTCGGTCCGACCGGTTCTGGGAAAAGCACTCTTTTTCGGGTCCTTATTCGTGAAGTAGTGCCGACGGAAGGGAGAGCCCTGGTTGCCGGTTACGATCTGACCCGAATGAAGCCGTCCCAAGCGCCTTACCTTCGGCGCTTAGTCGCCAGCGTTTTCCAGGACATTCTCCTTCTCCCGGAGAGGACAGTATGGGAGAATGTGGCTTTCGCCCTCCGGGCGACGGGTGCACCCTCCTCCGAGGACAAAAGAGCAGTACCGAGAGCCTTGGATATGGTGGATATGCTGGACAAAGCAAAAGCCTTTCCCAGTCAACTTTCTGGCGGAGAAAAGCAAAAGGTCGCCCTTGCCCGAGCCCTTGTGGTAAAGCCCCTCATTTTGCTGGCTGACGAACCGACCGGAAATCTGGACCCCCAATCGTCCCGGGAAGTGCTGGAACTGCTCCTGAGAGTGAACCGACAGGGGACCACAGTTCTGGTCGCGACCCACGATCCCCTTTTGATCCAGGCGTATCGAAAACGGGTCATAGAATTAAAGTCAGGCAGGATCGTAAGGGACCGGATGCCAGGGGTAATGTAGGATGGGGTGGATCAGCCTCCTTGCCTTCTTTTTGGAAGAAGCCCTGGTCAACTTGAAGCGACACTTGGTCGCGACGGTGGCGACCGTTAGCACCGTAGCCCTGACTGTCGGTCTGTGGACCGCCTTCCGATCGGTTTCCCGAGGGACGGACGCACTGCTGTTATGGGAAGGGAAAAAACTGACCACCGTGCGGGTCGGCTTAAAGCCTTCTGTCACGGAGGAGCAGGGGAAAGGGTTGGCGGAAAGAGTTCAAAAATTGCCGTTCGTTGAGCACGTTCGTTTTCTTCATAAAGACGAAGCCTTGTCCCTTCTCCAGAAAGCATACGGAAACAGCGCCGCCTTTCGGGACTTGATCGGTCACAATCCCTTGCCCCACGCTCTCGTGGTTACCTGCCGGTCTCCCGCTGACGTGCCCCGGTGCTCCAAATTTCTTAGCAACCTGCCAGAAGTAGACTGGATCAGCCATCATCCCCAAGCGGTGGCGCGATTTTTGTCGATCGTTCACTGGGTCAGCCTGGTCGGTCTGATCCTCTCCCTTGTCCTGGGCGTGATCGCCTTTGCTTTGATCCATAACGACATTCAGATAACCGTTTACGGCAGGCGCAACGAGATTCGGATCATGCAGTTGGTCGGTGCCACGGTGTGGACCGTTCGGGGTCCTCTGATAATGGAGGGACTGCTCTACGGGCTTTCAGGATCGGCAGTGGCGGTCCTTCTCCTTTGCGGCGGGATCGGTCTGGCGATTCCAAGAGTTCCGCTAGGATTGCTTCAGGGACTTCTCTCTTCGTGCCAGTTGACAGGCGGGGAGGCGCTGAAAGTGATCGGCATGGGTGCCCTCTTGGGAGGGGTCAGCGCTCTGATGGCTTCCCTTCGGTTGGTCCGAGCCGTCTGATGGCTGCAGCGAATCAGGGGAATGGAAAGTCGGTTACAGCCCATCAGCAGAGCAGACCGGATTATCGTTGCCCTTGACTTTGATTGCCAGGACGACGCTTTAAGGCTGGTGGAACGGCTCAGCCCGGCAACCTTTTTCAAGGTCGGACCCCGCCTTCTCGCTGCATCGAGTTGGGGAATAGTAAATGCATTGGCTGAAATGGGGAAGAAGATTTTCCTGGACCTGAAACTTCACGACATTCCGACGACGGTCGGCGCAACAGTGACCAACTTGGGGCGCTATCCCGTCACTGCATTGAGCGTGCACGCCTGCACTGGGTCGGAGACCCTGAAAAGTGCCGTCCGGTCCGCTCGGTCCCTCCCTTCGCCGATTCAGATCTGGGCGGTCACACTGCTGACCAGTCTTTCCGATAGCGCCTTCGTAGACGAATTGATGATCAACGGCAGTCCGGGCGACTATGTGGAGCATCTCGCTGTCTTGTCCCGCTACTGTGGTGCCGACGGTGTCGTCGCTCCTGCCACTGAAACGAGCCGTATTAAAGAGGTTTGTGGCAACGAGTTTGTCGTTGTCGTGCCCGGGATTCGCCCTTCAGGAACGAGACGAGACGACCAATCGCGCCTGGCGACTCCTGCCGAGGCGATCCGAGCAGGAGCTGACTTCTTAGTCGTCGGGAGAGCCATCACAGCATCCCATGATCCCGTTGCCGCGTTCCTTCGGATCGTTGACGAGATGTCGTCGGCGGGTTGATCGGTGATGATGCCCAATTCATCCAATGAACTGTTGCGATGCTGGTATAGCCCCATCCCGCTTAAGGAAGGGGAAAAACGGGAAGGACTGTCGCTCCCACAGGTGAGTCGCAACGACCTAAATAACGTCATCGGGGCTCTCGAGTGTGGCAGCCGGCAGCTGATGGAAATCTCACTGGACGACCTCTCAGACATCCTCGCCCGATGGGCTCAGTCGTTAGCAGCGGATGTGAGCAAAACGTCCCGCGGGATCCTTCCCCTTGTTGTGAGCAGGATGGGGCTCTCTATGCAAGGGGTCCAAGAGGTTTTGCTCCACACTTTCCGATCGCTCTCAAAGGAGACGATCCTTTCCCTCGCTGAGAAATTTGGGATAGCCGAGAGTGGGAAAAGAGCCGATCCCGACCGAAAGGGCGCCTTCTCCCGCACCATCGGTCCCCAATGGTGCTTCTTAATTTTGCCTGCCAATGTTCCAGGTGTGGGGATCTGGGATTTGGTCTTTTGCCTACTCTGCCGGTCGGCGGTCCTGGCAAAGCCTTCGGTGCGGGAGCCCCTTCTTCTGACCTGGGCGGCTAAGAGGCTAGGAGCGCTCCATCCGGCACTCAGTTCGTCTGTCGCCGTTCTGCCGTGGAGTTCTGATCGGAACGATGTGACGATGACCGCTCTCGGTGCGGCTCCCGCGATCGTCGTCTACGGCACCGACAGGACCATTGGCTTTGTCCAAAGAAACTCCAATCCTGACAGTTTGATCGTGAAGAGGGGACCGAGATTCAGCGTCGCACTCTTTACCAGAGAGGGCGTTACGGGAATTAATGCATCACTGCTGGCAAAGGACATGGTCCTATTAGACCAGAGGGGATGCTTGTCTCCGTCCGTTTGTTTCGTTGAGGGAGAGGAACAAGCGGATCAACTGGTCCCCTACCTATCGGCGGCTCTCTCTTCCTTTAGCCGGGAGTATCCAGCGGTCTTGAGTTTAGATTACCGATCGGCCTACACCCAGGTCCGGCTGGCGGCTCTGGCGTGTGACGGGAGGGTTTTCGGTAACCCTACAGAAGGGTGGCTGATCGTCCTCTGGAAGAGGGAGAGCGACCAATGGAGCCGTTACTTCACGCCCGTCCGCGCCCTTCATTTAATTCCCGTTTCTCAACTGGACGACGCGCTGGCGATGCTGACGAAATGGGGAAGCAAGATTCAAGCAGTCGCCGTCGCGGGCAACGGTCATAGGCTGAATCGGCTGATGACATGTTTCGCCCGGCTGGGGGTCAGCAGAGTTTGTTCGGTTGGTTCTCTCCATTTCCCCCCTCTGGACTGGGAGCAGGACGGGAGGCACCTGATGCGGCAACTCCTTCAGCGATGCAATGCGGAGGAAATCGTGGGGATAGGTGAGGAGGCGTCGTGGGAGGAGGTCTATCGGGGAGCCGATGAGGACGCCCATAGGTTGCGTGCCGTCCTTGAATACTACGGGATCCCTTACACCCTCACCTCCTCGGCTGACCTGGACCATCCGGGACTGATCCGCGCCTGCATACTGGTCCCGTCTTCTTACCTGAAAGAGGTCCGGAGAGTCCTCACCATCCTTCAGCAAAAAGATTAGAGGGACGGGAGATCGTGACGGATCCGAGAGCGATGAAAGAAAAATTTTTTCGCTACCTGGCTCAAACCTCTGAGGCACCGCTGGGAATCGTTGTTGAAGAAGCAGAAGGCTGCTGGCTGACGGATGCGGAGGGCAGGCGCTATTTAGACCTGATTTCAGGCATCGCCGTCGCCAACCTTGGGCATCGGCATCCCGTAGTAGAGCAGGCGGTCAGTCGGCAGATCGGACGCTATTGGCACGTCCACGTTTATGGGGAGATGGTCTTAGAGCCGCAAGTTCTTTTGGCAGAGAAGTTATGCACGCTCGTAATGAAAGCCTTTGAGAGGGCAACCGGACAACAGGCGCCACCGCTCCAATACTACCCGACCAATAGCGGGACGGAAGCCAATGAGGGAGCATTGAAACTCGCGAGGAAATTTACCGGCAGGAAGAAGTTCATCGCCTTCGTTGACAGTTATCACGGCGATACCTTTGGATCCCTTTCGGTGACCGGTCGGGAAGTTTACCGGCGACCGTTTCAGCCTCTGTTAGCCGATGTAACCTTTCTGCCTTATGGGGAGATGAGCGGTTGGGACGTCATTGACACGGCGACAGCAGCTGTTATTGCCGAGCCGGTGCAGGGGGAAGCGGGCATCATTGTCCCTCCATCGGACTTCTTTGCGGCACTTCGTCACGCTTGCGACCGGGCAGGCGCTCTATTGATTTTGGACGAGGTGCAGACCGCCTTTGGCAGGACGGGAAGATGGTTCGCTTTCGAGCACTGGGGCATCAGACCGGACATTCTGACTGTCGGGAAAGCGTTGGGAGGGGGGTTGCCCATCGGCGGCTTCATCGCTCCCCAGCCGATAATGGCAACCCTGTCGCGAAATCCTCCTTTGTCCCACGTGACGACTTTCGGTGGACATCCGGTCGCCAGCGCCGCCGCTCACGCAACCCTTTGCTTAATGGAGCGAGACGACTTGCCGGCGGAAGCGGAGAAAAAGGGTCGCTACCTGGGACATATGCTGATCAGCCTCAAAGGGAAGTTCTCCCGACTGATCCGGGATGTCAGAGGTATTGGGCTGATGTGGGGGCTGGAGTTGGCTTCCGATGAACTGTGTGACCGGTTCCTTAACATGTCTCTTTCAAAAGGCCTTCTGTTCTGCCGGACGTTACACGGCAGACCCGTCATTAGGATTTCCCCCCCCTTGATCATAGGTGAGGGGGAACTGGCTTCAGCGGTGGCCGTCATGGAAGGCATCCTGAATGATTTGGCTGCCTAAATTGTTCAAGGGGTGGATGAGAGGTAGCGATGGACATTGACGGGAAGCGTCTGCGAGAGAAACCCGATTGCGGGGCTCACCAGTTCAGCCCGCTATAGGTCCGCAGCAATAGGGCAAAACTTGGATCCAGCAGGATGGACACAGCCGTGAGAGAGAAAGCCTTTCTGCTTGTAGAGGAGAAAAAGGTAAAAACGTCACCGCCGACGTTGAGGGTGCTTTTTTTATCGCTCCTTCTGTCTCTCTTTTTTTCCTACGCCATTCCCTACAACGACCTTTACCTAGGCAATACACCCCTGGCGGGAAATCTGCTGCCGACCAACACAGTCTTGGTCCTTCTGATTGTCTCGGGTCTTGTGAACCCCTTCCTGACCAGATGGGCACCCCGAAAACGGTTTGGTGGGGCGGAACTGGCGACTTTGTGGGCATTTCTTGCCATTCCGTCCGGGATAGCGATGGCGGGTTTCTGGAGATACATTCTCCCTCAGATCGCCAACCTTTATTACCGGGCAACTCCTCAAAACAGGTGGGACAGCCTTCTTGTCCCTTATGCGGAGCCCTGGATGGTCGTAACCGATCGGCTGACAGTTCGGGGCTTTTACGAGGGTACGGGTGGCGCCATCATCTGGGACGGTTGGACCCAACCCCTATCCTTCTGGGTGCCGACCGCCCTCTCCCTGCTCGGCGCCAGCCTTTTTGTTGCGGCTCTGGTCCGTAGGCAGTGGACCGATCGGGAGCATTTCACTTTTCCTTTGGTTCAACTCCCCTACGAACTCTCTCGGAATCCCCGACCAGGGCACTTTTGGCCGCCCCTTTTTTATAGCAAACCGTTCTGGCTCGGCATCGGTGCATCTTCCCTCCTTCACACCATCAGCGGACTCAACCTTTATTTTCCCTCTTTCCCTGCTATCCGGAGGAGCCGAATGCTGGGCGAATATGTGACAGCCTTCCCCTGGGACGCCATTTCTTGGACCTACATCAATCTCTATCCGTCCGGCATTGGGCTTTCTTACTTTTTGACGGCCGAGATCGCTTTCAGCCTCTGGTTTTTCTTCACCCTGGAGCGCTTCCAACAAGTCTTGTTTCGGTATCAAGGCTGGACGGCGCTCGGGATGTCGGCAACCGATTTCGTTCAGTTTCAGCAGTTAGGCGCTGTGATCGGACTAATCGCGGTGGTTTTATGCGGCTCACGGCGACACTGGTGCGCAGTTTTCAAAGAAACCCTAAGTCGCGCCCATCGGTCCCTCAGTGAGGGCGAACCCCTCCCCTACCCCATCGCCTTCTCCGGTCTCCTACTCACCTGTCTTTTCTTTTACTTCTGGATAACCGTCCGAAAAATCTCGGTGGTGCTGACCCTTTCTTTTCTCGTACTGGCACTGGGGTTTTATCTGGCGGCCGGCTGGATCGGGAGTAACGGGGGAATGCTGATGGTCCAGATGCGGATCCTTCCACACGACATCATTTGGGCGACCGTCGGTTCCCGCAACTTCTCTCCCCGCGACATCCTGACTTCTTTCCTTCTCCAAAAGGCGTTCACCTACGACCTTCGGGAGACTCTTCTACCGACTCTGCTCAACGCCTGGAAAATCGGCAAATCTGTCGGAGCTAACCTCCAGTGGCTGACCTTGTGGGGGATCGTGTTGATACTGACAGCGATCCCTGTCTCCCTTCTTTCATGGATGAAAATTGCTTACCGATATGGAGCCGTTACCTTGGAATCGTCCACTTTCCACTGGCACGCCAATGTCGTTTACAATCAGATGGTGGAGGCACGGGATCCGGGTCTGCTGCCCAACCGGATAAGGACAGCAGGTCTTTTGACCGGTCTGACGGTCTTCAGTTTCTGTCTGTTCATCCGGCGGGTCTGGGTTCGGTTTCCGATACATCCGATGGGGCTGATCGTCTGCAGAGGATGGGCGATGGAAAACTTATGGCTGATGATTCTGATCGGGTGGATGGTCAAGGGTTTGATATTGCGCTACAGCGGACTTTCAGGGTATGAGGCGCTGAAACCGCTCTTTGTCGGAATGATTTTGGGGGATATCAGTGTGGGGGGCTTTCTCGGTGCTATCGGGGCAGTCACGAGGAAGTCTTATGTTTTCCTCCCGTAAAGGAGATTGAGGGATGCCTCCGGGTCTGTTCATCGTCCTTATCGTCATTGGGGCAGCAGTGGCGCTGCTTTTTACTGGCATCCGAACTGCCGCAAGGGCTTTAAAGAAATGGCTGGAGAGTCCCGATGAGGTTTACCTTCCACCGGCATCGGAGATCGGTCTTGATTGTGCCATTTTGAGGTTCCCTTCCGACTTTGTGCCGACAGTCGCTGCCTCAGAGGTCCCCTTATGGCAGCGGTATCGGTATCAAGAGGTCGGCGACCAGCTTCTGGCTTTAAACGATGAATTGGCGATTATGATGATGATGGTCAGTCTATTGGATCTGTGGCAATCGGGAAAAGTTGAGATTTCCGTCACGCCGCCTCAGAAGGAAGACGACGGCGACGGGGAGGCAGAAATTTGGATGAAACAGACGGGGGAACTTCCCTTATCCCCTTTGGGTCGGTGCTGGGCTGCTTCTTTCAAAATGGCGACTCAGCCCCTCTGGGTCTTCCGCAAGGAACGCTCGTCTGCGCCTTTGGAAGATGTGGTGGAGTTTGCGCTCAGGGAAGCGAAACGATCGTTGGGCTGGAAACGCGCCCGCCGGTCCCATTCGGAGAATCTCGTTTTGTACGTCCAGGAATTTGTTGCGAAACGGAACGTCCCCGTTACAGAAAGGGACCGGGCGCGGCAACTGCTGAACACCGTCAAGACTCAACATCCCGATCTGTATCAGAACCTTGAGAAAGGGCTACGGAGTGCGTTAGAAGCCATCAAGAGAATCGAGCCGGATCGGGACCCTCTATCCTTCTGAGGGACCACCGGTAACAGACAGGGACGCGAGAAAGCGCCGATGCTCCACCATCAGACAGCGGTTCATCACGACCTTGAGACCTTTTTCCAGCGCTTTTTGGGCAGACGGATTGTGGACGATGCCTAACTGCATCCAAATGACTTTGGCTCCCACCTCAATGGCTTCGTCAACAATCGGTGGCACGTCAGTGGGCTTGCGGAAGATGTTCACGATGTCCGGCACCGCGGGCAACGCCTTCAAATCTGGATAAGCTTTGTGACCGGCAATCTCTTGAGCGTTGGGATTAATGAAATAGGTGCGGTAGTAATGAGTCAGGTAGACAGCGACCCGGTGGCTGTCCTTGTCTGGATCGCGAGAGACGCCAACAACGGCAACGCTATTGCTGGACGCCAATATCTGCCGAATCTCTTCGTCGGACGTTCTGATCAAAGGGACCTCGCAGGCTTCCTCCACGAGTCTCACTCCCTCTTTGTCAAAAGGATCAGCGGCAGCAAAACGGTGACAAAATTATTTCATGACAAGCGCTGGGGCGTGGTGCAGTTGGTAGCACGCGGGACTCTGGATCCCGAGGTCCCTGGTTCGAGACCAGGCGCCCCAGCCAGACAGGTAGGCCCCGTGGTCTAGCCTGGTTTAGGACGCCGGCCTCTCAAGCCGGAGGTCGCGGGTTCAAATCCCGCCGGGGTCGCTCAATCGGAGGTCTCAGATGCCGCTGACCCGAGAGGAAGTTCTACACATCGCTGTCTTGGCGAGGTTGGAATTAGACGAAGAGGAAATTGAGCGGTATACCTGGGAACTCAACCGTATTCTGGAGCACGTTGAGAGGCTGAAGGAACTGGATACCGAAGGGGTAGAGCCGACCTCTCACGTTGTCCCGTTGATTAATGTCTGGCGGGAAGACGAGCCAGGTCAGCCTCATTCACGGGACGAACTGCTGGCGAACGCTCCGGACGCTGTCAACGGCTACTTCCGGGTGCCCCGCGTCGTGGAGGAATCGTAACGGTCAAACGATTCCCTCTAGGACCTTCCTCTGCAAGGCTTGCAATTGGCGAATCCCTTTCTGAGCGAGAGCCAACAAACCGTTCAGTTCGTCGCGAGTGAAGGGTCTGCCCTCAGCCGTTACCTGCACTTCAATGAGCCGACCGTCGGAGAGCATCGCCACATTCATATCGACTTGGGCTCTGTGATCCTCTTCGTAAGCCAGGTCCAACAGAAGGGTGTCGTTGAGGATGCCGACGGAAACAGCCGCCAGGAGACCGACAAGGGGCAGGCTTTTGATAGCGCCTTCTTCTTTCAATCGGTGGAGCGCCTCAACTAGGGCGACGAAGCCGCCGGTGATGGCGGCAACCCTCGTTCCGCCGTCCCCCTGAAGCACGTCACAGTCAAGAACGATCGTTCTCTCGCCTAGCTGCTCCAGTCGGACGCAGGCACGGAGACACCGACCGATCAATCGCTGAATTTCGACCGATCGGCTATCCTGACGCCCGACGCGGGCTTCCCTTTCATTTCGGGTCAAGGTCGCCCTGGGTAGCATCCCGTATTCGGCTGTGATCCAGCCCGTTCCTGTCCCCTTGAGGAAACCCGGCACTCTCTCTTGGACCGTTGCGGTGCACAAGACGCGGGTATTACCGACCTCGATCAGGCAGGACCCCTCAGCGAACCGATGCCACCCTCTTACTAAACGGACGGGTCTCATCTGGTCCGGTGCCCTACCGTCAACCCTCAAGGACAGACCCCCAAAATCAGCACTCCTTGTCTTTACCTACGCCGCTTCTTTTTTGGCTTTCTTCGAGGCGGGGTCGCAGGGACTCGCAGGATCGATCTGTCGGCTGGAGTCGAAGCAGCGGGACGTTCCACCTCCCCTTCCCCAGCCTTGTGCTGAGTGGTCACCCCCGGGCCTCTGAGGATGCCAGCCGTCTCGGGAACCCGTCGGCCAACTGCCTCCTGCCTCTCCCCGTAGCGCTGTTCCAACCATTTTTGAAGGATCAGCACGAGAGGAGCGGCAATAAATATGGAGGAATAAGTTCCAGAAGCCATGCCGATGAACAGAGCCCAAGCCAAAGACTTTACCGCCACTCCACCCAATAAAATGACAGCCCATAGGGTAAAAATAGTCGTCAAAGATGTATTGATGGAACGACCCATCGTTTCCAGCAGGCTGTGATTGACAATCCGATCCAGACCCCAGCCCTTGCGGACCTTAATGTTCTCCCTGATACGGTCATAAATGACGACAGTGTCCTGGACCGAGTAGCCCGCAACGGTCAAAAGAGCGGCGATGAAAGAACTGTTGACCTCAAGACCCAGCCATGAGGTGAAACCGACCAGCACCAACAGATCGTGAGCGAGAGCAAAGAGAGCACCGGCAGCGAAGAGCCAGCCGGCGCCCAGGATTTGGTAGCGGAGCCAGATCCAAGCAGAAACGGCAGAGAGACCGATAAGGGAACCCAGCCACGCTGCCGTCGTCAGTTCTCCGCCGACGATCGAACCGATGGTTTCCACGCCTTCCCGCTTGATGCCGGGGAAAGCGCGGTCAAGAACCTCATCCATCAGACTGGCATATCGGCTCGCTTCCTCAGGGTTGAGGACCCGAACTCGGACGATCAGCCAGCGACCCTCCGCTAACTGGACGACCGGCTCGGAAGGCAGGTTCAGCCCTTTGAGGGTCCGACGGACCTGCTCGGAAATTTTCGCTTCCTCTTGAACCGTTTCAGCAACCGTTTTTGGAAAAGCGTAACGGTAGGCAGTCCCTCCAGTGAAATCCAGACCCAGATTGAGCCCCCGGACCCCAATACCGAGGAGACCGACCACCATTAACGCCCCTGCCAGTCCAAGCCAGAAGCGGGTCTTCCCCACAATGTCCAGCGGCGCTGGAGCCACCGTCGTCATCGCCTTTTCTCACTCCTTTACGCGCCAGCCGCCCAGCGCCGGATGAGGGGCGCGTCGGCGAAGGTTCGGAAGAGAGAGAGCCGTCCGCCCAGAGGGGTGCGGACCACGGCTTCCAAAAGGGCTCTGGTGGAGAAGAGAGCGCTGAACAGGTTAGCCATGGTGCCGACGATCAAAGTCGTAGCGAACCCCTTAACTGGACCCGTTCCTAGCCAGTAAAGGACCAGGGCTGCCAGGGTGACGGTCACATGGCTGTCTAAAATAGCCGTCCAGGATCGGTCAAAGGCTAACTCCAGAGCGGTCCGAAGAGGTCGCCCGGCACGCAGTTCCTCTTTCAACCGCTCAAAAGTGATGACATTGACGTCCACAGCCATTCCGAAGGAAACAATCAAGCCGACGATGCCAGGGAGAGTCAGAACGGGGCGCCACTGCCCGATATGGAGACTCATCACGGCGAACACGATACTGGCGTAAATGAGGAGAGCGAAACAGGCGACAAGCCCGGGCAACCGATAGTAAAGGATCATAAAAAGACAAACGAAAAAGACACCAAAGAGGGCGGCTCTTTGGCTGTGGAGGATGGTATCGGCACCCAGCGTGGGAGAGACGGTCTGACGCCACAGGACGGAAACGGGGACGGGAAGGGCACCCGCGTCCAGGATGACTTTCAGTAGGGTGGCTTCGTCCATCGTCGGGATTCCGGTGATCTGGGCTTCGCCACCCGGAATGTAATCCTGAACAATGGGTGCGCTGATGCACTCTTTGTCGTACCAGATGGCGAGGGGCTTGCCAATGTTCCTGCGGGTGAAGTCGGCGAACTTTCGCGCTCCTTCCCTGTTGAATCGCAAGTGCACCGTGATGGCTTCCCGACGGGTCAGCGCCGTCGGGTTGAAGCCGGCAGTAGCAGGGGGTACCAGTTCTTTACCCGACACAATCAGGCGCGACTGTCGGTAGACCTCAAAGGACGGAACTTCCCTTCCCTTCTTATCTCTGAAGATTACTTTCCCGAGACCCCCCTCATCTTGCCCGGAAGCCACCTCATACTTGTCCGGCACATCCCTAAACTCCAGATCACCGGTCTCACCGATCAGCCGCAGAGCAATCTCGGGGTTGCGCACGCCCGGCATTTCCACGACGATCCTGTCTTTACCCTCCCGGTAAATGTGAGGTTCAGAAACGCCGTATCGGTTGATTCTCAGGTCTATGATTCTCCGGACATTTTCCAGAGTAGCCTCGTCCACAGTAAAGTAGCCGCGTCTTTCCTTGATTTCCTTTACGGCTCCGAAGACGGACGAGAGGACTCGTTCAATGATCCGGACATCCCTGTCCACCTGGGCGCTGCCCTCCGACTGAGTCCGAACAATGATCCCGAACCCACTGGGATCAATCCGGGCAGAGGCTCCTAAAAGTCCCTGGGCTTCGAGCAACCGAACGACTTTCTCCTGAACCTCTTGCCGTTCCCGATCGGTCTTGCCCGCCCGCTTGAGAAGCTGAAAGGCGAATTCAGCACGGTGACACAACAACACGATGCGCGAACCGCCTCTTAGGTCCAGACCCAAGTGAATTCGGGGGGACGGACGGAAGAAGGCAACATTCAAAATGCGGAAGAGGGGCTTACGCCCCACTTCATCAGTGGCGGTCTCCACGAGGGTCGCATCCGGGTACGCCTTCTCAATTGCCTTTCGGATCGCCTCCACCCGCACCGTCGCACCGGTCAGGTCGGAAACTTCGTCCTCAACGACGATAACCGACTCACCTACGCCGGTAACAGTTGCCAGGTCCGCTTTCGCTTCCTTACTGAGAATCTCCTTAACCTTTACCTCAATCGGCTCTTTTGGGCTGATCTCCGAAAAGGGTCTCTTGAAGGAGTATCGTAGTCTTATATCCACTCGGTAGTCGTCAACAGCTCCGATGCTGATCGGTCGGAACGACAACAGCAGCGCCCCTATGGTCACCAGGGCGGTGATTAACAGCCTTCGCCTGATGATCCCCGCCATCCCTTTAGCCTCCCCTGCCGCTCCTCTGTAGAACGATGATTGTCTCCCCGTGCTGGACTAACTGCCCGTCCTTTGGCAGGATCTGTCGGACCACGCCGCTAACTTCACTCTTCACCTCGTTGAAGACCTTCATGCTCTCAACTAGGGCGACTACCTGACCTTCTGAAACCGGACTGCCCACACGAACGAAGGGTGGCGCATCGGGGCGCGGTCGTGAGTAAAAAATTCCCGTCAACGGCGCCGAAATGTGGATGTCCGGCGCTGGGAGCGGGTCGGAAGGCAGCTCCTCTTGCTGATGAGCCAGTTCGGGCGTCGCCGACAGAAGACCCTGGGTCCGAAGAATCGGATAGGGATATCTGGTTCGTATCCTGAGCAGCCAGTTTCCCTTCTCAATCTCCAGTTCGTCAACCTGTTCCGTTCGGCAGATCTCAATCCATTCCTTGATCTGATTGAGCGTTAAAAGATCGTCAGAGAAGTTTGTTTCCTCTGCTTCCATTCAATTCAACCTTAAATGAAGGGGTGGTGGCGGCGCAGGGAGTCGAACCCTGGGCTCCGCGGTTATGAGCCGCGTGCTCTGCCGCTGAGCTACGCCGCCGACTAAGATGCGCCGGCACTCTCTTGAGAGGCGCTCCGGAAGGGCCGGCGCCGCCTCTTCTTCTTGTCCTTACCCTGCGTCTGATAGGCTTCCCGCCTCTCCCGGTATTCCTTTTCAATGGCTTCCCACAGTTCCTGCTCCAGCGTTTTGAGAGGGTTAAGGTCGTGAGACCGCAACTCGTCCCAGCGGATTCGTACCTTCCTGAGACCAGACACTCTGTTTGGACACCTCCGTCCCTTGGATCGGTATCATTGTAGCACATTTCGTGAAAGAGATTTGACGGTCAGCGGAGAGGACACTGGCAAGGGCTGATACCACATTTGGGACAGCCCGACCGATATCTCTGGCACGCCCTTTCCAAATCAATCCCCGCCAAGTTGGCAAGGCTCAAGAGCCAGGCGAAGACATCGCTAAACTCTTGGGCGAGGGCAGCCGGATCCTGGTTCTCCTCTTTGATCAGACCGGCTAATTCGCCGACCTCCTCAACGAACCAGAGGCAGGTCCGATGCAGTCCTCTTAAGGAGTCCCGTTCCAGGTAGGTCTGAGCGATCCGATCCTGCCAGTCCTTGAGTGTCACATTCCGGCACCTCTCAGGGGACACCTTGACGAATCCCTGCATCCGAGTTCATCATTATGTCAAAGGCCGGCAGGGGAGAGGAGCCAATGGTTGACCTGGAGAAACTGATCCGATACGCCGTCAGCGTCGACGCCTCGGATATTTTCCTCAAAATGGGGTCTCCCCCGTGTCTGCGGGTTCACGGGAAGGTGGTTCCGTTAGACTCAAAGGTCCTGACCGTCAGCGACATGAAAGCCATTGCGACGGCGATTCTAACGGAAGAGCAGATGGCGGCTTTTGAGAAACATCACGAACTGGACTTGGGCTTCACTTTCCCAGGTATCTGCCGGTTCCGAATCAACATTTACCAACAACGAGGAAGCCTCGCGATCGCAATGAGGGTCTTGCCCCTGAAGATCCGAAGCATTGAGGAACTCAACCTCCCTAGCGTCCTCAAGCGACTGGTGACGGACACCACCTATCCCTCCTACGCGACTCAGGGGCTGATTCTCGTCACGGGACCGACGGGATGTGGAAAGTCCACGACTCTGGCAGCGATGTTGGACCTGATCCTGCAGACTCGCCAGTGCCACATGGTCACCATTGAGGACCCGATCGAGTATGTTTACGAAGATAAATTAGGGATTGTCAGCCAGAGGGAAGTGGGGACGGACACCGCTTCTTTCCTTGAAGCCATAAAATATGCGATGAGAGAGAGCCCCGATGTCATCCTGATCGGCGAGATGAGGGACACCGAGACCTTTGAAGCGGCCCTAAGGGCTGCCGAGACCGGTCACCTGGTTTTCAGTACCGTCCACACCCCTTCAGCCAGTGAGACGATGGAGAGGATTGTCAATATGTTCCCCCCCCACGATCGCCCGATGGTCTGCCAGCGATTGTCCCGGTCCCTCGTGGCAATTATCTCCCAGAAACTGGTCCCCCGACTGGACGGGCAAGGGCGTCTGCCGGTTTGCGAGATTTTGATCGTCACTCCCACTGTCGCCAAAGAGATAGAAGAGATGCGTACGGGCAACCTGTATGGCTTGATGGTGCGCGACAAGCAAGAAGGGGGATACTGGGGGATGCAAACGATGAATCAGGCCCTGGAAGATTATGTTCGCAGCGACCTGATCTCTCCAGAGACGGCTTTGAGGGCATCTCCCAACCCCAGCGAAATGCGCCACATTCTCCACCGGGTCTCAGAGGAGAAGAGGAGAAAGGCAGAAGAAGCGGAGAAGGCGCGCCGGGCAGCCTTGTTAAGACAGGGTAGCGGACCGCGCACTCAATAAGCGGGTTACCGGCTGCCCTTTTTTGCGAGGCAGGAGGTGTGGGCTTTGGCACTGACACTGGACGATCTGCTGCGCGATCTGGTGAGTAGGGACGGCTCGGACCTTCACCTCAAGGCGGGTCAATCGCCTTTTTTTCGGATCCACGGCAGGCTGACTCGAACCGAATATCCTATCCTGACTCCCGAGTCTATAAAAGAATTGGTCTATCCGATTCTCTCTCCTCAGCAAGTTAAGAGGTTTGAAGAGTTCCTGGAACTCGACCTGGCTTATGAACTGCCCGAAATCAGTCGCTTCCGAGTGAACCTGTTTCACCAACAAGGCGCCATCGGAGGGGTCTTTCGCGTCATTCCGAGCAAAATCCGAACCATTGACGAGTTACAACTTCCCCAAGTCCTGAAAAAGATCGCAATGCTTCCGAGAGGGTTGGTTCTCGTCACGGGACCAACGGGGTCGGGAAAGACAACCACTTTAGCGGCAATCGTTGACGAAATTAACGAAAAAAGAAAGGCTCACATCATCACGATTGAAGAGCCCATTGAGTATGTTCACACCGATAAGCAGGCGTCCATAACCCAAAGGGAAGTCGGGATTGATACCGAAAGTTATGCCGAAGCCCTCCGCCATGTCACGCGCCAGAACCCCGATGTCATTCTGGTCGGAGAGATGCGGGACCTAAACACCATTACCTTGGCACTCCTGGCAGCGGAGACGGGACACCTGGTGTTCAGCACCTTGCACACGATTGATGCACCTCAAACAGTCGACCGCATTATTGACGCCTTTGACCCGGACCGACAGCCCCAAGTTCGGGTCCAGTTAGCCAGCACCCTTCAAGCGGTGATCTCGCAGCAGTTGGTACCCCGTTGTGACCGACCGGGTCGGATCGCCGGCGTTGAGGTGCTGATTGTCACCCCCGCTATTTTGTCCTTAATCCGCCAGGGTCGCACCGATCAGATTTACAGCCATCTCAAAGCGGGAGCAGAACTGGGGAGCCAGACTTTGGACGACCACCTGTTCCAGTTTGTCAGAGATGGAATCGTGTCCTTTGAAGACGCCTACATGAAGTGCAGCAACCCGGTTGAATTTCGCGCTCGGGCTTTGGAGGCAAATCTGATTACTCAAGAACAAGCCCGCGCCTATGCCGCTGTGTGAAGGAGGGAGGGCAATGACTCAGACACTGTATTTGGAGGATATCCTGCGGCTGGGATATCAACGCCACTGCTCCGATGTCCACCTAAAGGCAGGATCGCCGCCTTTATTTCGGCTTTACGGCGAACTGTACCGCTCTAATGCTCCTCCCCTATCAGACGAAGATACCCGCCGTCTCGTTTTCAGCATTCTGACGCCCGAACAGAAGCAAATTTTTGAAAAGCGCAAGGAGATAGACTTTGCCTTCACCATCCCAGGTCTGGCTCGGTTTCGGGCGAACGCTTTGATGCAGAAGGGAACGGTTTCCGCCATTTTCCGGATCATTCCCCAACGGATTCCAACCTTTGAGGAACTGGGGCTTCCGCCCATCGTCAAAGCCTTCTGCGAAAGACCTCGTGGAATCGTTCTGGTAACGGGACCGGCTGGTTGTGGCAAGACGACAACTCTGGCATCTATGGTCGACTACATAAACTCCCGCTTCCCCCTTCACATCATCACGATTGAGGACCCCATTGAGTTTGTACACCAGGACAAAATGGCACTGGTTAATCAGAGGGAAGTCGGAAGGGACACCCTATCGTTCGCCAACGCTCTCAAATACTCTTTGCGGGAAGATCCGGACGTGATTTTGATCGGTGAGCTGCGCGACTTAGAGACCATATCTCTTGCCGTCACCGCAGCCGAAACGGGTCACCTGGTGTTGGGAACCCTCCACACCGCCGATTCCGTTCAGACCATTGACCGTATGATTGACTCCTTTCCGACCCATCAGCAACAACAGATCCGAATGCAGTTGGCGATCAGCCTGGTCGGGGTGCTGGCGCAACGCTTGGTCCGGCGCGCCGACGGGAAGGGAATGGTCGCCGCTTTTGAAGTCCTGGTCGGCACTATGGCGGCACGAGCGCTAATTCGGGAAGCCAAGACGTTTCAACTGCCATCGGTCATCCAAACAGGGGTCCGTCAGGGGATGATCACCTTAGAGCAAAGTTTGGCGAACCTAGCCGCCAACAACATCATCACAAGGGATGAAGCCCTCGCTGCAGCGAATAAGCCCGAACATCTAGAAGAGTTGCTCCGCCGCGGCAAAGCCTCGGTGTAAATACATGCCGTCATGCGCTGGTGGAGGCAGGCACGGCAGGGGGTCGGCTCCCGACTACTGATCGTCGGCACCACTGGTGCCCTTTTAGGGGCCGGTTATCTTGCCTACGGCGGTTTGAAGGGATATTTTCAAAACCCCGCCGATCCGTCCCGGGTGGCTGCGGTCGTCGGCCGTTTGGACTTTTTCCTTTACTGTTGCGGCTGGGCGATCGCTCTTGGTCTCCTTTTCCGGCTCTGGGGCTGGAGACCGATCGGGATCGTGATGATCCTGTTGGCTGCCAGCCTCTGGTTTCTCTTTCCGATCTTCTTTGTCATCCTCGCCGGCGCTGACAATCCCCTGTCGCAGCGCGGTGGCGAAGCCCTGCGCGCCCTTTTGACTCCTTCTCTCCTCTCTGGGCTTGGACAGGGAATTTATGCGGCGATTGAGTTTTGGCGGACGGGACCTACCTGGCGGTGGAAAGCCCGATCGGTCGCTCAACTCGTTTTCGTCATTAAAGAGACCGAAAAAAGAGTTCGCCCCCGCCGCCGGGGTTTTGACACCTCTTTCGCCTTGCTGGAAACTGCCCGTTGTGGACAAGATCATGTGTGACCACTGTCCTGTCTATCAGCGGCGCAAGCCGTGCTGGAGGCTACGGGGCGGTTGCCAGTGTAACCCGGCCATTGTGGACGCCCTGCTGGGTGCTCTGACGGAACGAATGGGTCTGGCAGCACCCTCCCTCTCAAGCCCGTTGATGACCTGGAGAAAGGGGGAGAAGCCTCCCTGCCATCGGTGCTGCATCTATCTTCTCCATCAGCAGATCAAATACGATTGGCTGGCGCCCGCTCTTTTTTTCTCTCCTCCTTTCCTCCTTTACTTCTTCTGGCAGGAATATCTGAGGATCTATAGCGCCGTCACAACTTGGATTACAGACACTTGGAAGGACCTCGCCTTTACCCCTCCCGCTGTCGCCGATCCCCTTGGTCTCTCTAATCCGATGCTGATCGGATATGTGGCTTTCGTCGCCTGTGCCCTGGCAATGGTCTATGGGGTCCGATTCCTTGAATGGATTATATTTGGCTTGAACCTTTGAAGCCAGGATCGAAAAGTGAGACCCTCACCTGCTCTCCCCCTGCTTGAGATTTCCGTCCGGTCCCATCCCTCTGACAGCGAATTGATCGCCCACATTCTTTCGTCCGTAACGAGAGCACCAGTGGCAATTCTTTCCGTTAGCGAGACAGAGATTGAAATCCGCACTTATCGTCCAGCCGTAGATGACGGCAACGAGATTGTGAAGAGACTCTATGAGGAGTGGGAAACGGCTCAGGAGGGCGGCTGGCTTTCTTCAACTCCAAAGTTACAAATCCGATTGCTGGAATCCACGGGATTGGCTCAAGACAGTCTGCCGCCACCCCTTGAAGTCGGAGATTCGCTGACGATCGTGATGGATCCCCGAATTCAGTTAGAGACCAGCCGAACGGTGGTGGTGATTACCGGGGCTGGTGGCTTTGGCACCGGACACCATCCCTCTACGCGTCTCTGCTTGAGGCTTTTAGAGAAATGCCCGATTGAGAACAGGGATCTTTTGGATGTCGGAACGGGCTCCGGCATTTTGGCAATCGCTGCTGCCAAGTGGGGTGCCCGGACGGTCGTCGCCGCTGACATTGATCCCTTGGCTCTTGAGTCGGCTCGCTGGCACGCCAGGCTCAATGCAGTGGAAGACCGAATTCGGTTCGTCCGTTCGGACCTGGCACGCCAGATCGTTGGACGCTTTGACGGAATCGTATCCAATTTGTCGGCGGAGATGGTGGAGGATCTGTCCTACCAGATTTACAGTAAGAATTTGCTCCAACCTGGAGGTTTCTGGATCGGAGCTGGTTTCCTGATCAGGGACTGGGCGGCGTTGGAACCCGTGCTGCGCCGACTGCCCTTTTTGACCTTTCACCGCGAGGAGGAAGAGGACTGGGCGGCTTTCCTCGCTCGGGCATAAGATAAAAGGGGAGATTAAAGATGACTTATCACTATTTTGGAGGAAAGCCGCTGATCGACTTTGAGGCAGCCGTGGAGATCCTCCTGTCGGCCTGTCCCATGGTGTCGTCCGTTGAAGTCGTGCCGATTGATGCGTGCGTCCGGCGAGTTTTGGCAGAGTCCCTCGCTGCGAAAGAAGACGTACCTGCTTTCAACCGGTCGACGATGGACGGGTTCGCCGTTCGGTCAGAAGATATACGAAGGGCGTGCCCGGATGAACCGGTCGTTCTTTCAGTTCGGGGCTCCATCGCTGCCGGGGCGGATCCGTCGGCGCCTGTCCTGACCCCTGGGACAGCGGTCCAGATTGCCACCGGTGCCCCTCTTCCCACTGGCGCCGATGTGGTCGTGCCCTTTGAAGATGTGGAGCGGGAAGATCAAAAGATTATCGTCCGAAAATCGCTGCCCAGTTTCAAAAATGTGACCCTTCGGGGAGCGGACATACGGGCAGGAACGGTCGCAGTCAAGAGAGGAGACTACCTGTCACCGGCACGGGTCGCCGTTGCTGCCGGTCTGGGCTATGATCGGCTAACCGTCTTTTGCAAGCCAAGAGTCGTCCTTCTCTCGTCAGGGGACGAAGTGCAGAGACCGGGCAGGTCTCTTAAGCCCGGGCAGGTCTACGATATGAACTCTTTCGCCTTGTCGGCACTGGTAAGCGACCACGGAGGGCAACCGCTGCTGATGGAAGCGGTGCCCGACGCTGAGGACGACCTGAATCAGGCGCTGACCCGGGCTTTGAGTCAAGGCGATTTTGTTGTCCTTTCAGCGGGAAGTTCCGTCGGTGAGAGGGACCTGATGCCCCGTATCCTGAGAAGAAGAGGTCGGATTCTATTCCACGGGGTTGCTATCCGTCCAGGGCGACCGGTACTATCGGCTATCGTGGACGGGAGACTGGTCCTAAACTTGCCTGGCTTTCCCGCCTCCTGCCTGATGGTCGCCTACCTCTTTCTTGTCCCCGCCCTCAGAAAGGCGGCGCACTTACCGCAATGGAAGCCGAGAACCAAGACGGCTGTCCTTGGCGAGCCGATCACATCGCCACCTGGATTGCGTCATTTTTTGCCTGTCCGGATGGAGAAAGGGATTGCCAGGAGCGTCTTCAAAGAATCGGGGACTATCACCAGTCTTTCGGAAGCGGACGGCTACATTGACATTGATCCGTCAATCGTTCAACTGCCAGAAGGAGAGCAGGTCACCGTTCATTTGTTTGATGACGGTGCAGAAAATGTGTCGTAGGAAAAGAGGTTCAACAGGGTTACAGAGGGGTCACCTTTTTGTCGTTTCCGGACCTTCGGGGGCAGGCAAGGGAACATTGGTCGCCCAAGCCCTCAAAGCCCTGCCCCATCTCCGGAAAGTGACGACCTACACGACCCGACCTCCCCGACCCGGAGAACAGAAATGCAGGGACTACCATTTCGTATCCTCTGAGCAATTTGAAGAGATGAAGAAAAGGGGCGCCTTCCTCGAGTGGGCGGTCGTTTACGGGCACTCCTACGGCTCGCCCATCGCCGAAGTGGAGCGGATACGCGACGACGGTAAAGATGTGGTCCTTGTCTTAGATGTGCAGGGGGCAAGCGCGGTCAAAAAGAAATTCCCCGAAGCGATTCTCATATTTGTCGAGCCCCCATCCCCACAAGAACTGGAACGGCGCCTCAGGGAGCGCGGCACGGACAGTCCGTCGGCGATTGAACAGAGGATCGCAACGGCCCCGTCGGAAATGGCGCAAAAGCAGATCTTTGATTTCGTTATCGTCAACGATCAATTGGACCAAGCCGTCCATCAGTTGATCAGGATTCTCAAGAGAGCCCAGACTGAGGCTGGTGAGGTTGCTCGGTCGTCCCGTTCAGGGGAAACCGACCCCCCTCACCGATTGCCCAGGCTCGCTAATAGACCGGAGGATGCCTAAGCAGATGGATTGGTCGGGCAAAAAAGTCATCGTCGGCGTTACGGGAAGCATAGCCGTCTTCAAAGCGTGCGAACTGGTCAGCCAGATACGGCAGAGAGGCGCCAGCGTCCGGGTCGCTGCAAGTCCGGAAGCATGTCGTCTGGTCAGCCCTGTAACTCTCCGAGCCCTCTCAGGGGAAGAGCCGATCACCGATTTGTTCTCTTCGGCCGTCTCGCCCGTTCCCCATATCGCTTTAGCAGAATGGGGAGATGCCCTCGTGATCGTGCCGGCCACCGCTCACATGATTGCCAAGTGTGCCGTCGGGCTAGCAGATGATCCGGTCAGCGCCATCGCCCTCTGCTTCAGCGGACCGATCCTTATGGCTCCCGCAATGGAAACGAAAATGTGGCTCCATCCAGCGACGCAGGACAACGTGGTGAGGCTCAAGAAGAGAGGATCGGTTTTCGTCGGACCGGTAGAAGGGTGGCTCGCGTCTGGAAAGAAAGGGCTGGGAAGGATGGCGGAAGTTGAAACGATTCTTGCGGAACTTGAGAAACTCCTCTTTCCGAAAAGGGACTTGGAGGGCTTAAAAGTTGTAGTGACAGTGGGGGCAACCCGGGAACCTTTGGACCCGGTTCGGTTTTTGTCTAACCGGTCGTCTGGAAAGATGGGGTCAGCCATCGCTCAGGTCGCCCGGGAGCGAGGAGCCGATGTGGTCCTGATTGCCGGTCAGATGGAGGTTGAACCGCCACCGGATGTCCCTGTCCGTAAGGTTGAAACGGCGCAGGAAATGATGGAGCAAGTTATGGCACTTGCCGATTGGTTGGATATTTTCGTCGGCTGCGCTGCCGTTTCCGATTACACTGTCGATAAACAAGAGGTCAAAATACCCCGCCGGCAGGAACCGTTAACGATCACCTTGAAGCCGACTCCTGACATTTTGTCGGCCGTGCGACAGCGGCGCCCTGACGCCTTTCTCGTCGGCTTCTCTGCTGAAACAGGTGACCCGATTACGAGAGCGTCCCGGAAGTTAAAAGAAAAGGGACTCAACCTGATCGCTGCCAACGATGTTTCACGACCGGACAGCGGCTTCGGATCGGATACGAATCTCTGCACCTTTATCTCCGCTGATGGGAGCTCCGTAACGCTCCCTCTTCTGACCAAGCGAGAAGTTGCAGAGCGACTCTGGGACGCGATAAGCCAGATGGTGAAGGATCGGAAGTAGCCGATTTAGGGGAATGGCCAAAAGACACGATTAGGTGTCATCGGATGAATTTCGCCATCGTCAGCCTGGATCCGAAGAGCGGTCCGTCACGTCTCCTTTTGTCTTACCGCATTCCTCGGTGTCTGGACGGACGGCTGAAGGTCGGCTCCTGTGTCCTCGTCCCCCTCGGGGCGAGAAAGGCGATCGCCTATGTAGTCTCTATAACGGACAAAGCGCCGGATCTGCCCGAAGGGACAAGCATCAAGAACATTCGGGAGATTCTCTTTGACGAGCCCCTCTTTACAGAACGGACGGTCTCCCTCGCCCGAAAGATTGCAGAGCACTATCAATGCCCGCTCGGGGAAGCACTTCAACTGTTCATCCCGTCGGGATGGGAGCGGTCCCTTGTCCGACATCTGACCATCGCCTCTGTAGTGCAAACTCACCAGTGGTTGAAAAAGGAAGGAAAGAAAAGCGAGGTTCAAAAGACTGTTCTGACCGTCCTCTTAAACTTGGGCGGGTCGGCGACCGTTGGGGAACTGATAGACCTGTTGGAGCCCTCTGCCGTGATGCAGTTAGGGCGAGCGTTGTCGCAACTCAAGAGGAAAGGACTCATCCGAGAGGAGAGGGAGGTAAAAGTTCGGGCTTCCCAGCCCCGCCCTTTTCGGGCTGTCCGCATCTCGGAGAAAGGAGTGCAACACCTGCGATCTCTGGAAGAGGAAGACGCAGGGAACCGGTATCGTCTGTTGCCAAAGCAGAAGGCTCTTCTGTGGCATCTGAGCGACGGGTTAGCGGTGCCGACGACTGATCTGACAGATGCGGGATTTACGGATCGGACGATCCGGTCATTGGAGAAAAAGGGTTTAATTGAGATGACCACCCATGTTCCCGATAGGACCTGGGATCAAGAGGCGGAAGCCTTTTCGGCTCCAGACGTCAGACTGACCAATGAGCAGGAAAGGGCGGTTTCATCGGTCGTTGCCGCACTTCAACGCCGACAGACGCAGCCCGGATGGGGGCGGTCGGAAGGGGAACGGGTCTTCCTGCTCCACGGTGTCACAGCATCGGGAAAGACCGAAGTCTATCTGCGCTGCGTCGGGTATGCCCTGTCGGCAGGGATGGGATGCATCTATCTCGTTCCAGAAATTGCCCTGACCGCCCAGATTGTGGGCATTTTGAGAAGCCGGTTCGGTGAACGGGTCGCCGTTTGGCACAGCGCCCTCCCTCCGTCCAGTCGTTTCCAGCAGTGGCAGAAGGTTAGGGAGGGGAAATGTCCGGTCGTTGTCGGTGCTCGGTCTGCTCTGTTTGCCCCCGTCGCTAACTTGGGTCTGATCGTCATAGATGAGGAGCACGATCATTCTTACAAACAGGACCGGGGGACCCGCTATCACGCCGTTGAAGTGGCGAGAATGAGGGCGGCGCAGGATCGGTCTGTTATTGTCATGGGATCGGCGACACCGTCGTTGACTTCCTATTACCGAGCACTGCAGGGGCTGTGGAACCTTCTGGAACTGTCCGAGAGGGTGGAGGGAAAGCCGCTGCCGACGGTCCGAATCATTGACGAGCGGACCGCTTCCCACCGGTGGTCACCAATTTTTAGCGACAGCCTGTACGAAGCGATGGGAAAGGCTCTGGCGACGGGTCATCAAGTGATTCTGTTTCTCAACAGGAGGGGTTACGCTCGCGTTTACTGGTGTGAAGAGTGCGGCTACCACCGTCAATGCCAAAACTGCGCCGTCAACCTCGTCTACCACTCCCGGGACGATCGGCTCCATTGCCACCACTGCGGGCACCGAGAAAAACCTGAGGGGCGCTGCCCCCTTTGCGGGTCGGCGATGATGGTCCTTAAAGGATACGGGACCGAACAGGTGGCGACGGAGGTCCGCCGCCTCTTTCCCCAGCATCCGATCGCTCTGCTAGACAGGGACGCGGTCGTCAGTCGGGGCGATCACGCCCGGATCCTCTCTGCCTTCCGCGCCGGTCACGCGCAGGTACTTGTCGGCACTCAGATGGTGACCAAAGGTCTGGACTTTCCCCAAGTTACTGTCGTCGGCGTTTTGGATGCCGATCAGTCGCTTCTTTTCCCCCACTTCCGGGCTGCCGAGGAAACTTTCCAATTGCTGACTCAAGTCGCCGGACGCGCGGGAAGGGGTGATAAACCCGGTCACGTCTTCATCCAGACCCGACTGCCCGATCACTATGCCATTCGCCTGGCGATTGAGCAGGATTTTAAGCGGTTCTTCTTCACCGAACTCCAGAACAGAAAAAGCCCACCCTATCCGCCCTATTCGGTTCTCGCCGAACTGATCGTCGCCGACGAGGACAACGATCGGGCGCGCCAGTCCATTGAGGAGGTGTCTCTGACGGTCCGTAAAGCCATCGCCCGGCTTTCACCGCCACCGGTCGCCGAAGCCTTGGGACCGACTGAATGTCTGATTCCTCGCCTCAGAGGGCGGTGGCGATACCATTTGCTCCTCCGCAGTCGCAAGACCTCGGTCCTCCGTCAGGTCCTTTCCGTCGCCTTGCCCGCCCTCTCGCAACCGACCCGGGAAATCCTCACCGTGGACATTGATCCCTTGCGTCTTGAGTAGAGCGAACGTTATTCACCAGACGGTCGCCGATCCGTATCAAATGCTCCTCCTTTGCAGTCGGTGACGGACCTTCGGTCGCCGAGCGTCCGGAAAGCGACCGAAGGGGAAAGGACATCTCCGTCAGGAACCAGGCTTCCTTTCTTTCGGTGGCAGAAGTCACGATGATACTGTGAAGGCTTCCCTGCGCCAGAGATCCCGGCACTTTCAGTTTCCAGTGGTGAGTGCCTTCTGGACCGAGGCGGACCAGTTCCGTCGGGACGGAATGACTTTCGCTAAACTGGTCAATTCGTTTCAAAGTGACGGTAAATTGGCTCGGCGGGGATCCCCGAACCCAGAAAATCTCTGGGTCGGTGTCGGTTTCGACTTCAAGGCTGTGGTCGGGAGGGACGAAGGCTAACCCTTCAAGGGACCCCTCCTGACCTGTAACCACACTATGTTGACGGCGACCGGTGGTGCAGGCGAGAAGGAGAAGAAGAGTAGGCACGACGAGAAGATGCCAGCCCTTCATCACCATCACCTACCCGACTTTTCAAAGGAACCTGCAACCGTCTCTTCTTTTTTACCCGTTTGATGATTTTCAACGAGCCGGTACAAAAAACGAAGTCGACGGAGCGCCTCGTCATAGGCTTCCCGATACTTCAAACGAGGTTCTATGACCCGTCCCAGCCGCGCCGGCAGTTCGCTAATGTTCCTGATGACACCCAGCCGCTCCAAAAGAAGGAGAGCGACGCCGCGGGAAGAGGCTTCAGGCTCTCTGGAAAGAGTGATCGGCAGCCCCAAAGCATCAGCCATCATCTGTCCCCAGACCCGCGACTGAGTCAGGGCGCGTCCGGTCCCGATCACCTCTTCGGGCTTTCCGATCCGGTCAACGATCAGGTCCCCGATCAATTTCATCCGCAAGCAGACCGCTTCCATCCACGCCTGTGTGATCTCCAGGGGGGAGTGGGAAAGGCTGAGACCGATGACGGCGCCGGGCAGGGGGTCCCGCCACTCGGGACCCCGCTCCCCCAAGAGAAACGGCAAAACCGTCAGGCGATGAAAAAAAGGCGGTGCCTTTAAGAGGGCTTCTTCCCAATCTTCTGGAAGTCTCAATACCTTTTTCAGCCACTCACCAACGACCCCGCCGTTACTTTGAGCACCTCCGATTAACGGACGGTTTGAGTCAATCAGGTAGCGCCAGAGACCGCTGCCCGCTTTTGTCCGGGGATCGGGAGGAAGGGTGCGCAGAGCAGCCGAAGTGCCCAGCATTAGGGCTGCTGATCCTTTCCGGAGCGCGCCGCATCCGACATTGCTGCAGGCGCCGTCGCCGACAGCTGGAAACCAAAGGGCATCTCGCAGAGGAGGAGGCATGTGGGGCGAGACCCATCGCGGTTCAAACGGAACCAGGTCGGATAGCGGAGGTAACTGGCTGTGGCGCAGCCCAATGGCATTCAGCGCCTCTTCGTCCCATTGAAGGTTCCATTGATTGAGGAGGCCCGTCCCTGAAGCCATAGAATAAGTGCAACGCACCTGACCGAGAAGTTTCAGGGTCACATACTCGCCGAATCCCATCCAGGTTTGGACCCTAAGCCCTTCCTCCGGATAGTGCCGACAAAACCACAAAATTTTCGCCGGTACATAACTGGAATGGAGATAGCAGCCGGTGCGAACGGTATAAGCCTTCTGTTCCATCCGTGCCCTCAGTTCTGCCGCTTCTCCCGAGGAGCGGCTGTCTGCCCAAAGCAGCAAGGGCGTGACAGGGCGCTTATTCCTTCCGACGCCGATGATACTGTGCCAAAAGGTGCACAAACCGACCGCTTCAATCTGGCGAGCAAGGGGACCCACTTGAGCTAAAAATTCGTCCAAACTCTTGATGAGAATGTTGAACAGATTGTCTGGGTCTAATATGCAGGTGCCATCGGGAGCCGTGATCGGTGTGTAGGACACCCTCTTCATCGCTCGGTGCAGACTCTTGCCCTGCTGGTCAAACAACATCAGTTTGAGCCCCGAAGTTCCGACGTCCATCGTCAAGACAAATTCACGAGTCATAGGAATCATTATCCCCCGCTTGTCCGTCTGTCCTTTGATGTGACCCGAAGACATAAACCCGAATCTGGGGATTGACATACTTCATATCGTGAGGTAACGGTTTGAAGTGCCATACAAAGGGGACTCTAAAAGGGTACAGATAAGGCACCGAGCTGAAAGTGACCATATGCGTTGACCTCCTTTGTACCTCTTCGTAAAAAACAACTGCTTCAGGAATTCCCAACCGCAATGGGTCATAAAATTCGTAGTCGCTCGTAACAAAAAAATCCGGCTGGTATTTCCTTAGGGCCTCAACACTGAAACCGACGGTAACGACCTGCAGAGCCGCCGCTCGGGCCCATTGACGGAAGGCCGATGCGGTTTTGCTTCCACCATTGTAAGGACTGAAAGGAGGAGTATAAAACCATGGGGCATCGTGAAGAGCGAGAGTCGGTACCTTCCCCGTTCGATCGGTGTGCAGGCGAGTCTTAAGCCAATCTGCCGCCCTATCTCTCGGATCGGGACCTGCAAACAAGCCATTAATAGCCCACCCGGATAGGAAGGTCGCTACGACCGACACAGTCGCCACAGAGACCGCCGCCTTCCTACCCGGTGTCCCCACACCCCTTGTCACCTCATTACTAAAAAGAAAACCAGACCACAACGCAAGCAGCGGTAGCACGGGCATCAAGTAGCGACAGAACCGAACCTGAGAGAAAGCCAGGGGTATAAAGTAAGCAAGGAAGAAGACCAAAGTTATGCGCAGGGTCCTGCGTTCCTCAACCGTTCGGTGCCTTTTTCTTAAAGCCGCTACTAAGCCCATCACAGCGGCTAGACATCCGGACAGACCTACGGCGGAAGGCAAATTAAACACGAGATGGTAAACGAAGCCGTTTCCCGTGTTTTGAAAAATGTAGCCGTGACCCTGCCTGCTGTGGACAAAAGCTTCCCAATAGAAATCCCTGAAAAACTCATCAAAGGCAAGGATAGAATAGGGACAACCAACGAAGAAACCAATAAAGAATACGATAAGCGATAAAAGCGCAGAAACTACGGTGCTCTTGATCGGATTTAAGGGTATGTTCGAAAGAATAGCGAGAAAGAGAGCGGGACCAACGGAGTATTTGGTCGCCGTTGCCAGACCCGACATGAAAGATGAAAGGATAAGACCACACAGTCCCTGCCGGAATACCAAAAAATACAGCGCAGCGGTCGTAAAAAACGTCAATGGTACATCCACAGTGGCGAAGTGGCTATGTTGGAGGTGCAAGGGATAACTGGCTAATAAAATCGCTGGCACCAGACTCACTTTCGCGCCCCACAACCGATGTCCCCAAATGTAGACCATCACGACTGTGCCGGCACCCAGCAGAGCAGACAGCCAACGGGCTGTCAGGTGTAATACCGCCCATTGGTTCACCCAGGCGAAAGAATTAGGGGCCGACAAGTCAAGCAATCCAATTCCCTCCAAGATCAGACGCGCAAAATACACGATGTAGAGAAACAAGGAGCCATAGTTGAAGAAATGAGGGTTTAGGTCCCCCTCAAAGATGTTCATCCTGACAACGGGAGCGAGGATCATCACTTCATCGGGATGGTAGGAGTGAAGGCGGGACGGATCAGGCAGACCCCAACGGATGCCAAAAAGACGAAGGACAACAGAAATTGTGAAGACGGCGAGAACTATCATTGTTGGTGTAAGTTTGAAGGCGGCGGGGCTGCGAAGATGTTTTTTAAGTATCGTTTCTCTCTGCTCTCTTTTCGACCTAACAAATGCCTTTCTCATTGGGGATAGCAGGTTTGGAGGGAAAAGGTCCCGCCGTCTACAATCAGAACCTGCCCGGTGATATAAGAACCGAGGTCGCTGACGAAAAACTCGACGGCCGAAGCGATATCTTCAGGATAGGCGAAGCGCATTAACGGACCCTGTGGCAAAAGGTCTTTTTCTGTTAAGCCCCGCGACTGGAGAGTTGCAAGAAACCGACCGGAAAGGGTGTTCCCCGGTGCGACAGCGTTGACCGTGATTCCGTCTTTTTTTAGAAAAGCAGCGAGACATCTTGTTAAATGAACGACGCCCGCCTTTGCGACGGAGTAAGCAATCTCCTTGCCAGTTGCTATAAAGGCGGCCACCGATGCAATGTTTACAATCCGGCCCGAGCCAGCCTTTTGCATCAAGGGCACGACCGCCCGGCACATATTCCAAACCGTTATCAGGTTGCGACCAATGACTGCTTCAAAGTTCGTCTCGTCAATGAAGAGATCATTGGGATCGGGTTTTTCCCCCGTAGCCCCTATGTCGCCGCCGGCATTATTGACCAGAATGTCAATGCGACCGAAGCGACTCTGTGCCAAACAAGCAACCTCTCTGCACACAGACGGGTCTCTTAAGTCGCCAATGAAAGGGAGGCAGGGAACTCCAAATTGCCTAATTTCTTCCGCTACGCTCTCTATACCCTTACTTTCGCCAAACTTGCCAGGAGCGTCCTCTGTTTCGTCCATAACCACAACCGCACTACCACACTGAGCCAGCCGGCGGGCAATGGCTTTTCCGATTCCCCTCCCCGAACCAGTGACGATGGAAACCCTTTCCACCAAGTGACGCCCATTGACAGGCGAATCCGTCACATCGTGCTACCCCCTATTCCTTCACTTCTACAAAGTCTCCCTTCTTCAAAGGAGGCGAAAATATAGCGAGACCGACAGAAAGCTGCCGGTTGTCATTGCGGAACCGATGAATCAGCCCACGCGGGATGATGACCAGATCGCCCCGACGCACTCCAATACGATCCTGCCCTAACCTCATCTCCCCCTTGCCCTTCCAAACCAGAACGGCCAGGTCGCTCAACTCATGCCGATGGGGGGGTTCTGAGCCCGAGATGACCGCAGCGCCGACAGACATCCCAGCCGTTAAAACGAGAGGGACTTGAGCCATACCAGCCTCCGGCAGCGATGCTACCTTTGATAGTACATCGTCTGGAGTTACAATATTGGGGCCTTTCTCTGATAGATAAATAAGGCGAAACGGCGCATCCCCCTTTGTTGCCGGCAGGAAACCTGTTAACGAAACACCGATAACGAAACCGAGAACCAGTTTCTTCACTGCCCTTCCCCTCCTTTTCCACCCTCGGATCGGTCAGAAAGGCGGAACATAAGTTTCTTTTCTGGATCCAGAACTCGGATGGAAAGGGCGAAGTCGCCACCGCCGTTTTCTACCTTCACCAGAAGCCAGTTAGCGCCTGCATTCAGATGAATGGGAACCAGATCGCTATCTACTGTCAAAGGTCTACGGACGTGGTGGCGATGAACCTCTTTTCCATTAAGCCAAACCTTAACACCATCGTCACTACCGATCAACAGTGCTGTATCTCGCTCGTCGGGTGAAACAATCTGAACGGTTGCATATGCGACGATGTTGGCAGAGGGTTGGAACAACGGCGTCAGATTCAACACCCCATCCCGCGCCGTCGCTCGTTTCCATTGGGTGACCGTTAGAGCCCGATCAAAGGAGGTTGCCGTTTCAGGGGCAAAGACTTCATCCAAGCCCTTGTCGTGCAAATTGGGATAGGGACCGCAAACGAACCACTCAGTGATGAAGGGACTCCGTGACTCAAGCGAAAACCCTAAAACAGCAACCGTCGTTTTGCCATCTGTCACAAGCCCGACCCGTGATTCTCTGGTGACCTTCTGTTCTCCGAAGTCCACACTGAAAACTGACCCGAGTGCGTCAGAGCCTTTGCAGTCTACCCATCCCAAAAAATGTTGGTCCAAATAAACTTTAACCTTACCAAAGTCGTGCCTCTTCACGAAGTAGCCAACCAGTCGGACGAGGTCTGCTGCGGGTGCCTTGACCTTCAGGCGGACATTGTTTGTTATGGGACGAAGGACCAGGGCGTTCATCCCAGCCGACTCGCTAAACCGGAAGAGGGGGAGACTTTCTGCACCAGACCGATCTTCCGCGCTCTCCGCTGCAACGGCCGACCGGGCGGGCAGGCGAAAAGGCAGGTGTGGAAACTTCAAATAATGCGATTCGGGTGTCCGAAAGGTGACAGTATGAGGTTCCCTCTGGTACCAGTAAGCGACGCTGGAATACTCTACGCCTTCTGTATCGTTGGTGCCTCCGTGCTCAATCTGAGCAACGAACTCCTTTTTCCAAGGGACGATATCCGTTATATGAAAGCGGTAGGCGATCACACTATCACCCGTTCGTCGGACGCATCCGTGTAGCCGAGATACAACAGGACCTGTCAGAAAATACCATCCGCTATTAAAATAGTCTTCGGTCCCGGTGCCGTTGAAAACGCGCACACCATCGGCTTCAAAGATTTCGTCCCCTTCCAAAAAACCCAGCCCGCCGGCGCTCTGCATCGTCATCGCAGCTCCGACATAATGCCCGGGACCCCCCGTCGCTTTCATCAACAGGTGGGACGTTCCCTTCTCTGTGAACCACCAGAACCAGCGGGCGTGAAAGGTCCCCATCCTTCCAATTTCTGGTTCCGGAACGGTCTCTTTTTTGTAACCGATTTGATAAGTGACCGACTCTCTGCAGCCATTTTGTATCTCCGCAACTGCCGCCTTCGAAAAAGGCATAGGAAAGAAGCAGTAGCCGTCCCCCTCAGGGGTAAAGCCGAGGAAAAGAGACCGGATGTAGACAGGACCAAATCCCGACCCGAAGAAGTCAGATAGAGGTGCTTCAATGCTCGGATCTCTTTCGCCATCCCAGTAGACCCGGAGCACGGACTTGCGCCATGCGATAAACGGTCCCGATTTCAGTCGGACGAACAACCCTTTAACGACAGCAGGTCCTTGAAGGGTCAGGAACCGAACCGACTTTCCCGGGGGGACGGTTACCGAGAGCCATTCCAGTTGGGCAGGCAACGCCGGCGGTGACTGCCATCGGCGAATCACCTCGTTCAGAGCCTGTATCTCTTCCTCGCTCAAAGGGAAACGGAAACTCCGGACCTTCCAATCTGCGGGAAAACGCACGACGACAATGTGGTAATACATCGGTCCGGGATCGGTTACCGTCACGACGATCTTATGGCTGAACGGAATCGGAAAGTAACTGACGGCGCCTCCGCTGGAAGGCATGGCGATGGGCGGGCGGATCGGACCGACTCTGCCCTCAAGAAAGTCCCGCATCGGGCATTCAAGAGCGGGCGCCTCCTTGTCATCTATGAAGATTCTCATCATCCCGGTAGGATTCGCCGACCATATCCGGACGATCGCTCCGGGACCGTCGGACTCGCATAGGACCACCTCGCCGTCTCTCTTCCCAAGAAAGTTTCCGGCATCGGCATTGCCTCCTGAGCGGTCGTAACTGGAGAACTGGCGACAGGACCACGGCTTCAGATAGGGCAATTGGTCAACGTCCGTCAAAAGTCGCAAAACGGTCGTCAATTGGACCTGCTGACCCCCATCGCAAGGCGCTGGTTCCGCCACACTGATGACAAGGCAGACCGCCCATCCTGCGGTCGTCACTGCCCGCAGAGAGATCCCCTTCATTTCTCCCCATTTCCCCCTTTTACCGACAGACGCCTTCTTTGAGGCAAAATTGCGGTGGGTGACCATGGCTCTCCAGTATGAAAGGCTGCTGATCGCTGAATACGGTCAGGAACTGGAAATCCCATACCCTGCTGATTATACCGACCTGCTCCAACAAGCCCTCTTCTACTACCGTCGCTATTTTCTTCCCCTCCTTGCCGTCGCCTTGATCATTGGGATAGTGAATGTTCCGACAGGGATCCTGGCAGAGTTGATGAGTCCGTTCCCGACCGGCGGTGACATCGCAGCCCTCTTCCTTCTGTCCATCCCTCAATATATTGCCTACTGGCTGGCACAAGGGGCTCAAATTTGGCTGATCGGCTCCGCCGTCGTTGGGCGGACGGCGGGCTTCATTGAAGCTTGGAAAGCCGTCCTCTCCCGCTTCTTCGCCTACCTCTTAACCAGTTTGCTCGGGCTGATCCTGGTTCTTCCCGGAATCTGCTGCTGCTTCCTGGGCATTATGTTCACCTTCACCCTTTTCGCCGCCTTTCTCCCCCAGGTCATCCTTTTAACCGGTTCGTCTTATTTTTCTGCACTTGTAGAGCATTTCCAAATGGTCGTTAGAGGGAGGTGGCTGAGGGTCGCCGGCTTTGTGATGGCGACGGGACTCCTCGTCTACGCCGTCCTGATCCTTCTCTACCCGGCAATCATCGCCCCCCAACTTCTTTCCTATATCCTGAGCGAAGTCGTGCCACTCCCCTTAGAGTGGATGGCGCGAATTTTCGGACATCTGTGGAGTCAATTCAGTGCTGCCATCGTTCTGTCGTACTTCAACGTCTTTTTGACTCTGCTTTTTTTTGACCTTCGGGCCCGATCGGACGGGCTGGATCTTGAACTTTTGCTGAACCGATTCGACGGATGGGCGAGCGAGAAGTGACGGGACGATTCCTCTCCAGACGGCTGTTGGTTTTCACCGGTCAAATGACCGTCTTGTTGACGCTTGCTGCCGCTGGTCAACCGGCGAAAGAGATCGCCGTTTGGGACAGAGTCCGGTCCGCCCTCGTCAAGGGAGTTGAAGCCCCATCGGAAAGGGAGCGTCAGCGCGCACTGATGAAGGCTTATGAGGGAGTCCGATCCCTTTCGCCCTCGCCCTTTCGGTCGTTTTGGGAACGGCTTTTAGAGGAATGCCTTTTCTCCGACCCGTCCACAGCCGCCGGTCAGGTTCAGCGGAACCGGGCGCTGAGCCATTTGGGCAGGCTGATCGGGATGGCAACGGGCAGCGGCGGGCGGGACGCAGGTCGGGTGCGGTTGGTGGTGACGAAGGTCCTTGCCAGCAGCGTTTTTCACGACCGTTGGGCACCAGTAAAACGGTTCTGGCGCAGAGTCTGGACCTGGCTCGCTGAGCGTCTTGAAGGTCCCTCCAAGTGGCTGGAAAGTCAGTGGGTTCGCTTGTGGCGGTTTTTAGGTCGCCTGCTAATGACGCTCCTAAAGCCCTTCCTTTGGTTGTTTCAATATTTGCTCCAAATATCGCCGACGCTGACCTGGATCCTGGTCGGTGCCGTCACCGGTCTGATTGCTTTCCTGCTCAGTTTGTCCGTTTTAAGACTTTTGGAAGCGAGGGGCAGGAAAGCAGTAGTGACGGAAGAGGGGAGGTCGGTGGAAACGCCCGAGCAGTTGCTGAAGGAAGCCCGAGAAAAAAGCAATCGGGGACTCTACCTGGACGCCGTTCGCCTTGTCTACCGAGCGATCTTGCTCTTGCTGGATCGCTCCCAGATTTGTGAGTTTCGTGACGAAAAGACGGGTAGAGAGTATCTGCGAGACGTGATGAGAGTGGCTCCGACAGGAGTGAGGGAAGCATTCTCGGAAGCCACTTTCAATATGGAACGGTGCCTCTACAGGAATCGGTCGGCGTCGGCGGAAGATTATCACCTAATGGTGGCGGCGTCATCGCGACTGGGAGACGCACTTTTGGGGGTGTCTCGTTGAACCGAAGGATTGCTGCTCTGATCCTGGGTTCTGTGATCCTGATCGGGCTATTCGTCGCCATCCCTAAGGAACTGCCAGAAGGAGACGGACGGAAGGACCGAACGACACTCTCAACCCGTCCCGAAGGATTAAAGGCTCTTTATCTGGCCCTTCCCCGGTTGGGTTTTAGAGTCGGTTTATGGCGCCGCCCGTGGAAGTATCTTCCCAAGGATGCGGAGGGAGTTCTCCTTTTCATTGTGGATCCCGACCCCACCATTACCGACGATCCGAGGAATTGGTCCGCCCTTCTTAATTTTGTCAAAAGCGGTAACGGTGTTTGGCTTTCGTCCGAGTCTCCTTCCCTACTCAATGCGAGATTTACCCTTTCAGGGGCGCCTTCCCCTGCCATGGGAATGCCTCCACTGCCCACCTTGTCCGGTGTGCGGAATTACCGGCTGCACTCTCGCCTCCGCTTGACCGAGGGCGCTCTTCCCAATGTTTGGGCAAATGCATTTAAGGGCGAGAGGTCTCTTGAAGTGCCCCTGTTAGCCGATGAGAGGGGTGTAGTAGTGAAGGCGTTGCTGCCGGAACGGGGGGTCCTGATTTTGGACGCCAATCCTTCGGCGCTGACCAACGCCCGCATTCTGGAGGGCGACAACGCGTTAGCGATCGTTGCGGTTCTTGATACCCTTTGGGGAGGGGGGAGGGTGATTTGGTTTGACGAATGGTGCCACGGGTATGGAGAGACGCCCCATTGGTGGTGGGTTGCTGGATCCGGATTGAAACGCGCCTCTTTACACCTGCTAATGGCGGGCGTGCTGTTTCTTCTTTCGGTAGGCGTGCGAGTCGGACCGCCAAAATTGATGACAGGTAGGGGGCTAGCAAGGAGCACTTTGACCGACGCTTTGGCAAACCTTCTAAGGAAGGGTCGGACGAGGAAGGATCTCATTCGCTGGTTCCGGCTTCATTTTTGGCGTCGGCTGGTGGGACACCAAGCGGTTTACGCTGAGCCTGACGAAAGAGGCTGGCGGGAATCATTGGCGGAGCTCGCGCCCGACCAGCAAAGGGAGGTGGAGGCGCTGCTGAATTGGAGCAAAATTATGGAGACCAAGGAAAATCTGAAAGATGACGAGATTCTCCAATGGGTTCGCCGAATCTACCAGTTGAGGGCAACTCGTTCCGGACGGAATCGGACGGGCGGTTCCGTGAGCAGATGAATCCGGCAGAACTTTGGCACGCCATTCGCGAGCAAGTCGGCAAAGTGATTTTCGGGCAGGAGGCGGTCCTTGCCCAAATTGTCGGAGGGCTCTTGGTGAGCGGGCATGTGCTTTTAGAAGGCGTTCCAGGTGTAGCGAAAACTTTGATGGCGAAGGCGCTGGCACGGTGTCTCCGTCTGTCGTTCTCACGAATTCAGTTCACGCCCGATTTGATGCCGTCCGATGTGATGGGCACGATGGTTTACGATCCCCAGGGAACGTCCTTTCGGTTTAAGAGGGGTCCGATCTTTGCACAAATCGTGTTAGCGGACGAGATTAATCGCACGCCGCCGAAGACCCAGTCGGCTCTTCTGGAAGCCATGGAAGAGCGGCAGGTGACGGTCGACGGTGTCGCTCATCCCCTACCTTCTCCCTTCTATGTCATCGCAACCCTCAATCCGATTGAATATGAGGGGACGTATCCTCTGCCAGAAGCCCAGTTGGATCGGTTTTTAATGAAGGTGATTGTGGAATACCCTGATGAAGACGCAGAGCGACAGGTGTTGTTGCTGACGGAGAGGGGTTGGGATGTCCACCGTCTGTTAGAAAAGGAAGTGCAGCCCGTTGCCACCGAGGACGATCTGCGGACGGCTCAGGAGGTAGTGGCTAACGTTCGGGTCGTGGACGAAATTGTCCAGTATCTGAATAGTCTCGTCCGCCGGACCCGCCAGTTGGCCAGCCTGAGGCTAGGAGCGTCGCCGAGAGCCGGACTGTTCTGGCTCAAATGTGCTAAGGCTTGGGCGTGTCTCCAAGGGCGGGACTTTGTCATCCCTGACGACATTAAGGCAGTAGCGGGACCGGTTCTGAGACACCGTTTGATTCTCAAGCCGGAAGCCGAATTAGAGGGGCTGACAGGCGACGCGGTTGTATCGGCTCTGTTGCAGAGCGTTCCCGTTCCCAAATGATCGTCAACCCTTTTCCCACCGATTCGTCTAAATGACTGGAATGGGCCAAAAGGGGGCAACGAGTTGTTTCCAGCGTTAAAGAAACGGCAAGCGGCACGGGAAACGGGTCACCAAAGGACCGACCCCGATGTCTGGGTAACAAGAGACTTGAGCCGCTGGACGGACGAGCGTCTGGTTGAAGCGGCCCAGTCCGGACTGGCGCAAGCCTTTGAGGAATTGGTCCGGCGCCATCAGCATCGGGTCTATAATCTGGCTGTCCGATACACCAACGATGTTGAGGCGGCTCTGGATCTGACTCAGGACGCCTTCTTAAAAGCCTACGAGATGCTGCCGTCTTTTAGAAGGGAAGCCAACTTCTACACCTGGTTCTACCGAATCGTGATGAACCTGTGCATAGATCGGCATCGGAGGAGAACCGCTCGGGGGGAACATTACAGAGTCAGTCTTGAGACGCTGGCAGAGGAAATGGGGCAGCCTGAATCGGCGCGAGATGAGGAGGGTCTGGTAGAAGGACTGATCTCCCCAGATGCTGAAGAAGAAACAGTCCGCAAGGAAACCCGTCAATTGGTCTGGAAAGCAGTGGAGCAGCTCCCCGAGCCGCTTAAACAGGTAATCCTTCTTCGGGAGTATGAAGGGCTTTCACTGAAAGAAATCAGCGACATTTTGAGAACTCGGGTCGGGACGGTCAAGTCCCGACTCTATCAAGCCCGACAGGCTCTGAGAAAACTTCTCGCCCCCTATCTGGGATGAGGGTAGGAGGATAGTTTATGGATTGCAAAGATGCCAGAGATGCCATGTCCTGGGTCTTGGACGGTCTCGTAACTGTGGACAAGAGGAACGAATTAGCAAAACATCTGCAGCATTGCCCCGGTTGCCGTGGCGAATGGAAACTGATGCTGTCCATTCACTATGCTCTGCGGGACAGCCAAAGGGTTCCCTTACCTTACGACCTCACCGGTATCGTGACCGAGCGGATTCGGGCTAAGGAGAGGGAACGGGTGCTTCGCACTGCCGGATCGTGGAGATGGCGGACCATTACAGCGATTCCGTTGCTATTGGCTGCCATCCTCGTTGCCGGGTTGTGGCAGAGTACGAACGTACCACTTCGGGAAGCGGACTACCTCTCCGCCCATATTACCCGCGCCCTAGCCGAAACGGGATCGGTGGACACCACTCCCGTTTCCGTCGCCTTGCTGGGGGCATATTACGCCAGCGATGAGCAGTGAGGCGATCGGTTCTCCTCTTTACTTTGGTTGCCGCCATCTTGTCGCTGGTCGGAAGCGGGGAGGAAAAAGGCGACCATCTGTGGCGTTTTTTATTCTCCCGTCCTCGGTTTCGATCCCTTATCGCTACAATGGAAGTCCAGTTCACTGCTCGGTCCCCTGGACAGATATGGACGGCAAAGGTATGGGCGGATCCCGAGAACCACCGAATGGATATGACCTTTCCCAGACCGACGGGGACTCGGACCGTGTCCGTCGTCACGCGCCCGGACGGCGTTTTCGTCTTGATCCCTGACGCACGGATCATTACCCAGCACGAGCCCGCCCAGGGACATTGGTTCGCCGTGTGGGGTCTGCGCCCCACGAAAGAGCCACTCGCCCGACAAAATTATTCCGTTCGCTTCTCTGGAAGGGACCCCGCAGCATCCCATATCCTGATTCTTGAACTGGTGCCCAAACATAAAGGTAATCCGACGAGGAAGATTTTCTTTAGCGCCCGATACCGCGTGCCGATCAGGGTTGAGAAGTATAGTCCCGACGGTTCTTTAGAATTGACCGCCATGTTGAAAGACGCTCAATTTGATGTTCCCTTGCCCGCAGGGATCTTTGAGTTGGCCGTTCCGGAAGGTTGGAGGGTAGAAAAGAAACGCCCTCCGTCTCCGCCGGTGTCGTTGACCGAAGCGGCGAAAGCCCTCGGTTTTACCCCCCTCGTTCCTTCCTGGACGCCTCCGGGCTATGTTCTGGATGGTCTCTTTGTTGGCGCATCACCGGGGTGGAAAGTCGGTCATCTCTTTTATACGGACGGCATCGGTGTCATTTCTGTCTTTGAGCATCCGTCAGTGCGGGGCGAGAAACGGAGACGATGGGGCGGGGGGAGGCATCCGGTTCTGATACCCCTGCGGATGGCGAAGCGAGAGTTGGCAGGGCTGGCTGTGGTAATCGTATCCGATGTGGACCAAACCTGGCTGGAGAGGATGGCTAATTCCCTCGTTCCGACGGAGGCACAAACCCAGTAACCTTAAAGACGAGAAATAAGGAAATCTGTCGTGCTCTCTAATAGATAGGAGACAGATGTCGGGAGGAGAAACGGGATGGCACGGGCAGGAATTTTGGACGCGGTGACCGAGTCTGTCGGGAAATGGCTAGTAGAGTCCGGGCGACTGACCAAGACCCAATGGGATGAAGCAGTCAACGCCTTCGCCCGGGGAGACGGCGGGAAAGGACTCTTTGAGACTTTGCTGGAGATGGGCTACTGCACTGAAGACGACGTGACCCAAGGTTTGAGCGCTGTGTTGATGATCCCGGTTATTAATCTGAGAGAGACGACCCCAGATGCGGAAGCTGTGAACCTGGTCCCGGCGGAACTCGCCTTTCGCCATCAGGTCCTTCCCCTCCGAAAGGAGAACGGATACTTAGTAGCAGCCGTTCCCGATCCGCTCAACTTGGAAGCAGAAAATGCCATCCGGTTTGTGACAGGAATGCCTTTAAAACCTCTTTTGTCACGACCGTCGGAGATACGGACCCTCTTGGAACAGCACTATATGAGCCGGGTGATGACGGAAGCAGAGGCTGAGGAATTGGAAGTCATTCAGGAAGCGGAAGAAGACATCGGCGATCCGACCCGAATGGCGCGGGAAGCCTTGGTCATTCGCCTCGTCAACCTAATCATCCGTAACGCCGTCCGGGAGAAAGCCAGCGACATTCACATAGAGCCGTTGGAGAGAAGTCTGAGGGTCCGATACCGGGTGGACGGGATGCTCCACGATGTGACGGGACCGGCGAAACGGTATCATCCCGCTTTGGTTAGTCGGATCAAAATCATGGCTAATTTGGACATTACGGAGAGGAGAAAGCCCCAAGACGGTCGTATAAAGGCACGCATTTTGGGTCAGGAGGTAGACATCCGTGTGTCCATCATTCCGACCGTCCACGGGGAGTCGTGCGCCTTACGCCTTCTCTATCGGTCAGGGATGGACTTGACCCTGAAGGATCTGGGAATGGAAAGGGACGATTTAGAGAAGGTGGAGAGTTTGATACGGACCCCCTACGGAATCATTTTGGCGACAGGACCGACCGGAAGCGGCAAAACGACCACCCTCTACGCTTGCTTGAGAAGGATTTACAGCCACGAAAAGAAGATCATCACCATAGAGGACCCCGTGGAATACCATCTGGAGGGGGTCACCCAAATCCAGGTAAACAACGCCGTCGGGTTGACGTTCGCGGCGGGACTGCGGAGCATTGTTCGGCACGACCCGGACATCATTATGGTCGGTGAAATCCGCGATTACGAGACGGCAGAGATTGCGATCCATTCGGCTCTGACGGGGCACCTGGTCTTCAGCACCCTTCATACGAACGACGCGCCCGGTGCGCCGACCCGGCTGATCGATATGGGGATGGAACCGTTCCTTGTCGCGTCTGCCCTGGAGGGAGTCGTCGCCCAGAGGCTGGTCCGGCGCATCTGCTCCCACTGCAAGGAGCCCTACGAGGCGACGGAAGCCCAGTGGCAGTATCTGGTAGATCACGGCTTTGTCGCTGAAACATCCGAACCCGTGTTGTGGAAGGGGAGGGGCTGCGAAGCGTGTCGGTTCACTGGCTACAGCGGTCGGACTGGTATCTTTGAAATCCTGCTCCTCACCGACGAGCTGCGGGAACTCATCCTGTCAAAGGCGTCCTCCCAGCAGATTCGGGATGCTGCAATGCAACAGGGAATGCGGACCCTTTACCAAGACGGCATGCTCAAAGTCGCCAAAGGGATAACGACGATAGAAGAAGTTGAGAGGGTGACCCATGCGGGAGAATCCGATTAGTTCCGTCATCGCCGAACCGGTTGGGGCTCTGGAAGCGCCCGGTCAGGACCATTCGACGGGTCTTTGGAGTCGGCTGAGGGCGAGGGGACGGGTCACTTTCCAGGACCGGACGATTATGACGCGTCAGCTGGCGAGCCTTCTCAACGGCGGATTAACGCTGATGCAAGCGACGGAGGTCCTGATTGAACACACGGAGAAGCACAGAATGGTAGATGCCCTCCGCCAGGTCAGGAACGACCTGAGGGCAGGCTGGACTTTCGCCGACGCTATCGCCAAGCATCCGTCCCTCTTTCCTCCCCTTAGCGTTAGTTTGATCCGATCGGGAGAAGCCAGCGGGCAACTGCCGGAAATTTTGCTGTGGCTGGCGGATTACATGGAAAGGGAAAATGCCCGCCTGGCTCAGATCCGGTCCGCCCTTACCTATCCTATCTTTCTCGTAAGCCTTCTCATCGTTGCTCTGACGATCGTGCTGGTCCTCATCGTTCCCCGTTATGCAGACATCTTTCAAGAAGTCGGTCAGGCACTGCCTACGCCCACCCGGATGTTGTTAACCCTTTCCGGCTTCGTTGGACAATGGTGGTGGCTGTTCATCCTGATCGGTTTCTCTCTGGTCTACGTCTATCGCTTGATCAGGCGCCAGCAATGGGGTCTTCTTCTGACGGACCGGCTCAAGATGCAACTCCTTCTCTTCGGACCGCTTCATTTGAAGACCAGCGTTTCCCGATTAGCGAGAGCCTTGTCACTCATGTTGATGGGTGGGGTTCCGCTCTTAGAAGCCCTGGCGCTGGCACGAGACGTAACGGGCAATGAGGTCCTCGGGCAGGCGTTAGACGAAGTCCGTCAGAGAGTTCGGGAAGGCGAACGGCTGGCAGACCGCCTTCGGGAAACCGGTGTATTTCCGCCCCTCTTGATTAGGTTGGTGGCGGTCGGCGATGAGGCGGGAAGTCTCCCTCAGGTCCTGAGGACCGTCGCCGAGACCCTGGACCTGGAAGTGGACAGCGGGCTCAAGGCGCTGGTGTCCCTTCTGGAACCGGTCTTGATCGTTACCCTTGGCGTTTTCGTCGCTTTCGTTATTTTCGCCGTCCTTCTCCCCGTCCTCCAACTTAACGCCTTAATCGGGCGTTAGTGAACGATTTTGGGAGGTGCCTAAAATGAGGTTGGGACCGTCCCACGGCGGCTGGACCCTGTTGGAATTGGTCGTCGTGATGGTCATCCTCGCGCTTCTCGCGTCCATTGCATCGGTTTATGTGGTGAGACGCATTGAAGACGGGAGGAGAACGAAGGCGCTGATGGACCTGACAGTCATCAGCGATGCACTGGACCAGTATTACGCGGATGTGGGATCGTATCCGACGACGGAGGAGGGACTGGATGCCCTGATCGTGCCACCGACCAGTTCCGGTGGAACTCCCATTCGGTGGAACGGTCCTTACCTGAAGGGTCGCCAGATCCCGGTTGATCCTTGGGGCAATTCCTACTCCTATTCCAGCGACGGCGAAACGTATGAAATCTTCTCCCTTGGTAGGGACGGACGAGCCAATACCGCTGACGACGTGCGACCGGCTAACGAGTAGGAAAGATTGTTCAGTGAAGTGGTTTCGGTTGCGGTTGCGCCATTACGGATTTACCCTTGTGGAGTTGATCGTTGTAATGACCATCCTTGCGATTGTCGCCTTCGTCGCCGTGCCCCAATATCGCTACCAGCTGGAGGCGATGAGGAGCCGCCGCGCCGTTGAGATGATCGTCTCCGCACTGAGATACGCTCGGGTCAAGGCGCTAACGATCGGACGACCGGTCATGGTTCAGTTGGACCGACAGCAAGGGACCATCACCGTTCTTTTGCCAGGAGAAATAGTCGCGCGGCGCCCGCTCGGTTACTTAGGGTCTCAGGTGGCAGGCGATTTGTCGGACGAAGAATGGCAGGCTCTTTTCGGCGAGAGGCTTGAGACCCTCGATCCTAATGAACTGGTGGAGGATCCGTCGCGCGCCGGGCGCCAGAGAACCCTGCCTCAAGAAGTCAAACTGGAATCAGTCCAGGACACGATCAGCGGCGAAGAACTGAATTTGGTAGCCTTCTATCCGGACGGGACCGCTTCGGGAGTTCAAATCGTTCTTTCCTCCCCCGCCCGATCTGTGATGATCACGATTGATCCGTTGACGGGACGGGTCCGTACCACCGATGCTGCACAGCGGGGATGGCGAAGGCAAAGATGACCGTTCTTTGTTTCATCCGGTCAGGTCATCGGGGCTTGACTCTGGTGGAACTGCTGGTCTCTTTTCTCGTTCTCGCCATCGGCATAGTTGCCCTATTGGGTCTCGCCGGTCAGTCCGCACTTAATGCCCGTTACAGCGTCGATAGAACAACTGCGTCCCTTCTGGCACAAAGAAGAATGGACGAACTTCTTTCCGACCCCAATCTACAACCTCAAGAAGCCTCCGGTTCCTTCGAAGCGCCCTACGAGCGGTTCGGCTGGACTGCCACCGTAGAGGAATGGATTTTACCCGGGGAGCAAGCGATCCTCTCTATTGAAAGGGTGAACCTTTACAAGGTCACAGTTACCGTTTTCTGGAGGGATCGGGGGACGGAGAGGAGGGTCCAACTGAGCACCCTTACAGTTCCCGGCATCCTTTCCGCAAATTCCCCGCCGGCAATGGTGGAGCAGAGGGCGGCGGGCGCACAATGATTCGTCCGTCTCGGCATCTCGCCTTCACTCTGGCAGAAGTCATTGTCTCCCTGGTCCTCCTTGTTTTTCTTGCTCTGTCGGTGCACGGGCTCCTGCGACTGATGCGGCAAGGACAAGATCAAGTGGAACGGCTGAGCGCAACAGCACAGGTCGCTCGCATCGTTTTTCAGCGACTGTCCACCGACTTAGCCAGCGCCCTTCCCTTGACAGTTCCTTTGGACCAGGGACCCTCCCTTTCGGAAGGGGGATCAGGTGGAGAGACAACCCAGGCGGTGACCTTCTACCATGAAGATGGGCGGGATTTGGCGACTGGGTGGGATCGAGATACCATTCGACTGACGACGCTTGCGTTAGACCCCCGGACCAGTTCGTCGCCCCGTTCCGACGTTGCCGAGGTTCTTTACTACATAGATTCGGACGTCGACACGGGAGAGCAGGGTCTGATACGACGGGTTGGAACCCTTCCGGGTTTAGTTTCCGAAGATTCAGAGCCGACCGCATCTGTGATGGAGGAGATCGCCCCTCAAGTGGTTTCCTTTAATGTGCGGATGCACGATCCGGAAGAGGACGTCTGGGTGGATGAGTGGGAGAAGACAGAATCGCTGCCCGATCAACTGGAAGTTTCTATAGCCGTGGCACAGGGACCCCTTGACGATTTGGAAAGCCAATTCGGCAGAGGAAGGGCAGTGACCGCTGAGTGGTTCACCTGGCGGGTTCCGATTGTCGTCACCCAATACCAGCAGCCATCGTCGCCTCAAGGATCCCAGCAGAGACCGGATATGTCTGGATCGGGTGGGGCAGAAGCGGGTGCCGGGTCCGGTTTCGGTGGTCCGCAACCGGGCGGCGGCATTGGCGGGTCCGGGGCAGGCGGACTCCGTCCTGGCGCTTCCGGTCAAGGCGCACGACCGGGAGGGGCACGACCGTGATAGGGCGCTGTCGCGAGGTTTCGGGTTGGAACGGGGAACGGCATTTGGCTGCTGGATTGGCGACTCAGTCCCGGCGGCGCGGGTTTGCACTCGTTATGGTCTTGGGGCTGATGGTGCTCCTAGCCTTTCTGGCTGCTGGTTTAGCCCTGACTGTCAGGAATGAGCAACTTTCCTCCAGTGCCTTTGCTGACCGGGTTCGCGCCCGATATTTGGCGTATGCCGGCATTAACAGAGCCCTCTACGAATTGTCTCGCGATCTCCCCGGCACCGACGGCTACGACGAAAACTGGTCCTATTTGGACTCAAGGGAAGACGGAGACCTGTTCGCGGACGGTTTCTTTCTTGTACGGGTGGAGGACGAGAGCGGAAAATTGAACCTGAACGCAGCGCCAGATCAAGAGTTGACAAACTTTTTTAGGGTACTGACCGGTGATGAGGGTCTCGCTCAGGAACTGGCGGACAGCGTCGCCGACTGGCGAGACGAGGACAACAGATCGCGAACCAGTGGGGCTGAGGCAGACTATTACGCCTCGTTGCCATACCGCTACCAGCCCCGCAACGGACCCCTCGTCACGCCTTCCGAATTACTTCTGATCAGGGGATTTACAAGGGAGTTGGTATATGGAGATCGCCAATTGGGAACGCCATCGATCTTTAATTTCGTGACGGTCTTTTCTCAAAGCCCTAACATCGACGAGAGGGGACGGCCACGAATCAATATCAACTCGGCGACCCCTGACCAATTGAGAGAGGGTTTGTCCGACATTCTGACCGAATCGGAGCTGAATGCACTGATCCGCTTCCTCCAAAGGAGCCAGCAGCAATCGCAGACAGGTCCCGGCGGTCCCGGTTCCGGACCAGCGGGGGGCACTCCCCAGAGACCGCCAGGACCCCCGAGCGGATCACTGCCGCCCGGATCCCTTCCGTCCACCCCTAGACCCAATTCCGGTAGCCCGTCGGGTACGGGTCCGACGGTGAGGCCGAGAGCAGAGGAACCGACAACGGTCGGCAACCGTCAGGCGCCGACGATGGCGCCCTCAGGGTCGGTAGCGCCTTTCGGTCCTGTTGCGGCGCAGATGCCTGAACAGCAGACGATGGCGCCATCACCACCGGGTCAGCCGGCAGCGGAGAGACGCACCATTCGTTCCCTTTTGGAATTGTCGGCTGTTCTTCCCGAAGAAAAATTAGTGGCGGTCTGGGATCGTCTAACCACTTCAGACCGGGAGATGGAGGACGGGCTGGTGAACCTGAACACCGCCTCGGTACCCGTCCTGTCTGCCCTCCTTCCGAACAATGAGGCAGCCGTGGAGGAAATCCTTCGCTTTCGTCAGGAATACGGTTCTTTGAGAAGCGTCGGTCAACTCCTTACCGCCTCGTCCCTCACTCAAGACCAGTTTCGTAGGATCGCTGAGCGTCTCTGCACCAAAACGGCTACTTTCCGTCTAAAAGCCGTAGGTGTGGTAGGTCAGTTCCGAACGGTTGCCACCCTTGATGCAGTGGTAAGCCGTCGGGTGACCATCCGGGAATCGGAGGGTGGCGCCGCCCAGGGACCAACGGTCTCTTTCTCAGTTCGCTTCTGGCGGGAAAGGTGAGCGGATGCGGCGAACACATTTGGGAGGGTCTTACACGGTTATAGAATGGAACACGGGAAGCCTTCGGGTCGTGACCCATTACAGGGGTCGGGTGACCTCCCACTCCCTTCCGCTGACTTTGCCACCGGAAGAACAGGCGTATGAAGTCAGCCAGCACTTGACGGCGCTCAGGGCAAGGCGGCACATTCTGGGATCCATCCTGGTCGTCGTGCCGTCCCATCAGATTACCTACCGATGGATCCCGCCCCGAAGCCACACAGAAACCGAGAGAGTTCCGACCAGACTTGATGTAGCGCACCTGCTGGGCTTGCCGACGAATGAGATCGTAGCGGAGCAGAAAACGCTACCGGACGGCACCTATTTGACCGCATGCCGGAAAGGATACCTTCTTTCTTACCTTTCGGCCATTGTGAAAGCCCAGTTGTCAGTGAAAGGGATTGTCGGTTCGGCAGTGGCCCTCTGGTCCGGGCTCTGCGGTGGTAGTAGCGAGGGCCAGGCGCTTTTAGAACTCAGATCTCCCGTCAATGGACTTGTCCGTGCAACCGTTGCCGCTGGCAGAGGTCCCCTTCCCCAACTGATCCACTCCTTCGCTTTCGACCGGGGCGAGGAGGGAAGGCTGGCGCCGGAACTTTTTCGCCTCCTGGCGGAATTTCAAAGATCTACCGGAATCCTCCCCGCTTCATTGACGGTGGCGGGAGACCAGGTTCTTTCCGACAGCCATCTGAATCTACTGGAAAGGCAGCTATCGTTAAAGGTGGAATGGGCGCCGGAAGGAGGGTGGGGACTCTCACCGGAAGATGCCCTTCTCGCCATCATCGGACAAGCGGTCGCCCGAACACCCGACATTCTCTCTTTCCCCGTCCCCGAACCGGAACCGTCTTGGGTCGCCCAGCAGACCTGGGAACGGGTCTCCATCTTATCGAGCGTCGCCGCCATTATCGCAATCGCATTGGGTCTTTTCTTCTCGTGGCAGAACCGGCTGATGGATGCAGCGGTGCAGCAAATGGCATGGGACATCTCAGCGAAGTCGAGCCTGCTAACGCGGTTAGAGAAGGAAACGCCGAAAGTCCAGATTGAATCACTGCAACGCCTCGCCGACGAGAAAAATGATCCCAGACACAGCCCTTTGGACCTTCTCTATTGGGTGAGTAAGAGCCTTCCGAAAAGCGTTTGGGTTCAGCAGTTCTCCTATCTGCGGGGAAGCCAGGCGATGTTCCGGGGGACATCTGTCTCTCATCCGGGCGTTACGGACGCGGCACACGCCCTGGCAGACCTCCGCCTGCCCGACGGCACGCGCTTTTTTACCGAGGTCCAAACGAACTTTGCCAACACTGTCGCCGTCTCCGAAAGGACTCAGGTGGAGTTTCAGATCACCGGATGGCTCAGAGAACGGACACGACCCGCCGGGAGGCAGGTAGGACTCCGGTGAAAGACGGACGAAAGGCACGGATGCTCATCCTTTTGGTCATCGCCGCCCTCTCGTGGGTATGGGCGGGTGTGGTCTTCTGGCAGAATCGGGTCCTTTCCCAGAGGTGGGGACAACTCAGTGGCGAGGATATGAACCTGTCTCAAAAAATCAATCAGGCGAGAGAGAGGGTGATCGTCGCGACGCGTCTCGTCGGGGACATTGGCCAGCCTCTTGAAGCCATTCAGCCCGGGCAGACGGCAGCAAAGATGATGGCGCGGCTGGAGGGGATCCTTCAGAGAAGAAAAATCCGCCTGGAGACAATCCAGCCCCTTTCTTGGCAGGTCATGGATCAAGAGGGCTATCTGAAACTGCCGATTCAGTTCTCGGCGACGACAGCAGGCAACTCGGTCAAGGACGGTTTGAAGGCAGTGACCGAGATGCTCAAGGACTTAAAATTGGAGAAGCCTCCCGCTTTTTTGGAGCGTTTTAGTATGGAACTGACTCAGGAGAAAAAATTCCGAATCCAAGGACAGGTCGCCTGGTTCTATCCCCTTTCGCAAAAAATACTGCGAGAGTACCGCAAGACAGACCAAACGCGCCCTCGTCTTAGGTCTTAGATGGGGAGAGAAAGGAGGCAGAAAAATGAAGCGAGATCTCGGAGGTAAAGAGAAGTATATACTTGCGGGGTTCGTTCTCATCGTGGCGGCGACCTCCTACGGCTTCATCAGGTGGGCGACGGGACCGGGACGCCCGAGCGTGCCAACGGATGACCGGGAGAGACCGGTGGCGACGATAACGCGGGTTCCTTCGGAGCGGGTGACCCTGCCTGTCGTAAGAAAGGTGTCGGCAACCGCTCCAGACTATGACGAAATCGTTGCTCGTAACATTTTTGAGAAGCCGGAAACGCCTTCATCGGAGGAAAAAAGGGAGTCGCGTCCTGTAGCGACGGCCCAACCGTCACCACCTCCACCTGCTTTTCCTTCTCCCGTGATGCCTTTCGTCCCGCCGGTGCCTCCCCCAGCGCCGCCCCAACCCCCAAAGCCACCGAATCTGACAGCTACCGGTGTGATGGGCATCGGCGACGAGAAGTGGGTTCTTCTGGAGAACACCCAAACCCGGGAAACGGCTCTTGTGAAGGTTGGCGAATTCGGTTTAGGCGTTCAGGTCGCTTCTGTTGGAGACGGATATGTGGAGCTGCGACAAGGTGCATCCACTTTTCGGGTCACGCTGGGAGAGGGGAAGCAGGAACGAAGGATTGGAGGCGCACCCACGCCTGCCGCCAGCCCGACGCCACCGACACAGCCGGCTGGCCCACCTCAGCCCGGTCAAGCGGGAGGCTTTGCGACTGGCAGGCGGGGATCGTTCGGAGGTGGTGGCGGCAACTGGGCTTTGCGGGTGTTAGAGCGATGGAATCAGATGCCCGACTTCGTGCGGCAAAGGATATTGGAGCGGCTTCGGGAAAACTGGGACCAACTTCCAGAATCTACGCGGCAAGAGATTCAGCAACGGGCAGCTCAAATGGGGATCAACATTGGCTCTCCGTAACGGGGAGGTGCTCTTAATGAGAAAGCCGTGCCCTCTCCTTTCCGTCTCATTGACGCTGGGGCTGTGGCTATTAAACGCGAGCAAGGTAACATCCCGCCAACCGAGGGGAGGATTGGCGCCTGCTGAGGCGGTCCAGCCTTCGGATGCACCAGAGGCGCCTTTCCCGGCTCCCCCACCGTCGCCTCCGCCTGGTGGACCGCCTCCCGAGGGTGGTCCGGCTCCCCAGCCGCCCCCAGGTGCCCCGCCCGGGCCGACACCCGGTCCCACACCGCCGCCAGGTCAACCTCCGGCGCCGCCGGTTCCGCCAGGTCCGTCCCGCGTGGAGGCGAGAATTCACCGTTTGGACAAGGGCATTATGGTGGAGATGCATTTCGTACGGGCGGAGATCTCTGCCGTCCTGGAGTTCTTCAGCAAGGCAACGGGAAAGATCTACATCCCCCATCCAAGTCTTGACGGCATAGTTACCATCATTGCCCCCTTCCGGCTGAATCTGGATGAAGCCCTTCAGGTCCTCTCGGCTGTCCTGCAGGTGCGGGGTTTTACGATGGTGCCGGAAGGAGACGGACGCATCGTCCGGATTGTGCCAGTCACACAAGCAAGACAGGAAGCGGTGGAAACCCGGTTCGGTCCTGTGGAGAAGCCTGCCGTGCCTCCGAGTCAACTGGTCACTCAGGTCTTCCAACTGCGTTACCTGAACGCCCGGCAGGCGCAGTCCGAACTCCAGCCCCTTCTATCGGCCCAGAACGCCCTGATAACAAGCACAACAGTAGGAAACCTTCTGATTCTCGTGGACACGGACGCCAACATTCAGCGGATCGGTCAACTGCTGAAAACAATGGACGTCGACCTGTCTCAAAGGCTTGACATCTTCATCATTTACCTCCAATACGCCGATTGTCAACAGGTGGCGCAGACTCTCGGGCAGTTGTTAGCCCCTTTCGGTGTGATTGTCGGATCGGCACCGACACCAGGGCGGGTCCCGGCGCCCGGAGGTCCGCCAGGAGGACCCCAGCCGGCGCCCGCACCGGCACCTGCTCCCGCACCCGCTACCACCTCCTCCGTTCAAATCGTTCCCTATCCTCACGGTAACGCCCTACTGATTTGGGCGCCCAAGGAACGAACGGAATGGATTCGCTCCTTAGTGGCGAAACTGGACACTGCCGGGACGGAAGAACTTCAGGTCCGCATTTTCCGCCTGAACTATGCCGACGCCCTTGATGTTGAGAGAATCTTGGAGGACATCTTCGTCCAGCGGCGCCCCGTTCAAGTCCAGCCCGGTCAGCCGGTCCCACCACCCCAACCCCAGCCCGAACCGACCCGCCGCAGGGGCGTTCCGGCGGAGCCCGAGGCGGTCGTCGCTGCCGACGCCCGAACCAATAGCGTCATCGTCGCCGCCCTCAGAGACCGAATGGAGTCCATCGCACAGCTCATCCAGGAACTGGATATTGACGCTCGCCCAAACCTCCAGTTTGAGATCATTCCCCTTCAGCGAGCCTACGCTCCCGAACTGGCGTCGGTCCTTCAAACCCTATTGATGGAAGCAGCCCCGGCAGCCACGCGACAGCCAACGACGCGTTTTGCCGGCGGGTTTCAGATTCCCGGGATGCCGACGCCCGGTCCAGTGGCCAGAGCCGGATTAGTCCGAAGTGGAGAGTTCCGCATTGCTGCTGATACGAGAGCCAATGCCCTGATCATCGCTGCCACAAGGGAAAATATGGAACTGATCAAGCAGTTGATCGGGGAGCTGGACAGAGATTACGCCCCGCCGGTCAAGGCTCGGATTTTTGACCTCAAATACGCCGATGCCCTTCAGGTCGCCGACATGCTCAACCGGATCGTCCAGACAGGAGCCCAGCCCCGTGGAGGACCCTTTGGCGTTTTTTTCCTCGGTCTGCCCTTTGAACAGAGGGTTCGGGCACCCGAGTGGATGGGTTTAGAGCAGAATGTGGTCGTTGCAGATCCGAGGCGCAACGCGGTCCTGGTAACGACAACAGACGCAAACATGCCTCTCTTTGAAAGCATCATCCAGGAACTGGATGTGCCGTCCGACTTGGGTCGACTGGTCAGGGTCTACCCGGTCCAATTTGTGGATGCTCAAGCCTTAGCGACAACCGTCCAGGAGATTCTTCAGGCGCAGAGGAGACCGACCGGCTTCCTCTTCTTCGCCTTCGCCGGCGACACTCAAAGACTGGGTCCCTTGCAAAACCTGCAGGATGTGACGGTGACGGCGGATTCCCGCACCAATACCGTCGTCGTTACGGCTCCCCCCGCCGCTTTTTCGGCAATTGAAAGCCTGATTGAGCAACTGGACCAGCCCCAGCCCCAGGTCTTCATTGAGGTCATCATCGCCGATGTTACGCTGACCAAGGACCTCCAGTTCGGTGTCGAGTGGCAGATCCTTCAGGATAAGGCGACTCTGTTCGGAGAGCAGTTCCAGGCAACGACAGATCAAAAGACGGCTCCCGCAGTCGCCCCGACCCAGGGCCTTTTTTACAGTATTGTCAGCGACTCCTTCCGGGCAACGCTCCAGGCTTTGGCAAGAGACCAGAAGGTCCAAATTTGGGCAACGCCTCACATCCTGACGATGGCGAACGTCCAGGCGAGAATCCAGATCGGTCAATTGTTCCCTGTCGTCACCAGTTTCTTCCCCGGAACCGTCGGCACGCCCCCCCAGATCAGCACCCAACTGCAACCGATCGCCACGACCCTAACGGTGACGCCCCATGTAAACAACGCGGGCTACATTCTTATGGATATTGAACAGACGATTGATGAGATCGGAGGGACGGTCCAGCAGGCTGGCTTCACTCAGCCGATCATTACCAATCGCCTCGCCCGCACTTCTGTCACCATCCGGGACGGAGAGACGGTCGTCATCGGAGGCATCATGAGGGAGCGGGCAGAAACGGTGGAAACGGGTCTCCCCCTTTTGAAAGACTTACCCCTCTTAGGACCCCTCTTCCGCAGAACTGAAAAACAGAAGCAAAAGACCGAACTGATGGTCTTCCTGACCCCGCGGATCGTCCGAAGCCCTGAAGACCTCAAGACACTCACTGAGCGGGCGAGAAAACTAAGTAAGAGTCGCCTGCCTTTTCATGACGGTGGCTCACCGCAGCGGTCAGACAGCAGTCCGACCCTGGCTCCGTCAACTCCCTGACGACCGCTACCAACGCTGACGGAGAGCCTTAAGGGCAGGCTGTCGGTCCTATCCTCATCTTCGCAGGGGGGGTCATAGTGAATGAACGAACCAATCTTTACAGGAGGGATGCGCGTGTCGGGAGCCATTTGGGACCGGTACAGTTACCCGGAGATGCGCCAGTTATGGAGTTTAGAAAACAAATTCCGCACTTGGATGGAAGTGGAACTAGCAATCTGTGACGGATGGGCAGAATTAGGGGTCATTCCATCCGAAGCCCTTGAGAAGATCCGTCAGAAAGCCTCCTTTACCGTTGAGAGGGTGCTGGAACTGGAAAGAACCTATCAGCACGATCTGATTGCTTTCGTGAGAGCGATGACAGAGGAGATGGGAGAAGAGGCACGGTTCGTCCATATGGGCGTGACCAGTTACGATGTAGAGGACACTGCTTTGGGGTTGATCCTGAAGGAGTCCTGCCGGATTCTTGACGCTGACCTGAAAGATCTCTGCGACTCTGTAGCTCGGAAAGCGTCGGAACACAAATGGACATTGATGATGGGGAGAACCCACGGCGTCCACGCTGAGCCCATTACCTTTGGGCTTAAACTGCTGAATTGGCTCGCTCAATTAGACCGGCACCGAGAGCGGTTGGATGCTGTAAAAAAGCGGGTGGCAGTTGGGAAGATTTCAGGAGCGGTCGGAACCTATGCCACGGTCGATCCCCGCTTGGAACGGATCGTTTTGACCCGACTGGGTCTGGGGCAGCCCAAGGTGTCCAGCCAAATCCTTCACAGGGATCGGCATGCGGAATACCTCTGCTGTCTGGCACTGATCGCCTCATCTCTGGAGAACTTCGCGACCGAGATTAGAAACTTGCAGAGGACGGAAATCGGGGAGGTCCAGGAACCGTTCCGTATGGGTCAGAGGGGATCATCGGCGATGCCTCATAAGCGAAACCCGATTGGGTGCGAGCGCATCACCGGTCTCACCCGTCTCGTCCGCAGTTGGGTGATTCCTGCCCTTGAGAATGTGACCACCTGGCACGAGAGGGATCTGAGTAACTCGTCGGTGGAACGGGTCATCCTCCCCGAGTCGTCTATCCTCTTGGATTACATGGTCCGACAAATGAAGCAGATCGTGGACGGTTTGGTGGTTGACCCGCAAGCGATGCGGGTCAATCTGGAGAAAACCCAGGGGGTCATCTTCTCTCAAAGGGTTCTCTTGGCGCTGGTTCAGAAAGGATGGAGCCGAGAGGAAGCCTACCAAGTCGTTCAGACTGCCTCCTTTCGCGCTTTGGAAGAAAAGAGACCGCTCCGGCAGGTTTTAATAGAGAACCCTTCTGTAACGCAGTCTCTTACTGACGAAGAATGGGATCAGATCTTTGACTATGCCTACTTTGTCCGTCACGTCAATGACGTCTTTGCTCGTTTCCACCTGTAAGTCCTTGCCCCCAACATACGGGGGATCTGCGTGTGGCACAATCTATTGAGAAATGAGGAAACTGATTTCTTTCGGAACTGACGATGAAGGTGAACCGAGTACCTATCTGCCGAAGGAGCGGAGGAAGCAGAAGACCCACCGACTCCTTAGCCAGATCGGCGTCGCTATCGTTTACCTGATCCTGGTCATCGTAGGCGTGTTGCTGGGACTCTCGCTCTACTGGCGGGAGAAAGGGGAGCCGACGGCGTTTCAGAGGATCGCCCACCGGGTGGCGGAGACCCTCGCTTCCCCGGACTATGTCTTCGGGGGAAGGGACCGGGTCAACATCCTTGTCGTCGGTGCCGACCGCAACTACAACCGAAGCGGCCAGCCTCTCCCCCAACCCGCCCGCTCGGATACCATCCTCGTCGTCAGTTTGGAACGGTCAGGGAAAGCGGGAGTCCTTTCCATCCCTCGTGACACTGTCGTCCGTGTCAACGGACATTATCGTAAGATAAACGCCGTCCACGCGTCGGGAGGTCCCCAGTTCCTCCAAAAAGTGTTAGCCGAAAAATTCGGCATTGAGACCCACTACTTTGTGCAAGTGACCTTTGACGGCTTCATTGAGCTGGTGGATCTGCTGGGAGGGGTGGACCTATTCGTTGATCACGACCTTCACTACGACGATAATTGGGGGAAACTCCATATCCACCTCAACAGGGGCTGGCAGCATCTGGACGGTGAGAAGGCGATTGGCTATGTGCGTTACCGACAGGGTCCGAGAAAGTTTTGTAAGAAATGCCGGGTGAAAATTCAATACTGGGACCCATCGGGCGACTTGGGGCGCATGGCTCGTCAGCAAAAGTTCCTCAAAGCCCTTCTTGAAAAGATTCGTAAGGAGAATCTGTGGGCCCGACTTCCCGCCTTAACCCGGATGGGCTACCGACATGTCGCCACCGACTTTAGCCTGCGATCCGCCCTCAGCCTCGCCGCCCACCTGCGCAGGATCCGATTTGAAGATATTGAGACGGGCGTCTTGCCCGGTGAATTCACTCGGTTCAACGGTTTAGGCATCGTGCTCGTACCGGACGTCAAAGCATCAGAAGAACTTCTGTCCCGAATCTTGGGCTTCACTTTTAACCCTGCTGTCTGGCGCCAAGGTGGCGGTCCGTCGGTCCGGCTCGCTAGCTCGTCCACGGTTTTAGCAAGAGCGCATAGGAAAGGCGTGAAGAGCACTGCCAAAGGTCTGAAACGAACGGAGGAGGAGACAGCCCCTACCGAGGAAACCGTCCCCCTCGTCGGGGATATGGTTATCGTAGAGCCGGCGCCTGAAGAGAATCCCCTAAAAGGGGTAATGGAGCAGGAAGTTGACGAGTCGACGAACCCAGCGGACTCAACGACCAAAATGGACACGCGTCAATAAAGCGGTTGGTCTTTCCGTCCATCACCATTCGCTGCTCTGCACACGATCCCCACGGCCCTGGCCAGTCGGTCCTCCGCGACCGCTTTTTCGTAGAGCGCAACAACCAGATTCGTTCGGGCGCGAATGTAGGCAAGGAGGCTGTCCAGGTACTCCACAAGTATGCTCCTGCCCGCCTCGTATCGTAAAGATGACACCCTCAGGTCCTCTTCTGCCGATCTGAGTGCTTTCTCAGCGGTCTCCACATTTCGGGTTGCTGCCATCACTTCTTTCAGTGCTGAGTCTACTTCAGAAACGACCTTGAGAATGACTTGCTCCTGCTCTAACTGTGCTCTTTCCACCATGAACTCCCTTTCCCGAACCGTTGCTCGTCTTTGTCCCCCATCTATGAGAGGGAGGGAGAGAACGAGCCCAAAGAAGGAGTCGACCCGATTGCCCATACCCCTCCCGTCCATCCTTTCCGCCATTGACATAAGAAAAACCTGTGGCTTATAAAGTGCCTGTGCCGACTTCAGGTTTTCTTCCTCAGCGCGCCGGCGAAAGAGAGCAAAACGGATTTCCGGTCGTTCCCTAAGCGCCGTCTCGATCAGTTTCTCCCGAGAAAGGGGAACAGATGGAGTGGTCCAATCACTTACGACCGTTATAGGCGAATCGGGGTGCACTCCCATCGTCAATTTAAGAAGGGTGAGGGCGACTTCCAGGTCCTTGCGACCGTTGACGAGGCTCTGTTGGGCATTGGCTAATTCGGCTTCCGACCTGAGAATCCAAAAGTCGGGTATCTTCCCGACCTTTGCCCTCTCCCTGTCCACTCTCAAGCGCTCCTCTACCGCCCGGACATAGGCTTCGGCGACCTGGACAACTTCTTGAGCCAGTTGAACTTTTCGAAAGGTGCTCCTTGTCTCCAGCGCCACATCAAGGGTGGTGATCAGTCTCGCTGAATCCTCTGCCCTCTCTTCAAAACGAGATTTGGCAACGACTGACTCCAGCCGTCCACCTGTGTGAAGGGGATACATCGCTGCAACGATGAGATCAGAAAACGCCTTGCCCGGCGCCGTTACAAAGGATTGAGGAATCACCGGCTCGGCGCTGGGGAACACAGGGGCACCGGCACCGGCGCCGGCGAACCAACTGACGGCAAGGCGCAATTTCGTTTCAGCGGCGGTAGCCCTCACTCTTTCCCGTGCCGAAAGCCAACTTGCGTCCGCAGCTCTGATCAATGGGCTGTGCTTTAGCGCCAACGCAACCGCCTGCTCTACCGTCAGAGCCCCTTGAATTCGCGGGCGCTGAGATAGCACTTCCTGACCGAGCACCAAGCGAAGGAGAAGAAAAACGGTTAACACACACCAGTAGTTACAACAACGCGTTGGCATCTTTCTCCCCTTCTCATTGGTTCGTTATCTCTGATTGCCTACAAAACCGATCCGTGCCAGCAGCCGATTGATTATCTGGACGAAATCATCGGCGTAGGTATGCATGATCGGTATATCAAAAAGGGAGAGAACGGTTCCGACGATCAGACCAAACACAATGACGACGCCCAATGACTGATAAGCATCCATTGCCGTTCCAGGAAAGAAAGCGAGCGGTACCAGCGCGACCATCGTTGTACAAGATGTCATCAGTATCGGACGCAGTCGCTGCGGGCAGGCTTTCTTAATCGCCTCGTCCCTGGGGAAACCTTGCTCGCGATATCGCATTATCATGTCAATGAGAAGGATTGCAGTCGTTATATCTATTCCTGAAAGAACGATGACAGCCATAATCGACACCGACGAGAATGTCATTTTCATCAGCCAGAGACCAAAAAAGACCCCGGAAAGTTCCAAAGGCACAGAAGCAACCATTTGAAGTGGCATCAGGAAACTGCGGAATTGCGCGACAAGAATCAGATACATAAAGACGATAGCGATTCCAAGGCTGACAAACAGCCTGCGGAAACTATCCATCATTTGGGTCATGTCACCGCGCATCTCAATGGTGTAGCCGGGTGGAAAGTCGAGTTGCTGAAAGGCTCGGGCACCTATCTCCATCGCTAAATCCATACTGGGCATCTTTCCCGTTCGGTAATATCCGGTGATGCCGATGACGCGACGCAAACCGTCCCTCTCAATTGTTGTCGGAATGGGGCTGGGTTGAACTGTGGCTATGTGACGCAAAGGGACAACCCCCCCGTCGGGAGTGGTAATAAACACATTGTTAAGATCGCTTAGGTTCTTTCTTTGCGATTCTTTAAACCGTACACGAATCGTTCCTTGACGCACCTGAGGCAGACGGTAAAATTCCGAAGCCAACCCGCCGGTAAGAGCGTAGTAAGCCTGTTGTGAAACGTCGTAAGGGCTTAAGCCCAGTTCCTTCAATTTGGCCAGGTCCAAAACCAATTGGTAGGCTTCATGGTTCATCGTCCAAGTCAAGGCTGGCTGATAGAGGTGTTGTTTCAGTATCGGATCGTCCCGGCAGAGGTCAAGCAGTTGTTGCCCGAGTTGATGGAGTATAGTGAAGTCAGGACCTGAGATAATCAGGTGGATCGGTGCTGCGGATGTTGCCATAACATCCACGCCCATTTCTTTAATTTGCAGTCGGCGAATGCCCGGGATGGTGCGAAGGGCTTCAGTGTGGATAGCGTCAACAATTTCCCAGATAGAGCGCCGCCGCTTCTCCTTCTCCTTAAAAGTCAACATAAAAGCCGACCCTGTGACCTGTGGCATTTGATAACCTGTGAAGTAGGGGGACCAGGACTCAAGCATCGTTTCCGCTCCAACTTCAAAGGATGCGGCTTCCAGTTCCGGCTGCTTGGCAACGATCTGAGCCAGATGACGGACCGCCCGATCGGTGTCCCGGAAAGACGAGCCCGGTTCCATTTCCAGAATTCCGAAGGCTTGTCCCACATCACCCAAGGGCATCATTTCGCCACCGACAAAGTAATAGAAGGCGAATCCGAGAAAAATCGTAGCGGTTATCCGGGCTAAGTTGGCAAACCGGTTCTTTAACGTCCAGTCAATGGCTCTTTCGTAACCGACTTCCAGCCGGTCTAAGAAATTCTGGAACGGTTCCAATGGAACATACAACCACTTCAGAAGGAAATGGCGTCGCTCCCACTGTCTCTCCTCGTGCCTGCGGAGCCACCGGGCTGCGAGAATCGGTGTCAGGGTGAACGACACCAGCATGGAAGCGCCCAGAGCGAAAAGAAGCGGATACACCAGCTCCACATACATTAACTGGGTGATCCCACCGCAGAACAGGAGGGGCAAGAGGGCGAGAGTGAAGGTTGCTGTTGAGGCTAAGACCGCAAGACGAACCTCAGCAATTCCCTCAATAGTTGCCGTCTTCGGGTCCAAGCCCATTCGCAAGTATCTCTCTACGGCGTGGATGTCTATGATGGTGTCATCAACGAGCCGCCCGATGCTCAGAAGCAGGCCGACTAACGTTCCGCTATTAAGAGAAAATCCCGCCGGCACAAGGCAGAGGATAGCAAAGGCTAAGGAGGTAGGGATAGAAATAAGGCTGATCAGAGCGCCCCGCCACTCCCCCAGGAAGAGAACGATCACAACGCCGGTCAGCAATACCGCCATTCCTAATTCGTGCCAGATGTTTCTGAACAGGGTGTTCACAAATCGGGAGTTATCGTAGGTGACCTCAAAACGGATGCCCGGATACCTTCCCTCCAGGTCACTCAACGCCTTGTATATCCGAGGGGCGACCTGGGCGCTACTGCCGCCCGGCTCTTGTATGATAGCGATCTCAGCGGCCGGAACGAACCTGTGCCGCCCGTCCTCATATTTCTTAAGATAGTAATATCCGCTTCTTTTCTCCCAGTGCCCGTCCCGGACCGTTGCCACGTCTTTCAGGTACACGATTCGCTTCGCCAAGGTCGCCGGGGTCAGCGTGCCTCTTCGTCTGTCCGGCAGCGAAGGTGGCATGCTTTCAGCAGTGCTCATCTCAGCGCCGCCCGCCATTCCCATCTCGGAAACGGAACTGATCGCTTCAGTCGGTGCGGCTCTCCCGGTTTGTGACGATCCGATGAAAGGCAAAGGAGTCGGCGAACGCGCCGCGAGAGGAATCATCAAAAGTTGCCCCAATTGGTTGGGGCTCGCCAGATAGTTGATGCGAACGATCGACTCCCTGTCCTGATACGTTAGACGCCCTGCCGGTCGGCTGATGCTGTAGCGATCAATGGCGTTGAGGACATCTAAAATAGATAGTCCGTAGGACGCAAGCCGATTGCGATCAACGTCTATTTGTAACTGTCGCTTATAGCCTCCAAAGGCATAAACTGAATATACACCCGGCACCATCTTGAGGCTGTTGACTACTTCGTTATCAGCGAATTCGCGAAGGCGAACCCAGTCCCAGCCTTTTGACGGATCGCCGGTCAAACCAAAAGTCAAGATCGGCAAGTTGAGCGGGTCAATGGGGACAATCCAGGACGGTTTTAGGTTGGCACCGGTAGGAGGCAGATTCGCCTGAACGACATTGAGCAGCGACTGAACTTCGGTGAACGACCTCTTCATGTCGGTGCCGTAGTAAAACTCAAGGGTGACGACCGAAAGACCGTCCTGGGAGGTAGAACGGACAAAGTGGAGATTGCGAACGTTGACCATCTGCTCCTCGATCGGTTTGCTGATGTAAAGTTCCATTTCCTGAGCTGAGAGACCGGGCATCATGGTGACGATGGCGAGCATCGGACTCTCCACATAGGGCATGATCCGCCTCGGCAGGTAACCTGTCGCCACGACCAAAACAGCCAGCACGACGACCGAAAACCAGAAGGAAAGCACCACATAGGGATGCTCGATACTCCATTTGTGGATCATATGGAGGGGCGTGACGCCTCGGAGAGTGTAGCGATCCTCAGTCACTCTCTGGTTTCACCCTGTGGCGCCGACTCAGTGCCGATGTGTCGGCGGCACCGCACCGGTCCCTTCCCCAATCGCTGGCCGACTCGCCGGCAGCATCAGAGCCTTCCCCTCGGTCGCCTTTACAGGGACGCCGTCCCTGAGGTTTACCCAGCCCTTTACAATCACCTCGTCCCCCGGCTGGAGAGAATCCAAGACAACGGTCCTGTTTCCGTCCGTCGGTCCGAGGCGCACAAGGCGGATTCGGGCGACCTTAGTCTGGGCCGTTTGCCTTTTTGTCGGAACCAGATCCATTCCACACTTGGGGCACCGACCCGGTTTCTTTTCCTGAACTTCCGGATGCATCGGGCAGGTGTAGACAGTCTCTGAATCAGCCCGACGAATGGCGGGATTGACTCTCTTTGGCACCAAGTCCATACCGCAAACGGGGCATCGCCCTGGTTGGTCCCGCATCACCTCGGGATGCATGGGACATGTGTAGTCTACTTTCTCTGACGCTTCCGATCCGACTGCAATCCAAACCGCTGGCTGACCGTTGAATTGGGTGAGGGCTTCGTTAGGAACGGTTAGTACGTGATCATGCTTTTCCGTTTCAATCTTCAGGATGACCGACTGACCTGGCAGCCATCGCAGGTTGCGATTAGGCAATTGGGCTTCCACCAGCCCTGTCCTCGTAGCGGCATCCGCCATCGGAAATACGGCAGTGACGGTCGCCGGTCGCGCGGATCCTCCGTCCAGTGACCGAACAAAGACACGACTGCCGATACGAATCTTTCCCATGTCTCTCTGTGCGACGAACGCCTGGACTCTGATCCTGTCCAGTTGACCGATCTTCAAAATTGGGGTACCGGGCGATACCAAATTGCCGGGAGAGAGCAGTCTTTCCAACACATAACCGTCGGTCAGTGCCCGAATCTCGGTGTAGCCTCTAATGATCCTCGCTACTGTCAGAGCCGATTGTGCTTTTCCCTGCAGCGCCATTGCGTGTAAAATGTGTCTTCGGGCTCTCTTCAGCCGAGCCCTTGCCTGTTCAACGGCAGCAAGAGCCACTGATTCGTTTGCGCGCGCCTGTCTCAGACGTGCACGGGCTGCCTTCAGCGACGCTCGGGCTTGATTGAGGCGAGAGAGAGCAGCCTCCTTTTCCGCCTGTGCCATTTTTAGCCTCTGAAGGGCAGCATCCCGCTCGGTGGTCCGTTGCTTTAGAACCGCCTGAGCCTGGGCGACCGCCGCCTGCAGGGAAAGAACCTTCTTCTTCGCTCTTTCCCCTTCGGTGCGCGCCTTGCCCAGTTGAGCCGCTGCAATCTCGTACTGGCTTTCCTCCTTCTGAAATTCATCTCGCGAAATCGCTTTCGCTTCGTAAAGCCGGCGCGCCCGCTCAATCTCTGCCGACCAGTAGTTCATTTCTGCCTGCGCCGCATCCATTTCGTACTGGCGGGATTCTACATCCTTCTCGGCTTCTTCCTTCTCTGCTTCCAACTGGGCAATCGTCTGTTGGGCAGAGACAATTTCGCTCTCCTTGACCTGTACCATCGCATGGGCTTCAGCGACGAGAGCGTCCGCTCGGTCGACCATTTTTTCTGCTTCCTTGACCATTGCCTCCTTCTCCGACAGAAGGCTTTCCGCCTCCCAGCGGGCATTCCGAGCGCCCTTCCATTCGCTTTCCGCTCTCGCCTGCTCAGCCAAACCTTCCTCCTCTTCTGCCTCCGCCATATGGCGTTCGTGAAGAGCAGCGATGGCTTCATATTGGGCCTGGGCTTCTCTTGCAGCATATTCTCCGCCCGCATTGTCCAAACGGGCAACCAGTTGCCCTTTTCGAATCCGATCCCCAGCGTAGTAGGGCATCCACGTCAATCGCCCGGTGACGCGCGCCAGGACGACCTCTTCACTCCAAGGCAAGACACTCCCTGTGTAAGTGACCTTCACGGAAAAGAATCCGGGCTGGACGACCTCCGTCACGACAGGCATCACACCCTCAGGCGGCCTCATAGTGGACATATCCATCGCCAGGGCTTCCACTACGGACATCTGACCGGGTCGCCGGTAGCGAGGGACGATCCAGTAAAAGACCAACAGGTACAAACCCGTTAGGAGAGCGAGTCCTCCGATCACACTTCTGTTAAGCAACTGCTTACTTGACATTAAGCCCTCCCTGAGGCGAAAGGCGGGCGAAGACCTCTGAGGGGTCCATCAGCCGATGACTCATCAGGTCCGGACGATTCTTAAGGTAATTCAATCCCAACCTGCGGCTGAAGAAGACCAAGTGCCTGTCCAGACATTCGCCCCGTCTTTCCGGCGCAAGGAGGAACACCGCCGACGGAGGCGCAAGCGCCCAGTTGCCGTTCCAAGAAATGGTGACCCACCGATCGGAGACACGGCAGCGGGACCTTGCCACTGCCCTCTTCGGTCGCACTTTGGCGACGAGGTTGATGAAACAGACCACACATCGGACGGTCAGCCTCCGTTCCCCGTCTTCTGAGAAGAGGCGGGTGAATACCTCCCGCCCCCTGACGAGCGGTTTTTGACATACGGGGCAAACCGATGAAGCCCCGGCGGCATAGGGCGCAAGGGTGACGACAGTGACGCCAACTAATATTACTACGGCTCGGATGAGGTACATCTTGAATGAGTCGCGATCGGCTATCGTCAAAGGGCTATCTGCCGACTTTTTGGACGGCTATGCCGGTGATGCCGTTGCGAGTGTAAACGGGACCGATCACCGAAACAGTCTCAGCTGCCTTCTTTTTCAGAGCTTTGTACGCGTCGGGAGTGGCGTGGTCCTCAAGGACGACGTAGAGGCGGCTGTCGCTGGTCAGGATTCCCATTGGCAGACCCTTGTCTAAGCACATTTGGGCGCACTTGGCGTGGGATGGACCTCTTCCTCCGTGACTCAGATAGCAAGAGAGATCTACCACCTCTCCGGTGATTCTGGTTGGCGTAGTCTGTTGCCCTTCGTGCGAGCGGTGCTGCGCAGCTAGGAACAGCCCGCTCGTCATTAGTGCAACGAGTGTGGCGGTAAGCATCTTGAACCGTTTGCGTCCCATTGAGCGCCCTCCTTTAACCCTTGGATAGATCCGGATCCTGCAAGCCTACTGATGAAAGATGCAGGGAGAGCGCTGTGGGTTCCCTGGCTGTCAGGGGAGATCACTAATCAAACGGTGGCGGTTCTCTTCAATCTCTCTCAGTTGATCCCAGTTGCCGAGTTCATAGCGGTAACCGGAGAGGGGAACGGCATAAACGCGCCGACCGCCGCTGATCAGTTGGGCGACGGCTTCGGTGAACTCCCTTTCGCCCCGAGGCGAAATCTTGACCTGGCGGAGGTAATGAAAAATGATGGGTGAAAGGACAAAAACCCCCGTCTGATTCCATCCCTGCTTAGGACCCGGAGGTTTCTCAACGATCCCGATCACCCGATGGCCGTCCAGAGAGACATCGGCACCGGCCGAAACGTCGTCCATATAGTTGACAAGGAGAACAGCGTCAGCCCCTGAATCGGTGAACGCATTCCAGAGACGCTCATAGTTGTCCGACGCTACGACGATGTCTCCCCAGGTCATCATGAAGGGCTCGCGACCGATGAAGGATTCAGTCAACAGCAGAGCGTCGGCCGTTCCGGTCGGGGACTCCTGGATCAGGTAGGTAACCGTCACCCCTCTGTAGCGATTACCGACCGACTTCTGCACCATTTCCCCCAAGTGCCCGACCACGATCGCGACGCAGTCGCAGCCGGCGACAGCCAAGCGGTCAAGGATGTAGGTCAAATAGGGACGACCGCCAATCGGGATGAGCACCTTCGGGATTCGTTCCGTTAGAGGAAGGAGACGGGTCCCTTTCCCCGCCGCCAGGACGACTCCTTTCCTGCCCCGCCTCAGGCCTGCACCACCGCCCGAGCACCCTCATCAACGGAAACGATGTAGGCTTTGGCGCCGTCCCGCTCCGCTGCGACTGCGACCCGCTCTTCCTCCCCAGGGGCAAGGGCGAAGAGACAGCCACCCCCTCCCGAGCCGTTCAGCTTGGCTCCCAGCGCCCCAGCCCCCAAGCACACATCCACCAGCCGATCCAGTCGCGGGGTGGACACGCCCAGGACCCGAAGCCAACGGTGATGTTCGGTCAACATCTGTCCAATTATCTTCATATCTACGCCGCCCGACCGAAACATAGCGTAGGCTTGGCGGCACAGATCCCGATTATGCATTTGCGCCTCCGCTTTCTCCCTCAATGGAGGGGGCAGTTGCCCGGCCAGACTTAAGGCTTGCGCTGTATCCGTCCGGTGAGGATCGAAAGAAGGATCCCTTTTACGCATCTCGGCGAAGGCTTGGAGGGCTAAGTCCCTGGCTTGTCTCAAGACAGCAAGAGTCTCTTTTCTCTCCAAGGAATCAACAAGGACGAACCGATCAAAAGGATACGTCATCCTTTCAGCACGGAACGGAGGTCTAGTGTCCACAAAGACCATCCCACCAAAAGCGCTGGCGAAATGATCCATCATCCCGCCGGGCTCGCCAAATTCAACGACTTCGGCTCTGTGTCCTAACCGGGCAACCCATTCCTCATCCGACTCAAGTTCTGAGTTGACTGTCTTCAAGAGCAGCTTAATCCAGGCGATGACAAAGGCGGACGAACTGGACGTCCCCGCGTTGATGGGGATGGTCCCTCTTACCGTCACATCAAGTCCGCAGGGAAGTTTGCAACCGAGTTCCTGAACCACCTTTAGACCGGACCGCAGATACTGTCTCGGTTTGTCGTAGCGAATCGGCTCGCGTGGGTCAATGATCTCTTCCTCGCCTACGTCCGGCAGCACAACCCTGACCAATCGGTCCCTCCTCGGCGTCGCCTCCATCAGGATGTGGAGGTTAATTGCGACAGCAATCACCGGCAGACCGAGATAATCCTGGTGCTCCCCGAATAGGCAAATCCGACCGGGTGCCCGCGATACCCACCTCGTCATATCAGGTCCCGATCAAGCATACGGATTTCAGTCGGTAGGAACGACTTATTAAATGTCCGCTCTGCCCGTCTTTTCCAGTGCAGATCAAGAGGTCGGGTGTCCTATCAGCAGTGATCGGCGCTCCTTGATTCCCCCCTTCATTAATTCCGCCCGTGACCGCGTCCCCTCCCTTTCTCCTTACCGACACCGGGGTGGTCGGGGCGACCTGCCGCTTTGTCTCCCTTCCTGACCGGCGGAAGCCAGTCGGCGGAGACGCCTAATTTGGCTCTGACCTTATCCCAGTCTTTTTCCTTTTTCCAAAGGTCAAGGACCTTATCGGGAGGCGTCTTGCTGCCCTGTGCTGCCTGTGCCAGCGCCATCATGTCGGGGACAGACAGCGCCATCTTCTGCCACGACGTGATCTGGTCTTGTCCGATGCCGAAGGCTTTTGTCAAGACCAATCCCCACACAGCCAGACCGAACTCATCATCGGAAGCCTTCTCAAGCCAAACCCGATGCTTATTGAACATCCCCGGATGCAACCCGAGCCTATGAGCGATCACACCCCATCCCTGACCCTTGCTCTTTTCCGCGAGGATTGACGAGGGGGACCGTCCCGTTACCGATCCGATGACGATGGCAGGTGCTATGGCAAAGACCGGCTGCTTCGCCTCTCTCCGAGTGGTTAAGATCAGGGTCACGTCTACGTCCAGTACTTCCGCCAGCAAAATGACGCCCACCGCCTCCTGCCAGGTCAGTCCCTCCTTCCTGGCAATGGCAGTGACCGACCACTGTTGCTCCATCCCCCCAGCGGCGGCTGCCGAAAGTAGGACGACGATCCCAATCCCCCATGTCCTTTGCATTTCCATCACCCTGCCGCTTCTTATACCATGCGACCCTCACTGCCTTCAATAATCTGCGCCAGTAACGACTCCTGATCGCCTTTTTGGGTCACGTCGGCAAGAACCTGAACGATCCGCCTCTGGGGCGACGATGACGGCAAGTCTCTTAGACCCGATAACGGAAGCCACCGAAAGGTAACGTAAGTGTCCGATCGGGGCTCGCCCGACTGATATTCAGCCAAAACGGCGGAAAGGTAGATGCGGTAACGGGTGACCGAGTGGCGAAGGCTCGCCACAAGCCCACGGGTTCGCACCGATAAGGAGAGCCTCTCACGAGCCAGTCTCTCCGCGGCTAATAGGGACGACTCCCCCTGCCCGATCCGGTCCCTGGGAAATTCCCACAGATGCCCCCACCATCGGCCCGGTGCCCTCTGCCCGACCAGGAAGAGACCGTCCCGAAAGATCACACACGCCACCTCATACAGAGCCTCCCGCACCGTCGGTTCCGTGCGTATCGGATACTCCTCCGGTTGTCCCGACCGATAGGCAGCGCACCAACGCCTCACGGGGCAGTCCCCACATCTCGGGTTTTCTGCCGTGCAGACCAAAGACCCCAAGTCCATAAGCGCTTGATTAAACTCCCGAGCCCTTCCTTTGGGGCACACTCTCTCAGCGATCTCCTGCAAACGCCTACGAAAGGACCCCCTCCTCGGCATCCCCTTCCGCCCGGCTAACCGAGACAGGACCTTCACACCGTTTGCATCCAAAGCCACGACATTAACACCGAAGGCTAGGCTGGCAATAGCGTTGGCAGTGTAGGTTCCGATACCCGGTAATTTGATCAATTCCTCCGGGTCCGCCGGCACCCTGCCCCCATGCTCCTTCAGGATGCGAATAGCCGTTTCCCGCAGATTTCGTGCCCGGGCGTAATAGCCGGCACCTGCCCACACCCTTAGAACCTCGTCAAGGGACGCCTGGGCAAGGACTTCCAGGGTCGGAAAGGCGCTCAAGAACGCCTCGTAGTATCTGACCGCCACCGGCACCGTCGTCTGCTGAAGTAGAAACTCGCTGACTAAGATGTGGTATGGATCGGTCCTTTTACGCCAGGGCAAGTCTCGTGCGTTGGCAGAGAACCAGTTGAGAAGGGAGGTGACGGCACTCCTCAGTTCTCTTTCCCTTTCGGGCGCCCATTCCGAATCTTCCCGAGGCTGAGAACCCGCTCGTCGCCTCGCCACCGGATCAGGTCACCCCGAAGTCAACATAACGAGCGTCCAAAATCGCTTCATGAGCTCTTTTCAGTTGGTCGAGGACTTCGGGAGGAACAGGGTTATCGACAACGATCACCATCACCGCTCTCCCGCCCATCTGCTGGCGACCGACTTCCATAAAAGCGATGTTGATCTGATTGTTCCCCAGCAGAGTCCCGACCCGACCGATGATGCCGGGACGGTCAATATGCTCTACCAGAATGGCGAATCCCTCAGGAGCCACGTCCACCCGATACCCGTCCACTTGAACGATCCGAGGTCCCACCCCTTGAAAAACCGTTCCGCCGACCGTCCGGACCTCTCGGTCCGTTTGCACCGTTGCCCTGATTAAACTGATGTAGTCCGTCGGATGACTGCTCTTCTCCTCAACCACCCGAATGCCCCTCTGGCGTGCCAGTGCCGGTGCGTTGACGAAGTTGACCGTTTCCGGAAGACGGGTCTCCATAAAACCTTTGAGAAACGCCCGGGTCAGTGGGTCGGGTGTTTCTTCGGCGATCTGACCCTGGTAGATCAGTTCCACGACTTGAAACTGACCGGCGCACCATTGGCTGAGAAGGCGACCCATCCGAGACGACAAATCCATAAAGGGCTGAAGAGCCTCCAGACGGTCTCTCGGGATCGGTGGTAGGTTGACAGCGGAGGTCGGGAAGTCACCCCGCAAGACCGCCAACACCTGCTGTGCGACTTCCAGAGCCGCCTCCTCCTGAGCTTCTTTAGCGGAGGCGCCCAAATGGGGAGTGACGATGACATTGTCCAGTTTCGTCAGGCGCTCCGATACGCTGCCGGGGAGAGGCGGTTCGCTTTCCAGAACGTCCAGCCCCGCACCTGCCAGTTTTCCGCTGATCAGCGCCTGGTAGAGAGCCTCTTCGTCTACGATGCCCCCTCGGGACGTATTGATCAGGAAGGCACCCTCTTTCATTAGGGAAAGGGCGTGCGCCTCCAAAAGATGATAAGTCTCCTTCGTCAGAGGAGGGTGCAAGGTGACGACGTCCGACTCCCTCAAAAGAGAATCTTTGTCCCGCAACTCGATCCCCAGCTGGCGGGCACGATCGGCGGTGATGAACGGATCGTTGGCGAGCACCTTCATCCCAAACGCTCGGGCATATTGCGCGACTGCCGACCCGATCCGACCCAGCCCGATGATCCCAATCGTCTTCCCCCTCAACTGATGACCGACAAAACCACTGCGCTCCCATTTGCCAGCACGAACGGCAGAAGTGGCACTGGGAATTTTTCTCATGAGAGCCAGAAGGAGGGCAAAAGTATGCTCAGCCGTCGCCGTCGTCACCGCTGAAGGAGCGTTGACAACGAAGATACCCTTCTCCGTCGCCGCCTCTACATCGATATTGTCTACTCCAATCCCCGCCCTCGCAATCACCTTCAGTGTCTGCCCTTTCTCAATCACTTGACGGGTGACCCGGGTTCCGCTTCGTACAATCAGACCGTCGTAGTCGCCGATAATCTGAACCAACCCCTCTTGGGTCAGTTCGGGAAGGACGTCAACTTCCGCCTCCGACCTGAGGATCTGAACCCCTATCTCTTCAAGGGGATCGGCGATCAGGACCCGTGTCTTCTGTTTCCGCTCCATCGTCAACCGCTGTGCCTGTGGATCAGGTCTACCTCCCCGTTGACTCTTTTCATCCTCTCCGTCAACTCCTGCCACGGTTCGTCTGTCTCCTTGACCAGTCCGTAATTGCTGTTTTCTCCGTCAAACCGCCCTTTTTCGGGCTGATCGCTATATTGGAACCAATGATAGCCGACCAGATAAGGCTCCCTCACGAGAGTCTTGACAAAACTTTCAAAGCAGTCCGCCCGATCCTTCTGGCTGGCGACCGGCTGACCCGCTCCGCGACTGTTGGGAAGTCCTGAATCCATCGCCTTGAAGGAAAACTCGGTCAGCATCACCGGTCTCTTCGTTTTTTCGTATATCCGCCGGAGAGCCCGAATCGGCGGTTCAAATCCGTACCATTGAAAGGAAACGACATCTACATAGGGGTAAATGGCATCAATGACCGGTTCCGGCGCTCCCCCAGCAAAACGGCATCCGAGGATCAGATGGTTGGGATCCGCCTTCTTGATCGCTTGATGGCACACTCGGAAATAGTGACCGGCAATCTCTCTCAAAAAATCCATCCGATCCCGATCCCGATTGTTCGCTACCTGATCGTTCTGAGCCCGCGGCAGGCTCGTTAGCCGGTTCAAACCGTCCCAATCGGAAATAGTGAGCCCCCACGATTCGTTGAATGCTTCCACGGTCCTGTAGCGTCCCCTGAAGAAGTCTATCAACGCCCTTTTGCCAGCTGCCCCCTCGGGAAGCAGCAGCAAGAAATCGTCCAGAAGGTGCTGCTGGGACCTCCAGTCGGGTCCCCACCTCAATTCGTTATCGGTGAAATAGCCGATCAGGAGCGGATCTCCTGCCCGAGGTCCGCACAGTTTTTGCGCCCTGCTTTCTACTGCCTTAACGAACTCGGGAGAGAACACATCAGGGAAGGCACCCTTCAACCAGTCGGCACCCGCTGACGCCCCTAAGTCCAGAATCAGCGTATAGTGCATGTGCTGGAACAGCGAGGGCGACGACCAGGCGCCGATCGTGTTGAAGCCCCACTCTTTCAGTCGCCTCGCGGTCTCTTGCGCCCACGTCTCGTCGCTTCCGTATTTTGCCGTCACATTCCGCTGGTAGGGCGAATAGCCCAAAGCGGGACAGAAATCGCCGTGAAAGTTCACATGATTGACCCCTTTGGACAGAAAGAGAGACCCCTTCGGCTCCTGAAACCACCAAATCCCGTCCTTTTCCGTCAAGCGCACAAATCCCTCGCCTTGACTTCCCATCTTCCTCCCTTCTTCGCCGGACAGGCAACTGACCAACCCTCGCGACATAGCCATCGCGCTCACGCCACCGAGGAAAAGCAAGGTTTCCCTCCTTGTCAACTTGCCCGGTGCCGATCCGACGGACCCGCAAACGGTACGATCCACCGTTACCGCCCCCTCCAAGTACCCTGTGCTACTGCAGGAATGAACGAGTCCAGGTCCGGATCAGGAAGGGTGACGACCCGCCCCGTTTCGGCACTTTTGTACGCCGCCATCAGAAGTTCCGTAATCTTCATTCCCTCTCTCAAACTGCTCATCGGAGGTCGCCCGTCAAGGAACGACCGCACCATATGTCGGTTCTCGGCTGTATAGCCATAAGTATGGGTCTCGTCGGCGAGGTAGGGCATCAAGCCTTGCTCGGCATTCTGCTTTTCTACCAAATCCTCCCCTGAAGGACCCGTCACATGCCTGCTAAAGAAGATCTGCCCTTCTCCCGAAAGGGTGTTGATCTGAAGGAAATATTCGGGCCCAAGCAACTCAAATGTCAACCGCAGACCCGGACCGACGAAACTCCAAGATGTGGTCGCCTCCATCAGGATTGGTCCCACTTCAGGGCTTTCCAACTCTATTAGGCAAGTGGCGTAATCTTCCGCCGGCGCCTTTCGGTAATCCACTTCCATCTCGGACGAGTAAAGGAGCCGCAGACGGTCGGCATATTCGGGACGGGACCACTTGAGAGAAGCGATGTGGGCGCTGACCCTTTTAGGCATTAACCATCCGAGGGGACGGTCCAACGGTGTCAAAAGAAACCATCCCGAAGCAACGCTGTGACACATCATGTCGTTCAATACTCCACCCCCCTGCAGGTCGCCTCTCCAGAACCAAGCCCGATGGGGTCCGCTGTGCTCCTCGGCACAACGAGCAAGGTAAGGCGGACCAGAAACAGCGGCGCCCCGCCTCCATAGAACCTCCTTGCCCCGCCTTACCGAAGGCGCATAGAGTTGGTTCTCAAGATAACCGTGATTAATCCCAGCATTCTCAATGGCAGCAAGGACTTCTTTCGCCTCCGTCAGGTTGCGGGCAAGAGGCTTCTCCACCGCCACACCCATCAGCGCGCGGTCCCGGTGCCGACACTGCTCAGCGATTTCTTGACAGACGTCCACCCGGACATGGTTGGGCGCCAGCACCCAGATGGCGTCGACTTTTGGGTCCCGAACCAGGTCCGCCAGGTTCCGGTGGACGGTTGGCTCCCCCACGCCCAGCGTGCGGCTCAAGTCAGCGACCTCCCCAGCGGTCTTCTCGTTCCGGCTGTAAATAGCCATTAGGTCGGCGTCCCGAACACCGAGGAACGACTGTGTGTGGAAGCGGGCAACAAACCCGCTACCGACGATCCCTATTCCCAATCTCTTCACCATTTTCCTCACCACTCTATTAGTGTGCACAATTGCGGAAAAAACGATTCCTTCCGCCACCTTCCCGCCCAGACCACGCTGACATTACCATAGACGAGGCGCCGTCAGACCTGGCGAATAACGACCGCAATGGTCCCGCCGACAAAAAGACTCCGAATGACAGCGCTATTTGGCTGGCAAGTCACTACCGCCGTTGCTTGAGTCGAAAAATCGGAACCTGATGGGTGAATTCTTCGTTAAGAAGGTTTAGCGGCGCCGGGTGGCGCCGTACTTCCAGCGCTCGGAGGGGATCGGCCGTGTGGCGAGGCAAAAGGACAGGTTTGTTATGCGTCTTTCTCATTTCGTTATTATACGGATGTCAGGGCGGAGAGGGTCCCCGGCTAACACCCCAACCGCCAATTCGGTCGTTGAGAGCGGTCCTTTCAGGTTCTCAGGAGGTGCCGACGAAGGTAACGACGGGAGCCAAAGGCACAGCCACCATCACGATCAGCCACGATGATTCTCGGATCACGGTCAGTGCAACGACCTCTGGGCTCACTAATGTCACGGCTGCACACATTCATGTCGGTCGGCTGGGTCAGTTAGGTCCCGTCATCTTCACCCTCTACACGCCATCGGATGGAGTTTTTACTGGGTCTTTGATGAAGGAATTGACGGCTCAGAACTTGACGCCGCAGCCTGCACAAGCTATCAACACATTCTCGGACGCGTTGGGGGCAATTCGCCAGGGGCGGACTTATGTCAATTTCCACACGGAGGGTAACCCGGCAGGTGAGATCAGAGGGCAGATTGGTCCGCAAACGTTGCGGGCAAACCTAAGCGGAGACGAGGAAGTTCCCCCAGTGGCAACAGGAGCGTCAGGGACGGCGGAAGTGCAACTAGATGCAGAGCAGCGAACGCTACGCGTCCGCCTGCGTCCCCAGGGTCTTCAGGGAGTCACCATGGGTCACATTCATGTTGGTCCTAGGGGTCAATCAGGACCGTTTATTTTCCCTCTCTTCACGGGGGGGACCATTCCCGCTGAGGTGACCTTAACACAAAGCGAGTTTCAGCCCCAGAACGGCGCGCCCACTTTTGACGATGCCATCGGAGCCATTCTTGGTGGTCAAACTTATGTCAATATTCATACCACGGCTCACCCGACTGGGGAAATAAGGGGACAGTTACTACCACCGTCAGATTAGCGATCCTTCGTCTCAACAGAGGAAGAGGACACTCACAGAGCAGGTGCGGGCGCTGCGGACAGCGCCCGCACCGTTTGCGTCTACTTGAAGAGGGATTTGACCGCTTCCTTCAATTTATCAAATTGTTCAGGGGTGATATTGATCAGTTTGTGGGCGAGGGTCTTGTTCCGGTAGACGAAGGCGATGCTCTCCAGGTCGTCAGAGAGACTGATCTTGAAAAGATGCAGATAATTGTCCCGGCGCTGAGGCGGAAGGTAGCAGAGGGCAATGGCTTCAATCTTTTTCTCCTGAGCCAGTTTGAGAATCTGATCCTTCTCCTCAGGGTCTATCCAGACGACGAATGCATAGATTTCCTTGCCCTCTTTGCGGAGAGCCTTGATCAGTTCCTCCAATTTGGCAACCAAACTGGCTGCCTTTGCCCCCAAGCCCTTGCGGAGCCAGACTTGGACCTGGGGGGTCATCCCGTACTTTCACACGGGACAAGTATCGGTCCCTTTGTCAGGACCGGCTAAATGGATCGGATTGTAAGCAGGAACGGGGTCGCCGACTTTCAAACCGGTATCGGGAGGCTTCTTCTCCGGAGCATTCTGAGCCCAGAGAAGTAACGCCGCCAGCCCCGTTGCTGACGCGACCATCCAACGGATCATCCCACTCCCTCCTTATATCTTATCTCCCTACAGTATGACGCACAGCAGCGGGAGAGGTTGCCGGCCTTCGTCCCGTCGCCGTTTGACCATCGGCACCCGATAGTTCTGATAGTCTTTGACAAACGGAAGAGGATTTGCCGGGTCCGCCCTAGGAGGGTCGAACTATAGGAGGGTCGAAGTAGTTACCTTCTAGCATTGTTCATGTTATACTAAACCGATAGAAATGATCAAGAAAGTCGTAGGGCTGAGGGACGCTGGCTTGCTGTTGTTTGGGGGGCTCGGGATATTTTTGTTCCACGACCGACTGACGGGAGGGGTTTTTGAGGCAGCCGTCACCCTGTTTCTGTTCGGTCTGGTCGGTTTGGGTGCCGGCGGTTTGGGTGAGCGGTTCCTTCTGTGGCTGACTGGTCTGATGAGGAGATAGACGCAATGGACGGCTTTATCGGTCTTTTAGGTCTGGGGTTCGTCGTCGGTGTCATTGGCGGATTCTTTGGGGTCGGTGGGTCGTCCATCGTTACTCCTGCCCTGCATTTACTCGGATTCCGCATGCCCGTCGCCATAGGGACGGACCTGATTCATATTTTTGGCAAATCGTTGTCCGCCACTTTGAAGCACCGGCAATTGGGGCACCTGGACGGGAAAGTGGCTCTCTTGCTGGCTCTGGCAACGATCCCGGGGGTGGAAATGGCTTCCCGGTTAGTCCTCCATCTGGATGAGGCGGGGACCGTGGATCGCACCGTTCGTTGGATACAGATGGTCGTTCTGGGGTGGCTGACTGTTATCGTCGTAGCGGAACGGTTCTTTAGCCGTCTCGGAGTCTCGCCCCAATGGAGAGGTTTCCTAAGCAGATTGCCGATACCCCCCTACTTCAGAAGCGATACCTCTCATCTGTCACGGGCGTCTGTTTGGGGATTTCTCACCGTAGGATTCTTGACCGGCTTTATGGCGGGGATTATGGGAGGGGGAGGAGGGACAGTCCGAGTCCCTTTTATGATCTACCTTCTTGGGATGCCCTCTAAGGTCGCTGTCGGCACGGACCTGATTGAACTGCTTCTTTCGGCAGGCTATGGTGCCTTTGTCTACACTTGGCACGGTCACACCGATCTAATGTCGGCGCTGGTGATGCTTATCGGCGGCGCGTTCGGTGCCCGACTGGGTGCCATGGCTACCTTCTATACCCCTTCCCGCCAGTTGCGTTCCCTTCTGGGCGCGCTCCTTTTTGCCTCCTTCATCAGCGTGACCTTTAAGCAGTTTCGGATCGGTGGCACCTTGGTCCCTCTGACCATATTGGGGTCGTCGGCGGGGGCAATTGCCCTCTGCGTCCTAAGCCTCCTGGTCAAGCAGTTGCGGATGCGCCATCCGGTCGCAACCAAAGGAAACGGTCAGTTCCTCCATTAAGAGACTGCACCCTCTAACTTCGGAGCTGCCGGACCGCCCGATCAAGTAGAAACCGCTTGCGGCGGCGATAGCGACATCCTCAGTCAGAACAGCAAGAGCGGTCTGCCAGTTAGCAAGGTCGTAATGCAAGAGGATGCCTGCCGATCCTACCGGCACATCCTCAAGAGTGATCGGATCGACCACACGGCTTCGGGTCCATGGCGGTCCCTTGTGAAACCGTTCGGGCACCGTCGGATCTCGTGGGAGATTGTCTGCTCCGATGTAGGGCTGACCGATCTTTCCGTCGTAAAACTGGGAAAGTAGTTCTGCCATACCGTATTCGTTAATACAGAACTCGGGACGGATACCCAAGGAGCGATCGTATCGAAGACGCATCTGAGGGAGAGGATAAGACCTGTGGACGCCTTTGGAGCCCCCCGTGTCCATTAGCCGAGACCCTGGAGGAAGTTGCAGGGTGAGTCCCTCGGCGTCGCATCCGTCCAGGAAAGCGGCAAAAGAGAGAGTGGTGCCCAGAAGTAGAATCGGTTCATCCTTCTTTTCTTCTTTTTTGAGCCAGTCAACGAGTTCGCCAAAGAGAAGTTGCCCTCCAGACGCGAACCACGCCCCCTGTTGATTGGCAGCGAAATGGGCGACGACGGTAGCAAGCATTTCCGCCAGGGAAGAGTGGGGCAATTCTTGCGGAGACGGGAAAAGGACGGCTATGGGAAGGGGGCGCTGTTCTGGGATCAGGTGGGGGACGAACCAGTTGAGGACGGACCGGCGGTAGAGAGATAGGTCAAAAACGAAGTGGCGGCTCCTCCGGTCGGGACCTGCGGTCGTTCCGCTGGATAAAAAGACCCGTTGCGCCCTGATCGGCTCCCACAAGGCGAAGTCAAGGGACCGAAAGGATTGAGAAGAGACCGGTGGGATCTGGCTGTAATGAGCCACCCGGTCGGGGTCAACGCCTAACGATTGGCAAAGAGTTCGGTAAGGCGGGATCAGGCGATATTGAGTTTCAAAGATCCTCAGCGCCAGGGAATTGAAGGCTTCATCGTCCAGAGATTCTTGCCCGAGGCAGAACCAGATCTGTTCGGCGATGATAGACAGGTCATCCATCGGCGCGGATCATGGCAGAGTTATCCCCGATCCAAATCTTGTCGGGCTTTCTCCAACTTTTCCGCCTCACCCATCACGATCAGGGTCATTCCTTCTTCAAGGACGGTCGTCGGCGGGGGAATGTAGACGAAGCTGTCAGCACCTTTCTTGTAAGCGAGGACGAGGCATCCGAAGCGCGTGGGCATATTGACCTCAGCCAAGGTGCGACCGAGGAGAGGGGAGACGGGACCGACCCGCACTTCCTCTACCCGAAGAGCCGACTCCCGTTCCCTCAGCATCCTGTCGAGGAAGGAGACGACCGCTGGTCGGACCATAACGGAGACCATTCGCAGCCCCCCGATGGCAGACGGAAGAATGACCTCATCGGCCCCCGCCCGACGAGTCCGGTCGGCGACGCCGGCGTCGTTCGCCCGAGCGACGATCCGCAGGGACGGATTCAGGTAACGGGCTGTGACGACCAAGAAGAGGTTTTCGTGATCATTGCCCAAGGCCGCGAGCAGCCCTGATGCCCGATCAATCCCCGCCTTTCTCAGAACCTCTTCCTCGGTCGCCTCACCGACCACATAAGGGATGCCGGTCTCTGAGTGGATTGCCTCCAACCGGCTCGCATCTCTGTCCACAGCAACGCTTGGGCGTCTGGTTAGAACCAATTCTCTGAGGATGGCTTCCCCGACCCGCCCGATTCCGCAGACGATGAAGTGTCGGGACAGTCGGTTGATCTCCTTCTCCATTTTCCACTGCTCCCAGGCGCCCCGAACGGATCCTTCCACAATGAGAGCGCCAAGAGTGCCGAGAGCGTAGAAAAGTATGCCCACGCCGCTTAACAGCAGAAAAGTGGAGAACAGACGTCCTTCAGGTTCGCTTGCGATGCTGATGACCTCTCCGTAGCCGACGGTCGTTAGGGTAATGACCGTCATGTAGGCGCAGTCAAACAGACTGACCCGGTGCCCTTTGGCTACGGACACGAAGTAATAGCCAAAAGTGCCCAAAGCGATCAGGAGGGTCAGGAGACCGCCGATCCTAATAACTTGGCGGCGAATCCTAACGGGACTGACCTCGGCGCCCACAGAACGGGTCTCGCTCCTCTTCCGCAGCGAGTTTTTGTCCTTAAATGGTGCTATAATATTATGGAGCGTGCGGGTGTAGCTCAGAGGCAGAGCGTCTGCTTCCCGAGCAGAAGGTCGCGGGTTCAAATCCCGTCACCCGCTCTTTCTCGCCGCTATGGTTTCCGATAAGGGCTCGTCGTTACCGACGGCGGGTATTTTCCTGTTCTGATCGCTCTTCCCGACGACCGGTTGTGTGTCGCCTCTCGGGCAGGGGCTGCCCACATCGGAGTCGGTGGGAGGCTGGAAATCCCTTTCTCCAACGACGGAGGCTACAACTAATCGACACCCAAATGGGTTGTCTATATGCCCCCCCGACAGCAGGAATCCCGCTTTCGGCGTTCGTCTACAATAGTGCCTGCTTATGGCTGTCGCCGTTACCGGTCCTTACCCCTGGGGGCAGTGGGTGGCTCCTATTTCTAGCCTATAGACTGTGTGGTTGACCCGATCGGACGATCGGGGCTTATCCTTCAACCCTCCGGAGAAGATAGCCGTCTCTCCCCTTCCCTACGGTTCCTGACCGGTCCCTTTTGTGCCTGGAGGCGATACCGGGAGCGAGACCTTTAAAGGTCGTCCCCCAAGGAAGCGGGATGCCGCTATCCTTTCACGACTCCGATCGGTCTCATCCGAGCGACGCGGACCGAAATTCCTGCCTCGTGGACGCACCGGGTGACCTCGTCCACATCTTTGTAGGCTTCAGGGGTTTCCTCCACGACTGTCGCTTTGGTCGTTCCTTTGACAATAATTCCTTGGCTTCTCAATCGGTTCAACAGTTCCTGGACGTGGACGGAACGCTTTGCTGCTGCCCGGCTCATTACCCGCCCGGCACCGTGGCAGGTGCTGCCAAAGGCTTCAGCCATTGCCTTTTCGGTGCCCAACAGGACGAATGAACCGGTCCCCATGCTTCCGGGAATTAGAACGGGTTGACCGATCGGTCGGTAGCGCTCGGGTATGGCAGCATGCCCGGGAGGGAAGGCTCTCGTCGCACCCTTGCGGTGAATGACCAGAGTCTTCCTCTCCCCGTTGACGTTATGCTCCTCCGTTTTAGCAATGTTGTGGGCGACATCGTAGACCAAGCGGATGCCCAGCTTTTCCCAGGAAGTGCCGAAGACTTTTTCAAAGGCTTTCCGAACTCCTGCCGTAATACACTGGCGATTGGCAAAGGCGTAGTTGATGGCGCATCGCATCGCTTTCAAGTAGTCCTGGGCTTCGTCGGACTTAACGGGAGCGCAGGCGAGTTGTCGGTCAGGAAGCCAGATCCCGTATTTCCGAACGGCAACTTCCATCACTTCCAGGTAATCATCGCAGACCTGATGACCGAAGCCTCGGGAACCGCAGTGGATCATAATGACGATCTGCCCGACCCGTTCCAATCCCAGCGCCTGGGCGAGCCGTTCGTTGTAGATGCGGTCGACCCGCTGGACTTCCAGAAAGTGGTTGCCGCTCCCCAAGGTGCCCAACTGGGGCATACCCCGTTCCATGGCTCGCTTGCTGACCTTATCGGGATCGGCTCCGTCAATGCAGCCGTATTCTTCAATGCATTCCAGGTCTGCGGGCACTCCAAAGTTTCTTCGGTTGACCGCCCACCGAGCCCCCTCGGTAAGAACCTGGAAGAATTCGTCTCGGCTCTTGACGACGACGGCACCTTCCGACCCGACCCCAGCGGGCACATAGTGAAAAAGGGTATCGACCAAGGTCTCCAGTTTCGGCTCTACCTCTTCCTGGGTAAGGTCCGTCCTCAGGAGACGGACACCGCAGTTGATGTCGTAACCGACGCCACCTGGGGAGATGACGCCGGTCTCCATATCCATTGCAGCAACGCCGCCGATCGGGAAGCCATAACCCCAGTGGATGTCCGGCATGGCGATGGCATAGCCAACGATCCCCGGCAGGGTCGCCACATTGGCTAGCTGCTCCAGAGCCATATCTCTCTTTATCTGGTCCAGCATCTTCTCAGTGGCGTAAAGAAGGGCGTCAGTGCGCATCTCCTTCTTATAGGTCCTGGGAATGCGCCATCGGCAGTCGTCCACTTTTTCCAGCGGACCCGTCCACGCCCGCTGAGTCATTGGGCGACACCTCCGTTTGATGGTTCCTTACTTTTGTATTTTAGCGTCTTAGCGGATTGACTTAGAAGGCACGGCTGCACCATAATACTCAAGAGAGAGGATCATAAGGATGGGACAACCCAACGGAAGTAGGGGAGCATCACAATCAAAGGCAAGAGTTGCAGGTCCGCGATGGGCTCCAGCATTTTACTGCAAGAGATTGAGGAGTGGCTAACCCGATAGTGACGGTGAAGTCGGTAGCGATGATCGGAGGACGAAGCACCGCTCTGCTTCTAGTGCTAGTGCTGACGGGTTTTGCAGCCGCGGAGATCTCCGGAGTATGGGATAAAGAACCAGAAACTGCCCATTGCAGCGACGACGGGTGTGGAGATTGCTTCTGTTGCCTTCCGAACGTTACCTTCACTCTAAACACTTGTCGGATCACCACTGGTCGGGATAGATTCCGAGACATCCCCGCCGTCGCCCTTTCATCTTTCTCAATGCCTTCCTCCTCATCTTCTCATCAAGAGGCGATCGTTGTCTCCGGCGCCTGCGTCGGTTGCGTTCTTGTCTTTTCAGCCTGCCCGCGAAGTCCGCCTGTCTGCAGTTAGACTGCCCCCCTTAAAATCGTCGTCCCGTGGGCACGAACCCCCGGGTCTTTCTACCTCTTTGGAGGGAGGGACGCATGTGCAATTCCGTATCCTTCTGATCAGTCTGGCAGTAATTAGCCTTGCGCACCCTCAGTCGGCGCAGCGATTGACCTTGTCACAAGCCATCGGACTGGCACTCAAACAGCATCCTCTGTTGGCCGCAGCAAGGGAGCGCCTGAAAGCGGCGCAGGGCAAACGGGTCAGCGCCCGAGCCTTGCCAAATCTGTCGCTCTCCCTCGTTGCCGTTGGCACATCCAGTGACACCCCTGTCCTTTTGGAGCAAACCGTTGAGTTACCGTTCAAACGCTCGCTACGAAGAAGGCTTGCCGACGCTGAACTGGCCGCCGCTGTCGCCCACTACCGTGCCGCCGAATTAGATGTCACCTTTGCCGTCAAGGTTGCCTATGCTGAATTGCAGCAAGCTCTTGCCGTTCACCGCTTGACCGAGGAAGCCGTTGAACTAATGAGCGCCCTTTGGGACCTGGCGCACAAGCAATATGCCATAGGCGCCGTCCCCTTCACCCATGTGACCCGTATGGAGATAGAGCGACAGCGGGCGGAGCAGGACTTAATAGAAGCGGGAACGGAACTGACCGCCAAGCAGGTGGCCCTCAATCTTGCCCTAGGGCAAGACCCAACGGTTCCCGTTTCGCCTGCGGATCCACTTTCTTATTCGCCGTTAACGGCTTCATTGGAGAGGTTGGCAAGCGTCGCCTTGCAACAGCATCCCAGGCTGATGGCCGAACAATCGCGGCTGAGAGCGCTGCTGCTATCGGTCTCGTCGGCGCGAGCACAGCGTTTTCCCGAATTCTTTGTTCTGGCCCGCCTTGGTGAAAACGAACGGGCGGTGCGGTTAACTTCTCCCCGTCTGGGCATTGGCGTAACTCTGCCCTTTCTTGACTTTGGGCGCATCAAGGGAGAGGTGGCAGCAGCCGAAGCCCAGAGGGATGAGGGGGCCGCCCTACTGGAGCAAACGAAGCGGGCCGTCCTTGCGGATGTGGAAATAGCGACAAAGAGACTGATAGCCGCCAGCACAGTTGTGGAAGCCTATCAACGGACGATCATCCCCGCCGCCGAGGACTTGCTTAAGAGGGTGCAGGCAGCATACGCCGAAGGCGGCAGTACCCTCCCGGAGGTCCTAGACGCTCAGCAAACCTGGCGAACGGCCCGAAAGGAGTTTGTGCACGCTATTGCGAAGTACCGCATGGTCGTGGCGGAACTGGAGCGAGCCGTCGGCGGAAACCTGCCGTCAGGAGATGAAAATGACACAGCAGGGACGGCACTTGGTCGGCAGTGATTTCTTGTTTCGCTGCGCATCAGATGCCAGTCGGTATCTGGCTGAAAGGAGGACATCTAGATGAGCCGGTGGACAATAGGAGGGTTTACTATGCTGGTCGTCGTGGCGCTGGTCATGGGCTTCAGCATCGGCAAGCGATTGAGTGATTCTAACCCGGGGCACGGACCGAAAGAGGAGGCGAGGGAGAAAATTTCAGAAACGGAGGAGCACGAGGGAGAGATGACCTTAACACGGGAGGGTCTGGGGTTAGCGGGCATCCGAACGCTTTCCGTTTCTTACGGCCAAGTCACTCAGGACTTAGAGGTGACGGGAGAGGTCCAGCCCAACACTGACAAGTTGGTGCAGGTCGGTTCCTTAGTTGCGGGGAGGGTGAGTCAAATTTTTGTCCACATTGGCTACGAAGTCAGGGCAGGGCAAATCATCGCCTTCGTTGATAGCACAGAAATCGCTCAAGCCCAAGCCACTTATGCGCAAGCGCGCGCGAAGCTGGAAGCCGCCAAAAGGCGATGGGCGAATTTGAAGCACTTAGCAGAAACAGGCGCTTTCACCCAACGCCCTTTGCAAGAGGCACAAAGCAACTATGCTGAAGCAACGGCGCAACTCGCCATATCACAAGCCTCTGTTGAGCGGGCACGAACGGCGCTGGATTTGGCGAAAGCAGAACTGAATCGTCAGCAGGAATTGGCGCGCATTGGTGCCTTCCGCTACCCGCCCCTTCAAGAGGCGCAAAAGGAGTTTGCTTCTGGTCAATCGGAGGTAGAGCAAGCCCGAGCCGAATTGACATCTGCGCACGCCGCCCTTGTCCGTGCGGAGACAGACTTTCAAGTTGCCGACCGAAATGCTTCCAGGGCGGAGCGCCTATTCCAAATCGGTACGATATCGCGCCGAGAACTGGAAGTTGCCCAAGCGGAACGAGAAAAGGCGCAAGCCGCAGTAATGGCTGCTCAAAGAGAAGTGGAAGCGAACAGAGCCGCCTTGGAACGAGCCCAAAGACAATTGGAATTAGCGCAAATGAAACTCAAGCGGGAGGAGGAAATCGCCACCCAAAACATCTACGCCCAAGCCACTGTCCAGAAAGCCGAAACGGAAGTCAAACAGTCCGAAAAGGAATGGGAGCAACGAAAAGCCGAACTGGAGCAAGCAAAGAAGCGGGTGTCACTTGCCAAAGCAGCACTGGAACGGGAGCAGCGAATTGCCGAACAAAACTTGTTGGCGCAGAAGGAATTGCAAGAAGCCCAAGCGGAATATGAGCAAGCGAAACTGGAGCTTTTCTCTGCAGAAAATGCCTTGCGATTGTTGAGGGTGAAGACAGGGCAAAGAGGTCGCATCCCTATCGTGGCACCCATCAAGGGTCGGATTTTGGAACGACGCGTTTCCGTGGGGCAAACGGTTAATGCCAACGATGTCCTGTTTGTGATCTTGGACTTATCGTCCGTCTGGGTTGATGTGCGGGTATTTGAGAAGGACATCCACGCTGTCAAGGTCGGACAAAAAGTTTTCATGACGACGCCCGCCTACCCCAATCGGACGTTTATCGGGACGGTTCGGTATGTGGGCGATGTGTTAGACGAAAAGACACGAACGCTGGTCGTCCGGTGCGAAATTCCCAACCCGAAGAGGTTGCTGAAGCCTGAGATGTTCGTGCGAGCCCGCATCCAAGTCGGCAAACGTAAAGCATTAGTCATCCCCGTCACGGCATATCACGAAGATGAGGGCAAGGCGAAGGTTTATGTCCGCCAAGCGACCAATCGCTTTGAACATAGGGAAGTCGTGTTGGGAAGCCGCATGGGGGGATTAGTGGAAGTCAAGGCTGGTTTGAAAGCAGGTGAACTCATCGTCGCCGAGGGCGCTTTCCTGCTCAAATCGGAGGAGCGAAAGGAAGAGTTTGGCGAAGAGCATTGAGGGCGAAATTTTGCTACTCTCTGCCCAACACTGGAGCGCCGGCGGAGGTGCTGGTTAAATGATCGACCGCATCCTGCATTTCAGCATCCAAAACCGCCTGCTGATGGTGGTGTTTAGTATCATACTGATCGGGCTGGGAATCAATGGGGCTTTGAATTTGCCTATTGATGCTGTGCCTGACATCACCACAAACCAGGTTCAAATCAACACAGTTATGCCTGCCCTCTCGCCTTTAGAAGTTGAGCGGTTCGTGACCGTGCCTCTTGAAATTGCCGCGAGCAGCCTGCCCCGCAAGGAAGAAATTCGCTCGCTGTCTAAGTTCGGTCTTTCTCAAGTGACCGTCATTTTTGATGACCGAACGGACATTTACTGGGCACGACAGCAGGTTTTGGAACGTCTTTTGGAAGTTAAAGAACTGTTGCCCCAAGACGCACAGCCTCAGATGGCTCCCATCTCCACTGGCTTGGGTGAGATTTTCCAATTCACCGTTGAAGACGATCGGCGCTTCAAGAAGCAGCACACGTTAGCCGACCTGCGAACGATTCTGGATTGGAACATCAGGCGTCAACTTTTGCCTATTGAAGGCATCGTGGAGGTCAACAGTTTCGGAGGATTTGAAAGACAGTATGAGGTTTTGGTTGACCCCACCAAATTGCTCAGTTACGGCGTTACGCTGCAACAGGTTTTTCAAGCCTTATACAACAATAACCAAAATGTCGGTGGCGCCTACTTGGTTCAAGGCGGCGAGCAAATTTTATTGCGTGGTGTCGGCCTGGTTCAATCCCTTTCTGACATCGGCGACATCGTTGTCGCCAGCAACCACCATCAGCCGATTTTCCTGAAAGACATCGCCTGCATCGGCTACGGTTCTCAAATTCGGCAGGGCGCGGTCACAAAAGATGGCAAAGGGGAAGTTGTCGCTGGCATTGTCATGATGCTGAAGGGCGCTAACTCAAGAACGGTCGTGGAAAAGGTTAAGACGAAATTGCCTGAGATCCAAAAGTCTCTTCCCAAAGGCGTCGTCATGAAGCCTTACTATGACCGGACGGAACTGGTCAACAAAACCATTAACACTGCAGTCAAAAACTTGGTTGAGGGTGGGTTGCTGGTGATCGCTCTTTTGCTTTTGTTCTTGCTCCAACTTCGTGCTGGGCTGATTGTCAGCAGCGTCATCCCCTTGTCCATGCTTTTTGCCGTTGTCGGGATGAACTTTTTGAAGATCCCTGCCAGCCTGATGAGTCTTGGTGCTATTGACTTTGGGTTGATTGTGGATGCCGCTGTTATCATGGTGGAAAATTGTGTCCGTAGGTTAGCGGAAGCGAGACATAAATTAGCCCGGCCATTGACCGATGCTGAGCGGCAGAAAATCATTTACGACGCTGCCTTTGAAGTTCGCAAAGCCAGCCAGTTTGGCGAACTCATCATCATCAGCGCCTACATCCCCATCTTGACGCTGGGAGGCATTGAGGGGAAGATGTTTAAGCCCATGGCGCTGACGGTCATTTTGGCGTTAACCGGGGCTCTGCTCCTGAGTTTCACCCTTGTCCCTGCTCTGTGCGCCCTGTTTCTGAAGGAGCCGGGTGAAAGGGGTGTTTTACCTTTGCGATTTCTAAAACTTAAAGGGCAAGCGGAGCCTCAAAAGGGGCGAACCGACGACGAAAATCCATTGGTTGAATGGCTCCAGAGACGCTACGAACCGATGCTGCGTAAAGTCATCGGTCATCCTGCCATCGTCACGAGCGGTGCCGCTGTTTTTGTCGTTGCTTGTCTGGCGACTTTCCCCTTATTGGGTTCCGAGTTTTTGCCTGAACTGGACGAGGGCGCGTTGGTCGTCAACTCGGTGAGACTGCCCAGTTCTTCCCTTGAAGAGACGATCCGCCAATCACTACACATTGAACGGATTTTGAAACGGTTCCCTGAAGTGGAAACAGTCGTCAGTAGGATTGGGCGCCCTGAAATCGCTACCGACCCGATGGGAACAGAAATGGCGGACCACATCGTCATCCTTAAGTCTAAATCGGAATGGAAGACGGCAAAAAACCGCGAGGAACTTGTGGCTAAGATGGCGGCTGAGTTGAATAAACTTCCCGGCATCGTCTTCTCATGGTCGCAGCCCATCAAGTTCCGCATGATGGAGTTAATTGAAGGCATCGGATCCCGTTCCGATGTTGTTGTAAAGATTTTTGGTGACGACTTGAGAACCCTCAAAAACCTCGGAGAGCAAGTCGCCCGCAGCGTCCTCAAAGTGAGGGGGGCTGCCGATGTTCGGGTGGAGCAAGTTACCGGCTTACCGACGCTGAGTGTCCACATTGACCGCGACGCAGTGGCGCGCTATGGGCTCAATGTCGCCGATGTTCAGGAGGTCATCCGAACCGCCATCGCAGGAACGACGGCCGGACGAGTCATTGAGGGTGAAAAATCGTTTGATCTTGTGGTGCGACTCGTCCCCGAAGCCCGGAGCGACATAGAGCGCATCAGCAACTTGATGGTCATTGCACCAACGGGCGAACGGTTGCCATTGAGCCATTTAACGAATATCACCTTTGAGCATGGACCCGCTCAAATCAACCGAGAGAACGGACGCCGTCGCATCACTGTGGAGGTCAATGTTCGCGGTCGAGACATCGGCTCGTTCGTTGACGAGGCGAGAAAGTTGGTGGAGAGTCAAGTCCGATTACCGGAAGGTTACACGATGGATTGGGGGGGAATGTTTGAGCACTTGGAGACGGGAAGGAAGCGATTGATGGCGGCTGTGCCCGTTACCTTCGCCCTGGTTTTCTTGTTGCTATTCACGAGCTTTGGAACAATTCGTCACGCGGCCATCGTCTTCACTGGCATCCCCTTTGCCATCACGGGCGGGATTTTGCTCCTGCTGATTCGGGGGATGCACTTCAGCATGAGCGCGGGCGTCGGCTTCATTGCTGTCTCCGGAGTGGCGGTCCTCAACGGCGTTGTTATGCTCACTTTCATCAATCAATTGAGGGATTACGGGAGGCCGTTGATGGAAGCGGTCATTGAAGGGGCAAACACTCGCCTGAGACCAGTGCTGATGACGGCAAGCGTCGGCTCCATCGGGTTCTTACCGATGGCTTTGTCAACAGGGACGGGTGCAGAAGTACAACGCCCGCTCGCAACGGTCGTGATAGGAGGGCTCATTACGGCAACCCTTCTGACATTGTTCGTCTTGCCTACAATCTACCACTGGATTGAGAAGAGACAGGTGGAAATGGAGGCTGACGTATGAAACAGATTCGGACAGAGGCGTCCCTTTAAGTCCGAACACCTAAACCGTGGGAGTGGCGGTGGGGGAAGGGGGCGCGGGTCATGTATCGCTGAGAGTCTTAGCCCTGTCACAATGATGATCGAATGAAAGTCAATGGCGACGAAAGAAGAGACGACGTGGCAGTAGGTAGGGCGAGCCAGGCGAGCAATTGGAAAGGCAGTAAGCCCATAATTGCTCCAGGTGTCCGATGGGAGAGAATGGCGGGCAGAGTGGTCGTCAAGGTCCGTCAGAAGGGTTGGCTGGCGAAACTTTCCGAATGGTTTTCCGGGAAAGAAGCATGGAAAAGAATAGAATTGGACTCGATGGGCTCCTTCGTTTGGGAGCGGTGTGACGGGGAGCGTTCGGTGGGACAGATCGTCGACGATCTTTGTGATGAATATCGGCTGCACAGAAGGGAAGCAGAGGCGTCGCTAGCGGAGTTCCTGACCGAGTTACGGAAGCGGGGTCTGGTAGAGATGAAGGAGGGGGAGTGAGTGGCGGAGAGGCAGGGGCGGGGAACGCGCCAAAGACCGAGCCGAGCGGACATCCGACAGCAGATTCAGTTACCCCTCAGCGAAGCCTTCCGGATCAGTTGGCGCTACGTGACTATCCGACTGGGTCGGTCCATGATCACCGCCAGTACGATTTTCCTTTCGGTCGCCTTTTTGATGGCTGTCTTCACGATGGTCGCAGCGGCGAAGGCCTCCGGTCAGGAACTGGATCCGCCGACCATTGCCCGATACACTTGGCTTGTCACGATGGGTTTCATTATTTGCGGCGTCGGAATCGTTAATGCCCTTCTGATGTCGGTAACGGAGAGGTTTCGGGAGATCGGGACGATGAAATGCCTGGGCGCTCTGGACAGTTTCATCGTCCGGATGTTCCTAATTGAGTCGGGTCTTATGGGGCTCTTTGCCTCCATAACAGGCGGGCTGGCAGGCATGGTGATTATGCTCGCCTGGAGCGTTTTTCGCGCCAGTTTCTCCATCCTCGGTAAGGTGGACTGGGGATGGTCGGGATCGGGTGGAGGGTATGGACTACTCGCCTATTATCTTCTTTCCATCGTCCTTGGTATGATCCTTTCTGTGATCGCTGCCATAATACCCGCATGGAGGGCAGCGAGTCTGCAAGCAGCCGACGCGTTGCGAACCGAAATTTGAAAGGAGGGCCACCCAAGTGCAGGTGCCCGAAGGTCTGACGCCGGAAAAGGCTGAAGAGATTCAGGAGCGATTAGGTCCGGCTTTGGAACAGGTTTCGGAATACATTGTTCGGACGAGAAATCTGAGGAAAACCTATCATATGGGGAAAGTGCTCGTGACCGCCCTGCAAGGAGTGGACCTGGACATTAAGAGAGGGGAATACATCTCCATTATGGGACCTTCGGGATCTGGAAAGTCGACTCTCTTCAACATGATCGGGGGTCTGGATAAGCCGACGGAAGGGAGCGTCTATATCAATGAGGTAGATTTGGCTCAACTGGACGCTTACGAACTGGCTTGGCTGCGGTGCCGGACCATCGGCTACATCTTTCAAACCTTTAACCTGATCCCTGTGATGACCGCCCTTGAGAATGTGACGCTGCCGATGATCTTCGCTGGAGTTCCGGAAGACGAGCGCAGGGAGAAGGGTATGGAGCTGCTCAAGCGGGTCGGGCTCGGGGAACGGCTGCATCACAAGCCAGCCGAACTTTCGGGAGGACAGCAGCAGCGGGTGGCGATCGCTCGCGCCTTCGCCAACGATCCGTCCATCATCCTGGCCGATGAGCCGACCGGAAACCTGGACTTGAAAACGGGAAAGGAAATCATCGGTCTCCTCAAGGAACTGAATGACGAGAAAGGGGTCACGGTAATTTCTGCGACCCACGATTTAAAGATGATCGATGTATCTGACCGGGTGATTTGGATACGAGACGGAATCATCGCTCGGATTGAGGAGAGAGCCAAGTTGCGGGTAGAGGCGGCGCTCGCGGTGGAGGAGGAACTGATAGAAGAAGGCGGAAGTTCCCAATAGCAGGTCAGGCGCCGTCAGTCAACCGAACCGTTCCTGCTGCGTCTAACTTCTTGGGTCGTTAGTCAATCAAGGAGGTGCCACCGATGAAGGCATGGAAAGTAGTCGTGGCGGGAGCGGTCAGCGCCGCCTGCCTCGGATTGCTACTGGCGCAGCAGCCGCCGGGACCAACCCCTGGACCCGGACCTGGCGGACCGGGAGGCGGCTTTGGCGGACCAGGGGGCGGTTTTGAACAGTTTCGTCAGCGAATGGAAGAGGGACTCAAGAGAGCGGGTCTGACCGATCAGGAACTGGAAAAGGTCCGGGAGACGATGAAACTGAGAGGGGAAGCCCTTAGAAGCGTCGGTCAGGCTCGAAGAGAATTGTTCCAGTTGTTGACAGGCGATCCGACCGTCTTTACCGATCAGGTGGCGAAAGCAGCAGTTCAGAAATACAAGAGCGCCCTCGCCTCAGCATTGCAGACGATCGCCCAGTTAGACAAGAATTTGGACAAGGCCGTCAGGTATAGCCAGAGACCGAAGGTAGAGGCAGCCCTTCTGGCTATCGGAGCCATCGGTCAGCCGGCGGGAGGCGGCTTTGGTGGGATGGGCTTCGGTAGAGGCGGAGGTGGATTTGGCGCCGGAGCCCGACCCTTTCGCAGGCGCACCGCCCGCACCCAATCCCTTTAGCCCCACACTGCTGCTCCCTTCCTGACGCAGCCGGGGTGGTGCCCCCCGCCACCCCGGCACCCTTTTTCTTCAGACGCCGTCAAATCATCGACCCCAGTTTTTCTCTCAATTTCCTTAGGAGAGTGTCATGGGGGCTGAGTTTTTGACCAAAGGGTCCGACCGTCCCGGGCTCCGGCGCTTCTTCAAGAGACCGAAGGGTCTTTCTCTCAGTATTCATAGAACTGACATAGGCGCAGAAGTCGCCGCACATCGTGCAGACCCCTTTGGCGTAGTCTTCACTGTTGAGCCGATACTCCCTCGCTTTATCGGGGTCCAGTGCAAGGGCAAACATCGTCTCCCAATCCAACCGATAGCGGGCTTGAGACATCTGGTAGTCTCGGTCCCAGGCTGTCTTAATGCCCTTAGCGATGTCGCCCGAGTGGGCAGCGATGCGGGTGGCGATAATTCCTTGCCGAACGTCCTCTGGGTCCGGAAGTCGCAGATGTTCTGCGGGAGTAATATAGCAGAGCATGTCGGCGCCCGTGGCAGCAGCGATAGCACCACCGATAGCTCCGGTAATGTGGTCGTAGCCGGCTCCGATGTCACAAGTAAGAGGTCCCAGGACATAAAGGGGGGCACCGTAGCACAGTTTCTTCATCATCTTCATATGGGCGTCAATATGGTGGAGAGGGACGTGTCCGGGTCCCTCAATCATTACCTGAACGCCCGCTTCCCAGGCGCGCAGGGTCAATTCGCCGAGTACAAAACATTCATACCACTGGGCGGCGTCGCCCGCATCGGCAATGGCGCCGGGTCGGAGCCCGTCACCGAGGCTGATGGTAATGTCGTGGCGCCGGCAAATTTGCAAAAGCCGATCAAACTGGGCGTAAAGGGGGTTTTCGGCTTTGTTATGGGCCATCCAGTGAGCGAGGAGGGAACCGCCTCGGGAGACCATCCCGCAGGCGCGGCTCTGCTGCACGAAAATGCGGACCGCCTCTCGGGTCACCCCACAGTGAAGGGTCATGTAGTCGACCCCTTGATGCCCTTGGCGATCAATAACTTCGAAAAGGTGCTCGGGATCCATATCCAGGATCGTCTTCCCTTCTGCCAATAGTTCGCTGGCGACCTGGTAAATGGGGACGGTGCCGATCGGTCGGGACCACCGGCGGATAATCTCTTCCCGGATGAAATCCAAATCGCCCCCCGTGCTCAGGTCCATTATGGTGTCCGCCCCATACCTTTCGGAAACTTCTACTTTCAACAGTTCTTCCTGCAGATCAATGTGATCGGGAGAGGTGCCGATGTTGGCATTGACTTTCGTTCTCAGCCCCCCGCCGATCCCGATCGGATAATAGTTGGGATGGTGAATGTTTCGGGGGATGATGATCCGCCCCCTTGCCATTTGCTGACAGAGCCAGTCGGCGTCAACTCTTTCGTCCTCCGCCACTCGTCTCATCTCGGGAGTGATGATACCTTTGACGGCTGCTTCCCTCAGAGTCATTTTGAGCTCGTCCTCCTTTTCAGTCTGATTTTGCAATTTTCATTCCTTTTCGTCAACCGCTTTTCCCTTAGGTTTAAGTTACATTGTTTCTACCGTTACGTAACCCGACCAAAAGGGTCGGGCGCGGGGAAACGCGAGTGAAGAGGTGGTGCCAGGTGGAAAGGGAACGGATCGGAATCGGGATCATTGGCTCCGGAGGCATTGCACCGTATCACTGCCAGATCTACAGGCAGTTCGCCGATTTGGCACAGGTTGTGGCGGTTTGCGACGTAGTTCGGGAGCGGGCGGAGAGCCTCGCCGAAAGATGCCGGACGGAAATGGGATTCACCGATGTTGCTGCCTACGAACGGTATTCGAACCTATTAGACGATGAGAGGGTCGATGCCGTCTCCATTTGCACCCCTCCCTTCGCTCATCCCGACCCGATGATTGAAGCGGCTCGGAGGGGCAAGAGCGTCTTTTGTGAGGGACCGATGGCAGGGGATTTAAAGCAGTGCGATCAGATGCTTCAGTGGGCACAGCGATCGGGAATTGTTTTTGCCGTTCAGTATGGGCATACCCGCTACACCCGGTCCGCCCTGATGGCTAAGAGAGCGATAGAGGGGGGCTATTTGGGTAAGGTCTTCCTTGCGACGGTTCAGGTGACCTGGTATCGCCCTCAGGCTTACTTTGATAGCGCCGACTGGAGGGGGACCTACTGGGGAGAGAGGGGTGGAGTGCTTTTCCACCACGGTCGCTACGCCATTGACCTATATCTCTGGCTGATGGGGACTGTGGAGGAGGTTTTCGCTTTCACTGGCACGCTGATTCACAAGATTGAGATTGAGGATACCGGCGTTGCTTCACTGAGATTTGCCAACGGTGCCTTCGGTCAAATCGTCGCTACCCACGCAGCTCATCCCCACCCTCAGGTCGGTGACCAGCAGATCACCGTCTTCGGTAGCGAAGCGACGATGACTGTGCTCCCGACTTTTGCGATCGCCTCGGCTGAAAAGAGGAGGGCGGAAGAGATCCACAAAGAATTAGAGAATCAGGTGCCCCCCCTTCAGTACGATGGGATGGCGGGGCAGATGAGAGATTTTCTGCTGGCGATCAAGGAGAAAAGGAAGCCGGTGATCACCGCAGAATCGACCCGCCCTCAGGTGGAGTTGGCGCGCGCCTGCTATAAGTCCGCCTGCTTGGGTCAACCGACGAAGTTGCCTCTGTCGCCCTTGGATCCCTTTTATTGATCCCTTGATTTCAGGCAAACGGCACGCCCAGCCTCGCCCTCTCCTGGTCCGCTAGGGACGGGTCCAGCCGGGCGAAGAGAGGAGAAGTGTCCCCAAAGGGACGCCCAGGTGGGAGAGTTTCTGCCGTCCAGAGGACGGCTTTTTCAGGACCATCCCAAAGAAGTACGGAGTGATCCCCTCTTTCATCGGAATGGGATTGAACCCGGAAGGAGCCAAGCAGATCCCCTTCGCCGCCGAGCATCCTTTGGAGACGCTGACAGGTGCGGGGAAGGATCGGGGAGAGGGCAACCTTCAGGCTGTCAATCCAGGAGAGCGCTACGTAGGAGACGGCGGGGACCTTCTCAGGATCGGACCGGATGAGATGCCAGGGTTGCTGCTCATCCCAGAACCGATTCAAAACCCGCACCTGATCAAAAATCTCCGACAGTGCTCTTCGGAACCGGCAGGTTTCCAAAAAATGCGCCACGCGGTTGAGAAAATCGGTTCTTTGGGAAAGGAAGGCTTCAAAGGACGAAAGGGAGGAACCTGGGTCGGGGATGCGGTTTTGGCAGTTCCTTTGAGTAAAGGTCAAGACCCGATGGACCAGATTGCCCCATTGAGCGACCAGTTCGTCGTTGTTCCTTCGGATGAAGTCGGACCAAGTGAATTCGGTGTCAGCAGTCTCCGGCGCGATGACAGTCAGATAGTAACGGAAGACGTCCGGCTCATATCGGTCAGGGATGTCGTCGGCCCAGACCGCCCAGTTTCGGCTGGTAGAGAATTTGTCGCCTTCCAAGTTAAGAAACTCATTGGCGGGGACATCGTGGGGAAGAACAAAGGGGGCGGGGTCCTCTGCAGAAAGAGATGTGGCACCCATCAAAAGGGCGGGCCAGACAATAGTATGGAAGGGAATGTTGTCCTTTCCGATGAAGTAGTAGGACCGAACAGAGGGATCATACCAGTAAGAGTGCCACAGGTTCCGTCTTTCCGATGACGATGGCGCCCGATGGAAAGCCCACTCCAATGTGGCAGAAAGATAGCCGATGACGGCTTCAAACCAGACATAAAGGACCTTCCCTTCAAATCCTTCTTCTGGGACGGGAATACCCCATTCCAAGTCCCGAGTGATGGGTCGGGGTTGGAGCCCTTGCTCAATGTAGTTGACGGTGAACCGATAAACGGAAGGACGCCAAAGGCTCTCCCGCGTTCGTACATATTCCATAAGCCGACGGTGGAAAGCCGGAAGGTCAAGGAAGAAGTGATGGGTCTCCTTGAGGATGGGGACGGTGCCGTCCAAAAGGCTTCTGGGATTGATCAATTGAGTGGGCTCCAAGAGGGCCCCACACTGCTCACACTGGTCTCCCCTCGCCCGTTGGTAGCCACAACGGGGACAGGTGCCGACCACATATCGGTCGGGAAGGAAGCGTCCGGCAGATGGGGAATACATCTGCTGCTGCTTACCGAGTATGAGAAACCCCTTCTCCTTCAGCCGCCGGAACATCTGTTGGGCGACTTCGTAATGGTTTTGCGTGTCGGTGTGAGTGTAGAGGTCAAAACTGATGCCGAACTTCTGCCAAACGGTCAGGAAAAAGGCGTGATAGCGGCGGAAGAGTTCCAGAGGAGTGATGCCTTCTTTCTCCGCTTGGAGAGCAATGGGGGTGCCGTGGGCGTCCGATCCCGAAATCATCAAAACTTCATGGCCTGCCATCCGGTGGTAGCGAGCAAGAATATCGGCGGGGAGGTAGGCGCCGGCCAAATGACCTAAATGAAGGCGACCGTTGGCGTAAGGCCAGGCAACTCCGATGAAGATCCGGTCAGCCATCGTCTCTCTCGTTGACTCCTTTCCGCTACCGGAGCGCCCGTCACCTCTTTTGTCGTTCTGCCTATCGGTTCAATTGTATCAGCCTCTGAGGCAATCACGGCGTGGCAAAATGACGATGGTCCTTTGATGTCCAAGACGATGATGAAGAAAAGTCGCAGGAGATAATCTTCAAAAGGTCCCGCCGGGTGCAGGGAGGGCACTCTCTTGGAAAGAGGAAGCCGATGGGTCTGGCTGCTAATCGGAGTCACGGGCGGATTAATCGTCTTGATCAAAGCCCTCGGCGTCGGCGCCGAAGGGCTTTGGTATGCCTCAGAAGGGTATGGAAGCGTATTCTTGAAGGTCATTAGTTACCGGGTTGTGATGTTTGTTGTCTTTTTTCTGTGGTTCCTCCTCTTGGTCTATGGACCCTTCGTTTGGGCAACGCGAGTTGCTGAGAAAGTGCCGATGCCATTAAGGGCTCGGATTTTTCAGGAAGCGGAGAAGGCTCTTACCGATGTTGCCGTCAACCGGTGGGGACTTTTGATGGCTCTGGGGCTCTCTGTTATTGCCGGTCTGATCGCTTCCAGCAGGTGGATGTATCTGCTTCTTTTCCAATACGGCGACTCCATCGGACAGAGGGAGCCGATCTTTGGTCACGACGCAGGCTTTTATATGTTTCGCCTTCCTCTGATCAAGTTCTGGTTGACAGCGACCTTGTTGGGTGCCGCTGTCGGCATTATCGGGATGGTTGTGCGACTGCGCTACGAACAACTTCTCCGATACGAAGACAATCAGTTGGAGGCGCCTCCTTTTGTGGCGAGGGGTCTTCTGATCGTTGCCTCTGTTTTTCTCCTTCTCCTCGCTCTGAGTCAGTGGATCAGCCGGTATGGGATCCTTTTCTCTAAAAGGGGTGTCGTTTTCGGAGCAGGGTTTAGCGATGTTTACGGGACCTTGCCCGGAATCTACTTGACGGTCCTGGGCTGCGTCGGCTTTGCCGTATGGTTTCTGATTCGTCTCAAGTCGCCCGACCTAACCGTCATTAACAGAGCAGCGACGATTCTCTTCTTTCTGTGGCTGGCTGGACGCATTCTTCTGCCCGCAGGGCTTCAAGCGTTCGTCGTCGCTCCCAACGAGAGGGACAGGGAGAAAACTTTCCTTTCTTATAACATTCAAGCGACCCGATTCGCCTATGGTCTGGACCGAATTGAGGAGAGGGTCCATCCCGCCCGTCCCGAGTTCTCTTTGAAAGACCTGCAAGTCCACAAAACGGCTCTTATGAGCGCCCGGTTATGGGATATTGAGCAGTTGCAGGGTCTCTTTTCCCAACTTCAAGCCTTCCGACCTTATTACAGTTTCTCCCTCCCCGACTACGACCGATATCCTGTCGGTTCTACGATGAGACAAGTCGGCGTTGCCGCACGGGAACTGCTTCTGCCCGCCTCGTTCAAGACGTGGGTCAACGAACATCTGCGCTACACCCACGGTTACGGGCTGGCAATGGTAACGGTCACCGACTTCACGAAAGAAGGAATGCCGGTCTTCTTGGTCAAGGACATCCCCTCCTGGCAATCGCCTGAGTTGGGGGTCGCAATCCGCAGACCGCAAATTTACTTTGGCGAGTTCACGACTTATCGGGAGCCGATGCAGCGACCGGCACCGGTCCGACCGGCGCCACCTTTTCCGGGGCGGGGAACCGTTCCGGCAGGGGGCGAGGGCAGCGCGCCGCCGCAGCAACAGGAGGGTGCCCCGCCTCAACCCGGACCCCAAAGTTCCCAGCAGCAGGGCCCAGCCCGACAGGAACAGGGGACAACTAATCTGACGGTTGCCGAGTATGTTCTGGTCCGGACATCGGAGCGGGAGTTTGACTACCCGATCGGGGATAAGTTCCGGGAGACGGTCTATGAGGCGGAAGCGGGGGTGCCGATCGGCAACTGGTGGCAGCGCCTCCTTTTCGCGGCGCGGTTTATGGATTTGGGAATCTTGCTGACGACGACGATACGGGAAGAGACGCGCCTTCTGATGTACCGGCGGGTTTTGGACCGGGTTCAAACCTTAGCCCCTTTTGCACCCTATCTGGTCGTTGACCCCGACGCCTACCCGGTCATCAGGGACGACGGGCGGATTTTTTGGATTCTGGACATCTACACGACCTCCCCCGACTTCCCCTACTCGGCTCCCGTTCCCGACCCCCGTCGGCGCCTGCGGCTGAATTACATCCGCACCTCCGCCAAGGCGACCATCGATGCCTATACTGGAAAAACCGACTTTTACCTGATGGATGACAAGGATCCCCTGATCCAAGCCCTTGTCCGAGCGCTTCCAGCGCTTCTCAAGCGGTTTGAAGAAATGCCCGACGACTTGAAGAGACATATTCGGTATCCTAGGCTCATCTTCTACATTCAAGCCCTTCTGAACGCTTACTACCATATGACCGATCCGACTCAGTTCTACAACAAGGAGGACGTTTGGGAGATCCCCTTTGAGAACCGAATGGGAGAGTCCCAGCCGATGCTTCCTTATTACATTCTCACCAGATCGCCCGGAGAGGAACGCAGTCGGTTCCTTCTCCTCTTACCGTTCACTCCCTTGGGCACGCCCAACCTGGTCGCCTGGATGGTCGCCCATTGTGATCCGGACCGATATGGTCAGATCCTGGTCTACCGATTCCCCAAGGACCGAACCGTATTTGGTCCCCGCCATATTGAGGCGCGGATCAACGCCGACACAACCATTTCGGCGCAGCTGACCTTGTGGAATCAACAGGGGTCCCGGGTTCAATGGGGCAACCTCCTCGTCCTTCCGATGGGTCAGTCGTTGGTCTATGTCAGACCTCTCTATCTTCGGTCTGCCGATACGCCTCTACCTCAGCTGAAACAGGTGGTGGTGGCATCTGCTAACGGTCTGATAATGGGCGATTCGATTTTGGACGCCGCTGAGCGGCTGGTTCGTGCCAGCCCCGACGGAAGAGAGCTGGTACGAACTGCCCAAAGTAACGATCGCCCTGGACTGGCTGCCTTGGCGGCGGAACTGGAAGGAGCCCTTCAACGATCCCGGCTGGCAAGAGAGAAAGGCGACTGGCAGACCTTCGGTCAGGAGTGGGAGAGAGCCGAGCGTCTGGCTCATCAATTGTCCCGACGGCTGATGAAGGAGGATCGCGGTGATAGACCCTCAACTACTCCGTGACCGCCCTGAGTGGGTTAAGGAGCGCCTCGCCTTAAGAGGCGCCGACTGGGATGGGAAAATTGACCGTTTCCTGGAACTGGACCATCAACGGCGGGCACTCCTCCACCAAGTCGAAGGCTTAAAGCATCGTAGAAATGTCGTTTCGCGGGAAATCGGTCGGCTCCTGACTCAGGGTCGGAACCCGGAGGAAATGATAATGGAGGAGATGCGGCGTGTCGGAGGCGAGATTGAACAGCTGGAGAAACGGTTAAGGGATGTGGAGGAAAACAGGGATAGGATTCTCCTTGAGCTGCCCAACCTGCCCGACCCGTCCGTGCCTGTCGGCTCGGACCAGAAAGCCAATGTGGTGGTTGCCGAATACGGCAGACCAAAGAAGGAAGCGGATTTCGGATTTTCTCCCCTCGCTCACTGGGACCTCGGTCCAAAACTGGGCATTTTGGACTTTGAGAGAGGCGTCAAACTCTCGGGATCGCGTTTCTACGTGCTAAGGGGAGCAGGGGCACTGCTGGAGCGAGCCTTGATCTACTGGATGCTGGATCTTCACACCCGTGAGCACGGATATACCGAGGTGTGGCTGCCTGCGATGGTTCGGGAAGCGTGTATGTGGGGTGCCGGGCAACTCCCCTGGCTCAGAGAGAACATCTACCGCGATGTGGAGGACGATTTATGGTTCATAGGGACTGCGGAAATACCGTTGACGAACCTCCATCGGGACGAAATTCTCTCAGAAGAAAGTCTGCCCCTCAAATACGTCGCCTATACCCCATGCTTCCGCCGAGAGAAATTCTCTGCAGGCAAGGATGTAAGGGGGATTAAGAGGGGTCATCAGTTTGACAAGGTGGAACTGTATAAGATCACGACACCGGAGACATCTAATGACGAACTGGAAGAGCTGGTTGAGGATGCCAGGGACGTGCTCAAAAGGTTAGAACTCCCCCACCGGGTCGTACTTCTGGCGACGGGGGACCTGGGGTTCCATTCCGCCAAATCTTACGACCTGGAAGTTTGGGCTCCCGGTTGCAAAGAGTGGCTGGAGGTTAGCTCCTGCAGCAATTGCACCGACTTCCAGGCGCGGCGGGTCAATCTGCGCTACCGACCCGCATCCGGAGGCCGACCGCGGTTTGTCCACACCCTCAACGGTTCCGGTCTGGCGCTTCCCCGCACCGTCATTGCCATTCTTGAAAACTACCAGGAAGAGAACGGTCGGGTGGCTGTTCCCTCTGTCCTTCAGCCCTATATGGGCGGATCGAAGGCGATTACCCGTTGATCAGTGTCCGATGGATCGCAAAGGCGACGCGCCTCCCCGGGGCTAATGCCACTGGGCGGTTGTCTTTAATCATACTTACTTTGATACCGTAAGCGGGGGACAATCGGAAAAGTGAGGGGGCAGATACAGACAAGAGCGGCGGTGTTCTGCCTCGCGGCTTTTTTATCCCCATGCAAACCGATGCCTCAGACGGAGCCGACGATCCCGATTGCCTCAGCGAAAAGGGACGCCAATAGGGACGGAATTCCTGACCTCCTTGGTCAGACGGTGACGATCGCAGGCGTCATCACTTCGCCTCCCGTGTTTCTGCACAAGAGCCGGCTTTTGGCTAACTTTCAGGACGACACTGGGGGGCTGGCTCTCCTCTTTTCCGATCCCTTGCCTTCCCGGCAACTCTTGAAAGAAGGGCGTCGCCTTCTGGTAACGGGCAAGGTAACCGTCTATGGGGGAGCCTGCCAGTTGCAGGTCCAAACCTGGCAGGAGAAAGGTCAGGGCACGGTGCCGGAGCCGAGGGAAGTCCTGGCTCGCGACCTCAAAGGCGAGCTGTATGAAGGGGTGCTGGTGCGAGTCGTCGGCAGGCTTGAGGTAACGGCTGACGGGTTCGTTCTCAGCGATCGGACCGGCTCTGTGACCGTTCAGATGCCTCGCCGGTTCTTTCGCCTTCCGTGGTTCCGCTGGTTTTTCGGGCCCTTTTTGGGCAAGCCGTCCGTTTCCATCACCGGCATCGGTTGGCAGCAGGACTTTGATCCCCCGTACACCGACGGTTATATCCTGCTTCCGCGCCGACCTGCGGATATTTCCCTAGAACCTCTCCCCCTGTCGGGCTTGATTCTCCTACTCCTCGCCATTACAGCCACCGGTCTGGCCGTCCTGCTCGCCTATGGGAAGCACCGTGTGGAACGGCATCTCGCCATCGTCCGCCGCACGACCGAGCAGTTAGAAAGAGCCCAGAAAGAACTCCAGATCAAGCGGGAATTGGACCGGGCGACCTGGAGCGGAGCAAACGAGGAGGCACTTATGCAGGTGTTGGCAGATAGCCTACGAGAATGCTTGAGCTTGGAGTTCGTCAGAGTTGAAGTTCCCTTTGGCGGTCGGATCCACTGGGCGATGGCATCTAAGAGGGGGCTGGAACCGAAAAAAGTCTGGGATCGGGTTAAGTCAGCCTTAGCAGGCGGGGATAAGGTTGGGGAAACTTACGCCCCATTGAGGACCGATAGAGGGGAAACGATTCTTGCGGTTCCTTTGTTTGGCGATGAACAGAGGAAAGGGCGGATCGTAAGTCTTTTCCCATTGTCCCAACGCCCCGGGGAAGGGCACCAGATTCTCCTTATGGAGTTGGGCTCTCACCTTATTTCTTGCCTGGAACAATCGCGTCTGAGAAGGCAATGGACGGAGCAGCAGAAGCGGATGGAAGAAATCTTTCGGTCCATTCCCATCGGACTGGTGTTTGTCGGGTCGGGGCAGAAAGTCGTTCTGACCAATCCGGCAGGGGAGCAGTATCTGAAGATACTGGGCGAAAGCCGGGCATTGGAAGGTCGGACCCCTCTGAAGGGACCGCTGGTGCGGGTACTTAGGGAAGCGGCGACCAGCGGGGAACGCAGTCATCAGATCGGGCTGGAGGAACCGGAACATAGAGCCTTTGTTGTGGAGACCCAACCGATAGGGAGAGAAGAAGGTCCTGAAGGTTGGATCCTGCAGATTCGTGATGTGACTTGGGAGCGGGAAGTGCGCCAGCGGATGGAGACGCAGGAGCGGTTGGCAGCGCTCGGGCAGATGGCAGCGGGCATTGCCCACGATTTCAACAATCTCCTTCAAAGTTTGATCGCATCGGGCGAACTGTTGCTGATGGAAGCCTCCCCCGAGATGCCCGAGTGGGCGACGGACCAACTGCGTTCTATCCAACGCCAAGCGGAACGGACTGCCCGTACCATCCGTCAGCTCCTTGACTTCGGGCGGCAGACCGTCAGCCGCCGGCAGAGGCTGGACTTGGGTGCCCTAGTTGACGACATCGTCCGCCTGTTGAGGCGAACAATGCCCGAGAACATTGAGATCCGCTGGAAAAGGGGAGAAAAGCCCCTGGTCGTGTATGCCGACTTCAGTCAGATGGAACAAGTTTTGACCAATCTCTTAATCAATGCCCGCGATGCCATGCCGGAAGGAGGGACCATCACCATCTCCCTATCGGAGGTGACCTTCGGTCCGGGACAGCGACCGCCTTTCAGCGAAATGGGGGGAGGCCCGTGGGCTGTCCTGACGGTAGAGGACTCCGGTACCGGCATCCCTCCCGACATTTTGCCCCGGATTTTTGAGCCGTTTTTCACGACCAAGGTACCGGGTCGGGGCACGGGACTAGGATTGGCGCAGGTTTACGGTATCATTCGCCAGCACGAGGGCTTCATAGATGTCGTCAGCAGGGTCGGCGAATTCACCCGTTTCCTTATCTACCTCCCCGCCCTGGCAGAGCCACCAGAAGCACTGGAAAAAGTCGTCAAGGAGGCTCCTCAGGGGAAAGGGGAGACGATCCTCCTAGTAGAAGATGAGATCCGGGTCCTGGAGAGCTTGGAACTGCTGTTAACGAAGCTGGGCTACAGGGTAGAGACGGCGGGAAACGGAATGGAGGCTCTTAACTATTTGGACAGGGGAGGGAAGGCGGACCTGATTCTAACGGATATGGTAATGCCGCAGGTGGGCGGTTTGCGGCTGGTGAAGGAACTGCGCAAGCGTCAGTTTGCCGGCAAGGTGATCGTTATGTCGGGCTACCCATTGGATGAAGCATTAGACCGATTGCGACAGAGCGGGGTGTCTGATTGGATCGCTAAGCCGTTCCGGTACGATGACTTAGCCTCACTGATCAGAAAGGTTTTAGACGAACTCGAGAAGGAAGAAAATGGTGGAGGCGGCGGGAATTGAACCCGCGTCCGGAAGGGTCTCAGAATCACGTCCTACGAGCGTAGCCGTCGTTTTCCCCTCGGCTGAGGGAGCCCGACGGCAGGCTCCTTTCAGCCCAGCCTTCCTTCTTGCTTACCTGCCGACCGGAAGGCGCCTATCGGCAGGGCATCCGGCTGTCTGAACCTGATCCCAGCGCCACCGGAAAGCGCCGGGCAGGCTGCTGCGTTGTTTACGCAGCCAAGGCTACTGGGTTCGCACTTCTTTTTGTCGGCTGTCGCGGTCGCCACCCGGCTCGCCCGCAATTCCGACTTCCCTTCCGTCGAGACCCTTTCGCCCCCTTTCCCCTTTTATTATACCGTTTATTCTCGGTATATTATACCCCAAATCCGCCAATAAAACTGCGACGCGGGCGGAGAAACCGTCCTAAAATTGGCGTCAGGATGTGGAAAGCCAGATGGGAGAAGAGCACAGATCTCGGGACACAATAAAGGCCAAAGGCAGTCTGTCGCCTCCGCTGTCCCCTTCATCCCCTTATCACCGCCCGTTTGCCACCCGTACGCTCCTGGCACGGAAAGGAACGAAAGGTGCCCAACCCAGTGTCGGTCGGAAGGAAAAAGCCTGCTCCTTCTGGCTGACGGGAGAAGGACGGTTGAGCCAAGCCCAGGCAGGAAGGGCACTGGACGCGTTCCGAAGAGCGGTTAACCTAGATCCGAGACGAGGCTGGTATCGGGTCCTACTGGGGCGTGCCTACCGGGCTCTGGGGAGGTATCAGGAAGCCATCAATGAATTTGAAAAAGCCTGCGAGTTGGTGCCGACGGAACCCCTCTACCGGCTGGAACTGGCTGACCTTCACCTCCTGACCAATCGTCTGGACGATGCAATAGAGCAGTTAAAAATTGCCTGTCACTGGGCTCCAGAGGACGCTTTCTATCAGGTGCGGCTGGCTCTCGCCTGCCTTTTAGCCAGTCGGTTTGAAGACGCCGTCGGGGCACTTGAGGAAGCCGTTCGGCTCTCCCCTTGGAATGCCTCCTATCACTGTCTTTTGAGCGCCGTCTACCAAAAACTGGGACAAAGGGAACGCGCCGCCTGGCACGGTCGGTTCCGCTGGCGGCTGGACGCATACGATCGCCATTTTCTGAAAAAGTTCCACAGAGCGATTGGAGGCATTCTGGAGGAGCGTTAAGGCTCCCCTTCTACTGCCATAACTCCCTTCTCAACAAAGAGGCGCCGCTTTTCTTTCCCCTCTGGCAACCGAACAAGCGACACGGTCCCTTCGTCCTGATTGCCGACGATCAGCCACCGACCGTCTTTAGTCACGCAGCCCCTGTGAGGTCGGGAACCGACCGGTATGGTCTTAATCACCAGGGTTTTATCCAAATCAATCACCGTTACATCGTTGGAACCCGCATTTAAGACAAACAGAAGCCTTCCGTCAGGGGTAAGGACCGGCATCCGGGGCTGGCGACCGACGGGAAGAGTGCCGATCAGTTTCAAGTCGGGCAGTGTCAGGATGGTAACGGTGCCGTCATCAAAGTTGGTGCTGATCAGTTTATCCCGAGCCAAGGCTAACAGCCAGGGTCTCTTGCCGACCCCGACCCGCCTCGCAAGGGTACCGTCGGGAAGTCGGACAGCGACCACCTCATCAGAGCCTCTACAGTTAACGAACGCGTAGTTGCCGTCAGGGCTGATGACCACGTCGTAAGGAGCCTTACCGACGGGAACAGACAAAGGGGGGTGAGAATCGGAGACGAGAAAAACCGAATCGCTCCCCTGACAGGCGATGAGAAGTTGACGATGGTGGGGGCTGAAAGCGGGAATCATCGGCACCGAGCCGACGGGAATGCGCGAAAGGGGCTGAAGACCGATCAAATCAATCTCAACGACGGCGGCGTCACCAGCACAGGTAACCCAAGCCTTTGACGAATCGGACGCGACGGCGACATTGCCGGGTGACTTTCCGGTCGGGATATGGGCGAGGATCTTGCCTGACCGCGCCCCTACGATCAGACAGCGGTCAGCTCCTTCGTCGGCGACGACAAAGTAACGACCGTCCGGAGAAAAAGCAGCGCGATGAAGAGGGGAACCTACTTTGATCTGACAAACGATCCTCTGCTGATCGGGGTACAAAACCGTTATGAGACCTTCTTTGCTGGTAACCCAGACTTTCTGAGACTGCCCTGCCACGGCACCGATAAAGAGACCGACAAGAGGGATCAACCAAGTGGGCGGTGCAGGAATTGAACCTGCGACCTCCTCGTCGTCAACGAGACGCTCTCCCACTGAGCTAACCGCCCTCAATGCTATTGTTGAATAATTATGTCTTTTGAAGGGACGGACGGAAAGGGTGGGACTCGGCGACGGCGTCATAGCCGTGATGCGCCAATTCGCCCAGCCACCGCTCGGCCATAATCGCAGCAGCGCAGCCGAACCCCGCTGCGGTTATTGCTTGCCGGAAGATGCGATCGTGGCAGTCGCCGGCTGCGAAAACTCCAGCTACGCTGGTCCTCTGTAACGGGTCGACCAGGATGTAGCCGTTGGGATCAAGGGCTAACTGACCACGAAAGAGAGCGGTGTTCGGTTCGTGCCCGATGGCTAAAAAGACTCCGTCAACGGGCAAAATGTTTTCCTCACCACTGCGAACATTTTTCAGCCGGACTCCCTTTACTGTGCCGTCGCCCAGGATCTCTGTAACGACCGAGTTCCATATGAACTCAATCTTCGGATTGGCAAAGGCTCTTTCTTGCATGATCTTGCTCGCCCGCAACTGATCCCTGCGGTGAACGACGTAGACCTTTCGGGCGTGATGGGTCAGGTAGAGGGACTCCTCCATCGCCGAATCCCCCCCTCCGACCACGCAGACGACCCTCTCCCTGAAGAACCACCCGTCACAAGTGGCGCAAGTGGAGACCCCTCTGCCGAAAAATTTCTCTTCGCTCTCCAGACCCAACCTTCTGGGCGACGCTCCTGTGGCTATGATCAGAGAGAGGCAGCGATACGATTGACCCAAAGCGGTCCCAACGGTAAACGGGTGAGAGGTGAGGGTCACGGAGACGGCGTCATCGTCCACGATCGTGACTCCAAAACGAGAAGCCTGTTCCCGCATTTTCATCATCAAGTCCGGTCCGAGGATTCCCTCCGGAAACCCAGGGAAGTTCTCCACGTCGGTCGTCGTCATCAACTGACCGCCAGGGCTCGTGCCGGCGATGACAACCGGCTGGAGCAACGCCCGCGCAGTGTAGATGGCGGCGGTGAGACCCGCCGGTCCCGAGCCCAAAATCACCACATTCTCTACTCTGTCCATCCTGTGACTCCCTCACACCGTTGCTGCTTTTCTCTAGCGCTCGTGATTACATATTGTTCCTTCCAAAGGGACTTAAGACAATTTTGATCTGCCTTTAGCGCAGCGGTCACCCTCGGTCGCCAGTAGCGTAGTCGGCACTCGGAACTCTTAACAGTGCCAGAGGTGCGCGTCGCTACCTTCGGCAAGATGATACTCGCCGGCGAAAAACGGTTGGGTGTCGGTCCTCCCATCCCATAGACGTCAGGACCTTTCGTTTGGTCGCGGATGCAGAAGACATCTGTATCAGCAGAGGATCCAAGTTGCTTCTCTTGATCTGGAGTGGGCGCGCAAAAACCTTTTCGGTCAACTTTCCGAACACCCGCTTGCTCTGTAAACGCCCGGCAGCATCGAACGGTTTTGACCGGGGGGAGGCAGGCAAAGATTAGCCTTCGGTGAAGTCTGGAATTTCGGGTGGGGGCTGATCATCACGGTGAGTAGGGGGCTCGGGTAAGGGGGGAGGGGCAGATGGTAGCGACACCGCCACACCGACTTCGCCCATTTGAAGGAGATACATCCGGCTATACCAGCCTAGTCGTGCCATCAATTCTTCGTGGGTTCCTCTTTCCGTAATCTTCCCGCCCTCAATGACGAGGATTTGATCGCAGTTACGCACCATAGACAACCGGTGGGAGACGATGATGGTGGTGCGCCCTTCCATCAGTCGTTCCAGAGCCGACTGAATAATGGCTTCGCTTTCGGGCTCCACCGAGGCAGTCGCCTCGTCCAGGAGAAGAACCTTGGGGTTCGCCAGGAAGGCACGGGCGATGCAGATCCGCTGTTTCTGACCGCCGGACAGTTTGACGCCTCTCTCGCCGACGACCGTTTGGTAACCGTTGGGAAGTTTTTCAATAAATTCTTCGGCGTTCGCTAAGGCGGCGGCGTGGCGGATCTCGTCGGGGCTCGCATCCAGCCGGCCGTATCGGATGTTGTTTTCAACGGTGTCGTTGAAGAGAAAGGGCTCCTGGGTGACGACGGCGCAATGCCGCCGCCAGTCGGACTGAACCAAGTCCCTCAAGTCTCTGCCGTCTACGAGTATCCTCCCCTCCACCGGGTCAAGGAACCGGAGAGTCAGACCGAGGATGGTCGACTTCCCTGCACCTGACGGACCGACAACCCCAACCTTCTGGCCGGGCAGAACCTCCAAGGAGATCTCCCTTAAGACCGGCGGTCCGTCCTTATAGCGGAAAGAGACACCCTCAAAGACAATGTGACCGCTGACGTCCGTGACCGAGACGGCGCCGGGCTCGTCGGCAACTTCAACCGGTGCGTCCAGGACCTCAAAGATCCGGCTGGCAGCAGCGAGACAGCGCTGGACCAGTTCATTAACCCGAGCCAAGGCGGAAACAGGGGAAAAGAGTTGCCACCAGTAGCCCCTGTAAGCGATCAGGTCGCCGATGGTAAATTGACCCTGAATGATGTAGTAGGCGCCGACTCCTATCATGATGACACTGCTGAAAAAGCCCACCGTCGCCACCGACGGAAAATAAAGGCTCCGGGCGAGTTCCCCCTTGAGACTCTCTTCGTAGTAGCGCTTATTCTCTTGGGAGAAACGGGACAATTCGTAAAGTTCCCGGGCGAACGCCTTGATAATTATCATACCGACCAAGTTCTCTTGCAGTTTGGCAGAGAGGTCACCCAGCCGGTCCCGGATACGCCTGTAGAGACCCCTTATGCGGATGTTAAAAAACCAGACCATCACCCCCACAACGCCCATCGGCAGAAGAGTCAAAGTCCCGACTTTTGGGTTGATTCCCACGATGATGCCTGCGACCCAGAGGAACTGAAGGGCATTGGCAATGACATCGTCAACACCGTGGCGGATGGCGTCCTGGACAGTGTCCACGTCGGCAATGACGCGGGCGACGGTGTCGCCGACCCTTCTATCGTGGTGGTAGAGAAGGGACTGATCCTGCAACTTGCCGTAGAGAGCCTGGCGCAGATCGTAGACAAACCGCTGCCCTGCTCGTCCGAGCACGTATGTCCTTAAGGAAGAGAGGGCAACACCGATCAGTTGAACCAAAACCATGATCACAAGGGCCGGCAGGAGGAGATGATGGCGGCGATTGCCGATCACTTCGTCAACAATGAAACGCCAGACCAGAGGGTGAAAGAGAGTCGCTGGGGTCGCTACCAAAAGGCACAAAAGTCCTAAGGCGATCGACCACCGATACGGGTAGGTGAGTTTCAGGAGACGGACTAAATTTGCCAGCGTCTTCGCCACCCTTTCACGGAATCACTCCCGCCATAATTTTTAGACGGTGATCGGGATGGAAGTGTGGGGAAGGAGGGGCTGAACAGCCTGCGAGAGGGCAAGAGGTCTCTTGCGGGAGTTGAAGGTGCCCTATCGGTGGAGGGACATTCTTAAAGAACCGCCGACGCCAGAGGAACTGGATAAAGTTCTGGGCGGAAGACCGATAGTGGAAATCACGGGAAGACTGAGTCCCTTAAGGAAGCGGCTTGCTGAGGGTCTGGATAAGCCGTCCCGAAAGGAGGCGGTGGCGCTCCTGTCAAAGCACCCCAACTGGATTCGCCGTCCGCTTATCATCGCCGGAAATCGGGTCGTCATCGGTTTTAACGAGGCGGAGATCCGGTCATTAGTGTCAGAACGGGCAGAGAGGTGACGGACGAGTCCGAAATCAGGTGGAACGCTCCCCCCGAGAGAGAATGACTTTGCCCGTCCGAACGACTTCAGAAATGCCGAAGGGTCTCAGGAGCTCCATTAGGGCATCAATTTTGTCAGAACTTCCAGTAATCTCGATGGTCAGCATGCTGGCACCCACGTCCACAATGGAAGCCCGAAAGATTTCCACCAGTTGAATGACATAGTGGCGCTGCTCCATCGAGCAGTTGACCTTCAAAAGAGCCAGTTCTCGCTCAACAATTTCTTCCCCTGTGTGGTCGTGGACTTTGATCACGTCGATCAGTTTGTTGAGTTGTTTGGTGATCTGCTCAATGGTGTCGTCATCGCCCCCGACGACGATGGTCATCCGGGAAATGCTCGGATCGTCGGTGGTGCTGACGGCAAGGCTTTCAATGTTGAAACTTCGTCTTGCGAACAGACCGGCGACCCTGGCAAGGACACCCGGTCTGTTCTCCACCAGGACGGACAAAGTGTGCAGACGCTGCTGACGGCGACCGTTCGTTGAAGCCACGAGACCCTCACAGCTCCTTTAGGCGGCGTGCCTCTCCAATTCCTTCTTGACTTTCTCTCTCAAGAGGGGATGTACGATGATGTCCTTGACCGACCGACCCGACGGGATCATCGGGTAACAGTGCTCATCGGGATCTACATGAACGTCCACGATCACCACTTTGTCTTCCATTTCGATCGCGCGTCGGAGGACCCCTTCCACATCGTCCTCTTCGGTCACGCGCATCCCGACGGCTCCGAAGGCTTCGGCAATGGCAGCGAAATCGGGGTTACCCTCCAAATCCACACCGCTGTAGCGGGCACCGAAGAAAAGGTCCTGCCACTGCTTGACCATACCCAGGTAGAAGTTGTTAATGATCACTACCTTGACTGGAATATTGTAAACGACGGCAGTCGCCAGTTCGGACATCGTCATCTGGAAGCCGCCGTCGCCGACGACGGCAATGACCAGATGGTCAGGACACGCCAGTTTCGCACCGAGAGAAGCGGGGAAGGCGTAGCCCATCGTTCCCAGCCCACCGGTCGTCAAAAACTGGCGGGGACGATGGCAGGGATAGTATTGAGCCGCCCACATCTGATGTTGACCGACATCGGCGACGACGATGGCGTTTTTGCCGGTGACTTTTGCCAAAACCTCCATCACATATTGGGGCTTGATTTTGTCGCCTTTCTGGTAGACTAACGGAAATTGAGCCTTCCAGTGGTCGATCTGACGGAGCCATTCGTCATGGCGCCTAGGTCCGACCAGTTCCAGAAGTTGCCTGAGGACCGTCTTGGCGTCGCCGACGATGGGCACATCGGGCTTGACATTCTTGCCGATCTCCGCCGGGTCAATGTCGATGTGGATTTTCTTGGCGCCTTTCGCGAATTCCTTCAGATCGCCGGTGACCCGATCGTCAAACCGAGCACCGACGCAGATCACCAAGTCGGAAAAATGGAGGGCAAAGTTGGCGCAGACGGTCCCGTGCATTCCCGGCATTCCCGTGCAAAGAGGATGGTCGTCAGGAAACCCACCCTTTGCCATCAGGGTGTAAGTAACAGGTATCTGGCACCTTTCTGCCAGTTGCCGGACTTCTTCAGCAGCGCCCGAGGCGATCACCCCACCGCCGATGTAAAGGATCGGCTTTTTCGCCTGCATGATCAGTTCGGCCGCTTGGCGGACCATCAAAGGATGTCCCCGAACGGTCGGCTTGTACCCACGCAATTGAACGGTTTCAGGAAACTCAACCTTTGACAAGTCAACGGGCGTCCTTGAAACATCTCTCGGTAGGTCTATGTGAACGGGACCCGGTCTCCCCGTCCATGCAATATGAAAACCTTCCTGAATGATCCGGGGAAGGTCGTAGGGGTTGCGGACGGCGTAACTGTGCTTGACAATCGGCATGGTCAATCCGAAGGCGTCGGTCTCTTGAAAGGCGTCGCGACCGATGTTGTAGGACGGCACCTGCCCTGTCAAGGCGATCAGAGGAATCGAGTCCATCTGAGCCGTTGCGATGCCCGTGATCAGGTTGGTGGCGCCGGGTCCACTGGTACCCATACAGACGGCGGGTCGCCCAGAAGCCCGGATGAACCCATCGCACATATGGGCGGCACCCTGCTCGTGCCTGTTGAGGACGAAATGGATTTTACCTTTGTAGTGGTAGAGGGCATCGCACACTTCTATGACGGCCCCTCCCGAGATCCCGAAGACGTACTCCACACCCTGCCGGACCAGGGACTCGACGAGGATCTCGGCGCCTCTGACTGTCTGGGTCTGGATGGAAAGACTCATACCGCTTCCCTCCCATCGGTTTTTGCCGGGTCAGAGGGGAGAGAGACCCGGCGATTTACTCTACTACCTGCTTCTCTACGGGGTTGACTTCAACGCCGGTTTCGGAGAGCCATTCAAGACCTTTTTCTATTTCTTCTGACTCCCCTTCCACCTCCAGGTCAATCCAGCCGCACTCGGCGTCAATGTTAGCCCTCCGAATGTTCGTCACCACGCGAAACTTCTGACCTAACTGCCAAACGATCGGCTTGTCTACTAGGTGCTTGGGGAAAACCAACTGCACCCTCTTCTTCACCATTCCCCTTCCCTTCTTACTACCCACCGGCGATGGCGGGCACAACCGACACCTCGTCTCCGTCCTGCACTTCCGTATCTAACCCTTTAAGGAAACGGATGTCTTCGTCATTGACGAAAATATTAACGAACCGCCGCAGATCTCCGTTTTCCTCGCACAGCCTCTCCAAAATTCCTGCGTAGCGTTTGTCCAGGTCCTGTAGGATTTCGCGAACGGAACGACCGCTCGCCTCCACTTCCGCTGCTCCTCCCGTCAATGCTTGGAGGGGAGTCGGTATCCTGACTGTAACAGCCATCGCTTACCTCCCTACTTCCTTCCCTTCTTTCCTTGAATTTTATCGCTCTCCCTGTAAAGGGAAACGGCTGATCGTCAGATGTCAGGCGATAATCCGTGATGGGAGGACCTCCTGAAAGGCTTTCAGCCGGGGTTCGACGACGATCGGCTCCGCCAGCCGGTCCGAAAGGGGCTCCTGGGTCTTGTATCCGCATCCCGTTATCAGAGCCACCGTCGTCTCGTCGGGACCGATGATCCCTTGGTCGACCAGTTTTTTCAGGACGGCTACGGTGACGCCCCCTGCCGTTTCGGTAAAGAGACCTTCTGTCTCCGCCAGCAACTGGATAGCATCCATAACTTCGTTATCGCTGGCGGCTTCCGCAACACCGCCACTCTCCCTCATCGCCCGGACGGCGTAGATGCCATCGGCAGGGTTACCGATGGCGAGAGATTTGACTATGGTCTGGGGTTTAACCGGTCGGACGAACTCAGCACCGTCCTTAAATGCGCTGACAATCGGACTGCAGCCCAAAGCCTGGGCTCCGTGGACCCGGGTCGTCACAGGCGAGATCAGACCGATCCTCTCCATCTCCTTGAGAGCCTTCCAGACTTTGGTCAGCAGGGAGCCCGACGCCATCGGGACGACGATGTGATCGGGACCCCTCCATCCCAGCTGCTCCACTACTTCAAACCCTAAGGTCTTAGACCCTTCCGAATAGTACGGTCGTAGGTTGATGTTGACAAAACCCCAGTGCATCGTCGCTGAAACTTCGGCACATAGTCGGTTGACCGCATCGTAATTTCCCTTCACCGCGATCAAAGTCGGTCGGTAGATCAATGTTCCGACAATCTTGCTCAGCTCCAAGTCGGCAGGGATGAAGATAAAACATTTGAGGCCCCTTCGGGCGGACTGAGCGGCTACCGCGTTGCCCAAATTTCCTGTGGAAGCGCAGGCGACCGTATCAAAGCCAAACTCCACCGCCTTCGCCAGGGCAACGGAGACCACCCGATCTTTGAAGGACCAAGTCGGATTTGCCGTGTCGTTCTTAATGTAAAGGTTGGACAGCCCTAACCGTTCGCCCAGCCGACGGGCTTTTATTAAGGGGGTGAACCCGACACCGAAGTCGGGGTCAGTCACCTCCCCGACCGGCAACAGGTCCTGGTAGCGCCAGAGGGATTTGGGACCGGCACCGATGACATCGCGAGACAAGTGCTGGGCAAGGAATTCGTAGTCGTAATCAACTTCCAGGGGACCGAAGCAGATGGAGCAGACATTAAAGGGCTCCAGAGGGTAGAGGGCAGCGCACTCCCTACACTTCAGTCCCCTCATCTTCTGGGTCGGTTCTATGGGCGACTGGGTCATCGGTCCTCCTCCCGTTTCCTTGTCTGTCCCCTGATTTTTTCAGAGCCATTATTGTCGTGCAACGGCGAGAGATTGTCAATGACTTAAGACCCGACCGCCACCGTCGCCATCAACTCCCGAATCTTCTCTCCTACCCTTTCGCCGACTTCCTTCAACAAGCGACGCTCTTCCTCGGTCAAAAGTTCGGGGGACGGGTAGACGCCTTTGGCAGAAATGCGGGCGGGCACTCCGACCGAGCCGAAGGTTGATGAGACCTGGACCGGGAGGATCTGCTCCGTGTCGCATCGGAGGGCTCGCAAAAGGGCAGTGACCGCCTGACCGGCGACGGCACCCGTCTTGGCGCCAGAGGTATGAGTCAGATAGGACTTGACCGCGGACCGGACATCGGCAGGATATGAGAAGAGCGCCCGATACGCTGGATCTAACCCTTCCTCGGCGAGGATGCGGGAGACGGTTTCCAAAGCTTGAGATCTGAGACGGCTGAATGTTTGCATGTCAGGACAGCCCAGACTCTCCCTTTCTGTGTCCGATAGGGGCTGACCGAAGAGCCGCACCAGACTCCAGAAAAATACAGGAAGGGGTCCGTGTTCCCCACCGACCCACGCCTGGACGGCGGAAGGAGGCACACGCAACTGCCGCGCGATCTCCAAGCGAAATCGGTAGGAGTCCACCAGGGAACCGATGCCGACGACGGGACATTGGGGAAAGGTTTGACTGAATAGCCAAACCCCTAATTCATTAGGGTTGGTAACGACGATGACGGATCCGATCCGCGACTGTTGAAAAGCCAGTGACCGAGCCAGTGATCGGAAGATTTGGGCATTTTCTTTGGCGAGCCGTTCCCGGTGAAAGATTTTCCGAAAATGAGCAGGGTCGGGACTGCTGGCGACAATAATGACTGCATCACCGTAAGCGTCCGAGAGATCGCAGGACGACTGGAAAGTTAATCCCTGATCCTGAAAGGCTTCCGACAGGTCCTCTTCAAGCCCCCGAACGACGAAGGCACTTTTGCCCCCCCAGCGACCGATCAGGAACAGTTCGGCACCGCTCTGCAAAAGCCCCGACTGAGCGATGGAGAGGGCGATCACTCTGCCCACATCGGCACCAGCACCCAGCAGAGCAATCCTACTCATGCCCGTGTTACCTTCTGATTCAACCCTCTCTGTTGACTTCGCCAATCGTCCATCGGCGACGGTGGCGATGGGCACCTGTTACGATTTTTGCGTCGCTTGAAAAGACGGTCGCCGGTTTCATTAGCCGATGAAGCAAAAAGGTAGACTAGAAGGCAGCCATGTCGGTATCGTAGGACACTGCCCCGACTGAGCCGACGGCGAAGGATCTTTCAAACGCCTCAACACAGTGAGGGTCAAACTCCGTTCCCTTGCCGTCAATAAGGATTTGGAGAGCCTTTACGGGAGGAAATGCCCTTCGGTAAGGTCGGTCAGAGGTGAGGGCGTCGTAGACGTCAGCGACAGCGATGATGCGGGCGTCCAGGGGAATAGCGTCACCGCGGAGACCGAGGGGGTAACCCCGACCGGAGAGGCGCTCGTGATGGTAGCGCACACCGTCCAGGTACGGCTCTAACCGCTTCATAGTCTTGAGGACCCGGTAGCCGATTTCGGGATGTTGTTTGATGATCTCATATTCCTGGTCCGTCAGCCGACTTTCCTTCAGAAGGACGCTGTCAGGCACTCCGACTTTGCCGATGTCATGGAGAAGGGCGGAGAGGCGAATTCTATCACGATCGGGCTGAGGCAGGTCCATCTCCGTGGCGATCAAAACGGAGTATTGGGTGACGCGCTCGGAATGACCCCTCGTGTAAGGGTCGCGGGCATCCAAAGCCGAAACCAGAGCCCGGATCGACTGCTCAAAAAGTTCCTGAAGGTCCCGATGGGCCTGCGCTTTGTCAATGGCGATAGCAGACAGAACGGAGAGAGACATGAGATCGTCCAGATCTTCCTCGGTAAAAGTTCCGTCCTTTTTGTTCAGGACTTCCAAGACGCCTTTGAGAGTGGTATCTATGCGAAGGGGGACGGCAATCAGGTTACGAGTGACGAACCCGCTGGCCTGATCGACACGAGAAGCGTGTCGGGGATCACGGGAGACATCCTGAACAAGCAGAGGCTCTCCTGTTTGAAGAACGGATCCGGCAATCCCTTCCCCCCTCTTAAGCCGAATCTCTTGAAGAGTCTCCCCCTTTTCCCCACGAGCGACGCTGAAGTAGAGTTCGTCCGTCGCCTCATCGTAGAGGAGCAAGGAACTTGTTTCGGCTCCCGTCAGCTCCTCGGCCGAATGCATGATTGTGTCCAGGACCGTTTGCAAATCTAGAGCGGAGTTGATGAGGGCTGAGAGTCTGAGAACAGTTTGTAGGTCTCGGATCTTCTCCTCTGCCTGCCTCGTTCGTCTCTCCAGTTCCGCCTCCAGTTCTTGGACCCGCTTCCGCAGGCTTTCAATCAACATGTCGTCCGCCGTCAAACCCATCAAAAATCACTCCACTTCTGACGCCCAATTGTGACGCTACAGGGTCAGATCGTGCCTTCTCAAAATCTCACGAATAGGCTGATAGGCCCCGTCAGGGAGAGGTTGTAACGGTGCCGTAACGGCGCCAACAGGAATGCCCCGAAGGGTCAGACCCGCCTTGAGAGCCGGAAGGAAAGAAAGAGATTCCAATAGCCCCACCAGTTCATCTATCTTCCTTTGAAACTTTAGGGCAGTTTGCCATTGGCTGTGGGTGACCGCATCGTAGAGAGCAACGAACCATTCCGGCACCGGGTTTGAGGATGAGTTAATGGCACCAGAGGCTCCCCGGATCAGAGAAAGCGCCACCAAGTGGTCGTCGCCTTGAAGGACGGTAAAAGGGCGATCAGAAAGAGCGTCGGTTAGTCGGGAGAAGAAAGACATGTCACCGGTGCTATCTTTGATGCCGATGATGTTGGGATGGTCTGCAAGCGTTTGAATCACTGTCAAAGAAAGAAAGTTCTGGGTCGTCTGGGGAATATTGTAGAGGATTAGGGGAATGGGGGATTGATCGGCGATAGTCAAGAAGTGGCTTATCAGTTCCTGATCGGAGTGACGAAAGTAGTAGGGAGGGGCGACGACAAAGGCGGACGCTCCCGATGCCTCGGGGCACCGGAGCCATTGAAGGACTCTTTGGGTTCCCGGCTCTGTGATTCCGATCAGGACGGGAACGGTGCGTCGGGCAGAGTCAATAATTGTTTCCATCACAATTCGCTTCTGGACATCAGTTAGGGCAGGGAATTCGCCTGTTGAGCCAAGGGCGAAAACTCCGTGCACCCTTTTGGCGATTAAGAAGGAGATCAATTGACGAAGGGCGTCCGGGTCTACCGTTTCGCCGTCCCGTAAGGGAGTGACAAGGGGTGGAATGATCCCTTTTATTTTGGTTTCCATTGACCCGCTCCTTTCATTGAGAACGAGACCGCAGACGGCGAAGCAGTTGAAGGGCGTGGAGGTGACCGGGATTGCTCTGAAGTTCCTTTTTCAGTTCGTCCAAGGCATCGTTCCAGCGTCCCGATTTGGCTAAGGCGAGGGCGAGATTGTAGTGAACATCGGGGAGAGTGGGGAAGCGACGGGCTGTCTCTTGTAGGATGGACAGAGCCTGGTCGGTATGCCCCAAAGCGTCGTGGCAAGCAGCCAGGTTCAGTAGGGCGTTGGAATTGTCCGGATCAATGGCGACCACATATTGAAAGTGGGGCAGAGCCTCTGAGTAACGCTTTTGAAGGTAGAGGGCGACGCCGAGATTAACCCGCGCCTCCAGGTTGGCCGGTTCCGATTCAAGGGACCGACGCAGGAGTCGCACCGCCTCTGTTAATGCTCCTTCCCTCAACTTCTTACTGGCTCGCCACCGCAGTTGCTGTGCCGAGGGCGGTTTCCTTCGGAACCAACCTCTGATCTTGTTCCAGATCGCTTTCACCGGTGTCCGTCCTCCCCACCCTTCCGTCGGAAAAGATAGCGCGGGCGGGGAGGACAAAAAAGCCCTTACACCTCTTCCCCTCTCTGGGGAGGGAGTAGGCGCTTGCGTTTGTGGTAGGCGAGGCGGTTGATGGCTTCCAGATAGGCTTTCGTTGCCGCTTCTATCGTATCGGGCGACACCCCGTGCCCGACGAAGGTCCTTCCCTCGTCGTCCTCTATCCGGACGACGACGTCGGCAACGGCGTCGGTGCCCGGTCCCACAGACCGGACCTGAAAGTCTGCCAGCCTGTGACCTTCCGCAACGATACGGGCGATCGTCCGATAGACGGCGTCAATCGGTCCGACGCCCGTCTCAGAAGCCAGTTTCTCCTGGCCGTTAGACCGAATCCGCACAGTGGCACTGGGGACCGTCCCTTTGCCGGAAACGACATGCATATAGTCCAGATGGTAAATCGTCTCGTCTACGGGAACGGAGCTGAGGACGTCGGCGACCAAGGTTTCTAAATCCGCATCGGTGACCTCTTTCTTCCGATCGGCGAGGGCTTTGAAGGATTGGAAGACGCTGTCCAGTTGCTCCCGAGTCAGTTCGTAGCCCATTTCCCTCAACTTCTGCTCCAGGGCGTGGCGACCGGAGTGCTTCCCTAAAACCAGACCGCTTCCGCTCAACCCAATCACCTTGGGGTCAATGATCTCATAGGTCAGGGGATTGCTGAGAACGCCGTGCTGATGGATGCCCGATTCGTGGCGGAACGCATTGGCACCGACGATGGCTTTGTTGGGCTGGACGACCATTCCGGTGAACTCCCGTACCATATGACTGGTCCGAACGATTTGATCGTGACGGATCGTCGTGTGGAGACCGAGGACAGAGCCCCGGCAATAAATTGCCATCACGATCTCTTCCAGACTGGCGTTGCCCGCCCGCTCACCGATTCCGTTGATAGTGCACTCTACCTGATTAGCGCCTTCCATCAGACCCGCCAGCGAGTTCGCGACGGCAAGACCCAGATCGTTGTGGCAGTGGACGCTGACAAAAGAGACCTTTTGGATGTTCGGCACCTTTTGGAACACGGTCCGCACCAGCGCTCCAAATTCCTGCGGCATAGTGTAGCCGACGGTGTCCGGGATGTTGATGGTGGTGGCGCCGGCGTCAATGGCTGCCTCAAAGACTTGGCACAGGAATTCAGGGTCGCTGCGGGTCGCATCCTCGGCGCTGAACTCTACCTCTTCGGTGAAGTTCCGAGCCAACCGAACGGCTTTCACCGCTGCATCCAGAACCTGCTCTCGGGTCATTCGGAGTTTGTAATGGAGATGGATCTCACTGGTGGCGATAAAGGTGTGAATCCGCCGACGCTTCGCCGGCTGAAGGGCTTCCCCGGCGATCCGGATGTCCTTTTCAACGGCACGGGACAGGGCTGCAATCACGGGACCGTCCCGCCGCCCGACATCCTCGGCAATCATCTGTACCGCTTCCTTTTCACCCGGCGACGCAACAGGGAAACCCGCCTCTATCACATCCACCCCCAGTCTCGCTAACTGGCGGGCGATTTCCAGTTTTTCCCTTTGGGTCAAACTCACTCCCGGCGACTGCTCGCCGTCTCTCAGGGTCGTGTCAAAAATCGCTACCTTTCGCGACATCTTTTCTCTCCTCCCTCAGAGGGAATCATCATTTCATTGGGGTCGTTACAAGGGAACCGAAAAGGTTGAAACTGCGGGATCTTCGGTCGGGCTAGGGTTCAGAGCCCGACCGCTAGCGATAGAGATAGAGACCGACCGATCAATGACAGCATCGCTCTCCCTCTTACTTTTTCGGCCCGTCTCTCCATCGCTCGTCCGCCCGGTATTATAGCGCGCTCGGCCAGGCTATTTTGTTGGACAATCCTTCTGCGCCAAGGGTAACGGGGTTAGGAGGGGGAGCATCTGGTTCAGGCTTCCGCTCTTAAGACCCGCCAGATCCAAAGTGACGAAGAGAAAGCCCAACTGGCGGAAATATTGAACGAGACGGGTCCGCAGTCCGGGATCTAACAGGCGGGGCATATCTTCCGGAGGGACTTCAATGCGAGCAATCACTTCGTGATAGCGAACGCGAAAGGCTCGGAAACCTTCCTTTCTCAAAAAATCCTCCGCCTGCTCCACCTGTCTCAGTCGCTCTCGGGTAATTGCGACCCCTGGCGGAAATCGGGAGGAGAGGCAAGCGAAGGAGGGCTTGTCCCATGTCGGCAGACCGAGGAAGCGGGACAGTTGGCGTATTTCCTCTTTGTAAAGGCCCAGTTCGGCGAGGGGAGCGCGTGCGCCCTTCTCTTGAGCCGCCTGCTGACCGGGGCGGAAGTCCAGTAAGTCATCGGCAATGGCGCCATAAAGGATGTATCGAGCCCCTTCCTCTCGCGCGATGGGAGCCAGTTTATCAAAAAGTTCCGCCTTGCAGAAGTAGCATCGGTTGGCAGGATTAGCAGCGTAACGGGGGTCTTGAACCTCTTGCGTATCAATGATCCTGTGGCGGACGCCGATCAAACGGGCGAGGCGAATGGCTTCCTCCAATTCTGCCTGAGGGTAGGAAGGGGATCGGGCTGTGACCGCCAACACTCCGTCCCCCAGTGCCATATGCGCCGACTTCACAAGGAAGGTAGAGTCCACTCCCCCCGAAAAGGCGACAACGGCCCGTCCCATCTCCTTGAGTTCCGTAAGGAGGCGATCAAACTTCTGCCAGGTCTCTTGCCCGATATCGCCATCGCTGTTATGGAACACCGTCATTCCCCTTTCCGTCCCTCTAACATTTTCTGACAAGCCAGAAGGAAAGTTAAGAAAAATGGGAGTGAGAAGCGATGAAGGTAGAAGGCATCGTCGCCGACCCTTTGAGTTTGGAGACCGAGGCTCTTGGTCTTCCGATCCATGAAGATGAGGAGCGATGGACGGGTGCAGTCGCACGGGCGGATAAGGCCCTTAATGGAAAATTGAATCAATTGAGGGAATGGGGAGAGGTTCGGGGGAAGCGGTCGGAAGTGACGGTCATTCACGGTCTGGGGTTGGTCAAGGCACGGCGAATCGTCCTCGTCGGTCTTGGGAAGAAGGGTGAGGAGGACGAGGAAGCCCACAGAAGGGCGATGGGGGCGTTCGTTAGGACCCTGAACAAGATAAGGGCGACGAGCGGGCATTGGGTTATGGAAAGCAAAGGTCCGATTCCGCTCGCCACTGCCGCTCGGGTTCTGACCGAATCGGCTCTTTTGGCGAACTATCGTTACTCCCGAAAAACGAACGAGGATTCTTTCCCTACCCTCCAGTCGGTGACGCTGGTGGCGGAAGGGCGGGAACTTCAGGCTGCCCTTGCGGAGGGCATACAAACGGGGGTCGTCCTCGGGGAGGCGACCAACCGAACCCGGGACCTGGTCAACGGGCCGCCTGCAGAAATGACCCCCTCCGCTCTCGCTGATGCGGCGGTACAGGTCGCTCGGGAAAGGGATATAGAGTGCACCGTCTACGACGAAAAGTGGATAGAAAAAATGGGAATGAACGCCTTAAGAGCAGTATCTTTAGGGTCTGCCCAGAGCCCCCGATTCGTCGTCCTTCGCTACCATGGTAGCCGGTCCAGTCCGTGGCTGGGGCTGGTCGGAAAGGGCATCACTTTTGATTCGGGGGGACTGTGCCTGAAGCCAGCGGACAGTATGGTGGACATGAAAGGTGATATGTCAGGAGCAGCGGCAGTCATCGGCGCTTTTGACGCCATTGGTCGCCTACGTCCCGCCGTCAATGTCATCGGGGTTCTTCCGATTACAGAGAATATGCCGGGCGGTCGGGCGTTCAAGCCGGGGGACATTTTGAAGACGTATCGGGGGAAAACCGTTGAGGTTCTCAACACCGATGCGGAGGGGAGACTGATCCTGGCAGATGCATTAGCCTACACGGCAGACCAGGGCGCCTCTACGATTCTGGATGCTGCTACCCTCACAGGCGCTGCGATGATCGCTGTTGGACCGGTCTGCACAGCGACCTTCAGTAACGACGAAGGATTGTTGAAAGAGGTGATAGAAGTCGGGAGAGAATCGGGCGAGCGCCTATGGCCGATGCCCCTGATGGAGGATTACAAGAGGTTAATTGATGGCGATTTCGCCGACATTAAAAACACGGGCGGTCGCCAAGGCGGAGCCATTACGGCAGCCTGGTTCCTGGCTCATTTCGTCGGATCCGTCCCATGGGCGCATCTCGACATTGCGCCGACCTTCTGGAACGAGAAAGAGGAAGGTTATCTCGGGAAAGGAGCAACGGGTGTCGGGGTGCGGACATTCGTCCATTGGGTTCTCAAGCGCGCTAGCGGGAAGGGGACACCTAAAGGGAGCGGAAGGCGATCAACCGAAAAAAAGTCCCGATGACAGCAGCACCGGGCGACCATCGGAGAACGTTGCTGGGGCAGGTCAGGAGGGTGGATCGGGCGCTCCGAATGCTCTACGGAGACCGTCCGTGGAAACAGAGGGCAGAGCCCCTGGACGAACTGATCCTCACCGTCCTTTCCCAGCACACCACCGATCGGAACCGAGACGAAGCCTTTCGACGGCTGAAGGAAGCCTTTCCCGATTGGAAGGCACTCCTATCGGCGCCTCAGAAAAAGTGTGAGAGCCTGATCAGGGTGGCAGGATTAGCCAAACTGAAAGCGAAGCGTTTAAAAGCCATTTTGAAGGAGATTCAGGCAAGGAATGGGGGGCATCTTCGTCTGGATCATCTGAGAGAGATGCCCCGCAACGAAGGGCTTCAATGGCTGCGGTCCCTTCCGGGGATCGGGCCGAAAACGGCTGCCTGCCTCTTGCTGTTTAGTTTCGGCATCCCCGTTTTTCCAGTCGACACCCACATTTGGCGACTAAGCCGTCGCCTGGGCTGGATCCCTGAAAGGGCGACCGAGGAAAAAGCCCACTTGATATTGGACCAGATTATTCCCGACGACATCAAGTACCGTCTTCATTTGAACTTGATCGCCCACGGTCGCGCTATCTGCCGTCCGACCCGTCCCCGGTGCGACCGATGCTGTTTGACGGGGCTCTGCTTCTACTTTCTCCGTCAGCAAGGAGAGCAGATCCATCGAAGCGCCGACGATAGTGAAGATGCCCCGCCCCCTACCCCGTGACTTTTACGACCGCGATCCGGTGACGGTGGCGAAAGAACTGTTGGGGAAAGTCCTGGTCAGAGAGCTGCCTTATGGTGTCTTAAGAGGAGTGATCGTTGAGACAGAAGCCTATCTCGCTGAAAACGATCCAGCGAATCACGCCTTTGTCGGTCGGACGGAGCGGAACAAAAGTATGTTCGGACCTCCGGGGATCGCCTACGTTTACCGGATCCACCAAGTTTGCTGCCTCAACGCCGTGACGGAACCGGAGGGAGTGCCCAGCGCCGTTTTGATTCGTTCCCTGATGAGGTTAACAGAGTCGGCGGAACCGGACTTGGACGAGGGATTGAGGACCCTTCCGATGACGGGTCCCGGTAGGCTGTGTCGGGAGATGCAGATTGACAGCCGATGGGACGGTTGGGACTTGACGGTCGGTCAGCAGTTGTGGATCAGTCGCTGGGAGTTATCGCATTGCGACCCGGTCCAGAGCATCGGCACGGGACCGAGAGTGGGGGTCACCAGCGGTAAGGACCTACCGCTGCGCTTTTGGCTCACGACGGAACCGATGGTCTGGTTCGTCAGCAAGATCGGGAAGCGGCAATGGGGGAGGTAGGCAAACCGCTTGCCCCCTGCGATCGGCAAGGAGGGGCACCCCCTTTGAATCAAGGCACCGACAGGGTGGCATCGGCGGACGGGGGACCTTAGTTGGGTGCGCAACGGCTTGGGACCTGTGTCGGCTATGGCAAGGCAATCAAGGAGCAGAATCCATCCGTGAGGTAAGAATTCAACTAAATCTGACTCGGTTGCAGGTGAACGACTCGGGGCTTCCAGCCTATTTGCCTGAGCAGAGAAAGGTAATCACCAGGCGCCATCTCTTCCGGTCTCTTACCGGCTAACGCCACTAGGACTCCTTCTATCACATTGGTACCGAAGGAGCGACCGGCAAGTTCAGGTGTAGTGGTGACGAGAAGGCGCGCTCCCCGTTCGCTAAGGATTTCCACATCGTCTGAGGTGACGGTGTTGGTGATGATGACCTTGCGAGGAAGGGAGTCAGGGAGATGACGGCGAATGAAGTGAAAGTCTCCGGCGATTACTTCCGCCCAGTCGTAAAAACGGCGGTGCTTGGGACGGGTGACCTCTTGTGCCTTTCCCGTTGGGTAGAGGAGGCTAATGGGGAGCCGACAGATGATTGGCAACAGAAAAAAAGCGAGGACGTTGACGGTCGTCAGGGACCGGATCGGGATAGGAATGCCGAGGGCGAAAATTAGGTCGCCGAAGACGGTTTGGCAGCCCGCCTCGGTAAAGGCTTCCGCCATTCCAAATCGGTCTACAGCACTGACCAGAAGAACTTTTTTGCCTTTCAGAGGCAGAATTCCCGACCGGTCCAGCCACCGAATCGTTTCCCTCTCAAGGGTATTTTTCAGCCCACTGCCGTCCACCACGGGCGTCGTCTTAGCGGACTCGGCGAGACGTCGCGACTGTTCAACGATATACCGCCTCTTTCTAGCAACCAGATACAGGTCCGTCCCTCCCAAACCGATGGCGTCCGCTTTCCCATCCCATTCCGAGATGAGCCCGAAGGCCCGGACGTAATCGCCGTCCACGCCGATCCGCTCAACGACCACCTTCCGCCCGAGGAGAGTCACCTCGGCACGGTGGTCTCTTTTAGACGACCCGAGGCTGATGCTGACCACCCTAATGGGTGGCGTCCTATTTTCATGTCCGGTGGCCTTGTCCTGATCGGGCACCTGCGCCATCCTGTCCCACTTATTATGCACCGGCACAACAAAGCGACCAAAATGGGCCTTTGCCAGTCTGCGTTACATCTAATATGAAAAGCGCATCAAATCGTGTACATCGGTCCTACCAATAGAGGAGTGAGTTCATATGGTTCGCCGGATCCTCCTCAGCCTGGTACTGGCATTTGCGGCTGTTTCTGCCGCCCAGCCGACGGCTAAACCGGTAACAGGACAGGTGCTTTTGGACAGAGACAGGGTCGCTGCCGGCACGACCTTCAAGATCGCTCTGGTAGCGACCATTCTGAAGGGGTACCACATTCAATCGCCTCAGCCTCCTGAAGGCTTTGTGGCTACCACCTTAGAGGTGACGGGACCTCAGGGATTTGAAGTGAGGAAGGTCCACTATCCGAAAGCGGAAAAGAAAAACCTTCTCGGGACCGAGTTGCCCGTTTACGAGGGAACGGTCGCTTTTGGCGCCGACATTGCTGTGGCGGATGTAGTCCGGCCGAAAGACTACTTTCTTGACGTGCGATTGAGTTACCAAGCGTGCGACGATAAAGCGTGTTATCCACCAACGGACTGGAAGGCAAGGGTTCGGGTGCGAGTGGCGGAGGCGGGATCAACGGTCCGGTCGCTGCATCCCGAAGTCTTCGTTCAGTTCGAAGAGAGAAGGGCCGGTGATACGCAAAGTCCGGAGGGGCTGGCTGGGATGGTCATCAATGCCCTGAAGAGCGGGCACACCTTGACAGCCGTCTTCTTGGCTTTCTTGGTCGGCATTTTGATGAATCTCAGCCCGTGCGTTCTACCGATGATCCCTATCGTCGTCGGTTACTTCGGAAGGCAGAGCGAAGGAAGGTGGAGTCGGAGAACCCTTTTAGGCTTTAGTTTCGTCGTCGGTTTGGCACTGATGTACTCGGTTTTGGGGCTCTTCGCAGCGATGACGGGAACAATGTTCGCCCAGTTCCTGCAGAACCCGTGGGTCCTTCTATCTGTCGCCCTGATTCTGATCGTCCTCGCTTTAGGAATGTTCGGTCTCTTTGAACTGGTCACGCCCCAGTCGGGAGCGCGGGCATTTCAGAAGGGGGTGGAACTGGTCGGCTCTCAGAGATTTGGATTGAAGGTGCTGGGGGCAGGTTTGATGGGACTCCTTTTGGGAGTCGTCGGTGCACCCTGCGTCGGTCCGGTGGTCGCCGGTCTGTTCTTCATCGCCCCCATCTTGGATCCCCACAGCCTCTTTTTCGTGTTTTTCACGTTGGCTCTCGGTTTGGGGCTGCCGTATTTTTTCCTGGTCGTTTTCATCGGCTTGGCTCAGAAAGTTCGGGGTGGTGCCTGGTCGCTATGGATCAATCGGTTGTTTGGGATCCTTCTCCTTGCCGCTGCCGGATATTTTGGTTGGCAGTCGACTTTCGCTTTCGGTCTCTTTAAGGCAAAGCATATTTGGGCGCCTTATTCTGAGGAAGCGGTCCAAGCTGCTGCCAGGGAAGGCAAGCCGGTCGTCATAGACTTTTGGGCGACCTGGTGCCTGCCCTGCAAAGAACTGGAGCACCGGACCTTTAGCGACCCAAGGGTCAAGGAACTCCTGAAGGATTTCGTTACCCTACAAGTGGACCGGACCAGCCGATCCGATCGTCTCTCTAACGAGGTCGCCACAAAGTATGGGGTGGTCGGGGTCCCGACTGTTGTCTTCCTGGACCGAACGGGAAAGGAAAGGGAAGACTTAAGGCTGGTCGGTTTTGAATCCCCTGAGCAATTCCTGCAACGGCTTAAAAAAATCTCGGAAGAATAAGCGGTCTAATTTCTGCCCTCGCCTTTCGTTTTTTGTATACGGAATGAGAGACGAAGGGAATCATCACATGCAAAGGCGATCCATAGGTGCTGTCCTGGCGAGTTTGTGGGGAAGGCTGTGGCGTAGACCGCTGGAAGCCAAACCGGAAAAAACCATCGCCATCGTCGGAAGCCCCAATGTCGGTAAGAGCCTAGTTTTCAATCGGCTGACCAGGCTTTATGTGACCGTCTCCAACTACCCGGGAACGACAGTCGAGGTCTTTCGGGGGCGGACTTACATCGGAGACACCTTATGCGAGATCGTTGACACGCCGGGACTGTACTCCTTATCGGTCAGTAGCGAGGAAGAAAGGGTCGCCCGACGCCTTTTGATGGAGGAGCGGCCAGACGTGGTCATTCACATCGTAGACGCTAAGAACTTAGAGAGGATGCTTCCCCTGACGTTCCAATTGATAGAAGCGGGGTTTCGGTCGGTTTTGGTTCTCAATATGATGGACGAAGCGCACCGCCTAGGTCTAGAAGTCGACTCCGAATCGCTGTCCAATCAACTGGGCGTTCCCGTCGTTGAAGTTGTTGCAACTCAAGGGCGCGGAATTACGACCCTTCGGAGGGTTCTCAATGAAATCATCTCCGCAAGCGACAGCCTTACCTACTTACGACCCCATTCTTGAGGGCTTCATCCGTCAGGTTGAGTCGCTATTAAAGTCGGATTACGGCATTAGTAAGCGTGCCGTTGCTATCTTGGTCCTTCAGGAAGACCCTGAAATTCTACGATATGTCTTTCAGAAGGAAGAGGAAGCGACTCAGGGTCGGGTTCGGGCGATCCTTCGGGCGGCCCGGTTGGGGGGAGAACGCAGTCTCCTTTACAGAATCATAACTCAGAGGCAGAGATGGTCGGAGGACATCTGCCAGAGAGTCGTCCGGCAACGGCAAAGAAACGAACCGACCTTTGCAGAGCGTTTGAGCGAGTTTTTGATTCATCCACTGTTCGGAAGTGTCTTCCTTGCGGCGCTCCTTTATCTCGGTTTCTACCAATTCGTCGGCGTTTTCGCTGCGGGGACCGTTGTCGATTTCCTTGAGGACACCCTCTTCGGTCAGTACCTGCTGCCTCCGGTCACCCGTTTTTTCCGGTGGCTGATTCCTTGGGCGCCGCTGCAGGACCTTTTCATCGGCGAATACGGTCTGGTGACTTTGGGGCTCCGTTACGCCCTCGCCCTCCTTCTTCCGATCGTCACTGCCTTCTTTGTGATGTTCTCGCTGGTGGAGGACAGCGGTTATTTTCCCCGGCTGGCACTGCTGGTAGACAGGCTTTTTAAGAAAATCGGGCTGTCGGGACGGGCTGTCATTCCGATGGTTCTGGGTTTCGGATGCGATACGATGGCGACGATGGTGACCCGAATTTTAGAGACGCGGCGGGAGAGGCTAATCGCCGTTCTGCTGCTGGCTCTGGCGGTCCCCTGCTCCGCTCAGTTAGGAGTTTTGATGGCGACCGTGTCTACTGTCCCCGGTGGGATTGCCATCTGGGCAACGGTCGTTCTCCTCGTCTTCCTCTCCGTCGGCTTTCTGGCGTCTCGGATTCTTCCCGGTCCGTCCCCTCGCTTTTACTTGGAGGTGGTTCCCCTCCGCCTCCCCCGACTGGAAAACGTCTTGGTCAAGACCCTCAGTCGCCTCCAATGGTATCTGTGGGAAGTCACGCCCCTCTTCCTTTTGGCCAGTTTCCTTATCTGGCTGGGACGACTGACCCACATCTTTGACCTGATCGTCGCCGCTTTGTCGTATCCCGTTCGGTGGATCGGTCTCCCTTCCTCTCTCGCACCGGTCATCCTGTTCGGGTTCTTCCGGAGGGATTACGGCGCCGCCGGGCTTCTGGATATGGTCAATAAGGGGCTCATCGGCGGAAAGGATTTGGTCGTCACCGGAATCGTTCTGACCCTTTTTGTCCCATGTATCGCCAATTTTCTGATGATGGTCCGAGAGCAGGGGTGGAAGGTGGGCGTGGCGATGACCCTTTTCATCTTCTGTCTCGCGTTCACCGTTGGGTGGGCTTCTTCGCACCTTATCGGCGTCCTCCATCTGCTGCCGTAGTAAAACCCAAATGAAGCATTACGATCCCCAGATCATCTGCAGTCTCTGCGGGTTCCGGTTTTTTCTCTCTGAAGCGAGAACGACCGTTTGCCAGTCCTGCCCCCTTCACGGAAAATGTGCGGTCTTAGCCAAGTGTCCCAACTGCGGATACGAAAACCCGCTGGTTTCTGCCCCTTCCTGGCTGACCGGTATCCTCTCGCGGATCGGAGGCTGGATCAGCAGAAAGCGGTCCGACCTTGGAACCTGATACGGGTAGAAAGCCTTGTCTCACAATCTGACAAAAGATGGGTCTGATGGGGGATCGCTACCTAACGGCAGCGGTAACTGTTTTTCTTCTCTCCTTCACGGGTCTGGCTCTGGAAATTGCCTTCACCCGGATCTTTGCCGTCGTTTTACGATATCACTTCGCCTTTCTCGCCCTTTCCGTCGCTTTATCCGGACTCGGTCTCGGCGGTTACTTGGTCCACTGGATGCTAAAGGGATGGGATGATCAAAAACTTCTCACTTGGTGCTTGGTCGGCTTCCCTGTAACGACCCTATTGTCCCTGACGTTGCTGTTGTTCTGGGTGCTACCGGTCAATCCGAACCTATTTTTGCTCCCCGGTGGCGCCTGCCTGTTGCCCTTCCTTTGTTTAGGTGGCTCCCTTTCGCTGTTGTTGCGGCGCTGGGCTCACTGGTCGGGAAGGCTTTACGGTTGGGACCTGGCAGGGGCGGGGCTGGCGGCTGGTGCGGTCATCGTTGGTCTGAACCTATTGGGGGCTGTGAACCTGGTCATCGCTCTTGTCGGTCTGGCTTTCCTTGCCCTCACTCTGACTGCCGGACCCCTTGGACGGGTCTTTGGCTGTCTGGGACTTTTGGCTTGTCTGACCGTTGCCGTCGCCAATGACCGGGCGCCTTTTCTTGATCTACCGTTGGTTAAGAAGGCGGATCTTCGGTTGAACAAGCCGATGCTCGCCGAACTGGCAGACCCACGGCAGAAGTCCAAGATCGTCTTCACCGTCTGGAACGCCTTTGGACGGACCGATGTGGTGGCAAGTGAGTTGTCACCAGGTCTGCTGCACGCCTACACGGACGGAGAAGTGCCCGCGACCCTGATCCGCTTGAGGGGCGGACACCTGAAGGACGGACTGTTCTTAATGGACTCGCTCATGGGGATCCCCTACGCCCTCTTGACATTTCCGATCAGACCGAGGGAGAGGATGCGGAGGATAGACCGGGTGCTCTCGCTGGGAGCGGGAGGGGGAGCCGATGTAGTGGCGGCTCTCATCGCCGGAGCCCGAGCCGTTGACGCTGTAGAAGTGAATCCCGGAATGAAAGAGGTGGCAGACCGGTTTCGAGAATTCACAGGCGACATCTTCAGCAAGCCAGGGGTCCGTTTGATTCTGGCGGAGGGAAGAGCGTTTACCCGAGCGACCGGTCATCGGTACGACCTGATCGTGATGGCGCTGACCCAGACAGCAACGATGGGAAAAGGCGGTCTGGCTCTTGTTGAAAGTTACATCCACACCCGGGAAGCCTGCCAAGATTACTGGAGGGCTCTTTCCGACCGGGGGATGATCGCTCTCATCACTCAAGAGCCCTTTTTAGCACTCCGGTGGCTGTTGACCTGCATCGAAGTGGCGCAACAGATGACAGGCAAGAATCAAGGGGGAGCGTCGCTCCACACAGCCTGGTGGACTGCTAGCGAAGAGATGGGAGAGGCTGGCCCCTATCGCCACTTAGTGCTCCTTTCCCGCAAGCCCTTTGACGATCAGTGGCTGCCGCTCCTGGACCAGGTGACCCGACGCTGGCAGGCGAACCCCATCTTCGTCCCCGGGATCAGCGAGAGTTGGCCGGTGGCAGGTCTCACATCGGGCGCCATAGATAGCGCCGGAATCGTTAGAGACGTTTTATGGAAAACGGGTCTATGGGTGGCACCGGTGACCGATGACGCTCCTTTCTTTCCCGACCTATCGCCGACGATTCCGGGCTTCTTATGGCAGTTTTGCGCTGCCGGTCTGGGGTTGGTTCTGATCTTGGGAGTCACCGCTGGCCTGCAATTGAGGTCGACGCCGCGGCAAGGGACATCCTTTTGGATCGCGACTTTTTACACGGGACTTTTGGGGGTCTCCTACTTACTGGCGGAGATCGCACTCCTCCAGCGAACGATGTTGGTATTGCCCAGCCCGACCCACAGTCTGGCTTTGGTCGTGGCTGCCCTGCTGATGGGAAGCGCTCTTGGAAGCCGTCTCAGCCAGAAGTTGGACGCCAACAACCTGCACCGTTTCGCCGCCATCTTCTGTTTCCTTGTCGCGGCCATGTCAGCGTCGGTCAGTTTTGCCATTGCCGACCTTTCCCAATTGCTGCAGTCTCAGACCGTTCCCATCCGTGTTGTCAGCCTGTTGCTGATCTCCTTTGTGATGGGCATTCCAATGGGAATTCCCTTCCCGAGCGCCCTTCGGTTGGCTGGCTCGTGGGCGATCCCGATCCCTTATCTGTGGGGGGTTAATGGGGTGACTTCAGTCATCGGCTCCGTTTCCGCTGTCATAATCGGTCGCACTTTCGGCTACAGCAAGGGGTTGATCGTTAGTGGAAGCTGTTACTTCTTTGCGGGGCTTTTGATGCTTCTTTGGGAGAAAGTGAAGAAAGGAGAACGGAGGGCATGAAGGGCGATCGGCTGCGGTTGGGTTTCATCGGGTGTGGCGCCATCGCTGCTGCGCATGTCAACAACTTGAGGTCCCTTCCGGAGACCCAGATGATCGCTTTCAGCGATCCCGTAAAGGAGCGAGCGGAGCAACTGGCGCAGTTTGCCGGAGTTGATGGGACGGTCTTTACAGACTGGAGGGAGATGATCCGGATTGTTCCGTTGGATGGGGTCCTGATCCTCTCCCCTCACGCATTTCACGCCGAACAGGTCCTCGCTTGCCTGGAAAGTGGGCTGGCGGTCCTGGTTGAGAAGCCGATGTGCGTCCGCCTGTCGGAAGCTCGGGACATCGTCGGAAAAAAGGAGGAGACGAACGGTATCATCTTAGTCAGTTACCAGAGGCGCTACATGGCGCCCTTCCGATTTGCCCGCAAGTTGGTCAGCTGGGGTGGCATCGGAGAAGTGGAATTATCCTATGCGGTGCTCGGGCACGGATGGAAAGAGGCGACGAAAAATACTTGGAGGCAGGTTCCTGAGATCAGCGGCGGCGGGATGCTAATGGACTCGGGCAGCCATTCGGTAGATATTGTTCTGTGGCTGCTGTCACGGAGACCGCAACGCGTATGGGGCTCCCTTCGTTATGAAGGGACTCCCGTTGAGATCAACGACATTCTCACCCTTCAAATGGACGGGGGATCCCTCGTGTCCCTAATCGCTCTCGGGGACATTCCCGTCTATAGGGAGTTCTATGAGTTTATCGGCACCGACGGAACTGTGAAAATTGACCTGACCACCAGTCCTCCGCTATTTGTTGCAGATAGGGGCGGGTCGGTGCGAGCGGTTCGGGCTGAGGAGATGGGGGAAAGCACGACACCGGACCGGAACTTTGTAGATGTTATCCTCGGGCGGGCACCAAACGAAAGTCCACCGGAAGACTCCGTCTGGGTGTTAGCTGTCACCGAAGCCTTTTACCGATCGGCGATCAGCGGTCGGTCCGAAAGGGTCGCGATAGACGGGTCCTGAGGGTCACGATGAACGGGGATCGGTCGTTTCTTTTCTTCCTCCTACCAGCCAGGCGTAGCCGGCGAGGGAAGTCAGTCGGTCCCTTTTTATCTGCGGGGGAATTAGATCCAAAAATTCGGACCGAGTAAAACGAAAGTAGTAGATGCCGCCTTTGTGGACCCCTTCTTTAGGACCGAGCCAACGGGTCAACAGAGACCAGTGATAACCCGAGAGAGCGAACCGACCTTCCGGTCGTAAGATCCGACACATCTCGCGGACGGCTCGCTTCCTCATTCGGTCGGAAGGGAGGTGCTCAATCATTTGACAGGAGGCGACGGCGTCGACGACATTGGGGCGAATCGGTAGGAAGCAGGCGTCTGCCTGGATCAAAAGAAAGTCACAAACGCGCCAGTTTCTCAGCCGCCGATGGCACTTTTCCAAAGATTGATCGGAGATGTCCACGCCGATCACCCTCTCGGCGCTGTGAGCCAGGCTGGCGAGCATTCGTCCGGTTCCACATCCGATCTCAGCAAGGACAGAAACCCTCTGACGGTCGGCTAAGAGAGCCCGGCGGGTAGCCGACCGCTCAAAAGGGGTCAATACGATCAAGCCCAGAAGCCGATCGTAGAACGCCGCCTGCTCGTTGCGGGCGCTGATCTCCGACTGCTTCCACTGCCATTCGGAGGGATCCTGAAGGGAAGAAAGGTCGGGAGTGAAAAAGGAGACGAAGGACTTTCGGACGGGATATGCCCGATCGCACAGAGGGCAACGAAGGGTTGACCCCTCAGGAACCACCGGGGAGCCGTCAAAAGGGCACTGAAGCAGAGACAATTGCCAATCTTTCAATTGCAATGGTAGACACCCTTCTCCCCCTACACCTTTTGGTGAGACTGAAGGAACGCTTCCACCTCGTTTCGGCGTGGCAAGGAGGGCTGGGCGCCGGTTCGGATGCAGGAAAGAGCACCGGCGGCGTTGGCGAAACGGGTCGCGTCACTGATCGGGGCACCTTCTGCTAATCGGACGGCTAAACCGGCACAAAAGGCGTCACCAGCAGCCGTCGCATCAACGGCGGAGACGGGGAAGGCAGGGAAAGCGACCCAGCCAGTCGGGGTGACGAGGACTGAGCCCTTCTCTCCCATCGTCACCACAACGGAACCGACACCTTTTTCCAAAAACCAGCGCCCTGCCGTTGCTGCCGTTTCGGGATCGGTTACGGTGACTCCGGAGAAGGCTTCCGCTTCCCTTTCATTGGGGACACAGACGGCGACACGGTTCCAAACATCTTCGGGAAGCGGTCGCGCCGGGGCAGGATTTAGGATGGTCACCAAGCCCGCTTCGCTGCCCGCCGTCAAAGCCGCGACGACCGTTTCTATCGGGATTTCCAACTGAATCAGCAAGACTTTGGCGGCATCCCACAGATCGTCTCGATCCTGCCAATCGTGAGGGGACAAGCGTCCGTTGGCTCCGGGTGCGACCACGATTTGGTTTTGACCCTTGCTGTCAACGAAAATCAGTGCGACACCGGAGGGAAAATCGGGATCGCGGAGAACCAGATCGGTCACGATCCCCTCCCTTTTGAAACTCTCATAGAGTTGATGTCCGAAAGAATCTTGCCCCAATCGGGCGACGAACCAAGTTTCCGCACCAAGCCGGACGCAGCCGACGGCTTGGTTTGCCCCCTTGCCACCATTCGCCATCTGAAATCCCGTCCCAAGGACCGTTTCCCCAGGTGCCGGAAGATGGGGACAAAAAGCAACTAAATCCATATTGGCGCTGCCGAAGACTACAACCTTAACGGGCATGGCAGTCCACCCCGTAACAGACCTCAAGGACCACCTGCGGACGCCTTTTCAGGCTGAGGTTGCTCCTTCTTCTCAGAGGGCAGTGGCGGCGCAACAGGAGTCGCCGGACCGCCCTCCGGCTTCACAAGGAAGGTCATGAGAAGCCCTATGGCGGTCGGGGCGTCAATCATTCCCTTTGTCCGAACGACCAGGACCCGCAGGGTTTTAGCGCTCTCCCGCGCTTGAACGAAGAAGAGACCATTGCGGGGAGGTTCAACCATCAGCATGACTTCCCGGTTGCCCCGAGGGCTCCTGTTCCAGAATATCCGTTTCCACCCTTGTTGCTCCATAAAGGTTTGCTGACTTTTGAGACTGTCCGCAACCGTGACGCCCCTCTGGGAAACCTCATATTCCACAAGCCAAAGGGCTTCCATTGCTGACAGGATTCCCTTTATCTCTTCGCCGGACACCACCCGACCGCCCGATTGCTGGATACCGAAATTGGACAGTATCTGAGCGACCAAGGGAAGTAAGTCGTCCCGGGTCAATTGCAGTTCCGTCAGTAGGACGGTCCCGGAAGGGATAAAAACGGGCGGCGGGCTTTTCGGCGGTTGATCTGCCGGCGACTGTGCCATACCGAGGCCGAATGATAGGAAGACGCCCGCTAAGACCTTCGCCAGACATTTCGTTCGCATCCTTTTTCACCTACCCGTTTTGACGAACCGTTTTTGCACGGACCGAGTCTAAACCCCGTCCTCAAGGGCGCGAAATAGAACCAGAACCGGTGGAGTTGCAGACGAGCTGCGTCTGGCTGGTCCATTTGTTCCCGGATGCGAGCAGACCGAAGGAGAGCCTGCGGCGCTTGCTGATACCAGGTTAACGACCCGATCCAGTGGAAAAGAGAGTCGGCTTCGGGGAAAAGGGCTTCTTTTTCCAAGCGAATCGCCAGGTCCAGCAGAAGGTCAGGGGCAAGGCGGGTAACCGCCGGGTGGCGAATCAATTGTCTGGCAGCCGAAAGGGCTGACTGGTCCCACCTGGGGAAACCAAGAGCTTCTCTAACCCGCCCCTCTGCCGACTCATCCTCATTTCGTGTCAAATGCCAGTGAGCCGCTGTCAGGAGCAGCCTGGGAGACGGTGCTGCGGCTATTTTTTTGTCACAAAGGGAGAGGGCCTGTGCCTGGTGCCCCTCCTGCCAGAGCCGGAAGGACTCCTGCTCCCACACCTCCAGTCGGTATCGCATCGGAAACTTGAAAACGAGCGCCGTCCCAGCGCCGGCGCTGAAAGCGGCGATATGGGCGAAGGGTTGAGTCGCAGGATTATTAAAGGAAAGGGACTGAAGAGCCGCAAGGACAATCTGATAGAAAAGCCACAGAAGGCAAGCAGCCCAGACGGGAATCGTTGCCCTGACGGTTTCCGACGGGAGCCACCGTAACGTAAGAGTTGCGACCGGTTGACGAAGCCAATAGGCGCCGAAGACAAATGACGTAATGACAGAGAAACCGATCAAAGGGCGAGATCCGTCCGCCTGGTGGACGAGGAGGAGAGATTGACAAGCCACAGATATGGGGACCGCTACTGCCAAGACTGACAGGAACCGTCCACTACCCATTTCTTTTTCTACTTTCGGAGCCATAAGAAGGAAAGGAACCAGGTTTCCCATCAAATGAGAAAAGTCGGCATGGACGAAAACAGCCGTCCACAAACCCCATAAGGGTCCCGCACCCGGTCGGTAACCCAAGGAATCGGTCAGGGGAGGAAGAGATGTCCATCCCAGACGGCCGGAAAACTCCAGCGTAGAAAGGGAGAAGGTCAGGGCTGCAAGACACAGACTGGCGGGGGCGACTTTAGAGAAATAGCCCCGGGATGACGAACTAGGCCAAAGAATGCTTCCCGCTCCGGCCATTCCATCCCAAATTATGCCAGAGAGCATCAAGATAAAGTGGAACAATGGGAGGACGGACGACAGTGAAGGTACCGTCTTTAAAGGGACGAGACTTTCTCTCGTGCGCAGATCTGACCAGGGAAGAAGTGTGGCATTTGTTTCACCTGGCAAAGGGATGGAAACGGGATCCTCAGGTTGAACAGGAAAGGAATGTCTTAAAGGGTCAGGCGCTAGCCCTCTACTTTGAGAAGCCGTCTCTGAGAACGAGAGTGACTTTTGAACTGGCGGTGGTGCAGCTGGGAGGGCATCCCGTTATCCTGACTCAGGCAGAAGTTGGAATGAATGAGAGAGAGGCAGTCAAGGATGTGAGCCGGAATTTGAGCCGTTGGGTGAAGGGAATTGTCGCGCGGGTCCGCCAGCATCAGACGCTTCTGGAGTTAGCCGATTTCGCCTCTGTTCCGGTCGTAAATGCCCTGTCGGATCGGGAACATCCCTGTCAGGCTCTAGCTGACCTGTTCACCCTTTGGGAGAAATGGGGAGAGTTAGAGGGAAAGACCGTCGCATTCGTCGGAGATGGCTACAATGTGGCTCACTCCTTGCTCCTTCTGTGCAGCCTCCTGGGCGTCCACATTCGGTTGGCAACCCCTGCGGGATATCAACCAAGGACGGACATCGTAGAGAGAGCGAAATGCTTTGCCAGCCGGTCAGGTTCTTCAGTAAAAGTGTTGAATGACCCCGTTGCAGCTGTCGCCGGCGCCGATGCTGTCTATACCGATGTATGGGTCAGTATGGGTCAGGAACAGGAGAGGCAGGAGCGCCTGAAAGTGTTTCCGCCTTTTCAGGTGAACCGGCAACTCCTCGCCCACGCGAAAGACGACGCCTTCGTCCTCCATTGCCTTCCTGCCCATCGTGGGGAGGAAATTACCGACGAGATTCTGGATGGCGACCAATGCATAGCACTGGATCAAGCCGAAAATCGGCTCCATGTTCAGAGAGCCATCGTCGCCTGTCTCGTTGGAGGGCTCTGATGAACTCGTCAGAATCGGTAGAAACCTCCCAGAAACCCTTGAGAATCTTCACCTTTCGCCGTTCCTCCCTCATCCCGTATCTGGTCTCCTTTGCGATTGTGACCGTGCTGATGCTGGGCGTACTGATCGTGTTCGTCTTGTGGGATGTGGAAGGAAGTTTGCTTGCCCTCCAGATCGGTGATCGTCTCGTGCATATCATTGCACCGCCTCTCATTCTCCTAACACTTCCGATCGCCTTCACCGGCGCTTATACCCTCTATCTCTTAATGGTTCTAAGAACGGCGACCATAGTTGTTACCGAATACGGGGTGGCCTACGCCGATCGGTGGGTGCGGCGGACACTGAAATGGTCCGATATTAAAGCCGTCACTCCTTTTTCTCTCATTGCGCGTCAGGGTCCCGGTATTTTTCTTCGGCTGGGTCTTAAGGGACTGGACGGCTGGCAGGAGTTTTTGACCTTGGTACGGGAGATGAGCGATGCTCGGATTCAAATTTAGTTTGCGCTCCCTCTATTTCATCCTCTTTTTCAGCCTATTTATGACTGTGTCAGGCGGCGGCGCCTCTCCCACCACTTTTAGGCCGATTGCCGTCAGAGATGACCTGGGGAGACGGATCCCTTTAAAAAATCCGGCACAGCGGATCATTTCTCTGAGCCCCGCCACGACCGAAATTCTGTTCGCCATCGGCGCTGGACGGAAAGTCATCGGCGTCTGCTCGGCGTGCGATTATCCACCAGGGGTGCGTCGGCTCGCCCAAGTCGGCGATTTTATGAAGCCCAGTTTGGAAAGGATCGCGAGTCTGCGCCCTGATCTCATCGTTTTCAGCAGCGCCACGGTCACTCGTTCCGTTCCTGATGAAATGCAAGCCCGCATTGGCGTGCCCTTCTTTGTATTGAGGCCACGAACCGTCGCCCAGGTTCTCAGAGGGATCGGCAAATTGGGGATCGTCACCGGTCATATCCAAGAAGCGTCCGGATTGGCTGACAGACTGGAGCGGAGACTGGCTGCAGTGCGCAATCGGGTTGGAAGGAAGAAACCCGTTTTCACCGTGATAGAGATCGCACCTCCCCCCTCCCTGATCGTGGCGGGGCCCGGAACTTACATTGACGATGCGTTAACGGTAGCGGGTGGAACCAATGTTTTTGCCGACGCTGGTCAACCTTTCCCTCTTATCAGCCTGGAGACCCTTTTTCGCAAAAACCCGCAGGTGTATCTCCTTGCGTGCGGGGGCGATCCTGAAGAGGTTGCCAACCGTGAAGGATTCCCATCGTTGGATTGTGTCCGAGAGGGGCGGGTTTATAAGGTGAATCCTGATCATTTGCTGCGGCCCGGACCGAGACTGGTGAACGCCATTGAAACCATGGCGAGGGTTCTCCATCCGGAATGAGCGGGGAACGAAGGGGAGATTCGTGGGTAAGAAGTTGTGGAGAAAGGATCGGCAGATCCTCCGAAAAAGGCAGGAACCAGCAACGGAGACACCGATAAAGGCAGCGATAAAGGAATTTTTGGAAGGTATCGGAACCGTAGAGCCGACACCGTTTGAGCCGTCCCCGTTTCAACTGGAAGCCCTTGCTGCCGTTCTTGAAGGGGACACCATGGTTGTCGCTCCAACAGGGAGCGGGAAGACATGGATCGCCGAGCAGTCGATAGAGCGGTTGCTGCGGGAAGGGGGAAGGAGTTGGTATACCACCCCGTTGAAAGCCCTCAGCAATCAGAAGTACGACGCCTTTTGCCACCTGTTCGGTGAGGAGAATGTGGGTCTGTTGACAGGTGAGCGCCGGGAAAACTCCCGGGCGCCCATCATCGTCGCCACGACGGAAGTGCTGCGAAATGTTCTCTACTCGGGATTAGAGGTATGTGACCTAATCGTCCTGGATGAAGCCCACTACATTGCCGATCCCGAGAGGGGGGTGACTTGGGAAGAGGTCATCATCCTTGCTCCTGAACAGAGCCGCCTCCTGCTCCTTTCGGCAACGATCTCCAATGCCGATGAACTGGCGGGATGGATGGAAGAAGTGCGCGGTCGCAGGCCCTTTCTCATCTCGGTCAAAACAGACGAGAGACCTGTTCCTCTTCGCTATGGTATCTTAGACCGGTATGGAAGGGCGATCCCGGCGGAAGTGACGGAGCGGATGAATGCCCGTCGGCTCCGCGGCGTCCTTTGGGACAGGTTTGACCCTACCACCGTCGTTGGCTATCTCGCAGCAAAGGACCTCTTACCGGCGATCGTCTTTTTGCCCAGAAGGCGGGATTGTGACGAGGCGGTACGCCGGTTCTACCGGTGGGGCGACGACGGTCGCTCGAAGGAGCGACAGCGGATTTTGGAGGAAGTGGCGGAGCGACGGTTCGGACCGGAAAACCATCCGATGCTTCCCTTCCTCCTCCGCGCTGGGGTCGCACCCCACCATGCCGGTCACTTGACGGCATGGAAACTGTTGGTGGAAAGGATGCTCCGCCAAGGTCTCGTCCGAGCGGTCTTCGCCACCACCACCTTGGCTGCAGGGCTTGATGTTCCCGCCAGGAGTGTGGTCTTGCCGACTCTTCAGACGCGTGATGAAGAGGGGAAAAGATCGCTTACTGCATTGGAGTTTCATCAAATGACAGGAAGAGCTGGCAGAAGAGGCAAGGACAGGGTCGGATTTGTTCTCCTTCTTCCCCGTCAGCCCGACGACCTGGCACTGTTTCGGGAATTGGTTCGTTCCCGCCCCGAGGCTCTGGAATCGGCTTTCCGCCTTCAGTATTATCAAATTCTCAACCTCTTAGCCAATAGAAGTTTTGAGAAGGCCCTGGGCTTGATGGACCGCAGTTTCGCTGTTTATCAACGGGCGAGGAGAAACCAGAAAAAGGCGCAGATCGTTCGCCGCCAGTTGCGCCTGGAGTTTGAGAGGCGGGCCCGCATCCTTCAAACTCTCTGCTATCTCACAGAGGACTGGCAGCCGACCGACGAAGGGAAATGGGCTCTTCTGATTCGCCACGAGCGTTGCCTGTTCGTCGCCGAGGCTCTTAGGTCTGGTGCCTTGGAAAATCTGTCACCGGAGGAGCTGGCTGGATGGTGCGCCGCCTTGACGTCCGAGCGAGTTCCCCGGTTTCCTGTCGGTCGGCTGGATTTCGGTCCCTTAAGGATGATCGCCGAATCAATCGAACGACTGGAGCACCGCTATAAGGTGCCGCCATCCGGTCTGTTGGCGTGCCTGGACGGAGGCGTTCATAGCGATGCGAATAGAAAAGGGTCAGCAGTGATGAGATGGGTGGAGGGGAAGATCAGCTGGCGGTCTCTCATCGCACGGACGGGAAGCGATGAGGGGGACATTCAAAGACTGATCCTTCAGACAGCGGAACTCCTCAGACAACTGGAGGACCTGTCTTCATCCATATCTATCGTTGCCCGGGAGGCACGGGTGCGAGCGATGAGAGAGCCCGTCGCCGACTTCGTAAGGTCCCCGTTCCCGCCTCCTGCGGAGGAGCAACGGAAGTTTCCGCATCAGCAAAGTCTCGGGGATGAAATGACACCTTTTTGAGCCAGGGTTATTAACCACTGCATCTGTCGGAGGGCTTCCTTCTGATCGCACAAAACCCTGCCCTCCCCTAACACTGCCCTGACGAAGTACCGGACCGAAGAGTGCATCAGGTCCTCGACCGTCTTCTCTCCGTCATTCCAAACCAGACGGGTCCTGAACAGACCGCCGTCTTCCTGAACTGCCTCAAACCGGATTGTTAAGCCGTCAATCGTCAGACTCCTCTCCAAAGGCTCGGATGCGCGAGCGACCGCAATGGTGACCTGACGCTCTGGTTCCTTGCCGACGGTGAAATGGAGAGTCAGGCTCTGATCGGAGAAAGAGCAACGGCAATCGTTAGGAGGCGCGTCCGAATCCGATAGGAACCGAAAGAGGAGGCTAAGGGGATGGGGACCCAAGTCAGCCCACAGATCAAGGGGACCAGCGGGCTGCGGTTTGCGGCGCGCCTGCATCACCAGTTGCAGGCTCCTAGACGATTGCCACCGGGTGGCGGCGATGTCTCTTATGTTCTGCCAGGCGGAGGCGTATTGGGTGTTGATAGCGAAGATCCGACCCTTGCTCTCCACCTCCTTCACCAAGACCTCCGACTCAAGCAGTGCCTCCTTCATCCGATCCGCGCCCAGCCAGACTAACGGCTTTTCGCAAAGGACGTGGCAGTGATGGTTGATCGCCAGACGAGCGTGTTGTAGATGAAGGTCGGGCGGTGAACAGACGGAAACGGCATCCGGTCGCTCCAGCGTCAGCATTTCCTCAACCGAGTGATAGCCCCGACCGTTGAAGCCGGGTACGACCTTCCTCAGAGCTTCCGCGTTCTGCTTCACCGTTTCCGGCGACGAACTGACGAAAGCGACCACCTGACAGCCCAACCGGGCATACCATTGGGCGTGAAACCGACCAAAGCCCCGTGCACCGATAACGGCAACCCGCAACATCCTAGTCTCCCCTCTTTTGTCAGGCTTGATACCGTTTGAGCCGACCGGCGTGGGCAAGCAGTAAGGGCATCAGATACTCGGAAGGGATTTTTCCTATGCTGCCCTTCAAGCAGGACCTCTCCCCGAAAGAGGACGCTTCCGGGACCGGGAGGGACCAGGGTGAAAAAAGGAGGAGAGGGATCGGATGCCAAGAGTGGGCCCGATAGCGTGCCGGCGTGGAGTGATCCCCTGTGATCGCTAGCACCGTCGGGTTTAGTGCCAGGACATCCGGAAGGAACCGGTCGAACTCTTCTATGACCTCCTTTTTTGCCACGTAATTGCCATCCTCCCCAGCCGAGTCGGTCCCTTTGATGTGAAGGAAGTAAAAGTCAAACTGACCCCACACATTTCTCAAACAGGCGATTTCGTCGGCAATCTGAGACCCGCTGAAGTGTATGACTTTCATCCCCACCAGCTGCGCCAGCCCCCGATACATCGGATACACGGCGATGGCGCACGCGTTCAACTGATACAGTTCTCTGAAGGAAGTCCATTCCGGTCGCCGGGAGAATCCCCTTAGGAGAACGAAATTAGCTTTCTCTTCGCCCAAGAGGACCTGGGAAAAGGTTTCAATCAGTTTTTTTGCTACCGTCGCCGTCCTTCTGTTTTCCTCCGTGTCCGGGTCAGGCATGGGATCCCGAGCGGGTCTGTCATTCGCTCCGGGGTCTGTGTCGGTTACTCCGTCACCAAGTCCTTCGCCCCGGAGGACAACTAGAAAGCGATGCTCTTTAACCGGACGGATCAAAATCTGCACCCCGCCCATCTCGGTCGCCTGACCGGCGAGTTTGGCGCAAAGCCTCTCTGTTTCCGACTGGGGAGGGCGCCCCGCCCGGCGATCTAAAATCACAGGTCGCCCCTGCGATAGATCTGCCGTCGCAAAGTTGGCTCTGATTGCGATATCGCCTCTTTCCAAATCAACTCCGACTCCTAAGGCTTCCAACACCCCCCTGCCGACATAATACTTCAAGGGGTCGTAGCCGAAGAGTCCGAAATGACCGGCACTGCTCCCCGGGGCAATGCCTGGCAGGATCGGTTCCAGCAAGCCCAGAGACGATCTCTGCGCCAGACCGTCCAGGTTGGGCTTTTGAGCCGCCTCGAGTTCCGTCTGATCGCCTAACTCAGGAACCGGTAAGCCTCCCAGCCCATCCAGCACGATAAGGACGATGGTGCTGTCGGCGGGCTGCGCCAATTCCTTCATCAATGCCCCATAGGTCCAACGATGCATCTACTTTACCCTCCCGAACCGTGACAAGGGCGAAATCCGCCAGACGATTCGTCCCCCTATGAGACTCATTTCAATCGGTCCAAATGCTCTGCTATCGTCACTCACTTCTCGATTGTCGCCCATCACGAACACACCATTGGCGGGCACCTGCCACAACCCCATCCCAGCCGAGACTCCTTGCGCATACGGCTCGTTTAAAGGTTGACCGTTGATGTAAACCCTGCCACCAAAGACGACAACCGTCTCCCCCGGCAGCCCGATCACTCTTTTCACCATCCACGATTCAACGTCAGAGGGGTCTCGGAAAAAAACGATGTCGCCCCGTTGTGGCGGCGCGGTGGGGCCGGGATGATATCGCCACACTAAAACCTTGTCCCCTGGAAAGATTGTCGGCTCCATTGACGAAGAAGTGATGACTGTCGGAAACACAACTTGTCTCGTCACAAACCAGACTTGAACAGCGACAATGGCAAACAGGATCGGGACTACAATTAACCGCCAAATCTTTGTCCTCGTTTTCTTTGCCGCCGTCCTCGTCTCCATACCCGTTAATGCGCCAGGTCATCACTCTTGCCGAGCGCCAGGCTGCCACCGGCTGGAATGTTAACCGCCTCTGGTTTTCCTGGCGCTCATTTCCATCTCGGAGGAAGTCGGATGCGTCCGTTGACTCGCAAGGTCTACCGATCCCTTGATTTTTGAACGAACCTGAGCCAAGAGACGGTGAGCCATATCGGCAACTATATCGCCACTGCCGTCGGCACAGGCCGTCCAAGGTCCCAGACTGACCTCATAACCGCCCGCATCAAAGGCACCGGTGTCCGTCAGGTAGCCGACGTAGCCGTTAGCGTAACCGACGACCCAAGTGAAGGGAAAGGAGGATGACGCCTTTATCCTGTTGCCGGGTCCGACAAACAGTTCCCCGGACACGCCGACTAAGGCGAGGGGACCGAGGGCAATCACTTGGACTTCAACCGTGCGGTTCCTTTCGTCTGCCGCTCGTAAGACGGTCTGCCATCGGTTCCATTGCGTCAGGACCATCTGCCCTAATGACTTTTCCTCCTGACTCAACGGGCGATCGCTTCTCATCCACCATCTGTCGCCCCCGACGAGGGACAACGCTTCTAAGTAACTTCTTTCAGCTGTTTGAGGGTCGGGAAGGTCAGACCGCGGCGGTAGCACCCTTCGTTCTATTGTCGCTATCACTGACGGGGTCAAGACAGCGCATCTCCAAGGTCGTTTTTTGGTCAACAGTCCGAGCGCCTTACCGTTGTCCCACTGGTGGCGGTGGTGAAGGACGATCAGGTGGGCATGCTTGAGGGCTTCGCAAGCCAGAGCGGTGCCGTAGTCCCGAACATCTTGAAAGTTGCTGGTGGTTTGGTAAAAGGTGTTGACATCGCCGCAGGCGCCTTGAAAGAACAGACAGGAGAGACAACCGGGCAGGTTGGCATCAACAAAATGAGTTAAGGCGCCGGGGTAGTCGGCGGAAATCTGGTCGTTGACTTGGACGACGGTCGGATGGGCAGTGAAGTGAGTGAGGACAATCAAGCCGTCTTCGCGGACGAAGAGAACCAAACCCAGAGACGGATCGTCCTCTTCCCGAACGACCTGATCGTCGGCAGGTCTGTAGGGGCGTCGGTAAGCCTTACCGTCTTTGGACAAAATCCGCCGGCTCCACCCGATGCCAAAAACATTTCCCTCCGCCACATACCCGATAGCCGGTTTCCTCTCGCGCCAAGCCGAAATCCCTGCCATCACCATCACATTTAGAAGCGACCCAACCCACTCCCTTGCCCCCGGCGCCTCAAGAAAGGGGGTGAGAGATAAGGTTTCAGGCGTGGAATGCGCATGGGTCGCTGCGATGAGAATGTTCTCAGGTGGAATTTGGGTTCCTTGATACAGTCGTTGCCTGAGTTCTTCAATAAAGTTTCTGTCGTCACCGAGCAGACTCCAATGGAAACCGATGGAATCGGCCGAAATCAAAAGTGCCTTCCCGTCGCTCGCGGAAAGGGCAAGGGCACGGGCGTAAAGGCGGTCGTGAACGCCTGTGAATCGGTGCTGGCGTGGGATGAAACCCAGTTCGGGAACGTGGAGGGGCGGCGTAATGTCCGCTTTGCTGACCCCGACGCGCCACTCATCCATTGATACCACCTGACGCCAAATTGTATGACCGAAGTCGGTGAGACGCGGTGGAGAGAAGCCAACAGGATCGGCGCGTTCGTGCCGTTGCCGTTCGAAGAAGCATTTTGTCCTATCTGACCGTGCGGTTGTTGGGCAAAAAATTCCCCGGGGTGCTGACGGGCCCTTTGGGGCTGGTCTACGAGAAGGCTTTCCGCCGCCTACCCCTGCCGTCGGAGAACTGGATGCGAATCCGTCCCCTTCTCTGCGGTATCTGCGGAAGCGACCTTTCGGTAGTCAAGGGCTCCTCGTCCCTTTTTCTCTGCCCTCTGATCTCTTTTCCTTTCGTCCCCGGTCACGAAGTCATAGGCATCGTCAGCGAAGCGGGGCAATCGGCAACCGATCTCATCGGAAAACGGGTGGTCTTGGAGCCGGCGCTGGGTTGCGCGGTCCGTGAACTCAACGACAGATGTCGGTCCTGCGCGTCCGGATCGGCGTCTCTTTGCGAGCGGGTCACCGAAGGGATCATCAGCCCAGGCATTCAAACGGGATACTGCGCCGCTACGGGCGGGGGATGGTCTGAAGAACTGATTGCCCACCGATGCCAGGTTCACCCTTTACCGGAATCGGTCAGCGATGAGGAGGGAGTTCTGGTAGAACCCTTCTCCTGCTCCCTCCACGGAGCCCTATATCTGATGAACGAATGGTCCGACTCACGGTCGGTCCTGATCATTGGCGCTGGTACGATCGGTCTGCTGACTCTCATCGCCATCCGAAGTTTGGAGAGCCAATCAGAACGCCCGCCGATGCGAGTTGCCGTCGTTGCCCGATATAAGCATCAGTCGGAGTGGGCGAGAAAACTGGGAGCGGACGCAGTCATCGGCGACAGCGATGTGTCAGACCTTTACCGTGCGCTCGCCGACTACACGGGGGCTCGGATTTATAAACCGCCTTTCGGTCTCCCGACAGTCCTGGGCGGTTTCGATGCCGTCATAGACTGCGTCGGAAGTCAACCGTCCCTGAATCATTCCGTCCGGTGGGCGCGAGCCGGCAGACCCGTTCTCTTGCTGGGGATGCCAGCGGAGCCAAAGGTTGCCTGGACCGCCATCTGGTTCAAGGAGGTTACCGTGCGCGGTCTTTACACATACAGTCAGGAGCATTGGAACCGGCGGAAGGTGCCGACCTTCACCCTCGCTCTGGAATTGATCACCTCAAAAATCGCCAACCTGTCCGGTCTGGTCACCCACATCTATCCTTTGTCCCGATGGAGGGAGGCCCTGCAAACGGCTCTACAGGCGGGAAAAGCAGGCGCCATCAAGGTAGCCTTGTGCCCAGACGAGACCCGCCTTTGAAGGAGTTATCCGAACCGTTATCCGCCGACCTGCTCAGTGGTCCGGGTCCTGGTCCTGCGACGCCCGAAATGAAGTGCGGACCAGATAAAGTTGGCGAAAAGGGGATGAGACCGATTGGGGCGGGACTTGAATTCGGGGTGAAACTGTGTGGCGATAAAGAAGGGATGATCCGGAAGTTCAATCATCTCAACGAGCCTGCCGTCAGGCGACAGGGCCCCAAAATGCAGACCACAGGACTGCAATCGGGAATGGTAGGCGGGATTGACTTCGTAGCGGTGCCGATGGCGCTCGTAAACCACATCGGCATCGTAGAGGCGACAAGCCAAACTTTTTGGTGCCGTATAGCACGGGTAGGCACCCAGCCGCATCGTTCCGCCGACGTCCACAACTTTTCGCTGCTCGTCCATCAGAACGATGACAGGGTCAGGGGTGCCAGGGTCAAATTCGGTGCTGTGAGCGCTGGTCAACCCGCAGACGTTCCTCGCAAATTCAATGACGGCGCACTGCAGCCCTAAACACAGACCGAGGAAAGGCACTTGCCTCGTCCTCGCCCAGTGGACGGCGCAGATCTTCCCCTCCACTCCCCTGTAACCAAAACCGCCAGGGACCAAAAGGCCAAAAACGCCTTCAAGGACATCGTCGGGGTTGCTCTGAGCCAGGACCTCCGAATCGACCCAACGGATCTGAACACGCACCCTGTGGGCGAGCCCCCCGTGGTTGACCGCTTCCACAACGCTGAAATAGGCGTCCCGATATTCCACATACTTTCCGACGATCGCAATTTCGCACTCGTCTTGCGGCGACCGGGCGACGGCAGCTAGGTTCCTCCACTCGTCCCAATCTACACGAGTCGCCTTCAGACCGAGCCGGCGGACGACCAGGTCGCCTAGGCCTTGCTCGTCCAAGATCAGCGGCAGTTCATAGATGAAGGGGGTGTCGACGGCTTCAAAGATCGCCTCTGAAGGGACATTGCAAAAGAGGGCAATTTTCCGCCGCGCCTCCATCGTCAACGGTCGGGGCGTCCTGCAAACGAGGATGTCCGGCTCTATCCCGATACTTCTTAACTCACGGACGCTATGCTGGGTCGGCTTCGTCTTTAGTTCGCCAACGGCAACGGTCGGAACCAAAGTGACATGGATGTACAGGACGTCGTCGCTGCCCATATCTAACCTGAACTGCCTCGCCGCCTCAAGAAAGGGGAGACCTTCAATGTCGCCAACCGTTCCACCTATCTCCACGATGGTCACATCAGCATCCCACTGCTCAGCAACTCTGTGAATCCGGGACTTAATCTCGTCTGTCAAATGAGGGATGACCTGAACGGTCTGTCCGAGGTAGTCCCCTCCCCTCTCTTTGCGGATCACTTCACCGTAGATTTGACCTGTTGTGATGTTGGACAGCCGGGTCAAATTCAGATCAACAAATCGCTCGTAATGACCCAAATCCAGGTCCGTCTCAGCACCGTCTTCCGTGACGAAGACTTCGCCGTGCTGGTAAGGGTTCATCGTTCCAGCATCTACATTGAGGTAGGGATCGATCTTTTGAAGGGTGACCTTCAGACCACGGGCTCTCAAAAGACGCCCCAGGCTCGCTGCTGTTATCCCCTTTCCCAAAGAGGAGACGACTCCGCCCGTGATGAAAGCAAACTTTCTCCTGCGGCTCACAAAAAGTCACCTCGGTCTTCCTTTTAAGGGGACCATCCGATTTCGCCCGCACCATCATTGTAGCACTCAGATCATCATATGAGGGAAACATCGGCAAGGGAGGCAGTGCCCAATGCCGTTTAACAGCCTCAAGGAATATCTCACCGAACTGGAAAAGAGGCAGGACCTGAAGCGAATCCCGGTCGAAGTGGATTGGAACTTGGAAATGACCGAAATCATTGACAGGTCGGTCAAAAGGGCGGGACCGGCACTCCTCTTTGAAAAGGTGAAAGGATATGACATTCCGGTCGCCGCCAACTTGTTCGGGACCTGGGAAAGGATGAAGTTGGTTTTGGGAGGCGATCCGGACGAGATCGCAAGGGAGGTAGCATCCTTACTTAAGCCGGAGATACCCGAGACCCTGTGGGAGAAGATCAAGGTCCTCCCCCGCATCGCCCAGCTTGCCAGTTTCGTTCCCAAGACGGTCCGTTCCGGTCCGTGCAAGGAGGTCGTCAGGACGGGAGAGCAGGCGAACCTCTTGGACCTCCCGATTCCCAAGTGTTGGCCTGAGGACGGCGGCCGGTACATCTGTCTGGGTCTCGTCTTCACCCACAACCCCGAAACGGGCGCCCGCAATATGGGCCTCTATCGCCAGCAGGTTTTTGACGAAAAAACCCTCGGTTTTCACGCTCAGACCCATAAGGACGGTTATCGGCACTTTTTAATGTGGGAGCAGCGGGGGAAGGACATGCCGTGCGCCATTGCCTTAGGGGGCGATCCTGTTCTTGTCTATGCGGCGACGGCTCCCCTCCCTGAGGACGTAGACGAACTCCTTCTGGCGGGCTTTTTAAGAAAGCGACCCGTTGAAATGGTCCCGTGCGAAACCGTTCCGTTGGAGGTCCCTGCTCAGTCGGAGATCGTCATTGAGGGCGTTGTCAAAGCAGGAGTCCGCAAACTAGAGGGACCTTTCGGCGATCATATGGGAGTCTACTCTTTGGAAGAAGAATATCCGGTCTTTACAGTCACCGCCATAACGACGTGCAGAAATCCTGTCTACCCCCACACGATCGTCGGAAAACCGATCCAAGAAGATTACTGGTTGGGCAAAGCGACGGAGAGACTCTTCTTGCCGCTCATCCGCTTGATCCTCCCCGAAGTGGTCGACATCCGGTTTCCTCCCGAGGGTCTCTTTCACAACTGGGCGGTCGTCTCCATTAGAAAGCGATATCCAGGGCATGCCCGGAAAGTCATTCACGGTCTGTGGGGATTGGGGCAAATGATGTTTACCAAGTGCATCGTCGTCGTGGACGATGATTGTGACCTCACCGATATGTCGGATGTGCTGTGGAGGACTTTCAACTTCATAGACCCGAAGAGGGACATCGTTTTCGCGGAGGGACCCGTTGACGACCTCCACTTTGCCTCCCCCCTGTGGCGCTACGGGTCAAAAATGGCGATGGACGCCACAAGGAAGTGGAAGGAAGAGGGCTTTTTGCGACCCTGGCCAAATGACATCAGGATGACGGACGAAGTGAAGAAAAAGGTTGACCGACTTTGGGAGACTTTGGGTTTGGACGTGCCGGAGGAAAAGAAATAACAAAGGACGGAGGATCGGGACAAAAAAGGCAGTCAACGGCACTCCGACGGTTTTCAATCAGGCGGTTGAGTCTGGCGCCGTGCGAGGGCGGTTCCGAATCGGATCAGACAAAAATGACCAGGGCGACAACGGCCTGATCAGCATCGTTCAACCTCGTAAGGCGATAGATTGCACTATAAATTGAATTGGAGGGGTTTGAGGTGCCGCAGAGAAAGGTGACCGCGGAGGATCTGATGGAACTGAAATTAGTCGGAGGTCCCCAAGTCAGCCCTGACGGGAGGAGGTGCGTCTTTACAGTCAAGACGATTGACAAAGAGAAGAACCGCTATCTGAGCCATTTGTGGATGGCAAACCTGGAGACCAAAGAAGTGTACCCCTACACATCCGGCGAGGTGGCGGACGGACAGCCCAGATGGTCCCCAGACGGTAAGAAAATCGCCTTCGTTCGGACCCTACTTACGGAGAAAAAGACGCAGATCTGGGTCATTCGGGCCGATGGCGGAGAGGCAATGCCCGTGACCCGATTGCCCGAGGGCGTCATCAGCGAGATCGCTTGGTCGCCTGATGGCTCCAAAATCGCCTTTTCCTTTCGTCCGACCGATTCCGAATGGACCCAGGAAGCAAGAAAGAAGAGGGACGAAACAGGCAAATCCCATCCTCCAAGGGTCATCACAAGGCTGCACTATCGGTTAGATGGCTTGGGCTTTTTGGACCAGAGGCAACATATCTGGCTCTGTGATGTAGGATCCGGAGACGCAGCCCAACTGACGGACGGCGACTACGACGACAGCAATCCGTCCTTTTCGCCAGACGGAAAGTTCATCGTTTTCGTCTCCAACCGATGTGACGATCCTGAGGATAAACCTTATGAAGTGGATTTATGGTTAATCCCCGCTGCTGGAGGGGGGTTACAGAAAATCCCGACACCGACCGGCTATAAAGGTCTACCTTCTTTCTCACCAGACGGTGAATGGATCGCTTACATCGGGCACGAGAGTAAAGAGGACCCCTGGGTGCCGAGAAATGATCGGGTCTGGATAGTCAACTTTAGAACGCAACAAGTGAGATGTTTGACGGCTGACCTGGATAGAGATGTCGGCAACGCTACCCTGACTGACTGTCGGGAAGCCTTTGCCGGGGGAATGGAACCCATCTGGACACCGGACTCCCGCCACATCTTCTTTCTCATCAGCGACGCTGGCACCTGCCAAGTCTATTGCGTCGACGTAGAAGGGCACTGGCGCTTGGTTACAGAGGGTCGCCATGACATCTACGCTTTCAGTACGGACGCATCGGCGCGAGTGTTGGTCACTGCTCTGAGCACACCGACGCTGCCTGGGGAACTTTTCTTCGGCAACCTAATGGTCAGCAGCCTTGCTGCTAAAACCGAACTGACCTTTTTGACGGACTTGAATCGTGGATGGAGAGACGAGGTAGCGTTATCCGATCCTGAGGAAGTTTGGTTTGAGAGTTTTGACGGTGAAAGGATTCAGGGTTGGTTGCTGAAACCGCCCGATTTTGATCCCGGACGCCGCTACCCCTTGATCCTGTACATTCACGGGGGACCCCACGCTCAATATGGCTGGACCTTCTTCCACGAATTCCAATGGCACGCCGCAAGAGGCTATGTGGTCTTTTACACTAACCCCCGGGGCAGTATCGGATATGCCGAATCCTTCGCTGCCGCCATCCGGGGCAATTGGGGTGAAACGGACTTTAAAGATGTGATGGCTGCAGCCGACTTTGCCCAGGCGCTCCCGTACATAGACCGACGACGAATGGCGGTGGCGGGCGGTAGCTATGGCGGTTATATGACCAACTGGATCATCGGACACACCAACCGATTTCGGTGCGCCGTTACCGATAGGAGCGTCGTCAATCTCCACAGCATGGCGGGAACCAGCGACTTTCCTCTTCATCCGGACGGCTACTGGGAAGGGAATGCCTGGGACAGGCCTGAAAAATTGTGGGAACAGTCACCCCTCAAATACGTGGCGAACGTTCAGACTCCGGTGCTGATCATTCACAGTGAAGGTGACCTGAGATGTCCGATCGGGCAGGCGGAGGAACTTTTCGCAGCCCTGAGACGCCTGAAGAAACAAGTGATTTTTGTCCGCTATCCGGCAGAAACCAGCCACGGACTGAGTCGGTCCGGACCGCCGGACTTGAGGATAGACAGATTGCTAAGGATCGGAGGTTTTCTGGACAAACATTGTGGTGACAGCCCGGGATCGGCACCGTAGCACTGGCGGGATGACCAGGTGCAGATAGCAGGTGGCGTCGGAGGGGGATCAGTTTGGCTCCAAGGGCTTTGGAATGAGCGACGGGGATCTGCCTTCCCGTTTTATTGACACAGAAACCGCCTATGGTTAGATTCAAAGGGACGAGCCAACAGGTGCGAGCCTTTGGTCTTGGCAAGTTTATCGTTAACGCTCTCGCGATCACCCAATTGACCCTTTTTTGTCAAGGCCCCAACCGTCAAAGGCTGTCGGCTGGTATCAATAAGGTGGCTTTGTATGGTCTGTTTGAGATTGCGGTGCGCAATCCCCGCTTTTATGACAATCCTTTTACCGATGTGACTCTGGAGGCAGGTTTCTCCGGACCTTTCGGAACAGCGAGAAGGGTTTTCGGATTTTACGATGGCGGAGGCACTTGGAGAATTCGGTTTATGCCTGACACCGTCGGCGAGTGGAGGTATCGTTTCGCTTTTTCTGACGGATCTGCCTCTGGAGGCGGTTCCTTTCAGGTTTCCAAGTCGCTGATTCCAGGGCCCCTGAAGGTCCGACAGGACAATCGCCTTTGGTTTGAGCACCGAACAGGAACACCTGTCTACTTATTATCCTTTCACTTGTGGAACATTGATGCGATCGACCCACAGATTTTGGCTGCTACCCTAGACTTTCTTAAGACGCAGGGTTTCAACGCGATCGTTGGTCCCCATTTAGGACCGCCAGACCGCCTCCCTTGGGAGAAGCGGAATGGTAAGATTGACTTTTCCCGAATGAATCTGGCTCTTTGGAAGCGTTTAGACACGGCTCTGAGGCTTCTCAGCAATCGCCAGATGGTCCTGATTCCGTTTAGTATGTTCGGTGGTACTAACCGAATGCCAAAAATTCCGACCAGAGAGCAAGAGGATATGTTTTTGAGGTACTGGGTTGCCCGGTGGGGCGGTTTCTGGAACGCTACTTTTCAACCGACCAGTGAGTGGGAAGAGGGCTTTTCGAGAGATGAAATTATGAGAATCGGTCAAAACTTATACGACGAAGATCAGCATCGTCATCTCATCAGCGTTCATTCTCTGCGAGCCAGTGATGAGACCGTACAGAAAGCCGAATGGTACGATTATCACACGATTCAGGACAAATTGGACGGATGGAACCCAGAAAAGTATCGCTGGTTCGCTGACCTCTTTCGTCAGGTGCCAAAGCCGATTTTCGCCCATGAATGCTTGTGGGAGGGGAATTACTATCAGAAGGAAGCGGGACTGGACCGATTGAATATGCGGCGGGGCGCCTGGTTTATTGCCCTCAACGGGGGGCAGATCAATTACGCCGACGAAGTAGTCTTTCCCAGACGCTGGCAGGATTTCAGGACTGAGGGCTTGACTTTCAGTGAACTGGGGGTCAAGACCAAGCCTCTCGGTCTACTCTACCCTGACCTAACCTTTCTGGCATCATTTATCAGGTCTTTACCTTTCTGGACGCTCCAAGCCATGCCGGAGTTAGCGGATTCAGGCGCCTGTCTGGCCGATCCCGGCAGGTTATTGATCGCGTATGAGCCCGGCATCGGTCGCATCAGCCTTTACGTCGCCTCCTTTCGGACGGGCTGTCGCCTTGAGTGGTGGGACGCCGGTCACGGTCGTCTCCATTCGCGCCAGTCCTTTGCCCCTACCGACCGCCTGACCCTCACTCCGCCCGGACCCGGCGATTGGGTCCTTTTGATCCGACCCCGTTAACCAGTGTCTTGAGTCGCCGACTGAACTTTACACCGCCCCCGCCTCCCTCAATGGCAAGGCGCTCCCAACGACTGATGTTCTGATCCAGCACACCGTGCCAACATTTACTCAGGAGGTGGGAGGTATGGCAATCGGGATCGGGATCAATCTGGAGTTTGTCCGCCACGCTGATAAGCCCTTCGACTACGGCGCTCGCACAGCCGCCGAACTGGGCTACGAGTTTGTTGAACCATGTGTCGCTACGGGGCGAGACCTACTCGCTGAGGCGGGGTACTACCATATGCTGAGTATGGAAGAGGATCCCCTTTACTACAAGGACCTTTTGGACCGACTGGGTCTCAAGGTCTCCGGTCTTTCCGCCCATTCCCCTTTGATGAAGCCCGAAGCCGCCGTTCCCTACTTGACTCAGGCAATCCGCTGGGCAGCAGACATCGGCGCTCCCGTTGTCAATACCGACGAGGGTCCCAAACAGCATTGGGTTGAGAACGACGCGGAAGCCTTTGAGATTATGAAATACACCCTCAAAAGGGTCCTTCCTGTTGCTGAGCGCCACGGCATCTTTATCGGTTTAGAGCCCCATCAGATCTACACCGTCCGAAAGGACACCTTCCTCAAACTTCTGGACCTGGTCCCGTCTCCGATGATAAAAGTCAACTTCGACACCGGCAATGCTTTTCTTGCCGGCAACGATCCCGTTGAGTATCTGGAAGCGGTCGTTGATCGGGTAGTCCATGTTCACGCCAAGGACATCGCTTACGAACACGCAGAAGCGGAGAGAGGAAAGGTGACCGGGACGCCCGTCGGCTGCGCCTGCGGAGACGGTCTCATTAACTGGCCCGCCGTCATCCGGGTCCTGCGCAGAGCCGGCTACAACGGCGTTTTGTCCGTTGAATGCGGCACCGAGGAGCAAGCTGAAAGAAGCATTCAGTATCTTAAGAAAGTCCTGGCGGAGGCGTAGAAGACAGGGCGTCAGGTCTCATTGTCGCAGCCAACAGCCGGCACAACCCGATCGCTATTAGACTTGAGATCGGTAGCCCCTTCGCCTGTTGCAGGCGCTCCACTTTAGAGAATGCCGTTGAGGGACGTTGGTTACAGCGAACGATGGTTAAAGCCGTTTGAATGGGAATTTTCTGATAGACCGTGAGATCAAAGATCTGACGGGACCGAAGGAATAAAAATTGTTTAAGAATTAGGTGCGTGAAAGGAGGTTTTGGTGGAATGGGTTGGCTGGAGTTGAAGGCTGGGGAATTGGTTGCGCGGGTCGGAGACAATGCGGCAGAAAACCAGCAGCATCGTGAAGGGCTCAACGGCATTTGGAGATTGACTTGCGACGATGAGCCCGAAAGTGTCTTTGTTCCTGCTCTTGCAGGGTTGAACCTGGAGCACGTTTTCGACGGCTATACGGGAGAGAGAGATTTACTCTTTGAGCCAAGAAGGGCGCCGATGGAATTAAGGGCGATCAGTGAAAGGGAAGCGGAGTTGTACCAGCCGCCCCTTCCTTTCTGGGGTGTAGAGAGTCGGACCCGGTTTCGCCTCTCGGAGCCCTATTTTGTCGACATGGACTTTCGGTTCCGCCCGACAAAACGGGTTTTCCATTACGGGTATATCGGTCTCTTTTGGGCGAGTTACATCAATGGGCCGGAAAATAAGAGCCTTTACTTTATCGGGAGGAGAGAGGGTGAAACCCAGTCGCGTTGGACCCAGTTCTGCACTCAGTGGCACTATGATGAGAGCACCGTCCCGGCGTTAGAGGAGTCGGAAACCTTTCCGATATCGGCAGAGCACCCTGTGATGCTCTTCACCACTTTTTCCCGTCTGCGGTTCGAAGAACCCTTTATGTTCGGTCGGTGGAGGGACCGGGTCGTCGCTTTCTTCTTTGACAGGACTAAAGGAGTGCGCCTCACCCATTCTCCATCGGGGGGAGGGCTGACGGCAGACGGGAAAGATACCAACCCAGCGTGGGACTTTCAATTGATCGTCACACCCTACGAACTGAATCAGGAATATCGGTTCCGGGTCCGGATGGTTTACAAGAAATGGGCAGGGCGAGAGGAGATCCTCCAACTGTTTCACCAATGGCGGGCGTGGCTGGAATCTGATCGGTAAAGACCTGCCAGCCGGCATGAGGCTTCAGTCCAACCCGTCGTTTCGGTAGATTGGGCTTTCCTTTTCCCTTGACAACCTGATCGCCAGACCCTACCGTTATAGAAGAAAGAGATGGCACTGCGCACGAGGGTTGCGGTGCTTAGGGAAGAACAGTTGCAGAGGGGAAGTATCACCTCGGATAAGGCGGGTGACTGAGATGAAAGACCTTTGCCTCGCTGCAGTGGATGAAGCAAGGAGGTTAGGTGCCCAATTTGCCGACGCAAGGGTGCTGTTTACCGAAAGGGAGGAACTGGTAGTTCGCAACGAGAGAATCGCGACGGTGGAGATAGGCGAAGACAGGGGTATTGGCATTCGCGTCCTTTTTGAGGGAGGATGGGGTTTTGCCGCCAGCAGGGAGTTGACAGAAGGGGGAGCGAGGGCTGTTGCCGGATCTGCCGTCGAAATTGCCAGAGCCAGCGCTCGGATGAAGCCGAAATATGCTGGCTTGGTTCCCGAACCGGCTCACCAGGCTTTTTACCAGACACCGATTATCATTGACCCGTTCACGGTTCCCATACAGGACAAGGTCTCTCTGCTTCAGCAGTGCACGGAAACGATCCTCAAGACGCCTTCCACAGCCGTCGCCTACGGCTGGATGAGTTTCCAGAGGAAGAGGCAGTGGTTTGCCAACACGGAGGGGGCTTTGATTGAACAGGTTCTGGTGCGCAGCGGCGCGGGAATTCAAGCCCAGGCAACAGATGGACAACAATTGCAAGTCCGATCTTATCCCCAATCGCACGGCGGTCAGTTTATGACCAAGGGGTATGAACTGGTTCAGGAATTAGATCTGCCGTCCCATGCGCCAATCATTGCGGAAGAGGCTCGCGCTCTTCTTTCGGCACCCCTCTGCCCGGAAGACGAAAGGGACTTAATCCTGGACGGGTCTCAGATCGCCCTGCAGATTCACGAATCGGTCGGGCACGCGCTGGAACTGGATCGGGTCTTGGGAATGGAAGCCAACTATGCGGGTACCAGTTTCGCCACTTTGGAGAAACGGGGTAACTTCCGATACGGGTCCCCCCTCGTCACCATTGTGGCGGATGCTACATCTCCCGGCGGATTGGCGACCTTCGGCTACGACGATGAGGGAGTCGAAGGTCAGCGTTGGGAAGTGATAAAGGAAGGCCTTTTGGTGGACTACCTGACGTCTCGGGAAACAGCCAGCGCCATTGGGGCAGAAAGGAGTCACGGCTGTCTGCGAGCGGACGGGTGGCAAAATCTACCGATCATTCGGATGGTTAACATCAGCCTTCTACCGGGGTCTGGCTCTCCGGACGACTTGATTGCTGACGTCAAGAGAGGGGTGATGATGGCAGTCAACAGAAGTTGGAGTATAGACAACAGGAGGGTTCAATTTCAGTTCGGATGCGAGATCGGTTGGGAGATCCGAGACGGAAAGAAAATACAAATGGTACGCAATCCCTGCTATTCGGGAATTACTTGGGAGTTCTGGCAGTCCTGCGCCGGCATCGCCGGTCCCGATCACTGGACCTTGTGGGGCGTTCCAAACTGCGGCAAGGGCGAACCGCCCCAGAGGGCTGAGATGTCTCACGGGGCGTCTCCAGCCCTCTTCCGAAAGGTCAAAGTTTTCCCTGGTCGTCACGAATGAAAGGAGAAGGAAAGTGACGAGAGAAGAGATGCAAAGAATTGCGGAGAAGGTCTTCACTTTCTCTAACACACCCGAAACGGAGGTAGTGATAACGGCACGAGACGAGGGACTGACCCGGTTTGCCAACAACGCCATCCACCAGAATGTCGCCCGAAGGGACGTTTCCGTAACAGTGAGGGTGTTTCAGGACCAAAGGATGGCGGAGGCGACGACGAACCAAACGGACGACGATGCACTGAAAACAGTCATCCAGGCAGCCGGCGAGGCGGTCCGTTTGATGCCCCCCGATCCGTCCCTCCTCCCCAGACTGGGTCCTCAAGTGTACACGCCGGTAGAGGCAGTTGATCAAAGAATCGTCAGCGTGACACCGACAGAGCGTGGGCGGGTCGTCGTTGAATCGATTGAACGGTGCCGTTCGGAACAGTTAACCTGCGCCGGCGCCCATGGGACGACTTTCACAGCCCTTCTTATTGCCAACAATAAAGGTCTACAAGCCTACTACGAACGGACGGAACGATCGTTTAGTATCACCGTCTTCGGGAAAGGGGGCACCGGATGGGCGTCGGTAAGCAATTACCGATGGGATGATGAAGAGGCTGAGAGGGTTACAGAAAGGGCGATCGAGAAGGCGAAGAGAAATAGGGATCCGATAGAACTGCCGCCCGGTAGATACAGGGTGATTTTGGAGCCGAGTGCTGTTGCCGACCTATTGATCTTTATGTCATCAGGTTTTGATGCCCTTGCTGTTTCAGAAAATAGAAGTTGGCTGAGCGGCAAGGTCGGACAGAAGATTTTTGGCGACAACATAACACTATACTCAGACATCAGTCATCCCCTCCATCAGGGCTGTCCTTTCGATGCGGAAGGTATGCCGACAAAAAAGGTGACGCTCATCGAAAGGGGTGTGGCAGCCCATATGGTCTACGATCGGGTGACGGCGACCAAACAGGGCGTCGAGCCGACAGGGCATTCCGTGGACCCCAAAGGCGCCTACGGCGCTTTTCCGAGGGGTCTCGTTCTGCTCGGTCAGGATAAGACCCTTGACGATCTGATCGGTGAAACGGACAGAGGTCTTTTGATTACTCGTCTATGGTATATCCGGACGGTTGATCCGCTGCAAGTGCTTCTGACGGGGTTGACCAGGGACGGGGTCTTCCTGATAGAAGACGGAGTCCTTACGAAGGCGGTGAAAAACTTTCGGTTCAATCAAAGTGTTCTGGACCTTCTCAATCGTGTGGAGGCGATGACCCAGCCGCTACGAGCCGGCGCTCCCGAGTGGGAGTGGGCGGAAGTCGTGCCGGCGATGCGCGTCACTGAATTCAACCTGACCGACGTCACTGGCTCCGCTGAGTAGCGGCCTCTTCCAGGAGTTGCCCGATCATTTCCGTAATCTGATCCGCTTCTTCTGGGAGAGAAATACCATCAAACAGAAACCAGTCCTCTTGGTGACTGACCGATTGACCCGCCTGTAACTTGACAAGAGGTCCCAAGGTTTCCAGTTCAAGGATTTCGGCGTTGGTGAAGACCTCCGTTGACGAACCGAAGTCAGGATAAGGCTGGTCGGGTCGGTGCTCATATCTTTTGACAAAAAGATGGCGGTTTCGGTAGCAGGCGACCCATCCGTGGTAGTTGCCTATCCCGATTTTCTGGGGAGAGGCAACAGACGGGTCCTGCCGCAGCAGGATCACCCTCTTGCCAATGGTCCAGCGCTTATCCGAAAGATCGGTGTAGTGCCACAGGACAAGAGGGCAAGCCGGTGTCAGTTTCGCCTCGTGAGGTATGTATGCCGGGAGTGGAATCAGTGCCACACCCTCCTTCGCCATAACAGTTACCGCCCAGGGAGCCAGTTCAATAGCCCACAAACCCTCATTGGTCAGTGTATGAATCACCTGCACTTGGGAAGACGAAGGGCTCAATCGTATCGTTAGAGCCTTGCGGATGTGTGTCTCGGGTTCAACATCCTGTCTGACCGTCAGCCCATCGCCCTCTAGGGCGACCTCTACCGGTTGATTATCCGGTGAGTAGGTGCGAGGCATCGCCTCGGGTGCGTGCCAGAGGCGGTGCCCGCCGTAGAGCCGCCACTGATTGCCCCCCACCTTCCCTATGTCCGAAGCAATCTCTCCAAATTCGTTTTCCTTTCCGACGAAACCGAACCGGATGATTCGCGGTCCTACGTCAGCCGTAACCACCAGGTCGACGATGCCGTTGCTCATCCGATAACATGTTTCCCATCCGGCATAGGAGACTTTTTCTATCATCTTTCACACCTCCTTTTATTGAACAACTGTCACCGCTAAGAGACCGACCGAGAGACCGACCGGTAAGGGTGCGATAATTAGCCAGTCAATGATTTCACTGCTATAAGGATTGTCCCAACGGAAGGCGCAGAAACTTACTAACTGTCCTGCAGACGAAACGGTCTGATGAACCAGGCGAGAGTAGCTGCATCCCAGGCGATCCGACCACTCGGTCAGATGGCGGCGGTAAATGAGACGTTGAGAGAACACACTACCGTCCCTATACTTAACAGCTAAGATAGCACATTCTCTGGGGTCTGATGAACCTCTTTGGTAAAGGCTCTCTGTTTGAACGGCGCGCCGATCGGTACTGAGGACCAGATAGATCGCTCGTGCGCGGGACTCAATGGGGACAACGATGCAATTCGGCAAATCCGCCGCTGGGTCATAGCGCGCCGACAGGACACCGATGGCTCCTTGACGAACAGACGGAAGAAAAGGAATGCCAGCCCAAAATTGTGTTATCCCTCCCGCGGTCTCCATTGAAAAGACTTTCTGAGGAATGAGCCCATTTGAACCGAAGAGGGCGTAATTGGTGTAACGATTCAAGTTCAGTGTAAAAAAAGTAGGATTGGGAGGCAGCCAAGATGGGCGGTTCCCATTGAGAGCGAGCAGGTCTTGAATCAGGGGTGAGGGGTGGGCAGTTCGGGAAATCGGAGGGATTTCCACAGACCATCCGTTTTCGGCGCCGACAATCAGACTTGCCATCAAGTCAATTTGGTTCTCAAAGCCGCCGAGGTCATACCAAGTCGTTCCGCACAGTCCGACGGCCCTCCTGTCAAGGGACTCGCGAGCCAGATTCCACACATTTTCAGGATGGTACCAGGGGCAACCGACGGTGGCGAACCCTTTTTCTCTATGGTGAGTCAGGAACCGATAAGAGCGTTGGGGCTCGTAATGCCAGCAGAAGATTATTAGGTCCTTAGGAAGGGATTCGGCAGCCCGATAAGTGCCGTAAGGCGGTCCACCGGTCCTGGACGGCTCCAACTGATCGCACCAAAGGCACACATTTTCAACGCCCCGGGACTTCAGGTACTTGTGAATCCTCAAGATGTCGTCAGTAAGAAGTTGATCGGGGTTCTTCCCGCGGCACCGGGGACAGACCGCCATAGGTACAAAAGTAATTTCGTCGTGACCGATGTGGAACCAGCGCGGCTGGAATAACTCAATCACCTCGTCCATCAAATCAAAAAGAAGGCGATAAGTCTCGGGGTTGGAAGGGCAGTAAGAGTAAAACCCCCAGCGCGGATCCGGCTGCGCTAGCTCGCTTAGATGGCGATATCGGGGTTTGGACAGAACATACTCAAAGTGACCGAAAGACTGGATCTGAGGTATGATAGAAACCCCGCGGCTTGCGGCATGACCGATCAAGCGCTGCCACTGATCCCGAGTCGGAGCGCGCGGATGGGTTATATCGGAATGGGTTCGGTAGGGGAAACGGTCATTGATCTCAAGAATCCAGTAGTTGAACTTCAGTAGCGAAAGGACATCGCAAAACTTGTAATAAATCGGTAACTGATCGCTCAACGGAGCGACAGTGTGCCACCCTCGGAACGAGAGGTCTGGATAGTCCCAAATTTCACACTCCGGAAGCAGAACCTCCCTGCTGCGGAACTGGTCGGAACCGGTCCAGAATAACTGGAGGAGTGTGACGAGACCGTTGCGCACCCCTTCGGGATCCTGAGCGACCAACCATATCTGTGCCGCCGGAGGGAGTTCATTTGAAGGGACATCTCTGTGGGACCGAACGGTTAGGACATAGGCATCGTCTCCCCGTTTTTTGAGAAACTGTATCACTTTGCTTCGAGGGAGGGGGAAGACGGGAAGTGAAGGAATAAGAGAAGGAGTGGTTAGGATCAGTTGATTTTTATGCCTCTCCCTGTCGTATCCCTTGGCTACAGAAATCGGGACCGGAGAGCGAGCCATTTTCTCCCTGAAAAAGTTGATGGCATCGTCGCAGACAAATTCGGCGGGTGTCAATGGGATCATGTCCAAACGTCCCTGGCACCGAATCAAACGACCGCTTGTCACGAACCTTTGGGACTGGGGAACGACGACAAACTCGGGCACTCTTCGGCGCACCGTTTCCTTTCTGAGATCGGGCGGTCCCACCAATCTCAAAAAGGGAAAGAGCTCTGGCTTCTGAAAAGTTTTTGCACCGAGGTAAGCGAAGGCGCTGTTTTCCTCTCTTCCCCCCGCTTTACGGGACCGGCACAAGTTGACTCGGATGAAAGGAAGGTTCCTGAGATAGGGAACCTGAGAGAACGGAACGGCGACCTCTGCGGACCAGAAATCGGTTCCTCTGAGGGTGGCGCAGCGCCACTGACCTTCCCATGGTGTGTGACTACGAGACGGTAACAGCCACCAGTGGGGTGTGGTCGGGTCGGCGGTCATTCGCTGGCTGAATGTGTTGCCCTCAGGGGTGACGACCAGTTGGATAGATTGGCTGGGATCGCTGGAGATATAGATTTCAACACAGTCGTCGCTGTACGCAGGACGACCGCTGCGAGACGACTGTAACCTCAATCGGGAGACGGCTGGCTCCTCGCACCTAAAGGAGATGTAGAGACAATCGGGGGTGTGAACGATGGCAGCTACAGTTTGGGGTGATGCTAACGCTTGATCGTCAAGGGATAGGAACAAATCAAGGGGTTCTGCTCTTTGCCAAACGGGATCGGTCAAACGCCCGTCAAGGACAGGCGGTTCTGATTGCTGGACCGACAGGACGGTCGGTGGCGGGGACAGAGGGATCAGTTGGGCGTCGTCAAACCAAGCGGTCCCCCTCGTCTCCGTAACTAACGAGACTTTGATCCACCGGCAATCAGGAGGTGTCGTGAACAGTCCCTGGTATCGCTTCCAGGTTCCGGAAGCATCAGGCGGAAGGCGCAAGCTCCACAGTTCCCGATACCGACCTTGCTCATCCCGGGAATAAGCGATCAGGAGAGATTGACACTCGCTGAGAACCCAGCATCGAAAGAGGTAGCGGGCGGAGGGCAGGGCCGAGATAAGGTCTTGACTGATCCGCACCCATCCCTTTTCTGAAAGATGGACGATCTTTTGGGCGCCGGTCCCGCAAAAACGGATTTTTGGGTCAACGGCGAAGAAACCAAAAGCACCCTCAGCGGTGTGAATTTCAGAATTCCAGCCGTCAGCGACGCCGTTGCTGTCTTGATCCCAATCCAGACCGCCGTTAACCAGGTAATTCGGATCAAGACCAAGGGCAAAGGAGACAAGAGCGGACACGATGAGGACAAGAAGGACGAGGCTGGCGCCGCTCCTTTTACGCCCCACTTCCTTCAGACCCGTTTAAAGCCTTACTGCCCGACTCTCTGAGCGGACCAGTTCACGGGGTTGGAAGAGCCGTGTTGGAAGGTGCCCGTCATTCGGTTGCCATCGACCAGCCCACTGACAGCCCATTTGCTGGCGCCGTTCCCGTTGGCGATGAAAAAGAGGGAGCCGCCCCACATGTAAAACTGCTCCAGAGTTTCCGTCCTATCGTTTCGCTGGAGAACGGCGGAAAGGGACCCGTTCTTCTCAGAAACGATCAGGTCCGCTTGACCGCCGCCTGCAGAGCCGGGAACGGAGAAACGCCACCGTCCGGTCCCAGTCTCTTTTCTTCGCGTCGCTTTCCATTCCCTTCTGCCAGCGAAGGGACCGCCTGAGATGTCTACGGTGCCGGTGATGGTGTCCCCATCTACTTGACCTGAAAAGGCGACGGTTGTTGGCTGACCGCCCATGGTCGCCTGGACTCGGAAGGACACCGCCCGACCTTTGATCCGTCCCTCTTGCACCGGCAGATCCTGCTGTCCCCCCGTTACCCTACCATGAAGTTTTTGAAAGACCTGACGGAGGTGGGCTGAGTAGCGCCGGGGGCTTCCGTTGGTCGGAACGGTCCATTCCCAGATTCCTCCGGCAGCTGCAGGAATGACCCAAAAGTAAAGGGTATGGTCCCGATAGGGACCGCTGACGGTCCTCGTCTCATCGGCTTCCCATTCGTCCATATCAAAATCGTGAGAGACGACCCGGGTGCCAGGGTTCAGTTCCCGGAACAGTTTCGGGCGCAGTTTTATGTTGACGCTGGGCAGAAGATAGAGGGTGACGACGGTAGCGGGACGGAGGTCCATCTCAAACAGGTCACCGAGGACGAAGCGGGTCCTATCGGTGACGCCCGCCTTCTGAGCATTCTGTTTGGAGTCTCGGATGCGCTCCGGATCGATATCGACCCCGACGCCCCGGGCACCGAATTTTTTCGCGGCGGTAACGACGATCCTTCCGTCACCACAGCCCAGATCGTAAACGACGTCGGAACTAGTGACCTGAGCCATTTTCAGCATCTCGTCTACCACCGGCTGCGGCGTCGGGACATAGGGAACGTCCGGAGGACGGGTCTGGATGACGGAAAAAACGGCTGTCGCTATGGCAGACAGGGCGGTGAAAAGGACCAGACCAACCAACGCCTTTTTCACCACAGTCAACCCCTCCTTGAGTCGTCCGTCTTCATTGCCAGGACTGCTCTTGCTTAAAGTTTTAGACGAGAGCCACCGTTTCGGTTCACAGACCTGGTGGCGAAAAGGAACGGGATGCCACACAGAAGGAGAAAGACGCCCGCCCTTGCTCCCAGACCTTTGAACTGAAGGGTCGCGCTGTATGCGAGACTGGAGTAAAGCATATAGAGACAAAAGACGCAAAAGAGAAGGGGGGTGATTGGGTAGAAAGGGATCCGAAAGGGTCTGGGCTGGTTGGGCAGGTGGGTGCGGAAGACGAAGACGGTCACTCCCGTTAAAAGGAAAAACAGCCAGAAGACGGGAGCAGTGAATTCCACCATCGCTTCGAACTCACCGCGGGTGACCATTCCCAGCCCGGTCAGATTTAGGGAGATGAGCCCCTGAACGATGAGGGCATTTATAGGGGTTTGGGTGATGGGATTCCAATGTCCGAGGAAAGAGAAGGCCTCAAATTCCCTGCCTAAAGCGTAGTTAGTCCGTGCGCCGGTGATGATGGTGCCGTTAAGGGCACCTAAGGCGGAGATAGCGGCCAGGATGCTCACTAGGGTTCGTGCCCAGGTTCCCAAACCCCTTTCCATTACATCGGCAGCCACTGCCTTGGACTGAGCGAGTCGGTCAAAACCGAGACCGTAAAGGTAGGCGGCATTGACGAGGAGATATACGGCTGTGACGATCCCGATGGACAGCAGGAGGGCTTTAACCAAGTTCCTCTCCGCGTGACGGACTTCTGCAGAGATGTAGGCGGCTTCATTCCATCCGCCATAGGTATACAGGACGAAGACGAGGGCAAGCCCGACGGAAGGTGCCTCAACCGGTCGGGTCGGGACCTGGGAGGCGGGTCCTGATAAAAGCCCGCCGACGATGACCAATAGAAGTCCGGCGATCTTAGCACCGGTCAGCAATTTTTGAACCAAGGCGCCTTGCTCCACGCTGATCGCATTAATCGCCGTTAGAGCGACGATGGAAAGGGCGGCGTAAACTGCTGTTGAGTACCGACCGAGAGACCAGATCTGACTGGCGTAGTCGCCAAAGATGAAGGCGAGACTCGCAATGGAACCAGTCTGAATGACGACCATCCGAGCCCAGGCGAAGAGGAAAGACAAGTCGGGTCCGAAGGCTTTTCTCAAGAAATGGTATTCACCACCGGCGTCGGGGAAGGCCGTCGCCAGTTCCGCGTACAGTAGGGCGCCTGTGTAAGAGACGAGTCCCCCGATCAGCCAGAGAAGAAGAAAGGTCACCGGATGTCCGCTCTGTTGAGCAACGTCGGGTGCCGTACGGAAAACACCGGCCCCGATGACGATGCCGATGATGATGGCGCTGGCGTCGGTCAGTGTTAGGCGCGCCGTCGGCTGAGCGGTCGGTTTCTTTTCCGTCAAGTTCCTTCCTCGGTCCCGCCGACCTATGAATTCAGCTTTGCCCTCCCGTTGTCGGGCGCCGGCGTCGCTCTCTTCTGGCTTTTACTGCAGACCACTGGCTCTCCCCGTAGGCCCTCCACGAGTCCTGGTCAAAGACCGCTCTTGCCCGCGACGGTCCGGAAAGGACGACGACGACCGACTCTCCCCCCTTCAGAGCGGCTTCCCGCCCCCGATGTCCCTTACCCATCAAAAAGCAACAGATCCCGCGACCTGGGAGGGTGAAGGTCTTCTCTTCCTTGTCGCTGATGGCGACCGTGACCGTTAATTTAGCCGGGTCAAAGGACTTGACGGTTCCCTTTACGGTCGGATACAGAAGAAAAGCGCAGAAGGTGACCGGGTCGGCTAACTGACGAACGACGCGACGACCGCCTTCTCTTCGGCGGGTGAGCGAGAGGAGGATCTGCTGTCCTTCCTTAAACTGTTCCAGTTTTGCCTCTTTCCCTTCTTTGATAATGACGGTCTCTTTCGTCACCTGATAGGAACGCTCCTGTCCCTGTCCCTGGACGGTCTCCTTCACCGTTAGGACACCACCTGTGGGGTCCACTTTAGTAATGAGACCCGACCGGAATCGGACGGCAGTGAAGGCTCTCCCCCTCTGGGGTGTAGAGGACTGCTCCTGCGCCAGCACCCTTGCGGAGAAGAGCAGTAAGCACCCTGCTGCTGAGATCACAGCGATCCTCACGTCGTGCCACCTCCATTTTAGACGGGCGCCGGATCGTGAACGAACGGGACAAATCAATTACCCGGACCCGATCCGCCACTCTCGATTCTTTTCAAGAAGTCGGTCAGTGTGCTGACCTCGCTGATGGTCTTCCTAAGGCGCTCCAACTCGGCATCGGTGATGGCCGGGAAGCTAGAAGCCACTTCGCTTTCAGGGACTAAGGGACGGGGGAGAGCAGGAGGAGGGGGCTTTTCGGAACGTTCGTGAGAGGTGCGCAGCAGTTGGAGATGACCCTCCACCTCTTCTGCAAAGGCAGACGGGTTGAGTTCCCTTGCCTTCTCGTAGGCAGCGGCAGCCTCCTCTCTCTCGCCGAGAAGTTCGTAGATAAGACCGATCCACATGTACAGTTGGGCGTCACCAGGCTCGGTTCCGGTCACACTCAGCCCTTTCTTGAAGTCGTCAATGGCTCTCCTCATCTGAGTTTCGAATCCTTCCCGGTCCAAGACGACTAATCTCTTGCTAAGGGCTTCCCAACGGGCGTAGTGGGTGAGGGCAAGTTTGTGCCGGTTGAATCCGAGAGCGAAGAAGACGATCGGATCGCTGGCACCATTGGCGACGGCTTCCTCAAGGGCGCTGATGACCGCCTGAGTGTTGCCCAGTTGGTAATGGCAATGGGCAAGGAGGAGGGAGAGGACTGCCTTTTCAGGCGACCCGAAAACGCTTACATTCTTCAGGCGCTGGGTAAGGGAGAGGAGGGCTGTCCGCATCTCAACGCCCAGGGGGATCAGGTAGCGACCCTGTAGGTCCGGCGTTTGCGCCAAGCGCCTAAGGGTGCCGTGATGCCACAACTCGTATCGGAGGACAGCTTCCATCGCTTCCGCCACTTTCCCGCTGTCTCCATGAGCTTTTTTCAAAAGAGCCAGGATACCGTCAAAGTAGCGAATGAGGAAGTCTTCCTGACCGACTTTCTTCTCTAAACGCCGGATCAGTCCGGATAGGAACTCAAGCCTCCTTTCCCATTCCATAACGATCACCAGCGTTTCAGTTCGCCACGTTCAATTTTACCTCAGACGGGGCTTTTCGGCATTGACACAGGTTTCGACCGTCGCTATGGTGATGTCGCAAGCGAAGGAGGAGGGATGGAGATGAAGAAAGACGAGCAACTGCTTAAGGGTCTGGAAGAGAACTTCCCCGGTTATCTGGAGGGCGATTTGCTGGACGAGTTCTTTGACCGTTTTGAGATTCCTTTTGCAGCTGGTCATTGGTGTGCCGGTGAGTTCTTTGACCGGTTTAACACCCGTGGCTATAACCGCCACCGTTCGGACTTTTCGGACACGATCCTGGATCAGATCGGTCGGGTCGCTCAAGCGAGGATCAAAGGCATTGAGTTTCACGATGTCCTGTTCCACGATGGCGAGGGCGAAATAGACGAGGGGAAGATTCGGGAAGTCCGGGACGCTCTCGCCCACCATAACCTGGTTGCGACTAATATGAACATCAATGTCTGGAGCGACTCCGTCTACCGAATGGGTGGCGTCACCAATCCCGACCCGTCCATCCGCAAGAGAGCCCTTGATCAGTGTCTTCTGGCGGTAGAAATTGCCAGCCGGGTCGGCTGTGCCTCCGTCGCTCTCTGGCCGGGATCGGACGGGTGGGACTACAACTTCGAAGTGGATTACGGCAAACAACTGGACCTGTTCATTGATGCCTGCGTTGAGATCAACAAAGCCGCGATTGCGAAGGGACTCAAGTTCGGGACGGAAGCAAAGCCGAAGGAGCCGCGGGAGGGCAATATGATCACTGCCACGACAGCGAAAGCGGCGCTGGTTGCTTCAGAAGTCAACCGAATTTGCGGCGGAAAGAATATGGGGGTCGCCATTGACTACGGACACGAGCAGATGTACGGCGACGAGCCCGCTGCCCAACTGTATCTGCTCAAAAGGTTTGGGGTGCCGATCACCAATTTCCACATCAACAACGCCAAATACCACAGCAATGACGAGGACAGGGTCACCGGGACGGGTGACATCTGGAGGCTCGTCGACTTCTGCTATGCGGCCCTGGACACCAACTATGATGGCTGGTTCGGTGAGGATCAGTTCACCTATCGGATGGAGCAGGTCAAAGCGATGCGGCTAAGCAAAGAAATGTTTGGCAATGCAATGAAGAAGGCGCTCCTGATCTACCGGGACCGGGACCGGCTGCGAGCCGCACGGGAGTCAGGCGATCAGGGAGCCCTTTTGGATGTAGTAAAGAAGATCATTTTCACCGCTTAGTCTCCCAGTCAAGGAGGGGTGAGTCCGTTGAAACTGGCGTGTCAGGACAGCTTGGTTCCAGGAGAGACATTAGAGGAGAAGTTGGACCGTTTGGCAGCGTGGGGCTATCAAGGAGTAGAGTTCTGGGGTAGCGACTGGTTGGTGGAGAACGCTGAGGAGGTCCGAAAGAAGGTAGAGGCAGCAGGTCTGAAGGTCAGTACGGTGTGCGCCGGCTATCGCGGTTCGCTTTTAGACGGCGACGCTGTGGTCCGACAGCAGGCGTTTGGGGACATTGAGGCTCGGTTGCGGGCTGCGGGACAGTTGGGTGCCGTCGGGCTCATCTTCGTCCCGATCTTCGGAAGCCCTCGTCTGCCCGACTTGAGTCCCTTTAAAACGGCAATTCAACTGGAAGAGGAACTCCTGCTGTTCTATCTGGAGAAGCTGGCGCCCATCGCAGAAAGGGAAGGGACCCTCCTGCTGTTAGAACCTCTCAACCGATACGAGACCCACTATCTGAGGCGGGTGGAGCAAGCAGTGGCTCTCTGCGAACGGGTCCAAGCGCCTGGGCTGGCGGTGATGGCAGACCTGTTCCATATGAATCTTGAAGAGCCGTCCCTTCCGCAAGCCCTCAAAAAGGGAGGAAAATGGATCCGACACATCCATCTGGCGGACAGCAATCGTCTGCTTCCCGGTTGGGGTCATACCGACTTTCGGTCCTCCTTCACCGCCTTAAAAGAGATCGGTTTCACCGATTATATGGCTCTGGAGTGCGGGGTGCCCGGCGATCCGAGGGAGACCTTGCCTCAGGCTGCCGCTTTCTTGAGGGCGCAAATGGCTTAGGAACAGCAAGACTTTGCCCGGTGCCGGAGCAGTGGTTACCGGGATCGTCGTATTTTTTTCTGTGAGCGGGGGCTGTTCCCATCCTGGGGCGGCGGTCTCAGAGCCACCGTTTGAGAAAAGGGAAGGCACCCTCCCCGTTGAAAGAATGTTCGCCTTCAAAGATGTGGAGGCTGAGGCGGTCTTCCGCGCCGAAGATACGGTAGACGGACCGAAGGCGCTCAAACCCCTCTTTAGTGGCTTCAACGGGGAAGATAGGGTCCTGGGTTCCGCTTTCAATGTGGAGAGGTCTGGGGGCGATGAGCGCGGCTACATCCGGCATTTCACCAATATTCAGAAGGCCGGGAACATAGTTATCGATGCAGTGGCTGAGGCTATAGATGCTGTCGCGAAAAAGGTTGAAATAGCCGCTGATGACGCTTGCTTTTATTCTCTGATCCAGCCCAGCGGCGTAGAGGGAAGTAGTGCCGCCACCGGAGATGCCCATAACCGCTACCCGATCGGGATAGATTTCCGGTCGCGTCTGTAGATAATCCAGAGCGCACAGTACATCAAAGACTCTCCAGAGAATCATCGTCTTGCCCAACAGGAGGGCGGAACCGGCAAGGGGCTGACAGGAAGAGGCACCGGATCCTTGTTTCCGGGCTTCCTCGCCTCTGCGATGCCCGAATCCCAACTGCTCCAGTGCAAGAGCGGCGAACCCATGGGCGACGCACTGGAGGGCAAAGTCCCGTTGATATCCGTCCCACCGAGTCCTTAGTTCCCCATCTTCTTTAATGCCAACGATATCGTCAACCCCTCTCCCGTGCCCCGGGAGGCAGATAACGACCGGGAGCCGACCGTTATTGGACAGGGGAGTGAGAAAGTAGCCGAAGACGGTGAGCCCTGGCTGGCTTTGAAAAGTTAAAGCCTCCCTTCGGTAGCGGACTTGGCGACCGTCGTCGCTGACCGTCACCAGTTCGCGGACATCAAGGATTCGGGCGTTCAGGTCAGCAGCTCTCTCGGGCAGCTTGCCCAGACGGTCTAAAAGAGCGGCTCGGAACTCACCCTGCCACTTCACTGCCTCCTCAACCGTTGTCGCAGAGAACGTCAGCGACGGTCGGTTGCGATTGTAAAGAGACCGGACCCACTCCATCGGGTCCAACTCCCGCTCGTGATCCATCACCGAACCACCTCTCGCCGATTGCTATCCGACGGTTTCTATTAGCGTACATTAGTGTGCGAAAGCGACACCGGCGGCGACACTAGCGTGGCTTAACATTGAAGCGAAGGTTCAGCCGTCGGCGCCTCATAATGAGAGGGGACAAGGAGTGGAGAGGAGTGGCGTCGGTAATTTTTTGGGGAGTTGTCAAGTACGTGATCATTTTGACTTGCGTCTTTACTGCCATTCCTTTCGTCATCCTTGCAGAAAGGCGACTTCTCGGATTTATGCAGGACCGGTACGGTCCCAATCGGGTCGGTCCGGGAGGTCTGCTGCAAACCATCGCCGACGCCGTGAAACTTCTCTTTAAGGAAGAGATCATCCCGGAAGGAGCCGACCGGGTCCTTTACTGGCTGGCGCCAGGGTTGGTCCTGGTGCCGGCGATGGCGACGTTTGCTGTCATCCCCTTTGGTCCTAATGCCCAGGCGGTGGATTTGAGCATTGGCGTTCTCTACATCCTTGGGCTCGCCAGCCTGGGGGTCTATGGGATCGTCCTTGCCGGCTGGGCTGCCAACAGCAAGTACGCTCTTTTAGGTGGACTTCGCAGTGCGGCGCAAATGATTAGTTATGAACTGGCGGTCGGTCTCGCCATCGTGGTCGTGGTGATGCTGACGGGGACACTGCGGCTGAGTGAAATCGTCTCAGCACAGACGGGACCCTTGCGATTCTGGTGGCGTACCGATTGGGTGGAAGTGCCCTTTCTACCAAACTGGTTGATTCTTAAGCCCCTCGCCCTTCCCGCCGCAGCCATTTTTCTCGTTGGCGGTTTTGCGGAAACGAACCGGGCACCTTTTGATTTACCAGAGGCAGAGACGGAACTGGTCGCTGGCTACCATACGGAATATTCGGGGATGAAATTCGCTATGTTCTTTCTCGCCGAATATGCCAATGTCCTAACCGTCAGCGCGATGACAGTTACCCTCTTCCTCGGCGGGTGGACCGGACCGATTCTTCCTCCCCTTTTCTGGTTTCTTCTCAAGGTGTTCCTCATCGTCTTTCTCTTTATGTGGGCGAGGGCGACTTTGCCCCGAATCCGTTACGATAGGCTGATGCAGATGGGCTGGACCTTCCTTTTGCCGGTCGGGCTGGCGAACGTTGTCCTGGTGGCAGTCTACGATTTGATTCGGATGGGTTACCTGACGGCTTAAGCAATGGTCGCTAGCATTGTCTAAGGTCAAAATCGGCTGGGGTCTGTCGCGTCACACTTGCGAAGAGAGATGGGGTATTGGAGGAACGGACGATGATACGGGACCTGTTGAGGAGCCTGAAGGTAACCGCCGGTCATTTGCCGAAGCCGAAGGCGACGGTCCAGTATCCCGAAGAGCCGGTGAGAGTGGCACCCCGCTTCCGGGGTCGGCATATACTGAGGCGTTGGGACGACGGTCGGGAGCGCTGCATCGGTTGTCACCTTTGCTCCGCCGCCTGTCCCGCTGACGCCATTACCGTGGTCGCAGCGGACAACCCGCCAGAAAACCCCATCTCTCGGGGCGAACGGTATGCCAAGGTCTATCAAATTGACCTGCTCCGATGCATTTTCTGCGGATACTGCGAAGACGCCTGCCCGGTCAATGCGATCGTCCTCGGTCCCCAATTTGCCCTTTCCGCTTACAAGCGAAGCGACTTTATTGTCAATAAAGAGGACTTGTTGGAACCTTATCCCCGAAATATTCACAAGGACACCTTTTTTGATAGCACTCTCTACGACCGACCCTATCTGCCGGTGCCCAAACCGTCAGGAGACTAACAAAAGAGTCCTTTGCCTTTCCTATCCGCCGGTTAATTGGGCGAAGGCGGCGACCAGGTTTTTCGCCAGTTCCACGCTTTGAAGCGCAGAAGGTATGTCTAACCGCTCATTTTCCGGTGAGTGCGGGCTTTCCTCTCCGCAACAGACGATGACGCACGGGATGCCGTGCTCGTTAAAAACGTTGGCATCGCTCCCACCCCCGCTGATCTCCCAACGGGGCAACAGCCCCATCGCGCTGAGAGCCTTTTGGACCACTTGACAGACTAAATGATCGGCACCGATACGGAAACCCTTGTAAACGTCCCAGACTTTTATTTCCGCTCTGCCTCGACCGATCTCCGCTTCCTGCACCAGTAGCCGGACCATCTCTCTCGTTTGCCTTTCCAGTTTGGATGGATCGTGACTGCGTGCCTCGCCGTCTACGGTCACCTCTTCTGGGACGATGTTGGTCGCCAGACCGCCCTGAATGACACCGATGTTCGCCGTCGTTTCCTCGTCTATCCGACCCAGGGGCATTCGGGCGATGGCTCGGGATGCGAGAACGATGGCGTTGATGCCCTTTTCTGGTGAGACGCCGGCGTGCGCCGAGCGCCCCTTTATGATGGCTCTCAGGCTCTTTTGAGACGGAGCGCCGACGGTGACTCTCTCCACCGGCGGACCGCTGTCGAAAACGAACCCGACCTTTGCCGTCACTTGGCTATAGTCCAAGTGACGGGCGCCGTGGAGTCCCGTTTCTTCGCCGACAGTGAAGACAATCTCTAAGGGACCGCATGGAATGGGATCCTCTTTCAAAACTCGGAGAAGTTCCAGGAGGACGCAGACACCTGCCTTATTGTCGGCTCCCAGGATCGTGGTGCCGTCGGAGCGGACTTTATCGCCCTCCACGATCGGTCGGACCCCTTCGCAAGGCAGAACCGTATCCAGATGGGCATTTAGGAGCAAGGGTGGGCGGGGCAAATCCCCATCCCTTCTGACGATCAGGTTCCCCTGCTCGCCCCCGAAACCGGCTCCCGCACGGTCCTCTTCAACTGTCAGTCTTAGCTCTTCAAGACGGGACCGGACGACCTGAGCCACTTTCCCCTCACGGCCAGAGGGGCTGGGAATTTGGACTAATTCGAGAAAGTCAGCAAGGAAACGATCTCTCTGGATCGGCACGGATTCCTACCTCCTTCTCACCATCGCCTCATTGAATCTAATATTGACAGAGCCATTTAGATGGTAAAAGAATGCCATAATGAAAGCAGTGAAATTGCACAAGGCGGGAGGGGACGGAAGTGTCGAAAGGGACAACGATCGGACTGCTGGCTGCCGTCGTGATGGTGGTCGTTGGGTTGGGTCTGATGTGGGCGTTTTGGAGTCAGTTCGTCGCTCTCTTCTTAGGGGCGATCGGCCCTATGTTGGCTGTCGGGGGGCTTTTGATCGGGGTCATCGCCTGGAGCGAATACCAAGCGGCGAAGGAGATTGAGAAACTGAGTCGCCAGACGCCTCCGGCTCCGGCACCGGAATCCGCCCCGCCCGCCCAGACCGAACAACCGAAAGCGGAAGGTTGATACTTTGACAAGGGGAACGAACCGGGAGCCCCTTTGAGGGTCCGGTGACGAAAATGAGGGTCATTGCAGGCCAGCAAAAGGGTCGGTCTCTTGTAACAGGCGGGGCTAAAGGTCTGCGACCGACCTCCGACCGAATCCGGAAGAGCCTTTTTGACATATTGGGTAGGCAAGTGGAAGGGTGCACCTTCCTGGACCTGTTTGCGGGCACCGGCTCCGTTGGAATAGAAGCCTTGAGTCGGGGTGCTCGGTCGGCGACCTTTGTGGAGATCGCCCGTCGGGCGGTGAAAGGGCTAAAAGAGAATCTGATGCGGCTTCGCCTTTTCGGGCAGTCGGAGGTTCTGGTCGGTGACGCCCGCAACTGGGTCAGACGGCTGGCGCAAAGAGACGCCGCCTTTGACATCGTTTTCCTCGACCCGCCCTACAGAACGGACCTTGCCCGGCAGGTTCTGGCTCTTCTGGGATCTCAGCCCGGCTGCGTTCGCCGTGACGGATGGGTGATCGTCCAGCATCTGAATAAAGAAGAGTTCGCCGACCAGTTCGGCTCCCTTCGCCTCTTTGAGAGGCGACGGATTGGTGAGCATTGTCTATCGTTCTATCGCAACGGGGATGAGAGGGAGAAGCAGGGAACAGGGGGAGAGGACCCCGAAGGATGAAAGCGGTCTACCCGGGGACTTTTGACCCGATCACCAGCGGTCATATGGACATCATTGAACGATCGGCTGCTCTTTTTGACGAACTAATCGTCGCGGTCTCTACCAACCCTGCCAAGGACGCTTGGTTTGAATTGGAAGAAAGGGTCGAGATGGCGAAGGAGGCATGTCGGCATCTCCCCAATGTGACGGTGGAATCCTTTAACGGCTTACTGGTGCGGTTTGTCAAAGAAAAGGAAGCGCAGGTGATCGTCAAAGGGCTCAGGGCAGTATCAGATTTTGATTATGAATTTCAGATGGCGGCGATGAATCGGAAACTGGATCCGCAAATAGAGACAGTTTTTTTGATGACTAGCCTGCCCTACGCTTACCTAAGTTCTAGCATTGTCAAGGAGGTCGCCAGTTTGGACGGCTGTCTGGACGGACTGGTTCCCCTGGAAGTCGCCCGAAGACTTAAGGAGAAAGTTCGGGAAAGGAGGGGATCAGGATTCCGGGAATCTACCAGGCTCTGAGTGAATTAGAAGATGTTCTTCGCAACGGGAAGTTCCGGATTTTTGGAAAAGTTCTTATCGATGAGGACGACTTTGTTATCGGTATACAAAAAGTTCGTGCCGCATTGCCCGATGAGATTAGGAAAGCTTATGAAACCAACAGGGAAGCGGAACGGATTCGCCAGGGTGCCCAGGCAGAGGCGCAAATGATTCTTGAGGAAGCCAGGGAGAAAGCACAGCGGATCATTGAGGACGGTCGCCGAGAGGCAGAACACCTGGTTGAGGAGAGTGCCATTCGCCGGGAGGCGGAGCGGCAAGCCCGGGAAATCATAGAGCGAGCCGAGAGGGAGGCACGGGAGCAGATAGAACATGCCGACCAGTATGTGGAGTCGATCTTAAACCGATTAGAGCGCTTCGCCCGAAGGCTTTTGGAAGTAGTAGAAGAGGCGCGGCAGAGTTTTGAGAGATAGATCAGAGGGAAACGCCTTCGACCGTCCAGATGGCGAATTCCCTATGCCCGTTGACCTCCGCCTTGCATAGTTCCCCGGAAGCGACCCTTAGCAAAGTGTCAAAAATCCGCTGACCGACTTTTGAGATCGTCTCGTCGCCGTCCAAGACGGTTCCGGCATTGATGTCGATATCGTTTTGCATTCTTTGAAAGGTGGGCGTATTGGAAGCGATCTTGACGACAGGGGCGATGGCATTGCCGATGGTGGTGCCACGACCCGTTGTGAAACCGATGATCTGGGCACCACCGGCAACAAGGGCTGGGGTGGACTCCTGATCGTAACCGGGTCCCTGCATCAGGTAGAGACCGGGTCCGGGCGGGCGATCGCCGTAACCGATGACTCCTTCCAGTCGGGTCGAGCCCGCCTTGGCGATGGCACCGAGAGATTTGAGAGCGATGTTGACCAGCCCTCCGGCGACATTGCCCGGTGACGGATTCTCGTTCAGGTCGTGACCAAAGGTACCGACATAGTTTCGAAACCACCGGACCGCCTGGAGGACTTCCTCAGCGACCGTCTCATCCCGAGACCGCACGGCGAGAAGATGCTCCGCTCCATAGATTTCGGGAACTTCGGTGAAGATCGCCGTTCCCCGATGCCGGATCAGAAGGTCAACGGCAGCACCTAAGGAGGGGTTGGCACTGATCCCGGAGAATCCGTCCGATCCTCCGCACTTGACTCCCAAAATCAGGTCCCTGACGCCGACCGTTTCCCTCTGACATTGATTGGCTTCCTCCAGCCACTCACCGACCACTTCCAAACCCCACCGGATCGTGCCCTTCGTGCCTCCGCATCCTTGCACGCTCAGGGTTCTGACCGGCTTCTTTTCCATCAGGGGCGCGATGTAACGATGGAAAGCAGTCAGATGGGTCTTTTCGCAACCCAGCTCTATCACAATCGCTCCGTAGACATTGGGATGATCGATGTAGCGGCTGAGAATCTTAAAGACCATCTCAACCGGTGTGCCGTCAGGGCAACCGCACCCCTTGGTGTGGGGGATGGCGGTCACTCCTGACACATTGGGGTAACGGTCGGGGTCGTAGAGGAGAAGTTCCGACTGAACGGCAATCTGAAAGGCTTCAGTAGAAGCGCACATGCTGGTTGGAGCGATCAGGATGAAGTTTCGGGAGCCGACCCGTCCGTCCGGGCGTCGGAATCCCATCCAGGTCGGCTCTAGGCTCTCGGGGAAGTAGTCGGGAGGGTCATTGCGGGTCGCCAGGCACGGCGGATGGTGCGGAACGGAAGGCTCAATATTTTCGGGAGAGACCGGATCACCTGGATTAATGCCTCGGGACAGGGCGAAGGCTTCCCCATACTGCACAATCGCCTCGCCGGAGCCGATCGGAACGAGAGCGAAGCGATGTCCCGCCGGGACGAGTTTGTTAACGGTGATGACCTGCCCGTTCCGGTTCAGTTTGGTCCCTGGGGCGATGGCGACCTTAGCGACAGCCACATTATCTCGTTCGTTGACGACGACAGCGACCTCATGCAACGGTATCCCATCGGTCACTGGCGATACCCCCCCTGCTTGCGAACGGGTGCTGGCTAACGATCCGGTACGTCGGTCCCGACGAAGAGAGTCGGCTCTCAAAGAGGGTCAGATGATCTGCTATAACGAAGCCGAAGGAACGGTCCTGGAGGCGCCGAAGGGCATCGATCACCGGCGGGAGCCCTCTCAACTCCCGCACCCGCCCAAGGGTGATGTGAGGATGAAAAGGTCTCCCTTCACGGTCTACCCCGAAAGCAACGGTGACATCTTCCACTTCCCTATGAAGACGGCGGAAGGTCTCTTCTTCGGTGGCTCCGACCCACAAGACCCTCGGTCGCTCCCAGTTGGGAAAGGAACCCGTTCCGGTCACGGAAAAGGTGAACGGCTGAAAGGATCGGGACAGACAGGTGAGCTGCTCGGACAAGGGACTGACCTGATCGTCAGGTATGGAGCCCAGGAATTTGACGGTCAGATGGAGATTTTCCGGCTCAACCCACTTGATCGGAGCCTTGAAGGTAGCCAATTCTCGGATCAGGTCCGCCAGTATGTGCCGGACAGCGTCGTTCAACTCAATGGCGATGAAGCATCTCATCGTTGCTGTTCTCAGTCAAGGGGTCCCTTTCGGGACCGGGCTTTTTCTAACATCTCACGGGCGTGGCTGAGGGATCCGGCGGTGATCTGCCTGCCGGACATCAATCGCGCCAGTTCGTTGACCCGCTCGCGCTCGGCTAAGGCGCGGACGGTGACCCGGGTGCGCCCCCCAGACTCTATTTTGTCTACGACCAGGTGCCAGTCGGCTTGAGAAGCGATCTGGGGAAGGTGGGTGACGCACAGAACTTGAGCGAATTGACCGATTTCCCTCAACTTCTCCCCAACCGCCTCACCAGCCCGCCCGCTGATACCGACATCTATTTCGTCAAAGACCAGGATCGGAATCTGCTGCCGGTCCTGTAGGCAAACCTTGAGAGCTAGCATCATCCGGGACAGTTCGCCGCCCGAAGCAATTCGGGACAGAGGCTTGAAGGGTTCCCCCGCATTGGCGGAAAAAAGAAACTCCACCCGGTCAATCCCTTCCGGTCCAAAGGCAACCTTTCGCCCGTCAACCTCCAAACCGTCCTCCCCTCCGTCCCAGCTAATGGCGACTTTTAAGCGCGCCTTTTCCATTGCCAGCGGTCTCAATTGTTTTTGAACCGCCCTCTCCAACTGCCGCGATGCCTGTTGCCTCTCGGCAGAAAGTGCTTGCGCCAGCCGGCTTATTTCCTGACGCAGGCGCCTCCTCTCCTTTTCCAGCCGCTCAATTCGCTCCTGACGAGTTTCCAGCTTCTCCAACTCCTGCCTGAGGACGTCAGCGTAGGCGAGAATGGAAGGAATGTCGGGACCATACTTCTTCTTTAATCGGCCGATCAGGTCCAGCCGTGCCTCCACTTCCTCTAACCTTTGGGGATCAAACTCGGTGCCGGACCGGTATCGGCTGATCTGGAGGGCAACTTCCTGGGCGAGGTCAAAAGACTGAGTCAGAAGCTCTTCGAGGGGTTTCAGTTGGGGATCAACTTCGCTGGCTCGCTGAACGGCATTGATGGCTATGCCTAATGAATCCAGAGCCCCTCCCGTCTCGCCGAGGGCTTCGCCCGCCTGATTCAACGATTGACTCAATCGCTCCGAATGGATCAAAATTTGCCGCTCTCTCGCTAACCGCTCCTCTTCATCTTTTTCCAGACGGGCCGACTCAATCTCCTGTATCTGGAAACGCAGAAGGTCTTCCATTCTCGCCCGATCCGACTCTTTTTCCCGCAGGTCCTTCAATTCCTTTTCCACATCCCGCCATTTGACGTAGTGGGATTGATACTCTTCCTTGACGACAGCGATAGCATCACCAGCGAAGGTTTCCACAAAGGTCAAATGAGTGGAGACATCCAAAAGGGACTGATGACTGTGCTGACCGTGAATGTCTATCAGCAGCTTGCCGATCTGCTTCAACTGGCTGACCGTCGCCATCTGCCCGTTTATCCGGCACCGGCTTCTACCGTTGATCCACAGTTCCCTTTGAAGGATCAGATCACCCTCTCCCTCGATACCGATCTCGTTGAAGATGTTCCGTAACCGGGACGGGTTCTCTATGCGAAACCGGGCACTGACGGAAAGGCATTCCTCTCCCCCGCGGATCAAGTCCGTGTCGCCACGGTCTCCGAAAAGGAAAGCCAATGCCTGAACGATGATGGACTTGCCGGCGCCAGTTTCTCCGGTCAAGACATTGAAGCCAGGCTGAAGGGCAACTTCTACTTCATCAATTATCGCCAGATTTCTGATAACGAGATCCGACAGCCAGACCGGAGCGACAACGGCACGATAAGCTTTCACCATTACCGACCACAATTATCGCACCAAATGAGGGGGCAGAATAAACGGACCGGGGGGAGCCTCTAACTGTATAGAGAACGCGGTGGAGGACCCGATGTGTGGATGAAACCCTCCTTTTGGAACGGTGCCGAAAAGGAGATGCAAAAGCTTGGGAGGAACTGGTCCGGCGCTATTGGGGCTTCTGCTATCGCCTTTCCTATCACCTCCTCCAAAGCAGGGAAGATGCAGAGGACGTGGCTCAAGAGGCGCTCTTGCAGGTCTATCGGGCATTGCCCAATTTTCGGGGAGACTCCTCCTTTCGGACATGGCTCTACCGAATCGTTATCAACTGTTGCCACGCGAAGAGACGGAAAGAGCAGGCTACGACGGAAGCCACTGAAGAGCAAGAAGAGGGACGATCTGCTAACGAAGAGACCTTTGGACTGGAGGGGGCGGATAAAGTCTATGCCATCCGCTGGGCACTGGCTCGCCTCCCTGACGATCTGCGGGTCACCTTTCTGCTTAGAGAGGTGGACGGCTTTACCTACGGGGAAATTGCTGAGACTCTCGGCATTCCGATTGGGACCGTTGAGTCCCGCCTTCACCGGGCGAGAAAGCAACTTCGTGAAATGCTGCGAGGGTTGATGTGAGGAGGGTGGAAGGCGAAAGTGAACTGCCCTTTCGAACTGTTAATCAGCCGTCTGATAGACGGTGAGTTGACGGGTAGTGATCGGGAGGCAATCGTTGACCATCTGGTCCGCTGTGCGTGCTGCAGGGAATTGCTGGAGCAGTTTCAGGCGTTGAGAGATTGGGTCAAAGGGGTTCCTCTGCCACCACCGGAGACGGGCCCCGAGGGAGCACTCCTGAGGCTTGCGCAAGCCACTGGTCTATCGGACGGGAGGTTAAAGCGGATCTGGCTAACAATGGAAAAATGGATCAGACGCCCTGTCAATGCCTTCCGGATGGCACTGACGGCAGGGGTCATTGTGACAGTGGTTCTGTCCCTTGAACCCCGACTTTGTGACCGGGCGACTCAATATTTGCACCGGGGTTTTACCCGGTTCCTTTCCCACGTTGTCGCTGAATCTCCGGCAGCAAGGCTTCCCAACGGGAGTTAAACGGGAGGAAAGGGCATATGAGATGCGCCGAACACCCCCAAGTGGAAGCCGTAGGCGTCTGCCAAGTCTGCGGACGAGGTGTCTGTTCTCAATGTCAGAGGAGCGTCAGTGGAAGGACCATTTGTTACTCCTGTATGACGGAATTGCAGCGGGCTGGTCTCCGGCAAGAACCTTCCGGACAGGGTTTCGTTAAGCAGCAGTCGGGATGTCTAACTTTTCTTCTCGGTCTGATCCCCGGTCTGGGACATCTTTACCTGGGTCACACTCACAAAGGTCTTGTGTTAATGCTGCTCGGCGTGGGTCTCCTGTATCTTTTTATGGTCGTGCCGATCGCCCTGACTCTCTTTGGAATCCTTGTCGCCTATAGCGCTTTTGACAGCCTCAACACCGTCCGAAAGATAAGTTCGGGAATTCCTGTTTCCGACTGGTCGTTTGCCCAAGAGGCAGCATCAGAGATTAAAAAGAGCATCGCCACGACGGCTTCATTAAAGATCGCGTGGACTTTGTATCTCGGCACTGGTGTTGGTTTCATCGGTCTACTTGTCTTGGTCGACGCTTTGTCCATGGTCTCGCGCTACCCTTTCGCTGCCCTGCGCGATTTTGAAACTGCTGGCAGGGTCCTTGTGTCCGTCGCTTTCGTTTTGCTGGGGGGATATCTCCTCTGGAAAGGCTTTCACGCTCAGGAATCGCTGTGAATGGGGGCACTCGTTATGCGGTCAGTGAAAGTTAATTTTCTGACGGCGTTACTCGGCGCCTGGCTCATTGTTGGCGGAATTCTCTTTCGTGCTGGTGACTGGCAACTGACACGCACCACCCTACTGATTCTCGCTCCCGTAACTATGATCGCCTTTGGCGTTTGGATGGTTGTCAGGGCTCGTATTTTCCACGGGACCCAACGGACGATTCCAGCTACTCAGTTAGTAGCCGAAATAGCCTTCTGCGTTTTCCTGTTAGCGTTATATTCCCTCGCCCGCTACTCGCCAGTCAGTGAAAGGGGACGGTCTATGATCCCGTCGGGTCTGCAGGGACTTTCTCTTCGGGGAACGCCTGGGGGGAGATTTTACTTCCCGGACACCCATGCGGTGCGGATGGGTTACACCATCACCTCGTCGCAAAACACGAGACCCGAGCATCTGCCTTCTGGGGCGCGCACCCTTTTTTTGGAAAGGGTGGGGTTTGAGCCGGTCTCCCTGGATATCTCAGGTGCTGCCCGCTTTTCCTGGTATCCGGGTCGCGTCCGAGCCCTGGCCCTTAGCTCAGAAATAGTCCGTGCAGAGGTGATGGGTCAGGGTCCTAATGTCTCTGTTCCTTTGAAAGTTCCTTCCCTCTGCTCGTTGCACATCCTTTCCCACCAAGGCGATTTGGTGGCAGTCAGGAATATGAAAGGCGATGTGTGCGTGAACTGGAATGGCGGTTCTCTGTGGGTGTCAACGGAGGGAAACATTCTTGTTGCGCATAGAGGCTACAGTTGGATGTTGGCTCAAACGAGCAACTTGCTTCTTCATCCCGGTCCTGAGAGCCGCGTTGAGGTAGAGACGATAAATTCAAGAGTAACTATTGAAGCGACAGAACCACCGACAAAGAGTTGGTCTATCAAAGTCAGATCCGGACACATCTTTCTCCGATTGCCTTCCAATTCTTCAGCAAAGGTAGTTGCCGATGTGTGGCATGGAACCGTATCAGGACCGTTCCAGAAAATGTCCAGGACCGATGACTATGAATCGTATCTGGCAACCCTCACCAGCGGCCAAGTCCAAATCAAATTGGAAGTTTGGCACGGATCGGTCACTTTGGCGGTCCGTTGAGGGATAGGAAACAAAACTCCTGTGCGCTAAAGTATCGTTTTTGGTGTTCACCCGTGGAGAAAAGTCACCGCAGCCGTGGCATTGTCAATGCCCGTCTTCCGCTGACTGATCAGGGGCTGGGTCTCTGGACGATCATCATCAAAGACGATCGCGTTGACAGAGTTTTTCAGCAGAGTGATGCGACGACCGGCTGCGAGGAAGGATTTCTGGACGCAAGGAAGCGTCCCGTCCTGCCCGGTTTCGTTGACGCTCATATGCATCCCATCTCTCTGGGCTTGAAAGAACTGCGTTTGGACCTGGCAACCGTTACAGGACTAAGGGAGTTGATAGAAATTGTGGGGGAGCGGGTTCAGACCGGTCCCTTTTCAGAAGGCTGGCTGGTCGGTTACGATTGGGATGAAAGCCGGTTCCGGGATGAAAGACGGTACCCGACCCGATGGGACTTAGACCGCGCCTCCCGGGACGTACCCATCGCCCTTCAAAGGACCGACGGGCACCTATGGGTCGTCAACTCTAAAGCCCTGGAGAAGATCAACCCTCCCGCCGACGATCCCCTGGTGTATAAAACGGATGGAGAACCTAACGGATTGATCGCCGATCAGGCAATCCGATACCTGGAGCCCTTTGTGGAACCGAAACGGCGAGAAAAGAGGGACGCCTTGCGGAAGGCGGAGGAACAGTGCCTTCGCCATGGCATCACGACCGTTGCCGATATGTATGCCGATTTGGAAGTCTATGAGGCTTTACTAGCGGAAGGGCGACCGAGGGTCCGCTTCACAGGGGCATTGCCGCCATCAACGGCATACCAACTCAAAGCCCCTCTCCCCTGGACCGTTGAAAGGGAAGGCTGTTTCTTTCCTTTCGTCAAGTTGTTTCTGGACGGTTCCATCGGGGCTCGGACGGCGGCGTTGCGGACGCCCTATTGGGATGACCCCAGTGAGACGGGCCGGCTCTTTCTTCGGGATCGGTCCTGCGAGGGATTGATTCTTAACCTGAACGAAGAAGGTTGGTCCCTCGCCGTCCACTGCATTGGCGATCTTGCTATTGATCAAGCCATTGAAGCCTTCCGGTTTCTACGAATGGAAGGAAGCAGGTTTTTTCGGCATCGGTTGGAACATCTGGAATTAATCCATCGGGATCAGATAGGCTGGCTGAAGAAACTTCACTTGGTGCCTTCCCTGCAGCCCAATTTCATCTCCCGATGGCAGGGTCCGGGCGGTCTTTACGAGACCCGATTGGGTAAGGACAGGACCTTACGTATGAATCCTCTCCGGTCGGTCTTAGAAGCGGGATTGCCTTTAGCTTTCGGCTCCGACGGTATGCCCTTGGGACCTTTTTTCGGCATCTTCGGAGCCTTGACTCATCCCAATCCGGAAGAGCGGATCAGTTTGCGCCAGGCATTGGGCGCCTATACCCAAGGCGCTGCTTTCGCCTGCCGGTTGGAATCTTGCTTGGGCACGATCGCTCCCGGTTTCCTCGCGGACCTCATCGTGTTGTCTCGCCTCCCCGATGAAGAAGAGTATGAGCGCGAATGGCAGTCTGTTGAGGTGCAGGAAGTTGTGGTTGGAGGCTGCCTGATGGTCAGCGAGGGGAAAATAATTGGACAGAACCGACAGGATGGGTAAAGTGAGGCGGTGAAGAAAAGTGGCAGATGTCGGTTTTGTCGCCGTGGACCTGGGTGCCGAAAGCGGTCGGGTGCTGGTCGGCGCACTCAGAGACCGCCAGTTTCGTCTTGAAGTCGTTCACCGATTCCCAAACGGTCCCGTCCGGATCGGAGAGAGTATGTTCTGGGACGTTCTTTTACTATGGTCGGAAGTCAAAAGGGGTCTCATGCAAGCCCGTCGCCAGTACAAAGATGCCCTTGTCTCTATTGGGATAGACACCTGGGGGGTGGACTTCGCCCTTTTGGACCGTCAGGACATTCTCATTGGCAATCCCTTTCATTACCGGGACAAAAGAACGGAAGGAATGATGGAAGAAGCCTTCCGGAGGGTTCCCAGGGAAGAGATCTACAGGGCGACAGGCATCCAATTTATGAGGCTCAATACCCTTTACCAACTTCTCTCGATGGTCGTTTCCCAGTCACCCCACCTGTCCATTGCAGAGAGGATGCTGATGATGCCCGATCTGTTCCATTTCTGGCTGTCGGGGGAGAAATATTGCGAGTTCACTGATGCGACGACGACTCAGTTTTACGATCCGGTGAAGGGCGATTGGGCATATGAAATGCTGGAGCGAATGGGTGTAGAAACCCGCATCCTCGGTCCGATCGTGCCTGCGGGAACCGTCTTGGGATCCATCCGAAAGACTGTGGCAGAGGAACTGGACCTACCTCCCGATTTTAAGGTCGTGGCGCCCGGTTCTCACGACACAGCGTCCGCCGTTGCTGCCGTGCCCCTTTCGGGACCCGACTGCGCGTACATCTCTTCCGGAACCTGGTCTCTGGTCGGTGCGGAGGTAACCAGTCCCGTCATCACTGACCAATCTCTAGCTTTCAACTTCACCAACGAAGGCGGGGTTTATGGGACCTTCCGTCTTCTCAGGAATGTGATGGGACTGTGGCTGCTTCAGGAGTGCCGGAGGGTATGGAGCCGGGCGGGGAAAGAATATTCGTACGATCAACTCCTCCATCTCGCGCAGGAGGTTCCTCCCTTCCGGTCGGTCGTCGTCCCCGACGATCCCCGCTTTCTCGCCCCAGAAAATATGCTGACAGCCATTCAGGAGTTCTGCCGGGAGACCGGTCAGGCGGAACCGGTGGCAGAAGGCGAGTTCATCCGGGCGTGTCTGGAAGGTCTGGCACTGACCTACCGATGGGTGATAGACCGGCTGGAGACCCTCTTGGGGAAGAAAGTGTCAACCATTCATATAGTGGGAGGGGGCTCTCAAAACTGGTTGCTCAATCAGTGGACGGCTGACGCGACAGGCAAACCGGTCGTTGCGGGACCGGTGGAAGCGACGGCGACCGGTAACGCTCTCGTTCAAGCGATTGCCCTGGGCTACCTGACCTCCCATCAAGAACTCCGCTCCGTCGTCTCCTCCTCCTTCCCGACCCAAGTCTTTGAGCCTTCGGGAGACGGGAGATGGGATGAGGTTTATGAAAAGTGGCAAAAGTGGCTCCCTCCCTTGTGATGGCGGGGGCTTACTTGACCCGTTTGGATGAATCAATCGGGTCGGTCCAGACGTTTCGTCACTACGACCCGTTTTCCGACACGGACCAGAACTAAGGGTCCCCTTCTTTCCAAATCCACGGTGACTGGGAGGTCACCGGTCAAGCGGGTCCTGTCCTGCGCCCAAACTTGATCGTCTTTGTAAAGGGAAAAATGAAGGAAGTCGCTCCTTCTCTCCACTACGAGCCAAACGGGTAACTGACTGAGGCTTGCTATCTGAGGCAGCCCCGTTGGCAAGCCCAGGGGGAGGGTCAGACTGACCAGTTCGTGTGGAAGGGCTCCCTCGTCCCTTTTCGGCATCACCACACCCCCATCTTCAGGGCTCAAGGGCAAGAGAGGCTCTTCATAGGAGTGGAACCAAAGGGATCGGACTCGGGCATAGGAAGATGTCCAGACTCCCACAGGTCCCCTTTGACCGTTCGGTAGACGGACCAGTTCCAACCCGTTGACGGCGATCGCCACTGCTTGGCTTTCCTGGACAAGGGCGAGACGGTACGTTCTGTTCTCCTCCAACCAAAGCGGAAAGCGATCCAAAAGCCACCGCCTTTTTCCCCGGATGAGGACGGTTTCTAAGTCAGCACCGCCCTTTTGGGGAACCAATTTCGCCGCGTAAAAGTCGGTCGGGCCGACGTAGCGCCACACGAGACCGACAGGTTGTCCCGTCCAAAAAATGTCAACGAAGAGCCAAGACGGTTTCTCAGGGTCTCCGATGAGGGCAACGGCGTCCCTTTTATCGGCAACCAGGGCGTAGCCGTCTTTCGTTACCCGCCACCGACCGCCGACGACTGAAGTGATATCGCCGCCCCACCGCTCCCCTCGCCATACAGCCAGGTCCAAAGGTCGCCAGCGCAGACCTCTGACCACCGGCACCGGGCGATCCGCTCCTTCCCACCATAGACCGATGCGATCCTCTAAAGGATCTGTGATCTGCGTTTCTAAAATCAGTTCACCGTCTACACCGACATGCAAAGCCGTTGCGGACCGCAACAACTGAAGCCGAACAGGAGAATAAGGCGATCCGGGAATGTCCATCTGCCCGATGGCTTCCGTCACCCATTCATCGCCTTCCAGTTTCACCCGGGCAAGGTCCACGCTCACCGATGGCTCCTTCGGGTTGCGGAGAAGTCGGGCAAGGTAGAAGGGACCATCCGAGACAGCGACGGCAATGCCGATGCTTTTGGCAGCGTTCAATTGGAATTCACCGTCAACGAGAAAGGACCAGGCAGAGGGGATGTCCATCCATTCAACCGTTGGAAGCGCCCGCGAACCGGTCGGAGCCCAGACCGTTTCTTCGGCAGGCTCCGTCCTGGAGATCCAGCCTTGTGGCTTCAGATTAGTTTGTGAAGGGAGATGATGAGCGGTCTGAACAAAGGACTCAAAGAAGGCGCCGGATTCCAGCGCCGACTCGATGGAGGCGGTCGGCGGCAGCCTGCAGATGCACCGGGCGACCAGTTGTTTTCCGATCCAAGCACACCAAAAGGAGCCGTCCCGGACGATCGTCACGGGCAAAGACTCAGCGTATGCGACATCGGGAGCCCCTGATGCGCCCAGGACCCGACCGTTGAAGGAGAATTCCACTCTTAACGGGCTGAGGATGAGATCCAGGGGACCTTCTGAACTAATGAATCGGATCCGTCCCTTCACCAGTGACGCGCTCCCCAGATGGACTTTTCCCTGACAAAGGAACCGTGTTCCCAGAGGAGACGAATCTTGCGATGAAAGGTACAGGGACGGTAGGGAGAGAAGAATTGCAAAAACGAAGGCAAGGGGAAGAGCGGTCCGCGCTATGGAACGGGACCCGATGGCTCGCCAAAAATCGCTCATTTGAAAAAATTATTGTTCTGCACGGCAGCGCGATTTAAGTTCGGCGCTCGGATCGGCAATCGGTTTCGGACCGCTCCATTAATGCGATAATTGATCAGGTGACAATTTTGACACGCTGGTCCTGGTGGATCGGGGGAGGGCTGATTCTGGTTGCCTTGGGCGTCAGCCTTTCCCTCCTGATAGTCCGTAAACAAAAATCAACGACCGTTCTGGAGGAAGAAGAGACGCTGGAGGGACCTCCCGGCGACAGGGAGATGTCCTTTTTTGAACATTTGGAAGAACTGCGTGTCCGCCTTCTCAGAGCCATTTTTTACTGGTTGGTTGCCAGCGGTGTTGCCTGGCACTACTATAATAGGATCTTTGACCTTCTCATCAATCCCATCGTTCCTGCGCTGAAAGAATATGGCGGGAAAGTTGCCCTTCAATCGGTGTTTGAGCCGATCCTTCTCAAACTGCAGATCAGTATGGCAGCGGGCGTCATCATCGGCTTTCCTCTGATTCTTTATGAGGTGATGGCCTTCATTTGGCCCGCTCTCTATCGTCATGAGAAGATCTTTGCGATTAAACTGGTTCCGGCATCTCTCCTGCTCTTTTGTGCTGGCGTTCTGCTGTGCTACCAACTGATCCCATTCGCCACCCTGACAATGCTTCGGATGGGGATGCCCAGTCCGTCGGTGCCTGTGGAACTGATCATCCTTAACGCCGCCCGCCTTTATATGTGGACCATCGCCAAGGTGGCTGCCGTCTTCGGTCTGACTTTCCAGATGCCTCTCGTGTTGATGTTCCTTGGAAAACTGGGGCTGATTGACGCAGGGACGCTGCTTCGGTTTTGGCGCCATTCCGTCGTCGCCATCTTTGCCCTCGCCGCCATCGCCACCCCGACCGTCGATCCGATCAACATGACCCTCCTGGCGGGACCACTGACCGCCCTCTATTTCCTCAGCGTCCTGCTCGTCGCCCTGACCCAGAAGAAGGATCGGGCAGCTGCGTGAGGGGAAACTGGGTCGGCGATCAGCCGTTACGCTATATTTATTTAAGAACAGATACGGACATCAGGTGATTTGGGTGACGGTCATAAAAGCGATTGTCGCTTTCCTTAACATTTTGTTCGCTATCGCGCTGGTCATCACCATGGTAACTCGGATTACGCAAGAGGAGGAAGGTGGAGGCGGCGGCGGTTGGGGAATCGTCGGGGGGCGTCAGATCTTTACCACTCATTCAGGTGCCGCGACTCTTTTAGACCGATTCGTCGGGGTCATCGCCGCCGGTTTCTTGGTCACTGCTCTCCTTATCGCTCTCCTTTACTGACCGATGGAGCAGGGCTCAGGAGCTGGATCCAAACCCGACGGGTCCGGGGACCGTCAAATTCGCAGAGGAAGATGGCCTGCCAGGTCCCCAACCGTAATTCGCCGGCTTCCAGGGGCACCAGAACGCTCTGTCCCATAAGGCTGGCTTTGATGTGAGCGTCAGCGTTCCCCTCCCGATGCCTGTAGTCGGCGTTCCAGGGCGCAAGACGACGCAAACTCTCCAATATATCGCTGGCAACTGCCGGGTCGTCCCCTTCATTGACCGTAAGCCCCGCCGTCGTATGGGGAACGTAAAGGAAGACTGCCCCGTCTTTCCAGCCCAACTCCTTCACCTGCGCGCTGACCCTGTCGGTGATATCAATTATTTCCTCTCGCCGGCTGGACCGAACCTGAATCTCAATCATCGGTGATCTCCCCCCGTCAGGTCTGACCGCGGGCAAAAGCGATGGCGTAGACGCGCCACGCTCCCGATCGCTTGAGAACTCGGGCAATCTCATCAAAGGTTGCCCCCGTCGTCATCACATCGTCTATTAAGACGATGACTCTTCCTTCAACGGCGATGGGATTGGTAACAAAGAAGGCGCCGCGAACATTGCCCCAGCGTTGCCGGGCGGTCAGGGTCGCCTGGGGCTTGATCGGGCGCACCTGGCGAACCAAATCAGTAGCTAGGGGGACGCCAACTTTTTCGGAAACGATTCGGGCAAGGAGTTCCGACTGATTAAAGCGGCGCATCCGGCGGGTTGTGGGGTGAAGGGGGACGGGCACGATCATATCGGGCGATTCCCACGCCTCGGGGAGCAACCCATCATCTCCGTTCAAGCACCGCACCAACCGTTCTGCCATGACCTCTGCCATCGGCAGCGCCAGTCGGACTTTGCCGCGAAATTTGAGTGAGAGAACGGCATCTCGTGCCGTCCTTTCGTAGACCACGGATGGTCGGGCACCGTCAAAGCGGAACCGTCCCCTGAGACAAGAGCCGCAGAGGGGCGAAGCGACGGGAACAGACGGAAAGGGCTGGCCACACCAGCGACAATAGGGAGGGCGCACGGGAGTCCAGCCGGCACGGCATCGGGGGCAAACGGGATCGTCGCCCAGGCTACCACAGACCCCACACCTTGGTGGGTAAAGGTAATTTAGGACCTTGGCGATCCAGAAGGATAGCGTCTTCCTTAGCCTATCAGAGGGACCCGCCGAGAGATCCATCCGCCATCGCCCTCCTCCTCCGGATGAGGCGGCCGAGAACAATGAGGAGAAATTTGGGGATAGCTACGACCCGGGGAAGGCGGTGGGGTTCCCTGACGACTCTGTAGAGCCATTCCAAACCCAGTTTCTGCACCCAAAGAGGGGCCCTCTTAGTTACGCCTGCGTAGACATCTAGACTGCCCCCGACACCGATGCAGACAGGAACCTTCAGGCGGTGACTGTGACGGGCGATCCAGATTTCCTGTTTCGGGATACCCATTGCGACGAAGAGGATGTCGGGTCTACTCCTCTCAATCTCCTGAATGACCTTTTCCTCTTCTTCGGGCGAGAAGTAACCGTGATGAGTGCCGACGACGTTCAACCCGGGACAACAGACCGCAAGATTGGCAGCGGCGCGATCCGCCACGCCCGGTTTCCCACCGAGAAAAAAGAAGCGCCATCCCCTGCTTGCCCCTTCCTGGCACAGAGTCAAAACCAGATCCACACCCGTTACTCTTTCGTAAACGGGAATGCCCAGGAGGCGGGCGCCCAGGACGACTCCGATACCGTCCGGCGTCACCAAGTCGGCCTTTTTCACGATCTGACTGAATTCGGGATCGCTGAGGGCTCGGATGACTGAAGACGTATCGGAAGTGATGACTTGATGAAATCCCCTTTCCTCGACGAACTTTGCGACCACGTTTAGAACCTGACTCTGGCTCAAGGTGGAAAGGGGAATGCCCAAAAATTCGGTGAAGGCGTGAGAGGATCGGCGCGGAGACAATCGGACGAGGAGCCAAAAAAGACCCAGACCCGCAGCGAACCAAGCGCCAATGACGACTATTTTGACGATGAAATGGATTTCAATCAAGTAAACCAAAAGGAGTGCAAGGGCACATAGATAGGTTTGAAGAAAGGTTAGGATGGCAAGGGCGTGCCGGTCGCTCACCCCTTCTTGGGAGAGGAGATCCAGAATGCTCCGCCGGCTGCGGGAAAGGATTAAGAAGCGCGATTGGAGTCGGTAGGTAACCTCAAGGAGCGGGACACCAACGATTAACGCCGGAGCAATGAAAATGAGGAGCGCCGTATTCTTGAGCGCGCCAGCGACCGTCGCTTGAGCCAGCAAGGCGCCCAGGGCAGAGGCTCCTCCCGCTTCTGTCGGTAGCCTCAGGACGGAAAGGGAAACGATCGCTGCCGTCAGGGAGGCAAAAAGTGCCCACGAACCAAAGGGACCCTGCGTCATAAGGATGATCAGAGCAAAGGCGACGCCACTGATGAAACCGCTGAAGCCCGTCAGTCCCTTTATCCGAGAGGTAAAGCGAAACAGGACAGTGAAAAGCCACAGCCATAGGACGGACAAGGGGAAAGAGAGGAGACCCAATTTGACGAAGTGATGGGAGAAAGGCGCTTTTACAGAGTCAACAGTGACACCCCCTGCGACCGCCAAACAGGCACCACCAACGAGGACCAGTTCCCTTACGAGTCGGGGCTGCACGAACGGGATCAGACCGGTAGCCAGTATGAATCCAGCGCGCAACAGGTCGCTCCAGAATGAGCCCGATGAGAGGAGCAAAGTCGCCGCCGACAGGATATAGGGAAGGTACCAACTGGTCTCGGTACCAAAGAGAAAGCGGGTGACAACAGCCGAGAGGCCGCCGACAATCAGGCTAAGCAAGGGAGGGCACCCCAGTGGGAAGGAAAACCGTTGGATGACCTCATGCCGTCCCTTCCTGCCATGACGACAGATAGGCGACTTGCTCCGGAGTTAGTTCGTCCCACTCCACGCCCATCGCCTCTAACTTAAGCCGGGCGACCCCCTCGTCCAGTTCTTTCGGAACGGGGTATACGTCAGGCGTTAGACTCCTGCCGTCACGGGCTAAATAAGCGACGGATAGCGCCTGATTGGCAAAACTCATATCCATTACAGCAGCGGGATGTCCCTCCGCGGAAGCCAAATTGACCAGTCGCCCTTCGGCAAGCAGGTAAACTCTCTTGCCGTTTGGCAGAGTCCATTCCTCAAGGTTTGGTCTGATCTGCCTTGCAGATACCGCCAGAGACCGGAGGGTGCGGACATCGACCTCTACATCAAAGTGCCCAGCATTGCACAAAAGGGCACCGTCTTTCAACAATTGAAAATGTTCCTCTCTGATGACTTTCGTGTCACCAGTAGCGGTGATGAACAGATCACCTATCGCCGCCGCTTTCGCCATCGGCATCACTTCGTATCCGTCCATTACGGCTTCCAGTGCCCTCAGCGGACTGACCTCGGTCACAACGACCCGAGCGCCCATTCCCCGAGCCCTCATGGCGATCCCGCGACCGCACCATCCGTATCCGGCGACCACTACCGTAGACCCTGCCAGCAGCAGATTGGTCGCCCTTAGGATGCCGTCAATGACGCTCTGACCGGTCCCGTATCGGTTGTCAAACAGGTATTTTGTGTGGGCATCGTTGACCGCAATGATTGGATAGCCCAGGACGCCGTCCCGCGCCATGCTCCGAAGCCGAATGACCCCTGTCGTCGTCTCTTCTGTCCCCCCGATGACCCCTGTCAACTGATCCGTCCTCTCTTTGTGAAGAGTCGTCACCAGATCGGCTCCGTCGTCCAGGGTGATCGTCGGATGATGGTCCAGGACCCAATGGATGTGCCGATAGTAGTCCTCTGACGATTCGCCCCGGACGGCATACACAGGGACCCCAAATTCCTGCACCAGCGCCGCAGCGACGTCATCCTGAGTGCTTAAAGGATTGGAAGCGCATAGGGCTACCTTCGCTCCACCCGCCAGAAGCGTCCGGACGAGATTTGCCGTTTCCTTGGTCACGTGCAAGCAGGCGCCCAGGGTCAACCCTTCCAGAGGCTTGTTCTGAGCGAATTCGTCCCTAATCTTCCTCAAGACCGGCATCTGCCTGTCCGCCCAGTCAATCTGAGAGAGCCCCTCCTCCGCCAACTTCAGGTTCCGAACCTCAAAATCTTTTTCCGGCATTCCGACACAAATCACCTCGCTTTCGGCACGATCAGCGCACCGCGGACCGGAAAATCGGATGACACGTGGCATCGGTCCGCCACGATGCAATCAACCAGACGGGTGCCCTGCTCAATCGTCACCTCACTCCAGAGTATGGTGCCCCTCAACTGAGCCCCAGACTTAACGACTGACCTGTCACCTATTACGGTCTCGGGACCGATCCGGGTTCCCTTCTCTACAACGGCGCCTTCTCCAACGGCGCTGGGAGGGATTAATTCGGCTCCGTCCTCAACGATCGCAGTCGGGTGGATATGGATGCCGTCCTCCCGCACTTTCAGTGGGGAATGGAAAAGGGTAATTTGGCGCCTTAAAGCGGCACGGTTGGCTAATCGGTAAGTCTCCAGATGACCGACATCAACCCAGAACCCGTCCCAATAAAATCCGTAGACCCGGTGCCCCCCCTGCACCATCTTCGGAAAGAGTTGGCTGCCAAAGTCGTAAGGTTGCCCCTCCGGTATGAGCGTAAGGACATCTGGGTCCAATAAGTAGACGCCCGAGTTAACCAAGGCTGTCGGCTCCGACCATCTCGCCGGTTTTTCAACGAACGCTCGGATCCGCCCGTCTGCGTCGGCGATCACCACGCCATACTGAGACGGATTATCTACCCGGGCCAGGGAAAGGGTGACCTTAGCGCAGCGATCCTTGTGGAAGCGGACCATAGCATCTAAATCCAGGTCAATAAGTTCATCGCCACCGATGACGACGATCGGCTCGCCTGTCTCCGAAAGGAAGTCAGCCATCGCCCGTACGGCTCCGGCTGTTCCCAACGGAGTCGTCTCCTTCAAGTGACGGATGGCGCAACCAAATGGAGCACCGTCCTTGAGGTATTGCTCCAAAAGGGTCGCCTGGTACCATTGATTGACAGCCACTTCGGTAACTCCGAAACGACGGAGCCATTCCAATATGTTGAAGATGATCGGGGTGGTCAGAATAGGAACAAGAGGCTTGGGTCGGGAGTAAGTCAACGGGCGGAGACGAGTTCCTTCCCCCGCCGCTAAGATCATCCCCCTCATCGGTCCCGTCCTTTGATTAGGCGGTTAACCTTCTCTCAAACGAGCGTGAACGACGACGTCTCGGATTCCAGGGATGCGTCGGACTCTCTCCAGCGCCCTCTGGAGTTTCGCTTCTAGACTTTCTCCGGAATAGTCACCACGGGCTCTTGCGATCCAACCGTAAAGGGACACAATGCCGCCGCTGGTCACCACTTCGGTGCGGGAGATATCAATTCCTGCTCTGTTGAGTTCCCTTCGGACCTGAACGCTCAGAAGCTTCTCCCCGTAGATATCCCTTCGCAACTTCAGTCACCTCCCATGGAGAAAGGCAAGAAGACCGAGACGCCGCAGTTCAGATTCCCTCTCCTTGGAACGGGTCACCTGAAGGGCACCTCTCCAATCGCTTAACACACCGTCGGGGGAGAGAAGAGAAGCCCTTAACCGAAAGACGCCTTCCTTCAGGCTTCGGAACCGAAAGGTGATGGAGAAGGGAGAACGAGACGGACGGAACCAAAAATCTAAAGCGTCTCCGAACGGTACGACCTGGTAAGGGATCGGCTCGACACCCAGGGGCTGGAACTCAGCAAAGAGGCGGCGATCCAGTCGGATCCCCACAGGCTGCCCGGTGACCGATTCCACGACGATTTCAACGGGCACGCCAGAGCCCACGGCAACAGAAGAGGGAATGCGAGCCGACAGGAGACGAACGGAAGGTGTGGGGCGTGGCAGAAGGGCAATCAGTAGGACACTAAATGTTAGAGAGATCGTACCAACAGCTTGCCAACGACCTCTCGGCGACAGAAGAGGATGTCGTCGACCGACGAGCCACCGAGGCGAAAAAGAAGAACAGTCTAGGACCGAGGTCCGGCGAACGACGGGGTTGCCTTTCGCCTTCAAGCACGGAAGACCATCGCCGGGGAAGTGTCGGCAGGCACCGCAACGGGTAACTGTCTCTCCACAATAAGTGCAACGAGGGAAATCCAGATGCCCTTCCGACACCAGTTCCCTGCAGGTCGGACACAAGAACGTCCGCACCAACGCCCCTCCGATCATTAAAAAATTATGCCGTGTTATGACAAACTGTTAGCCAGGTTAGACAGAGATGGAGATTAAAGATCAACAAAAGCAGACAGAAAGAAATCTTCTGGGGTTTGAAGACTCTGGTGTCGTTATTCATAGGGTGCCCAACAAGAGCCGCTGGTCCGTCTTGTTCCGTTTGAAGGATGGGACGGGCAGGTTCGTTCTTGACGGAGTCGACATCGGCGAACTGATTAAGACCGGGTCCATTGCTCCGACAGTAGGACTGCGGGAGCTCATGGACCAGGAGGAGTTCAAGGCTTGGGACACCGACCTGGTTCTGGATGGACCGGGCTACAGCGACGTTTTGGAGCCGGTCGTCCTCGCCCGCGCTTTGGAGGAAGTTTTAGCCAACATCCTTGAGCGTCTCATACCGGAAGAAGAAGAGCCCGAGCAGTAGACGGGACATTTCCGGCAGGATGGGTTGGAAGGATCACCAAATGGTAAAGCCAAACCATTGGAACCAGGGTCAAGAGAAATCAATCAGGAGGGTGGCGACGATTGATTGGCAGGAATCGTCGGGGAGGCGAACGGTCTTCATCCGATCGAGAGGAAACGCCTTGGATGAGCGTGACCGAGGTCGCCCGTTATTTGAATCTGCACTTAATGACCGTTTATCGTTATCTTCACTCGGGTGACCTTCCCGCCAGTAAGGTCGGGGGACGGTGGAGAGTTCACCGCCGGGATGTGGAAAATTGGCTGGCTTCCACGGCGAGGGGTGTTCAAAAGAGGATCCTTGTCGTAGACGATGAGCCCGAAGTCGGGGCCTATTTTAAGCAGTTACTGGGGCGTCACGGCTGTCGCACAGAGGTCGTTGAGACAGCAGAGGAAGCCCTTGCCGTCGTCAGCGAAAGGGAGTTTGACTTAATTTTTTTAGACCTGTTGCTGCCAGGAATGGACGGGGCTGAAGCTTTCGGCGAGATTCGGAAGCGGGATCCTCAAGTTCCCGTTGTTTTGATAACCGCCTATCCTGACAGCGTTTTGGTCGCAAAGGCGCTCCAGTTCGGCGCCGTCTCTCTTCTGGTCAAACCGTTCGCTTCCGAAGAAATCGTCCGACTGGTTCGGACGGTCCGAAGGAGGACCAAGCCGACTCTGCCTCAACCCGGTGGCCAGTGAAAGGGTCGCCCGCCCAGGAGATGGAAATGAAGGTGAAAGACGGACTGCCCTGCCATCCTGTTGACATTGAGGACGAGCCGGTAGCCGTCATCGGCGATTCCCCTTTCTTTCGCCAATTTTCGGGCGACATCGATGATATGCCCCAGAACGGGCAGGTGTCTGGGGGCAATTTCATTAAGACTTTCAATGTGTTCCCTGGGCACGATTAAGATGTGGACGGGAGCCTGGGGATTAATATCCTGAAAAGCCACCGCTTCGGTGTCCTCGTAGACAATTTGGCTGGGGATGTCTCTGCTGACGATCCGACAGAAGATGCAGTCCCTCATCAGTCGTCACCGCCACTGCTGGACGATCATTCGGAAAAACTCCTCATTGCCCTTGGTTCGGCGCAACTGATCTATCAGTCGCTCGGTCGCTGTCACCATATCGACTTGAGAGAGCGCCCGTCGCAGTTTCCAAATCGCATCTCTTTCGGCATCGGTGAAGAGCAGTTCCTCGCGTCGGGTCCCCGACCGCTGGATGTCAATGGCAGGAAAAACTCGGCGCTCCTGAAGTCTCCGATCCAGATGGAGTTCTAAGTTGCCGGTACCTTTGAACTCCTCGTAGATGTGATCGTCCATTCGGGAGCCCGTGTCCACCAGAGCCGTCGCTATGATGGTCAGAGAGCCGCCCTCTCTGAGTTTTCTAGCCGCTCCAAAGAAGCGCTTGGGGAACCTCAAAGCGGCGGGATCAAGACCGCCGGTCAGGGTCCGTCCGCTCGGCTCCACTGTCAGGTTGGACTGCCGCGTCAGCCGGGTCAGGCTGTCCAGAAGAAGGACGACGTCCTTTCCCGTCTCCACCAGCCTTTTGGCTTTCTCCAATATCAATCGGGCGACCTGCAGTTGATTCTCAGGGGGCTGGTCAAAGGTCGACGCAGCGACCTCGGAGTTTACCGCCTCCCGAAAGTCGGTTACCTCCTCCGGTCTCTCATCAATCAGGAGGACAATCACTTGGCAGTCAGGATGGTTTCTTTCCACACTTCTGGCGATGGTTTTCAGAAGAGTTGTTTTCCCGGCTTTGGGGGGCGAGACGATGAGACCTCTCTGCCCCTTCCCGATTGGTGCGACGATGTCCACCATCCGGGCTGTGATGTTTTCCGATGAGTTGTCACCCGATCGCTCCATCCGCATCCGCTCAAAAGGGAAAACGGGGGTCAGTTTCTCAAAATCGGGCCTCTGCCTGGCTTTCTCCGGATCCTCTCCATTAACGGCGATAATCCGAAGGAGGCTATAGAATCTCTCCCCTTCCTTGGGGGGACGGACATACCCCAGTATTCCGTCCCCATTTCGCAAGCCAAAGCGGCGCACCTGGGTCTGGCTGACATAGACATCTTCAAGGGAGGGAACATAACTGTCCACCCTAAGGAAACCTTTGGGTTCTCGTTCTTCGGTAATCTCCAGGGTTCCTTCTTTGAGCAAATAACCGTTGCGCTCGGCTACGACCTCAAGGATCCGGCGGACCAACTCCTGCTTCTTTAGTCGGGACGATGAGGGGATCTCCAGACTTTTGGCAATGTCTTGCAGTTCGGAAAGGGTTTTGGTCTCCAGTTCGGCAAGGTCGAATTCGGGGATGCTAATTGCCCGTGACTCTGTCACCGAAAGCCGCCTCCTTTTTGCTGGTTACGGTTTTGTGGCTCATATCGCCTCTACATGGCGACGGTTTGTGCACCTTCTGAGATGCCCAGCCGTCTCTGCAGGCTCACTGCGGGTCTACGTCTATTTTATCGCAAATTTGTCCCGTGCGGTTCCCGTAATTTACCCTCTTCCCTACGCCCCTCCATAGATTTCCGGCCTGAGAACGCCGATGTAAGGTAAGTTCCGATACTTCTGATTAAAATCCAAGCCGTAGCCGACGACGAACTGGTTCGGAATGGTGAAGCCCAGAAAATCGATTTCCACAGGGACGACTCGCCTCTCCGGTTTATCTAAGAGCGCGCAGACGCGCACGCTGGCGGGATTTCGCGATCGGATCAATCGGAGAATATAGTTCAAAGTCAGCCCCGTGTCAACGATGTCCTCAACGATGAGGACGTGGCGCCCCTGCACGCTATCGTCCAGATCTTTGAGAATCCGCACCACGCCCGAGGTTTTCGTGTCCGGCCCGTAACTGGCGATGGCAATGAAGTCGGAGGAGCAAGGAATGGCAATATGCCTCATCAGGTCTGCCAAGAAGATGACGGCGCCTCTCAGGACGCAGATCAGGTGCAAATCCTTTCCCTGATAGTAAGCGGTGATCTCCTGTCCCATTTCCTCCACGCGCTTCTTTATCTGCTCTTCTGTCAAAAGGACCGTTTCTATGTCTCTGTGTAACGAGACGCCGATCACTCTCCCTCACTCCCACTCTATCGTCGCTGGAGGCTTTGATGTGACGTCATAGACGACCCGGTTCACCCCACGCACCTCATTGCTGATCCGGGTGGCTATTCGGTCCAACACATCGTAAGGGAGCCGAGCCCAATCAGCGGTCATTCCGTCCTCGCTGACGACTGCTCGCAATACGATGCTGTATCCGTAACTCCTTCTGTCTCCTTTTATGCCCGTGCTCCGAACGGGCAAAAGGACAGCGAAAGCCTGCCAGAGCTGGCGGTAGAGACCCGCCCGCCTAATCTCTTCCATCACGATAGCATCGGCTTCTCTCAACAGAGCCAATTGCTCCTCTGTCACCTCCCCCAAGATGCGGATCGCCAGACCCGGACCTGGAAAGGGCTGACGCCAGGCGATCTCGGGAGGCAACCCCAGTTCCTCAGCGACCTCCCGGACCTCATCCTTGAACAGATACCGCAGCGGCTCCACGAGGGTCAGTTCCATATCGGGTGGAAGCCCAGCCACATTGTGGTGGGTCTTAATCCGCGCTGCATAGCCGGTCCCGCTCTCTATCACGTCGGGATACAGCGTCCCCTGAGCCAGAAAGCGGATCCGCCCCAATTTCCGGGCTTCTTCCTCAAAGACCCGAACGAACTCCTTCCCGATTATTTGACGTTTTTCCTCGGGATCCGTTACGCCCTTGAGTGCGGACAGGAACCGCTGACTGGCATCCGCATAGATGACCGGAACGCCCAATCGGGACCGGAAAGTGTTGAGAACGCTCTCCGCCTCGCCCTTCCTCAGGAACCCGTGATTGACAAAGATGCTGATTAACTGGTCGCCGACCGCTCTGTGGACCAGTGCCGCAGTGGTGGCCGAATCGACCCCTCCGCTCAGAGCGCAGAGGACCGGCTCGGAACCGACTTGAGCCTTCACCAGTTCCGTTGCTGATTGGATAAAGTTTTTCGGGGTCCATACCGGTCGGCATCCGCACCAGTCGTAGACAAAATTGCGGATGATCTCAACACCCCAGGGCGTGTGAGTCACCTCGGGATGAAAGAGGGTCCCGAACAGTTTCCTCTGGGGATCCGACATGGCTGCAACGGGCGCGTTGGCAGTCCGCGCAGTCACCCGGAACCCAGGCGGTGGCTCCAGCACGACATCACTGTGGCTCATCCAGCAGATCAACTGGGGGTTCAGTCCCCGGAAAAGGTCCGATCCGTCCAGAACCGTCAATTCTGTACGCCCATATTCCGCCCGCTCCGCACGGGTGACCTTTCCGCCCAGAAGGTGAGCCATCAACTGCATCCCGTAACATATCCCCAGGACAGGGATTGTTGAAGAGAACAGACGCGGATCGTAGGTGAGGGCATCAGGATCGTAAACGCTCGCCTGCCCCCCGGACAGGATAATCCCCTTCGGCTTCATCGCCAGGACCTGCTCCACGGGTCGGTCACACGGGACGATCTCCGAGTAGACCCGGCACTCCCGGACCCGGCGGGCAATTAACTGACCGTATTGCGCCCCGAAATCTATAACCACCACCAGATCTTCGGGACGACCCTCCATCACGACTTGCCCCCGGTCTGTTTCCCCTTTCCCTCTAGATACCACCACCAGTGGGATCTGGGTATCTCCAACTGCCGGCGCAACTCTTTGATGTCTGGCATCACCTCTTCTACCGCCGGAGCCAGGGTTTTTAACCTCTCATCCAGTTCTGCCAGCCGTTTCTTTTCCGCTTCCCCGAAGGCGTCCGGATTTCCCTCCGTCGCCCTTTGCAGGTCCGACCGATCCAGTAGAACCAGTTCCAAGTCTTCCCTCTCGCAGGTCCGCGTTTTGGCGTATTCTTGCAGCACCTGAGCCAGATGCTGCCCATACCATTTGAGCCATTCCGAAGGCTTTACCTGCAAATCTACTTGCTCCGGCATATCCCGCCTCACCTTTTTCTTCGGCTTTGGGGTCACCTTCTCTCTCTCCTCAACTATCTATCATTCTTCATCGCCGAAATGTCTTGTGCCACCTTCGCCAGAAGGAAACTATTCCTTCCTCTTCTTTTACCTCCCCTGCCCGACCCCTTGCTCCCTCTGCAATGCCTTTCCTTCTCTGCCCGTCTCTGGCGCCACTACTATCTGGCACTGGTGGACTTCCCTAATTTTTTTTGCTCCGCACAGCGCCAGCCCGTTCCTCAAGGCACCGACCAGATTAGCTGTCCCGTCATCCTTCTGTGCTGGTCCCATCAGAAGGGTCGTTAAACTCCCCCGCGTTCCCACATAAATTCTGGTGCCCCTCGGCAACCCGGGATGGGGGGTCGCCATTCCCCAGTGATAGCCCCGCCCCGGCGCCTCCTCCGTCGCTGCAATCGGTGATCCGATCATCAATCCGTCGGCTCCACACGCCAGCGCTTTGACCAGATCCGCTCCTGTCCTCATCCCCCCGTCCGCAATCACCGCTACCCTCTTTCCTGTTTCCTTTTCAAAATCGTCCCGCGCCGAGGCTACATCCGCTATCGCCGTCGCCTGCGGCACCCCGATCCCAACGACCTGCCGGGTCGTACACGCAGCTCCCGGTCCGACCCCCACCAGCACCCCGTCCGCTCCTATTTCCATCAATTCGTAGGCTCCCTCATAACTGACACAGTTCCCGACCAGCAGCGGGATCCCCAAAGCCTCTTTCAACCGTTGCCAGGGTATAGACGAACCTCTCCCTGACTGAAAACGGGCTGTCGTCACCGTTGATTGAACCACTGCCACACACGCCCCAGCCTCCACAGCGATCGGCAACAGTTCCATCGCCCGAGCCGGCGTCGCTGCAACTGCCACCCGCCCGCCCGTTCCCACGACCCAACGAACCCGTTCTCTGATCAAGTCGGGCTTAATCGGCTCCCGATAAACATGTTGCAAAACGGAAACCGCTTCCTCCTTGGGCGCCGCAACAATCCGTTCAATGACCCCGCTGACATCCTTATATCGGAAATGAATCCCTTCCAAATTGAGAACGGCAAGACCGCCCAGCCTGGACAACTCCAAAGCCACCTTCTCATCTACCGCAGCATCCATCGCAGATGCCAGGATCGGGATCTCAAGGACCAGGTCTCCGATCGTTAGAGAGAGGTCCACATCTTCCGGGTCTACTCCGACCGGTGCCGGGACCAGCGAAATCTCATCCAGGCTATAGGCTCTCCGGGCGGTCCGACCCCTTCCAATGGGAACTTCCAAACCGTCGTCCCCCCTCTTCATTTTGGTGCAATTCTGACGCATCCCCCGCCCGTAGCAACCGACGAAACGAACGACCGCGCCGCCCGCTGGTAGTATGCCACGGCGGTGGCGTAGTGCCTGCCTCGCCACGATGCTGGCGTCTTTAAACGGCACTCCGCTTTCGCTCCGCAGCTAAGTAAGAACCTAATGATGTTCAGAGATCGATCGGGTATAATTTTTTCCAAGGCCGGGCGGTAACGACGTGCTTACCGATGCCACCGCCACTGCAAAATATGAGACCAGCATCGTCCTTCGGTCCTTGGCGTGGGCTGGCGTCGCTGCTTTTCTATCCGTTCTCGGTGCCTTAATTCTGATCGTTCCAAGCCGGTGGATTTTGATCGCCGGCTCCTTCTACGCATTAATCTTCCTATTTTTTCTGCAGACTTTCTTCCACGCCCTCACCTGCACTTATCTCCTCTACCCGTGGGGTCTGGTCAAACGGTCGGTCTTTAAGACCGAACGGATCATGTGGTCTTTTCTTGCCGGGTGGGACGGGCTGTGGGACGGTTGGACGTGGGTATTACGGTCTGAGATCAACGCAGAAGGAGTGGCGGTTCTTTTCTGGACGTTAAAGGGCGACCACGCGAATCGCTTGCGTCTCTCCCTTGCCTCTCATCTGAGGCATATGGCGATAGAGCTGGCAAAACGATGGTCTGAAGAAGGACACGACTATTGTAGCGGAATGCGTGCGAAGACTATCAAGATGGCGTTGCTCGCTGGATCCGCCGCTGCTGTGGCTGAACTGGCAAGATCTGTCACCCCTCAAGGGGAGGTGGACTTTACTTTCATCATCATTGCCCTCGCAATTGGCGTTGTCACAGCCGCTGTACACGTCAGCAGATACCCTCTTTCGCTTCGCGTTACGGATGGTCGTCTCTTGTTAAAAGTTTTTTTGAGTAGAAGGGAGATCTTATTTCGAGACCTGATCCAGGTGCAGGCTTTTGCCGCAACGAAATTTCTTCGGCTGATTGTAAGGAGCGGAGGTTCGCCTTCCCCGCGATCTTCCAGATTTGCCAATCTTCCTCCTGTCCGCTGCATTGTCGGCACCACGAGAAGTTGCAAAACAGATAGAAGCACTGGTCTTCGGAGAATCTTGTTCTCAGTAAGGGACCCCGCTGCCGTCACTTTGTAGTAAGCCACGCCAGCGCCCTGGTTCCTAGTAAGCCATGACAGGGGCTTTTTTGGCGGCACCCTGTTTTCGGTCCATGCCTAAGACGCACCGTGGTCCTTTTGTGAGGAGTAGCTCAACGTCTTTGCCATAAGCGCAACCGTCGCTTACGCTGACCCAAACTAACAGGGGGTCAGAAATGGACTGGGTTACTATAGACGGTCGGTTGGGAGAGGGAGGAGGTCAAATTCTTCGGACGGCTCTTTCTTTGTCCTGTCTGACGGGCAGACCGTTCCGAATCAGCCACATCCGGGCGGGTCGCAAAAATCCGGGATTGAGACCCCAACATCTAACGGCTGTCAGGGCGGTTCAGAAAATCTGCTCCGCCATTGTTAGTGGAGACAGGGTCAATAGCACCGAACTGGAATTCCAGCCCGGTCCCATCGGGTCGGGAGAATTCCTCTTTGACATCTCCGAAGAACGTCTTAGCGCCGGCTCCATCTCCCTGATCTTCCAGACGGTCTTGCCTGTCCTTTTATTTGCCGATACAGCGTCCCGGGTCGGATTCATTCGCGGCGGCACCTGCGTCGCCTTCAGCCCGCCGATCCCTTACCTTTCCGAGGTTTTCCTGCCTACCGTTGGTCTGATGGGTGCCACAGCCCGTTTGGAAATCACGCGGGCCGGCTGGTATCCCAGAGGCGGAGGGGCTGCCTTCGGCGTCATCTATCCGATGAGCCAGCCCCTTCGTCCCCTGACCTGGACGAAAAGGGGAGAACTGAAGTCTCTCAGAATCCAAAGTCTCTACTCCGCCCTGCCGACCTCGGTCGGAACGAGGCAGGCGGACCGTGCCCGTCAACGCCTTGCACAGGCCGGGTTTTCCCCTTCGTTACTCCGGGTCGAAATTAGGCAACTGCCCGCCGACTCTCCCGGAACCTGCCTTTTTTTGATTGCCGAGTTTGAGACCGGTCGGGCGGGTTTCTCCGCTTTGGGTGCACTTGGAAAAAGTGCGGAACAGGTCGCCGACGAAGCCGTCGACGCTTTTTTTGAATATTGGCATCAGGGGGCACCCGTTGACCGCCATCTCTCTGACCAACTCCTTCTCTTCCTTGCTCTTGCAGAAGGTCCGTCCACGATCCGCACCACCCATTTGACCCTCCACGCCCTAACGAACATCAGTGTCATCAAGTCTTTCCTGGACGTTCCGATGAGTGTCTCTGGCGAGCAGGGACAGCTCGCCGAAATTGCCGCAACTGGCGCCGGTTTTTTGCGGCAGAATAGGGTGTCAACTGGAGACCCAGTTCGGTGACCCAGGATGAAGCAGAAAGAAGACGATGGCTCAGGCAAGATCGGTGACGGCACTCTGTCGTCCCCTGTCCTTGTCCTCAATGCCAATTTTGAGCCCCTCAATGTGGTCGGGGCCAAGAGAGCCGTCGTCCTGATCCTGAAGGGTCGGGCCGAATTGATCAAAGGGTTAGACGGGTTTCAGGTTCGTTTTCCCCAACACGACTTGCCTCTTCCATCCGTCGTAAGGCTGACCACATACGCCCACCGCCCGCCAGCGCAGGTCCGGTTGAACAGAAAAAGCATTCTTATCCGAGACGACTACTCCTGCCAATACTGCGGATACCGGGGTCCGGGGTTAACCATTGACCATGTCATCCCGCGGGATACGGGTGGAAAACACGACTGGGACAACCTGGTCGCCTGCTGCAGCCGTTGCAACGCAAAGAAGGGAAACCGCACGCCAGAACAAGCCGCTATGACTCTCCTCCGTCGGCCCCGCAAACCCGCTTACCTTCCTTATATGGGGTACGCCAAACTCATCCAGGCCCTCAAGAACCCCGCTTGGAGGGAATTTTTCACTCCTTTCGTTAAAGAGCCGCAGGGTTAGTAGTTAGGCACGGAGCGAAAGCTGACTGTCGTCAACGACTGCCGAACTCCAGTGTGTTGAGATTTTCCAAAGACGGACCGGATGAAATGGGGCAGTGGGGACACTCGATGGTTCCCGACCAAGTTAGTTCAGATGGGGTGCAGACAATAGACCCCCCCGACTCCAGTAGGATGCTGACCCGTTGGGTCAAGTAGTTAACGCTGATGACGGCACCGATCCCACGAGAGGTTTGGACCGTATCTCCCAATCGGGGGAGCTTGAGAGACATTTCCTGATAAAAGTCATATTCGTGACGGAGACAGCATTTGAGTTTTCCACACGCGCCGAGAAGCCGGGAAGGATTCAGGTCCAAAAGCTGATCCCTTGCCATTTTGAGGGAGACCGATTCAAAGGGCTGAGAGATCAAGGAACAACAAGCGATACGCCCGCAGGGACCCAGGGCGCCGATCATCCGAATGGCGTCGCGAATGCCGACTTGAAATAGCATCACCCGCCGTGGGAAAGAGACCTTTAAGTCAGCGACCAGAGCCCGAAAGTCCACTCTCCCTTCGGCAGTGAAATAGACGACCAGTTGATTTTTGTCGAGGGGGTACTCGGCATCTAGCAGGTGCATCGGTAAATTGTGGGCCAACACCTTTTTCCGGACGAATTCCATATCGTTGCGGGCTTCCTCCAAAAATCGGAAGAAGGTCCGCGCATCGTCCTGAGTCGCTCTGCGGATCAGCCGCTTACCCAGTTTGACCCCATCGGACGGCACCTCTTTCCCCTTCACCCACCCGATTTGGGGACCGAAGCGGGTCTCAACGATCACTGCATCTCCTCGGTGCAGATCGGGAAAGGCGGAAGCGTCGTACAAAGTGACCTGATTGGTCGGCTTGGTGACGACGGCAACAAAATTAGAAGGCGGCTGATCGTTGAGGGCCCTCTGTTCCATTGATTCATCCCCTCGTTTTCTTGATACCTTTTGCCTTTGGGTTGCAGCGGCTATCGGTGAAAAACCCTACAGCTTCCGAGTGAGGAACGCAGCGCACCGGAGTGCCGTTGAAAGACGCTACTGGCGTGGCTTGCAACGAAACGAACCGACGCCACGAACGTGGCTTACTACGACCTTTGATAAAATACCAGCGTATGAGGCAGGCGCGACGATTTGCGCCAGGATGGGCTATTGCCTTGCTCTACTTTGGGGGATGTGGTTTGCCCTCTCCTACGGTTTTGTCCGAGTTTTCAACCCCGCTGGCGGATCGGACGCCGCATCAGATCCGCAATGCCGTCAAGTCTGCCGAGGCGATTAACGGTCGGACGCTGCAGCCGGGGAGAATTCTTTCTTTCAACGAAACGGTGGGGGTTTGGAGCCGGGGCAGGGGCTTTATGAGGGCGCCGGTCAGCGTGGGGGGGATGCTGGTGCCCTCTTGGGGAGGGGGTGTGTGTCAGACCTCTACGACTCTTTACGGCGCCGCTCTCCTCGCCGGTCTGAAGATAGTGGAGCGGCATCCCCATGCCGTTGCCCCCTCTTATGTGCCTTCAGGACTGGACGCCGCCGTCGCTCCCGGGGTCGCCGATCTGAAGATTCAAAACCCCTTCTCCTTTCCCGTAACGGTACTTCTGTCCATCAGAGGTGACCGCTTGATCTGCCGAGTAGTTGCTCATTGCCGACGGGGAGAGGATCCCCGTTCGTTGGGATATCGGTGGGTCCTGAGAAGGGAGTTGGTGGCAGAGACGCCACCAGCCCCCGTCGGTCGGACGATCGGCAGGCGACCCGGTCGGACGGTCCGCCTATGGCGCTGGACCGTTTTTAACGGAAAAGTCATTCGGCAGGAATTGTGCCACCAGACCAATTATGAACCGTTAGTGGGCGTGCTCGTCCCCTCCCGGGATTGAGGGGAGGCGGGGAGTGGGCACACGAATTCTGAGACCGGTGATGCGCCAGAGGCGGACGGTGCCGTCCTCAAAAGCTGCAATGACGATCTTCCCTCCATCGGCGAAGGCGACGCCCCTGACATCGCCCCAATAGTCATCTTTTAGAGTCCGGATCACTTTGCCCGACGGTGACGACCAGAGCCACAGACCGTTGTCCCCGGCTCCCGCCGCTATCAAGCGACCGTCGGGACTGAAGGTCAGGTCCCAAACGGTTCCCTCCACCGTCCCCTCGCACCAAACCGCCAGTTTGGCTTTTCTCCAATTGAGAAGCCGGACGCCGACGCTGGAATAACCCCCCGTCGCCAGGTAGTTCCCATCGGGTGAGAAAGCGATCACTTGAGGATTCAGACCGTGGGGCGGGAGTTGAAGGTACGGTTCCTTTTTCTGAACATCCCAGATCCAAATGGAGCCGTCGGTGCTGGATGAGGCAAGGAACCGAGGCTCTGCTTTAGAGAAGGCGATGTCGGTCACCGTGTCCTGGTGCCCCCATAAAGTGCCGAGGGGCTCGCCAGAAGGCAACGCCCACAGCTTAATGGTCGTGTCACGGCTCCCCGTTGCCAGGACCCTGCCGTCGGGAGAAATGGCGACGGATTCAACCCAGCCCGAATGCCAATCGGTAGTCCGGTCTGCCGAGAGACGGGTCACTTCTTTGGCGTCTCGGACGGACCAAATTCGCACCGTCATGTCAACGCTGCCAGAAACGAGGAGCGACGAGTCGGGGCTGAACGCAAGAGTCGTCAGTCGGTCAGTGTGGCCCGTCAGGCTACGAAGCAGCGTGCGGGAACGTAGATCCCACAGTTTGATGATTGGGTCCTTGCCGACAGTGGCGAGGGTCCTGTCGTCGGGAGCCAGCGCCATACGAACGATCGGGGTATCGTGGGCTTTCCAGATCCCCGCGCGAACGACGACGCCCTCGCCGCCCCAACCGCGGAAAGTTGAGGAAAAGACCCAAAGAAGGACGATACCAGCAACGATAAGGACAAACAGTATAACCTTGCCCTCTCGTTCCGTAATCATGTCAGCCATCCTCCCTTGATATCATTTAATCTATCACCGCGACATAATCAGCGAAAAGACAAGCGAACACGCTCGTGGTGATCTTCTTGCACCGGCGGCGTAAATCAGGTGCGGTGATCCTGGTCTTTCTCGCAGCCGTGTTGAGCGGTCTCGTTTCCCTGAGGGGCCTTCGCACCGATGCACCGGCCACGAGCAGAGGTGGCGGGCTTGTCGTTAGTCGGGTGATTGACGGCGATACGGTCGTCCTTTCTGACGGTCGGGTCGTCCGCTACGCAGCCATTGATACACCAGAAATGGGTGAGCCTTACTACAAAGAGGCGAGGGCGAGAAATTCCTTTCTCGTCGCCAACCGGGTGGTGGAACTGGAGTTTGATCTGGAGCGGTCCGATGGGAAGCGAACCTTGGCGTATGTTTTCGTCGGAGGACCACAGAGACGAATCTTTGTCAATGGGGTGCTGGTGAGGGAAGGTCTGGCGCGGGTTTACCTTCATCCGCCCAACTACCGCTATGCGCAAGCACTGATCGCTCTTCAAAAGGAAGCCCGAAGGGCGAAGCGGGGGATCTGGTCCCGCTACCGGCCGACGCGGCCGATAATCGGCAACGCCCGAACCCTCACCTATCACCGACCAAACTGTCCGTTTACCCGGAGGACGAGCAGGCGGAACCGGGTCTTTTTTTCTAACAGCGACGGGGCTCTGGACAGAGGTTTCCATCCCTGCCGTTCGTGTCGTCCGTGACTGATCCCATACTTTCCAGGGGATCAGCAATGTCAAGTTCGCAGACCCGATACGTGATCATTGGCACAGCGGGGCATGTGGATCACGGAAAGACAACTTTGATCAGGGCGCTGACGGGAATGGAGACCGACCGGCATCCCGAAGAGCGCCAACGGGGGATGTCCATTGACTTGGGTTTCGCCCACTGGGATTTGCCGGGCGACATCGTGGCGGGAATCGTGGACGTGCCCGGGCACGAGCGGTTCGTTCACAACATGCTGGCAGGGGCATCGGAATTCGATCTAGCCCTTCTGCTGATTGCAGCCGACGAAGGTGTGATGCCTCAGAGTAAAGAGCATCTGGCGATTCTTCAACTTCTCAATGTCAAGAGAGGGGTCATCGTCATCACCAAGATTGATACGGTGACGGACGATTGGCTGGAACTGGTGAGAGAGGAGGTCGCTCAAGCCGTTCAGGGCACTTTTCTCGAAGATGCGCCGGTAGTGCCCGTTTCGGCAATCACGGGCGAGGGGCTGGACCGACTTCGGGATGCGGTGGCAGAGATCGCCCGCTCGGTCCCACCCCGGGACGAGAAGAAACCGTTCCGCCTGCCGATAGACGACGTTTTTGTCAAGGCGGGGTTCGGGACGATCGTGCGGGGGGCTATCTTCTCCGGATCCGTCGCCGTCGGTCAGGAGGTTCTTCTTCAACCCTCGGGGAGAAAGGCTCGGATTCGGTCTCTGCACTGTTACGGGCGCCCCACGAACCGGGCGGTGGCAGGGCAAAGGGCGGCGATGAATTTGAGTGGGCTGAAGAAAGAAGAGATCCGTAGGGGCGATGTGGTGACTGGGGAGGTGCCCCTAACGGTTACTCAATCAATTGCTGTTCTCCTTCGTTTATTGCCCGATCTGAAAAAAGCCCTGAAGTCAGGAATGCAGGTGCAGTTTCACCACGGCACGGCGGAAAGGGCGGCTGTCGTGGACCTCTTGGGAAGGGAGCGGCTGAAGGCAGGGGAAGAGGCAGTGGCTGTCTTTCGGTTGAGCAAGGTGATCGCTTGCGCGTGGGGCGACCGCGTGATCGTAAGAGCCTTTTCGCCCCTGACGACGATCGGCGGGGGAACGATCGTAGAGATGGATAGTGACCGATTGATGCGGACGGACAGAAAAAGGATCGTGGCTGATTGGGATTTGAAGAGTCTTGATGAAATGGGATATCTGATCAGTCGGATCAACGAAAGCCCCAACGGGGTGACCGTTTCAGACATGAGCCAACGACTGTTTTTAAACCCGTCTGTGGTGCAGGCGATGCTTTCCCAGTTCCTAAGGAACGGAAGCGCTGTGCCCCTCACTGCCGGGACGGTGATGGGAAAGGAATGGCTGGACCGGTATGTTATCGGGATTGTCGACCAACTAACCCATTTCCACAGCGAGAGACCCCTCAGAAGAGGAATGAGCAAAGAATCGCTGCGGACGGCGATCGGTGCTGATTTGAGTCGTGAGAATTTTGAAGCGATCCTGAAAATTCTGTCTGATCAGGGGCTGGCGGTCGCCGATGGAGAGGTGGTCCGCCTGGCGACCCATTCGGTGCGACTGACGGAAGAGCAGGAGTCGGTCGCCAGGCGTATAGAGCAAAAGTGTTTGCTCAGCGGGTTCACGCCTCCAGAGATTGGGGAACTGATGGCGGACGATCCAAATGGGGAACAGTTCGGAGACATCGTTAATCATCTCTTGGAGACAGGTCAGCTCGTTCGGGTCGGCGACTTTCTGTATCATCCTCAAACGATTGAGAAGGCGAAAGAAGTTGTTAAAAGTTTGGTCAAGGCGAAGGGCAGTTTCACCGCTGCCCAGTTCAGAGACCAGGTAGGAGCGTCCCGAAAATATGTGGTTCCCCTTCTGGAGTATCTGGACCATGTCGGATTTACGGTGCGAATCGGTGACGTGCGGTTCGTCAAGGGGTAAAGTCTTGATAGTCGTCAGGGACGCAGGCACCGGTCACTTGGCAGTTACGAAGAGAGATGCCGGTGCGCCATACTGTTGAATGCCCTTCGGGGGGAAAGGAAATGAGAGACGGGGAGGAACCGTCTGCTTTCGTCGTTGGAGAAGAAACCGGCGCGGGGGAACTGGAGATCATCAGAGCCCGCCAGCGGTTGGCCCTGACCGTCGGCGGGCTGTGCCTGGTGGCGCTGTTGGTCGCCGGATTGCTGATCTGGCTCTTGATGGAGAGATGGAGCCAGATCGCCTCCCTTACCAGCCCGACCATCAGTCCTAATAACCCCTTTTCGGCTATAGGAACCGCTTCCCAGCCCGGTACAGGTCTTGCCCAAGTTCCGGTGGCACCGGGTCGTGCCCCTGGAGGCATCCTGCAGACCCCGATAGGTCCCGAGCCTTCTCTATCTCCTTTGCAAACCCCCGTCCGTCCCATACCTGGGGCGGAGATGGGCAGGGTCCCAGGACTACCTTCTTACCCTTACGGGGCTGCTTCGCCCACCCCTCCGGGTCAGATTCCCGACTACCTGGAGCAACTCAGGCGGATTGAGCAGGAGAGAAAGAGGCAGTCCAATAACCTATGGATCGCTCTGGGTGCATTGAGAGATTTGCTGGGCGCCTTTCGTCCCGGCTCGGTGGGAGACGACGTTTCGGCTGTGCCAGAGGGCAATCCGGAAGAAAAGGCGCTTCCGGCTTACGATGCCTATAGGGCATCGTTTGAGGGTCTCCGGCAGCAGTTGCATCAGTTGCAACCGCCGCCGGAGTGTCAGCGACTGCACCAGGCGTATGACGCAGCCCTCCAACAGCATATAGAAACGATTGAGAGCCTCAAGCGGAGGATACTGGCGAACGATTTGGGCGGGGTGGTTTTTTACGGTTTGGGTGCCCAAGGGCGCATTGATAGTGCCTTGGCGGTTGCAGACTCAGAATTGGAGAATGTCTGCGCTCAACTGAGAATCCCAAAGTTTTTCTCCATCGGTAGCCGATAGGGCGGCTACTGGCGAATCAGCGCAAAGACGCGAGCGGGAGCACCCGAACCCTCCCATATCTTTAAGGCGCCGACGATGAGGGAGGCACCCCGGGGTGGGAGATCTTTAAGGTTGGTCAGATTCTCGATGGCGATTTTCCCGGCTCGCAAAAGAACCTTGTGGGCGGCAAAGTCTTTTGACGGACCCGGGTCAATACTTAAGGTGTCAATGCCGACGCCGTTGATCCCTCTTTCCAGAAGAAGAGAAATGGCTTGAGGGCTAAACCCGGGGAAGTGCATCACTCCTTCTTCGTCCTGGTTGACGTATTCGGAAGGCTTTTTCCACCGTTCTTCCCACCCCGTTCTGGCAATGACAAAGGAGCGGGGCGGAATGACGCCGTATCGGTTCTCGTGATCCCTGATATCACGGACCGAAAGGGCGTAGTCCGGATCCCTGCTGACTTGACGGTGGATGTCAATGACCCGTGCCTCTCCGACTAAACTGGGTGCCGGAATGTCGGATGCGTACCGCTGTTGGGGAATGAAGTGAATCGGTGCATCTATATGAGTGCCGGTGTGTTCAGCGCAGGAAAAAGCGTTAGCATAGTAGCCCTGTTCGTGACGGGCTAAGTTGCGGAGTTCGAAGGGCGGGTTGCCCGGCCAGACCGGAATGTTCGGCGTGAGGGTGTGAGATAAATCAACGACCCGCCATTGCTCCGGTCTGGGCTGGGCGATCAGGAGAGTCACCAGGGCAACGGCGCACATTAAAAACGGCAGCCCCTTTCGCATACACTGTACTCCTTCCTTGGTCACTCAATCGGTTCCAGTTTGCCGAGCAAACCCACGACTTTCTGACGGAGTTGCTGGGGTGAAAGAAATTCAACGGTCGGGACGCCCTGTCTCATTAACGGCACGGTCGCCTTTGAAAGGCGAGAGGATTGACAGTGGGGGCAGGATGTCTGAGGCAACTGACCCGCAGGGGTGATGACCCCGTGAGTGCAATCGTCGCAGGTCCAGATGTCCTTGGCGCCTGCCATCTTCCCCCGTTTAGCCATCGGCTTGCCGTCAATTTCCACGATGTCGAGAGCAAAGTTGATGGTCGGGGCATTGCTGATCGCCGTGCCGACGCCATAGGCGTCCGCAACGGGATTGAGTTTCAGGATTTCATGCTCGTCCAGACCGCCGCTGACGAAAAGACGAACGGACCGATAGCCCCGCAGGTCCAGTTCCCAACGGACTTCCTCAAGGAGTTGGACCATGTTACCTCTTCGGGATGAGGGAGTGTCAAACCGAACGGCAAAGAGCCGCTCCTTCAGGGCGTCTGCACAGCGGAGGGTTTCAAATTTCTCGTCTTGGAAGGTATCTATCAGTGCGACCCGAGGAACAGAGGGATCTATCAAGCGGTCAAAGAGATTGAGGGCTTCCACCGTGTCTCCGACGATCAAAACGAGAGCGTGGGGCATCGTTCCCGACGGCGCAATCCCCAGTTTTTCGGCGCTCAGCACAACGGAAACGCCGTCACAACCACCGATGTAAGCAGCCCGATCAATGATGGCTGAAAGGGCGGGATGCATCCTGCGGGCGCCGAAACTCAGGACCGGTCGGTCTCCTGCCGCTTTCTTGCAGCGGGCGGCTTTGGTCGCGACACCAGATTGCTGGCAGAGGATGCCTAACAGAGCCGTCTCCCAGATGGCCAAGTCCACATAGTCGCCCGAAATCCTTATAACTGGGTAACCGGCGCGAAAGACACTGGCTTCGGGAAGTCCGTCAATGTCAACTGGGTGATCCCTGAAAACTTCCAAAACCTCATCAACACCCAGAAAGATTCCCCACGGGTAATCGTCCGGGAGATGGGTCGCCCGCACTTCCATTACGACGGTCTTGTGAATGTTGGCGGACCGAAGGATCTCCGCCGATCTCTGAAAGTAAATGTCGGTGACCTTTCCCGATCGCAGGTCTTCGGGGCTGATCCAGAACTTCAAAGGCACTCCCCCCAAAGGGCGATTAATCCAGCCGCACTGTTCGGGACCGGGCGATCAGACGGTGCGTCTGGTTGAAGGTCCCTTTGCCCGGGACCTCAACGACGACTTCCATCGCCAACCTCATTTCATCTTCCGCCTGACGCTCGTCTCCCTCGTCAGGATCAAAGTGGAGAGTAAACGTTCCCAAGAATTGTCCTGTCAAGCTCATCGTCAGCCCGTCGCGGGTTCTGGTCGCCGAAAAGGGCGCATTTACTGTCGTTTGAATGATGCCGACTCGCCTCTTTTCTTTTCCTAAGAAACGCACCTCCTTCAATATCGACCGCAAGACCACAGCAACTTTTAAGTCCCTAGCGAGGGTGACCGTAATCCTATCGTCCCAAGTGTCACCGACCTTTATCGGCTTTTCGGGGAAAGCGATGTTTGCCACTGTCTCCTCCGCCAACTTCTCTAGCCAGCCGACCGGTCCGACGGTGTCCTCTTCATCCGACTCTTCCCTCCCCTCCACTTTCTCCTCCAAAACCTTTCCTCTGTTGTTCATCTTGATGACTCTCTTGAACGGCTGGTCGGGTTGCTCCCTTTTTGTGTCATCCATCGTCACCGCTGCGGTCCCTTTTTCCTTGACCGTTTCAATTTCCAGGTTCCCCTCCGAGTCAACGCCGACGATTTTATGGGTGTAGGTTGCTTCCGATGTAAACTCCATTTTCCCTTTTCTTGGCTCAGAACCGCCGGCAATTTCCGATGTCATGCGCAGGACATATTCGGACCGGCTCCTCCTAATGTCGCCAACCTTCCCCTTATATCGGAACAGGATCGGTTCCTTCGTTTCGGCAGTGCCCTGAGGGGCAGTGACAAGGATTGTGAGAGAAGAAAAGATACTTGCCATCGCAACGGCGGCTCTCACCGGGCGTCGCCTCCTTTGCCTATTTACTCTCTCTATGCTAACACGCTACCCCCCGACGGCTGTGTATTTTCTCAGACCTAGATGCCATAGAACTCTGCGCAGGCAGACAAAAAGGACGATCCACAATACCTGAGCGACAAAGCCGATTAGCCATTGATTTTCGTCCAGTCGCCCCATTAAAGCGTCTACAGGGAATGCCATTGTGTAACGAAAGGGAAGCCAAAAAGAGAGGCTTCCGACCCAGTCGGGAAGGGCGGAAAGGGGAGCCATTCTTCCGGATACGAAGTAACCGACACCCCAGGCAAGGATCTCGTAGACCGCACTGACCCGGACGATCCAGAAAGCCGACAGAGAAAAGGTGTAGCCGATTAGGAAATTTAAAATGGCGGCGAGAATGGCAGCGATTAATACTCCCATCCCAGTCAATAGGGACAACTGGTAGGGACTGCCGCCCAGGAGAAACCAGAGGACGACCCAGACGGGGACGGTGACCAGACCCTGAGCCAGTTTGTAGCCCAGATTCTCCATCGCTAGGTCCCAGAGGGGATCAATCGGGCGCAACAGTTTGGCTGACAGGTCGCCCCTGCGTACCATCCATTCCCAATGGTAAACGGTCCATTCGGCAACAATATAGTCGATTGCCATCACGGCGAGAAAGTAACTGATGAAGTCAGACGAAGAATACCCGGCAACGGAGCCGGTGCCAGAAACGGAGGTCCAAACTGCCATGTTGATCATAGGGAGGGCGAACCCACTGATCAACCAAATCAGCATGACCGCACGGTATTCCATCTGAAGAGCCATCTGGAACCGGAGAAACGCGACCAAGCGCCGAAAGAGAGATCGCAGGTTTTTTACTTTCATCGGTTGCCCCTTTCCCACACTGTTGTGAGTCGCCCCTGTAGCGTTGCTCTTTTCCCGGCATCATCATAGCAAAAAACGAGAGAGAGTCTCAAGACCGAAACGGGATGAGAGATGGGAGACCATCAAAGGCAGTTGAAGCGGGTGCTCTTTGTCTGCACGGGGAATGTGTGCCGAAGCCCGATGGCAGAGGGGCTTCTTCGTCAACTGGCAAAGTGGCGCAACCTTCCGATAGAGGTAAGATCCGCCGGCACCCACGCTCTGGTCGGTGAACCGGCGACCAAAGAGGCAGTGGCAACCCTGTCGGAAATGGGCATCACCATAGCTGATCACAGGGCGCAACAGGTCACGAAAGAACTTTTGACCTGGGCGGATCTGGTGCTGACGATGGAATCGGAGCACAGGTTGTGGATCCTCAACGCTTGGTCAGACGTGGAAGATAAGGTTTTCACCCTCAGCGAATTCGTAGGTCGCCGCGGAGCCATTGAGGACCCTTACGGAGGCGGCAAGGAGGCTTACCGATTAGTTAAAGATCTTCTGATAGACTTGATTTTGGACCTGGTAGACCGGTTGAAAGAGGATCGGGGGACGGGATGAGTCACGAGGAGCATAGGGCGAAGGCGGAACAGATCGGACCCGTTCGTTGCGCCGTGCTGACGGTTAGTGACACCCGAACGGAAGAAACGGACACGGGTGGTCGGCTGATCAAGGAACTGGTTTTACAGTCGGGCAACGAGATAGCGGGGTATCGGATCGTCAGGGACGAAGTGGATCAGGTGCGGACCCAGGTCCAAGCCTGGCTGGACGATCCAGGGGTGGACGCTGTCATCGTCACCGGAAGCAGCGGGATCGGACCGAGGGACATTAGCCCCGAAGCCGTCCGCCCCCTCCTTGATAAGGAACTGCCGGGCTTTGGGGAACTGTTCCGAAACTTGAGTTTTCCTGAGATCGGTCCGGCGGCAATGATGAGCCGTGCCTTTGGGGGCTGCGCCGGTGGCAAATTGATCTTCTGCCTTCCAGGGTCCCCCCACGCCTGCCGCCTGGCAATGGAGCGGCTGATTTTGCCAGAGTTAAACCATTTGGTCTGGACCGTTCGGTCGGGCAAAAAGGGCGAGTGAGGGGGCACCGAAGGGGTGGCGGAGAAAGCCAGAGTTCTGCCTCAGGAGGAACTGAGCCCCGTCACCTGGTCCATGATTCAGGTGGCTCGGAATTTGATAAAAAGTCATCTCGTCCGCACGCCGTTAGTTTACGACGAGCACTTGAGCTGCAGGACAGGCGGGTCCGTCTGGCACAAGTTAGAGTCCCTTCAGGTGACAGGTTCCTTCAAAGTCAGGGGGGCACTGGTCAAGGTTCTAACTTCCCCTCCTGAAAAAAGGATGGGGGGTCTCGTGTGCGCCTCTACTGGGAACCACGGGCGGGGTCTCGCCTATGTCGCCCAGAAACTCGGGATCCGCGCCTGGATCGTCGTCCCGGAGAGGACACCGGCGAACAAGATTGAGGCGATCAGGGAATTGAATGCCTCGGTGGTGATTTGGGGTCGGGACTATGGCGAGGCAGAGGAAAAAGCCTTCGCTTTAGCGAAGGAAAGGGGATTTCTCTTCTGCCCCAGTTTTGACGATAGGTGGGTCGTCGCCGCTCACGCATCGGTCCTTTGGGAGATTTTGGAGGATTGCCCTGACGCCGATCTTCTTGTCGTCCCTGTCGGCGGCGGGGCTTTGTTGGCGGGCTGCCTTCTGGTGCGGGACAGGCTTAAGCCGTCCCTGGGCGTCGTCGCCGTGGAAGCCATCGGATCACCTGCCTTAACATCTGCCTTAGAGTGCGGTGAACCGGAGCGGGTGCGAGAGGTAACGACATCGGCAGACGGAATCGCCGTTCCTCAAATCGGTCGCACGCCTTTTGAGGTCATCGCCCACCGACTTGCGGGACCTGTGATCAAAGTGAGCGATGAAGAGATGGAAGAGGGAATGGCTCATCTGATCGGACGGGTTCGGGTCGTTGCCGAACACGCCGGAGCGGCAGCGGTCGGGGCCTTGCTGACGGGGCGGATAGAAGGGACGGAAGGGCGGACGGTGATCACCGTTGTTACGGGCGGGAACATCGGTTGGAACCGTCTGCTCTCCGTTTTATCCAAAAGGATTGGTGACGGATCGTGACTGAAATCGCTGTCTCCGTCTTGCTCGGTAGCAGAACGGACTGGGAGACGATGAAGGAGGCGGCGCAAGTTTTGAAGCGTTTGGGGGTGCCTTTTGAGGTGCGCGTCCTATCTGCCCATCGGACCCCCGAGGCACTTGTTGAGTATGTGAAAGAAGCGGAAAAAAGAGGCGTCCGGGTTTTTATCGCCGGCGCAGGCGGCGCCGCCCACCTGGCGGGCGTCATTGCCGCCCACACCCTCTTGCCGGTCATCGGCGTTCCGATGCCAACATCGCTGGCAGGCGGTTTGGACTCGGTTCTGTCTATGTTGCCGATGCCCGCCGGTGTGCCCGTCGCCGTCGTCTCCGTCGGTAAAGCAGGGGCAACCAATGGCGGTCTTCTCGCCGCCCAGATATTGGCTCTCTCTGACCCGGACCTAAGGGAAAGACTCCGTCACCTCCGTGAGGAGCGGGCAAGGGCGATCCTGGGCGAACCTGCCCTGAGCGTTGATTAGGGCAGCGGTCGTCACGCCCGGGCAGCGACATTCCGATCGCTCTCCCGGAAGAAGAGCCAGAAAAATACGGCGCATAAGACGGTGATGAGAGCCGGAACGAGGAAAACGGCACCGTAGTTTGTAGTATCACCGACCTTAAAGAGCGATTCCAGGAAACCGGTAAAGCGACTGCCGATTAAGAGCCCGACCCCCAGGACAGCGACATTAATGAGAGCCTGAGCGGAGGCTTTGATGTCCGCGGGAGCCACCCGGTCGGTGTAAATAAAGGCAACGACGAAGAAAAAGACATAGCAGAAGCCGTGAAGGGCAAGGGAGGCGACAGTGGCCCAGACCATTGCCGGAACCTGTTGATAGGTGTACCAGGTGGCGGAGAAGACGAAGTAGCGGATTGGCCATGCGAGGATCCCAACGAGCATCGTGTTGCGGATCCCCCAAGTCGGAAGGGCGTAAGGGAGCAAAAAGGCAATGACAAAGATCTCAGCGACCTGAGCGACCGTCTGCCAGGCAGGAGCCGTCTCTGAAGTAATCCCGACGACGGGACCGATTTTCTGAAGGTAGGGATTGGTCAAAATGTAGTAAAGTTGCAGTTCCGTCGCGACGATGAAGGCGATGATGAAGAAGACGAGATAATTTTTGTCTTTGAGCAGAATGAAGGCTCTGCGGAAGGCGAGGGGATCGGCGGATTCGCGAGCCGGTGGGGTCGGAGGGAGGAAAGGGGAGAGGATTGCTTGTCCCAGCGACAAGATAGCGGCGAGAAGGAATAGATCAATGAATGACATCTCTTCCGTCCCCAAAAGCAATCTCATTGCCGAGAGGACGAGGTTGGCGACAATCCAACCGATGGTGCCCCACATCCGAATGGGACCGAAGTCCCGTGCGGGGTCCTTCAGGTTGCGAAAAGCGAGCGAGTTGGTGAGAGCAAGGGTCGGGGCGAAGACGACGCAGTAAGCCAAAAGAAGGACCATCATCGGCACAAACTCCCGTTGAAAGGCAAGGAGACCGAGAAGGATCGTGCCGATGAAATGAAAGAGAGCGAGGGCGATCTGGGTCGGTAGCCATCGATCGGCCACCTGTCCGGCAGTGAAGGGAACGACGAGGTTCGCAAGAGGCATGGCGGCATAGAGCCAGGACTTCTGGACAGCGTCAAACTTCAAATGGGCGTCCACATAACCGGCGAGAGCGACCGCCCAGGCACCCCAGATGGCGTACTGAAGGAACATCATCACCGCCAATTGGGGTTGAGAGAACATAACTTGAAAGGCTTGACCGATGACCGCGAGTCCCGTCGGTTCTTGCCGTCTTTCCATGGCTGTCTCGCCTTCCTTCTATTGACAGGAAGGGCTGGCACCGCCCATCAGGGCACCGCATCGGGAGCAGAACTTACCCGCGCCCCTTATGATTTGTGCCGCCACTGCCCACGGATAATGGGGATCCTCATCCCCCCCTCTCTTATAGGTCGGGATCCAGGCGAACCGATCGGTCCCCGAAAGGTTGGGGTAACTGGAATGAACGGTCAAATCATGGAAGAAGACCGCACCTCCTGCCTTCAGGGGAACGGCGACAGCCGATGTCTCGTCCAGATCGCTGCCGTTGAGTCGGTGGCCGAAACCCCGTCCGTCCGTGACGCCGTCTGTATGGAGAAGGGGTCTGCGATGCGACCCGGGAATGATCCGGAGACACCCGTTCTCAACGGTGGCTTCGTCCAGGGCGACCCAGACCGAAACTTTGTGGCTCCCCTTCCAGTAAGCCCAATCCTGATGCCAGGGCGTACCGAAGTCCACCTGCCGGCCTTTAAAAACAACTTTATCGCTCAAAAAGACGATATCGGGACCGATGATGGCGGTCAGCACATCGAGAATGCGCGGATCGCCCATGTAGCGGCGGAAAACGGCATTTTTTGCCGCCAGACCGACCCAGACGCCACTGGCAAGGACAGCATCCGGATCCGTCCCCGCCTTCTCCGACTCCTGACGGACCTCGCCAAGCACACGAGCGATCGCCTCTTTGAGGACATTGACATCATTTTCGGTGAGTAGGTTGGGGACAACGACGAAACCTTCCGAGGAAAAGTGCTGGCTCAGCGCCTCGCTGCAGCCTGCCACGCCACCTCATCCCTCCTGTTGCATCATCGTCGGGCTATCATAAGCCATCGGTCCTTTGGCGTCAAGATGAGTCGGCGGCAAAACTGACCGGACGCGACCGGGTCCTGACCAGTCTGCCCTTCCATCAGCCGGACCAGGTGCCCCTTTATGTCTGGATCTTCCATCCGCCCGGGGTGATGAATCCGATCGCTGCCAAATATGGGGCGTTTGAAGTCTTCTGCGATGCTTTGGATCTGGATTTGGCTTGGTCCTTCCCCCTTTCGGACCGCTGAAAGAGCGTCCCTCTCCTTCCGATCCGCACGCCCGTGCGGACCCTGCCTGCGGCTGGGTCTATCGCCTAAGCGATGCTCTGGAGGCACCTTTCACCGATCCCGATCATTTCGCTATTTACCAGCCGATCGTCAAAGACATCCAACACCAGAAATTACAGCGAGGGCGAGCCGTTTTTGTGCAAACCCCAGGGGTCTTTGAATAAGCCATCTCCATTATCGGGTTGGCACAGAACCTGACTGCGATGCCAGAAGAACAGCCGAGCACACCAATTGAAGAGGTGGAATGGGCTTTCTCCGTTGCCGGACAAGAAAGGGTCTATTAAGTGACCCCAGTGCCGTCTTTGATCCGCTCCTTTTCAGGCGAGAGCGGCTTGCAGCTGAGGCACGAACTCCTTAATGACCTGTGTTAAGGCTTCCAGCAGTTGGAGCAACTGATTGCTGTTCATCTCCGTCCAGTTGACGAGGATCCTATTGCCTTCGTAACGACAGGAACGGACCAGGGAAGCAGGCACCTGCTCGGTCAAAAGGGTGTAGAGGCGAATCATTTGGGAATTGGTCAGGTTGAGGTTCCATTGCCAGCGGAGGATCACCCACTGACGATCGTGAGTGATGGATGAAATAGCGGCGTGGTAGGCGCGGACCCGAATCCGGAGGATGGACAGAATGTTAAGGACCGGTTGGGGCGGCGGACCGTAGCGGTCCCTCATTTGATAGAGGAGGGCAGAAATATCGTCCTCCGTCTGAACACCTGCCATCCGCCGATAAAGGTAGATTCGCTGCTCCATGTCCTCCACATAGTCTTCAGGAATAAACGCCTTGATGGGAAGGTCCGCCTCAGGGAGGTGAAAGGTCGGGGGAAGGGGTTCGCCTCGGATATTTTGGACAGCTTCGGAAAGCATTTCCATATAGAGGTCAAAGCCGACGCTGTTAATGAAACCGTGCTGCTCGGTCCCGAGGAGATTGCCGGCTCCCCTGACTTCCAAATCTCTTAAAGCCAGACGGAACCCACTGCCTAAGTCGGCGAATTCCCGAAGGGCTTCCAGCCGCCTCCTCGCTAATTCGGTCAGCCGGCGGGGATGCACATGAAAGAAATAGGCGTAGGCTTGCCGATCGCTGCGACCGATGCGCCCCCGTAGTTGATACAGCTGCGCCAACCCGAAGCGGTCAGCTCTCTCCACGATCAAGGTGTTGGCATTGGGCACATCCAGTCCGTTCTCAATGATCGTCGTGCAGACAAGGACATCCGACTGCCCCTCAGCGAACTGCATCATCACCTTTTCCAGTTTGTCCTCCGGCATCTGACCGTGGGCGATGGCGATGCGGGCTTCGGGAACTAAGCGTTGAACCTTCTCCGCGATGTGCTCTATCCCTTGAACCCGATTGTAAACGTAATAGACCTGACCGCCCCTCTCCATCTCTCTGCGAATGGCGAACCGGATCAGATCGGGATCCATCAAACTCAGGTAGGTGCGGACCGAGCGGCGACCCTCAGGAGGCGTGTTGATCAAACTCAGTTCCGTCAGTCCGCCGAGAGCCATATGAAGGGTCCGAGGAATGGGGGTCGCAGTGAGAATCAAAAGGTCCACGCCCGTGTAAAATTTCTTGAGGCTCTCCTTCTGCCGGACGCCAAACCGCTGCTCCTCATCAATGATGATTAAGCCCAAATCGCGAAACTGAACATCTTCTGAGAGGAGCCGGTGGGTGCCGATGACGATGTCAACGGCGCCGGTCTTCAAATCGGCTAAGATCTGCCGCTGGTCCCTGAGGGGTCTGAGCCTGCTGAGCATTGCCACCCGCACAGGGTAAGGAGCGAGACGAGAGGTAAAGGTCTGGTAGTGTTGGAGAGCCAGAACGGTCGTCGGCACCAGGACGGCAACTTGCTTGCCGTCCTGAACGGCTTTGAAGGCGGCGCGGATGGCGATCTCCGTTTTTCCGAATCCCACATCTCCGCAGACCAGCCGGTTCATCGGACTCGGACGCTCCATATCGCCTTTGACTTCTTCGATCGCCCGCAACTGATCCTCCGTCTCATCGTATGGGAAACTTTCCTCCAACTCCCGCTGCCAGGGGCTATCGGGTGAGAAGGGATAGCCGGCGGCAACCTGCCGGCGTGCCTGTAGTTCCAGCAGTTCCCTTGCAACCTTTTCGGCATTCTCCTTGGCTTTCTTTCGCTGAAGGAGCCAGCGCCTTCCTGCTGACAAACTGGAGAGGACCGGCTCCTCACCGTCGACGCTCCGGTACGCCCGCACCCGGTCTATCTGATGGACCGGCACATACAACTTCTCTCCACCGGCATATTCAAGGACCAAATAGTCGCTCTCCCTCTCCAGCACTTTCTGACGGACCAGACCTCTGTAGATTCCGATGCCGTGATGGATATGGACGACCGGTTGCCCTTTTTGGAGATCGGACGGGGAGCGGATCGCCTCCGTCCCACGCCATCTCTTTTTTCTGGGTTTGAAGGGCAGTTGGAAGAGTTCCGTGTCGGTCACTACTGCTATCCGCCCGCCGACCCAAAAGAAGCCGGAAGAAAAAGGCGTCGGCACGATGCTGATCCGATCCGCCCGCAATTCGTCTGATGGGCTGATCTGGGAGACGGGCGCCGGTAGCAATTCCTTTACGGCACTGAGCCATTCGTCCACTCCCTTCGGGTAGCGGGTCGCGATGACAACCCCATAGCCTCTCAAAAACCAATCGTTGACCCGGCTGACGAAACGATGGGAATCCTTGACAAAGGATTCCAATCGGTAAGCGTCAAGGTGAAGAGATTCATCAGCCTCTGCCACTTCGGCTGTCAATTCCAATTGAGGGAAGGGCGCAAGCCTATCAAGAACGGGAGCCGTTTTTTCCTGAGCCGTATTCCAGTGAATATAAGGTCTTCGGGGAGGGCGCAAGTAGTCGCCTGTGTCCACCAGGTCCCGGACCGTCCGCTCCCATCTTTCGTCCAGCGAAAGGGCATGACTTTCCCCATCTTTTTTCTCCAGCCAGACGACCAGAGTTAAAGGAGGCAAATGGTCAGCGAGGCTCCAGAGGGGCTCGGAAGAGAAGGGGCGATACCAGTTGAGCCCCTCAAAAGGGATGCGGGACCGAATCCGCTCCACATCCCTTTCCACTTTGCTCCTCAGCAGGCGTGCCTGAGAACCCTTCCCTCTCTCTTCAAGCAACTGCCCCTCGCACGCCAAGACCTCTAAAATGCCATCGGCAAGGGGGGCGGTCTGTTGCGGTAGGAGGAACTCCCGACAAGGGACGACGTGACAGAAGGGTACCGATTCGGTTGACAACTGACTATTTATATCAAAAGTCCGGACCGATTCCACTTGGTCTCCGAAAAATTCCAGTCGCAGGGGCGCATCGTGAGCCGGTGAAAAGAGATCCAAGATGCCGCCTCGGACGGAAAATTGCCCAGGCGCTTCCACCTGAGTCACCCGCTCGTAGCCTCCGTCAGACAAGACGGAGACCAGCCGCTCATAGGCGACTGTGTCACCTGTCTGGACACGGACCGTGAGGGAACGCAAACTCTCACAACTGAGGGTCGGCTGGCAGAGGGCGGGCGCCGAGGCAACGACGATCGGGCAGGGATCTCGTGCCAGAGCAAGAAGCGAGAGGAGCCGGTCCCGGACAACAGTGAGGTCTTCCTCAAAGGCGAACAAGCTAGGATTTTCGGGAAAGGACCAGATCCTGTCCGAAGCCCCCAACAATGTCTTCAGGTCAGAGACAAAAGTGTTGACGGCAGCATCGGTAGGAGCGATAATCAGGACGGGACGGCGCCATTGGCTTAAAAGAGCGGCGCAGAGGAGCGCCCAGGCAGACGGAGGTCCACCCTCCACTCGCTTCCGACCCGTCCCGTGAGGGAGCCGGGACATCAGATGGCGAACCGGGTCACTGTTTATGACCCACCGGGTAGCCGGATGCATCTCTCTCCAGGGAATGCCCGTTCGTCCCCTGACTGATTAACGATAAGTCAGGGCGACAGGCCGGTCCGTTCGTTAATAGATCACGAAAGGCATCAAACCCATATGGCGGGCTCTCTTTATGGCGTTGGCTAACTGCCTTTGGTGGCGGGCGCAGCTCCCCGTCTGCCTTCGGGGCAGAATTTTCCCTTTGGCATCGGTAAACCGCTGGAGCCGGCTGATGCTCTTGTAGTCAATCTCTCGAACCCCTTCCGCACACCACTGGCACCGGCGTTTCCTCTTCCTCCGGACGACAGCTGGTCCCTTTCCCGCTGCTGATGTCGCCTCTCTCAATCCTTTCTCACTCTGCGCCATAGACGTCTCCTTTCAAAAGACAGGACCTTCCTCCTCTTCGGTATAGTCTAAATCGCCTTCAAACTCCTCAAAAGGAACTTCTTGTTCAGAAACGGCGGTCGGAGGCGCCGTAGGAGCAACCCCTTCCGGCTTTTTGTCCATAAACTGTATGTTCCTCGCCACCACCTCTGTTGCCAGTCGGTTCTGCCCGTTGTTGTCCACATATCTCCTGACCCGAAGCCGACCCTCCACCAAAATCAGGCGTCCTTTGGTCAAGTATTTCAGAGCGAAATCGGCGGTCCGATCAAAGGCAACGATCCGGACGAAGTCCGTCTCCCTCTCCTTCGGTCTTCCGGGTCTGTCCACGGCTAACCTCATGCTGGCGACTGGTCGTCCGTCGGGCAGAGAGCGCCGTTCGGGGTCCGCCACCAGCCGTCCGACAAGAACGACCAGATTATACACTCGGCTCCACTCCCTTACTCCCCTGTGAGCAAGACCAGGTGCCGAAGGATCCGATCATCTAAAGAGATCAATCGCTCTAACTCTTTGATATGCTCGGGCGGAAGCCAAAAGTTGATGACCCCGTAGATGCCGTGGGTCCGCTTTTTAATCGGGTATGCCAGCCGTCGGGCATCGGAAACCCGCAAATTCTGTACGGCGCCCGAATGGGCCTCAATGAAGTTCTGTAACTTTTCAGCTAGTCGGTCTAAATCCTCCTTCAGCAGACCAGCGTCCACGACGAAAATCAGCTCATATCTGCAGCTTCCCGGTGCCGGTTCGGCCTTTCGCTCGGCAACAGGAGCCGTCGTCTCTTCTGCCAGGTCCTGAACTTCCGTCACGACAGAGCCTTCCGGCTCTTGCTGCTCGGTGCCTTGTTTCTCAACGATCTCTTCCCCGTGACCTTCTTCTGTCATCGGAAAAACCTCCGCCTTCTACCTTCCCGGCTTCGCCGCCGGTGCCCTTATTATAGCGCACGGGCTGGCGTTCCTGTCTCCGCTGTGACGGCGATACCTTCCAGGAACTTTTGCAACATCTGCTCAACGATCTTCTGAACCAGCTTCTCCACCAAAGGACCGCCGAAAGGAATCTTGATTTCGTATTGGATTTTTAGGGTCATCTTGGTCCCGATTCCGTCTGGCTCAAAGGTCCAAACCCCTTCATACCGGTCAAATTCGCCTTCCAACTGGTAAAAACGGCACGTCCGCCAGTCCTCTTCCCATTCATCCCTTTCCTTCCACTTTGTTTTGAACCCGACGACCGGTAGGGACGCCTCCCACTCGGTTAGCAGCGTCCTTCCGTCTTCCGACCGATCCAAAACTTTCAAAGACTGAACCGGCTCCAGCCATCGGGGATACGATTCCACATCTCTCGCGACTTGCACCACTCGGTTCAGAGGGGCGCTGCAGACCCTCTCTACGGTGACCTCCGCCATCCTTCAGACCCCCTTCCCCTTGGATCCAGCGGCGACGGGACCCGACTGAGCGTCCCCGATCCCCATTTGCCCGATCCATCTGCCGACTTCCACTTTCCGAATGGCTGAAAGGAACTCGTCCAGATCGCCTTCCATCAAACTCTTGAGATCGTAGATTGTCACCCCGTAGCGATGATCGGTGACCCGGTTCTGGATGAAGTTGTAGGTTCGGTCCTTATCGCTGCGGTCGCCGGATTTAATCTGCGACCTCCTCTGCTGCTGGAGCGCCCTCTCCTGCTCCCGGGCTTTCATTTCTGCCAATCGGGTCGCCAGAATCCTGACGGCTTTAAGGCGATTCTGGTGTTGGCTCCGCTGATCCTGGCATTCCACGACCAGCCCCGTCGGTTTATGGCGGATGCGGACCGCTGTCTCGTTCTTCTGCATATGCTGCCCGCCGGGACCTGAAGACCGGAAGGTTTCTATCTCCAAATCGTCCTCGCGGATCTCCACGGCGCTCTGGTCCAGTTCAGGCAAAACGGCAACGGTCGCAGCGCTGGTATGAATCCGACCGGACGCTTCGGTCACCGGCACCCGCTGGACTCGGTGCACTCCGCTCTCATACCTCAATACTTTCCATGCATCCTTGCCACTGATGTGGAGGATTGCCTCCTTGAACCCATTTCTGTCAGAGGAGATGAAGTGGACCAGTTCCGCCTTCCATCCCTTTCGCTCGCTGAATTTCAGATACATCCGGACCAGATCAGCGGCAAAGAGGGCCGCCTCCTCGCCTCCGGTCCCCGCCCGCACCTCCATAACGATCGCCCGACCCGACGGAATCTGATCCGGATTAAGGGCGTCGTAAATCTGCTCCTCAATCTCTTCCAACCGTCTCAACAGACTTTCTTCTTCATCAATAGCCAGTTTCCTCAGTTCCTCATCGTCGCTCTCCTTCAGTTGGCTCACTTCAGTTAGTTGACGGATCAGGTCTTTACGCTGTCGGTAAAGGGTGACTACCGGCAACAGTTCCCCTCGCCTTTTCATCAGCGTCTGAAGGGTCACCGGATCCGATGCCGTTTCCGGCACCGTCAGCTGGGCTTCCAAGTCTTCCAGTTCCTTTTCCATTAATGCCAGGGTTCCCCCTGCCGGCTCCCTTCTTTTCCCAGCCTTTTGTTCCAGCACTTCTCTGTCACCTTTTATCGATTGTTCCATAGGTTGCCGAAGGATACCCTTCTGCCGCTAGAATTCTCTGGACGGCTGTCCAGGCGACCTCCAGTTGATCCCGGGTCGGCTGACGGGTTGTCAGTTTCTGAAGCCAAAGACCGGGCAGCGACAACCACCAGAGGGACCGAACCATCGCACTCAACCAGAGGACCTCAAAACTGACGGCGGCGACGACCGGTAGCATCGCCAGACGCATCAGGATACCCTTAACACCACCGGCAGGCAAGAGAGCGAAGAGGAAGATTTTTACTAACAGAACGATCAGCAAAAAAGCCGTGCCGCAGCGGGGATGCTCTGGAGGAAACGCAATCAGGTCCTCAACCCTATCGGTCCGCCCGTGCTCATACGCGTGCACCGCCTTATGCTCGGCGCCGTGGTAGCGAAAGAGGCGAGCGATGTCCTCGGAGAAGGCCAGACAATAAATGAAAGCCAGGAAGATACCGAGTCGGACAGCCCCTTCCAGAAGACTGACCTGCCAGGTCGCAGCGGCAGGGAGCCGGGTAGCGACGAGATGGGGCAGGACGATTAGGAGAATGACGGTAACAGACAGCCCTAAAACCGACTGCATAGCGAAGGAAGCGGGGCTAGCAACGGACTTCTCTTCTTCGGGAAGAACCATTTCCAGAGACTTCCTCATCGCCCGCAGTCCTAAGGCGAGGGAATCATAAAGAGCCCAACCCCCCCTAATAAAAGGCAGCCGCATCCATCGGGATCTGGGTGCCACCGGTTCCAAATCGGTTACGATCGCCCCGTCTCGGGCGCGCACGGCAACGACGAGAAACCGGTGACTTCGGATCATGACCCCCTCATAAACCGCCAGACCACCCAAAGTCAACGGGCGGGGTGACAGTTGCCCCTTTAAGCCATGTTCCCTTATCGGAGGGACCTCACTTTCCCCTTCGTCTGGTCGTCCTTTCCGTCTTGCCAGAGGGCTGTGGCTCCCTCTTCTTGGCAACGGCACGGCGGCGCTCAAATTTTTCAATCCGACCCATCGTGTCCACGAACCGCCGTTCTGTCAGCTGCCCCTGATAGTAGGGGTGGCAGGCGGAGCAGACCTCAATATGGAGTGTCGGTTTAGTCGACCGGGTCTTCCAAGTGTTGCCACAGGCGCAAACGATCGTCGCTTCCACATACTGCGGATGGATGCCTTCCTTCACCGGACCGATCCTCCTTTTGGACCTTCGCTCTCCAAGTTTGCAAGAAAACCGGTAACAAAGCCGGAGCCGAGCGCGACCGCAGCGGCGGCAAGGCTCATTGCCATCCAGGTCGTTCCGGTAGCCAAAAATGTTAGACCGATTAGGAGCCAACCGACAGCCATCAGAAACCACGCCCACTGCTGGAGAAGAGACGCGCCCCCTTTCAAAACCGACGTCGCATACCAACCCGCCACCAGCCAGCAGGGGAGGGCACACAGGACATCGACTGAACGAGTGCCCAGCAATCCGCGGGAGTGCGCCAGCGCCCCAAGCCCGCCATAAACAAGAACGAGAAAAGGGATTAAAAAAGCCATCCCCGCGCCGCTGCGCGGACTGGCTCTTGAACCCATCCGAACTACTCCCTCTACCTCCTTAGCGACTTTCTATGCAGTTGTCTGTTCCACCGTTAGGCACAAAGGAAGACCGCCTTGGGTTGTCCTCTCCATTCCTATTATGATGCCGGCGGCATCGCTCGAAACATTGCAGAGGCAAAAAGAAAGCCGTAAGGGGCGAGGGGCATAAGAACCGAGGGACTCATGCGTGTCCCACTCACCACCATAGGAGAAGTTGCGTTCGGGTGTTGGCGGCGCCCCTCCAGATTTAAATAAGAGAGAAGGGCAAAGCGGGATTAGGATGGCAGCTTCCTCTCAAAAAGGGTTTGGGGCTCCGACTAAATGCTCTGCTGCCGTAACAGAAGGTGTCTCTCTCTTAATACAGCCATCAAAAGACTCGCGACCACAAAGGAACGCTGGGATCGTGACAAACCGAGCAGCCGGTGGAATGGCAGAAACTTGCGCCGTCGTCCTTTCGGCGAGAGGGTAGCAAAGCAGCCCCGCCTGGTAAACGCCGGTGACGATCAGTAAGTAGGCGCCGTACGCATCAATTGTTGGCTGCTCCGAACACTTAAGAGCCTTCGCCGGATGAACCGTTTAGCCTCATCCGATGTCAAAACCAGCACACCGAAAACTGCCGCCCATCCCCATCAACCATCCATTCCTCGCTCCCCTTCCGCCCTTCCATTATCATTCGCCCCCCCGTTAGCCCCGCAGGTTCACCCCCTCCCATTTTGTGCCCGGACTTCTGTCGCTTATTCTTTGGTTTTGTGGAGTATTTGGCTCAGATGCGGTCCCAGTTCCCACCCCGACCTACAGGCCCACCAAGAAATTAAGCCCTACCGATCTTGCTTGTCCCGTAGTCATAGCGATGGTAAGGTGTGAAAAGTTAAAGATTCGGTTCAATCGACGATTATCGGTCGTGAAAGAGCAAGACTTTCTACAATTTGGCGGCTGGGCAAAAGCAGAATCTTTCAGTGAGTCAAAAATCTTTTCGGTTCAGCGCCCTCACAAGTCATCACTCAATATAGCATTCGCCCACAAGAACCGTTTAGTTGCTTTTGCCCAATCAAGAGAACCCGTTGGCTGGGCTTGAATTGATTGGGTTATTATTTCTGCGCGCCCGCTGAATTTTCCGCCCTTGACGGTTTTCCACCGAGATCGGGGCAACCCCTAAAAATCGGGAAGGAATCGTAGATTTTGGGGTAAAAATGGTGGAGCCGCCGGGATTTGAACCCGGGACCTCCTGAATGCCATTCAGGCGCGCTCCCACTGCGCCACGGCCCCCTCCTCAAAATTTTAAAACACTCACCCGTTCTGCGCCACGAGCCATCCCTTTCTGCTCACAAAGTCTTTAAGAGCCTCTTCCCAGGAGCGAAGGGGCGCAACACCGGCGGAAAGAAGTCGCACGCTGGTCAGTGCTGAGAAGGATGGGCGCTTCGCTTTCCTTTGCATTTCCTTTGATGTGATGGCTTCCACTTCCGCCTGGATACCGGCAAGCCTCAAGGCAGCCACGGCGAACTGATGCCAAGAACAATAGCCGGTGTTGACGATGTGATACAGCCCGAAGTAGGGAGTCAGACTAAGACCGATCAGTGCCTTTGCAAGGTCAGCAGTGAAGGTGGGACTGGTGATCTGGTCGGAAACGACCTTAGGAGTCATTTTCTGCTGAACCTGCTGGAAGATGCGATCAAGGAAACTCCCTCCTTTCGCACGGCTTCCCGAAAGACCGTAAAGACCAGCCGTCCGCACAACGAAGTGGTTGGGACAGTAGCCGCGGACAAAGATCTCTCCCATCAGTTTGGTGGTCCCGTAAACATTCAGGGGCTGAGGTGGGTCCAGTTCCGTGTATGGTCCACCCTTCCTGCCATCAAAGACATAGTCGGTGCTGATGTGAACGAGCGTGATCTGCCGATCGGCGCAGAGGCGAGCGAGGATAAGGGGAGCAAGGGAATTGATCCGAAAGGCTGTTTCGGGTTCCTCCTCTGCGTCGTCCACTTTAACATAGGCAGCACAATTGAACACCGTCTGGGGACGAAACCGGGCGAGAGCCTGCACCAGTGCGGAAGGATCGGTGACATCGGTTTCCGACCGGGTCAACCCGATTGCTTGCTCTTCTGTTAATTGCCGAATTAGTTCGCTTCCTAACTGACCACTGGCACCCAAAACCAAGATATGAGGCATCCGTATCACCTGTTGCGAACATTGAGCGCGCCGGGAAGGTTAGCCTGGTCGGATAGCGGTGACGATACCCGACCCCCGTCTCTCGTCCCGTGATATCGCCTGAACATTGATAAAACCGGCGACGAGGATCTCGTCCATCATTTCCGAAATGGTGTAGGCGCCGACCATCATATTGAAAAGCGCAGCAGAGAGAGGACCGCTACGGTCGTCATTTAGGAAAAAGTCATGGACGATCAGGAGACCACCTGGGATCAACGCGTTGAAGGCTTTGCTCAACTTCATTTGTGCATTGCTCTCTGGTCCGTGAAGAATGTTGGACATAAGAAGGCAGTCGTAACCGGAACCGAAATCGTCCGTGTTCCAGTCGCCTTTCTGTAGGGCAATGCGGTCGGTCATGTGATAGCGCTTTAGATTTTCCTCAGCGATGGCAGCGACTTCAGGCAGATCCCAAATGACGGCTGTGAGGTGTCGATATTTCTGACAGAGCGCGATGGAAAAGGTGCCGGGACCACCGCCCACATCAAGGAGACGGGACCGAGAAGACAGGTCAACCGAGCGAGCGAGCCATTGGGCGGGACCATTACTGGCGAGACCGTGCATCATCCAGATCCCGTGGAGGTACGCGGAACGAAGAAAAGCCTCAGGCGCTTGCGGTGCCGATTCCGTGCGACCGGTCCGAACCACATCCGCTAAGCCCGTCCAGAACCACCATAGGTGCTCACCGTAGTGTAAGACGGAGCCGATGTTTCTCAGGCTCTCCGGAAGCATGAGATCGCGACCGAGGGGCGTCAGGTGATATCGGTCCTGCTGCTTCTCCACCAGACCGAGAGCGCAACAGATGATCAGTAGTTTTTCCGTAAAAGTCGGATCCGTCGCGCAGAGGGACGCAATCTCTTGAATACGTCTGGGAGTCCGCAAGGCATGAAATATGCCCAATTGATGCGCCGCCATCAAACCTCGAGAGGCCCGGTATTGCCACTGGACCTCCAAAATTTCCTGTGCTTGTTCCAGGTTTCCGTAAGCGAATAGGTCCACGGCGTCCCACCTCTGAGATCGTAAAGAATCCGGACTGATTTTGCCAGGGACAGGCAAGAAAGTTCGATGGAGCGGCTGGGTTTGTTGAGCGAAATCAAATAAGACTTTTCCAATCGGAATGATCATAATAGGCGGGGTGAAAAAAATGAACAGAAACGATTCGCCTGAGTCCCGATCAGGACCCATAGAGATCCCTTCTTGGGAAACGGTCCTTAAGAGAAACAGCATAGAAAGGATGAAGCGAGAGAAGTTTCCCTTGGACATCATCCATGAAATCCCCCAGTTAATTGCGAAAGGATACGAAGCCATACCTGAGGAGGACATGGTCCGGCTGCAATGGTGGGGATTGTATCACGATAAGCCGAAAGTCGGGACTTTTATGATGCGGATCAAACTGCCGGGGGGAAGGTTGAGCCCTGAGCAGTTGCGGACGATCGGGCACATCTCAGAGATCTTCGGCAAAGGCTACGGGGAGATCAGTACCCGCCAGAACATTCAACTTCATTGGATTAGGTTAGACGACCTGCCAGCGATTTTTGAAAGACTCAAACAGAGTGGGCTGACGACGGCGGGCGGATGCGGAGATACGGTCCGGAACATTACCAGCTGCCCCGTCGCCGATGTGGACCGCCATCAACTCTTCGATGTGACTCCCGTCCTTCAGGAGGCAGCCACCTTTTTTTACGGGAATCGGGACTATTCGGACCTTCCTCGCAAACACAAGATCACCATCTCCGCCTGTCCTTTCCAGTGCAATGCGCCGGAGATTCACTGCATCGCCCTGATCGGTGTCATTAAGGACGGACGGAAGGGCTTTGCCGTTCGGCTCGGCGGCGGTCTGTCGTCAACGCCCCGAATCTCTCGGGACCTGGGGGTCTTTGTTCCCTATGAGGACGCGGTGACCGCCCTGCGGGCGATCATTGACTGTTGGAAGGAAAATCCCCGATACCGGCTCAGCCGTGTCAAGGCTCGGCTGAAGTTTATGGTGGACGATTATGGACCCGAGGCGTACCGAAAGATGATTGAGGAGCGGTTGGGTCGGCACTTAGAGGACTTTGCAGCTCCTGAGTCGGAAGGGGAAACGGATCATCTGGGAGTCCACCCTCAAAAGCAGGTCGGTCTCTTTTATGCGGGATTTCCAGTGCCCGTCGGCTGGCTTTCCAGCCATCAGATGCTCTCCATTGCCGATGTGGTGGAGGAGGTCGGCGGCGACATCCGGCTGACTCGGCAGCAAAACTTTGTCATCGGGAACATTCCCGAAAGCCGCCTCGCCTGGTTAGTGCATAAAGTCGAACAGATCGGATTCCCGGTCGTCAGGAATCGGATCTGGGGACGGTCCATCGCCTGCACGGGGGAGCCGTTCTGCAACTACTCAGTAACGGAGACGAAAACGAAGTTGATGGAAATTGTGGAGCGGCTGGAACAACGGTTTGGCGAAGCAGTCGCAGCTTTGAAAGTCCATTTGGACGGTTGCCCCCACGCCTGCGGAAAGCATTGGATCGGAGACATCGGGCTGCAGGGGACGACGGCGAGGCAAACGGACAGCGCAGGAGCGAAACAGCAGGCTTACGACGTCATTCTCAGAGGCGGTCTAGGAAAGCGAACCGCTATCGGCAGCCAGGTGATCCGGAGGGTTCCGGCGGACCAAGTTGTTGACTATGTGGAGAGATTGGTTTCCGCATGGCTCTGGCTTCGGATCTGCCGCAACGGTTACGGAGAAACTTACTCGTTCCGAGACTTCTGCGATGAGTTTTCCGATGACGACCTGGCGGCACTGGCAGGAGGAACCGTTCAGATTACTGAAATGATACTCAAGAGATATCCGGGATTGTCGCTGCCCTGCTGATCACAGGCGATGATGTCGGAAGGACCGCTTCCGGTGTAAAGAGCCCGACCGTGGCGATCCTTCCGATCGCCAAGCCTTACGGTCGCCTGCCATACTTGCTCTCAAATTCCTCGGGAGAGAGGGTGTAATAGTCCCGGTTCATGTCAATGAAGTGCCGCCACTGATCGGGAACATCGTCTTCAAAGAAGATGGCATTGACCGGGCAGACCGGCTCGCAGGCACCGCAATCAATGCACTCTTCCGGGTGAATGTAGAGCATCACTTCACCCTGATCCTCATCCTCCCGCGGATGGATGCAATCTACGGGACAGGCTTCTACGCACGCTCTGTCTTTCACGTTGATGCACGGTTCAGCAATTACATAAGCCACCGCTCATCCCTCCTTCTCCGTTGTTTCATCGTGGTCACAGTATGGGAGAGGCGCCGGGAAAAAGTCGTTGAGAGGCGTCAATCGCAAAACTATTGACGGGGCATAAGTCCTATGGCATAATTCAACAAAGTATTCCGATTGAGAAAATCGGATAAAGGAGGGAGAAGAGATGGCGGGATACGCGAGAACCGATGTCCTGGTCTCCACCGAATGGGTAGACCAGCACCGGGCAGATCCCAACATTCGGCTGTTGGAAGTCGATGTGGATACCAGCGCCTACGAGAAGGGGCACATCCCGGGCGCTGTCGGCTGGAATTGGCAAAAGGATCTCTGGGATCCTCTGCGTCGGGACATTGTCAGCAAGGAGGCCTTTGAGCAGTTGTGCAGCCGGTCGGGTATCGGCAACGATACGACGGTCGTCCTCTACGGCGACAACAATAACTGGTTCGCCGCCTGGGCGTTCTGGCAGTTCCGAATCTACGGGCATGACGAAACGCTGCTGAAGTTGATGGACGGCGGTCGGGTCAAGTGGTTGGAGGAGAACCGTCCGATCACGACGGAGGTGCCGACATATCCCCCCGCACGGTACGAGGCGAAGGATCCGGACTACTCCATTCGGACTTTTTATGACGAAGTCAAAGACGCCGTGACGAAGGGGACGGCAGTATTGGTCGATGTCCGCTCGCCCCAGGAGTATGTGGGTGACCTTCTGGCACCTCCGGGACTGCCAGAGGGAGTGCCCGTACGGGGTGGGCACATCCCTGGTGCTTTCAACATTCCCTGGGCGCAGGCGGTGCGCGAGGACGGAACTTTCAAAACGTACGAGGAACTGAAAGCCCTCTACGAGGGCAAGGGCGTCACGCCCGACAAGTCGGTCATCGCCTACTGCCGGATCGGCGAACGGTCCAGCCACACTTGGTTCGTCCTGAAGTATTTGCTGGGATACCCCGACGTCCGCAACTACGACGGTTCCTGGTCAGAGTGGGCGAACCGAGTCGGAGCGCCTGCTAAAGTCGGTCCTGAGCCCTAATCGGTTTGAAGTGCCGTAAGAGGGAGCGGTGACCGGCCGGGCACCGCCCTCTATGGTTCCAACAGGGGTCGGGTCTTGACGGGGTAGGGGAAAGTTTTCAAATTAAGGGAGTGGAGGGGTTGGGGAGCCTGGCACCCCACCGGACTTGAAATCCGGTTGCCCGCGAAAGCGGGTTCGCGGGTTCAAATCCCGCCCCCTCCGCCAGACAGGAGGGGAAGACCGGTGGAACTATGAAGGGGAACGAAGGGGGCGGGTCGGTTCGCTACGCGCCGACGATAAAGGAGCTTCCCGAGGATCAACGTCCTAGGGAGCGACTGATCCGGGAAGGACCTGAGTCCCTCTCCGATGCCGAACTATTAGCCATTCTCCTCAGGACAGGGATTAAAGGTACTTCTGCTGTCCACCTGGCTACTTGGCTTCTCGCCGAATATAAGGGTCTGACCGGTCTGATCAAAGCCAGCGCCGGTGAATTGAAGAGGAAGAAAGGAGTGGGTCTGTCTAAAGCCTGCCAGATAAAGGCAGCTTTAGAAGTGGGTCGGCGGGCATACAAGGTAAGCCGGTTAGAGAAGCGGAAGATTCGAACGGCTCAAGATGTGGCGGACCTAATCATGTCGGAGATGAGGTTTCTGGATCGGGAGCACCTTCGGGTCCTGCTGCTGGATACGAAGAACCAGGTGATGAAGGTCACCAATGTGTCCGTCGGAACATTGAACGCTTCTCTAGCCCATCCGAGGGAATGTTTCAAAGAAGCGGTGCGGGAAGGGGCAGCAGCGGTCATTTTCGTCCACAATCATCCCAGCGGAGACCCCAAACCGAGCCCTGAAGATATTGCTTTGACCAAGCAGTTGGTCGACGCCGGCAGGGTTTTGAATATAGATGTTCTGGACCACATCATCATCGGCGACGGACTGTTTACGAGCCTCAGAGAGTGCGGATTGATGTAAGTAAGGGGGAGACAAATTGCTAGGCGGATTGAAGAAAATCCTCGGTGCCTTTTCAAAGAGTATGGGGATTGATCTGGGGACTGCTAACACATTGGTCTATGTGCAAGGAAGGGGCATCGTTCTTCGGGAGCCGTCGGTCATCGCTGTCGACACCGAGACGGGACAGACAAAAGCAGTCGGCGAGGAAGCCAAGAGGATGGTCGGTAAGACGCCCAGTCGGATCGTTGCCCAAAGGCCGATGCGGGACGGGACCATTGCCGACTATGACACGACCTTAAAGATGCTCAGTTACTTTATCCACCGGGTCCATCGGCGCTCGTATATGGTCTATCCGAAAGTGGTTATCGGGATCCCTTCAGGGGCGACGGAGGTGGAGAGGAGGGCTGTCATTCAAGCGGCGATGGAAGCAGGGGCAACCCATGCTTACGTCATAGAAGAATCTATAGCGGCTGCCATTGGTGCCGGGCTGCCGATCACCGAGGCGGTTGGCAACATGGTGGTGGACATCGGCGGCGGGAGCACGGAAGCTGCCGTCATCTCTCTGGGTGGTCTGGTGGTAGCGAACACTATTCGGATTGCTGGCGACGAGATTGACGAAGCCATCGCCAACTATGTTCGGAGAGCCTACAACTTGCTGATCGGCGAAAGGACGGCGGAAGAGGTGAAGATTCAAATCGGTTCCGCATATCCGCTGGAAAGGGAAGTGGAAATGGAGGTCAGGGGTCGGGATCTGGTCAGCGGTTTACCCAAGAGCATTACCTTGAGGAGCGAGGAGATTCGGGAAGCGATTACAGAACCGTTGAATGCTATCGTGGATGTGGTCCGGTTGACATTGGAACAGACCCCGCCCGAATTAGCGGCGGATATAATGGAGCGAGGGATCGCCCTCTGCGGTGGCGGTGCATTGCTGAGGTCATTGGAGAAGTTGATCCGAGAGAAAACAGGGACCCCGGCGTATGTCGCCGAAGATCCCCTCACCTGCGTTGCGTTAGGTGCTGGACGGTTGGTGGAAGACCCGGACATCCTTTCACGGGCCCTGGACGGTCGGCGGTCATAACGGTTTCTGATGAGGCGGGTCCGGTCGGAAAACGGCGGAAGGCTTCTTTCCCGGTCATTTATTAAGGGTCTAATCGCAGGGCTGGTCCTTTTAACTTCCCTTACGGTCTGTCCCTACCTTCTCTCTTCCCCTGCCGATCTGTTGACCGGAAAGACCGTCTCCCTCGTGTCGGCGGCAAACGCCTTTTTTTCCAGTCTCCGGTCCTGGGTCGACGGATTTATTAGACCCGGGCGTCTGACCAGGGAGACGAGACGACTAAGGAAGATGGTCATAGAACTGGAAAAGGAGCGGATCCGGTTACGAGAACTGGAAGAAGAGAACATGCGGCTGCGGCGGCTGGTCAGGATGGCGGGAAAGGTTCCGGAACCTTGTCGGACGGCGCGTGTCATCGCTGTCGGCGGTAGTAATTGGTTTCGGACAGCGGTGGTGGACGCCGGAGCTGCCGAGGGATGCCAGTTGGGCTCCCCTGTCGTGGACTGCTGGGGGGTTGTCGGGCGATTGCTCCGAGTCCACCCCCACCACAGCGTCATACTACTGGCGACAGACAAACGCAGTGTTGTCGGTGTCGCTTTGGAGGACCATCCGGGGATCTATGGGTTCGTAAAGGGTGACGGTCGCTTCGGCGCCGTTCTGGAGAATCTCTCCCGTTTCGCTGTACCCAGAAAAGGCGAGCGATTGACCACCTCGGGCTTAGGGGAAATTTTTCCAAAGGGGATTCCTGTTGGTGTGGTCGACGAAGTGGACAGTTCGTCTCGTCGGACGGTCATCCGGGTGCGGCTGTCGGCACGGATCAACGATCTTCAGGAAGTCCTGATTGTGACCGGCTATCCCCGAAAGACCGGTCCCGAACTCCTGATGCCCCGGCTGGCTACCGGAACCCTGAGAAGCCGGTCATCGATAGGAAGATAGTCAGCCCGCCGATGAAAAAACAGTAGAGAGAGAACCAGTGAAGTTTCGCTTTCCGGACAGCTTGAAGGGTCCAGTGGATGGCTAAGTAACCGACGACAAAGGCGGTGACGCCGGCCGCTGCCAGGAAAGAGACGGGGGTGCGAACGGCACCGATGTCTTTCGCCTCTAACAGGTTCGCCCCAAGGATTGCCGGGATGCTGATGAGGAAGGAAAAGCGCCCCGCCTGATGGCGAGGGATCCCGATCAAAAGCCCGGTGGCGATCGTCGCTCCGGACCGGGACAGACCGGCGAAAGCAGCCAGCCCCTGTGCTAAACCGACCACAACGGCTTGACCAACGGTGATGGCGGCGTCCGAACGGTTCCTCTGCGTCTTTCGGATCTCTGCGATGATCAACAGAAGCCCTGTGACGATCAGAAAAAGGGCGATGATGGGCGGCGTGGCAAAGGCTTTTTCCACGAGTGCGTTTAAAGGGAAGGCTACGGCAACCGTGATAGCATTGGACAGAATGATCAACAAAAGGAGGCGCCGTCCTTCAGGCTCTGACTGCAACAGACTGCGAACGATTCGGTCCAATTCGTTTCGAAAGTAGACGATAAGGGACAAGAGGGTGCCGATGTGGAGGTAGACGGTGACAGGCAGAATGATCCTCTTGTTGAGGGCAAAGGCATTTTGAATGAGCGCCAAGTGACCACTGGAAGAGACGGGAAGAAATTCCGTCAGACCCTGAACAACGGCGAGGAAAAGGAGAAGGGGAAGGGAGATGTCCGTCACAAACTCAGCCCCTCAGACCAGTGGGGATCTCCGATGAACTCTCCAACGGCTTTCTCCCAAGTTCCCTGAGCCTTGAGGATCAGGGCGATCACTTCCCTGACGGCACCTTCCCCTCCGCCTCTTTCTGTGATGTAGTGAGCGACCTGCTTAACTTCGGGAACGGCATTGGCGACGGCTACAGCAAAGCCGACCTTCTTCATCGGCGGAATATCGGGCAGATCGTCGCCGACATAGGCGACCTCCGAGAGGCTGATTCCGATCTCCTGACACAGTTTCTCAAGAGGGTCCAGTTTCTTAAAGGTGCCCAAAATGATGTGGCGAATCTTGACTTCACTGGCTCGCCTGCGCACGACAGGGGTGTCCCTGCCCGAGATGATGGCCGTCTCCAAACCGCCACAGTTGGCGATCATTAGGGCAACACCTTCCTGAGAATGGAACTGCCTCAGTTCCGATCCGTCGCCGATCAGACCGATCTCCCCTTTGGTGAGGACACCATCTACATCCATCACCAGCAGTCGGATCCGCTTAAGAAACTCTCTGTTGAAAGGTCGCGACCCCCAAGGCAACGGCAGGACTCCTCTCTCACACAATCCTTTCCCTCATCGGTCAGATGCCATAAGTTATCACCTTTGCCACTGAGGCGCTACAATGGCACAGGTGTCTCCTGAATGGCGTACGGGATCCCCGAGACGGAAACGGATTGGCTGACACTGCTAAATCCTGAAGAGAAGGACGAGTGGCGCGATGCGCTCGGGAAGTGTCCCTATCCCGAGCGCGCCGTCCGGCAAACCTCTCGGCTGATTGATCGTCTGGGAAGTCCCCTTCCCCTCCTGGCAGCCTTGAGAGACGACCCGGCGTCCCGGGACGCTCTCTTCTTCCTTTTGAGCGTCAGCGGGTTCCTCAGCCAGACCCTTTTCCTTCACCCCGAATACTTGGAATACATAACATCACGGCAAATCGCGGGCAGACCCAAAGGTGCGCGATGGTTTCGGACTGAGATTCAGAGGACTTTTGAGCCCTTCTTTTCCCTTTCAAGCCGGCTGGACGCCCTCAGGCGTCTTCGGAGAAGGGAAACTTTCCGCGTTGCCGTCGCCGACTTGTTGGGGCTCATGGACTTGGAAGAGGTGATCGGGGAGATCTCCGATCTGGCTGAAGGGATCATTTCTTCCGTCTTTGATCTTCTGTTTCCCGACGCCGACGGTCTCTTGGTCGTCGCCTACGGAAAACTGGGGGCACGGGAACTGAACTACAGTTCCGATGTGGATCTCGCCTTCTACTGCCAAGGCAGTTCGGATCGGTGGGAACCCCATTTTCGCCGGTTCGTCTCGCTGATGACGGAAGTCACGGGTTTTGGGAGACTGTTTCGGGTTGATTTCCGGCTGCGTCCCTACGGCGAGTCGGGTCCGATTATCCTTCCCCTTGACGCCGCTTTTACCTATTACGAAGGTTGGGGCGATCCGATGGACCGGGTCGCTCTCCTCAAAGCCCGTGCGATCGCCGGCGATAAACAACTGAGCGAGCGGTTTGACGACTTTCGTCAGTCGTGGGTTTTTTCGCGACCGTTGGAGCCTGAAGAACTGGTTTGGATCCTTCGGACCCGCCAGAGGATGGAGCGGGCTGTTTCGTCCCTAAGTTTTTTTCCCGCCGCCGGTGAATCTATTAAGCACGGACCGGGGGGAATCAGGGATGTGGAGTTCTGCACTCAAACCCTTCAGTTGACTTTCGCTTTTCAAAAGCCGGACCTCGCCATCCGGGACACCCTGTCAGCCATAGGCCAACTTGAGAAGGTCCAATTGCTGACCAGTGACGAGGCACGGGTTCTGTCAAGCGGTTATCGGTTCCTGAGGCGGCTGGAACACCGTTTGCAGTTGATAGAGGACCTCCCCCAGTGGCACCTGCCGACAGATCCGAAGGACCTAACCGCCTTAGCCCGTGCAATGGGAGAACCGGGATCAGCAACCTTTCTTGAGAAACTGGAAGACCATCGCCGACAGGTGCGCCGGATTTACGAGTCGGTAACCGGGGAGTTGAAGAGATCGGTCGGCGCTTTGCTGGACACGGAGATCGGAGTTTCGGCGGCGAGCGCGGTGCCCGGTCCGTCCCCATCGTCCGTCAATGGTGACTTAACCGGATGGGAGAGGCTGGAAAAGCGATTGAATCATTTGGTCGGCGCCGTTTCCGTCCCTCTACCCTGGCGGCATCGCCTGGGGTTGATGAGGGTCTTGCCGGTGATATTGAAAGAAGCGATGCAAACCTATGATACGGAGAAGGCTCTCCTGGGACTGGAGCGGATTGCGGAAGCGGCTGGCTCGGGCACCTCTTTCTTGACAAATCTCAGCCAGAACCGAGTCGCCTTAAGAGGGTTACTGCTTGTCCTTTCAGTCAGCGAATGGCTGTGCCAGTTAATGGTCCAGCATCCTGAGCATTTGGAACTGCTCCTTTCCGAGGTGTTGGACACCGTCAACGGGTTTCAATGGAGGCTGACGGGCGCTGACCGGGTGGTGCCGCAGGAGCAGGCGGAAAGGGAGATGATGCGGCACTTATCCCGGGGGCGCCTTTTCTTGGGCTATGGGTCGCTGACGGGACGGCTCAGCGCCGAAGAGGCAGGGATCGGACTGGCGTCACTTGCCGACAGCGTAGCAGCCTTCTTCCTTTCTTTTTTGAAAAGTTCCCTTTCCGTCTTTGGGCTGGGGGGCTGGGGATCTGGTGAGATTCATTTCGGTTCGGACTTGGATGCTGCCTTCGCATCTCACCATTGGTCCCCCAAGGTGGAAGAGGAAGGCGTCCTCCTGACACGACTTATGAGTGGGGAATCGGTCGGTGAAAGTGGCTACCGACTGGATCTGCGGCTGCGACCGGGCGGTCAGCAAGGGGCACTGGTTCACTCTATAGATGCCTGGCGATCTTGGGCGGGACCCGCCTTTGAGCCCTGGATGGCTCTGCCCTGGACGCGGCTGCGTTTCGTGGCAGGAGACCCTCTTATCGGACAGAAACTGACAGAAGAGGTGCGCAACCGTATCTACAAAGTGGGGATGTCTGCCGAGCAGTGGGAATCGCTTCTCAGTTTGTTGAAGAGGATCCGGGACGAGCACCGACCGGCCCCGGCTGTCACTCACTTGAAGCATAGCCCCGGGGGCTTGTGGGATATAGAACTGACGGTCAGTCTCCGTCAATTGAGAGACGGTCACCAGGACTTGGATATAACCCATTGCGCACTGCGGCAGGTGATCAAAAGGCTGACGCAAAGGGACCGTCGGTGGAAGGAAGTTGCGGACGGCTACACATGGCTCCGGCAGTTGCGCCTCTGGATCAGTGCAATGGAACCCAAACAGGAGCCATCTTTCCTGCAAGACGATCTTATGGAGAAAAAATTAGCGTGGCTCGCATGCCAGACGGATCCCCTGCGGGAACGGAAGCCAATTGAGATAGACAGCGCCCTTGAAGCCTTTCGCCAGCGGTTGCGAGCGGTGACCAGCCGCATCTGGGAATTGGTTTCTGGCGAGGGAATTTAGGAGGGTGACGGATGAGTCTTTACCTGACAGAGGATGAAGTGGTGTGCCTTTTGGACATGCCTTCGGCGATAGAAGCGGTCCGGCGGGTAATGGACTGGCACGGGCGGGGTCTGGCGGTAAACCATCCCAGACAGAGGATCCGCCGCAACGGAACGATTCTACACTGGATGGGCTCAGCAGTCTCCCAATGGGGACTGACCGGGTTTAAGGTCTACAGCGAAAAAAGCGCCTTGTTTTTCCTATACGGCGGCGACGGTCGGCTACTTGCGGTGATGTCGGCCGTACGACTGGGTCAGATACGGACGGGCGCTGCTTCTGCCGTCGCCAGCCGTTTGATGGCGCGCCCGGACTCACGACGGATTGCCATCATCGGTGCCGGCTTCCAGGCGGAAACCCAGGTCCTTGCCCTCTGCCACACCTTTTCCGTTGATCAGATTTTTGTCTTTTCCAGGACGGAGGAGCGGCGTAACGCCTTCTGCCAGCGACTGGCGGAGGCGACGGGGAGCCTGCCGATCGCCGTATCGGACCCGGCTGATGCAGTGGGGAAGGCAGATATCGTCGTCACCGTCACCACATCCGCTCATCCGGTCCTGATGGGACGATGGCTCCGACCGGGCACTCATATCAATGCCGTCGGTGCCAACTCGGTTTTGAGAAGGGAGTTGGACGGGGAAGCAGTGGATCGGTGTCAACGAATTGTCGTGGACGACAGGGTCCAATCCGCAGGGGAGTGCGGAGACTTGCTGGCTTCGGTGGAAAGGGGGCGATTCTCCTGGTCTGACCTCCCTCAGTTGGGTCAGGTGGTGTCTGGACAACTGGTCGGGAGGGATCGGGAAGACGAAATCACCCTCTTTGACTCCCACGGTATCGCTCTCTGGGATTTGGCGGTCGCAAAACTAATCTATGAAAGGGCACTGGAGAAAGGACTAGGCACTCCCCTTCCTTTCCGGTAGGGGCGCGTCTCCCGTCTATTCAGAAGAAAGAGACGGTTTTACAATTTGAATTGGCAAAGAGGTGAGACCCGTGGCACAGCAAGTCCATAAGGTGTTGAAACTGAAAGAAGCCCGAGAACAACCGCTGGCGAAGGTTCTCCAGGAGTATGTGCGGGACGGGGAACTGTATCGGAGGCTGGAAGACGAGAAGGTAGAATGCTTCGCCTGTGGGCACCGTTGCGTCATGCAGGACGGTCTACCGGGGATTTGCCGGGTCCGATATAACGAGGGGGGGCGACTGATGGTCCCCTGGGGCTATGCCGGTGCCCTGCACCTTGACCCGATTGAAAAGAAGCCGTTCTTCCACGCCTATCCGGGCGCTCGCGCTTTAAGTTTTGGTATGCTGGGTTGCGATTTGAAATGCTCCTATTGCCAGAACTGGCAAATCTCGCAAGTTTTAAGGGATCCGGTAGCCACAGCGTTGGCGGACTTCACCCCGATGACGCCGGAGGAGTTCGTTTCCCTCGCCCTCAAGCATCGGGCGAAAGTTCTGACCAGCACCTACAACGAGCCTTTGATCACCAGCGAATGGGCGGTCGCTTTGTTCCGGGAGGGCAAAAATTACGGGCTCGTCGGTAGTTATGTCTCCAACGGCAATGCGACCCCCGAGGTGCTGGACTATATCCGTCCCTATGTGGACCTTTACAAGATTGACCTGAAGTCAATGAACGACAGAAACTACCGGCTCCTGGGTGGGAAATTGGAGACCGTTTTGAACACGATCCGGTGGACGTGGGAGAGGAAGTTCTGGGTGGAAGTCGTGACCCTAGTCGTTCCTGACTTCAACGATAGCGAGACCGAACTGAGGGATGCTGCCCGATTCATTGCTTCCGTCTCTCCAGACATTCCGTGGCATGTGACCGCTTTCCATCCCGACTACCTGATGACGGACCGAGGGGGGACTCCGACTCGGACCCTGATCCGAGCGGCGGAGATTGGAAAGGAAGAGGGGCTCCGCTTCGTTTATGCCGGGAACCTGCCCGGGATGGTTCGCGAGTTTGAAAATACCTATTGTCCCCAGTGCGGCGCCCTGCTAATTGAGCGGTACGGATTTCAGGTGACCCGCTATCTCTTGAAAGGGGATCGGTGTCCCGACTGTGGTTCGGTCGTGCCCGGCGTCTGGTGGACACAGGAGGAGTTGCCCCGCCGATGGCTTTCGTAAGACGCCGGTGGCGGGCGGTCCTTGCCCCTGCCGTCTTTTCCCTTACCCTTTTGGGCTGGCTCGGCTATCAGATGTTTGCCCCCTACGGACCCGCTGGCACGGTCACTTTAACTGTGCGGCGCGGCGACTCCTTTTCGTCAGTCGTTGCCGAGTGCGAACGACTGAGGCTGATCAGAAATCGCCCTCTCTTCCTCTCGATCAGTCGCCTGTTTGATCTGCCCCGAAGGATGCGGGCGGGTTTCTATCCGATCCGGTCCCCCATCTCTCTGTGGAACTTGGTACGGTACCTTTCCAAGGCGGAACCTCATTGGATTCGCCTGACCATTTGGGAAGGAATGATGGCGAAAGAGGTTGCCGAGCGGATTGAGGAATTGGGACTTGGACGGTCAGAACGGTTTATGAGATTGGTTCAAAATGAGGGAAACCGGTGTCCCCTTCCCTTCCCTTGGTCCGGTCCTTTGGAAGGGCTTCTTTGGCCCGATACTTACTACTTCCCACCGCTTCCGGTCAACAGCGAAGAGTTCCTGCTGCAGACGTTTATTGACGGCTTCCTTAAGAATTTTTACGAGCATCACCTGAAGAACAGAAAGGACATTTCCGTCCAACAGATCGTTACGGTCGCTTCTCTGGTGCAGTGGGAGGTGAAGATGGACGAAGAGAGACCAGTCGTTGCGGGGGTGATTCGCAACCGACTGGAGAAAGGGATACCTCTACAAATAGACGCCTCCGTCCTTTACGCTCTCGGGAAGAGGAAGAGACGGGTGCTGTATGAGGATCTTAAAGTGGAATCACCATACAACACCTACCGGCGCAGGGGATTGCCGCCGGGTCCTATCTGCAGTCCCGGAATCGAGTCGCTGAAGGCGGCGCTGGAGCCGGCTGAGGTGCCCTATCTCTACTATGTGGCTCGTGGCGACGGTCACCACATTTTCAGCGCCACCTATGAGGACCACCTGAAAGCCGTCGCCCGTTATCGTCGATTGATGCGAGAGCGGCGGGACAAGGTTCAAAGAGAGGACAGGCGATCTGGTCGGGGCGGCCGGATTTGAACCGGCGACCTTGGGCTCCCGATGCCCACGCGCTCACCAAACTGCGCCACGCCCCGTGTCCCTCCTCTGATCTTATTGATTGTAGCGCCGGAAGGCGACTAGGCGCGCCTCTTGACAATGTAATCGGCGATGTCGCGCAGGGCATCGCGAGCCCATCGGCGATCCGAATCGACGCCGTCATAACTGTCGAGATAGGAGACTGCCTGGCGAGCGATCCGACCGGCGAAGGCGCGGACCCTGTCCAGCTGCCCGGTCTCTTGCGCCCGCCGCGCGAGGCTTGCGGCATCCTGTTCGGGAAAATGACGCTGCGCAGCCAACCGCCACCATCGCTCCCTCTCTTCCGGCCCCAACTGCGCGATTGTCCAAACCGCTGGCAGGGTGATCTTCCCCTCCAGAAGGTCGCTCCCGACCGGCTTACCAAGGGTCTCCTCTGTTGATTCCATATCTAAGACATCGTCCACCAGTTGAAAAGCGACGCCCAGCAGACACCCGTAGTGCCGTAGGGCATCGGCGAGCCGCTGGGGATTCCTCCCGTCAGCGACTCCCGCGATTACTCCGACTTGGCAAGCAGCGCCGATCAGGGCACCCGTTTTCAGCTGCGCGACCCGTAGGCAGTCGCTCTCTGACAAATCCAGCCGATACGCCAGTTCCAACTCTAGAATCTCCCCCTCGCAGACGCGACGGGACGCGTCCGCCATCGCACGAATGACCCGGATGTCCCCGTCCTCTGCTAAACGGCTGAAGGCGCTGGCGTAGAGATGATCCCCACACATAACGGCACTTTCATTCCCCCAAATGGTATGGACGGTCGCCTTTCCACGCCTTGTCACCGCTTTGTCTATGACGTCATCGTGGATCAGGGTCGCCGTGTGCATCAGTTCCACGACGGCGGCGTAGAGGATGGCTTTCTGGGTGATCGATCCTGCCATCCAGGCACTCAACAAAGTCAGGGCAGGTCGGAGTCGTTTCCCTCCCGCTGAAAGGAGGTGCCGAGCCATACGGGAGACGCTCTCCACCCGGGACTCCACCGCTTCCCATAAAAGTTCCTCTACAGCCGAGAGGGGCTCCGCTAACCGATCCAGGGTCGATACGATCTCATGTTCCCAGCGCTTCCCGATGAAAATTCTTTGCCAGCCTTTCACTCCGCCGTCAACCCACCTGACCCTATTCTTACGCTCCACGGAATGTTCGTCGTAAGCCACGGACCGAAGCCCAGTGCCGTTCGTTACGCCGCTTGGCTAACCCTTCCTGGCTTACGACCGACTGTTCGTTTTGGCAAAAGCCCTCCCTTTTCGCCATGATATCAATGCCCTTCGGTTTTCAACCAGTCCTCGTCACACCTGCGATATTGCAGTAGATCGTCCTTTTTAAAGAAGAGGTTAATCTCTCTAACGGCGTTATCGGGGCTATCGGACCCATGAATAATGTTCATAGACTTGCTAATGGTCAGATCGCCTCTTATGGATCCCGGCAGAGCCTCTGTCGGTTCCAGAGCCCCCATCAGGTTGCGGACCAACCGAACCGACGAGGGACCTTCCCAGACCATCAGCACCACTGGACCCCTTACCACATAGTCTACCAGGCTGACGAAGAAGGGTTTTCCTTTATGAACTTCATAAAGGGCTTCCGCCTCTGGTCGGGAGAGTTGGACCATTTTCATTCCGACCAGTTTTAAGCCCCTCCGCTCCAGTCTGCCAATGACTTCCCCGACTAAACCCCGCATGACACCATCAGGCTTAATCATAACGAATGTGCGTTCCACAGGCATTGCGACCCCGCTTTAAAGGATGAGATCACCGGAAAGCGACTCCCGGAGAAAAGACCACATCAAAAAGGGAAGCCATCGCCCATTGATAGGCGGGTTCCATCAGAACTCCAACCGTTAGGGTTCCCAGGATACCGACGACGCCTGCCGAGGAAAGAAACAAACTTTTGACCAGACCGACTTCCCTTTTAGGAGCGAGGAAATACATCCTGCGAACCACTTCTAAGTAGTAGAAAGCGGAGATGACGCTGTTGAGGACGCCGGCGATAGCCAGCCAACCCAAACCGCGCGCTAAAGCGGCACCGAACATAAAGAACTTTCCGAAAAAACCCGCCAGGGGAGGGATGCCGATCAGAGAGAGAAAGGCAACGGTCAAGAGGGCGGCTGCGACCGGCGACCTCTGAGCCAATCCGTCAAAGCGGTCCAGTTCAACGGCGCCCTCGGTATTTTCGACCCAGATAATGATGGCGAAGGCGCCCATATTGGCGAAGGCGTAACCGACAAGGAAGTAAAGGATCCCAGGAAGAGCCATATCGGAAGGCTGGAAAGTGGACAGACCCACCAAGGTGCGAAAGTCGGACGGACTGAAAGCGGCGAGCCCGATCAGAAGGTAGCCGACCTGAGAAATAGAGGAATACGCCATCAACCGTTTGATGTTGGTTTGCCATAGGGCTCCCAGGTTGCCAAAGGTCATGGTGACGACCGAAAGGAAAGTAAGAACAGACTGCCATCCGGCGCTGGCGGGGCCGAAACCCCCCGAAAGGACGCGGACGAGGGCTGCCATGCCGGCAATTTTTGAGGCGACGGAAAGGAATGCGGTGATAGGGGTTGGAGCGCCTTCGTAAGCGTCGGGACACCAACCGTGAAAGGGCACTAAAGCGACCTTGAAACCGAGGGTGGCGAGGAGCATTAACACCCCAATGACGACAGGCAGCGGGGCAGCGAAAGCCACGCCCGTCTGTCCCAGGTTAGGCATCAACTGAGCGGATATGTGATAAAGATAGGTTGTCCCCGTCCCTCCGTAAATCAGAGACATCCCGTAGAGACCGACGGCTGTGGTCGTCGCACCGACGAGGAAATATTTCATGCCCGCTTCTGAACTTCTCGCATCGGCTTTCAAGTAAGCGGCGAGGATGTAGGAACTGATCGATGCGAACTCTATAGCGAGGAAAAGGGTGATCAGTTCAACGGCAGACGCCATAAAGCAGAGTGCCAAGACGGCAAAAACCATCAGGGCATAAAATTCCGGTATCGCCTCTGTCAGATTCTTTTCCACATAGTCAACGGTCACCAGACCGATCAAGATCGCACCGATGAATATGGCGACTTTAGAGAAAGAGCCCAGCCCGTCAAGAGAGAAGGTGGTGATCAGCCAATAGAGGAGATCATTGGTCTGGGAGACTTCCCGGATACGGTCTGGAAGGTCGGGAACTGCAACTTGAAAGACCACAAGAACCAGGCCGCCAATAAAGGCAAAAAGGGTCATCAAACCAAAAGCTTTCCGAGGAGTTCTCGGAGCGACCATGTCGACGATCAGAAGGGCAAATCCCCAATAGGTCAACCATAATTCGGGACCCAAAAGGAGGACAAAGGCATCCTTAAAGGACAAGGTATCAACCGCCTCCCAAAACTTTCGCCATTTGGCTCACGGCGTTCTCCATTGCTGTGTGAATGATCGTCAGGAGACCCTTGGGATAGACGCCGGCAAGGAACGTGAAGAGAGCCAGAGGCCAGAGGGAGAGATGCTCCTGAAGATTCATATCGGGATAGTTCCCGTGCTCTTCCTTCGGGTTGCCTAAGAACATCCTCTGCACGGTCCACAAAAAGTAAGCGGCAGTGATGACGATTCCTATGACCGCCAGACCTGCCCATTGGAACAACTGGAAGGAACCGAGGACGGACAGAAATTCCCCCCAGAAACCGGCGAGCCCTGGGAGACCCAGTTCCCCCATAGCGAAGAAACTGAAAAGACTGCCGTAAACGACCATTTGGCTCCACAGACCACCGAATCGGTTAATGTCCCGGTGGTGAGCTCTCTCGTAAATGACGCCGACGAGAAGGAACATGGCACCCGTCATCAGACCATGGGCGATCATTTGAAAAGTGGCTCCGTTGAGGGCAATGACTTTATATTCCAAACGATCGGGATCAGCAAAGGCACCGCCATCCATCGCCGCAGCAGCGATGCCTAACATGACGAATCCCATGTGACCGATAGAAGAGTAGGCGACCAGTTTCTTAAGGTCGTCCTGAGCCATAGCGACCAGAGAACCATAGATGATGTTGATCAGTCCGAGAACCGCCATCGGCGCCCAGAACACCTGAGAGCCCTCAGGGAGAAGAGGGAGACAGACCCTTACGAAGCCGTAGGTACCCATCTTGAGGAGGATGCCGGCAAGAAGGACACTTCCGGCCGTCGGTGCCTCCACGTGAGCGTCCGGCAACCAGGTGTGGAAGGGAAAGACGGGCACCTTGATCGCAAAGGCTAGGTAGAAACCCAAGAACGCGAGGACCTGAAGGAGTCCTCTGCCCGCCAAGGGCTGCTGCTGGATCAGGTCCACCATCCCGAAGGTTCTGGGTTGACTGTTGAAATAGAGAACGAGGATAGAGAGGAGCATGGCAACGGAGCCGACGAGGGTGTAAAGGAAGAACTTGATAGCCGCATATTCCCGGTTGGGCCCCCCCCAGATGCCGATCAGGAAATACATCGGAACGAGGGAGACTTCCCAGAAGACATAGAAGAGGACAAAGTCGAGCGCCATGAAGGTGCCGACCAGCCCGGTTTCCAGCAGCAGGAAGAGAGCGTAATACTCCTTTTCACGGACCTGGATGGCGGTCGGCGAGTAAACGACGCTGACGAAAGTCAGAAGGGCTGTCAGGGCAACTAGGGGAAGGGAGAGACCGTCCACGCCGAGCCGGTAACGGATGCCCAGGGCAGGAATCCACTCGAGGCTCTCCATAAATTGCATGTCGGGCTGGTAGGGGTTGAAGGCAATCCAAAGGTAGACGGAGAGGATGAGCGGAAGGAGAGTGAACAGGTGAGCCCAGAACCGCACCTGGCGAACATTGGTCTTGGGAGTGAGCAGGATCAAAAGAGCACCGACAACAGGGCTCCATAAGATCAGAGAAAGAAGATGCTGATAGGTCCATTGCTCTAATGCTTCCAAGTCTCCGTTGCCTCCCTGATGACTGCTTGGCGATTATTTCCTTGACTCTTAATCCCTCATTCGCTTCCCGACATCTGCTTCATCAGGGTCCAAAGGGCGATCAATGCCAGACCGGTGACGACGATGAACATATAATGCTGTACCAATCCGGTCTGGGCCTTTCGGACGCCGTTTCCGATCCGCCCCGTCAACCATGCGGTCAAGTTGACGAGACCGTCAACAACAAATTGATCAAAAAAACGGTGCAGCTTCGCCAGAACAAAAGCCGTTACATAACCGACGAGATTGACCAGCCCATCTACGATATGGACATCCACCCATCTTTGTGCAACGGCTGTCCGGATGAAAACTCGGGTGATGTAAAAGCCCGGCTGGGGCGGGTGGGGGTCATACCAGTCCAGGTACCATTTGTTAGCAAGGAATGAGAAGAGGGGTCCTAGGCGGTCTCTCAAAGGTTCATCAGCGGGCGTGCGAATTGGATTGGTTATGTAAAGGTTCCAGCCGGCAGCGATACCCAGGAGACCGGCGGCAACCGATAGGACCATCGGTACAAGAGTGAAGGGATGGTGCTGGGCCCCTTCAAAGTGCACCAGTTTCCCAAACAGGTTTGCCCAGGGCGTTCCGATGAACCCGAGGAGAACGGAGCCGGCAGCGAGAACAACGAGGGGAATCAACATTACGGGTGGGCTTTCGTGGGGATGGGCGTGAGGGTTGCGGCTCCTCCCGTAGAAAACCAGCCCCACCTGTCGGGTCATATAGAAAGCCGTGAGGAAAGCGGTGAAAAGACCGATCAGAAAGATCGCTTTATTGGCGTGGTAGGCAGCTGCCAGGATCTCGTCCTTACTCCAGAAGCCAGAGAAGGGAGGGACGCCAGCCAGGGCTGCCATCCCGATCAGGTAGGTCCAGAAGGTCCAGGGCATCGCATCCTTCAGACCACCCATCTGCTTCATATTGTTGGTGCCGATGGCGTGAATCACACTTCCAGAGCCAAGAAAGAGGAGGGCTTTGAAAAAGGCGTGAGTGACCAGATGAAAGAGACCTGCAGAAAAGCCGCCGACACCCAGACCGAGGAGCATGTAGCCCAACTGACTGATGGTTGAGTAAGCGAGGACCCGCTTGATATCGTCCTGAGCGAGGGCGATAGTAGCGGAAAGGAAAGCGGTGACGGCTCCGATCCAGGCGACGAATTGGAGGGAAGAAGATGCCTCCACACCCGGGAGAGCGAAGAGAGGATAGAGGCGACCGACCATGTAGACCCCAGCAGCAACCATTGTCGCAGCATGAATCAGTGCGGAGACAGGGGTCGGTCCTTCCATCGCGTCGGGAAGCCAAATGTGGAGTGGGAACTGGGCGGACTTGCCAATGGCTCCAAAGAAAAGGAGAACGGCTGCCAGGGTAAGCAGGTGCGCCTGTTCGGGAGACAGCGTCTGAGCCGCCTGAAAGATTTCTGCGAAGGACAAACTTCTGGTTAAGTTGAAAGTCAGGAAGATTCCGATAGCGAACCCAGCGTCTCCGCACCGGGTGACGATGAAGGCTTTGTTCGCCGCCCGCGCCGCCTCTGGCTTCTCATACCAAAAGCCAATCAGCAGATAGGAGCACAGTCCCACCAGTTCCCAAGCGGCGTAGAGACCGACCAGGTTGTCCGACAGAACGAGAAGGAGCATGGACGACTTGAAGAGGGAAAGAAAGGCGAAGTAACGAGAAAAGCGGGGGTCCCCGTCCATATATCCGACGGAATAGAGTTGGATGAACCAGCCGACGAAGGTGACGACGACGAGCATAAAGGCGGTCAAGGTGTCGACCTGGTAGCCCAGGAAAAGTTCCCGGCGACCGATAGGAACGGTAAGCCACACATCTCTGTAGCCGTCAAAATGACCGGAAAGGGAGTGAGAGATCACATCGTAGAAAACGAGAAGGGACAGGACAGCAGAAACCCCGACAAGGGTGAGGCTGACCCAGGCGGCGCGGCGCTGGAGCCAGCGACCAAGAAAAATATTTGCTAAGTAGGCGCAGAAGGGCGCCAGCAGAATCACTGCAGAGACAACGGGAGTCGGCTCCAACCTGCTACACCCCTTGCCCTACCACTTCAGGATATTGATCTGATCCACATTGATCCGATCCAAGTTCCGGTAGATGGCGATGACGAGAGCGAAGCCAACGCACGCTTCTGCCGCTGCCAGGACGATAACGAAAGCGGCGAAAATCTGACCGGTCATGATTCTCCAGTCGGGCTGGAGAAACCGGTTCATGGCGACCAAGTTGATATTAACGGCGTTGAGCATCAACTCAACGCACATCAGTAAGGCGATCGCATTGCGCCTGGAGAGAATGCCATAGACTCCGATGCTGAACAGAAGGGCAGACAGAATCAGATAGTGGGAAAGACCGACGGTCATTTCCTTCTCACTCCGCCGAACGGGCGACGACCAGAGCGCCGATGAGCGCCACCAGAAGGAAGACGGAAGCGAACTCAAAGGGAAGGACGTATCGGGTCAGGAGAAGAATTCCGAAGACCACTACATTGCTTTTCGCCCCTTCAAGGAGGGACAGAACGGGATCCTTAATGGTGCTGGTATGAGGCGGGAAGAGACCGGAGACAGTGAAAGCGAGGGAGGCGATTAGGCTGAAGACACAGACTGCAGCGACGAAGCCGATCCCTTTGTTTTGACTGATCAGGCGGATCCGCTCTCCGGAAATGTTCTCGCTCAGCATGATGGCGTAGAGAATGATGACCAGGACCGCCCCGACATAGATGAAGACCTGGATCCAGGCGAGGAATTCAGCACCGTTGAGAATAAACAGCCCTGCGACAGCCACCAGGACGGCAGCCAAACTCAACCCGCAGTGAAATAAGTTCCTATTGGTCACGACCCCTATGGCTCCGAAAATGATAAAAGCAGCAAGGGCAAAGAAGGCTACGGTTTCTCCCATACCCGTCTCTCCATTCCTATCGCCTTTTGATTGCCATCGCGTGCTACCTGTGGCAAGGGAAGTTGAACCAACGTTGCCGAAGGCGACCCGTCGGATGCAGCGGGGCTTTTAGGGCTAAGAGACAGAAGGAGACCGACTCCGGTGACGCAGATCAGTCCCACAGGCAAAAGGACTTTCCAGCCCAGTTCCATTATCTGGTCGATGCGGACCCTCAGAAGAGTTCCCCGAATCCAGATGACGAGAAAAACAAGCAGAGAGACCTTGGAAAAGAACCAGATCAGTGACCAGAACGCCGACTGAGGAAGGAAGGGAAAAGGTGGCTTCCAGCCGCCCAGGAAGAGATGAGTGGCGATCGCCGATATGGCGACAGTGTTGCCGAACTCGGCAAGGAAAAAGATGGCGAATTTGAATCCGCTATACTCCACATGGAAACCGGCGACCAGTTCACTTTCCGCCTCGGGCAGGTCAAAGGGTGTCTGATTGGTTTCTGCAAGAGCGCAGATGAAATAGGTGATGAAAGCAAGGAAAGTGAAGGGGAAAAAGTCTAGGCGAAAGGCGTTCCATTGCCACAAGTAGTCCCCTTGAGCAGAGACGATTTCCGAAAGTTTTAACGATCCGGCGAGGAGGACAGGCACGGCGAAGACGAGGGTCATCGGCACCTCGTAGGAGATCAGCTGGGCACCCGAGCGCATCGCGCCCAGAAGGGACCACTTATTAGCCGACGCCCACCCTGCCGTGACGATGCCAATGACCGTTACCGAGGTGATCGCCAGGATGAAAACGACGCCCACATTCAGGTCCCGCACGACCAGACCCTTTTGAGGATCGCCGAAGGGGATGACAATGTAAACCAAGTAAGCAGGTAAAAAGACAATAAGGGGAGCCAGGTTGAAGGCGACCCGATCCGCCGCCCTTGGAATGATGTCTTCCTTTCTGAGGAGTTTAAGGGCATCGGCAGCGGTTTGGAGGATTCCCCGGGGTCCCGTATATCGGGGACCCAGCCGAGCCTGGATGAATCCCACAACCTTCCTGAAGACGTAGATAAGAATAAGAACACTGACCATAACGAAACCGAAGATGATCAGAGCGTCAATGAGGGAGAGGATCACCAGCGTGGCGGCTTCATCGTTGGGCGGCTGAAACCCGAGGAAATGGGCCATTGCCCGACTGATCTGGGTCAGAGACAAGCGTGGCGCCTCCTCATCGGTCCACCTCTCCCATTACGATGTCTATATTCCCGATTATGGCAACCAAATCCGCCACCTTATGCCCGGGAGCGATGGCTGGGAGAATAGAGAGATTGACAAAAGCGGGACCGCGGATCTTCATCCGATACGGCTTTTCCGACCCGTCGCTGACCATATAGACGCCCAACTCGCCTCGCGGCGACTCAATCGCGACATACACATCGTTGGGCTTGGGCTTCGGTTTTGGGGGGACCTTCGCCATCACATGGGGGGACGGTCCATACGGATCTTCAAAATCGGGCTGAGGCATCTGTCGGACTTGGGACACGCATTGGCGGATGATCCGAATGCTCTGGCGCATCTCTTGAGACCGAACCCAGGTTCGGGACCAGCAGTCGCAGCCGTCGTGGGTCACCACATCAAAGTCAATCTGGTCGTAAACGCTGTAGGGTTGCACCCGCCGTAGGTCGTAAGGAATCCCGCTCCCCCGAATCATCGGTCCCGACAACCCGAAGCCAATCGCCATTGCAGGGGGGATGACACCGATGCCAACCGTCCGAGCGAGAAACACTTTGTTATTCGTCAAAAGGTCGTCCAACTCATCCAACCGAGGAACTAAATAGTCACACAGTTCCTCCACTTTATCCAGCCAGCCGGAAGGGATGTCCCGTGAAACGCCGCCGATCCGATAAAAGTTGTAGGTCAGCCGAGCACCGCACAGTTCTTCAAAAAGGTCCAAAATCCGTTCCCGTTCCCGAAAGCAGTAGAAAAAAGGCGTCAGGGCGCCCACATCCAATCCGTAGGTGCCCATAAAGACCAGGTGGCTGGCGATCCGCTGCATCTCCGAAATGAGCACTCGGATCCATTCGGCTTTCTCGGGGACCTGGAGCCCAAGAAGTTTTTCGACCGCCAGACAGTAGACCCAGTTATTGTTCATCGCCGAAACGTAGTCCCAGCGATCGGTGAGAAAGATCCCCTGGGGATAGGTCCTCATCTCCCCCAGTTTTTCAAAGGACCGATGCAGGTATCCTAAGTCTGGGTCGGCGGAAACGATCCACTCCCCGTCCACCTGTAAAACGACCCGCAGCACTCCGTGGGTGCTGGGATGCTGCGGACCCATACTGACTTCCATCGTCTCTGTACGAATCGGTCGCGCCGGCGCCCTCCGTTCCGTCTTTTGCTCCTGGTCTATCTGAGCCATTTTCTTCCCTCTCCTTGACAAAAGCGAACAGTAGGACTCCTACCGAATCTCACCCCTACGGATCTTATCAGCGAACTCGTCGTCAAAGCGTTCTATGTCGTGAATGTAATCCTTCCGCTGAGGATGCCCTTCAAACCCTTCCGGCAAAAAGAGCCGCCGAAGGTCCGGATGACCGACGAATTCAATCCCCATCAAGTCAAAGGCTTCTCGCTCGTGCCAGTTAGCCGACGCCCAGATGTCGGAAACGGTCTGAATTCGGGGTTCCTGTCTGGGTGCCCTTACTTTAACGACCAAACTGTGGCGATGGGTCAGAGAAAAAAGATGGTAGACGACTTCCATTTGCCCGTCTTTGAGCCAGTCGACGGCAGAGAGGCATCTCAAATAGTTAAAGGACAGATCATCCTCAGACTGAAGCCACCGAGCGATCTCATGCATGTCCTCTGGGCGCACCACAATTTCCAGCCCGTTGAGGGACTGCCGGTAGGAGACGATGCGGTCGCCCCACTTCTCCCGTATTCTCTGTTCCAGTTCCTGGTCGGTCATTGCCTCCTCAAGTCCACCGTAAAATGCCTTTCCTCCAAGCATAGAGCCAGCCGAAGGCGAGGATCAAGAGGAAGATCAACATATCAAAAAAGGCGACCAGACCCAAACCGTATCCTTTGAGCCAGTTGAGGGCTGCGCCCCACGGGAAGAGGAAGAGGGCTTCGACATCGAAGATCACGAAGAGGAGAGCGAAAAGGTAGTAAATGATCCGGAACTGAATCCACGCGGTGCCTCGGGGGATGACGCTGCACTCGTAGGTCTCCGTCTTCAGTCGGGTCGGTCGGTAGGGTCGCAGAAGCCAAGCCAGCGCCAGAGTGAGAAGGATCAATAAAAGCCCGGTTACGATGAAGACGGCAACAGGAAGGTAATCACTTGGCGCATAGGGCAGTCCACGCTCCATCCCAGGCACCAGGGTCACGATTATAGCGAGCCTTGATGGAAGTGGCAATTTTGTCCCATAATTTGATTTTTGACGGTGCTAAACTTTGTCCCAAAAGGCGCACTGGGAGGAGTGGGCGGGACAGCCCAGTTTTCTCTGTGCAGGTTGCCGGTCCCGAGGGACAGAGCGATATGAGTGCGGAACTGGTCGGACTGATACAACAGATTGCAAGGGAAAAAGAACTGCGGTTGGAAGAGGTATTAGTGGCTGTCTGCGACGGTCTCAAAGCGGCTTACGAATTGCAATTTCTAAGAGAAATAGAGAAAGGTAAGCGTTCCCGACCCCGCATTACTGCCGAATTGGATTTGCAGAAAAACCAGTTGACATTAAAACTGGAGAAGGTGGTCGTTGACCACCCCCCACAAAATCCGTTGGAACTTTCCGTTGAGGAAGCCCGCCGTCTCGACCCGGAGGCGGTGCCAGGGAGCCGCCTTTGGGTCGATCTGCCTCTGACCGATTTCTCCCGCAAGGCAATGCTCCTTGCCCGCCAAGAGATGATGGCACGAATCCGGGAGATTGAACTCCAAAAAGTCTACGACTTTTATAAGGACCGGGTCGGGACCCTCGTAACCGGAGTCGTTTTGAGAAAAGACTCCTTCCAGAATGTGTATTTCGGGCTGGACAAAGGCGAGGGCGTGGCTTTACGACGGGATCTGCTCCCGACAGACAATTTTCAGAAAGGAGAGCGGGTACGCCTGTATATTTACGAAGTGAAGGAGCCGAAGCGCAATGGCGATCAGATCGTCTTTCTTTCTCGCACCCACAAAGAATTTCTGGTCAAACTGCTGGAGTTAGAAGTGCCTGAGATCCGGGACGGCATTGTAGAGATTAAAGCCTTGGTGCGTGATCCCGGCTACCGGACGAAAGTGGCAGTGGCGTCCAGAGACCCGAATGTCGACCCTGCAGGCGCCTGCATCGGTGCCCAAGGGAAGCGGGTGGATAACATCGTCAAGGAACTGCGGGGAGAGCGAGTGGACATCTTGCCCTGGAAGGACGACCCTGTAGACCTGCTGATAGAGGCGATGAACCCAGCCCGCGTGGAGACCGTCATAGTCAATAAGGAAAACGATTCGGCAGTGGTCGTCGTCAGCGAGGATCAACTTTCCCTCGCCATCGGCAAGCAGGGGAAGAATGTGAGCCTGGCTGCCCGACTAACCGGTCTGAAAGTAGACATCCGGACCGTCGCCCAGCTGATCCAGGAGGTTGGGGAAGAGCAACCGGGACCAGAAGTCCAAAAAGAGACGGGAACGCCTGCTGCTCAATCGGCACCTTAGGCAAACGGCTTTCGACCATTGAGACCGTGAAGGCAAGGTTCCCATGAATGCGTCTAGAACTGTGCCGATGAGAAAGACAAAGGGCGATAACCAGCAGCGTTTGTGCATCGGATGCGGAACTTTCTTTCGGAAGCCTTTTTTGATCAGAATCGCCGTGTTTAAGGACGGTAGAGCATTGATTGATCAGATGCAGCGGTTGGGCGGTCGGGGTTTGTATCTGTGCCCTTTATGGGACTGCATTGCGACGGCCCATCGGCGGTGGAGGACCAAACCTTTAGCAAAGGGACTACTGACCGGCGGACTTAGTCGGGACCTGCTCCGGCACCTTATGACCTACGCCTTTTTAGCATCGGGTGATGCCCGGGGAAGGGATCCGCAGAGATCAGGACGAACTGTTAGAGGGGTGAGATTGTTTGGGTAAGGTCCGAATTTACCAAATAGCCCAGAGCCTGGGCGTGCCCAGTAAGGAGATTTTGGAGTTATTGAAAGAACTGGGGTTGGAAGTCAAATCGGCTTCCGCTAGTGTGGACGAAGAGACGGCAGCGGCTATTGCAGGATTGGTAGATGAAAGGAAGAGGGGAAAGGAGGAAACTAAAAAGGTTCGCCTGCCTAATCGCCCGATTTTGATAACCGACCTGGCTGCCCAAATTGGTCGCGACTTAAGTACGATCGTAAAGGCGATGGCAACAACGGGTAAAGTCTGGCCGATGCACGAGCCGCTTCCTCTGGAAGATGTCATCCTCCTCTTAAAACAGTTAAATATCGCCGTTGAGGTGGTGGTAACCCCAGAGCCGACCCCGCTGCCGACGATCCCAATGGAGCCAACCGACGGAAAACCAGGGGTGCAAGAGGGGGAAGTTACAGTAGCAGCGTCCACGGGCACGCTGGTAGCAACGAAGCGGCGCCGACCGGTGCCGCCGGACTACTGCGAATCGCGTGCCATTGCGCGCCCCCCTATCATTACGGTGATGGGTCATGTGGACCACGGTAAGACAACGCTTTTAGACGCCATCCGCAAGACCAACTTGGCGGAGAGAGAGGTCGGACAGATCACTCAGCACATTGGCGCTTATGAAGTGGACTGGCGGGGTCAGAAGATCACTTTCATAGATACGCCGGGGCATGAAGCCTTCACCGCCTTGAGAGCCCGCGGGGCGGAAATTACGGACATTGTCATCCTGGTGGTTGCCGCCGAAGACGGCGTCATGCCACAGACCGTGGAAGCCATTAACCACGCCAGGGCTGCCGAAGTTCCGGTTATCGTCGCTGTCAACAAAATGGACAAGCCGACAGCCAACTATGACCGCGTGGTTGCTCAAATAGCAGGGCACGGTCTGATCCCGTGCGACTACGGGGGAGAGGTTAGTTGTGTCAAAATCTCGGCGCTGAAAGGGGAAAATATTGACCATCTTCTGCAAGAGACGATTCGCCAGGCTGAACGATTAAACTTAAAGGCAGATCCTCAAGCGAGGCTATTCGGTTATGTGTTGGAGACCAAGATGGATCCCCGCAGGGGACCCCTGGCGACCATTATTGTGGAGCACGGGACATTGAGGGAAGGTGACTGGATCGTCGCCGGGAGAACTTACGGAAGGGTCAAGCAGATGACCGACTGGAGAGGGGAGAAAGTCCGAGAGGCAGGACCTGCGAAGCCGGTCAGCGTCCTGGGTTTGGAGGACCTTCCTGAAGCAGGTGACCTGGTAGAAGGGGTTCCCGACGGCAGAGTCGCCCGAGAAAAAGCCTTGGAGCGCCAGCGTTCGGAGGAAATCCCCGGACGACCTCAGGTCACCCTTGAGAACTTTTTCGCCCAAGCGGGGGAAGGACAAGGACCGGAACTGAAACTGATCGTCAAAGCCGATGTCCAGGGTTCTCTGGAAGCCATCACGACGGCACTGGAGAGGCTTCAGCATCCTGAAGTGACGGTTCGGATCATCCACAAGGGGGTCGGTCCTGTCACCGAGTCGGACATTGATCTGGCTCGCGCTTCCGGCGCCGTCGTCTTAGGTTTCAGTGTCAGATTGGAACCGACGGCGAAGGCAGTTCTTCAAAGGGATCCGGTGGATGTGCGACTTTACCAGGTGATATACGATCTGATAGATGACGTGAAGAAAGCCATCGTCGGTCAGTTGAAGCCGAGAGTCAGGGAAGAGATTCTGGGAGTGGCCGAGGTGCGGGCGACCTTCCGCATTCTCCGCTTCGGTGTCGTCGCCGGTTGCTTCGTCCAGAAGGGGAGAGTGACTCTGGGCAGTTCCTGCCGGGTCATTCGCAATCAGCAAGTCCTTGCTACCAGCCGAGTCGTTTCCCTTCGCCATTTCAAAGAGGACCGAACTCAGATCAGCGAAGGAATGGAGTGCGGCATCGCTTTGGAGGATTTCTCCGATTTCCAACCGGGGGACCTAATTGAGGTCTTTCGAATCGTACAGGAGGAGAGAACGGTTCAGGAAATCCAGGAGAAAAAGATCGCCGCTCCGGTGGCGCGTTAGCCCACGTCAGTCGTCGCTCTGTCCGTTGGCTACCTCTGTGATTTTGAGACAAGGGACGTCTCGCCTCTCCTTTTCCCGCAAAAGATGGAGCAGGAGCCCGTCGGCAAGCGAAAAAAGGATGCTATGGAGAGCCCGCTCGATCCGGCTTCCGACCTTCCTGGGGTAGCAAGAAAGCGGTAGCTGGAAGAAAGTATGGATTTGCAGGGTAACCGCTCCCGCGCGCAGATACTGATAGGCGATCGTTCCGCTGGTGATATTTCCGGTCCCGCTGACCGGGACGATGCGCCGTTTTCTACTACCGATCCGAGACTGACGGACACGGGTTAAGATCCTAAGATTCCGGTCACTCAAATCGGGACCGCCGTAGGCGACACCCTTTACCCCCTCAAATTCCCGTTCAGGATCAAAGAGCCGGTTGGCGTAGACGATAAAATCGGCACCTCTCTCCTCTCCCGCCCACTTGAGAAGAGTTTCCAACATCTCCCTTTGGAAGTCGTCGTCATAGAGACTATTGAACACCTTGATTCCGACCCGTAGACAGTTAAGGCTTCCACCGGCGACGAGACCGGCTTCTTTGATCAAACGGGGCACCGTCTCGATCCAGTGGAGGATCAACTGCTTGTCTTTAGACCGATCGCTGCCCGCCAGTGTCGGACTGAAGTCAAACTCAACGGGCATGGGCTTCTCAGGATGGAATTGTCGCCAGGTTTTCAAAAGCTGACCGACGCAATGCCTGTACTCTTCTACTTTCCAAGGTTCGTCAAGGGAAGCGGGCAGATGGGCTTTAAAGGAGGGGACAATCAGCATACCGGAATCGGCTCCGATCTGAAGGGCTCTGCTGAAGAAGTTCAGATAGGACTGAAAAGACTTATGCCAGCCTCTTCCGACCCAGGTGACCGTCCAGCCCTCTTGACCGCTTTTGCCGACGATCCGTTCCACCTTCATCCTGGTAACGGGTATCGCCCACGCTTTCATTGACTGACGCCCTTGCGGATCCTCGGCGATGACCGTCTTGAGGACACAAAAACCCAAACCGCCTTGAGCGTCGGTGGCAACCTGATGGGGCTCCATTGACAGTTGACCGCTGGCTTTGCCGATCAGCAATCGGACCGGTCGGTCAGCGTAGGAACTGGTCAGGTCAATGCCGTAGGTTTCCAGAATGTAGCGGCTCAACGGGCAGGGTAGGTCGGCGAAACGGAACTTCTCAAAGTCTCGCTCCAGCCGAACAAAAAGGTTCGGTCGTTTGGGTACCTTTTCTATCGTCATCTACGGACGGCCGCTCATCTTCCTTCTTCGTCCGGCGGATCAGCGGAAGTAGGGACGACAGAGTGCCCTCCAAACTCCCGCCGCAGGGCTGCGACGACTTTTCCGGCGAAGGTGTCGGACTGTCGGGACCTGAGGCGGAGTGCGAAACTCATAGCAATGGTCGCCATCGGAACTCCGGCGTCCCAGCCTTCATCTAAGCTCCACCTTCCCGTTGATCCGCCCCCTACGAATCCGGTAATGGTGTTCAGTTCGGGATCCTTCTCAAAGGCGCGGGCAGCCAGTTCCATCAGCCAACCCCGAATGACACTTCCCCGGCACCACAGTGCAGCAATCTGCGTTAGGTCCAGACGGAAAAGGGGCTTTCCCGATTCGTCCACGGGACCGATGTGGAGCAGCTCAAACCCTTCCCCGATGCACTGGAGGATCCCGTATTCAATGGCATTGTGGACCATCTTCACAAAGTGACCGGCACCGGGAGGACCCACAAGGGCCAATCCTCCCGAATCCCGGACCAGACGCTCAAAGAGGGGGCGGGCCCGCTCAAAGACCTCCTCCTCTCCTCCGACCATCAGACACGGACCCCTTCGGCTCCCTTCCAGCCCGCCGCTGGTACCGCAATCCAGAAATCCGACCTCTCTTTCTTTCAAAGCGCGATACCGGCGGATGCTGTCCCGGAAGTAGGAGTTACCCCCATCGACAATAGTGTCTCCGGGCTCAAGGAAAGGGGCCAGACCGTCTCCAAAAGCCCCTCCTCCAAAAATCGCCTCATCTACCGGTCTGCCGGCCGTCAGCATGATCCAGATGAGGCGGGGTCGCACGACTTTTTCTGCTAACTCCTCAAGGCTGTAACAGCCAATGGCGCCTTCGCTGACTAAAGCGTCTGTTTTGGACCGAGTCCGATTGTAGACCGCCGGGCGAACGCCCTGGTCCAATAAATTTCGGACGACTTCACTTCCCATCCCGCCCAAACCGACGAAGCCGTAAGGAGCCTTTTCCATCTTCTTTCCCTCCTGCCGTATTCCATCCCTTAGGTTGCCTCGTACGACTGGTACGATCGTCAATGGAGATTCCGGAACTCTTTTTGATTGCTTTATGCGCTATGATGACGCCGGCGACGAAAAAATGCAGTTAGGTGGTGGCACCGATGTTGGGAGTGCTCAACCGTGAGGACTTTTGGAAACGGGTCTACGCCTGTTGGATGGGAAAGAACGCGGGAGGAACCTTAGGGGCACCGGTGGAAGGTCAACTGGGTCCCCACAACTTTGACTGGTATCCCCGCCTTCAGGAGGGCGGTATCCCCAACGACGACTTGGAGATGCAGCTGATCTGGTTAGACGCCGTAGAACGGGCTGGCTGGTCGGTCCAGTCATCTGTCCTGTCCCAGGCATGGTTGTCCCACATCGGTTATAACTGGTGTGAATACGGGATCGCTAAAAGGAACCTGCGGTGGGGACTCGCTGCACCGATTTCCGGAGCCTACGACAACGACTTTTTCAACGACTGTATGGGGTCACCGATCCGATCAGAAATTTGGGCGTGTCTCGCTCCCTGCGTCCCCAGGCTGGCTGCCCGATTCGCTGCCCAAGACGCTCTCGTCGACCACGCCGGTGGAGAAGGAGTTTGGGGCGAGATCTTCTTCGCCGCCCTGGAAAGCACCGCCTTCGCCCTTTTCGATATGGACACTCTTTTGGACATAGCCCTCGCTTACATACCGGCTGAATCGTTGATCTATCAGGCGGTCAGTTCCACTCGGGATTGGTGGAGGCAGACAAGGGATTGGCTTAAGGTGCGGGAGAAGATACTGGAGAAATATGGGCATAGGGAACCGACCCACGCACCCCAGAACCTCGCCTTCACCGTCTTGGGGCTTTTAGCGGGCGGCTCTGATTTCGGCGAGGTCATCACAACGGCTGTCAATTGCGGACAGGATACGGACTGCACCGGCGCCACTGCCGGCGCCATCGCCGGAATCCTTTCGGGTGAACTGCCAGAAAAATGGACCGCGCCATTGGGAGAACAGATCGCCACCAACGCCTCCTGGGGTGGCATTCGGAACTTTGTCGCCCCTCCCGACATCCGCACCCTAACGGATAGGGTCGTGGACGGGGCTGCGAGACTCTTAGCCTTTTACGGTGCCCCCGTCATTATCTCGTCACAGCTTCCGACGGATCTATCGTCCGTCCCTGACGCCTGGTATCAACCGGACGAATCCATTAGGGAAATCTGGGAGCGCAATAGGAACCCGTGGCACTCCGTCTCGGATTTGAATGCTTTGCGCGTCACCGTTGACTATGGAGGGGCGCCTACCGTTAATCCGGAAACCGGGAAAAAAGTCACCCTGTCGTTGGAGAACCGCCAGGCGTCTTTTGTCAGCGTCACCGTGGAAGTGGACGAGGGGAAGGGCTGGTTCGTTGAACCCAATCCCCAATGGATCGGAATCCCACCCCGATCCTCAACCGCCGTTCACTTCACCGTCCACTGTCCGGCACAGCCGCCTCAATCCCATACCCTTTATGCCCGGATCCAGGTAAACGAAAGACCGGCGGAGGTCGCCGTCCCGCTGGTCTTTATCGGTGAGCATCGCTGGGAAATCGTCTCGGAAGACGGCGGAAATCGTGTTCGGTGGGTTCCTGACAGCCGAGTGCCTTTGGACCGCTGGTTGGCGAAGGACGGACACGTCAGAGCGCGGATCTGGTTCCGATCACCCAAGGAACAACTGGTCCATCTGGGGTTTCCTTGCAATCGCTGGTTTCAGTTGGTTCTCAACGGCGTCCCTCTTCTGAAAAGCGAACATCCTGATTACCTGGTCCGACCCGGTTATCAAGGTCCGCCATCGCATTACTGCAATGTGGTGCTGAACAGCGGATGGAACGAACTGCAGGTGCACATCCGTGGCGAAGCGAAGGGAGCCGATGCCTATCTGATTCTGAGCGACCCTACCGACCTTTACCGAGGGATCACCGATGTTATAAGGTCTCAGGCACCCGAAAGGGAGTGACACCCGATGAAACGGGGACTGCTGGCGATCTCCGTAGGTCCCCTTCTGTGCGTCGGTATTTCTTTTTGTCAAGAGGTGAAAGATCAATTGGACCCGTCCGAGCCGACAGGTAAGAGACCGTATGAAATGGTCTGGGCCAACAGGAGGGAACCCAGAAGACCGACGGTCACCTTTTCAAGACTGAAGGGCTGGACGGTGACGGTCGCTGGCGGTGCTAAGGGGACGCTCTCCGTCTCCCGCGCGCAGAATGTGTGGGATAGACCGGTCGCCCAACTCTCTTACCGGGGCAACGGCGATCCCTCGGCTCCTCACCTAATCCGGATAGAGCCTCCGGAACCTGTTTCAATCCCTTCATACGCCGACTGCGTAGATATGTGGGTGTACGGCAACCGATGGGACTGGGAGAATCCGCCGGACACGCCACCGGTTCGCCTATTCTTAGAATTGACCGACCCCGAAGGAAGGAAGGAAAGAGTCTTGATCCACCATATCGGATGGAAGGAGTGGTGGCTGTGCCACCGGCGGATTCCATCTGGTCAATGGAAATGGACGGCTCTGGAGGTTGAGGGCGGCTGGCAGAAGGAAGATCGGGAGATTTTCTTTGATAGCATCAGTTTCTACAAGGAGCCTTTGCCCCCTCTGTCTTTCCCACCCCGCCGCAAGAGGAATCTCCGTTTGTTCAAGGGACAATCGCCGGGATTGAACACCGGCAGGGGACGGCTCCCCTTTCCGACCAGAGAGGAGACGATCTTGCCGATAAACCTTGAGGGATCGTTCCGGTGTTTTGCATCCAAGACCGGAAGCGGCTTTCTATTCCGGTATGAGGGACGGACTACAGGAACCGTTTTGGAATATTTGGTCAACCCCGACGACCTCCTTTCAGGAATCACGGTTTTCTGGAACGGAAAGAAATTGGGTCGGCTACTGATGGAAGGGCTGATCGTTCAGGAAGACGGTTCACGACCTAACCGCCTGAAGAGCCAGCGTTTGACCGATGATGCCTTGGTCGTGCAATATGAAGGTGGTGCCTCATACATTTTCCGCCTGTGGCAGAAAAGCCTGGTCGTTGATGTCCTTTGCCCTCAAGGGGTGGATGGTCAGCCCGATGTGGTAAATGTGTCTTTCGGGTTCATTCAGTTTGATGGAGAACCTGTGATGGTCTACATCCCCTTTATAACTTACGGGTCCAGCAATCCCGTCGTGTTGATGCTGAGAGGGTGCCTTCCGGGGAGACCCTTTTTCGTTTCTCAATGGTTGGATTGGTATAGGAGCAACGGTTCGGAGCCCTACGCTTTCCCCAACGGCGTGGTGACTGAGAAAGGCATTCAGATCAATGGTGGCGTCCGGTATCATCCGAAAACCGACGGAAAGCGCAACGATGTCTTTGAACGGTTGTTTATCACCGTCTCAACGGAACTTGAAGAGGTCCTCCCGGTCATCCCCAATCCCAAAGGACTTCACGCAGAAAAGGCGGTCGACCGCCTTTGGCAGGAGAGTTGGGGACCAGGAAACTACGAAGAAGAGATGAAGCGGAGCCGACGGTTGAGAGCTTACGGAATTGACCGGCTGATCCAGTGCAATCACGAGATCACGTGGCGGGACGGCGGTGAGTCCTTTACCCTTCGCCTTCGGGCAGCACCGGGTAAGGGAGGGGATGAAGCCCTCCTCGCCTATCTTCGCCACCAGAAGAGCCTTGGATGGTACGCTGGTCTTTACACTAACTATACCGATTTTGCTCCAGTGAACGAGTATTGGAACCCAGACTATGTTCAGCGAACCAGTGACGGCAACTGGAGACCTGCTTGGCCCCGATGTTGGGCTTTGAAACCGGCCGCCGCCGTGATGCTCGATGCCCTATTGGCTCGGCAGATAAAGAGAAAGTTCCACCCGGACTCCCGATATGTTTCAGCATACACTGATGTGCACACGGCAGCGTCTCCCTGGGGATATTGTGATTACGACGCAAGGGTTCCCGGGGCAGGCACTTTCGCACAAACTTTTTACTGCTACGGTGAATTATTAAGAAATGATAGCGAGGTCTACGGGGGACCCGTTTTCTCAGAGGGAACTTTTCAGTGGCTTTATGCAGGTTTGTGCGATGGAAACTACGGGCTGACTTACAACGGTCGCCCGATTGGAAAGGAGCCCCTTCTCCCGTCCTTTTTCCTCCGCGAGATCCACACCAAAGAATGCGATATCGGAATGGCTTGGACTGATTGGTTCCTCCAGGGCATTCCCGAATGGCAGAAGCGCCCAGATCAGACTTTGGATCGTTTTCTCCTGCACACGATTGTTTACGGCACCATCGGATGGCTGATTGAAGAGCGGTTCGGGATGGATTGGGTCTGCCGCTCTTACTATATGCTCCAGCGTCTTCAAGCCCGATACGGGCTCCAACCGCCCGAGCGGATCCAGTATTGGAATGGGTCGCAATATGTGGGGGTTTCTCAAGCCTTATACGAGGATTTGCCTTCCCAGAGGAGGCAAATTTTCATTTCTTATCCAAACGGTCTGATGATTTGGGCTAACGACTGGCTTGTCCCCTCGGGGCAGGAACCGCCACCGGAGTCTCTTTGGGAGGTCAGAATCGGATCACGGAAATTTGTACTCCCGCCGGGCGGCTGGCTGGCTGTGCAAGGCAGAGATTTTCTGACCTATTCGGCGCTCGTCAACGGTCGTAAAGTGGATTACCTTGAAGATCAGAAGGGATGGAAAGGCCAGCCTCCGTTGATATTTGCTGACGGTAGGGGGAAGGCAACCGAGTTCGGTCCCGTCACCACTACCTGGGGCACGGTCCTGCGTCGCATCGGTCCGCGCCGACTGGAAATTATTGATGTCAGTATGAAAGGTGAGTTTGCTTTCAAGTCTCCCTTTGGACTCAAAGGTCTAGTGCGCGAGTGTGTCGGTTACGACATTGACGGGAAAAGATTAGGTTTCACAACAGTGACCGTTAAGGACGGCTGCCTATCAGTGGAGCCTATCAAAGGTGCTCTGCGCTACATTATTGACTACCGTTGACAATCACTCAACCACATCAGCGACGACGGTGGCGAAAGAATAACCAGACTCAGGCAGAATGTCCCGAATTCCCCTCCCTGCCGTTATCACACCCCCGGTTCCGATCAGCTCCATCGTAGTAAAGGTTGATTCATCAAAGACGGACGGCAAACCGAGGCGGGATAAGCCCAAGGGCTTTCGGCTTGTAACAGCGATAACCACGCTGCGCCCCGCCGGCTTTTCTGCCACTATCTCAAAAGGGGCATCGGACGCCGGAATCAAATGCCATTTTCCACCTTCCAACCGGCTTTCTTTTTGGTAGGAATTGGGAAATAGAACGGTAAGATTGCCCCCTACACTGATGTCCAGGACGGTCGCGTAACAATCTTCCTTGACATGAATCCGAAAAGTGACAGCTGTTCCGATTTTGATCACATAAAGGGGAGCACCGATTCCGTTGGTCTTGACACGAATTGCCTGTTCCCCACCCGTGATGATCTCTACGGCAGAGGTCAAAGCTGGATCCGTTGGGTGCAACTGGGAAAGAGACTTCAGGACATAACCTTTTATCAGATGCGGCCGAAGGCATTCCACGACCTGACTCCAATCGGACCCCGCCTCTTCTTCCGCTGTTCCGTCCTGAAGAGTAAGAATTGCCGAACAACGAGAAAGACGACCCTTGGCAATAATGCGGTCCGCGTCGTCAGGACGCTGAACAAAATCAATAAAGGGAAGCACGGACAGGGCTTTTTTGACTCTCGCTTCCGCCTCACAAACCGATGAAGGTAAAAGCACAGCCTTGGTCGACCGACTGGCTGCTGGGGCGAAATGGGATGGTGAGATGCTTTTGTAGAAAAGAGGAACGGCGCGGATCCAGTAGGACCGGACACTTAGGGCTCTTGGTTAAACCGAGACCTGACGGCGGGGACGACGCAACGGGAGAGGTCCTCGTAAGTCGGTGGCTCGGGGCGATTAACCAGATAATGGACCAGATGGTAAGTCCAATCGCCCATCCAGCCGGTTTTTGCGAAGCGGGCGGAGACGGCTACCTGGTCGTCGTGTCATGCCGCAAGGAGCCAAACAGGGGCGCCGTCTTCCTGGCTGGCTGCGGGGAAAAGCACCATTGGCGGTTTTTCGTCCCATCCGCCCATGCCTTCTACAACCTCGTAAGGCAGATCAATTTTCTTTGGAACCGTCTCAAGACCCCGGGAAACTGTTCCAGAGTGGCAGGCATCAATGACAACCGTGATACGCGCAGCGGTGTGGGACATCTCTCTGAGCCACTTCCCCAACTCGTCGTCAATGACGAGCCCATCCGCCGCCCGTACCTTAGCGCCACCGAAGTCAGCGCAGACGAGGGCTTCTTCACGCCCGTCCTCCTCATCCCCACTCTTGTCAGGAAGACTGGTCCCGTGCCCGCTGAAGAAAATGAGGACAACATCTTCTGCCGTCAGCCTACGCCTCAAATCTCTCCTCAGAGCCGTTCGTATACTTCTTTTGTTCGCCCGTTCATTGGAGAGGATGATTATCTGATTTTTTTGGAAATCAAACTTTTCAATTAGCACCTGTTTGATAGCCAGCACATCGCTCAAAGGTCCTGGGAGAACAGACGAAACCCCAGGTAACACATCTCCCAGATGCGGGTAATGCTCAATCCCAATCAGCAAAGCGTAACGACTACCTGCTGCGGAACTTTCCGCCTGAAAACCGAAACCTAAAAATCCGGCTGATCCAATTGTTGATAGGGACAGAACCGGCCCGCCTAGGGAGCGGAACAACCCTTTCACCGTCTGATCCCTCCATCCCCAGACTTATAAAGTCAACGGGAAGCCCCAACACGAGTCCGCCACCGGTCTTTCACAAACAGCTTTTACCCTCCTTTCCCCTCCGTCAGGGACGTGCGTCACACCGATTGCTCGGGAAAAAGTTTGCCCCTTTATGAAAAACTCGGTTCAAACCGGTCACTGTTCCGATTGGTACGGGCGTATGTTTTTGACTTGCTCTTGCTCCCCAATCGTCTCCTTTATGATAGCCTCACGAATCCGCTCCATCAGTCGTAAATAGAAATGGAGGTTATGAAACGTCAAAAGCCTTGGTCCCGAAGCTTCACCAATGCGGAACAGGTGATGGAGGTAGGCCCTTGAGTACCGAGCGCAGGTCCCACAGGCGCAGCCTTTATCAAGGGGTGTGTCGTCACGACTGATATTAGCGTGGGTAATGTTCACCGTTCCGTCTGCCGTGTAAGCGACCCCAGTCCTGCCCATCCTCGTCGGTAGAACACAATCAAACAAATCCACTCCTAAAAGAACGGCGCGAAAGATGTCTTCGGGGCTGCCGACACCCATAAGGTATCGTGGTCTCCCTTCGGGCAGAAGGTCTGTCGACAGATCGACCATCTTCCACATCTCTTCCTGAGGCTCGCCGACGCTCAAGCCGCCGATGGCGTAAAGTTGGAAGTCGGCTTCGCACAGTCGTTTGATAGATCGCTCACGCAGGTCAGGAAAAATTGATCCGTGCGCAATAGCGCCGAGAATACCATCTGAAGACCGGAACGCTTTGCGGCTCCTTTCCGCCCAGCGGACCGATCGGTCGACCGCTTCTTGCGCCCGGTCGTAACAAACGGGGTATGGGACGACATCGTCTAACACCATAGCAATATCCGAGCCGAGCATCTCTTGGATCCGCACCACTCTTTCTGGCGTCAGGAACCGCTCCGATCCGTCGTACGGCGATCGGAAGAGGACGCCTTCGTCGCTAACCGATCGTAAGTCTGAAAGACTGAACACTTGAAAGCCGCCGCTGTCGGTCAGTATCGGACGATGCCAGCCGACAAAACGATGGAGCCCCCCCAGCCGATCAATCAGTTCCTCTCCGGGTCGCAAATGTAGGTGGAAGGCGTTGGACAGGATGATCGTCGCGCCCAATTGGTCCAGGTCGTCAACGGTCATCATCTTGACGCACCCTGAAGTTGCGACAGGCATAAAGGCAGGCGTTGTGACGGTCCCGTGGGGAAGGGTCAGGCGACCCGTTCGTGCTTTTCCGTCAGTCTGCTTCTTAATTATCGTGAAAAGTGATGACAAGTTTTCATCGCCTTTCTCTGGGGCAAAGGTAATCAAGCGAATTCGAGAGCACCCTGGGAGAGACTTTGAATCAGCTGGAAGTGGACCCGGGGCAACTCCCCGTCCGGTATTTTCCCCTCCCCTTTTTTAATCACGTAAAAGGAATCCTCCGCCACTTCGCCCCAAGTGACGATTTTCGCGGTCTGGATGTCAAGTCCGAGGGTGGAAAGGTCGCGGGTCAGCCGATAGAGGAGACCTTTCCGATCCCTTGCGGCTATTTGAACGACTGTGTGGGTCTCGGACAGATCGTTGCGAAGGTGGACCTTGGTGACCTGGACAGGCACCAGCACGGGTTTGTGGGAACGAATCAATAGTTCCTCTACAGATGCCACACCTGTTAACACAGACTGAAGGTTGCGGCGGACCCGTTCGGCCCGCACCTCACTCAAAGGTCTCCCATCAGCGGTGACCCAAAGGGTGTCCAGCACAAGAGCGGGTTTTCCGGGGAGGGTGAAAACTCGGGCATTGCGGATGTCTACATCAGAAGCGAAAAGAGCACCCGCGATCTTGCTGAGCATTCCCGGCTTTGGATCGTCAGGAGCGCAAACGATCAACTCAGTGAAGGAAGACCTCGGTCCGGAAATGACTTCCACCGCCGGTTGGCCCGACAGCCGCACCTGTTGAACCAGCCGGCAGTGGATGGCGACCAGGGGGAGAGGGGTATTGAGAAGATAGGCGGGAGGCATTGCCTCGCAGAAGGATCGGATGTCGTCTTCGCTGACTTCCGGGAGCGATTGCTTCAGTTCGGTGGCTCGCACCAAGGTCAGGTCAGCGACGGTGACGGCTTCCTCTTCCTGAAGGACACGCAAGACCCCGAAGTAAAGGTCAAGGAGCATCCGCTCTTCCATATCGGTAAAGGTGAGGGGACTGACGGATCGGGCATCGGCGAAGGAGTGGAGGAGAAGCATCCGCAAGAGGGGCGCATCACCAACAACCTCTGCGACGCTGCGGATCGTCTCAGGAGCCATCACGTCTAACAAACGAGCAGTGGACAAAAGGACGAGATGATGACGAACCAACCGGTGCAATACTTCCAGACGATCCTCCGGCAAACCCAGACGCTTTCCGACAGCAAGTGCCACCTGAACCCCTTGCTCTTCGTGGTCTGACTCGGACACGACCTTGCCCAAGTCGTGCAGAAGAGCGGAGAGGAAGAGGAGGGGGTCATCGCTGACGCCCGCCCATAGGTCCACCCAAGGAAACTGACCGCGAGCGCCCTCCTGCCGCAGACGGTTCAACTCGGCAACAGTTTGCAAGGCATGTTCGGCAACGGTGAACCGATGGGCTGCGTTGGACGGCACGTACCGAGTGCCCGCTCCCCATTCGGGAAGATAAGCCGCCAGCGCTCCTGTCTCCGCCATCAGTCTTAAGCCCTTGCCAAAAGGAGCATCCCCTTCACCGGACAAAATCTTCAAGAACGACTGAGCAGCCGCTGGGGATGAGCGAATGGTGGCGAGGCTCCCGGCATGAGCAGTCAACCAATTCATCAAGGCAGGGTCAGGCTCCAAATTGTAGCGCTGAATCAGTTCATAAGCCGTCAACACATCCTCCGCTTTTTCGGGTGGGGCGTAGTCAGACCGGGTCAAGTAGGGTCCTTTTCTTAAAAAAGCGCTGCCGAGGGGGATGGTTGCCTCTTGGACGATCCGCTGGATGTGGCTGTAGAGGTAATGGCAGGCTTCAAGTGCGGAATACAGTTTTTGTTGAAATGTCCGGGTCGTCGTCTCTTCAGTCCAGCCGGCGTCGCTTTCCATCAGATCGGGAGCAATTCGGTGGTGGTATTCACGGAGAAGGAGTTCTTGCGGGCGTTGGCTGGCTAAGTGGAGCCAGTTGCGGACAGAAAAGAGAAAATCCAGTTTGGTATAAAGGTCTTTCCACTGTTCGGCTCCTAACAACTCTTGCAGTCGGACCAGAGCGAGACGAGTCGGGGTCCGGTTAAGAGCGGCTAAGAGCCAGAGGGATGTCTGATAGTCTCTCAGACCACCGGCGCCTTCCTTCATATGCGGCTCCGTTACCCAGGGGGTATCGTGGGTGGCGCGACGGGCGTCAGACCGCTCCTTCTGCCGATCGTGCAAGAACCGAAGGATGTCCAGATAAGTGCACAGTTGGCGATCCAGTTCCTCTGCCAAGGGACCGTAACCGGCGACCAGGCGGGAATCCAAGAGAGCGGCTTGGGTCTGACTGTCCCAGGACGGAAGGTCTGACAGAGGGCGAAAGCCGTAACCGACTTTGAGATCTGTGTTGTCCATAAAGACGGCGACGACCAGACGAAAGCATTCCCTCAACAGGACATCGGTGAAGGGATCGTCTTCCTCCCCGGCGACGAAGGCGATATCCAGGTCGGAGAAAGGGCTCATTTCCTTTCTGCCGTATCCTCCCGTGGCGAGAACAGCGACCTCGGAGTGACCCGGTTGGTAGTGAGCGGCTGCCTTGTCCATGGCTTTTTCAAATGCCAGGTCGTAGAGCCGACGGATGAAGGCGTCCAGTTGTTCGCTTATTCGCTGGCAGAAGGCGAACCCTCCGACCCGATAGGTCGGAGTGCGTAAAACCTCCTGCCGCCAGTGGCGAACGTCCCAGATCAGTTGGTCCAGACGGCTGGCCCAGGTCGCCATAAATGGCACCGGTTATGGGGGCGGATGGCGCTCGTCACATGATCGCGTCCACACCCCGATCGCCCGTGCGCACACGGACAGCGTCCACAACTTCTGTAACGAATATCTTGCCATCACCGATCTCCCCGGTCCGAGCCGCTTTGACGATTGCCTGGATGACCGGCTCCACCATTTCGTCCCGTACGATGACCTCTAACTTCAGTTTACTGATCAGGTCAACGGTGTATTCAGCGCCCCGATACCGCTCCACGTGCCCCCTTTGGCGACCGTAACCCCGTGCGTCGGTCACGGTGAGCCCAGTGACCCCCAGTTCCACCAGGGCTGCTTTGACATCGTGGAGTTTGTGAGGTCGTATGATAGCTGTAATCAGTTTCATCGTCCGTTCCCTCCCTTTATCTGGATCCTCTGGAACTGACCGATTGGTGTGATGTCGCCGCAGGCGACTTGGGGGCAAATTGGATGTGAAGGAACTGCCGGAGGGTCTCCGCACTTTTTTTATTCATGCCTGGCACACGGGACAGTTCCTCAACCGTCGCCTGGCAGAGCGCCTCTATGGAACCAAAATGCTGTAAAAGGGCGGTCCTTCTGGCAGGACCGATGCCAGGGACCTCGTCCAGAAGGGTTCGCAGTGTTTTCCGCAACCGCCGCTGCCTGTGGTGACCGATCGCAAACCGATGGGTTTCGTCACGAACCCTTTGGAGCAGGTGGAGGGCGGGACTATGGAACGGGAGGGCGATCGGTTCGGGAGACCAGGGGACATAGATCAACTCCTGCTGCTTCGCCAGTGCCGCTGCCGGGACGGACAAGCCGAACTCAGTCAACACCTTGACCGCAACGGTCAACTGCCCCCGTCCCCCGTCAACCAGAAGCAGATCGGGAAGGGGCGAGAATTTGGGATCACCCTCTTGATAATGCCCAAACCGACGTCGCAAGACTTCTTCCATCGCCGCGTAATCGTCAGGCACAGGAACGCTGTCATCATTTGACTTATACCGCAGCTGTTTGATCCGGAACCTGCGATAGAAGGACTTATCAGGCTTACCATTTGTGAAGACGACCATTGCCCCTACCGGCTCCACACCCATCGTCGTGGAGATGTCGTAGCATTCAATTCTTTCAGGGGGTTTCGGAAGGTTCAGGTGATTTTGAAGGGACAGAAGGGCATAGGACCGGGTCAACTGCTCTTGCTCTTCCTTGCGGATTTCCTCCTCAACGGCTCGCCGGCTATTGGCTTCGGTAAGTTCCATCACCTCCCGAAAGCGCCCTTTCGGAGCGGACAGGATGTGAACGGGACCCTTTCTTTTGTCCCTCAGCCACTCCTGTAAGACCAGGCGATCCTCCAGTTTCACGGGGAGAAGGATGGTCTGGGGGACGGTGACGCCGGAAGCGTAGCGCTGCTTGATGAAAGCTCCGAGGATTTCTGCAGGGGTCTGACCGTCCACGACGCGGACAATGAACCGCTGGTCGGCGACCACTTGTCCCGATCGAACCAGGATCATTTCAATGCATCCCAAACCCATCTGGGTGGCGAAAGCGTAGACGTCTAAATCCCCTTTTACAGGCAGGAAGACCGCTTGCCGCTGGGTCACCCGTTCTAAAGCGTTCAATTGGTCCCGCCGCTGGGCAGCCGTCTCAAAGTCCTGGCGCTCCGCAGCGTCCCACATCTCTTCCTCCAGCCGTTGGAGGACCTCTTTCCCTCTTCCGTCCAAGAAATGAGCCAGGCGGCGTGCCTGAGCCAAATACTGGTCTTGAGAAATGGCTCCAATGCAAGGACCAGAGCACCTCAGCAGGTGAAACTCCAGACACGCTCTGGGGAGGAGCTTCTTCGTGTCCCGCCAGGGACAGCCGCTGCGGCGTTTGTCGTTAACGACCTTCAGCGTCCGAATCCCGAACAGTTTTTTTATCAAATCCAGAGTCTCGCGGAGGGGTCTGCCTTCGGGGAAGGGACCGAAATAGAGGGCGCCATCTTCCTTGGGTTGTCGGGTGATAATGAGAGAGGGATATGGCTCGTCCAAGCTTAATCGGAGGAAGGGGTAACTCTTATCGTCCTTAAACCGGATGTTGTAGGGAGGGCGGTGGATCTTGATCAGATTGCACTCCAGTATCAGGGCTTCCTTCTCGGTCCGAGTCGTCAATACCTCCAGGTCCCTCGCCTTCGTCATCAGATTAGCAATCCAGGGGTTGCCGCCGCGATGGCGTGACTGGAAGTAGGAAGACACCCGGTGGCGCAAACGGGACGCCTTCCCGACATATAAAACCCGACCCCGTGCGTCCTTGAACATGTAGACTCCCGGTGCGTCTGGCAGCAATGCTCGTTTCCTCTCCAGCAGGGATTGGTTTTTACCGACCGCCATAGCCCACCGTCCGATCGGAGCTATGTATACTTGCCCCGGAGAAGGTTATCCCAGGTGACCAGGGTTTTCCTGTAGACGGCAGCGGCAACGAGGAGACCGATCAGGACCGATAGGCGCCCATTTTCCACACCGCTCAGGGTCTTGCCGCCGGTCCGCACGCACTGGAAGAAGTCTCTGAGGAGTTCAAGAGTATCGTTCACATCTCTCCCCACTTGCTTTTGTCCCGACCGATCGGAGATCCTTCCGGCACCGAGATCGCAGACGCCGTCGGTACCGATCACCCTCTCATACACTCCAACGAAGGCGGGATCATTGACGATCCCCCAGGTATGGGTGAAGGTCAGCCAGAAGCCGTTGGGCCATTCAATGACGGCACCGTAGAAGTCGGTAACATCCCGTCCGGGTTCTTCTTTTGCGTAAATGTCCTGGCGTCCGACGGCAAACGCCCGCGACGGTGGAGAACCCAATAACCAATAGAAGACATCCCAGCTGTGGCACGCTTGCTCCACCATCCAGTCCCCCGATTCCTTCCTGTGGGAAAACCAGCCCCTCAATGGTCCCCAAGCATTATTCCAAGCGGCGCGACCTTCTATCAGGGTGCCGATGGCACCTGCTTTGAGCGCCGCAATGGCTTCCCGATAGCGGGGATTGGCTCGCCTCTGATAGCCTATCGTCACGACGGTCTTGGGATTTTTGTGATATTCCCGCCATAATTCGTCTGCTTCCCGAACCGAAATGCACATCGGCTTCTCACCGTAGAAGGGCTTCCGCGCCCGCAGACAGTCCATATACATCGGATGGTGCCAGTTGCAAGGTGTCGCGATGACGAGGGTGTCAATCGTTCGGTCCTCAACGAGCCGGCGATAAGCGTAATTGTCTTTCGTCCCACCGCCTCCGACCGCCTTTGGGGTCCTGCCTCTCTTTGACTCCACCAGTTTGACAGCAGTGGCAAGACGATCCGGGTTGATGTCACAGACGGCGACCACATCCACATCGGGAAGACCGTCAAGTACGGTGCTCAGCAGCCCCGTCCCCCTTCCCCCGACACCAATAAACCCGCAAGTGATCCGCTCGCTGGGTCTGACCTGGGAAGCACCGACTCTGGTCCGAGTCGACAAAAACGTCAGCATTGTCAAAGTGACCCACTGCCTTCGCTTCATCGCTCACCTTCCCCTTTTCCCATTCTCTCTCCTAATTGTAGGAACAGGCGAAGCCTCGGGTCACCATCGGGGTTTCCCTGATGCCAAGGCCAAATCGGACGGGCATAATCGTGGTGGTGATCGGGAGGGTTTAAAGTGCACGATTTTAGCCCGATATCCCGTTCAGCATCAGCCGAGAGTTGTCCGTCGGCGATTAGGTCCCCAAAAATGGGTAGGGGGTGACCAGCAGCCATGGTGACGGAAGGGGGAATTTACCTTCAGTTAGTTAAAGGAGAGTGGAAAAGGAGCAACAGCGCGGACCTTCTTGAAAAAAGGAATCCGACGACCGGAGCATTGGTCGGGATGGTACCCGAAGCCACAGAGGAAGAGGTCCGGGCGGCAGTCGCCGTCGCAGACGATGCCTTCTGGAAGTGGCGTCAGATTCCGACCGACTTCAGGATGAAATTCGGTTTACGGTTGGCGGAACTTCTGGAAGAGAACAGAGACGAGATCGTCACCACCATCTCTCGGGAAGCAGGCAAGACCCGTTTTGATTCCGTCTTGGACTGGAGGGAAGCGGTCGGAGTGGTTCAGGTGGTCGCTCCGATGGCGGTGAATATGACGGGGCGCACCTACACCAACATCGTCACGGGAATGACGATGGAATGTCGGGTGGAGCCCCGAGGGGTTGCTGCGCTCATCACCCCTTTCAATTTTCCCGTGGCGATTCCCGTTGCCCAGATCGTCGCCGCCCTCGTTACGGGCAACACCGTCGTTTGGAAGCCGGCCCCAGAAGTGCCCGAATGCTCCCAGGAATTAGCGGCTCTGGTTTTGCAGGCTCTCTCCGATACGGAGAAAAGAACAGGGATTGCAGCGCCCAGGGGCATTTTCAATATGATCCTTGGCGACGCCCGAGCCGGTGACGCCCTCATCCGGCAGGCGGCGGTCCAGACCATCTCTTTTACCGGATCAAAAGCCGTCGGCGACTACGTCGATAGCATTGCCAGCGGGTTGGGCAAGAGGGTCTTGAAGGAGTTGGGAGGCATCAATGTCCATTACTGGGACGCGACGGCTGATCCAGACAATTCATTGCGCCAGGTCCTTTACGCCAAGACCATCACCAACGGTCAGCGGTGCACTTCCCTACAGGAACTGCTGATAGATCGGGCTGTCTATCAGGATGTGGTAGACCGTATTGTGAGGCGAACTGACCGGATCGTGATGGGCGATCCGCTGTCAGAAGAGGTTTGGGAAGCGGATAACGATCCTGATCGGTTTGGTCTCGGTCCCTTGGTTTCAGAAAAGCAGAGAGAAAGAGCCGAAGGTTTGGTGCAGAGATCGTTAGAGGAAGGGGCTCGTATCGCAGGCAAAGGTGCTGTTCCACCGGAGTTGGCGAACGGCTTCTTTTTCCCTTTAACCATCTTGGAAGGGGTGGATGAGGGGACGACGGTCACCCGGCAGGAGGTTTTTGCTCCCGTGCTGATCGTGCGAGCGGTCAGTGGAATGGCGGAAGCATTAGACATCATCAACAGAAGGCGGATCGGCATCGTCGCCTGTATTTACACCAGCGACCTGAACAGAGCCGAATACTTCATCCAAAATGTCTTGAGGACACGGGTGGATGTGAATCGGCATGGGACGGGCGCCCTGTGGGGCACAAAATTTGGTGGGGACAGGGGAAGTGGCTCAGGAAATCCGGCATTGGACTCAGAAATGGTTTACGGTTATGTCCTTTGGAAAACCGTCTATCGCTCCTATTCAGCACCGAAAGACTGAGGAGGGCGCCCACCTGTCGGAAAAAAGACCTTTCCGCCCACGTCCTGACGACGGATGACGATAGAGGGGATCCTTCGGAAGGACCGGGTTACGAAGCGATTGATCTTGCGCCTCAAGAGAGGAAATATTGCCCTCATTTGCCACCGGGACATTGATTCCATCGCCTCGCAGGCGCTTTTGGGAGCGGGAGTGCGCTGCGTTTTGAACTGCCAAACCTCTTTTTCCGGAGAGATTCCGACAACGGGCGCTCTCTTTCTTCTCAGAGAAAAGGTGCCCGTCGTGGACCTGAACGGTGACGACGCTTTTGAGAAGTTGAAAGATGGAAAGACAGTGACCGTAGACCTAACTTCGGGACGGGTGATGCAAGGGGAGGTACAGTTGCAGGGGACCGTTCTGGATGAAGCCCAGATCGAAAAGTCCCTTGAGAAAGCCCGCCGTCGCTTTAAAGAGCTGGTCAACGAGTTCGCTGAAAACACTCTTACCCACTTGAAGGCGCAGGGTAATAGACTCCTCTATGCGGAAGAATTCTTACCGGTGCCGCCAGGACTCTTTGCCGGCAGGGCGGCGGTCGTCGTCATTCGAGGACCCGGATACAAGGAGGATCTGAGAGCCATTAGGAACTTTATAAGGGATCGGAAGCCGGTCCTGATCGGTGTGGACGGCGGTGCCGACGCACTGCTAGAATTGGGTCTCCGTCCAGATTTCATCGTCGGGGATATGGACAGCGTTTCCGACGAAGCCTTGAGGTGCGGTGCTCGGCTGATCGTTCACGGCTACGAAGACGGTCGGGCGCCCGGTCTGAACCGTCTCAAAGAGATCGGTCTGGAAGGCGCCGTATTCCCTTCCGGCGGAACCAGTGAGGATGCCGGTTACCTCCTCGCCCATAACGGCGGAGCCGATGTGATCATTGCCGTCGGTGCTCGTTTCAGTGCTTTAGAGTTCCTGGAAAAGGGAAGGAAAGGAATGGCGTCGACTTTTCTCGTTCGTTTGAAAGTCGGCGATCGCCTTATCGATGCCAAGGGGGTCCGGGTTCTTTACTCGTCCGGCTTTCGTTGGTGGCATATCGGTGCTCTTGTTGCGGCGGGAGCCGTGGCGTGGGCAACGTTAGTCGTTACTTCTCCCTCCCTCGGTCAGTTCGTCCGAACCTTGTGGCTCTGGTTCCGAACCTCCGTTGAGCAGCTTTGGCTCCGATGGTGGTGACGACGATGCAGTGGGACGGAAAATGGTTTCTTTTGACCCTGGTGGCGATCCTGATCTTCTTCACTATTGGCATTCAAGTCGGTATTGCCGTCCGTCAGGAGCGAGTGGCACAGAGTCTTTTCGAGAGAATGGAAAACCAATTGAAACGATACCGTGAGGAAACGGCTCGGTTGCTGACGGAGCGGGACCGAAGGATCCAGCAACTGGAAGAGACCCTGAGGCAGGGATCCCGACTAATGGAGACGAGCCAAACCTTACTTTCCAATCTCCTACCGGTCGCCCTGAAAGGACGGCTCCTTTACAGAAACATTGCGTTGGTCACGACGGCAGAGGATTTTGACCGAAATGTGGTCGTCAGGATCCAAAGGGGGCTGCAGTCGGTAGGGGCGACGGTGCCCGTCACCGTCCGATGGCATCCCAACTCCTTTTGTCAAGCGACGCCATCGGATCTGCTGGAACTGGTCGGCAACGGTCCTCAGAACCGGGAGGGTCGGGACCAGGAAAGTATCCGCAAGGAGATTCTCGGTCGGTTCGCCCATCAGTTGCGGTGGGGAGGCGGTGACGATTGGTTCAGGCGCCTTGCCCGAAAGGGATGGCTGGAGTATGAAGGGACCGTATCGGCACCGACGGGCTCGGCAGTCGTTATCGTCGCCTTTCAGCGGGAACGGGACATGAATCTACTGTCGTCTTTGGACCAGCCTCTGATTCAGGCAATGATCAGCGCCGGATTAAAGGTCGTTTTGGGCGAATCACTGAGCCTGGCTCGGGCGGAAATCGTCTCGGGGATTAGCCGGGATGGGGCGCCGACTATTGATCATTTGGACACGGCGCTGGGGCTCTGGAGCCTCGTCGGAGCCCTCTGCGGAGAACCCGGAGATCTTGGGCTGCGCAACTCATCTAAACGTCCCGTTCCAGATTTGGCAAAACTCATCGGACAGTGAGGCGACCCAATGGGACGATCTGAGGAAAAGAATTCCGCATGGTGGTGGGAGAGAGCCCAGGAGTTGTTCCCTGGAGGAGTCAATTCTCCCGTCCGATCGTTCCGATCGGTCGGCGGAACTCCCTTTTTCGTGGCGCAGGGTCGGGGCTGCCGGATTTGGGATGTTGAAGGGAAAGAATACGTCGACTATATCTGTTCATGGGGAGCGTTGATTCTCGGTCACTGCCATCCCGAAGTCGTTTCTGCTGTCCAAGCCATCATTGAGCGCGGAACCAGTTTCGGGGCGCCGACGGCTCTGGAAGTGACCTTGGCGGAGCGGATCCAGGAAGCCTTCCCGACGATGGAGCGGATGCGGATGGTAAATTCAGGGACGGAAGCGACCATGAGCGCCATCCGCGTCGCCCGCGGCTTTACTAAAAGGAGCAAGATTATCAAGTTCATCGGGTGCTATCACGGTCACGCCGATTATCTTCTCGCCAAAGCCGGGTCTGGAGCGACCACTTTCGGCATCCCTGACAGCGCAGGCGTTCCACCGTCCTTGACTACCGATGTTCTAATCCTCCCGTTCAACAACGCTGAAGCGTTCACTCGAGCGATGGAGGCGTTGGGAGACGAGATTGCCTGCGTGATCGTTGAGCCGGTGGCAGGCAATATGGGCGTCGTGCCGCCGAAATGGGACTTCCTTGCCGCCCTGAGGGCAGAGACGAAGAAGCACGGTGCCGTCCTAATCTTTGATGAGGTCATCACCGGCTTCCGGCTCACTTATGGCGGCGCTCAGTCCTACTATGGAATTCAGCCGGACCTGACCTGCCTGGGCAAGATCATCGGGGGCGGGTTTCCTCTCGCCGTCTATGGCGGTCGGAAAGAGATTATGGATTGCGTTGCACCGGTCGGCCCCGTTTACCAAGCAGGAACCCTGTCCGGCAACCCTGTTGCAGTGACCGCAGGGATAACGACTTTGAAAGTGCTGCAGGAAACTCACCCCTACGGGGAACTGGAGGAAAAAGGACGCTGGCTAGAGCATGCCCTGAGGTCCGCCGCTGCTCAAGCGGGCGTCCCCGTCCAGATCAACCGAGTGGGGTCTATGATGACCATTTTCTTCAGCAAAGATCCGGTCACCGACTATGAATCGGCGACCCGGTCCAGCACCAGAGCCTATGCCACTTTCTTTCATGGGCTTCTGGAACGAGGCGTCTTCCTGCCCCCCTCCCAGTTTGAAGCCCTGTTCCTCTCCACAGCCCACGATTCGTCTTCGTTAGAGAAGGCCGCAGAAGCGGCAGAGGACGGCTTCCGGCAGGTCGCACAGGTCGGGACGGATTGAGTTGTTCCAGCAGCCGGCTTCTTAAAAACTGCCTTTCTGAGTCCGGACCCGGTTAAAAGTCTTTTCTCCGATCCTCAGGAATCGGCAAACGAGCCGATAAGGTTCTTCGGACGGCGCATAGGCAACCTATGAGCGATCCGATTCAATAAGACGACGAGGGAACCGGGCACCGGCGTCGGCATTGGTGGCTGACATCACCGGCTTCCTTTCCGATTTCCGTCTAGGTGCGCCTTCCTTATGTCATTCTATATCGCCGGTGACGTGCCTTATGGCGTCCTATCAACAAACGGTCAAAACAGTGATTGACAAATTTTCGGAAATTTTCGGAGAACCGCCCTTTTTTCTCATATCGGCTCCAGGCAGGATCAATGTGATCGGCGAACATACCGACTACAATGAAGGCTTCGTTCTCCCGATTGCCATCAACCGATACATCTACATTGCCGGAAAACCGACGAACGATGACCGGATCCGCATTTTCTCCGCCGATGTGAACGATTGGGACACTTTTACTTTAGGAAAGGTGGAGAAGGACCAACAGGTCCACTGGCGAAACTACATCCGAGGTGTGGCGGCGCAACTGATGAAGGAAGGCATACACTTAAAGGGTGCCGAAGGACTGATTATGAGCCAAATTGCCATAGGGGCGGGTCTGAGTTCGTCGGCTGCTCTGGAAGCGGCTGCGGCTCTTCTGTTTCTTAAAGCCAGCGACAGCGATATCGACCGTTTCAGGCTGGCACTTCTGTGTCAGGGTGCGGAACACGAATACGCCGGTGTGCAATGCGGGATTATGGATCAGATGGCAACCCTTCTATCCAAAGACCATCACTGCCTTTTGATCGACTGTCAGAGTTTGAAGACGGAGCACATCCTGATTCCCCGAGGGGTCTCCTTCATCGTCGCCGACACGGGCAAACCCCGCAGCCTTGCCGCCTCCGAGTATAACATCCGAAGGAATCAGTGCGAGGAAGCGGTTCGGATCCTGGCGCAACGGACGGGCAAGCCGATCCGGAGCCTCCGCGACGTCTCCGCTAAAGAGATCACCGAACAATTCACATACCTTCCCGATCCCTTAGGCAGAAGAGCCCGACATGTGATCACGGAAAACGATCGGGTTCAGCAGTTCGTCTCCTGCCTGAAAAGCGGTCATTTGGAAGAATGCGGCAGGCTCCTCCTCGCATCCCACCGGTCACTGAGAGACGATTACGAAGTCAGTAGCCCTGAGTTGGACGCAATGGTAGATGTTCTCATGTCGCAAACGGGCGTCTACGGAGCCCGGCTGACAGGGGCTGGATTCGGCGGCGCCTGCATCGCGATGATTGATGCGGATCGGGCTGCGTCAATTGTGGAAGCGACGCCCTTTCACTACCGACTGGTGATGAAGGAGTCGCCTTACGAGCCCCAGGTATTTGAAGTCACGCCGGTCGGTGGTGCACAAGTTTATCCTTTGGATTCCGCCTGACGCCTTACCTACCAGGTGGCGTGGTGATTGCCAAAGGTCCGCCGGTAACTTGCCCGCCCCTTTTTCAGCGCCGGGTCTGTGTCGTCCTCTTCTTGACAAGCGATTCAAGGAGTTCCTTACCCTTCCTCATATCATCCGTTTGGGGTGGATCGGGAACCTCTCTTTCGATAGTCAAGGGTCCTCGGTAGCCGATCCGCCTGAGGGTTGCAACAAATTTGTCGATCCCGACGGCTCCCTGTCCGAGAGGTACCTCGGTACCTAATTTTCCGGCTTCGGTCGGCCAGAGCCCGTCCTTGCAATGGACGCTGGCGAGGTAAGGAGCGACCTTTCTCAGAGCACCGATCGGCTCTTCTGTTCCGTAGAGGATCATATTGGCGGGATCAAAGTTGACATTCAAGTTCTTGCGACCGACATCCCGTATAAACCGAAGCAGGGTCTCCACCGTCTCCTGACCAGTCTCCAGACCGAAACTCATCTTTTTCGGGATCAAATAGTCACAGATCCTCTGCATCGTCTCCACTGCCAGGGGATAGCGAGGGTCCACCGGGTCCTCCGGTATGAAACCGAAATGGGCAGCAATGCGATTGACGCCTAACAGACGCGCAAACTCGGCGATCTGTAAAGTCTTGCGAACCCTTCCCTCTCGGTAGTCCTCGGGAATGTATCCTACGGTCTTTTGAACGGTCGGGATATCGTCGTACCGCTCGCCTTCAAACCCGCAGAAGACGGTCGTGATCGTCACGCCGGCTTCTCGGAACATTCGGGCAACCTCGAGAGCACCGTCACGGTTGAGCCACTCGTCAGGAGGAACGCCCAGTTGGGCATTCGTTACCCCGACCTTCTGACACTTTTCCACACTGATTTTCGGATCCTGATGGACACCCAACATAATACCGACCTCAAAAGCGCGCACCGGCACACTCCTTCCCTCCTCTTCTTTTGCTCCGGCTCTCCCTTACTGACCCGTCTCCTTCTTCCAGAAGTCTATCGCTTCCTTGTACTCCTGACTCGAGAGCAGTTCCCGCAGGCCGTCGTCCAGTTCCCTTTGGCTCTTGTCGTAATGACCTTTGAAAACTTGCTCGTAAAGAAGGTTATAGAAAGCCTGGAGTTCCTGGCGGGGCTGGTAAGTGCAGGTCACCTGGATGACCGAAGCCACCTCTTCAACGTTGATGGACTCAGCCCCCGAACGAGCCAAAAGAGCCATGCCGAAGGAAGCGTCTTTCGCTGTCGTTACTGCGACCGGATGACCGAGGATGTCCGCTGTCAGCTGGACCCAAAAAGGGCTGCGGGAGCCACCGCCGACCATCCGAATCGGCTCAAAGGACACATCGGTAAGTAAAGACCGGATGATCTCCCAAGCGTCCCGGACGGCAAGGCAGATTCCTTCCAAAATCGACCGAATCAGACAGGCTTCCCCCTTGCTCTCCGGCTCCATCAGGAAAGCCGTCAACCCGTACCAGGCACCGCGCCCCTGGGGCGCCTTCACGATCCGGTCGCCTGTCACATAGGGCGAGAACATCACCCCGTAACTGCCGGGAGGAGCCGTCCGGGCTGCCTGGATCAAAAGATCGTACGGATCGGTGCCCACAGCGTTGCCCACCACTCGAAAAGAGTGCGCCAAAACGTCCCGATAGAGTCTCAGACCGATACCGGCGCCGTTGACGCATCCCATATTGACCAGGACATTGGGAACTGTTGAATAGTGGACTTGAGTCCGCAATTGACGATCCACCAGAGGTTTAGTACCGATCGGGGCGACGATGACCCCACTGGTGCCGAGGGTGAAAAGGACCTGACCGACTTTCAGAACGCCTCCTGCCAGGGCACCCGCCAGACAGTCACCGGCCCCAGCCACAACCGGCGTCCCCTGCCGGAGCCCGGTAACTTCGGATGCCGCCCGCGTCACCTCCCCGATGACCTGCCCCGGCTCTAACAAAGGCGGCGGGTCCAATCGGTCCAGCCCTAAAACCCTGAAGACCTCCGACGCCCACCTTTTGGCCGGGATGTCCATAAGGGACGTCTCTGATCCTCCGCACATATCCATAGCTGTCTGGCCCGTCAACTGAAGCACGACCAAATCTCGCGGCGTCACGAACGAACGGGCGGCTTCCCAAGCCGCTGCCCATCGGTCCACTTCCAGGTCGCCGGCAAAGGTCTCACGACGGTCGTAGCAGTCCTTTACATAAGCCAAATGGGCACCGGTCCAATTCGCCAGAAAGTCGTTGCAAAGCGTTTCAACGAAAAAGGACGACCCCAGAGACTTCTCTACTGTCTCCCTCGCCCTTTGGGCAACTTCCGATGCCCTGCCGTCGTTCCATAACAGAGCCCGACCGATAGGACGCCGGTCGCCGTTTAGCAGAATCATTGAGTGCATCTGGCCTGTAGCGCACACCCCGCGAATCTCTACCGACTCTTCTGACGACTGAAGAGCAGCCAGGACCTGCTGAATGGCAGAGCAGGCTGCTTGCCACATCTCCATCGGTTCCTGTTCGGTCCAACCCGGATGAGGGATGTAGAGCGGATACGGCTGACTGGCTTCCGCCAGGATCCTTCCGATCTCGTCAATGGCGATGGCTTTGACGCTCTGCGTTCCGACATCCAGACCCAGGAAAGCGGCGACCATCTACCTTCCTCCTCTCCCCCTCCACAGTCTAATTTGTCACAAAAAAGTCCGGGCAAAGCAAGGGACCCGACAGACCGAAAACATAACAGCCTCGCACGCCTTTGCAAAAAAGGTGCACCAGTAACGTCCGAAAAAGTGTTAACATCTGATGGGAAGGCGGTGGAGTATTATGGCTGAGAAGAAAGTGATAGTGGCCGTTGGCGCGCACGCAGCCGATATGGAATTTAGCGCAGGAGCGACCCTTCTGAAACACGCCCGGCAAGGTTGGGACGTGCACATCGTTCACTTAACCCTTGGGGAGAAGGGACACAGGAAACTAACGCCGGAACAGTATGGGGAGCAGAAGAAGAGAGAAGCGGAGGAATCGGCTCGCCTGCTCGGTGCCACTCCTCATTTTCTTCCTTACCCCGACGGTGAACTGACTGTTTCTGAAGAAATTGCGGTGCACCTGGCGACTCTGTTACGGTCCTTACGACCTGAAGTCATCATTACCCACTGGCGGGATAGCATACATAGCGATCACACGGCGTGCTACTGCCTGACGCGACGGGCGCGCTTTGTGGCCAGCAACCCCCATTTTGAACTGGACCGTCACCCGCCGCTCTCTTATACTAGGTTCTACTACGCAGAGAACTGGGAAGACCATCAGAACTTCCAACCCCTTGTCTATGTTGACATCTCTGAAGTAGTTGACGACTGGAAGAGAGCCTTCTTCTGCTACGCGATCGGCAGGGGGGAAGGTGGCTTTCCCTATTGGGATTGGTACGAAGCCCAAACAAGAATCCGAGGCATTGAGGTGGGCGTCCGGTTTGCTCAAGCCTTTGCCATAGAAACGGAATCGGCACGATTTAAGAGAGAACTTCTGTAGGGAGGCGACCCAATGACGGTCAGACCCTATCGGGCAGAGGACGAAGATAGCCTTTTGCCCCTTTGGTGTGCTGCCGTCCCCTACGACCCAATAGACAGAAAAACCTTTCACAGAAAGGTCCTGCTGGACCCCAACTTTGACCGAGAGGGGCTCCTGTTAGCCGACGCCAAGGGTGACTGCGTCGGATTCATTTTGTCACTAGTCAGAAAGGTGCCGATGGAAAAGGTCGGTTTGGAAGAGGACAAGGGGTGGATAACGGCGTTCGGCGTCCATCCCGATTGGCGGCGTCAGGGAATCGGTCACCGCCTGATGGAAGCGTCGCTGGATTTTTTCGAGAAAAGACAAAGAAAGCAGATACTAGTTTCACCTTACACCCCCAACTACTTCGTTCCGGGGATCGATGAGGACCGATACCGTGATGCCGTGCGGTTCCTTGAAGGGTGGGGATTTAAAACCATATCTCGCCCCATCAGCATGGATGCAAATATCGTACTCTTTGATTACACACCCTATCGCGATCGCGAGAAGAGATTATCGGAGGAGGGTGTTCAAGTGCGATCTCTAAAACCTAATGAAATACCGTTGCTTCTCTCTTTTCTTCGCGAGCATATGCCGGGCGATTGGTTGCGCCACTGCCGGGATTTGCTTACAGATGTAACGAAAGGGATCGGCGATTACGACCAGTTTATAGTTGCACTTTATAAAGGTCGTGTGGTGGGATGGTGTCAATTTGAAGGAGAGCACTTTGGTCCTTATGGTGTTGTAGAAGACATGCGCGGGAAAGGCATAGGGACCCTGCTGATGGCTAAGTGTTTGGCAAAAATGCGACAGAAAGGTCACCATAATGCATGGGTTTTATGGACCAGTGAGGAGACAGCAGAAAAGGTTTACAGCCGATTCGGATTCCGTAAGATCCGTCAATTTGCGGTTATGAGGAAAGACCTTTAGCCTTGTGACATAACCGCAACGATGCCAAGGGTCATTGCAGTCGTCAACCAAAAGGGAGGTGTCGGAAAGACAACCGTTGCCATTAATTTGGCAGCAGCCTTTGCAGATAAGGGTTTGAGCGTATTGCTGATAGACTGCGACCCACAATGTAACGCTTCATTAGGGTGCCTTCTGGAGTTACCCCCTTCGTCCTGCAGCCTTTATGCCAGCCTTTCGGGAGCAACGAGTCTGGAGAATGTTGCCGTCGCAACGCAGGTCAAAGGGCTCTTTGTCATCCCGTCGCACCAAGACCTTGCCGGATTAGAAATCGAACTTCTGGGGCGGGTGGACAGCCGATTACTTCTCAGGCAAGCGATCCGATCCCTGCCCCCACTTTTTGACTGGATCTTTCTTGATCCGCCGCCATCCCTGAGTCTTTTGACGGTCAATTGCTTAGTGGCTGCCGACTATCTTCTGATCCCTGTAACCTGCGACTTCTATTCGTTGCAAGGGCTGGGAAGGCTGAGCGAGACGGTCCAGTTAATCCGATCAACGTGGAATCCTGATCTGACGGTTGCCGGAATTGTGCGGACCTTTTACGACCCTCGGACCCAGTTGACCAAGCAGGTGTCGGAGGAACTGGCGAAGCATTTTCCAGAATCGCTATTGAGAAGCACGATCCCCCGGACCGTGCGCTTGGCAGAAGCGCCTAGTCACGGGCTTCCCATCCTCCGCTACGATCCGCACAGCCCGGCGTCGGCTGCCTTTCGTCAGTTAGCGGAGGAACTTTTGGAGCAACTCCAATGGCGACCCGGTCCCTCTCTCGTGCCTTTACGAGCGTTGGGCCCATAGAGCGCATGGTCGGTTCAGCGTTGCCAGACGACCAGTCCCAGGTAAATCTCCTTCCTGAAGCGTTTCTTCAAGGGATCGTTCGCCGCCCACTCCTGTCCGCATCCGTCGCCTTTTTAGCTGGTGCCGTCGCTGAATCCGTTTTGCCGGAAGATGTCAGCGCCGTCCGTTGGTGCCTACCTGCCGCCTGTCTATGTTTAGCGGCAGCGACTCTATATTACTACCGCAATCAGCGGTACTCAATCAGCCGCTACTACCCGATCGTTATCGCTGGGATCTTTTTTCCGACCGGACTTTGGGTGACGCGATCTCGGCTCACACCCCAACCCAACTTTACACCGAGACGCCTTACCGGCGCCGTCGTCGGATCTGTGGAGCCTGCCGCTGGCGGCTATCGTCTCGTCATTCAGTTAGAAAAGGCGCCTCTTCGGTCCGTCATCTATTGCACGTCGAGTCGGTTGCCGGTCATTTCGGAAGGTCAGTATGTTTCTGTTACCCCTAAAAGCGTCAGACAGACCGATCACCGTTATCGCCTCAAAGGCATCGTCTGGATCGCCTCCTGCAGCGAAGACTCCATTACTTTCGGTTTAGAAAAACAAACGCGCTCGGTCAGTCATCTCCTGTCGCGCGTCAAAACTTTGGCTTTCAAGCGTTGGGAAGGGTCTTTTCCGACGGCGGAAAGACGATTTGTTAAGACTTGTCTGTCCAGCCTGGTTTTTGGATTGGGACCGGGATTGACAGAAGGAGAGAAGAGGGCGCTGTCGCGGTCCGGCTTGGCTCATCTGTTCGTTCCGTCCGGCTCTCAGATCAGCCTTTTGATGGCTGTTGCCTGGCTGACTGCCCGTCAGTTTGGCTTCTCGCCCTGGTATTTTCTTACTCTGTTGACCGCCTTTTATTTGACCCTGGCTCAGCGAGAGCCGAGCATTTTTAGAGCCGTTTTGATGGGGCTTTATGCCTTTACTGGCTGGCAGTTCTTTCGGGACCAGGACTGGCACACATCTCTATGGCTATCGGCGGCGACGATGGTGGCGTGGGATCCTTCTGTCATCTACGATGTCGGGTTTCAACTTTCCTTTGCTGCAACCTTCGGAATCATCTACGCAGGTCCGTCTCTCATTTCTGTCCTGCGATGGCTTCCCGATTGGATCGCCTATCCCCTTGCCACCACCTTCTGCGCGCAACTTTTCGTTAGCCCGATCCTCCTCTACTATTTCGGACGGGTCAGCCTCGTCGCGCCGGTCACCAACCTACTTTGCGCTTTTCCGGCGGCTCTCGCCCTATCGATCGGCTTATTTTCTTGTTTCGTGTCTCTCATTTCACCCTATCTGGCATCTCCGTTTACTTATGTCGCAGGATATTGTGCAAAAGGAGTCGTATTGGCTGCTTATTGGTTTGATAAATTTGATTACTCTGCCGTGGAACTGGGACCGATATCGTCGGTCCATTCAATTCTAATGTCGGCATTCGTGATTGCCGTTTTTTCATACCTTAGGCTTCCCGAAATGACCGCGAAAAAATGAAGGGGATGGTTTGGTAAAAGGGAGCGGGTAGGCAGGATTTTATTGTTTGTCAGACGGTCGGTTTCGTTTCGGTGGCGATATGGAAAGACCGACACGATCGGGCCCGAGCCCAGTAGTCCGATATGACCTCTAATCCGAACTCGTCAACCCAATCCCATACGGTTGCATCCGCTTTGTTGCAAATTAACAAGCTTCGCCCTTCGGGCTGGGCGATTTCCCATTCCGCATCGGCACCATATTTCTCTTTTAATTTCTTGACTTTTTCGTAGTTGTAATCAAGATGGAGCACGACAGCGTCCAGATTGACAGTTGCGCTGACGATCGGTTGGTAATGAGGTTGAGCCGATGCGAGGATTCTGCCGAGAGGGTTCACTATGACACTCTGGGGTGAAGCGATCGCGGTCACCATCCAGAATTGATATTCAAGAGCCCAATATTGAACCTGCCGACCCCCCGGATACATTGATGAGAAACAGACCAGTTCCGCACCGTTTTGCTTGAGGCTGCAGGCGACTTCGTAAAAGTTCAAGTCAAAACAGATGGCGCAGCCGAGGCGCCCAAAATCGGTGTCCAATACCGGTGCCGACTCTCCGGGTCGGATTCCCGACTCCAATTCTCCTATGGTGGGGAACATTTTGTCATAGCGCCCGGCGACCTCCCCAGACCGGTTGATCACTATTGAGGAATTAGTTATGGCACCGTCGTTGTCAAGCAGGATGGGACAAACGATCCAGCAGTCCCCTCGGCGGGCTCGCTCCCTGACCGCACACACCGTCGGACCGTCCAAAGGCTCCGCCGTCTTGAGCCACTCCTTCTGACAGCACCCCAGTCCGGTGAAGGTTTCGGGAAGGCAGATGAGGTCGGGATGGTCCCAAAGCGCTTCATCTATTAGGTTGACGGCCGATTCTAAGTTCCTTTTAGGGTCACCAGTTCCGACCAAGGATAGGGATGCCATCCGCACCCATCTCGCCATAACGCCATCCTCCTTTCCTCAGCGTCCTACTTAGGGATCAAGCGCACCTCTTTAAGATTCATAAGGGCAACGGCGGGAATGACCAGAGGACGGACAGAGAGGCGATGCCGTCCCGCTTTCAGAGAGAGGGTACCGATCTGCTTGGTAACGAAATTGGTCCACGAGCCCGTTTCTTCCACAGTTGCTTCCAGCACCTGCCGACCGACGGATAGGGAGTAGCGACCGCCTCCGGACCCCGTATCGCAAGCGAACGTTACTTCAACGACAAAGTCCCCTGGCGTGCGGAGTATGAAAGCCCAGGAGACCCAATCCTTTTGATCGGTCCAGAAGCCGATGTTGTCCTTTCCGCCTCCGGACTCGTAGCGGGCTATCCTGCCGTGAACGGTCGCCAATCGGGCTTTCAGGTGCACTGACCCGTCGGGGTTCTGGGGAACAAGCGCCTCCACGTCAGGTGCCGACTCAAGATCAACTCGGACGACAGTGCTGTAGGGATCAGGGACGACCGGAGGCAAAGACAGGGTCAGGGTCAGTCCCTCTTGCCGATATCTTATTTTCCCCTTGCGTCGCAGGAAGGCGACATTCTGAACCTTGGTCTTCAAGCCCCAGAGGGTCACGGGCTCCGTCGGGTAATCAAAAAAGTGGAGGAAGAGAGTCTTCCCCTTGACAGTGCAACCGCCGATCGGTGCGGGCAGAGTCAGAAAGGGGGACGGCTCCGCTCCGTAGATGGCTTCGCCGTTCTCCTTCAGCCAGGCTCCCATCTGTTGCAAACGCACCACATGTTCTTCTTGAATCTGTCCGGTCGGCATCGGTCCGACATTCAGCAGGAAATTGCCGCCCTTGCTGACGATGTCGACGAGAGTTTGAATCAACTGACGAACTGATTTATGCTGATGATCCTGGGCGTGATAGCCCCAATTGTTGTTAATGGTCATGCACGTCTCCCAGAACCGTCGCTCCCGACCGACCCTTAAAGGACCGGCAGGAACATACTGCTCGGGTGTGCTATAATCTCCCGGTAGTCCCGTCCGATCGTTGACAATGGCTTTTGGCAAGATCCGCCAGATCAGTTCCAGCAATTTTTCTGCTCGCCAGTCGACGGGAGCATGCTCCCATCCACCGTCAAACCAGATGCCGTCGGGACGATATTTTTTGCACAGTTCCTCAATCTGACCGAACATATATTCCAGGTATTTCTCAAACTTCCTTTGATGACCGGGCGGATCTTCTACCCATGGGGGACGGGGTGCATAATGGGGATGGTGCCAGTCCAATAGTGAATAGTAAAAGAGGATCGGCATGTTTTTCCTACGACAGGCGCCCACCAGGTCGCCGATGAAATCCCGTTTGGCTGGCGTGCTCATCGCATCGTAATCGGTCAGGTCACTATCAAACATACAGAACCCATCGTGGTGCTTGGTCGTTATACAGATGTACCTCATCCCCGCCTCCTTGGCTAGGGAAACCCATGCGTCTGGGTCATACTGGGTCGGGTTGAATTGGACGTACAACTTCTCATATTCGGGGATGGGGATTTTCTCGTGATACATCACCCACTCGCCCCTGCCCAAAACGGAATAGACGCCCCAATGAATAAACATTCCAAACTTGGCTTCCCGAAACCACTCCAGCCTCCCCTCCTTTGGTGCGACCGTTGTTCCCGCCATTAGAAGCAACAACACCTGAACAATCCCTCCCCTTTTTAACTTCTCTAAATTATGAGGATCGATGATGAGCGTGGACCTGGCGCAGGGCATGACAGGGATTGACGACCACATCGTCTCTGACTACTTGGTTGGGCGATCTCCTTGGGTATGGCAATGAGCGACGATCTTGACCCAGCCTCTGTGACTTTTTCGGAACCCGAGGGCAGTTAGCCTGATGGATCGCTGGCACCCGTATGGTCGCCGCGATCTTCGCTTCAGACATCCCTTTGGCTGTCGCCGCGCTCCCCCGAAAGAGGGGATCCTATTCAAAGAGACGGGCGATCTCGTCCCGCTGAAAAAGAGGCAGAGGCTCCACCGTCCCATCCGTTTTCCGAATGAGGACTTGAGGTCGCGATTTTCCCTCCACATGTCCGATGGTGCGGGCGACGATACCCTCGTGGTTGAGGGCTTGAAGGATTTTCTGACTTTCCGAAGGTGCCGAGCAGATGAGCAGGGCACCGGAGGCAATCGTTCCGAGAGGGTTGAGACCCATAATGCGGCACAGCCGATCACCTTCGGGCAATGGTGTTAAATCCTGGTCGTCGACGATAATCCGAACGGACGAAGCGATCGCCAGTTCCCAAAGACCGTTAGCGATTCCTCCCTCGGTCGGGTCGTGCAAGGCGTGAACGATGGCGACACGGCAGGCGATGTGAGCGTCCCTGACGACGCCGATCCCGGGGCGGAAAAGAAAGTCGCGGGCTTTTTCAATGGTTTGCCCATCAATTCCCGCCCCTTTTAGTTCCCTCTCCTTCTCTCGGGCAATGATGGCTGTTCCTTCAATCGGGAAACCCTTCGTTAAAATCACCAGGTCGCCGGGGCGGGCTCCGCTACTGGTCACCAGGGAATCTTTGTCGCCTTCGCCGATCATTGTCCCTATGGCGATCGGGCGGGTCAGTTCCGCTGTGACTTCCGTGTGTCCACCTATGAGAGAAACGCCGACCTCCCTGCAAGCGTCCACCATTTGCTTGAAGATGGTCCTTACGAGAGCCTCGTCCGTTTGGTTCTCGGGAAGGAGAAGGGTAGCGACGAACCATTTCGGTTCGCCGCCCATACAGGCGATATCGTTGGCATTCACCTGAACCACATACCAGCCAATCAGTTCTGTCGCAAAGGTTATAGGGTCGGAAGCGACGATCAAGCACCGATCGCCCAAATCAACAACAGCAGCATCTTCACCGATGCCCGGTCCGACGATCGTTCGGGGGTCGCAGGGCAACCCTTCAAAGAGCGACGATAGCAAGTCGTAAGGGATCTTCCCTACCGGAATCATAGAACCACACCTGTTTTGACCCGCACTTTCGTTGGATCATCTGATACTGACCGTTTGCAAATTATGTCTTTACAATTCCTTACGGATTTAGATGGAAGAGCATTCAGGTCCGGCCGAACCGATTCCCGCCCAGAAAGAGATTTCTCATATCCCGACTCGCCCGCGATTTCATCCCATTGCGCGAGTCGTCATTTTCTCCCTCTGCGCCGTCTTTCTCGGCATCACCGGGTCGCTTCCCGGGATAGTGGTCCTTTTACGAAAGGATCCCGGCGCCCTGGAACGAATCGCTACCGGGCAGTTTCTTACCCTTACCGAGCACCTGGTATTGATCGGACAGTTCGTCGGAATCCTGGTCGCTGTCGCCCTCTGTTGCTGGTTTGTGGACGGTCGTTCCATCCGGTCCCTCGGACTGACCCAATCGCCGAGTCTAACGGTTCAGGTCTGTCTCGGTTTCTTATTCGCCATTTTTCAGATCGCTGCGACTTTGGGACTGATTGTCATCATCGGTGGAGGTCTTTCGGCCCGATGGGTCGGCGCCAACAGCGTTGTGGAAATCGTCGTGATGATCCCTTTTTTTACCCTTCAGGCAGGGACCGAGGAACTGGCTGACCGAGGGTATGTCCTCCAAACCCTTTTGACCCGTTATTCAATCCCTACTTCCGTAGCCCTATCGTCCTGCCTCTTCAGTTTCGCCCACGGTCTGAACCCCGGATTTTTCTCCAGCAGGGCGACGGCGCTGCTGGCGTTGACGAACTTGTGTCTCTATGGGGTGTTCGCTTCTGTCAGTTTCCTAAGGTTTGGAACGCTCTGGTTCGCCATCGCCGGTCATGCGGGGTGGAACTGGATTTTGGGTTCCGTCCTCGGAGCCAAGGTCAGCGGAGTGCGCCTCTCTAGCAGTCTCTTACTCCTTGACGTCTCCGGTCCGTCTTGGCTGACGGGGGAAGACTTCGGATTGGAAGCCAGCCCGGCATGCACCGTCAGCATTTTGTTCTCCATCGTCCTTCTCCTCATGATAAGAGGCAAGCCAGAAAAAATGTGGTGGCAAAATGCCAGGCGTTGAGCCCGACAGCCCGAAACAGCACCCCGGTCCCTGGGGCTCCTCAGACCGCCCACCTGGTGAACCAAGGGAGAAAAAAAGCCTCGTCGTCGTCGGTATTGATCTCAGCGCCGAGGACAGAAGACCGTCAGGCATCTGCATTCTTGAGGACAAAGACGCAACGACCCGACTGCTGGGGGCGGATGCGGAGATCGTGGATCTGGTCGTCCAGTCCGGTCCGCAAGTGGTTGCCGTGGACGCGCCCCTGACCCGACCGATCGGAAGAAAACGGATGGACGATAGGGGGACCGTTCATCTCAGGGCTTGCGATCGGGCACTTCTGGAAAGGAAGATTAGGTTCCTTCCGATCACACTGGGCGGAATGCGGAAACTGACCGAGAGAGGCATTCGTCTTAGGAAGCGGTTGGAAAGGCTTGGATTCCGGGTCATAGAGGTCTATCCGGGTGGCGCCCAAGATGTGATGGGGATACCCAGAAAGCAAAGAGATCTTGAGGGGTTGCGGGAGGGACTGGAGAGGCTGGGGATCCGTGGCATCTCAGCCGATGCCAGCGACGATGAACTGGATGCGGTCACGTGCGCCTGGGTCGGGCGCCTCTTCCTGTTAGGTCAGGCAGAACTGCTGGGCACCCGCCGGGAGGGTTTGATCGTGATGCCATTACCGGTCCAAATCTACCCCGAAGCCTTTCTCCAAGGCGTCAGGGAATACTGGGCAGGTCGCTACTGGCACTCTCACGAGCATTTTGAAGACTTATGGAGGCGATCGTCAGACCCACACCGTTCCTTTTTGAAGGCTCTTATCCAATGGGACGCTGCCTTCATTCATGCCGACCGGGGGGAATGGACCGGCGTCGCCAACCTGTTGTCCAGGGTCCGGCGATACCTGAAGCAGTGTCCGGAAGTTGTTTTTGGTCTGTCGGTCGGTGAATTGTTGAAAACCATTGAGGCAATGATCCGAGCGGTGGAGGAGATAAGGGCTGGGAAGAGAAAAAAGTTTCCGTGGCGATGGAAGCCCCGTTTGGTTCCCGAGGGCGTGGACGGACCGGTAACGTGGCGGCTGAGAAGGGCGAGGGATGATCAACCCCCATCCCGAGCCCGCACCTAAAATTGAGGAGAACTTTGAAAGGATGTCATCAGGATGTTTGGACTCGCTCGGCGCTATGTGCAAACCAGTCTCGTCTTTGCGCTCGTGAGCACCCTTCTCGGACTCCATATGATCGGGTTGAGAGTTACCGGCAGTCCCCGAGGTCTGGGATGGCTACCGACCGCCCACAGTCACCTTTTCTTGGTCGGGTTTGTTACGATGATGATTATGGGCGTGGCGATCTGGATGTTCCCTCGCCCGAAAGGGATATGGTATCGCCCGCTACTTTCCGAGGCGATTTATTGGCTGATCACTATTGGCACTTGCGTCCGTGCCGTCGGCGAGGTCGCTGCGACCTATCATCAGGCTCCGATTTGGTTGATTTTTTCGGTTATCGGTGGGTTCGCTCAAGGCATCGGCATCGTCGCTTTCGTCCTTAACATTTGGAGCCGCATTCGCCCGACGGGTCGGCTCCTTCAAGATGATCGCGAACCGATGCCTAAAGGAGGGTAAGGCCTTGAGGCGTTTGAGCCGTACGGCTTTTTTAGCGGCGGACGGGTTTCCCGTCACTGTTGATTGGCGGCGCCGGTCGGCAACGGTCCTGGTCTTTCTTCACGACGCCAACTGCATCGCCTGCCGTGCTTTTGAGCAGCGACTCGGTCAGGCGCACGAAGTCGTTAAGTTGTGGGGTGGGCAAATCTTGACAGTTTGGAGGGGTCAGTCCATTCCGTCGGGGTCCCAGGGATTGGCGGATCCGGCAGGAGCTGTGCGCCGCCTGGCGTTGGACGGAGACTCGGCGGGCGTCGCCGTCGTTGATGCTCAGGGAGTCGTTGTAAAGAGTCTCAGCCTGTCAGGAACTTCCTTTCCTGATCCCGACACTCTCGTCGGGATGGTTAAGTCCCTCGTTCTTCAATGTCCTGAGTGCGGCGTGCCTGACGGGGGATGGGCTTCCCTGACCGACCCTGGATCCTGATTAGGGGACCCCGCTGTGACTCTGCGCCAGGGCAGCTAAAAAGGAAGTCCACCGGTTGGTTCGGGCGAAGTCGTTCGATCGGGCATATCGGGAGTCAAAGTCAACCGGATGGGGGAAGTAAATGGCAATACCGTGCGCGTTGTCTACATTGATGTCCCGACCCGTTCGGTGTGCCTCGTACAAGAGGGCTTTCCCCGGTCCTGGTCCCTGCCGATCCAGCACCCCTTGGGCTCTCTCCGATATGGTCGCATCGTTGATATTTGCCTGAAGAAGTTTGCAGAAATGAGCCACGTCTCTGTAGATCAGTTCAGAAAAATATTGGGTCTGCGACCTCAACTGAAGGAATTGAGACCCTAAAGAGTTCACCCGTCGCCCCAGTGCCTCCGCTAGCTGATCGATCGCTTGAACGTAGCGATCTATTTCCGACATGTTATAAACAGCGATGGTCACCGAATCCCCAGCCCCACTGCTGGGCTGTCCGGGAAGGTAACTTGTAATGTAATGGTCCACCCATTTGCGCAGCAACTCCTCGGTCGATATCTGTCGGTTTTGATGGATCTCCATCAGAAACCGATCGTAAGGGTATCCGTCATTCGGTTCTGAAAGTTGGGACGCCACGAAATAGCGGCACAGTCCCCGAAACTGATACGCCACTTCTATCTCACTCATCTCACTGCAGTCTAAGGCGACGACGTCTATCGGGCGACCTAAAGCTGTAACAATGTCCGAGAAAACTTGTCTCGCCTCATCTTCGCTGATGAAATCGTTAAAACTATCAGCAAACATCATTCCCCGGTTTCTCAAGGGACGAGCAGCCCGAAAAGGTCTCACACCTGCCCCGTGATTAGAGAGAATGACGATGAATCGGTCTGCAGGAAACTGAGAAACGCCCCAATTCAGAAAATCTTTTAAAACTTGCGGGTCTCCCGTATTCTTTCTCCCTAAATCGGCTATTAGGGGACTTCGGATGATCTCGTTAGGAGGGGAAGAAAAGTTAGGGGGGAAACTCTCCTGGGGATCCCTGACCACTTGATAACGGCGCGACCCGACCCAATTGCCGTTGGACGTATCATGAGAGGGGGACCGATCCAATTGGACGATGATATTCATGACGTCGCTGGATCCGACCCGTTCCATCTCATTGAAATCCTTGATCATCGCCGACTCCAAATCGTTATCTCCACCCTGGTAGACCAGGACGGTCCAAGGTTTCCTGGGAGGATTGGGCGGAGGTCCGGTTCCATTCTGATTAACGACTCTTTTGGAACCGGAGGAGCAGCCGATAAGGCATGAAAGGAGAAACAGGCTGATCGCCACGCTTGTGACGGATCGGACTATCATCTTCAACCGGACCCCATTTTACCACAATACAATCAATCCAAACCGACAAAAATCACACGACAAAAGAGACGAAAGAGGTGAGGCAGGATGGTGGCGCTGGGAATTGATCTTGGGGGGACCAAGATTCTCGCAGGAGTCGTGACCGACGCGGGACAGGTCATTGCAGAAGCGGGCGAACCGTCGCGAACAGAGGAGGGGGGCGCCGTTGTTTTGGAGCAGATAGAAAAGGCGGGGCGAAAAGCCATTACGAGAGCCGGTGTCATTCCCAGTCAGCTGAAAGGCGTCGGACTGGGGACCCCCGGGATTGTGGACGCCAATGCCGGAATCGTGCTGTCGGAGGCTGTCAATATCCCCGAGTGGAAAGGTCGCAACTTAAAGAAAGACCTTGAGGAAATTTTTCACTGTCGGGCACTGATTGAGAACGACGCTAATGCAGCGGCGATGGGGGAATGGATGTTCGGAGGTCGGAAGGGTAAAAGTCTCCTTTACATCACCGTCGGGACCGGTATCGGCGGGGGACTGATCATTGAGGGAAGGCTGGTTCGGGGCGCTTCGTTCTCTGCAGGGGAAGTGGGTCACATCCCTGTCGAACCGGAAGGACCGATTTGCGGCTGCGGAAGGAGGGGATGCCTTGAGACCTTGGCGTCGGGTCCTGCCATCGCCCGGATGGCTGAAGAGTATTTACAGCGGGGCGTCGCTTCCTCCTTGTCCGATTTGCGGAGACAGGTGGCGGCGAAAGATGTGGCGGAAGCGGCGGAGCGGGGGGATGCCCTCTCCCAGCACATATTGGCGATAGCGGGCAGATACCTGGGGATAGCCTGCGCCATCGTCGTCAATTTGCTCAACCCCGAAAGAATTGCCGTCGGCGGGGGCGTGGCAAAGGCAGGTCGCTGGCTCCTGCAACCAGCGGAGTGGGAACTACGCCGCCGAGCCCTGGATGAGCCGGCTACGATTGTGGAATTTGGGTCGTCGTCGCTGGGGGAAAGGGCGGGAATGGTCGGGGCAGCGGCTTTGGTCTTTTCCTCTGGTGGCTAAGAGTCAGAGTCTCTCGCCGGTTCTGATGCGATGGACTTTGATGAAGTTGGCTCTCCCTCTCAAGGACAAAGGGATACCCGCCACAATCACGACTAAATCGCCTTTCTTGACTAACTGGCGCTCCAAAAGACTCTCTTCCATCATCTCAATCAGCCGATCGGTGCTGTCAGTAAAAGGGAGGAAGAGGGGGACCACGCCCCAGAGGAGGTTCATCCGACGACGGATCGATTCATCAGGGGTGAAAGCGATAATGGGCGCGGTCGGTCGCCTCTTGCTGACGAAAAGAGCCGTGGAGCCGGACTGCGTGAAGATGGCAATGGCTTGGGCAGAAAGGTCCCGGGCTGCTACGCAGGCGGCATCTGCGACGGCGTGAGCGATAGACTGTTCGGCATCCGCAGAAATTTGGGCACCGACCGGTCCGGGAGTCAACTGTTCCTCAGCGCGGGCGATGATCCGGTCCATAATTGCCACGGCTTCCACAGGATACCGCCCGATAGCCGTTTCGCCCGAAAGCATGACCGCATCGGTGCCATCAAGAACGGCGTTGGCTACATCGGTCGCTTCGGCACGGAGGGGTCTCGGTGAATCGACCATAGACTCCAGCATCTGAGTCGCCGTGATCACGGGGACGAAGAAAGCGTTCGCCTGAGAGATGATCCGCTTCTGAAGGATCGGCACCTCTTCGGGGGGCATTTCCACACCCAGGTCGCCTCTCGCCACCATAACGCCATCGGCTGCGGCGAGGATCTGGTCCAGCGCCTCCAGTGCTTCCGGTCGTTCCAATTTGGCAATGATGGGAGTGTCCACTCCGTGGGCTCTAATCGCCGTGCGCAGCGTTTCTATGTCGGCGGGAGAACGAACGAAGGAGAGGCAGATAAAATCGGCTCCGACCTGCACGCCGGTATGGAGATCCGCCAGGTCTTCCTCACTCAGCACGGGAACGCCCAGTCGGGCACCCGGTAGGTTGATCCCCTTTCGGCCCTTGACAAGCCCTCCCCGTAGGACCCGACACAGGACCCGAATCCCGTCCGTGCGGACCGTTTCCAGTTCAATGCGCCCATCGTCCAACAAAATCCTTTGCCCCGGCGTAACGGAAGTAGCCAGGTAGGGCGCCTCAACGGGAAGACAGGGACCTTCCACCTGATCGGCAACCCGGCACAGAAAAATCTCCTGACCTGACTCCAAAAAAACTGGTTGAGGGAGGCTCGCAACCCGGAGGCGCGGTCCTTGGAGATCCCAAAGGATCGGCACTGGTTCGTCTAACTCCGTAGCGACATTCCGAATCGTATCAGCCATCCGCTTATGGTCTTCCGACGTTCCGTGGGAACAATTGATTCGGAAGAGATCAGCCCCAGAGGCGATGAGCGCTCGTATCACTTGAGGGCTCTCCGCACTGGGACCCACCGTCGCAATAATCTTCGTCCGCCGCATCTCCGACCCGATGAAAATGATAACAGGGAGGGAATCCCATAACAGTTTGCTGACCTTCAGGCTGGCGAAACAATGTCTGGCTCATTAAATATACCAATGCGATCGACCGAAGACCGATCGGTTTCAAAGGCTCGACTAAAATTGAAGACGATCTGTTCAGGCAGCGAGGGGGAGCCGATCTGGTAACGACCGTTGCTCAAAGGGAAGTCAAAGGGGAACGAGCGATCGGCACTCCGGCCCGATGGTCGGTTCTTCTTTTCACCTGCACTGTCATTATCGCCTTCACAATCCTGAGCGGGTGGGCTGCTCTTGTTCGCCATGAAATTTTGGGGACCGGCTATTTGCCCCGTGGCACCATGCTCCTGCTCCTGGGCATCCTTTTGATGAATGCCGCAGCGCGTCGGTTTGCACCCCAAAGAGTTCTTTCGCAGCGGGAATTACTGTTCACTTACGCCTCTCTTCTTTCCGTAGCGGCAATTTCGGGGCAGGAGTTTGCCATTCACTTCTACCTAAACCTTGCGGGTCTGGTCTACTACTCATCGCCCCAGAGCAACTGGTTCGGTCTGTGGAACGATCTGATCCCTTCTTGGCTGGTTCCTGCGACTCACTTTCGGGACCCGGCGATTGTGTGGGTTTTTGAGGGAACGCCGGAAGGGGCCCGCCCTCCCCTTACTTCTTGGGTTCGTCCCTTGCTCTACTGGACCCCCTATCTCTTCTCTGTCTATGCTACGGCTCTGTTCGTTTCACAATTCTTCGCCCGACACTGGGCGGATAAGGAGCGATTAGTCTATCCCATCGCCCAAGTGCCTGAGGACCTGACCCGTGACTCTCCGCCCCGAAGAATGGTGCTGGCGCAACCGCTCTTCTGGCTAGGGCTCGCCGTTGCTGCCGTTCCCTACTCCCTTCGCGCCCTCAGTTTGTATTACCCGGCAGTCCCAGACCCGAGACTCCAACGCAGCTTGGAGGAATGGTTCCGTCTGCCAGAGGGTTCCCATTTTTTCTCCGCAGGCTTTCTGAGAGCCTTTAATAGTCTCAATGCCCACGTCTACCCCGAAATGGTTGGAATTGCTTATCTTCTCTCAGGTGAGGTCGGTCTGAGTTTCTGGTTTTTCTTTTTATTTCGTCAGTTAGAGGTCGCGCTCCGGATGGCTCTCGGATGGGACTTCTTCCACGGCGAGTTTCTAACCTATCAATCGGTCGGTGCCTACACGGTTACGGCGGCGATGCTTTTTTTCCTTTTACTAAAGACTCGGGCGTTGAAGAAGGACGGACTTAACGTGTCAGGAACGCTCGGTCCCCTTTTCCCAGCCCTGCTCTTTGCCTTCCTGATCCTTTTGTGGGGTCACCAAGTAGCAGGCGTTTCCATCGTCTGGCTGGCGGTCTGGCTGGGTGGTCTGTTGATCACATGGATTGTGGTGGCGAGAGTTGTCGCTGAGTCGGGTCTGTTTATTTACTCCTCTCCTTTCCGGGTCTATCAGGTCCTGTTTGACTTGCTCGGCAGGGAGCGACTTGGGGCGAAGAACATCGTTCTTGTGACAGCGATGAGTTGGGTCCAGGCCCGAAGCACGGCGACGCTGGTTTCCGGCTACCTGGTTAATGCCTTCCGCTTGTCCCAAAGAGCGGGCATACCCGACACCTTCTTCGTCTTCTGGCTCCTACTCTGCTTCCTTCTGACCCTTGTTACATGTCATGTAACCATTCCACAAGTTCTCTACCGTTACGGCGTGCCGAAGCTTAGCTGGTGGGCAAAGGGTGCAGCGGTAGGAACAACGAACTTTATCGGCGGCTATCTTATGACCAGCCGACCAGTGACCCTTCATCACGGCGCCAGTTTTGTTTGCGGGTGTCTGATCACTTATGGTCTGATCCAGGCGCGCCTTCGCTGGGCTTCCTTTCCCTTCCACCCGCTCGGTTTCGTCGCCTGTCAGGGCTGGCCCATGGACCGATATTGGCTTTCCATTTTTTTAGGCTGGCTCAGCCAACGGATCGCCCTTCGGGCGGCAGGACATCGCCTGTGGAACGCCCTTCGTCCTCTGGCTTACGGGCTGATAGTCGGCGGGACAGCGGGATTGTCCTTCTGGATCCTGATCCGCCTGCGTTGGCCGACGGCAGAGTCGGTGATTATGGATTAATCGGCTATCCCAGCAGCCGTTCAATCTCTTCTTTATGACGGGTCTCGTCCTCGGCAAACTGCTCCAGAGTGGTCTTGAGACCGACGTCACCGATCGCTTCGGCTTGCTGAGCCCTCTCCCGATATCCCGCGATGGCGTCCTTCTCGAACTTGAGGGCATCTTCCAAAACTTCCCGCCAATCAAAAAGTTCGGCCGGATTTTGGACCTGAACCTTGGGGGTTCCTCCCAAAGCGACGATTTTGTCGGCTAAGTATTGGGCATGTTTGACCTCATCGGCGATCTCTTCCCTTAACAGTTCTCTCACTTCGTGTCCTGGGATCCCCTTCATTACGCTGGAGTGGCGAATGTAGCGGATGATTGTGTTGAGTTCCTCATTGAGGTCGTGATTGAGTCCTTCAATCAACCTCTCCCGATCCGACATCGGTGCCTCCTCCTTTCCCTGTCATTATGGCGGCTCCGTCTTTACGCCGCTACCAAATATAACCCTGACCGCCCAGTTTTTTGAACAGGACAAGAGCCAGACCGGCGATGATGACCATAAAGAGGACGATGGCAAAAGCGATTTCAATGTTTCCGGCCGACATGCTCAAGTAAGCCAGGACAGGCAAAACATTCGTGCTGGGGTCCGTTCCGGCGACGACCAAAATCGGAGCAAATTCGCCCATCGCCCGCGCCCAGGTCATGATCGCACCAGCGAGGAGCCCCGTCTTGGCTAGAGGCAAGGTGATCCGGATGAAAGCCGTGAAAGGCGATGCTCCCAAACTGCGCGCCACCTGTTCAAAACGAGGATTCACCTGATCAAAGGCCGCTTTAAAGGCCCTCACGGAGAAAGCGGAGGCAACGGTGAACTGCGCCAGGACGATCCCTTTGGGGTTGTAAAGAAACGGGATCTTTTCATCCAGAAACCGACCGATCGCCGTCTGCCGCAGGAATGCCAAAAGGGTCAGACCCATTATTAACGGGGGCACCACGATCGGGATGTCAATCAGAGTATCCACAACGGCGTAGAAAGGAAACCTGTAGCGGGACAGACCGTAGGCTGCGGGAATTCCTACCAGGGCAGCTAACAGGCAGGTAATAAGGGAAGTGAGCAAACTCAGCCGGAAGGCGCTAATCAATTGATTGACGGAATCGGACTCGCCGATCAAAAGACCTATGGCGTTGAGCGCACCTGACTCAATGGGGCGAAACGGCAGGACCGCATCAACAAAGACCAAACTCAGAATGAAGCCCGAATAAAGGAACAGGATGCTCAAAAAGAAAGAACCGAACAGCAGGTCGGGAACGGGAACGGTAGGAGAACGGGACAAAGACGGTCACCGCACGGAGGAAGAAGAGGTAAGGATAAACGGGCGAAGGCTTTCGGTCAGACCGTCCCGGGTTGTAAAACCGTGAGCCCGGAGAATCTTTTGACCTTCCGTCTGTGCAAACTGAAAGAAGAGTTCCGCACCCTCGCGATTGTGAGCGGTTCTTAAAATCGCCAGGGGATTTGAGGTGACCAAATTCTTGTGAGGCGGTATCGGGACGACGTCGACGGCGGGACGAATCCAGGGATAGTTAGCAATTGCGTCCCAGTTCAAGCAGGCGTCTATAGCGCCGAGCCGCAGGGCATTGGCTAATTCCGGTGCGGTGACGGCACGAAAGACCACATTCTTGGAAACCTTTTCCAGAAGCCCGTTCTTCTTCAGGACCTCTTCCCCCACGGCACCTATGGCACACGCCCGGGGATCGCCGAGTCCGACTTTAATGCCGGGACGGGCGATGTCTTCAAGACCCTTAATCCCCTTAGGATTTCCTTTTTTCACCAGAATCACAGGAATGAAGTAGCCCAGTACGGTTTTCTTAATCACATAACCCCTCTTCTCCGCCTGGTCTACGTAAAATTCCTCGCCGGGCAAGAACAGATCCCCTTTTTGGGTCAGAATGATCTGGGCGAGAAGACAGTTGGACCCGGTGAAATTGAACTGCACAGGGATCCGGTATCTCTTTTGAAACGCTCTCGCCATATCCTCAAGGGGCGGGCGAAAGGCGGCTCCAGCGAAGACGAGCAATTGCCTCCTATTAGAGCCGACGATAGGTTCCTTAGAGACATCGGCGAACCCCCACTTGCGCCACACCTGGGTCAGTTCCCGTCTTTTGAGAAACTCCAAAAAGACGCGGGCACTTTGGGGATTGGGACCATCCTTCAGTTGCACGGCGGCAATGGTCACGGCTTCGTAATCTTTGGGCGAGATCACTTGGACGACTTTCAGGTCTTTCTCCTCAACGGGCGGCTGACCGGGAACATAACTTTCTTTCAAGCAGGTCGTGTAAAGAATTCCCGCCGTCGCCTGACCTTTCTTGACCATCTGCTTGGCTTGGTCAGGGACCTTCGGCGTGAAAACTTTCCCCTTTATCTGATCCCAGATTCCTGCTTTTTGGAGGGCCTGCCGGGCAGCGCGACCTCCGGACAGTTGGAAACCGTAGGTGACGATCGATTTCACCTTCGGAGAGGTCAAGTCCTGGAGGCTCTTGATTCCTGCCGGATTGTTCTTCGAGACGACCAGCCCCAGGGGGATTTGGGCGACGGGCACCAGGCTTCCTGCCACGAAACGGCCCTTTTCCGCCATAGGCGTCAGCTCATAGGTTCCCAGAGCAAGGTAGATGTCGGGCTTGGCATAGTCCCTCAGAGCATTGAGAAGTGCCAGAACCCCGCTGACGGTCGGTCTCAGAGTGATCTCAGGATGTGCCTTTTGAAACAGGTCGGCGATGTCGCCATAGGGTCCCGCCAGCCCACAAGGGACGTAAATTTCCAAAACGCCCACCGATTTCTGTACTTGGGAACCCAGGCTCGTTTTTTTAACAGGCGACGGGCTTGGCGAAGGCTTTTCCTTCTTGTAAGCCTTTTCTACTTCCTGACCGACTGCCTCCTTTAACTGGTTAAAACTCCATCCGCCGAGGGCTTCGCTGCGCAGGAAGTTGACTTGTTTCCCCTTTACAACGGCGGAAAACCTGCCCCCGATGAGGAAGGCGCCACAGGTAAGTCCCCTCTTCTGCCATTCTTGACTCCCTTTTGGTGATGTGAAGTCGTATGCTACGATGAGGACCTTTTTGGGATACAGTTCCGCCAGTTTTTTCGAATAGTCTATGACCCACTCATGCCCTTCTCCGCCTGTCACGCCCAAGGGATAGAAGGCTTCCACTTTGACCTTGGCGTCCGCCCATCCGATGGTGACCCTCCATCCCTCGTTCTTAACCGGAACGGTGACCTTGGTCGGCTTTTTCTTATCAACAGGCGCTCCTGCCGAACCTGCCATCGCGATCCCCGCGGAAAGAACCAACAATCCTAAGACCGCAAGGCGTCTCATCTTTCACACCTCCCCATTGCAATTCAACTTTTCACGCCGTCATCGCTTGTCAACGGAAGCGACCGACCGACCGTTTGCAGAACGGAAATTAGGAATCCCCAGCCGAGCCAGGGTCTGTTGGGTTGACCGACTTAGGAGATATTGCAAAAACTTTTTTGCCAGTTCCTTTTTCTTCGAAGTCTTGAGGATCCCCGCCTGAACCTTGATTGGAGGATGGGACGAAAGGGGGAAGGTCTCCAATACCTTGTAGGTTGGAGACATCACCTTCTCCGGAGCGCTGTCAAAGGGGCAGCTGGCGTAATAGACTCCGGCGTCCACCCGACCCATACAGATGTAGTTGACCGCCTCTTGAGCGTGCCAGTGGACGACGATCTTTTCCTTGACTTTGTCCCACAGACCGACCCCTTTGAGAGCCTCCCGGGCGTAATATCCGACAGAATTGAGTTCTGGGTCGGCGATGACGATCCGACGCACACTGGGCTTGGTAAGGTCCTGAAGACCCTTGATGCCCGCCCGGTTGCGCGCCGGGACGACCAGAATCATTCGGAAGGTACCAAAAGTGACCACAGAAGCCGGATCAATAAACCCCTCCTGGACCATCTGGCGGATCTCCAGTTCACCGGGAGCCACCAGAATGTCCGGTCGCTCCCCTTTCTCCCGAATCCTCCGGACCAGCATCACACCGTTGTCAAAAGTAATGTCAAGGCGCACCTTCTGCTCTTTTTCGTAACCCATCTTGATATGGGTGAAAGGAACGATCATTCCGCACGGAACGAAAAGGTGAAGGGATGGAGGCTTCTGCCCCCAGACGGCGCTGACCGCTAACAGAACCGACGCCGTTGCCATCGTCCGCATCATCCCCGCCTCCCGACATCATCAGAGAAAGGATCGGAACCAGCCGCACCCTTTGCCGGTCTCGTAAAGCTTCTTCGCCAAGCGATCAGAACGGCAGCGATCACAGCACTGACTATCAGGACGGAAGCAATGGTCACCCACTCCACATTGACGTGTCTCTCGACACCGGTCAAGCATGGGCATTTATAGTCCCCGAAAAGGCGACCGAAACCGTAAGCGACAGCAGTGTCGAAGGTCATTTCCAGAAACTCGTAGATGACCATTTTCTTCCATCCGAAAAAGCGGGCGATCAGGATAGCACCCGGGAGGCTGACGCCGGGTCCTCCCAGCAGAATGGCCATCGCCGGTGCGACCCCCATGCCGTTTTTCAAAAAGGCTTTGACGAATGGGATCTCCGTAAGGATCGGAAAATACATCAAAGATCCGAAAGCGGACCCCATTGCCGTTGCTTTCAACGAATTGTCGCCGAGGAAGAAAAAGGGTTTGTCTCCCTCCACTCGTGTTGTGAACCAGTCAATCGGCACCTTCCGAGCGGCAAGAGCGATGAAGAGGATCGCGGGTATCAGAATCGGCAAGGTCATTTTCATAAATTTCCAGGTCTCCCATAGCCACTCTCGCACTTCCGTCGGTGAGAACCAAGTATTGAGGCTCATCACGAGAGCCAGTCCGACGGCGACGCTCAACGGGACCCTGAGAGCGGGCGACAAACCCTTTGCCCCCAGGATGAGAAGGGCTATCAGGAGGCCCATCACGATCCAACTTCGGTAGGGATGTTTCGTTTCCAATTGGCTGACCAAAAAGACGGGCCCGTCGACCGTGACCGATGACTGGGCGCGGAACCGATCCTCGTGACGAAACAGGAGGGCCATTATCAGACCGATGGTCAGAGCGCTGATAATCGTGCCTCCCAGACGCCAGAGTCCGAAAAGCCCACCGAAGACCTGGAAGGTCCAGACGAGGCTGACCAGGTTGAGCGATGGACCAGCGAAAAGGAAAGCAAAGGCAGGTCCGATTCCGGCTCCCCTGCGATGGATACTCAGGGAGAGAGGCGCGATGTTGCACGAACACATGGAAACGACGATGCCACTAAAGACGGCGCTGCCGTAGGAAACGATTTTGTGCGCCTGATAGCCGAGGTATTTCAAAACCTTTTCAACGGGGACGAAAGCGGCGACCGCTCCCGCAAGGAGGTAGGCGGGGAGGACGACCGGGAGAAAATCCCATGTGAGGATACAACATTGAAAGATATCAACGACATCAGCCAGCATTTCGCCAGCCAGATCCGTCGGACCGCTCATAAGTCTCTACGACTCCTTCTCTATAGATGAGCGCACATGGGGCAGTCGGGACGGCGCCTGACTTTAACCAGCCGGATTCGGTAGGTCGCCAAGTCAAAGACCAGCATCCTGTTGACCAAGGGTGACCCTATGGGAAGCGAGCGACCATCTTTCGTTCGTAAAAGGACTTTAAGGGCTTCCAAAGCGGCGAGACAGCCTGTTAGCCCTGCAACGGCTCCAAGGACGGGGAAGCCCCACGGATCCCACCACTGGGAGTCTGGATCTTCCGGATACAGACACCGCAGGCAAGGACTCTGCCCGGGGATCACGACCGTTACCGTTCCCTGCATCCCGTCCATCGCCGCTTCCACCAGCGGCAATCGGCGCGCGACAGCGACGCTATTGAGCGTCACCCTCTCTGACCAAACGGGCGTGCAGGAGAGGAGAATGTCAACAGATTGAGACCACACCATCCCTTCTTGATCACTGAACTCTTTGTCGATTCCGACCACTTCCACATTCCGATTCAACCGATGAACGCTTTCCCGAATCTGGAGGATCCTCGGCTTGCCGACCCAGCTGTTTCTCTGAAGGATCATTCGGTTTAAGTTTGACCAGGTCGTCTTACCCTCGTGAATCAGGACAAGTCTTCCGATCCCCGCTGCTGCCAAGTAAAGGGCGGCGGTTCCCCCCACCCCGCCGCAGCGCGTCACCAGCGCCGACATTGTCCTGAGTCTTTTTTGTCCTTTTTCACCTCCAATCAGACCAAGATGGCGCTGATACCGATCCCAGTCTTCTTCCGTAATGTCCACACGGGTTTCCCCTGCTTTATCCAAAACGCCTCCCGCACCCGTCAGGTTCCTGTCTTCCTCACCGGTCCGCATCCCGATGGACAAGACTGCACTCATAGCCCCCGCTCCTCAGAAACTCCCAAAGGTGACGACCGATAGCGACGGACCGATGGCGTCCGCCGGTGCATCCGACGGCGATGGAAAGATAGGTCTTTCCTTCCTTCTGGTATCGGGGGATAACGAATTGCAGAAACTCCTCCAGTAACTTGACAAAGTCGTGAGTGACCCGATCAGAAAATATGTAGTCTCGGACCTCTGGGTCGGTCCCGGTCCGGGGTTTGAGATGCGGAACATAATTGGGATTCTTTAAGAACCGAACATCAAAAACCAGGTCGGCATCAGTGGGAAGCCCGTAGCGGAAGCCGAAGGTCAAAACCCGGATGGTCATTCCGGCGCCGTCGCCGGGACTGAGGATGCGCGCCACTTCCTGACGCAACTGGTGAGGATTGAAGGCAGCGGTATCCAGCCGATGATCTGCCATGTCCCGAATTTCCTTTAATCGCTCCCGTTCCATCTGGATCGCCAGAACCAAATCCCCTGCCGTCCCCAGCATGGGATGGCGACGCCGGGTCTCCTTAAACCTTTGAATCAGAACATCGTCAGGGGCTTCTAGAAACAGTACAGTAACAGGATAACCTTTGGAACGGAGCAATTCCACAGCGTGGCGCAAGTCCCTAAGAAACTCGCCACCCCGCACGTCTGCCACAAAGGCGACTCGGGCAATCCGTTGAGAGGAAGTAGCGCATAATCCGACCAGAGTTTCCATCAGCCGGGGCGGTAAATTGTCGACGCAGAAGAACCCCAAGTCCTCGGTCGTCTGGAGCGCCACCGTTTTACCGGCACCGGACAGACCCGTAATGATCAGAACACTGGGCTCCTTGGTCTCGGTCATTCCCTTTCCCTTCTCTCTCAATGTAGCGCAAATTCCCGATGAACCCGATACCCCAATGGCTTAAAATCACCGTTGGAAATGGATGCCGAAAAGGATCTCGTGGCGGAACGGTTTCGCGAAATTTTTGGCGACGGGAATCTGCGGGAAGCCCCAGCGTTTACCCAAATCGCCGACTACTACGACCTCTTGATGTCCGATGTCCCCTACACCGCTTGGATCGCTTATGTGGAAGACGTCCTTTCTCGCTTGGATCCAGGATTTCGCTGCAGCCGGGTTCTGGAACTGGCATCGGGCACCGGCACTCTTTCCCTTGAGTTTGCCCGCAGGGGGCACTCCGTCTTGGGAGTGGATCTCTCAAGGCGCATGGTTGAAGTCGCCAGGAGGAAAGCAAAAGAGGAAGGTTTGGACGATCGGGCTTTTTTCTACTGCGCCGACATGGCGGACTTTGATCCCTCTCCCTACGGTCCTTTTGACCTCGTCATCTGTCTCTTCGACAGCCTCAACTACATAACAGAGCCGGACCGCTTCCAGCGTCTTTTCTTCAATGTGCGCACTGCCGTCCGCAAGGGAGGATACTTCATTTTTGATCTGAACAGCGAGTATTCTCTTTCCCATCACCTGTTTGATCTGAACAATCTTTGGAAAAAACGCGCCCCTCTTTACTACTATTGGAAGAGCACATATGATTCGGTAAGCCGACTGTGCCGCATTGACATGTGGTTTGCTTACCGAACAGATAAGGGGTTCTACCGGTTCAAAGAACTACACTGGCAGCGATCCTATTCAATTGACGAGGTCCGAAAGATGTGCGAAAAAGCCGGATGGGACTGGGTTCGTATTTACGAGGCGTATACCTTTCGCAAACCCGAGCCGACCAGCGAAAGATGGTACTTTGTTTTGCGCAATCCCTGACCGGTAACGAGCCTCCTCAGGTTATTTTTCTGCCACTGTCGCGCCGGTCGTTCGGTAATCTGTCGGAAAAGCAGGATGCTGGAGTGCCACCAATGCCGCACGTCTTACGGCCGGATTGGGATCTCCAAGACGCGCCATCAGACTGGTCAGGAGACGGACATCTTTGCCGGTCCTCGCCGCCACAGCAGCGCGAGTCGCTTTTAGTCGAATGCTATCGACAGGACTGTTCAAGTAAGGAACGATGGCATGTGCCAGAACCCGTGCCGCATCTTCGTCGTAGAATGTGATGAAATCGTAATCGTTGCCGACTCCACCACGCAGGTAAAAGTACCCGAAAGCCGCCAGGATCGTTTCTACTGATCGATGGTTTCCGCTTCTCAAAGCCGATGCAATGGCTCTTGCGAGGGGCTTCTCTACGTATTCCACTCTCGCCTTTTTTGCTCTGTTTTTGTCCTCTTCTCTGTTGATCACCCGTAGCCAGTTGTGGAAAAATTGAACGGTGTTTTCGTCCAATATATTGTGGAGTCCTTGAGCAATGTTCAGCCGCACGATCGGCTCCGATTCCCATTCCGATAGGGTGAGGAAGGCTCTTTCCATCTCCCGCCTGAGGCTGAAGTCTGTGGTCCGATACCACCATCGCCACAGACCTTTGAGGGCGAGAGTGCGCACCATCGGATCGGGATCTTGCACCAACCGAACCAACCCTTCAGCAAGTCGTCTCTCGTCCGTTAAGTGGAAGAAATATTGGGAAAAGATCCGAGCCGCCCCTCGCCGGACCCGCTCATCATCATCGCTGAAGGACCGATGAATCTCGTCCCGACCGATTCCATTATTAGCCAACTGTCTCAGCGCCCAAGAGCAAGCGCGCCACACACCCTTGACGTCGTCTTTGAGTCCTTCAATAAGGGGCTCGACGGCGCTTACCAGACCGTCTTTGTCCACCGCATCCCGAGCAATCCGTCCGATAGCCTCTGCCGATTTTTGACGGATAAGGGGATCAGGTGAACGCAATCGTGCGATGAGAACGGATATCAAATCTCGATTATTCATCTCCCAAAGGGAATCCAGCGACTCAACGATCCCCAAGTAATCGTTAGTTGATTGCTCGTTCCTTGAGGAGGCGCTTATGACCTTCATCCGGGCATCACGGCGTTCGTTTGGAAAAAGATAACTGAGGAGAATCAGCGACCACTTGGTCTCCAAATAGGGGGTGACGAAGAGTTCCCCTTTAAGATCCAGCCAGCCCCCAAAGTTTTTCTGTTCAGAAAGGATCCAGTCCACCGCATGAGCTATCCTGGGGTCCTTCAGAGCATCCTCCCGGCAGTCGATTTCCTTGAGGTGCTCCAGAGCCATTGCCAAGACATAGACCGTCTCGGCAGTGAAAAAGATCAGGGACGGATCGCTCTTCTTGACTTTCTTCGACAGTTCCCAGGCGGCGATGAACTGTCCGTTGTCCAAGTATTCTGCCGTTAACCAGCCTCCGTCGTCTTGCTGGCGACGAAAGATCTCTTCCACATTCGCCCGAATCAAATCGTCTAAGTCATCGGACCTTTCGTCAACGTAACCGCATTCGGGACGGGACAGATAGAGAGCCCACTTTGTTTGCTCGACCAAATCTTCCGTATCCTTCACCCGACCGGTCCGGATCAGTGCTGCCAAATGGTCTGCGGCAGTTTTCCATTTGGGATCTCCGGTTCTTCTGTAAGCCTCTATGAAACAAACCCAACTATCACAAGCGACGCGAAAGTCGCTGATCGGTCTGTTACCGTCAAACTCAAAATTCCTGTGGACGTTGCCGTCAAAACCCGATTGAGGGAGGGCCTCCCGCCCGTCGTAGACCAAGAGGGGAAACCCTCCCGCCCGCGCCGGAAAGTCTGTCTTCCTGCCGCTGAAGTAGTTTTCGTAAAGGGCAATCATATGCCCTAAGCGTGACACACCGTTAGCAGGTGCCAGGTCAAACCGCGTCCAATATGCACCGTCATGACCGTAAAAGGGCGCCATTGCGTTATACAACTTGTCCATCATCCAGAAGAACTGCGACGGATTAACAATGGGATACCCCTCTTTGACGGCGCTGAGGACGCTAAACATAGTGAAGTGTCCCGGATGACATGTCAGGCACCGTTCTGTCTCGTCCGTCGGATTTTCCGCCCGAACTCTCAATCCGCCCTTTCGGGGTGTGTTATGGAAGAAACTGTCGCCCCCGTCTATCATATACCGCATGGCAACGGCGATAGCCTTTCGCGCCGCTTCCCTACGCTTTTCGGCAGAAGAAGCCGTCTTCGGCGCCCCATATGGAGGAACATCGTAGACGGCGGTCCTCAATTCGTAGACGGGATGGTTGGCCCGAACGGCAAGGTAGTATTTGCCCGGTCCGATGACTCGTGTCAGGAACTTCCACGCCAGTAACTCATCGCCCTGGTCGTCGTGGCGGACTTCTGTCGGATCAGCACCCAGACGATATTCAACCAACCGCTGTGTATCGCCTTTGCCCTCAAGGGTATACAGCCTTAGAGTCGCTATGACGTCTCGGTCCAGAAGGTCTACTTCAAAGAAAACGAGTTTCTCGGGACCCTTCCATTCAAAAGTGAACCAATCCCACCCGTTTTGTCCTTCTTCGGTGTTGTAAAAATATTCCACTTCATCCCCGACGCCATAGACTGTCTCACCAATTTCCATCCTGTTGGCATGTTTCCAGTCATCATTGGGCTCGTATTCAAATCGAGCCATCTGGTCCGGTCTGATATCAAGGTGGCGAAGGGACACGGCGACCGGAACCGGTCCCGTCATTTGATCGGCAACCGTTTCCAAACTCAAGTAACAGTCGCCGTCCTCAACCGGGCGGAACCGAACGAAGCAAGAGGGATCTCCCCACCAGAGTTTTTTCTGCACGATCGGCCGCCTCCCTGGTTCAAAGAGGCAGATCCGGATGGCACCCTCAACCGGTCGGAAATTTTCTGGCTCTACATTGAAGACGCTGGAAGAGGCGATAAAACCCGGCGGATGCGACCCCTTGAGAAGAGCCGGGCGCTGGGCAGCAACGGAGATAGTATAAAGGGAGGATCGGTCCAAACCGATCAGGCGAATCTGCACCTTATCTCCTGCCTTAATGACCACTGTTCGCTGCTGGTTGGCACCAAGTGAGTAGACCCCAATTCTCTCAGCCGAGGCAACGCTGGCGAGAGAGAGTAAGAGAGCGATGGCTGCGATTTCCATCCTCATCCCTTGTCGCCCCCCCGGTTGCTGCAAAAGGGCTATTTGCGATATCGGTCCCGTTGTCAGGGACCAGAGGGCAAGATCACCATCGGTTGCCGGCTATGCATGAGCCGACTGGGGAGCCCAGTTGCCGTAGACGTTGATTTCGACCCCTTCCACTTTGGGGCGCACGCCCTTAACGATAATTCCTGGTCTCCCCATCGCCTGACCTGAAGTCTGACGATTCCTCGGGTCCCGGTAGCCGACCCGCACGATCCGACGCCACCGGTTGCTCTTATTGACGGCCGAACCGTGGATAGTCCACAAGTAGAACAGGACAACATCGCCGGCTTTAGCCGGCACGGAGACGGCTTCTTCAAACCGATAGACATCAGTCGGCAAGTGGGGAGCCGTCTCGGGTCCGATGATATGCTCCAAAGCCCCCAGCCTGTGGCTGCCTTCCAGAAACTTGATGCAGCCTGTCTCTTCGTCGGCATCGTCCAGGTGGATGAGAGCGTCCACGTATCTTAGCCCGTCCTCGTGGGGATAGAAAGGCAGGTCCTGATGGAGAGGAAAAGGAGCGCCCTCGCCCGGCGGTTTGGCGTGCAGAGTGCAGTGATGGAACTCCAGGCAATCAGCATCCAGCAGGTCCGCAATGGCTTCCGTTAGACAAGGATTGGTGATCGCCCGGGTCCAGGACGCCGCATAGTGCTGGAGTTCGTGAATGGCGACCAGCTTGACCGTTTCTACCATCTGCGGATCGTCCACATACTCTTTGCGCCACTCGCCCTTCCAAGCGGCGTTCCAGTCAGCGAAGTTGTAGATGATGTAGTCTAAGTCCCGCCCGATCTCCTCTATCTCTTCTGGGCTGAAGACTTGCTCCAGCCTCAAATAGCCCTTCTCTTTGAAGAACTCCTTCTGCTGTTCCGTTATTTTCATCGTTCCTCCCCTCCTTTTCGGTTCTCTTGTTGCTTCTCCGACGCCGTCGGATGCGTTTTCTCTGAATCCTTTTTTTCACCCCCTTCACTCCAGCAGCCTTTTCTGAACCCATTCCGCCAGCGCCTTCCATTGGGGCGCCTCTCGCCGCTGGCTCCATCGGACGCCACCGGCATGCATCACCCCTGTATCGTCTGATCCTTCTCTCGGACTAATCGGCTTTTTCAGTATGAGGCTGTTCATCGGATCGTCTGGATTGACGACTTTGAGGGCGCTGGCGTAATTGTGGCGGGCATCAGCTAGTGTCCAAGACCCGTCAGGATTCGGGGGGCGAATGTTGAAGACCGCGTGGGTATTGTGGCACTGGGCGCAGGACGCTCCATCCTCTCCCAACTCCACCAGCAGAGGCTGTATGTTCTTTAGGAAAAAACGGAAGTCCAATACATTCCTTAAGGAGGCATCACATCGCTCGCCTTTCAGCCAGGCTTCCAAAAGTTCCCGCTCCACAGTCCCCATCCCCGTCCAGATCGGACCGATTCCCCCGTGTCCCTTTTCCAGAATCTCGGAAATAGTCCCTCTGCCGGTCCCCTTTCCGGTGTACCCCAGTGTGGATTGATAATTGAAGAGGGTTGCCTGCAGGTGAAATTTTCCATCGGGCGTTGCCGGCTCCAGCCCATAGTTCCCCCCATCACTGCCCGAATGACAGTCAACGCACGACTTACCGCCCGCTTCCCTAATGGGCTCTGCCAGTAAAGGCTGAACAAAGGCAGCAAAAAAGGTGAGATCAGGGGCATCGGGTGGAATGGCGAGCAGAAGGGGGGTGGCAGCTGCCTGCCCAACCGATTTTTCCGGTCGGAAGGCAGCGATGCGGGATCTCACGGCAGGATCCTTCTCTGCCCCTTTCTCCAGTGCTTTGATCAGTTTCTCCTTTTCCTTTTCCAGTGCCTCTATCCGTGCAAGAAGGACCTCAGCAGCGGCTGACCGAACCCTCCCATCATCCGATGCCGCTAATCCGCCGACGACCGCCAGAAACTGGGGTTCGTCCAAGAGACCGTCAAAGTCCCTGACCGCTTTTATCGATTCTACCAGGGTCTCAGGGTCCTGATGCTGGAGCAACGAAAGAAGGACCTGACGGACAGCAGGCTGACGGGAAAGGGGCGAGCGGGATTGAGCGGACTGACGGATCACAGACAGAGCCTCAAGGCGATCGCCCTTGTCAGGGGCAGTAGCTGCCCGAACCAGTTTCTCCAGCGCCTGGTGGCTGCCCGCCTCCTCAAAGAGCCAACGGAGATTGCGGATAGCCCGGCTTCGCACTTCCCGGTCCGGATCTACAACTAAGTTCAGAATCAAGGGAGCCAGGGCGGGATCGTGCGCCTTGGGATCCTTGAGGAGCCAGTCCAGAGCGCCCAATCGGGCTTCGTTCGGTCCCTTTTCTAACAGCTCCTTCAAAGTGGCAACGACCGCCCCCACCGCCGCCGCATCGGCACCCAGTTCCTTCAACCGAGCGGTCGTATCGTCGCCTTGCTGAGCCCCCAGGGTGAGGACCCAAAGGAACGCCAGAACGATGGTCCCGCCGAGCCGCCTCATTGCCGCCGATCCTGCTCCCCACTCACTCTTGTCGCTGCCATCGGTCCCATTCAAAATCCCTACCCAATAATAATTATAATCCTGATCCGAAACTCCTGCTCGGCGGGGTGCGTTGCTTCCAGTGGTGCTTCCTACCATGGAACCGGACGCCGTCCGGCCCGATTTATGCGAAGGCTGCGGTTCGCCGCCCCCGTATCATTCTGGTGAGACTGTGGTGGCGGTCGCGGACGAGTGGTAAATCGGCGGGCTGATTTCCTGCTAGTCTTCTACAACGTTCCCTGCCGCTGAAAGTCCCCACTGATGGTGCTGCTGACGCCCTGTTGAGAACGGCTGGGATCAGAGACCATCGCGTCTTTTTTTCACCTCCCTCCGAGTATCGCCGGGCATCTGCTCGGAAGCGACACAATCAAAGAGAGCCCATGGCGATGGGACGGCGTCGTGGGCCTATCGATGAGCCAATGGAGAGAAAGGGCTTTTATTAGAACTCCTCCAGCCCCCAGGTGACGACCCGCCCGAAGTCACCGGTCAACACCCGAGCGTGACCGTCGGCGAAGCCTCCGATGATCATCGCAGCCTGCCGACCCGTTCCGTAGGGCGGTGGGTAGACCTCACTTTCCTGGGCGGCGTTATGGATGACGAGAGAGTTGCAAAAGAGAGTCGGTTTGTTGGACGGATTTTTCGCCTCAGCGAGGGTTCGGCTGCAGACATTTACTCTCGGTAAAATTTGGAGGGGATCCAGCCCCTTGACAAGAGCCATAAAGCCGACCAGGGTGGCGACATCGGAGTTGTAGTGCATGCAGAACCAAGCATAGGAGCCACCTTCAGACCGAGAGTTGCCTGCCCAGCCCCGATTGTCCGGATAGATAGGCTGGCTCCTCAGAGTTGGGCACTGGAACATTTGGAAACTCTTGGTATACGACTGGGTGGACCAAGGGGTGAAGCGGATCGGACAATTGACAAAGTGGCTCCAAGTGCCGCCCGGATCGGGAGCCGTCGGAATCGGGTAACCGTTCGCCGTCGGGGTGCAGGGGTATCCTCTCCAGTACGACTGATCCGCTTCGGCTAAATCAATGGGGAAGCGTTCGTCGTAGTCTTGATTGTATTGTTGAACGGCTAACGAGATCTGCCGAACGTTGGACAGACACTGACTCTGCCGCGCCTTCTCCCGAACCCGGCTGAAGACGGGGAAGAGAATGGCCGCCAGGATGGCAATGATGGCAATGACGACCAAAAGTTCAATCAGCGTGAACCCGACACAGGTTGCTGATACGGTCACATGAGAGCGCTGTCTTGCTGAGGACTTCATTGGCACCGTATCTCCTTCCTTTGGCTCCTCCAATATAATTGGGCCTTACTTTCAACGCTTTGTCAAGGCGCCGACAAGGATCGGTCACTGACTGACTCGCACCCGGATGAAACGAGGGAAGTAAAGGGAAGCGTCGTCAAGAAGATCGGAGAACCGAAAAGAGTTGGTCGCATAGGAGATGATCAGTTCGCCGGGACGGGAAATGAGGGGATGGGCCTTAGCGGCGTAACAGAAGACACGGAAGTTGCGCTGAGGCTCTGGACAGCGGTAAACGGTGACTGGTTCGGACCAGGGACCGACGGGGCTTGGGCTTGTTTGTAGCAAAACGACCGGGCGCAGGTCAGCGGGGGAATGGACAAAAGCGTAGGTTTTGCGATCGGCTAAGTAGCAGACCGAGAACTCGGGCTGACAGTTTTCAATGAACAGAGAGGCGTCTTTTGGACTGTTTGTCCAGCTTCGGGACCCAAAGAAGCGCCAGTCGGAAAACTGGCTGATTTTCCGAGCGGGCACCCGGGCAACAACGACCCCCCTTCTTCTTTCGCCCGACATCAGGCTGTAGATGTAAATCCAATCTCCGACCTGCAAAAGGGAGCTACCCCAAAAAATCTGGTCCTGCTGTTCAAAGGGAACCGGCTTGTAAAGCGGCTGCCATGCGTCGGGATCCGCACCGGGATTTTCAACAACGGCGAGCCAGCATCGTTTGAGGGCGAAATGGAAGACTTCGGGCGTCCCCGGCTGACTTTTAGAAACCATCTGCCATAGGAAAAGGTAGAGACTGTTCGTCACGACGACCCCATGACCGAACCAGAACCATCCCACGCCATCTGGCGGTGTAAAGAAAGAACCCGGTCCGTCGCCGGTTCCCCTGCCGAAGAAGAAGCGGACTCGTGCCCTCCCCGGTTCCCGACCGGTCATGATCGCGACGGTGTTATGAATTCCTGCCATCGTCGCACCTTTCCTGCGCCCCTGCTCTATCTCCCCATAAAAGGTGTCGTCAAACAGCCAGAGGATCCGGTCGCCACCCAGGTCTATGGAGTAAGCGCAATCGGAACCGATCCAGCCTTTCCTGTTTTCCAGCACCCGTTCCCAGTCCCTAGCCGGTTCCGCCCGAAAGGAAAAGAGAGGAGGACCGACCGTTGAGGAACCTACGAGGCTGACCATCAGCAGAGAGGAAGCCACGACCATCCGTCCGACGACCGGTGCCAAAAGGGACTCACCTCAATAGTCGAGGGAAGACGGTGATCCGGAGGCGGGCACAGCCCATCGGGATCAGCTCCAACTCTTCAAGAGGGTCTTCAGAAGAAGCGGGACTTGGCGGCAAAGGACCGACGATCCCTCCGACCATCTGCCATTGAGGAAGCCGGCGACCTTTCGCCCGAAAGCGAGAGGGAGATCCGTCCGGGACAAACGGTTGGGCAGGAAGGGGTCGCGTCTCCCTAATCACTTGGACGTCCTTTCCAGGGGCGTCCGGGTCCAGCAGGATTGCGTAGTTCCAGGGACTGGTCGGAAAGACTTCCCAAGATGGCCACTCTTCGCTTCCGCCGTATCGGACCCACCGCTCCCCGATCTTCAAGCTGAGAGCGTGGGGACCATAGAAGAGGGAGACAGCGTTTCCCTGCTTCTCCCAAATCTTGGCTTTTAATTCCATCGGCAACTGGAGTGTGGCACGATCACCTTTGCTCCAGCGGCGCAGGAGCCGAATAAAGGAACCTTTGGGTAGATCCCCCTTAACCGGACGACCGTTGACGGTAACGCGAGCCCTCTCACACCAACCAGGAATCCGCAGATAGAGGGGGAACGAAACCGGTCGGGGGGAGGACCATCGTATGGTTATCTCCTCTCCGAAGGGATAGTCGGTCTGCACTTCAAAGGTGACGGTCGTGCCATCTCCGACTTTTGCCCGAATTGTTGCCGGAGCGTATAGGACGGCAGCCAGCCCTCTGTCCGTCGTCGCCATCCAAAGGTTTTCTGCAAAAGAAGTCCACCCTAGAGAGAAATTGTGAAGGCAGCATCGGTAGGCGGGCTCCGACGGGCTGTAGGAGAGCATGGTTCCTGAGTTCTGAAGGTAGGGGGATTTGTTCTCCCTATCCAGTTGCACCATATTGGCTCCGGTCAGGTAGTGGAGTGCCTTTATGTCGGCTGTAAGGGCGGCGGGAAGAGAGTTAAAGGCGACCTCTTCGCATCTATCCGCCCAAACCGGATCGCCTGTAATCCGAGTCATCAAAGCGTGGCTGTGGATGAATTCTGTGATAGAACAGGTCTCCGCAGCTTGCTGAGGACCAGTATGACCCTCCCGACAGTTCTCGTCGGCGGCGAACATACCACCGGGGAACTGACCGTAAATCTCCATAACGGTCCCATATCGGTTGACAGAAGAACTGAGATGTCTTGGATCGTGTGAGACTTGATAATACTGAGCCGGCTCGCGAAATCCTTGACAGATGTTCACACCATGCCAAGTGGGGAAACCTCCCGACCAATCGGATGTCCTCTCGTGTACAATCCGCGCCAGTTCCACCAGCGAGGGTTCACCGGTTCGGTTGTAGAGCCACAACACTGAGTCTAAGAGGTCGCCACCCCGCCACTTCTGCCACGAACCTGGTAAAAAGTTCTCGAGAGGAATTTGCTTCAGGAAATCGCAGTAGCGCAACATAAAAGGAAGGACCCGCTTATCGCCTGTCGCTTCATAATGGGTCCTGAGAGCGTAGAGGGCGAGCATGTTGGGCCAAAGATCACAGCGGCGCCAGTTCTCCCGTGGTCCAAAGTAGCCATCTTCCCTCTGACTCGCCATGAGGGGCTCGATCCAGCGACCCACTTCCCGAATCAGGTGACCGTCCTTGAGAAGATAAGCGAGAGAGGTCAGACCCCGGAGCCAGTAAGGCAATTCTTCCCAGCCCCTCTCCCCTTCCCCGTGGCGACTCGCCCATGCGCTCTTCTCATACCGGCAGAAAGTACTCAGTTCCGCTAGCCTTCCCGTCAGACCATTCCGCATCAATTCCAGTTGGTGACCCAGCCAACCGCTAACGCGGACAGCACCCGTCGGCAGTTTGACAAGGGGGGACGGTGTCAGGGGTGGTCTGTTGCCCCCATACCAAGGATTGAGACCCCTTCCTTCAATCTGTCGGACGGATTTAATAGAGACCACCTCCTGCCCGTGCCCTAATCGAAGGCACAAAACCGCAAAAACGACCAGCCCGGTCCTTCCTCTTTGCCCCATCGGCGCTCGGTCTATAGGATAAGGTTGCCGAAAGGTCAAGCGCTACACTTGATCAGCAAAGGACGAGGAGAAATGGAGAAACAAACAGGGGCGGCGGGGTTGACGGTCCTGGGCAGTGTCGTCCTGATTCTCTCTTCCTTCCAGGATTCCGGTCAAGAGAGGAGTCTTCAAATCCGCTTCAGTCGGGCACTCCAACGACATCTGAAACGCAAATTTATAAAAAGGGGCAACGCATCATTTATGTAACCTTCGGAGGCGGAGGAAAATCTCTCTACGAATTCGTGCCAGAAATTCCGTCTTTTACAGTGAGAAGAGAAAACTACCACCATCTCAAGGTGAGCGTCTGTCCTTAAAGGATTACGGTAGAGGCGCTGTGGACAGAGGACGACAGTTTGACGGATCGTTTTCAGATTCGGTCCGAGTAGCATTCCTTCTTTTTTTGGGAGGGTGGTCGGCAATGAGAGTGCTCGTCACCGGAGCTGCCGGGCAGGTCGGGTCGCGGCTGACCCTGAGGCTTTTGCAGAAGGGTCATCAAGTAGTAGCAGTTACACTGCCCGGCGATCCCCTTGCAGAAAGGATAAAGGGGTTGTCAGTGGAAATCCGAGAAGGGGATCTACTGAACTGGTCTTTCGTCCTATCCCTTGTGGACGGTGTGGACGCTGTCGTTCACGCTGCCAATTTTGTTTCGTCTTCTCTGGAAGCCTTTCACAACAACCTAATGAACACTTTTTACCTTGTCCACGCCTTTTCACGGAGATCGGACACCCTCCGCAGATTCGTTCACATCAGTTCATCGGCGGTCTACCCCAACGACTCCCACCTGCTAGCACCGTGCTACCACCCCGTTGACGAAGATCACCCCAAGAGACCGATGGGCGTGTACGCTTTAGGGAAATGGGCGGGAGAACGGATCGTCTGGGACGTCGCCCGGTCAACGGGGCTACGAGTGACAGTCATAAGACCGACAGCGATTGTGTCAGACGATAGAATTCTTTCCCGATGGACAACGGGGTTTGTCGCCACCGTTTTACGGACAGGGTATGAACATCGTAAAAGCGAAATCTACCACCCCGACGGAGGGAGGTTGGCTGACAACATTTTGAAAGAGTGGGGACCGGACAAGTACTGCTCTGTCACGGATGCGGAGGGAAGGCCTTGGAGTCAGCAAGTGGTAGACGCAAGGGATGTGGCTGAGATATGTGCCGTCAGTGTGGAGCATCCGGCGGCGGAAGGGGAGGCATTTAATGTCAGCGGACCAGGTCCCGTCCTCTTTGCAGAAGCGTCCGGTCTCATTAGCTTTTTGACCAGCCAAACGATCGCCCAAATTCCGTTGCCTGTTCGCTGGATTTTTGATTTAAGTAACGCTAAGGCAAGAAGCGTTCTAGGCTTTCAACCCCAATGGTCCGTTCCTCTGATGATCCGGTCAGCCCTTCACTTCCAAAGGACGCTATCGGAACCACCGGGTCCCGAAGTTTTGGGAAAGGAGGTGTGATCAGTTGATCGCTCTTCTTCTTTCGGCTCTTTTGGGGACCAGCGGCACGGTTACCTTTCACAAGATTTCCCTGGCACCCTACTGCGAACCCGGACCCTTTCTTGACTGGAACGATCCCAAATCCTTTGCCGGTCTAACCTTTGGAGACAAATGGATTTACGGGATTCCCTTCTTTCTCGTTGATCCCCGCCTGAATAATGGAAGGGGTCGGGTCCGTGAGAGAGAAGTGCCCGTTAACCGAAGGGCGACCTTTCTTTTTGCCCTCATATCGGTTCGGAACGAAAACCGATATGCGGTTGTAAAGTTGTCTGGCGGCACGGAGTTGAAACGACCCCTCGCCGGTCTGCTGCCCGCCGTCCAGGCGCACCCTCCCCTCTACAGATGGCATCTGGACCTCTACCCCGTCGCCGTGCACAGGGAGGGGAAACCTCAGACAGTGGTGTCCGTCCGCTTTTTTGGTGCCGACCTTTATGCCCTGACCGCCACAGCATCACCGCCTGAAAGCCTGGCGCCCCTCATTAATCGGCTCGAGACCGTTAGGCATCAATGGGAGGAGGAGGAAAAGAAAGTGAAGTCGTTAGAGAAGCTCGCTTCATTAATGAAAGATGTAGGGGAAGGCGCCGTCTTGCCCGCCGTTCCTCCTAACAGCCCATTGAGCCATCCGATTGTCCGCCTGATGGGGAAAGCGGGATTAATGAGAAACTGGACGGCTTTGACACCAGACCAACTCGTTGACAAAGAGTTTTTCAATGCGGACCGCTTTCCGCTGACGCTTTATCTGACGGGCGAGCAGTTTTACAATGCGGTGTCCGCAGACGGCGATGCGGTGGAGGCGCTGATAACCTACCTTCGGGACGGCGGCTTCTTGGTCGTGCTGCCGAATCAACCTTTTCCATTTTACTACGATGAAAAAGGAAAAGCGGTCGGGAACGCATCGAAGGTCGGTTTGCCAGTAACAGGAGGGTGGGAGTCGCCTCCGGAAGGCGTGCCGTTGCACTTCGAGAAATCGCCTAATGCCGATGCGGCTTTTCAACTTCCCGACCGTCACCCGTTCCCACAGACAGGCGATCTGCGCTGGCGACCGATGGAGCCGCCAAAGGCCTTGTTAGATACCTTCACTTATCAACCGATCTGGACTTTGAAGGACGATAAGGGAAACTCCTATGGTGAGGCGATTGCCTTTTTGGAGTACCACAAGGGACCTCTGGCTCCAGGGCGCCTGCTCTATGTCTGGCATCGGCTTTGGGACGAAGACCTTATGGCGCCCTTGACTGCATCGGTCTTCTCGTTCGCATGTCAGGAGGTGTTAAAAAAGCCTCCGATCAAGAAGAGTCTGATATTGAGGACCGCCCAACCTGTGACGGTTGACGGTGTTTTAAATGAGCCGATCTGGACCCAGGCTCCTGAATTAGTGTTATCCGATATCAGAGGTCGGTCGTCTCCAAAAACGGTGGCGCAGCTGTGCTGGGATTCATCCTATCTTTACATCGCTTTCGCGTGTGAGGACGACGACATCTGGTCAACGAAGAGGGACCGAGATGATTTTCTGTGGGAGGAAGAGGTGGTAGAGGCGTTCATTGATCCCGACGGAGATGGTTTGAACTATTTTGAGTTCCAGGTCAATCCGCTCAACACACAAATTGATCTGATCATCCCCGATTCTGTGGAAGGAGTGAAGGATGCGAAAAAGAATGTGATGTGGAACTGTAAGGGATTTTTGTCGGCTGTCCAGGTGAAGGGGACAGTCAATAAGAGGAACGACCGGGATGAAAAGTGGACGGTGGAGATGGCGATCCCCTTTGAGGGTTTAGGGATTGGTCCGGAGGTCGGGAAGGAGTGGAGGCTGAACCTGTATCGGATCGACCGACCCAAAGGATCGGAAGGTGATCCGCTGCTGTTAGCCTGGTCCCGATGCCAAAGATGGTTTCACGAGCCCGACCGGTTCGCCCGGGTTATCTTTGCCGGAAACCCTTATGAGGAGGAGTTTCGCAACTATCGGGACGGGTCGGACGGCAGTCCCACTTGGACAGCGACGGCCGGGAGATGGAAGGTTGTCTTGGGTCAATTGGTCGGCGAAGACAGCGGAACGGATGGATGGATCGCTTCGGGCATCAAGACGGGTTTCTCTTGGTGGAGAGATTATGAAGTTGAGATTCGTTTCCGCGTCCTGGAGTTCGGATCCGATTGGCGGGACGGTTTCTGGGTCGCCTTTCGCCATCAGAGTCCGTCCCACTCCTATTCGTTGAATTTCTATGGTCCGGCGCGGCGATTGGTTCAGTTACACAAAATCTCGGATGGGGTCAGTACCAACGATGAGAACCCGTTGGCAGAGGGCTCGTGGACGGGGGATCGGGAGGACCATCTTTTGGTCATTCGGGTTCAGGGTCCTGAGATTTGGGTGGCTCTGGACAGAAGGGATCTGATAAAGGTCAGGGACGAGGGCTTAGGCGGGATGGCTCCGATCGGCTCCGGTGGTGTGGTTTTGTCGGCTCGGCGGTGGTCTGCTTCTCAAGGCCACACACGGGTTGCTATCTCCCGTTTCAAAGTCTCCCTCCTGAAGTAGGGTAACGGGGTTCCCGATAGGGTAAGCCTGTGGCACACTAGTTATAGGTGGGAATTTGCCGGTGATCGGCGGGAGGTGACCGCAGTGCCCAGGCTGGCTATGCATTTGTTCGAAATGCTCCATTCGTACGGGGTGCGTCACGCCTTCGGCATTCCGGGCGACTTTGCTTTAAGCCTTTACGATGCTCTTGAGGGGAGTCCTTTGGAGATTGTCGTAATGACCCACGAACCTTCGGCAGGCTTTGCCGCCGATGCCTACTCGCGGGTCAGAGGGCTTGGTGTTGCGGTCGTCACATACGGTGTCGGTGCCCTCAATACGGTGAACAGCGTCGCCCAAGCCTATGCAGAAAAGTCACCCCTTGTCGTCGTCAGCGGAGCGCCGGGAACGAAGGAGCGGCAAGAGAGGGACCTGCTCCACCATAAAGTCAAGACCTTTGAAACCCAATGGCGGGTCTATCAGGAGGTCACAGCCTACGCAACGATCTTGGACAACCCACTAACGGCAGATGCCGAAATTCACCGAGCTCTTGACATCGCCCTGAGTTTTAAGAGACCCGTCTACATTGAAATTCCTCGGGATATGGTGGATGTGGAGATAGAGGAGCTACCGTATCAAATCCCCCCAGCGAAGAGGGTCAGTAGAGGCGCCTTATTAGAAGCCCTGTCGGAAACAGTCCAGGCTCTCAACAAGGCGACAAGTCCCGTTCTCCTCGTGGATGTGGAAGTGCACCGGTTCGGTCTTCAGGAAACGGTCGTAGAACTGGCGGAACGGCTACAGGTGCCCGTCTGCTCGACGATGTTGGGAAAGTCCGCTTTTCCCGAGCATCATCCCCTCTACATTGGCATTTACAACGGTGAGGCAGGTGATCCGACCGTTCGGGAAATGGTGGAAGGGTCCGACTGTCGCGTTATGCTGGGCGCTTTCCTGACCGACATTAACTTGGGCATGTTTACCGCTCAACTGACCACCGAGAAGACGATTTTGGCTACTTCCGAAAAGATAGCCATCGGTTACCACGAGTATCCGAATGTGGACTTTCGGCAATTTGTTGAGGAACTGACCCGGTCGCCTGATCTGCTGTCACACAACATCGACCCGATTCCGACGATGCAGCCCCGAGTAGAGCCCTCTCCCGGATCCATCACGATGAAGGGGCTCCTGTACGAGTTGAACGAATTCATTGACGATAATACCCTCCTGGTGAACGATGTGGGCGACGCCCTTTTCGCTTGTGACGACATACGGACCCACCAGGGCACCTCCTTTTTTTGCCCTGCCTATTACGCCAGTATGGGCTTTGCGATCCCTGGGGTCATCGGCGCCAGCCTGGCCGATCCCTTCCGGAGAGCCATCGCCATGGTCGGCGACGGCGGCTTTTTAATGACCGGAATGGAACTGGTGACGGCGAAACGATTGGGGTTGAACCCGATCATCATCGTCCTCAATAACTCCTGCTTCGCCTCCCTCAGGGCGATGGGGCATGAGACGGCTTCCTTCGTTAACCTGCCTCGTCTGGACTTTGCCGACATCGCTCGGGCTTTGGGTGGGCAGGGCATTGTCGTTGAAACAGGTCTTCAGTTGAAAGAGGCTCTCCGCTCAGCTCGCGACAGCGACGTCTTCACCGTTTTGGATGTCCGCCTCTCTCCCTGCGATGTCTCTCCGGCGCTGAGGCGATTGGGGGAATTATTTGCACGGACGCTGAAGGGATAGGAGAAACCAGGGCGTGCCGCCTTCTTTTCCCTTTTGACGAACCGACACCATTTCCTTTCAAGGCTCTTTGCCAACCGTCCCGTCGCTCCTCTACCCCGACAGTCAGCATTATCCGCTCCTCCATAATAGATCAGGCGACGAGTACAGAGAGGGGAGAGGGATGAGGAAAGTAGGTCTGCTAAGCTTTCTGCTCATCAGCACCGCCAGCACCGAGCCTTTTGATGAGATTTTGTCGTTGTCGGTCAGCCCCAACGGGCGACGGTTGGTCGTCTGCGAGAATTCCAGACTTAAAGTGCACATCTTTCAATTGACCGACAGAGGACTTTCCCGCCTCATTCAGTCTATCGGATCGGCTGATGTGAACCTTCGGGTCTGGATCCCCCACCGCTGCTCTTGGCTCAACGATGATTGGCTGGCAGTGAGCGACGGCAGTAACAATGTCGTCCACTTTTTCCGCCGCTACGGCAGACGGTTCCGACAGACAGCCGTCATCGGAAGAGAGGGCGGTAAATCCTTGTTCCGCCAGGTCGGGCGTTGCGCAGCGTGGCGGGACCTGCTATTTGTGCCCGATGAATTGGGTAATTGCGTTTTCGTGTTTCAATTGAAAAACGGCGGCTCCCTAAGGGCGGAACTGCTGACACGGTTCGGGAAGGAAGGAGCCGGCGCTGGAGAACTGAACAATCCGGTCGATCTGACCGTCTCGCATGACGGTTTGATATTCGTCGCCGATCAGGGGAACGATCGGGTGGCGGTATGGAAGTGGGATGAGGAAAAGAAAACCGCCATACCCAATGAACCGTATTCCTTGTCAGGCTTTTGGGGTTGCCGATCGGTAGCGGTCACCGGTGGAAAAGTTTACGCCCTCAGTGCCTACACGGGGGAGATCAAATCCACGGACATTAGTGACCTGAAAAGTGGGAGGTGGCAAATAGACGGCGGGTTCGTGACCGGCGATGAAAGGACGACGACGGCTGTCCATTCCGGGCACAGGCTACCGTCGGGACTCCCGTCCCTTCACTCTCTTTTTAGAGACCAGCAGGTGCCGGAAGTCTGGTCATTCGGTCGATACGGAACGCCCCAAAGGCGAGTGAACGACTTTGCCATCGCTTCTTTCGGCAATCACAAACTGTTCGCCTTCTGCAGGGGTAACGAGGTGTGGCTTAGGGGTCCGCACGCGGCACCACCGACCCGACCGATGATAGAACCGGACCGAAGGGGCGCTTGGGCTTCGTGGAAGACTGCTACCGATCAGCCGACGATAGCAGAGGTGAGAGAGGCAGGTCCCTTCCCGGATCTGGAGACACGGAAAGATCGTCAGGAGAACTGGATACGGAGGGAGTTGCCGGGTCAACGGACCAACCATCGTCTTTGGCTGGGCGGTTTGAAGCCGGGCACTGTTTACCGGTTGAGGATGCCACTGTGGGGATATGTGTTGATAGCGGACCCAGATAAACCGCAAGTCAACCCGTGGTCTTTTGAATTCTCCTTCGCCACCCTTCCAGAAAAAGGGACCACGACGATTCTCCGCATCCCTATCGCCCTCATAGCCTATACCGATGTCATCAATAAAGACACCCTAACGCCCGATGCGCCCGTGGCGCCCGCGATCTCGCGACTCTACATTGACTATCTGCGATATGAGGTCGATAAAGCTCGCCTGTTTTACTGGTGTAACTCTCAGATGACGGTATGGCTGGACGTGGACTGGTTTTTCGTTGATAAGAGAATATGGATCAGTGAAAGAGAGAGATCGGAGATAGACTGGAGGAGGGATCTGGAGAACCTTCTGAAAGCGCGGGGGCGCCGTCTTAGCGACTACCCTTCGGCGGTGGAAATCGTTTGCGAAAGGCGATGGGATCCGCAGAGGAAAACCTATTACTTTCAGGGCAGTGGCGGAGGCACCTATGGTGCCGATATGAGACCGGGCAGTTCCCATTTCCTTGGGGGGAGCGACATCGCCTGGCTTTTCGTTCACGAGTTCCATCATCAGTTGGACAGCCAGTTTGCCGAGAGCGGCTTTCCGGAGTACCCTTTCAACCACTTTAGTATTACCCCTGAAGGCTTTGCCGATAACTTCGGTGAGCATTATGATGGAAACGCCTGGATCTTGAGGAATTGGGGTGAACCGGGCAGGCACTTGTGGTTTGTCAATAAATACGGAGACTTGGTAACGGCAGAGGATAGAGATGAAGACAAAATTCCCGATGACTTTTCTGCTGTCCCTTTGGACGAAAGGCGATTCGGAAGTTCGCCTGAGTCGGCAGACACGGACGGCGACGGACTGACTGATATGCAAGAGGTGCTGGTTTCGTCCTGGGTGCGGGAACTTCTTCCGTCGGTCAACAACTGGCGGATGAAATACTTCCGACCGGATCCGACCAACAGGGACAGCGACGGTGATGGTCTGATAGACGGTCAGGACCCATTACCGTTGCTGGCTGCCTCGCCTGTCATTCCTCGGGCGTCTGATCAGAGCCTGCCCGACTGGCTGACATTTGAGGAGGATCCCACCTTCGGACCATCTCCCTCTCCTGTCGCCCGGCTGGGGCGTCCTCTTAAAGGAACCGTCCGGATCGGCTATGATCAAGAATGGTTGCGGTGGGAACTGGAGTTCAGTGAGCCGGTCAGCCTGATTCACCTCCAACTGGACTTCAACGCCGACGGCTACTGGGTGGGACCGGACAATTTGGATTTGAGGATAAATCCCGACTGGGGGAAAGCGACGGTCGGCTGGGATGCAACAGTGAATAACGGATCCGACCGATCCCGCTGGCCCTTTCCCGATCGTTCCCTGGTTCCCCCGGACCACATCGTCGCGACCGTTGAGAGGGACCGACTCCGTTACCGCTATGTGGTTCGCGTCGGGGTGAGGAAGACCCCGTCGATCGGCCTGGACCTTGGGTCGGGGGAGAGACTGGGTCTGGCGATCTACCTCAAGGTAGGGGCCGAGGGAGACCGGTGGCTCTCCGTCTGGGAACCGTATCGGCTCATCCCCCTTTATTTGCAGTAGAGAAATGACCGTCTACGAGACGCTGGAGAAAAGGCTGCGGGGGGAGCGCAATAGCAGGGAGGAAATAGAGGGGATTGTACGGGGTTTTGTGGCGGGATCGGTATCAGCAGAACAGTTGGCGACTTGGATCACGGCGGTCTACTTGCAGGGGTTGTCAGAAGAAGAAACCTTATGGTTGACGGAGGCGATGGTTTCCAGCGGTCGGAGGCTGGACGTTTCTTCTCTTCCCGGGATCAAGGTGGACAAACACAGCACAGGCGGGGTCGGGGATAAGGTCTCACTGGTCGCCGTTCCGCTGGCGGCTTCGGCAGGGGTTTTGGTGCCCAAACTGACGGGAAGGGCATTGGGTCACACAGGCGGAACGGCAGATAAATTGGAGAGCATTCCTGGTTTCCGTGTGGAACTGACCGAGGAACAGTTCATCAATCAGGTCCGCCGTATCGGTTGCGCTTTTGCCGTAGCGTCAGCCGATCTGGCACCGGCAGACAAACTTATCTACGCCTTACGCGATCGGACGGCAACGGTCGCCTCCCTACCTCTGATCGTCAGCAGCATCTTGAGTAAGAAACTGGCTGGGGGCGCCGATGGATTCGTCTTTGATGTGAAATTTGGCGACGGTGCTTTTATGCCCACACGGGAGCAAGGGCAGGAACTCGCCCGATGGCTGGTCTCCGTCGCTCAGACTGCCGGTCGGCAAGCGGTCGCCCTTTTGACGAATATGGATCAACCGTTAGGGCACGCCGTCGGTAACTCCCTCGAAGTGGCGGAAGCCATAGAAGTTCTAAAGGGGTCGGGACCTGAGGATGTGCGACGCGTTTCGTTAGCCGTCGCTACCGAGATGATCCGGATCGGCTTAGGGATGGAGCGGGAAGCGGCGATGAAGATGGCAGAGGAAAAACTGGATGCCGATGCGGCTTTGGAGAAGTTCCAGCGTTTGGTGGAGGCACAAGGGGGCGATCCCCGTGTCGCGGAAGTGCCCGACCGATTGCCGCAGGCGCCCTTTTGGGCTGAGGTCTCGTCAGGGAAGTCGGGCGTCGTTGCCTCCATCGCGACCCGTAGGCTGGGGCTCCTAGCGGGTCATTTGGGAGCCGGAAGGGGGACGGCGACCGATTACCACCCCGGGGCGGGAATAAGAGCCCTGAAGAAGATGGGAGATCGGGTTGAGAAGGGAGAGGTGCTGGCGGTTTTATTTTCGCCAATGCCCGTAGATGAGGCGATGGTGGCAAAAGTGAGGGCTTGCTTTGACATCCGAGAACAGGGCGAAAAACCGGAACTGATTGGGGGGATTGTTCTATAAGAGAAACGGAGGGCGGGGGCGGAGGTTGATTTTTTCTATGAAATTGCGTATAATGTTATAGGGTATGGTCAACATTTGACGAGCCGCAGGTCCGCGGGAGGAACCCCAGGGGAACCAACGGGGCAGAACAAGCGTCTGACTCAGAGGTGACTGAAAGTAATGACGACAGTAGCGAAATCACGAAAATGGAAGGGGCGCGGACGAAAGTCTGTGGTTCCCGAGCAGGATCTGGAGCCGCTTGCCGTGGCTCTGGACGACCACGAATTGTTAGTCGGCGAAGAGATTGCCCCCGAGGAAGTTGGGGAAGTAGGGGAAACGGTCACCGAGGATATCGGCACGGAACTTCCCGAGGAGTGGGAAGAGTCTTGTTTTGGGGAAGAGATCCCGCCACTGCCTGAAGAGTTGGTGGTCAGCCCGGAAGAGTTGGCCGAGCAGGAAGCCCATGCAGCCGTTGAGGATCCGATGGCGGCGTGGGCTAGGGAGTTGAGGCGCCGGCCCCTCCTGACCAAAGAGCAGGAGCAGGTTTTAGCCAAGCGAATGGAGAAGGCGACCCACGTCCGCAATGAACTCCTAAGAACGTTCTGCCGGCGGGAACTGGGCATCCAACTGCGAAAGAGCAAAGAGCACTGGACCTTCCAGGAGTATCTCCTGGTGCTGACGGACAAATTGCGAAAACTGCCGGTGGAGACCCTGGATGAAATGGCTGGAAAGTTGGAGATTCCGCAGGCGAGATGGGCACGGCTGTCAGCGGAACGGAAGCCCAGTTACCTGTCGGAAGTTGTCCAGATCAAATGCCAGCAGAATCCCAGCCGGAAAGAGGAGCAGATTCTGAAGGATGGGGATATGGCACGGGAAATCATGATTGAGTCCAACCTGCGATTGGTCGTTTCGATTGCCCGAAAGTATCGGGGCTACGGTGTGCCCCTCAACGATCTGATTCAGGAGGGAAACATTGGGCTGATTCAGGCGGTGGACCGTTTTGACTGGAGAAAAGGGACACGCTTCTCTACCTGCGCGACTCTCTGGATCCGACAGGCGGTCATCCGGGCGATCCAAGCCCAAAGTCAGTTGGTGAAACTACCGACCCGAATCAGTGAACTCCTGCACAAACTCAGCCGTGCTCGGGAAATCCTGACCCAGGAATACGGTAGGGAACCGACGGCTCACGAACTGGCGCGGGTCCTGCGGATGCCTCGGACGACGGTGGAGGAACTTCTGAACTTTCCCCATCCGGTCTCGTCTTTGGATGAGCCGGTGGACCCCGATGACAAGATCACGCTTCTGGACGCCATCGAGGACACCTCTATCAAGAATCCTGAGGAAGAAATGGCTCAGGCGACCTTAAAGGAGCACATCCACCGGGCACTGAATGCATTGCCGGAGAACTATCGGATGGTCATCCAATTGCGGTTCGGACTGGAAGAGGGGAGGCAGCATACCTACGAGGAGATCGGGGTCAAATTAGGTCTGTCCCGCCAAAGAGTGAAACAGATAGCCGATGGCGCCCTTCGGCGATTGCGCCAGGACCCACTTCTCAGGCAGGCCCGTCTGGGTATGCTGGCGTCTCTGTCTCGGTAAAAGATAAGCGGGTCTGCCCTAGTGGCAGACCCGCCTCTGCCCACCTACTGACCTGACGGCGGTCCCGCCTGTCCACCAGGCGGCGGACCTCCAGCGGGACCGGGCTGCCCCATAGGCGTTCCTGCCCCACCTCTGCCGCCCGGCATCCCTCTGGGGGCTCCCATTTGACCGCCCATCTGCTGTTGCTGCTGGCGGAACTCTTCGTAGGTGCCGACCGGCTTTTGACCCGCCCGTTTCCAAACGAACCAACCCGCCAGGGCCACTACGACCACCACAACAATGACTGCAACGACGAGGGACACTTCTTGCTTCATTGAGTGTCACCCCCCTAGAATTGTCCCCATCCGCTCATTTCCCCGATTTTGCTGTTGTCCGGGCGGTATATTGAATTCCACCGGTACCACTTGGTATGTCCATCAGCGAAGTTGAAAAGTGTGCCCTCTTGGTGCCGAGTATACTTTTGCCGCTCTTCGTCCGTCCACCCGTCTCCGTCACTGTCCGGATCCCCGCACCACCAGCCTGAACCGCAGTGATTGGCAGCAATGGCGCGGTTGCAGCAAGCGTCCTTGTGAGCGGAGTCAGAGATCAGACGAACCACCGCCGGGCTCTGAATTTGTGCGATGCTCCGCCCTTCAGAGTAGGACCCGGTCCACCAGCCACCGACCCGCAGGCAGTAGCCGTAACCGACCCTCAGTCCGCGCCAGGCACCGGGGAAAGTCCAGCCCCAGGCATAGGTCGGGCGTCCCCAAATTTCCGGATCGCCGCCAGGAGACCACTTGGGCGGTGAAAAGTCCAGGGTCTCCGTTCCGCCAGACGGACAATCAAAAAGTTGAAAATTGCGCAGATAGGGCTGGATGCGAACTAGCCATCTTCTGTTGGGGTCGTGCCGATCGCCCCACTGCCCGCCGCATGCCCAGCACTCCGTCGGCATCAACTTTTCATCGTAGTCCTGGACATACTGCATCGCTGCCGTCGCCATATTCCGAACATTGCTGGTGCATTGCGCTTGTCGGGCTTTCTCCCGTGCCTGGGAGAAGACCGGGAACAAGATAGCTGCCAGAATCGCGATGATCGCGATCACGACGAGAAGTTCGATGAGCGTAAACGCCCCTCGGCGCCCTAACATTGACCAACCCTCCCTCGTATGAGTTTAAAGGACTTGACCAGTTATTATTATTGCGCGGTCTTCTTAATTTGTAAAGAGGGAAAAGGGCAGCAACGAGCAGCCGTCTCAGGCGCCCATTGACGGAAGACGGCGCCACCGAGAGCATCTCGTTCTAAAAGAGCAGTCTGAGTTTTTACTCAGGCTTGTCAGTTGAGCCAACGAATGGCAAGATAAGGGCAAATCGTTCGGGAAGGAAGGAGGGAGCCGTGTCTCGGATCGGCAAGGAGAGGCGATTAGCCCGATTGATCAATCAGAAGAGCCGGCGCACTATCATCGTGGCAATGGACCACGGACTGTTTCTGGGTCCGATTGCGGGGATCGGGGAGTTGCGGGAGTCGGTTCGTCGGGTCGTCGCGGGAGCTCCCGACGGAATTCAGATTTCTCGGGGTGCATTGGGAGCCGTTTGGGGAGAGGTGTCGGGACGGGATCGTCCGTCACTGGTGCTGCGCTTGGACGCCACCAACATTTGGAGAAGCCGCCCGGAGCCGAAAGAAGGCTACCATCAAATGGTCTGCACGGTGGAAGATGGGGTCCGCTACGATGCAGAAGCCGTCGTGACCTTTTTTTTCGTTGGATACGATAGAGACGAGCAAGAGGGTGAGAATTTGTCCCGATTGGCTTGCGTCGCTTCGGAATGTGAGTCGTGGGGAATGCCGCTGATCGTTGAACCGTTAGTGATTGAGAAGGGAGCTCACGCCGTTCGGGACCCGGAAAGGATACGGCTTGCGGTCCGGATTGCGTGCGAGATGGGAGCGGATCTTCTGAAGGTCGACTATACCGGCGATCCAGAAAGTTTTGAAGAAATTGTTCGGATCAGCACCGTGCCGATCCTAGTGCGGGGTGGTCCCAAAATGGACCGGGATGAGGATGTCTTGAAGATGGTGGCGGAAGCGATGACAGTCGGCGCCTGCGGTCTCGTTTTCGGGCGCAATGTGTGGCAACATCCGTCGCCTGCTTTCGTCCTATCCGCCCTGGGAGCCATCGTCCACGACGGAGCGACCGTTGAAGAGGCAATGGGTCTACTGTCGGATGGGGGAAGGAGGTGACCGTCTTTGATTCGAGGACCGCAGTTATACCCGCCATCACGGCGGATATCGGTCCACACCATTCGCCTTCTTGAAGAGAGTTTGGGAAAGGATGAGAAGGTGGCTTCGTCCTTCTGTGCCGACATAAGGGATCAACCCCCGGAGCGGGGATTTCATTCGGTCCTCACCAGGCTTTGGGAGTTTTTGACCGTTCAGTTATGGGGCATCGCGACCTGGGGCGAGCCCAGGATGGTCTGGATAACAGACCGGCGGCTCCTCATGGGCGTCGGTTTGGAGGTGCAAGACATCCCCTTTGCTGCTCTGGAAGAAGTGGTCGCAAGGAAGCGTTGGAAGGAGGGGGGGGTTGGATGGGGCGAGGTGTGGTTGTCCTTTGAAGGGGGGAAAAAAGTAGCGATGCGGGTGCCCAACTGGGATAAGGAAGAGGAGATCCTACAGAGCCATTGGCAGGCTTGGAAGGAGAGACAAGCGGAAGCCCTCGCCAGTCGGTCACCGTAGCATAAAAAAAGCCCCCCGCTTCTGCGGGCGGGGGGTGGAACCGATCAACTTTAGACCAGCCGGGTCGCGGTGAGAATTTCAGCAGCAACTTCTGCTGCCCGGCGACCGGACAACAGCATGGCTCCAAAGGTCGGACCCATTCTCGGAAGACCGTAGGCTTCCGCAACGGACATACCGGCGACGATCAGGCCGGGAAAGATTTCGCCGGTGTGTTCCACGACGGCGTCCTCACTTCTCTCCACCCACATCGCGCCCATACCGGGGACCCGAAGGAGACCGCGCCTTTCCAGGCATTTGACGATCGAGGCGTCATGCCCAGTCGCATCAATCACTAACTTCGCCTGCAGGCCGATGGGGTCCAGGCAGGTGATCTCGCGGGGCAGTTTGGTCACGGGCATCCAGTTGACCACGACCCCAGCGACCCGCCCCTCGTGGAGGATCACGTCCTCAACGACCGACATATTGGCGAACTTGACTCCTTCGTCGGCGGCGGCAGCGATCAGCCGGGAACAAGCGTGCGGTGCGTCCGCTACATACAGACCTTCCGTCACCTTTTCGTAAGGAACGCCCAGTTCGTCAAGGACCTGCTGAGAGGGCTCGCGAAAAGTGGCTTTATTCATCAAGTAGCCACCGATCCAGAATCCGCCCCCCAAGTAGTTCATCCGCTCAATAACAAGGGTCTTTAAACCCTGTCGGGCGAGTTCCCGCGCCGCCATCAGACCCGCAGGACCTCCGCCGACGACCGTCACATCATTCTCGGCATACTCGTCCAACTGCCGAAGGAAACCCCGGACGATCGCCCGGGTGACATCCTTCTCACCGACCGGCTTGAAAAGGCTCATTGGCATCGCCCTCCTTCATTCGGTGTCTGAAGGTTGGGGAGCGGGCGTTTGAGAGATCAACCCTTGCCATCGCCTCAGGAGGCTTAATGACTCCAGGCGATGCTCCATCGCCCGTTCCACCTTCAGGGTGAGTAATTCATAAACATCCACTCCCGGGATGTTTTTTTCTACATAGTCAAAGGCTCCACGCCTTAAAGATTCTACAGCGTTCGCAACGCTTCCGTAAGCGGTCAGAACGATGACCTCGGTCAGGACATCTCTCAGGAGTGCCTCCTTCAGGACATCCAGCCCACTGTCCTCTTTTTCCATTACCATGTCGGTAATGACCACATCGTAGGGAATGGGAACGGAACGGATTTTTTCAATGGCTTCCCGGGCGCTTCCGGCAAGGTCGACTATGTGCCCTCCTTCCGTCAGACTCCTCTCTATCGCTTCGCGGGCCAATTCCTCATCATCAACGACCAGAATTCGCCCCATTAACTTTTCCCTTCCTTCACTTCCTTCGATTCTGAATGAAGAGGCAGAGTGATGATAAAGCGAGCACCCTTTCCTGGCACACCCCTCTCCTCTATCGTGCCCCCGTGGGCGTCAACAATCCCTTTCACCGTCGCAAGTCCGAGCCCGATACCTTTGGATCGGGATGTGAAGAAGGGCTCAAAGATCCGATCCTTCACGTCTTCAGGGACGCCCGGTCCATTATCTTCAACGATGATCCGGGCTTTCTGCCCTTGCCCTGGCTGGCGATCCGCCTCTAATAAGAGACGAATTTCACCGTCCTCAGGCAGAAACTGGCGGGAGTTCTCAATCAGTTCCTCTAAAACGCTTCTGAGTTTGCTTTCGTCCCCTTTGACCCAGACCTTCTCTTGGGGCAGAGTCAGTTGAAAACGGACGGTGGAAAGGCGCCTTGCTTGCTCCTCCGCCACATCGTTTATCAGTTCGTCCAAGCAGACGGGTTTCAACGTGAGATGGGTCGCCTTGACGAAGTCTCTAAGTTCTTGAAGGAGCAGTTCCGTCTCGTAAATGGACCGGTTGATTGCCCGAAAAAGGCGCTCGGATTCCTGGGATTCAACGGCGTGCTTCTTAAGTTCCTTCAGGGCTCCTTTTATGGCGAAGACCTTGTTCCCGAGCATGTGGGCACCCCTCGCTGCCAGTTCGCCGATGGCAGCGAAATGCTCGGCGTTGAACAGACGGTCCTGCATCGCCTCCCTCTCCAAGGCAGCGCCGACCTGACTGGCGAGGAGGGTCAGGAGCCGCTCATCTTCTTCATCAAAAAGGTTCTCCAGGGCGTGCTCGGTGACGGGTCTCTTGCGGATGACCCTGAGAACTCCCAAAACACCTTTACCGCCCTTGATCGGCGCGGCAAGGAAGGCGCTGATCTCCTCTGGGCGAATCTCGGTGTAGAGACCTTTCCATCGGGGATCGTCCTGCACGCCGTTGAGGCGGAGGGGCTGACCGGTCATCGCCACCCATCCGGTCAACCCTTCACCCATGCGATACGTCGCCTGCCCGACCTGCTCCCTCAAAGCGCCCCTGGAAGCCTTTAGAACCAGCCGACCGATTGTCTCATCGAGGAGGAAAAGGGAGCAGTCATCGGCGTCCAAAACCTCTGCCGCTGTCTCGACGACCCTCTCCAGCACCGCCTCCACATCGGTCGCCGCCGAGAGGTCCTTCCCCAGGTCAATCAGGGCTCGCTGTCGCTCCTTATAGACCGAGAGGGTCAGCGCCACCGCCGCCAGACTGGCGACGGCCATCAGAACGCGAGCATCCTGCTCGTTGAAAGCGTCCGGCTTCTCCTTCTCGGCATTCAGGACGCCGATGACCTTTCCTCCCCGACCGATCAGTGGCACCGCTAATTCGCTTCGGGTGTCGGTAAAAAGGGGATAATAGTGGGGATCTTGGGTCACATCCCGGGCAATGTACGGTTGACCGGTTAAGGCGACGTAACCGGAGATACTCCCCTGGGGCTCCTTGGTGATCCTCAACGGAATTGCCTTCTTTTCGTCCGTCCATCCCGATCCGGCGGCGTATCTCATAATCAGGCGACCGGTCCTGTGATCAATAAGAGAGATAGTCCCTCTCGTCGCCTGAACGGCTGCCAGCCCTTCCTCTAAGGTGACCTTCAAAAGAACCTCGGTGTCCGAGAAGGCGCCCAAGAACCGGCGGACCCGCTCTAGTGCCAGCTCTCCCTCATCTTTCGCCAGTTCTGTATCGTCCCTGACCTTTTTCACCAGGTCCATTCTTGACGCCACCTGCTCTCGCGTCTGAATTATGGTGTGAAACTAAAAAAGCGGGAATGATGCTATTGAACCAGATCACATGGGACGACCTTCCGGAATACCACCAAAAAGTTATCGCCATCGCCGGCAAAAGGGCGAAGGAGGAGCATAGACCCGTCTATCTGATCGGCGGTTGGCTGAGAGATTTTTTGATGGGTCGGGGCAGGGGGAAGGAGTGCGACTTGGTCTTCGGTGGCGACCCGGCGTCGTTGGCGGGCTACCTTCAGCGCTGTTTGGGTGGTCGGATCGTTCGCCTCCACTCAGAGCCCGTGACCGTTCGGCTGGTCGGTTGGCAGGGTGCCCCTGAAGGCGCTCAATTGGATGTCAGTCAGTTAGGGGCTTCCCTGGAAAAAGATCTGTACCGCCGAGACTTTACCGTAAATGCGCTGACAGCGGATCTCATCGTCCTACTGGAGAGAGGCTCGGCACCGATTATAGATTTCCTTGGAGGTCTGGACCACCTACGGCGACGGGAACTGGTGCTGATCAGTCCGGAAGCCCTTAAAGACGATCCTATCAGGTGCCTGCGTGCCTTTCGGTTTTGGGCGACCCACCACTTGACTCCTTCTCAACAGACCCTCCATCACATTTCCCGTCACGCCGGCCGACTGAAGAGGGAGGCGGCGGAGCGAATCGTTTTGGACCTGTCCTACATCTTCCAGTCAGCGACTCCTTTCCCCCTCCTGAAGGCTTTGAAGGAAACAGAGGTCCTTACGGCGGTAGTGCCGGAACTGGACGACTTAAAGTTTGTTCCTGCTATCGGTTACCATCACTTGAACGGGATCGATCACACCCTTTGCGCCGTAGCGATGACGGACCGGGTGCTGGCAGGCGACACGGACGATCGCGAACTAAATCGGCTCCTCGTTCAACACCGGATATCCTTCGATGACGAAATCGCCGGGGGACGCAAACGGGTCTGGACCCTGAAGATGGCGACCTTGCTGCACGATATCGGCAAACCGGCGACGATGCAATGGGAGTCAGACGGATCCGTCCACTTTTACGGGCACGAGATAACCGGATCGGAAATGACGGACCAGATTTGCCGGCGCCTCAAACTAGCGAGAAAAGAGACGGAGACCCTCGTAAAACTGGTCCGCCACCACATGAGACCGGCTCAATTAGCCGGAGTGCAGTCTTTGACGGTGAAGGCTCTTCGCAGGATTTGGAGGGATTTGGGCGATCAAGACGGTCTGGCACTGGTCTTTCTTTCGGCTGCCGATTTGATGGCGACGCGGGGACCGGCGATGACCGAGGACCAGCGACGCCATCACTACGAGGTCCTGAAACGCCTTCTCTTGGAGTTAGAGGTCATTAGAGAAATGCAGAGGAGACCCCGTTTGATCAGTGGTCACGATGTGATGGAGCGTTACCGCATCGGTCCGGGTCCTCTCGTCGGTGAAGCGCTGCGGCAGGTGGAGGAAGCGGCGCTGGAGGGTAGGGTGGAGACGAGAGAGGAAGCCTTCCAATTTTTGGACGAGATAATGAGGAGGAAAGGCGTCCCTGTAGACTGACCCGGCGATCTATTACGGTTCCGCCGGTGACCGAGCCGGGGAAAGGCGCCCCTGAGGCTCTAAGAAACCCAACGCCTCATTCAAAGCCGACCGTAACTGGTTCAACAAACGGGGGCGGACTGCGACCCCGTGTCCCAGACCTTCAATGATTCTGAGACGGACGGAGCCGCCGGCGCTGGTGAGGGCATTGGCGAAGCGGATGGACTGATCAACGGGCACCAGTCGGTCCTTAGTTCCATGGATGAGGAAACACGGCGGCGCTTGACGATGGACGAAGTAAATGGGTGACGCTGCCCGCCAAACTTCCGGCAGTTCCTCGTATGTGCCGCCCAAGAAGTCTTTCAGGTAATTGGGTATTAGGGGCGGAGGATGGCGGGCAGCTTCCACATAATAGGAAGCGGTCAGATCGGTCGGTGGAAAAATGGCGACGACTTTTTGGAAAGGCGAGGGCTCTTCCTTGAGTGCCAGTAAGAGTGCCAGATGAGCACCCGCAGAGACCCCAAACGCACACACGTAGTGCCCTTTCAGTCCCCACTCGCTGCCTGACTTGTTCAGCCACTGAAGACATCTCTTCAAGTCCTCACAAGGTGCCGGAAACTTGAAACGCGGGGCGAGGCGGTAGTTTGGGCACAGGACCGCCCAACCTCTGCTCGCCATTAGCCAACCGACCCAGGACATTCCTGCTTTGCTGCCCATTGACCAGGCACCGCCGTGAATCGCGACCAGGATCGGCGTTTCGCAAGTCAGGTTTTTTGGAAGGAAAAGGTCAGCCTTGAGATTGTGACCCTCGGTCCGCGCATAGACCAAATCTTTTTGGACGGAGAAGGGGCGGGGTCCTCTGATACGGACTCTTCTTATCAGCGACTCCTGAAGCCCCGCAGCCACACTCTCCCACCAAATGCCCAGCCAATCGACTTTCAACATATCTCGTCAAAAAAGTATGACAAGATGTCGTGTTCTTTATCCTGGACAGACGACCAAGTTTGTGGCACTCTATCGCCGGTGACCCTAACGTGCTCAGGTTCGTTTTGAGGAGCAAGGTCCATCGGGCGACGGTGACCCGAACGGAATTAAACTACGAGGGGTCGTTGACCTTGGATCCCGTTCTTATGCAAGCGGGGGAGATTTTTCCGGGGGAGCAGGTTCAGGTCCTTTGCCTGGAGACAGGGCATCGGTTTGAGACTTATGTGATAGAGGGGGAAAGAGGGAGCGGGGAAGTCTGCGTTAATGGACCAGCAGCGCGTCTGGTGCAGCCGGGGGATCGGGTTATCCTCATGGTTTACGGACTTTTGACAGAAGGGGAGCAATGGAAATGGAAGGTCGTTCATGTAGATGACAGGAATCGGGTCACAAGAGTGGAGCGGCACGGATTAGAAAAAGTAGGGTCGGGAGTTTGATAAGCGATGGCGAAGGGCGTGGTCGTCTGTAGGTGCGGACATCGCACTGAGGTGGAGCCTACTATTGAGGCGCGCTGTCCCCACTGTGGGCATCGGCTCTTTCGGGAATGCCGATGCGGAGAACTCATCCCCAGGTCCGAGCGGGTCTGCCCTTATTGCGGACGGGACTCGAGATTGGAAAGAAGGGGAAGGAGACCCCGAATCCGCCTCCGCAAACTGTTCCTCTACTCACTGGTAGGTTTCATCGGCGGATGGTTGTTAGGTAGCACAGTGATCTTTTTAGCCCAGCGCAGTGCAACAGGAGGCGGTGTTGCCGGCGGGGCTGGTCCGTCCTTTCTACCATTCCGGCTGGGGTGGGGTGTTTTGTTAGTTCTATCGGACGCCTACCGGTTTGCAGTTGACACCGCTACTGAGTATCCGCAGGTCTTATTTGCTGGATTAGTCGGTCTGGTTGCCTCGGCTTACTATGTCGCCCGCGCTCAGCAGATGTCCCTGAGGAGGTTACGGCGCCATCTCTTGAGGAAACTCCAGAGGTGGAACGGCAGGCTTCGACCCCAAGAGCCTCAGGAAACCAAGTCGGTCAGCCGATGAAGCCAACTTTGGAGAGTCGGATATAAATCTTGATAGAGGCGGAATCGGTCTTCATAGATCCTTACATACTGGGGACGAGGTTCAAAAATCCGTTCAACGGACACAGTCTCCAGCGCTCTTTCTCCAGAGGACGGCCACTTTCCCAAAGCCTGACCCGCAAGGAGACTGGCGCCATAAGCCGTTGCCTCTGTAACTTTTTGTCTGGCAACGGGGATGCCGAACATATCGGCTTTCAACTGGAGCCAAAAGTCGCTGCGAGCCCCGCCTCCGATCGCCCGAATTTCGTTGATCTCAATTCCTGCCCCCTTAAGCCGTTCCAGATTGAGCCTCATTTCGTAATTGATCCCCTCCAGAAGGGCTCGGATGATCTGCCCCCTGTCGGTGCTCAACTTGAGTCCCGCGATGACACCAGAGGACCGAGTGTCCATATGGGGAGTGCCGGTCGTCGGAGTGAAGTGAGGGAGGACGAAAAGGGAAGTCGGTTCCGAGCTGACCTGAGCCAGAATCAGTTGGTAGACATCGGTGCCGGTTCGGATCGCAACGCTTCTCTCTTCGCTGGCGAAGGTGTCCCGAAACCACCTGAGGAGAACGCCCCCCGTCCAACTCCAGGTGACGGTGACATACAGGTCACGGACCACGTGGGGATAACAGCAGAAGTTATTTTCCAGCATCGATTTAGAAAGGACAGGAAAGGACATGGCTGCGGTGATGCAGTCAACGGTCCCGATGGCGTCCATTGCCACACCGCCCCGGACGACCGCAGAGCCCAGGCATCCGCAGGGCTGATCGTGCCCGCCGGTCGCTAAGACGACTCCCTTGGGAAGGTCCAATTCGTCAGCCAGTTCATCCCGAAGCGTTCCGACCGGCTGCCCTGACGGCAAGGGCTCGGACCACATCGCTACATCAAGCCCCAGGGTCTGACAGAGTTCCGACCACCAGGTGCAAGAGACCACATCAAAGCCCATCGTCCGGGATGCCAGACTCCAATCGGTTACCGCACCGTCCGCCCCCAATCGGTAGAGGAGAAAATCCTCCCCGCAAAGGAACTTTAAGGTTTTGGCAAATACCTCTTTTTGATTGTCTTTAAGCCAAAGGGCTTTAGGAAAGGTGTACATAGGATGGACGGGATGACCGGTCTTTTGGAAAACTTTCAACTCTCCGATGGTCTCTTTTATGAACTGGGCCTCTTTCCCTGCCCGGGTGTCCAGATTGGCGATTGCATTGGTCAGGGGCTTGCCGTCCCTTCCGATCGGTAGGAAGGTCTCGCCCATACTGGAGACCGACAGGGCTTCCACAGGATCGGACGAACCGGCCTGGACGGATGCCTGGCGGATGGCCAGGAAGGTCGCTGCCCAAAGTTCTTCTGGATCCAGTTCCACCCATCCGGACGGTCCTGGATAAATGAGCCGATATTCCCGATAGCCCGTGCCGAGAATCCGTCCGTCCTCATTGAAAATGACCGCTTTGACCCCCGTCGTTCCTAAGTCCACTCCCATCAAACTCATCGCCATCACCCGGCTGGCATTGTCGATCGCCTGCCACAATTAGTTTGCTGGACGGTGTTGGAAGATGAAGGTAGAGGTGCGTTACGGTCGCAGCCGCCTTGCCATGGAGGTTCCCGATGAGAATCTGCTATCGGTCTGCCGGCTCACGCCTGTTCCGCCCTTGGATGATCCGATCGCGCATCTGGAGGCGGCTTTAGATAAGCCTCTCAGCGGTCCGCCTCTCGTTGAAGTAGCGAAAGGGAAATCGTCCGCCTGCATCGTTATCTGCGACAAGACCCGACCAGTGCCTAACCCGATTCTGCTTCCTCCGATCCTTCGCCGGCTGGAGCAAGCCGGCATACCCCGGTTGCGAACGACCCTTTTGATCGCCACAGGAACCCACAGACCCAACTTAGGAAAGGAACTGGACGAACTCCTCTCACCGGACATAGCCCGCACTTACCCTGTGATCAACCACTCGGCGACCGACCTAGAAAGCCACCGCGACATCGGCACCACCAGCACCGGGATGCCGGCACTGATAGACGATCGCTACTTGACGGCAGATATGAAGATCGTTGTCGGTCTGGTAGAACCGCATTTAATGGCAGGCTACTCAGGCGGTCGGAAGGTTCTCTGCCCCGGTCTGACCGCGATGCCCTGTATGAGGCAATTTCACGGACCGGACTTTATGGACCATCCGGCTTCCGTCACCGGAGTCCTGGAGGGTAATCCGTGCCATATAACGGCAATGGAAGTGGCGGACCGTGCTGGCTGTGATTTTGCCGTTCATGTGGCTCTGGACGAAGACCGGCGGATCACGGGTCTGTGGGCAGGTCCGATGCATCAGACCTTCTACGAGGCGGTCAAACTGGTGGATCAGGTTGCCCGCTCTCCCGTTCCCAAACCTGCCGACATCGTGGTCACTTCCAGCGCCGGCTATCCTCTGGACCTAACTTTCTATCAAGCCATTAAGGGGCTTGTAGGGGTGCTCCCGATCTTAAAACAGGGGAGCACCGTCATCCTTGTCGCTTCCCTCGCTGAGGGTCTCGGTTCGGACCACTTTCGGTCAGTCTACGATGACTTTGACCGATGGGAAGACTTTCGCCGATTGCTCTGGAGCCCCGACTACTTCCGCTATGACCAATGGATGGTTCAGGAACAGATGAAGGTAGCGGAGAAGGCTGATATTTGGGTTTACAGCGATGGGGTGAGCCCCGATGAGTTGGCGCGGGTCAAAGTGCGCCCTCTTGAAGACCTTCAGCGGGGATTGGAAGAGGCTTTAAAGAAGCATGGTCCCGAAGCGACGGTCGTGGTCGTGCCCGAGGGACCGTATGTGATGCCGACCATCACCGACGGTCAGCCGTCCTAATTCTCTGGGGGAGTGCCTTCCGCAGCGGAACCCAGTCGGCGATACTGAAGGGCGAGGGTCACATCGCTTCGGGTCCTTTCCAAAATCGCTCTCAAGCTGTCCACCCGGTGCCGTAACCCCAGAGTTAGGGCGTCGGCGTGATCAAAAGCTAGCAACATATAGAAGACATCATCCATCAGACGGAGATATGTTTCTGCTCTGTCCAGGCGTTCCCGGCGCAAATCGTCAAGGATGACCCGCCTCAGTTCGTTCATCGCTTCGGCGAGACCGTTCAGATAGGAAGCGTCGTCGCAGCCGATCTCATCAGGTCCGGGAATCGGCGAAGAAGAAATGATGGCGAAGAGAAGACAGGCTTCGGCGACTTCTTTCAGCGCGTCCTGCACGAAGCCTGCCTGCCACAGGTCCGGGTGGGAGGTCAGCTGCCCTTTCAGTTCCCCGACCTTTTCCCCGATCGTCCGTAAGGTGTCCTTTGCCTGTTCCCATTGATCTCGGTGAAGATGTTTAATTAGGACCGAACTGTCGCGGACCAACTCCCTGGCGACGGAGAGGGCCGATCCCCGGGCTTTTTCTTTTTTGTCCAGTCGCTTCCTGATCTTGTCAAGAATTTCCTGGAGTCGCTGGGGAAGGTCGGACATCACAGTCGGCGGGGGACCTCCCCTGCCCTTCGCAAGAGGTGGAGCGCCTCATCTTCGTTGAGGGAGGTAAGGGAGCGCGCCCAGACGTCGCTGGCGAATCGGGCGCCCGCTTCGCTAACTCCCTTTCTGGTTAGCAGTTCCAAAAGACGCTCCGGCTTCTCAGCTGGCGAGACGAGGATTCCGGTCCTTTGGTAGATCTGCTCCCGCATCCATTGGCGCACCCCCTCTCCAACCGCTTGCGGTCCCTCCCTCTTCAGGAGGAGAGCCGCCTGTTTCAAGTCCGGATCGTCTACTCCTAATTGAGCGAGCCACTTCTGTCTGCGATAGATCAAGAGCCCAGCGACGGAAAGAGCAACGACGGATCCCAACCCTGTCAATAACCAGATTTGGACGGATCGCTTGGGCGGCCGTGTCTCACTCCCTACCGCGGCAGGCACCGATCCAGGAACGACGCTGATGGTGACGGGGCGGGTCTGTGCTGTACGGTAGATGCCTCCGTTCGGGTCCAAGTAAGGAAACCGGAACGGAGGAATCGTCAGATCCCCTTCTTTGAGAGGGACGATGCGCCAAGTGAAAGAGCGGACAAACCACAGCAGACCTGTCGGTCCCACTTCCCTCCGAATGGCTTGTCGGGGCGGTGGGATGCGGGTGTCTCGCACCGATAGATCAGGGGTCGGCAAGGCGGGAAGGTAGGCAGTACCCCGAAGAGTCAGCCGGACGGTTAGCGTCTCACCGACAGGAACGCGAGAGGGGAAAACTTCCAGGTTCGCCTCAAGACGCCCGACTAGATTGGTAAAGCCAGCCGGAAGGGGCTGAGGGAGGGGGCGGACCCGAATACGGATCGGTTCCGTTCTCATCTCCCTGATGCCTGGCTCCCCAGAGATGCGAGCGAGAACCCGTGCCGACCCGATGGTCAGGGATTCGGACCGGAGGGGGAAGAACGCCATCCGAACCGACTGGACGTCGTAGCCGCCGGAGAAGGACCGAAGGACTTTTGGAAAGTCTTCAGCAAAAAAACCCTCTGCCTGAGGAGGCTCGTAGTTGGGAGAAGGCTCTAAATCCACGAAAGGGGAAACGGCGAGGCGAAGGGTGTAGACGACCTGTTGACCCAGGTACGGCTGCCTTGGGTTGGCCGTCGCCTCCACGCGCAGAGGCTTTTCAGGCAAGGGCTGCTCGGGACCCAAACCGCCACCACTGACCACATAGCCCGTCAGAGTCGGAACAGTAAAAGTCGCCGGTGGCACCGACACCCTCAGTCCGCTGAACCGTATCGTTCCCGGTCTCAGGGGCTGAAGGCGGTAGACCCGGGTGATCTTAGTGAATTGTTGGTTACCGATCCAAACCGCTTCGGCATCGGAGATGTCGCTGAGATAGATGAGATCACGAGACCAGTGTTCGGGAAGATCTGCCTGAATCACCGGGACGGTGATGTCACCGGGTAGGGTCGTCTCCAAACTGAGCAGGAAGACCCCGCCCATTGTGATCCGGGAGTCGCGCAAATAAACCTTCAAAGTCACTCCCTGCTGGGTCAAGGTGACGGAAGAGCGGGTTTGACTGTGGGCGAGAAGGGGCCGACCGATAAGAAAAGAGACCAGAAGAACGACGGTCAATGGTCGCCTTTCGTCCGCTCCCGTCATTACCAGTCCCTGTCGCCCTGCCATGGACTTTGAAGCATCCGTCTCAATTTCCTCTGCTGGCTTTCCCTTTCAATGGGAGGCGGGGGCGGCAGAGGGGGACGGGTCTGTCGCTGGGGCGGAGGCTGGCGCCGCTGCTGACGAAGGACCAATTCCAGGTTGTATTTGGCGTCCCGATCCCAGGGGGTCAATCTGAGAGCTTTCTTGTAAGCCTCCTCCGCCTCCTTCCACTGCTTCTGCTCAAAAAAGGCGTTACCGATGTTGTAATGGACCGACGCCCGTTCCCTTCGGCGATCTGCCGGAAAATGGTCAGCAGATTGTTTCCACTTCTTTAGCGCATCAGCGACTTTACCGATAGAAAAGAGCGCCGACCCCTCGTTGAACCGGATAGTGGGGTCACCTGGTGACTTTTTTTCCGCTGACTCAAAGGCTTCCAATGCCGACCGGTAATCACCCCTCCGGTAGGCACGGCGACCCTGCTGATTGACCCACCAGACTTGGATCTCCCTGAAGGGACTCAGCGCCATTTCGCCGATCCCCACGAGAACCAGACCCGCAGCGATCCGATAAACCGCTGTCATCCCGATAACCGTCCTAGTCTACCGACCTTCGCAATTTTATCTCTCCGACCAAAAGACAAAGGGAGAGAAAAAGGAGGAAAGGAAAGGTTTCCAGCCATTCGGTTTCGGACCGGACGGAAGCCTGCTTTCGGGTCCGGGAAAGTTCAGCGATAACCTGCTGCGTCTCCCGATTACCGTCAAGAGGTCGCAACACCTTTCCACCGGTCATTTTGCCGATCTCCGATAAGAGTTGCTCATTCAATCGGGAGATGACGATCCGTCCTTCCCTGTCCCGCTTGTAACCCCGGATCTGTCCCGATGAGTCTAAGTTGGGAACGGCGGACCCCAAGGACGTGCCCAGCGCGACCGAGACGATCGGGATGCCCTCTTTTCGGCAGACGGACGCCGGCGTCTTCCAGTCGCTCCCCTGATCCTCGCCGTCCGATAGGAGCAGGATCATCCGTCCCCTTCCCGAATCTGTTGCCTTCCTTTGAAGGAGCCTGAGGGAAACTTCAAGACCCTTTCCGATGTATGTCGTCGGATTTTGAACGAGGACTGACGGATCTATCAGGGTCAGATAGAGTTCTATCAGTGAAAGGTCACTGGTCAAGGGGCTCAAAGGGAACGCATTACCTCCAAAGACGACCAGAGCGACCCGGTCGTCCGGCGGGAGTCTTCTGATAAGGTTGGAAATAACCGTCTGCCCCATCTCCAGTCGGGACGGGGTGATGTCTTCACAAAGCATGCTGTGGGAAATGTCCAGGCAGATAACCAGGTCGGCGCCCTTCAGCGTCACCTTTCTGATACTGAAGGCGAAACGGGGTCGTGAGAGAGCGACGATAAGGAAGAGGGTCGCCAAGGAAAAGAGGAGAACCTGAAGGCGCGCCCGACGCCCCCACTTCTCCAACGAATCGGGACTGAGCCAGAACTGAAGCGACCGCTTTTTCAGCCCCGAGCCCCACCAGACGGCACCGACGACTGAGACCCAAGGGACGATCAACCAGAAGGCTTGGGGGAAAGCGAAATCAATCGGTTGCAGGTTCACGGGACCCTCCTCCAAACAAAATGGGTCAAGAAACTGTCCAGAAGAAAGGCGGCGAGGGAGACGGCAATGAGCCAGCCGGCAAGTTCTTGAACCGTTCGCTCCTTGCGGACGACCAGAGGCGTCGTTTCCAATTGAAGAATCGCGCGCAAAACGGACTCCAAGGTTCCTTGATCTCCAGCAAAGAAGTACGCGCCCGTGGTCCTTTCAGCGAGTCGGCGCAAGAGTTGGGGATTAAAACCGTATTGCTGGGAAAGGCGGGTCCGACCGGTTGCGGGATCAGTGAAGAAAGCCAGCCCTCGCTCTGAGCCGATGCCGATCGTATAGATTCGAACGCCGGCTTCACGGGCGTACTCCCCCGCCGTCGGCGGCTCGACCCGCCCCATATTGTTCTCTCCGTCCGAAAGGAGGATGATCACCCGACTCTTGGCAGGAGACCGGACGAGCCGGGACAGGGCTACAGTCAGGGCGTCCCCGATAGCCGTGCCGTCTTGGACGGCACCTGATACAGCCGTCGGAACGGTCGCCACCCCTTCTTTGATGAATTCCAAATCAGAAGTCAGGGGCGCTACAGTGAAGGCTTCGCCGGAGAAGGCAACTAAGGCAACCCGGTCGCCCGACCGATGACTGGCGAGGAGGTCTAAAAACCGGATGACGACCTCTTTGGCTGCCTCCAGCCGATTAGGACGGAAGTCCGTGGCGCTCATACTGCTGGAGACATCTAATGTAATGGCGATATCAATGCCTTCAACGCGGCGGACAAAGGTGGCAGCCGACTGGGGACGACCGAGGGCGGCAATCAGGCAAAGAACAGCCACCCCTTTCAAAAGACGCGACACTTTTTGACGCCAGTCTGCTGCCGATGTCCTGAAGAGCCGAACAGAAGGATAGGGAAATGTGTCTCTGCCCCTGCTCCACCAACTAAACAGCCCATAGACAACAGCCGAAAAAACCATCAGCACGGGGTGGGCAAATGAATAGGACTCCGCCATCGCAGCTATCTCATAAAATTAACGCATTTTTTGGGATACTTGTCTCGGTCTGGCTGCCGCCCGCCAATCCCAAAGAAACAGTGCGATGGTCAGGACAATCGGGAGATGAAAAGCCGACGCCGGCGAGACGCGCTCCATCAGGAAACCGCCGACAACGGGACCACCGACCCCGCCGGCACCCACCCCTGCCTCGTGCCGGGCACTCCCCTGAACGCTCTCTCCCTGACTAGCTATAGAAAGGACCAGACTGACCGTGGTGGTGAGAGCCGCGGAAACACCTATCAGACAGAAAATGACGGCAAGGAGAAAGGGACTGTTCACAAAGGGGACGAGGAGCGTCGTTACCGACATCGCGATTTTACAGCCCTCCACCAACACCCATCCCACTCCTTTGATTATTAGAGGGGACAGGAGGAAGCCGATCGTATGCCCCAAAAAAAGACAGCCGAGAAGATAACTGATTTGATCTTCCGACCACCCGTGCCCTTTGGCTAACTTAGGAAAGAGAACGCTGACCTCCATGACGGCGACAGATCGGACCAGATTACCTAACTGCCCGGAGGTGACGAGAGCGGCGGGCAGAGGCGTTGTCGGACCGTCATGATCAAAATTCCCTGTCGCCAAAACGGACAGAGGTCGTTTTGAAAGAAGAAAGACGACGGCACTGGCGAGACCAGCGACGAGAAAGGGCAGAGAGGGACTGACGAGGAAAAGGGAGCCCGCCATGCTGGTGCCGATCATTCGTCCGCCGCTCCAGGACAGGTTGTACCAGCGGAGCACCGACGGCAGTTTCAAAGGGGAAACCCCGGCACCCGCCGACGCTTGGGTGGCGGGCCAGAAAAGAGCGTAGCTCATACCCAAAAGGGAGGAACCGATGGCCAGAGGTATCAGAAAAGGTTGGAGGGCGAGGAGGCTGACCAAAATGCAATTGAGGGCGACGAGTAGGCTGCCAACGCGAATGCTGACCTGACGACCCCACCGGTCTGCCCAGCGATGCCCCAGGAGACAGGAAAGGGCGTATGTCCCTGGACCGACAGCGCCAACGATCCCGACCTTGCTGGGGCTGGTGCCTAGGGAAACCGCCAACATAGGTATGGCGACGGTCACCAATCCGCCCCCGAAATCCATTACGAGCGCCATTAAGGAGGACCATTTCCAAGCCTCTTCCGGTTTCATCCAAAAACCCCTTTCCCGACGGTGGATTTCCACAGAGTCTCGTAAGCGAAGTCCAGAAGAAAGGAGAGGTGAACGACGTCTTCCCTATTGTAGCGGGTCAGCAGTTCCAAAGCTTTCCCATCTCCATAGTCCGCCCACCGCCACCAAAGCCGAACCGCATCCCATCCATTGAGTTCTGCTGTCTCTGGGCTCCGCTGGATCCCCAACTGTTTCTCCACCCCTTTCAGCCCCCCTCGGTAGCCGATCCGCCGCAGAAGGGGGCACAGGTCCAGATGAAGCGGCGGAAAGCGCCAGTCAGGGAGGACCGACCGAAGGATGGGAAGGTCAAAGAGGGCTCCGTTGTAAGTCACCAGGACCGCCGACGATGCCAGTTTCTCTCTCAGTTCGTCCCAGTCGTCGCGACGATAAAAAGCCTGGTAATCTCTTCCGTCGTAAACGCCGATAAGGGTAATGCAGTCGGCACCGGTGAGTCCGGTGGTCTCAATGTCAAGAAAAAGGGTGCGGGACCGGAACTCGGGAACGACCCGCCACCAAAAGGAGCGAGCCAGGCGATCGGCGAAGAAAGAAGCGTCCCCCCTTTCCAGCGCCGTCTCGGACCTTTCCGCTTCCGTCTGCCAAGTCGCCCAGCACCACCGAAACTCATCCGGTCCGTTCCGGCTCAACAGGTCCTCCCAATCCCGATAGCCGATCCGCCATAAATGACGTTCCCTTCTCTCCCCGATCTTGGTAAAGTGGAGAAAGGTTCTTCTTAGCACGACGGTCACCGCAAAAATTGTAAGGGCGAAAAGAATAAAGAGGATTGAAAGGTGGCTTTCCGTGCCGTTCCTGCAGATGAGACAAATTACGAAACGGTTTCCGGGCATCGTGGCTCTGGACCGGGTGGATTTTGAGGCAGAGGGGGGTGAGGTGCACGCCATCGTCGGACAGAACGGCGCTGGTAAATCCACTTTAATGAAGGTCCTCGGCGGCGTCTATCCCGATTACGAGGGGGAAATTTTTATCGATGGGCGCCTTGCTCCGATCCGATCGCCCAGGGAAGCCATCCGGTTCGGCATCGCCGTGATCTACCAGGAACTCAACCTGGTGCCTGCTATGACGGTCAGCGAGAATATCTTTTTGGGTCGGGAACTAACCAAATGGCTTTCCTTTGTTGACTTCCGGGCAATGAGGGGAAAAGCCAGGGAGATCCTGGCGAGTCTGGACCCGACCATTGACCCGGACGCCCGTGTTGGAGATCTGCCCGTCGGGAAGCAGCAGATGTGCGAGATCGCTAAAGCCCTGTCCCAAAACGCCAGAATCCTGGTCATGGACGAACCGACTTCTGCCCTGACGGAATCGGAAACGGCAAAACTTTATGAGATCATCCGGGGATTGAAGGCGCAAGGGGTGACCGTCCTTTACGTATCCCACCGACTTCGCGAGGTTTTTGCTATCAGCGACCGGATCACGGTTCTGAGAGATGGTCGGAAAGTCGGAACGGTCGTCACTGCCGAAGCGGACCCCAGGCAGATTGTCACGATGATCGTGGGAAAGGAATTAGGGGCAGTGGAAGAAGAGCCGCCGGTTTCGGATGGTCCCGTTGCCCTATCGGTGTCCGGTCTTTCGGTCTCAGAAAAAGCCAATCCCGACCGCTGGCTCCTGACGGACGTTAACTTGATCATACGGCGAGGGGAAATTGTCGGGTTGTTTGGTCTTTTAGGCGCCGGTCGGTCCGAACTCCTTTTAACTCTTTTCGGTGCGTGTCCGGGAATCATTCGGTCCGGAACGATGACCCTCTTTGGAGCACCATACCGACCGGTCAGCCCTGGTTACGCCATCAGCAGAGGCATCGGGTTGGTGACAGAGGATCGGAAGGTGACCGGCTTGATCTTAACGATGACGGCAGGAAACAACGTCTCCCTCGCCGCGCTTCCCCAGCTATCCCCCTATCAGTTCATCAATCGACATCAGGAAATGGAGCAGGTCCAGGACGCGTACCGGCGGCTTCAGATTCAGCCAAACCTTCCGTCCGCACCCGTGACGGCTCTCTCGGGAGGAAACCAGCAGAAAGTTCTTCTCAGCCGATGGCTCTTGGTCCGACCACGGATCCTCCTCTTGGACGAGCCGACGAGAGGCGTGGATGTGGGCGCCCGAGCGGAACTGTATCGGTTCATCCGTTACATGGCGCACCGGGAGGGCATTGCGGTCCTCTTCTCCTCCTCCGAGCTGCCTGAGGTCCTAACTCTAGCGGATCGGATCGTTGTCCTCCATCAGGGTCAGATTGCTGTCGAGTTCAGTAGGGGCGTCACTGAGGATCGGCTGATGTTTTACGCGACCGGTGGACATCTTGCCAGTGTCGCCAACCGAAATGACCAAAGGGCTTCCGGACCGCCCACTGATCCCGTTCAATAGACCAGTCCCAGCCGAAGTATCCAGCAAGAAGGATCCCTTCCCATCCTTTCTCCAGCATCGCTTAGGAAAAAACGGTCACGTCCGGATAGCCGACACCCGACAGCCAATAAGGCAACCGATTGGTCGGCTCAGCATCCAAGCGGGCTTTGACGAAAGACCATGAGTTTTCCTCGGGGGTGCCCCGGCTTCCATACACTACACAAGAAGGGGGTGATTGCTAAAGACGATATTAAAGGGTCCCGACCGGGTCCTCCCTTTCCGCGCTTCAGACCAGGGCGCTGATCAGCGCCACTGTCCGTCTCTCTTCCGGCGAGAAAGGGCTGTCTGTGACAGGGGGACCCAGTAGCGGCTTTTGGTCCCGTCTAAATCAATTGTGACCCAAGGCTGACCGCGGCTTTCTGGAAGGCGGAGGGTGAGGGCGAGAATATTTTCCGTCTTTCCCAGAAAAAGGCACTGCTAGGGATCCCGTTCGATCTTTGCCGTCGCCGGCTTTCCGTCCCTCTCCACGGCATCGGCCCGCACCCAATAGCAGGAACCACTGATGGCAGGGCTTAGCGTTTTGAAGGAGACGAAACGAACCTCATCGTCGGAGGGGCGCCAGTGGCGGGAAAAGAAGTGCCCATCGGTGCCCAACCTACACAATCGGTGCCCGGGACCGGCGACACTTCCCACCAGTGACCGACGCCCGGCTGCTCGTGATAAATGAAATCTTTGTGAAAAGGACGGAGAATTTCAGCCATTTTTCCGGACTCAGTAACGGGAACGGTGTCGTCCCTCTCCCCGTGGAGGATGTGGATTGGAACGGATGCAAGGTTGGAAACGAAGGTCAGGGTATCGCTAGAGGCGGAGGAAGAAAGGACCATTTCCTGGACGGGATCACGGGTTTGCTCCGGCGTTTCCCCAGTAGGTGCTAAAGGAAATCCAGCCAGCACCGGGACCAGCAGCAGCGAACCGGTCAGGGTAAAGGACACTGAGTTGCCACGCTCCGTGTCCGCCCATCGAGTGACCGGTCAAGTAGATGCGATGGGGGTCCGGGTGGAACCGAGATAGGGCTAGGGGAAGGACCTCTAACGCATCATCTCGCCCCAATCTTCCCAATCGTAGCCGAAAGGTCGGCGGTTGGTTGGAGCAACGATAGTCGCCCAATCCTGAGGACCGTAAGCCTCCGCTTGTCCGATGGCTTCCACGTGACCGGGCGCAGGCGGTTCAACGGTTCCCGAAACGATTGCCATCTCCGCAGGGTCAACGAATACGGGACGCCGTCCGTATCTCCCGACTCTCGGCAGGACAAGAGGTCGTTCCCAAAGAAAGGTTTCTGGGGACCCTGCTGCCGTCGTTCCTAAAAAAACATGACAATCAGAGGGAAGAAGAGGCGTTTCATTTCGGGACGTCTTTTCCGATGCCTTACGGCATCGGTAGGGCGTTTATGTAGGAATTCCATCTGTTTCCAAAGGAACTACTAAAAGCCGTCAATGCTGCTACTGCCACAAGGAAGACGAAGGCAAGGAGTAAAGCCAATTCCACCGTCGTTTGTCCCTTTCTCATTCTCATCAGCCACACCCCCTTTCTTTCGCCCCTTTCAAATTTCGCCTATAGTTTGGGATAAAATAACGATGAAGGGCAAGGAAAAAGATCTTTTAAAACGCCCGCACGGGAGGGACAGGTTGTGGCGGAACTCGTAAGGGTAAGCTGCCGTCTCGCCAATAGCAAGTTAATGGCTGAGCACGGGCCTCAGATTCTGTATGCCGTCACCGACATTGTGCCTGTCGGGGAAGGTGCGCCGGCTGCCGGTCCTGTCAATGTCTCCTTCGTTTTGGACCGGAGCGGATCTATGGCGGGGGAAAAGATTGACAACCTGAGGCGAGCGGTCAAACTGGCTCTTGATCTCCTGGACCCGGACGACATTGTCAGCATCGTCCTTTTTGACGACCGGGTGGAAGTGCTCGCTCCAGCCAGTCCCGTCAGAGACAAGGAAAGTCTTAAGAGGCGGGTCGATCAGATCAGAGACCGCGGCGGCACGGAGATCAGCAAGGGAATGGAGGCGGGACTCAATGAATTGGATAAGTATCACACGCCGGACCGGGTGAGTCGAATGATTCTCCTAACGGATGGACAGACTTACGGAGACGAGGATCAGTGCTTGGAATGGGCGAAGCAGTTGGCGGAGAAAAAGATTCCCCTGATCGCTTTCGGTTTAGGCGACGACTGGAACGAGGACTTTTTGGACCGTTTGGCTAATGTCACGGCGGGTGCGGGCGGTCTCTCCGAATTCATAGATGCTCCCGAAAAAATCGTTGACTTTTTTGAAAGGGTCGTAGCCGGCGCAAAGAGGGTCGTCGTCCGAGATGCCTGGCTGACGGTGCGCCTGATACCGGGTGTCACGCCCCAGCGGGTCTGGCGAGTGCGTCCCCTGATCGGTCTGCTGGGTGCCACAGCCCTTTCCGACCGGGGCATTCAAGTTGCCCTGGGAGACTTAGAGCGGGACCAGGGACAGTCCCTTTTGATGGAACTGACCGTGCAAAAGAAGCCGAAGGGCGTCTTTAGAATCGCTCAGGTGGAAGTCGGCTACCGAACGCCAGCCGGTCAGGAAGAAAGAGTGCGCCAGGACCTCGCCGTTGAGTTCACGACCGACGCTGAAGAAGCGAAAAAAGTCGACGAAGAAGTTCGTCGCCTCGTGAAAGCAGTAACAGCTCACCGACTGCAGACAAAGGCGCTGGAAGAAGCGGCGAGAGGCGGCGACAGAACCCGCGCAAAGGACCTTTTGATGCAGGCAACGATCCTTCTCCGCGATTTAGGCAATCAGGAACTTGCCGATCAGGCGCAACAGGAGGCAGAACGGCTGGGGAGAGGTGAGGAGATGAGTCCGACCGGCACCAAGAGGCTTCGTTACGAAACCCGGAGGTTGACCTCTTAGGTCTGTTTGCCTTTCTTCTGGCTCCAGATAAGCGCCAAACCTTGAAGAGTCAATTCGGTGTTCACGGCGGTCAAAGGTGGGAGGAGGGGTGCCATCAGGGGTGCCAAACCTCCCGTGGCGATGACCTTCGCATCGGCACCCAGTTCCCTTTGAAACAAGGAAACCAGTTCCTTGACCAGCCCGGCATAGCCCAGGAGAAGACCCGACTGAATGGATTGGGTGGTGTTCCGTCCGATGGGGTGGGGCGGAGGGGTGAAGGGTACCCGTGGCAGTTGCGCCGTTCTCTGGAACAGAACGTCAGCGGCAAGGGTAATTCCCGGCGCGATGGCGCCGCCCAGGTAGACTCCGTCGCGGGAAATCGCATCAAAAGTCGTCGCCGTTCCAAAGTCCACGACGATGGCAGGAAGCCCGTAGAGATGACGGGCGGCGACGGCATTGACCAGGCGATCGGCACCGACCGCTTCCGGCGGCTCGTAAGCGTTGGAAATATCCAGCTTCAGACTGCCACTTACGATCAGAGGTTCCTGGGAGAGGAACCGTCTGCTCATCTCCACAAAGGCTGTGGTCACGGGTGGGACCACGCTACAAACGGTGACGGCGCCGATCGCCTTGCGGTCCGCCCCGAACCAGCCGATGAAAGGGACGAGGAGACCGTAGGTCTCGTCCGCGGTCCTGTTCAGTTCCGTTTGGACTCTCCACGACCCCATCAGGCGAGGCAGATCAGCCCCTGACTCGGTCGCGGAGGTCTCCTCAGTATCAAAGAGACCAAGAGTAATATTGCTGTTGCCAATATCTGCCGTTAGGAGAAGCATCCTCTCCCTGCCACAGGGAAGTCACAAAAGGTGCAGATTCTCTTCCACAGTTACTTTTTCCGGAAGCCACCGGCGGAGTTCCGCCGGAAGGGAAAACTGAACCGTCTCGTGCGTGAGAACGAATTCGAAAACATCCTCAGCTCCCTTTTCTATCAGGTAGTTGACAACGGCCGTCACGAGGGATTCGGGAGCGGACGCTCCCGATGTGATTCCCACCGTTTCAATACCGTCGAGCCAATCATCTTGAATGTTTTCAGGACCGTCAATGAGGTAAGCAGGGCAACCGGTAGCCTGCGCCACCTCCTTGAGCCTCTGGCTGTTGGAACTGTTAGCCGAACCGATGACCAAAACCAAATCCACCTGTTGCGCCAAATGGCGGACCGCCAACTGCCGGTTCTGAGTGGCATAGCAGATGTCGTCGGTCTTGGGACCGACCAGTTTTGGAAATTTGCGCTTGAGAGCCGCAACGATTTCCTCGGTGTCCCAAAGGCTCAGTGTCGTCTGAGTCAGGTAGGCAACCCGATCGGGATCGGGCAGTTCGAGATGCTCCACATCGTCAACCGTCTCAACCAGGTAGGTGCGATCGGGCGCCTCGCCCAAAGTCCCTTCCACTTCCTCGTGACCCTTATGACCGATCAGAACGATGCTGTATCCCTGACGGGCGAGGCGGACGGCTTCTAAATGAACCTTAGTAACCAGCGGACAGGTCGCGTCAATGGCACGCAGTTTCTTTTGCCGCGCCTTCTCTCGGACGGCGGGGGAGACGCCGTGGGCGCTGAAGATCACTGTCGCTCCATCGGGAACTTCGTCCAGTTCGTTGACGAAGATAACGCCCCGCTGGCGGAAGGAGTTGACGACGAACTGATTGTGAACGATCTCCTTCCGGACATAAAGAGGCGGAGAAAAGAGTTGGAGACACTGCTCTACTATGTCAATGGCGCGGACGACTCCGGCGCAGAAACCCCGGGGCGCCGCCAGAATGACCTTGCGCAGCTTCTTGGGTTCCATTAGCAGGCACTCCTGACACGCCTGATTTTGCGAGGGACGAAGCCGTCCGTCAATGCCGCAAGTCATGTAGCGAGGCTGTGCTGCGCGACCAAGAAGGTGACCAGAAGCACTCCGCAACCGATCAGGAGAAAGATGTGAGCGACGGTCGGCTCCCACCGACGCACCCATCTCCCGTGAAGGTATCCGAGGAAAAGCAGGAGGGTCAGGACAGAGAGGATCGCTTTAGGATCGGTCCAGGCAGACCGTCCCTCCGCCTTTGCCCAGATCACGCCGACCAACATTCCGGCGATCAGTAGGGGAAGCCCCAGCAGGACCCACTTTCTCGTCATTTTGTCGGCAACTTCCAGGGGAGGCAGTCTCCGAAGGAAGACTAAGGGTCGCTTTCTTTTCAGGAAGGCAAGGGTTAGCAGGTACGCCACAGCCGAACTGAAGGAAAGGAGGAGAAGGAAGTAGGCGGTCAATAAGAGAGTGATGTGAATGGTTAGCAATTCCCTACTCATGGGAGGCGGCAATCGGGGGACGCCTTCGGAAGTGAAACCATAGGCTGTCAGGAGAGAGGCGAGGGGCAATACGAAAGCCGAAGGCGCCTCCATTTGCCCTTGAAGCCACTGAAAGAGACCCGCACCAACAATCAGCCAACTCAGTAGAAGGGCAAGCCCTTCCGGTCTGTCCAGGTTCACCCCTCGGGACGACCAGAACCCGAAAAGGAGAGCAGAGTGGAGAATGAAGATGAGGACAACAGGCAATTTTGGCGAAATGGGCAGGTCTCTCGTTCCTTTCCATAGCCGCCAGTGAATCAGTCCACTGAGAGCAAGGTAGAGGATCGCGACGATCCAACCGGCTTGCCACCAATGGAAGGACACGGTGGGACCTCCTGATCAACCCAATCCTTCTGCTATTCGGGAGACGATATTTCCACCCCTTCGGCTGTGACGGAAAGGGACGGGTCAGCATAATCGGAACCGTTCAGAGGACCAAGGAGGAGTTCCCTTGCCAAATTGAGGGCGTCGTCCCGATGAGCCAGTCTCTTGATTTGACTGAGGGGGCGGTGCAGGATGCGCATGGCGAGCGCGGAGATCTTCGCCCTGATCACCTGTCGGTCCTTTTCGGAAAGATGGGACAGTTCCTGAAAAAGGATCTCTGCCGTCTGGCGGCTGATCTCCTGCGCTTCTTTGACCAGAGAAAGGAGTAACGGTCTCGCTTTTCTCTCTCCCAGCCAGGTCCGATAGTTGGTCAATTCCTTCTCAATGAGGACCTGCACCTTTTCAACTTCCGCCTGCCTCTCCTGGGCGTGACTGTCTACTATGCCTTTCAGATCGTCGATGTCAAAAAGGAAAACCGTCTCCATCCGACCGACCTCCGGGTCAATATTTCGGGGCACGGCAATATCAATGAGAAAAAGGGGCTTGTCCCTCCGTCGGAGGAGGGCTCTCTCCACCATCGGGCGGGTGACTACATACTGGCGAGCGCCAGTTGACGCAATAATGACGTCGGCGGCTGTCAGTTGATCGTTGAGTTGGTCAAATGGCAGAGGGTGACCACCCAGTTCCTTCGCCAGCTGGCGCGCCCTTTCAAAAGTTCGGTTACAGACCAGAAGGTCCCGACAGCCACCGCGAAGAAGGGACCGTGCCGTATCTTTTCCCATTGTTCCGGCACCGATGAGCAGGACCGTGCAGGTGCCGAGGTCAGCGAAGACCCGCTTCGCCAGTTCCACGGCAGCGCCACCGACCGACAGGGCGCCGCGGCTGATCGCCGTCTCCGCCCGAGCCTTCTTGCCGAGTTTGAGTGCCTTGCGAAAGACCTCTCCCAGATGCATTCCGACGGCTGCCTGCTCCAGAGCCGTCTGATAGGCTTCGCGCACCTGACCGAGAATTTGAGTCTCGCCCAACATCATTGACTCAAGACCGCACGTCACCCGGAACAGATGTCGGACCAGTTCATCTCCTTCCTTCACATAAATGTGAGGGACGATCTCGTCTCGATTCTGACCAAAAAAAGATGCCCAGGTCGTAACTAGAGACTTAGCAGATCGCCCCAGCGGGTCCTCACAATAAATTTCCGTCCTGTTGCAAGTGGACAGGAGAACGACCTCCCGAAAGCCCTCCCTCAAAAAATGTGCGTACGCCTCCTTCACATTCTCGTCGCAGAAAGCGACCTGTTCGCGCACCTCCACCGGGGCGGTCTTGTAGTTGATGCCTACCATAAGGAGTTTCACTTCATATCCCCAAATCCGTGGCATAGGAACCCCGATCCCCTCGGCGAGCAGATGAGACCGTTTCCAAGATCTGACCGATCAGGCGCCGGGCTGTCGGTAGGTCTCCTGCCTCCAGTGCCTGCCAGACCGCGCTGTTCCATACCCTTTTCATAAATTCACGCCGTTGGTCGATTGTCGGAAGCGCTGACCGGATGGCATCTTTCAGATGGCCCAAAGCAAAGGCTAACAGACCAAATCCGTCGTCAAAGACCTCCTCCAAATAGAGCCTCATTTGCCGAGCCAGGGCGGGGCTCAGACCCGATGTGGAGAGGGCGACAGTGACCGGTCCCCTGCGGAACACCGACGGCATGAAGAAGCGGCAATGGTCCGGATCGTCCACCACATTGCACCAGAGCCCCCGTCTTTGACAGTCCCTGAATACCCTTTCATTTACCTCTTTATCATCGGTGCAGGAAAAGACCAGGCAAGCACCGTCCAAGTCCGCCTCCCGGTAGTCGCGAGCAATCCAGGTGATCCGATCCTTGTAGCCGGTCAGTTCCGGACCCAATTGGGGAGAAACGACCGTCACGAGAGCTTCACATTCCAGGAGTTGGACGACCTTCTGATGAGCGACTGCGCCACCGCCGACGACCAGAACCTTCTGCTCACGAACCCGAACCATGACGGGCAAGAGGTTCTCCAAATCTTGCTCCCTCACCGTTCCTGTTAGGGGATGTGGCGCTTTTTCTTTCCCGTGCTCTCACTTAGGCGGCTAGCCTTGACCGATTCTCTGATCCGACGCACCCCTGTTTGGACGGCTCCTATTAATATCAAGGCGGCACCCAGCCAGACCAGATTGACGGCCGGCTTTTTCTGAACATTGATGACCAGCATCCCGTTGTGTCCCCTCAGCCCATCTATGCCAGCAATCCGCAGCCGCACCGACCGATCCTCTGCATTCATCCTGTCAATGGAGACGCGAATGTTTTTTCCCGGAATTCGGTCGTCCTTCCGAACGATGCCATCATCTTTCAAGTGCCAGTAGGGCTTTAAACGGTAGGTCCTTTGCCCGTCTTTCATTTCCACCAGTGCCGTGATCTTTTCCGGCATCCCCATAACAGGTTTTCCTGAAAGGCGAAATCCGGTGAAGGTGATGCTGTAAGGTCCGACGCGAGCCGACTCGCCTTTTGCCAGGGTCACCGTCCCCGCCTCCTCTGGCGGGTCGTATTGAAGGGGTTCAATGTAGATGTCGTAAGTCAGCGATCGTTTGATGTACGGCTCTCGCACCAGCCCGAATCTTTCGGCAAGGAACATCACCGGCGTGGCGGTGAAAGTTGCCTCCTGATCGGCGGAGTGATGATCTCCGTTGACCGGTGCCCCTTCAACGACCACCTGAAGCTTCCCGTCGTCGGTAGGACGGATATCAGAGAAAGTCAGGAGATAGCCGAACGCCTCCCGGTGACCGCCCGCCGGGATGACGAGGCGAACGCTCTCGTCGTGAAGTTCCGATCCCACGACACCCCAGACAAAGAGACCCAGACCGATGTGCGAAAGGTAGGGACCACTGGTCCAGACCGAGGTGCGCAGCCGTTTCAAAAGAGCGTAACCGTTGGAAACGACGACCACAGCGCTCACGCCGATAAGAAGCAGGGAAAGAGGGTTGCGGACCCCTAACCAGAACGCCACCAAAGCACTAGCGAGGGCGATGTTGATGATCAGCCAGGGAACCGACTGGACCCAGCGGCTTCTCTCCTCTTCATTTTTGGGAACGACGACGGTCAAGAAGGGCATGAAAGCGAGACTGACGGTCATTAGGAGAGCAACGGGAAGCGAGAGGCGATCGTAAAAGACTCGGTCGACGCCGACTTCGCCGATCTCGGCAAACCCCAACGCTTTTCCGATCACCATCATCCAAGGGAGGGAGAGACCGACAAAGACGACCAATCCAAAGAAACCGGCGATGAAGGCACCGACGGACGCAAAGAAGGCGAAGCCTCCTATCCTGTCAACGACTCTACCTTCCGGGGGCGGAACATGACGGACCCTGAAAGCGAAGAGACCGAAGGAAACGATGCTGAGGAACACCATAATGCCGAGGACCCACCAGGTGACCGGCGTGGTGCCGAAAGCGTGGACCGATTGGATAAATCCGCTGCGGGTGACGAAAGTGGCGTAGAACGTCGTAACGAATGTAAGGAGACCCACAAAAGTCGTCAGGCGGGCGGCTCCCTTACCGGAGCGGTGGGCGATCAGAAGGTGAACAAGTGCCAAGCAGGAGAGCCAGGGAACGAAAGAGGCGTTTTCCACAGGGTCCCACGCCCAATAGCCACCCCAACCGAGGACCTCGTAAGACCAGACCCCGCCTAGGGTGATTCCCAGACCCAGGGACCCAACTGCCAGATTGGAAGCGGGAAGGGCATAGCGGGTCCAACCCGTCCAATCCTTCCTCCAGAGCCCCGCCAAAGCGAGAGCGAAAGGTAGCCCCATTGATGCGTAACCCAGAAACATATTCGGGGGATGGATCGCCATCCACGGATTTTGTAGCAGGGGATTGAGACCCATCCCGTCTCGGGGCGCAGGACGGAGGATTCGGAAGGGATCTTCCAAAGCTGCGGGCGACAGCAGAAGAAAGGTGAGACCTCCGACAATCGCTAAAGTCGCCGTTTCGTAGGTGCGGGCAAAACGGCTTAGGAAGAGACCCCATAAAATCGTGAACAAAGCCCAAAGGAGCCAGGTTCCCGCCTGCCCCCCCCAAAAAGCGGCGAACCGGTAGAGAAAAGCCAGGTCCCGGCTCGTATACTCGTAAACATAGGCAACCTCATACCTTTGGGTCAGGATCAGATACCACAGGTAGCTGATCGTCAGAAGGACCGAAGCGCCCGTCAGAAGGAAGAGCCGTCGCCCTCTGAAAAGCCAAGGAGACGGCTCGTCAGCCGGTCGCTTCTCAATTTCCGCCCGCAAATAGGCGTAGCCGGAAGCGAGGGCGAGAGTCATTGATGTCCAAAGCAGAAGGCGACCGATGACCATTTATCGGCTCTCTCCAATCAATGCCATTCTGCCCCTAACTAGCCCTGCACTCCCAACGCTTCTAACCCAGAAATTGTCACGACCTTCCGTCTTCCTTCCTTTGACCGTGCTCAGGAATTCCCTCATATTTGGAAGGGCACTTGATGAAAGCCCTGCGAGCGTGAAAGGTGCCATCTTTCATTTCGCCCACCAACACCGCCATCGGCGATTGCTCAAACCCGCCCGGCGGAACCTCTGAAAGGGAGACGGAACATCGGTTGCCTTTGGTGTCCCGAGCCGCAAACTGAAGAAGTCCGGTCGCCGGATCGTATCGGCGGGTAGAGTGGTCGATGAAGACGGCGACCCGAACGGTGCCTTTCCTTTGAAGGGCCTCCTTAAAGGTCACATAGGGCTGGACCGTCCCTATGAGGGTGTAAAGGCCGTAGAGAATGAGGATCAGCGCCAATCCTGCCGTAGCCATTTTTCCCACTAGCACGCCCTTCATTGATCCTCACCGCTCCTAACGAACTCTTCCCGCTCCCTGTCCTTCAAAGATTGGCTCGCCCTCTCCAGCTGACGAATCTGCAAGTCCAGGCGGAGCAGATAGACCATCAGCCCCCCCCAGGTTACTAGCCAGACGACAAAGAAAGGAAAGGCACCGTCCAACTGTCATCCCTCCGAAAAGAGAACGGACAGCCACTGACGCCGTTGAAGGGAAAGGATCCGCACCCGAAGGGAAGCCAGCCACAGATAGACGACACCAAAGCCCATCGTGGTGAGAAGAAGGACCGACCGGTAGCGCCAGTCCAAACCGCCCTTTGCCAGAATGCCCGAGGGGTGAAGGCTCTGCTCCTGCACCGCCGGTAGATAGGGAATGACGAAATAGAGGGCAATACAGGAGATAGCGCCGAGGACGGCGTAGGCAGACCCGATGGCAGCCTGCCTCTCCCGGTCTTCTACTGCCTGGCGGACAATCAGATAGGCGGCGTAAGTGATCAGGACCATCAACATCGTTGTCTGCCTCGGGTCAAATTGCCACCAGGCTCCCCAGGTGAGTTGTGAAAAATAGGATCCCGTCACCGTTGCCAGAAGAGCGTAAACGAAGCCGGCCTCACAGAGAGCGTAACTCCAATCGTCGTAGGCAGGTTCTTTCTTCCCCAGATAGAGGGCGCCCAAAATCCCCGCCGTCACAAACCCCAAGAAAGAGAGAATGGCAAGCGGAACGTGGACCAAAACGATTTTAGCAATCTCCCCATTTCCGTAACGGCTGGCAAAGTCTGCAGCCGGGCGCACCCAAAAAAAGGCTAAGACAAACCCGGGCAGTAGAGCGCTGCCCTCAGCAATGACCCACCCTGCCACCCGATGCCTATAACTCCCGTTCCCTTTCATACTCTTTCGTATGCAAATTGTATCACCCCGACTCTACAGGTGTGTCAGGCTTTTCGGCAGTGGAAGTTCTGTATTAAGCGGGAGGTAAGGGGAATGGGGTATCGGACTATTTGGATCTACCCTTGGGATTTACTGGATGAGGGACCCGATCGGGTTGCCCGGCAGATCGCCGATGCGGGTTTGGATGCCCTTTCGTGCGCCGTCAAGTATCACAGCGTTGAGCATCTGCGGACCAGAGGTAAGGGACCCCGCTTCGCATCGGCAACGGCTGCCCTCTATTTCCGCCCCCAGCGCCGATTCTATGAGAAAAGCCGTATCAAGCCCATTGTTTCGCCCCTCTGTCAAGATGGAGATCCCCTTAAGGAAATCTGCTCGTCGGCTGAGAGAGTGGGGCTGAGAGTCATTGCCTGGACGGTCTTTCTCCACGACTCATCGCTGGGAAGGACTCACCCGGAGGCCTGTATGGTCAGCGCTTTTGGAGATGTTTACACCTCAAATCTGTGCCCGGCAAATCCGGTAGTCCGCCAGTTCGTTTGTTCGCTCGTCCAGGACCTTTCCCGGTATCCTCTCACGGCGATAGAGTGCGAGTCCCTTCACTATGGCGGCGTCGGTCACTACCACGGGCACGAGAAGATCGGCGTTCCGATGGATCCTGCCTTCTCCACTCTGCTCGGGCTGTGCTTCTGCCGATCCTGCCAGCTGGAAGCCCGCAAGAGGGGGCTTTTTTTGGCTCCTCTCCGGTCCTTGGTCCAAAAAGCCGTCTTGGGCTATCTGTCCGGCGATGACAGGGGCGCTCCTACCCGTGCCCTGAGAGAGCCAGATTTAAGAGCCTTCTTTGAAATTCGCATCCAGATCGTTTCCGACCTAGTAGCAGAGGCGCGGCAAGTCAGCCAGGTTCCCTTCTCGTTCATCTTAATGGGTTCTCCTCAAGATATCGGTGCGACCGTTCCGTCGCTCCGGCGATCGGTCGACCGATTTGAAATCCTCGCTTACTCAGCCGATGCCAATTGGGTTGCGGAGGTCTCTCACCGATTGATGAAGCAAGTCGGTGATGGAGAGAAGGGTGTCGTCGGTCTGCAGTCCTATCACCCTGCCTCGCCAGACCGTAAGACACTGGTCAGATGTGCCCGAGAGGTGGGGATGGTAGGAATCCGGAATGTCTCTCTTTATCATTACGGGATTATGCCTCCCTACTGTTTAGACTGGGTGCGGGACGCGGCGTCCGCTCACAGGCGATTGGTGGGCGAGTAACGGTTTAATTACCGTTTGCAAGAGGTGATTCAGATGCGACTGGCGGGTAAAGTCGCCCTCGTTACCGGTGCTGGGAGGGGGATTGGAAAGGGGATCGCCGTTCGGTTTGCCAAGGAGGGTGCTACCGTCGTCGTCAACGACATAAGGGAGACAGGCGCTGCCGTTGCCGACCAGATCCGTCGGTCGGGCGGCACCGCCTTATTTGTTCAGGCGGACGTCTCCGAGAGAGACCAGGTCCATCGGATGATGGAGCGGACCCGGACCGATTTGGGAGCCCTTCACATCCTGGTCTGCAACGCCGTCTGCGCCACCCAGGATATTCTGGAGGACAATTTGGAACCCAATCTGAGAATCAATGTCCAGGGAACCTATCTCTGCTGCATGGAAGCGTTGCCGTTGATGATAGAGTCGGGCGGTGGGAGCATCATCGTCATTTCGTCAGTGAATGCTCTTTTAGGAATGCAGGGGATCCATGCGTACTCTGCTTCAAAGGCGGCTCTGATCGGTTTGACGAGAAGCCTTGCGGTCCGGCACGGTCGGGACGGCGTCCGTGCCAATGTGGTCTGTCCGGGGACAATTCAGACGGAGATTTGGGACCCGATTCTCCAACAGCAACCCCAAATTTGGGATCAAATGGTCCGATGGTATCCTGTCGGCAGACTGGGCACGGTGGACGATGTCGCCAGTATGTGCCTTTATCTGGCTTCTGATGAATCGTCCTTTGTCACGGGCACTGTAATGGTGGTGGACGGGGGTCTGACCGCTGGACTGCTGGAGTTCGGTCAGTTGCGTTAAGAGCCTATCCGTTGGCGTTCCGGCACCGGTCCGATCGGCAGAGCAATCCCCCCTTCCACCGTTCAATCGTTCAATCTGCCAAGTGCCGATACCGGGCCCGAGCCTCCGCCGTCCACCGGGTGTCGAGGGAGGTTGCCGTCCGTCGGTCCGTCGCCCAGGCGACGGCGCGCCTGAGGGTTTCTTCCTCTGTCAAGGGGACCCTAGTCAGAAGAGCAGCGGACCGCTTGGGGTCCAGACCCCGTTTCAAAAGCGCTGTCCAGGCCTTTCTCAAGTCCTGATGATTGGTAATCAGCAGGGCACCCAATAGGCTGTTGAGAATGTGAATGCGCGCCTCCCCTTTTCTCCCATCATACTGGAGCCCCGTTCGGAATTGGAAGGGGTTAACGGTGATAACCGATTGATCGGCATAGGACCGATAAAGAGATGGGAGAACGGACATACGGGCTAAGGTGAATTTCTTGGGACCCTGCGGATGTCCCATCGGAAGCATCCACAGTCGCTGTCCTTCTTCAGAAATGACGAACTCAAGAAAGGAGCGTGCTTGAGGGAGATGAGGAGCCCCCTTGAGGCAGGCGATCCCGTCCGGGTTGATGACCGTTAAACCGCCAGGATAGACAAACCCCAAATTCTCCTTTCCGACCTCAGCTATTTTTGCCCAAGCGTAGAAGTCAATGGACGGGGCGCAGGCAACCTCGCCGTTGCCCACGTCGGTGACCACGTCCTCTGACCCGGAAGTGATCCTCTTGGAGTTGGCGAAAAGCGCCGTCAGCACCTGCCACCCTCTTTCCCAACCGTAAGCCTGCAGGATGATCTCGCACATCATATGGGCACTTCCGCTGCGCCTTGGGTCAGGAAACTCCACCCAACCTAAGAGGCGGGGATCGGATAGGTCTTCCCATACCCTTGGCTGAGCCACCCGAAGGAGGTTCAAAAGTCTTTTGTTGAACAGAATGCCGAAACCGGATAGGGCTGAACCAAACCAGTAGCCCTCTGGGTCGTAGACCGGAACGCCCCCTGCTGTCTTTGGTAGCGCCTTCATAACGTCCGCACTTATAGGCAACCGTTGGAGCAGTCCCTCCCTCTTCAACTGGAGATAGGGATCCAATCCCCCACCCCAGACCAGGTCAATCCCGACACCAGAAGGGCTTTTGGCGAATTGGGTCCTTAAAAACCGGAGAACGGCAAGAGTGCCGCCGACATCAATCCATTGAAGGAGGATGTTGCGGCGAAAGCGAGATCGGTAGTGCCTTCGGAACCCCTCCTCAAATTCCATCCGAATGCCCTCCCAGTGAGGAGAGATGATTACCAGCCGGTCCTCTTGAGGAAAGGCTTGGTCTGCGACGAGCCAGCAACTGATCCAGATCAAAGCCAAAAAGATTCTCCGCCTCATCCCAGGTGAATTGTGGCAGTTGTCAATTCGTCTTATTAATTGGAATACAGCGAGAGGAGCGTAAGAATGACGCGGCTATCGGGAGCGATTCATCTGACGCGGGAGCAGGAGCACTGCTTGGAACTGCTCTGGATTCAGCAAGTTGAAAAAGCCCGCCCTCCCTACCTGGACCAACTGATCCCTTCCCTTACGGTACCGGTCGCAAAGGAATTGGAAGGGCAGGGGCTCCTATGGAACGATTCGGGCACCTGGCGACTGACGGTGAAGGGTCAAGAGGAAGCCCGGCGGATCCTCCGCCGACGCAGGCTTGCTGAACGGCTCCTGGCAGATCTACTGCTGACATCCGGTTCCATATTGGACGAAGCCGCCTGCAGTATGGAGCACATCCTTCACGAGGACTTAGAGGAAGCCGTCTGCACCCTTTTGGGTCATCCCCGCTACTGTCCCCACGGGGGTGAAATACCGCAAGGGCGGTGCTGTGAGGAGGCGCGCCAGTCGGGCACTCGGCTGATCGTTCCCCTTTCCGACATGAAAGTCGGTCAGACCGGCCGTATCGCCTACCTGCAGACCCGCGACCCGTCCCAGATGCAAAAATTGATGGCGATGGGAGTCCTTCCCGGGGAACCGATCCGGCTGTTGAGACGCTTTCCATCCTTCGTTTTTGAGGTAGGTCTCAGCCAATACGCGGTAGACGACGCCGTCGCCGACAACATTTATGTTCGCCTCCCTCAGCCACCAGCCTCTTAACTTTTAGCCGCCAATGGCACTCTTCTTGTGCCCCCGCCGTCAAAAAGTCGGTTGCGATATCAGCGAAACCGATGGAGAAGGAGGCGCCGGCGATCCGGCTCATCGGTGCTTTCCGCGCGTCCGGTCTTCTCGCCACTGCGACAGCGACTCAGTCAAAAGGAGGCTGAGGCTATCGCGTCAGCAGACTGATTCAGAAAGGGTCCCTTGCCGTCTTTCCTATTCTGATCGCGCCTGCGGATGGCAGTCGTCCGAAAGCCGACAGCATCACCCTCAAAGAAGCCCACGAAAATGGGCTGGAGGCAATTCGGGAAGTAGGCGAGGGAACGGTCCCGCCCTCCTGGCGGAAAACAAAAGCGACCGAACCCTTTTTTGATGGCTGAGGACCATCCGGCATTTGGCTCAGCTCAAAGCGTTCAGTCGCTGACGAAGAGGGGGTCAGAATCGGAAGACTTCGCCGCCTGCCCTGCCCATCAGTTTGAGGGAAAGGGAAAGGGCGAGACTTAAAAGGACCATACCGACGACTCCCATTGCGGAAGCAATCCGAGGACCGTCACCGAGGCGGTTCGCGAGGGCATAGATCGCCTTGGTCATTGGGTAGTGGGGTTCGTCAAAGGCAAGGATCAGACTGTCGGACACTTCCAGCATGGCAAAAGCGAAAGCCATTACAGAGCCTGCCAAAAGGTGGGGAAGGATCAGGGGAAGGGTGATAGAAAAGAAAGTCTTCAATGGGCTGGCTCCGAGCGACTGGGAGGCTTCCTCTAGCGTTTCGCTCGCCTGCTGGAGTCCTGCCGAACAAGACCGGACCATATAGGGGATCCGCCGTATCGCATAGGCGATGATCAGAAGGACAGTCGGGTTGCGCCGGGGATCAAGAAAGGTGCCGGAAAAGCCGGCGACATAGCCGAAGGCGACTACCAGACCGGGTATCGCCAGCGGCAACATCGCCAGAGTGTCTAGAAGACGACCGAAAGGAACCGCCCGCCGGATGGAAAGATAGGCAATGCTGAGACCGAGAAGCAAATCGAGAAGGGTGCTGAAGGTGCTGTAGTAGAAACTGTTCTGTATGCTCCGGACCGTCAGCGGGCGATCCATTAGGGAATGAAAGTGGCGCAAGGTCCAGATGTCAGGAACGATCGTCATTGACCACCGATCGGACAAGGCGGTTAGTAGAACGGAAAGGTGAGGGATGATCGAAGGGACCAAACAGACGAGGCAACCGGCGAACATTATCCACCCCAACGCTGGTGGAAGTCTTCTCGTTTCCGCAGCTAACCCGCCGGAAGGAAGGGACTGAAGAGGGAAACGCTCCACCAGCCGACGGCTGATAACAAAGACGGCGACACTAAAGGTCATGACCAGAACGACGAGGGCGTAGCCGGGTGGGTTTTCAACCGCCGTCTCTACCATCTCAAAAATTTTGACTGGGACGGGTTTCGAGTAATGGAGGACCAGAGGCGTCCCTAAGTCAGTAAAAGACAGGATAAAGACCAAACTACCCGCTGCGAAGAGCCCAGGAGAAGAGAGGGGAAGAATGACAGTTCTTAAGAGTTTCCAGCCGCTGGCTCCGAGGGTTCGCCCTGCCTCTTCCAGAACGGGGTCTATACGGTGAAGAGAAGCGGAGATGTTCAGATGGGCGATGGGGAAGAAATGGAGGACTTGTAAAAGGCTTGTCATCCAAAAGGGATAGTCCAGCCAGGAGATCCAGGTGGTCGGGTCCTCAGGGTCTAGGAGATGGAGCGCCATCAGGACCTGGTTGATCGGACCCGCTCTGGATAACAATTGGCGGACGGCGATCGCACCGACGAAGGGAGGCAGTACCATCGGCACCAATATGAGGGCGGAGAGGAGACCCTTTGCCGGAACGGGAAAGCGGACGAGAACGAAGGCGAGGGGAAAGGAAACAGCAAGGGTGATGACGGTCGTAACGGTCGCCAGAAGAAGACTTGTCCCGACAGCCTCCGCCAGTTCTGGATCCCGAAAAAGGGTCAGGAAGTAGACGAGGGTCCAGCCCTCGGGATCCCTTACCGATCCGATCAGGAGAAAAAAGATAGGGTAGAAAAGGAACAGAAGAAAAACGCCGCCGATCAGAAGGGAGACCGCGAGGGGAAGCAGGCGATAGCGACGACTAACTGCCTGAACCTTCTCGATGAGGGAGGCAGTGGATGCGTGAGGGGGGGACGGAGAGACAGACCAGCTGGTTTTCAATACCTCTCCACTCCTTCCAGTGAAGGACCTTAACCCGATCGGAACCGACTTGCACGATCAGTTCTGTCGCCTCACCTAAGTAGGTCACTTCCTTCAATCGCCCCTGCATGGTATTGACGGATGGTGCCCCCGCATTGACGTCTACTACCTGAAGATTCTCAGGTCGGACCATTAGGGAGACAGGCATCCCGATCGTGACCGGAAAGTCAGGGATCGGGCAAGTAAAAGCGCCAAGCCGGGTCTCAACGACGACAGCGGATTCGTTTAACGCCGAGACCGTTCCGTCCCAGACATTAGCGTCGCCGAGGAATTGGGCGACAAAGGCGTCGGCAGGGGTTGCATACAGTTCCGTCGGGGAGCCGACCTGAACGATTCGACCCTGCTGGAGGACCGCAATTCGGTCTGCCATCGCAAGAGCCTCTTTCTGATCGTGGGTTACGAAAACGGTCGTGACGCCCAATTTCCTTTGCAGGACTTTCAGCTCCTTTCGCATCTCGTGACGCAATTTAAGGTCCAGGTTGGATAGGGGCTCGTCAAGGAGGAGGACCAGGGGCTCAACGGCGATGGCACGCGCCAGCGCGACCCTTTGCTGCTGCCCACCGCTCAACTGATGGGGGTATCTGTTCGCCAGTGACTCCATCTGTACCATTTCAAGAGCACGACCGACCCGCTCCCGAATAAGGGACCGAGGCGCTCTCCTCATCCTTAATCCGTACGCCACATTGTCCCAAACGGTCAAATGGGGGAAAAGGGCATAGTTTTGGAAGACGAGCCCGACCTGCCTCTGGTGCGGAGGCACATCGGTTACGTCCCTCTCACCGAAGAAGATCCGGCCGCTGTCCGGTCGGATGAGCCCGGCGAGAATCCGCAAAAGAGTTGTCTTGCCCGAACCGGATGGACCGAGAATGAAAAAGAACTCTCCTTTCGCTATCGATAAACATACCTCAGAGAGGACCGCTGTCCCGTCCAAAGTTTTGCAGACCCTGTCCAATTGAATAGGTACCAGAGCCAGTCACTCCCGACGGTGTAAAGAAAACCTCACTCGTAGCGGAGACACTCAACGGGAGCAAGTCGGGAAGCCCGCAGCGCCGGATAGATTCCGAAGACCAGACCGACGGCGACGGCAAAGGAGAAGGCGAGAACCATCGCCCATAGAGGGACAGATGTGGGCATCTGCTCTTTCAGGACGGCGCCAATGGCAGCGCTTAAGGTCCAGCCAAAACCGGTGCCGACGACTCCCCCGACACCGCTGAGGGTCATGGATTCAATCAGGAACTGCCACAAAATCATCCCATTGCTGGCTCCGACAGCCTTGCGGATGCCGATTTCTCTTATCCGCTCCGTTACAGAGACCAACATGATATTCATAATGCCGATGCCGCCGACGAGAAGGGCTAAGCCGCCGATGCCTCCAAACAGAGTCCCGAAAACCGCCAGAATCCGACCGACTGCCTCCAGGACCCGGCTCTGCGTGTCCACCCGGAGTCCTGGCAGGTCCCCGTAGCGCCGCCGCAACGCCAGCCAAATTTCGTCGGCAGCGACTTCGATTTTCTCCGGAGTCACGGCGCGAGCCAGAATAGCCGTTACATTCTTATTGCCCGTTATGTATTGGTGGACGACGGGGAGGACAGTGTAGACGAAGTCGTCTCTCTGTTCACCCATCACCTGACCGACCTTCTTTAAAACGCCGACGACCGTGAGCCGGAGGCTCTCAACTCGGATCTCCTGACCCACCGGATCACCATCGGGAAACAGCTGTTCAGCAATCCGATGTCCGATCAGGCAGACTTTTCGCCACTCCCGCACATCGGTCTCGTAAAGCCTCCTTCCCCTTGCTAGTTCCAGCCGCATCACCCTATTGGCTTCCTCTGTTATCCCAATTAATTGGATCCTCCGGGACCGCCCCAGTCGGTACGCTCGCATCGGAAGTTGGATCTGAGGAGCCACTTCGCCGACCGATGGACAAGAGACTTTAATCGCCCGGGCGTCGTCCAGACTGAGGGAGCGAACGCGGCGCTGGCTGCTCTCTTCCTCGTCGTCACGGACGAATTCCCCGGGTCCCCGCCTCTCGTACACGACGAAGATGAGATTGGACCCCAGTTCTTCAAATTCCTTAACGACCCGGGCTCTGGCACCCTCAATGATGGAAATCATAATGACAACGGAACCGACTCCAATGGTCACCCCCAGAACGCTCAGAAAAGATCGCAATTTTTGGGACCGGATGTTTCTTAAGGCTTCCCGGATCGCTTCTAAGGTCACTCCTCTTCTTCCTCCCCTTCCGTTCCTCCCGGCTGAATTTGAAAGACCCGCCTCTTGGGCGGCTTGATCAGCAGAACATCACCCTCCTTTAGACCGGACAAAACTTGAACATACGCTTCATTTTTCATCCCCGCCCCTACAGTGACCCTCCGGGTCGCCACTTGGGTTTGGGGGATTGTCAACTCGTCAGCACGCCCCGCCCCATATGCCTCCCAAACTCTCCGAGCAATGGCATCGTCGGTAACGACGAGAGCATATGACTTGCTATCTTCATCAATCACAGCCTCTATCGGTGTCAAGAGAGTGTTGGGTATCGTTTGACAAATGATGTCCACATTGGCACTCATTCCCAACCGCAGCTGCGGCTCCGTGTCCTTCACAAAAATTTCTACATCGAACCAACCCGCTTGACTCTCTTGACCCGGTGTTTGACTTGTAGTCCTTTCCAACCGGGAAAGGGCGGCGGGCGCAATTTTGGTGATGACCCCAGTCAGCTTTCTTTCCGGGATCGCTTCCAATCGGATCTGGGCCGGCTGACCGAGGCGGATTTTTGCCACGTCGACTTCGTTCAGTCGCACCTTGACGACGACCCGTGACAGATCGGCAATCACCATCATTTCCGTGCCTTGGGCGAAGGCGGAAATAGCTGAAGCGACCAGTTCCCCCTCCTCAACCGACCTCTTGATGACGATTCCGGCGATCGGCGACCGGATGACCGTGTCCTGAAGTTGGGTCTCTAAGTTCGCTTTCTGTTCTTCAAGACGGCGAACCTGTGCATAAGCGACCCTGATCTCTTCCCTCAGCACCTCCAACTCTCTGCGCCGAAGTATTGCCCGCTTCCACGCTGCTTCCGCTCGCTTCAACTGAGCCTCCGCGTTGCGGATGTCCTCGGGTCGGGACCCGGACCGAAGGAGTTTCAGCCGCTCCAATGCCTTTCGGTGCTCCCTAAGAGTCGCCTTCTGCCGAGTTAGGGCAGAGTCCAGATTCTTCTCTTCCGTCGCCAGAGCGCTCCTTACCAGAGCCTGGGCGCGCTCGACCTGTACCCGAGCCACTTCTACATCTTCGCTGCGCGCCGTTCGGACCATCGCCTCCCTCTGCTGCGCCGATTCCAGGTCCTGCATCGCTGCCTTAAGGCGCGCCGTCGCCGACCGGAAAGCGACCTCCGCACTGTCTGCTTCCTGGCGAGAAATGAATCCTCTCTCAAAGAGGAGACGCTTCCGCTCGTAATTGGCGCGGGCGTTCTCCAAGTTGGCTTGCGCTTCTTCAACTACAGACTCCGCCCTCTTTCTCTCTGCCTCGGCGGCAGCGATCTCCTCTTTCCGCCCGCCTGTGAGAAGTTTCTGAAGGCTCGATTCGGCAATTTTTAGTTCCGCTTCTGCCTCCCGTCGGGCGATTAACCCTTCCTCAAAAAGTTTCCGCTGCCGTTCCGCCTCCCGGTCGGCTTCTTCGGCGAGGAGCCGGATCCTCTCCACCTCTGCCTCTGCTTCGGCGATTTCCTCAGGCCGGTATCCGGCTCTTAACTTCTCCAACTGGGCGCCAGCCGCCAAGTAGTCCTGATAGGCGATTTCAATATCCCCCTCCACTCGGCTTCGTTCCAAAGACCAATTGACCCGCGCCTGGGACAGGCGCGCCCGAGCCGCTGTCAGTTCCGCTTCTAATTGATGAACCTGGCGCCGGATTTCCGTCGGGTCTATCAAAGCAACGACCTGCCCTTTTCTGACCCAATCGCCTTCCCGGACGGTGAGCCTCAATACACGACCGGATACTTTGGACTTAAGGGATACCTTGACGGTCGGTTCAACGGTTCCAGTCTCCTTTATGGCGATCGTCATGGTACCCCTACGGACCAAAGCAAATCGTGCCGGCGGTCCCCCACTGGAACGGACCCGCCACCAGATCCCACCGGCCCCGACCAGAACCAAAAAAAGTGCCAACAGTCCCTTTCTTCGTCCGAGCGACTTTCTCCTCATTTTTCTCCCCTTCGGACGGCTCGGCGTCGCGCCAAGAGACCCTCCCAATTATTGAGTCGCCAGACCGGAAGAAAGGTCGGTAAAACACCGTGACAAGCCCATCAACCGTAAAAAGCCAACCCGCAGTGATTGGTATCGTCTCCGGGGAAGGAATCGTCCCAACTTTCTCTGATGAACGGGAGAAAAGGGCCCGGTGGTCGCCCCCTCCGCAGTTACCTTAACGGATCGTAATAGTCAACGTCGGGAGGGTAGCCGATCCGTTGACTCCAGGTTTGTTGAAAGACCAACCATTTGGCGTGCCCGTCAACGAATATGAAGTTAGAACCGTTCTGGTGGCGGCGGATCGCAAGACTCTTGGGTTCCGATGCTTCGTCGTCCCATTCGGCTTCGTGCTCTTCGGAGCCGATACCAAATTCGGGCACCTTTGTCGGATTCCCCCATGCTGCCGGAACGAAGTGATCGTCCACCACTTGGTCAGCCAACTCGGCAACGACGACTCGTTGGGAAGGATTGACAATTTGGGCTAATCGGACGCCCCAGTACGGCGGGTGATCGGGCGGGAAATACCCGTTCAGACCGTAAGAGGTCGGTCGTGTCGTCGGATCGCCATCGTCCCAGAGGGAGCTGGCATCGGAGGGGCATCGGTGAAGAAGAGTCGTGCGGCTATAGGGCTGGCAACTCTTTAACCAGCCGGGACCGACCGGAGCGTGGGCTCCGGCATACTCGTGGGGCTCTGTTAAGGGAAAGCCCTCATCCCAGTCCTGAACATACATGCTCAGAGCCAGTCCGATCTGCCGGCTGTTGGACAGGCACGCTGACCCTCTCGCTTTCTCCCGAGCGCTGGAAAAGACAGGAAACAAAATCCCGACCAAAACAGCAAGGATGGCGATGACGACCAGCAGTTCTATTAGACTAAATCCCCGCCCCGTCACCAACCGTCTCCTAATGATGGCGCATTCACCGCAGGACATAGGACCAAGCGTCACCGATAAGTTTATCGGTAATCGGCTCTTCGTAAATCAGGGGATTTCCGATGTTGTTGATCAAAGCCATTCGAAGGGTTCCGCCCTTTCGCTTCTTGTCCCGGCTCATATAGTTGAGTAGGGTGTCTAAGTCAGGCGTCGGAACGGCGGCATCGGAGAGGCGAGCCGGAAGGTCTAACGATCTGACGACCTCTTCCAATAAGTCTACGACGGACCGCTCGCACAAGCCAAGCCTCCAGGAAAGGAACGCCTCAGCGACCATTCCGATGGCAACGGCTTCTCCGTGAAGAAGGGCAAAACCGGTGGCGGCTTCTAAAGCGTGCCCAAAAGTGTGCCCGTAATTGAGGATCATCCGCAGGCCCGATTCCTCTTTTTCGTCCCTGCTAACGAACGAACTTTTGATGGCGACGGAACGGGCGATGATGCTCTTGAGGGCAATGGGCGACCGGGCGAAGATGGCGTCCGCCTCGACCGAAAGATAGCAAAGCAGGTCTGGGTCGGCAATGATCCCGTATTTTACGACCTCCGCTAGCCCGGAGAGAAAGGCGCGCTGGGGAAGAGAGTGAAGGGACGAAAGATGGGATAGGACAAGTCGGGGCTGGTGAAAGACGCCGACCAGATTCTTTCCCTCTGGCAGGTCCACAGCTCCTTTGCCGCCGACGGCGCTGTCCACCATTGCCAGAAGTGTGGTCGGTGCCTGGACGAAGGCAATCCCTCTCAGAAAGGTGCCTGCCAAAAAAGTCACCAAATCCCCGCATGCACCGCCACCCAGTGCTACCAGGGTGCTATCCCGACCCAGCCTACCGGATGCCAACCAGGACCAAAGGACAGATGCCCACCCGGGTGTCTTGCACGCCTCACCGCACGGAACCGATCTTTTGAACGTCTTACCCATTTGAGAGAGGCTTTGCTCCAGAACCCGACCGTAGGGCTCCGAAACAGCCTCATCTTCAACGATAGCGAAGGGCGAATGGAGTCGAACCGCCTTAAAAAAGAAGCCGGCTCGCTCAAAAAGGTCTTGTCCGATGACGACGGGGTAAGACCGCTCGTCAATGGGAACGGTGACGATCGCATCGTCGTCAGAGAGGGTCTCAACCCACACGGCGATCTGATCGGCAATATCGCAAGGCTCCCGACGACCGCAAGGCAGAAATAGGTCCGCCGTCTGGTAAAAGGGAAGGCGACGCTGAAGAAGAGAAAGGATAACGGAGTAGCGATCGGAAGAGGATTGAAGGAGGGGACGGTCGTCCACGGAGGAGAGCCGCTCAAAGAGGAGGTCGGGAGCCACGTGAAGATAAACATTGAAGGCTCGGGACTTAAGCAGATGGATGTTTTCGGGATCGGCGGGCGCTCCGCCGCCAACGGCGATGACGCCCTTCCCATTGCGGAGAACGTCTTCCAACACCTGTCGCTCCCACCGCCGAAACGTCGGCTCCCCTTCCTGGGCAAAGATTTCAGCAATCGTTTTGCCGACGCGTTTCTCAATAAGCCGGTCCGTGTCGGTGAAGGGCAGTCCCAATCGGTCCGCCAGAATCTGCCCGACGGTAGTCTTACCACTGCCCATAAAACCCCAGAGAACTATCGGTTTTTTCAGCATTAACTTTTCCGTCCCATCGGCGCTATCAAACTTGACACAGACTCAGGTGACCGGTAAGGGACCGACCTTCAGGAAAGAGGCGAAGAAGGATTATGCAACTGTTAGCGAGGAGAAAAAGCCGATGGACCGGAAGAATTTTTCTTCTGATCGGCTTTTTGCCACTCCTCCTTTTTTCGTCCCGATCGTCGTGCCAACCGGGTGCAATGGGACTACCAGCGGAGGAGCCGATCGCCCCTGAGCAACGCCTCCCGAGGCTCAAGCCCCGACCCAGCGAGGCCGTCCGGGTCGTCCTGTTTATGATGGAAGGTCTCGTCGGAGAAGACTTGAGGGACGGACTGACCGTCTACGGACCTGTGGCCCTGTGGCTGGAGACCCGGTCGGCAGCCGGGCTCCTGGCAACCATGGGATTCGGCGGCTCCGACCGGTACCGTGCCCTGGCTACCCTGTCCGGTGGGATGAAATCCTTCGGTGACGAAACGGTTGCCTTGACCCTGGAAGCGGAAGAGCAATGGGAGGGCGGACGGGCCTGGGACGCCTACAAAAGAGCTGTCGGGATGCCCCCCTTCCTGGCGCCCGAACCTTTTCAGACCCTTTTAAACCCCTACCTCTTGTCCCTCAGCAGGAAGAACCAACTTCTCCAGTTCAAGAGCGTCCCCTTCGGCGTTTTGGCAGATTCGCTGAGAGCGCGCGGTTTGCAGGTGTTCTCCGTCGGCTGCTCTGACCGTATGGATCCGCAAACGGGAAGGCTCATTATAGATCGCGCGCCTTTGCTTCCTGGTCTAACGGGCACGGGCGTCGGGGCTGGACGATCAGGCACCGTTCTCCTCAAAAAGGACCCTTTCTTCCCTTTCGGGATCGCCACGGACGAGAATGTCTGGTTTCAAACGGTAAAGAGCGCCTGGCGCTATGCCGACCTGTTAGTCTTGGCTACCGGCGACGATGCCCGCGCCTGCGTCTACGGATCGGAAAGGCTCTTTCCTATCGCCCTCGCCCACTCTTTCCGACTCCTCGGACGAGTCCGCCGTCTGCTTCGCCCGGATAGGGACTTACTGATTGTTCTCTCCTATGGTCCGCGGGCTGGTTTCGAGGCGTCCCTTCCGCCTATCTGGATCGTCGGTAAAGGATTTGGCGAAGGCGGTCTCCTATCCTCGTCGTCCACCTACCGGAAAGGAATTGTTACCCTGGCTGATGTGGGGGCGACGATTCTGTCTTTCTTCTCGGCCGAGCCCATCGCGAGGATCCAGGGGACGCCTATTTTCGCTCTCCCGTTCCAAGGCGACTTGGTGGCGAAGCGCCGATACCTCGCCGGTTTGTCTCGAGCCATTCGCCTTCAGGATCAATGGATCCGACCGGTCGCACTCAACGCCTGGTGCTGGGTCGCCGCTTTTCTCTTTTTCGTCCTGTCCTTTCTGCTTGCTACGGGGAAACAGCCGTCTGGGACTTTACGGCGTCTTGCACTTTTCCTAGGTTTCTATCCGACCGCTGTCCATTTGGGGAGCGCTACTTTCAACAGCGGATTGATGACAGGTGTCCATCCTCTCCTCGGCGTCGCAACCGCCGGATCGCTGGTTCTCTGGCTTGCATCTTGGTCTCGGCGGTGGACGGAAGGTCAGATAGCGACTGTTCTGCTGATCGCCTCATCCCTGACTTGGGTGTCCGATAGCTTGCTCGGTGGGAAACTCAGCGCAGATACCGTCTTTGGGAGTTCCAGTTTCACTGCCGCTCGTTTTTACGGGCTGGGCAACGCAGGTGCTGGGTTGTTGGTCGGTGCTTTGGTCAGTATGCCGCTCGTTCGTTCGGGCGTCGCGATCACCGCGATCACCCTCCTCGGTGCCGTCTTTTTGTGTGGCGCCCCTCTGTTCGGAGCTGACATCGGTGGCGCCTTGATGGCGGCGGCGGGGCTGGTGGCTTTAATTAGCGCTCGCAAGGGATTGAAATGGTCGCTGGCTGCTGTCCTCATTCCCGTTGCCGTTTTGACCGTTTTCGCCGGCATTGAATTGTCCCGACCGGAACCCCTGACCCACTGGGGGCGATTCCTGCGGGAGGTGTTTGGTGGTGATCCTCACTCCGTAGTAGCGATGGTCCACCGGAAAATTACGATCTCCCTGCGGGTGTTCCGGGCCGCTCATTGGGACGCAGCCTTCCTCTCATCTCTCCTTTTGTTGATGAGCCTTTCCCACCGGTTGGGCGGCGATTGGCGTACGGTGACCCTTTTCGGGCTTGCGGTCGGGGCGCTCATCTTCAACGACACGGGTCCCCAAACGCCCTTTGCGGTCCTGTTTTACCCCCTGATCGTCATGGCTGTCCTTTATTCGGAAAAGGGGACGGCAGTCGAAGGTCTCCGACATCCGGCGCTATCGGCTGGGTCTTAGAAGCGCCTTAACGACAGCCGGATCTTCGCCCCGAGCCAGACGCCAAAAGACCGCTACGCCGTCGTCCAGGGGAAACTCACGGATCCACGATTTGACCTCAACAACTCCAGAAGAGACCAGTTGAACGGCGGTTCCAAAGTCCGCCTCCGTGTAGGCGTAACTTCCTTGAATCCTTTTCTCGCCAAAGACGACTTGCATCCCGCTGACTTGAGCGTCTTCGTCGTGGAGCCCGATCCAGACAGCCATGCCGGTCGGCTTGATGACTGCCACCGACTGGCGTCGGGTGACCGACTTTCCGACAGCATCAATGGCGAGGTCGAAACCCTGACCGCCGGTGAGTTCCAAAGCCTTAGAAACTATGTCTTCCGTTTTCGGATTGATCACAAAGTCGGCGAACCGAGAGGAGGTCTGGATCCGCAGCTCCATCGGCTCTACGATCACAAGAAAGGACGCTCCACAGGCGCGGGCGACCTGAGCGCAGACGAGACCGATGGGACCGGCTCCGAAGACGATGACCGACGGAGGAAGGACGCCACCTGCCAGGCGCAGCCCGTGGACGGCATTGGCGACGGGCTCCGCCATCGCCCCGACAGCCGTGTCGACGCCCTCCGGCAGGACGTAACAGTTTTCTTCCGGAGCGACGACCCATTCGGCGAAGGCGCCTGGCCGATGCATGCTCATCAATTCCCGGTTCTCACAGAGGTTCGTCTTTCCCTGGCGACAGAACCGACATCTTCGGCAGACGACAAAGGGGTTAACGGCGACCTTCTGCCCAACGGTCAGGTTCTGGACTCCTCCCCCGCACTCGACGACCTCCCCGGCAAACTCGTGCCCCAAAATTAGGGGCGGTTTTCTTCGGGGATGCCTCTGAGCGACACATTCCAGTTCGGATCCACAGATTCCGCAATGTCCCACCCGGATGAGGACTTCGCCCTCGCCTGGAACGGGTTGAGGCAGATCGGTGATGATTAGGTCCTCCCAGTCTTTGTAGAGCATCGCCTTCATATCCCCTCGGGGTCCCCTTCCTTTTTGCCGCAATTTAGCATGGGAAAGGGTTGCATGTCACCACGGAAAGTTTCAAAAATAAAACGGTGATGGCGGTGAACCGGATCCTAAGAGAGCGGCAGTTCCAAGGTCGGCGGATCCAGATCGTTCAAGGGGATATAACCAAGGAAGATACCGATGCCATTGTCAACGCTGCCAACTCTCTCCTAGCCCACGGGGGAGGGGTCGCAGCAGCCATCGCCCGGTCCGCCGGTGAGGAATTAATAAGGGAGAGCAGAGAGTGGGTGCGCCAGCACGGGAGGATACCGACCGGGCAGGTTGCCGTCACGACGGGAGGCAATCTCAAAGCCCGTTGGGTGATTCACGCTGTCGGTCCCGTCTGGGCGGAACATACTCCTGAGGAGGCTGATCGGCTCCTCACCTCGGCGCTGGAGAATAGCCTGAGGACCGCAGAGGAGAGACAAGTGAAAACAATTTCCTTTCCCGCCATAAGTGCGGGAATTTACGGATTTCCTAAGGACCTCTGTGCCCGTATCCTTTTGGAAGGGGTAAAAGCCTATTTTGAGAAAAACCCCAAGTCTCAAATTGGGACGATCCGTTTTGTTCTTTTTGATGAAGGGACAGCGGATACCTTCGTTTCCGTCTTTGATGACCTGGCAAAAAACGGAATTTTATAAATTTTTAAGCGAAAAGGGTCCCTTCGGCTTGACATTTGCCCCCAAATGGGCTATAATAAGGGGGTGGTTCGTCTGCCCTGAAAGGAGGTTAGAATGACCAATTCCCGACAGCAGTTGCACAGACTTCTCCGACGCCTGGCAGGGCGCTCGGAAGTGACCCCCGAGGAAGGGCTTCAGCAGATCCTGACTCTTCCCCCTGAAGAGATCGCAGAACCGCTAACAGAGACGCTAGAGAAAAGCCCCCACTATCTGGTCCGCCTCGTTTCGGCAATGGCTCTGGGGGAAATCAAAGCAGCCTCCGCCGTTGCGACCCTTGTAGCGACCCTGGCAGATTCCAGCTTGACGGTTCAGAGGGCCGCAGCGAAGAGTTTGACTCAGATCGGTAAGCCGGCAGTGCCTGAACTGCTCAAGTTAGTCGACTCGGACGACCTTTCGCTGAGGCGATGGGCGATCCTGATTCTCGGCGACATCGGTGCTCGGGAAGCGGCGCCGGCTCTGCTCAGCCGGTTCCCGAAGGAAGTTCCGGAAATGCAGAGGCTCATACTGGAAGCCCTGGGAGAAATCGGCAGCGCTCGGGCGTACAAATTGCTAACGAAACAGGCCTCTTCGGGAAGCCAAGAATTCCACCGGACAGCCATTGAGGCTTTGGGCAAGTTGAAGGATCCCAGAGGCGTGCCGGTCTTGCTAGAAGTCCTTGCCCGGGACGGCACGGAAATGAGGAAACTGATCCGGGATGCCCTATTGAACATCGGCAAGCCTGCCGTCCCCGTCTTGGTCCGCTACCTGAAGACGCCGAACCTGACGATCCGCCAGGTCGCCGCTGAGGTCCTGGGCGCCATGGGGGACCGAAGGGCGCTGAAGGAACTGGTCAATGCCCTGAAAGATCCCGACCCCTATGTGCGCCAGTCGGCCATCCAGGCGATCGCTCGGTTTCCCAGTAAGAGTCTCTTTGAGCCGTTGCAGGAACTGTTCAAGGATCCAAATCAGGAAGTCCGCTTCCAGGTACTGAAGGCTCTGGTCCAGGTCGGCAAAGAAAAGGCGCAGCCGTTCCTTGAGAAGGCTCTGGGCGACCCAGACTGGCTGATTCGTCTCACCGCTGTTCAGGGTCTCGCCGAACTGGATGGGGAGAAGGCCGTTGGACCCCTCTGTCGCGCTCTTCAAGACAAGGAATGGAGCGTTCGGTATCACGCCAGCCTGGCTCTCAAGAAGATTAACAGTCCTCAAGCCCTCTTTCCTTTGATGCGCTGTCTCTTTGATCCCCATCCTCAGGTTGCTTTGAATGCTATCCATGCTTTGGAGAACCTTGGAGATCCCAGAGCCATTGATGCCCTCCGCAGGGTAGCCGCAGCAGGAATCAAGGATGTCAGCAGTGCCGCCTACCGGGCAGCCCGATCCCTTCAGGAGATCGCACAGCAGAAAGGGTTCCGAATCCCTTCCCGGCGTCCGGTAAAGACCAGCCTCTCTGCCGCACGGGCGTAGGGACTACGGATGCAGCAGAAAGATATTGCCGTCAACAGGAAGGCGCGCTATCAATATCATATCCTGGAGACGGTAGAGGCGGGTCTGTCTCTGACCGGACCCGAAGTCAAAGCCATCCGGCAAGGAAAAGTGTCCCTCGCAGACTCGTATGCGCGACCTCTCAGGAGGCAGTTGTATCTCTACAATATGAACATCTCCCCCTACGACCCGGTTTGGCAAAGGAATTACGATCCGAAGAGACCGCGCCAACTGTTGCTTCACCGCAAGCAGATAGACCGGCTGATGTCCCTTTCCAGCCAGAAGGGGATGACCCTGGTCCCTTTACGCCTCTATTTCAACCCCCGGGGGTATGCGAAAGTGGAATTGGCTCTGGTCCGAGGAAAAGGGAAACTGGATAAAAGAAGGGACATCATTAAGCGGGAGACGGAAAAGGAAATCCGGCGCGCCTTAAAGAGACCCCAAAACTAAAGGGGTCGGTTAACCCGTTTCTCCCAGACCGGGAACATGGACGGGCATGACGATGTAGAGCCAGGTCGGATCGTCCGCTAAGTGCCAGACTGCCTGCTTGTCCGACGACTGAAAGCGAGCGATCAGCGTGCCCGTTTTCACGACGGAAAGATATTCCGTCAAAAAGCGCAGTTGGAAGGCTATTTTCAGTAGATCGGACTCTGCTTTTTTCCTTTCAATCGCGATCAGTTCTTTTCCAACCTCTTCCAGTCCGCCCAATTCGCTACTGAGGGCAGCCAATTCCAAGTCGGCACTTTCCCGGTCCATTTTGAGAAGGATCCGGAGAGGATGTCTCTGGGCGGGCATCTGAAACACGGTCATCCGACGGAGGGGGGAAGCGAGACTCTCGGATGGGATGGAAATCTCCCAGAGGAATTCGGAGGGAATGACCCTTCGGTAATTGGGAACAAAGGAGCCGTGGAGAGCCGTCATCACCATCCTCCAGGTGTCGGTAGCAAACGACGCCAGCGTCTGCTCGCCATTGAACTGACACTCGACGACGGGTGAGTCGTGGAGGAGCGATGTGAGCACCTTCATCGGTCCCGCCGGAAGGGTAATATTGACGGTGGGGAAGTCCAGTTCGGGGTCGCTGACGAGAGCCATTCGGTTCGTATCGGTTGCGACGATATCGGTAGGGCCGCCTTCCTTTTCCTTACGAAAGTGGACACCGGTGAAGACCCCCATCGTCGGATCAGGGGAAACGCAGAACAGGACCCGCCTTAGGGCTTCCGCCAAACGGGGACCGTCAACGGAAACAGCAGGCCCCCACTTGCTCTCCTCAGGCGAAAGGGGAAACTCGTCCGCACTCAAGATCGGTAGTTGATATTGGGCCTTCCCGAAGGAGAAGGAAAGCCGTCCCGACAGATCCACTTCTTCCGGCGCTTCAATTCTAATCGTCTCCGCTTCCTGACGAGAGCAGAGTCCCCTCCATTCTCGCGCCGGGACAGCCACCTTTCCCGGCTCCTCCACCTCAGCGTCCACTTGCCATTCCAGCCACACATTGAGATTGGTCGCCGCCATTCTGAGAATGTGCTCCTGACTGGCGTCCAAAAGCAGGTAGGAAAGGATCGGGAGAGCCGTCGCCCGCCCTGTCACCGTTGCCGCTGAAAGGAATCGGGAGGCGCGTTCCACCTTCTCAGAATCGACTCGGACTTTCATCCCCTATGCCTCCTCCCATTAGGAACGTCTCAAGGAATCGCTTGCTGAACCGGATGCCCCAGTAGTATCGGTCCCCCGTCCATGTCCGACTGTGCGGTTCTATGCTAATGTCGCCCTGATAGTTGTGTTTATACAGGATCGCAAAGAGGGTGCGCCAGTCGGTTTGATCCATCCCGGCTGGCGGATCATCAAACCATTCTCCTGCAATTCGCACGGTCCCTTTTGCGTGGAGGTGGACGAAGTGCGCCCCATAATCCCTCGCATGCTTCAAGTAATCCAGTCCGTCATTGATCGGATGGGACGGATCAAATTTGATGCCGACGCCAGGCAGTTCTTTCAGGACCACATCCCACGCCTCCGGTCCCGTTACATGGTTGGTCCAGTGACAGTTGTAAAAGGCAAAGGTGAGCCCCTTTTCTTGAGCATATGCAACGAGGGGCTTCAAGACGATGCACGCCTTTTTCGCTTGCTCAAAGACCGGCTCTCCTTGATTGAGACCGCCCCCCGTCATAACGACCCGGGCACCCAGTCGGGCAGCCAAATCCACGTGCCGCCGCAGTTCCTGAAGACAGGACTCCCGCTCCGATGGGTCCGGACTGATATAATTTTTGCCCCACAACCCCATCGCCGTGACCCCAATTCCATACTTCTCAAGAAGGTTCCGGTAACTTTCGGATCGTTCCTCCCAATCGGTCAGATCGGTGTGAATGTTGATTTCCACGACAGGAATCCCTTCGGCTCGTGCAAACTCAAGATCCCGCTCCGTTCCATTAGTGATGAATCCGATGCGCATCCGACCGCCTCCCTTGTCCCGTTAAATTCCGGGACCACAAATTTACCACTGTAAGGGCGCGGACAATTATAACGTGTGGGCGGGCTTTCCCCCGTCCGCCCAGTCAAAGGAAAAGTTGAGGACAGCCGACCACTCACCAATAACGACAGAGGTTTCCTTACCGCTTCCCTTTGAGGTAGTAAAGGGCAACGGTCTCCACATCTCGGGGCGTAAAAAGGTAATCAATGCCACCGTGGTATTCGGTCCGGATGAGTCTCTTTTTCCCGCCGACCAGGATTTCGTGAGCGACTTTCCCGTTCATCACGATTCCTGGACCTTTAATGCCCCATTGCTGGCGGCGTGCCTGTCCCTCCGTCGTCAGGAGCCGATAGACCTGAACGGTCACATCTTCCGGGTATTTGGCTCGGATCTTTTCCAGGACCTTCAGGGACTCTTGGAACAGAGTATAGACGGGAGCTTGCTCATGAGGAAGAAGGACCTCAACGGTCAGTCGGGGCTTCTTGGGTCCGGGAGTCACCGAGGAAACGGCAGGTTCCAAGCCCGCCGATTTCATCGCCTTAGAGACGGCTTCCGAAACGGTTTGCCACGCCTTCTGACCGAAACCCTTCCCGTAGGCTTGCTGCAACTCTTGGTCCACGATGAAGACCAAGTCGTCGGACCGATAGGTCGACATCGGCTCATTGGGCTTGCGCTGGGTGACAATGGTCCGTTTCTTCCCGTCCTTTAGAAAGGTGAACTCGCACCGATCGTTGACGAAAATGGTCGCACAGTGCTGCCCTCTCGCTTGCAAACTTTGCATCCCTTGCGGCGAACCCATATCGTAGGTCTCAACGCGAATCCGATTGGGCTCCGCTTTGGCGAGGGCTTCTAGTATCTGAAGGGTCACCCGATGGCACTCCACACCCATCGGCACGACGGCTAGGATCCGAACTTTGGCATCCGCTGGTCCCCTGACTGGTGTCCCTAAAAGTCCGGCAGGTGTCCAGTGCTCCTCCGACTTTCCCCCCTGCGAAGGGGCATGTTCATGGGTCTCTTTTGCCTGCTCCCCCGACTGCATCGCTTGTCTCGCCCGTTCCCATTCCTTAGCCTCTTGCCTCCTCTGAATGCTCTGGCTCAGTCGGGAGAGACCGTAAACGGCTGCCAGACCGACCAATATGGCTAAGGCAACACCTGCTTGCCTCACTGAAGGACACCTCCCTTTAGTTTCTCAATCAAAGCCTCCAGGCGCTGGGGATCGGGCGCCCGTCTCACACTGATGATGACCCCATTAACGACGATCGTGGGCGTCATAACAACACCATACCGGTCCGCTTCCGGGTCCAGAACCGTTATTACCCGGACCAACACATCAGGGTACCTCTCCGCCAGTGCGTAACTGATTTCTTCAGCCCTTTTGCACTCGTCGCACGGCTCCACAGATTCAATGATAAGGATTTGAACGTTTTTGTTCTCCATCAGGACAGACCGGCACCTTCAAAGAAGCAGGGACAGTTTTCATCGCAGACGCCGATTTCCTCGGGAAGAGTGACAGCCCGCAGGATGGTCGTAATTTCCTTGACCGCCTCAACGACCTGGTCAATTTCCCGGACGCTCGTCATCCGACCCCAAGAAAACCGAACGGAGCAAAAGGCTGCCATCTCGCTTAATCCCATTGCCGTAAGGACATGAGACGGCTTTAAGGACCCGGAAGAGCACGCCGATCCGACGGAAATGCAGATGCCCCGCTGTGCCAGGTTTGCCTGGACGGCGAGCCCGTCGGCTCCCAAAAGGCATAGGTTTGCCGTTGACGGAATCGTCCACTGGCGATGACCGTTCAGTCGTGTCATCGGCAGTTCCTCTAAAAGACGCAGAAACCGTTCCCTCAGGCCCCACAGGTGTCTACTGACCTCTTCCCGATCGGTGGCGGCGATCTCCGCCGCCTTGCCGATTCCGACGATCCCCATCACATTTTCCGTCCCGGACCGGATCCCCTTCTCCTGATGACCGCCATATAGGATCGGGGGAAGTGCTACGCCGGTCCGAATCCACAGGGCGCCGATGCCCTTCGGACCATAGAACTTATGACCCGATAGAGAAAGGATATCTACCCCCAATTCCTGAACGTCGACGGGAATCTTTCCTACCGCCTGCACAGCGTCCGTGTGAATCAAAATATCGGGTCGTCTCTCTTTGATCAGTTGGGTCAGTTCCTTAATGGGCTGGAGTGTCCCCGTCTCGTTGTTGGCCAGCATCACGGTAACAAGAATTGTGTCGTCCCGGATGTATTCCAGAGCCTGCTCCGGGTCGATGCGGCAGGTTCGGTTGACCGGCAGGTAATCCACCTGATAGCCTCTGGATTCCAGCAGGCGGCACGGACCAAGGACGGACGGATGCTCAATTTGACTGGTGAGAATGTGACCGCTGTGGCGCCCGGCGAAAAGAGTGGAGCCCAATATGGCCGTGTTATTGCTCTCTGTCGCTCCGCTGGTGAAGACGATCTCTGACGGGTCGCCATTGATCAGCCGGGCGACCTGTTCCCGCGCTTCCTCTACGGCTTTTCGCACCCTCCTGCCGGGCGGATGGACGCTGGACGGATTGCCGTATTCGTCTTTCATATAAGGCTCCATTGCCGCGGACACTTCGGGCAGGACCGGCGTCGTGGCGTTGTAATCAAGGTAAATCTCGGCGACGGTAACGGAAGATGCTCTGTTCTCTTCCACCGCCACGGCTGGCACCTCCGATATTCTATCTGTCACGGGAAACGCTCCCAGTTCCTCTTAAGTTCCCGGCTCTCCCCAGCACAGGTGAAGGTGCTCGGGAGGCAGGTGAACCCAAACCGTTGTCGCGCCTATTTGAGGAAGCCATCCGTTTCCTTTCGCCATGTGAGCCTGAATACTCAGACCCGTTTGCGTTTGTAGGATAACACTCCAGACGCTTCCCTTATCGGCAACCTTATCCACCGTCGCTGGGAAGGCATTAACCAGATTCCCCGACGGTGGGCGGTACGAAAGACGCACATTCTCGGGTCGGATGACGACGGAAACGGGGGGGCGGGGGACCGGCGACCAAACGACCAGTCGGAGCCCCCCGACAGATACCAAGGAGGCGGACCGATCAGTGGACTCAACCTTCGCGTCCCAAACGTTCCCTGCGCCGGTAAAGCGGGCGACGAACTTCGTCAGAGGTCTTTCAAAAACCTCTTCAATAGAACCGACCTGGACGATTCGACCCACCCGTCGGTTACCGTCGGGGAGAAACTGCATCACTGCCACCCGTTCGGCGACATGACGGGTCTCCTCAAAGTTATGGGATACATGCAGGAAGGTCGCACCGCTTTCCTTCTGAATCCTCTTAAGATCATCTGCCAGGCGCTCCCTCGTCTCCTCGTCAACGGCGGCGAGGGGCTCGTCGAGAAGAAGGAGATCGGGAAAGACGGCAAGGGCGCGGGCAAGGGCGACCCGCTGTTTCTCCCCTCCACTTAAGTTGAGGGGGTATCGGTCCAGAAGGTGTCCGATTCCTAACCAGGACGCCAGCTCCTTCACCCGCAAGTCAATCTGCGTACGAGACCATCCTCTCGTCCGTAATCCGAAAGCCATGTTCTCCTTGACGGTCATATTGGGAAAAAGGGAGTAGTCCTGGGGGACGTAACCGATGCCCCTCCGCTCGGGAGGGGCGTTAGTGATGTCCTGCCACAGTCCGTTCCGCTGGACCAATAGGCGACCCGACCGGGGACGGTGCAGACCTGCCACGCATTCCACCAATACCGTTTTTCCAGCTCCTGTCGGTCCGAGGAGAACGAAATATTCCCCTCTTCTGATTTCCAGATTGATCTCCCGGAGATCAAAATCTCCCAGGGTGATGGACAGATCTTCAATCCTGATCATCTGCGAGCCATGACCTTGCCTCATTATGAAAACCCCGGTGATCAATTTTGACGGGTGACGACTGTAAAATGGCGACGATGGGATTGATCGGGTTGGTCTCTTTCTTCTGTTCATACGCTCTTCTTCAGGTTCCGATGATCCAGGGGATTGTTTTTTCCTCTGAGGGCAAGCCTGTGTCTGGTGCCCGCGTTCTCTTATTAACTCCTTCACGTGAGGGAATGACCGTTTTTGCTACTGGGCAAACGGGTCGGGAGGGCTCCTTCAGCCTAAAAAACGGCACCGAAACGGGTTCAACGATCGTTCTGGCGATTCATCCTCAGGTGGGAATAGGATGGGCACAGATTCCGGCTCGCGCCCCTGACGAGAAAGTGCCGGTGAGGTTGACCCCAGCCGGCAAATTAGTCGGTCGGATTGCTCCACCGTTGGCAACGGAACTTAAGATCGGGTCCCTTTACCCGGTCTCCCTTTTTGGTCCCCAGTTCGGACCTCTCAAGCTGCCTGCCGATGGCTTGCCGCCTCTGACGACCCGATCCGACAGCAGCGGTCGGTTTTTCCTTTGCCCTTATCCAGGAGGTTGCTCCGGCGTCATTGTGGCTCCGCAGGTCGGTTGGCAGTGGCTTGTCGCTGATTGGAGCCATGTCCGTCTCCGCCTCCCCCCGCTGGGGACAGTTTCCGGTCTGGTCGTTCGCAGAGACAATGGAGCACCGGTTCCCGGTGCTCCTGTCCATCTCAGCCCTCAACAACCGGCGGGAGAGGGCGATGGTCCTGTCCTAATTGTTACGAAGACAGACCGACGAGGTCGCTTTTCCGCCCGCATGCCAATCGGGAAGTGGTTCGCCTGGATGGTAGGATCAAATTTACCTTATTCGGTTGCACCGGTTCCCTTTAAGGTTGACCCGAACAGTTCCACTTCCCTGGTCCTGAAGGCGACCCGACCGGGGATCGTGCGAGGCTGGGTCGCTGACCAGGTGGCAAGAGTTGCGCTCACCCTATTGAACGTTTGCGCAAAGGCGAAATTCAACGGATCGCCGTTAGTCGTCGCAACAGGGGTCAGGCAGCCGGAAGGTGCATACGAGATCCGGGTGCCAGAAGGGCATTGGACCTTGGAAGTGGCAGAGTTGGGTTGGGAGAGTGCGGCGGTTGAGGTGGAGGTCAAAGAGGGAGCCGTTTTAGAGGCACCGACCCTATTTGCAAAAAGGGTGCCCGCCGTTCGCCTTTTTTGCGTTAAGTCGGACGGGTCACCTACCGGCGCCCTAATGGCGGACGCCTTTGGAAATCAGAGAGTCATCCGTGCCGTTGGAGCCCTTTCGCAGGTGCCACAGGGTAAGCCCCACCTTACTTTCTTCGCGACGCCCGACAAAAGGGAATGGACAACGGTCTTGCTACCCCCTGGGGGATCAGTTCGCGTCCAACTGCAGCCAGGGCATAGGATCCTGGGTCGGGTAAAAGATTCGGAAGACCGGAACGTTTCTGGCGCCTTGGTCATCCTCCTGGCTCGCCCGCCGGGAAAGGCAAAGCCGATCCCCCTTGATGCGACCTTCACAGATCAGAGGGGAGAGTTTTCTTTCTGCTATCCGGCTGCCCTTTGCGCCCGGATTCAGGTCCTTTGGGAAGGAAGTGAGGCGTTGTCCGACTGGTTCTGGTCCTACCAGATTAAGACTGCTATTGAGGTAAGGATCAAGAGGCGGCAAGCGAAAGGGGGCGGCTGACGAGGTGGAAAAAGCTGTTCTGATCGGCGGACTTTTGATCGTGATCTTTTTCAGTCAGACGGATCCTGATCGTGTGGAGAGGAAGATGGAAAAAGCCTTGAAGAAACTGGTGGACGCCCGAACGATGGAGGTGGAACTGGACGGGGCTCCGGGAGTGCCGATGCTCAAGGGTCGCTTTCGCTCGCTGGACGTCCTAATAGAAGGACTCAAGTTGGAGGAAGGAGGGTTGGCAGACCTTTTGCCAATCGGTTTCGTTTCCCGACCAAAAAAGGAAGGAAGAATCGGACGGGTGACGATTCGCCTGGTAGCGACTCTCTACCGGGGGCTGATGGTGGACGAGGTGACTGTGGAAGGGCACCTTATTCGTTTTGACCTTGACGGTTCCCTTCGTCAGAGTCGGCTTTTGCTTGTATCCATGGAGAAGGCGCACCTCGTCGCAAAGGTCCGCACATCCGCCATCGGTCAGTATCTGAGTGGGATCGCCCAGCAAACAGGACTGGAAAGGCTTGCCCTTCGGTTCCGTTTCGGATTTGCTGAAGTGGAAGGAAGTTGGAAGATCGGACCAGTTTCTGTCCCCTTCAAGGCGGAAGCCCATCTGGAGCCTACCGCTTCGGGAGGGATCAACTTAATCCTCAGGGATGCGAGAGTTCTGCAGATTATTCCTCTCCCTCAGGGCTGGTTGGAGAACAAGATAAGGGAATGGAATCCAATCCTTTCTTTTGATTTAAACCCCCTTATAGTGAGCATCTCCGCCGTCACGATCACGCCCTCGTCTGTGGAGATCAAAGGAGCGATTCGCCTTCCCAGTGAAGCAACCGACCGGTCCGCCTCTGACTTGCCTTGTTCCCGATTGCGCCCTTTCAGTCAAACGGTAATCAGTACCCCTCCATCGCCCGCACCCGTCCACCCAATCGCCGATGCCGTCATATGGTTCTGACCCTGATCGGTTGCGAAGGAGACGGTTTAGGGGGAGTAGTAGGTCCCGTTGGCTTTGTGTCCTCGGTGCCATTGATAAGCTCAGAGGCGGGGATAGTTAGGACGGGTCTTGGGTCGGTCGTTCCAATAGATCCGGATTTGATTGCCGCTGACGACGATAATCTCTTCTCTCCAGTCACCTGAGACATCAACAACGAGCAGTCGCGCTGCCTTCTCTGGAAACCTGCGCACCATTCGCCCCGTCGCCGACTCAAAGATGCAGACATCGCCCTGCTCGTGACGCTCCTTTGCTCCGGCTAATTGCTTCTGCTCCCCTGTCCAGGCAATGACCCTAATTTCCTCCCCTCCGTCGCCGTTCAAATCGGCAACTGCCACGCCCAAAGAATGCAGCTGCGAAAGTCCCTCCGATCCGAACTGGCCAGTTAAGTGAATGGCAGTTTCTCGGGCCCTTAACCGTCTACCCTAGTGATCGTAGCAACCGATCGTTGCCGGGTCGTAAAAACAAAAGCTATTAAGCCATCTCCGTTGACATCGGCGACGCTGATTCCGCCTACTCCCTGGTGTGCCAGGGTCTGTTGGACGTTAAAGACGAACGTTCGTCCTCTGCTGAGCCCCTTGCCCGATCGGCACAGGGATTAAAAGCAGAATGACAGACCGTAGGACAGTTGCTTTCATTCGTGATTACCCTTTTAATCCTGAGAGACAGGAGGTCACTTCTTGACAAAATCTATCGATCTCTTCCCTCGTTCTTTTTTCTGTAACGGCTAATAACCAGCAGTTAGCCAGCTCGGGATAGTAGGCTGCGACGTCCACCCCCCCCAAAAAGCCCTTCTTCAAAAGTTCTCTGTTCAATAGCGTCGGATTAGCGGGAAGTTGGACGACAAACTCTTTAAAGAAAGAGGCAGAGAATCGAAGGGGTAAGCCAGAGGCAGCAAGCAGGTCCGCAAGGTAATGGGACTTAAAGGCGCAGAGGTTTGCGACCCTTTGAATGCCGGCCTTTCCGAGGGTCGCTAGGTAAACGGTCGCAGCGAGAGCACAAAGCGCCTGATTGGTGCAAATGTTGCTGGTCGCCCTCTCCCTCCGAATGTGCTGCTCCCTTACCTGAAGCGTCAAAACAAATCCTGTCTCTCCTCGGATATCCACCGTCATTCCGACGATGCGACCGGGCATTCTTCTGATGAGTTCTCTTCTACAAGTGAAAAGACCCAATAGGGGACCGCCGAAGGACATCGGTAGCCCCAGGCTCTGACCTTCTGCCACGGCAATATCGGCTCCTAACTGTCCCGGCGTTTTGAGAATCCCGAGACTAATCGGATCAAAGGCGACGATCAACACCGATCCCTGCTGGTGGGCTATTCTTTCTATTTCGGAAACAGGCTCCAAGCAGCCAAAAAAATTCGGGTGTTGGATAACTACACAGGAGGTCATGTCCGTGCACTTTTCCTCGACAAAATTAAGGTCGCAAGTTCCCAAAGTCTTATCATAAGGTATCTCCTGCCAGTCTATCTCCATGCCCCTTGCGTAAGTGCGGGCAACTTGATACCAAAAGGGGTTTAAATTCCTTGCAATCAGAACTTGGCGACGATTCGTATGATGGTATCCTACAAGGATGGCTTCTGCCAGCGATGAAGCGCCGTCATACAGAGAGGCATTGGAAACGTCCATGCCAGTCAACTGGCAGATCAATGACTGAAACTCAAAAGTCGCTTGTAGAGTCCCCTGAGAGGCTTCTGCCTGATAGGGTGTGTAGGCGGTGGAAAATTCCCCCCGTGATAGGACATAGGGCACCGTCGCCGGGATGTAGTGATCGTAGATCCCTGCTCCGAGAAAGCAAATCAATGAGTGAGCCGGACCAGCGGCGGATCCTGCCGCTGGGCGATTCTGCTGCGCTACAGACTGCAGATGCGCCATCAGTTCCGGTTCGCTCAAAGCATCGGGAATCTGAAAATCAGCCTTTTGCCGGAGCGTCTCTGGGATGTCGCTGAAAAGATCTTCAACAGAGGCAACCCCGATCTCACTCAGCATCTGTTCCCTTTCATCATCAGTCAAGGGGAGATAGGGGTGACCGACCGGGTCTCGTCCCATCAAATCCTCCCTTCCTCTTCCAGCATCCGACGGTACGCTTCGGCGGAAAGGAGGCTCTTCAACTGCTCCGGATCGCTAATCTCCAGAACGATGATCCAGCCCTCTCCATAGGGATCCTGGTTGATTTTCTCCGGATGGTCCGTCAAGGCTTCATTAATCTGGAAAACCGTTCCTGAGACCGGGGCGTAAAGTTCGGCGTCGGCTTTGACCGACTCAATGACTCCAAAGGACTGACCGGCTTCGACAAACCTTCCGACCGGCTGAAGTTCCAGATAAGTGATGTCACCCAGTTCGGTCTGGGCGTAGTCGGTGATGCCAACGATCAGGAGATTTCCGTCCCGGCGCCCCCATTCATGGGTCGGTGTGTAGAGGAGTTCCTCCGGAAAGTTCATAACCAAAGCCCTCGCTGCCCACTTCAATGGTTGACATCCGCCTGTCAGCCGACCGGAGATCGTCCGGCTGCTTCACCGCTGATGCATTTCAAAAAGGACCAAGGCGCCGCCCTTCCCGTCTGAAACCGCCTTGGGTTTTCTTTCATCCCACCTGCTGGTCGCCACCAGAACGGATCGCTCTCCCTTTTGCCAGACGCGATTTCCCTCAGCGTCTATTCTTTGAGCCCCGATCTCCACGTCGCCGGCGTACTCCCCTTCTCGGGCGACCATCTCAAAGAAAACGATGACGCCTCCCCGTCCGTCGGCAACCGCCGTCGGATTCCGCTCTATCATCGCGCTGCTGGAAACGGGAACCAACGGTTCGCCCCAAAGCAATTTGCCGTCCGGCGACAATCTCTGAGCGCCGATGTCAATGTCTCCGGCATGCTTCCCGCCCGGCGGTCCTTCCATCTCAAAAACGACGATGGCTCCGCCGGCGCCGTCGGAAACCACTACCGGGTTGCACTCCCGCCACTCGGTGGAGGCGACCAATGTAGATCTTTCCCCTTCGTTCCACATCAGTTTGCCGTCGACGCTGACGCGCTGAGCGCCGATGTCTATATCCCCCGCCTGCTTCCCCTCCCGCCATTCCATCTCATAGGCGACGATGGCACCGCCTTTGCCGTCTGAAACGGCGGAAATGTTGCGCTCTAACAGCCCACTGCTTGAAATGGTTGCGCTTCTCTCCTCGCCCCAGACCAATTGCCCATCAGGTCCGACCCTTTGACCGGCAACGTCCACATCCTTGCGTCTTTGAATCGCGCCAACGGTCATCAGAAGAAGCACCAGACTCGCTCCGACGATCAGTCCGCCTACTTTTCCGCCGCCTCGTGCCACTTGTTCTCGCCTCCCTTGTTCAATTGATCACACAAATTGTAACGGTCGTCAGCCGATTTCTCCAGTTAAAAATTCCAAAGTCGCCACTACAGCCAGATGGTCCGACGGGTAGACTCCTGCAGGTGACGGCTCGTCACCCGCCAGGAAGACTTCTCGCACCAAAAACCGATCGGGCGGTCCGTAAAGGATGTAGTCAATCCGGGCTTCCGGTTGATGGCTGGGAAAGGTCCCCCCTCTCTCTCCTGGTCTCGCAACCGTCCAAGCGTCTGCTACTTTCAACGGACCGTCTTTTGTTAGGAATCTGATTGGGGGCGAATCGGGTGTGTCGTTGAGATCGCCGACCAGTAGAAAGGGTCGTCCTCTTCCTTTGACCCAATCGGAGAGCATCTGAACGGACCGAAGGCGCGCGCTTCGGGACAAGGAAAGGTGGGTCACCACCAGATCCAAACCATCGGCGGGTGGCGCAAAAGAGGTCAAAAGGGCAACTCGGTCCTCCGTGTCCTTGGGGTCGGAAGGATCCCTGTAGAAGTAGAGAGCCTCTCTACTAACGATCTCAAATCGGGAGAGTACCGCTTGCCCCTGGATCTTCTCAGGGGTGCGCTGTGCCATCTGGAAGGCGACGAAGGGATAGTTCGACTCCCGAGCGAGAAAGTTCGCTTGATGGTCTGCCGGCTGGTCGTAGGGTAGCTGACCGAAAACCTCCTGAAGGCAAATCAAGTCAGCGTCCGTTCTCCGCAAAAGATCAACGATCAAACCCTTGCGGGCATCCCAGCTGCTGTGGTAACCCCAGATGTTGTAGGTCATGACTCTGACAGTCATCTCATTACCTCTCCCCAAGCACCCGCCCGTATTGATAGGAACATCAATTGTCCTTAAGAGCGATGGAGAGGGAATCAAGAAGTTTCTGGGCCTGCATCTTGAAGCCAGCGGAAGCAGCATTGGCGGGTTGGATTTCCTGAGCCGCCCGTTTCAGCAGGTCCGCCGCTTCCTCCCTCCTTCCGTCCTGAAGAGCGCACCATCCGGCCCAGAAGTAAGCATCTGCATCGTCTGTTTCCGGGAGCCTCCCGATATTCAGGTTTGCCGGATACTCAGCCGCCCGCAGGTAGTAATCTTTCGCCCTTTGCCAGTCCCTGTTCTCTCGGGCTCGGTCACCCAGTTGCATCAGGCTCTCTTTCCACAGTTCCCGGAGGTGAACTTCCCCCTCCCAGGGTTTGAAAGTGCCCCGCGACAGCAGTTCTACGCACTGATCGGGCCTGCCTGCCCGCACCGAAGCGTCCGCCCAACGGGCGAGAATTTGTGCCTTCCCTTTCAGTCGCTCGGGCGCCATTTCAAAGGCGTTCAAACGCCGCTCGTGGTCACCGCTTCGGGAGAGGACTTCGTCCCTCTCGACGTAGATTCTCCACATCAAGTCAAAAGGTGAGGGACCCTTTTTGCTGTGATCGGGAACCGTCAGAAGGGCCCGAGCCTGGGCGACGGTTAGGATCATCTCAAGGCAACGATCGTAAGACCGGAGAGCCGAAGCCAGATCCTTTCGTTCCACCATTTGGATCAGACCAATGTTTCGCAACGCAAAGATGGGAACTTCTCCTCCGCTAGACCGTTCGGTTGCTTGCGTCCATTCTTTCAGCGCCTCCTCGTAACGCCCGACGGAAGCGAGCCAGGTTCCAACAAGGTACGAGAGGTAGGGATGATTGGGCAGAAGAATCTTCGCCCCTTTTAGTGCCAGCCAATCGTGCCATCCGGAAGGGAAGACAAAGGAACACCCATTCTCGCAGGCTTGCCGGACGATGCCGATAGCTTCACCGACTTTTCCGATCTCCCAAAGGGACCGAGCGATGCGGAGCAGGACGAGGGGATGATCGTCGGTCCGCCACCGGATGTGGCGCTCGCCGACGGAGCCCAACCAAACAGCACTGGTTCCGTGACCCCCCAGGTCAGCGTAGTCGGCGTCGGCGACGAGAAAGAGATAAGGGCTGCCACCGAACACACGGCGGATGGAAAGGCTTAGATCCTCCCCTTCTCTTTCGCCCCTTATGAAATACTTCTCAGACCAGAGCAAGGGTTCCAAAGGATTGACCTTGAGGCATCGGTCCAGAAAAGTCTGGGCGAGGGCCCGCTGTCCCAACTGACGGGCGCTGTAGGCGGCGAAAACGAGGGACCTGCTGTCAAAAGGATTGAGAGCCACCGCCCTCTGAAACCGGTCCAGAGCCACTACCCAATCCTTTCTCCTCGCCGCCTCCTCTCCGAGCAGCGCCCAAGCGGCACTGGAAAAGACCGGCTCACGGGTCAGAGCCATCAAGTAAGGTTCCGCCGACGATCGGGTCGGTGAGGCGCTTTGTTGCCCGTCCATAAGGAGAGAGACCGCCAGCCACCAGAGACCAGGCGGGCTCTGGGGATCAGTCCTCAAAGCACGCTCCGCCCATTCCCTTGCCCGTTGCGTTTCACCTCTTTTCAGGTACCACTGGGCCAGACCCGACATTGCCTCTGCATTGTCCGGGTCAACGGTCAACGCCTGCCGATACGATTCCGCCGCCTGATCCCCTTCGTTTTTCTCTTCGTGCTCTCGCGCTTTTCTCAACCAGTAAGACGGTCCTGTCTGCCGATCCGTCTCCTCTTCCCTGACCGCTGTGTGCGGTGGGCTGGCATCATAAATGACTCGAACCTCATCACCTTTGACCTGAACTTTCGTCTCCAGCAGGACGGACGTCGGTCCTTCGACCCGACACAAGGTCTCTCCGTCACCAACTTCCGGACCGTCAAGACTGACGGGCTGACCGGGTCTGAGATGGATCGGATCGCTCCGCCACCGACCGTTCGGACCAGAAACCGTCACCCGAGCCCCTTCAATCGGCACAACGGAGAAGAGTCGGATCCTCAACTGTCCTGCGCTTTTCTCGACCTTGACAGCGACGGTGTCTGAAGCGTTTTGAACACCGCCCAAGCCCCAGAAAGGAAACCACACCTCTTTCCACGTCTGCACCGAGCGCGGGGGCATCAGCCTGTGAATCCCTTGATGAACGAACCGACCCGTTTGGATTTCGCAGTAAGGCTCCGCCGAATCGCTAAGGAGGCAGGACCAGACTTGTCCGTGCTCAGCCGTCCCCCAGGTCCATAGTTTGCGCCCGTGGACCTCATAGCGGGAAGCGTGATGGAGGATTCCCGTATCGTCCCTCTCGTAGTAGCATCCGAACCAATCGGCCCGCAAGTCACGGGCAAAGAGGTCGGTCGGTCGCGGATGGGTCGTATATAGGGAAAGATCTTTCCCGTCGTGAATCGGGAAGTTAGCGACCCCTCTCGCCCCCCACCACCAAGAGTAAACGGTCGTGCACGGCAAAAGGAAACGAAAATCTTCAGCAGCGGGTACCGCCAGGTTGGTCCAGAAGTAAATCCTGTGAAAGAAGTTGGTCCGATTGAAAAGGAAAATGGAGATGTGGAGGCGCAGATCATCGGGCATGAGACGGACTCCGACGGTCCAAGCCATTTCTGTCAGCGCCTCCACCGTGCCGATGGAGACGGTCGCCGACCCGTCCTCCTTCTCTTCGTAATACCAACTCAACGGCTCGTTACTGGTTACGGTATGACCCATCTGGGGGAAGTTGAACTCCATCCCCCCTGAATACCATGCGCCCCTGAGAGCGATCAGCCCAAACTTGATCGGCAGGTTTTTGTAGAAAAGTTCACGGTCTCTCACCAGGTCCCTGAGGGAGAGGATGTGTCCACCCAGTTCGGGCAGGATCAGGGCTTCCAAAAGCCCGTTACTGAGGATGACCCCTTCAAACTCCCTGTGCTCAAGTTCGTCGGTTATCTCATTTTGCATCGAATACGGGTAGACGCAGCTGACCCCTCTCCTGTGAAGGGGCGGAAAGGGGTCTTCTTCGTAGCGGTAAATCGGGAGGGTGATTTTTTCAACTCGTACCGTCGCTCGATGCGCCATCTCCCGCAACGTCCTGCCTCTCGCTTCCGTCAATCGTCGGTGGCTAACGGACCGGGGTACGATCCGCCCGCATCAAGGTCCGAAAGGGCTTCTTTTGCCCTTTCCGCTTGACTATCAGGTATGAGAAGCCGGTAAAAGAGTCCGTAATGGTCACCTTCCATAAGGCAGAAAAGTCCTTCCGCCTCCAAGAGGGCTTTGAGAGGTGCGACTTCTGAAAGAAACCCCTTCCTGATCGTCACCCACCCGCCGTCCAATCTTCCGTTTAGATGAAAAGGGTTCCTCTTCATCATCCCGTCTCGCCCCCCGCCCGTTTCAAGGACCGGGTGCTTGGAGAAGACGGGGGAGGCTCGGTTGCTGCCGTCTGCTTACCGATAATGAGGATCTGCTGGTAGAGGATTCTAAAGGGAATGTAGAAAATGCGACCGTCATCACCTTTGACGGAGACCCCGAAGGATCCCCATCGGACCGCCTCGCCCGTGACGGAAGGGAGTTCCAGATGGTCCCCGGGAATCAAGCAATCGTCTAGCGCCATGGCAAAGCCAGAGAACCAGTCGCCAAGGCGATCTCCCGCCGACCATAGGAGAAGGGCAAAAGCCAGCAGAAACAAGAAGATCAGAATCTCTCTCGGTACAGCGAACTGCTCGGCGATCAGCCAGATGGCGCCAAGGAAGAGAAGCCACCGGGTGAGAGAGACCGGAACGGTCAGGAGAAGTTGTCTCCTAAAGACCGCCTGGTGCGGGGTGCGTTCTCTTGCTCCCACCAGGACCGGCGACAGCCAGTTCCTCCAGAGGCTTTCGGACCAGGATTGGATAACGCGAACGACGAGCAAGATAAGGACCGACCGGATCAGTCGCGGAACCAACCAGTAAAGGAACCAGCCCGACAGGCTTCGGACCCAGTCTTGCAGAAGTTGCGCCGGATCGGCAAACATTCTCAGCCGTTGGAGGACTCCGCCATCGTTTCTTCCGCTAACTGCTGGAGTTTCCTGATAAACGACGGCATTCCTTCAAAGCCCGTTTGGACGATCATACCCTCCCCTTCCCCGATCCGTAGGGGACGGACCCCGGTATCGTGCTCGGCTCCCCTCATCTTGCCAACTGTCAGAGTCTTTCGGATATGATCGTGAAGAAGCGTGTGGCGAAGGTGGAGAATGCAGTCGACCACTCGCGCCAGATCCATATCGGAGACGGTGACGGGCGTCCCGTTAGCCAAATTCTCGCTCACGGCGAAGAGACTGGTGACGTTATGGTAGGAAAACATACGGGTAAAGGCTTGAAGATAGGAAGAGGCGAAGGACGGATCGGGGAGGTTGGCGAGGATATCGGAGAGGCTATCAACGACGGCACGGCGAACGGGTCTGCCCTGCCGTTCCCGCTGAGTGAGCAGGTCCCGGACCTTCCAGAAGAGGCGGTAAGGGTCGGCTTCCATCCCTTCAAAAAGGATCACCAGGCGCCCGACTTTGAGATGAGGTTCCAGTTCCAGCCCGATCGTTCGTGCTGTCTGAAGAATCTTCTGCACTCCTTCGCGGAAAGAGACGTAGAGAGCCGTTTCGCCATTTTGCAAGGCTCGGGCGACGAACTGGCGCGCCATCGTGGATTTTCCGGACCCTGTTTCGCCGACCACCAAAACGGAAAATCCTTCAAAGAACCCCCCACCGAGCATCGCATCCAGACCAGGAACCCCTGTCGGGACGCGCTTCATTGACGGGGCAGGTCCCTCTTCCGTCCAGACGGGAACCGGGTAGACTTCAATTCCACCCGGTCCGATGTCCATACTGTGCCGACCCGCCTGGAAGGTTTGTCCCCTCGCCTTCAGCACCTCCAGGAACCGTCTCCGATGGACCTTGTTGACAGGTTCAAAGAACAGTTGAACGACCGCATCCACCGCATACTGCTCGAGCGAAACTTCCGCCTCCGACCAGCGAACCTCGTGAGTCAAAACAGAAGTCACTTCCGACTGGCGCAAACGGTTGAGAAGACCGCTCAAGATCTCCCTCAACTCCGCCAAATCGCTGGTCAGCCTTTGAAAGTGGCTCAAGCTGTCAATCAGCACCCGTTGAAACTCCCCGTCCAGAAGAAGTCGGCTCAAATGGCTGGATGGGTCGCGGATCTGCTGATGAAAAGCCTGGGGAGAAGTCGCAATGATCCGTACCTTTTCTGCCGCCACCAAGGGCTCAAAGTCCCAGCCGAAGTTTCTGGCATCCCGGAACATCTGGGTCGGAAACTCTTCAAAACTGACGACCAGGGCTTTTTGATCCTTTTGAGACACCCCGTGGTAGATGAACTGCAGACCGAAGGTCGTTTTGCCCGATCCGGGAAGACCCTCTACCAAAACGGTAGAACCCTTTAGGAAACCGCCCCCGAGGACCCGGTCCAATCCTTTAATTCCCGTCTCTTCCTTCATCATCTCCATCGTTCCACACCTTTTTACGAGGCGATACCGATGTTGAGAGCCAGACGCTAATGTTTAAAGCCGGATATCAATGACAGCGCTGACTCCAACCCCGTAGACCCGCTTCATTTGGGTCGGATTGACCGTCACATTGTCCACCGGGATGAGAATCTTTCCACGGGTCCGACCGGGAAGGTCCATTTCAATCTGAGCGACACCGTCCACCTGCTCCACATCTTTCTCATCGCCCGCCACTTGCGCCGCTCCCACATAGGCACCGCTTCCGATGCTGACGATCGGAACGACCTTGGTCGCCTGCCTGTTTTCCCACTTCCGGTTCATCAGAGCCGTGTTGATGGCACCGTTGATCTCCTTTCCAAACTGTCGGACCAAAAGGACAACGGCACCCCCTTTGAGGATTCTTCCCAGTTGAGCCGATCCGATGCCGACGACGACCGCCGTTACAAGCACGATGAAGAGAAGGCTCCGGCGCATCTCTCACGACCTCCTTTCCCTCTCATTTTGATGCCAGTCCGTCCCGTCTGCCCCTGCCACACCTGTGAGCCGCCCACCCAGCAGTTCAAGAGCAAGGACGGCATTCGCATTCCACGGCGGGCGAATCTGACGGACCGTGCGGATGATGTGAAGGAGCGCCTCTTCCAACCGATCGGGAGTCCACCGTCCAGCCCCGGCCGCCTCTCGCCATAAACGATTGACGACCAGGTCATCCGCTCGGTATTTCAGGCATAAAAGATCGCGGAAGAAGAGGAGCAGACCCAGCAGGCGCCGTTCCAACGCCCTCCTCTTGGCGACTGTCTCCTCATCCGCGAAGGTTTCCTCCATCTCCTCTCCCGCCCACTTTTCGGCGAACCGAAAGATATCCCAGCGGGACATGGTCAGAACTTCCGAGACCTGCAGGGACCAAGAGATCAGACGGCTCTTGAAATCCGGGTCGTGAAGTTGCGAAAGGGCCCAGCCGACACGCCCCCTTGCCAGCGACGCCAGAAGGTTTGCGTCCTCCTCCGAAAGACCTCGCCCTTTCAGCGCCTTTACGATTTCGGGTCTCGGGACCAGCAGCAACGGAGCGGAAAGGCATCGCGACCGTACGGTCGGAGCGAGGGCGGACGCGTTGGAACTGATGAGGAAGAAAACGGTCCGTTCCGGCGTCTCCTCCAGGACTTTCAACAGCGCCGCTGATGCTTCTGGAGTCAGCCGCTCCGCTTCGTCTACCACCGCCACTTTCCAGGGGAAAGGGCTCGCTTGGAGGACAAACTCGTGAAGCATCCGAATGCTCTCCACCGTGATAGAGTCTTTCGCTCTCAGGTGGGCGAACGGGTCGGGAAGTGCCGTTTTCCCTTTTCCCGCCTCCTCCCAGTAAGCACACAAAAGCCCGTCCACAAGGAGGAAAGACGGATGATTCTGCTCGCAAGAAAGACGGTCCGTCCGGATCAGCCGGCAGGAACGGCATCGGTCGCAACAGTCAACCCCTTCTTCGCTCCGGACCGGTTGTTGACAATTAAGGACCTTTGCCCATTCCATTGCCAGGGTCCTTTTTCCGATCCGAGGCGGTCCGCTGAAAAGCCAAGTCGGTGGAAACCGACCCTGCTGATGCCGTCGCCGCATCGATTGAACGATCAGACCGTTGCCAACGAAATTCCTGAGGGACACAAAAAACTCACCTACTGGCGCACGGGCAGGCGACCTCGGAAAAAGAGACATTCAGTGACGGCTTTCTCACATGCCGCCAGCACTTCCTCCAAAGGCTTCATCGCATCTATCACCCGAAACCGGTCCGGCTCCCTTTCTGCTAGCGACAGATAGCCTGCCCGAATGCGCTGATGAAAGGCAAGACCCCTTTTCTCAAAGACCGTTTGGTTACACGACCGTTCCAGTCCCACTTCAGGAGGAAGGTCTAAAAGAAGGGTGACGTCCGGTCGGATACTACCCGTCACCCACCGGTTGAGCTGTTCTATCTCCGTTATGTCCAAGCCCAGACCGAACCCTTGATAGGCGAGGGTGCTGTCAATGAATCGGTCGCAGACGACCAACTTCCCGTTCAAGAGGGCGGGTCGGATCACCCGCTCCATATGTTCCGCCCGATCCGCCAGAAACAGTAAGACTTCCGTCTTGGGCTTCCGCTCCCATTCTTTCATCAGCAGATCCCGTATCCACTCGCCGACAAAAGAGGACCCGGGTTCCTTCGTCCGGACCACCGACAGCCCCAATTCCTCCAGTCTCTTAGCCAGATATCGGGCGACCGTCGTTTTTCCGCTCCCTTCCCCGCCCTCTATCGTGATTAAAAAGCCTTTCATCCTCTTCTCCTTAAATGGAAGGTCTGTCTCGTTAAGTTCTTTTCGTCCGCCAAGCATCAGGACCGGGGTCAAAGGCGCTGACTTCCTGAACCCGCTTCATTTCCCCGTCCATCCCCATCATCCGAACCGTGCCGACCCCGACAACGCCGGGAGGGTTGACGGCTGCGCAGGGAGTGCCGAACCGGGGTTTGGCGAAGGGCAGATGAGTGGTGCCCCGAGCGAGGATGTGGCAGTAGTTGGCACTGTCCCCCTCGAAGGGAATCCCGTGATTCCACGGGACCCACGACCGGGCATTGCAATAGTGGCTGACGAAAGCCCTCCGCCAGCGATCTTTCGACCTATTGGGATAGGACCGATGTAGCAGGTGACCGTCAAAGAACACCCCATCCCCCGGATCCAGAACGACCGGAACCCATTCGTAGCGCCGGGCGACCTGGGAAAGGGTGTTGATCTGATCGTCCAAATGGCTGACATTCTCCACTTCCGGCAGATCGGCGATAGCCCCGTCCGAATGGACGAACCCGTGCTGGGCTCCCGGAGTCGGGTAGATCGGCTCGGTCTGAGACCCCGGAGCGACCCAGAGACATCCGTTCTCCTCGTCCGCCCTATCCAGCGCCAGCCAGGAGCCGATCAGGGTGTCGGGATAGGTGGTGATGTAGTATGCATCCTGATGCCATCCCTGCCCCCCCCTTCCCGGAGGATTGAAGAAAAGCATCGTCTGAAGAGCCAGCACATCCGGTCCGATCAAGGCTTCCACGACATCTAAAACCCGAGGATGGAGAAGGAACCGCTCCGCCATCGCGTCAACCCGGTGGAGCATATGGACCCTGCTGAACCGGCTGGCAAGAATGTCGTCGCCACCCCCCGGTGCCGGTTTCTCTATCCCAGGGATGTCCACCCGACCGTAGAAAAGGTCCATCCCATGCTCCAGGAGTTCCTCCACTTCCCTTCGCCCGACTAAATCCCGCACGATCAGGTAACCGTATTTTTTGTAATGCCGGTACTCCTCCACCGTCACCCGATACCGGTCCGCTCGGCTCTCGGCAATCAGCCTGTATCCCATATTCCCTTCCTCCTTGTCCTCCCTTTCCGTTTTGAGCGTCCTGACATTTTTGTGCCGTAAAATACCCAACGAAACTATGGTTTCCTCCGACCGTAACTAAGCGACTTTATCCCAGCCGTCGGTGCTCCAGCACGGCGATTTGCTCTGGTGCCCCAATCAAGACGAGAAGGTCACCGGCCGTCAAAGTCAGTTCCGAAGGCGGATGCTGGATCAGGTCGCCCCCGGGCTTTCGCACCAGAACGACGGAGACCCTGTGGCGTCTCTCCAGTTCCCCGACCATCGTCCCTACCAAAGGATCGTCCGCCGTTAGGACCAGTTCTACGACGTGAAAGAGGTGCTCTCCCACATAAAAGGCTTGAGCCGTCCTTTGACGCAGAGCAGAAGCGACCATTGACGGCGCCGCCAGAGCGGAGGTTGAAACGGCAACATCCACACCGAGGAACTTCTGTGCCCGTTCTGCCAGTTCGTCGCTAAACAGCCTCAGGATGATCCGGATCTTTGAGTTCAACTCCCGCGCCGTAAGGGCGATCTCCAAATTGGTCAGGTCGTTGCCCGAGCAGATCAGCAGATTGCGCGCCCTTTCCACCTGTCCTGCCTTTAACACTTCCGCACGGCGAGCATCGTCTACGATGACAGGAACACCTCTTTCCCTCAACCGTCGGACCAAATAAGCCCCCTCCTGATCTTCCGATAGTGTGATAGCTACCACCTCTACCCCCGCCGTCAGCAACTCCTCGACAACCCGATAACCGACCCGACCGATCCCGACGACGATGGTGTGATCCCTGTAGGTGCTTGCCAACACCCTTTGCCACTCCTCTTGACGGTAACTCTTGGCGAAAAGGAGAATGCCGAATCGTATGACAGCCTCCGTGAAAATAGCGACCCCGAGGACTGGAATGACAAAAAACGGCAGTCGTGCTACTACTGATCGGGGAAATTCAAGGACAGGGTTGAGAAAGATCAGCATCAGAGTCGCGTAGAGAGATTCGGTGAAGTCAAGCCTCTTTTCCTGATAAAAAGAGAGAAGCCAAACGGATCCAGTGATGATCAATAGGGTGAAGATGAGGAGGGACGGGGAGAACTGGCAGACCAGAACCCATGTATCCCGCCAGTAGGCTTTCGCCAGCCTCCGGAACGGATTGCGACGCCTCATACCCTCCTCATTTTCCCCTCAATCCGCTTTATGCCAAAGCAGCTTTGAGCAATCCACCCCTTTTGTCAATTTGCGGCAGGGAACCGGACTCGGCGTTACGGAAACAAGCCAGACTTGTGGTGTTTGTCATCACATATCAGGAGTTTGAGGGCGTCTCGGTCGCAACATCCGACGTGGGGAAGTGCCGCTGTAACCAGCGTCAGGGAGGAAGAAGCCTCCAGGTGTCCCATTTAAGGTGCGTCGGTCCCCCCTATTAGGTAGTAACCCGGACGATGGAAAAGGCCTGTGCATTTTGCCGATGCAGGTTTTAAACTAAGTCACAAATCTCAACGGCGTAAACTTGAGTTGTGCCCGTTCGGTCGCTGTCAAAGATACACCACTTTTCGTCAGGCGACCAGGAAGGATGGGGATGGGTCCATTGAGGACCGTAGACGGTGTCCACCTTCGCTTCCATCCAAGACAACGCCCAGTCTTCCTTCCCGGACCGTTCAAAGTCTTCTTTGGTGGCATAGCGAGGGAAGGACCATTGACTACCCCGACAGGAAGCCCGGGGTTGACAGATCAGTATGGGATCGGGCGAGCCAACGGAAAGGAGAAAAAGACCCCTGTCCGGATGGTTCGTGTCAAAGAGGACGCGGGTGCCGTTAGTGTTAGGGGAGATATGCCAGGCGTTGCCTTCCCACAAAGTTTGAGTGAAGGTCGGGCGGGGTACAGCGTCCGTTCGGTCTAGACCCATTATTTTTAGGGCAAAAGGCCAGTGGACAAAAATCAGATTCCAGGAAGAACCCAGCCAAGTTTCATGGACGATGAATTCATCGTTATCGTGGTCGTAAAGGCACGTGTTATCGGTTCCGTCCCTTCTTATCAGCCACATTCTCGGTGCCGGGTCTTGAGCGTATTCAATCCATTCGGGATCGGTAGGACAAAATTGAGGGTGGATCAGGGTTCTTTCTGTCTCCCATATCAGTTCGGACCGGGATCCATTGACCGTACCGACGGCAAGATAATTGAGCCCCTTGAGTTTGAGAGCGGTCACCCACCACGTTCCGTCGGCTGAGATGTTGACTTCTCCGATAGACGCACCATCCCACGCAGCCACAATTCTCTCTTGAAGGGTCTCCAAGTCAACAGCGCGAATCTGTCCGTGGGCGGTAAACAGCAACTCCTTACCGTCAGCAGCGATGTGACCCGAATACCCGTTGACACCTTGCGGATCGCCCGTCAGCTGAACGATCGGACCCGACGGGAAACCAGCCTTGTAAAACTGCCAACTGCCCGTCCGATTGGAAGCAAACACCAGCCACTTTCCGTCTGGAGTCACCGACCGGGTCAAGGGATAGAGATGGTGATTGATACTGTTGTCGTCAGTGATTTGGAGAATTCGTCGCTTCGTGCCCGGGTCCTCGCTTTCTCTGATCTCGGACGGAAGGACTCTCCCTTTCCCCATTCCCTATTCTACCTCCCTAACTTGCACGCCCCCGTTGACGAGCGCTCCGGCTCGGTTCATCATTGTAGGGGACGCCGGGGTGGCGGAACCGGCAGACGCGAGGGACTCAAAATCCCTTGGGCACCGCGCCCGTGCGGGTTCAACTCCCGCCCCCGGCACCATAGCAGCGGCATTAAACAAAGTTGATTCCATACCACAGAGTCGGCATCGGTGTTACTTGTTCCAGAAAAGAACGGACGGAACCTTCTGACGGCAACAGTCCGCTTTCTTCCCCTGAGACGGTGCCAAAAAGAGTACGGGTCATCGTATCTCTGTCCGTCACCCATTGGTCACGGCCGACCCGGATGCCGTACCGGTCGCCTTGCTGCCAGAAATCCAGCGCCATTGCTGTTCTTCTTCCAACTCTCTCCTCAAAGTAGGGCCGCATCCTATTCATAAACTGTTGGTAATTGATGACTTTGAGGGTGTAGTGGGTGGGTGTCGGCTGACCCTCCAGTCCGACACTTTCACAGAGAGACCGGAACACACTATCACATCGTAACACCGTCCAATCAATCCTTTGCCCTTTTAGGTCGGAAAGAATGAGCGGAAGGGAAACAAGGACACCGACTCGGGAACCTGCATACTCCGCTACACGCACGATCCCGGAGCCGTCGGGCTCCTGAGCGATCACATAACCGATTAACCGGTTGCCAAAGCAAACCCGATAGAACTGAGACGGACGATCCATTACCCAACGGGTTTCCAAAGCCCAGTTCCAATCGTCCGGTATTCTGACAAACCGCACCGATTCGTTATGATAGCACGCCGAAAGATCAGCTGGGTCAATCGCGTCGACGACTCTGTCAATCGTTACGCCCGACAGTTGCGGAACGGAATCGGAAGCGTCAATAGAAAGGGAAAAGGTCCGATCCGTTCCGACGACCAAACAACCCTGCCGCCTGTAAAGGTCTCTATTTCCCGAAACAAGCATGAGATCCACACCGTCCTGGTAGGCTTTGCCGATACAGTATTCAAAGGCGGCGGAAGCCAGCCCCCTTCCCCGATATTCAGGGAGAGTACATACTGCACCGATGCAGCACACTTTGACAGTGCACCCAAGAATGGTCGCCCATCTTTCAATCATGCCGCAGTGAGTAACACACTCGCCGTCTTCGACGATTACGATGAGGTTCTCTCGGTTGTCTTCGTTGAACAGTTGGGGATACTGGTCGGTCAAAGTCGGTCGGAAGACGGCTCCTGTCAGCCTTTTCAGCGACTCCCATTCATCCCTCTCCACCGGTCTTGGCCCTTCCATTACTTCAGCCTCCCCTCTATCAATCCATAAGGACCTTTAAGACGGTCGCGCCTTGTTTCAAAGGAAAAGCGATGTAAGATCGGTCTCCGCTGACTAGAAAGGTCCCGTCTTGGAACGATCGCAGGGACCACACCTGTTTCGCTGCCCTATCTTCCAGCACGACGGCTTTGAGACGAACATCTATGCCGATAGTGAATGAGGGAGTCGGAAAGGAACTGTTGATGATGAGGCGAGCCCCTTGGCGCCCGTTGACGTGCTCTAAGGTCCCCTGAGACAACTCCTTAGCCATTTCGTATCGGACAATATCAGACGGTTTCATCCAAATGATCTGCGTGCCGTCCGGATCAAAAGCGTCCAGGCGCTTTTTGACTCTTTGAAGGGTCCGCAATCCGATCCTGTCGTTCGCGTAAAAGCAAGGGAAATGACCGAGCATGATCGCGGGTCTCTTGGCGTTAATCACCTCCACCAACCTGCCCCCGTCCATGCCTTCCGTAATGAAACGATCGGGATCGGACAAATCCCAGCCAGTCGCACCAAACCAGTCGTCTGTGCATGCGATCACACTACCGACCGCTTCACCTCTTTCCGTGTCCACCCACAGGAGGGATACCTCAGGGAGCCGGGCGGTCCAGACATGTAAGAAGTAAAAAGGCGTTGGAACATTAGTGACCGATCGGGATGCTTCAAGAACCGAGCGAGCGTATTCCCTTTCCTGCTTCGCCCCGAAAGCCCCGGGACTGGTGACGCCGGTGCATCGGATGCCGACTCTTTTCAGCATTTCCAATGCTGTCGCAATGTAGTCGGTCAGAAGGTCAGGGGGAGGGTCCGACCACTCCTCCTGTTCCCATTGATCGGTCAGACCCCCCGTCTTCAAATCCATCACCCGGGTATGGGTGATCATCTCCGGAGTTATATCAAAATTAGGGGAGATGAGTGTTTGAAGGGTATCAATCCATCGGTCCAGTTCCTTCTTAGGAAACTCTTCAGGGAATCCCCGGTCGACCCTACCCACACCGGCAGGGAAAGGGATGAAACTGAATTTTCCTTTGATGCCCTCATCGGCGCACCACTCGCCGAATTCCCGAGCAAAGTCGGAAGGAATCAGGCGGGGCATGACGTGAAGTTTGTCGTAATGTTTTTCCCAGCCCAGCGGCGCCCCTTGTTCTCCCCTTCGCACTCTCCACTGATGACGCTGCTCAATCCAGAACCAAGCCTTATTAATCACAGGGCAGGAATCGTCAATAATCAAGGAAACGGGCGTGCGCAGGAGGGGTTGATCAACCCAGTAGTTCATTGGTCCGTTCTCCCATCCCTTTTAAATCGACAGCCTTATCACACACATGCCACTCATTTTGAGGACCGATGAAGCGACCGGTTAGACGATTAGTTTTTATATCTTCACCCTGCTGAAGAGAACGATAGCGAGGAAAGTGCTTGTAAAGCTTACGGTCCTCCGGTGGTCCATTGGCGATCCTCCTGCCGTCGGCGATAACATTCCGTGCCCGCCGGCGCTGTCCTACCGGCGGCTGCCCCTTGTTGCCGATGGGCGTGACAGTCTTACGGAAGGAAATTATAGGCGGGTCTTCCCTTCCAGCAGCCCCAAAGAGACCACATACTGCCGGCTACATAGTCGCCGGAGACCAACCCTATGAAAAAGGGGGTGGCATTTCTGTGAGCGGTTAAGCCAAGCCACCGAACGATCGACACCTTCACGATCCATGCGATGGCGAGGGAAACCCAGAACAGATTGATGCTCCAACTACCCGAGACGACGAATCCGGCAGGATGGAGGGGAAAGTTGAACCGGAGGTGAAGTTGCGACAAGAGGAAAACTTGGAGACCACCCCATAGGGTCGCTAACAGAGACGCCCATCCAAAGGAAGAGGGCGCGTGGAGGTAACTGTCTAACTGGCGGAAGACCTCTGACCCGTACCAGGGACGACCGCCGAAGCGGTAGGATGCGGTCAGAAGAGACCAGGTGCCGAACAGATAACCGGCGATCCAACCGATGAGAGACGAGCCTGCCGCCAGCAGCTGGGCTTCACGGAAGGATCGGATTCCTGTCGGTTCCTTGACCACCTCTTCCATCAGTTCCGAAGCCAACCAGATTCCCTCCAGGATGTGGGGCATCGGATGACCTCTGTAGGCTCTATTGAAGCCTCCAAAAAGGGAAAGGATCGTTAGGTCCTTTGGGGTAAGATTGCGGCTTCCGATGATGTAAACGAGGGTCCGGTCGGGTCCGGCGAAATGGAGGTCGTGGACGGGAGAGCCTAGTTGGGCTCGGATCCGGGCGATAGCTACGGAAACGAGAAAATAGCCGATGAAAAAGAGACCGGCTAACCAAAGGGTTGCGCCCTGGGAACGAACGAGAACGAGCAGAAATAGGCAGCAGACGAAGAAACCGATCAGCCAGCGATCGGTTGCCGGGTTGACAGTCAGCCCTTGGGCCGGAGGGACCGGTTGGTAGAACAGACGTCGGATCTCAGCTGGGGGCCTTGCCTTGTAGCCTCTGCCGTTCCAAATACTGGCTATCGGAGCCAGGGCGAGGAGTGCGAAAGCCAGGTAAGCGCCGAATTGCTGTTCTTCCAGGTAAGGAAACCGGGGCAGAGCCCACCAGCCGGTCATGGCAGATAGGACCCTCTCTGCCTTCCAGCCGAGATAAAAGACCCAGGATGAGAGGAGGAGGTCCAGCGGCATGACAAAGCCCAGACCGATTCCGAAAGGGAGGACGGTGATGGGGGTCCATCCGATGGCATTAAGGGGTCTGTTGGGGAAGAAGGGACTCAAGTCCAGCAGCCAACCGCCAAGGCTGGGGACGGTCGGGTAAAGGAAGTGCAAACCGTTGAAGAGGTTAACAAAACCTGCAATCCCAAACCCTAACCAGAATGCCCTCTGATGGAGCAGGTTGTGCCTGGAGGAGAGAAACCGAAGGGGTATTTGGGCGATGGGATAACTTAAACGAGCCTGCTTCCAAAAGGGGAAGAGCGAAGCGGATAGACAGACCATTGCGCCACCCAAGTTGAGTAGAAACAGACCCCACCAAGTGAGAGGAGCCATCCAGCCTGAAAGGACATCCCATCGATTAAAGGAAGACAGTCCTGTATAGAACCCCCTCAAACTGGACTTATCCCAAACGATCATCCCGCTGGGGAGATGAGGCACTACGGTTAGATTCCAATCGTTGCCTTCGCCGGCGAACCAGACGGGATGGGCGATGACGGAGAGAAGGGGCTGCAGGAGGTCCAAACCGAAGACGGCAGAGGCGACCGATAAGGCGACATAAAACCGAAGCAAGGTTGCCGTGCGAAATAAGCGACGGCGAAAAAGACCCACCCCTTCATTGACACAGGAAAGAAAAAAGAGGGATGCCAACACGTTGACAAAAAGGGAGACCGTAGACGGTCTCATCTGACCGGTCATTAAACCGATGGCGTCCCACCAGGCGTTGGAGAGGATGAGAACGAGAAGACCGCTGGCGACCAGGATGGGCTGATAGAGTCGTTTGAACATCTTTACCCGAAAGATCATGCCAGCGGAACAGAAGACAGGGAAGCCATCCGACGGGAAAGTGTTAAAATAAAGGCGGGAGCGGGGATGGGTGAAGAATCTTACCTGCCTAATTTGCCGTTGGTGGGCGAGGAGGGGTGCTGGGACAGCATCCGGGACCTCATTAGCACCCATTTGATCCGGAGGCTGGAAGCGGTAGGGGATCGGCTCTTTCAGCCAGCAACGATACCGACGCACGATAAGGTCCGCACCATCCCTATCTCCTCCGAAGACTGGTCCCGGTTCCGGAGAGACGGAACGCCCCAGTTTGTTTTTCTTCTTTTCGGACGCGGTCTGATGGAAGTGGAAGGGAAATTGGTGGAACTACGTGCCGGTGAGGGGATTTACCTTCCGAAAGGCAGCGGTTACACGCCGTACGTGGCGCTGGGCGACGACTTTGAGACGAGAGATTGGCTTTGGTTTAAAGTGCATCCCTTCGGAATGGTAACTCTTCGGTCACGGCTGGCAGAAAGGGCACACTACCAAAGTGCCTACTTTATCATCGCCGAGAGGCGCTTGACAGACCTTTTCTGGGAGTGGGAGAAGGAGTGGAGCCGACCCGATCGGGATCCCAGATTGACCAAAAGTTTGCTGATTTCCCTATTCGGTCTTCTGACCCGGACCCAGCCCTTTCCGCCTGGCAACAGTGGGATCGTTACGAACGGGCAGACCGAACTCCCCCTTCCCGTCCGCACTGCCTTGACGACCTTGCACCGAGCGTATAACAAGCCACTAACGCTACCGCAGTTAGCGTCGTACTGCGGGGTTCGCCCCGAATCCTTGTGCCGTCTGTTCCGGAGGCATTTAGGGGTCAGCCCCGCCCGTTACCTTCGTGACCTGAGGTTAAAAGTTGCCCTGTACCTGGTCAAGGAGACGGGACTGAGCATCGCTGATGTCGCTTTCCTCTCGGGATTCAATGACCTGCGGAACTTTCATCGGGCGTTCTACCAGGCTTTTCAGAAGGCGCCGGCTACCCTCCGCCGTCAGAAGAGGAGCCGATCGTCCCGCTACCTACGGGTTTGGTGACCGGTCAAAAAATGCCCCTTTAAGGTCAAGCCAAGCCTTTCCCTATTGTCTGGCTGTGACCGATGCTTTCAAAAGAGGAGGCGACTGTGAGATGCGACGGATAAGAACGGGCTTTACGCTGATTGAGTTACTGGTCGTCATCGCCATCATTGCCATTTTGGCGGCGATTTTGTTCCCGGTTTTCAGTCAGGCGCGAGATAAAGCCCGGCAGGCTGCATGCCTGAACAATGTTCGGCAGATGGGACTTGCCTTGTCTCAATATGTTCAGGACTACGACGAGAGGGTTCCGCCCCAGCCTTGCGGGTGTGCCGCTGTTCGGCAGGGTCGCAGAGGCTTTTGCTTTTTCGCATTGCTGGAGACCTACACCAAGAATCGTCAGATTTGGCTCTGTCCGAGCATTGGCGATGTGGCGACGGGGCAGGAGACGTGCGGGAAAGACCCGGAGATCGCCCGTCTTCACTACGGCTTTAACCTTGCCATCCGATGGAACCCTGCTCTGACGAATTGGCCCAAACCTGCCGACACGGTAGTGACGACGGAAGTCGGCGGATGGCTCTGGGGCGGGGTCTGGAACGTTGGTTACACTGGCAACTGTAAGGACTTAAGCCAAGAATCCAATGTCAGTGCGGGCGACGATTGGGCTGGAAACGAGTGGACGAACTGTCCTTGGACTTGGGCATGGTTTGCCCGCAATCGCCATAGCGCTGGTCTTAACACTGCTTACTTGGACGGACACGCTAAATGGGCGAAATTGGACAGCCTGCGCAGCAAACGCTACTGGGTGCCTGACTGGCAAAAATAAGGCGGCGGTGCCTACCAGTAACTGCGCCAACTGACCGAACTCGCCCGTGTCCGTTTCTGTCTGTCTCATAATTGACCAATGAAGAGGGGCAGCATGGGGTAAGGCGTGAAGGTCACGGGAGTAGACGTTTGTCGTATCAAGTTCCCCAGTCCGACCGTCTCATCACGTCCGTGGCGCGAACCGTGGACGGAGAGGTGGGAACTAGCGAACCCGATGTCCCTGTATCCCGCTTACAAGCCCAGCCGGAGCCTTTGGTTGCCGCGTCTGGAGATGGTCGCGGTCAAGGTCACCGCAGAGGACGGAACCTGGGGCTTGGGGTGGACCAGCGGGGGGCGGCCGGTTGCGACCCTCATTGAGGATCATTTAGCGCGCTTTGTCATCGGTCAGGAGGTGTTTGCTACAGAGGCTATATGGGACATCCTTGTGCGGGTCACGACGCCCCTCGGCTCGTGGGGATTGTGTTCCTTCGCCATCAGTGCCCTGGATCTGGCATTGTGGGATTTGAAGGGGAAAGTTCTGGGCGTCCCTGTCTATCGCCTTATCGGCGGTCCCCAGAAGGACAAGATCTTCTGCTATGCGACAGGAAATGATACTGATTGGCACCTGGAACTGGGCTTCCGAGCGACGAAACTGGCATGCCCCTACGGACCGGTCGACGGAATCAAAGGGCTGGAAGAAAACGAGCGCCTCGTCGCACAAACGCGGGAACGGATTGGAGACGACCGGGAGTTGATGCTGGACTGCTGGATGGCACTGGATGTAGACTACGCTGTCCGCCTTGCCGAGAGGTTGAGCCGCTACCGGTTGCGATGGATGGAAGAATGCCTGATCCCAGAGGACTGGGACTCCCATCTGGCCCTCCGCCAGAGGATACCCTGGCAGACGTTGGCGACGGGCGAGCACTGGTATCTCCTCGCACCTTTTGAATTTGCCTGTAGAAATCGGGTCGTGGACATCCTTCAGCCCGACATTAACTGGTGTGGTGGTCTGACCGCCTGCCTGAAAATCGCCAACCTCGCCAGCGCCTTCGGATTGACGGTGATCCTGCACGGAGGGGGCAATACCCCGTTCGGGCAGCACTTCACCTCGGCTCAGTCGGTCAGCCCCTGGTGCGAATTTTTCATCGGATCTGCTCCTGGAATTCCTCTTAAGGAGGTCAACCGGTTTCCGGGAATGCCTGTCCCAGAGAACGGATGGCTCGTTCCCTCTGATGCGCCTGGATTCGGTTTGGACATCAAAGACGAGTGGTTAGAACCCTTCCCCGATGGACGCTGACCTTTCATTCGCTGCCGTGTGAACGGTCGGGGTCATAATTTGTTGCTGACAAGGCGTTCACGGAAAGGCCGTCTACCGAAAAGAAAAGACCGCTGGAGAGCTGTTTATGGCCGATTGGATCCGCAAACTCGCCCATTGGCAGGCCCGGTTGAAGGCTCTGGCTCAAACGGGACTCGCCTTCACTCAAAGTCCTTACGAGCGGGAGCGATATGAGGAGATTTTGAAAATCGCCTCGGAGATGCACTTAGGAGATCAGGAGAAAGCGGGAGCCGATCGGCAACAACTGCTGTCCCGGTGGCGCGATGAAATCGGGTCGGGTCCCGCCGGCTATGTGACGCCTAAGGTGGTGATTAACGGCGCTGTCTTTGACGAGAGGGACCGCCTCCTTTTGATTCAGAGGGCAGACCGAGGGACCTGGTTTCTCCCGGGCGGCTGGGCAGAGGTCGGTCTCTCTCCGACGCAGGTTTTGATCAAGGAGATTCAAGAGGAAACGGGTTTGCAAGCCCGACCCGGCCGGCTTTTGGCTATCCTGGACGGCTTTCGCCACGGCTTCAGCCTCTTCATTCCTTTTTACTGCCTGATCTACGAATGCGACCATCCGATGGGGGAGATTCGCCCCCTACCGCACGAGTGTCGGGATGCCGGTTTCTTCAGCGCCGATGCCCTTCCCCAACCCCTTCACGGTGACGGGCGGTGGGCTCGGCTGATCCTTGACCTGCACCGTCACCCTCAACGACCGCCCTACAGCGACTGATCGCCTTCTCCTTTTTGCGCTACATTAAACAGCGGGATGAATCTGCCGGCGTAGCTCAGCGGCAGAGCGGGGCATTCGTAATGCTCAGGTCCGGGGTTCAAATCCCCGCGCCGGCTTGCTGTCGGTCAGCGGGCAACGACTGATGGATGGGAACAGGGGTAGAGCACTTAGGGGTTGCACCCTCTATCGTTAAGCGACCGGCGCTGCTCCTTCGCCCCCGCACCCTCATCCTCGGTTTCGCCGGCACCTTCGTGTTAGCCTGGCTGGTCCCCGTTTTTGACCTAATGGTCCAGGGAACTTGGATTTCTTCTTGCCACCTTCCGATCGGCGTCGTCAACCTATTTATCCTCGTTCTGCTCATCCACGGTCTGATCAAAGCCGTAGGGAAAAGAGTCGTTTGGACTCGTGGGGAACTTCTGATCGCCTATTGTATGATGACCGCGGGGTCCGGTCTTCCTTCCTTCGGCTTCACCGAGTATTTCTTCCCGACCCTCGCCGGGACGCTGTATTACGCCCGTCCGGAGAACCGTTGGGCTGAGAGGACCTACCGGTTTATTCCCCAATGGTTCGTTCCCTGGGATGTGCGGGAGATGTCCGCCCAACTGGGTGGCGTCCGACTGGAGCCTTCTTGGTGGGACGGGATCACGGAGCGTCTACCACCTGCTCTGCGTCCTGGCGGACCGGAGGTCGTCCGCTACCTTTACGAAGGTCTGCCAACCGGCGCTCCTCTTCCGATCGGTCCCTGGATCGTCCCCCTCTTCTCATGGATTCTCCTTGCCATCGCCTTCTTTTTTGCCCTCTTTTTCCTCAGCGTGATGATCCGCCGGCAATGGCTAGACTACGATCGGCTGGTCTTTCCTTTAGCCAATCCCGCTCTGGACATGACCCAATACGCCGACAGCCTGGAGTCATCTTTTTCTCCTTTCTTTCGCCACCGGCTGATGTGGCTGGGTGCCCTGATACCTTTCGTCATCCACGGCGTCAACGGTTTGCACTTTTATTTCCCTTGGGTTCCCGAGGTTCGCTTGAGTTTTCCCCTCAACCCTTACCTTACCAGTTACCTCTTCAGCGACATCGGTCTCTTCATGGTCATCATCCATTTCAGCGTCATCGGCGTCACTTTTCTCCTTCCTTCCGACCTCGCCTTCAGCCTCTGGTTCTTTTTTTTCGTCTTCATCGGTCAGTCTATCCTGTTGACTTGGATGGGGCGGCAGATTCCCCGCTTCCCCGGTTACGCAACTCCCGCCCATTCGGGACTTCAAATGCTGGGCGCATTTTTCGCTATCGTCTTCTATCTCCTTCGGGTCGGACACCTCCACTACCGCCAGATCCTGATAGCGGCTTTCCGTAGGACTTCGCTGCCGGATGAAGAGGAGCCCGTCTCCTACTCGGTCGCCTTCTGGGGCCTTCTTTTCTGCCTTTTAATGGCGACCGCCTGGTGTGCCATCGCCGGTGCCTCATTGTTCTGGTCGCTGGTCAGTTGGCTGATCCTGATGGTGATGGCGATAGCCCTGACGCGGTTCGTCAGCGAGGGGGGTCTCCTTTTCATTCAGGCCTTTAGGCCGTCCGACCTTCTTTTCGCCCTCTTGGGGAGCCGACTCTTTAGTCAACGCCACATCACGGTGATGGCTTTTGTTGAAAAGATTTTTATGTTTGACCTGAGGACCTTCTTGATGCCCTTCTTTATGGACAGTTACCGAATCGCTTCCGTTGCAAAACTGCCTTTGTCCCCCCTCTTTCGTTTGATCGGCACCAGCGTTCTTGCGTCGCTCGTCGCTTCGTCCTGGTCCTTTCTCCGGCTGGTCTACCGTAAGGGCGCCAACTCAATGATGCAGGGGGCGGGAGCGTGGTTCCTCAATGTCAGCCCCCAGCAGGTTTTGCAGTTTACCGTCTCCTACTTTGACGAACCGCGGACTCCCACTCCATTAGGACGAACCTTCTTCTTTCTCGGCTTCATCGCCACTCTCCTCTTCTACCGCGCCCGCCAGAACTTTTCCTGGTTCTTCTTGCATCCCGTCGGCTACGCTATGGGTCCCAGTTGGCCGATGATACAACTCTGGTTTTCCATCCTGATCGGATGGATCCTTAAGAGCCTGATCGTCCACTATGGAGGGTTGTCCGCTTTCCGGCTGACGAGACCCTTCTTTTTAGGTCTCCTTGTGGGCGAATACTTGACCGCCGGACTGTGGCTGGTCCTTGACCTGGCGTTTGCAAAGGTAGGACATCGGTTGTTTCTGTTTTGACCCGATCCGGGATATGGGGAGCGATCCGTTGCCGTCCGTCAAGACACCCTTTGAGGTCGCCCCAATGGCGCTGCACGGTGCCATTTCAAAACGCGCCGTTTCACGTCTGTCCCGGTCTTGACAGACGAGGCTTGGCGACCGTGATGTCCAACAACCTCCATCCGCCCGCAGGCTTCCGCCCTAAGATCACTCTGGCGCCGACTGGGACGTCTTTTATCCGGACGGTATCGGGTCGCTGGGTAAAGTAACGGACCGGCGGAGCCACTGTTCTTCTGGCGATCTGCAAGGTAACAGAGACATCGCGTAGCCGGTGATGGGGCACCGTCACCATGACATCGGGATTGGGCGGGGCATCTTTTTGAACGGGGATGACTTCAAAAGTCAACCCCAGCCCCCTCTCGGCGGACCATCCATAGCGGCGAATGTCGTAGAGAAAACCGTCCCTGTTGAAAGCCATAGCGCCGCCGGGACCGCAAACGACCCTGAGTTGCGCCCCGCCGGCAGGGTAGGCTAACTGCTCAAAACCGCCCCAAAGACCGCCGAAGGTGCTGCGTTTTCGGCGACCGATGACGACCCCATCGTAGAGACCATACATTTCCGCAAAAGCACTGACATAGTCAGCGATCTTTGGATGCCATTCGTCACGCATCAACAGGTGCCATTTCTCGTTCATACCCCGCAAATAGTGAGCCAAAATCGGATCGCCAGTAGCGACGTAGACTTCTAAAAGGGCGAAAGCATACGCCCAAATTTCGTTGGAACAGGCAGACCCCAGCCACGGATAGCCGGCATTGGGCTCCATAAAAAAGGACGGATCAATGTCGTCATCGGGATCGTTGTCGCAGGGAAAGAGACTCATATAGCGGTAGACGACAGATACCGCCAGGTCCTTTGCGTCTGCTGCCAGCCGTCTCCTTTCCGGTTCGGCGTCGTCGCGGAAGGCGTAGTGATAGGTCAGGAGAAAGTGAGCGATCGGTGCAGCGCTCCATGCGAACGGCGCGTCAGGCACGTCGTCGTAGCAGTTACGGGTGTAAAGAAAATGGTTTGCCCATCGGCGCACGCCATCTACGATCCTCAGATATTTCGGTTCCGTCCATCCGTTGCGAACGGCGTCCAAAAAAGCCTGTCCGACCATAAAGCCGTTGACATTGCGCAGAGTCGGAACGCCGGAACCGTATTGGGGTCGCCAATTACCGGCGATCGGCTTCGTCCAGAAGATACATTTGTCCCTGCCGACAGTAAAAGACTGGGCTTTTTCAGCCAAAAAGTCCAGTTGCTGCCGCAGCCGTCTCAGAGCCCTCTCGTCGTTGACAGAAAAAATGTAATCAATCGTCGGTCTATCGTAACCGACGCCGACAGCGTGCAGATTGCCTGGGTTTTGAAAAGGGTTGTCCGGTCCGACGGTTATAAACAGGTCGCCCAGTCCTGGGATTGGGAAGTCTTTCAGCCGAAGATTCCGGGGCAACCAGCCAAATTCAGTTACGGGAGGACTTGATGGAAGGAGATCAGCGTATCGGTCCCACATCCACCCGTGGATCAAGCGGTTGGGATCTTTAGTTGAAGGAAGGTCAACAGACCAGAGGATGTGAAAATGACTTTGGATCCGCTCGGTGCCGACTGGATAGCGCACTTTCCGAAAACCTTCGGTAGCCCAAGGGTAGACAAGGCAGAAAAACTGACCCTCCCCCGTTTTGTCCAGAGACCAGCAGTAAGCGCTGGCGAGGTCTCTTTCTGAATGATCGGTCAAGCGAGCCGTTATGAACTCATAGCCCACATAGATACCTTCCGAAGGCTTCCACAGACCGACGACAGGAAGGGGATAGGCGCCAAAGGGAGGCGCGTAGCTCCAGCCGTTTGCCCACTGGCTTTTGATGAAGGAAACGGGACCGGCATCGATCAGGATGTAAGGGTCAATGACCGGCGTTCCGATCGTCCAGCCCCTTTGGTGGAAAACTTCAGCCCCCTTCAAGGTCGCACAGAGGAAGTGAAAGGGAACGGCGCCGAAAGCAGACCGGTAGGCATCGCCATCAAAAAAAGTCAGTTCCAGAAGGAAATGAATTTCGGGATACGGTTCCTCCCCCACCAGCCGCACCTCTATAAAGGATCGCGTTGAAAGGCGGAAAGAGGGATGGGATCGCAAGCCCTCAAAGCGCACCAGAGAGAGGTTTCCCTTTGTCTCAACGATGATTTTCTCAGCCCGCAAGGTGGCGCCGCTGTTGAAGGTGATGGTGGCGATCGGATCACTTTGCTTGAACGGGAAAAGGGCGAAGCCGGTGAAGGCACCGGGGCGACCGATCGGCTTCAGTCTGACGAAACGGTTGGCGATCTCTTGAGAATGGAAGAGGCTGCAGAAGGCGAGAACAGACGCAGCGGCAAGCCACTTCATAACGACACCGTCCCCCTCCCACCGTCACGGAATGACCTTGTTGAGAGGATACTCAATGATGTCGCGCGCACCGGCTTCCTTTAGAAGGGGAATAAGGGAGCGGACAGAGACCTCATCCACGATGACCTCCATAGCGACCCAATCTTCTTCGGCAAGAGGGGAAATGGTCGGCGCTTTCATAGCCGGGAGGACTGAAAGGATTTTGTCCAAGTTCTTTCTCTCCACATTCAATTTAAGACCGACCTTCTGCTGGGCTCGCAGGGCACCCTCCAGAAGGAGGGCGATATCTTGAATCTTTCTTCTCTTGCCGTTGTCTTCCCATGAAAAGGGATTGGCGATCAGCCGGGTTGTCGACTCCAAAATCGTCTCAATGATCCGCAGGTTGGCGGCTCGGAGGGTGGAACCGGTTTCAGTCACATCGGCGATAGCGTCCACCAGATCGGGAACCTTCGCCTCGGTGGATCCCCAGGAGAATTCCACGATGGCATCCACACCCCGCTCCTTTAGAAATTTACCGACCACATTGGGCAGTTCGGTCGCAATCCGCTTTCCTTGCAGATCCTCTACCTTCCGATAGGGAGACCGCTCGTGAACGGCAATGACCAGGCGCACCTTATTGAGACCCTGTTTGGAGTATAAAAGTTCGGTAACCGTGATCACCCGGTCGTCCACCTGGTTCTCTAAAACCTGGTCCCAGCCGGTCAGACCGGCGTCCAAAACTCCTTCAGCGACATATCGGGGAATCTCCTGCGCCCTAAGAAGGATCGGCTCAATTTCAGGATCGTTAATCCTGGGAAAGTGGGACCGCCCTTCCACCTGAATCTCCCAGCCTGCCAAACGAAAGAGGCGCAGGGTCGCCTCCTGGAGGCTGCCTTTCGGAATGCCTAGCCTTATCGGTCGCTCCAATGTCTCCCCTCCCTTTCTTGCTCCATCGCCGTTGCGATGTCATCGCAAGTTTTTGTCTCGCCGCTATAATAATGGGGTCAGGACGAACTTTCTATCGGACCGACCCGCCTTATGGATCATGGGTGAGCGAGATGATTGAGGTAAAGGGTCTGACTAAGTATTACGGGGAGACTCTGGCTCTTGACAATGTTTCGTTCACCGTCCCCAAAGGGGAGATATTGGGTTTCCTGGGACCCAACGGTGCGGGAAAGACGACGACGATGCGGATTCTGACGGGGTATTTGAGCCCCAGTTCGGGCACGGCGGCCATCGGCGGTTATGATGTGGTCGAGCAGTCGCTGGAGGTCAGACGGACTATCGGTTATCTTCCCGAGACCGTCCCCCTCTACTCTGAGATGACTGTCAGAGATTATCTGTCCTATATGGCGCGGATTCGGGGCGTTGAGAAGAGGCGAGCAAGGTCACGAGTGGATGAAGTTATGGAGCGATGCGGTCTGACGGAAGTGGCGCACCGACTCAACGGGCACCTTTCCAAGGGTTACCGACAACGGGTCGGAGTCGCCCAAGCCCTCGTACACGAGCCTCAGGTTCTGATTCTGGACGAGCCGACGATCGGTTTGGACCCTGTTCAGGTCCGGGAGATCCGACAGTTAATCAAGGAACTGGCGGGGGAGCATACCGTCATTCTCAGCACCCATATCCTTCCGGAGGTCTCAATGACCTGCCAGAGGGTGCTGATCATTCACAAAGGGAGGATTGTGGCGGAGGATTCTCCGGAAAACCTGTCGCGGGGTCTGATGAAGAGTCAGAAGGTCTTGGTTCGCCTCCACAAACCCCCTTCCGAGCCGATATCCGCCCTAAGGAATTTGGACGGCGTCCTGTCGGTCCAGAGGAGGGACGGAAATCTGTTCGTTCTGGAAGCCCCGCCCGACCAGGACTTAAGACCCCGCATCGCCGAATATGTGGTCCGTAACGGCTGGGGGCTTCTGGAACTTCGGCAAGAAGAATTGACTTTGGAAGACATCTTTATCAATCTGGTGACCCACGAGTAGGAGGGCGGTGCCCGTGAGTCCGGCGGCAAAAGTCGTCACGGTTCTGCGTCCCGATTTCGGGACAGCCCAAAACTGGCTGACCGTCACGTCTCTGATTGCCTTGAGGGAGGTCCGGGCGCTCTTCAGTTCTTGGATCGCTTATGTGACTCTGGCTTTCTTTGAATTTCTTGTCGGCTGGATCTTCATCGCCATTCTCAACCTGGGTGAAGCCAGTCAAATGCGGGTCCTCTTTTGGGATATGGCTATCATCCTCATTTTCGTGCTTCCGATGGTAACGATGCGGCTCCTGGCAGAGGAGAAACGGCTGGGAACTTTGGAACTGCTCCTGACTTCCCCCGTCTCCGACTGGCAGGTGGTCCTGGGCAAGTTTTTTGCCGCTTATCTTTGGTTTCTCGTCGCCCTCGCCCTTTCCCTTTATGTCCCGTATCTCGTCAATCGGTTCAGTCAAGGGGCGGCGGATTTGGGACCCTACTGGACTTCCTACATCGGTCTCGCTTTCTTTTCCGCCCCTCTGATCGCTATCGGCGTTTTCTGGTCTTCTGTCACTGAAAACCAGATCATCGCCGCCGTCGGCACCTTCGGGACTTTCCTTCTTCTCTACATCGTCAACTGGCCGACGGAAGGAGCGGGGACGTCGTCGGAGATATTCCGAAAGATCTCCCTCTATTACCGCTTCCAGGACTTCACTGCCGGTCTGATGAAACTCCAGGATATCGTTTACTACCTGTGCTGGACAGTCTTGGCTCTCTACCTGGCTGTCCAGGTCGTTGCCAGCAGAAGGTGGAGGTGATCAACAGTGACCTCGCCCGATAGGGAAATCACGGCCAAAAGACCGCTGAAGATCCGACTGATGCGCCTCGTCCACGAAAATGCCCTACCGATTCTGATGACGGTTGTCGTACTCGGTATCGGCTCCTTCAGCCTCTTTCTGGCTTTCCCCGATAGACCCCTCTATTGGGGATCGGTTCTGGGGCTGGGCGGTCTTCTGCTCCTTGCCCTTCTAATCGTTGAGTTTAGAGAACTCCTCAGTTTTCTCATCAGCCAGAAAGGGCAGATGGGAGCCGGTGTTCTCTTCAGTAGCCTATTATTTGTCGGCATCTTGGTAATCGTCGTTTATTTGGTTGACCGGCGGGAAATCTCCTGGGATTGGACCAAAATCAAGCGCCATTCCTTGTCCCCTCAGACCGTTAATGTCCTGAAGAATCTGAAGAAAGAAGTAACGATCACCGCCTTTTACGACGCCCAGTCGCCCGAATTTACGAGGGTGCGGGACCTATTGCGGCGCTACCGAGCCTACACCAACAAGATCTCCTTCCAAGTGGTGGACCCGGACCGAGAGCCCTTGCTGGCACGGCAGAAGGAAGTGTTCGGATCGGGAATCACCGTCTTTGAGACGAACGGTAAGAAAGAGCGGGTCAGTTTCGGGCAGGAAAAGGATTTTACCGGTGCCCTTCTGAAAGTGACGAGCGACCGGGTGCCTGTCCTTTACTTTTTGATCGGACACGGAGAAAAGTCACCGGAGGACTACGACCGAATGGGCTTGAGTGACTTTAAAAATGGGGTCGAGAGACAGAACTACAAGGTAAAGGTCCTGAAACTGATGACAGAGGGGAAAATCCCATCTGATTGCGACGTTCTCGTCATTGCGGGAGCCCGCCAACCGTTGCTCCCTCAGGAGAAAAAACTCGTAGAGAAGTATCTCAGCAAAGGCGGCAAACTGATGCTAATGCTGGAGCCGGATCCCGCACCCAACTTCTCCGACTGGCTGGATCAGTGGGGTCTGCAGACCAATCCGGGATGGGTCGTTGAGCCGGCCAACAATATTTTTGGTGATGCGGCAGCAATCTTTGCCGGCGACTTTCGGTTCCACGATATCACCCAACCGTTCAGGAAAGCGGGGCAAGAGGTGGTCCTTTTTATCACCGCCCGTCCCCTGAAGCGCAAGAACCAAACGCCATCTGGTGTTACCCTCTCGGAACTTATTGAGACGTCGTCGACAAGTTGGCGGGAGACGGAACTGAGAGGCGTCGTTAAAAAGGACCCAGGTGAGGAGTCGGGACCCTTTATTCTTGCAGCAGCGATAGAGAAAAGCGTGAGCGATAAAAAGAAGCAGAGGGTCGTCGTGGCGGCGGATTCGGACTTCTTCGCCAACGGGCTGTGGAGAAATGTCAGTAACGGACCGTTCGCATACACCTGCGTTCACTGGCTGGCAGGGGAGGACGTGCTGATGGAGATCCCTCCGAAAGAGGACCTACCGTCCCGTTTCATTTTGAGCCGACAACAGCAGGTCTTCAGTGTCGTCTGGAGCATCATTGCCCTGCCCCTCGCCATCTTTTTGACTGGCTTTATGGTCTGGTGGCAGCGGAGGGGTTAACGATTTAACGGCGTTATCATCACAGGACCGCCGGCGATGCCACCCGTCAGAGGCATCAGAGGTGAAGGACCGTGAAGAGATGGAAAAAAACGGCGATTCTTTTAGTCCTCTTCATCGGTCTGGGAGCCTACACCTGGTTTTTTGAAAGGGGCGAGGTCGTAAAGGGACCCATCGCCCTTCGCCTCAACCCCGAAACGATCGTCGCCGTTGACATTGAAAGGAAGCAGGAGCCCCGCCACCTGCGCCTGGTCCGAAAGGGCAAATCTTGGTGGATGGAAAAACCGATCGCCACTGCCGCCGATTCTTCTGCCGTCAAGAGTTTGGTGGAACGGTTCAAGGTATTGAAGATTGAAAAGGAGTTAGATAAATCAGCAGAGGAAAAGCCCGAGTTCGGTCTCAAGACACCGTCGGCGACGGTCACGGTAACCGACGAGAAGGGGCGTCACTACACCGTTACCCTCGGCAATAAGACACCGACGGGAACCGGAGTCTATGCAATTGTCAAGGGTCGGGAGCAACCGATCGTCGTCACCAGTTGGCTCTTAGACGACGCCCAAAAACCGCCGACGGAATACCGGGACAAAAAGTTAATGCCGTTCCGAAAAGAAAGGGTGCGAAAAATTGCTTTGATCAGCAAAGGGCAAACGATGGTGTTAGAGGCGACAGGGAAGAAGGAGTGGAAGATCAGTCAGCCGATTCAGACACCGGCCGACAGTCAGGCAGTAGAAAACATCTTGGACCGATTGTCGGGTCTCCAGGCGAAAGAGTTCGTTTCTGAAAAGCCGACACCTAAAGAACTGGACCAATACCAACTCAGTCAGCCGACAGCGGAGTGGCAAGTGTGGGTTAAGGGAAGGGCAAGACCCCTGAGGTTACTGATCGGCAAGCAGGATCCCAAGAAGAAGACCCGATACTTTGCCCAGAGCCATCGCTTTCCTGCCGTCGTGGAGATTGACGAATGGGAAGCCAAGGAGTTGAGGAAAGACATTTCCTACTTTCGATCTAAGAAGATCGTGACATTGGAGAAGGATAGGGTGGAGCGGCTGGTGCTCAAAGCAGCTGGTCGGGCGGTGGAACTGGTCAAGAAGAAAGAGGGGGAGGAAGAGAGGTGGCAAATGGTCAAGCCCCGCCCCTTGCCTGCCGATTCGTGGCGCGTCGACGATCTGTTGTGGACCGTTGAGGGGATGGAGGCAAGGGAATTCCTCGACCGTCCGGGCGATCTCAAGCAATATGAGCTGGACGCCCCTGATGTAGAACTCACCGTTTACGAAAAAGGTCGGAAGGAAGGGAAGACGGTCTGGTTAAGCATCCGAGGAAAGGAAGCTTTTGCCCGAACCAGTCTGGGTCAAACGGTTTATAAGATTTTTCCGACAACAGTCAAAGACCTGACCAAGGGACCCGACGATTTCCGGGATTTGCAGGTCGTCAAGTTCTCGAGAAATGAGGTCTCCCAGATTATTCTTGAATGGGACGGGAAAAAAGTTTCGCTGGAAAAGAGAGGCGAGAAAGACTGGTATCGGACAGAGCCCAAGAAGGATTGGGCTAAATGGGATGCGGTCGACGCTGTCCTCTTTGAACTGGAGAGTCTTCGGGCAGATAAATGGATTGCGGAGGCGGCAGCGCCCCAACACGGTCTGGATAAGCCCCAATTGATAGCAACAATCAAGAGAGCAAGGGCTCCGGACATCGTCGTCCGATTCGGCAAGGAAGCGGACGCCAACAGCGTCTTCGTTTCCTCATCATACAGCGGCGAGCAGGTCTTCCGGAAAGCCAAGTTCGTCCTGGACAACCTGAAGCGGCGAGCCGAGGAACTGATTCGCTAAATTGAGGCGAAATAGACCAAATTCACGGTAAAAAAGTCTTTACGCCCGGTCCCCACCCACATAGAATCGACCACACGAGATATTGAGTGCCGAAACAAACCTCAACTCAATATATTGGATAGGAAAGAAGGGGGACGAGGGGATGGCAACGAGCGTGCAACTGCCTAAGGACACTCTTGACTGGTTTGAGGGGGACGAATTACGCGCCCGGGTCTTCTTTGAAAAGTACGCTTTGAGAGATATGGACGGCTCCCCTATGGAGTTGACTCCGGAGGAGATGTGGGAGCGACTGGCGCGGGAGATGGCTTCCGTTGAAGAGACGGAGGAAGACAGCCGAATCTGGTACGATCGTTTTTTGTGGCTGGTCTCCGATTTCCGATTCATTCCCGGCGGTCGGATTATGTATGGAGCCGGCAATCCCCGCAAGATCACCCTCTTTAACTGCTATGTTTTGCCGATCCGAGAAGATTCGCTGGAGGCAATTGTGGACTGTGCCAAGGAGATGGCTCGGACCTACTCGTATGGGGGCGGAGTTGGGGTTGACATATCGGTCCTTCGGCCGGCGGGGGCTCCGGTGCGCAATGCGGCGCGCACCTCTACCGGAGCCGTTTCCTTCATGGAACTCTTTTCCCTTGTCACTGGGACCATCGGGCAGCACGGCAGAAGGGGGGCTTTAATGATCACCATCGCCGATAACCATCCCGATGTCCTTTCCTTCATTGAGGTCAAAAACGATCCCGAGAGGCGCCGGGTCCGCTACGCCAATATCTCCGTCAAGGTTAGCGACGACCTGATGGAAGCCGTTCAGAAGGATGGCAATTTTGAACTGTCTTTCAAAGGCGAATACTTTGACATCCGGCGGACGGTGCCAGCGAGAGAGGTATGGGACAAGTTGATTCACAACGCCTGGTCCAGCGCCGAGCCGGGCTGCATCTTTTGGTCCCATGTTAAACGCTACAGCACCAGCGAATACAACGGGATGCATGTCATTTCCACCAACCCGTGCGCGGAAGAACCTCTTCCCGGCTACGGCAACTGCAACCTGGGCAATATCAACCTGGCTCGGTTCGTCGTCGGCGATTTCAGCCCTGACGCAACAGTAGATTATGAAAACCTGGAAAAAGCCGTCCGATATGCCGTCCGGTTCCTTGACAATGTGATTACCTACTCGGTGCGCCACGACCGGTTTCCCGTCGCCCAACAGAGGGAGATGGCAATGGCGGAGAGACGGATCGGTGTCGGGTTTACCGGTTTGGGAGATATGCTCGCCCTCCTTTCTATCAAATATGATACCGATGATGCACTGGAATTCACTGACGACCTGTTTCACCGGATCAAGTGCTGGGCTTATGACGAATCGGTCAATCTAGCGAAGGAAAAAGGATCTTTCCCGAGATTTGATCCCGAACAGCATCTGCAAATGGGGTTCATCAAGGAGCGACTGCCGAGGGAACTGCAAGGGAGGATTCGGAGAGAAGGACTGAGGAATGTCTGTGTCTTGACCGTTCCGCCGGTCGGTTCGGGCGCTGCCCTGGCGGGCGTCACCAGCGGAATTGAACCGATCTTCGCCCTCTCTTACATCAGGCGAAGTGAGTCGTTGAGTAAGGAAGAATTCCGGGTCTTTCATCCGGTCGTCGGTCACTATATGAAAAAGATGGGGATTGATTCGGAGAGGGACCTGCCCGACTTTTTCGTCACAGCCCATCGGATCGCACCGGAAATGAGGGTGCGGATGCAAGCGATCGTGCAATCCCACATTGACCAGTCCATCAGTAGCACGGTGAACCTGCCCCAGTCCATCAGCCCCCAAGAAGTGGAGCGCATCTACTTCCTCGCCTGGAAGTTGGGTTGCAAAGGGATCACCGTCTACCGGGAGGGGAGTCGGGAAGGCGTCCTGATCACAGACGACTACGCTCAGCAGAGAAGGACCCGATTGCGACCCAAGCCCCGGGCTCTGATGCTAGTCGGCAAAACCTACAAGTTGCGTACAGAGATGGGAAATGTTTACATTACGGTCAATGCCGATGAGGATGGACCTCAAGAGGTGTTCCTCCAGTTAGCCAAGTCGGGATCCAGTGCAATGGCGTTCGCCGAGGCGATCGGTCGGCTCATCTCCCTCGCTCTCAGGTCCGGGGTAGCGCCTGAGGTCATCATTGACCAATTGTCAGAGATCAAAAGTTCCGTTCCGACCCGTCAAGAGAACGGGACACTCGTCCTTTCGGTTCCAGATGCCGTTGCTAAAGCCCTGGCGATGTTCTTAAAAGGAAACACTGACCTGCGGCTGGCTCAAGGCAACGGACCTGCCGATACGACGGGGACGACTGGAAACAGCGAGATGCCCTTTCTCTCTTCCATTCGTCAGGAACTCTCCCATCTCCTCCAAGCTCACGGAGCGAAATTATCGGGAGAATTGTGCCCCCGGTGTGGTGAACCGCTGATCCACTCAGGCGGTTGCGAAAACTGCCTCTTCTGCGGTTACTCCCGATGCCAGTGAGTCGGTCCTTTGGTTCGTGATAGGGCGCTTGGCTGGTGCCGATTGCTCAGGGGGCGGGCGGTCCTCACCTGATGATGATCGTCCTGACAGCCTCCACCTGCTGTCCGTCGTCCGCAACGGCCCGCAATCGGAGAAGGTAGGGTCCGGCTGGTAAAGGCGCAGCGCCGCGTCCGTTCCATGTTATGGTTCCTCTCGTGCCCGTAGCCTGCCGCTGAATCGCCCCAGAGGTGACCCGACGCCCCGTTACAGTGAGGATGTCGCCTGAAAGAAGGGCAGGTCCGCTAACGAAGTAGGTGATCAACCAGACTCCACCCCTCGTTCGTCGCACCGTACCGATACGGAGCCACAGCCTGCCTCCGACTCGTGGCACGGCTCAGACAGTGAATCGGCGCTGCCCATAGGACCCCCGTGACTTTCTCCGTCGGTCTCGCGGATCAGATAAGTCAGCGTCCTCCTCATATCCACCTGCTTTCCCATCGTATGGTCAATGAGATAAATGTGATGGCTTGACGGAAGGCCCCTCAGATCCCACCGAAGGGAGCACGCCCCCCAAGATAAGCCGTTTGCTCTTAGCCACCAGGTTCCCCCTCCCCTTGTATGAGCAGGTGAAAAGTCGAACGACTTCGTTAACCGCACGCCTTCCTCTGCCTTTGCCCCGCTGCCCTCTATGTAATTTTGGGAGATGCGATCCCCCTCAATGGCAGCTGTCTCCCTCACCCTTCCCCTTCCAACTTATAGCGCCGATACATCAACAACGCAACCAAACCGTTCAAAACGTGCCGACGATAACCGGGTCTATTTCTCTTTCCCTAGCCACCGCATCAGCGATTTTTGAAGCACATCCCAGGCTAAGGTCGCGCACTTGATACGAACCGGAAATTCTCGGACGCCCTGTAAGGCGGTTAGGTCTTCCCACTCGCCTTCTTCAGGAAACGGTCGCTCCCCACGCATCGCCCTGCGAAACTCTTCGGCAAAGTGAAGGGCTTCCTCCACCGTCATCCCCTGGACCTTCTCTGTCATCATGGAAGCAGATGCCTGGCTGATAGCACACCCGCGACCGGAAAAACGCACCTGCTCCAGCTGACCGTCCCGGATTTTCACCTGGACGGCAATCCTGTCCCCACAGAACGGATTATCCTCCTCCTCGCTGGCGTCGGGGCTTTCCACAATGCCTATATTCCGTGGTCTTTTGTAATGGTCCAGAATGATCTCCTGATACAGCCACTCTAAAGAAGTGAACTCTTGATCTTTCGCCGTCACCGTAATAACCTCCGCATCTATTTTATGGCTGAGATCTTTCATAATTTGCCGGGGACCGACACTGATGAAACTGATCGTAGCCATAACGGGTGCCAGTGGGGCTCTCTACGCCCAGCGTTTGCTCTCCGTCGTTGCTGACCATCGGTCAGTAGATCATGTGGCCCTGATCATATCCGAACAGGGACGGATGTTGCTGAAGCAGGAGCTAGATGTGAATCTGAGCCTCAAAAAGCCAGACCTTACGTTACTCGGGATTCGGTCGGAAAAGATCGTGCCGTATCATCCCGCCGATATGGCTGCTCCACCAGCCAGCGGTTCGGCACGATATGATGCAATGGTCATTGTCCCCTGCAGTGCCAACACATTGGCAAAGGTCGCATCGGGGATCGCTGATGACCTGATCTCACGGGCAGCTCACGTCGCTTTGAAGGAGCGCCGGATCCTGGTATTAGTGACACGAGAGACCCCTTTGAGCCTGATTACCCTGCGGAACATGGTGACGGTCACGGAGGCAGGCGGTCTGATCGTTGATGCCAGCCCCGGTTTCTACCACCGACCGAGAACGATTCAGGATTTGATTGACTTCATCGTTCAGAGGGTTTGCGACCATCTTACGATCCCCGTTGACCTAATACCCAGATGGCACGGCGTTTAGCCCTATGATCGGCAGGCGGACGGCCACGCCTGCCATCCAAGGGACCGTACCTACTCCTCCACTACCCGAATCTGGGTCGGGCGCAGCCAGGAGATGATGCGGGGGATATAAGGGGCGACGGCGAAAATTAGGATTCCGATGGCAATCAACAGGATCCCGACCCGCCACCAGAGAATTCCCACAGAGGTCAGCCGAATGGTAGCAGGCTTGAGAGGATCCAGTTGAAGTGCGATAAGACCCGTCTCGTTGGGTTCCACATTGGATTGATCGGGGCGAATGGAGCCTGGCATGTAAATGTAAACGGTCGGCCGGACATTGACTAGGGCTGCCTGCTCTAATTCGGTCTCAAAGAGTTCCTTTGGATTGTAATGGACTTCCAATTGATAGGTTGCCCGCAGCCAGTGATTGACTCTCTTGAAGCGCATGATCACCCCCGGCATTGGGCGACCTTCGGGGTGCGAGGAGAATTTCCGCCAGGCAGTGACAGACCAGACTTCTCCCTTCCCGTCCACCCTTACTTTCCACCCGGAACCCAGCAGCCGCTCGGTGATGACCCTGACTCCGTCGGCGAACCTCTGGGGAACGGAAATCCGAACTTCTTCCGATACGGTTCCCCTCGGTCCGACGTAGGTCCGCACTTCAACGCAGCCACACAAACTCAGACCGATCAGGAGAGACCATATCAGCCCTGCCGTTCGCCTCATTAGGCGCCCACCAAAGCGTCGTCTTGTTGCTTCAGAAAGTCAGTCTATTACCTTCGCCCTCTCCAATGATCCGTACGTTGACAGCCCGCAGACCCCGGGGCGTCTCCTCCACATCAAACTGAACCACCTGTCCCTGCCGTAGGGACCGATAGCCCCGACCTTGAATAGACGAGAAGTGCACGAACAAGTCTTTGCCGGACTCGTCCTCAATGAACCCGTACCCTTTTTGATCGCTGAACCACTTCACACGCCCGACAGCCACGCAACCTTTCCCTCCATCATTCTCAATTATTAATCGCCTAGTGTAACGGAGTTTGCTGCTCTTGTCACAGTCGGTCAACGGGGAAAACGATCAGTCAAGGGAGGGAGGGTGGGGAACGGAGCGTGGGGTTCCGTCTGATACCAGTAAGCGACGGAAGCGATGTCATCGGTCAGGGGCTGAAACTTTCCATAGGGATACCATCCCAACGCCTGGATGGTTACCCTCAGATCCTTCTTAAACCGGATCGGGTCTAATATGTGGAATCGGTACAGGCAGTGACGGGGCACATCTCCCGGGTCCCGTTTGGCGAAGGGATAACCGAGGAAAGGCGTGCTGTAGGTTCGCCCACCGAAGCCCCAGGCACCGCCGAAGTAATCTTCGGTGCCGGTCCCGCAAATGGTCGGATAATCCGTATCGCCGTCTATGTAAAATTTGATCTCCCCCTCCCCCCACCAGCCGTTGGACATTTGGGTCCAAGCGATAAAGGTGCCGACGTAGTGCCCCTGACCTTTCACACCGTCCAATAGCGTGTGCTCAGGATGATCTCTCCGGGTCAGCGACCGTCGCCATTGGGCGTGGAAGTATCCGATAGATGGCGGTAGTTCCTCAACGAGGGTGTAAGTGATTTGATAGAAGAATCCGCTGATGTCTTGAGGACCGTCGTGGCGAAGACGGATCAGCGCTCTCTCTTTGAAGGGCATTGGGAAATAGCAGTTGAACCCGCCCACCGGATTGACGGCAATAGGGAGGGCGGCGACATCGTATCTCATCCCGTGCCCGTTGCAGAAAAAGTCACCCAAAGGCACCTCTACAGAGGGGGCTTCTTCGCCGTCCCAACGGAAAGTTAAGACGCACTCCCGATAGGCTCGTTCACTTACAGTCATCCAGATGTGCTGGATGACACCGGGTCCCTTAATGTCGGCAAGTAGGTGATCCTGCCCTGCCTTGAGGGTGATGCAGGGACGCACCTTCCAGCCAGGACCCAGTTGCGAAGCCGGATTGTCGGGAGTCGGCACCTCCTTTGCGCCTCCCCCTTTTTCACCTGTTGGGTTCTCCGCCGAGAGGGACCGGGTCTCCCCGTCGGACAGAAAAGGAAGGGCACCCAGCCCCGTTTGGAAGATCCGCCACCATTCCACCCGCCTCATCCTCCTCTAAACTCTTGTAGTGTCCACTCAGCGACTGGTCACATTTTGACACTTTTCTGCCGGACACAAAAGAGCGGTGCCGATAGAAGTGGTCTGGGGACCTCTCGTCTCGGGACGATTGATCCGCCGACTCAACCGGTTTGCTGTCTCCGTCGCCTTGGACGACGGGACCGAGACCCTCGCCCATTTGCCCAATTCGGGACGGCTGGAAGAAGTCCTAAAGCCTCACAACCGTTGTTGGCTGAACCCCAAGCCTGCTTTAAAGCGAGTGACCCCTTACGACCTGCTCCTCTGCACCGATGGAGCGACGCTGGTCAGCATTGACGCGCGCCTGCCTCCTATTCTCCTTTCAGAAGCCATTGAAAGCGGTCGCATCCCTTTCTTTGGCAGACCCCGATTTATTCAAAAAGAGGTGCCCGCCGCCGGTCACCGGCTTGATCTCCTTGTGGAAACGAACAGGGGACGATTTTGGGTGGAAACCAAGTCGGTGACCCTGGTCGTAAACGGCGTGGCTCTTTTCCCCGATGCCCCCACGGAAAGGGGGCGACGCCATCTGCTCGTCCTCCGTGACTTAGCCCGGTCGGGTGAGAGAGCGGTCGTTTTCTTTGTCGTCCAGCGATCCGACCCTCAGTTTCTCTCGCCCAACGCAAGCGCCGACCCTGCCTTCGCTCAGACTTTGCGACAGGTCGCGCGATCGGGGGTCACCGTCAGGGCTGTCGCCTGCGATGTGACCCTTTCTGGCGCCTCCGTCGTCAGACCCCTTCCCGTTTGCTTCTCTTCTCCTTGAGCCGGATAAGAGGCTCGCCCTTTTAAGTCAACCGATTTGCGGAAGTGGATCCGACCTATCGTCTGGTCCCGTAGGCTAACCGTTGTGACGGGAGAGAGCGGTCTCCTGCTAAATTATCTTTCGGTGTTATGTTAGAAAAAGATTCGTTCCTTGATAGAACCCTTTTAGAACCAAAGACAGTCCAGGGCAATATCAGTGAAGTCTATTTGAGTTTGCAGGGGGAAGGACTGTGGGTCGGTCTGCCCATGGTCTTCGTACGGATGAGCGGATGCCACCGTCGGTGTCGTTACTGCGATACTGAATACGCCTTGGTAAAGGAGCCCTTGGCACGGTTCTGGTCCGGTTTGCCCCGACCGACTCCAGACCAAGTGGAGAGAAACCCGGTAGCCGCTGATGTCGTCATGGAATGGATTCTTTCCGCCTCTCAAGGGTGGGTCTCTTGGATCAGTTTGACGGGAGGCGAACCTCTCCTTCAGTCCGATTTCGTTGCTGCCCTTGCGTCCCAGCTGAGCCGGCTCGGCTTTCAAATCCTCTTAGAAACAGAAGGGGGATTGCCTGACCGTCTCCGGAGGGTTCTACCCTGGCTGTCGGCAGTCTCGACCGATATTAAACTACCGTCCACAACGGGGGAAGAGCTGGACTGGGACGCCTCCGCTCAGTTTCTGCGTCTCGTCGCCGACGCACCCGCTGAAAAGGTGGCGAAAATGGTCGTCACTGCGGACATTAGGGAGGAGGAATTCATTCGCGCGGTGCACCTTCTTTCAGAAATTGATCCGACCTTTCCCCTCGTGCTCCAGCCCGTAACCCCCGCCCGGTTTGTTACAGACCAGCCTGGTAGCGAGTTGCTCCTTCGCTTAGCCAGTTTGGCTCAGAGGTATTTGAAAGATGTGCGGATTGTCCCGCAAGTCCACAAATTTTTCAATCTGGCTTGAGGGAAGGGTTGGGAAGATCCATTGAGAGAGTTCAAGATGATCGCAATGGACCTGGATAGCACACTTTTAGACTGGAACGGCGACGAAGCGGGCATCTCACCGTTGGCGAGAGGCGCCTTGGAGGGGATCGCTCGTTTGGGGATCATCACCGTCATCGCCACCGGTCGGTCCGCCCGCACGGCTCAATTGGAATTGGAAGCGCAAGGCTGGCGGTGGGGTCAGCCCGTCCCGAACTACTTAATCGCGTTTGAGAAATATTGCTATCAGGTTCGGGACGGGAAAAATGTGGAGGAGGACGGACTGCGGGGCTGGAACGAGGAACGGCTCCGAGAGTCGCGGACGGTTGTCCAAGGCATCATCTTGCCACGGCTCAACGATTGGCTTGCCGTGCTGGAGGCGGAGGGGCTCAGGCCGAAACGGTGGAACCTGGACGCAGGGGCAGGTTGGCTATCGCTCGATTACGATGACGACCTATCGGCGAGGCGAGCGACCGACCGTCTCGGTCAATTGACCGCCTCCCTCCCCCAATTGCGACCGAACCGGAATAGCCGAATCGCCGGGCTGATTCCCAGGGGCGGTACTAAGGGCGAATCGTTAAGTTTCCTCTCCCGCTATTTGGGGATTGATCCCGAGAGCGTGATCGCCATCGGCGACAGCGTCAACGATATGGATATGCTGGACGGGACTTTTGGCTTCTTTCCAGTTGCTGTCGCCAATGCGGAGGGGGAGGTCAAAGAAGCGGTCCTGCGTGTCGGTGGTCTGGTGACCAAAGAGCCGGCGTCCCGGGGTCTCTCAGAAGCCATCCGTTGCCTGATTCTTTCCTGCGGAGAGAGGTGAAGGTAGCAGTGATCCCTTCCGAAGAGCAATGGAATCGGTTGAAACGAGGCGTAGCCGAAATCGTTCCGGAAGAGGAGCTAAGGGAACGACTGGAGGAGAGCTGCCGAGAGGGACGACCCCTAAGAGTGAAACTGGGAATAGACCCAACGGCATCAGACATTCATCTGGGATTCGCCGTCGTCCTGAGAAAACTTCGCCAGTGGCAAGATCTGGGGCATCGGGCGGTGCTGATCATCGGGGACAGAACCGCCACCATCGGTGACCCCACAGCCCGAGACGAAACCCGACCTCAACTGACACTGGAACAGGTCCGTGCTAACGCTCAAACCTACACCGGGCAGATCTTCAAAATCCTGGACCCGGACCGAACGGAAGTTCGTTTCAACTCAGAATGGCTGGACCGACTGACTCTGGACCAGCTGATCCAGTTGGCGTCCCGAGTGACGGTCGCAAGAATGCTGGAGAGAGAGGACTTCTCTCACCGCTTCCGGCAAGGAACCCCCATCGCTCTTCACGAGTTTCTCTACCCATTAATGCAAGGCTACGATAGTGTTGCAGTCCAGGCGGATGTGGAAATGGGCGGCACCGACCAACGGTTCAATATCCTTACAGGTCGGGACCTTCAGAGGGCCCTCGGTCAGCGCCCCCAGATCGCTTTTCTCATGCCGCTCCTCGTCGGCAGGGACGGTCAGAGGAAAATGAGTAAGAGTTTAGGCAATTACATCGGGATTGCTGAGGATCCGAAAGAGATGTTCGGCAAGACGATGAGCATCCCCGACTTTCTGATGGAGTCCTGGTTTGTCCTCTGCACCGACGTAGAGGAAGAGCAAGTTCAGACGATTCTATCGGGGCATCCGATGGAAGCGAAGAAACGATTAGCCTGGGAGATTGTTGCCCTCTATCACGGACCGAAGGCAGCCGACGAGGCGCGGAAACATTTTGAGCGGTTCTTCCAAGAGAGGCGATTTCCAGAAGACCTTCCCCGGGTGACGATCAAGCCAGGCTTTGACGGAACGGTTTGCGACTTCCTTGTCTCTGTCGGTTTGGTCTCCAGCAAATCGGAGGCGCGACGGCTGATCAGCGGGGGCGCCGTTGAAATTAACGGTATGAAGGTGACCGACTGGAAAGCGACCGTTTCTTTCAACGATGGGGATGTGGTGCGGGTCGGCAAGAAGCGAGCGGTCCGGCTGACAGTCAGGAGAACAGCCAGTGGGTAATCCGGAGACCGAACCGAGTCTGAAAGCCCAAGGGATCGCCACGAGGGCTCCCCTCGGTCGGGTCGTCGGGGTCTTGGCGATCCCGACCCTGTTTGCCCAGGTGGCTCAGACCTTCAGTTGGCTGGGAGAGATTTACTTCGTCAGCCATCTGGGCGATCGCGCCACCGCTGCCGTCGGTGCCGTCGGGCAACTGGGAATGCTTTTAATGGTCCTGACGATGATGGTTTCCACCAGCACGACGACCCTAATCGCTCAAAAGTGGGGAGGCAATGATATTCAGGGCGCCCGCAGGGTCGCTGCTTCGGCCCTCCAACAAGGTTTCCTTTTCGGTCTCCTCGCTTGGCTGATCTGGCCGACCCGAATTTACGTTTGGTCTTTCCTTCGGCTGTCCCCGCCCGTCGCCGGCAGCGCCGATACTTATCTCGTCGGCGCCCTGGCTGCTGCTCTCCCTTTCTCGCTTTCCTTCGCTTTGATGGCTCTTTTCCGGGGTATCGGCGACATGGTAACCCCCCTGATCAGCGTCCTCATCGCCGTTTTCAGTCACCTTTCCCTTGCTGCTCTCCTTGTTCCTTTGTGGGGTCTCTGGGGAGCGGGCATCGCCTTGTTCTTGAGTCGACTCTTTTCTCTAATTTATCTTTGGCGGCGCCTCCACAACAGTCCCCTTTCCGCCTCTTTCTCGCTGTTAAAGGAGAGAGACAGAGCCGTCCACAGGGATTTGCTCCGGCTGGGGCTGCCTGCAGGAGCCGGTGCCCTCTCTATGTCCCTGGCACAGACGGCTTACTTTGCCATCATCTCACGGAGTCCCCATCCCTTGATCGCCCAAGCGGCGCTGACGGCAGGAATGCGCATTGAGGCTCTCGCTTTCATGCCCGGCATCGCTTTCTCCATCACCGCTCAGACCCTGGTTGGGCAGAATATCGGTGCGGGGCAATGGGACCGAGCCCGTCAGGCAGCTTGGCAAACAGCCGGATATTGCATTCTGATTATGACCTCCATCGCCGCCGTTTTTTTCTTATTCGCCGGACCGATCGCCGAAACCTTCACAAGGGATTCGGCGACGGCGCGCGCCATCGCTTCTTACCTGAGAATTAACGCCCTCTCCGAACCGTTTCTCGCCCTGGGAATGGCGATCGGGGGTGCCTTGCGGGGTGCCGGTGACACCTTCTCCCCTGCCCTGATCGGAATCTTCAGTCTCTGGATCGCCCGCATGCCCTTAGCCTATTGGCTTTGCGCCGTCGCTAGGAAAGATGTGGAAGCCGCTTGGTGGGTTATGTCCCTTTCTACCGTCCTCTCCGGTGTCTTAACGGGACTCGTGTTTCACTTGAGACAGAGGAAGTTGGCGCGCCCCATCGCTGGTGCACGGTCCGGGCGAGGGGACTGAACGGTGCCTTTGAAACCGCCCCTCATCTGTCGGAGCCAGCTGACTTTTTCCTTGGGTTCGCGTTTCCAGGTCCTTTCGGATCACGAAGACGATGGCTCTCCCCTTCACGACGCCATCAGGACTTCTCGCACCCTCTTGAAGAACTGCCTTTCGTTGACATCGACTGCCACTAAAACCTTTGGTTCGCCTGCCGTTGACAGTGTCCGCCCCGCGTCGTCCACTTCTATGGACATCGGTTTGAGGGTGACCAATTCGGGTTCCACTACAACCAGAGCCGCTAAGACATCGTGGAGGACCGGCATGGGTCTCGTCCCGTGCCCCCGTCGGTGGACGTCCTGCCACACCCGGGTCATCGCCATCAGCCTTTGAATCAGAGGGTCCTGCGATCGGGTGTAGGTTTCCATTTCTGCCTCTGACAGGCGGCAGCGCAAGGTGACATCCAATCCGATCATCGTCACATCTTTGCCGGATGAGAAAAGAGTTTGGGTCGCCTTTGGGTCGCAGCCGGCGTTGTACTCCGGTTGGGGTCGGTCAGCGATGACGCCGACCATTGAGACGACCCTTCTGACCCTTTTCGTCTCTTCTGCCCCAGACTGGAAAAGTGCCGCCGCATTGGTCAAGGCACCAACCGTCAGTAGGACCACATCTTCGTAAGTACAGCTTCGGATTTTCTCCCTGAGGAAAGAGATAGGGTCTGTCCTCCCCTCCAAGAGTCGCCCCCTTTCGGTCTCGGGAACGGCGGACCAATAGACGGGAAAGCGACCGTCATCTTTTTGCGGACCGCTGAGCCCAGCACAAACCTCCACCTTCTTACCAGACACCTCAACCAGCCAGCGAGCCAGACCGGCTCGGATGCGGGTCGGTCCGTAAACGGTCGTCACTCCCAAAAGGTCCATTTCGGGGTGGTGGAGGCAGACGGCGAGAGCCCAAGCGTCATCAATGTCGTCCCCGATGTCCGTGTCCAGCAGAACCCCTGTTGTTCTCGGCATAGCCTTCTCCCTTTTTACAGCTCAATCAGATGCCCCATCTTGTCCCTTTTGGACTCCAGATACTTCCGGGCGAATTCCGACCGAGGAGGCGTCAGGAGAGGGACACGCTCCACAATCTCTAAACGATAGCCGGAGAGACCCGCCCGTTTGGTCGGATTGTTGGTCAAAAGCCTCATCCGACGCACGCCCAGGTCTAGAAGGACCTGCGCACCCAATCCGTAGTCGCGAGCGTCCATTTTGTGCCCTAACTTTAGATTGGCTTCCACCGTATCCAGACCTTTGTCCTGCAGTTCATAAGCCTTAATTTTTTCCAGGAGACCGATGCCCCGCCCCTCGTGATGGGGAATGTAAAGGAGAACGCCCCTGCCCTCTTGAGCGATCTTTTCCATAGCCGCTTGGAGCTGACTGCCACAATCGCACCGCAAGGAGAAAAGGGCATCGCCTGTGAGGCAGGCGGAGTGGACGCGGACCAAGACAGGCTCGTCGGGTGTCCAGGTGCCCATCACCAGAGCCAGAAAAGCCGTGCCGTCCAGCACGGTCTCGTAGGCATGCAGGGTGAAGTCACCGAAAGGTGTCGGGTAGTAGGATTGGGCAATGCGGCGGACGAGGCGTTCGTGTTGAAGGCGATAGGCGATGATCTGGGCTACGGAAATGATTTTGAGATTGTGCTCCTGAGCGAAGGCTTCCAGATCCTTCATCCGAGCCGTCTGCCCATCTTCCCTTAGAATCTCGCAGAGAACGGCACAGGGGAAGAGACCCGCCAGCCGACACAGATCCACCGCCGCCTCCGTGTGACCGGCGCGGCGAAGCACTCCGCCGTCCTTTGCCCTCAAAACGGAGACGTGTCCCGGTCGGGTGAAGTCCCCCGGCTGGGCGAAGGGATCAGCCAGTTTGCGAATGGTGGTGGCGCGATCGGACGCCGAAATTCCCGTCGTGACCCCAAACCGAGGATGAGCATCCACAGGTACAGCGAACGGAGAACCAAACGGAGAGGTGTTATCCCCAGGAAGAGCCGGGATCTGAAGTTGTTCCAACCGCTCTGAAGTTGTCGCCACGCACAAAAGCCCCCGCCCATACCTGGTCATAAAGTTGATCGTCTGGTCCGTTGCCTTCTCCGCTGCTCCGATGAGATCCCCCTCGTTTTCTCTATCTTCATCGTCCACAACGATGACTAATCGACCTTTCCTTAAGTCGTCCAAAACCTCCGGAATGAAACTGGCCGGCATAGCCCTTCACCTACCTGTTAAGTTGGCGCATCTGACCCGCCTGCGTCAGCATGACAAGAATCAGACTTTGAATGGATACCTTCTGGTAACATGTGGCATAATCGCCCCGGTTGAATAAATCGGAAAAGAAAGGAGGGAAGAGCCTTGGCAGTCACCCTGACCGAGAAGGCTGCCGAGATCGTTCGGACGATTTTGGAAAAGAAAGGCAAGCCCGGAGCTGCCTTGAGGCTGTTCATCGTCGCCGGCGGTTGCTCGGGCTTTCAATACGGATTGGGAATCACTGAGAAGGTCAGTGACGATGACCTGACCTTTGAGTCCGAAGGGATACGGATTCTGGTGGACCCGATCAGCGCCCCCTTCGTTGACGGTTCCGTTATTGACTACGAGGACGACGACCTGATGGGCGGAGGCTTCCGGGTGGACAACCCCAACGCCATCAGCACTTGTGACTGCGGTCACTCCTTCCGGGCACCAGGTGGGCCCCAAGGGACCCCCTGCTGTGGGATGAAGTAATCGAGGAGAGGCGATGTCCCTTCTGGGCGCTCACATGCCGACCGGTGGTCGTCCAGAGAGGGCTCTGGAAAAGGGCGCCCGGATCGGATGCGAGATTGTCCAGTTATTCGTTAAAAGCCCGCTTCGGTGGTCCAGCCGACCTCTGGACCGTAGCGAAGCGGAAGCCTTTCTCCAAGCGAGAAACGACTTGGGCTTTCCTCTCGTCCTCGCCCACGCCGGCTATCTGATTAACCTGTGTAGCCCCGACACGGATTTTCGGGAGAAGTCCCTCTCGTCGCTTTTCTCGGAGGTCCAAAGGTGTTTCGATCTGGCTGTGGACGGTCTCGTCCTCCACCCCGGCGCTCATCTGGGTAGGGGGGAGAAATGGGCGGTACGAACCGTTCAGAGGAGTCTTGAGAGGGTGCTGGACCATTTCTCCCGATCTGGGATGCAACTCCTGATAGAGAACACAGCAGGACAGGGCACCACCATCGGTTGCCAGCTGGTGACGCTGGCAGAGATTGTAGATCCGTTCCCCCTTCACCAAGTAGGGATCTGCTTAGACACCGCTCACCTGTATGCCGCCGGCTACGACCTGGCGACGGACGAGGGTTTGGCTTCCCTGGCGGGCGACATCACTCACTCCTTCGGATGGGACCGGGTTCGCCTCCTTCATTTGAACGATACATCAAAGCCCCTGGGCAGTAGGGTGGACCGCCACTGGCACATCGGTGACGGGAGGATCGGAGAACAGGGATTCGCTCGTCTCCTTGAGCATATCCATTTCTCGCAAATCCCCTGCGTGATCGAGACCCCTGAGGCGGAAAAGATGCATCGGGTCAACCTGAACCGGCTGAAACGCTTGAGGGATAGGGGGATTCCGGCAGGTGATGGGACGGACCTGAGACGCCACAATTGAGGAGAGGTGGGTAGAATGGCGGACGATGGCGTCAAGATCGGAGTCGCAAGTCTGGACCACGTCCACGCCCCGGGTCTCATCAAAGCCTTCCAAGAACTTCCCGACTGCACGGTCGTCGCAATTGCCGATCCCGATTTTCAGTCAGCAACGGAGGTAGCCAGTCGGTTCCAAGTCGCCCGAGTCTACGTCAGTTTGGAGACGATGTTGGAGAAAGAGGAACTGACGGCGGTTCTGTGCTGCGCTGCCAACAGCAGGCACCTGTCGGTCGTCCAGATGGCGGCAGCAAAAGGGCTGCCCATTTTCGTTGAGAAACCGATGGCGGGAACTTTGGAACAGGCGCGGACGATGATTCAGGCGGTCCGTGATGGGGGCACTCTTTTGATGATCAACTATCCGTCGTCCTGGAACCCTGCCGTCCATCACGCAAAAAGGCTGATGGACGAAGGAGCCATAGGCAAGCCCCTTTATTTTCGCTGGCGCGCCGGACATCGGGGGCCTCTTTCCCATCTACCTCGTGAGGACCAAGCCCGCTCCTGGTGGCATCAGAAAGTCTTGGGTGGCGGTGCGCTGCTGGACTTCTGCTGCTATGGAGCTAATCTATCTTTGTGGTGGTTCGGGGAGATGCCCTACGCCGTTTTCGGTCTGGCGGATCGCCTTTCCAAAGACTTTGGCGACGCAGAGGACAATGCCGTTTTGTTGGTCCGTTTCCCCGGCTCCTTTGCTGTTCTGGAGGCGTCTTGGAGTCAGGGCGGGAGCAGCCCGTCAGGACCGGTGGTGGTGGGAGACGATGGCACCCTAACGGTTTCCAGCCGTGACGGGGTCGCCGGACTCTTGTTGACCCGAAATGGGAAGGAAGAGTTCCTTCCTTCTCCTCCTTTGAACGAATCAATGAAGAGCGGTCCCGCCCATTTCTTGTCTGCCCTTAAGGGGGACACTGCCCTTCATCTGACGGTCTCTGCCGAGTTCAATTTGGATGTCCAGGCGATCTTGGAAGCAGGCGCACGGTCGGCTCAATCGGGGACGGCAGTCAATCCAAGGGCGCTATGATATGAGAGGGGCGCCAATGGTCAGACCGCCTCTGGTCGCTGGTCTTTTCTATCCCCGGACTCGGGATAGTCTGATAGGAGAACTGGAACGCTCCTTTCTTCACCGCTCGGGACCGGGAGCGCTGCCTCAGGCTGCCAAGGAAGGTCCCGGCAGAATTGTTGCCGCTCTGGCTCCCCACGCCGGATACCGGTATTCGGGTCCGATCGCTGCCCGCACCTATGCCGCACTGGCAGGCGACGGGATTCCCGAAACGGTCGTGATCCTTGCTCCGGCTCATTTCCGTGCCGGCGCCCCTTTGGCTGTGTGGACCAGAGGACAATGGGAGACACCTCTGGGTCGGCTGTCTGTGGACGAGGAACTGACGCACGCCCTCGTTTCTGCCGGTGGCGGTCTGGAAGAGGACCCGGAACCTCACTGGGGCTATGCCGGTGGTCCCGAGCATTCTATTGAGGTCCAATTGCCGTTTCTCCAATTTGTTTATCCCCAAGGCGCCCCTTCCATCGTTCCCATTGCGGTTTCAGAAAGGGATTTCTCATCCTTAACTGAAGCGGGTCAGACGATCGGGGAAGTGATCAGAGGGTTTGGAAAAAAGGTCGTTTTGATTGCCAGCGCTGATTTGAGCCATTACGAACCCCAGGAGAGAGCCGAACGGCAGGATGGCGACGCCCTCGGCCGATTCGCGGAGGGGGACGCAAGGGGTGTCTTCGAATGCGTCCGCCGCTACCCGACTCAGTCGGACCTTCTCTGCTCCATTCCGGTCCTGACTGCCAGCCGGATCTTAGGAACCCGGAAGGGTCGCATCCTCGGCTACTCCACATCTGGTTCCGAAACCCACAATTTTGCAGAAGTGGTCGGCTACGGGTCCGCTATTCTTGAGAAAGAGGAGGATAGCCCGTGAGGTGCGTGTTTCTGAGCGGATTATTTGTCTCTTTCTTTCTTTTCCTTTCCGGCTGCGAAAGGATGAGGGGTGCGCAGACAGAGATATCAGTCACGAGGGTGCCGTCCGGGGCTGCTGCTCCCTCCCCTTTGCCTCCAAGCCCCCCTCCGACACCGACACCCAGCCCACCCGGTCAGGCACCCGAAACTTTGGAGCCGACACCGACACCTCCCGCCCGTTCGGCAGAAGCAACGGCACCCCATAAGCCTGAAGAGACGGAAGAGAAGAAAGCCGAAGAGAAGAAAGCCGCCCCATCGCCAGCCCCTGCTGCCCTCGTAGCCGAACGATTCCCTTTGGTTTGGAACCCCGGCGATGAACTCAGGAACTTACGAGCCAGCCTGGACGCTCTGCGCTCCGACCTTAAACTTGAAAAAGAACCGGTAGACTTGAAAGCAGTCCAAGATCGCTTATGGTTGCTCATAGAGTGGTTCAGCGAAGTGCAGACGCGCTGGTCGGCTCTGGGAATTTGGAGGACCGCCGAGAGGCTCCGATCCCTCTCTCGTTCTTCTGTTCCCGATATTCGCCTCGCTAACTTTTACCTGGACGAACTTCTAAATATTTGTCCAAAGGACAAGGCTTTGGAAGAACTGGTCAAGAAGGCGAAGGGCCTGATCAACAAGAATCAGTGGTCGGACGCCGTTGCTGTTTTAGACAAAGAAGCCCAAGCGATGCAGGTATCGGAAATTGGGCTAGAACTGAAGAACATCGGAAGCAGCCTTTTTGCCACCTTGCGCGCCCTCTCGGATAAAAAATTTGGCGTCGCTCGGGCGGAAATAGAGGAAGCGATGGAGGCTATTGACCGTCTCTTGTCAGGAATTTCCTGACAGACAATTCTCGGTTTTTGCCCATCCTCAAAAACGATGAGGAACGGAACTGTTATTCTTCCTTCCCGGAACGGGATAAAGGAGGTCCTGTTGTTGAGTCCACCTGTAGCGACAGTCGAGGAAGCGAGACCGAGGCTTTACGATATCGCTGCCCGGTTGACCAACGATCGGGAACTGAAAGAGGACCTGGTCAGCGAGATGACTTTGTTCCTTCTTGAGAAATGGGACCTTTTCCGTCAAAAGCCGGAGGCTTACATGTTTCGGGCGTGCTATCGCCACGCCGTTGATGTACTGAGGCGGGGAAGGAGCGTTGACGGCAAATGGCGGACCGGCATCGTGGTAGAGAGCCTGTGCGAACTGTGCGAGCGGCTGGGTGTCCAAGAATGCGCCCTCGCTTCCGCCTTGAAGGGTGACGACGATCCGGAGGCTGTCCTCAACGCCCGCTGCCTAATGCAGGACCTTCTCTCGTCTCTGACTCCCCTTCAGAAAGAGATTCTCCTTCTCCTTATGGAAGGCTACCGCCCGTCGGAGATTGCCGCCCGCCGGGGTGTGAGCCGCCCGACCATCACCAAGATCATCCGGTCGGTTCAAGGGAAACTTGCTCGGCTCCGAAGCCAATAGACTCTACTGCTTGTCGGACGACTGCAGCCGGACTGTTCCTTTCTCCCAGCTGACCGTCTTACCGATGGCTCCGGCTATGTCCCGCACTGGAACAAAAGTCCGGTTACGAAGCAAAAAGGGAGAAAGGGAAAGGGTCCTGAGGCTGTCACCGACCAGAAGAGAGCGCTTGCCGATCCCGACTCGCAGCTCCAGCTTACCGACGAAGGTCCAGGCTTCCTTCCTCGCGTGGTCCCAGCCGAGAGTCAAACCCGATGCGTCGGTAAGGGCGCGAAGGGAACCGACCGTTCTGCCGTCCTTAATGAAGGACGGCACCTCACCTTCCGCTTTCTGCCCATCTACCAGAATGTGAACGGGGCGCGCCGGAACGGTCAGCCGCTGCCCGATGAGCAACGGTTGGTCTTCGGAAAGACCGTTGGTCCGAGCCAGGTCCCTTACGGTCACACCAAATCGCTCTGCCAGCGAGTAAAGGGTGTCGCCGGCGATTACCGTGTAGTTGAAGGAATGCTCGGGTCGGACGATCGGAACAGCGGGCGGTGTTCGCAACTGAGTTCTCTCCCGTGCCCGAACCTTGGGCGGGGTGACAGGGACCAACCGCGGTCGCCCGAGTGATGGGATCTTCGGCGGTTCCGGCTGGGAAATAATCTTCTCTATTTGTGCTTGCTCTCCGAGAGGTTCCAGCACAGGTCGCCGGTGTGGCTGACCAATAGGGCGCGGTCTGGGTAACGCTGCTGCCGCCTCATCGACAACTCTGAGTGGCTCACCGACCGAGGCAGCCTCTGATAGACTCGCCAGCAGCCTCGGTCGCCCGCTGACGGGTCGGACGGGGCGGACCTGACTGCTGATAGGTTCCTGAGGAGAGACGGCAGGTTGTGAGACTAGCGCAGGCGATTCGGGGACGCCCTGAACCGGTTTCCGTTCCACGACCGGCTGGAGGGGTTTGGGTATCGGAGGAGTCGGCTCTTGCGGTGATACCAACGACGGTTCCATGACCCGTCCCGATGCTTCCGTCAGCACAGGAGTCGGGCGCTCTTGCGCTGCCACCTGCTGAGCGGATGTTACCGCACCCTGCTGAGGACCGGGCGTTAAGCCTCCTCTCGGCGGCGCGCCTGCGATCGGACCCGGTGTAATGGGGGGTTGAGCGACGCCGTTAGAGACATAGACCAACAGGTCGCCCGAAACCCCTTCCCTCTTGCTGGGTGTCAGCGCCCGTGCCTGAAGAAGGTAAACGCCGTCAGGCACCAGGGGCTTTCGGGTCATTTGATCGGTAGCATCCGTCTCCCAGACGACCCGAACTTCCACGACCTTCTCAGGAACACCAAAGATTTTCATCAGAAGTGGGTGGACCTGAGCGGACTGTTTCTCCACCGCTTTGACCGTTAGAGTGGCAATCCCCTCCTGATCTTCCGCCCTCACCAAAATCGGGACCTTTCCTCTCAGCACCTGTCCCGGGGTCGGGGATAGGAATTGGACCCGGGGTCCTGCCGAAGGCGCTCCCTTTGTCAGCAGTAAAACGCCTTCGCCCTGACGACCTTTCGCATCGGTGACCCGGACGGTGATCCTGTAAGCGCCGTCGGGGTAGCGGTGGACCCATTCCCAGGTCACCTTGATATCGGCTTCGGAGAGAGACGGCTCAATGGGAAACGGTTGGGGATGCGCCCTCACTCCATCAATGAACACCTCATAGTGGATCAGCCGCGTCCCGTCAGGGCTGACCGCCCGGAAAGCGATGGGGACGGACTGAGCCTTTTCGGAAATCTGAGGCGTCGTCGGCTCAAGAAAAGTAATCTGGGGGGCTTCCTTCGGGCTGGCTAGGACCCCGACGCCGATCCCAATCGTCCCGAAGATAACCGCCGCCAAGTGACCCCATATCCGCATCGATTCCACCCCCTTGTCGGATGTCTCTTTTTATGCCGCAAATGAGCGAGTTTGTTAAGACTTGTTACAGGACCCGGTGCACCTCTTCTACATCACTCAGTGTGCGGATTCTATTGACGACGCGGGCAATGGTCGCTTCGTTGGGCACAACGACCCGCAAATCAAAGTAAGCCATCCCGCCTCTGGTTACGGACCTGTTGAAGACAATGCTGACCCCCTCCAGACTGACGGCGTTGGAAACGTCACTGAGGAGACCGATCCGGTCGTGAGCGATGACCCGAATCCGGGCGACGGCAGGCTCCGAGAGCGGAAAGCCCCAATTAAGTTCGATCAGGCGATCCGGCTCCGATTGCTGAATTTTCCGGATGTTGGGGCAGTCGGTCCGATGCACGACGATCCCTCGCCCCCTACTGATAAAGCCGATGATCGGATCGTCAGGGACCGGAGAGCAGCATTTCGCCAGCCGATAGAGAAGGGTTCCCTTTCGGGTCGTCGGTAACTCTCTGATTTTTCCTTTTTCGGCGCGGACAGGAAAGCGGGGCTCGGGGCCAACAAGTTTATTGACCACGGAGGCGACGGAAACAGACCCAAACCCGATGGCTGCCAAGAGGTCTTGAGGGTGGGAAAGTTGATAGCGCTGAGCCAATTGCTCCAGCCGACCGTCAGCGATAACATCAGAGAGGCGGAGCCCGACCCGCGACAAAGCCGAAGCGAGCGCCTCTTTCCCCTGCTCCAAATTCTCCTGATAAGACTGATCCCGAAGCCACCGCTTGATCCGATTGCGCGCCTGGGACGTTCGGACAAACCGGAGCCATTCGGGACTGGGGCGCTCTTGGGTGCGGGTTAAAATTTCTACGACATCGCCTGTTTGCAGGTGATAGTCAAGGGGAACGATCCTTCCATTGACTCTAGCGCCCTGACACCGGTGCCCGATGGAAGTGTGAATTCGGTAGGCAAAGTCAACAGGGGTGGAACCTGCCGGAAGACTCAGCACATCGCCTTTCGGGGTGAAGACAAAAACCTGGTCCTGAAAGAGGTCGCTTAACACCGTTCGGGTAAACTCGGAAGTGTCCTTGAGATCCTGGTGGAGTTCCAAAAGTTCCTTCATCCACATCTGAGCCCGATCTAGTTTTTCGGGAACTTTTCCTCCCTTGCCTTCCTCTTCTTTGTATCGCCAGTGGGCGGCGATCCCGTATTCAGCTTCCCGGTGCATCTCCCAGGTGCGGATCTGCACCTCCATAATTTCCCCCCCGGGTCCAATGACCTTTGTGTGAAGGGACTGGTAACCGTTGGGCTTGGGGCGGGCAATGTAGTCAGTGAACATCCCGGGGACAGGTGCCCAAAGGCTGTGAACAACACCCAGTGCCAGGTAGCAGTCCGATGGCGTGCCGGTAATGACCCGCAGGGCTGTCAGGTCGTAAATCCTGTCAATATCCAGCCCTTCCCTCTTCATCTTTTCGTAGATGCTCCATAAGTGCTTGGGGCGTCCCTGAACTTGGGCTTGAATCCCTCCTTCTTTCAAAGCCTTCGTCAGGTCCTCTGCCGCTTTCAGGATCAGCGAGACCCGCTCCGCACGAGTCTTTTCTACTTTTTTCGCTAATTCCCTGTAGGCGGTCGGGTCCAGATGCTTGAAAGCCAGGTCCTCCAATTCCCATTTGATTCTCCAGACACCCAGTCGGTGGGCGATGGGGGCGTAGACCTGAAGGGTGTCCCACGCCGTCGCCCGTCCCTTCTCTTCGGGAAGGAATTCCAGAGTCCTTAAGTTGTGGAGTCGGTCGGCCAGTTTGATCAGAATCACTCGCACATCCTGCGCCATCGCCAAGAGGACCCTTCTCAGGTTCTCCACCTGCTCCTGCCTCTCGGTATGGAACCGAATCCTCTTGAGTTTGGTCACTCCTTCTACCAGCCGGGCAACTTCTTCCCCGAACTCAGAGCGGATCGTCTCCAAGTCTACCGATGTGTCCTCCACCACGTCGTGCAGGAGAGCCGCTACTATGCTCGGCTCGTCCATTCCTAAGTCAGTGACGATGAGCGCGACTTGCCACGGATGGACGATAAACGGCTCACCCGACAGCCGATTCTGACCTTGGTGGCTCTCTTCTGCAAAGCGATAGGCTTTTCGGATCAGGTTCGCCTGACCCTTCGGATGGACCGAGGTAAACAGGGACAGGAGAGTGCCAAGGCGATCCCCGCTATCGGGGACTGCCCCCAGCCGTTCCATTTGCCTATCCAGGACGGCAAGGTCCGGCTCCATACTCTCCACCGTCCGTTATTGTGCCATTGCCGTCCCGCCTGATGAGACCGATAAAAGGACCGGCGAGTCGGTGGCAAGTCCTGCGCCGAGCGACTTCGCCCGGCTACGGTTCCGAAGCCTCCCTTTTGATGACTGTCGTTCTGATGACGATGTCGTGCCAACACTGGCGCCTGGGATCGCGCACGGTCCAGATCAGAGCCGGGATGCCTAGCAGGAAAAATAACTCCAATAGGACGACTGCTTCCCTGATCAGACTTTTGATAAGACCCGGACGTTTCCCAGAAGGACCGACCAGCGCAATTCCAATGAGTCTCTTCCCTATCGTCATGCCTGCCAGCCCGTGACCGAGCGCCCGGTAGAGGGGAAAAGCGAGAAGGAAAGAACGGACCAGGGTGGTGATTTCCCACAGGTCTCTCGATCGCAGGAGGGCGAACGGATCGGTCGCAAACCAGTAGAAAAGCCACAGAAGAAAGGAAGTCAGCACAACGGAGCAGACGAAAAGAACATCTATAAGGAAGGCGCCGACCCGAAGGACGACAGGAGCACTCGCCAGGATCCGCCTGGGCACAGCCGGGCGGGGCGGTCTTTTTTGAGGCGGTGCTTTCATTGGGCGGGCCGGGGGGAGCGGAGCCCCTCGGTGCGTTGGCGCAAGAGACGTCACCTTTTCTCCTCTCAAGTCGTCCAGGACCTCTTGAACGGACTGGTAGCGATCGTCTTGAAGAAGCCGCAGGCTTTTCAGTATCACCTGCTCCAGACGAGGGGAAAGGTTGGGGTTCAATTTCCGGGGGGGAATGAGACGGTCGGCTCTTCCTGTGATCCGATGGATCGCTTCGGGGGGATGGTGACCGGTGCAAGCGAAATAGAGGGTGGCACCGAGGGAGTAAAGGTCGGACCTTTGGTCGGTGGTGCCCGTGCCATATTGCTCGGGAGGCGAGTAGCCAGGGGTCACTGCCCGCGCGCCTGCCTGAGTCTGTGACGACCAGTGGAGGACCTTTGCGATGCCAAAGTCGACCAGGTAGGGGCGCCCCGATGGACTGATCCGTATGTTGGACGGCTTAATGTCCCTGTGAATGATCGGAGGATTCCTCGTGTGCAGGTATTGGACCGCCTTCATTACCTGCCGAAAGAGACCGACGGCCTGATCGGTCGGCAGCGGTCCTTTGCTCTCGACCCACTCTTCCAAATTGGGACCGGAGATGTAATCCATCACCAAATACTGGCGACCGCCACTGATGAAGTAGTCCTGAACTCGTGGGAGAAAAGCGTGCCGGATGTGGGCGAGAATCCTCGCTTCCGTTTCAAACTGCTGGCGACCTTCGGGAGACGGATCCAAGTTTTCCTTGACCGCCACCTGAGGACCCAGCGCCCGATCCTCTGCCAAGTAGACAGCCCCCATCCCTCCACATCCCAAAAGGTCCACGACCCGATACCGGTTTCTTAAAAGAGTCCCACGGGGAAGAAGACCCCTTTGCCTCCCCCGACAGTAGATACAATAGCGGGCGCCGGATCGGTTATGCCTCTTGCATTCGGGGCACATCTGGTAACCCGCTGTCGCCATCTACCTCTTCCCCTACTTTCTTTATTCCCTACTTCCCAAATATTGAACGGCAGACCTTATCGTGACGCGCCGTACCTCCATCGTTTGATCCCGATGCCTTCTCTTGAGGGAACCTTCCCTTTACCCTAACATATAGCCAACCAGAGGTTTCACAATTATCGGTGGCACTGCACAACAGGGCATGGTGCCAATGCTATGACGGTAAAGGTGAAACTATTCGGACCATTGCTGGACCGGTTGCCTCTTGACAAGAGGCGGATGCCGCTCGTCCTGGAGATGCCGGAAGGGGCGACGGTGGCAGACATTGCCTTTCAGTTGGGCATCGGCGATCTGGGGGCGGTGATCCTCATCAACGACCAAGAGGGACACAGGGGAAAGACGGTGAAGGACGGAGATGTGATCAGTTTCTTTCCACCCCTCGCCGGAGGAGCCACCGCCAATTCAGAGTCCGTAGCGGTATATGATCGGAAGGTCAAGGAGGACGGAAAATGCTGAGACAGGTCGTTTTTTTGACGCTGGCTCTTTGGTCATCGGCCGCTTTCTGCCAGACGGCGGAGCAGATTCTCGACCAGGTCGCCAAGCGATACGCAGGTTTTAAATCTTTAAGGGTCCAGTCCTCCATCGTCATGGAAGTCGGTGGGGGTGGACTGAAGATCCGAGTGACGCAAACTCACAACGCCCTCTACGCCCAGCCTAACATGGTGAAGGCGACTTGGAGAGGCGGGGCAGAAACCTTCGGTCTCGGTGAGACGGCGATCGTGTCCGACGGGACCGACCTGTTCATTCAAATAGGTGCCACCAAGGAAATCGTGAGGAGACGAGCAGGCAAATCCTTGCGCGAGGTGTTGGAGCAAAGTCCCTCCGCAGGGGGGAGGGAACGGGTCGTAGACGAAGTGACTTTTCTCTCCGGCACGCCTTGGAGGAAAATCGCTAAAAATCCGAGGTTAGTAAAGAAGCAACTGCTCAACGGCCGCCCCTGCTTCGTCATCAGCCTCCAGTCGCCGTCCGGTAGTCAGACCCTCTGGATCGGGCAGAAAGACTATCTGCTCTGGCAGAACCAGACGGTGACTGCAAGCGAATCTCTAGGCGGTAAGATGACTATCAGGGAAACATTCAAAGTCATTCAGCCCAATGCCCCCTATCGGCTATCCGATTTTGCCTACAAAGCACCCCCCGGTTACAAGATCGTCAAGCGCTTGGGAGAGTCACGGGAACGAGAAGGAGAGACGGCTCTCAAAGGTAAAGAGGCTCCTGATTTCCAACTGCCTGACCTGACGGGGAAAGAAGTCAGCCTCTCATCCTTCAAAGGCAAACCCCTCGTCATCAACTTCTTCGCCCACTGGTGAGGACCCTGCAACGCGGAGGCTCCGCGTTTGGAAAGAGAGATTTGGCAGCCGTACAAAGGCAAAGGTCTTCAGGTCATCGGCGTTGCCCTCTGGGCGGAAGGCGATCCCTTTGACAGGGCGAAGGATTTTGCCCAAAAGCATAAATTGACCTATTCCATCCTGGTCGACGATGGGAAAGGCACCGATAAGAAATATGGGGTGCGGGGCGTGCCGACAACCGTCGTCGTCACCCGTGACGGCAGGATTTACTCGGTCATTGTCGGAGCGGACCTGGAGGCTATTGAGGCAGCGGTAAAGGCGGTTCTCAAATGACCGGATCGGCAAGAGAAGGCTTTCAGGTCGGTTCGGACCGAACGATAAGGGTCGCTGTCGTCGGTGCCGGAGATGTCGCCCGGAAGTCTTACCTGCCGGGTCTCAATGCGCCGGAGAAAGGGATCGTGCTCAGCGCCGTCTGCGACATTGTCCCTGAGAGAGCTCAGTGGGCTCAAGCATCTTTCGGCGCTGCTGCCTTTTACACCGACCTTGACCAGATGCTGGCAAGGGACGATGCCGATCTGATATTGGTCCTTACCCCTCTCCTGACCCACGCTGCCATGGTCCGGAAGGTTTTGGAAGCGGGGCGACACTGCTACTCAGAGAAACCTCTCACGCTCTCACTAAGAGAAGCCGATGAACTTGCCGAACAGGCGGACCGGAAGGGCCTTCACCTTCTTTGCGCCCCGGTGATGCCGCTCCTGCCGCCCGTTTCGTTTCTCAGGAACCTACTCCGGGGGGGATCGATCGGCAAGATCACCTTTGCTCGTGCCCATAGCAGCCACGGAGGTCCCGAAAGGGGCACCTTTGCCACCGATACCGGTCAATACTTCCGCCGGGAGACGGCTGGTCCCTGCGCCCCCCTCTACGATATGGGCGTCTACGCATTGACATCGCTCTCTTATCTCCTCGGTCCGGTCAAGAGGGTTTGCGCCCTGGCAGGAATCGCCATCCCCCAGCGGCATATTTCCAAAGTCTCGGACCCCGGCTTTCAGCCTTATACCGTCACAGTTACCACCAACGACAACTGTGCCCTTCTCTTGGACTTCGGCGACGGGTGCTTTGCGACAGTCGACGCATCTTTTTGCCTCCCTTTCCTAAGGTCTCCCGGATACGAGTTCTACGGAAGTCAGGGCGCCCTGACCGCCGACCTCTGGTCCAACGAGATATGGATGGTGCAAGAGTCAGTGGAAGGGGGGCGCTGGCAATCCGTCTCCCTCCCGCCAGAGGTCCAGACCGCCGAACGTCAACCGTGGGGTCTGCTCGTCGTTAACCATCTCCGTCATATCCTTGCTATCGGCTCCCCATCTCCTATCGGCATCGACCGAGCCCGTCATGTGGTAGAGATTATGGAAAAAGCCCTCCTGTCCGTCGAAACCGGTAAGGTTCAGCACCTTTCGTCAACTTTGCCCGACTGACCATCGGCTGTCCTTTTCAGCCTTGCGGAACGGAACGGCGCCGATCCTTTCCGTCGTCATTCCTGCCTTCAACGAATCGGACCGGATCGCAGAGACTTTGAACGCTGTCCGGCAGATCGCCCCTGCTTTAGAGGGACACGGTCAGGTGGTTACCACTCAGGTCGTCGTCGTTGACGACGGATCGTCCGATCAAACGTCCGATATGGCGCAACCTTTTGCTGACTTGGTTGTTCGTCTCCATAACCGACGGGGAAAGGGCGCCGCTCTGCAAATAGGTGTCTCATTCGCAACGGGAGCGATCGTCCTCTTTTGTGACGCTGATGTGGGGCGGTCGGCAGCCAACTTTTGGGCGCTCGTTCTTCCTGTCTTGAAGGGGGAAGCCGACATGACCATCGCCACTCCACCTCCCGACCCCACCGGCGGCTTCGGGTTGGTTCGCCGGTTTGCGTCTCTCCTTGTCCGCCTTTGGACCGGGACGACCCTTTCTATGCCCCTCTCCGGTCAGAGAGCCGTCAAGAGGTCGGTCCTGGACCGCATCCCTTTGGCTTTCGGCTATGCAGCAGAGACGGCGATGTGCGTCACCGCCTTAAGGGCGGGGTTTCGCCTACTGGAAGTGCCCCTGCCCTTAACTCACCGCAGTCTCAGAAGGACGGTCAAGGGCTTCCTCCACCGAGCCCGGCAGTTGAGAGACATCGCCCTTTGGGCACTCACCTACTTCCTCTCAGGACGTTGGTGAAAGAAGGCGTTTCAATGTATCGGAAATGTCAGGAAAGCGCCGGAGCCATTCTTCCGTTCGTTTCAGGCAACGCTCTGCTTTCCCAAACTGCCTGCCGATGGCTCGGGGCGACGGACCACCCAGTTGAACCCGATCCCCAACTCTCCTTTCTACCTCCAGCACCTTTCTCACTCCGTCATCAAAAGCGGGATGGTATCTCTGAAACTCTTCCAAGGTCACATCCTCAAAAGCCTTCCCTTTCTCTCGCAGGTCCGCCACCATCTTCCCGACGATGCGGTGAGCCGTCCGGAAGGGGACCCCCTTCTTCACCAGATAGTCAGCCAGGTCCGTGGCGACGGTGCCGTCTCGCAGGGTTGACTGAAGCATCCGGTCCCTGTCAAAGGTAAGGGTCGCCACGATCCCGGAAGCCACTGCCAGGCAGCCGGCGACGGTCTTGACAGCGTCAAAGGTCGCCTCCTTATCCTCTTGAAGGTCACTATTGTAGGTCAAAGGAAGCCCCTTCAAAAGGCTCAGCAACTGACCGACCCGTCCAATGATTCGGGACGTGCGACCTCTGATATGCTCCGCCATATCGGGGTTCCTCTTTTGGGGCATGATGGATGAGCCGGTGGACCACCCCTCATCAAAAATCACAAACCCAAATTCGGGCGTCGCCCAAAGAATCAGGTCGGCCGCTAACCGAGACAGGTGGACCGATATGAGGGCACAGATGAAGGTCAATTCCAAGGCAAAGTCCCGATCGCTGACCGCATCCATACTGTTCTCCATCACACGTTCCAAACCCAAAAGGTTAGCCGTCTTCTGGGGATCAATGTCAAGAGGCGTGCCCGCCAGGGCTGCCGCACCTAGCGGGCTCCTGTTGATTATCGTCAGCACTCTTTTCAACCTCTCCTGATCCCTTTCAAAGGACCAGAAATAAGCCATCAGATTGTGGGCCAGCGTGACCGGCTGAGCGTGTTGCAGGTGGGTGAAGCCCGGGACGATCGTCCGAACCTCTCCCCTCGACCTGGCTAACAGATTTCTCTGGAGTTCCCAAACCCCCTCCGCCAGCCATCGGACCGCTCTTCGACACCAGAGGCGAAAGTCGGTTACGACCAGATCGTTTCGGCTTCTGGCTGTGTGCAGAAACCCCGCATCTTCGCCGATCCGATCGGCCAACTGACTTTCGACAAAACTGTGGATATCCTCATACTCCCCCTCAAGACAGAGGCGACCAGCCTCCAAGTCGCGGTAGAGACCTACCAGTCCCTCAATCAGCCGCTCCCCCGCTCTCTCAGGGACGATCCTCCTCTCCTTCAACATAAGAGCGTGCGCCAGCGAAACGACGATCTCCTCTCGCCACATTTCCCGGTCGACCGGAAAACTGGCGGAAAAAGCGAAGGCGCGCTCGTCCAGTTCCTTTCGAAAAGCACTCTTCCACATAAATTCCCGCTTCTTGCTCATCCGTTATCTTCCCCCGCAGAGGTCCATTTGCCTTTCAAGATCTTGCCAGAGCGGGCCTTCATCCGACACCATCTGCCTTGCGATCCTACCTTCTCACCGTTGCATCATTACAGGGAGGCGATGGGGCGCATCTCTATCGGATGCTGTGGCTTTCCGGTCAGGCGGGACCGTTACTATCAAAAATTCAAGGTGGTAGAGATTCAGCAAACTTTTTATCAACCGCCGACCCTTGCCACTGTCAAGAGATGGCGTGAAGAAGCACCGCCCGACTTCTTGTTCACCGTCAAGGCGTGGCAACTGATCACCCACCCACTGACCAGCCCAACCTACCGCCGCCTGAAACAGCCCCTCACGGACAAAGAAAAAACAGAAGCCGGTCACCTCCAACTGACCGATACGGTCTTGAAGGCATGGGAAGAAACGGCGGCAATCGCTGACACGCTGAACGCCCCCGTCATCCTCCTTCAAACCCCTTCCTCGTTTCGTCCGGAGGAAGAGAACATAGAGAGGCTCTACCGCCTCATTCCCCGTATCCGGTCGCCCGCATGGACCATCGCCTGGGAACCCAGAGGAAACTGGTCACCCAACCTGATAGAAACCGTCTGTCGCGAACTCAACCTTCTCCCTGCAGGCGATCCCTTCGGTCCCTTCCGCCCCGCCTTGCTGTCGTCCCCGACCCGATACTTTCGCCTCCACGGCGTCACCGGCTATCGCTACCGATTCACCGATTCGGACCTATCCCAACTCTCCACCTGGCTCGGCGACACGCCGACCGCCTACTGCCTCTTCAACAACCTAACGATGTGGGACGACGCCCTCCGACTGCAGTCGTTACTCAGTCGGTAGGGCTCCCTTGCGTTGAGCAGAAGTGCCAACTGGTTCTAAGAAGAAGCCTTCCTCAAATCCACACGGATCGCCCGTTTGACCAGTGCCGTTGCAGCTGCCATGTCAGCCCATCTGGCTTTCCCCTTCGGCATAGCCGGCTTAACCCCGCAATCAGGAAAGTAGTTTTCCAATGGTCATCGGGAGGAACCCGCCGGCACCAAAGGACTAAACTACTGCTTTTTGGAGGTAATGATCCCGGCTTTTCGCGAAAGGAACGAACGAAACGACCCGTTGCAGGACCAGCGGCGAGAAGCATCAAGACCGTCGTTTTCCCCGTCATTATTGGTGAAACGGGGAAACCGAGCCGGTAGGCGGTGCCCTTTGGATCGCACAGTCATCACCTATCTCATCGCAACCCGCTTGCGTGCCATCTTAGTGCGGCGCGATGGTCGCCCCGTTGTGTTCGGCACTTTGAAGAAGTCCGCCGGCGCCATCTTTTGCGCCCGTTTGAGAAACCTTCGATTGAATACGTTAAATATTCCCATTACGGCAAACAGATGGCTCCCCTGGCGGCTGAGGTGACTAAATGGGCGTATTTGGCGAAGACGCCGTGGGTGTAACGGGGCTTGGGGGGCGCCCATTCAGCGCGGCGCCTCGCCATTTCCTCTTCGGATATCTCGACCGAGAGCCTCCTCTTTTCCACATCTATGGTGATGATGTCGTCGTCTCGCACGAGGGCGATCGGTCCTCCGACGATGGCTTCGGGGGAGACATGCCCGACCATCAAGCCGTGGGTGGCACCCGAAAACCGACCGTCAGTGATCAATGCCACTTCTCCTTTCAGACCCTGTCCGACGATGGCAGCCGTCACCGCCAACATTTCCCTCATTCCCGGACCACCTTTGGGACCCTCGTATCGGACCACAACCACGTTCCCAGGCTGAATCGTTCCGTCCGAAATTTTCCGAAAAGCGTCCTCTTCGCAGTCAAAAACCTTTGCTCGTCCTCTGAAGTAGGTTTTGTCAACGGCTGTCGTCTTCAACACACCCCCCTCGGGAGCCAGATTTCCCCTCAGTATGGCAAACCCTCCGGTAGGGTGAAGGGGATTGTCAACGGGTCTGATCACATCCTGATCGGGGTTAAAATACACACCGGCAAGGCGATCGGCGATGGTTTCCCCGGTCACCGTCAGGCAATGCCCGTTTAACAGTCCGGCATCGTAAAGAAGTTTCATCACAACAGGCACCCCACCGACTTTGTCGACATCAGACATCACGTACCGACCGGCGGGTTTCAGGTCCGCCAGATGGGGTGTGCGTTGACTGATCATATCAAAAAGATCTAACTCCAGCTGCAAACCGGCTTCAAAAGCCATGGCGGGAAGATGCAGGAGTGCGTTGGTGGAACCGCCCATTGCAGCAACAACAGCAATGGCGTTCTCAAAGGCTTCCCGAGTTAAAACATCTCTGGGTCGGGTCCCTTTTTTAAGAATTGCCATGACGGCGACTCCGGTCGCGTAAGCGACCGCGTCCCTGCGGGGATCAGGTGCCATCGGTGCCGCACAGTTGGGCACGGTCAGACCCAAGGCTTCAATAGCCGATGCCATCGTGTTGGCAGTGAACATTCCGCCGCAGGCACCGAAGGTCGGACAGGCAGCGCATTCCAGTTCTTTTAAGTCTTCAAGGGGGAGAGTCCCCCGGACAGCGGCTCCGACGGCTTCAAAGACGTCCTGAATCGTCACCTCCCGACCTCTCCACACACCGGGCGGAATGGAACCGCCGTAAAGGTAGATGCTCGGAATGTTGAGTCGCGCCATCGCCATGACGCAGGCCGGCTGAGTCTTGTCACAGCCGCCGATGGTGACCAATGCATCAAAGGCATAAGCGACCGCCATCAGTTCAATAGAGTCAGCGATCAACTCCCGACTGATCAGCGACGCTTTCATCCCCTCGTGCCCCATCCCCAGGGCATCGTTTACCGCTACCGTATTGAACTCAAGGGGCGTTCCGCCTGCGTCGCGGACGCCCTCCTTCACTTTCTCCGCCAATCGCCGCAAGTGGTAGTTGCACGGCTGGGCCTCCGTCCAGGTGTTGGCAATACCGATGAGAGGTCTCCCAATATCCTCATCCGTCAATCCGATGGCTCTGAGCATCGCCCGATGGGGCGATCGCTCCACGCCTTCCGTCATCAACCGGCTCCGATGCTTCAGCTCCCCTTCGGTCATCCGCCCTTCCTCCCTTTTTTGCAATCTTCAGAAAAGGGTCCCAGCCCTCCGCACTACGGCTTCATTGTAAACCTTGCTACAAGTCTCCGGACCAGGGAATGGAAGCCGACCCACTCTTCAGCAACCTTCTCGTCTGGAACCCGTATCCCGCACATAATAACCAATCCTTTCCCCACCCGCTTTTCGACGACAACGGCACCTGGGCTAGATGCCCAAACCGTCCTACCCCCCGCAGGGCGAAGGAACCAGGTCCAATGCCCCGAAGGTAGATTCAATGACCGGCGCAAGCGGCGAGGAACAGGACCCTCCCCTGAAACGAGAGCAACCTCCGGAAAGAGGTTGGTGTGGGCCCGAATACCACAAGCCTCTGACAACAGCAGCAGCCGCCCCCCGGCCTCAACCCACTGCCTTAACAGAAGACATCGCTCGTACGTCATCTCCCTCAAATCTTTCAGTGGCGGTATGATGAGACCTTCAGCTTTCTCCCAGAAGGCCGGAGAGAAAGAACGAACCAAATACACCCGGTGACCGCTGCGCGCTAACGCTTCGGATATCTGCCGTGCCCCCCAGGATCGTTCTATAATGCCGATCCTACCTTTTTGCAGTTCGGGATTGGCGATCAGACCCCTAATCGTCTGTTCCATCTCTTTAGATGTGACCGCTTGGACGAAGGGTCCCCGCACGACAAAGGGTACCGGAGCCTGTCCCTCTCGGTCAAGGCTCCCGTACACCACCACACGCCACCGACCGGGCAAGATGAGACTGCGGAAATGGGCACCAGTCGTTTGATTTGACGACACCCGCATCTGCCGCTGCCCGATCTCCTCCCACCGACCTGTCTTGGGCGATTCCCATCCGACTCTAGTAGAAAGGGAGGCTCCGTCCTTCCATTCCACAAATCCGGGTCGGATAGAAAGAGTGACGAGGACGGGATCGCCCGCTCTGTAAAGCATTGGTCTGTTGGGCAAACGAATTCCGTCACTAATCCGAATCTGAATCTCCGGCGCTTGATAGCACGGGTAGGTCGGCTCCGATGTCGGTCCCAAGCGAAGCAGTTTCATACAGTCTCGGATGAAAGGGACATGGTAACTGAACAAAAGGAAGCCGTCGCAACCGTAGTCACGAATCAGTTTAATCTGCTCGAGGCTTTGATACTCATCGTCCAACAGATAGATACCGAGACCGCACACCAAAGGTCGCTTGCCCATAACATCGTATAAGTTCTCCGCCCATCTCTCCTCAAGGACGGTGTTATCCGAAGTGTAATTCATAGGACACGCAAAATCTAAGAGCCCCTCGTTCATCCATTTCACCCAATCTTGATAAATCACTGAGTAGTAGTATCCGTGCCTCGTCCACACGGCTGCTGAATAAACCAGGCGGGGATTGACATCTTTTACCGTGTCCCTGATCCGGCGGACCAGATTTGTGATGACCGATCTCTGAAAGTCGCGGAATCGGAGATTCAACAGACCATTCAGGACAGAACGGGGAAAATCGGTGATAGGTTTTCCTATATTTTTCTCGAATGTGGAAAGGGAGACAGGATTAAAATCGTAGGACGCTGTTTCGGGATAACGGATGTAGTCGGAATGGACACCAGCGATCGGATATCGGGACAGTTCAGCGACGGCTTTCAGTTCGTGTTCCTGGTTTCTCGGGTCAGCTGGATTGAGCCACCAACCCAACTTTCCGTCAGGATCACGAACGAGCCGGCCTTGTTTTTTCATCTCCTCCTTAAACCAGTCAGGAGCCGTTCCAAAGTGGAAGTGAACCCTCCAGGCGTGCAGTTCAATTCCGTATCTCTGGGCCGCTGCACACGCTTGCGCTAACTCATCGCCCACAGAAGGCGCCCAGGGATCCATCGGTAGAAACGAACTGGGATAGACGGCATTGCCCCCGCGACTGGCGCGAAAGAACAGTGCGTTGAAATGATTCTCCTTAAGGAGAGAGCATACGGAATCCCAATCGGTCGGGCGGTAGGTGTGAATCCAGACGCCGCGCACTTCTCCCTCTTGAGGTTCCATTGAAATAGCGAGACCTTGATAGATACGCCTTTGCTCCGCCAGAATCGCCCTCAGACGCTCCCACCACACCGATCCTTCCGCCGTTCCGACGAAAGAAGGGGACCTCACCTCTCTTGACAATAGTTGGAGGGATCGTTGTTTCCGCTGCCCGTCCCTGAAGCCCTTGAGAGAGACCTCCTCAAGCCATTTCCGTCTTTTAGCGTTGAGCGTTTGGACCCACCGCTCCCATCGGTTTCTCAATCTGCTCTGTAGTTGGACCGGAATGGATGCTCCCGAGAGGAGTGCCGAGGTCAATTTTTCGGCTCGTTCGCTGTCCGAGGACCCCATTCGTGTTAGAGATAGGACGACGACACCCCCATTGCTACCGTTCCACCCCTCCGTCTCCGTGACCACCACCGCCCGCTTGAAGGACCGGAGGCGGGAGATCAGTATCGGATCAACCTGGCGCGCCGCCACCACCACCAACTCCAAACGATTGTTCCGCCGCCCGTTAAGGATTCCTGGTGCTCTCAAATAGGGGATGCGGGTCCGTCGCAACCACCGTTCCACATTCTCCGTTGACGCCCCTGCCTCTGATGTGACAAGAATTTGTGCAAAGGACGGTCGGCAGAAAATTAAAAACAGTACCACGGCGTGTGAGATCTTCATCGGCATGCCTTCGCCTTTAATGAACTTAGACGAACTAAGCCGGCACCAAACCTACCGCTACCTTTCGGAATCGCTCCTTAAACTGTTCCGGACTGATTTTGGCGACCTGTGCCATCGTTTGCAGAAGGGCAGGATTCTCCAGGTCGTCTGGATCCAGTCGGATCATATAATAACGGGCGACCTGATAATGATCGGATGCGAGGTCCACCATTCGGACCTTCGTTTTTCCCGTCGCCGGATCCCGCAATTCTTCAAAGGGAAGAACCTTAAGACTGCCGTCTACGATACACACTAACCCGCCGATTCGTGTTCTCAAATCCTCTGGTTCCGAAAGGAGAAATTTGACGGCACCGTATCCCAATGTCCGCGTGTAGTCAATGTCAAAGGGGGTTGGAGGGGCACATCGCAGTTCGTAGCCTAAGGTGACATCTACAATGGCGATCTTGTCACCTCTCTCTGTAAATCGCCTCTCAACTTCTCTCTTGATGAGCGTTGCCAAAGGAATCTCTGCTAAGCGGATGTTACCGTATGGGTCGTATTCCACTTGCACTCCGGGCACTTTGCTCAGTTCCTCAGGGTCCAGTTTCTCTCCGATTCCTTCAGCGATAACAGCGACGCCGTCTTGCCTTCCCAGAGCCCGCCTCTTGATGATGGCACCTTCCAAGACATCCACTACATCCGAGAGGGAAATGCGCTTGGAAGCAAACTCCTCAGCGATGACTGTCAAGGTCGCACCAGCCGCTTTCCCGATCCCTAAAGCCAAGTGCCCTGCCTTTCGCCCCATAACGACTACAAAATACCACCTGTTGGTCGTGCGGGAGTCTTCCATCAGGTTCCGAACCAATTCCGTTCCGTAGTGTCGCGCCGTCTCAAATCCGAAAGTCGGCATTCCCCCAGGTAGGGGAATGTCGTTGTCAATGGTCTTGGGAACATGCGCCAGGCGAATCGTCCCGCCCAGTTCCTCACTCACCTGAGACGCAGCAAAAGCCGTGTCGTCGCCACCGATGGTCACCAGATACCGGATCCCCAACTCCTTCAGCGACCCTGCCGTCCGCTTCAGGTACTCGGGCTTTCGCGTCGGGTTGGCACGAGACGTCCGCAGGATCGACCCACCGTCAAAGTGAATCCGGGACACTGCAGGGATCGTCAGCGTTACCACTTGATCCGTTTTCCCCCTCATCAAGTGCTCAAAGCCGTCATAAATCCCGATGACTTCCAGACCCCTGTTGATCGCTTCAATCGTTACCGCAGCGATGACGCTGTTGATACCCGGTGCCGGTCCGCCGCCGACAAGGATACCCATTCGGTCTGCCATTGTTCCTCTAGCCTCCTTTCGCTTGTTGAAAGCGGTCCCACGCGATCAAAATTCCGATTATAGTCTTCCCATCTTTTATGACCCCGTTGCGAACCCAGTCTATCGCACTCTCCAACTTGAGAGCCACCGGCTCCACCACCTCATCCTCTTCCGCTTGCCCTTTTGACGGATGCAGGTCTGACGCTATGAACAGGTCTATCGCCTCACTGGTGTAGCCCGGTGCCGGGAAAAGCCGGGTGATTTTCCTGATGTTTCCTGCTTCGTAGCCGATTTCCTCCTTCAATTCTCTTTGAGCGCATTCCTCTGCCGTCTCGCCTTTTTTCAGCGTCCCAGCGGGAATCTCTAAAAGTTCCTGACCGATGGCGTGACGATACTGCCGGACCAAGATGATCGTCTCCCGATCCAGAAACGGCACGACGGCGACGGCACCGGGATGCACTACCACCTCCCGAAGGGCACGTTTGCCCGGCGCTATTTCCACAATATCTCGGCGCAACGTTACCAGTTTCCCCTGATAAACCTCCTCGGTCTTTATTACCCGCTCCTCCAGATCGGACATAAACCGCTCACCAGGATGCAAAGATATCATTTAGGGGTAGCCCAGGCCACATTTGTCAGGTTTTTGGCACTGAGAGGAAAAAACCGCGGTAGGTGGTGACCGATGGTGGGACGGCTCTTATTCCTCCTCTTCGCCTGCTTCCTGACGCCCTCGCTGGTTTTTTCTCGGAATCCGGAAACGGACTTTTTGGTCCGAAGGGGACCGGATCTTTATCTGAAGGGTCGTCCTCTTCGGCAGATCGGCGTCAACAAATATGACCTCTTCATCCGTTACCTTGAAGGGGGCTCAGCGAGAGAGCAGGTCCTGAAGGCTCTTGACGCCGCCGCAAGCTATCGCCTGCGAGTCCTGCGTTTCTCAGCAGCAGGTTTTTACCCCAGCCAGATGGCCCTTTGGTCCAACGAGCCGATCTACTGGTCGGCAATGGACCAACTAGTTGCGGGCGCTCGTAAAAGAGAGCTTTATCTCGTTCCCGTGATCAATTGGAACCTTTACCTCTTCACCGATATGGCGGGAGAGTGCGTCCAGGACCTACTGACGAATTCCGACTCCCGGTCCCGTCAGTATCTGTGGCTTTACACCTATCAATTGGTGTCCCGCTACGCTCGGGAACCGACGATCCTGTTTTGGGAACTGACCAATGAAATGAACCTTCAAGCGGATTTGGAATTCATGAACCCTTACGGCTTCAGTCTTCTCAACCCCGTTCACGAGGGCACTTCTTATATGCGGTTGCGCCGGGACCATTTCACCAGCGATCAGATGATCCCCTTTCTTCAAGAGTGGGCTCATTTTGTCCGATCTGTCGACGCCGTCCACCTAATTAGCACCGGCTTCTCGGCGCCCCGCCCCGCCGCTCAGCATCTTCGGGCAGCGAAAGGGAAAGGCGACTGGACTGCCGATTCGCCCGCCGAAATGGAAACATACATCAAGGATACCCATCCGGACCCCATTGACATTATAAGCATCCATTTTTATCAGGGTCACGATACCCTACGGTGGGATATCAAAGACCCGACTTCCACCGCCGCCCTTGACCATTTCGTACAGGCAGCCCGAAGGATCGGAAAGCCGCTCTTTATCGGAGAAACGGGTGAGGACTATAAGCAGAACCCCACCGCACCTTTTTTGATGAAAGTCCTTGACACTTCCGGGCGCTTATCCATTCCCCTCGTCCTTCTTTGGAACTGGATGTCCCCCGACGGTCCCCACAATCTCGACCCGTCTCTCTATCCCGAGTTGGTAGAGACCCTTTCAACCATACAGGGTCAGTGGGACCGACAATGAAGGAATGGAGCTACTGCTGGCGGGTTTGCTTGCGATCCGAACCCTTATTTGCCAGTGATTGAGACGATACGCAAAAGGGCTTACGGTCCTTGTATACGTGGGGGTGATAATATAAAATGAAGGGAGTCAGTATGATCGGTCTTTTCGGCTTGGTCCTAAGGCTTCCCTGCGCCGCCGTTTTCTCGTCGTCCCAACCCTTCTTTGAGACCGTTATGGAATGGAACTTTTCTCAACAAACTGGTTTTATGGGGTGGCAGCCCAACTCAGAAATCATCTCGGCTCGTTTTGAGGGTGACCATCTCCACTTTGAAACGATCGGAACCGACCCGATATGGGAGTACACCCTTCCTTTTGAATTGACCGCCACACCGTGGCAAGTTATTGAATTGCGGTTGAAATCCGACCGGGATGGCATGGCAGAAGTTTTCTGGAGCAACACCACAGACCCTCCCTTCGGCGGTTTTCGTCCGGAAAAACGCACCCCCTTCTGGATCAAAGGAGACGGTCGCTGGCACCTCTACCGAATCATACCCTTCTGGCAGTCCGAGGGAAAAATCATTCGTCTCCGCTTTGATCCTTTTGGTGGCGCCCGCTTTGACCTGGATTTCATCAGGATTGTTCAATGGAACCCGCCGCCCTCCACAGATCGGTCTTCCTTTGCTTTTTCCAACACCCTCTCCGACTGGCAACCGTTCGGAGAGTTGAAGGCGACGGCGACACCAGACGGCGTAGCTTTAACGGCTGCCGACACGCAAGCCCTGTTTCTTAGTCCACCCCTAAAATTGCCTTCGCAAGAGAAGGCTTTTGCTACTTTAGAACTCACCGCTGACGGCGCGCCCTATGCTACCTTCCTTTTTACCTCTTCCCAACGACCCGGTCTTCACTCGCTTACTTTCCCTGTTTCCCCTGACGGTCGGCGTCACACCTACAATATTGATCTCCTGTCATCTCCGTTCTGGACAGGAGAGATTCTCGCCGTTGGCGTCCGACCACCTGTCAACGGCGCAAAATTCCTGCTGCACAGCCTTTCCCTCTCATCGTCTCCGGGCGGTCGGGCGGACGTGCGGGTGAAATTTTTCGGAGTTGAAGAGAAAACGATTCGGATTGGACAAAAGGGCACTGTGACCCTTGTTCTGACCAACACCGGTGGCGAAACCGCCCGCATCTCCCTTGACACTCCAAAGGCAACCGAGGGCCTTGAGATCATCAGCGCTGTTTCCGAGCCAAGTCCGTCGCCACGTCAAACCGTTTACACCCTTTCCTTTTCGGACGACTTGATGGTCCAATTTTCCTTTCGAGGCACCCAACCCGGTCGTCAGAAGGTCTCTGTAACAGTGCGAAGAGCCGACGGTCCCCCACTGACAGCTGAAACCTCAGTGGACATCCTCCCTCCCCTCAGCCCAGACCTTCTAAAGGCTGCCGACGATCCGAGACCCGCCCATAGTTCCTATCAGATCGGAGTGTACTACTTTCCCGGGTGGAAGACGTGGAGCCAATGGTCACCGATTTTTCGGTTTCCTGAGCGAAAGCCCCTTTTAGGTTTGTATCAAGAAGGCGATCCTATTGTCGCGGACTGGCACATCCGCTGGGCAGTTGAGCATGGTATCACTTTCTTCGCGTATGACTGGTACTGGGAAAAAGGCGCCCGCCAATTGGAACACGCCCTCCACGACGGCTATTTCCTATCACGACATAAAAGCCTACTGAAATTTTGCCTTCTCTGGGCAAACCATAACACACCCGGAAGTTCCTCCTTTGAGGATTGTCTAACTGTGACTAAGTTCTGGATTGACCACTACTTTCGCCGTCCCGAATACCTGACCTGGGACGGAAAACCGATGGTCATCATCTTCAGCAGGCAACGCCTGACGGAAGACCTTACCAGCGACGGAGTCCGAAAAGCCTTTGACGCGATGAGACAATTGTGTGTGGACAACGGGCTCCCCGGTCTTTACCTTATCGCCTGCATCAACTCCCCAGGCGAAGCTGTCGCCGCCGCCAGTGAAGGCTACGACGCCGTTACGGCTTACAACTGGCCGTTTCTGGGCTTGCAAAGCAACGAGCGATGGGCGGACTTTGAATCTCTCTGTTCGGGTTACCACAACTATTGGGAGGAGATCGTCCGCCTCTCCTCCATCCCTCTCCTCCTTCCCATCAGCGGCGGATGGGACAGCAGACCCTGGCAAGGCGACAGCGCGGTCGTCCGTTTCGGGCGAAACCCGTCTAACTTTGCCGCCCACTTATCCGAGGCAAAGAGATTTCTTGACCGTTTGACGCCTTCAGGGAAAGTTCTCCCAATGGCGATTATTGAAGCCTGGAACGAATGGGGGGAAGGGAGTTATATTGAACCTCACCAGGAACACGGTTTTGCCTATTTGGACGCCATCCGGACGATTTTCTGCGATTCCGCCACCTCACACACCGACCTGGTTCCCGCCGACTTGGGTCAGACGATCCCCCAAGTAATACCCGACTGGGACAAACGGACCGAATGGGACTTTGACAACCCTGAAGACCCTGCTTGGACCCACACTATGAATCTATCCGATGTAAAAATCAGCGACGGTCGCTTAATGGGAATCACTCTCTCATCTGATCCCGCCTTTTTTGGACCATCCGTTGCTCTTAGATCTAGCGACCACACAAGAATCCAGGTCCGGATGCGCCTGACGCCTATGACGGGCGAACCGGCGGCGGATGTCGGCCAGGTCTTCTGGCGAACCAGTACAATTGCCGAAAGCGAAGCCTCCAGCGTCCCTTTCCCTGTTTCCATTGACGGGCAGTGGCATACCTACGAACTGGCTGTGACTCGTAACCCTCGCTGGAGGGGCACGATCACACGCTTGCGGTTGGACCCGTGCACACGCCCCAAGGTGCTGGTAGAAGTGGACTGGATTCGTCTAATCCCCTGACCCCTGAAACGCCATCACTGTCCGACTGCCTTTTTTAACCGCAAGGCGTTCAGCACGACGCTGACCGAACTGAACGACATCGCCACTGCCGCCATCATCGGATTAAGTTTTCCAAAACAAGCCATCGGAATCGCGAGAGCATTGTAAATGAACGCCCAAAAAAGATTTTGTAGCATTATTCTATAAGCCCTCCTACCTAAAACAATGAACCTAGGAAGGGAAGCGAACCGCTCCGGCAATATCAACACATCGGCAGATGCCGACGCCAATTGGGCTACCGTGGAGAGAGCGATACCGATATCTGCCTGAGCGAGGGCGACGGCATCATTCACACCGTCGCCGACCATCATGACATTCTGACCCCGCTCTTGCAAGTCCTGAACGAAACGGGCTTTCCTTGCCGGTGATGCCTGCGCTATGCAACCGTCGAACTCCAGTTCGCGAGCGAAACCTTCCGCCACTTCCTGTCTGTCGCCTGTCGCTAAATACACCCTCAATCCCATCTTCTTTAGCTGTTCCACTGTCTCCTTTCCCTTCTCACGCAGGTGATCCGATAGTGCCAGAAAGCCGATGACCTGACCGTCCCTCACCACGCGAGACACCGACCAGGGCTTTCCCTTCCATTCCTCCGGTATCCCTCCCCCATCCGTCTTTTCCACCGCCACACGAACTGATTTACCGCCGTTTCCCTCCTCTTCACCAAAAATTGCCGTCACACCAGTGCCGATCTCCGTCACGACCGACTGAGGCTGGAGCAGGTTCAGACCCTTCTCCCTTGCCGCTTCTCTGACAGCTTCAGCGACGGGATGGTGCGATCCGTATTCCGCCGAAGCAGCATATAAAAGCACCTCATCGTCCGTTCCCGCGATCGCATAGACCGCCTGCACTTTCAGCGCGCCGCTCGTTACCGTCCCCGTTTTGTCCAGTACGACCGCCGTCACGTTTCGCGTCTTCTCCAGGGCTTCCGGGTTCTGCAGATAGATACCGAGCCGCGAGAGCATCGCCTGAGCGACAGCAACGACTATCGGAGTCGCCAGACCCATTGCGCAGGGACAGGAAATGACCAACACCGAAACCGCTGCCATCAAAGCCCGGCTCACGTCCGCCCCGACCCACACCCAGACAAGAAACACAGTGACCGCCAGGAAGAGAACTGCGGGAACGAAAATCCCTGCCGCCCGATCGGCAATTCTTTGAATCCCCGGCTTAGCCGCCTGCGCTTGCTCCATCATCTGACGGATTTGGTGAACGAATGTACTTTCACCGACCCGCAGCGATTCAACAATGAGAAAGCCGTCCGTGCATAGTGCCCCGCTTAGGACCTCATCCCCTTTCCTCTTGCTGACCGGCTCGCTTTCCCCCGTCAGAAGGCTCTCTTCTACAATGGCGGACCCGCTGACCACGACACCGTCCACCGGAATCCGCTCCCCCGCCCTCACCATCACCTTCTCCCCGACCTCCACATCATCCAGCGGCACCTGTTCCTCCTTTCCAGCCCGCAAAACGGTCGCACGGGGCGGCACCAGCGCCACGACTCCCCTCAAAGCGGAAGTAGCCATGAGACGAGACCTCATCTCCAGGCTCTTGCCTAATGAAATCGCCGATAGTATGAACGTTGCGGTATCAAAGTATAAATGGGGTTCACCAGCTACTAAACCCCAAACGCTATACAGATACGCGGACAAACCGCCAATGGAGACAAGGGTATCCATTGTCGCTTGCCTTCGCAGTGCGGAACGAAAGGCTCTCACAAAAAACGGCTTACCGACTATGGCGACAACGGCTGTGGCAATCAACCAAGCCGCCCATCTCGCTGCGGCATTGTGATGGAGCCCAGGCGGCATCGTCAACCCTATTACGATCAGAGACCCAACTAAACCAAGCCAGGAAACGACCCAAACTCTAACGGGCTCTTCCTTTTCCTGAGGGGCACGCTCCTCAGAAGATATCACCTCATAGCCCCGGTCCGCCAGCCATTGAATCAATCGCTGGGACCTTAAGACGCCTTCAAGAAAAACCACCCGAACCTCTTGAAACCCTACTGACGGCGCCTCCGCTGCCACGTTGACCACTCCAGCCAGATTTTCAAGATCGCAGCGGTCGGTTTCTGTCAAGGGCGGGCGAAGGCGGAAAACTAACACTCCTTCAGCCAACCGGTACCCGGCAGAGGAAATAGCGTTGGGTAACCGCTTGAGGACGGCAAGGTCCCGCACCGTCACGAAAGCCCGCTCGGTTGCCAGATTAACGTGAACCTCCTCCACCCCCTCCACACCCATGAGAGCCTCCTGGACGGCTCCTACACACCCCGCACAATGCATCCCTTCAACAGTCAGGCTGAAACGATAAGACATTTTTATCGCCTTTCTAAGTGTAGGATCGTTTTAGACGCTTCATCAGGGGAAGCCAGCGGACCCGACGACCCGATCAGCCGAGTCCCTTGAGCCGTTTGTAGACCCCGTTAGGGTCCCCAAAAAAAAGAATTGGTGCGGGCTTTCAATGCCTGCATCGCAAGGCGCAATGACGACTCAGCCAAAGGGCGTTTCGGCTCCGAACAGAATCCGTCGCCCAGATGATGTGCGATGGGTTGCAAGGGCTAACCCAACGATTCACGCTCGTCACGATCCAGTTCCCCTTCCGCGCCATCCTGGACAAAGGGGAAGGTCAAGCGCAATGCTAACTCTGCCCGCATCAACTCCCGTCCCAGATAGGCAGCATGGTCAAGTTGAGAGACCAAACCCAGTTCAATGATGGTAGCACACAGCGTCTTAGCATCCTGACCTTCAATGATGTGCTGCAATCGGTCCTGGTAGTCGTAATGCTCGACGATGATGCGGTTTGTGTACGGTTCCGGGATGATAACGAAGTAGCCTAACTTGTCCAGTTTCAACGGGTGCTGGGAAGGTTTGGCTCGGATACGGGGAACTGACAGTGCCATTTCGCTTTGCCTCAAAGAGAATTGACATTGACAGGGTCGGGCGTGAGAACGGGCTTCCACCTCCGCAGCGATGCCGTAGGTATCGTCACACCCGATCAAGTCCACAACCGTCACTCGCTTGCGAAACTGGTCCACTTCTTGTGGCGAGATATTGCGCAAATAAGGTCGCTTGCCTTTTGCTCCTATGATGCGTTGCCGCTCATCCAGTCCATTTTCATACAAAGATACAAGCGCTTGACCGCTCAAATGACCTTTGGGGTCAATTCCGGCAACAATGAGCGTATGAATGCAAGGACTGGTGATAATGTTCTTGACAACTTTGTCGATGCCGATGTTTTCCGTTTCGGTCTTACCGACGATGGCCAAACCCTTTGGGCGCATTTCTGCTAATTTTTCAGGCAGAGCAGTGCTGGCAAGAGTAGAGACGGCAACACTGCCATAGGGATCAAGGACAAAGTATTCACCTGCGACGATCGGCCACTTGCCGTCCCTTCGCACTTCAAAAGCGCAGGCTGGGCGGTGGACCACCGAAAGCGGTAGGATACCTACCGCAGCGGCGTGAAATCTGTTTTCGGCGACGGCGGGATAGCACGGATCACAGCCTAAGCAAGCATACTCGATAGGCTCGATGCCTTGAAGAAATCGGTCGATCTCCTCTCGCAAAGCGTCCGCTTCTTCGCCCGTGATTTTGGCTGTTTCATCCCGCATGCCGAGTAGGGTGTCGCGCAGGCATCCACACTTTCGGCACTTAGGGGTGTTAAAGGCTTGCTGGAGGTCCGCCCGCAGTTGGCGCAGAATTTCATCTTGGGTCATCGCCTTCACCACCTCATCGTTGACAACAATCACGGCAGCGACTGGGCTTCCGCAGACACAAGTAACCGCAGCCGACCGACAGGGCGGTGACGGCTGCCACTAACGGTTTTGTCAATCCCAAAGCTTTTGCTCCGAACAAACCTAACCAAAGGCTCAGCATAGGCGAACCGCAGCATCCAATCAAAAAGCAGGTGCCTGCCCACAAAGCGGATCCCAACCCCACTCCAAACGCTGCCCCCATGATTGCCTGTTTCCGGCTTCTCTGCCAATGCACCAAGGCGTAAAGGGCAAAGGCAAACACCAATGCGTAAGCAAAACCGAGGAAGTGATCCTGGCGACCCAAGTAGCGCCTAAATCCGTCAAGGGATAATGTAGTGGAAGAGGTCCGCACGACCTTGTCTTCAATGCATTTGCCCTGCTCGTCAACGATACACACCACTTTCTCGCTCACCTTTGGAGATAGGGAGAGGTAGGCAGCATGGGCGGAAACGACGGAGACGAAGCCGACAAACGGCAAGAAGCGAAGCCAGCCCATCGCTTACCACCTCCGATTCCTTCGGCTAGGTGGCAATTTGCCAGCGCCAAGGGGGCATTTGCCGTCCACCCTCATTTGCAACCTTTGCTGCAACCGCTTCCAATCCAGGTAGGTCCTAGGTGTGTCTCGGTCGCCGAAAGCCGCCAGCAGCCTTTTCACCAGCGCCTTGGCACCTTGGGCGACGGTGTAGTAAACCCACAGCCCCTCTTTGCGGTCGCTGACCAGACCCGCACCCCTCAGGGCAGCGAGGTGGCGGGACAGGTTGGACTGCTCCACCTCCAAGGCATCAACCAACTCACAAACGCAAAACTCGCCACACGTGAGAACCTTCAAAAGACGAAGTCGGGTTTCATCGGCAAGTGCCTTGAACACCTTAACAATGTCCTTCATGCCGTCCTTCCCGATCTTTATGACTATATACGCAATCACTCATATAGTATGCCACAACTTCCAACGCCGATTGAGGAGAAAAAGGTTCCCCGAGGGAAACCCGTCGCTACGCCGTTCCTTTTGCCGACAGCTGGCTTGTACGAGAGTCAAGAAGCCCAATTTGCTCATCTAGCACCTCGCCAAACGAACACCAACGGTTGTGGGTGCAAACGGTCACAAAATACGCCTCATCCCGGGAATAATGGTATCCTTTCAGGCGAAGGCTGCGGCGATGATGGGTTTGGGGATCGTATCTGATCGGTGCGCGCCTCTCCAACGATTCACCCCTGTCACCGCCTGCTTGGCTGGGAAATTAACCTCCTTCACCGTCTTGCCGTAGCCCCTGGCTCAGAGCGCACCTACGGTCGCCTCCCACTTTTCAATTTCTTCAACCTGTTCTTTTAATACCGAAGGTCGCGCCAGTTCTTGTTCAATTCCGTCTAAAATATCCTTCAGCGTAAGAGGTAAGAGATCCTTATCGTTTATCTCTTCATCGGGATCCTTCCCCAGGTCTGGTTTCCCTCGGAGCTGTTTGCTGAACACTTTCTGAGCCACCCGGTCAATTAGGAGTTGTATATCTGCACCTGTCCACCCATCCAGCTTCTGGGCTAATTGCTCAAGCGTCTCGCTGTCTCGGAGTTCCTCACTAAGTGGCCTGTTTGCCAGCGCTAAACCTAACAGTTCTACACGTGCTTGTTGGTCAGGCAATGAAACCTTTAAACGCATATCAAAACGTCCAGGGCGCAAAAAGGCTCTATCCAGGTTGTCAGGCTTATTTGTAGCACCAATAATGAAGACCGGCGCGTTTTGCTCGGAAACTTTGGTAAAAAGACGCAGGAATGTGGGTATAATTCGTTGCATAACGCTAGATGATAGCCCCCTTTCTCGGGCAGCAAGCAGGGCATCTGCTTCGTCAATAAAGATGACAACGCGGGGCTTCTGAAAGGCTTGCTGAAATATCCGTTCCAACTGCTGCTCGGGTTCACCAGGAAAACCTCGGACAACGGAAGGACTAATTTCAATGAACTCTGCATCAATTTCCTTGGCGGCTGCCTTGGCGATCAGGGACTTACCCGTGCCTGGAGGTCCATACAAAAGCAAACCTCCACCTACTCGTAATCGGTATTTTTCAGCGAGCCGAAGGTTTCGGAACGGTTCAATCATTCTTTCTCGTATAAACGCCTTCACATCATCTAATCCTGCGACACTCTCAAACCCTTCTTTGGGTTGATAACCGACCGACACTTGCTGCGCGGGTATTTTGTCGGTGGCAAGAGCAGGGAAATAGCTCAGAAGTTTCCGCGTGACATCGGAACCGTAAACTGGATGCGCAGGAATCCGAAAACCAGCCTTTGTTTCTGTCATTTTTAAGCCTATCTCCCTGAAAACCCGTTCACCGTTAGCTCCTGTCCGTTCCGCGGTCACGAGCTTTACTCGTATTTGGTAAGGAAATTGACCGCCCCATGCCTTAGGTTCCAAGTCCCATCCGGGATCGGAAACGGCAACAAAAACACCGAACAGCACGGATGTCTCATAGTTGTAAAGAAAACAGATATCGCCTGCCCTTACCCTTTTCAGGAGAGAATCATTTTTGGCACCAAAGAGGTTGCGGCTTAAACACTCTTTTTCCGTCCGGTCGGAACACAACCAGATTGAAGAATTTCTCTCGTTGTACATAGCCCCTCTCCTTTCATTGCAATCTAGTCGTCCCAAAATCAATCGCCGGCACGGCGCCGCGCCGGTGCTCGCCGGGCTGAAAGGTGGAACGAGACGGTGTCCCGCACCCTCTTAAATGGTTCGATGCACGTTGAAGCATGCTCATCACAATTCTCCCCGGAACGCCTTTTCCAGAATCGCCTGCTCCAGCCGCTTGAGCTGAGCCTCCGTAGCGATCTGTCCCTCTTTGAGAGCCTGGATCCGCGCCTGCACCGCCTCCAGATACGCCACAATCCGCCGCTGCTCGGAAAGAGGGGGAAGAGGGAGGATGGCATTCAAAACGACTTCAGGCTTTAACCTCTGGCGACTTCCTGTGGTTCCAGTGACATCTGGCCGCACCTGCGAGAGAAATCCCTCCGCCATTAGTAGATTGCCGAGGCACCTCTATCCAAATTCACCACCCGCGCCACTCGTTCCCCCGAAAGCCAATGACCTTCACGGCGATCCAGCCATCAGGAGACGCCCAATCATGACGTCCATCTGGTCAAACCAAAATCTCTGATACTCGGCTGGCGAGATCTTGCTCATATCATCTGTGCGCAGAAAAAGATGCACCGTGACTTGAAATTTGTCGTGCTGAAGCTCCTTCGGTCTCCCATTTTCTTCAAACACAGCCCGATACCCCTCCACCTTCCGCAACCAATCCACATGTTCTGTCCCTTTGGGGTCTACGAAGACAATGTAGTAACGTTCCCCCTTCTTGAGCCAGAAGATGAAGTCCGGCTTGAAGCGAGCGATGC
>JAVKTG010000002.1:0-1839449 GCA_032161505.2 Candidatus Caldisaccharidevorator sinensis
GAGGGAGAGAAAGTGCCATTCTAACAGGAACAAGTTGATATTCTTCGCGGCGGATGGGCAGAAGGAAGGGCGAAAGCGCTTTTTGACCTATGCCAGAACTTTCCAAAATCAACGCTTGGTGGAACAAGCGAAACAGAGGCAAGCGGCCCGGGCGCTCAAGGCATGGAGGGTCAATTTCCGCAGGTTCCACACATTCAAAGGGAGTGATCAGCCAGAAAGTCAGTTCAGGGTCGTCCAGAGATTGGACCTTAAGTCTGTAGCCGCTCCCAGCGGGCCCGCCTTCAACGACCCTACACTTTGCGCCCCGAGCCCAAACCGTCATCCCAACTGCAAACAACCGCCCTCACCGCCTTCCTTTCCTGCGATCTTCGCGCAAGTCCGGTCTTAATTCTAAAGACAAGCCGCAAAGTTGGAAAGGATTGCATGAACTTTAAAGTAAGTGCCCCTAACAGCGATAATCCCCGTCCATTTACCAACCTGTCACTTTCCTTCATACAGCGGACCGATCCGTTCTTTCTCCCCACACGATGTAACTTCGCGCCCATTAAACTTATTCCGGTAACCTTCCAACAATCCCAGTGCGCCTTTCATACCAAAGCTTCCCCTCGCGCTTATAGCGTACAACATTGCAAAGCAATAATTTACCACAACCACGACGCGCAGCACGTTCCACATTCGCTACAGGCGCTGGAACATCAATGACCCCGACAACCGCGTCTGCGAGACTTTTTTACAATTTTCCACGTATATCAGCGCGCCTCACTCAGATCACACTGGCCACGATACATGCTTCCGACTTTGGCCGCGCAGCGCCAACTTTATACATAGTTATGCCCCTATCACCCATTACTTCGCTGGACATCATGTCTGCACGATCGCAAAAGCGCTTACTTCATAAACAAATATTGACCCCACGCGTACCTGTCACTTGCATATTCACTTTTCACAACGCTTCGCACTTGCTCCGGCTTACCACAACATCAACGTAACTCTAACACTCGACCTTGCATACCCCACTATGGGCAAACTCCTCTCCTTATGTATCTATATGTCGCTACCAGCATGTGTCACGAGCACACCAAGCGCTTCCATCCCACCACCCTTCTTGAGCTGCAAGAAACCGTGACATGAATACGACGTTTAAAAAAAAATAACCCATCGGTTTTTGGGAAGCGACGTCATGACTGAGCATGCTGCCATTCACGCCGTAGCAAACCTAGAAGATTGCACGAGTGCACGCACGATCCCCACAGCTGACAGCCTTGTAACAACTATTAAGACTTAAAATACCAATTTCCCGGCTACGGAATACAGACGTGTGAACAAGGAAAAAAGAACCCTCCGGACATTTCACCCAAAAAACCAGACCGGGCGTGGTGCATACCTCTGTAAAGATAGACGAAAAAAGGACACGCGTGCGCCTTAACAAACAATCACTCGCAAAACACGTGAGAATCGAAGGCAAGAAAATAAAACATATTTCTCCTACCTGACCTACGATGGGGCGGCGAATTCAAGCATGACAAGCTCGCTGCATGAGTTTAGGATGGACATACCGAATGCTTATAAGCGGGCCACGCACTGCTCTCTCAAATAATTCTGTTCACGCCGTAAGGAGGCTGAAGCAACTAGCCCATTGTGTGCGTAACATCGAGACCGCGAGCGTTTGTCCTACCTGGTCTTAAGTGTATTGTGACAAAGTGTTATAATGGGTACGCAGTGCAACTCAGCGAAGGCGGGATTGAAAAAATGTTTTTGAGTACCACTTCATCATGAACTCTGGCATGTACTTTGCTGCTTGTAGGAAGGCAGTTAAGTTTGGTACACCATCTGCCTACACCGAGCTCGTTCAAGTAATTTTTGAGCAACAAGAGCCAGGTTTTCGTTTCGGGTATTCTTATTAGGGCGAATCATTTGTTAATTGTAACGGGTGGCTAAGCGTGAAGAAGCGCGAAAGCAGAACTTATGTTCAGGGTATGTTTCAGTCACGAACTCGACTATGAGTTTCCAGAGGGCGTCGGGCTCACCGATAAGCCTTACTTCGCCTACCTCCCGGCTCTATCTTCTTGACTGCATGGTCCTAAGAGTTTTGGCGTTCTAAGACGCAATCGTGCGGCAACGTGCCGGTTGACCCTTCTGGGCGATGGTCCAGTTCAGCGCCTGTTCTACATAGGCGTTCACAGTTCAAAAGATGCACCGAATAGAAAGGCGACACAAGTCATTGTGCGGCTACCAAAGAACAAAGTAAAGCAAAACAACCTGGCCGAAACTCCTTCATGATAGCTCGCCCCAAAGATCTCGCCTTAACCCCGACCATCTTTTGCACTTCACCGACCTCCCTCAAGTTTGAGGGTTCTCTATCCTTCCTTCATCTGACGCTGATTGCTCACTTGCCACGCTTATCCTTGGCGGGCGCGTAAAAGTCGGGCGAGAGATAGCCTTACCCACTGCCAGGAGTTGAATGAGTTGTTCAGCAACCTTATCCTTTGAACCTTTGCGGTCAACAGGTAAATTGTTTGCTTTAACGAAGGCTCTCAAGAACGGTTTAGTGTGCTTCTTAACGAACTCAAAAGCCGCGCTGTGACCACGCTGAAGGTATTCACTCTCCAGTTGCTTCCACAATTCCTTCATCTCATCTTCAGGCCTTTGTGATGATTGAACCGATTTCCTAACTTTTTGCCTCTTAGGCAAGGGTGGTTGTTGGTCGTTCAGTAATCTAGTTATCTGTCCCTTGAGTGATGCTAAATCTTGTTCCATGCGCTCTGCGATGTCCATAAGGCACTTCAGAACCTCTTTCATTTGCCAATCACTCCTTTAGCAAGTTTTCAATTTCACGCAACAGGTCGGAGATAATTTGGGCAAATTCAAGGGGGATTACACCACCTCTCGGGATGCTTCGCTTAATATCAACCCCCTCTCGGACAAAAGTGTTCAAAGGTTCTACTTTCAATCCCTCAGCGCTCCAATCTCTGCACACTTTCTTTACCTCTTCCCAGTAGCGGCAAGTTTCTGAAGTGAAACTCCCTTTGTAAGTGCGGGCACGCTTCATGAAAACTGCCACTTTGGGTAGCGGATGTGGCGATAGAACTAATGTCAAACCATCAAGCAGAATGTTCAAACCCCGTGCAGCGAAAACATCGGGATTGACCGGCACGAGCATCAAATCACAGTTGGTTAGGATTGAATAAGAAAGGTAGGAAAAGGATGGCGGGCAATCAAAGAAGCAATAACCGAACTGGGGTAGGAAACTCGCCCTTGATAACTTCCTCAGGAAAGCGGGAATAAACCCTTGCATCGCATCACGGCTAAACACCTCAAGGATTGTCCAGTAAAGGTCGGGTGTGGAGGGGATGAACCAAAGAGTGTCGGCGAACTTGTAAACAACGAAGTTATCAATGGGAAAATCAAATCGCCCCGACGCATCGGTGAACTTCTCAATTGCATTGAAAAGGGTTTTGTTCTTTGCTTTGTGTTGCTCATACCAACTCTCAAACTCCCTACTATACCATTTTCCAGTTTCCTCTGCCAATTCCACAGCGGTTGTTAGGCTCATTTGGGCATCTGAATCTACAACCAACACGCAATCGTTTTGTGCTGCGCAGCGGGCTAAGAGCCATGTAGGGGTTGTTTTGCCAACGCCACCCTTGAAGTTTATAGTGGCGATAATCCTCATCGTTTGTTCCAATGGCATTCGGTTTCCACCTCGTTCAATCTGAACTTTTGTATCGGCTTATCCTCTCTACATATTCACACGGCAATCCGCAATCTTTTGCACCTTGTAGTAAGGTGTCCAAGTAATCCGGCGATGGTTTCCCTTGCCTTTGCGGTCCTCTCACGTAGACATAAGCAATGTAGCAATTTCCATCATCGTCATAAACTTGGAGTTCTCGCGTATTGTAATGCATAGAGTATCCCTCGCGTTCATCTAACTCCCTGAAGCATTCTTCGGTGACTTCAAATAACCCTCCCCAAACCATTTCTCCTTCGCCTTCGCTTTCAACCACATTGGCTACCGCACCTTCTTACCTTTTGGAGTATCCATCAAAAACCAATTTATAGCCTGGCAAGTAGGCTCTTTTAAAGAAGCGCCAACCTTTGCCACATCTATCCCTCATTTGCGAGCGCTTCATGTTAGAGCCATAGGAAAAATAAAGTGGCATAATTCCACCCCCGTAACTAATTGCAACATTCTCACCACTTCGTTCAATGTTCAACGCTTCTTGCCCTAACAAGGCGCATCTTTACGAGTTCGGCAACGGCTTGGTAAACTTGCAAGCGCTCTTCATCGGTTAAGCCTAAAACATCAAAAACAACGCTGTCTAACTCAAAGCGGTCTGGTGAGGCTTTTTGAACTTGCTCCAGCGTCAGCGCTTCAGGGTTCACATCCTCGTATGGATGCTCGGGATGCTTACACCCACGCTGACGGCACAAAACAAAACCTAACTCTTCAAAGATGCTTTTCACTTCACGCTGTGCCATCTGCTCAAAGGCAGAAAGGAGGCGACTCTGCTGTGAGAGTAAAAAGATAGTGGGATCTAAGATAAGCAAACTATTGATTTCGGGACCGTAAAGGTAAGCCACGCCTATTCCATAGGTCTTACGGGCAAATATATCTGCTACTAATGCCGTTAGGGTGGAATTAAGCAAAGCAACCACAATCGGTAGGATGTAGTAACTCTGTTTCAAATGGCCGACAAAAAACACATCGCCAACAAGAAAATCACCACTTCCCAAAAATACAAAGCGTTCACCAATAAAGCGGTTAGAAATGAAATCTGGTTGTTGTTGCTTCGGTAAGGCATACCAAATGTCACGATTATGCAAACTGGGCACTTTAGGTAATAAGCATTTACCACCATGTTTGAGTTTCACTTGGTATTTAGCCCCCCACTGGATGTAGGCTAAAGCATATGTATATTTTTTATAGAGAAGTTCTATTTCACTAAAATAGCACACAAAGGCGCAATATTTAAATCTTTCTGGATGAGGACAAATAAAAGGTGCTTCCTTTAGTGAAAACAGGATGGGCTTTAGAAATGCTGCTTCAATTTCTCCTTCCCAACCTGCGCCGTTTTTAACTTTCACAGGGGCTTTAGGGTTTCTCTGGGAAAGTTTTGCCACTTCGGCAACTGTCATCCCTACGGGCTCAAGGTAGAAGAACTCATTTGCGCCTGTCGTGATGCCACGCCGCACCTCAGCGATATCTCCCAATCGCACCAGTTTTCCTTTGCCCTTTTCCAAAATCGTGAAGAAAATGTCAGGTGCTCTGAGGTATTTTCCGCCAATTTTGTTTCCGACATATTTCAACTGGCTCAAATCACCAACCCCTTCCATTGTTCGCTGGTCTTGCTCGCCTTCTTCAGGTTCTTCCACACCTTCCAAGTAAAGTTCCCGTTGAGTTTTCGGCGTCACACGATAATCGGTCTTTTGAGTTCTCTCTTTCGCTTCAAAGATTTCCTCAAAGGCAACTGCAAAAAGTTCGGGCGAAAGGTCATCAAAGGGGATTCTGAAAGCAACGAACCTAACCTCGTTATCCCAAACATCTTCGCCTTCACTTGCTCTAACAGCGAGCGTGATTACGGTGTTGATGTCGCTTTGGGCGAAAGTTCGTTTTGCGAGGTTATCTATGGTCATAATCCAGCGACTACTGCTCAACAGGAACTTTTGAACTGCCTTACCGTAGTCCACATCCAACCATGCGTTGGAAGTTACGAGGCAAAGAACACCTTTTGGTTTCAGCAACGCAGTGCCGACAAAAAAGAATGGAACATAAAGGTCGGCTCGTCCAGGAACTTCAACGGTGTTGCCCCAAAGTGCCTCAATGTTTCTTTTGATGGCTTCTTTGTAATCGGTGGGGCTCAAAGGGGTTGGCGGTTTAATCTTTTCCTGCCGCACATAAGGCGGGTTCATAATCACGATATCAAACCCCTGCTCGTTGCCGTTTGAATTCAAGAAAACTTCAGGGAAAGCGACCTCCCAAAGAAAGAGCGGGATAGGTTCACCCTTATGCAACTTCTTTCGTTGATTTTGCATTTGTTGGGCAAGTTGCTCCAAATCTGCCAACCTATACTGAAGAGTTTGCCGCTGCCTTGCACTTGCACTCAACAACTTTCTTAGGGTTTGTTCCTTTTCACCTTCGACTTGCTTGAGAGCGCTTTCCAGCAGTTGCGCGACAATTTTCCGTTCCTTTTGTAAAATTTCCTGTTCCTTCTTAGCCAGTTGAAGTGGTGGTATCTTCTCCAGTGCTTTCTGTTCTTCAACAAGTTTCTTCAGTTCAGCATGAACTGGAAGACGGGCTGCCGCTTGTTTGCGAAGGATAATGGGGAAAGGAATTTGCGGAACTTCTTGAACTATGCTATCCCCGACACGGACACGGAAGTCCAAGTTGGGCAGAATTGGTTCCGCCTTTTCCTTTGCTTTTACGACCGCTTCATCAGGCACATCCACAAGCAACGAAAGGAACAGGCGCAGTTCGCAAGCCCTAACAGCCCAATCCTTCACATCCACACCGTAGAGGTTATTGAGGATAAGTTTGCGTTTGAGTTCAAATCGGTTGTATCGCTTGCATTTCAACGATTCCGCTAGCGCATCAAGCAACTCGCAGAGAACATTTAACATCCCAACGAGGAAAGAGCCTGATCCGACAGCAGGGTCGACAACTTTGCACTCTTTGAGGGCTCGCTCCAGTGCTCTTTTCTCAGCATCACTAAAAGGCTGGAGTCTTGCAGGGTCATAACGTGAAAACACAAAAAGGTCATAAGGTGAAAACACAAAGTGGAACAATCGTTTGCGGTCAAAGTTCCACCTTTGGTGCAAGTATTCCACGATGCTCAATCTGCACATCATATCAACTTCAAGGCGGGGTGTATAGAAGATGCCTGCTTTCCCTCGTTCCTCCTCAGCGATTAGGCTTTCGTAAACTTTGCCCAACATTTCTGGGTCAACAGCCATCTCTTCATCGTATGGTCGGCTTTCATCAACGGTGAAGTTATAGCGCTCCAAAAGTTTGGGTTCGCGGTCTGGGTCCTCGCCGAACAGTAATGAAGAGAAAACATCGTCAGGCACACGATAACCGTAAGTGTCGGGTTCTAACACGGCAAATAAGCCGCCATTGAGGTAGGGCATGGTTTGGAAAGAGGCACAGATGTCTTGGGGCAAAGACGCTGACAGAATTCTTCCGTGTTGGTTGTTAAATGCATCGCCGAATAGAACGCGCAGCCAGTCGTAAAAAGATACTTCAGGGTCGCGTTGCTTTTCTTCCTTATAGCGGTTCCAGAGCCATCGGAAGTAACGGCGCACCGGGTTTCCTGTGTTGTCTTTCATCCATCCCTTTCGGGCGAGGAAGTAACAAACCATCAGGCGGTTAAGCAAAAGTTGAGAGAACGCGAAACGATGGGCACGCCTTCCTTCAGGTTGTTTTGGCTCAGGTTCGGAAGTTTCTAGCTCCTCCATCATACGGTAAAGTGCTGAACGATATTCTTCAAAGAATTTTTTCGTCACCCGTTCAACATTGAAGGCACTTTCATGTTTTGCCCAAATTGACAGAGGGTCATCTGGCGGGTTGGCAATCTCTTTCAAAATTTCCAAGTCGGTGTGATATGGCTCCTCCCGCATTATTCGGAGCGTGCGCAGGCGGATGGTCACTTTCAACTTATGTTGCATTTCTTCCCTTTTCACCGGAAGGCGTTGCAGGGACACGAAAGCAATCTCCCTATAGGGCTTACGAGCTAAAGAGAAAACGAAAAGGTTGTTCCCTTGAGGGTAAGGGCGATAAAAAGGCTCTAAAACTTTCCGAAAGTCAGTGCGGCGCAAAGCATCTGTGTTCAACTCCACATGGTAAATGCGAAATTGGGATGAGGTTGGGGTATCAGAAGCGGGTCCGCATTGGGCGACAAGATAAAAGTTATGAATGAGCCTTTGGGCGTTTTCAGGTAATTGGTTCGCTTCCTCGCAAGGAATTGGTTCTGGAAGTGTTGGATAACGCAACTGAGAAAAAAACTTCTTGGACCCCCCAACATCCTTATAGTCCTTCAGGAGTTGATGAATTTCCTCCAATTTCATCACTGCACAAAGCACCTCCCTCAAATGACCAGCATCCATGCCACGCACTCGAAATCCTCTTCACTCACCTCTGTGGTAGTGGTAGGTTTCGCAACTTCAGGATGGGGATGCTTTTCTGCGAATTCACGTAACTCTTGCATGAATTGTTGCTGGTTGAACCTACCCCTCTCCCTCCACAGTGCTTTTAACTCACGCAGAGCCATACCCGTTAGCGGGCGTTCAAAGTAACCCAAAAGGAAGTTACGTTCGGCTGAAGGTGGCAATGCGTGGAGCCAGTTGACCAAACTGTTCTGCGGAGAGGACAGTTTGGGGAGATGGCGGGAAACTTGCTGCAATCGCCTGACAAGTTCCTTGCGCAAACGAGTTAAATAGGGGCGAGGGTCAAAACCCTCTGGCAAAGGACCGGGAGGCTCATCTGGTGTGCTACGAATGGGCTTAATTGCATCGAGTTTTGCCCTGATGAGTTTACTTTCTCTTTCCTGCCCATCTTTGACTTCAAACAGCCAGTCGTGCTGACCTGTTTTCGTGTTACGGAAGGCAGCAAAGAAGCCCTTAACGCTGTCATTAGAAGCCTTCGCTGTTCCGACACCGTAAGGAATTTGATTTAGCCTTTCCCGACCAGCGCGTTCTAAGAACTGCATCAAGTCCTGCATTAAAAACTGTCCGACAGTCAATTCGCTGTTCGCTTCCAATTCATCCACCACTTCTTTATCCTCTTGCGCGATGCGCCTAAGCGTGTTGAAGTCCATAGGGTTTGGAATCTCCCCCAAGACTGAAGAGTCCAAACCTACCGAACGCTTGATGCTGCTTAGTTTTTCCTGCAAGCGCTCCAGCAATCGCAAAAGTTCCTCCAAAGCGTCTTCAGGGATGAAATTGTAAACATGGATGACATCGTGGGGCGAACCGATTCGGTCTAAGCGACCGATGCGCTGCACTATCCTGATTGGGTTCCAGTGCAAATCGTAATTGATGATAGTGTCTGCATCCTGCAAATTTTGCCCTTCACCTAAAACATCGGTGCTGAAAAGCACCTGTATCTCCTTTCCTTGTGGAACATCGTCCTTGTTAGCCTTTTGAGCGAAATGGCGAATACGTTCTAACCTGTCTTTGAGCGGAACATCGCTGTGAATGATGCTCATCTTTTCAACAGAGAGGCCTGCTTGCTTAAGGAACTCCTCATCTTCACGCAAGTGCGTGTAAATGTAGCTGGCACTGTCTTTGAAGTAACTGAAAACTACTACTTTTTTGCCCCTAAGTTCATCAGCCAACAAGTTTTTTAATGCGCGTAACTTTTCGTCTTGCTCCGCAGAGAGTTTGGCCAGTTCAGAGAGCAAACTTTCCAGGCGGTCCATATCATCGTTCACCGCTTTTTGCAACTGCTCAAGATCATATTCGTTCAAATTCAGTTCAGCCAGTTTGTCGAGCAAGTCCTGAAGGTTATGCTCATCCTCGGATTGGTCGTCGGTATCGTCTATTTGCAACCATTTACGATAGGCAGGGCTGTTGAGCAAACGACCCATTCTCAAGGCTTCAAGAAACTTCTCTTGAAAATCTCTCTGCCGTTGAAGGGAAATACGCAAAGCGTGAACGGAGGATTCTAAGCGCTTCAGGTAAAGAACACGCATAATGTTAGCGATAGCGTTTTGGCGTCCCAAGTTCCAAAACAAATCCTGAATCCGCTTATCGTCCCAACCCAAACCTTTCAACCTTTCCCTTAGGCTCTTTTGCTCTCCTTCATCGTCAACCGGCTCCAATTGGTTCAAAAAGACTTTCTTAGGTTCTACTACTTCTTTGCGGAACATATCGACTTGATGGGGAGCGAGGTTGAGGTTCTCAATGGCTTCGGCTATTCGCTTGTAAAGCCCACCACCGTAACTTTTTTCCAAACTGTAGTTAACCGAATGTAATTCCCTTTCGGGAAACCTAATGCGTTGCCCATCAATTTGCTCATCGGGGTAGTTTTTGCGGATGAACTGTCGGCTCCTTCTCACAGCGATTGCTTCAAGAACTTCGTAAAGGGTTTCCCTGTTGGTTTCCGCATTGATGAAGTATTGCCGCAAATTAGAGATGCCTGCGGCGAGAAAGAAATCCTCTTGGTCGCGCGTAATAAACCGAAGTTGATGGTAAAGGTCAAAAAGCGTGTTGTTGACGGGCGTTGCAGTTAATAGGATGAGTTTCTTTTCAGCGTCGTTGCTGAGCAGCTTGAATAAGTTCTCCCATCGGTTGGTGCTTGGGTTCCTGAAATTGTGGCTTTCATCAACAACAATGAATTTGTGCTCCTGATATTTGTCAAGCGGGAAATCTTCCCTGCTCAACTGTTCCATTGAGATAACTTTGGCGTAGATTCTGTAGCAGTCCAGATGGGGTTTCCAAAGGGTATCAATCAAAGCGGCAGGGCAAATGATGAGGGTAGGTATTCGCTCCCTGTAAGCGTAATCATCCATTAACCTCAGCGCCAAAAATGTTTTGCCCAAACCGACAGAATCGGCGATGAGAACGCCACCATAGTTTTCCAAAATATCCTTCGCCGCTAAATAGCCATCCCGTTGAAAATCCGCAAGAGCAATGGGCGAGGGCTTCTTTTTTTCTTCGGAAAGATTGGTCCCTAAGCGGTCACGGTAGGCTTCGTAAACCACTTTAATGTAAATCTCGTAGGGCTTGTATTCTCGGGTGAACCTTGAGAGCAAACCTATCAGTTCCTGCTTGTAATCCTCACTTTCTTGCCAAAGGGCGTCAAACCACTTACGCAGTTCATCAACGGCGGATTGTTGCTTAAGCACAGCGTTCAGTTCCAAGTTGGTTGTCAATCCCGCACCGGTGAAGTTGGATGAGCCAACGAATCCAACAGCGTCGAAAGGGCGGATGCCTTCAACAAGGTATGCTTTTCCGTGCAGAAAACCCTTTTGGTAAACCCTCACTTCAATTCTGCCTTGAGACAGAAATTCGCGCCACTCTTGAATTGATGCTGGGACATCTCTCGCCTCTGCAAGAGAGCGCTCCACTTCTTGGAACAGCTTGTCAGTTAAAACAGATTCTCGCTCTTGTTCTTTGCCTATGAGAAGGCGGAGGCGGGCAACTTTGTCGATCTCGGGCCGCAGACGCTTCAAGGCATCGAGGTTGAAATACGCAGTAGCGATAGAGAGCACGGGTTGTTCACTAGGCTCCAGCAGGGTTTTTAACGCTTCATCCATTGCCCAACCGGTAACCCTCTTGTTATCTACCAAATCTGCCAACGGTTTCTGTGGCATTTAACCTCGCCTCCTAGATTTTTTCGCCTTTTAACGATAGTTTTGCACATGTCACGAAATGGGGATGCTCTCAAAAATTTGGGAGGAATCGTGGGTTTGAGCCTGAAATTTTGGTGGAGGCGGCGGGATTTGAACCCGCGACCTCTGGAGTGCGATTCCAGCGCTCTCCCTCTGAGCTACGCCCCCTCCAGGCTTCAATTATGGCAGAAGGCTGCGATTGCTTCAACCCCTTTGAGCCGATAGAATGACGGGCGGAGGGTACGGTGCTGTGGCGGAGTCATTGGGTCGGTTGGTCCGAATCCTGGAGACGCTAGTTACGATCCCGACGCCAACGGGTCACGAGGCGCGTCTTCACCCCTTCCTAGTGGAATACCTGACGGACCAGGGATTTGATACAAAGATTCAGCCGGTCACCGATCTGCATCCCCTGACCCCGCCCGGTCATTATGCTAATTTGATCGCCCAGCGGGGGAGCACGAACCTGCTGATGGTCGCCCATTTGGATACCTTTCCGGCTGCTGAAGGTTGTGGCTATGAGTTAGAGACGGAAGCGGGGTGGGTGAGGGGGCGGGGCGTCGTGGATGTAAAGGGTCAGATCGCATCGCTTTTGGTCGCGGTGGCAGAGACCAGGGCTCCAGCACTGGTAGCCTTCGTCTGCGACGAGGAGAGGGGAGGGGCGGGCTCACGGTCGTTGAAGTTAGATGCCGATTATGGAATCGTGTTGGAGCCGACCGGCTTGAGGGCGGTCGTCGCGCACGCAGGTGCTGTGGAGGCGTCACTGACTTTTGTCGGTCGGACCTCTCACGGATCGGTCCCGGAAGAGGGCGACAGTGCCATTGAAAAAGCCTTTGCTTTCGTGGAGGCACTCCGGAGTCACCCGATCGTCGCTCGTCAGAGACATCCTCTTTTCCCATCACGGCAACTGATTACCGTCGGTAGGGTCGAGGGCGGGTCGGATGTGATGCTCGTCGCTGATCGGTGTTCTCTTTGTCTGGACGTGCGTGTGCTCCCCGGTTTCTCGGCGGCGGCGGTTCGGGACCTTCTTGTGGAGATGGCGGAAGGTTTCCGTGCGGAACTGAAGATCGTAGATGAAGCGGAGGCATGCGCTATTTCTGAAGGCATGCCTGTCGTTCAATGGTTAAGGGAAGCCTACCGACAGGAAGCGGGCAGCGAACTGGAACTGGCAGGCTACCCCAGTTGGACGGACGCCGTCAATCTGCTTCAGAAGGGAATCCCAGCCGTCGTCTTCGGTGCCGGGACCCTATCGGTCGCCCATACGGAACGGGAGCAGGTATCTCTCAGTGAACTTTCGCTTCTGTCGCGCATCCTCAAGCGCGTTTTAGAAATAAGCCGGTGAACAGGACGGGCAAGTGGACCCGGTTACTTTTTCGGTCGGGGCGTGGCGTCTCCTTCCAGCACACCCATTGCCCACAAAATGCCGCCGAGCAAATGGTCTTGAAACTTAGGATCTCGCCACACTTCCTCCCGGTGTCCGAGGGCAGTGTAAAAGGATCGCCCCTTTCCATATCGGCGACACCAGGCGATGGCGTAGTCCCTATCTTGCCTTTGGACTCCTTCTTTCGTCAGGTCTACTGACGAATTGTCCAGGCTGAGGAGGACACGGAGTTTTTCTCGTGAGTAGGGATCCCGGAACTGATAAATTTCATCGGTAATCTCCCAGACATCTCCCAAATGTCGGGTCGCTGGATGCTCCTTATCTTCGACGATCAGGCGCACCTTCTCGTGCCAAGGATGATTAAGGAAGTAGGCGCCGATCAGCTCTCCGTATTCTGGCCACTGATACCATGTATCGGTGGCAGAATGAACGCCGATGAAGCCTTTGCCATTGCGGATGAAGTCAAGGAACGCCTGCTTCTGCTCATCGGTCAGGGGCAATTCCCCAGTTGTGTAGAACATGATGGCGTCGTAGCGGGGAAGGACCCATCTATTGATCAGTTCCGGGTCCTCGGTCGTCGTCGTGTAGAAGCGAGGTTTGGATCGCCAGCCGAGTCGGGTCACGACCTCTGCGGCAGTCGCCGTTGTGTCGTGGCGAAAACCGAGAGACAGGTTGACGAAAAGAAGCCGTCTCGCCAGTTGCTGTCCTGCCTCGGTCGGAATGGTGCTACCGGCAGCCATCAAAAGTCCCATAAGCATTCCCCCCAACCCGAGAATCCTCGTTCCTACCATCATCGTCACCCGGCTCAATTGTATCGTATGAACCGCTCATCCCTCATCCTTCAGTTTTTTAATCATCCGGACCCACTCGCCCCAGCCGGTGCCGACCTCCCGAAAGCCCAATCTCAGATACCAATTTCTGGCGACCCAGTTTTCTTCACCGACCCAAAGGCTGGCGAACTCACAGTCCACTGCCCGTGCGTAGTTCAGAGCTGCGAGAAAAAGGGCGGAGCCGACACCTCTCCCCTGATACTCCTTGACGACAGCCAACTCGTGGATCTCCGCCGTCCGCCTCTGGAACCTACGATCCCACCAGTCCCCGTGGACGCTGACGAAGCCAATGATCCGTCCTTCCGATTCCGCGATGAGAAGACCGTGGGGATCGCCGCGATAGAGCCAGTGAATGTAGTCCCGCACTTCCTCAGGGTCCGTGTAAGAGTACTGGCGCAAATCCTGGTAAGCCGACTGGTAAACGCGGACAAGGGTGGAAAGTTCGTCTTTTCGCGCCGGGCGGATAGTGAACGTCAGGTCTTCCTTTCTTGGACTGCGACCCTCCAACTCGTTCCGCCTCTCCGTCCGCTATCATAACATTTATGGCGAGCGTTGAAAATTTTCCTGGCTGCTAAGAAAATGATGGAACCGAGGCAGGCAGAGCGAAGGGGTTACGTCGTCCTTTTTTACGCCACTGCCCTTACCTCCTTTATCCTGGATCAGGGGGCAAAGGTTGCGGTCCGGGCGACGATACCGGAAGGTGCCACCGTTCTGATTGTACCCGGTTTCTTTCAGCTGCGCCACATTAGCAATACGGGCGCAGCTTTCGGTCTCTTTCGGGAGGCAGGTCCGTTCCTGATCGCCGTTGCCGTCATCGCCTGTTGGCTGTTCATAAGAGCAGGACGGAAGGGCTTTCAGAGAAAGCGATTTGCTGTTGCTTTCGGCTTGATGCTGGGGGGAGCGCTGGGAAATCTGTCCGATCGGCTCTTGAGGGGAGCCGTAACCGACTTCTTTGATTTTCTCATCTGGCCCGTTTTCAATGTTGCGGACATTTGCCTCAGTTTGGGGGGACTTTTGGCGCTGGTTTGGACCGTGAGGGGCGCTAACGGTTCCGATGCGATCGATCGAACGGCAGGTGGCTGAACGGCTTCGTCAGTCACTGGTCTTATCGGTGCGCAGCTGCCTCCTCAAGATCTTCCCGACGGCCGACTTGGGCAACTCGCTGACGAACTCCACTTCCCGCGGCACTTTGTAGTTGGCGAGGCGATCCCTGCAGAAACCGACGATCTCCGCCGGGCTGGCCGACTCACCGGGCTTCAGAACAACAAAGGCTTTGACAATCTCTCCACGGACCTGATGTTTGATACCGACGACCGCAGCCTCGTGGACTTTGGGATGTTGATATAGGACCTCCTCAACCTCTCGGGGATAGACATTGAACCCGGCGACGATGACCAAGTCCTTCTTTCGGTCAACGATTCGGAAGTAGCCGTCGGGGTCCATCACGGCAATATCACCGGTAAGGAGCCAGCCGTCTCGGAGGACCTGTGCCGTCTCTTCGGGTCGGTTCCAATACCCTTTCATCACCTGAGGTCCCCTGATCGCCAGTTCGCCTGCTTCACCGGGGGGTAAGTCGGTGGTCCCTGTCTCAATGTCCACAATCCGGCACTCGGTATCGGGGATCGGGAGCCCGATGGTTCCGATCCTGTTTTCACCGTCCCAAATGGGGTTGACGTGAGTGACCGGAGATGCCTCCGACAAGCCGTATCCCTCCACCAATTTGGCGCCGGTAGCTCTGACGAAGCGATCGTGAACCTCCCGCGGTAGAGGGGCTCCGCCGGACACACACACTTTCAACGAGCCGATGTCTAGGCGCTGACGCTCTGCATGGTGGGCGACGGCGACATACATAGCAGGCACCCCGGGAAAGAGGGTGGCTTTGTATTTTTGGATCAGCCGGGCGGTCTCGGCAGGGTCAAAGACTCCCGCTATCAGGACCATGGCTGCCCCCTTGAGGATGGCCAGATTCATCCCGACAGTCATCCCGTAGGAGTGGAAGAAAGGAAGGACGCAGAGGAAAACCTCCTTTGCCGGTTCCAATTTGTAGACCCAAGAGGCCACCTGATGGACATTGGCAACAAGGTTGAAATGGGTTAGCATGGCCGCCTTGGGCAGTCCCGTTGTCCCGCCCGTGTATTGGAAGGAGGCAACGGTTTCCATCGGATCAAAGTCCCGTTTTGGAGGTTCTGACGCCGACCGGAGGGACGATTCCAGCGAAACGACCGTCAAGGAAGACAACAGATCCACAGGACCTTTGGGTCGGGACTTCTTTCGTGCGACGGGTCGGATGAACCAAGGAACGTATTCAGCGGGAGAAGAGACGACAAGGGTCTGCACTTGAGTCTCTTTCACCGCCTCGGAAGCCTTGTCTAAAAGGGGCTCAGCGACGACAAGGGCACGGGCACCGCTGTCCTGAAGTTGCGAACGCAATTCCCGCGCGGTCAGCAGTGGATTCATCTGAACGACGGCGGCGCCAAGGGCCGTAGTACCGTAGTGAGCGAAGATGAAGGATGGGATGTTGGGCATCAAGAGGGCGACGCGGTCACCAGGTTGAAGACCGTGTTGGGAGAGCAAACCAGCAAAAGCGCGCGCCCCCTCGTAAAGGTCGCGGTAGTTCATCCGGGCGCCATAAAAAATCGTTGCCGTCGCTCGTGACCATCGGGACGCAGAGTCTTGCAAGAGGGAGATGAGGGGTCTCTGGGGGTAAGCCAGGGACGGGGAAACAGCAGGCGGGTATTTGTTCAGCCAAACCTTTTGTAGCTGCTTCATCAGCGCACCCTCCTCAGCGAGAAAACCGGCATCTGCCCACTGCCCGATGTTGACGGTGATTTTATCATTTTCCTTTCGCGCGTCAATATTAGAGGGGACCGGGAGCACGGCGATGAACTGCTTCAGGTGGTGACGGGTGGTGCGAAGGGGCTTGACGTTGATGGAGTTGCTGGTTGTCATCGGCGTCATTGCGACCCTAACCGCCATACTGTTTCCCGTGTTCTCTTCCGTTCGCGACAAGGCGAGGCAGACCCAGTGTCTTAGCAACCTCCGGCAACTAATCCAGTCGTTCCTTCTCTATTCTCAAGACGCCTACGAAGCGTTCCCGTATCGGATCACAGACTATCACCACTGGGGTGGGGCCGGAATCGGCGAATCGTGGCCGCCCCAGGTGATTCCCCCTTGGACGGCGCAGGTAGAGCCTTACTGCAGCGACAGACGGCTTTTGACCTGCGCCAGCAGTCGCCGGGACTGGAGTTGGCCGCTTTGGGCCGGTCGGTGGGGGGCTCTCAATCCCGGAGGTCCCTGGCTCGCCTTCTGCGGCTTTAGAGGTTATGGCTCCGCCATCGGTAGACCCGAATGGGATGTGTTTACCTCGTTCGGTTACAATGAAGCGGTTTCCAACGGTATCGGGCAATCCCACCGCCTCGCGGCTATTGAAAGCCCTGGTGAATTTGTCCTGCTGGCCGACAGTGAAGTCGCCTGGTTCACCCCGTGGGGTCCCAACGAGATATGGGGTCTGACTCGGTCAGGGGTCGTTCAGAGAGTCGCCTTTTCGGAGAAGTTTCCGCCGCCGCCAGAGACGGACCCGAGGGCTGAGGAGGCGACCCGCCATAGGGGCGGTAGTCAGTTGGCTTTTTGCGACGGACACATTCGGTGGGACATCTGGTTTCGCATCCGTCGTCGGTCCTTTGGCGGACCCCACAGTTTCCATCCTGACGACGAGACTCGGTGAAGGCAGCGACACGAATTAGTTAAAAAAGGAATCAGCATCGTCCGAATGGGATCGGACGGTGTCGGGATTCAACTCCAGACCCAAACCAGGCTTGTCCGTGACCTGTATATAGCCGTCCTTTATGATTGGTCCGTCGTGGACGACCACATCATCCCACCAAGGGACATCCACGGCGTGAAATTCCAAAGCAAGAAAGTGGGGAACCGTGCACATTAAGTGAGCCGCCGCCATCGTGGCAACAGGGCTGGAAACATTATGCGGAGCCAACGGGAGGTAGTAAAGGTCCGCCAGGTAGGCAATCTTCTGCCCCTCCCGAAGTCCTCCCACCTTCGGAATATCGGGGGCGACGATGGAGCAGGCTTGCTGAACAATGAGGGGGCGGAACTGATAAGCAGTGTACAAGTTCTCTCCGGTCAGTATGGGAATGGGCGAGCTCCTGCTAACCTGGGCGAGGGCTTCAAGGTTTTCCGGAGGGGTCGGGTCCTCCACCCACCAGAGCCGGCAGGGCTCCAGCGCTCGGATCAGGCGAAGCGCGTCGGGAGTGTTGAACCGCCAGTGACAGTCCACAGCCAGGTCTGCATCGCCTCCCGATGCCTCTCGCGCCGCTGCGGTCAGCGAGACCATAAACTCGATAGTTCGTTCCGATAGCGACCGGCTGGTGTAATCTTCTCCGTAGGGATTTGGCACATCCAGGTCAAACTTAAGCGCCGTGAAACCCTTCTTGCGAACTTCCCTTGCCCTTCGTGCATATCCTTCAGGGGTATAGTCCCAATGACCGTCTTCGGTCCGACCGGCGTGGCAGTCACAGTAAATGCGCACCCGGTCCCGAAACTTGCTTCCCAGAAACCTCCAGACGGGAACGTTCAGCGCCTTGCCGACCAGATCAAAGAGAGCGATCTCGATACCACTGATGGCGGTCACAACAGCACCAGCCTGAGAGCCCGCTCCCGACAGCGCCCGGAACATCTGATGGACGATCCTGTCCAGCTGCATCGGGTCCTGACCGACCAGATGGGGCTTCATCTTGAGTATGATATCCTTCACACCGATGCCCCAATAGGCTTCCCCGATCCCTTCAATTCCCTCATCGGTCGTGATCCGAACCAAAACCCACTCAAAGTTAGCCCGGACCGAACAGGCTTTCACATCGGTGATCACCATCGCGCTCCCTCCTTTTCACCGCACCGGGTCTCCCGTCAGCAGGTGCTGACATCCGGCAGGGAACACCGCGACCCTGGCATCCCTCGCATACTTCCTCTTCAGTCTCGTAATGACTTCTTTCCAAGTCCGGCACACGTGATTCCCGTCCCTGTGAAAGTTGACTTGGCTAACCGGTAGGTCCAACATCGCCAGCAAAAGGGTTAGAACGAACCAAAGCGAAATGTACTGGCAAACGTAACGCTCTTTGAGTTCGTTGAGGTCAATCCCGTCAAAATCGCCCAGGAGACAGACGCCAACGGCATGCGAGTTACGTCCGTTGGTATGGGCTCCGGTTTGGAAAAGATCGCGTCCGATCATTATCAGTCCGGATGGAAAGATCAGAACGTGATAGCCGATGTCTTTCCAGCCTCTTTTTTTTATGTGAAAGTTCCGGATGCTGGAGAACCAATAGACTTCGCTCGGTCTCTTTTCCCAGTCGTCATGATTGGGACGCCAAGTATGATGGACGATGATCTCCGTCCATTTCCGCTTCAGTTTCTTCTCTTTGTCCGGGGAACCCGCCGCGCCGATTAGCCAGCGCAGAAAATCCTTCCGAGATAAGACCGCGCGTACGTCCCCCATGACCGTATCGCCTCTAGTCGGTCGGCTTAGGCCTATCGGGCCCCGCCGCTAGGTTTTCAATTTCCCCAATTGAAACCCCCCAATTCCTGCCAGGATCGTCATCGCAACCGATAGCAGTTGCCCGTCTATTCCCTTGATCAGGGCTATCGTTTCCAACAGGGCAACGCAAAGGCATGCGGTGATGGCAACGTATGCACTCCCCGGCAAGTGCCCTTTCATCGCATGCCTTCCTCCTTTCCTATCTAGCCGTTACTCGGATTTAGATCAAAGCGACGCGAACCTTTAACGTCGCACTAGCGGGACCGTTTCTAATGAATACCCTCGTCCGTCTGTTCGTACTGTCGTGGAAGAAAGAGAAACTGCCGCCCTGATTCGTCGTATCATTAGGCGCCAGGATGTTTGCCCATACAAGAACTGGAGGCGGCAAGCCCTCGTCCCAGTTGACCGTTTGCGAACCGTTACCCGCGGCGTCCGTGTTGATCGTAACGTCAGCGAGCACAAGGACAGGGATATTGTACAATCCCGGAATCTGCTCACTCACGTCTTATTCCTCCTTTCTCATATCTGTCCAATTTACGTCTTATTCTTCAGGACGCCATGAACCCGTCGGGAGCTCGTCACGAAGTTGCCCATTGTAAACCAGAAGCCAACTCTGGCGGCAGCGTTCGGCAGGTCCATAAATCGTATGGGTTTGAGGAAATAGTGCTCGTGATGGTAGAGATACAAGTAGTTGGTATTCAGGACGAAGAGATGTCCCTCGGGGCAGTCGCGATCAAAGACAACGGGTATATTCCCACGAATTACGAAGTTGTCAAATCCCCACTGGGCAATTCTGGCGTCAGCATACCGCTGTTGCGGCGTTAGGCTGTTATGCAGTTTGTCCCATAACGTCGGCGTTGTGACAATCAAGTTCGGCTTGGTACCTTCCACGCTGGTGGCCGTAATGGCCGCTCCGATTGCGTCGAAGGAAATGCTACCAGGAGTCGCATCGACATACGATTTCCAGAAGGGATGCTGTGCCGGATCGATTCCCCCCAGAACGCGCGTATCGTCGACGATAGCCTGCAAACCGAGCCAGTCTTTACCGTCGTTTCCGGTGCCGTCTCCGAACAGCATCTGATTCAGCTTTTCCGTCAACGCCTTCTCGACATTTCGCGTTGAGGATTCCAGCATATCGATGATCTGAGCCGCTCCGCGGTTCATCGCTAATTCGGCACTGTAAAGCATCTGAGTCGCTGTAAGGTACCGCCAGGGATAAATGGCGGCAGTAATGAACTCATGCGGCACGATTGGAACCGCTTCCTTATAATGGATCGTCCGAACGTGCGCCTTGCCGTATTCAAGGGCGATGCGGATATGGTCACCGCCAGATAGCGCCTTAACTCTGCCCCGGGAACGGAGCTCCTGCAGAAGGACAGCCCCCTTGAACACTTGATCGACAAGGGCCTTTTCGGCATAAGTCCACAGGGTGCTCGAAATCAGCGTGTTGAGTTGTTGAAGGTACTGTGGCACTGGCATCTTTCTTTCCTCCTTTTAGCTCTTTTCTCTTATTTGTTTGTTACGTCCCGGACATGTATCCGGGGCTCTCCGGACGTTCGTCCGGTTGGCAAGATAAGACCAAGAGGCGGAGAAGATGAGGTCCTCTCTTTAGGGGATCCGCCTGCTTCTACGGGAAACAACTTCCCTTAAGGCATCCGCTATCGTGTATCGACGCTCGGGCTGCGGGCTGTAGACGAACCGCGGGCCTTCCTGGGCCAACTCGCCCCCATAAGGAACATTAGGCACCGGAACGGGCGCCGGTCCACGAGGAGGCGGAGCCGTCCGGACAGTCCGTGACGGCCGGGCACTTGGCGACGGGCTTATGATGCTCGTCCGTCGGCTACGGGATTGCGCCTTCCGTAGCGAATAAAGTTCCGCAGCGACCAGGAATGACGGAATGTTCATCTTGTTCATCAAGTCGACGACGGCATCCGCATCCCGCTCACTCAGTCCGAATCGCTCCAGCGCTTCCTCAATCTCTCCTTGCAGCTTCGCCTTTTCCTGTTGGTCCTGAAATTCGCTAGCTAAGTTGTTGACCATGTTGGCAACGTTCTCCAAAGCCATGTAGCTGAGGATCGCAAGATAGGCAGCCCGCTTTTGCGGTTCGGACCACGTGTCAAATTCCTCCCCGTAATATTGCCGGGCCTGTTCAAAGGCAGCCCGCTCGTCAACGAGCGTACCGACTAGCGGTTGAGCCGGCGATGCCCCAACTGAGGACCCTTCTTCTCCCGTGCCTTTTTCGGGGCGAGCCTGGCCTCGGCGTTCTTCTTCTAGCCGAGCAATGCGCTCCTTTAATTCCCTTAACTCTTCGTCCTGTTCGGTCGGCTCGGACGCCTCTTGGGCATACCCTTCCGACTCTTCCCCTTCAGGCACGTACTCGCTAAGAAAATCGCCTGACTGGATTTCCTGCAGTACTTCTTCAGCAAGTTGGTTCTGCAAGTCCTCCACGCCAGGAGGTTCCAAGGAAATGCTCACGTCGGCATCTCCCTGAACATTCTCTTGTTCCATTTGTCGGTCACCTGTTTTACCGTTTTGCCTCATTGTCGCCTTTTTCGCATCTGCATGTGAATAACGTTTTTGGCTATTTTGAGGGCAAAACTGGCTATTTTGAAGACATTTCGATACTCAGGGACATTATAGTGGTCTTAACCACAGACCGATAAAGTGCAAAGGGAAGAGTTGAAGCGGGGACCCTCCGTTGCCGCCGTTGATCAGGAATTCAAAGTTCAGCCAGCCGTTGCCAGCCGGCGTCGACAGCGTGCCCGACAGGACGGTAAACCCCGACGTTCGGATCGTCGCCGAGAGAAATTGGGTCGGCGATGCGTTCGTAGGTCGAAACCGCCCGACAATCGCCGCATCGTTAGCAATCGGCGTTATCGGATTGCATCCGACCAGGACCTCAAATTCATATTGCTTCAGGGGCACGACCCGGACGGGAGACGTAATCGTGCCTGCCGAAATGTTACCTGCGCTCCACGACCGCCAATAAGTATCAAACCAAGCGAGATCAACCGGATCATTCGTTGTCGGCTTGTTGAATGCTTCCGCCGGAAGGGAACGAGCGCCCGATAATTCCAGAGTAACAGCTCCGGAAAGTCCGTTGATGCTGGTGACGCCCTGATGGGTATGGTCCTCCCGAGCCAGCCGCTCGGACGTCCCGGTGGACGATGAGGTGCCGACCGGAGGCGGCGCGCCTGTAGGGTCTAACTGCTGAATCGTCAGCTGCCGAAATTGAGTGACGACTTCAATACCCTTCGCTCCCGCAATCGTAACGTGATGCCTTTGAGCGTTCAGCGACTCGACAATCATATCGCTGTTCAAGCCAATGGTGATCGTCGGCGGTTCGTACGGCATCGATTGGCCTAGCCACAAATAAGGATCGGTAACGAATTGGATGTCACCCATAAGCGGTTCCCGATCCGGAATATATAAGCGGGTATATGGGAACCCAGGCGGCTGGCGAACAGGTTCCTTCACGAGATCACAAGCGCCTAACGCAAGAGGACTCGTGCCCAACGGAACCCGTATATAGTGGATATGATAGTAGCTATCGGAAGTAAGACCTTCCTCAATGGAGAAGCCGAAACACAGGCGTCGGTCGCGTTAGGTCATCTACAACGACGACAGCGGTCTCCTTTTCTTCTGGCTAGTTCCCTTATCCGGCGAGTGCCGATGGGTTTCTCAAAAGCGTCGCGGATCCCTTCCTCGCTTATGTCCCGCCCCCCTTCAGGGCGGAAAGTGACGACTTTCCATCGGTCGGGGAAAGTCAGAATTAGTTCGCGATCACCGAACCAACAACCCATCGTATACTGCCTTCTACCATCTCGCTCCGCCTTTCCTTTCGGGAGAATTGTAAAACACTCGTTTCGGCAAATGTGCGGTAGCGCCCTTTGCAAGTCGTGGCAAAATAAAAGAAACGCCGCGGTGGCGGAATTGGCAGACGCGCTGGCTTGAGGGGCCAGTGGGTTTTACAGACCCATGCGGGTTCAAATCCCGCCCGCGGCACCAAAAGACGGGCGGTTAGCTCAGAGGGAGAGCGCTTGCTTCACGAGCAAGAGGTCGCAGGTTCGAGTCCTGCACCGCCCACCAAACGGCTGCCGCCACTGGACACAAACGATCTAGCCCTGCCCACCTCTGCTGTTCTTTTACAGTTGCACTCGACGAGAAGCGTCGCCGATCTGATAGGTACATGATTTTTCGGTTGGAGCTGCTGAAAAGGTTCAGTGGGGACAACGAGTACACCATCTGTGTCAAAAGACCGATGCATCCCGAGCTGATTACGGGGCGGATGTTTCCGACCTTATCATTGCCTTTTGAGGCGATAATTGGTGACAGGCGGTGACGAGCGTGACGGAACTGGTCATCGGTCTGGATGTGGGCGGGACCAGAATGAGTGGTGCTCTCATGAACAGGGACGGGGAGGTCCTTCGTCTCATTAGAGTTGGGACGGACCCAAACGCCGGTGCGGAAGGTGGCTTCGCACAAATCTGGCAGATGGCTCAAGACCTCATCCGATACGCTCAAGAGGCTGGAGGGAGAGTTGCTTCTATCGGGATTGGCTTCGGCGGTCCGGTGAACTTTGAAACGGGAACGGTCTACCTATCTCACCACGTCGCTGGGTGGGAAAACTTTCCTCTGGCTCGTCGCTTGTTTGAGCACGCCGCTTTGCCGGTAGCGGTTGACAATGACGCCAACGCGGGGACGCTGGGGGAGTGGCGGTTCGGTGCAGGCAGGGGAGGAGGCGACATCGTTTACATTAACATTGGGACCGGTATTGGGGGGGGACTCGTTAGCGGCGGAAGGATGGTGCGGGGCTGGAAAAATTTGGCAGGGGAGATCGGTCATATGACCGTTCGCCCTGACGGACCTATCTGCACCTGTGGCAGGAGGGGATGCTTGGAAGCCCTCGCCAGTGGTAGTGCCATCGGTCGAGAGGGGAGCGCACGACTGGGTCGCAGTATCTCCAGTGAGGAAGTTTTTTCTATGGCTCAAATGGGCAATGTTATCGCTCAGCAAGTGTTGGCAGAAGCGACCGATGCCCTTGCCTTTGCTATCGGAGCCTGTGTCAACCTGGTTAATCCGAAAAAAGTCATCTTGGGCGGGGGTGTGAGTGAAGCGCCGGAGGAGTTTCTGATCCAACCGGTCCGAGACAAGTTGCCCCGCTATGTCCTACCCGAAAGCCTTTCGGGCTTAGAGATCGTCCGAGCGCAACTGGGTTATGACGCCGGCGTTTACGGCGCCTGCGCACTCGCTCTGGAGGTATTAACACGGAACGAACCCGGCTGAAATTGCTGCCTAGTTGGCGGGATGTTGCGTGACTGACCACGAGTTCGCCCTTCTGCAGGCTGAACGGTCGGCGAAGTTTTTTCTCTGGCTGGAGCTTCTTTGTTCAGCGCGTCTAGCCGATGATTGTCTCACGGGCTATCTGGCGACGACTTCTTTGACTTTCCAGTCGTAACCGACCCGGCGAACGGGTGGGTTTATGGGACCCGTGATCAACCTTTGGAGGCGGAGCCGGTAGAAATTTCCCAAATCAGGATCAGGTTGCGTTCCAGAATTGATCGTTACCTTGAAGGGCGACGAGCTGGTCCTGTTTCAGAGGGATTCCTTCTGATCGGTGGGTTTTAGGAGCGCACAGTAAACAGTAGCCTCCTCTGATCCTACCGGGAGGTCCCCGCACGCACGTTTGCTTTCGTCCCTAACTCACTCTTCGGTCAATGTCCGATCCGCAAGGCAGGGGCGGCTACTCGGGCAGTTTTCCCAGGGCTTCTCCCTGCTTCACTTTCGCGCCGTTGAGCCAGAGAAGGATGGCTTGGTAGGCGGGATGGTCCCGGCTGAACCAGCGTTTTCCGCCGCAGTGGGGTACTTCCATCATCGGTTTCTTGAGGATCAGGCTCTCTTCGGGCTGGTCCAGGTTGACCACCCGTAGCACTGACCGGTAATTGTGTCGGGAGACTTCATTGGGGAAGTAGCCGGTCGGGTCGGGCGGCTTCAGGTTTAGGACCGACTGATTGGCGTGGCAAGAGAAACAGGAGCGACCGTCGCCCGCGGGGGCAGCAAGGAGAGGTTGGATGCGGACGGAAAAGTACTCAAAGTCCAAACGCTTCTCCGGGTCGGCGCTTTGGCCCGTCTGCCCCTCAAGGATCTGCTGGATGAGAGCACCGTCGGGTCCGTCGTCCGTACGCGCGAGGCTTGCCAAGATCAGGCGCACCGAAGGATTGGACCGGTGGCTTTTACTCTGGCGAATCAGGGTAACAGCCCGGCTCTTTATGTCGCCGCCGCCGGTCAGGCACTTTTCAAGAAGAGGAACCCAGCGCACATCGTCACGGATAGAGGAGTCGGACTGAGCCAAACTGAGCAAACGGGCGGCGATAGCCGGATCGTCCGTCTGAAGGAGACGGTCCAGAGCCTGGGATACTTCCTCCGAATGCCCGATGGCGGAGGAAGTGAGCGCCAAATGGGCGGCAGAGACCGCCGGCTCCACGTCATCATCATCCAACGCCTGGGCAACCAACCGCCGAATTTGGGCGTCAGCGTGGAGAGAAGGGAGAAACCGCAGGAAATCAAAGGCAGCGGCTCGCGTGGCAGGCGCGCCCCTCTCTATCAGCGAAATAACCCTGGCACCAACGCGCTCTAAACCATCAAACCAGGTCGGCTGTTCTGACAGAACGGGCAGGAGGAGGGGTGCGACCGGTTCCTCCGCAGCCTCTAGGAGGGTCAGCAGGAGGTCTTTAGTGCTGTCGTCGTAGTTAGGCTGGTCGGGATAACGCCGGGGATCTATGCCGTATTGGACATGTCGGTCGTTAAAGGGAAAGAGCCGGTGGGACTGGGAGGCTAAACGGCGCACGGTGGGATCCCGATCAAGGAGCAGACTGACGATCTTATTGGCGAGGAGAGGTCGCGCCCCGCTGGAACGCAGATACGACGCAAAAACTAACGCCCTCTGGCGAACAAAGCGGTCGGGATCGGACATCAGGCTGGCGATCACCGGCTCCAATATGTCTGCAGCCTTACCCCTGTAGTCAATGGCGTCCAGGTCGTTTCCAATGCGGTAGAAGTTTCTTTCAATCTGATCGTCGGGGTTCCAGGATCTCACGATCGGAAACTCTGCTAGCCCCTCAAGGAGGCGCTTTTTGAGAATGGGCGATCCTTTGGTCAGCGCATCGGCGATCTTGGTCGCCTGAAGGGTCATCACCCGTTCAAAGTTCGCCAGCGCCGCCTTTCGGTCCTGCTCGTCGGGGAGAAGGGGTACCCAAAAGGCATAGACATACTGGATATCCTCGTCAAGAATGCTATAGAGGCTCTCTTTAAGAGATGCGAGGACTGTCTGAGGAACCTGAGGCTCCGCAAGACCGTCCAAGATCGCGGTCAAAATTCGGGACCGAGCCGCTGCGCTTGGGTTCCAGACCCAAAATTGGGGCAGCGCTTGGATCGCCTGCAGGCGGGAGACAGGATCCGGATCAGCGCGAGCGATGGAAATCACCCTGCGCAGGAGTTCGTTATCGGACGCAAGCCAACGAAAATGCTGATGGACGGCCCGCAGAGCGGCGCGCCTCACCGGCGTTTTGGGGTCATCCAGCGACTGACAAATGATAGCCAGAGCCCTCTCCGCTCCATCGGTTCCGGGGCGCCGGCTATAAATCTCCCGGAGCCCTTGGGCGGCGGAGCGCCTCACCATTAAGGTTTCATCATTCAGGCAGTTTCCTACATAGGTCACTCCTTTCTCATCCGCCAAGCGACAGAGAGCGTTCACCGCTTCCCATCGGACCAAGGGCTCTGGATGACGAGTTAGCCGACGGATTTCATCAACGGTATTCTGGTTAGGCCAATCCCATATGGAATGCAAATCCCGCAAAGTCGCGGAATGAGAACTCCTGCGGATGCCAGCGCTTCTACCGCCTGAACCCCAACCGTTATGACGGCTACGGGGATACAATTCTGACAGAGCCATCACCGCCAACTGAGTTTCCTTGAACGGCGTGTTGAAAGCTTCAAAAGGCTGCCCGTCGGTGTTCCAGCCGCCAAAGGGTTTTTGCCGACTCAAAAGAAACCGTACGCCTTGGGCAACCCGAGGATCCTCGGGGGTTAAGCCTGCACGGGCAAGGGCAAAGAGAGCCGTGCCCGTCGAAAACTCAGAACTGGGGCTCTTCTCATCCTTTCGGTAGGACCAACTTCCGTCCGCCCGTTGAAGACCGAGGAGCTGCCGGACATCCTCTCCGATTCTGGTAGACAACCTCTCCCTATCTATCTCGGAAAAACACACGATTCGCCAAGCCAAGTCGTCTACCGTCTGGACCAGGTCATCGGGTGCCACTACTACCAGCCTTTGTACCTTTTCATAGGTCTCCCGATCGCCGATCTTGCGGAAGAGACGAAGTGCCATCCAGGCAGTTTCAAAAGTAGATAGGGTGGGGGGGTTCTGCTCATCATTGCCGGTTCCGCTGGGGGGCAAACGATCTCTTTTGTAGAACGCACGGACATAACCGGCATTTGCAGTAAAGTAATCGGGCAGACGCTCCTGCGCAACCGATTCGTAGAGGTCTTGAATCAGCGCCTTTTGACTTAAGACGTGGGCGCTGGCTCCGATGAAGCGAACCCAGACGGTGCCGTCCAGATAGAAGGGGCGCGGTGCGTTTCTCAACCTCTCCGCCAAAAAGCGGAGGGCTTCTCGCTCAAAGATCGGGTAACCGTTCTGGTAAGCCCACAGAGCGCCCCGCGTGCTGAACTGGGACGGATGGCATGCCGTGCAGACGACCGTTTCTAAGTGAACCTGACGATCCCGTCTAGGAACGGCTCCCGATCGTGGTGTGTTAGCAAACCAGGAATCACCGGCGGCAACGAGGTAATTCAATGCAACGGTGATCGCTTGATCAGGCTTGTCGTAGGGGGGAACAGGGTAAACCGAGGTTCTCAGGCGATAAGCGGGATGGTTCGCTTCCACCTTTAGGTAGTAAGTGCCTCTCTTTAGGACCCTCGTCGTGAATTTGTTGGCACTGTTCAGTTCCACGCCTGCTTGCCGAACGACCGGACCGACTTGCGCCTCGTGGGGTCCCGATACGGGGTCGTAGCCCTCAACATAAGGCTCCAACTGCCCATCCCGCATCGTGTAGACCGTGATGTTGGCGGGAACATCTCTATCTAAGATGTCAAGGTTAAAAAACACTAAGCGGGGCTCCTCGTCCGGCTGCTCTACCCGGAACCAGTCTGCGCCACCGCTAAGGAACTCCACTTCATCTCCGTCTGGAGGAATCATATAGGATCGGTCGTCACCGCTCCCTATGACTGGGGCTCCTAACCGAATCTGCTGGGCGTCTTGTGGCGTATCGTTCGGTTCGGCTTCTATGATCACTTCGGCCGGATCCTCGGTCAGACGAGCCAGCCTCATCTTGTATCGGACCGGACCGGTCAGTCCGTAAGTTTTCAAAATCAGCCGGAATTGAGGGGTGCCACAACGAAACACGATGTAAAGGTCAGGGTCGGCAGAGTGAAGGACCTTACGAAACAGGCGCTTCTCACCCTCAGCAGTCAGTTCTATCTTTCCATCCCCTAGCGACAGGGGCTCCGGACAGTGCACTGTGAGGCTGTAAAGCCTTTGCCCTCTCTCTTGCCCGAGTTCAGAATGAAGAGTGATCCCTAGCGGGGGAATGGTGCGCCAAACGGTTTTCCCGTCCGCCTTTAGGGACTGATGCGAGACTGGGGGGATAAAAGAGGAGGATTGCGATGCGCCCGGCTCTAGCCCTAGCACATGGGACGGATTACCTTCGGAGACGGTGTACGCAATGGCGAACGTGCCAGCCAGCAGCGCGGCAAACACCGGTCCCCTATGACCCATAGCTCCCTTGACCGCCATCCCATTCACCCTTTTCCTATCTTTTTTTCTGTTTATGACATTTTGAGTCACCGATGCCTTACAGGAAAGACCCTTTGAGCGGATCGGCTTTTTTAAATAAGCGCGCCTGAACGGCTATCCTCACATCGGCGACGACTGCACCGCTGCCTTTTTCGTAGACGATCAGCGGGTTTATGTCCAGTTCCTCAATATCTTCCAGTTCCAGGGACAGTTGGGACAGTCTCTCTATGCACTGGACGATGGCATCAATGTCAGCAGGCGGCTGTCCACGCACCCCCTCAAGGAGTCTGTAGGTTTTGATCCCCTGCACCATCCGATAGGCACCGAGTTCCCGCACAGGGGCAAAGCGAAAAGTTACATCTCTGAGAAGTTCCACATAAATCCCACCGAGACCGAACATCAAAATCGGACCGAACTGGCGATCCCTCTTCAAACCGAGGATGACCTCCCGACCAGGTTTCGCCATCGCCTGAACGAGAACCGCCCGAAAGTTGCCATCGGGATAGTGCTTCTTCACGGAAGCGAGGATGGACTGGAAGCCCTCACGTACCTCTTCAGGTGTTCTCAGGTTGAGAAGAACCCCGCCGACATCAAACTTGTGAACGACATCAGGGGACAGAATTTTCAGTGCGACAGGAAAGCCGATCCTTTCGGCGGTGGCAGCCGCCTCATCGGGGGAGTTTGCTACGTTCCAGGGTAGGGTAGGCAAGCCGTAACATTCAAGGATCCGCAGGGCTTCATCCTCTGGGATGAACCCGTGCTCGGACGGTCGCGATCGTGAAAGAATGTGACGGGCTTTCTCGGTGTCAACGGAGAAATAGCGGACCTGGGTTCGGGGACGTGTGATCCAAGCCCGATATTGAGCCATCGCTGACAGGGCACGGACAGCGTCTTCAGGGAAAGAGTAACAGGGAACGCCTCCCTCCTCCAGAATCCGCACCCCTGCCGAAACATCCACGATCCCCATAAAACAGGCGAGTACGGGCTTTTTCTTTGGTCGCGAGATTTCGACGATAGTCCGAGCGATCTCCTCTATGTCGGTCATCGCCTGAGGGGTGAGCAGAACGATCACACCGTGAGTCGTCTCATCGTCCATCACCGCCTCAAGGGCAACTTTGTAGCGGTCGTGCCGGGCGTCTCCCAGAAGATCTATCGGGTTGTTAACGGAGGCGTGCGGCGGGAGAGATTGGGCAAGAGTCCGACGGGTCTTCTCAGAAAGAAGAGCCAGTTCCAACCCGTACCGGACGCAGGCGTCGGTTGCCATTATGCCGGGTCCACCTGCATTAGTGATAATGGCGACCCCTTTCCCTTCGGGCAGGGGCTGATTGGCGAAGGCAACGGCATACTCAAAGAGGTCCTCTACCGTGTCCACCCGAAGGGTGCCTGCCTGTGTCAAGATCGCCTCGTAGATCTCATCGCTGCCCGCAAGGGAACCGGTATGGGATGCAACGGCTCGGGCGCCGGCAGGCGTGCGACCGGCTTTCAGAGTCAAAATCGGTTTCCGATGATCCGTCTCACCCGTGATCTCTCTCGCCAGCGCCAGAAAAGTCCTACCGTCGGCTAAATCCTCGGCGTAAAGAAGGATCACTTGAGTCTGACGGTCTTTCCAAAGGTAGGCGAGAAAGTCGTTTTCGTTGACATCCGCCTTATTTCCGAGACTGATGACCTTGCTGAAGCCAATCCCTTGCCCTTTGGCGTAGTCCAAAACAGCTGTGCACAACGCGCCACTCTGACTGATGAAGGCGATATTGCCTGATCGGGGCATTTCTTTTGCGAAAGAGGCGTTCAACCGGACCACCGGGTCGGTGTTGATGACGCCGAGGCAGTTAGGACCGACCAGAGCGATACCGGCTGCCCGTGCGATCTCTACAACTTCCGCTTCCAGCCGAGCCCCCTCGGGACCCGTCTCCTTAAACCCTGCCGAGATCACGATGGCACCTTTGACCCCTTTTTTGCCGCACTCCCTCAAAACCTGAGGAACGAGAGGCGCACGGACAATCACGACGGCTAAGTCTATCGGGTCGGAAATGTCTAGGACGCTTGAATAAGACCGAACGCCGCAGACCGACCGCGCCTTCGGGTTTACCGGGTAAACGACCCCGACAAAATGCCCCATTAATAGATTCTGCAGGACCGAATGACCGACGCTGCCTGGCTCCCGGGACGCTCCAATGACAGCTACAGAAGACGGTTCCAAAATTGCCCGTAAGTCCCGAATCCGCGACAGATCCAAAACTTCCGGCTCCACCATTGTTAACCCTCCAGAGGAAATTTTGATTAACGGACACGCCCCCCGACGGGGTGTCGCTCGCCACGGCAAATCCCTTTGACCAACGTGACCGCGGTCAATAAGGAGAAACGACAATAGCATGGCAGTGTCGGAGATTACGCGCCCGAGGCAAGTCCGCTTCGTGGGCGTCATCCCAGTGGGACAAGCACTTTACGGTTGCTCTGGGAGCCGAAACCACTACGGAACAAGTAACGGTAGATCCAAAATCGGAAGACAACCTCCGACGACTAGGAAAGGTTGCGGGAGGGCGGCATTGCCAACGGATCACCGCCCAAGAACAGGAACGGTTCCACACAATTGTAAACGTCCCCGAATAAGGGTGGCGGCGCTTTAAAGTGGAGATCATAAACGAGGTCGTTAGGCGGTTAACCGGTGGTGCGCCGAGCTCTTAAGCTTTTTCCTGGACCCAGCAGTGTGTCTCCCAGCTTTCAATGATAGATACCGGGTGTTGACGGACGACTCAGGACGGACATACCGTGTCTAACTGTCAAGAACAGCCAGGGCGGCAGCATATTGACCCGTATGTGATAGCGAGAGCCAGACTTTGGTCACGTTCAATTGTCTTGCCCGCGCCTGAGCTGGACCTGACAGCAATGCGACAGGTTCACCGCCAGGTAGATTGACCGTCACGATACTTCTCCATCGTATGCCATTGCGAAAGCCCGTCCCGAGCGCTTTTGCGACCGCTTCCTTTGCTGCCCAACGGGCAGCGAGGTGAGGGTAGGGATCTTTGTAGCGCAGGCAATAGGTTAGTTCCTGAGGATCGTAAACACGGTTGAGGAAGCGGTCCCCATAAGTTTCGTGAAGGTTTCGGATTCTGGCGACCTCTACGATGTCCACTCCGACGCCGACGACGGGCATCGGTCAGTCCACCACCTTTTGACTGTTGTCGCCGTGCCGCAGCAGATGGACGTTGCCGATACTAACCCGCGTCAGCCCCGCTTCTCGGGCGCTCTGAAGACACTCTTGTGCATGCCGCCAGCTGGTCGGGGGAAGGTCCGATAAAACGAAGGCGGGACGGAACGCGAGAAGGCGGTAAGGAAGGTTCGGATTCAGGGATGCAATCAAGCGGGCGATGCCGTGCACCTCCTCAGCGTCCACATAGCCAGGGACGAGAAGGGTGCTGGCAACCACTGGAGGCGGTTCGGGTCGGAGGGGAATTTGTGACGCTGCATGAGCGAGATTTTCCAGCACCGCTTTGTTGGACACGCCGGTTAGCGCTCGGTGGACGGAGTCGCTCCAGGCTTTGAGATCAAACTTGATGCAGCCGCCCGATTCAATGACAAGGTCGAGAATGCCGCCCAACAGTTTGCGGTGCATCATTCCGTTGGTCTCAAAGCAGATGCGAAGGATGCGACCGCGGGTTCTTTTTAGCGCCTCTCGGGCTGACGCAATAGCATGCGGAAGTTGCGGGGTCGGATCGCCGCCGTAGAAACAGATGCATGAGGTTCTCTCGTCCACCGCTTGAGCCAGTTCCGCAGGCGTCCGCCGCCGACCGTGGAACAGGTCTAGACGATAGTGCCAGTTCTGGCAGAATAGACAATTGAAGGTGCAGGCACCGTAAAAGACAGCCAGATTCTTGTAACCGATCTCGGGACCCGCCACATAGGCGAATTTTGGGAACCCTGCTCCTGTTCCACCGGCGCAGACCCAGTCCGCAACACAATTCGTCGGCAACGGATCGTGATACCAACTGACGATGGCATCACGGCGGTAACCCAAAGGCAGCCCGCAATAGCCGACGGATCCGGGGCGAATCCTGCACTCGTTGGCGCAAATGGAGCACTTGCGACCGTTTGGGTCGTTGGGCGGTTCCTTAGGCAGTCGGAACGCGGATCGGACGGGGTGATGAATCTCGGCGATCTGCTCGTCACTTACTCGCCCCGACCGGAGGCAGTCCAGGCAAAAGCCTATTCTCCTGGCGACGATAGGTAACTTCTTTGTGCAAGACCGACACAACACCAGATGCTGTCACCTTTTTTATGTTAACCTCGTTTGACCCTTTAACGGAACTACAGTGCGGGCGTGCTTCCGAAGGAGCCGATCCCCCCGTGGGTCAGCCCTTCGCGGGCAATCTGAGAGAGCGCAACCTAGTTCGGACCGGTTTCGGATGATTTATATCAATAAAGAAATATTATCAGACATTATTTCTTTTGCGACCTGAAGTCTCCTGCTTTATTGCCGAACCTCTACACCCGGAAATGGTCCTCCCCGGTCAAGCAAACGGGCTACCGAATGCCGCCGCCGTAGTCCGACAACCCCACCTGCTCCCGACCGATGCGCACTTCTAAGGACCCGCTGCTGCCTGCACCTGATTCACGAGTTGCGCGAATGCCTCCGGCTCCGACACCGCCATTTCGGCCAGGACCTTCCTGTTAATCGTCATACCCGCCTTTTTCATCCCATTTATCAGATCGCGGTATGTGATCCCATTCAGTCGCGCCGCGGCATTGATCCGGACGATCCACCACGACCGCCTATCTCGTTTCTTTTTCTTGCGATCCCGGTAGGCAGCAGCGCCAGCCCGTATAACGGCTTCCTTTGCCCGCCGGTAGACTTTGCTCTTGAGTCCCCAGTATCCCTTTGCGAGTTTCAGGATTTTCTTTCTGCGCCGGCGCTTTCCCTTCGCATCTCGTGCTCTCATTCCTGGTTCCGACTCCCTTCAGTCCAGCAGACCCTTGAGGGCCTTCCGGTAGGTTCGGGGCGCTTCCACGACCTTCTTTAGGTCCCTCTGTCGCCGCTTGCTCTTTTTCAACATGTAGTGGGACCCGCCGATCTTTTGGCGCATAATGCGTCCGCTACCTGTTTTCCAAAATCGCTTAAGCGCCGTCCTCTTCGTCTTCCGTCCTTTAGCCAATTTGACTACCTCCGTACTATTGACTCGGTCCCGTTGGAGACAGTATACAGAGGATAGCACGCTCACTCACTGAAGTCAATGGTTGGTTCCCTGACGCCTTCTTGACTATGAGCGGGAACCTTCTGGAATGGATCCCGCTCCCGCCGCCGGCTGTGCACTCTGGTGATCGGTGGGCGCGCCCTCTCGCTTGGCAGGTGCCGGGGTCTTCTTCGCATCCTTCTTGCGAGCCAATACTAAAGACATCGTCCGCCCTTGTGTCGTCAGAGGAACATCTATCGTTGCGATGTGACTGAGGCGTCGGGCGAATTCGTTGAGTTTCCCTTGAGTCAGTTCGGGATGCGCCTGCCAGCGCCCCCATACATTCATAAACACCCGGACCCGGTGACCTTCGCTCAGGAATTCCTCCGCCGTCTTAAGCCGGTATGCTATATCGTGCTCGCTGATCTCGGGCGTTAGTCGGATCTCCTTTAGTGCTTTCTGATGCTTTCGCGCCTCCCTGTCCCGGCGCTGCTGCTCGTATTTGAAACGACCGTAGTCCATGATCCTGCAGACAGGCGGTCTCGCTTGAGGTGCCACCTCTATCAGATCCAGCCCCTTAGACCGGGCAATCATCAAGGCTTCTCGCGTGTCCTTAATTCCCAGGTTTTGTCCCGTCTCGTCTATCAGCAGAACCCGAGGAATGCGGATCTGCTCATTCACCCTAAGGAATCTCTTGTCCTCACGCCCTTTTGTGATCTTCCGACACCTCCCATGTCACTCCTCTAACCCGGGCGCTTGCACCTGTTCCACAATCCATTGAGAGACAGTTGACCAGGGCATGAAGCCGAGGTCCACCCTCCCCCGCTGCCGAACGGACGCACCGTTTTCTCGGACCTCCCGATCCCCTACAATCAGGATGATCGGTATCTTCTGCGCCTCAGCGTCAAAAATCCTTCCTGAGAGGGGTTCCCGCTTGCTGTTGACCTGCACCCGAATGCCCACCTCAGACAGCCGACGACACAACTCCTCAGCGTAGGGGATATGCCTGTCTGAAATCGGCAGAACGACCACTTGAACCGGGCAGAGCCATGCCGGAAAGGCTCCCGCATACTGTTCCGTCAGAATCGCCATAAACCGTTCCATAGTCCCGAACAGAGCCCGGTGAATCATCACGACGGGATGCTCCCTGTTATCGGGTCCCACATAGTTGACGTCCAGGCGGAGAGGTAGATTCGGGTCCAACTGAATAGTGGAGCATTGCCACTTCCTCCCTAAACAGTCCGATAGGAAAATGTCTATCTTTGGTCCGTAGAACGCGCCGCCGCCCCTGTCCAATTCATAATCAAGTCCCAGATTCTCTACCACCGATCGGAGAATGGACTCCGCCTTGTCCCAAATGTCCAAAGTTCCAGCAAATTTGTCCTGCGGGCGCGTAGCGACCTTAACCGAGAAATCGGTAAATCCGAAGAGCCTGAGCCACTTGAGGGCTAACTGAACGACCGATGCCATTTCTTCCTCTGACTGGTCCGAAGTGCAAAAGATGTGGGCATCATCACAGGTCATTCCCCGCACCCGGTTTAAACCGTGAAGGACCCCGGACCGCTCATACCGATAGACCGTCCCCAATTCGCACAGCCTGATCGGCAAGTCCCTGTAACTCCGTGTCTGTGTCTTGAAAATGGTGATATGAAGCGGGCAGTTCATCGGCTTGAGGAGATACCTGTGGGCTTCCACTTCCATGGTTGGATACATAAACTCGGAATAAAGTTGGGTGTGCCCGCTCTTATCCCACAGTTCCGTTCGTGCGATGTGAGGCGTGAAGACGATTTGATAACCCCGCTTAAGATGCTCCCTGCGCCACATCTCCTCGAGCAAGTTCCGAATGAAGCCTCCTTTGGGGAGCCACAGGACCAGACCCGAGCCAATGGTCTCATCGATGACGAATAGACCCAACTCTCTACCCAGCCGCCGATGGTCTCTCCGTTGCGCCTCCTCCAGTTTGTGCAGATACTCCTGGAGAGCCTCCTCAGTTGGGAAACAAGTGCCGTAAATCCTTTGGAGCATCGGGTTCCTTTCGTCGCCCCTCCAGTAGGCGCCCGCGGTACTGAGGAGTTTGATCGGCCCCACCCGACCCGTGCTCGGTATATGAGGTCCGCGACACAGGTCAATGAAACCGTCCTGGCGGTAGAAACTGACTCTCTCTTCGTCCAGTTCGGACAAGATCTCAAGCTTGTAGATTTCCTCGGCCTCCCTCAGGAGCGATTCAGCTTCCTCTTTCGGCATTTCCAGTCGTTCCAGACGATAATCGGCGGCGATGATTTCCCGCATCCGTTGCTCAATCCGTTTTAGATCCTCCTCGGTAAAGGGGCGGGGCACGTCAAAGTCGTAGTAAAAGCCGTTTTCGATCGGTGGACCAATCGCCAGTTTCGCCTCGGGGAAGAGATCCTTGACCGCCTGAGCCAGAATATGGGCTGTCGTATGCCGATAAGCGTCTCGGGCAGACGGGTCGTCAAAGGTCAAAAAGCGAAGGGTCAATTCATCGCCCTCAAGAGGACGGAAAAGATCCCAAGGCTGCCCGTTGACCTCTGCCAGAAGGAACCGATCGGCTCCTGCCGGATCCCACCCCTCCAGTATCTGCGAAGGTGTCGTGCCGCGCCCGGCGTGTATGACGCTTCCGTCGGGAAGCGCTACCCGAATTTTATACATGAATCCTTGCCAATTCCTCCTTTCCTTCCCACAACAACCGTCCCTTAATTATGGAACCAAATCAGCACCGGTCAAGGATTACATGAAGCCCGCCACCTGCGTCGTCCGCCACTGATCGCATTTTATGCGGAGCGAAAGGCGATCCGTGCCCCTTTTACGACGACCGTCGGTAACCATGCTGAGAACACTCCAGGTCTTTTAATCTCTCACCTCGGTCACCTGCTTCCTTCTCTTCGTAACACGGGCTTTTGACCGCTCCTCCTCACGAACGACCGCCTGAGCGGCAGCCAAACGGGCGACCGGGACCCGGAAGGCAGAGCAGCTGACATAATTGAGTCCCAAATCGTGGCAGAGCCAAACACTCACAGGGTCGCCACCATGTTCACCGCAGATGCCGATCTCCAAATCGGGTTTGACCGATCGACCCTTCTGGACGCAGATGCGCATCAACTCCCCTACTCCATCGACATCCAGAACTTCAAAGGGGTTGGCTCTGAAGATCGGTGTTCCCTCCATGCCGACGACCTCTTCAAGGTAGTGAGCCATAAACTTGCCTTCCACGTCGTCGCGGCTGAAGCCAAAAGTCGTCTGTGTCAGGTCGTTGGTGCCGAAACTGAAAAAGTCCGCCACTGCGGCGATCTTATCTGCCGATAGGCAGGCGCGGGGAATCTCTATCATTGTGCCGACTTGATAATCAACGGTTACCCTCTGCTCCTCCATCACAGCTCGGGCTTCTTCCTCCACATATCGGCGGGTCACGATCAGTTCGTTATGGTGACCGACAAGGGGTATTTCAATCTTTGGCTTGGGGTTTTTGCCCTCTTTCTTCAGCTGGCATGCGGCTTCAATGATGGCTCTGGTCTGCATTCGGTAGATTTCTGGGAAAGTAACCCCCAGTCGGCAGCCCCTGTGACCGAGCATCGGGTTGATCTCGTGAAGCCTTTGGGTTTTTCTCCACACATCCTCAAAGGAGCGACCCAATCGCTCCGCCAGTTCCTTTGCTTCCCCCTCGGTATGAGGAAGGAACTCATGGAGAGGGGGATCTAGGAGGCGAATGATGACGGGTAGACCGTCCATTTCCTTGAGGAGCCCATAAAAGTCGTCGCGTTGAAATGGCAAGACGGCTTTCATCGCCTCCTCTCGCTCCTCCTTTGTATCGGCGAGGATCAGGCGCTGGAAGTGGGGCAATCTCTCAGGTGCAAAGAACATATGTTCTGTCCTCGCAAGACCGATCCCTTCAGCGCCCAAATGGCGAGCCAGACGGGCTTCATCGGGTTTGTCGGCGTTAGCTTGAACGCCCAATCGCCTTCGCTTATCCACCCAACCCATAAACTCCTCGTAGTAGCGATAGAGGGGGCTGTCTTCTGGTTTGAGTTCGCCCCGTACCACGCGAATGATGTCGCTGTCAACGACCGGGATATCGCCCTCGTAGACAACGCCAGCCGTACCGTCAATGCTGATGTAATCGCCTTCACGTATGACGGTCCCGTCAACAGAGAAGAACCTCTGTTCGTCATTGATGGAAATGGAACGGCAGCCGACGACGCACACTTTGCCCATCGCCCGAGCGACGACAGCGGCGTGGCTGGTTCTGCCCCCTTCGCTCGTCAGGATTCCTCTTGCGGCGTGCATCCCCTCAATGTCGTCAGGACTGGTCATCCGCCGAACTAGAATCACCCTTTCCCCCCGCTCGGTCCACTGGACAGCTTCATCAGAGTTGAACACCACTCTTCCAGAGGCAGCTCCCGGAGAAGCCGCGATACCCTTCGCCAGTGTCGCCGCACTCTTGAGAGCACCTTCTTCAAACTGGGGATGAAGCAACTGCTCCAGCAGGCGAGCATCGACCATTTTTAGAGCCTCGTCGGTGGTGATCAGTCCCTCGTGAACCGTGTCCACAGCAATTCGGATCGCTGCAGGACCCGTTCGTTTTCCCGTCCGGGTCTGAAGGATGTAGAGCCGTCCCTTTTCAACAGTAAACTCAATGTCCTGCATGTCCCGATAGTGCTCTTCGAGCCTGCGGGCGTGACGGAGCAATTCCTGATGGACAGCAGGCATGTTATCAGCCAGCCAGATGATATCCATCGGGGTCCGCACGCCGGCGACTACATCTTCCCCCTGAGCGTTGGGAAGGTAGTCAGCGTACAGACCTGGTGTCCCCGTCGCAGGGTCCCTAGTGAAGCCGACCCCCGTGCCGCTGTCCCATCCCCGGTTACCAAACACCATTGTTTGAACATTGACCCCCGTTCCTAAATCGTGGGGAATGTTGTTAATTCGGCGGTAACTGATGGCTCTGGGGTTATTCCAACTGTGAAAGACCGCCTCCACCGCCATCAAGAGCTGACGGTATGGGTCTTCGGGAAAAGCCTCCCCTTTTTCCTGCAGAATGATCTCTTTGAATCTGCGGACGGCTTGCTGAAGATCGAAAATGGTCAGGTCGGTGTCCCTGACTTCGGTGGTGGGCTTACCCAAAACCGCGGCGCGTCTCGCCTTCAGATCGTCCAACACATGCTCAAACTTATCCCGGCTAATGTCCAGGACGACGTTGCCGAACATTTGAATGAACCGCCGGTAAGAATCCCAGGCGAACCGCTCATCACCCGTCTGCGCGATCAAACCCTGCACCGTTTGATCGTTCAAACCCAAATTCAGGATCGTGTCCATCATTCCAGGCATTGAAGCGGGAGCCCCTGATCGGACGGAGACGAGGAGCGGATCTCCCGGATCACCAAATTTCCGTCCCGTTTTCTTTTCCAATTGGGACAAATACCTCTTAATTTGCTCCTCCAGCCCTTCAGGAAATTTCTGCCCGTTTCTGTAATACTCCCGGCAGGCTTCCGTCGTAATGGTGAAGCCGGGAGGGACCGGCAGACCCAGGTTGGTCATCTCCGCCAAGTTGGCGCCTTTGTTGCCCAGCAGCATCCGCATTTCAGCCTTGCCTTCCTCAAAGGAATAGATCCATTTGCGCTTGCGAGCCACTACCTTGCACCTCCTGCTGACTTTGTCTGGGTCATAGATGTTCTTCCTCATAACATTAACGATAGAGTATCACAGTCTGCACCGACTACGTCAGGGGGGCCTCCCACCAGTCCCTCATATGGTTCGGGACGCGCCACCGTCAACCGTTAGAGATGTTCCGGTGATGTAGCCTGCCCATTCAGAAGCAAGAAAGCAGACCGCCGCTGCCACTTCCTCCGCCCTACCCAGCCGACCGAGCGGAAGCGCCGGCCCCGCTTCTTTGGCTACCTTTTCCGCAAACTCTTCTAAGGTCATATCTGGCGCTTCTCTTTTCCGCCTCCTCTCCAATTGGTCGCTAATGATCAGCCCGACATTGACGCTGTTAATCGTTATGTTGAAGGGAGCGACCTCGTAAGAGAGCGCCTTAGCCAGAGCCAGGCAAGCAGCCCTCCAGGTGCTGGTTGATAGGACTTCCTTGCTGGGCTGCTTACCTAAGATGGAGTTAATGTTGATGATCCTCCCCCACTTCTGCGCTTTCATTGCCGGGAGGACAGCCTTTATGCAGCGCAGCTGGGCAAAGACTTTGATATTGAGGTCGTCGAACCAGTCCTGCCATGTCAACTGGTCCAAGCCGCCTATTTGAGCCCTGCCGGCATTGTTCACAAGGATGTGGATGGTGCCGAACCGATCAAGGACTTCCTCAATAAAAGACACCACCTGCTGATCGTCCGTCACATCGCAGGCGAGACCCAGGACTGACCGTCCCATCAGTTGCGCTACCTCTTCCTCTGTCCTCTTCACATCCTCAGGGGTCCGAGCGCAAAATGCCACCAAGCAGCCTTCCCGCGCCAGAGCCTCGGTGCACGCCCGACCGATCCCCTTCGTTCCTCCTGTGACGATCGCCACCTTATTGACGAGACCGAGGTCCACTTTTTTCCCCCTCCCTTAAGCCGATCACCACCGCATATGCTGCTCCATCGCCCAACACTTCTTGCTATCTGCGCCAATTTTTTTATAAGGTGTCATCGGTGACACGGGTTTGGTGCGTTGACCCTATGAATCCCGATCCGAAAGTTATCGCAAAAGCAGCCCAGATTTTGCGGCAAGGTGGTCTCATAGCCTTTCCAACGGAGACCGTTTACGGTCTGGGCTGTTCCATCGCCATTCGGGAGGGCATCGAAAGAATCTTCTCCGTCAAACAGCGGCCAGCGTCGGATCCTCTAATTGTCCATGTGTCCGATCCAGACCAGGCAAAGGACTGGACCATCAACCTGCCACCTTTGTTTTTCCGTTTGATCGATCGGTTTAGCCCTGGACCCTTGACACTAGTCGTCCGCCGGTCGCTGAAGGTGCCGGACATCGTCACAGCGGGAAGGGAGACGGTTGCCTTACGAATCCCTGACCACCGGGTTGCGCTGGCACTCATCCGGGAGACCGGTACCCCGATCGTTGCCCCTAGCGCCAACTTATTCAGCCGACCCAGCCCGACGACAGCAGAGCATGTCATTGCGGACCTTTTTGGAAAGATTGACGGCATTATAGATGGGGGACCGACGCGGGAAGGGGTTGAATCCACGGTCTTGGACATTACGACCGATCCACCGGTCTTGCTGCGACCGGGGGCTATCCCCCGAGAGGTTCTTGAAGCGGCAATCGAGAAAGAGATTTCCCTGGCTTCTGAGATCGGGCAGGACGAAAGGGAGGGGAAGCGCTCACCGGGACGCTTTCGTAGACATTACGCTCCTTCCGTTGCGGTCACCGTCTCGCAAGGTTCTCCCGAGGCTCTCGCTGAGAAGACCCTTACGGTTCTGGGCGGTCTGGAGCACGGGAGGAGCGTCGGTGTTCTGTTACCCCAGGGTTGGGATTTGTCACGCGTTCGTCTTTCAGACGCCGTCGACCGCATTGTGATTTATCAGTGGGGGCGCTGGGGCGATTGGGCGGGTTTGGCGCATCGGCTCTTTGATGGTCTCCGGTGGCTTGAAAAACAAGGCGTCAGCCATATTGTCGCACCACTCCCGCCTGAGACGGGACTGGGGTTAACGGTCCGAGATCGGCTCCTGAAGGCGTCAGCGAGAGGACCGTCGGCAGAAAACGAATGGTATTGGGGTCCTTGAAGGGTGACGAAGGGGAAAAAAGCCGTTTACCACCTTCTTCAGTTGGCAGCGCGTTCCGTCAGTTGGGCACTTTTTAAGCCTCTGGTCGTCGGGACCGAGAACATGCCGCCCGCTGGGGGGCTGATGGTCGTTTGCAATCATCCGAGTTACCTTGACCCGATTTTACTGGCTACATGGCTGCCGCGGCCGCTAAGTTTCGTTGCCAAAAGACCCTTATTCGGCATACCCTTCGTGCGCACTTTTCTCTGGTTGACCGAGAGCATCCCGGTTGAGCAGGACGCCCCTGACCGGAGAGCGCTACGGTTGTCCATCTCCTGTCTTCGTTCGGGAAAAGTCGTCGCTATCTTCCCTGAAGGCACCCGCAGCGATCATGGCAGGATTCGCCCGGCCCAGTTGGGACCTGCTCTGATTGCGTTGGAAGCCCAGGTCCCGGTCCTTCCCTGCGGTCTCGCGGGCGTTTATCGCGCTTGGTCGTTGGAAGCTCCCCTACCCCGCCCGTCGCCGATTGCCCTCATTGTCGGTAAGCCTATTGACCCTCCTCAGTGTTCCGATCCGATCAATCGTGAGTTGCTTCTCTCCTTCACCCGAGAGATGATGCACGAGATTAAAAGGCTCGTCACTGTCGGAGAAAGCCTCCTCCGGTTGAGCCCCACGCCCGATCACCGCGGCGCCTAAAGAGTAGCGTGTTTTCCCCGTCTGCGTCACAGTGATCCTCAAAGTCGGGTTTTGTTATGATGGTGTCGGGACGGACGGGGGAGATTGGGATGAGAGAGAAGGAATATGAACCGCTTGACCTAGGGCGGTTTCTGAACGTCGGTCCGGAGAACATCCCCGGCGGAAAGGACATGCCGAAAGGTTTGGTCACATTGCGGGGGCTCCCCTTTCTAATCGGCACGACTGGCGACGAACCTCTGTGCTGTGCAGCCTTCGGATCTGGCGGGTACGACCATCCCGTAGAAATACCTATCAATCGCCCCGCCCGCTGGATTGTCTTCGCACACCGCCTGCTTGAAAGCCACTTGATGGAAGGGGAGCCACCGGGGAGGCTGATCGCTGTCTACCGATTTCGGACGGAAAGGAGTGGCCCGATTTCTTGTCCCATTCGGGAGCGATTTGAAATTTCTGCTTTGCCGGTGCCTTGGGGACATTTACCTTTTGACGCCGTCGCTGACCAACATGATGGGAGACCTCCCCGATTTGAAGGCAGATGGGAACAGATCGGCTGGCGCCAGACGGAAGCTTATCAAGCCTATCCCCGGTGGTTCGTGTTGTGGGCTTGGAAGAACCCCAGCCGGGACGACGAAATTGTTTCTGTTACCGTGGAGCCCAAAGATAGACCCTTCCTCGTCGGCGGAATCACGATCGGATACTTGGATGAGCACCCGACGCGATCCCGCCCTTCCGTTCCTATTCTGTTTCGTTTCACCGACAGGTTGCCGACTGATCAGTTGGCGTGCGAGGTGGATAGAGGGAAAGCAGGTTATGTTTATCCCCTGCCGGACGAATCGGAACAAGATTTTCTCGCCGATCCGTTGAAAGGATGGGGGCAGCCGTATTACCGACATTCTCGGTCTGCTTACGTTTGGGTTTCCGCTCAGCCGTCCGCTACCCTACGGCTTACGATTGGCGATCAACAACTTTTTAAGACGGGGTTCGGGGACTTGATGCATGAAAGAGAGCGGTCCGGGGGCAACGTCACCGTGCGAGTCAGTGACGTAGGGAGGAACTGGGTCCATACGACGGTCATTGATGAAGAGACCGGCAAGCCTGTGCCGTGTCGGATTCACTTTCGGTCGCCTGACGGGATCCCCTTCCAACCGCATGGTCATCACGATCACCTCCTATCCGATATGGGCACGTGGCACATAGATGTGGGCGGCGATCTGCGGCTCGGGCATGTCACCTATGCCTACATAGACGGCGCATGTCAAGGATGGCTTCCCAGAGGGCGTGTCCTTGTGGACATAGCGAAAGGATTTGAATACCAGCCCCTACGAACTTCCGTATTCGTTGAGCGAGGTCAACGGGAATTGAACTTGAAAATCCGCCGCTGGACAAACATGAATGCGAAACGATGGTTCAGCGGCGACACCCATGTGCACTTCCTCTCTACTACGGGAGCCCATTTAGAAGCCCAGGGAGAGGACCTGAACGTTGTCAACCTTCTTCAGTCCCAGTGGGGACACCTTTTCACTAACACGGAGGATTTTCTTGGTCGCCCCATCCCTTCACCCGATGGCAAAACTATTGTCTACACCAGTCAGGAGAACAGACAACACTTTCTCGGTCATTTGACCCTCCTAGGCTTGAAGAAACCCGTGATGCCCTGGTGTTCAGATGGACCAGGCGAAGCGGAACTGGGTGGAACCTTAGAAGCCACTCTCTCTTGGTGGGCGGACGAGTGTCATAGGCAGGGTGGAACCGTGATCATCCCGCACTTGCCCGCACCCAACGGAGAACCCGCAGCCCTGATCGCCACTGGCAGGGCGGACGCAGTTGAGATGCTCCAGCACGGTCTTTATCAGCATTTAGAGTATTACCGATACCTCAATGGCGGCTATCGCCTCCCCCTTGTTGCTGGAACCGACAAGATGACCAGTGATGTTCCTGTTGGGCTCTATCGCACGTATGTTTACATCCCCCCGGATCAACCGTTTGACTACGACCATTGGTGCCAAAACCTTCGACTGGGGAGAACCTTCATCACTGGCGGTCCAATCCTTCTATTCCAAGTGAACGATTGTATCCCCGGCGATACCGTACGGCTGCCAGCCGGTGGTGGCACCGTTGAGGTGGACGCCAGTGCAGAATCCATTTTTCCGATCCATACCCTCCAGATTGTCCAGAATGGAAAGGTCGTGGCTGAAACCAGAGACGAAAAGGGAACGGGGCGTCTGTGGATTAAGGAGACTCTAAAGATAAAAGCAAATTGTTGGTTAGCGGCGCGGGTGGGGGGTCCCGACTACGACAGACCCATTACACACCGAGACGGATGGCAGCGGGGCATTATGGCTCACACTTCACCTGTCTATATTGCTGTGGGAGGTGACTGGTGGATGTTCAGCACAGAAACGGCGCAATACATGATCACCCTACTTGAAGGGGGCATTCACTACATTCGCCACCACAGCTGCGTCACCGACAACGGGACAGTCACCCATCCCCACGGCGAGGAGGACCATTCAGCGTGGCTAGAACGTCCGTTCCGAGAGGCGCTGGAAGCCGTGAGGAAAAGGTTGGGAGAACTTAAGTAGGTCGGAAGCAAAGGGAGGGAGCGTCGTGGGCGGAATCGGTCCCCTTAACCTGTCCATGGGTGAATATCTGATCCATCTTTTGGAGACCCATGAGCCTCAATTGCCGATGCCATTTGACTCCAAGGAGAAATGGGAAGCGTGGCGGTCTGCTTTTTACTGCCGGGTAGTGGAGTCCCTTGGTCCGATGCCGGAGCTGATAGAGCAACCGATGGTGCAAATTTTGGAAAAGTGCGACGGCGACGGTTACCGGCGCGAGAAAATTGTCATCCAGACGGAAAAAACGATGGCAGTGCCCGCCTATCTTTTGTTACCGGGGGATCTCAAGGAAGGTGAACGGCGGGCAGGCATTCTCGCTTGTCACGGTCACGGAAACGGAAAGGACGATGTGTGCGGTATTACACACGGAGAGTGGCACCGCTACTGGAGTATCAAAGCCCACAACTACGACTATGCAGTCCAGTTAGTCAAGGAAGGTTATGTGGTACTTGCACCCGACTGGCGAGGCTTCGGCGAGAGGCGGCTGGGCGGAACTTACGCCGGCAAGGACCACTGCGATGTCCTTTTGATCAAGTGCCTGCTAATTGGGCTGAATCCGTTAGGGATGAACGTGTGGGATGGCATGAGATGTTTGGACTACTTGCAGTCACGACCGGAAGTAGACAGTGACCGAATAGGATGCGTCGGACTTTCCTATGGTGGCACTATGACTCTCTTCATCAGTGCATTAGACCAACGTGTGAAAGCGTCCGTCATCAGCTGCTATTTGAACTCACTGGTTGGCTTTGCTCTCCGACTCGGAAACTTTTGCGGGGTTCAGGTGCCCTTGGGGCTGTTGCGCTACGGCGACCTGGCAGAGGTTGCCGCTTTGATATCCCCTCGCTTTCTGTGCATAGAAGCAGGCGCAAAAGATGAAGGGTTCCCCGTCGCCTACACCCGAGCAGCCGTTGAGAGAATTCAAAGTGTATATAAATTACTCGGTTGCGTTGAGCGCTTTCTATACGATGAGTTTGATGGCGGGCATCAATGGAACGGGAAGGCTTCCATTGATTTCTTGAAAACCCATCTCCCGCCAAAAGGAGATTAGGGTCCGCAATAAGCAGATCAGGTTCCGCCGGCCGTTCGGATGACAGTCGGGGACTCCATAAGGACCTGTTTGACAACTTGACGAATTGCGTCCGGGGACGTACCAAGTAGGCTTGCTAGATACGTATCGGAAATTTTTAAATCGTCAAACAGAGCCCATCCTAACCCAGCGAAGCGAGTGCGATTGAGAGGATTTTTCTGTCGCAGACTATGTAAAGCCACCAAACGATTCACTCGCGCCATCAGCATTGACACAGGAAAGGACCTTTGTGCGAAATCTCGCATTTCAGCCAGGACTGCTTTTTCTAAATCCGGCACCGCGCGGTTGAGAGTTGCCGCAACTGTCAACACAACGAGGTGGCGGCGAAACCGAACAGCAAGTTCCCAATCTTTCACCTCAGCACGATTCATCGCGTTGGATCCGACCCGTTCCCCCAGGCAGTCGGCGAGAAGGTCCCATAAAGCCACATCCCGGCTGCTGCAGGATGTAGCCCAGCCCATCCCCCAGCCGATCTCCCGTGACGGTGCTGGCAAAGAGTTTTCGTTTGGAAGACAGGAGTGCTTCTGTTGAACTAACTGACCTACTCCCGTCTGCCGCGTAGTGACCGGCTCTATCTGTCCATCCCGGACCAGAACCGCTTCCGCCGAAGCAATCAGCGCCATAAATTGGGTAAAGTCACTGACCGAAAGATTAGCAACGCCCGAAGCCCATCCGCTGGGAGGATGGGCATATCCGGTGCCGCTGAAAATTACACCCTCAAGATGGCGGTGAATCAGCCCGAGGCGATCGTCCGAATCTCGGTCCAGTTCCAAAGCGATCAGCTCTTTTTCCCTTTGGAGCAATTCAGCACCGAAGACCGGGTTCAAGGCGGAGGAGAGAAGACCGGGAACAAGGCTACCAACGGTCTGCGGTCGACCATGGAGAGTGAAACTGATGAAGTCTTTGCCCGTCTCAGCGGCGAAACGAACCCCCTGGGACTCGCAGATGACCTGAAACGGCTTCCCCTGATAAGGTGTCCAAGGAACCAGATGTTCGTAAAGGTGCGCACGCCCCTCTTTTCCGCACGGATCGGAACTGCTTCCGATTCGCAACCAGAGGGAAACGACACTGGTGCGGTCTCCATCTGACTGAGGCGCCGTCTCTGCAAGAGATGGCGCCAGAAGCAACACCAGGGCAGCCGATGTCAGTTACGCCCACCTCTCAATTTCTGCACATCCGATGAAAGGATGGCACAATCCCTAAGAGAGGTGGGACGTGTGATAGAAAGACTGGCGGAACGGTCTGTCGGACGGTCCGTTTGGGATCCCGAGGTTCCTACGCCCTTAGTCTATGTGGACATTTCCGTGTGCAAAGGCAACATTGAAAAAATGGCGACCTTGGCGCGGGATAGAGGGGTCGCACTTCGTCCCCACGCTAAAACACACAAACTAGCCGCCATTGCCAGGCTTCAGGTAGACGCCGGGGCCGTCGGATTGACAGTGGCTAAGTTAAGCGAAGCGGCGTTACTGGATCGTGCCGGCGTTGCTACCGAATATTTGATTGCCCAGCCCTTTTCAACGGACTCTCAAACTGAGGAGTTGGTCGCCTTTTCTGAAGGTCACGCCGTCCTTTGTTGCTTTGATGACGCCTCACTGGCGGAAAGGGTCGGCGAATCTTTTGCCCGGAAGGAAAAGGAAGCCGCTATGCTGTTGATCGTAGACACAGGATATGGAAGGATGGGTGTGCCCGATCATCGTGCCCTAGAAGTCGCCGCATCAATGTCGCGCCGGAAAGGTGTGAAATTTGTTGGCATTCGGTCCCACGCCGGGCACATCTATAGGAAAGATAGCCCAGAAGAACGGTTGAAAGTCGCCCGTGAAGAGGCCGAGCGGATGGCTGAGACGGCGAACAGGATCCGAGCGATGGGCTTGGACTGTCCTATCGTGAGCATTGGGAGCACACCCGGCTCTTACTTAGTACTTCGTCACGGGCTGACCGAGGGTATTACCGAACTGAGGCCGGGAAACTACGTTTTCCACGACAGAATGCAGGTAAGCATGGGGCTGGTCAGCAAAGAAGACTGTGCGCTGCGCATCGTTACCTCCATCGTTTCAGTTCCTGAAAGGGGGCGCGCCATCATAGACGCTGGGCTCAAAACACTATCGGGCACTCTGGACCGGCTAGCACCGGGATACGGGTTGGTAGTTAATTTGAAGGACGCGGTCATTGATCGCCTATGGGAGGAGTGTGGTTCCGTTCGGTCCCCTGAACCCCTGAATGTCGGACAGCGATTGCTTGTTATTCCCAACCACGCATGCGAAATCACTAACCTCGCCCCGGTTGTGTTTTACGGCTCGGGAGGCTTTGTTGAAGGCTATTGGGTGCCAGAGGCTCGAGGGTGCGTCTGGTAGCTCGGAACAAAGCAGCAGCTATTGCTTCGTGCCGGATATTATGCGAATTTGAGTGCTGAGCGAAAATGTGAGCCGTCCCGATTCAAAGAAAGCCTCCAAAAAACCGGCGCGAAATTTGCCGGCGACCGGTTTCAAAAGGTAACGAATGACGGGACCGTCAGAAAAGACCTGTTCGGAAGCCCATCGGGAGTCTCGAAAGTCTTGGGTATCCGACGCGGCGGTCCAGGCAAGAACCTTGGTGGGAGTCGGGTTGGATTTCAAAGTTATGACAGCGCCGTCTTTCTCGTCGGCCCATGACCAATCCATTTGGGGAAGAAATGACCTGCCAACGACCCCGTTGAAAAAGCCAACCAACGTGTGAAGGAGGCGCTGGCGGTCCTCGAGCCCGTGCCCACTGTTGGGAACATAGAGCAGGTATCGGGGTTTGGGTAGGTCGTTGAAGTAAAAATTGGCAGCATCTAACGTCCAATACCTGTCGTTGGTTCCGTTGATAATCAACTTGGGCACTGTAAGCCGATCCCGATAGGAGAACGGATCAATGAGTTCCACGAGGGGTCGTGCCTTTCCCGTCGTCGCCAAATCGGTCAAGCCCCGCCGCGTGTATTCGGAAATCTGCTCGCTGTACCCTCCAAAGACTTCCCGCTGATGTTTCATCTGTGCCGGAATGTTCAGATTGTCATATACCATCGGAGCAATTGCCTTGACTCGGTCAGGGTCGGCGACCGCTGTCAGCCAGGTCGTCCATCCCCTCTTGGACGCCCCTGTGACAACAAAACCGTCAATGGGCAAACGGATCTCCTCTTTGCAGAAGACCTGGACAGCATCCATGGCCCTAATGGCGCTTTTCGTCATCGGCAGGAGACATGCCCACTCGCGATCTCCCGTCTCCAAAACTTTGACAAAGGTGTAAGCGAGCAAGTCGTCCTCCGTCAAGTTATCAAAGAGGGGCTGGTTCGGAACGGTGAATAGAACGGCGACGACCGCTTCCAGAATGGTCGCCACTTGAGAGGCGATCAGACGGGATTCGCTGTCACCCTCCGATCCGATGTTTCCGCCCGTGATCAGCAGAAGTGCTGTGGACGTCGTTATTTTTGGGGGTTGGGCGACCAGTATCGTGTGTGTCCAGTCAATACCCTTCCACTGCTGGGATGTGAGGCGCAGAGTATGCATAGTAACGCCGTTGGGTAACGGCATCGCACCCCTCTTTTCCCATTTAAATGCGGGATCCGGTCGGGAAACATACTCAAGGAGAACCTGATTGCTGCCAGCCAGGAGACAAAAGAAACCCGCGACTGCAAAAGCAAGAGCCCACTTTCCCCGTCGATTCAATACTATTACCTCCTCCCCATCCCAGTTAGGACTCCGCATGAATCACACGGCAGTTGCTGCCCTCCGAATCTTTTGTTATCTCTATTATAGCGGGGAACTGGCTTGCCAGCTCGTCCAGATGAGTCACGAACGCGATGAGAGCGAAGTCTCTGCCGATTTCATCAACGGCTTCTTTGATCGCATCCAAACCCTCTTTATCTTGAGTTCCGAACCCCTCGTCTAAAATCAGGGTCTGCAGGGCTGCACCCCTTCTGCGGCTCAGCAGGTTTGCCAATGCCACCCTGACCGCGAAGTCAATCCGGAACTTCTCCCCGCCGCTGTAAGTTTCGTAAGGCCGCTCCCCCAACTCGTCTTGCACACTTATATCAACTGTTTCTGCTTCCGCAGATCCCCCCTGCAACACCCTCGCCAGTCGGAACCCAAGGCTGAATCTTCCGTGCGTGAGCCGCGATAGATAACGGTTGGCTTCGTCTTGAAGTTTCCCGATCATCGTCTCCATTATTGCTTTGGGAATTCCATCACGTCCGAAGGCGCGCTCAAGGAGGTTCAAATCTTGTACCGTCGTCTCAGTCTCCCCGATGGAACTCTCTAATTCCTTAAATTCCTTTTTTTTCTGCTCCAGGCTGCTAATTTCTTGGTCAATTGCTCCCAGCTCTTGGTTTTTCTGACCGATCTTCTCTGCTGTTTCCCTGAGCTCCCTATTGCAATCACCAATGTTGTTCTCTACACTCTCTTTTTCACCTATGACCTTGTCCAGCGAGCATAGCCTTTCATTCAAATTGGCCTCTCGATTAGTAAGCTCCTCTCTGTCCTCTTCTATCTTTGCAAGCTCGGATTCTATTTGCCCGACCCTCTCCTGCGCGTGCCCCAGCCGCTGTTTTTCAGCGACTACCGGTGACAAGTCACGCAGGCGGTCCTCAGCACTTCTGTGCTTCCTTTCGTCATAACCGAGACGAGACAGCTCGTCCAAAATAGCCTTTAATTCCTTTCTCTGGTCGTGGGCGAAATCGCCATTAATCAACTGCAGGTCAAGGCTCTTCTTTTCCTGCTTTGCAGCACACAGGCTCTCTTGAAGTTCTCTTAGTTCCGTCCGCTTCCTTTCGAGCCCCGCCAATCGTTCCTCAACACGACTTAATTTCATTTTCATTTCCTGTGCGTGACGGTGCGCTTCTGCGTTGTATCCAATTTCAGCCCGTTCTGCCTCCAACAACCGCCACTCTTGGTCCCAGGTCGTTTCTAAACTCCTCAATTCTCTGTCAGCACTCTGGCGTTCTGCCTCAAGCTTGTCTAACTCGTTCTTGGAGAGCTCAAGACTTTCTAATTGTTGCTCCAATTGTCCCTTTCGTCGCGTAACCTCTTCACGCTCCTCAAGTCGCAAAGTAAGTTTGCGCAGCGTCTCCGTATCTTCTTCCACCTTTGCTTCATTTGTCGCCAGGGACTTTCGCAGCTCCCCCATCCGATCGCCCAAAGTGCATATTTTCTCGTCAAACTCACGTATCAGACGTTCTGCCGTCTGCGGAGTCAGGACACTTTGGCACACCGGACATCGGGCTTCCTCTTTATGTTCTGCCAGCAGCCGCCTCATATCCTTAATTTCCTGAATGCGGTCTTCTATTTGTTTGATTTCTCCCTTCAGTTGGTACACGGCCTGTTCCTTCTTTGTTAACGCCTCCTGCACGTTCTTTCGCAGTTCCTCGACCTGATCAAGTTGCCTCAAATCGTCCTTGACTTTTCCTAGGTCTTTTTTCACCCGATCGATGCACACGACTTTTTGCCTGATCGTATCAATTTGTTTCGACAGGGCAGTTAGTACTGACTGACGACGGGCTCGCTCTTTTTCGGTTTTATCCTTCCAATCCTGACACCTCCTGTCCCATTCCTTATGGAGCTGCTCCTTTTCGTCCCACATTTCACACTCGGAAGCTATCGGGGCTAATCGCTGTTTCTCTTCTTCCAATTGATCGGTTTCCTCTAACTCCTTTTCAATTTTACTGATTTGGTCGTCTAAGTCTTTAATGCGTTGCTGCAATATTACAGACGTGACTTCCATCGTGCGCTTCTCATTCTCAATTTGCTGTTCCAGTTCCTGTCGCTTTTCCTCCAGAGGTTTCCATTGACTCTGGAGTGCCTCCCACCTTTTCAACTCCTTTTCCGTCTCCTGATAGAGTCTGAAACGGCTCTCGATCTCTTGAGCCTGCTCGAGAGTTTGCTTGCAATTAAGCGCTTCCTTTTCTAGGCATGTCTTCCTCTGAAGAGAGTCGTTGAGCCGTTTTCTGATCTCATTTTTGGCCGATTGGATTTCCTCTCTTTCTCGCTCTGCGTCCGCGATTTGCTGCTTCTTCCTCTGCCACTCGTCCCGCCTTTCGATAATCTCTTGGCTCTTTGCATTTAAAGCGTCCAACTCCGCTTGAACTTCCTCTTTTTGAGTCTGCAACTTACCCAGGCGGGTCAACTCTTGGCTCAACTCATTTTTTCGTCGCTTCATTTCGTCCAAGCGCACCTGCTCTGATCGGCGCTGGTCGCGAACCCGTTGCATGAGCCTTTGGTAAACATCCAGTTCAAGAAGTCGAGCAAGAAGATCCCTTCTCTCCGCCGGTCTCTGTTCCATAAAATTTCCGTGCTCGCCTTGGCTACTTAGCACAGTATGAAGGAAAGTACTGGCGTCCGAGTGAAGCAGGCGGCTGACTGCCGAACGGACTTGGTCTGCACCTGTGTATTTGCGTTGCCACTGACCCCTCTCCCCACTTCGCTGCTCAAGAGTCGAGCTGGTTTGGATTTTGCCTTCCCTCCTTTCCACCTTCCGCCACACTTTGAACTCCTGGCCTTCCAGGCTGAACTCCAGAGTGACTTCAGCATCTCTGGCGCCGGTACGGATCAATTTCTCATTCGTCGTCCGAGCTTTTCCGAAGAGGACCCAGGTGATCGCGTCCAAAAGGCTAGACTTCCCTGCACCGTTAGGACCTACAATGGCAACTGCGCGGAGTCCCGAGAAGTCCACTGTAACCGGCTTACTTCCATAGCTCAAGAAGTTTTTTAAAGTTAGCTTGAGAGGCACCATGTCATACACCCCCTCCGTCATTTTTTTGCACTTCGGTCCATAGAGACTGGGCTCGGCGAAGGAGACGAGATTTTTGGACTTCGGTCACTTTTTCGCCAGATTTTTCTTCCAGCCACCAGGCGAGCAGTTTGACCGGATGCTGCCAATCCGACTCGGGCGGCAGGCTGACGACCGGCGGCTCAATTCTTTCGCCGACCGTCTCCTGTCTGATGAAGGCGATGAATTCCACTTTTTTCTGAAGAGCAGCCCTGACTGCCGGAATATTAACCAATCCTTTTTGAGACTCTTGGATTTTGATCAAAAGACGGACCACCGCGCCCCGAATATCGTCCCGACGGTCTATGAAATTGAGAATTGCCTGAGTCGGATGACTCTCTTGGCTAATGTCCAGGGTGAGCGTAAAAAAACGTCGTGTGGGCGTGGGAATGAAATCAATGCGATCAGTAGACCACACTTCGCCCTTTCGTCTCAACTCAACGAGGCAAAAACCTTTTTCGTCTTTCTCTTCACTGAAATCTATACGCCCAAGGCTTCCGCAGTAGACGAAAGGGTGAGCGTCGTCACCAAGGCGCTGGTGTTTGTGAAGGTGCCCGAGAGCACCGTATGAGAAGTTCAATCGGGATAGCGTGCGGATGGAGATTCGCGGGTCTCGGACTGTACTTACCCACTTCTCGGTGCCTGAAAGAGATCCTTCCTCTACCCAAAGGTGCGCCAGCAGTAGCCGTGGTCCCGGCCTTTCAGGCGGTTGATGAGCCTGACGCTCAATTATCGACATTAGTCGCTCGGACGCCATTGTGGAAACCTGATCGTCGCTCCTTCCCGACATCTCCTCGGTCCTCAGCAGATGCAGGGTGGAAGCGTACGGGATGCAGAGAACGGAAACAGGTCCGCTAGCTGTGTCGACGGCGACCCAACCGGCGGCGCGCTTGAAATGGATTCTCATCGGGTCTATCATTGGCGCTATGTCGAGGGGGGAGCCCTCTCCCCGACTGGCGGGCATATCGTGATTGCCTGCCGTCAGGACGATCGGTATACCCTCCTGAGCCAGTTTATGGACCTTTTCCAAAAAGGACCGCAAAACCGAAGGAAAAGGTCGGGTATGTTCAAAAGCGTCACCGGCGCAAAGGACCAGGTCCACCCGCTCTTCTAAAGCCACGCGGACTAAATGGTCCAGGCAGGCGACGAAGTCTCGGACCTGATCGTGCAGACCTCTCTGCGGGTCCTTTCTCCCGTGAACCTCAAGCCCAAGATGCACGTCAGAAAAGTGGATCAGGCGAACTTTTCCCTTGTTTTTGTTCTTTTCTTCCATTTATCCTCACCTCCTATCACCTTAAACGGTTTACCCAGCGGCTACTTTTTCGGAGATCGCCCCTCCCCTGACCGTCATTTTGCGCCGCCCGCTTATGAAACTGACGGGTTGCAATCCATGCCCCCGCACGACCGAGATCAATCTTCGGAGCAACGATGCCAGCCGGTGAAATCGGCGACGGCTTCTTCAAAAGACCTTCTGTAGAGGGCGAGCCATACAAGTGCTGTCCGGCGATAGACCTGAAGGTCGCCCTCTCCGTTCTCCTTCGCCAACGGCGTCAGGCGCACCCGGTGCCGCTCCCATCCCATCTGAGAAGTCAGGAAGTGTCGTAAGTCAGCAGATGGAGTGGTCACGTATAAAAAAGGAAAAACCGACGGCACGGCGACTATGTGGCTGGACGGAATCGTCACAAGAACGGGCGGGCACTTTTGGGGGCGATAGCTTAGGAGCTGAAGTGATCGGTCCCAGCCGATAAAGTGGACAACATCAAAGTCGCTGTCTCTGAGCGATAGGATAAAGATCAGGTTCGCCATGAGAGACAGGGCTGGAGAGAGAAAAATAGGGAAATGGGAAGTGACGATTGTCCAGTTGTGAAGTTTGAAACCGATAGACCCCGGTTTGCTTAGAACGGTGGGCAGGTAAAGCGTATACCGGTTGAAGGAATCGAGAGAATGAAGAGACCAGAGGGACAGCAACATCTGCTTGATCTCCTTTGCACCACAACGGGTTACAGGGAGAAGGCTAATGGCGATGTGAAGGCGAACCGACCGAGCGCCCGGTAGGAAAGAAGGCCTCACTCTTCTTCTCCGCAAGCCGGGATCAAAAGAATGCCGGCGGGCTCCAGGCGCAGGATCAGATCGTCGACGGTGCGGCGCAGGCTCTCATCCGCTTCAAAAGGACTTTCGGACACGCAGGAAAGGAGGAGACGGATCCGGAACGCGGTGCCGAAGGGACGCACTCGCGACTTGAGATAGACACCGGGATGTGCCTGAACCACCTCTTTGATGATCGGGGCGAGGACAGACTCGTCTTTGCAGATCACCTCGTAATGCCTCTCTGCATAATAGCCGACCCCAAGATGAGCCCTGAGCAACGCAGGCAGGGCATTGATGAAAATATCCTTTAATTCAGCCGGGACTCCCGGCAGGCAGACGATGGCAGTGGGTCCCGAAACAATCCAGACGCCGGGTGCCGTGCCGACAGTGTTGGGCAAAGGGATGGCGCCATCTGGAAGGATTGTCATCTTCTCCCTTGCGGGGGTCATATCTGGGCTGTCAACAGCGCCCTCTTGGTAGAGTTGGCGATATCTTTGAAGGACGAGAGAAAGAGCCGTCTCATTGCGGACAAGGGGGCGCCCCAAAGCATTAGCGACGCCCATCAAAGTGCGGTCATCGTCGGTAGGTCCCAGTCCGCCCGCTGTAATTAAAAGGTCAGGGCTTCTGGAGAGAGCGGCGCTTACCTCTGAGGCGATCGCGTTTTCGCAGTCGGGGACGGTAACATGCCTCCGGACCGACACGCCCATGCGGATCAGACGTTGGCTCAGCCACCGGCTGTTGGTGTCCAAGACATGTCCCGATAGGATCTCGTTTCCGACAATCACAATTTCAGCCCACCGGCGGCGGGACACGGTCGGACAACTCCTTTATTACGACGCCTTTGTACGATTGCAGTCGGAGCCATTTATGATCGCCCGTCTCTTCCGCCACTTTATTAAGATGGGACTGCAATTCGGAAACGATGCGCAGGGGTGCGAGAGGGTCGGAGAAAAGGACGGTACCTACTTGGACCGCGTCGCAACCGATGGCGAGGTATTCAAGGACATCGGTTCCAGTCCACACGCCTCCCGACCCGATGACGGGAACGGAGAGCCCCTTCGCCCGTAACCAACGGGCGACTAGGAACGCTTTTCTTAAGATGATTGGCTTGATAGCCGGTCCAGACAGACCGCCGAAGCCAGCGGAGACGGACACTTTTGGGAAGAGAGAACGGGTGTCCAGGACGAGGGCGGGAAAGGTGTTGCAAAGAGTCAGGGCGTCCGCTCCCGCACGCACACAGGCTTCGGCTATCGCCTCGATCCGATCGGGCTCCGGAGAAAGTTTCACCCAGAGCGGCTTCTCCCAGACGGACCGGCACGATTCTACCACATTTGCCGCCGTGCAAGGATCCCTGCCAAACTCCAGCCCCCCGCCCCGGATATTGGGAGAAGAGACATTCAGTTCAATGCCAGCGAGGGTGGGGGCGCTTGTCAGACCGTTGCATATCTCCCTGTACTCTTCTACGGTCTGACCGACCACATTGGCGATTATCGGGACGGGCAGGCGAAAGAGGTCTTCATTGACCAGCCGGACGAGACCCTCTAATCCGACGTTCTGGAGACCGATGGTATTTATCAGACCCGAGGGCACCTCCGCAATCCGGTGGGGAGGATTGCCGGGGCGAGGGTGGAGAGTAATTCCTTTGAGAACGACGGCGCCGACCGCCTGCCAGTTCCATCCTTCAATCCGTTCCATCTCCCTCCCGTAAGCGCAACAACCAGAGGCTAGGATGAGGGGCGTTCGTAGACGAATGTTCGTGACGGTGACGGAAAGGTCAGGCTCTCTCATTCCTTCAGGCATTTTGTCGGATCGGCGTTTGGCGCCTCCCGCCCACCCGTCCGTTCCCAATCAATGACGACACTGTCAAAGACTGGACCGTCAATGCAACAGAGACGGTAGGATCCTAGTTTTGACGGGATCGGACAGCCAAAGCACAGACCGAGGCCGCACGCCATTCGTTCTTCGGTAGCCACTTGAAGGGGAAGGTGCAAGTCGTCCGCTAAGCGGGAGACGGCTTTGAGCATAGGCATCGGACCGCAGGCGTAAAGGCAGACGGTATCAAGATCCGAGAGAGCATAGAGGTAGGCAGTTAGAAGGTCCACAACAGTCCCCGGAAAGAATCCTTCAGCCGTTTCCTCTGAGGCGATGGCGACCGACACCGGCCTGCCCGCCCACTCCTCAATCGTCCACAGGGACAGAGGTTCATTTCTGGCAAAGACGAGGTTCTGGGACCTGACAGCGTGAAGGGGTAGGTCGCGAGGTGATCGCACACCGATGAGGACCGTCGGATAGACGCCGAGAGAGAGAAAGGTAGCAACGAGGAACGGAAATGGCGCCAGCCCGATCCCCCCGGCAACGAGAATGGGACGGGGTCTGGAAGGATCAAACCAGAACCCCTTGCCGAGCGGTCCTGTGAGGCGAAGGGGTGCGTTCGGTGTTAATTGAGCCAGCCAGCGGGTTCCTGCCCGCCTCAAGTCAAAGACGATGTTAATGGCAGAGTGCTCTTCCTTCTCGCCCGGACCGTTGGACGATGGCTTACGGGCGGATTGAATGCCAGCAACAGAGAACGGTCTGGGAAGGATACCAGAAGGCGGCGGGGAGAGTCGCTCGTAGTTGGCCTCTCCACTTAAAGCGTTCAAATAGACATTGACGAACTGACCGGGCTGACTTCTCCGGGCAATTTCTGGGGCGTAGAGAGTCAGCCGGCAAAACTGCCGATCCCGCTCATTCGCCACCACGACCCCGGTTACCGCCACCGGCTTCCGCTCGCCTCGGTCCTCGGCACGGAATGCAATGTTGCCTTCGGGAAGCACCGGCATCGCTGAATTCTCTCTCTTTTTCCGGTCAATTTTAACCTCATTAGAATGTGGCAAGAGAAAAGGAGGTCAGCGTGCGTTGAAGATTGTTCTGACAGGTGCAGCGGGTAGGATCGGTCGCGCCGTCGGCAAGCGACTGGTATCGGAGGGGCTCCAAGTGATCGGTCTGGACCTTCGGACGGATGAGAGCCTGCCCTATTCGGTCCGGGTCGGTGATGTAACTGATCTTGAGGCGCTGATCGGGCTTTTGGAAGGAGCCGACGGCGTCGTCCACCTGGCGGCGGTCCCGGGGCCACGGTTCGCAGAACCCCATCTGGTCTTTGCAACCAATGTGTTGGGAACTTTTAACATGCTGGAAGGCTGCAGAAAAACCGGCGTGAGGAGGGTAGTGATGGCGTCCAGCGTGAATGCCGTCGGGCTCCATTACAACCGATGCCGCCCGAGATTGGACTACCTTCCCCTTGATGAAGACCACCCTGCCCGTCCCGAGGAGGCTTACAGTCTTTCCAAATGGTTTGGGGAACTGGCTGCGGACGCAACAGCCCGACTGATGCCGGAAATTTGCGCCGTCAGTTTGCGGTTCCACGGAGTCATCTCAGATACCGCTTTAGAGAGGCTGCGTCAGAATCCCATCACCGAGATTCCCGGTGACTACAAAGGGTTGTGGGGTTATGTTCATATAGATGATGTGGTCCGGTCGGTTTTGAAGGGACTGCAAGCCCAATGGACCGGACATCAGACCTTTTTCATCTGCGCACGGGACACCCACTCGGCAGTCCCGACGCCCCTGCTTCTGAAGGCTGCTTACCCTGATGTCCCTCTCAAAAGGCCCATCGGCGACTTTGCAGGGCTTTTTGATATAAGCAAAGCGAAGCGTCTCTTGGGATGGGAACCATCCATCAGTTGGCGCGCCCCCTCCCTGCGCCATTAGTCTTCCCGCCTCCTCCCTGCTGACGTTGAGACGAGCGGGACCACATTCTGTGTAGGGCGGCAGAGAGACCGATGAGGGCGGCAGAAAGCCACTGGGAATGGACAATGCCAAAAAATGATGCGCCCGGACCATAGGTTCTGAAGAAATCTACAAAGAAGCGGATCAGGCTATAGCCTGCCAGCCAGCCCACGAAGAGGGCACCTTGATAGGATGCCCGAGACTGGAACCGGACGAGAAGGAGGAAGACGATAACCAGGAGACCTGCCTCATAAAGTTGGGTCGGATGACTGGGTGGGGTGAAGATGCCAATTTCGGGATTGTGGAAACGCACGCCCAAAAAGAGCGATGTCGCCTCCCCGTGACAGCACCCGTTGAGGAAGCAGCCGATTCTCCCGATGCTGTGTCCAATGGCGACGGCAGGGGCAGCGGCATCGGCAACCGCTAGAAAGGGCACCTGCCACCTTTTGCAGATGAGATAAACAGCGAGGACAGCGCCGGCGGCAGCTCCGTGAAAGGAGAGACCGGCGTCTTTCCAGGTCGCCACGATGTCAGCGAGCCGGGTTTGATATTCTTCCCAATTCAGGAGGACATAAAGGGCACGGGCGCCGATGAGAGCTGACAGAAGGACCCCGATCATTAGGTCTCCCAATAGCTCAAGGCTGAGACCCCGTCGGCGAAATTCCTGCCTCGCCCACCAGTAGCCCACAAGTACTCCCAAAACGACAAAAAAACCGTAGGACCGGAGGGTAATTCCGTTCCAGTGTAGTAGGATCGGATGCACCGGCGGTTGTCACCTCCAACGGGGTCTCTTCCTGTTTCTCTGTGAATTTGCCCGAGCGTCTTCGGTTCGTGCCGGCAGGTGACGCCAAAGGGTCAAAATCAGGTCGTCAGGGACGGTGACAACGGCCCTGTCTTTTACTGCTCTGGCTTCCAACCTGGTCAGGATCGCTCCGGTGACCGGATCACGAACAAGGAAGTGAGGCGGTTTTATCTGAGCAGGAATCTCAACCGTTCCTGACCGAAGGGGGGTCCATTCCCGCCAATGGGGAGCCAACGGAATAGCATCGGGCGGTGGGTGACCGAGAAGAAGCGACCTAACAATCTCATCTGCCCACCGATTTAGGAACCGTTGATCGGACGGGGAGAAATACGGACGGTAGCCCGCCCAGGAGAGGAGCGAGTCGTAAATCTGAGCCGTCTGTTCAGCGCTTCTGAACTCCGGTGCATCGGCGCAGTAGAGAACCTGACCGTTACGGCGTCTGCGAGAGATGATGGCAGGCTCACCGGAAGCGGTCCGCGCCAGGACTCGGACATCGGAACCGTGGACGGTCAGACCCAAATAAATGCTTCCCTTCCATCTTTTCAGACTACCTCCTGGCACCTTTGCCATCACTTCAAATGATGGCTTTCCATCCAGCGGCGACCGAATAAGGGCTCTTCCATAGGCACCACACAGTCGGAGCACTCGGGTCAGGTCCCGAGTCCGACGGTCTGGCAGAAAAGTGAAATCGCCGGTTATGATGATTGACCCACCCCCGTCCGACGCCTTACTGACCGCTTGGAAAGTCTCTTCCGACCATACGAACGGGATCGGAAAGACTAAGATGCGACCGGTGAGTGACCGCTCCTGTTTCAGCCAATCGGGGAACTCCCACTCCCGTAGGACACTGAAAGGCACATTTAAGATTAGAAGGGCTCGGATGGAATGGAAGAGTGCGGAACTGACAGGACCAGCGGGACCGGTCCCGCTGACGCCCACATCTGCGTAGGGACCCAACAAGTGACTGTCGGGAATGACGAGAAGCAGGCTGTCAGGATGGCTGGATCTCAAAGGCAGGAGAGAAAGCAGCCGAGAGGCAATGGAGAAGGCGCGACCGGATACCTTCAAAGCTGCCTCTCCTTTTACCTGCCGACCCTCAACAGTCGTTCGGACTCCGTGGGGCGCGATCAGACCCCACGGAAAGATACATCCCTCCATATCCTTCCAGTCCCAATTGAGAGCGAAGGCACCTCCCAGTTGACGGACCAGCAGTGGCAAAGTTATAAAGTGCCGGACGACCAGCTGGGTCGGCGCATAGCCCCATCCGCCGGAGAAACTGGGATGGTCTCGGGCACCAAATTCGCCAACGGCGAGACCGTGCCCCCGCTTATGGCGTTCCATAAACTTCAAGTAAGCGGCAATGGACAAAGGGGTGCGCTCTCCATAGTAGTGGAGGTTCGTGAAGGTCAGGAACCGGGAACCCTCATAATGGTCGCCGCCGACTTTCCAGTCAATTTCATCGGTGATCGGCTGAGAGGCGCCAGCGGACCGGACCGCCCGGACATTGTTTTCAACCCATCGGCGAATGAGCCACCGGCGAAACTGCTGAATGTCCACGACCCGACGGTCTGTCCAGTCGGTGGGACTGACCGCTTGGAACGGGATGTTGCCAAAGTCGGCGCCTTTTCCCCACACTTGCTTAAGTTCCTCCCAACTGGAATACCGCTCTCGGAGCCATGTATTGAACAAGCGCCGAATGTCCGGAAGATCACGAACTTCCACTGTCGCTTCGTTTTCTATGTCCCATACGATTCGGGGTGCCTTGCGGTAGCGCTTCGCCACCATCTGAGCAAAAAGGGACTGACGGTGGAGAGCCTCATCGCTGACGGTCACCCCGCCCGTCCAGTCGTGAAGACAGGGCATGAGAATCAGGTTGTGGCGATGGCTCATTAGGACCAGGGCATCGTAGCGACGCCAAAACTCCTCCGTCGGCTTTGTCAAGTCACCGGCGAAGGCACTAATATGAAGGACTCTCAAGATTCTGAGTCCCATCCGATTCATCAAAGCGAACTCACTTTCCCATTGAAACGGATTCTCCCAGTCAACAGCAAACAGGACCCCCGTTTGATTAGTCCCCGTAAGAAACCGACGCTCCCACCTCCGACTTTTTGGATCCCACTCTTCAAGACCGTTCTGATGCCATCGGATCGGCGGCGCTTCCCCCAATACCGAATCGGTCCAGACGCAAACGCCGGACCATATTTCGTCCTGAAGACCCGACGGGAGGAAAGTAGCGCTGGCCTTGACCAGGAAAAGGGGCGGGGACGACTGGGGAACCTTCCATCGGAAGGCGACCTCCCGCTCCGCTCCAGGGGTCAATGTCACTTCCTGACCGGTCATCAAAATGGGCGGTCCCGCGGCGAGAGGTTTAGGAGACGGGAAAATTTCAAGACGGATCGCCGCTTGAGCGTCAAAGAGCCCGTAGTTGGCGACCTTCAGGTTAATCCGGACCGACTCGTTGGGCCGGTAAGCCCAGAAGGCAGGGCGCAGGGAGTGAAGGTAGGAAGAAAAAACCAGGCGGCGCAGCGCCTCCGTTAGGAAGCGATCACCGTTCGGTAGGGCGCAGATGTCCCTGTTATCAATGCCGCAGATAGCCCAACTACCGCCTTTGAACGGTCCATCAAAGTGATAGACGAGGGAAAAGGCGGGTCCCAGATACCGACCAAAACGATCTCTCGCTTGCAATAAAGGGATCAGCCGTGAATAGGCGACCGGCCGGACCGGATCGTTACTTCCGGTCAGGGCGACGGCAGCGTATCCTTTTATCGGCGAACGGAGGGGACCAAGACGCAGGGTCTGGGGTAGAAAGGGCGGCAGTCCCTCCAACGTGACTGTCCCGTCAATCCGAAAGCCGGGGTCAAAAACTCCGACCTGATCTGCTTGAACGTGTAACCAGTCGCGAGCCGTCGCCCAACGGGTGTTAAAGGAAGGAAAGAGACCACGAGTCAGACGGATCTTACGAAAGCGCGCCTTCCCAGTGCCATTGATGAGACATGAGACAGTCGTTTGGGCGGCGTCCGGCGGAATCGCCAGCCAGACGGTAACTTGTTCCCATCCGTCCGTTTGGCGAACGGGACGGGTCTCCTGGAACGAGAGGCGGTTCCCTTTTGAGTCCCAATATTCAGCAGCAAGATAGGCGCCGGCGCCGTTCCTGATGCCCTCGGCGGCGACTTCAGCCGATAGCAGATAATGGGCTCCGGGGTGGACCGAAACTGAGGCTCGTAACCCGTAAAAACCGATCGGTCCCGACGCAGGGACTGAAAGGAGGAACTGTCTCTCCGTTACGCGCGTCGTCAGTTCAGGCGGACCGACACGAGACCACGACCATCGCTCACCATACTCATGAGGCTCCTCTTCCCCCCATCCGTAAATCCGATCAAAGGCATAACCGCCGAGTGCCAGGAAACGACCGCCGCGCTTCAGGTAGTTCCGGAGGGATCTGACGGCGTCCTCCGGTAGATACGGGGACTTGCAGAGGACCAAAACCGGTAGGTGAGAAGGGGTTAGAAAGGATTCATCCGCTAGTTGGCTCCGGCTGATCGACGCTGGGTGAAAGCCCATCTTCTTGACAATCTGAGCGATCCGATCGGGATTTGATGCCCCCTCTGACATGGGCGCTTCCGGATCGTGAAAGATGCCAACGGTTATCTGTCGACCCATACACACCTCCCGGGTGAAGAAAAAAGTAGGAGTGACCGATAGAGGCAACCATAAGAAAGCGGCAACCCGCATGACATTTGAAGCCCCAAATTATTAATTCAGACCCTAATCCGACGTCTGGGCATAAGGAACTCCTCTTTCGTTCCACACAACGCCAGAAATTCAATGAACTTCCGGTGCAAGTCTCGCGCTTTGTCGGAATTTTGGGAGATCAAATTGTTTTTCTGACCCGGATCAGTGGCTGTATGATATAGTTCCGCCTCGTCTCCCTCAACGCTGTAGATCAGCGACCATTCGCCGTCAGTGATCGTGGAAGGTCGGGGAGAGAGGACGATGCGCTCCTTTCCGTCCACCGCACGCGTGCGGGTCTCTCTAAGAGATTGGACGATCGCCCAGGACGTGACAAAGATCTCCCTCCACGAGACGGGCTCTCCTTTGAGGAGGGGAGCCAGCGACCGTCCCTGAAAGAAGTCAGGGAGGGGAACTCCGGCGAGGTCCAAAAGGGTCGGCGCCAGGTCAATCAAACCTGTCAGCGCAGGACATCGTGCCGGTCGGGCATGAGGATGGTAGATGATTAACGGGATCCGCGCGACCTCATCGTAAAGAGGCGAGCGATGCAGTACCCCACCCCCGTCCCGGGTCTCAATCAGGGCTTTTCCAATGATCCCGTGCTCTCCAAAGTAGAAACCGTGATCGCTGGTGAAAATGACGACCGTTTTCTGGAGGAGGTCAAGAGACTCCAAGCGAGCCAGCAGCCTCCCGATCCAGTAGTCAACCATCGTCACCTCACCACAGTAAAGGGCGTGGCAGTGGCGCAGTTCGGCTTCGGTCAGAAACTCCTGCCAGAACCAGTAGCGGGGATAGATAACTTCCTCACCCCGGTAGCCTGGGTCGTACAGTTCGGTGTAATAGGTGGGCGGGTCCCATGGCTCGTGGGGGTCAAAGGTGTCGATGTAGAGAAAGAACCTTTCCTTGTAGTTCTTTTCCAGCCACCGGATGGACTGGATGAAGGTTTGGGCACAGAAGTAATCCTCTTCATTTCTCCTCTCTGCGACATTGCGCAGGTATTGAAGGAGGGAAGTGTCAGGGTTTCGGCATTTGGTCGGATTGCAGGGAAAGAGGGGTTTAGCCGGATCGGTGCGGTACCGTTCATTCTCCTGACCCCGAATCCAGTAGAAACCGTCAAATCCCCGATCAAAGTGATAGCCATCGCGGACCATATGGGGGGTATCGACAATCAACATCGTCGTATAGCCTGCTCGGGAAAGCAATTGGGGCACAACCGTTTCCTCCATCGGTAAGGGCGACCAATCCCGATGAGGGAAGGTCCATTTCCCGGTAAGCAAGTCGGTGCGGGCGGGTATGGTCGGAAAGGAACCGCAATAGGCTCGGTCAAAGACGACCGAGAGAGAGGCGAAGCGGTCCAAATGAGGCGTCCGGATCCGCCGGTTTCCATAGCAGCCCAAATGGTCTCTACGAAATGTATCCGAAACGATCAAAACGAAATTAAGCGGAGCTCCGCTCTGAGACACTTGATTCTGCCCTCCAAACGAACCGACTCTCTGGGCTCATTGTGGCATCAATGATCCGACGGGGATAGGGAATCGGTCTGGACCAGCCGGAATTATTGGACCACAATCTTTAAGGTCATCAAAGCAGTGAAGAGGAGGACGGGATGAGGCGGAAGTGGGCTGTTGTGATGACGGGCACTGTGGTAGTGGCGATCGGGATCCTGGTCGCTCCCTCTACTGGTCAGAAAGAAACGCAGTCCGTAGAAGGGTTTGCCGATGTCAAGCAAGCGCTGGATCAAGGAAAGGAAACGGAAGCGAAGGCTCCGCCTAGTGTCAGGCTGGTGCCGGATCCGTCGCCCAGGTGGACAAAAGGACCGACAGCGGGCAGAACAAAAAAAGGGCAGCCGTCCAGGAAACAACAGCCGTCTCAGGCGCCAAGCGACAGTCTCAGTCGGGAAGCCTTACGGTATCTGGGCGTCCGTTATCGGTACGCCGGCACCTCACCGTCTCGCGGATTTGACTGTTCCGGTTTCGTCACCTATCTCCTAAGATTCTACGGGATCACCGCCGGCAGGAGCGCGCAGGACCTGATGAGGTTAGGAACGCCTGTGGCCAGGTCACAACTACGCCCGGGGGACTTAATCTTTTTTAGGAATACGGGTAGAAGGAAAGGGATCAGCCACACGGGTATTTACATTGGCAACGGGCTCTTTGTCCACGCATCGAGTGGCGTCCGAAGGGTGGTCGTGACCTCTTTGAACAGCCCTTATTATTCTCGGAGGTTTGCTGGAGCCCGCAGGCTGACCGTCCGAAAAAATTAGTCCTGTTCGTCCTCAGGGTCCCGAAGGACCTCTTCGGCAGCCTCCGGCTCTTTTTCCCTCACATAGCCATAACTGATGAGAGCCTCCCAGATCATCTCCAGACTCTCCTCAGGGCTCTCCCGATCGGTGCGGACGATGACTTCAGGGTCCAACGGCTCCTCGTAAGGATCATTGATTCCAGTAAAATTGGCGATCTCTCCCCTCAGTGCCTTCTGATACAGCCCTTTGGGGTCCCGTCGGATCAGTTCCTCAAGGGGACAGTGAACATACACTTCAACGAAGCGACCGACCAGTTGGCGGACCTCGTCCCGAGCCGACCGATAAGGTGAGATCAGAGCGGTGATAACAGCGACACCGTTACGGGCAAGGAGATGAGCGACAAACCCGACCCTCCGAATGTTCTCTATCCTGTCGTCCCTGCTATACCCTAAGCCCTTGCTGAAGTGCTGGCGCACTACATCGCCGTCTAACACTTCCACTTTCAAACCGAGAGATTTCAGTCTGTCGGCCAAAAGATGGGCAAGGGTGGTTTTTCCCGATCCGGAAAGCCCAGTGAGCCACACGACAAAACCTTCCTCGCCTTGCAATTTGGTCCCTCCTAACCTAAGCCTGCCTCCCCACCGACCGACAAACTGTCCACTCGGACACCATCGGAGGTGAAGGACAAAGTAATGATGAAACTTGCCGTCTCAAGGACGAGGCTGAAATTCCCCAGCGTCCGAAACCCGACCCGGACATTTTCCAACTGCTGACCCCTTAGGATTTTGAGAGCCCGGTTGATCTGCTCTATATCCCTTACGAGTGACTGACCCCGGCTGGTACGACGGAAGAGATCCGTCAGGAGTCGCTCGCCCTCCGCCCGGTAGAGTGTTCGAGCGCGCCCTGTTTCTAAAGCCAACGTCAGCAGACCGTCCAGGTACGGCTCCAAATCATCGTCGACCAAGCCCTCCTCAATGGCTTGCGCCAGCCGTTGATACGGCGGCTGCCTATCCTCAGACAGGACGGGAATCAGTGCCTCCAATTCCGCCTTCAGAATGTCGCGCTCTTCTGCGCTAATCCGTATGCCCGACGGATCAGTCATCGGTCTTTTCCACCGGTTAGAGTATGATGGTGAATTTCGCCGAGGATCGCCTCCACCTCGTGCTCAAAGCCTCCCGTTTCGATCGGGCAGTGAATGCCGCACTCCTTCGGTGCATTGACCTCCCACCACCACCGCCCCATCCGGTCGTCCTCTCCTGGTTTGATTGGTCGGGTGCAGGGTACGCATCCGATGCTGGTGTAACCTCTATCGTAGAGAGGATGGTAGGGAACGGAATGAGTCCGGATATAATCCCAAACTTCCTCCTTCGTCCAATCGGCGAGAGGATTGATTTTCACTATACCCCCGTGGTCGTGATCCAGTTCCACTTTTTTAATGTTCGCGCGCGACGCCCACTGCTCCCGTCTCAGCCCGGTAAACCAACCGTCCAGTTCCTGAAGGGCTCTCAGGAGCGGGCGCACTTTCCTGATGTGGCAGCAGAGCAAGCGAAGGGGAACAGAATCGTAAAAGAGGTCCAGCCGGTGGCGACGCACCATGGCCTCTACCTCCCGATAATCGGGGAAAAGAATCTCAAGGCGGATCTCTGGATAGCGGTCCTTGACCTGATCAATAAAGGAATAAGTTTCCTGAGGCAACCGACCCGAATCCACGCTGATGACCCGCACGTCCTTCCTCACCCGGTACGCCATATCTAAAATCACCGATCCCTCACACTGGAAAGCCGTCACCACTGCCACCCTGTCGCCAAAAGTCTCTAAACCCCAGGCGATCACTTCCTCCGGTTCCTTGTCGTCCAGTTGAATGCCAATTTCACCGATCTCCAGGTCGTCAAAAACGATCCGATGGTCTCCCACTAACTTGTCCTCCTTTCCCGGGGTAATTGTAACTCAACTGATCGGCAAAGTCAATTATAATCCGGGTCAACGTCCCGCGTCCTCTCAAAAAGGGGCTAAAATTAGGATTAAGGCGAGAGAAAAAGGAGGCTGACCGACTTGTCTCCGCCCAGGCATCAAGATCTGACTGGACAACTGACCAGCAACGGGCAAACGGTCACCATTTACCAAATTCGCGGCCTTAACTCCTGGGGCCTGGGGTCAGTGGAATGCCTTCCCTATTGCATCCGAATCGTGCTGGAAAACGTGTTGAGGCAGTGGTGTGAGGGTAAAGTTCCAGAAGATCTGGTCGCCTCCGTTCTGGCGTGGGGACCAGAGCCGGATCCTGTGGAAGTGCCCCTGATGCCGGCGAGAGTGCTCTTACAGGACTTTACTGGAGTTCCCTGCGTCGTCGACCTGGCAGCCATGCGCAGCGCCGTCGATCGGATGGGTGGTGACCCGTCCCGAGTGAACCCCCTGATCCCTTGCGACCTGGTCATCGATCACTCGGTGCAAGTGGACGCTTTTGGCTCGGCCAACGCTTTCCCAATGAATGTCTCCCTTGAGTATCAGAGAAACGCAGAGAGGTATGCCCTCCTACGGTGGGCGCAGCAAGCCTTTTCCAATTTCCGCCTCGTCCCTCCCGGAAAGGGAATAGTCCATCAGGTCAATCTGGAGTATCTTGCCAGGGTGATCTGTGTCCAAGGCGACCAAGGCAGAGCCGTCGCCTATCCGGACACTTTGGTCGGTACCGATTCCCACACCACGATGGTCAACGGATTGGGTGTCCTGGGATGGGGTGTGGGCGGAATTGAGGCCGAAGCAGTAATGCTCGGTCTCCCCTACCCTTTCCCTCTTCCTCCTGTCGTCGGTGTCCGACTGGTTGGCGAAATGCCGCTGGGGGTGACAGCAACGGACCTTGTCCTGACGGTGACCCACTTGCTCCGCAAGCGGGGCGTCGTCGGCTGCTTCGTTGAGTTTTTCGGCCCCGCCTATATGAAACTGTCCCTGCCCGACCGGGCAACGGTTGCGAATATGGCTCCGGAATATGGTGCTACCTGCGGCTACTTCCCTATTGACGATGAGACCCTCAATTACCTTGGGCTGACGGGACGGGATGCTCAGCATGTCGCTCTCGTCCGGGATTACTGCCAGGCGCAAGGCTTATTTTACGACCCGAACACAGAGCCGATCTACAGCGATGTAGTTGAGTTGGACCTAAGCCAACTGGAGACGACCCTCGCCGGTCCCAAAAGACCTCACGATCGTGTTCCCCTGCGCAGCGTCAAGGACCAGTTTCTCTCCTCCCTTCCCGACCTGCTGTCGCAGGGACGAGGGAAAGGGCAGGCACCGTCGGCGGTGGAGAAACCGACAGCAGTCTCAACGGCAACGACAACCTCAAAAACTACCGTTGAGACTGCTGGGAACGATACCGTCTGGGTGGACCTGGATGGTCAGAAAGTCGGTCTCCGGCATGGCTCCGTCGTCATCGCTGCTATCACCAGTTGCACGAACACATCAAACCCGACGGTGATGCTGGCTGCTGGGCTTGTAGCGAAGAAGGCAGTCGAGCGGGGCTTGACGACCAAGCCCTGGGTAAAAACATCCCTAGCCCCCGGTTCACCAGTGGTGATGGATTATCTGGAGTCGGCGGGACTGTTGCCTTATCTGGAAGCCCTGCGGTTTCATCTGGTCGGGTTCGGTTGCACGACCTGCATCGGCAATAGTGGTCCCTTACCCGATCCGATTGCAGGAGCGATTCAGGAAAAAGGTCTCATCGGTGTCGCCGTCCTGAGCGGAAACCGGAACTTTGAAGCCCGGGTCCATCGCCTCGTTCGTGCTAATTACTTGGCGTCTCCGCCCTTGGTCGTCGCCTACGCCCTCGCGGGGAAAATTGATATTAACCTGGAATCGGAACCTTTGGCTTACAGCCCCGACGGCAGTCCGGTCTTTTTGAGGGACCTCTGGCCGGCTGCTGAGGAAATCGCTCAAGCAATGGACCGAGCCGTGCGCCCCGATTCATTTATCAGGAAGTATGCCGACATCTTTGAAGGTGATTTCCGTTGGAAGGCATTGCCGGTACCTGCCGGCGACCTTTACAATTGGGATCCCGCGTCTACCTACATTCAAGAGCCCCCCTACTTTGAGGGATTGACTTTAGAGCCCCAGCCTGCTCAGGACATTTACGGGGCACGGGTCCTCGCTTTGTTGGGCGACACCATCACGACCGACCACATATCGCCGGCGGGGAGCATCCCTGCCGAATCCCCTGCCGGACGATACCTCCTTTCCAAGGGTGTCCAGCCCTCTGATTTCAATACGTACGGGTCCCGAAGGGGCAACCATGAAGTAATGATCCGGGGAACCTTCGCAAATGTTCGCCTCCGAAACCGCCTGGTTCCAGAAAGAGAGGGTGGTTGGACCGTTCACTTTCCAACGGGCGAAGTGACGACCGTCTATGAGGCTTCTCTCAAATACGCCGCAGAAAATACCCCCCTTATCGTCATCGCCGGCAAAGAATACGGCAGTGGCAGTTCCCGCGATTGGGCAGCGAAAGGCACTGCCCTCCTCGGCGTGCGGGCTGTGTTGGCTCAGTCTTTTGAGCGCATTCATAAGAGCAACCTGATTGGGATGGGCGTTCTGCCGCTCCAGTTCTTGCCCGGTGACAGCGCTGATTCTTTGGGTCTCACCGGCGCTGAGGTCTACGATATCATCGGTATCGCGGAGGACTTGTCTCCAGGGAAGCGAATCACAGTAAGGGCGCGGTCCGAATCCGGAGAAAAGATTTTCCCTGCCATTTGTCGCTTGGACACTGCAATGGAGATAAAGTATTACCGCCACGGCGGTATTCTGCCCTATGTCCTTAGAAAAATCATCCGGGGATGACCCACAAACAAGGGGCTCCTCGGTCAGTTCCAAGGAACCTGATTGTCATCTGCTTGGACAGTTTCCGAAAAGACCATATCTCCCTCTACCGGTTGTCCGATCATGGGCATCCTTTAGCGGATCACGGGCGATTCTTGAAGGGGGCGGGAAGGCTTTACCCCGAATTACTGAAAGTGCCTTTCATATTTTACGCTCCCAAATTGGAGCCTGGTCGGTGGAACCCTCTCGTGTCCCTTCCCGATGTCCTCCCAACAGTCCAGGAGATACTCGGGTTAGGCTCAGAAGCGGGACTTCTTGCAGGTCAATCGTTCCTGTCTGTTCTAACAGGCGATTCAGACTACCCTCGCAATGCAGTAATATGTGGTTACCACGAAGCAGAGGATCGCCGCATTCGGGACGACCGATGGACCGTGATCGTAAGACCGGACGACAGACCCGATGAGTTGTACGACAGGCAAAACGACCCGAGAGAAAGGCACAATCTCATTGAAGAACTTCCCGATGTCGCCCGCCAGTTGATGGGAGCGTACGGCACGATTTGGTTCCGCAGACCAGTCACTGCGATTAAAGGCTTACAAGGGCGCTATGAAGTTACATAGACAAGGATCGGAGTGATAGGATGTACAGGACGACATTGGGATCCATATTGCCTGCCCTACTGTTGATCTCTGGAGCGGCCCTCACTTGGAACGGTAAGGGCGAGAAATGGCAGGAGAGGGGAATCAGGATCACCGGCTTGCAAGTTTTTGCATTGCCCGACCGGAGCGCAATTGTGTTCAAAGACAGTTTTGAGGGTCCGGTCGCCGACAACGTTCCAGCAAACTGGCTTTGGGACAAGCGCAACACCGATGCCGAATGTCGGATTGATGACACTACTGCTCGCTCTGGTAAAAGGAGTCTCTTTATATCCAACGGCACCCCCTTCGGCGCGCATGTTTATGGCACCCTCTGGCTAAAGAATCCGTTACCGCTAAAGGCGGGACAAACCTATACATTGAGCGCGTATATCCTCTGTGAAGATCCAGGAATCGGGTGGATCGGGGGAGGCTCCCATTGGCAGTTTCGGCTTCCTTTTGTTTTTTCCGCCGATCGCTGGAAAAAGATTCAGATGACCTTCCAGCCGTCTCCCGATGACATCCTCTTTACTTTGCGAATTGTCACAGAGAGCCCCACTAAGGGTTTATGGCTTGACGACCTACAGTTGGAAGAAGGAGAGACGCCAACTCTTTTCCTTTCCGAAGACCACCTTATCGGGTTGGAGGCGGAAGAAACCGCGAAGACGATAAAGGCGGACGGTCCTTTTTCCCTCGCCTTCAATTTTTACACTGCTTCACCACTCACTTCCTCAAAGTGGACGGTAAGGGCGGACGGGGCTACGGTGTTTGAAACGCTTCTGAACCTTAAGCCCGGCTTCTATCGGATCTTTCTGCAAGGTAGTTCTCAAGGTTTGGACGAGAGGGTGAGGCGGATCCAATTGAGATGCGATGGCGTAAAGGGGGTTAGTGCCGAAGATGCAATGGAAGTCCGGTTCCTCTCCCCTATCTCTTTGGAAAAGCGCTTGCAAACCCTCAGGCACGGGCTTGAGCGCCTCTCTTCCCTCATCGGCGAACTGAGGGGGAAGGGGATGGATGTTCGTTACCCGGTAGTCGGAGAGAGAATTTTGCGAACCTTCATTGAGTACGTGAAAGAGGACTTAAAGCGGGGCGAGATAGAGAGGGCGCGGGATCAGGTGTCCGATTTGGAGCAAATATTGAGTCGTTGGACCAGTCGACTAGAAGAAGCGATTAGGGGCGGCGACCGTCTCCCTTCCGTTCCCTGGTGGACGGGCAGAACCCGTCCCCGCATCGTCGGATCGTCGTTTATCGGCGAGGTCCGAGACCATAAGGGACGGCTTTATAGCAGACCTATCTTCTTCGTCGGGTACGGTCACTTCGGTCAGGTAAAAAATGATGTGGACATCTTCCCGCAATACGGTGTGAACATGATCCAGATAGAGTTCGGTCCCAACAGTGTGTTTCCTTTAGAAGGTGTGGAAAGCCATCGGGAAATTGTAGAAGTCCAAAAAGTTTTGAACAGAGCGGCATCAGTAGGAGTTGCCGTGAACCTGCTGATAAGCCCCCATTACTTCCCGGAATGGATGTTACGAAAGTATCCTCACCTAAACAAACGCAGAGACGGTTTTCTTCGCTACTGCCTTCACGCACCTGAAGGGCAAGAACTACTAAAGTGCTATGCGACACGAGTGGCGTCTCTCTTGGGCCATCAAAGTGCTCTCCATAGCATTTGTTTGACCAACGAGCCGATCAATGTGGAAGAACCCTGCCCTTACGGTCAGGCTCTGTGGCACAAATGGTTGCAGGAGAGACACGGCGACATTGACACCTTAAATCAAAGATGGGGCTCCAACTATAAGAGCATTGAAAGCATTCCGCTACCCGATCCGTTTCGTTTGACGGATGTATCAATTCCCTCTCCCCTCTGGTATGATTTCGTTCGTTTCAATCAGGACTTTTTCACCCGTTGGCATAAGATATTGGCCGATGAGATCAGTCGTTACGGTTCTGGACTGCCGGTCCACACGAAGGCGATGTCCTGGACCTTTTTAAATGAGAACGACGTGCGTTTTGGCGTTGACGCATATCTCTTTAGCCGGTTTAGCCCCATCAATGGTAACGACAGCGTCAACTTTTTCAGTTTTGGAAGAGGCGAGTTCGCTCAGGGATGGTTATTGAATGCGATGGCATATGATCTTCAACGGTCGTGCAGAGACGCCCCCGTTTTCAACAGTGAGAATCATCTGATTCCTGACCGTGAGGTTAGGCGGGTCCCGGCTGAGCACATCCGAGCCGCTTTGTGGCAAGGTGCCATTTACGGTCAGAGCGCGACTACGATCTGGGTTTGGGAAAGGACGTACGATCCGAAGAGCGACTTCGCTGGCTCCATCATGCATCGCCCTCTTTGCGCGGAAGCGGTTGGTCTGACTTGTTTGGATTTGAATCGTCTGGCCTTGGAGGTCACCGAGTTCCAAAAAGCGAAACCGCATGTCACCCTTCTCCACAGCCTGTCATCTTTGGTTTGGGACGGCGTCCGACATTCCGACGCCAGGAACAAACTTTATACTGCCCTGACGTTTCACGGTGTTAAAGTCGGTTTCGTCACGGAAAGGATGCTTGAGGACGGCATCATACCGCAAACGAGGGTTCTGTTCGTTCCAAGTGCCACCCACCTGTCTCGCTTAGCTCTTTCCACTTTGAGCCGATATAAGGGACGGGTCATATGGGTCGGGTCAGAGCGTCTGTTGTCAAGAGATGAATATGGTCATCAGACCCACCCTCCCGACCCGACCGAGCAACTCACTTACATCTATCCGAAAACAACCGCCCGCGACCTTTGGCGCCAAATCGCTGCGTCTCTGTCAAGATGGGGACTGTCTAGAGAACTCAATCTCGTTGACACATCTGACCTGCCCGCCTGGGGAGTGGACTGGAAGGTCGTGCCCTTCAGAAACTCGCTTTTGATCAACCTGTGCAATTACAATCACGAAACCATGGAACTGAAAATACTACATAAGGGTCGTCCGGTCGTCGGGTGGGATTTGTTGAAAAGGGAACCTATCGCTGGCACCTTTCGGCTGGCATCCCTGCAAGTGCGACTGGTGCGAGTCCCAGTTGCGGCGAGACCGTAACCCCATCTCTTCGGGGGTGAGCAAGTTGTTCACCGGAATCGTTGAAGACACAGGAGTGGTGACGGCTGTCCGGAGAGAAAAGGGTTCTTTGTCCCTGTCGGTGGAATGGGAACTTAGCAGCACCCTCGCCGTCGGCGACAGCATTGCGGTAGATGGCGTCTGTCTGACAGTTGTCGGTTTCAGTGCCAGGCAGTTTCGGGTGGAGGTGGTAAGGGAGACCTTGGAAAAGACGACCCTGAGCCGCATTAGGACAGGCGATCGGGTGAATCTGGAGAGAGCCGTTCCGGCGGCTGGTCGGTTTGGCGGACACTTCGTTCAGGGTCACGTGGATGGAGTTGGGATTATCAAGGAACTGCTTCTTGAGGGGGCGTCCCGCCGAATGGTCGTTTCTATTCCGGAAGGCCTGTCAGTGTGGATCGCTCCAAAAGGTTCCATCGCTGTAGATGGTGTTAGTTTAACTGTCGTAGACTGTGCAAGAGGGTGGTTCTCCGTCGTTTTAATCCCCCACACTCTTCAAATAACAACCTTAGGATCAAAAACGGTCGGGAGTGCCGTCAATATTGAGACGGACATTCTCGCCAAATACGTTTTTCAAATGCTAACGAACGCCGGTGTGCTGCGGGCTTCTCGGTCGAAAGGCAGGGGTTCCGGTCGGTCTCTAAGAGACGGTTGAGCCGTTAGAGGTTCCACATCTCATTTAACGGCTTCTGGTAGACTTCTATTTCACCACTCAGGACGTCAGCGATCTTAACCGTCCTGCCGGTTTGAGACGACTCGTAGATGGCGATCGCGATGGCTTTCGCTTGAAGACCGTCCACGGCTGTTACCTCCGGTTGGCGCCCCTTTTGAACAGCATCCAGGAAATCGTAACACTCCAGGGTGAATGTCTCAGTAATGTTGTATGGGAACAGGCGCTGCCAGCCGTCGTCACCCAGATAAGCACGGTAGTCACGAGTGATGTCAGAAAGCCGGCGTATGCGACCGTCTTTTCTCTGCACGAACGCGCCCGCAAACGGTCCGTGAAACACATCGCCGGTGTCAATCAACGCCCCTTCCGTTGCGTAGAAAACGACGTGGGTGAAAGAGTGAGCGGGGGCAGAGGTGGTGTAACTCCAGAACCCTAACAGACCCGTCTCAAACTCCAAAATCGCCATCCATGTGTCCTCGCGCTCGTCGGGAATCAATTGAGTGTCTTTTTTAAAGAAACGGGGTAATAGTTGTCGGACGACGGCGTGGACCTGGCGGACATCACCGAAAAAGTAACGAAGGGTATCGCAAAAGTGAGCGCCGCTATCCAGGGCGATACCCCCTCCGGAGTAGCTCTTCTCTACCCTCCAGTGCCACACAGGTTCCCGCCCGGGCGGCGCCGGCGGATGGTAACTGCAGTGGACAGCGTAAAAGAGAGTCGGGTCGCCGATCAGGCGATTGTCGGAAAAGAGCCATTTCGCCGTGCGCTGAGGCACCCCTCTCCGAACATTTTCCGCTGTGGCGGCGATGCGCTGAACCTTGTTGGCCGTAGCGATGATGGCTTTGGTCGCCTTGATAGTGAGTCCAATGGGCTTCTCCACCAGGACATGAAGACCCTCTTCCAAACAGGCAATGGCGGTGACATGGTGCAGGTAGTGAGGAGTCGTGATGTCCACTGCGTCCAAATTCCCCCTCTCGCCTTTAAGGAGCGCCTCGTGGTCCGAATAGGCACGGGGCTGGGAACCTTGGAAATTTGAAATCGCGGTGGCAAATTGGCGTGCCCGATCTAAAACGGGATCGCAGACAGCAACAATTTCAAATTTGTCCGGCTCCACCTCCTTGATTCTCTGGTAAGCACGCAGATGCGCCTCCGCAATGCCACCGGCACCAACGAGTGCCAAACGAACCGTTTTTCCACCTTCAGCCATTCTCTCCCCTCCTCCATCCCCCTATACGATAGGAGCGATGGCGGAAATGTTAATAGGGTCAAGCGCTAAACTGAGGCTGGTGGAGAGGATGAGACTGCTGGTGCTGGTTGACGCTGAGGGGATTAGCGGCGTCGTCAGTTGGTCTCAGGTCATCTGGGGCAAAGAGGCTTACAACGAAGGAAGGCTCCTAATGACTAAAGAGGTCAATAGTTTCGTCCGGGGCGCTAAGGCGGGTGGTGTGGATGCGATTACGGTCATAGACACTCATGGAGCAGGCGGAGACTATTCCTTTCGGAGTCTCATTCCGGATCTGCTGGAACCGGGTGCCAGATATGTGCTGGGAGCGCCGTGGACCAGTTACCGGAAACCCCTTGAAGAGGGGTGTGACGGGGCAATCCTCTTGGGCTTTCACGCGAAAGCGGGCTGTCCCGACGGGGTGCTGAGTCACACTGTGTCCAGCGAGCGCTGGCTCAGTTTTTTCATCAATGGGCAACCTTGTGGAGAGATCGCCATCTGGGCTGGAATCTGCGGTCACTACGGCGTCCCTGTTTTAATGGTTACAGGCGACGCGGCGGCTTGCCGAGAGGCAAAGGAGACCCTCGGAGAGTCTATATGGACGGTTGCGGTCAAAAAGGGGCTGAGCCGATCGTCCGCCGTCTGCTTGGCGCCTGTAGAGGCGCAAACGAGAATTGAGGAGATGGCGGAACGATTGGCGACCAATCCGCCACAGGTCCCGCCTTTTGTTCCCGCCCGGCCGACGACGTTGACCCTCCAAGGGACCCAGCCGGAGTTTGCGAGAGACTACCTTAAAGGAAGGAGAGATGTGCGACTCGTCGACGAAAGGACTGTAGAGGTCAAGGGGGCGACTTTCCTGGAGGCTTGGGACGCTCTCTGGGGTTTGTAGGAAGGATAGGGAAACGATGAGGCGATGGCTTCTCGTCCGCCACGGTGAATCGGTTTGGAATCCTGAGAAGCGCATCCAAGGGCAGACCGATGTTCCTCTGTCCGATAAAGGTCGATGGCAAGCCCGAGCCTTGGCGCAAGTGTTAACTAAGGAGGCACCGGTCGTCTGTTACAGCAGCCCGCTCATTCGGGCGCTGGAAACGGCGCGGCTTCTTGTGGCGCACCTGCCGTCGCAAGTGCCGCTCGTCGTATTGCAAGAACTAAAGGAGAGACGATTCGGAGCATGGGAAGGTCGAACCGTTGAGGAGGTGGCCGCCTCCGATCCGGTCGGGTGGCGCCGGTGGATAGAGTCGGACCAAACCATCGTTCCGCCGTCGGCAGAAAGGATGGACCAATTTTGGACCAGGGCGATGCGTGCCGTGGAGCGAATAAGAGGAGAGGTGAGGTCGGGATCCGTCCTGGTCAGTTCCCACGGTGGCATTCTCAAATGCATCGTCTGTCAACTAATGGAACTTCCACCCGAATCTGCCAGCCGTATGAGTATGGGGAACGGATCACTTACGGTTATTGAAGAAAAAGACGAACAGGCAGTATGTGTAACCTACAACGAACGGTGCCACCTGCAAGAGCATGCGCTGCCTCAGAAAGATGGGGTTTCCGGTCAGGAGGGGCGGTGATTGGAAATGGCGACGGCTTGGGTGATGGAAAGACCGGGCGTTTTGCGCCAAGCGACCTTTCCCGAAACGCCGATAGGGTCGCACGAGATTGTTATCAAAGTGCGCGCCGTAGGGGTCTGCGGAACGGACCGGCACCTTTACCTCGGACACGGATCCTTTCCCTTTCCACTGATTGGCGGGCACGAAATTGTTGGTGAAGTCACAGAAGTCGGCGCCACTGCTGAAGAGGAGACTGTAATTTGGGGAGGTCCGATTGAGGTCGGACGCTGGGTTGTGGTTGTGCCGAGCAGTGCTCCGTGTGGGCGCTGTTTTTACTGTATCAACTATCCCCACCGAACGACGCTGTGCAGGAACCGATTTGTCTACGGGTTCCGCAGGTGCGATCAGCCGCCGCATCTGTTCGGGGGGTTCGCTGAATATGTCCGCATCCAAGCCCGGTCTTTTCTCTTCCTTCTTCCCGACGACTTTCCGATGGAAAGAGCAGTGTTGACAGAACCGACAGCCGTGGCTCTGAGAGCCGTTGAGCGCGCCTTCTCCCCTGGTCTACCGATCATCGGTGAGGGTTTGGGCGTCGGTCGTCGGGGTCTGGTGATCGGCGCGGGACCCATCGGACTATTGGTCACAGCAGTGTTGAGGACAATGGGGATGCACAAAATTCTGGTCGCTGATATCTCGGCTCAACGGTTGGAACTTGCACAGCGAATCGGTGCTCACCTTTTAATAGAGGCGACCGGCGATGTCCCCACGGTGGTGCAGAAAATTCGGCAAGAAACGGACGGGGAAGGTGCCGACATTGTCTGGGAGTGCGCCGGTAGTCCTAAAGCCTTTAGCTTGAGTCTCGATGCCGTCTGCAGGGGCGGAACGGTCATTGAGGTCGGTCACTTTACCGATAGCGGACCGGTTGATTTGAGACCCCATCAGGTGTGCCATAAGGACCTGGACATTCGGGGCGTGTGGGCATACCCCTGGTGGCAGTTCCGGGACGCCATCCGATTTCTTCAGACCTGTCCCCTTCCTCTTTCGGACTTGATTAGTCACCGGATCGGTCTCGCAGAGTTGCCACGAGCGCTCGCGGGAGAGTTAACCGGTCCGACGGTCAAACCCGTTGTCGTGATAGACTGACGGGAGGAGGTAGAGAGACAGTGGGTGGAGTGGCTGTCAGGGATTACGGCGTCCCATTGGAAGAGTTGTGCCAGCGGTTCCGAGCCCTTTACAGCGGACCGATTTACGATTCATTGGAGAGCCTCGGGTTGCCTAACCAGGTGCTGCATCCTTCCATAAAGCCGCTCCGACCGGATATGGTTCTGGCTGGGGCAGCGGTGACCGTAAAGGCGGTTATGAAGCCACCAATGCCAGGGGAGACGTCACCCAACCCCGTTGACTACGTTTATCCCGGATCGGTCATCGTTTACAGTTCCGAGGAACAACTGAGTGCCCACTTCGGCGAACTGACTGCTCACTCCTGCGCGGCAAAGGGGTGCCTGGGAGTGGTCGTGGACGGGGGACTGAGAGATTCGACCAAGCAGATCGCTATTGACCGGTGGCGACCGTGGGCTGCCTTCTGCAGATATACCAGCCCCATTGAACTGGCCGCCCGTCAGAGGATCGTCGCCGTTAATGAGCCGGTCTTTATGAGCGGGTCGCTGACGGCGGTCGTTGCGGTGCGACCGGGTGACTTCATTTTCGGCGACCTCGACGGAGTTATCGTGATTCCTTTCGAGAGGGTCCGCGAGGTCCTTGATAAGGCTGAAGACATTGTTCGGCGTGAAAGCCTGGCACGGGAGGAGCTGAAAAAAGGAACGCCTTTTGAAGAGGTCGGCAGAAAATTTGCCGTAGGATGAAACTCTCATAAGCCCCCTAACTTGATGAAAATCAATTACAGAAAATAAGGCTTGTCCCATTTTTAGGTATGCCTAAAGGAAGGACTGGGATGCGGCTAACTTCAGCGCTTGAGGACTACCTAAAAGTCATCGGCGAAATGGAGCAGAACGGTGAGAGGGTGACGACCCAGTCCCTCGCCAAACGTCTTAGCGTCAAGCCCCCGTCGGTCACTGGAATGCTGAAGAAACTCGCGCGACTCCACCTGATCAATTACAGTCCCTACGCCGCCGTGGAACTGACAGAAGCAGGAAGGAAAGCTGCCCTAGAGGTCATTCGCCACCATCGCCTCCTGGAACTGTACTTGCGGGAGGCACTGGGTCTCCCCCTGTACCGACTGGACGAGGAAGCGGATCGCCTGGAACACGCTCTCTCGGAGGATCTGGAAGATATGATTGCCGAAGCGTTAGGTCATCCGAGGCGGGATCCCCATGGGCACCCGATCCCGACCAAAGACGGAAGGGTAGACCCGCCGGACGGATTCCATCTCAGGGACGCGGAGTCCGGAGCCCAGTTTCTGGTTGTTCGGGTCAGCGATCGGGACGCGGGGCTACTGAAGTATCTGGAGAGCCTAGGGCTCGTCCCGGAGGCGGTGGTGACGGTCACCGGGAAAGAACCGTTCGGAGGACCCTTGTGGATCCAGGTTGCTGGGCGGGCCCACCCTTTGGGCGACGAAGCAGCGCGGCACGTATTTGTGAAGAGGGTTCCTGAGAGAAGCGAGAGCAAAGATCCTCAAGGACGGGGGGGAACGCCAGATCAGGTGCACCAAAGAAGTCAGGAGCCTTCGTGACCTCGAAGATGGAATGGAAGGGACCGTGGTGTCCTTAGAGGCGCCTCAGTCGTTGTCGCACCGACTTCTGGCTCTCGGCGTGGTGCCGGGCGCCCGTATAAGAAGGGTCCGGTCCGCCGCTCTTGGTGATCCAGTCCAGTTTCGCATCGGGAGTTTCTATTTGGCGCTGCGGTCAGACGATGCCCAACGGGTGCAGGTAAGGATTACTTGTGCAGACTGTCCCAGAGACCAGGATGGAAAACAGGACGATTGAAATCCTGTCCAAACCCTTGACCATAGCGATCATCGGTAATCCGAACACCGGTAAGAGCACCGTTTTCAATGCTCTAACGGGCTTACGACAGCATGTGGCGAACTGGACTGGAAAAACCGTTGAGAAAGCCGAAGGATGGGTCAAGTTGCCGTCTGGTGAGCGGGTTTGTGTCGTTGACCTGCCCGGGACTTACGCGCTTCATTCGGAGTCGCCAGAGGAACGGATCGCATGTGAGTACCTTCTTTCTGGCAACCCAGACGCCGTTCTGGTCGTCGTTGACGCGACCAACTTAGCCCGAAACCTTTATTTGGTGTTACAACTGTTGGAACTGACTTCTAAGGTTGTTGTCGCCCTCAATTTAATGGACGAGGCGCAATCTAACGGAATTCAGATTAATTCGGAAGAGTTGAGTAGACATTTGGGCGTCCCGGTTATTCCAATGGTTGCTGCGCGGGGCGATGGAGTTCGAGAGGCATTAGAAGCGTGCTTGCAGGTTGCCCGGTCCTCGGAGCCATCACAGGTTTTCAAGCCACACTACGGGGCACTGGTAGAGTCGTTCGTCGCCCGCATTGCATCCCTCTTGGCTCAAGCCGGCGGAACAGTGACCACTCTTCACCGCCGGTGGTTTGCACTCCGCCTTTTAGAAGGGGACCCGGTCGCCACTGATCGTTGGACCAGATCCAACCACAGGCTGTTAACAATTTTGGAGGAGTGTCGAAAGGAATCGGAAGCCTGGGGCACTTCGATGGACATTGAAATTGCTCGGTCCCTTCATCAGCAGGCTTCCGACCTGGCACAACGGGTGACCAAGGCGGCGAGTTGCTCCCGCTGGGATTGGACCGAAACCCTGGACCGCCTGCTGACGGACCGCCGGCTGGCTTTTCCACTTATGTTGGCCCTTTTCGGCGGCGTTTTCTGGCTGACAGCCGTTGCAGCCAATAAACCGTCTGAATGGTTGGAGAATGTCGTTTCGTGGGCAGTCGCGGCGTCCCGCAGCCTTGCCGAAGCGTTGGGAGTCCCCTGGTGGATCAAAGGGATTGTTGTTGATGGCATCATCTTAGGGCTGGGTTCCGTTTTAGCCGTCATGTTTCCACCGATGCTCCTTTTCTTCGTATTTTACGCCATTCTGGAAGACTTGGGGTTGGTGCCGAGGATCGCTTTCAACCTGGACCGCCTAATGCAAGCGGTAGGATCGCAAGGCAAACACTGCCTCTCTTGTATGGTCTCTTACGGATGCAACATCCCGGGAGTTTTGGCAGCGAGAGTGATTGAAGATCCGAGGGTTCGTCTTCTTGCCATCGTCACTTCTCCCCTCAACCCTTGCAACGGTCGCTGGGGCAACCTCCTCCCTCTCTCCTTGCTACTTTTTGGCAACTATGCCCCTCTGGTCCTGGTCGGTCTCATCAGCATCAGTTTCTTCGCCGTTCTACTTGCCACTTGGGTTCTGAGCCGGACCGTTCTGAAAGGTGGGGAAAGTCTGTTCGTTTTAGAAATGCCTCCGTTCCGCCGCCCGAGCCTCAAAAAGATTTTCTACCACACGGTTATCGGCAGGGCAGTGACGACCCAGTACAGGGCGCTGCTCGTTGCCATGCCCTTCTGCGCTCTCATCTGGCTCTTCAGCAACTTGCCGACCGGTGCATCCTTCCACGACACCCTTACAGGTCGCCTCGTCAGGTATTTCACTGTCGTCGGCGCACCCTTCGGCTTGGACGGCAGTATGTTGACGGCTTGTCTCTTCGCCATTCCTGCTAAAGAAATTGCCCTTGCCTCCCTAGCGATCACTTACGGGCTACAAAGAAACCTCGCCGAGCCGGAAGCGATCTTCAATTTCTTGCGTGCCCATTGGTCCGGTTTGGAAGCCTTCACCTTCCTTGTCTTTTACAGCCTCTACCTCCCCTGCGCCTACACTTTCGTCGTCCAAGCAAGGGAGAGTGGACATTGGAAATGGGCCGTCGTGTCGGGTGCCGTCACCCTACTGTGCGCTTTAATCTTCACCTCCCTAGCCCGACACGGTGGGTCGGCACTGATCGCTTTGTGGAACGTGTAAGTTCCCCCGTTACTTTCAACCGATCCGGTATCACAGTTTTTGGCGAGGGGGCAGGTGTGGATGGAGAGATACTGTGTTGGAATGATTGGGCTTGGCCGCAAAGCCCTAACCATCGACGATGAAACTCATCTCCGGTGGTTGACTAACTATGAAAAGCCGCCGACCACCCATTTCTCCGCTTATCAAGCATTAGAGCAAACGGAACTGGTAGCGGTTTGCGCCCGCAGCACGGCATCTATAGAACGATTCTACCAGCGAACCGGACTAAGACAGGTCCGGGGATATACCGATTACAGAGAGATGTTGGAGCGGGAACATTTGGACATCATCAGCGTTTGCACCCATACACCAGAAAAGCCTGCGATCGTCATTGCTTGCGCCGAGGCGGGAGTGAAAGGGGTTATCTGTGAGAAAGCGATGGCGACTTCGTTGAGGGAAGCCGATCAGATGATTGAAGCCTGCGACAAATCGGGCACGCGGTTGTTGATCAACCATCCCCGGCGGTATCATCCGACCTATCAAAAGGCAAAGGAGGTACTACGAACAGGCTCTCTCGGACCCATTACGGGGCTGAGAGGGAGTCTGTGGACATGGCTGATTCACAACGGCACCCACCTGTGGGACATCATGCGCTACTTCGCTGGGGATGCCAGCTCCGTTTGCGGATGGCTCAGGGACGAACCGGGACCTGATCCTGGTGGCTACGGCGTGATTCAATTTACCAGCGGTGCGGTAGGTTTCGCCGATGCCGGGGGAGGGCAAGGTTTCCAGTTGGAGATCCTTTGCTCTAACGGTCTCGTCAGGATAGATACCTTCACCCCGGGTTTTTACTGGGAAGTCTACGGTGATGTATATCCCCCTGATCCGCAGCGACCGGCCTACCAATTCCGCCCGAGAAAAATCGTGTATCGGGATCATTGGACACCATCGGACGACTTCCTGCCGCCCATGCAGGCAGCCGTTCAGGACCTACTGGGCTCTATAGAGATGGGACGCCCGCCGGTTTCGTCAGGTCGCGAAGGGAGGGCAGCCCTGGAGATCGGTCTCGCTTTCCACTCATCTCATCGTCAGGGTAACCGACCGGTATCGTTGCCACTGACTGATCGCAACTTGCGTGTCGTGTCTCGTTAAGACTCCGCCCGCCTCCCACGCACCCGATCCACTATCTCCACGATCTTGCAGAAAGAATCGGGATTGAGGCTGGCGCCGCCCACCAGCCCGCCGTCTATGTCAGGCTGGCTGGCGAGACCTTCTATGTTTTCGGGAGTAATGCTTCCACCATACAGAATTCGTATGCTTTCGGCGACCTGACGACCGAACCCCTCCGCCAATCGGTCCCGAATCAGGCGACAAATCCGCTGCGCCTCGCTCGCATCACAGACCTTCCCCGTCCCGATTGCCCATACCGGCTCATAGGCGATGGAGACCAAAGCCATCTGATCGGCGCCCGCTCCCGTTAAGCCTCCGCCCAACTGTCGGGCGATGACCTCTTCCGTTATTCCCTCTTCCCGCTCCTGCAATGTTTCTCCAACGCAAAAAATCGGACGGATTTGATGACGAACGGCTGAAAGAATTTTCTTGTGGACCGACTGGTCCGATTCGCTGAAGAAACTTCTTAGTTCCCCTTCCTGCAGTTCGGGATCAGGCTTACCGAAGCGACCCCGCCGCTCGCTATGACCGATAATAACGAACTGACAACCGACATCTTTCAGCATTAGAGGCGAAATCTCACCCGTATAGGCTCCCTGATCCTTCCAGAAAAGGTCTTGGGCTCCCAGGGTAATGTTGGTCCCTTGAAGTGCCTGGGCGACAGGGTAGAGCGATGTAAAGGGCGGACAGAGGACGACTTGGCAAAAGTCGTTCCACCGACACTCGTCCCGAAAGGAGCGAACGAAGTCAAGGGACTCACCGACCGTTTTGTGCATTTTCCAGTTAGCAACCACCAAAGGTCTCCTCATCACTCACTCCCTCCGTGCTATAGTCTGAAACGGGGAAGAGAGGAGGCAAGCCAGGTTTGACTGCCTCACTTGTGATGGCTCTGGCACAATCGGCGGCGAAAGCCCACAGTCTCGCAAAGGGCGCTTTCGTTGGCGTTTTCCTGGTGACTGGCAGCTTCGTCCCCGCCCTGGCACCTCAGGGACCTCGGTGGCTACCACAGGAGCAGGTGGATAGAGAGATTGCCTTCCGTCAGTGGCAGGTTCCGCTAAAGACACAACAGCTGGCGGATCTGGCAGAAAGTTTGGAGTCAGATTTCGCTTGTGACATTCTGGTCTCGGTGCACGCCGGTAAGGGAATCCAGACGGCGGTCCTCTTCCTTCGAGTCGTTTCCGCACGCCTGAAGGAATGCGTGTGGGGTCATCGTGCCGAGGTGCGGTCAGCGCCTGCGGAACCGCTGGAAAAGACCATCGAGTTGCTGGTGCCCCGCCTTTTGGATCATATTCCAAAAGAGATTACACCAGCCACCGTCAAACTTGTGGAACAGCGCCGGACCATTCACCTCATTGCCTCAGACGGCTTTTGGAAAAAAGGGATGTCTCTCCTCTTCGTGAGGGAAGGACAAGGGCGACTCGCCGTTTCCGGGAGAGGAAAACTTACCCGGGTGCGGCGCTCCATCGGCGGTCTAATTGTGATGGAGGCGCGCTCTGAAGGACCCGATCCCGCGGTCCGACCGAGCGATAGAGCCGTCGCCCTTGTTACGCCCCCGCCTCCTTTTGATCGTTGGCACTGATCTAGAAGCGGACGCTCAGCCCGAGAGCCAAGCGCTCGCGAGGCTTCAGTCCTGCCGCAAGATCCAGACGCAGGACGCCGATATCCACGCCCAGACCAACGACAGGTTTGTCATCGTCCCAGCCAGCACGGATTGCCCAGATACTTCCCACCCAGTGCTCCACTCCTGCGTGGACGCTGATGTCACCGCCGTTACCGCCTGTGACATTGTGCAGTTCAAAGACGCCCAGCGTCCGACCGCCCTTCCACTCGGCAACGGCACCGACGTCCAGTTCGGGATTAAGACGGAAGTCCATATTGACGCCTGCCTGGGTTCCCAGGTCAAATTTGGCGGGCCAGAGATTGCGGACGACCCCGGCGTAGCGTATCCGCCACATCGGGGGTTGAATCGGTGGCTCAAAGATCGCCCCGATGTCCAATGTGAAGGCTTTGTCGTTCACCTGCCGGAACGCCGTTCCGAGGACCGGATCGCCTGCACCGGGATCCAACGAGGCACCGGCCAAGAAACCGGCGAAATCGGCACGAACGAGACGGAGACTGCCCCCAACGGTCAGTCCGCCGGGAAAGAGGCGCCCGTGGCCGACAGCAGCGCTCGTCAGAGCTAAAGCACCACCGCGGACATACAGATTATCAGCGGCGGGGAGCGGGCCAACACCGAAAGCGCCTGCAGGAGCGTCTACCTGGCTTTCCAGTTGAAGGACCACCCCTGACGTCACGGCTAGTCCATAGCCACCCCAACTGAATCCGGCGGACGGCATCAATGTCGCTTTCATGACGGGGCGGCGCGCCAAAAAACCCTTGACATCTCCGTACGCTGTCCGGATGGCGGTCCGAACCGCATCGGCATCGGCAACGTCCGTTTGATCTCTGATGGTCTTTAAACCATCCACCAAGTCCGTTACATCTTTCAAGTCAAAGTTAGCCCTTCCCGTGATGTCGAGAGGGAAGGTGAACCGCCTCGTGTGTGCCAGTGCTGCCGGGTTCCAAAGAACAGCGGAAGAATCATCGGACAGGAGCAAATAGGCACCGCCCAGTCCCAGTGCACGAGCGCTGGGTCGCTGAAAGGACCGGTCAAGAATCTTCGGACTGACCTGCCCGCTAGCGACGCGGAGGAAACTTACCAGCACCACACCGACCGCGATCCGCCCGCATCTCTCCATCTTCCCTCACCTCTCGTCCGTTTATTGCTTGATAATTTTGATGTCCTCCAAGCCTGCTGTCAATTCACGACTCCCTCTTGCAGCGCCCGTTCTAAGGTGTCCTTGACTCTTTGAAGCCCCGCAGTGATATCTTCCTCCTTAACGGCGAAGGAGAAACGAAGCCAGCCTGGTGCACCGAAGGCAGAGCCTGGGACGGTTGCCGCGCCGGCTTTCGTCAGCAAAAAATCCGTCAGCGTCCAGTCATCACCCAACCCCAGTTCGGTGATCACCGACCGGAAATCAGCGAAGGCATAAAACGCTCCCTCCGGTTTCGTGCAGACGACACCAAAGATTTGGCGCAAACGTGTAACCATTAGGTCCCTGCGCCTTTGATAAAGGTCTCTCATTTCGCTCGGGAAGGAGCCGGGCTCAAGAAGAGGGGACATCGCTGCTTTTTGAACGAAAGAGGTAGGATTGGTCGTACTCTGGCTCTGTACCTTCGCCATGGCATCGGCGATCGGCTTAGGCGCCGCAGCATAGCCCAGCCGCCAGCCCGTCATAGCGAATGTCTTGGATAAGGCGTTGACAACGATCGTCCTTTCTTTGATCTCCTTTCCTAAACTGGCGATACTACAGAATTGTTTCCCGTCGTAGACCAGGGATTCGTACACCTCGTCAGAAATCACCACCAGGTCTGGCACGGAGAGTATCACCTGCGCAAGTTCCTCCAAGAGATGCCGTTGCCATACGGCACCTGTCGGATTGGATGGGGAGTTAATCAGGACGATTCGGACGCGAGAAGAAAGACATTCCTCCAGCGCCTCCACCGACGGCTTAAAGCCGGTTTCGGGAGACGTCGGGACGAAGACGGGCTCGCCGTCGCACAGCAGAACCATATCGGGGTAACTGACCCAGTAGGGCGCAAAGATCACGACCTGATCGCCGGGATTCAGCAATGCCTGAAAAGCGTTAAATAAGGCTTGCTTGGCGCCGCACGACACAACGATTTCTTCGGGTGTATATGACAGCCCATTATCCCTTTGCAATTTATGACAGATGGCTTCCCTGAGGGGCAGGATGCCTCTCGCATCGGTGTATTTGGTAAAGCCGTCTCTGAGGGCTTGAACGGCGGAGTCCTTAACGAACTGAGGTGTATCCAGGTCAGGCTCGCCGACGGTGAAGTCAATGACATCTACCCCGCTGGCTTTTAGTTGACGCGCCTTGGCTGCGGCGGCGATGGTCGGCGACGGCTTAATTCTCTCCACTCGTTGGGCAAGGCGCAAGAAAATGGCCTCCTTCAGTCAATTTTCAGAGGAAGCCGCTCAAGGGCTTTGCGGACTTTTGCCGGGTCATAGACGGCGTCTTCCAATTGACCCCTCAGATATTCGTCGTAGGCTTGCAGGTCAAAGAACCCGTGACCGCTATAGTTGAAGGCAATGACCTTGGCTTCGCGCGTCTCTTTACACTTAAGCGCCTCATCGATCACGGCCCGAATGGCGTGGGCGGTTTCCGGTGCAGGAATGAGCCCCTCCGTCCGCGCAAAGATCACAGCGGCTTCAAAGACTGTGCGCTGAGGATAGGCAACGGCTTCTATTAGCCCCAAATCGTAGAGATGGCTCACAATCGGTGCCATTCCGTGGTAGCGCAACCCACCGGCGTGAATGCGCGGCGGAATGAAAGTGTGTCCTAAGGTATGCATCTTCAGGAGGGGAGTGGTGCCGGCAGTGTCACCGAAGTCGTAGGTATATACCCCTTCCGTCAAACTGGGCGCAGCCTTCGGTTCTACAGCAATCAGTCTCAAATTAGGCGTCTTGCCGTCCAGTTTGTCTGCGACGAAGGGTAGGATAAACCCAGCGAAATTGCTCCCACCTCCGACGCACCCGACCAGAATATCTGGCTGGAAACCGATCTTGCTGAACTGCTTCTTCGCCTCCAGACCTATGATCGTTTGATGGAGAAGGACATGATTAAGGACGCTGCCGAGGGAGTATTTCGTATCCTGGTGAGTCGCCGCATCTTCCACTGCCTCGCTAATGGCAATGCCCAGACTTCCCGGAGAATCGGGGTCTTGATCGAGAATCTGGCGACCAGACTGAGTCTGATCGCTGGGACTGGGAATGACTTTCGCTCCCCACACCTCCATAAGGATTCTTCGGTACGGCTTTTGCTGGTAACTGACCTTGACCATATAGACCGTGCAGTCCATCTGAAAGAGACAGGTTGCGTAGGCGAGGGCGCTGCCCCACTGCCCCGCTCCCGTTTCCGTTGTCAAGCGTTTGATGCCTTCTCGCTTGTTGTAGTAGGCTTGGGGCACAGCCGTATTCGGCTTGTGACTTCCCGGCGGTGAGAGGCTTTCATTTTTGAACCAGATTTGGGCGGGTGTGCCCAGGTATTGCTCCAGCCGCTGGGCCCTCTGCAGAGGTGTCGGTCGCCACCGGCTGAGAGCGTCCAAAACCTCATCGGGAATCGTTATCCACCGGTCCTTTGATACTTCCTGCTCCACCAGCGCCTCTGGGAAAATCGGCGTAAGAGCGTCGGCCGTTACCGGTGCCCCCGTGGCGGGATCAAGGACCGACGGAAGGGGCTTGGGCAGGTCCGGCAGGATATTATACCATTGACGAACGAACTCGTCTCTCCTGAGAGTGACGACCTCCACCATTTGCCTCGCCTCACCGTTCCTTTTCTATCCCTGACGATGATAAGACCAACTGAGACACGTACTCTTTAAACTGCTCACACTCTGAACGACTGGAGAGGACACCGATTTCCAGATGGAAGTTCCGCTCCTGGCCGGGCTCCAGGTAGTTCAATTTTCCTTGCGCTTTCGCCAAAGCCCGGTTGAGGACGGGACTGGTGCACGGTTCCAGCCCCACAACATAAGTTCCCTCATCCATCATCTTCCATTGGACGAAATAAGGCAGTTCCCTTTTGTTCCACCGTGCATAGACGCCGATGCCTTCCCCGTAAAACAGACTCCGATTGATTACAGCAGCACAAGTCTCCCCCTCCCGATTGACCGCCAAATCGTGAAAAAACACCTGTTCCTTAAAGTCTTTTACGGGCGCCGTGAATCGGCTGTGCTCTTTGAGACCGGGCTCTGCCACCATATCCCGTGGCTCAACACGAACGCTGGGAGCCACCAACTCCGCACCCGCGTCCAGCACCGGGAAACCGATATTGATATGATAGAGAATCATCAACGGCGACCTTTTAAAGCCTATGTTGCGCATCCTGTCGGTAAGAAAAACCCGATTCTCTCCCATTTTTATCCGGAACTGACGACGGAGTTCTAAGACGGGCGCAAAGACAGCCGTCTCCCTAATGGTGCCTTCGATCGTGATAAAATAATCGTCTCCGTCCCAATGCCCGTAAGTGTGGACCTGATGAGCGGGCGTATAGGACGCTCGACCGTGGAGACCGTAGGAACCGTCGTCATCGGTCACCGGCACGCCATAATGTGCCAAACCGCAGGTCGTCAAGAGCCCTCCGTAAAAGCCCCGAAGCCAGCCGAAACCCTCCCGCTCGTAAAAAGAGGGATGAACCTCAAAAGTCGGCGATCGCCAGGCTAACGGAATCCCCCGAAAATGCGCAGCGCTGATGTCCATCCCTCGGCTCGCCAGAACGGTGAAGGTCAGCCCGCCGCCCGACCACACGTCAATGGCCAAAACCCCGTCAGCGGGACCTTCCGCCAACCGATGCAGTTTCGCTCCACAAATCTGGCTGATGTCGCCGACCCGTCTGAGGAGCTGGTCGCGGCTCCATTCTGATCCGTAAAGATGTGCCATCGGCTCTCCTCCACTGGGCTTTAAAGTCTATGGTGCGAGGGTCAATAGGGCAGTTGGGAGACCGCCTTACTGACCATTGCTAGAGCCGCGCAGAACATTCCGACGAGACCCATGCCGCAACTAAACCCAGCCAAGATCACCGTCCCGTACCGCCTCCAAGTCGTTTCGTCATACATCTTTTCAAAGTAGAATCGCGAGACAAGGGCGCCCGCAAATGTAAGGAGGTTGCCGATCGGCATCCCACTCAGACCGGTGACTGTTCCATAAAAGAAAAGCATCGGCAGTCCGGTGGGAGTATAGGCCAAATAGCCTGCGAGGGTCAAGAAACAGGACCAGGCAATAATGGGAGGTTTCAAGGCTTCTATCTGCCTCCGCCCGCCCATTGTCGTCGTCCAGAGAAGGGCTTGTGTAAAGGCATACATCGGCCACATTTTTTGGGCGAAAGGATAGACGTAGGACGGGATCGGAGCCAAACGCCACAGATACTGCCAGACGACCAGGTTGGACAAGAGACCGACGATAACGATGACTAGTTCGGTCTTCAAAACGCCGGTGAAACGGGTTCCCGTCAGCTCCACGACTCGGAAGTGCTGAGCCACTCCCCCCCATTCGTGGATCGGAAGGGGCGCGAACCAAATGTCCAGCCCCCGGTATCCCGTCAGCCGGCTGTAGAGAATCGCAAACCCCTCAAAGATGAAGGGGATCCCAACCCAAAAGCCTGTCAGCCCCTGCATCTTGGCACTGATGTACGAAACGACAGGAGTGAAGATGAAAGCGAAGAAGAGAGGGAAGAAGAGCCGGTGCAGAACAGGGAGGCGACTGAGAAGAAGGAAGCATATAAGAACTAAAGCGGCTGTAGAAAGGACATAAACCCCGAAGACAACACCGACGGGTAGGTCTCCCCTATGGGGAAAAGACACCGTCAGGGGCGTCCTCTCCGATGCGGTAACGGGGCGGTCTCGGGAAACTAACTGCTGCTGTCGGGTTCTGAGAACCGTCTGGATCAGGCTGGTGATCCCGATAATCGCAATTCCCAGACCCAGACCAATCCGGGCGCTGAGCCAGAAGTCGTAGACGTTCAACATCTCTGTCTGCCTTGCGTCCAAACCTGGTCGCCAGTTAACCAGATAGCCCCGCCGGTAAAGGATCGGGTTGATGATGTAGGATAGGATCATAGCGACGAAACCGCCGACTGCCGACCAGAAAGGCACGACGAAGCCGACCAAGAACGATTCGGCAGAGGTCCCCAGAACCACAGGGGTAGCGGGTAGGACGGACTCCGTGTTGAGGGTCAAATCAATGAAGGGAATCGGGATCAGTTCTAACGGTCGGCTCATCAGCGCCCCGGTAATCGTCGGGATGCCAGCGTAGAAGAACCCGAACGCCAGACCGATCATAGCTCCGATACTGAAGTAGCGCCACCGCCAACTCTCTTCCTTGCGCGAGATTTCAGCAAGGACCGTGGCGCCCTGCGCCGAGACGGCTGCAAGGGGAAAGGGCAATCGCTCGTAGTCCGAAGTAACACGGAAAAGGAGGTAGCCAAATGTAAAGGCTCCCGCCCTGGTGAAAAGGAGGAGCGCGAGACTAACCAAGATGGGAATCAACCAATCTGGATGGAAAAAAGTCCTGTAGATTAAGGCGGGGGAGTCTACAGGCGGGACGACCCACGTCGGGATTTCTCTGGCGACGCCGAGCCCCTCTGTGACCTGAGACGTCCTTAGATAAGCGTTCCACACATAGCCGCTGTAAGGGTTGGTCCCCAAAATCGCTCCTGCCAAAAAGACCAGCAGATAAACTTCCTGCCTTTTGAGCGTGACAAAAGACCGGCGAGCGACTTCTACAAATAGAATGACGGTAACCCACTGCGGAGCGCTCCCCAAACCGACCCCAGTCACTAAACTCAAATAAGCAGCGCCCGGCAGCATTACGAAAGCAACGAAAAGGGCACCAAGGAGGATCTTCGTTCCGAAGCCTTCGTCGAAGTCTTCGGGACCAGGAGGCTCCATGAGCCTCCGGTATGGCTCCAGTTCACCCGCTATCCGGGCAAGCCCCAAGCCACCACCCTCCTTTCACCGACCACGGCGACTGGCAACAACGAACACCGACCTTTAAGCGCTGGCAATCCGCTCCTCCCCTACCCCTTTGATAACGGCAAGTCCTGCCCGGACATAATGCTCTTTCGTCTCCGGACTCAAGGTCCGCCAAAGCAAGAACTGCTTGCGTATCAGATTCAAGAAGTTACGGGTGACTCTCAGCCAGGAAGACTCATCCCCGCTCTCTCGCCGAAGAGTAATGTGGACCGTATTGACGAAAATATCTTCGGTCGGTCGCGTTTCAATGATGAAGTATTCGCTGACGCCCAAGTCGTATGGTTGCAACCAGACCATGCACTGCAGCCGGTAGGCTTCCCCGTGTTCGTTGGGGTGAGCCGACATTTGAACCTGATCGGTTGAAAAACTTCCCAGAGAGTAGTCGGCATGGGCTTCCATATACTCTTTCAGGAACATCATTATGCCGATCGCTTGCGACGAGGAAACGGTAAAGGGGAGCAAAATCTTCAGATAATCGCCCTCAGGTTCTGGCAGGCGCCATCGCCGCTCGATTCCGGGCACCGAGACCTGCGATGCTTTCCAGGCAGGATAGAGAGTGGAACCGAGAACGGTAGCCATCACAACGAAAACGGTGAAGGCAGCGGCGACCGACGAATAGTTCAGATTGAGCCCGGCGATGATCTGGTAGTTGACCTGAATCATCGCAATGATCTGTCCCGCCATATAGCCGATAATGGCGCCGAGGACGGCGTAAACCGACGACTCAGCCAGGAAAAGGGCACCGATGTGAACGGGAGCCAGCCCCAACGAGGTGTAGATCCCAATCTCCCGTATCCTTTCATAAACGGACCCCAGCATCGTATTGAGAACGATAAGCGCTGCGATGATGATCAGGATGGCAATGGACTCCACCCCGCTGACGCTGGTCGTTCCGATGGAACTGCACAGGATCACGCGGTCCTTGTCCACGGCGAACAGGTTTAACTCCGTCCGGTCAATCAGGGTCTTTAGCTCCTGATCAACCCGCTCCTGCGACCCCATATTCAGGGCAAGAGACCGAAGGGTGCCCCCCGCTGCCATTACCAACTGGAACGGAAGATAAAGGACGGCGTCGGGATTGAGGTGGATATATTCTTCCAATTCCATCGCCGCCGTCTGCTGCCCTGCTTGTTGCTGCTGTCGCTGCCGTTCCTGCATCAGCAGATAGTCAACGGGCGTCAGTGCCTCACCATCCAGGTCGACGACCTTTTTCATCTTGTCAGAGTCCACGATACCGATGACAGGCCAGTGAAGACCTAAAGCCTTGATGACGGGGTGGCGCCCCGTCCTGTTGCCTTCTAATACATCCTGGACGCTGATACCGAACTGCTGAGCCATTCGCGTGGGAATCAGGGCGGCAGGTTCCCGCTCGTCTTCAAACCAACGACCGATGACGGCATCTTTGATCGGCGTGATCTTGATTTCGTCCGGGGTCATCCCGACGATGGCAGTCGCTGAATAGATCTTGTCGCCGTATGTGACATCGACGAATGACTGCTGACCGACCATTGCTGAGAAATACCAGGAGCGGGCGGCGATGGGATAAGTGCCTCCATACTCGTCCCGAATGATACGAGTCGTCGGCTCTCCAAGGGCACCCCAGGCACGATCCCTAATCAAGATTCCTTGATAGACGGGCTTACCCCTGGGCACCGTCACCTTGTTGATGCGAATGGAAGGAACAACGGAGGTGAAGGAAAGAACGGTGAAAGTCAGAAGAATCAAAGTAAGAGCGGTTAGGACCGTCCGGACTTTTCTGCGGCGCATGTTGGAGATTCCCAGGTTGAAGGCCGCCGTTGTGGCGGAGAGCCGCCCCACATCTGCTGTATGAACCCCGGTCGTCTCAAACTGGATCTGCCTCATCTGGCTTTCAAATTTCTGTATGATGATGACCGATACGATAACCGCCAGAGTCAAGATGATGAAAGCGAGGACGACAATGAGAGGATTGACGGTAACAATGGCGAAGGCAGGGTGGACATACCGCATGACGCCGGTGATGACGGCGAAGATACCCGCCGTTGCTACAACCTGCCACCTTAGGTCGCTGAAATAGAAGAACAAGCGCTCAAGAAAGTAAGCGAAGGGGATGAGGAGAGCCATATAGAATAGGATCCCCTTGACGACATCCATTGCCGTGCCCTGGGCGTCGGGGTAGGCTTTCGCCTCGTAACTCCAAGCCGCCCGGGCATTGGTCATAAAAGAGTCGTAACGCCTCTCCGCCAGGGCTTTGCGGGCTTCGTCAAGAAACATCCTCGCCATCGTGTGCATCCCAGGCTTCTTGGGATCGGTGCTGGTCATGCGGGGGTTGTCAATTCCGTAGCGGCGCAACTTGCGAATCCGGTATTCGTCCAAAACCCACATATCTTGGGCAACTTTAAGAGGCGTGAAGTAGAGGGCGGGAGTCTCGTCAATAAGAAAGCCTTCCCCCAACTCCTCTTCATTCTTGGCTCTCATTATTTCGTCGGGTTTTTCCAGAAAGCGATCAGATGTTCCGATGAGGACAAACTGTAGCCCCAGAACAGACGCTCCCATTGTCACCTTGATTCGCGTTCCCGGGCGGGCATAGACAACGGCGCACGGCTCGTAGTAACTGACCATCGGTTGCTGGACGGGCAAGGAGTAGCCATAGAAGAAGGGTTCGGCACCAGTGACCGCATCGTAGACATACATCTCCCTCAGGAGGCTGAACCGGCGCTGGTCGACCATATCAAAGATCATCATAGACCGACACTGGAACAGGGCGAGTCGGCGCACCTTCTCGTTCAGGTCCATGGCAAATTCCAGAGGTGCTGCCTGAGCGCCCATATAGCCCAGGTCCGGAGCGCGAGTGATAGCGCCCGTTCTGGGGTCCAAAGTGTATCCTTCCAGACGGACGTTTCCCCCGCGGAACCGGCTCATCGGAATGCCGTAGAACTCGTAAAGGGAGGTGACTTTCTTTCCTGATAAGGTGCCTTCCCGGGAGATGTCCATCATCACCGCTCGCACGCCCATATTGGTCTTGGCGTTGAGAGCGACATGGCGAAGGGTGACGATGGCGCCCGCAACGGGTTGGTCAGGCACCGAAAGGACACTCTTCTGAGCGTCAAACTCCAAAACCTCGCCCCTTAACACGCAGTAGTTTTGCTCCAATTCGGTTTTTAAAACATCGGTCGGTGCACGGATCAGGTCGTAAAGGGCAGTCGCAATGACCTGAACCTGACTGGTCAGATTCTCAAATCGCACCCGATCGGCAGTATCAAAGGGTGTGTCTACGAGCGGTCGGGAATCGTTGACAGTAGCAAAGGCGATCCCCGTCTTCGCAGCAATTGTCGCCACTTCACTACCCAGAGCCAGGCGACCTGGGCAGTACGTCTGCCAACTCTTCCCTTTGATCGGGTTGATCGCGTCTACGAAACGAGTATCGGGCTGAAACCCGAAGAGGAGACCTACCCTTTCCACTGTCTCCCGGCAGGTCTTGCCCATATCGGAGAATTGCCACTGGCGATCTTCAGCGTAGTCCCAGAAATAAGCCTTGTAGAAAATACCGCAGGTCGGCATCTGGGAACTGAGATCAATGCTGATGACCGCCAGAAGAGAGGGCGCCTTCCCTTTGCTGATTGCATCCGCTTTTTCTTTTTCGTAAGTCAGCCAATCCTGAATATACATTGCCTCACCTTTCAGAGCGAGACAATGGGCACTGGTCGCTAAGAACCGGACGGTGCGATCTGGCGCATATTCTTTCAGGAGACGTGCGAGTTCTAAGAGAGCGGCGATTCCGCACGCCTGCTCGGCGCCTGGCGCCAAAGAGGGGACGACCGACATGGAGTCGTAATAAGCCTGAATGACGATAACCTCGTTCCGCCTCTTAGGGTCTATACCCCATAAGACACCTTCAATGTTGCGGAAAGGGACGACCTTCCACCTCATCCGACAGCGCACGGTTGCCGTCAGATCAGAATGCTTTTCAAGGATTTGGAGGACCTCTTGGGCTTCTTTCCTGGGGAGCCAGTAACGGGGAATGTCAATAGGTGTGGTCAGGTATTTCAATTCCGCTTCGCCCCGAAAAGTCGACTCGGGCTCAATGAAGACGATCGCCTGACCACCAAGAAAGATAGCGTTGAGCCAGTCAGTGCTGGAAGCAAACTCCATCAAGGCAATAGACTTTTCAACTTTCTTCCCCCGGAAGGCTCCAAGACTCCCCAAGCCGGCATAAATCAGGGGTCCCGTTAGACCTTCGGGCGGCGTCTGAGGGGTTCGGACCAGGTTCGGCCAGAGAGGATAGATTCGGTATCTCCTCCCGAGGGACGGGATCTCTAAGAAGGCACCTTCATCTATAGGAACGACGGCGTGATAGGTCTTTTCCGAGACTTGGTCCAAACCCAATTCCAAAAATTTCTGATAAACGTACTCCGCTGCTACTCTCTCCCCCGAGTAGCCGACGACCCGACTGCCCAAAGACGATAAATCCTGGACGACTTGCCGCAGCCGTTTCTGGTCAACCCCTTGGTAGAGCCGCCGATAGATCGCCTCTGTCTGGGGAAAGGAAAGAGATGGAGCGCCGATCAGAAGTAGCAGTACCGGCATCAAGCGGCGATTGACGGTGCGTGCCGATAGCGCCTGCCCCATACCATTGTCACCGCCCCGATCTTTGCGGCTAAAAAAACAACCGAAAAAGCCAACCCTGGTGCCGCGGGCGGGATTTGAACCCGCACGGGCTCACCGCCCACTGGCTCCTGAGGCCAGCGCGTCTGCCGTGTTCCGCCACCGCGGCGTTGCTGTGCTAATTTTGTGTCAGCCGTTGATACTCGTCAATGGGTGCCATTTCAGTGAATCGTTCCAAATATGTGAAAGGAGTGATTGGAGGCGGTGTGGCAGTCGCCGCCATAGCTGTGTGGTGGCTTGCTTCCCGCCTCTCCTCTGAACCTTTGTTAGCCCTTTTAACTGTCACCTCTTTTGTCCTTGCCTCTGTAGTCGTTTTCCTGACTTTGCATTATGCTCAAATGGTTAGCGAGCACAAGCGCCAACTTTCTTTGTTAAGGGGTCAGTGGGAAGAGACCAGCAGAAACCTGGCTCGCGTTCTCGTCCAGAGGGATCACTTAGGTCTCCTCGTCAGGCTCCTGCACGCTTTCGTCCTCACGTCCCGGCCTTCTGCGGTTATTGAAAGGGCGCTGTCGGAACTATCTAAATTCTTTCGGTTAGAAGGCGCTGAAGGGGTCGTTTTTGGATCCGGAACGGCTCCTATTTGGGTGGAATGGGATCCGGAAACGAGCAAGTGCCGGACGAAGGATCCGACCGATCTGTCCCTCGATGAGCATAGCGTGGAGACCCTCAAGAGCCGGTCAGTCGTCGTTAGGGACGCCGTTCTGCAAGTTCCGATTGCCGTTCAGGACAATATCCTTGGTCTTCTTAGGCTTCGGTTAGAAGACCCCGAGTCTCTCCCTTCCGAGGATCTTCGGTTACTGCAGGCAGTGGCAGACCAGACGGCCCTTGCCGTTCAGAGGGCTTTTTTGACGGAAATGTTGGAACAACTGGCGATCACTGACCCGCTAACAGGGGTCGCCAACCGGCGCCATTTTGATGCCCGGCTCTCTGAGGAGACCGCGCGGTCACGCCGCTATCAGTATTCCCTGGGTCTCCTTCTCATTGATGTCGACAATTTCAAATCCGTCAACGACCGTTACGGTCATCAAGTCGGCGACCACGTCCTACGAAGGCTCGTGCAGATCCTTCGTCAAAACATCCGGCGATCGGACTTCCTTGCCCGCTATGGAGGAGAGGAATTTGTCGTCCTGACGCCCCAGTCCAACCCCGAAAGGCTGCTGACCCTGGGGAACCGGCTGATTAGAACGGTGAGGGAGACGCCGGTAGAAATAGACAATGATGCTCCCCTTCAGTTGACTGTCAGCGCAGGAGCAGCTCTCTTTCCGGACCATGCCGATAATGAAGAGCAACTGGTCAAAGCCGCTGATATGGCACTCCTCAAGGCAAAAAAGAACGGGAAGGATTGCATTATACTCTATCAGGGTGACACGAAGGAACGTGACCAGAAACCGCCAGCAGATGAAAGTCCCGCGGTGCGTTGACCAGCTTCAACACGACGCACAGGAGGTGTCCAACCCTTGATTAATCTCGGACCGACGGAACTACTTCTCCTGGGTGGTTTGGTTGTCCTGTTGTTTGGTGCTAAAAAGGTTCCTGAACTGTTCTCCTCGTTGGGTAAAGGAATCAAAGAGTTTAAGAAAGCCTTGCGGGAGGACGAAGCGGAAGAGCCCCATAGGGAGGAACCGAAGGAACCCCAAACCCGAATTTGAGGAGGACTATGGTCCACGGACGGGGGATTAACGGTAACACCAAGGTGATTGCACTCATCGGGGACCCCGTCGCCCACTCTTTGACCCCGGTCATTCAAAACCTGGCTTTAAAACGATTAGGGGTCAATGTCTGCAACGTCGCCTTCCGAGTGACCCGCTCCGACCTAAAGTCTGCTGTTGAGGGCGCACGAGCGATGGGTTTTCTGGGTTTAATGGTCACGATCCCTCATAAAGAGTCGGCCTATGCCCTTGCCGACCGGTCTGACCCGTCCGCTGCCTTGACCCGAAGCGCTAACCTGTTGGTCTTTCGCAACCCCGGTGGGCTCGTCGCCTACTCCACAGACGGCTATGCGGCGATTAGGAGCCTTCAGGAAGCCGGCTTTCAATCCCTCGGAAAAACGGTGACGATCGTAGGTGCCGGAGGTGCCGCAAGGGCACTGGCTCTCCACCTGGGAGCTGACGGAGTCTCTCGACTCCACATCCTCAACCGTACGGCGGAGCGAGCGGAAGCCCTCGCTCACGATGTCTGTGCCCACTTTCCGCAAGTTGAGGTCCGCGCTGGTTCGCTCACCGACCGCCACCTGCGGGATTCAGTTTCCGAATCCGACTTACTGATAAACGCTACCTCAGTGGGAATGGATCCCCAAGAGGCCGAGAGTCCCGTCCCCGAGGAGTTTCTAAACCCGCCCTTGATGGTCTTTGACATCGTCTATAACCCCGTCAAGACCCGACTTCTGAAGGTGGCTGCGAGAAGAGGCTGCTCTGTCCTGGACGGCGTGCCCATGCTTGTTTACACCAACGAGAAAGCCTTGGAGCATTGCCTTGGCACCAAGGTGCCCGACGAACTGGTCGAGCTGATGATGAGAGCCTGTTACCGTGCCCTCGGCACCAATCCGAACCAGATGATGTCCCGCCACAAAGCCCTCAGGAGTGGGAAGACGATTGGGTCTGATTAGAGTCCTTCCCCCTGAGGTCGTCTCCCAGATCGCGGCAGGAGAAGTGGTAGAGCGCCCAGCCTCCGTTATCAAGGAATTGATTGAGAACTCTCTGGACGCGGGCGCCCGAAATATATCGGTCCGCCTGGAAGAAGCCGGAAAGAAGATGATTCAGGTCTGCGATGACGGGTGCGGAATGGATCCCGACGATGCTGTCGCCTGTTTTCAGCGCCACGCTACGAGCAAGATTCGCACCCCCGACGACTTGATCCGGATAAGAACCCTGGGCTTCCGTGGGGAAGCCCTTCCTTCCATTGCCGCCGTCTCCCGGATGGAGTTGCTGACGCGAGCACACGGCAAAGATGAGGGAGTCAAGGTGATCGTCGAGGGTGGTGCCGTCAGGGATGTGCAACCTGCCGGATGCCCGGTCGGGACGACCGTAACCGTGCGCAATCTCTTCTTTAATACCCCTGCCCGGCTCAAATTCTTGCGGTCAACCGGTTCGGAAATGAACCAGATCCTGGCAACTCTCATTCGGATACCTCTCGCTTTCCCTTCCGTGTCCCTCGTCGCCTTCCAAGGAGATCGGGAACTGTTCCGGCACTCGGCGACCGACGATTTGAAGTCCGTCCTAATCCCGGCTTTGGGAAGGGACATTGCCGCCCAAATGCTGTGGGTCGATTACTATAGTCAACCCTATCGGGTCAGAGGCTTCTTATCTCCTCTGTCCGTCACCCGTCCGACTCGTAGTCATCAATGGTTTTTTGTCAACAACCGGTATGTGAGGAGCAAGGCTCTCTCCACAGCCCTATCGCACGCCTACGACGGTCTGATCCGGGAGGACCGTCACCCGTTAGCCATTGTCTACCTTGACTTACCATGCGATCTGGTGGATGTCAACGTCCATCCCGCAAAACTGGAGGTCCGATTTTCCAGGGAACAGGAGGTCCAATCGGTCCTTGTTGAAGCCATCCGCTCGGTCCTGGTCTCTGCCCTCACGCCGGTAGCGTCGCCCCTTCAGGTTGTCACACCTGAGCCGACGCCCAGTCCCTCCCGTGAACTGGCTCAGTTCCGCGCCTTACTTCGCGCCCGATTCGGTCGGGGCAGCGAGCAAACGTCCCAGGAGGCAGTGCCACCGCCCCCGCGACGTCTTGCGACTCCCAAACCCGCGCGCCTGACAGCAATCGCTCAATGGTCAGCGTCGTACATCTTGGCAGAAGGCGCCGGAGGGGAACTGTTTATCGTGTCCCAGCATCGCGCTCATGAAAAATACCTCTACGATCTGATGGTCAGAAAGATGCAGGACAAGGAAGTGCCGAGGCAAGAATTGATCGTTCCTTTGCATTTGGAACTGGGGCAGTTGCAGTCCCATTTCGTCCGATGCCATTTGTCCACCCTGAAGCGAGCGGGGTTCGTTTTGGACCCCTTTGGCGGAAGTTCCTTTTTAGTCCGCAGTATTCCCACCATCCTCGCTCGGTTGGACTACGAGAAATTGGTTACGGATCTCATTGATGAAATCTCCTTTGGCGGGACGGCGACAGCGGAAGATCTGTTTGGCGAGATCCTTGCCACCGTCGCCTGCCGAGCGGCTATCAGGGCGGGGGAACCGCTCTCACGAGCAGAGATGCAGCGGTTGCTGGACGACCTGCTGACTGTTGACAATCCCTCTCTCTGCCCCCACGGTCAGCCAGTGATGATCGCGATCACCAGGGAGGAACTGGACCGCCGCTTTGAACGATAGCAGGTTGACATCCTTGCGAAGTATGTGAGGCACATGTTAACGGCGTTTGAAACTGACACCGCTGGGGGAAAGAAAACACTTGCTCAAGATGAGCGACTTAAGCAATTGCTGATGGGGCAATGAGGTGGAAGTTTTCCGACCATGAGCGATTGGTTTAAACAAGTGCGCAAAGACAGTCTCCTCAGTCAAATCAACCGCTGTGGCAAACTTTCAAAGGTGATGTCGATGCCATTAACTTTTCGTGTCATTTTTGGGGATGCCCAGAACATGTCGGAATTGGTCGATGGTTCAGTGCATTTGGTCGTGACCAGCCCACCTTACTTCAATGCTCCTTTTGACTACCCTGACTTGTTCTCATCATATGAAGCCTACTTGACAATCATGCGGAAAGTGGCGCAAGAAATCTGGCGTGTGCTGATAGATGGACGCATTGCCTGCATGGTGTGTGACGATGTGTTAGTCAACAGTGAACGCTACCCCGTCGTTGCTGATTTGACCAAAATTTTCATGGATGTTGGGTTCCGCTACCGCGACCGCATTGTCTGGCTTAAACCTGAAGGCTATATTCGCATTAGCCGGCGCAGTGGTGTGGTGCTCCAACATCCTTATCCACTTTACTTCTACCCAGACAATGTGCAAGAGAGTGTTCTCATTTTCCAAAAGGGCCGTTTTGATTACCGCAGCGTGCCCGATGAGGTGCGGGAAGCATCCCGCCTTGACTTGGCCGAGTATCAAGGGCATAAGTGGTATCTAAATGTCTGGCAGATCACAAATGTGCTACCACTGCAAGGGCGATTGGAAGAGGGCATTGCTGCTTTCCCCGAAGAATTAGCTTGCCGGCTTATCCTTTTATTTTCGCACAGGGGAGAAACAGTGCTTGACCCATTTTTAGGCAGTGGGACGATAATGAAGGTAGCCCGTTTGCTTGGTCGTTCCTGTGTCGGCTATGAGATTGATTTGGAACTTTTGCCAATTATCCGCCAAAAGGTGGGGTTTGAAAACGCATCGCTTTTGGACGATGCACGATTTGATGTTGTAATTCGCAATGATGCAAAGCACTTGCGCACATGGCTTTCTGAGAAAATCAGGCAGCAAAGGTCGGTGGCCCGAAATGCCAAAAGTAAGGCAGAAAAGTCTGAACAAAAATGAACTCGCCGAACTTATTGAGCATCTACAGACTATTGGTCAGAACTTCTGGCAACAACACTGGCACGAAAGTATGGCTTTACCCGACGAACTACCAATTGACGACCGCGAGAGCACAGTGCGTTACTTGTTACTTCGTGCATTGCTGAACCAACAAGGCGTCACAGAGAAGGTGCGTGAATTTGCCCGCTGTCTATTTGCTGAGTTTGGGAGACAGTTACTTTACGAACCTGTGAAACTTGCAAAACAGTTTGAGAAAGTGCTGTCAGTTTTCCACCAAGTGGGCGGGGAAAAAGGTTCGGAGATTTACGGTGTTGGTGCTTTAGGTGGAATCAAACCGCTATCCTTGTTTCTGTATCGGTTCGCTGCTTTTACCTTTTTCATTGAGAGGTTTAGTGGCAATCTTGCTGACATCATTGAGAACGAGCTGCTGCACGGAATTCCTTCTCTTTGGACATTCTTTCGGGATGATCCCATCTTAGACGGTGCCTGGGTCGGTAATGATCCTAAAGCCGCTCGTATGTTGACAAATTGGTTGACTTGGTTGTTTTGTGAAGTTTGGCAAAAGGTTAAAATCAATTTGACAGAAACGCTTATGCTTGTTGACGGACATGTCGGCAAGGTCTTTTGCCGAACGGGTGCATTAAAAACGGTTTCTTACGAAAGCAACCGCCCTTACATCATTTTGGCAAAGGAGATGCGAGGCGATATTGAGGAATTGGTCAAATCCGTTCCACGCACCATCCCAATGTTTGTTGACGAAGGTGCGTTTCAAGTTGCCATGAATTGGTGTTTTGAAACGAAACCCAATTGCCCCAATTGCCCACTCCATGATAATTGTTTGGCGGGACAAGGTAGCCTTGAGCACTTGCACTGGTCAGCCTATCAAAAGTTCTCCCCTTGAATGTGGTAAACTTCCTGAGGTGATGTGTTATGCGGAAGAGGTGAGAAACAATGGCACTTGTGCTCTGTGGTGACGGCACGCAATTGTTGGACAAAACGATTCTTAAACATCATGGCGCTCATACCGAATTTGCACTGACCTTTTTTGACCCACCGTTCGGTCAGGGCAAGGATTATGCTTTTTTGAAGATGAGTTACCGCCTGACGAGTATTGGCGATGGCTAACAGAAGTGTGTGTGAAAGTCTACGCACTAACAGTAGATGGCGGTGCAATTTACTTCATGCATCGTGAGAAAAATGCTGAGTATGTGCTGCTGTGCTTACGGGAGACCGGATGGACTTTGCAGAATGTGATTGCCTGGCAAAAGCGAACATCTCCAGTGCCGGGTCAATGGCGCTACAGCAAAGCCTACCAAATCATCCCCTTTGCCACGAAGGGTCGCAAGCCGCGTGTTTTCCATCGTTTGCGAATTGATGCGCCGTTGCGCCCAGAATACCGCTATGGACGAGAAAATGGTATGTTTGTCACCGATGTTTGGGACGATATTCGGGAATTGACTTCAGGATACTTTGCGGCCGAGGAAGCCCTACGCCATCCTAATGGCACGCGAATTTGCACACAGCAAGCACCGATTGCTTTGCTCTTGCGCATTTTTTTGGGGTCTACAGAACCAGGCGATTGGGTTTTAGACCCGTTTGCGGGAACTGGCACAACTTTAGTTGTCGCTGAACAATTAGGAAGGAATTCGGTCGGCATAGAAATTGACCCACTAATGGTTGAACTCATTTTTTGGCGATTACAAGTGCATCGCTCTGCTGATAGCATTGCTCCATACCGCTACTATTACCGTTTCACGCCCAATTTGGACAGTATTTGGCCGACCGATGCGATAAGTTACCCAACCGCCAAAACCGCTACACGCAGTCTGTTTGAGCAAGAGGGTGAAAGTGGTGGGCATCCCTAAGTTACATGCGACGCTTGTGCAAAGTTTATGTAATCAACCAAACGATGCAACGCGAAAAAGTTTGAATGGACTTGCAAGTGCTTACGAGGAACTGGACCGCCGCTTTGAACGATAGCAGAGATGGCGGAGATCGCCTACCCGGACGAACTTGCGTCCCACACGATAAAAGACCATCCCTTTTTTGTCCTGCTCGGTCCGACGGCTGTGGGAAAAACGGACGTGTCAATCATCGTTGCTGAAAAAATCGGCGCCGAGATCGTATCCTGCGACAGCGTCGCCGTTTACCGTTATCTGGACATCGGCTCCGATAAGCCCGCACCAGAGGTAAGAGCAAGGATTCCCCATCATATGTTGGATGTGGTAGACCCCACTGAGGAGTACAATGTGGCTCTCTATATCCGGGATGCGGACCGGTCGCTGGAAGAGATTGTCCGTCGCAAAAGACCCGCCCTCCTCGTCGGCGGGACTGCCCTTTACCTGTCCGCTCTTCTGGAAGGACTGGACCTTCCCGTGTCACCTCCTGACCACTCATTGCGTGAGGCTCTTTGGGCCGAAGCGAAGGAGAAGGGTTCCCGATTCCTTTGGGAGAGATTGATCCAGGTAGACGCAGAGGCAGCCCGTCGAATTCACCCTCAGGATACAGTCCGGATCGTGCGCGCCCTTGAAGTGTTTTACATTTCTGGTCGTCCGATCTCCTCCTTTTGGTCGGGCTCCTTTCAGAGACCACAGTTGAAGCGATATCCTCAGGCTGTGGTCGTCGGACTATTTTGCCAAAGGGAGACGCTGTGGCGGCGGCTGAAGGACCGCTTGGGGAGATTGCTTAACAAGGGGTGGCTTGAAGAGATAAAAAGTCTCTTGGATAAAGGGTATTCACCCCAACTGAAGTCCCTTCGTTCCCTCGGCTATCGCGAACTGGTGCCCGTCGTCCTGGGGAAGTGGGACCTGGAGAGAGGTAAGGCAGAATACTTACGAAGGGCAAAGGACTTCGCCCGAAGGCAGATGACCTGGTTTTCAAAACGGTCGTACATTCAGTGGGTGGATGCAACCAGTGGGAATTTGAAGGAAATGTCCGACAAGGTGCTAATGATCTTTGAGAGAGGGGGACACAATTGATGAGAGAGAGATTAGCGATTGGTTTCATAAAAATGCACGGGACGGGGAACGATTTCATCGTTGTTGACGGACGCAGTTTTCTGCCGGTCACCGAGGAGTGGCTGAAGGAGAAGGCGCCAGAACTGTGCAACCGCCATTTTGGCATCGGCGCGGACGGGATTTTGGTTATCCTCCCGTCGGAGCGCGCCGATGCGAGGATGCGGATCTTCAATCCGGACAAAAGCGAGGCGGAGTCGTGCGGCAACGGCATTCGCTGCGTTGCCCGCGTCCTGGCGTGCCATCAGGGGCATCAAAAAGGCTGTGTCTCTATTGAAACCCTCGCCGGCGTTCAAGCGGTGACCTACGAAAGAGAGAGCGACGGGAACTTCCGATTCACCGTAGATATGGGTCCGCCGATTCTTGAACCGGAAAGGATTCCAACCCTTTTAGGAGACGGTCGGACGGCTTTGAATGTGCCGATCTCTTGCCCCCCGGCGGGATCTTTCGTCGGTCATTGCGTTTCCATGGGTAACCCGCACCTGGTGATCTTCGCTGGTGCGGTGGACGAACTCCCCTTGGAAAGGGTGGGACCCTTCCTGGAAAACCATCCCGCCTTTCCGAAGAGGACGAATGTTGAATTCGTAGAAGTCCTGTCCCGGGATCGGCTCAGGGTCCGGGTCTGGGAAAGGGGAGCAGGGATCACCCTCGCCTGCGGGACGGGAGCCTGTGCATCGGTAGTCGCAGCGATTCTCACTGGTAGGACAGATAATACGGTCACCGTCTCCCTACCCGGCGGCGATTTGACGATCCAGTGGAACGGAGAGGGCGGCGTGCTAATGAACGGTCCGGCGGTGGAAGTCTTCCGGGGCGAGGTGTCGGTGACACGCAAAGGGATCAACTTTTTAAAACGTTGAAAAATGTGTTCGTTGACCGTTAACCGGATCACCTTCTGTCTGCCACTAGGGTCGCTGCTGACGCTGGTCCCCGGGTCTCAGCCGAGAGCCATCAGCGGACGGGACCGTCACTTTAGTCGGGTCGTCGCGCGCCTAATTTGGGCTTCGCTCCCTACGCCATCTTGGACCGATGCCGGCGCGCCAGTCAGGGACTGCCGGCCAATGGCCCAAACCTTTCAGACCGGCGTCGGGAGTCCTTTTCGGCTGTCCACGAGCGAAGGGGCAAATTCCGAACAGTCGTCATATTGTCGGAAATGTCATCTTATTGGGATGAGCGGTTGGTGAAGGGGGAGATAACGTGCCGGAACCGTCGCAAAGAATGAAAGCCCTTGGACCCTACCTGTTCTCTGCCATCGGGCTTCAGGTCCGGGAGATGAGAGCGAAAGGGATAGAAGTGCTCTCCCTCGGCATCGGAGACCCTGACCTGCCAACTCCTGACCCTATCGTGCTGGAACTCATTCGGTCGGTAACCGATCTGTCAGACCCCGATCGGTTCCGCTACGGTTCCGACTGGCCTTTGGAGGATTATCCCAAGGCGGTTGCCGATTACTACCGTAAGCGCTTTGGGGTCGAACTGGACCACCGCACTGAAGTGGTGCCCCTGATCGGGTCCAAGGAAGGAATCGCCCACATCGCCCTCTGCTATTTGGATCCTGGCGATTTGGTTTTAGTTCCTGAACCTGGATATCCGGTTTACAAAATTGGAGCCCTTCTCGCCGGGGCGGACGCTTTTCCTATCCCTCTACTGGCAGACAGAAACTGGACCCCCGACCTCTCGTCTGTACCGTCCGATGTGGTCAAGAGGGCAAAGATATTATGGTTGAACTATCCGAACAATCCGACGACTGCTTGCGTAGATGGGACCTTCTTTGAAGAAGCGGTTCAACTTGCCCGGGAAGGCGATCTGTTGATCTGCCACGACGCCGCTTACAGCGAGATCACCTTCGACGGATATGTGGCACCAAGTATCCTTCAGCTGGAAGGCGCTAAGGAGGTAGCGATTGAATTCGGCTCCTTGAGTAAGCCGTTCAGTATGACGGGCTGGCGGATCGGGTATGCAGTTGGAAACAAGGAGGCGATCCGGCTTCTCTCAACGGTCAAAGACAACATTGATAGCGGTATTTTTCGCCCGATTCAGAAGGCAGGCATCCGAGCACTGCAATTGGGACCTAACGAGTGGAATTGGGTGCTGGAAGTCTACCGCCGAAGACGAGATATGGCCGTAGACGCCCTCCACAGGGCGGGAATCGCAGCGGAAAAGCCGAAAGGGACCTTTTACATATGGGCCCCAGTGCCCGATCGTTTCAGTAACTCAAGCGAGTTCGCCTCGTTCCTCATCGAGAGGGCTCATGTCGCTGTCACGCCAGGCGCCGGCTACGGTCCGTCTGGAGAAGGCTACTTCCGCATTTCCCTAACCTATCCCGACAACCACATCAAAAAGGCGCTGGACCAGATCATTAAAGCCCTTAGGGGGTAGCCGGCGTTACTGCCTCTTGCGGCGGGTCCGAAGGACAGCGGCCGCCACCTTCTCCTCCCTTTCACCGTTACTGGGCGTCCCCCCGTAAAGGACGCTTCTCAGATGGCCAATGCGGTTCCGTATCTCCGCTGCCTTTTCAAACTCCAGTTTCTTTGCCGCCGCATACATCTCCTTCTCTAACTCCTTAATGAGGAAAGGAATCTGGTCCAAAGCAGGTATCTCGCTTTCAGCCTTAGGCTGGTAGGTCGCGCGGCGCTCAGCCAGGGACGGAACGGGGAGGTAGGCATCCATGACGGCTTTTTGCACCGATCGGGGGGTAATGCTATGTCGCTCATTAAAATCCTTCTGGATCTCACGACGCCGATTGGTCTCCGCAATGGCTTTCTCCATCGCTTCCGTCATCTTGTCTGCGTACAAAATGACTTTCCCCTCTTCATGCCGCGCCGCACGACCTATGATCTGGATCAGAGAGGTGTACGATCGGAGGAACCCTTCTTTATCCGCGTCCAGTATAGCGACGAGACTTACCTCCGGCAGGTCAAGACCTTCCCGAAGCAGATTGATGCCGACCAGGACATCGTAATTGCCCAGCCGCAATTCACGGAGCACTTCTGTCCTTTCTATCGTTTCAATGTCGTGATGAAGGTAATGGGCTTTGATTCCGACCTCGCTAAGAAAAGCGGTCAGGTCCTCGGCCGTCCGCTTCGTCAGCGTGGTCACTAAAACCCGCTGTCCTTTGTCAACCCTCTTTCGGATCTCGCCGATTAGATCCTCAATCTGCCCTTTCGTCGGTCGCACCTCAATCTCGGGGTCCAGAAGACCGGTCGGGCGGACGATTTGCTCCACCTCTTGCTGACTGACCGACAGTTCCCAATCGGACGGCGTTGCGGACATAAAGATGCACTGACCGACTCGGTCCCAGAACTCTTCAAATTTCAGCGGTCTGTGATCGTAGGCGCTGGGCAGTCGCCAACCGTATTCAACTAAGTTCCGTTTGCGACTCATTTCCCCCTCGTACATCGCCCGCAATTGGGGGATAGTTTGATGGCTCTCGTCTATGATCAGCAAGAAATCCCTCGGAAAATAGTCCACCAGTGTGAAGGGTGGCTCTCCCGGTCGCCTGCCGTCAAAGTGACGGGAGTAGTTTTCTATCCCCTTGCAGTATCCGGTCTCTCTGAGAAGTTCCAAGTCGTAACGGGTCCGCTGCTCCAGCCTCTGGGCTTCCAGCAGTTTCCCCTCCCGCCGGAATCGGGCTAACTGCCCTTCCAGCTCCGCCTCGATAGACTTAAGGGCACGCTCCAGCCGGTCTCGGGTGCAAATGTAGTGACTCGCCGGATAGATGACGACCGACTCCATCGTCCGCCCGATCTCACCGGTCAAAGGGTCAATACTGACGATGCTGTCCAGGGTGTCGCCAAAGAACTCCAGCCTGTAAACCTGCTCCTCATAAGTCGGTCTGATCTCCAGCGTATCGCCTCGCAACCGGAAGGTGCCCCGCTCCAATTCGTAATCGTTGCGAGCAAAGTAAAGGTCCACCAGTTTTCGCAAAATGCTGTGAAGGTCGTAAGACTGCCCTTTGGTCACGGTCAAGGTCATCTCCTGATAGAGTTCAGGAGAGCCCAGCCCATAGATGCAGGAGACCGATGCGACGACAACCGTGTCCCTCCGGGTGGAGACTGCCTGAGTCGCAGCGTGACGCAACCGATCAATCTCATCGTTGATGTCACAGTCCTTCTCTATGTACAGGTCCGATTGGGGCACATAGGCTTCCGGTTGATAATAATCGTAGAAACTAACGAAATACTCTACAGCGTTGTCGGGGAGCAACTGTCTCAATTCGGCACACAATTGGGCGGCGAGCGTCTTATTGTGACAGATGATCAAAGTCGGGCGGCCCCACCGGGCAATGACGTTAGCAACGGTGAATGTCTTACCGCTGCCGGTCACCCCGACCAGGGTCTGAAACCGATACCCCTTCCGAAGACCGTCAACAAGTTGTCTGATGGCTTTCGGCTGGTCTCCTCGAGGCGACAGATCTGTTATCAGTTGGAATCCGGCCACTGAAGCGTCACTGGAAAAATTTTGCCTTGGGTCATCGGATCCTTCTATCACCCGCTTAGTTTTTGCTATCGCCGGTCCCCTGCTTCACCGCCTCTACCAGTTCCGAAAGTTTTTGCTGAAGCGCTTTTATGAATCGGGCAACCTCACGCGCCGTCTGCCGATCAACGGCACCGTAGGACGCCAGCCCTTCGGGATTGCACGCATCTAAGGTATTGGCAAAGTGGGTGAGGGATACCACCATTTGCCATCGCAAATCCTCCTCTTCCACGGGCAGACTGAAAACCTGTCGCGCCCTGACCAGGTCCGACTCAATCTGGCCAATCAAAGAGAGGATTTTCCCTCGTAGGATGGCAGGGAACGGATTCACCCCTCTCCGAAAGATCCCCTCGGCTACGTCCTTTGAGACCTTCTCCTTGAAGGATGTCAGTTGGTCCTCCAAGTCGTGGAGCGCGCCAGCGAGAAAACGCTTCTGGTCAGGGGTGAGGACCATCCGAGTCAGGCTCTCCCCCCAAACCCGTTAAGGAGGTCATGACACATTTGCCACACCAAGCGTTTGGGATCGCAAGTTGCGGCTCTCATTTTTCTCTTCAGCGGTCATGCTGGCTCCACCACATCCGTAAATTGTAAACCAACCCAATGAGGAAGGAGGGACCCCCTCTAGTGGCGTCCCTCCTTCACTCGCTCAAGCAGCGGTCAGCGGGGAGGTTGGGGCGCTTGGGGACGGATCATCCCAGCACCTGGGGGTGCTGCGGTTGCCATTTGCGGCTGACCGCCGACACCAGGCTCCTGCCGAGTGCCGCCTCGGACATAGATCAATGCTGCGATGACCACCACGCAAACAATGATGACTACGGCAACCCAAATTGGAACTTCCTTTTGCACCTATTTGCCCCCTTACTCGTCGTCCCAACCTGCCTGAGTCGGACCGAACCGGAGAGGACCGCCATAACGGCGAGATTTCACGTTGCTCCACCGATACCATTTGGCGTGGCCGTCGGCTAACGTAATGACGGCGCCGCCGAGGTGGCGGGGCCAACCTTCTTTCTGCGCGTCACTGGCTCGGTCAACAATGTTCGCCGGGCAGCCACACATGCCGAAATCCCAGGGATTCCCGTTAGCGAAGGCAATCCGCACGTCTACCCGGGACGTGCGGTCCTCCGCCCAAGGGGTCACGAAAGTGTTCCAGTTGTCTGCGATGACGACTACTTCAGCAGGAAAGCGCATTCCTGCGAGACGCCCCCAACCCCTTCCCCACGGGTCGCCGCTGCCGTCAGCGAAGGTCGGATGGGAATTGTGCAGCGCTTCATTGAAGCCATAATTCACCCGCCGGTTAGATCTCTTGAACAGGTCGTGGTTGGGGTGGCCCGGAAAGCAGTTGGCCCGCCACTGCCACTCAAACCGAGCCGTCGGACACCTTAGGACATCCAGGTTCCTAAGATACGGATCCAACTGCTCAAACCACGCCAGGGCGTTTCGGCTGGTCCTCCAGCCGTTCCAGCATGGCGTCCGCTCCGCAGGAAACGACTCATCGTAATCCTGGACATACTGAGTGAGAGCCAGTCCGATGTTTTTCATATTGCTGACACAGGTCGCCTGTCTCGCTTTCTCCCTCGCTTGGGAGAAGACAGGAAAGAGTATCGCCGCCAGGATCGCGATAATCGCGATGACAACGAGCAGTTCAATCAGCGTAAACGCCTTTCGCCTCACGTCTCAACACCTCTTTTTTTTGAAAGCCATTCACTCCGTACGGTCTATTATGACGCACAACAGGACCCAGCCCACCATTTGCAGCTCAACGCCGACTTGTGGAAGAAAGTTCCGGGAAAACGCGCCCACGAACCTGTGACAGCACGAGAGGGGTTTCCACCAAGGCCAATGCCTAGCGATTCGGAAAAAAAAGAGTGCCCGGAGGTGCCTGGCTGCAGGGTGCCGGCAGCCCTGCCACAGCAACCTCCGGGCACCGGGGTTAGGGGGTGCCAGGTCCCGGCGGCGATGACTGGACCTGACAATCCCGTCTCTTTCGGTTCCGGTCTCGGCTTCGGTCACGATCAGGCGTCCCCTCTCGCCCGGCACCGGGACCTTCCGTCCCCGAGCATCTGTGATAGTAGCGCAGGATCCTGTCGGCGTCAAGACCCCTAAAACCGCGCCATCCCCAACTCTATAAAGACACGTTTCCGAGACCGATACCAGTTGAGGGAGACCTCCAGACCCGCCCCGATCCCCCTCGCCAGCCGCACGCCGTAGTCTGTGTAGGAGAAGCCCTGATATCCCTGGTGGGTCAGGTCGGCGCTGATGGTCCAGTGGCGCCGCAACCTGTACGTGAGGTAGAGGCTCGCATACTTTCCCCCGCCCTGAAGGTAAAAAGACGACTGACCGATCAGCCGCCACCGTTCCCCCATCGGCAACCACAGGTAAGTCGAGAGACTCTCAGAGACCCGGTTGCCGACGCTCCAAAAGGTCCGACCCCTGTCCAAGTTGTAACTGATACTGAAAGTGCCCGACCGCCCTAGGGAGCGGCTGACGGAGCCGCTGATCTGCCACGGAAAAGACCAGTGTCCACCCAGACCCAAAAGGGAAATCCCAATCTGACCGCTGAACTGTCCCAACCCCTTATGGGAGTAAGACGGCAAGTTAAGGTTAAAATCACCCGCCCAGGACCAGGTCGGTGCGCCGGCGAGGCGCGGTTGATAGGAGATGGCTCCCGCCAAGCTGTAAGTCATTTTCGATCGTCCCAAAAAGCCGCCGGGAAAATAGGCAAACATACGCAACCCGTGAGTGGACGGAAATCCCTCGGTTTTTTCGTAATTTGCCTCCAACCCATAGCCCACCCTCTCTCCCCCGCTGTGGAAACTCAGTCGAGTGAAAAGATCCTTGTGGCGGGGAAGATCAACGAAGAAACTCGCCTGACCGGAAGCGAGCCGCTGAAAGTGCTGCCATCGGACGCCCCAATCTTTCCGCGTCACCTGCTCCAGCAAGAGAGCACCTTCCATCTGCCCTTCTTGACCAAGGACATACTGCTCCTCAAGCGAAAGGGTAGGACCCGGTCTCAAGTATCCGAAGCCGCGTCCGAAGTATTGGAGGCGGATCGCTCCAGTCCCATTGCGGTCGGCGCGATAGTAGAGGGGGCTGTCCAGCTGGAGCCCGCCATAGGCAGTCACATTTAACCCCTGAAGGGGCGTTGCCGGTCCGAACCCCCTTGCCGCAGCGTAGCCGCTTAATGTTTCCACGTAAATCGGGATGCTCAATACCTTCGCCCCTCGGGTGTAAATCTGGGCTTGACGGATGATCAGCCGCTCGTTCGGATAGTAGGCAAGAGACCGGCCCCGGATCCACTGGATGTTAATATCGGTCGGGCTGGGGGGCTCCGGAATGTCCACATCTAGCTTAGCTGGTTCCTCTGCTAATGCGAGCCCCTTCAAGACGATCCGTTCCGCATTCGGGATCACCCGGACCAGGATTGCCATCTGCCTACCAAGGTCCGCGACCAGCCGGTCGCCTCGGACAACCTTCTGCCCGTTGCTGACCTGCACTCGGTTCTCACCCGGTTGTCCCTCGGCGACGCACAGTTTCTGGTCCAGCCAAATGTCCAAGCGAACGTCGCTCTGAATCTCCCACCCCATGGTCACCATCCGTGCCTTTCCGCCCCCTGCGACGAAACGATGGGCGGGAGAGTAAGCCAAATAGTCACCCTGGACGGCGAGCGCCTCGCTCTCCCGAGTGACACGGGCTCCGACGGGAAGGATCTGCACCTCGATGGACTGACGGGAAGTGCCGAAGAATGCCGTAACGACCGTAACCCCTGCCGTCCGTCCCGCTCTAAGGGTCGCCCGAGCGACCCCACCCCTCAACGGCTGTTGGCGATCTATCACCGTATCTTCCAGGGTCGTCGTAAAATGGACGGTGGTCCCTTCGGGAATCGAAGGGTCATCCACCCGCACCGTAATGGTGGCTGTGCTCTTGCCATCTGCTTGCAATTGAGGGGGCGATGCTGTCAGGAGGAAGGTCACCCGCTGGGTCTGAGACCAGCCAAGGACCAGGTGGGCCGCCGTGACGGCAAGCACCCACCCGCTGCGCCTTTTTAACACCTTCATAGCCGATGCTTCGGAGTTTTTGCCCCGCCTGGACCCGTAAAAAACCGATCAGGAGCCCCGCCGTTTCAGGTAGTCAGCGACTGACTGGGCTTGCGAGCGGATATAGTCGGGGACTTTCCGATCCCGCGAGAGAGCCTCTAAGGCTGGGAGTACCGACCGATCGCCCAGACTCTGAAGGGCGATCAGGGCAGACACTTTGACGGAGTTGCTAGGATGCCTCAAGAGTCGCAGCAGGGCAGGAAGAGCCCTGGACTCCCCCAATTGTGATAGCGCTTGAGCTGCCTCTATCACAACGAAAGGGCTGGGTGAAGCGAGAAGGGAAAGCAGTTGATCCACTGCCCCATGGGCACGTAGTTTCCCCGCCGCATAAGCCGCTGCGGCTTGCAAGTTGGGATCAGGATGGGTCAGGTAGGGTAGGACAACGCTCACGAACTCCCCCTCCCCGCTGGTGCCCAGGGCACGAAGGAAGGGGGGTGACGGCTTGCCTCCGTGGGCTAATGCCGTGACCCGTTCCTTAAGAAACGCAACCGCCTGCAGCGTACCCAGGCGTGCGATTGCGTCCCAAGCGTAGGGCTCCAGCATCGGGTCCTTTAGGCTTCTCTTCAGAATCTCCAACGCCCGGTCGCTCCCCGTGTCGCCCAAACTGGACACAGCCACCTGCCTGGTTTCCTGATCCAATTGAGACTCGGTCTTCCGATTGGGCTCCCCTACGACTGATGCCAGGGCGTCCACACTAGCATCACCAAAGGAACTCACGACCCCTAAGGCACGGAATCGGACATCCTTGCGGTCGCTTTTGAGCAGTTGGGACATGACTGGAAGGACTGATGGACCGACCTTCTTGAGCGCCCTCTGAGCGATGGAAGCGACGAGGGGATCGGGGTCGGCGATTAGGTTCGCCACCGCCCTGAGATTCTCTGTCTGGCGCGCGATCCCAGCAAGAATGAACTGAGCGCTCTCCGTAGGGTGCCGGAAAAAATCACCGGGCAGGTAGTGAAACGGTCTTTTCGGATTACGGGCTTCCTCCTCGGAAACTCTCTTGAGGACCGATCGGAGGGGGCGGATCGCTTTTCTCCCCAGGCGAATGAGGGCGATGGCGGAAGCTAAGCGAACTTCGTCATCCGGATCGGTCAATCCTCCTGCCAGTTGATTTGCGCGCTTTTCGTCCGGCTGGACCACGAGCTGCCAAATGGCATCGGCGCGGACCGATGGGTGAGGGCTGGTAAGATCGGGGGCAACAACATCAGCCCGCCGCCGACCGACAATCATTCCGAAACCGAACCCGATCGCGAGACCAACGGCAACCCCGCGGAAAAACAAAACGCCCCGCCCCCTCAGGGACATCCGTTCCAAGGTGGCGGGGCACTGGATCGGAAACTCTCGCACTACGCCCTCAGGGCACGATCGTTATGTCAATCCTTCTGGTCTGCCGAAAAGTATGGGACCCGATGCGCTCAACGACTTCGGCTTCCACGGTCGCTGTCCCAGCCACTGACCCGGCTGTCAGCGTGGTCGCCGCCTGACCTGACGATGTAGAGGTAACTGTCGGGCTAAGCGTGGTCCCTGCAGGTGCTGAAACCATGCGGAAGGTCACACTGAGCCCGTCAATCACACGGTGGCCATTGGCATCGGTGACATCTGCTAAGATCGTCGTAGATTCTCCGACCCTGATCGTCGTCGCCGTTGCAGAAAGGTTCATCTGTGCAGGTGGACCAGGACGGATCTGCAAGGTCAGCCCTTGTGTCGATCGCTCCCCAAGGGGCGTTACTACCGAGGCAGTCACCCTTGCGGATGCGGGCGGGATAGTCCGGGGGGCGCTGAACGTTGACCGCAAGACACCGTCGGCACCTACGAGCCCGGAAGAGACCGATAGACTGTCTGCAATATCACAAGTGAGGGTCACCAGAGAGTCGGGAATCGGGTTCCCGTTCAAGTCCGCTACCAGTACGGTCAATTGCGCTGTTTGAGGGAGGTCTCGGTAATTCGGATCAAAACCTTCATCCAGGTTGACGAAAAGGATGGGCTGGTCAGATGTTATGGTCACGCCGTCGGGGGGACCGGGTTTCTGCGTCACCGTTGCCTGCCGACTTTGACCGAAGAAAGTCGCCGTGATTGTGACATCGTGTGCCCGTGTAGATGAGTAAAAGGTAGCGCTCGCTTGGCCGTTGGAATCGGTAGTCACATCTATCGTCATCAGGGCGGAATTAGCTCTGAACTGCCATAGCGTGTTGGGGTCTGACGAGTTGAGCGTTACCCGCTGGTTCGGCACACCTGTTCCATCGGCATCTCGCATCGTAACGGTAACTTGAATGCTATTGGGTTTCCCGGGAAACGGAGTTCGGGGAACGGCATTGGACCGGGAAACGAACAATTCATTGGCCGACAGAGTCAGGGACTCAAGGGTCCCCCCAACAGGAACTTTGAAGCCTTCGGTGGCGGAAAAAAGCGTCCCTTCAATTGTCTCGGAAGCGCGAACCGCGATGCGTACCACTCCCAACGAACTGCCGGCCATCAACGTCGCCCGTGCCGTTCCATCCCCTTGACTGGTGCTAACAGCAATTTCCCGCACATTACCGGGAACCCAAGAACCGGACGACGGGAAGCCCTCATCAGCGCTGAAGACGACTGGAACGCCGTCTTTCACAGGATTGCCCTGTCCGTCCAACACGCGAACGAGGACATCTGCAGTCGTTACTCCGTCCGGGGGAAGGGACTCAGGTTTCTGGAGGATTTGAACCCGAGCAGGTGGACCCGGAAGAACATTAAAGGTAAGAGTCGCACTTCCGGTCCCTGCAGTGATCGTTACCGTATCCTGCTGGGGGGTCCTCGGCGACGTATATTCAAGGGTAGCCCGTCCAGAGCCGTCCGTTATGGCAGAAGGCGTGATGATACCGCCTCCCAATGTACCCGTCGCTGTGACGACAGCGTTGGGAACAGCGTTGTCGTTAGCGTCCAGAACCGTCACTGTCACAGTGGCTCGCTCCAAAGCGTTGAGGGCGTTGTAGTCCGGCTGCGGAAGGAAGACGAGAAGATCAGTCCGTGACGCTGTCGCAACGACGGTGGTCGCTGCACCCGCCCGGAACCGAACCGTAACACTCGCTGAGACGGGTCCTATCCCTGCTCGTATGACGTAGGATCCAGCCCGGGTAGGCGCTGTCACTTGAACTGTTGCAACTCCCGACTCATTGGTCAGCGCCGTCGCTGTTGTCGTCCGTGTCGACTCAAAAACGACCCTGGGATCGGTTGACTCAAAGGTCACATTTCCTCGGGCGACGGGGTTGTCGTTGCCGTCTTTGACCGTTGCCGTTATCGTGATCAATGTTTGACCATCGGCATCCGCTTCGGCGGGGGACGATACCAATTGTATGGTTGCAGGGGAGCCTGCTACAACGCTCAATACGACCTGACCGGAGATGGTCGTTCCCTCCGCCGTGGCCGTCACGGTTACCGTTCGCTGCGCCGTTGTTCCCGCAATGAAGCGAACCTGACCGACCCCAGAGGCACCCACCTGAATCTGATTAACGTCTCTCCCAGTAGCGTCGACGAACCTCCCGGAACCGATCGGGCTTACCGCCAGACTGACGGTCGCGTTACCGACGGGCTGTCCGACCCGGTCCTGAACCGCGATGGTGAGAAAAGTTGAATCCAGACCGTCCGCGATCAGTTCCGTTTTTTCTGCGGCAATGGTGACGGATCCGACGACCGGTGCCCGAACAGTCAGCCTAAGGGGCGTTACTGTCACATTAGTCAGCCCGGTACTCGCCGATATCGTAACAGTCTCGTCCGTTGCGGAGGTCGGTGCCGTATAAGTGAACTGGAATTGCCCTTGCCTGTCTGTCCTTCCCTGCGCCGGGCTGACCGTCCCTCGGCCCGCCGGTTGGACAGTAATTTGGACCGACAGACCACCGATCGGTCGTCCCGCACCATCCCTTGCGATCAAAGTGATCGGCAACTGGTGGCTTCCGTTTCCCGATACCTCCGTTATATCGTTTCGGGCTTGAAAGACAATCGTTCCGGTCGCAAAGGGAGTTGCGACGGCTTCACCCGACCGAATACCGGCGACGCCCAGTTTGTCGACCAGTTGCACGGCGTAAAAGTAGGTGGCTCCGTTGGTCACATTCGTGTCGTCGAAGAACCGACCCGACGGTCCCGTCTGGAGTCGGGGAAGGGGGAGAGGGTCTTGAGGCGTGATCGCGGTGCCCGTCGCCGTGCCGCCCGGGGTGGTGCTCCTTAGGATGCGAACTGCACTCTGATCAACCCGCCACTCGGTGTCCGCTTCTGCAGACTGAAGCAGTGCCTCTACGATGATCGTGTTCTTCCCGTTGCCGGGCACCACCTGCGGCGCCTGATTCTCAAGGCTGGGAGGTGGGTTGTTCGGGACCACTTGGGCGACGGGCGAAAAATCGCTTTCCTGGCCGGACCGGTCTACTGCCTTGACAGCATAGAGCAGAGTGGAATATCGTGTCTGAGAATCTGCCGCTCGGGGAACAAACTGGGCAGCGCCTGCGTCGCTGTAGTTCGTCACTGCTACTGTGGCGATTCTGTCCGCCTCTGTGAACTGGACTGCCTGTCGCGGCGGATTGCGGCGGAGCAGTTGTTGCGCAACGCCAGGCGGCAGGTTGGGCAGTATAGTGGGGGAACGGAGTCGGGAAACGGCGGAGCGGCTCCTGGTAAACGATTCGGCTTTTCTGTAAATCTTATACTCCTGGATGTCGGGATCCGGTGACGCGGACCAGGAAAGCCTCACCACCTGGATTGTCGGATCCCACTGAGCGTTCAGAAGAGCAGGCGCTTGCGGCCGAACATTGCCGGGCGTGACAGCGATCACCGATGACCGGGCGCTGGTGTAACCCAGCACGCCGACCGCCGCAACGGCGTAGTAATAGGGTTGCCCATTTGTCAGACCCGTGTCGGTGAAGGCACGGTTAGCGGCTCGAAGGACACTTTCGTCCGCCACGAGGATGGCGCCGGTCATCTGGGGGTTTGTGGCTCGGTACAGACGATAGCCGGCGACCAAGCCCGGCGGATTGTCTGGATGATCAGACCAAGATAGGATCGCAACCGTGTCGCCAGCCAACCCTTGTAGATTGACCGGCGGGAGCGGCACCCCGATTCCCACTGGCGTCGGCTGACCCGTTGTTCCCACATTGGCAGGGACTTGACCGCTCTCCGACCCGTCAGGGTATACAGCGGTCACGAAGTAGACGTATAGGGTACCAGCCTGCGCTGTCGTATCAGTGTAGGAAGTCGTTGCCGCTGGAACGGGAGCACCGATAGTCAACCGTTGAACCTGGCGACCTCTGCTGGCGGCACCAACCTCTCCCCGATAAATGTGATAGCCCGACGGGCTTCCTGCAGCGGGAGGTTCCCAGGTGAGGTTGATCAGGTTTCCGAAGGGAACGGCTCGGACATTCCTGGGCGCGTTGGCGGCGACCGGAGGAGCGAAGGGAGCCCTTTTTCGTCCCTGTTGACCGGCAATGAGCGCCAGGGCAGCGACTCCCGCCACGATCGCCAGTCCACTCAACCCCTTGGGCCTGGGCTTGACTTCGGGAGGACGAGGCTTGCCAGTGAACTCCGATAGCAGATTCTCGCTGGCGTCGTAAAGAGCCTGTGCCGCCAGAGTTTCCTCCGCAACCGGCTTCAACTGCGGCTTGCTAACTCCCTGCGCCGTCAGATCTTTAACATACGATACGGCACCCGTCGTCAGATCCACGCCGACGAAGTGAGCCGTCACTCCGACCGTCACTTTTCCGTTATCGGACGGATCGTATTGGTAAGACTCCACTTCTCCGAACAAAGCCAGGGGGATGCGGGCGGCGTAGGCGATTTCCGCAAGCCCTTCCGCCGACGGGCGCTCCAACTGACCAGTGACCTGAGCCTCAGTAATCTGCTGCTCATGGATCAGCCGCCCGAGGGTGGGATCTTCTAAACTCAGTCGGGAGGCAGTGAACTGCCGGGACTTCTCCATTGTAGACATCAAGGCGCTGGTGAAGCGGGAAGCAATGTTGGACGGCACTCCCTCCTGGGGCTGGAACGGAGCGACCAGAATGGGGGTCGGACCGCCGGCGGACCCTTGGGCTGCGGCCGATCCGGACCCGAGAAGGGACGCCGCCTCCATCCAAGAAGGACCGAAGCAAATCAGCAGGGTCATCAGAAGATACAACTCTCGCTTCAACGGATGCCGTCGCAAGATCGTTAGTCTCATGAACGCCTGCCCCCTCCGGTCAATTAAGACTCGTTTTTCTTTACCACCTCAGGGCGCCTCGTAAACGGTCACCATCGGAACAACCGTTGGGCTCGACTCGTCGTCCCCTCTTGATCGGTCGCAATGACTGTCAAAAGATACAATCCACGAGGCACCGGCTTGCCGTCACTGCTGAGACCATTCCAGAATATGGTCTGACTCCTGCCTGGCGCCTGGGACCTTTGGATCCAGATTTTTCTACCAGTAAGGCTTTGAATTTGTACTTCTGTTTTGGCCGGTTGAGTCACCAGAAACGAAATCTGAAGTCCCCGCCCCCGGACCGGCGTCGCGCTCAAATTCAGAACTCGCAAAGGTAAGCCGTTGTCCTCCAGGTAGGCAAGTTCCAGTCGCTTAGGGAGACTGGGTTCTGTCATCACCGTGACCTGAGATACATTCCTGAGGTCCCAGCCGTGACCCGTCTGCATGTCTCTTAACGTCCACCGACGGCGCCCGATGGGACGCAGACCCTGAAACTCAACCGTTACCTCACCGCCGGCCGGCTCCACCAACTCTAAGGACCAGACCTGCCGGGGACGGGGAGAGCGAATGTCAACGGAGGCGGGTAGGTCTCCTGTACCGTGGGGGATTAGAGCCGACATCCTGACCCCACCTGGTGCCGGCGGGGGCTTAACTAGATCCCATCGGTCCCATCCGTCCCTTGCGCGCGAACTGAACCCGATCCATGTCGTCCCATCCCTGCCCGACGGTCCCCTCGCCACAATCCTTATGACCGATCCGTCCAAAGGCAGTTCGGGTCCTTCTTGAGCGACGGAAGGTAACCGGGTCTGGAGTGTGCCAGAGAAAGTGGGAGGAAAGAAGTAAAGGACGCCATTGACTTCGCTAAACAGCCAGAACCCTTCCCACGGTTGCAAAAGGGTCGCCCTGCCTGAGGCGGCGACGTATTCGCCGCCGAGGGGCGCCAGGCTTGGGTCTGCCCGCCATCGGAAAATCGTTCCGCGAGCCAGCCCTCTTGCGACCATGTCCTCAAAGGGGAGAACAGCTCCCCCGGCGGACGGTGCGAACTCCACGCCGTGCAGCAGGATCGGCCAGGGAAATGGGTTAGACAATTGGTTCCATCCCTCCCGGATGGGAACCAATGTCGGTCCGACGCCTGACGGAAGGAGCGGATTTTGAAGAACGACGGGACTGACCGGCGGACGGAACCAGTAACCCCCGCCTGGCTCCAGTCTGTCGAAAGTAAGGTCTTGACCAAAGATGAGGTACCTGCCCAGAGCCGGATCGTAGTGGGCGAGGCGAAGGAGGGATGGTGCGATTCCTAAAGCAGCGGACGGCTCCGGATTTTGGAACAGGTAGGGAAAGCCGACCATGCGTAATTGTCCTGGAGTCAGAGGCTGGGAGGGCGGTGCCGGGATCAACATAGGAACTTGCACCGAATGAGCCCCGCCGGGGCTGGCAGAGGTCGCAAGGGAAAGAATCTGGACTCCTTGGACACCGGGCTGAACCAGAATCGGCCAGGAGAGCATTTTTTCTGACCCGGCTCCCACAGAACCTAAAGACCGCGTCACCGACTCACCGGGTGGAAGGCTAAAACCTTGCGGCAATCCTAAGGTCACTGTCACATTGTCAATGGGAAGGCTGTCAAGGAAATTGGAGACGGATACGGTCAGCAAAAACGGATTTGGCGTCGGAAATCCCGCCTCCACCTGTGGAGTCGTCGGGTCGTCACCCAGTTGGATATCTAACGGTGGCAGGAACTGAGCCCGGACCGCGTAAGGACGCCTGTAGTCACCGTAAGCGAAGTTCAAACCGTAAAGGAAAGCGACTTCAACGATGCTCCCCCGTGCGACCGTCAGACGGTTCCAGTAAACGCCCATCCCCTCATCGCCGTTAACGGCATGGACGACGAAGGGGTCCGCAGTATAGTCAAATCCGAATCCCCATAAGGCAGAATCCAGATTGATCATCTGCGCCAAAAGGACCTTGTCCGGCACAGGACCTTCTGGTGGAACGACTGACCCGCGAAAAGTGAGTCGCAGGTTGGCCCAGGAGGAGCGCACGACAAAGGGTGGCAGGTCTTGCCCTCTTAGGAACATCTGCTCGTGGGGACGGGTTGCCCGGAACGGTACTAGAAAGAACCCGGATCCCGGCTCCGTGTCCATGATGATTCCCAGTCCGATTTCCCTGGGGATGTTTTCCAGGTTTTCCACCCGTAGAACGACCAGAACCGAGTCTCCAGCGACATATACAAACCGATTGACGACCAAACTCGGCTGTGCTGCTGTCGGCTGTTGCTGGGTCGTGACTGTGAAGGACGGGATGAAAATCAGCCAACGGGTCTGAACGAAGGTCACGCCAGGAAAGTGGGCATTCATTGTGTAGGTCACGCCGTTGATGGTGTCACCGTCCTGCAGGGGAAGAGTCACCGTCTGGGTGAACAGCTGACGGCTCCTCTGACCGGCGCCGCCGCCACCTCCTCCGCCAGCACCTCCTCCCCCAGCACCTCCTCCGCCAGCACCGCCACCAGCGCCCCCTCCGCCACCGCCGCCTGTAGTAACGCCGGTCGGCACATTGTAAAGCCGGATGACCGGGAAGGACTGCTGTGGATCGTTGAGGACCAGACCGTTGTCGGTCGGATCGGACGGATCTCCCTGCACGGTCGCGATGGTGACTTCTGCATTATCCGTATCCAAATCAACCCGCAAATACCGATTCTGGGCAGTGAATACTTGGGCAGCGGAGACTGCCGGGAAAGAGGAAATTAGAAAGAGGACTGGCGCCATCCGCCGCAGAGACAACCTCGTCGTCATCTCACGATCACCACCCGCTGACTCTGGCGACCCTCATCATCGTGCGCCACGATCCGGATCAGAAGGGGGGAAGAGTTACCGACCAGACCAGACCCCCGCCCTCCATTCCAGACCCAACGGACCGTCTGACCTTCAGAGGCTCCCGCTCCCAACCGGGCAACCGACCGCCCTGTCAGTGTTCTTATTTCCGCCTCTGCCCGGGCCGGTGCGCTCAGAACGCACCGAATCACAGCCCCTTGACCCCTCAGTCTGGTCACTTCAACGCCGACGATCCTCAAAGGGACAGATGGGACCGGGCGGTATTCTACTTCCAAACCGTATTGCCCGGAAGCGTCTGTCGTTACCTTCCATTCTCCCGTGCCGACAAGCGCAACAGAGCGCCTGGTTGTCGGGTCTACGAGCCGAAGCCGCCCCCTCAAACCGCCACTGTTTCGCCAGCGAAGGATCACCGTTTGGTTCCCCTTCTGAGACTGGACAACTAAACGGACAGGAGAACTGGCTGAGGGCGTCGTCTCCATCAGAAGCAGGGAAGAACGAGATCCCGAAAGAAATCCGCCCCAAGCCGTGGTTCCGGGAGAAGGAGGTGGTGCCGGTGTCGATTCGCCTTCTCCTCTCAGAAGCAGTTGGCAGGGCACTTGGGAATCGTTTCCAACGATTTCAAGGACAACTCCTCGGCCGTCGACGTTCCTCACTTCCCGCGCCGGCGCCGACCGGGCAGGAGTGGGCGCAACGATCAGTCGGCACGGGCGGAACTTATGAATCCAGTAGCCCGTGAAGGGCTGGAGAGTCCATTCGGTGAGGCGAATCGCTAAATAGCCGGTTCCCGTCCAGTGGTAGGCGAAGCCCAAGAGAACCCCTTCGGCAGCCGCCTCTTCCAGAGACAAACTCCTACCGCCCCGAACTTCAACCCGAACCGCCGACGGACCGACTGGGAACGGGAAGGGACAACCGACCTGCTGCCAGCCGATGTCCAGATCGTTGAAATCCCAAACGCTCTCGTTGCGGATAGCGAACGGGACGCTCCTGTCCACATCTGGGGCGCTGATGGCGAGGAGAACAGGGTTGTCGAGAAAAACCCAGTAGGCGCGCCCTGGTGCAAATCTTTGAACGAATTCCCCGTAGGGATCTAAAGGCGCTGCGGAGAAAACTCGGAAGGTCAAGTAGCCGTATCGGTACTGAGGAGAAGCCATGGGATTGAGGACGCCAAACCGCGCCAGACGAGGCGCAGGGATGCCTAGCACGTAAGCAGGACTGCTACGTCCAGCAGGCGCTTGAGAAAAGTCATAGGGAAGAGAGATCATTTGATACCCAGGGGCACTGAGGCTCCTCGTCGTAACGAGGAAGTCGACCTCAACGGGTGGATCCTCATCTATCCTGCCATCACCATCGTCGTCACTACCGTTAACCGGATCTTCGCCGCCCTGACCATCACGGTCGCTGTCATTGACAGGAGCACCGGCGCGTGTGCGGGCACGGACGGACACGGAGTGCCGGCCCGCCGCCAGGGACTGCCCCCTACTGTCGGTCATCGGTATCGTCAAAACTTGGCGCACGGGGTCAAACACCTGTAGGGGATTGGCTATCGGCATCGGCTGTTGATCCACGAAGACCTGGATGGTGTTCGGGTCAATGTCGGGGAAGGCACCGAGCGGGGCGCTGAAGAGGACCTGCAGCGTTGGCATTGTCGTAAAGGTTTGCTCGTTGGATCGGGGCGAAAGGACCGTCGCCGTGGGCAGCACGATCACCCGCACGGTCGCTGTCATCGACCCGTCGGGCCGACCGGAGATACTTAGAATCCGAATGCCGCTGTCCAGCCCCGCATAATTGGCGCTGGACGGAGTCGTTAGGAACTCAAACCGGGTGTTTCCTGTCCTGCCCGGGAACGGGTCTCCGTCGTCGCCCCAGTTTCCGGTCTGCCAGCCGCTAAAGCCGAAGTTACTCCAGTCAAAGGCTCCAATGTTGGGCACAGCGTTGTCCATATCATTCCTACCATCGGCATCAACCAGGTCGTTTCCCTTGTGGCTCGGATTAGACTGAACAGTGTTGAAAAGGTTTCGGATCGGGTCACCGTAGATTGCCTTGTCTATGTGGAAGATATTTAAACCCCGACCTGGGAGGAACCGGTCAAACCCGACCGAGTGCCTGTTGACGACCAGGAAATACTCATTTTGAGTGCGGCTACCGAAAGCCCAGAGCCGGTAGGCAACCGGCTGCTGAGCGTAAGGAGGAATCACTACGCTACCCGTCTCGCCCGTCACCTCTACGGGTCGCAACCATCCGAGAAGAATTTTTTGTAACGGGTCCTGATGAATGGGAAAGCCAGCAAGTCTGAGAGGATTAAGGGCTTTTCCGGGTGCCTCGTACCGGTCGCCCGTAGACATCAGTGCCCATCCGCCGGGGTCTACCTGCCGAAGGTCACTGGGATTGTATAGGTCCGGCATTCCGAAGGCGTGACCCATCTCATGGGCGTAAACTCCAAACCCTTCCAGCCTAACGGATGGAAAGCCTGTCAGAGCCTCGTGCACATAAATGAAGCAGTCTATCGCCTGACCTTGCGGGGTGCGAGCGACAGGCGGCTGGGGCTGCCCGACGATCCGTGACCATTGAGTGGAAAAAGTGAACCCGCCTAACGAAGGGTCCAGCAGCGGATTTCCGTTTGGCGGTTGGGCATCAGGATCGCAGGCGACCGTCACGAAGAGAAGGTCAATACGTTCGTCCCGATCACTATCGTAGACGCTGAAGTCCACGAAGGGCGCCAAAGTGTTGAAGGCTTGGCTCAATATGTTTTGCCAGCCGGCGGGGATGTTAAAGGGGTCCGTCCCGAAAGTGATGTTCCCTGATTGACCGATGGTCATATTGACGGTCAGCCAACCGTAACTATCGCCTGTGAACCGAAGCCGACCGTAGGAAGCCTCCCTCACATAGGCAGCGAGGGAATTGGGATTGCTTTCGTCAAAAAGGAGTCGGTTGTAGTAAGAGGCGGTGTGATCTTTGTGGGGGATGATGTCACGATGATTTGGTCGGAGCATCAGATGGAGCGCCCGGAGGGTGCCGACAAGCCCGTTAGCCGGATAAAAACCGGTTCCTAAGGTCCCAAACAGGATAGACGGCACTTCCCCCCCTGCCTGCCGACCGGCTCCACGTCCCCGTAAAAGTTGGGCTGCCTTCTCTTCGGTGATACCCATTTGCTCCAGGACTTTCCTCTGAATTTCCGCCGTTCGGCAATAGTGCCAGGACCGAGTCTGAGAGAGCACCGACCCGCTTAAAACTGTCAGCGTCGCTAGGACCCACCCCCGGACCAGCCAGACCCTCATCGCGCGGACCTCCCTTTTCGTTCGTCCTCAGACCCGCCTAACCCTGCGGCCCCGGAGGAGCCGGTGTGGTTCGGAAGACGCGCACGGCCGAGAAAACATAGCCTCCTGACGGCGGGTTCTGGTCACGGCTGTACCGATAGCCGACCCTCCAGAAGAGCTGTCCCGGAGGACCAGGGAAGAAGGCTGCGAGGGCGTTTTGGATTCTTATCATTAGGTTCTGACCGTCGTTCTGGGGATTGACGATCAAGAGACGTTGGGAAGTGAACGTCCTTCTAGAGGAAAACATAGGATCGTCGCTGACTTGAACGATGTATTCATCAGCACCCGCCGCTGAAAGGAAACGGAAAGTCACATCCCTCAAATTCACATCAGCAGCAAGCGTCGGCTCCAGAAGGTCCGCTTCAGTTAGACGGCGTAGCGGCGTCGCGGGACCGAACATCTGAGAATACTCACTGTAGACCAGTTCCCAAGGCGCTAAAACCTGACCGCCTGCCGTACCTCCCCCCGTCGTGCCGCCTCCCACGCCGATACCTCCACCACCGATACCGCCGCCACCGAGACCTCCGCCAATGCCACCCCCCAGTCCGCCTCCAATCCCACCACCCAAACCACCGCCGGTCGTCCCGACGACCGGTGAAATGATCGGCTGAGGGATTCTTCTCGCTGTAATCCTTCTGATTACATAGAAATAATGCTGTCCGGGCTGAAGGGGAGTATGGGTGAAGGTTCTAGCATAGTTGAAGCGAGCGTAGAGGGGTGCCGTCGGAGACACCAGGATGTTCCTTTGAAGCCTGGGAAGGACGCTGGAAAGGGCACCTCCCCCTGTCTGAGTTCCTGTCTGTTGCCGGCTGGGACGGCGTTGACCGGCGCCACCACCGCCCGCACCTCCGCCACCGCCCCCTCCGGCGCCCCCACCACCGGCTCCTCCGCCGACACCACCGCCTCCTCCTCCGACACCGCCGCCTCCTCCGGCGCCCCCACCACCGCCTCCTCCGACGCCCCCAGCACCCCCGCCGCCTGCCTGCTGTGTCTCTACCACAATGCTAGCGACTCCAAAGTAGAACGACTGGTCGTCGACCCAGCCGCCTTGTGCCTGGTTGTCTACGATGTCAACGGGATCGGTCCCCAGCACATTTACTCCGTCAGGCTGTCGGTAAATCTCAACAGCAATCGACCCGCTCGGCTGACCGAAATTCACCGTGACCCGCTGACCATCCTCCGTCACTTGAACGATCCCTACGAATCGCCCTCCTGCCTCGCCTTTCTTGGCGTCACGGCCGAGTTGACCGATCAGAAAGACACCGGCTAGCAGCAGTAGGATCTGAGAAAAAGTTGCCCCCGCTCCTTTCTTCTTCACTCTCACCGGCACTTCCGCCACCTTAAGTGGAGGCAACTCATATACTGCCAAGACCCGATCGGGATATTGAATCGGCACGGACTCTTCCACAATCACACCCTCAGAAGTTCGTGGACCCGTTTCCACGACTCGGATCAGACCGATTCTGCGGTTGACGAACGTTCCCGATTCAGGATCTCGCACGCGCCTGAGGGCCCACATCTCCATACCCGGTCGCATTCCCTGGTCGTGACCCCTGTTGATATGGATCCTGCGCCCGACCCTCTGCATAATTTGCCCTTCAGGCAGCCGGGTGGTCGTCGCCTGAAGGACCGCCTGTCGCGCCGCATCGTTGAGGGCTTCATTTACCAGAACATCTTCCGCAACCCCCGGTCTGGGTGCCGTCTGCCCCTGAACGTGGGCTCCGTTGACGACAGCCTCCAACTGGGGATCCCACACTTTCATCTCCAACTCAACCCACGCCTGACCTCTATCGGGACGACTGATGACCGAAGCGACCTTTCCCGTCACGAACCATTGGGCCTTCAGTTCTCGGGCTAACGAGTAAAGTTGTGGTTCCGTCAGGGGGAGTTGGAGCCTTAGCCCGGTAAGAGCCGCCTCCAATTCCGACCGACTGACGAGCTCGTATCCTCGCGGCTGCTTAATGAAAGCGACAGCGACGGCGTCCGCCGCCCGACGCCCTAAAATGGCAGGCGCACGTGGCGCGACTTCAAAGTCCAAAATCGCCACCCTTTGAGGTGCTTGCACGCCCTCCCTTGGCACCGCCGGCTCGTCTGCCCGCCTCTCTTGCGGGAAGGCGATCCCAGTCAACTGCAGAGTGAAAGCCACCAGCAACCCTCTCGCCAGCCAACGAAGACGACGGATCCGTCTCATCCTTTCTCCCCCCTGCCTGTTCAGCGGACCTGGACCCGGATGACGGACCGGGTCCGATCGCCCCATTCGCTTTCAGCGCTCAGTTCCATCAGATAGAGCCCCTTAGGTAAGCCTTTTCCGACCGACCGAGTCCCCACCGTAAACCGATGAGTCCCCGCCGGTAGAGCCGTTGCCGATCTTACCGTTTCTATTAGCCGACCGGTGAGGGCGACTAACCGACCCTCCACTCTTGCGTCGTCGGTGAGTGTGAAGCGGACCGTCACTGTCGGACCGCGAGTCAGTTCCTGCCGCGCATTTACAATTTTCAGCCCGATTGCCGGCGCCTTTTCGACTACTAAACTCAGCGTCCGCGTCCCATTTTTGACCTCAAACGTATACCCCGTGGTCGTCCTCAACGAGCGCTGGACGCCGGTTTCGGGATCCGAAAGACGAATTCGGTAGCCTTTAGGCATCAGTTCATTGAGGTTGCCCCAAACGAGAGTTGCGGGACCGTCCAGAGGACCCTCTACAATCAAGTCAAAAGTCTGAGGTCTGGGGGTGACTGGTCGCACGTCCTGAGCGAGGAGACTGGTTCCCCTCGTGCCCCGGCTTAGAAGACCGAACGTCACCCACTTTTCATCGAATTGCCTCAGCGGAGGTGGCAGGGGCACATCGTATGCATCGGAACCGACGGACGCCCCTGGGGACACGCCGATGACCACTGACCCGACTGCCCTACCGTCCTTCATAAGCGTGACCGGCACCAGCCAGCCACCTGATGAAGCAACAACGCCTCGCTTGACGGCTTTCAATGGAGCGTTCTCTTCCTCCCGGGACCGAACCGGCGCGTTGTCAATAATCAAAGCCACACCCCCGGTCGCTTCCACCCGTACCCAATAGCCGGTGAACGGTTCTATAACGGAAGCTAAGACATAGCTGGTCCCCTCGGGATTGAGGGTAAAGAGGGCATCCCTCATCCATCCTTGGAGCGTCGCATCCCTCAACGTGGCAATCTGACCGGTTTCCAAATTACGGACCTGGGTGCGCAACCAGTCCACGCGGAACTTAAAGGGATCGCCGATCAGCCACCAGCCCGGCTGATTCAACTGCAGTGCAAACGGCTGGTCTGGTGCGGGAGCGCCGGGTCTGGTGAAGTCAATCGGATTGGAAAACCGAACGAAGTATCCCCGCCCCAGCCGGAACTGATCGGCTGGAACGGCGGGGAAAATGACATAACGACCGCGATAGACTGGGTCTTGCGGATCATGCACCCAAGTGGCGATCCTGCTCGTTGCGACGATTTGATCAGCCGTCAGCCCTGTCGCCTCGTAACTATACGGAACAGAAATCATCTTGAGACCGGGGCTGAAAGTGAACTCCGCCGTCAGGATAAAGTTCACATTAGGCGTTTCCATTGCTTCCTCAATGCGGACATTGGTGACCGGGCTGGAGGTAAAACCTGGTGCTGTCACCCGGACCGTATAGGTGCCCAAAGGAACATTGGCGATGAAATAGTTTCTTTGGTAAGTTCCGACGGTCGTGAACTGGGGATCACTGACTGCTGAGGCGACCACATCGCCTGTGGCAGGGCGAACGACTTCAACCACGACACCGCCGATCGGCGTGCCGTCCGGGCGAGTCACCCGACCCGACACACTACCGGGCTGTGCCCGCGATAGTTCAATCGTGACCGTAACCGTCCCGGCAGGCGGAACATTTACATTCGTTACCTGATTGGGTTTGTAATCGGTCGCCGAAGCCTGGACCGTGTAGACGCCCACCGGAACGTTGGTGAAAGTAAAGTTCCCCTGCGCGTCCGCCGTCTGATTGCTGACGGAATTGGAATCCTGAAGAAGTTCCACAACGGCGCCTGCGATTCCGGCACGGGTCTGGGCGTCCACCACCTGCCCTCTCACGGTTCCGGGCTCACCCGGAAGGGCAAAGTCCACGGGAGATGTTTCCTGCCCTGACCGAACGACGATCCCCCTTCGGGTCTGTGAGGTATGCCTTTGAGCCGACGCGGTCACATCGTATGTGGCTTCGGGCAGACCTTCCAAACGATAGGTTCCGTCTATCCGCGTCGTGGTATTGTAAGTGCTCGGGATCCCTGGGGGGACGATAATTGGCTGCCCCTGCACATCGGCAACGATGACGGCTGTTACCGTCGCATTGGGGATCGGAGTTGTACCGTCCAGTTCCGTTACTTTCCCGCTAATGGACCCAGGGGGCAGTTGGGTCACAGTGAAGTCCAGACCGGAGGCGATATAGGGATTGGCGTTGCTGGGATAAGTGACCCCGTGGACTTCCGTCCTGAGGATACGGGATGCAAAGCCGGGCGCGACTGCCTCCAAATCATAGACCCCTGCATTGAGACCCGGCATTTCGTAGGACCCGCCCCTTTGAGTGAGAGCGGACGCCAAAAGTGTTGGGTTCGGCTGCGCACTGTTAATCTGTGCCCGAACCAGGAAACCCTCTTTCGGATTCCCCTGCACATCTACGACTTTTCCGCGAATGGTTCCCGTCCTCAAAAAGTCCATAATGAAGTGCATCAGTTCACTGCGGAAGTTCAGTGGTTCTACAAAAGTCGTCTGACCAACGGTCGTGTTCTTGAAGCCTCCGTTCAGGCCCTCCATCGGGAAGAAGAAGGAGACAATTCGGAAGTCGCTGGCAGGATCTCGGAACTGAACGCCCGCGTTCGTCCCACCGGCATTATAGGTGTAAACGGGTAGTCCTCCCTGAAGGACCTCCACCGTATCCATCAGCAGGGGATTCTCACAACCGTCACCCGAGAAGGAAGGAATCAAGGGCGGGTCAAAGGTATCGGGATACGCCCAACCCATTAGTTCAATGCCAGCGCTCGTACCGTGTCTCTCTTGATCAGGGTCCCGAACCTGCGGCGGAGAGTCCAACGTAAGGAAGTCCTCGTTGAATGCAAACCCTGACCCCCAGTTATGGGCTCCCGAAGCCAGGTTGGCTCCTGTCAGTTTGTGGCGCTCTGCCTGGTAGTTTCCGAGAAGGTCAAAACTGTAGTCGCCGTAAAATCCCCCAACACTTCGGGAGAACCGAGCTCTTACGAAATTGAGGAGAAAGGGATTGTCAACGGCGCCGTTAAGGGTCAGAGCCCATCCCAGGTCCTGTCCCCCGTTGAGAAAGAGGCGACCTCCGGCGCTCAGAAACCGGGATAATTTCCCCTGGGTTGCTGCATCCTCTATTGTGCCTGTTCCAACAAAAAGGGAACCGGGGTAGGCACAATGCCAGACAACCGCCCGATCGGAGTGGAATCTCGTGGTGCGGAGAAGAGGATCAGCGACGGGACGGGGAAGGAAGGAACTGAGCAAATCTTCAGGAACCGGTCCCCGGCACAAAACGCGCCAAATAGCAACTTGACCGGAACTTGCGAAGGCTTCATTCCTGTCAAGCCTGAAATTGATGACTCCCTTGTTGGTGCTAAACGGCACGATCATTAGCCTGGGCCGAATGTCTTGAAAGAAGTACGATTCGGTCGGCATTCCCGGATAGTTGACGGCGGAGACCTTAAAGTTCCCCAGCTCGCTGGCGCGTATCGTCGTCCACTTCTGCCCGCAGGCGTAGTCGCTGACAAAAAGGATCGGGCGATCACCGGGAAAAGTTTTCGTCGTGCAGCCCGTCACGTTATCATACCCGACCGATGGAATGAAGTTGGACAACAAGCGCAGTCTCTGATTGAGCGGGTCAAAACGAGGGAAAAGGAAGTTACCGTTTTGTGTGGCAATCACTTCCACATCGGGCTGGCTTGTTGTCCCGGGTCTTGGCATGACAGGACCATTCAGTGCCATTAATGCAGTATTGGAGAGTCCGTTGCCCGCGTTGTCAAAGGGAATAATGTCCACATAGTAATCTCGCCCTGTATCCGATGGGAGGGTAATCCGCCGGCTGAATACGCCGTCGTTGGCGACCCTGTCTCCGTGGGTCCCGTTGTCAAAGAGTTCGATAGCGTATCGCTGGATTTTAGCCCAATAAGTGGAGGGGATCCCTTGCTCCTGTTCGACCTCAACTTGATACATCAGTTCTAAGTTATGGACCAGTCCTCGGAACGCTCCTGTATCGGGATCAAAGTTGACGATCTGCCAGTCCACCTCGTGACCGACGGCAGCCTGGTCACCCGGGTTGGTGCTCGCTTGATCAGGAAAACCACCTGCGTGGAGGGACCACAGGAAGAGAGGGTTATCTGCGCTTTTGAAAATGGCATAGACCTGCCGGACCCCCGACTCGGGGTCGGCGACCGCCGCTTGCAAAAAGACCGTATCGCCGGGGAGATTGATCTTGGGCGTGATTGTCGGAACAACGGGATTCCCGAACCGATCCGACAACATAGGGGGCAACACGTCCAGAGATTGGATCAGCCAGATATCTTCATTGCCGGAGCGGCTTGTCACGAAGGCGATCCGCTCAAGATTGCTCGGCACCGGCGCAAAAGGCTCTACGGTGGACTGAAACTCTTGGGTTCGGTTATTTGGCGGTGAGACCTGAGCAGCGGTTCCTAAGACGTCTGTCAAGAAAATGTCCCTGTTCCCATTCCGATCGCTGGTGAAGGAGGCGATGAAACCGCGTCCCCTGAGTCCCGACCCAGTCGGTGCCGGCTCGGTATCGTTGAAGTTGCCGGTCGTAATGCGACGCGCTCCTGTCCCGTCCCCGCCCATCATCCAGATGTGAAAGAAGGTTCCGGGCTGTCCCGTCGCCGGATCCACGTTGCTTTCAAAAAGGATGCGCCCGTCCGACATGTGCATCGGGTTCCTATTGATCCCAACCGTTGTCAACTGCCTGATACTGTTCGTGTCCAAATTTAGGGAGTAAATTTGATTGGTCCTCTCAAAGACAATTTCCGAACCAGAAGGAGCAACGGAGATGCGGCGAATTCCCCTCTGTCCGAAAGTTCTCTGCACAATCTGGGGAGGGCTCGTTCTCAAACTAACGGTGTAAAGGTCCGTCGTGCCTCCGGCGCTAATAACGAAACCAATCATGGCGCTGTCCGGGAACCAGGATGGGAACAGTTCGTCTCCCCTCGGAACGCCCTGGGGATAGTCGCCGTCACGAATCACCAAACGGGCGTTTCGTCCGGAGGGATCCATGATCCAAAGTCGGTAGCGCGTGCCCGTTGCGTCGGTCGGCTCCAAGACACCGTCGCCGTCGCTGTCGAGGCTGTTGGAACTGAACGCGATGGCTCTTCCGTCAGGGGACCAGACAGGATTCCTCTCGTTCCCAGAACCTTGGGCGAGGGGAACCTCCAGTTGACGGGCTTGCCGCCGAGCTTGAGCCCTTTCCCGCCACTCTTCGGCTAACTGGCGCTCCAGCCCTGGCATCTGACCCTGCCGCTGGTTCAAATATTGCCGGAGCGCCTCCCGCCAATTTTCTAAATGAGCGCTGCGCGACGGTAGGGGAACCCTCCTGCCCGGGCTCTCTGCCCCGATGATGATGACGGCTCCTAACAGAACTAACAAGACGGGGACCGACAGGAAAACCGACTTACCCCTTTTCATTGACCATCACCTTTGATCGGCGCCTTGCCCGCAAGAGACCCAATCGTCCGCTCGTCATCTCATTGGCGATTACCCTTTCCGCCCTAGCCATAAACCTTTGAAACGGTCTTTGGATTGTGAACAGCCGAACGACAGAGGGAAGGGTCCACCCTGAGCGGATCATCCGTGTCAAACGGGTGCCTTCACCCGCCCATACGCACCAAACCGAATCAACGATCCGTCTTAGCCCCATTTCTCTTAGAACAGCCGCTTCCACAAAAATCGGGAACGGACCGCGTCTCTTTGCTTCATCCAGTCGCCGGACGATCTCCTCTCGCATCGGCGGATGGACCACCTGATTCCATCTTTGGAAGGCGGTCGGATTAGCGAAAAGTCCCTCCCGGGCTTTCCGCCTGTTCAACGAACCGTCCGGACACAGGAGGGACCGACCGAAGAGAGAAACCAGGCCTGAAAGAGCAGGCGCTCCCTTTTTCAGGACGAGCCGATTCACCTCGTCAGCGACTATAACCTGCCCTCTTTTCCTCAACTGGCGGATCAACGTGCTCTTTCCCGATCCAGCGGGACCGGTAATCCCGACGGCGATCCGTTTCAATCCTTCTTCTCTTCCTTTTTCTCCTCACCCGATTCAGGGTTGGGGAAGATGTCGCCTATGGTGACTTGAGGCGGCGTCTGCCGCTGCAAATATTCCCTCAACTCCAGCCTCTCCTGCTCCTGAGCGACCTGACGAAGGCTGAGAAGAATACGCCTCTGTTGGGGGTTGACTTGGAGGACCTTCACTTCCACCTCCTGCCCGACTTTCAAGATCTCGTCCACCCGCACACCTCTCTTTTCCGAGACCTCGCTGGTGGGGATCACGCCCTCAATTCCTGAGGGGAGGCGAACAAAGGCGCCGAAGGGAACCATTCGACTGACCGTTCCCCGCACCCGCGAATTGACAGGATAGTCTTTCTCTGCTGTCCCCCACGGATCGGGCAAGAGAGGTTTCAAACTCAGGGATATCCTCGGACCGTTGGGGTCATAGGCGATGACCGAGACCTGGATCTTTTGCCCGACCCGGACGGCTTCCGAAGGGTGATTGAGCCGACCCCAAGACATTTCGCTGATGTGCAAAAGACCGTCCACGCCGCCCAGGTCCACGAAGGCACCAAAGTCGGTAAGTCGGCGGACGACACCTTCCACAATGCTCCCTTCCTGAAGGCTCGCCAGAACCTGCTGCCTCCGATAAGACCGATCCTCTTCCAGCGCCAGTTTGTTGGAGCAAAGGACCCGGCGCCGGTCCTTCTCAATTTCCAGGATCTTCACTTTAATTGTCCGACCGATTAGGTGTTCCAGTCTCTTTCCCTGGGGAATCGCTACCTGAGAAGCAGGGACGAATCCCTCCAACCCCAAATCCACCACCAGACCACCCTTGACCCGGTCCTTGACTAAAACCCTAAGGATCTCCCCCTTCTCATATGCTTCCAAAATTCTCTGCCACGCCTTCTCGTAGTCGGCGCGCCTTTTAGAGAGGAGGACCATCCCTTCCGTCTCTTCCGCCCGCGATTCCCGCCTCAGAACAAAGACTTCTAATTCCATTTCCGGTCGGGCTTCCGACAGATGGTCGCCACCCCATTCAACGGCGGGAATGAATCCCTCTGCCTTCCCGCCTATGTCCACCAAAACCCCTTCGGGCAGAACCTGAACGACCCGACCCTTTATGATGGATCCCTGTCGGACAGGAGCCATCGTCGCAAGGGACTTCATCAGTTGATCCATTTCGTCCGTTCCTGTCTGTTCCCTCGGTTGGTCGGAGGCCTTCAAGTTTCTCCCTCCGTTTCTCAACGGTCTCAAAGGACCGTGTTCATTTCCGCCCAGGTGTCACCGACCTTAACTTCCGCTATCAGCGGAACGACAAGGCGAACGGCGCTCTCCATTTTCCTCTTCACTATGCAGGCGACGTCTCTCACATCTTCCGCCCGCACTTCAAGGACCAACTCGTCGTGAACTTGCATTGTCATTTTAGCATCGTATCGTCCCTCTTTAAGCGCCCGCCAGATCTGCACCATTGCCAGTTTCATTATGTCGGCGCTGGTTCCCTGAACAGGAGTATTGATCGCCGCCCGCTTCGCCGCCTCCCTCACCCTGTCGTCCGCATGATCAATTTCGGGAATCCATCGCTTCCGTTTCAGTAGGGTCATCACATACCTGTTTTCTTTTGCGAATTGCTCGGCCCTCTCCTGGTACTCCTTGACTTTTGGGAACCTCTGAAAGTATTTGTCAATAATAAACTGGGCTTCCGCAATGGAGACCCCCAATTGCTGACCGAGACCTTGCGGACTGATCCCATAGACGATGCCGAAATTCAGTATCTTCGCTTTCCTCCTCATCTCCGGTGTGACTTGATCGTGAGGCACACCGAACACTCCAGACGCTGCTTCGGCGTGTATGTCCCTGCCTTCGGCAAACGCTTGGCACAAGCCTTCGTCTTGAGAGAGGTGAGCTAAAATGCGCAGTTCTATCTGAGAATAATCGGCGCTGAGCAGTCGCCTTCCCTTGGGCGCTATGAACGCTCTCCTGATCCGCTTCCCCCACCGACTCCGGATCGGGATGTTTTGCAGATTAGGATGGGACGAAGCCAGCCGACCGGTCGCCGTACCTGTCTGATCGTAATGAGTGTGAACCCGGCCGTCCCTGTCTACCGCTTCCAGCAGCCCCTGAACGAATGTACTCCTCAGTTTCTCTAATTCCCGGTACTCCAAAATCTTCCCGGCGATCGGGTGAATCTGAGCCAGTGCCTCTAAAACCGCCTGCCCCGTTGACGGTTTGCCTTTTGGCGTTCTCCCCGGTCGGGGAAGGTTCAATTTCTTGAACAGAATTTCGGAAAGTTGCTGGGCAGAGAGGATGTTGAACGGTTCGCCGGACAATCGGAAAATGTCCTGTTGGACCTTTTTCGCCTCCTCCACCATCTCCTTTCCCAGTTGCTGAAGGTAGGGAGCATCAACGGCGACGCCGTATTCCTCCATATCAGCCAAAACAAAGAGCAGCGGCAGTTCCAGCCTTTCATAGACTTCCCAAAGGTCTTCATCTCGTAGTTCAGAAACCAATGCGGGAAGGGCCAAACCTGTCAGGACCGCTTTCCGGCAGACCTCCAGGGCTTCTGGAGGCAGTCCTCCTTCTCCTACATCTCTCCTGATCTCGACGGGTCGCAACAACTGTCTCTCAGCAACGACGTCGGAAAGTTCGTACTTGGACTGACCGGGGTGGAGAAGATACGCCATCAATATGGTGTCTGAGAAGCCGAACGGTTGCAGTCCGAGAGACGGATCGGCGCTTACCAGCCGGATGGACCGGAGCAACTGCTTCCAATCGTGCGCCGCTTTCTCTATTGAGGGGTCTTTGAGAAGGCTGACCAGCCACTTTCGCAGTTGGTCGGACGGCACTGGCGATCCTGCGGGTCTGAAAAGGGACCCCGAGGGCGGCGCCGAAACCGCCTCGGTGGCTGAGTCCCCGATCACGAGCCCGACCTGATCGCCGGCATAGAGAGCGATAGATTGGACCGTGCCGTCACTGCCTTCCCAGGAAACAGCAACAGATGCGCCTCCCTTGATGGTGGAAATAAAGGCGTCCCAATCCTCTTTACTGGTGAGGATCCGGGCGTTGACCGTCAGGGTTTCCTGTTCGGGCAGACCGACCTGGAGGTCGTCCAAGAGGCGCTTCATCCCCAGCTTGAGGATCAACTGGACACCCTGGCACGCCGGTCGCCACTTCCCAACAGCGAAGCTTTCCAAGTTCATCTCATCGGCGCAGAGAGGTGGTTCAACAGTCGCTAAGCGCTTAGACAGCCGTGCCTGATCGGCGAAACGAATGAGATTCTCCCGAAGGCGGCGGCTGGTGACTTTCTCCGCATTCGCCAAGACCTCCTCCAGAGAGCCGAATTGCTTCAGGAGTTCTTGGGCTATCTTCGGACCGATGCCCGGAATGCCCGGAATGTTGTCAGATGGGTCGCCTGCCAAACCTTTGAAATCGGGTATTCTCTCAGGGGGGATTCCCAACTCTTCTGCTACCTTGCTCCTATCGTAAAGAGCCGCCTGAGTTAGCCCCTTCTGGGGCATCAGGACCGCGACGTGATCGTTGACGAACTGAAGAGCGTCCAAATCCCCCGTCACGAGGAGGACCCGGACGTTACATTTACCCGCCCATCCAGCAGCCACACCCATCAGGTCGTCTGCTTCATAGCCTTCCTGCTCCCAGACAGCGATACCGATGGCTTTGAGGACATCCTTCAGGAGGGGAACCTGGGGTCTTAAGGGCTCCGGTGCCTTCGCGCGCTTGGCTTTGTATTCGGCGTAAAGACGATGGCGAAAGGTTGGCCCCGGGGCGTCCAGAGCAACAGTCAAGTAGTCGGGTTTTTCTGTCCTCATCAGGCGAAAGAGCATCCTCAAGAATCCGTAGACGGCATTCGTCGGCCTGCCGTCGGGTGCTGTAAGAGGCGGGATCGCAAAGAAAGCCCGGTAGAGGAGGCTGTGACCATCAATGACCATCAGAAGCGGTTTCTTTTCCGACACAGTTGTCACCTTGGCTATGTGGCGGCTGACTTAAGGACTTGATAACCGATCAGGGAGAGGGGCATTCCGACCAGGAACGGAATCAGCAGGGTGAGAATGGCTTGGGAAAGGGAAAACCGGTAGGTCTCCCGGACGCTCACAACCGTCAGGACGATCCACCAAGCGGACGCTCCGATGGAGTAAAGGAACCAGAGGTGACCGACGAAACCGGAGTTTAGATCAGGCTCGGCGAGCCAAACGGCAATGGCGGTTACGGGGAGGACCAGTAGGTTGGGCGAGCTGGCAACCCCCGTAGCAGCTAAAAGGCTCAAGCCTCTGGGCGGTCCGCCCAAAAGTTCGGCGACAAGATTCAGAAGGGCGGCCTTGAGAAACCAAAGTCCGAAAGGGAAGACGAGAGCGTAAAACAGGACCGACCGACCGTCGTCCAACTGAGTGATGACAGGCGCCAGGACATAACTGCCCCACACACCCCCATTGCCCCTCGCCAAATGGACGCCGACGGACAGAGAGAAACCTTGGAGCACGGTCAGCCAGAGGGCTGACAAAATCGGCTTTTCATCAGCGGCGCGCCTCAAAGTCGGGACCGGACGGATGAGGGCGGAAACGCCCCACATCCAGGCGTCCAGGAAGGACGAGACAAACCGGGATTGGGACCAACCCGTGAAACCTTTAGAAATCTGATGGATCGCCCGCAAGATCCACTGAGAACAGTCGCTGAAAGCAGCAAGGGCTCCCTTCATTGACCTTTTCACCCTTGCCCGTCAAGTTTGGCATCAAAAGTCATTCCTTTCTTCGTTTCTTCTCCTACCCTTTTGGCACTCTCCTCACCTGACTCCAAGCCATAGACGTGACGAACATGCAGAAGACAGAGCTGCCGGCTGCGCCCATCTACTTGCGGACATCTTAAAATATAAAAGCCTGAATGGACGAGCGGGTCACCTGATATGATGAGAGGGAAACCGGAGACGCCGACGGAATGCGCAGAATTTTTGAAGGCGTTGGGCGACAGCACCCGACTGGAAATCATCACTCGTTTGATGGAAAAGGAGAGAAGTGTGACGGAACTGGCTTCGCTTCTTCAATTGCCCCAACCGACTATTTCCCACCATCTTGCTGTTTTACGGGCTGTCGGGATCGTGCGTGCCCGAAGGGACGGGAAACGGATCTTCTACGGTCTCAGTCCCGTCTTCCAGGAGCAGGCGACGAGAGGAGAGGAAATCAATTTGGGCTGCTGCACCATCCGCTTTCGCTTACCGTCCCGAGCGGCGCTGGTCGACCTGGACGAGTGAAGGGGCCGACGGCTCGGGGAGAAGGTACCTGCGGACCGGCGACAGTTCCTAACGAAAGGGGAAATGCTTTCCCGATTGATAGGGGCTCTCACCGCACCGCCTACCGACGCCCGGAAGGCTGAACGACGCTTTTGCTGACAAGATGACCGTCGGGGGAGAAGAGAGCGGTATCGTGGGCTTTCAGCCTTATCCCTGATCCGGACCGGGGAAAGACAGAGACGACCCCTTCGCTGACGGTCACGAGGGTTTGACCCGTTTCATCCACCTGGACCGTCAGCGCCGTTCCCCTGACCGCGGCGGTGACGCCTGGGGTCGTCAGGTCCACAAGCGTCTCTTCCGACGATTTCTTCTGAAGGCTTAAAAAGACGGAGCCGATGTCTAAGTGGAAGATGGCTTGCAGTGTTTTTCTGGTTCGGTCAAATCGGGACCTGTTTACCTTTAGTTTGGAGTTAGGACCGATCCGAAGGGTCAATTCGTCAACCCAATGAAGGGTGGCAGAGCCGTCCGGTCCCGTTTGAATGATCGTCCCCGATGCGACGACCGAGCCCAATTTGAGGGAAACGGTCCGGACCGAACGCCCAAGCCTTGCCGGGAGTTGCGCGACCACCGATCCCCTCACTTCCGTCACTTTGGCGATTTTCGGGGCGATTCGCAAAGTCTGCATAGTCATCGTGATAAAGGCGACGAGAGCGATTAGACCGAGAAGAAGAGCCGCAGACCCAAGCCTCATCTCTGTTGCCACCACCACTATTATGACCGGCGAGAGGTTTTTTATCGCTTATCCGTCCCCGCCCGATGGGTTTCAAAGTTAAAGGGGGGTCGGCTTTAAGGACGATGGCAGGGATTCGCAAGGGCGCTTTCTGCTGGCTCATCAGTTCTATCGTCTTTGCCGGCTCTTTCACCGATCCGATTCAGAGGCTGAGTTTGGCAATTAACGACGGACTGGCTGCCCTTCAACCCGTTCCTCTGGATAAGAGACTTGTTCTTGTAAGCGTTGACGATCGGACGGTGAAAGAACTGGGGCGCTTTCCACTGGACCGGAAGATCTACGCCCGCCTTTTAGATGTGGCGAAAAACCACAAGGCGCTCGCCGTGGTCTTTGACATTCTCTTCTTGGACCGGACGAGGTCGGACGAGGAATTGGCGAAAGCCATGCGGCGGTTCGGAAAGGCGATCATCGGTTGCACTTTGGCGGCAAAAAAGGATCGGTCAGCGTCCGTCCCTGGTCGGTTTTCTTTACCGGCGCGAGGACAACCGTTCATTGAAGTCCGGGGCTTCCTTCTTCCGCCGGAACCTCTTCTTCAGTCAGCCTTCGCCATTGGCGTCGTCAACATCCTTCCCGACCGGGACGGTATGCGCAGGCATGTGCCGGTTCTTTTCAGGGAAGAAGGAGCGGATTGGGGATTGCCGTCACTGGCACTGGCGGCAGCAATGGCAGTGTTTTGCAAACCGATCGTCAGCCCAGGTACCGTCCAATGGGGCTCTCAGCGCCTTCCCTTCGGTGCTAACGGGCAGTTCGCTCTGCCGGCTAGATTAGCGTCGGACGGGAGTGCCGATCTGCCGACGGTTCCTCTGATCCGTCTTCTAACGGATCGTCACGCACAAGAAAAGGTCAGGGGCAAGATTCTGATCGTCGGCGCCACAGCAACTGCCATCACAGACCTTCATCCGACATTTGGGGGGAAGATCCGCTACGGTGTCGAACTGCACGCGCTCGGGCTCAACGGTCTTCTTACGGGTCGGATGAGAAGAGAGGTCTCCCCTTTGATTCAAAGCGTGGTCACTGGTCTGGCGGTGCTGACAATGTCGGTATGGACGGTCAAGGATTCGCCTGTTGGTCTTCTCGGCTCGTGGCTCCTATTCATTCTCCTTGATTTATTGGTTCCTACCCGACTGATCAGACTCGGGATTCTGTTCCCTCCCGTTCCCGCGGCATTAGTGGCAACGGCTGCCTTCATTGCCGGTCTGGTAGGGACGTTATGGGACATCCAACGGAAACTCACAAGGTTGGTCCAGCAGCGGCTGGCGCCCGACCTGGCACGGGCGATACTGTCGGGATCATCAGATACGGTCGGTCTGGGAGAACGACGGATGATAACGGTCCTCTTTTCCGACATCAGGGATTTTACGCTGGCGACAGGAACCTTGAGCCCCTACGATGTCCAGACTCTTCTGAACAGCTACTTTACAGCAATGACGGAACTGATCCACCTTTATGGTGGCTATCTGGACAAGTTCATCGGTGACGGATTGATGGCTCTCTTCGGTGCCATCAGAGGAGAGGAAGATCATACCGAAAGAGCAGTCGTCTGCGCCTGCCATATGTTAGAGGAGAGCAAGCAATTGGAGTTGGAGTGGCAGCGGATAACGGGGATGCCATTACAGATCGGGATTGGAATTCATAGAGGTCCCGCAGTCGTTGGCGATTTGGGGGCGCGGGACCTGAGCCAGTTTACGGCGGTCGGACGAACGGTCAATCTCGCTTATCGGCTGGAGCAATGGACAAAGGAGTTGAAGGCGCCGATTGTTGTCAGTAGTGAGGTTTACGAAAGGGTTTCCGATTTGGTGATTGGGGAGGCGGCGGGACAGGTGGTCCTTCGGGGGATTGAAGAACAGGTGACCGTCTATGCCATCCGGTCACTGACTCCGGAGGCGAAACGGCTCCGCCACCAATTTTGGACCCAGGCAAGGGTCGGACGGGAGGGATAGGTGTCTGCCGGAACATCGCTGGACAAAGAAGCAGATTTTACTCTGGGCCCTTCTAATGTTGGCTCTGACCCTTTATGAGATCTGGCGATGGTGGACGGGGTAAACCGACACGGCAAATGACCTGAGAAAAGGGAGGGATTTGGATGAGTTGGCATTTGGTGATAATGGCGACGGTGGCTGCTTTAATTGTGACCTCTCTTGCCTGGGGGCAATATGAACCTAGATGGCAATCCCTGGACAAGAGACCAATACCGGAATGGTTTGACGAAGCCAAGTTTGGGATCTTCATTCATTGGGGCGTTTTCTCTGTTCCCGCTTGGGCTCCCAAAGGGCGGTACGCTGAATGGTATTGGCACGACATGCAGGACAAGCAGGGGGCGACTTGGCAGTTTCATGTCCGCACCTACGGCGAGAAGTTTCGCTATCAAGACTTCGCCCCACTTTTTAAAGCGGAACTGTTTGACCCGGACCAATGGGCGGAACTGTTTCGGCGCGCGGGTGCCCGGTATGTGGTTCTGACCGCCAAGCATCACGACGGCTTCTGCCTGTGGCTGAGTAAGGAGAGTTGGAATTGGAACAGCGTGGATATAGGACCCCACCGGGACCTGGTCGGCGAACTGGCAAAAGCCGTACGGGAAAAGGGGCTTAAGTTCGGGCTCTACTATTCCCTCTACGAGTGGTTCCACCCGATCTATCGGGAGAACGTGGACCGATATGTGACGGAGCACCTGCTCCCTCAATTGAAGGATTTGGTCACTCGCTACCATCCGTCGCTGATTTTTGCCGATGGAGAATGGGACTATCCCAGTTCGGTCTGGAGGAGTCAGGAGTTCCTCGCCTGGCTTTTCAACGAATCACCGGTGAAAGATGAGGTGGTCGTTAACGATCGGTGGGGAAAAGAAACTAGGAGCCTTCACGGTGGCTATTTCACCAGCGAATACGGTCAGGTAGGAGGCGGAAAGCAGTTAGGGAAAGGCAGAAAGTGGGAAGAGAATCGTGGGATGGGAAGTTCCTTCGGCTACAATCGTAATGAGGATATAGACGACTACGCCAGCCCTCAGCAATTGATTCGCCTCTTGGTAGAGGTGGTGAGCGAAGGCGGAAACTTGCTATTAAATGTGGGACCGACAGCCGACGGCCGCATCCCAGTGATTATGCAGGAGAGGTTGGTCCAGATAGGAGAGTGGCTCCGGGTCAACGGGGAGAGCATCTACGGGACCCGTCCCGCCGACTGGGGTCCGACCGACGGATGCCGGTTGACGCAAAAGGGGTCTCTGCTTTTCGTCCACATCCTTGAAAACGCAGAGAGGGAAAGCCTCATCCTTCCCGGGGAAGTCGGTCCGATTAAAAGAGCCTATTTTCTGTCCGATCCAAGACAAACTCCCCTTGCAATTGAGGAAAAAGAGGGCAGGATTCATATTTCTCTTCCGTCGGGACCCCGCGACCCGTATGTAACGGTCATCGCTGTCCAACGATCGGTGCCATAGGTGACAAGGGTTGCGGATTCCTAAGGATGTCCGGTGGGACCTCTCGGTAGCGGAAGCGGTCCGCCTGCAAAAGGAACTGTCCCGGAAGGTCGACGATTCGGACCGGCTACCTGAGCGGATAGAGGTGGTGGCTGGCGCTGATGTCCATCCTATCGGGTCCCAACATATGATCGCCGTCGTTGCCCTTTTGACTTATCCGGGACTGGACCTGGTGGAAACGTCTCAGGCTTTGGTGGCGGTGACCTTTCCCTATGTTCCGGGATTGCTCGCTTTTCGGGAAATGCCAGCCGTATTGAAAGCCCTCGAAGGCCTGGAGAGGGAGCCCGACGTGATTTTGTGCGACGCCCACGGGAGGGCTCATCCGAGGCGATTTGGACTCGCTTGTCACGCGGGCGTCCTTTTAGATAAGCCGTCCATCGGCTGCGCCAAGAGCCGCTTATACGGGGAAGGGGAAGAACCCGACGACGAGCCAGGGTCTTGGACGGAGTTGAGGAGCCCGGAAGACGGATCGGTGATCGGAGCGATCGTTCGGACCGTCAAAGGGGGCGCTCCCCTTTTTGTGTCCGTCGGTCATCGAATTTCCTTACCAACGGCAATTCAGATCGTGTTGGACTGCGTACAAGGCCGCCGGCTTCCGGAGCCCTTGAGGATTGCCCACCAGATTGCCTCCGAGATCGGCCAACGCCGCCGGTCGATGGGACAAGGGAAACTGATTTAATAAGCGGACGACCTGACGATGGCGTCCGCGATCCTGACCACATCCCTCATCTGCCGAACATCGTGAACGCGGACGATGTCAGCACCGTTGGCGATGGCAACAGCAACAGCAGAAGCCGTCCCCCAGACCCGCTGGGCAGGGTCGTTCATGTGGAGGATCCGACCGATGAAACTTTTCCGGGACGGTCCGATCAGGACCGGAAAGCCCAATTCCTTTAATTCCCTCAGGCGGTTTAGGATCTGGAGGTTATGCTCCACCGTCTTACCGAACCCTATCCCTGGGTCGACGATTATCTTCTCTCGCTTTATCCCTGACGAAAGGGCAAAGGCTATTTGATCGCGCAAAAACTGGGCGATCTCCGCCGGACAATCCCGATATTGTGGGTTGATCTGCATCGTTTGAGGGGTCCCTTGCATGTGCATGATAACGACGGCTCCGTCGGCATCTGCAATCGCTTCAACCATTCCCGGTTGACGCAGCCCGAAAATGTCGTTGATGATGCAGGCGCCCCTCTTTAGTGCTTCCCGCGCGACTGCGGGTTTATAGGTGTCCACCGAGATCGGAATAGGTAAGTCCCGCCGAATCAATTCCTCAAGGACCGGAAGGACTCGGACGATTTCTTCTTCTAAAGAAAGACGGACCGATCCGGGTCGTGTGGATTCACCGCCGATGTCCAGAACGTCGGCACCGTCCTCGACCAATTGAAAGGCTTTGCGAACCGCCTCGTCTCGGTCCGCCACACCGTCGCCGGAAAACGATTCAGGGCTCAAGTTCAGAATGCCCATAATCAATGTCCGGGTCCCGACAGAAAAGGAGTGCCGGGGACAGCAGGAGAAGAAGATCACCGTCCTTTCCTCCCCATCAAGTGGCGGTCAAAGAAGTTGAGAGCCGACTCCAGGGCTTTCTCAAATTCTTCTCTCTGTTCTTTCGTCGTCGGACCGTGCCCCATCTCTTCAATGATGACGAGTTCCGACTCAACCCGACACCGAGTTAGATAGTCATGCATTTTTCTCCCCTGGTCGGGAGGGACGAGGGGGTCTTGAGACCCGAAGATCAGAAAGGTAGGCGCGTCGTCCGAACTGGTATGGTAGAAAGGGGAAGCGTCTCGCCAGACCTCAGCAACTTTTTCGTAGGGACCCCCTAGAAAGTCCAAAAGAATTTGCCTAACAGGTCCTTCGTCCCCACGCTGGTAATAGTCTGCGGTTAGATCGGTGGGACCGACGATATTGACAACGCACTGGACCTTGCTACTCAGCCCTCTCAGTTCCGGAGGGTCGTCCAGACGGGTTTCCCGGGTGCCAAGGAGTTGGGCGAGGTGACCGCCTGCCGAGGCACCGATAGCACCAAAGTGGTCGGGGTCAAGGTTCCACTGGGCTCCATTCTTTCGGAGCCACCGGACGGCTCTCTGAACATCATCTAATTGAGCGGGATAGGTCCACTTGGGAGCCAAACGGTAGGAAAGGCAAGCAGCGACATAGCCGCGCTGAGCGAGGCGAACCGCCAGAAACTGCAAGTCCTCTTTCTTCCCTCCCCTCCACGCACCCCCGTGGATCACGACGATGCAGGGTCGTCGCTTTTCAGAAGGTTGAGTCGGTAGGTACAAATCCAGAAGAAGGAGATGGTCTCCGACCTGCCCGTAAACCACGTCGGTCTTTCTCTCCACATCGGGCGGCAGGGACGGTCCCATAGCCCAAGAGAGAACAAGCAATAGCGAAAGGACGCCTGCCGAAACACCAACGATTTTCCTGACCAATTGAGGCACCCCTCTCGGTCACCGGACTTCCTTTTTATTCTGAAGGCTTAGGGGGCAAACTTAATCGGGTGAAGCCGGTGGAGTTGCCGGGTAAGGTTGGCATCCTGGGCTTAGGTCGTTCGGGCATTTCCGCTGCTCGGGCGCTGGTAGGTCGTCCGGTTCAGGTAATCGCCGCTGACGAGAATCAGATCAGCGACGAGCGTAAGGAAGCGATTCGGGAATTAGAGCAAAAGGGGGTTGAGGTGATCACCGGTCCGGACGCTTTTGATCGGGTTCTGAAGCGAGACCTACCCCTGTACGTGACCAGCCCGGGGATTGGAAAGACCCACCCGGCGATCGTAGCCTTGATGGAGCGCAAGACCCCGATCTGGAGCGAACTGGAGCTGGGATATCATCTCCTTCCGTATCGCCCCATTCTCATCGCCGTAACAGGCACAAAAGGGAAAGGCACGACCGTTATGGTGACGGAGGCTATTTTCCGAGCTTCGGGCGTGTCGGTGGCGGTAGGAGGGAATTTGGGCACCCCCTTATGCGATCTGCTATCGCTCTCCCCGAAGCCTTCTGTTCTCGTCCTCGAGGTAAGCAGTTTTCAGTTAGCCTTCACCGCGTCCTTCCGCCCTCATGTGGCGGTGGTGACCAATCTCTATGCCGATCACTTAAACTGGCATCCTGATCTGAACGACTACCGGCGGAGCAAGGAGAAAATCTTCTCGTACCAAAAAGCCACCGATTGGGCGGTCTTGAACGGAGATGATCCAGGCGTGTTGCCGATGGCTGCGAAAGTGCGAGGTCGGATTCTGTGGTGTGGGAAGCGAGTCTCCGAATCGTGCCCTTACTGCACCCACTGGGTTCGGACGGATGAAGAGTATGCGTGGGTGTCTTTAGGGAGCACGGAATTTGCGGTCGCGCGGTGGGACCAGTTTCCTTTGCGGGGGGAGCATAACCGTTACAATGCAATGCTGGCGATCGGCGCGGCACTCCTGGGTGGTGCTAACCCGACGTCCGTTGGCGATGCCCTCCAAGCCGTTGCTCAACAGCCCCACAGACTTGAAATTGTCGGGGTCATTGACGGCGTCACCTTTGTCAACGACTCGGCTTCAACGGTGCCAGAAGCGACGGCGCAGGCGCTCAAAAGTTTCGCTGAGCCGATCCACCTGATCGCCGGTGGGCGAGGCAAAGGGGGAAAGTGGGAGGTGTTGAAGGCAGTCCTTGCGGACCGGGTTCGGACAGTCTACGGAATCGGGGAGACGGGACGGGACGTCTGCCGGGTGGCACAAACGGCTGGTGTTCAACGATCGTCTTATTTGCCAGATTTGGAGAGCGCCTTTAGGGAGGCGGTGCTTCACGCCAGACGGGGTGAGGTGATCCTCCTTTCTCCAGGCGCAGCCAGTCACGATCAGTTTCGTTCCTATGAAGAGAGAGGCGAGCGCTTTCGTCAGTTGGTCAACCGCCTCCGGGATGGAACGGCCATTGGGAGCGGGGGCGACGAAAAATGAAAATCTTCTCCGGTCTGGTGCGCAAATTTTCTCAGATCTTTCGTTCGGGGCAGCTGGACGAGTCGGTGCTGGACCAGTTGGAGGAAGCCCTTCTGACCGCCGATGCGGGGGTGCAGGTTACCGACCTGATTATGGAGAGCCTGAGGGATGAAGTCAAGCGCGGTCGCCTCCGTTCCCTTGAGGAAGTTCAGAAAGCCCTCGTTGACAAAATCGTCAGCCTCCTACCGGCTGGGGCGGACCTGAAGGATGACGGAAAACCGTCGGTTTGGCTGTTCCTCGGAATCAACGGCACGGGCAAGACCACTACCATAGCCAAATTGGCTCGCTGGCTCCAGAAGAGGCGAAAGAGACCCTACTTGGTTGCCGGGGATACTTTCCGAGCTGCGGGAATTGAACAGTTGAAGATTTGGGGTGAAAGGCTGAGGGTGCCTGTCCTCTGCCCTCAAAGGGGCGCAGACCCTGCCGCCATTGCCTTTGATGGCGTTCAAGCGGGAAAAGCACAGGGATACGATGTGGTCCTGATTGATACGGCGGGGCGGATGCACACCAGTTGGAACCTTCTTCAAGAGATGGCGAAGATCTATCGCTCCTCTGAAAAGGCTTTAGGTAGGACTCCCGACGAAGTCCTTCTGGTTCTTGATGGAACAGCCGGGCAGAACGCCCTATCCCAAGCGAAACAGTTCGCTTCGGCACTCCCGATCACCGGTCTGATTCTTACCAAACTGGACGGAACGGCGAAAGGCGGTGCCGTTTTGGCCATCGGGACCGAATTTGGTCTTCCGGTAAAGGCGATCGGGGTCGGAGAGGGAGTAGACGACCTGGAGCCTTTCAACGCCCGAGAGTTCGCCCGAGTATTGGTCGGAGCCGACGAGGGGGGTTAGGGATCTTTTGGGATTGGCTATACCGTCCTGGCGGGGTTTGCACATACTACACTGCTGAGGGTCATACGGGAGCCGAGTGGGAATGGTTCAGCGCTTGCTGACTTTTCTAGGCTTGCTTCGGGGAAGCAAACCCGAAGGAAACGACGAGCCCCGATGGGAAGAACCTGAGGGAGCGACCAAGATCATCCCGATGGGTTACGATGACCTTGATGAAGTCGTTGCCATAGAGAAACTGGCGTTTCGGGGAGGGTCGTGGTCGCGCTGGGCATTCGCCTCGGAGTTGAGGCGGGGTCCTGATTCCTTCTTTGTGGTGGCGAAAATGGGCCGGCGGGTGGTCGGCTTTGGGGGATGGCAGAGGGAATACGATGAAGCCCACATCGTCAACATCGCCGTTCACCCGAGAATGCAGGGGCGGAAAATCGGCGAAGCCATCTTTCGCTGTCTTTTAGAGGAAGCCGTCGGCAGGGGTTTGAAAAAAGCCTTCTTGGAGGTACGGGTCAGCAATCGGACCGCCCAAAACCTTTATAAAAAATACGGTTTTGAAATCATCGGCGTGCGAAGGTGGTATTACCTTTCGCCCCTGGAGGACGGCTATGTCATGAGGTTAAATGATATCCGGTCCGCCTTAGAAAGGGTGCCACCCCCGATCATCCGGACGGAGGAGGGAAGCGATCGCTGGGATCAAAGGGCGCGTGATGACAGAAACCGCGGTTGCTCTTAGACAGGCTGCCACCATACGTCTCCCCCTCCCCGCTGTCACGTGGCGGTCCGTTTTGATCGGACTGATCGCTATCGTCATCAACACCTACTGGATAACCGTCTTAGAAGTCCGCTGGTATAGCCTGGACGGCAGCTGCCTCCCGATCTTTATCACGCCCGTCTTCATTCTTCTAATCATTGTCCTGATCAACGGCTTGGTCGGACGGTGGTTTCCTTCCTTCGCTCTCACGCCGGCAGAAATGATCGTTTCCTACGTGATGGTCTTCATCTCGGAGACCCTTTCGGGGCACGACATGCTTCAAAACCTCTTTGGTCAGATGAACCACGCTTTCTGGTTTGACTCGCCTTCCAACAGGTGGGGAGATCTGTTCCTGTCCTACATTCCCGACCGACTGGCGGTGAGAGATAGAGCGGCACTAACCGGCTTTTATCAGGGCGGGGTCTCACCTTATTCCTGGTTGATTTTAAATGCGTGGCTCCTTCCTCTGGCGTGGTGGGGTCTCCTCGTCGTCCTGTTGGGCATTTGGATGATTTGCTTCGTCGCCATTGTGCGTCGGCGGTGGATGGAACACGAAAAACTGGTCTACCCCATCGTTCAACTTCCGGTGATGATGGTCTCTCCGGGGGCGCTGAAACGGCTCTATCTATCTAAACCTTTCCTTGCTGGCTTTGCCCTCGCCGGCGTCATCGCCTTGATGAACGGTCTTAACGAGCTGTATCCCCAATTTCCCAGTTTCAGCCGATATATCAAACTCTTTGACCTGCGCCAATACATCACCGAGCGACCCTGGAACGCGGCAAATCCGTTTCAGATTTCTATGTATCCTTTTGCTATCGGGCTGGCTTACTTCTTGCCATTGGACCTGAGTTTCTCCTGTTGGTTCTTCTTTGTTCTAAGGCTGGCGGAGCAGATTCTGGGCGCCGTTTTTGGCTGGGAGCAGATTCCAGGCTTCCCCTTTTTCGGCCAGCAAGCGTCAGGCGCCTGGCTCATCCTCGGCTGGCTCGCCCTTTGGGCGTCCCGTACCTGGCTGGCCTTTACCTTTCTCGGTAAGGGGTCGGACCGGGACGAGCCCCTTCCCTACCGTCCGGCGTACATAGGTCTCATCGCGTCAACCGCCAGCCTTGTCCTTTTTACCTGGGCGATGGGAATGGGACCCCTAATGATCAGCGTTTTCTGGACCGTCTTCTTCACTTTCAGCATTGCCATCACCAGGGTGCGGGCGGAATTGGGAGCGCCCCACGAGATCGTCTACGCTCAGCCTCGCAACATTCTTGCAGACCTATACGGGACAGGTCGTTTCACCCCAAGGGAGTTGACCGCCCTCTCCCAAACCCACTGGTTCAATCGGGGCTACCGATGTCATCCGATGCCAGGGATGCTGGAAGCCTTCAAATTTGCCGAACTGTTCTGGATTCCCAAAAGGCGAATGGCTATTCTTGTGTTTCTGACTTACCTCTTTTCCATTCCGATCAGCTACTGGGCGAACTTGGCGGTCTGCTATAAGGAAGGAGGATCAGCACGGTGCATCGGATTCAAGAGTTGGGTCGGCTGGGAAGCCTTCAACCAATTAGCCAGTTGGCTCCAAGCGCCTCAGCAGGTTCTCAATCCCCGCCGGATCGCTATGGCGGTAGGCGGGGGGATCGTTTGGGGACTGTGGGCGGTCCGACAGGTTATCTCTTCCCTACCCTTTCATCACGCAGGCTATGCCCTCGCCGTCAGTTACGCAATGAACTACTTCTGGTTCGCCTTTATGATCAGTTGGCTTTTGAAAGCGTTGATCCTGAAATTCGGAGGAATAACAGCCCATAAAGATGCCACGCCCTTTTTCGTAGGTATGATTGTCGGCGACTTCACCGCCGGGTCTATCTGGGGAATTGTCGGGCCCGTCAGGGGGTTCCGTAACTACCGCATCTACATCTTTTGACATACTTGTTTGTCCCGTCGTGCTACATTTCAGGGACAGTCTGTGAAAGCGGAAAGAAATGACAGCCGTGCAGAACGAACCCGAGAGAGGTTTGTTCTGGCGAAGGGCACGAAGTGGCTTTCCGTCTCACGGGGGAGTCATTCGTTCCCCTCTTCACAAAGTCACAGAAGACAGCTGATCCGTGTGGCATAAAGAGGGTTCAGGCGGCTAGGTATGGATTGGACAGAAGAGTGGAATGTCGCGAGGGAGGCAGCGTGGGCTGCCGGACAGGAGGTCGTCAAGAGGTTCAGAAAGCCGATCACCGTTGCCTATAAGGGAACGGATGATCCGTTAACGGAAGCGGACCTACATTCTAACGAAACCCTAAAGAAGACGCTCCTTTCTCGTTTTCCAAACGATGGCTGGCTCTCTGAGGAAACGAAGGACGATGGCGAGCGACTGACAAAGGAGCGGGTCTGGATCGTAGACCCTTTGGACGGGACTAAAGAGTTCTCGCTGGGAATTCCTGAGTTTGCCGTTTCCGTGGCGCTGTCTTTTTGCGGCGTGCCTGTAGTGGCATGCGTTTACAATCCGGCGACCGATGAGATGTTCGCGGCGGTCCAAGGGTGCGGAGCCTGGAGAGAGGGAGTGCCCATTCGGGCTGAAAGACCCATCGCCGACCGACCTGTGGTTCTTGCCAGCAGAAGCGAGGTAGGGCGAGGCGAGTGGGATTGTTTCGTTGAGTGTTTTGAAGTGAGACCAATGGGCTCCATCGCCTACAAAATGGCTCTCGTCGCCGCTGGACAGGCCGATGCTACTTTCAGCCTGGGACCAAAAAACGAGTGGGATATTGCAGCAGGCGTCCTGATCGTCGCCGAGGCGGGAGGAATAGCAAGGGATGCTTTCCTGAATTCATTTCAGTTCAATAAGGCAACAACTCTTGTCCACGGAGTTATAGCAGGATCAGTCCCAGGTTTCAAAAAAACCTGGTCATTGTTGGAAAATAGGACGAACAAGGAAAGGACCGGATGAAGGTTGCAGTCGGTGAGCGGAGAAGGTTGGCCTGGTGCTGATAAATTGATGAATAAATCGGTGGCAATAGTTTGTCAGGCAGTAAAGAAGGTCCGGAGTTGGGGTTTAGAGGGCGGGAGGCGAAGAATCCTTAAGGACGCAGGATGGATGAGCGGCTGGAGCACAGCGCGCGTTCTCCTGACGGCGCTACAAGATCTCTGTCTGGCGAGAATCTGGGGCCCGACCGAATATGGGACCTTTGTCCTAATTGTCAACTTCGCAGACCTCGTGGTCATCGCCTTAGATCCCCGATCTCAAGACCCTACCGTGAAATATTGCTCCGAATTTGACGCAAAAGGACAGCCATCGCAGGCGCTCGCCGCTGCGGCCGTCGGATACATAAAGAACTTTGTGACCGCTGTGCTTCTAGTTGCTGCCACGGTCATGGTAGCGGATTGGGGCGCCCGCAGGATTGTGCACAGACCCGATGCCGGCAATCTCATCCTCCTCTATGCCGCCTCGTACATACCGTTCAGCGTCAGGAATGCGGCAGTCGGTGTCCTTACCAGTATCGGTAAATTCTCAACGGTCTCGATTGCCGGTATCTCAACATTCCTGTTTCAGTTCCTCTTAATACTTTCCCTTGCCTATCTTGGTTATGGAATCGCTGGAGGAATCGTAGGACTGTTTGTATCTCAGATTGTCGGTGGCATATCAATTGGGCTGCTGGGAATTTTCTGGGCTCGCCGGATATGGGGAGCATGGATCTGGCAGGCATCGTTGGCTTCCCTCAAGGGCAGGGGGAAAGAAATTCTTCTGTTCTACCTCTACAACGACCTTACAATTGTTGCCACTTTAGTTTTTCGGTTTGTCGACATTCTCGTATTGGGCTACGTTTCCGGTCCTACGGCAGCGGGTTACTACAGAGTTGCCAGAGGTGTGATCGCAGCTATCGACGCCATTAACCCTGCCCTTCAATCGGTCCTGTTTCCCCGATTCTCGCGCCTTTGGTCAACGGAACAAATCGATCCCTTACGCAGGCTCATTCATGCCTTAATGCGGCGAGTCGGTCCTTTATGGGGTATCTTTTGGGGCGGCGCCGCCTATTTTGCCTCTCCCCTTCTCATCCGGCTTCTGGTAGGACCCCAGTACGAGGCTTCGATTGTTCCGTCTAGGATCCTTTCCGCTGCTTTAGCGTTCGGTGCCGGGAGTTTTTGGCTGCGACCCTTTCTTCTCGCTACAGGTTATGTCGGGTTCTGGACCGGTCTGGCAGCGGCTCTGACCCTTTTTTCTATTGTTGCCTGCTACGGTGGCGCCCTTTTAGCCCAGCAGGTCGGCGTCGCCTGGGCTCGGGTCGGCGGAGAGGCTCTCAGAGCAATCATCGGTTCCCTGAAGGCGGTAAATATTGTTGAGCATCATCCTCCCTCCCCTCAAAAAGCAAGCGCAGAAGTCATTCTTAACAAAGGAGATGGTGATGAGCCCCGTGTGTGATCGAACCTGTGACCGAGACAGGTCCCGCATCGTCTGCGTCGTCGGCGCGCCCCGGTCGGGAACCTCGGTGCTAGCCCACGCTCTCATTGCTCTTGGTATGGACTTGGGTTCCCCTGACGAGCGAAACGGCTACCTAGCTTCCGAGAGACGGCCGTTTCGTGAACTGGACCAGGAGATCATCAGGAGGGTAGCAGTCAGCTCCCTTCTACCTTCTTCTCTTATCCTGCGTGACGGTTGGGAAAGGGACGAGAGACTGAGTGATCTGAGAGACAAGGCGTTAGCGGTGATTGCCAACCACCTTAAAGGTGGCGGGCTTTGGGGTTGGAAGATGCCCGCGACCACTTTGACGATTCCTTTTTGGGAGTCTCTTATGGGACCACTTGAGTACATCGTGTGCGTCCGCAACCCCCTTGCGGTCGCTCGCTCCCTTGAGGGGTCCCCAGAGGTCACCAGGGCTTCAACTATGAGGACGGGGATGATCACTTGGCTTGTCTACACCAGCCTCGCCTTGCGATACACACAAGACAGGAGGAGATTTATCTTTGTATACGAGCGGGCGTTGGAGAACCCCAAGGGGGTGGTCACCGATATAGCCCAGTTCCTGGGAGTAATCGAGTCTTCAAAAATAGATGAGGCGGCTGGACTTTTCAGACAACCTCGTCACCAGGTCGCCCTAAAGGAAATGATGTCTCACCCCAGTGTCCCCGAAGAAGCCCGGACTCTATACTGGCTGGCACGGGCTCTCTCGGTAACTTCGGCATTTCATGACCGGGAAGAAGAACAGGCGTTGAACTGCGCAGTCAATGCCGTCGTGGACCGGCTCCTCGCCGATTACTGCGAGCGTCGCGCTTCTTGGCGTTTTCGCGTCCACGACTTTCTCCATCGTCACGGTTCCCGACTGATTCATCGCCCCCTGCCGCCCCTTCTCAAGAGACTTAAAGATCTGCTAACATCGTAGGGAGAGGGTTTGATAACGTGCCCGGACCAGCCATTTTTGTGAACCGATCAACTGACGGTGGAAAATCGGCTCTCGTATCTCCTCTTTCTGCTCGCCTACCGGGTTCGCACACCCTTATCCGTAACAGGATTCCGGACTGGCTCGTTGCCTTAATCTTGCTCTTATTACCGATCAGGATTTTTGTGTCGCCCTCCCTGCACATTTCGCCCGCCGATTGGCTTGTCATCGCTTCCTATCCGATCTTTGTAGCGACGATCGTGCGCCTTGTTCTCATGAAACGGCTGCTTGCACCTTCTTTTATCGGGATCGTTTCCGTGATCCTGATCTCTTTGGCACGCAGCGCACTCTCGGCGGGCGTTTCGATTTATGCCCTTGTTAATAAGGCGGTCGGTGTCTTCTATCTGATTGCTCTCTATCTTTTTTTTGCAGCATATGCCTCCCAGTCTTCCAAGTCCGTTGCCAACATTTCCCGTATGACCGTCTTATCAGCCCTCGTTCACATCTTGGTCGCAATTGTCGGCTATTTTCGTCGTTGGCATATCCTGTTTAATGATCCTTGTTATCCTAGACTGTCCGGACTTACTGGCGCCCCGGTCAGCCTTGGCATCATCACAACCGTGTCCTTTTTCCTAGCTTTCTCTTCTATCGCAACAAAAAAACCTCTTTTGGGACGATGGACTTCAGTCGCAGCAGTCATATGTGTTGGCGCAATGGTCCTGACCTATGCCCGCGGCTCCTATGTTGGTGCCCTTGCAGGCGTTTTTATGATTCTGCTTCTCCTCCGCCCCAACCGGGCTAAGTTAGTAGCTTTGGCGCTCGTCGTTATCGGTACGGGCTCGGTTTTGAGTTGGGTATTAGCGGAAAGAGTTAGATCAGTGGATCCACGGATCTCACTACAAGAACTATTGCGTCGCCCCCACACGATCTCTGCAAGGCTTGAGCAATACCGTTTTGCCTCGGAGACTTTTTTCACCAATCCCTTTTGGGGCGCCGGACTGGGAGAGACCCGGGTGGCTTTGGGGACAAATGTGCATAACACCTATTTGTGGCTGGCTGCCGAAAGTGGCATTTGGGGTCTACTAGCCGCTGGCGCTCTCGTTCTTTCTTTTCTGGTATCAGGATGGCGGTGGTTTCATGAATCGCCACCCGACGACCGTTTTCTCGCCGTCGGCTGGTTAGCCGGTCACATAGCTTTTGCCGTCGCTACAGCCTTTTCCGAATTACTGTACCATCGCCACTGGTGGTTGATTATGAGCGTGCTGGCAGCAGGTCGTCAGTCCCTGAAAGGCGGAGACAGACCGCACCGCAGACCGTCTGTCAACGCGTGGGAAAGGGCGATCGAAAAGGGAGGCAAGGGCGATGAACCCTGTATGCGGATGTAACACCGAACCTAAGAAGGATCGTTCCGTGATTTCGCTTCCGTGGTTCACAGTATTAGAATGCTCTTCATGCAAACTTTGGTATGTAGACACGCTCCTGAGGGACGACGCAGGCAGGAAACTGGCGGACCGGCACGCGTCGGAGACTTACCTTGAGGATTTCGCACCTGGTTATTTAGATTCGCCCCCGTCCGACCGACAGGCATTCCAGTTCCACCGAGCCTTAGAAGCAGCTATGAGAATCTGTCCAAATGGTGACTCCCTTTTAGATGCAGGATGTGGGTCAGGTAAATTCCTGCAGTTCGCTGCGCGTTTCCGGTCTTGGCGCCGGTTAGTCGGTATAGACGTGTCGCCCCATTTGACACGTATGTGTAAAGAGAAGGGCTTTGATGCGGTCACTGGCGATATCCACGAGATGCCTTTTGGTGTCCGCTCCTTTGATGTCGTTACGATGTGGGATGTCATTGAACACCTGGCTTCCCCTTATCGCGCCCTTTCGGAAGCGAGCCGGGTGCTTCGACTGGGTGGGGTTATGATTATCGGAACGCCCAACCGATCCAGCATCCTTCACTCTCTTGCTATACTTTTGTACCGATTGAGTCTACCTATGTGCCAAAAGCCGGCTCAGAGGGTCTTCAGTGGGCATCCGCTTTATTTCTCGTGGGACAGTCTGTCCCTGTTGCTGAAAAGAGTCGGGATTGAGCCAATGTTCTGGTGGCAACACGGCGTCCGAAGCGAGATGTCTTTTAGGGGCGAACCGATGGAGATTGGCGCCGACATCATTGACTCAACCATTGGCCGGCTAACGAACCGCCGCTACAGAATGATTTTGGTCGGTTCTAAGTCAGTCGGACCAACAAATCCTTTAGTGGTATAAGAGGGGTGACCGAATAGTTTTGACAACGCAAGCAAACTGGCGAACGAGAGTTTAAGAGGCGGTTGTTCTCTCTTTGGCAGAAGGTGAAAGTGCGCATCGGGGCGCGGCAAGTGGAAGGTGGAGGAAAGTTTATATAATATGAGGCTAACAGGGAGACGAAGCTGAGGAACGACGGCGGCTGGATCGGAGGCAGAACGGTCGCAATACATGCGGGTGACGAGCGACAAGGAGGAGTGAGTGGAACGATGGAGCGAGCCAACGGAAGGGGAAAGAAAGTGGTTGTGCTTGGTGGCGCCGGCTACCTGGGGTCTGTCCTTGTTCGGCGGTTGTTAGATTCGGACTTTAGTGTCACGATCGCCGACGCGTTTATCTACGGCGATCAGGGTATCCGCGATCTCACAGACAGGCACACTGTGAACATCGCCCCAGGCGATATGAGAGACCCGGAATTCGTCTCGTCCGTTCTTGACAAGACTGACGCCGTTGTTCTGCTGGCAGCCATAGTCGGAGACCCAGCTTGCTCTTTAAGTCCCCAACTCGCTCATCAGATCAATGTAGACGCTGTAAGAACGGTTTTGAGAGCGGCTGAGAAAAAGAAAGTCAAGCGTCTGATTTTCGCTTCTAGCTGCAGCGTCTACGGGGCCAGCAACAAGGTAATGGATGAAACCTCTCCTCTGAATCCCGTTGGCGTCTACTCCGAGACCAAAGTGCAGGCAGAGGGGATTGTTTTGGAGAAGAGTAGCGATAGGTTTGCGTGTACTGTCCTCCGGTTTGCGACCCTCTACGGTCTTTCCTATCGCCCTCGCTTTGATTTGGTGATCAACAAGTGGTCCGCCGTCGCCACACTGAAGCGGGTCTTAGAAGTCCACGGCGGTCAACAGTGGCGCCCGTTTCTTCACGTCCAGGATGCATCCGATGCTTGCGTCCTCTGTTTGAATGCTCCGCGGGAAAAAATCTCAGGACAAATTTTTAACGTCGGATCAGAAGAGCAAAACCTCCGATTACTGGACGCAGCCGACATCATCGCCACCTCAGTCGGCGGGGCCGAGGTGGTCATCAAACAGGATCAAACGGACGCCCGTAACTACCGTGTCTCTTTCACAAAGGTTCACGACGTCTTAGGATTCGAACCAAAAAGGACCCTGTCCGATGGTGCAAACGAAATAGCTTGGGCAATCCGCGATGGGGTTATCAGAACTATTGACCAAGCCACGTTTCATAACGAGGAAATGATCCAAAAATATTTATCCCAATCGCGAAAGTTGGGTATTATGGGTGACGGAGGAGCGAACGCGCTATGAGCACTTTTTTAGAGGCTGCCGGTTGCAGTTCCCTCTTGCGTTCCCGACCCAAGCGGCTGGTAATCGTTACCCCCTTCGCTGGCGTGGTAGGTCGGCTCAGACCCTACCTGCAGCGGCTGGTTAGTAAGGGAGTTGAAACGTGGCTGCTCGCCCCAGACTACGACGCCCGAACAGAAGCAGAAGCATTGTCCTTAGGGGTTCAGGTGGCTTCCTACCCACTCGTGCGTGCCTCCGTGAACCTCTTTGGAGACTTACGGACCCTTCTCTACCTTCGTGATCTTATGCGCCACATGAGACCCGACGCGGTGTTCTGCATTAACCCCAAGCCGAATATCTACGGAACGATTGCCGCTTGGTGGGCTGGTGTTCCTCGCCGGTACATAGAGATAACGGGACTCGGGTACGGGTTTGTCTCCGACACCGGTGTCAAGAGAAGGCTTATTCGTTTGGCTCTGACAGCCCTTTATGGTATCGCAGTCAGGCTCGCAACGAAGATAATGTTTCAAAATAACGATGATTTTAAAGACTTGACAATGTGGACTCGTTTCAATCCTGCTAAGGCTACAATCATCGGAGGTCGTGGAGTAGATCTTACGGAGTTTCGTATGCTCCCGCCCGAGATAAAACCAGTCACATTTACTTTGATGGGACGTCTACTGCGAGATAAAGGTGTCGTCGAATTTGCCGAAGCAGCGCGGATCGTAAAAAAACGGAATAGAGAAGTGCGCTTTCTTCTAGTCGGCGGCGTTGATGAGAACCCAGTAGGAATCACTGAAAGGGAAATTAAAGAATGGGTGGAGGAGGGAATTCTTGAATGGCCGGGAAGAGTGGACAATGTTATTGATTATCTCGCAGATACCAGCGTCTTCGTTCTGCCTTCTTACTACAGGGAAGGACTTCCTAGGGCGACACAGGAGGCTATGGCTCTCGGGCGTCCGGTAATAACTACAGATGCCCCTGGTTGTCGGGAGACGGTTGTCCCAGGTGTCAACGGCTTCCTCGTCAAGCCCAGAGATCCCTACGGTCTCGCTGAGGCTATGCAGAGATTTATTGACGATCCCTCCCTGATCGTTACTATGGGAAGAGAGAGTCGGCGCATCGCTGAAGAGAGATTTGACGCAGCGAAGCAAGCAGAGCGCCTGATTGAGGAATTAGGCTTAGGTGATACTAATTATGGCTGAAAGAGAAAAGACCGACCCTTTTGCATTGGGTCGTCCTGTTGTCGATGTCCGTCGAGCGGGCGTAGGGGACATGGAAGCGGTCGTCCGGATCCATCAGGAAGCGTTTCCGTCCTCCTTGATGACGCTTTTCGGACCGAGGTTTTTGAAGATGTATTACGAGGAAGTCCTGCTTTATCCTGGGTCCGTCTTCCTTGTAGCACAAGAAGCGTCAGGACAGTTGATCGGATTCGTTGCGGGATTTCGCGACCCGAAGTCCTTTTATGCCCGTCTGGGTAGGAAAAAGCACCTGATAGGATTCACAATTTTGAGAAGCCTCTTTTCTAGACCGGACGGCTTGCGGCGTCTGGCGACGGCTTGGTACAGTTACCGTACGTCTGCGAGTGTGTCAGCGGACCTGGACGCCGCTACAGGACTCGCTACAGAATTAGCTTCTCTCGCAGTTTCCCCGTCCTTTCAGGGCAGAGGCTGGGGGGCGCTTCTTGTCAAACATTTTTTGACATCCGCCTTTCAGTCTGGCTCCTCGTTCGTGTACCTAACCACCGATGCACTGAGAAACGACAAGGTGAATTCCTTTTATCAAAGACTCGGCTTTCGCTTGGTTAAAATTGTCCTGAAGGGACAAAACAGGATGATGAATCTCTACGTATACTCCAAAGAGGATGGTTCTTGAGTTAAAATGCGCGGGGACTTTCTTCCATTCTACCGTCTTTCCATCGGACAAGAGGAAGCGGAAGAAGTGCTTCAGGTGCTGAACTCGGGATGGCTCAGCACAGGACCCAAAACGAGGCTGTTTGAGGAGGAGTTAAAAAACTTTTTAGGCGCACCAGCAGTTTTATGTGTGAATTCCTGCACTTCCGCCCTCCACTTATCCTTAGTAGTGCTCGGAATCGGATCGGGCGATGAGGTTATTACAACGCCTATGACTTTCGCAGCTTCCGTAAACGTCATAGAGCATGTAAGAGCCCGCCCTGTCTTGGTGGACGTGGAGCGAGATACATTAAATATTAATCCTGAACTTGTAGAAAAGGCGGTCTCTTCAAGGACACGCGCCATAATGGTCGTGCATTATGCTGGTCACCCCGCCGAATTAGATAGTTTTCACGCTATAGCCCGGGCCAATGGCTGCCATATTATTGAAGACGCTGCTCACGCCCTCTCTGCTCAGTACAGGGGGAAGAGCATCGGCTCAGGTGAAAATCTTACCTGCTTCAGTTTTTATGCTACCAAAAATTTGACGACGGGGGAAGGAGGCGCACTCTCCGGGAGCGCTGACCTGATCGCCCGCGCACGAATGCTCAGCCTTCACGGTTTAAGCGAACATGCATGGCTGAGATATAGCCGATCCGGCAGTTGGCGCTACCAAATTGTAGAACCCGGGTTTAAATACAATATGTCTGATATCCAAGCCGCCATCGGGCTCGCTCAGCTAAGGAAAATAACGGATTTCCAGAAACGAAGAGAAGAGATCGTCAGCCTCTATAACGATGCTTTCAAGGATAATGAAGCGCTTGAAATTCCTACTGAAAGACCAGGAATCAAACACTCTTGGCACTTATACGTTTTACGATTGCATCTCAAGGCCTTACGCATCGGCAGAGATGAGTTCATCGATGAACTTAAAAAACGAAATATCGGCACATCCGTTCATTTTATTCCGATCCACGTTCATCCCTACTATGCAAGTAAGTACGGCTACAGCCCCAGCGATTTACCAGTGGCTTACGAGGAATCCCTCCGGGTTGTGAGCCTTCCGTTGGGTCCCTGGATGACCGACCAAGATGCCTACGACGTAATCGAGTCAGTCAATAATGTGGCTGTGACCTACCGACGATGAGTCCGTGGACGAATAGCGGGTCTAAAAGGTTTTTTGACATCCTTTGCTCTCTTGTCGGCATTCTCTTTCTATCGCCCCTCTTACTCCTGATTAGTCTAGTAATTCTGCTGACCGATGGAGCGGCCCCTTTTTACTGGCAACGGCGGGTGGGAAGAGGCAGCAGAGAATTTCACATGGTCAAGTTTCGGTCCATGTATTTGGGCGCGGACCGGAAGGGAGGACCCCTTACAATAGGCGATGACCCTCGAATTACACCCATAGGTCGTCTCCTAAGGAAATATAAAATGGACGAACTACCCCAACTCTTCAATGTACTCAGGGGAGATATGAGTATGGTCGGTCCCCGTCCGGAAGTTCCCCAGTATGTCGCTTTTTACAATGACGAACAGCGAGCTGTATTTGGCTTGAAACCGGGCATTACGGACATTTCGTCCTTACTCTTTCGGCGTGAGTCAGATCTCCTCGCCAAGTTTCCCGACCCGGAGCAATCGTACATATCTTATATTATGCCTTACAAAATCCGCCTGACCATGGAATACGCCCGTTCCGCGAACCTCTGGACGGACATGGCCTTGATTTTTCGCACCCTGAGATGTCTTTTTAAAAGTCATGAGTAAAATCACATCAAGTGTGTTGTTCAGCCAAAGTTCGCTCTGGGTGTGCCGATGCTATTGGTGCTTAGACTCCGCGGCGCAGCACCGAGAGGTCAGAGAGAGCCGAACACGGCGCCTCCCGGTTATACTTCTGACGACTGAAAGATGGGAAAGCCCGGAGGCTTCGCAGACGGATATTAACGTGCCGCTGACGAGGAAAATGCTTGATCGGTGGTGAAGAGAATGGAGCAAAAGACGATCGGCGTTATCGGGTTAGGTCATGTCGGGCTTGTCGCTGCTGCTGGGTTTGCTGAAATTGGTCATCAAATCATTGGCGCTGATACCGACAGCGAGAAGGTCAGCCTCATTCGTTCAGGAAAGGTGCCGTTCTACGAGCCGGAATTAGAAGGCTTGATTAGGAAGAACCTGCTTAACGGGCGACTAACAGTTTCAGAGGATGTCGGATCGGCGATAAAGGCAGCAGGAATTATCTTTATATGTGTAGGAACCCCACCAAAGCCAGAGGGCTACCCAGACATGTCGCAGTTGGAGGCAGCGATCCGCACGATTGCTGAGAACCTTGACGGATACAAACTAATAGTTGAAAAAAGCACGGTGCCAGTTTCGACCTGGAAGTGGATAAAGATGACGATTGAGCAATGGTCAGGGACCAACGCCCGATTTGACGTCGCCTGCAACCCGGAGTTTTTGAGAGAGGGCTCAGCAGTCTACGACTTTTTTCATCCTTACAGAATCGTAATCGGGGTTGAAAATGAGCGGGCGCGCTCGTTACTGTCCGACATTTATAAGCCCCTTAACGCACCGTTAGTAGTGACAGACCCGACCACGGCAGAGATTATCAAGCACGCAGCAAACTCTTTTTTGGCAATGAAGATATCTTTCATTAATATGGTCGGGGATCTCTGCGATGTGGTCGGTGGCGACGTCAGCAACGTAGCGCGAGCGCTCGGATTTGATCCGCGCATCGGTGCGGCCTTTCTGAACGCCGGTGTCGGATTCGGTGGATCTTGCCTTCCGAAAGATCTGCGTGCCTTCATCCATACGGGGCGGAGCTTTGGGCTTAATTTTGCGCTGCTTGAGGAGGTAGATAGGATCAACCGTGACCGCATAGACAGGTGCGTAGACAAGCTCCGATCGGCCTTGGGGAGTTTGAGGGATAAGACCGTTGCAGTCTGGGGTCTATCCTTTAAACCTAACACCGACGATGTCCGGGAAACTCCAGCCTTAAAAGCGGTGGAAAGATTGTTGGACGAAGGCGCATACCTTCGCCTTTATGATCCTGCATCGATCGACAACTTTAAGGTTTTTTTCCCCGAAAATCCGCCTGCGGTTCGCTATTTGTCAACCGCTCATCAAGCGGCTACTGGCAGTCATGCCATCGTAATCCTTACAGAATGGCCCGAGTTCGTCAACCAATCCTGGAGCAACATCCGAAGGCTGGTCGCTTCACCAATTGTCGTGGACGGAAGAAATTGCCTGGACCCCAACGAACTGGAGCGCCTCGGCTTTGTTTACTACGGAATGGGTAAAAGCGGGCGGCGCGTACCGGTCGCTCAGTGATCGCAAATCCATTGGACGTATGCGGGGCTCACTATTCTCGTCGGTCACGACTGGACCTGACAGGGACCCACCCGCACGCGTCCAACGAAGACCACCCCTCTTACTTTATAACGCTACCAGCCCCATAAATTTGAGAATCCCCATTTCTCCTCTATTATCGCTCTCAAGAATCCCTGCCGCGTGTCCGATTAGGACCGACTTCCGCGACACTTTGCGAGCGGACCGACTACTAATCGTAAGCGCTCAACCACGCCAGCTAGGCAAACCAGCGGTTTTGAGTCGCCCCTTCAAGGCTCTCCGCTCAAGGATCTCTGGTATTCAATATGGCGAAAGGATACAACGGCTGCTTCGTAACGGCTCACGGCGGTCGCAGCCTGAATTCTTCAATATAGAGTCGCACAGCACACCACTTTCCCCGCCCCAAATCCCGCAAATCGCCACCCCGACAGATCAGCGGAGTCAGGGGGGCAAATCGTTTTGATAGAAGAGATCAAGGGAGCCCGGGTGTTGGTCACAGGTGGTGCCGGTTTTATCGGTTCGCGACTCAGCGAAACGCTTCTACAACTGGGAGCACGCGTCACCGTTTTGGATAACTTCTCCACCGGGCGGGCGGATAATCTAACCGGGATAAAAGATCAGATAACCCTGATCAGAGGTGACATTCGCAGCGACACGGTTTTAGCGGATGCTGTGAAGGGGTGTGATTATGTTTTTCATCAAGCAGCGATTCCATCGGTCGTATATTCGTTCCAGAACCCAGTAGAGACCCACGAAGTAAATGTAATCGGGTCATTGAAAGTGCTGCTAAGCGCCAAACGGACAGGAGTTCGCCGCGTGGTGTTCGCGTCGTCTTCTGCGGTGTATGGGAACTCTGACCGGTTACCCCTGACAGAAGAGACACCACCCCAGCCGCAATCACCATATGCATTGACCAAATCGCTGATGGAACAGATTGCTGTCTTTGGTCATCGGATTTTGGGAGTCGACACGGTGTGCTTACGATACTTCAATGTCTACGGTCCCCGCCAGGATCCTCGTTCACCATACTCAGCCGTTATTCCACGCTTTATTGACTGCCTTCTCACGGGCAAGCGTCCCATAATTTACGGAGATGGACTGCAGACCAGGGATTTCGTTTTTGTAGACGATTGTGTCCGCGCGAACATACTTGCTTGCCTCAATCCTCATGCGGCTGGAAAAGTTCTTAATGTTGGGTCGGGTCACCCGTCGTCTGTTCAACACATCCTTTTTACTTTGGGCCGGATCATCGGTGAGGATCCAAATCCCATTTACGACAAGGCCAGAATCGGCGACGTTCGTCACTCTGTTGCCGACGTAACGACGGCGCTTAAGCTGATCGGCTTTCACGCTGGGACCTCCCTTGAAGACGGATTAACAGCCACAGTGAACTGGTTCCGCGTTAATCTGAGAGCCAGCTAGAGGAGATAAATTTTAGTCGATAGCCTTTAGAAAGCGTTAAAGAGGGGGAAAGCAGTCATGGGTAGGTTGGACTGGGGGATCGGGATTATAGGTTTGGGGGGAATTGCCAACACGCACCTCCAGGCGTACCTCAGCGCTGGACTAAAAGTCATCGGAGGCGCCGATAAAGATGGCGCACGACTTCAGTCAATGCAACAAAGGTGGAACCTTTCCTTCGTCACTACCGACTGGCGCCAGTTGATAGACCATCCAGAAGTTGGGGTTTTAGATATTGCCGTGCCGCATAAGAAGGCAATAAGGCTCCCAATAGTTGAATACGCTGCCTTGCGTAAAAAAGCAATGTTGATTCAAAAACCCTTGCTGCCCTACTTGAAGGATGCTAAAGAAATTGTTGATCTCGCCGAGCGCCATGGCGCACCTTTAATGGTGAATCAAAATTCCGTCTTTGTACCCGCCTTTCGTGCTGTGGAGCCGTACCTCCGAAACGGGGCTATTGGCACGCCTTATTACTGCCAAATTGAGAACCGCAACTGGGTGGATGCCAGCGGTCATCCCTGGTTTGGAAAGGACGAGCGGTGGGTGACTTCTGACATGGCGATCCATCACTTCGCTCTCCTTCATCATTGGTTCGGAAACTGGGAAACGATTTACGCTGAGATGGGCCGTGACCCGTCTCAGGAAGGGGTGATAGGTGATAACTGGAGCATCGTTATGACAACATTCAAAAGCGGCGTCAAGGCAACCATTATCAATAACTGGGCTTACCGTGGCAATCGCCCCAGACCCCACAGTGCTGAGGAAATAGTAATTCAAGGGGACAAGGGCGCGATCACGGGGGACAGTAATGAGATCTGTGTAGCAACCGCTGATCCGCCGGCGTATATATTTCCCAAGTTCCAGGGCAAATGGTTTCCCGACGCCTTTGCGGCAGTTATGATTCACTTCATAGACAGTCTGGACCAAGGGACTTCATTCCTATGCAGCGGCAGGGATAATCTCAACCCTGTCAGTATGATTGAAGGAGCCTACCTGTCTTCTGCTGAGAAGCGGCCGGTCACAAGGGAGGAAGTAATGGAAAGGGCAGGAATCTCTGATTTTTAAATTGGCGAGGAGTCTGAATGCAATTTAAGGAGTTCGGCAAACTGGGTTGGAGGGTTTCCGCAATTGGAATGGGCTGTTGGGGAATTGGTGGTCAGTGGGGTCCGGTGGACGAGAAGACAGCCTTAGCGACGATCTGGCGTGCTTTCGAGTGCGGGGTGAACTTTTATGACACCGCTGACGCCTACGGGGAGCCTCCAGGGCTGACGGAAGAACTGCTCGGTAAAGCCCTGAGGGGGATTCGGTCGGAAGTTTTCATTACAACAAAGGTCGGCAACTGGGCACGACGTCTCGGTCATCCTTTGCCGTTCAGCCATCCTCTACATATCGTCGGATGTTGTCACGCCAGCCTTCATCGCCTGCGGACCGATTACATAGATCTGTATTTGTGTCACCTCCACGATCCTTCTGACAGGGAAATAGAAATTTTCTTAGAGGCTTTCAGGTACCTGCATCGGGAAGGGATGATCCGGGCTTACGGGCTGTCCAGCAACAACTATGATGCTCTTCACAAGTTTACGGAGTGGGGAGGATGTCACGGATGTCAGATTGATTACAGCATTTTGAATCGCAAACCTGAAAGAGAATTGATTCCTTTCTGTGAACAAAAGGGCATCGGGATGATCATCCGCGGCCCCTTGGCAATGGGTATCTTAACAGGCAAGTTCACCCGTAGAACAGTCTTCACCGATTCCGTCCGCAGGGGGTGGAACCAAGGTCAAGAGAGAGAACGATTCCTGAGACGGCTGGAAATCGTGGAAAGGTTAAAGGAGAACATGCCGTCAGAAAAAACAGTCACTCAGTTAGCTCTTCAGTTCGTTATCTCTCCCAAAGCGGTTTCCTGCGCCATTCCTGGAGCGAAATCCCCACGCCAGGCGGAGGAAAACGCCGCTGCCGCCGATGGAGCGCTCACAGAGCCTGAGCGACAACTTATAGACCGACTGGTGCCACCGGGGGAATCGGTCTGACGATTTGCCGCCGAAAGTTTTTTCGCTACCCTCCCTCCTGCCGGGCCTGCTTCATTCTCTTGATGTGTTGAGCAATCCAATCGGAGGCTTCCTCCAAATCAAATGAAAACCAACCTTGTGGATCTCCGATTTGAAAGAGGGTGACGCCCTTCACAAATTCGTCCTTGTGCAGTTCGTCGTCAAACCACTGTAACCATGTCACAAAACGGCTGCGATCTCCCCTCGCCCTCCATCCGTCCGTATGGGGATTCCCGGCGCGATCTATCCCTCCCTCAGTCAAAATCAGAGGAAACCTTGCTAACTCTCGGTCCGTCTTTGAGAGGTAGTTATAGGAGAGGCGGTAGCGGAGCGAATACCATATCTCAACCGTCGGGTCAGTTGTGTACTGGAGGGAGTAGGCGTGATAGGACCAGGATCCTCCACACTCCTTTGCCGTTCTCAAGGCTGGTAGAAATGCGCCAAGTTTGCTATATATCTCATCAATGGTGCCGGGCGGATTTCCGACGGCTATGCTTCCGACGCAAGGGCGCATCCCCCCCTCGCGAATCCGTCGGGCAAGGCGAACCCAAAAGCGCCCGAACCAATGTGCCGATTCCACCGACTCCCAGGTAGGGCAGTTTTCTCCCTCATTGGGTCCTTCTAAATAGTCAATCAACCTGCGATTTTTTTCAGGGAGCCGCTTTAAGGCAGGCTCCAACACCTTCGTCCAGAAAAGATCGGCAGACCGTTCCGGTTCGTTGCTTTGTGAAAACCTAATAGCGGGTGTCCCTTCCCAGACTCGCACTACAACTAACCCGGAGGGATACTTCTTCTTATAGAGGATTATTGCCTCTCTCATATCGGCCACCGCTTGGGGGTCTAAAACTTTGATCACCGGTGGTCCCGCCTCAATGATGCGTTTAGCACCTTCAGTCAGTCGCCCGATCAGGTGAATACCCAGTTTACTTTCCTCAAGAGGTTGTGATAGCAGCGAAAGTAAAAGAAGAAAGCGGGTCATCTGCTGACAGCCCCCTTTCTCGCGAAAATGTTCTAGCGGTCTTGTTTTGGCCCGCTTTGCTGCCGTTGCCGCTCAGGAACAAGTTCCTTGAACCTCGGATCCTGGCGGAGAAGGTCTAAGTCGGAATCGGTTTCTGCCATGATGCGGAGAGAAGGATCTAATTCCACAGCCTTTTTTAAAGCCATGAGCGACTCCTGCTTCCTTTTCAGAAGGGCCAGGTAGCAGGACAGGTCGTAGTAGAGAACACCAGAGTCCGGAAATTTAGCCAAAGCCTTTTGGATCCGCCGGACGGCGACATCCAGCCGTTTCTTTCTTCTGTCGGCAGCCGCTTGACTAAGGACATTTTGGACTAACTTCAGCGACAGAATCCGCTTTAGTTCCTGCACGGGTTGGGGATCGTCATCTACTCTCAGGTCAATGTAGCGGTCGTTGAGACCGAGATAGCCTCCGCCTTTTCGCACGACTAAGATAGCGGCGCTCTGCTTGCCGCGGGCGTCCCCACCTGCTTCTTCACCGGCTTCAAGGGCAGCGATGAGACGCTCCGCCAGTTCTCCCTTGGCTCTCTGGAAAACTTCCGCCATCCTGCGGACGACCTCGGGTCCTGTTAGAATATTGCCCTGCACAGCAAAGCCCGTGCCCACCACATGTCCCGCCCAAGGTAGACAGTTCTTCCCGGTAAAGGCGGCGGCTCTCCCCCTTGCGTCAACGATGCCAACCTGCCGACGCTCCCTTTCCTTGTCCGATTTGAGGAGTCGCTCGAGAACGATCGGCGCCGGCACCCCCCTCGACAAAAGTTCAAGACCTTTTTTTCCGTAAGTCGTATTGGCGTACGACTGGGTCGCGATGGCGCCGACGCCTGCTGTGGCGTATGGCACGACAGAGCCGACGGCAAGAAAGCGGGACGCCACAGCCACCCCCAGATCGCCCGTTGCAGGGTCCTGCGCGACGATTGAGTAGGTCGCAACCACCGGTTTGACGCATCCAACAGAGAAAGGCATCGTCACAAGGAGAACAACGCTCCCGATCATATTGTTACTCCCCCGTCAAAAGAAGTCTCAATCTCGCGGGTTAAAATTTGACGCCGGAGACAGAATGGAAGTCATTAAGGAACCTAAGGAAATGCAGGCAAGAGCAAAAGCCTACAAGAGGCAAGGGAAAATCATGGGTTTTGTTCCGACAATGGGCTATTTCCACGAAGGGCACCTCTCGCTGATCAGGCGGTGCCGTGACGATTGTGATGTGGCAGTCGTCAGCATCTTTGTTAACCCTCTACAGTTCGGTCCAACCGAAGACTTTCAACGCTATCCTCGCGACCTGGATCGGGACCTGAAGTTGGCTCACCAGATAGGGGTAGACATTGCCTTTACGCCAGACCTATCGGACCTTTACCCGCCAGGTTTCCAAACATACGTTGAGGTGACGGAACTGACAAAGGGACTGGAAGGGTTTCACCGACCCAGCCACTTCAAGGGTGTCACGACCGTCGTTGCGAAATTGTTTAACATAGTCCTACCAGATCGGGCGTATTTTGGAGAGAAGGACTATCAACAACTGAAAGTTATTGAGAAGATGGTGTCCGATTTGAATTTTCCGGTGGACATTGTGCCCTGTCCGACGATTCGGGAACCGGACGGTCTGGCAATGAGCAGTCGGAATGTCTACCTGAGTTCTGAAGAAAGACAGGCGGCTACGGTTTTGAATCGCGCCATCAAGGCGGCGCAGAATGCTCTAGATAGAGGTCTGCGCACTGTCAGTGAAGTCAAAGCCCTGATGTGGCAAGTGTTAGCATCGGAGCCTCGTGTGAGGGTCCAGTATGTTGAAGTGGTGGATCCCGAAACCCTGAATCCGGTCGCTCAGATTGAGGAGAAAGCCATCGTGCTCATTGCCGCTTTTGTCGGATCTGCCCGTCTGATTGACGAAGGATTCCTTTCGGTCAAGTCGGAAAGTTAGCACGTTGTAAGTCCGTGACGCACGGCTGGACCGAGATAGATGCGTTACCGGGACAGATTCTGAAATGGCACCAAAGGGTGCCGCCCTCAGAAGTCAGTAACTAACGGGCGCGTTCCGCATCATAAAACATGCCCACATCAGACCGTCTACTGTCTGAAAGATAAACCGTGCGAGCCGTGTGGGATCGGAAGGACGCTTGAAAAAACATGGAAATCGGTAGCAGCGCTGGGTCACAGGTCCCTTTGCTCCGATGCTCTCCTCCAAACTGTGTATGCAGTTTGGTTTTAACGAAGAAGCCTCCGAATCGGGTGAGTCGGCGACTCGCCACGGAGCCACTCGCCACTTTTTAAACTGCAGTTGCTGATCGCCTTACTGTAATTAACAAACTGCGTTTGATCGGTTTGGTCCGATGAGCATGTCCTGGGAAAAAGGATTCTTGTTATACCCAGTAGGGGTAAGTGTTCTTGCCACTTAAGGCGCCGTATCCGAGCCATAGATGACCAACGACGAACTCTCCGAGAGCCAGTCCGATGCCGAAGGGGAGAAGGGTTCTGCGGAAAAATCGGTAGCCGCCGATCCTCACCACACTCATCTTGATCAGGTAGGAAAGAAAGAGAGGCATCCAGAGGACGTTCATACTCCAGCTGGTTGAGATCGCATAGCCGACCGGATGGAGAGGAAACCAAGGAAAGCGGATTCGCAAACTCATCAGTAAAAGGGTGAACGCGACCCCGCCTGCCATTGCGTAAGGGGGATAGGGATTAGGCGGGGGCGGCGCTCCCAACAAGCTTTGGAGTCTCCAGAACGGTTCTCCACCGAAGGAGGTGATGGCTGGTCCGATAAATTTGGCGGTAATGCCAAGAGAGTAAAAGCAGTAGAGGTGCGCGATCATTGCTGCTGCGATGCCGATGGCATTGAAAAGAATGAGGGAATATAGCCAGCGGTTTAGGGGTAGTGAGAACAGCCCGGCTACTTTGAGACCTTCCAGGAAGTGGGGACATGGGAGGGAGCGGTAGGCACGGTTGAACCAGTAAAACAGTTTGGCAACGACCAAATCTCGCTTTGAAAGGCTCTGAGGTCCCAAAAGGTTGATTAAGACTTCGTCAGGACCGGCATAGTGGAGGTCGTGAGCGGGCGGTCCCAGTTCGGCACGAATCCGAAGAATGGAAAAGACCAGGAGGAAGTAGATGAGGAAGAAAGAGACGGTGACGGGGAAAGACAGGCCCATCGCCCTGGCGAAGGCAAAAAGGAAACAGACGCCAATGGCTGCAAGAATGAACCCCGATTGACTTGCGGAATCCGTTCCTGACGCGCCTGCTCTTAGGGCTTCAAGCCAGGAGCGACGTCCCGCCCAGAGACTGAACAGAGCGATTCCGAGGTATCCTCCGAAAGCTTGAAAGTTCGTCCAGGGATAACCCGGCAACTGGGACCAACCGACAACGAGCCCGAGAATCCGTTGCAATCGCTCAAACCAGTAGAAGAACCAGCAGGATAAGAGGAGTTCAGGAGGGAGCAGAAAGCCCAGACCGATGGCGAAGGGATAGAACCCCATCCGGGTCCCCTGCAAAGCCGACCAGGGGTGACCGACGAAGAAGGAAGGGAGGAGCGTGTCGTAGTCGGTGACACGGACCTTTATGGAAGGGACGGAAGGGTAGAGAGCGCTGAACCCATTGAGCAGGTCAATGAAGGTCGCCGTTGCCAGACCGAGAAGAAAGGGTGTGGTCCTCCAGAGAGGGTTGGGTCTTCTGCTGAGTTCCAACGGGAGGAAAAGAATAGGGTAGGACAGCCGTTCCTCGTGAGTCCAGCGCCGATACACCAGTAAACTGATGCCGATCATAAAGAGACCGAGGGTAAAGGCAAAAAAGCCCCACGAAAGGAGAGGCGTTGTCCAAGGTCCGATATTTTCCGGTCGCCAGAAGGGATGTCCGCCTTCGTAAGCGTGGCGGAGAGCAGTTCGGTCCCGGACGTAAAGCCATTCGGGTAGCAGGTCCAGAAAGAGTTCCCGCCAGCGATTTTCCGGTGATTCGTATCGGAAAGGGTAGATGATTTGGGGCATGAGAACCTGGATGGAGTCGTGACCCGCCCACGCCGTTGTGACAGATGAGAAGATGTAAAGCGCCATATTTTCTGCTGCCGAGAACGGCTGGAGCGCAGGCAGAGGTATGACCCGCGATACGATGCAAAGAATTGCGTTAATCACGACCATCAAGAACAGCACATTGCCGAAGGGAGCGAGGGTGGTCGGATGCCCGTTGTAACGGACCAATTCCATCTGGGTAATCCAGTAGGCGTTCGGATAGGAGAGCGTCAGTGAGACAATCAGGGGTCTGACTAAGGCGGTCGGTCGAACAGAGGCTTCTACTTCTTCCTGAAGAGCGGTGACCTTCAGAAGGGCACCACCGCTGTCATTACGGCAATCGGGATACGACGGGGCGGTCCTTTAGAGACCGCCCCGAAAGTGAACCCTCAGTCGCATCTACTCTAACGCATAGTTGTCACTACAACTGAGGTCATAAGGATGGTTGACTTCATCACCGTTCAGGAACCACGTGTAGCCGCGAACGGTCTGGGTTGCCCGCAGCCATTTCACGTGGGCATCGGCAAAGATGTAAAGTTTGCCGCCCAAATGCCACTGAGTCTCACGCCGCCACCAGTAGTTGCACCAGGTTCCGGCGTCGGGGCAAGAAATTCCTGGCTCACCGATCATTATCAAGTTGGCGGGCCGCTGAATCTCAGACATGCGCTTGGGCTCACCACAGAAGGCGGAGCCGTTGTAGTGATATTCCAGAGTCACCCACTGACCGCCCGTCATTCGCCTGAGGGGCCAACTCAGGGGATCGCTGCTACCGAACTGCTCCGATCCGCAGCATCCGCCCTGGTTGGGATCGTTCCTGTTTCCGCCTTCCTCGTTGTTCATCAGGGTCTGGGTCGGGCAGTCCATAACGCCCCAGTTTTTGATGTAAGGCTGAGTTATCATGCGCCAGCTGAAGTAGGGCGTCTGCTGGGGCGCCCAGCAGGGTCTGCCGATACCCATCCGAACGAAGGGAAAGCGCTCATCGTAATCCTGAATGTATTGAGCCAGAGCCATCGCCAAGTTGCGCACATTGGATGTGCAGGTCGCCTGCCTCGCCTTTTCCCTTGCCTGGCTGAAGACAGGGAAAAGAATCGCCGCAAGGATTGCGATGATCGCGATCACAACCAATAGTTCAATCAGCGTAAAGCCACGCCTAGCCATAAACCTGCCCTCCCTTGCTCATCAGTATGATACTTCCTTTGAAAGCCCACCTGATCGTCCCCTTATTATAACGCCCCTCACGCTATCTGCCAGTTCATCACCCCTTTGTTCGTAGGTTCTAATCTCCCTCTCTACGACCTGACGAACGATTTCCGACATGGGGTCTCCGGGTCGCGCGACACCGTGAAGCGTCGCCCGGAAAGTTTTACCGCCGATGGTGACCAGAAAAGTCTTCTTGCCATTAATCGTCAAGTCTGCAGAGCATTCGGTGGCGGGACCGGACGGGTGGTCTACTTTGCGGAATCTCGCACGGACCTGGCCCTCGTAGCGCTCGACCAGTTGTCGAACGAATTCAACAGTCCCCTTGATGCACGGACCTGCCGTTTTGGGATGGAGGGTCACGCTGATGGTCACGGGTGCCGTCTGGGGTCCGAGGGCGGGCGGTAGATTGGAGAGATCGGCGACGATCCGCCACTGGGCTTTCTCAATAGCCGTCGGATCCGCCCGCAATCTTTGGTGCTGAAAATTCAGCCATCCTGCTAAAATGGCTGCACCTAACAGGAAGGCAATGCTCCCTGCTCTGCTGGTTCCCATCGGGACCCATCTCCCCTAACGGGTGCCCGGCTGAGGGGGAGCGCCGCCCACTCCGGGTCCCATACCGGGTCGCGCCGTCGCTACGCCACCCTGCTCAATGGGCGCTGTCTCAACTTGAGGAGCCCTCTGAGTCCACCGATACCCCAGGATCCCCACGACAATGACAACGACGACTACGATGACGACGGCGAGCCAGCCCGGCACTTCTCTTTTCATTCGCCACACCCCCTTCGTTTGACTGGATCAATTATAACGCAAGCGCGGAAAGGCGTCAATACGGGTCATCGGAAGGCGGCGTCTGATGATCAGCGGAGGGAAAACTTGTCATGTGCACTGGGGCGTTAAATTAGCACTAATGCAAGGTATGGTAGTGACGGAAGTCCGTCCGGCGCGCCGACAGGTTATTGAGGCAAAGGGCGTGCATCCGTTCCGAGTCGTGATTCTTTTGATGCTGATCCCGGTAGCAGCCTACTGGATGGCACGGCGGGGTCAGGACGGAATTATGTCCCTCGGGACCCCTCCCGTCGTTTTCACTTTTGTTCTGTCCCTTCTCAATCTGCCTCTGCATCTTCTGGCGCCCCGTTGGGCTTTTTCATCGGGCGACTTGGCGATTATTTGGGCAGTCCTTGCCGTCACCGCTGGAATCGCTACCGAATGGGCTGAGGCACCTGGCTTGTCTGGCTTCGCATCCTGGTTTAGCAATGCGGTCAACCGGTACGACGAATGGTTCCTCCCCCATTTACCTCGCTGGATGATCAATCCTTACAGGGACGCTTTGGACGGCTTCTTCGGAGGTCACCGAACTTACGACCTGTATCGCGCCGACCATCTCATTAGTTGGCTGGTCCCGGCGTTCGGTTGGACAGGTCTTATCTCTGCCTTGTTGACCGTCATGCTGGCACTCTTGATTTTGCTGGCGCCTCGATGGCTGGAACAGGAGCGGCTCAGTTTTCCCATCGCAACTATCCCTCTTCTTCTCACCGATCGGGGCTGCGCTTGGGGACTGGTTCGCAAAGGTCGGTTCTGGCTCGGCTTTCTTGTCGGCGTCCTGTATGACGGCGGCTTCGGTCTGGCGTTCTGGTGGAGGGGTCAAATCCTTCAGGCATGGAAGGGATTGGATCTGTCCTCTCTGATCCTATCCCGTCCCTGGAATGTCATTGGCTGGACGCCGATCCCGGCGCTCCCGTTTATGATGGCTTTGTCTTACTTCATCCCGACGGAAATGGCATTCTCCGGGGTATTCTTTTTTGTGTTCCGCAAGGTTCAGCAGATCATTGCCGCCGCTTTAGGTTACGATGTAACTCCCTTGTGGGGTGGGATGGCAGGAGCGGCACGGGTTCCCTACCTTACGGAGCAGTCAGCGGGCGCTCTGGTAGCGCTGTTCTTCGTCTATCTGTGGCATACCCGTGAGTATCTCTCTTACGGGATGGGGGCGAACCTCAAGTCTTCCTACTGGCGCCCCCTTATCCGGTTCGCCTCCTTCCTCCTGATCGTCGGATGTATCGGGATTTTCGTTTATGTCCTGACTTTCAGCGATAGCACGCCTTTTTTCCTCCTTTATCTCGCTCTGTTCATTGCCATCAGCACAGCGGTCTCGAAAATTCGGGCTCAGATCGGTCCACCGATCCACGAGTTCGCCTTCATGGGGGTCCACCGTTGGTTCGTGGATCTGTTGGGAGCCCGCCGTCTGGGGGAGAGGGCCATCACCTTAATGGGCTACCTGTACTTCACCCATCGGATCTGGCGCACCCATCCGATGCCCCAAATGACCGACGGGTTCAAAGTCGCATATGAGCGCAACGCCCTGGACTTTCCCTTTATCCTCCTTATGCTAATGGCTATCATCTACGGATCCCTCTGTATGTTCTGGGCACAGTTGCAGGCGGGTTACACTTGGGGGCGAGGTGCTCCCTGGGGATACGGCGGTTGGATTATGGAATGGCGACAAATGACGGAAACCAATTACGGTGCCGCCGCCTTTGGCGTGGGTGCTGCAATTTTTACCTTGTTTTTAGTCTTTCTTCACAACCGGTTCCCCTTATTCCTCTTCCATCCGGCGGCTTACGCCCTCGCAATGAATTTCGGCATTGACTATTGCTGGTTTCCGATGCTGATTGCCGGATTGGCCAAGGTCGCTATCCTTCGCTATCTGGGTCAAAAGGCTTATCACACGTTAGTCCCGTTCGTTGCCGGCGTTATCATCGGCGAATACTGCACCGGTAGTCTTTGGAGTTGGATTTTCATCATCACGGGCAAGCCGACTTACAGTTTTGGAATCAATTAGAGGCTCTGTCGGTGATGAGGAAATGATCAGGGTCGGATTGATCGGCTACGGTTACAGCGGAAGGGTCATCCACAGCCGGCTGATCCAGTCCGTTGAGGGGTTGGAGCTGCGTGCCGTCGTCAGCCCCTCTGCAGAAAGGCGACGCCAGGCGCAACTGGATTGGTCGATCCCGACTTACAGCTCGCCTGCGCAACTTTTTGAGAAAAAAGACATAGATGTTGTCGTCATCACGACGCCCCATCACACTCACCACTTTCTCGGTCGGGCCAGTCTGGAAGCTGGCAAACCGGCGGTTCTGGACAAGCCAGTGACCTTAACCTCAGAGGAAGCAGAAGATTTGATCACACTTTCGCACCAGAAACGACAAATGCTTACGGTCTTTCAGAATCGGAGGTGGGATAGGGACTTTCTGACTGTCAAAAAAGTTTTATCTGACAGATCCATAGGTGATGTGTGGTGGCTGGAGTCTAATGTAGGACGGTACGGACCGACGACAGGATGGAGAGCGGAGCGCTCCTCTATGGGTTCCCTTCTTCACGACTGGGGCGTCCATCTGATGGATCAGGTCGTCCTTTTGTGGAGTCTTCCCAGGAGCCTCTACGCCCGATCTCATTTTCGGAAGTGGCAGGGGTCAGTGGAAAGTTTTATCCGTGTGGAACTGGATTATGAGGGCGAGAGGACAGCGGTCGTTGAGGTCAATTACTTGAGGGCATGCGAGAAGCCCCGTTGGTATGTTCTCGGTGATGAGGGCGGTCTCATTGTCTTTGGTCTGGATCCCCAGGAGAAGGCGCTGCAGGAGGGAGATGTTGAGCGGGCGAAAGGTCTTTCCACTTTGCAAATCAGCCTGTTGACGCAAACCGAGGGCCGGATCGGGCAGAGACCGATGGAACCGGTTCGGGGAGACTGGCGGGATTTCTACCACAACGTCAGGGATGTTTTGGAAGGGAGAGGAGAGCTCGCAGTCAGACCGGAAGAGACATTGGAAGTCCTCCGACTGATGGAAAAGGCATTACTGTCGGCACGATCTGGGGAGCGGATCCGGCTGACCTGAGGTCTCGTTGCTTTAGAGAGCGCCGCCCGCCTTGAGACGCGCCAGTGCTCTGTCCTTTGCCGCCCGAGCCCGCTGACGGTCTATGGAGCGGTCAAAGGTTCGCAGCCGCTCGTTCGCCCTCTCCAGGGCCCGTCTCGCCCGGTCCACATCAATCTCCCGGTCCATCTCGGCTGCATCGCAAAGGATGACCGCTTTGTTATGGGAGACTTCCAGGAAACCGCCGGCAATGGCAATGTATCTGGTCTCTCCATCATCCAATCGCAAACTGAGAACGCCTGTCCGTAGGGCACAGACCAGAGGACGGTGCTTCGCCATTACCCCCAGACGGCCTTCCCACGCCGGCGCCGTCAGAGAGACGACACGGTCGGAAGAATAGAGAACTTTTTCGGGGGTCAGGACTTCAACAGAGAAGAGTGCCGGCACGGCGTCCCATCACCTTTCCGATCGGCTTCAGACTTTGGCTCCCATTTTTCGGGCTTTCTCTACTGCATCGTCAATAGTGCCGACCAAGTGAAAAGCCGACTCAGGAAGATGATCCCATTTCCCTTGCAGGATCTCATCAAAGCCCCTTAGGGTCTGATCCAGAGTGACATAGGCTCCCGGGGTGCCGGTGAAGACTTCGGCGACGTGAAAGGGCTGGCTCAAGAAAAGTTGGATTCGTCGCGCCCGGTGCACGACCAATTTGTCTTCATCGCTCAGCTCTTCCATCCCCAAAATGGCGATGATGTCCTGAAGTTCGTTATACCTTTGAAGGATCCGCTGCACCTCTCTGGCAATTCGGTGGTGGTCCTCACCGACGATCCGGGGATCTAAAATCCGGGATGTAGAAGCAAGAGGATCTACTGCCGGATAGATGGCTTTCTCAAAGAGGCTTCGGGAGAGAACGGTCGTCGCATCAAGGTGAGCGAAAGTAGTGGCGGGCGCCGGATCGGTAATGTCGTCCGCCGGAACATAAATCGCTTGGACGCTGGTAATGGAGCCACGGGTCGTGGACGTGATTCGCTCCTCCAATTGAGCCATTTCCGTCCCCAGAGTCGGCTGATAGCCGACGGCCGATGGCATCCTCCCCAGAAGAGTGGACACTTCGGTCCCAGCTTGAGCGAAACGAAAGATATTGTCGATGAAGAGAAGGATATCCATTCCCTTCACATCGCGCCAGTATTCCGCCATCGTCAAAGCTGTGAGACCGACCCGAAGGCGAGCGCCCGGCGGCTCATTCATTTGACCGAAGACCAAGATTGTGCGGCTGAGAACGCCGCTCTCTTGCATTTCCAACCAGAGGTCATTGCCTTCTCTCGTCCTCTCCCCTACTCCGCCGAAAACGGAGATGCCACCGTGGGCTTTGGCAACGTTGTGAATCAACTCCATCAACAGAACCGTCTTGCCGACGCCGGCGCCACCAAAGAGCCCGACCTTACCACCTCTCGGATAGGGCGCCAGTAGGTCAATGACTTTCAAACCGGTTTCAAACTGCTCTGCGACAATGCCCTGCTCTTCAAAAGAAGGCGCCGGACGGTGAATGCTCCAGAACTCCGTTGCCTCTACGGGACCCCGCTCGTCTATCGGACTACCGCAGATGTCAAACAGCCGACCCAGCGTCGCTTCTCCGACGGGCACTTTGATGGGACCCCCCGTATCGTAGACGGGCGTGCCCCGCCTGAGCCCGTCGGTTACATCCATCGCCACCGTCCGGACCGTATCGTCACCCAAATGTTGTTGAACTTCCAAGACGAGAGGAGGAGTTCGGGTCGGGTCGCCGACGATAAGGGCGTTCAATATCTCGGGCAATTGCCTGTCCGGGAACTGCACGTCGACGACAACACCCATTATCTGGACGACCATCCCAACCCGAGCGGGATGGGGCACCAGCCCGTTGTGAACAGCCAGAGCGGACAACTCGGTCGCCGATGCGGTTGCCGTCGGGTTTGGCTCCATCTCAGTCCCTCGCTTTCCTCATCGCTTCCACAGCCGTTGCAATTTCTAAAAGCTCCTTAGTTATCGTCCACTGTCTGATCTTGTTCGCCTGCAGAGTCAACTGTTTGATCATTTCCTCTGCATTTTCTGCGGCCTGTGTCATCGCATTCATTCTCGCAGCGTTTTCGGAGGCGAGACTCTCCAGAAGGATGTGGTAAACCTGATGCTCCAGATACTTTGGGAGCAGGATGGACAATAGTTCTGCGGGCGCCGGCTCAAAGATGTAGTCCGTCGGCTCGGCTGGTTTTGGTCCCTCGTCTTTTTCCGGCGCTATCGGGAGCAGAGCGATCACCCGGGGTCGCTGCACTAACACATTAACGAATTCTCCGTAGACGACCCGCACCTCGTCGACCTGACCAGACAGGAACCAGTCGGCGATCCGCCGGGCGACGGACCGAAATTCTGAAAAGGCAGCCGTGGCAGGAAGTTGAGACCTCCAGTGGGTCGGACGGTAGCCGCGCCTCTGGAAATAGTCGTACGCCTTCTTACCAATGATGAACAGTTCCGTCGGGTCCTCACCGTTTTGGTCAAGAAGGGCTTGTGCGGTGCGAATGATGTTACTGTTGTAGGCGCCGCACAAACCCTTGTCGCCTGTGACGACAACCAGTCCCCGCCTCTGGATCGGACGACGGACCAAGAGGGGATGCTCTGCTCGGGGAAGGTGACGGGCCAGCCGATTCACCAGATTCCGAATCCGATCGGTATAGGGCTTGCCGGACAGGACCCGATCCTGAACCCTCCTCAGTCGCGCCGCAGCAACCATTTTCATTGCCTGCATTATCTTTCTGAGGTTGCTGACTCCCTTTATTTTTCTTCGGATGGCTCTCAAATTCTGCATCCTTCTTCAGCCTATCGTCCGTCAGGCAGCTGCTTCCTGACCCTGGCTCATCTCCCGAACAAAAGTCTCTTTGAACTCCACCACAGCCCGATGCATCTTCTCTTCGGTCCCCGGAGAGAAGTCACGGGTCGTCTCTATCTCGTGTAGGATCTCGGGATAGCGATGCTGAAGCCACTGAAGGAATTTTCCCTCAAAGGGACGGACCCATTCAACGGGCAGATCATCTAGATAGCCATTGACGCCGGCAAAAATGATCAGGACCTGCTGCCAAAGGAGCATCGGACTGTATTGGTCCTGCTTCAACACTTCCACCAGCCGCTCGCCACGGGTCAACTCTCTTCGGGTGACCTCATCCAATTCAGCAGCAAACTGGGCGAAGGCTGCCAACTCAAAGTATCGTGCCATATCCAGTTTCAGTCTCCGGGCGACCTTTTTCATCGCCGGTTGTTGCGCCTTAGAACCGACCCGTGAGACACTGAGCCCGACGCTGATGGCGGGACGGACCCCACCGTAGAACAGGTCCGGCTCCAAATAAATTTGACCGTCGGTAATGCTGATCACATTGGTCGGGATGTAAGCGCTGTAGTCCTGCAGTTGGGTTTCGATAATCGGCAGTGCCGTTAAAGACCCGCCGCCCAATTCATCGCTCAATTTGGCTGCCCGTTCCAGGAGCCTTGAGTGAAGATTGAAGACATCGCCCGGATAGGCTTCGCGACCCGGCGGTCGCCTTAACAGAAGCGCCACCTGCCGGTACGCCTGCGCATGCTTAGATAGATCGTCATAGATGATTAGTGCATGCATGCCGTTGTCCCGAAACCACTCGCCGATCGAGCAGCCCGCATAAGGGGCGATGTACTGAAGGGAAGCGGGATCACTGGCAGGTGCGGAAACGATGATGGTATACTCCATAGCACCGAACTTGTCTAGCGTTTCGGCGACCTGCTTGACAGTACTCTGCTTCTGACCGATGGCGACATAGATGCAGTAGACAAGATCGCCTCTCTCATGGAAGGACTTCTGGTTGATGATCGTGTCGACAGCGATGGCTGTCTTCCCCGTCTGACGGTCACCCAAAATCAGTTCCCTCTGTCCCCGACCGATCGGGATCATAGAATCAATGGCTTTGATCCCGGTCATGAGCGCCTCGTTGACCGGCTGGCGCTTGACGACACCGGGGGCTTTCAGTTCAATTCTTCGGAAAGCCTTGGCTGTGACCGGACCTTTTCCGTCCAGGGGCTGACCGACGGGGTTAATCGTCCGACCGAGCAGTTCCTTGCCGACAGGAACCTCGACCACTCGCCCCGTGCACCTCACTTCATCGCCTTCCCGGACCATCTGATCGGGTCCCAGAAGGACAATCCCGACGCTGTCCATCTCAAGGCTGAGAGCGATCCCGTAGAACTCCCTGCCGAGCCGTTCGCTGGCTTGAGGGAAGTAAAGCAGTTCGCTTGCCATCGCCCCCTGAATTCCGTATGCCCTCGCCACGCCGTCCCCCACTTCTATGACCTGCCCGATGTCAACCATCTGGACGACCTTTTCGATGTCTTGCAGTTCCTGCATGAGAACGGCGCCGATTTCTTCAGGACGGAGCATTGCCTTCACCTCTCCGAGAGACTATCGCCTTCATAGGGAACCCGCCGATGCAGCTTGGGAACTGTCGCCCGAATCGGTCACCAGAAAAACCCGTCGGAGACGAGACCTGACGTGATCCAGATGAGCCCGCACCGTCAGGTCTATCAGCCGATCCCCGATAATAATCCGAAGCCCACCCACGACTTTGGGATCCACGATCTCCTTCAGAGCCACCCTTTTTTTGGTCAACTCCTCCAGCCTTTTGATCGTCAGGTCCCTCTCCTCTGGCGTTAGAGGCACCGCAGAAACGACTTGCGCAACGGTTTCTCCACGCCACTCCCTTGCCAGGTCTTGGAAAACCCGAACGATATAAGGCAAGGATTCGGTCCGCTGCCGCTTGACGACGGCGATCAGGAAGTTTAAGGTTAGGGGCAAGACCTGCTGACCCAGTCGTTCTCTAAGAAATTGGATTTTCTGTCCCGCACTGAGCCCAGGATGACTGAGGAAACGCATGAGCGCCGGCTGGCTCTCCAGCAGCCGGGTCACTTGCCTCAGTTCCGCTTCTACTTGATTCAATTGCTTCGCCTTGACAGCCGATTCCAGCAGAGCCGCGGCGTAGCGACGCGCCCTTGCCCCGCTCAGTGCCCTCAGCAAGAGCCTCTCCCCCTTGAAACGCTAAGCGACCCCCGGTCCGTGCAGTTCCTTTTCAAGAATGTCGTTGATCATCTCGTGATGATCCTCTCGGGTTAGGGATCTCTCAATGACTTTCTCGGCAATCTGAAGGGACAGGTCCGTAACAAAGTCCCTGAGTTCAAAGAGAAGCTTCTCCCGTTCAAGAGCGATCTGCTCCAGAGCCTGGCGATGAAGGCGCTCGGCACTATCGCGCGCCTGCGCCAGAAGGGCTTCCCGCGCCCGGTAGGCTTCCTCCATCGCTTTCTGCAGTTCCGCTCGGGCTTCCTCGTGAATCCTCGCTAAGTGCTCTTCATACTCCGTCCGCAGGCGCTCCATTTCCTGCCGTTCTCGCTCCGCCCGTTCAACGGCCGACCGAATCCCCTCCTCCCGCTCTCTTAACCTTTCCATAAGGGACGGGAAGAGGAAGCGTTTGGCTAACCAGTAGAGGATCAAGAAAACGAAAGCCTGGGAAAGGATCCATCGGAAGTCCAGATGGAACTTTTCCAGGACTTCCATAGGAGTGGTCACAGCCGGTCACCTACCGGGCGATCAAGTCCCTGAAAGCCTCTACGCTGGGAAGACGGCCTTGAACGACAAAGAAGGTCAGGAGCACGTAGATAACCAGCGACTCAATGAAACCCAAGGAGATCAGAAGAGAAACGGTCAGGGAACCCGACGCCTCCGGCTGACGAGCGATACCCTCAAGAGCAGCTGCAGCGGCACGGGCTTGGGCATGGGAAGCGAATACGACTGCTAAGGGCAGCCCCAACCCGACGGCAATCGCCAGCACAGCAAAGTAGATGCCGACAGCTGTCATCCTTCCATCAACCTCCCATTGGGTTTTGGTGAGCGGGCTTCAGGGTCTGTTGGTGTGAAGCCTTCGCTCTCCTTTTCGTGATGCGCCAGGAACAAGCCGATGTAGACGGCTGTCAGGGCGCTAAAGACAAAGGCTTGAATGAGTGCTACCAGTAAGTGTAGCAACGCTACGGGGAGTTGAAACGGTATGGGGACCTGTGCCCAGGAGGGAAGGAAAAATTGCCCCAGCATCATTCCGACGACGGCGAACTGATAGATCGTTGAATCCTCTCCAAAAATGTTCCCAAACAGCCTCATTGAAAGGGAGATCAAGCGGGCGAACTGGCTTAAAAGGTGGACGATGGGACCCAGCGTCAGCACATTCAAGATGATGTTGCCCCAAAGGTTCTGAAACGGTCGGTCCACATAGTGGAGCAGGTAGTTTTTGAGACCCAACTCTCTTATGGCGCTGAAGTGGACGATTAGGAGTGAAGCGGTAGCCAAACCCAGGGTGATGTAGGGGTGGGCGGTCGGGGACATCATTCCGGGGAGCAAACCGACCAGGTTCAGCAAAAATATGTAGACGAAGAAAGTGAAAATCAAGGGAACATAATCGCGACCTTTCGGTCCGATGAGCGTTCGGCAGAGGCTGTCTACAAACTCCACAGCCACTTCCAGCAGCGTCTGCATCCCCTTAGGGAAGGTCTGAAGCCTGCGGGACACATACCAGAAGAAAAGACCGAGAGTCACCCCGGTCAGAAGGGAAATGGTAAACCAGTCGGGCAGCCCGACGGTCGTGTAAAGCCAGTGGAACCACGTCTCCTCAGGGGCGGAGATAGAGGGTGCCCTTGCGGCGTGTGCCGCCGCCTCGCCTCCTTTCATCGGTAGCGCTCCTCTGTCTCCCTCTCTCGTCTGCTCATACTGATCAGACCGATGGCCTTCAGGAAAAGGACTGCCTGGAGGGTCAGGACGCCTCCAGCGAAACTGACTGGATGAAGATAGCGCAGCCGGACCAATAAGTAAAGGAGACCGACGAGGGCACCGTATTTTCCGGCCATCAATAGGACGGCTCCTGCTTTCTTTCTCTCTTCCGCTCTTCCGCCGATGATCGTGCCCACTGCCACTTCTGTGGCGACCATAAAGCCCAAACCGGTCAAATACCCGAGGCAGTAGTTGACAATTAATCGCCAATCCGCCGCGGCGCACAGGAACAGCAATACAAGGAAGGCAATCATGGCGGAGGTTTTATAAGCCCTGTGAACAAAGTCCAAACTGAGCAGCCGGTTATCTATCGCGGACTTCACGCTCTCTTACCTTATGTGGCAAGAAACTCATTGCCTCTTGATCATTTTTAGGACCGTTCTCGCTGCCTCCACCAAACCGGCGATCCCCCCGAAGAGGACCCCCAGCGCCTTTCCGATCGGATCGGTCCCCCACCGATTGTCCACCCAGACGCCGATGAGGAGACCGCCGATGACGCTACCTGCAATGAAGGATCCGATACTCGCCGCCACACCCCATAGTTGGTAATGTTCCCTTTTGGGTCGCATCTAATACCCCACCCAATATAGCGTAGTCAAAGAGACACTGTCACTGACCCTATGTCACACTTGACCTTATGATGGTGCCGCTGAGCCACTGGCTGCGCTGGCTGGAATCGCCCGACTATCTGATGTGGGCGAAGAGGGTCTACGGACTGTCGACCCCCGACAGGAAACCCCTTTTTCAGAAGTTGCTGACAAAAGCAGCTGACGTTTTGAGCCTCGCTTGCCCCGGCGTCTTAGTTCGGTGTCCGGGACGGGTCAATTTGATGGGACGGCATATTGACCACAGAGGCGGACGCTGTCATCCGATCGCCATCCCCCGTGAGATTCTTGTCTTTGCGTCCCGGGCTGATGACCCGATCATCCGCCTTTACCACACCGACAGCGATCGCTACCCTGACCAGTCCTTCCCACTGTCTTCAGCCGTTGTGCCCCGACCCCTCTCCGACTCGGAATGGAAGCAACGGGTCAGAGGGGACGCACGTGCCCGGTCCCAATCGTGGGCTCTCTACTGTCAAGCTGCCCTAGCGACGGCATCCAACTGGTCTTGGGAACTCGGCATAACGGGTCTTTTGAAGGGCACGACACTGATTGTCAGCGGCGATATCCCGCCCGAGGCTGGGCTGTCCTCCTCTTCCGCTTTGTTTGTCGCCTGCCTCCTTTCCTTGATTGCGCTTTACGGTCGGGTTCCGGCGGATCGGGTGCGCTTGTCTGAAATTGGCGGGATGGGGGAATGGTTCGTCGGCACCCGAGGAGGGAGTGGCGACCACGCTGCCATCCTGTTGAGCCAACGGGATCGGATCACCGTTGTAGATTTTTTCCCTCTCACGGTCTCTCACATCCCTTTCCCTTCAGGTGCCGCTGTCGTCGTGATGGACAGTGCCGAACGGGCTCATAAGGCATCAGGAGCAAGACGAACCTTCAACAAACGCGTGCTGGAATATGAACTGGGTGTCCTGCTCTGGCGCCACCAATTCCCTGAGTTGAAGGATCAAATCGGGCATCTGAGAGACGCCTCTCCCTACCGCCTGGGAAGCGATGATGCCTCCTACCGCTTACTCAAATCTTTGCCCCCTGAGACGACCGTAGCCCAGTTGACCCGGGCCTATCCTGAACTGAAGGAAGAAATAGAGCGGATCGTTGCTCAGCTGGGGATAGAACTGACGCCGGACGAAAGTTTGAACATCCGGGGGACTTGCTGGTTCGGCTTGGCGGAATGCGAGCGATCTCTGCAGTTTAGTCGCGCCGTGTCAGAGGGAAACTGGTTTCAGGCAGCGCACCTGATGAGAATCAGCCACGACGGAGACAGGGTTGTGACCTGGGAAAAACAGAAACCGGAAGAATTTAAGTTTCCTTTGGACGATTCTAGTCTGGAGCGGTGCCGATCGTCCCAGACTCCCCTTCACTTGACAGCCGGGTCCTACCGGTGCAGCACGCCTGGCATTGACTTCCTTGTGGACGGCGTTCTCCAAAGAGGGTGCCTCGGGGCACAACTTTGCGGGGCGGGACTCGGAGGATCCGTCTTAGTCATCAGCCGGGACAGCGGTCAGAAGCACACAGTGCAACCAGTCTTGAGCGACTACCAGCGCGTCTTCAAACGACAGGGAACCTGTTTCCTTGTTACGCCTATTGCCGGAGCAGAGGTCTTGACCGCCGTCCCCACGTAAGGGACAGAAGGCAAATGGGCGGGGCGGGATTTGAACCCGCACGGCTCATCACCACTGGATCCTAAGTCCAGCGCGTCTACCAGGTTCCGCCACCCGCCCCTAATAAGAATAGAGGCGCAAATGAGGTCTTGATACCTGCCGGAAACCGGCACTGATAAAAAGGCGACCGGGAGCTCCGTATGCGGAACTGGCTAACTGCCCTCGCCGTATCTCTCTTCGTAGACTTGCCGGAGGTTCTGAACAACCCCGGGATCAGCCAGAGCCGTCGTGTCGCCCAATACTCTCCCTTCCGCTATGTCGCGAAGGAGGCGCCGCATAATTTTGCCCGATCGGGTCTTGGGCAGTTCGGCGCTAAAGAAAATGTCCGCCGGTCGGGCTATGGCTCCGATCCTTTTGACGACGTACTGCTTCAACTCCTCCACTGCCTCCTCCTCGCCCACCCCGACGCCGTCGCGAAGGGTGACAAAGGCGACCGGGACCTGACCTTTGATTTCGTCGGACCTGCCGATGACGGCTGCCTCAGCGACCCAGGGATGCTCAACTAAGACACTCTCCAGTTCCATCGTGCTGATCCGGTGCCCCGAAACATTGAGGACATCGTCACTGCGCCCCAGAAGCCAAAAGTAGCCATCTTCGTCCTTGACAGCAGCATCACCGGTTAGATACCAGCCCGGATGCCGGCTCCAGTAAATTTGGACGAATCTCTCTGGATCTCTCCAGATGGTCCGGGACATGGACGGATATGGTCTGGTCAGCACCAGAAACCCCTGCACGCCCGGCGGACAAGGTTGACCCTGGCTGCTTACGACTTCTGCAAAAATGCCGGGGAAAGGTCTTGTCGCTGAACCAGGCTTCAGGGGCGTCACCCCGGGGAGAGGTGATATCAAAATGGCGCCCGTTTCCGTTTGCCACCAAGTATCAACGATCGGGCACCGCCCGCCACCGATCGTCTGATAATACCACATCCAGGCTTCAGGATTGATAGGCTCTCCGACGGTGCCTAAAAGACGAATGGACGAAAGGTCGTGCCGTTGGGGATAGGTTTCCCCCCATTTCATAAAGGTCCGGATGGCGGTCGGAGTCGTGTAAAGGATGTTGACTCTGTACTTTTCAATCAGCGCCCACCACCGATCTCTATCAGGATAATCAGGTGCCCCTTCATACATGACGACGGTCGTTCCGTTGGAAAGGGGACCATAGACGATGTAACTGTGACCAGTTACCCACCCGATGTCCGCCGCGCACCAGTAAATATCTTCGTCCTTAATGTCAAAGATCCATCTATGGGTTGCCGTCACACCGACCAAGTAGCCGCCCGTCGTGTGCAGTTGCCCTTTGGGCTTGCCCGTCGTCCCGCTGGTGTAAAGGATGAAAAGGGGATCTTCGCTGTCCATTAATTCGCAGGGGCAATTCAGATCGGCTCTCTCCATCAAGCGGTGCCACCAATGGTCCCGTCCCTCCTTCATTGGGACCATAGTCGCGTCCATTACACCTCTGTGGAAGACGATCACATCCTTGACATCGGGACTGTCCCGCAGAGCCTCATCGCAATTCCTCTTGAGGGGCACAATGTTCCCGCGCCTCCATCCCCCGTCGGCAGTAATCACCACTCGGGATCCCGAATCCAATATGCGTTCTTTGAGGGCTTCTGCCGAGAAACCGCCGAAGACCACACTGTGGACAGCCCCGATGCGGGCGCACGCTAACAGAGCGATCACCAACTCAGGGACCATGGGCATGTATATGGTGACTCTATCGCCTTTCCTCACCCCCAGGCTTTTGAGAACGTTGGCGAATTTTTGAACATCCCGATGCAGGTCCTGATAGGTGAATACCCTCTCGTCTCCTGGCTCCCCTTCCCAAATGATAGCCGCTTTCGTTCGGCGCCAGTTCAAAATATGCCTGTCAACGCAGTTATAACAAGCGTTTAGTTTTCCTCCAACGAACCACCGGATCCACGGGGGCTGCGTGCCGGGCGCAGGTGGCTTGAACTCAAGAACCCTCTCCCAAGGCTGAAACCAGGTAATCAGCTCCGAAGCCAGTCGCGCCCAGAAACCTTCTGGGTCCCTCTCCGCTTCTTGATAAACCGATGGGTCGTTGACTGTCGCACGCGCCCGAAACTCTTCTGGGGGTTCCATCACTCGGGCTTGCCCCAACAGGGCTTGCACCGTCGTGACTTCCATGGTCACACCTCCTCTTCCGATATTCGCCTCAAGATTTCCGCAAATTGTATCGCGTTGGTTACCTCGCTGTCTTGTCGTCCGTCATGCCTTTGGCCAGCTTCGCCACCGACGACAGGGCATCGGGGTTCAAGCCTCTGTGAAGCGTTTGAAAAACCTCACTGGTAACCGGGTCCACAAGGTGGTCGTGATCCAGATAGAGCCGCGGCGTTTTCCACAAAAGGAGGAGCGCCTGAAACATGGTCAGTTCCGCATAGCGGTCCGGCCAAATTTCCTTGACCTTTCTTTTGACGATCGGGGCGTATTTGTGACTGATTGCCGGAAATAAGTGATGCTCTATGTGGTGGCTGAAATGAAGGTGCAAAACGTCGATCCACCGCGGCACGATCAGGCTGACCGACCCGACGACGGGGTCCACTTCGTCCATCTGGGGATTGAGGAGATGATTGGTGGCGATGTAGGACATAGCGATGAAGTTTCCGATCAGCAGCGGTAGGACGTAGACCCACCAGAAGGTCGTCGGTCCGAAGGCAGGAAGGACGGCAAGCCAGGCGGCTGTCGGGACCAGTCGCTCCGCCCAGAGGATGAACCGCGTCCTTCCCAAAGCGGCTTTTTGAAGCCTCCAGAACATTTGAGTTGAGTGGGCAGAAAACCAGACGGACAGCATGACAAAGAAGAGGGGACTATTTCTCCGGACGATACGGTAAAGCCACTGAAGGGATCGTCTGTTCTCATACTCATCGTAAGTCGCCGAGGTGTCCGGATCCTTGTCCGGAATCTGGGTGTGGATGTGATGCTGAACATTGTGCCAGTAACGCCACATGGTCGGTCCTACGAAGAAAGGGGAAAAGCAGACGGCAGCGGTGAGGAACTGAAGCCCCTTCTTTCGCGTCACCGCACCGTGCATAATCTCGTGACCGAGAAACCCCAGGGAGGCGAAGGAATTACCTATAATGAGAGAGGCGATCGGGAGGATCATCCACCCTGTCGATGGCATCGCAACCAGCCAAACGGCACCGCTTATGAGCAGACCGTGCACCAGAAGCCAAACCAGCCTGTGGGGAACGGGTCGGAAAATCTCATTCGGCAGGAGCGGTTTGAGAACGGACACATATTCTCTGTGCGAGACAAAGGAAATGACTTGCAATTCATCTCCGCCCTTTCGTTAGGATTTGAGCCACAGAGGGGAATTGCCAGTGCCGCCCAACTCCACCGCTATGACTGCTACATTATGGCAGTTGCGAATCGGAAAGTAGAGACTCGCCGTGGTCTGTAAAGATGAATTCTGGAAAGCAGACGAGCCTGTGAGAGAAGCTGGTGGAGTGGTCGTCCGATTGCTAGTCGGTCATGGGGACGGTGCCCGAAACGTTCATATGAGACGCTTTGCCGTGCAACCTGGGGCTTCCACGCCCTGGCACCCGCACCCTTGGGGGCACGAGGGTTTTGTTCTGGACGGCATCCAATCGGGTTGCACTGAATCGGGCATTTGCCTCTTTCGTCCGGACTCCTATGTTTTGATACCGCCGGACGAGCGGCACCAGTCCCGCAAGCAGTCGGCTAGCCACCCCTTCCGCTTGCTAAGCATCATCGCCGCCGCTGTCAACAAGGGCTCGGCTGCTTCCACCAGCGCTAAAAGTTCTGCTGAACAAAGAAATTGAAGCGGTGATCGGTCCCAGACGGTTGCCCCCGCCATCGGGTCCTCCAATACAGGTAGTTAGCACCCAGTTCCAGTGCGGGCTTCAGCCGAAGTCTGTAGTGAATATAGTAAGCCGAGTTGAGAATTCTGCCGAAGGCAAAAGCGTTGGCAGCGGGTGGAACAGGAGTCGGTGGCACATCCCTGTCTTTGGGGTCGTCAAAGGTGAATCCCACTGATACCCGCATGTCAGGGGCGATTTGTTTGCCCAATTCCAGCCAGCCGCCTCGGCTCTGGACTTCTCTTCCGTTGAGCACCCCCTGACCGATTCCGCCTCGGACGTCGCTGAGGTTCCGCCCGATCCAGCCCTCTCCTCGCAGCGACCAACCTTTCCCCAAGTCCCAAGACCAATCCAGACCCAAACTGTAACCGACGAAGCGAGTAGAGCCACCCACAGGGGTGGTCGTTTGCTCCCAAGCGATATGGGACCATATGCCCAGAGTGCCTTCATCAATCCGGTACGCAAAACGGGTTTGGAGCGTTGGGAGACCCGAGTCTTCACCGTCGAAAACACCGTTACCGTCTAAATCTTTGGCATCCACCGCGCCGGTCAAGCCCAGGGCGAGTGCCCACTGCCAGGGCTCTCCCGACGGCGCATAGGTGAAACGGATCTGGGGTCTTCGGTCGCCCAAGTTCCCGGCATTCCACATAAGGGTGTCGTCGTTTGGTGACGGGAAAAGGGGAGAGATCAGATCCCAGGTTTGCCCGACCAATAAATTCCAGTCTCTGCCCAAGAGTTCAAAATAAGCGTGGCGAATCCTGGGTATGGGGCGGGACTCAGGAGTTAACCTCTGAGCATTCTGCCAGTCGATTTCGAATTTGGCGGTGGGTTTTAACAGACCGAACAGAGACTGACCAGACGCCCAGTTGAAGCCCAATCGGGTCAGTCTCGGATGAACAGTGAACTGGCGATTGCCCGTCCGATTGGTGCCTGGTCTGGCGGGAGAGTGAATGAAAAAGGGTGTTTGCGCGTTGTTGGTCTGTCCCGTGTCCCAAATGGCGTCAGCCCGCAAGAAACCGTAGAAAGTCAAGGAATTTTGCCGCGATGTCCCCTTATCAGCCGATATGGGATGCTGACTTGTAGACAGTCGGTTCCTCAGTTCCTCCAATTCTCTCCGCTGGGACTCTATCACTGCCTTCAGTTGGTCAACCTCTCTCCTAAGTTTTGCTACCTCACGATCGTCCGCCAGTCCTGTGCTGACAAGACTGATACAGAGCCAACCACTAATCACAGACAACCTCACTGCCCTCACCCCTTCAACGCTCGTTAATAAGAGCCCTGTAATTGGTAAGTGAGTTGCCAAGAGACGTTCTCCGGCTTGCCTTTCACCTCGGCATAGGGGTAAATGAAGTAGTTCAAGACCGACCCTTTTTGGGCTGGTCGGAGGGTAATGTCGCGACCTCTGGAAACGGCGACTGCCGACCGCTCCAGCAGGAGGTTACCGAAAAGGTAGTCCGCTGTCTCTTTTTTACCGTGGTCAAGCCACCTTCTCGCATCCGATGCGTCCACAGGCAACCAACCGGCGGATTCGGCATAGACCCAAGTCCAGCAGTGGTAGCCGCTTATTTTCCCTTCTGTGGCAAGCGACTGAGGAACAGGGATCCCAGCGATCGGAAATCCGTATTCCAAATAGGCAGGGATTCCAGAGGTTCGGCACAGACTGATCAAGTAACTATGGATATCGGAGCAGTTCCCTTTCCTGTAATCGCAGACGAATTCCGCGTCGCCTTGACCGAGCTTTGGGGACTCTCGGTTGTAATCGTACGACATAATGTCAACGGTGTGTTCAAAGAAGGCTCGGACCTTTTCCAGAGTTGACTTTTTCCCTGCCCCAACCCGCTCAGCGAGTTGACCAAACCGACCACCGATAGGGATCAGCAGGTTCGGTTTCACGCTTAAATCCTTTAATCGGCCTGCGTGCTGACAAGCCGGACACTGACAACCGGCGCCACACGTTTCACGTTCACAAGAGCAATCTGGACTCCAACCCAAGGTTATCTCCTGGCGACCGTCGGGTCTCAAGACTTTGACCTCTTTTCTTTCCACCTCAAAATGCACCCGCACGATTAAGGGCGACTGCGAGCCCTGCCGGCGCAGGTAGACCATTCGGTTCCCATACTCTTCATCGTGGGTGACCTGGTAGTCCGAAGCCGAATCAACCGTCAGATTCCGCACCTTCTGCCATCGCCCGTCAGAAGGCACAGGTATCCACAAGTCGATGTCGGCTTTTTCTGGGACTGGATCTACCGCCGCCGTGTAGGTAAAACGAAGCAAAAGCGATCGGGTTCGCGATGTTTCCTCGACAGCCGCCCCGACCATCAAGAGAGCTGTCAAAAGGATACTAACTGACAGGCTATATTTTGCCACTGACATCTCCCGAGCCTCCTTTCGCATGGTGCGGTCATATTAGTCGCAGAGAAGGAGATTCGTCAAATAGCCGTCGTCTATGGAAGCGTGTTGCATTGATAGAAAAACACTTCTGTTCGTCAGCTCAGGAGGACAGCATTGGTAAATGATGAAAGACTGGGTATCGCAGATGGCATAATATGAACGACGTAGGCTCCAACCAAGGGGTGAAACAGGATGGGGGAAAAACAGCCGAGGTTTGCTGCGCTGCTTGGCGCCGCCTCCCTTTTGCTGATCGGCTGCGGGGGAAGCCGAAGAGCGTTAAAGGTTCCTGATGTCGCCAGCGGTAGTCCACCTCGTTCCGAGCCTGCCTCTGCCCGTTTCTTTGTTAATGTAGTCACTCGTCAAGTCACCATTGAGCCCTTAACGCAGTCAGCAAATCTAGGCGGGCGTGCCATTCTGACGGGCACGTCTGTATCATTTGAGTCCAGCGAGTTATTGGATCTACCGGGTAACCCTGGTGTAAAGGCAATCAGAGTCTCTCTGACCAATCGCCTGGGTGTTCCCATTGGTCAACTTCCTGACGGCACTTCTACGGGAGTGCGGGTGTTTTTCGGTCCGATCACCAACGTGGGTTCCTTTTCCGACTTACGACCCCTCGTTGGAGTCAGTACGGCGGCAGGAACGGGGACGGCATCCAGTGTTGACGGACCTGTCGGCTCGGCAACTTTCAACTTCCCCATTGGAATCGCCGTCGATTCTCGGGGCAATGTTTATGTGTCGGAGTTCAACGGGAGAAGGATCAGAAAGATCGCGGGAGGCTTCGTAAGCACTTTGGCGGGAAGCGGTGCGGCTGTTAGCAGTGACGGAGCAGGCACGGGTTCTAGTTTCTATGCACCGGCGGGGATCGCTATCAATCCTGTAGATGGCGCCCTGATCGTTGCCGAATATGGAGCCCATAAGATCCGAAGGGTGACGATGGACGGCAGAGTGACGACGATAGCAGGGACGGGGGCGTCAGGGGATACCGATGGTCCTGGTGATCTTGCCACATTTCGGAACCCATTGGGGGTAGCGGTGGACAGTGCTGGAGTGATTTATGTGACCGAATGGAGCGGTCACAGGGTGCGGAAGATCCAGCTGACGGGGGCAGATCCGAGGCAGGCGACGAGTTACACAGTGACGACCCTTGCTGGGTCACCGACGGCGGCGTCTGGTTTTGTTGATGGGGTGGGGACCAATGCGCGGTTTACAAATCCGGCAGGGATTACCGTAGGAGCCGACGGGAACCTTTACGTGGCAGCTGCCGGCAACAATCGGGTCCGAAGGGTAAGCCTAACCGGAGAAGTGGTAACGATTGCTGGGACAGGATCGGCAGGGACGACAGACGGATCGGGGGAAGTGGCAACACTCTATAATCCGTACGGGATTGTAGCCATCGGCGAAGCTTTGGTTGTGACCGATCGTTTGGGGCACACGGTTCGTCAGATCCGGAAGAAGCAAGGAGCCTCTTCGTCGGGATCGGCGACCAGTTATCTGGTTCAGAGCATTGCGGGACTAGGTGGGACATCTGGGAACGCTGATGGGAATGGAACCGATGCGCGATTTGATCAGCCTCGCCTGATCGCAGCCGATATCAGCGGACAGCTGTACGTGGCGGACTACAACAACCATCGGATCCGTCAGATCACGCCGACGAACGGGTTCTTTCCCTTAGGATTGGCAACAAGTAGTGCACCGACAGAGGCGGTTCAGTTATCCAACGCGGACGGCGTGAGCCCCGTCGCAGCGGGATCACCCCGACCGTTCATCATATACAACGAAGCCATTCGCCCTGGCGCTTCCAGTACAGCCCGGGTATGGCTTTTTATCGTTCCTGACGGTGTAACAGCATTTGAATTTACGGTCGTTGTCGAAGCTCATCCTTCTAGTGGCGCTCCCGTAGAGGGGATCGCAGGACCTACCGGCTCTCCGTCAGTGCTGGTGAGTACGCTGGTCGGAAGCGCGGGCGACGCGGGAGGTTATGTAGATGGGGTCGGGACGGCGAGTCGCTTCTCGGGAATTTATGGTCTGTCCGCAGACGCTTCCGGAAACTTGTATGTCGCCGATACAGGAAATCATGCTATTCGGCGCATCACTCCGACTGGGGTGACCACGACAGTAGCAGGTTCCGTAGGGGTCAGCCAGAGTGGAATGGCGGACGGTGTCGGAACCGTGGCTCGGTTTAACGGACCTACAGGCATTGCCGTGGCGCCGGACGGTCGGACCCTTTTCATCGCCGACAGCGCAAATCGCTTGGTAAGACGGGCATCGCTGACGGGTTTGGACCGAGCAAATCCCGCCAGCTGGACGGTGACGACGGTAGCAGGTACCGGCACTCCCGACCCATCAAACCCCGACAAGGATGGAACAGGGGATCAGGGAACCCTTGCCTCTATTTATGGCATCGCCATAGATCCGACTGGCAACCTGTATGTAACCACCGATACAACGCACCGAGTCCGAAGGATTCAGTTCAAGGGCGGTAACCCTACCCTTGCCTCCTCGTGGCAAGTTAGCACCCTCTTGAAAAACCCTGATCCCCCTGACCCTCCAGTCTTGTCCGAACCCCGTGGCATAGCCACTGATCGGGAAGGGAATGTCTACGTAGCGAATTCCGGAAGCGGTCAGATCATCAAGATTACCCCCGACGGGGCTGCCTCCGTCCTGGCGTCGGGTCTTACGGACCCGCGATCTGTTGCCGTCGACTCGGCAGGTTATGTCTATGTAGCGGAAGCGGGCACCCACTTGATTAAGAGAGTGAGCCCCTCGGGCGCGGTCACGACGGTTGCCGGAAGTGGGATCGCTGGCTTTGTCGACGGGCGGGGCGACCAGGCACAGTTAAACAATCCCGTAGCGATCGCGGTGGACCGCGGCGGAAGCGTTTTCGTCGCCGATGGACCCAGCGGCGGTAGAAGAGTTGTGACGATCCAGCGGATCATTCAATCGGCCGGTAGATGATCGTTCCATAGAAGGGGGTTAGGGAAAGGGTGGACCGCAGAGATTTCCTCGTCACGGGAATCACGGGGTGGGTCATTCCGCATGAGTTAATTTCGGGAGAAACGGACGACGCGGGTTTCGTATCGCTTTTCAACGCTCGTGACCTGACCGGTTGGGTCCCTTTTCTCGACCCCAACGTCAAAGGTGCGGATCCCGCAAAAACTTTCCGAGTCGGTAACGGGGTGCTGGTCATCTCGGGTCACCCTAACGGCTACCTCCGTACGGAGAGGGAGTTTGCCGATTTCATCTTGAGATTTGAGTATCGGATGTTGACGGAAGGCAACAGCGGTGTATTCCTGATGGTCCCGCCCGACCAGATCTGGCCGAAGGGTGTGGAGTTTCAATTGTGGTTCAAGGAGGTCGGTCGGATTTTCGGAGTAGCAGGCGGTCGGGTGGACGGAGGGGCTGTCCTTCAGAGACCGGCGAAGCCGATCGGTCAATGGAATACTTACGAGATCGTAAACTGGAGTGGGCATGTTGCTACCGTCGTCAACGGGCATCTGGTTGCCATTGGGTCCAACGCAGAGCCCCGTAAGGGACACCTGATTTTCCAGTCAGAGGGAGTGGAAATTCACTTCCGAAATATTAGGATTCGGACATTGTCCTAGGGAGAAATTCGGTCTGGCACTTTTAGGCGTCCGGTCACAATCTGATCCTTGAGAGAGCCCAATTCTTTTTGCAGCGCCTGTGGAATACGTCGCTCAAGGAGGGGATTGAAGACCACTCCGACGGCGCCTTCTCGGAATCCCAGGTAGTAAATCTTCCCTTCTAGTTGGCTTTTTTGCCGGATCGTGGCAATATTAAGAAAACCGGTAGGCAGATCGGCGACAGCGCTGGCAAGGACGACCTTCGGCATCAGTTGGTGCTGGGGACGAATAGTCCCGAAAGCCAAAACACCTTTCGCTTCAGCGGCTGCCTGGAAAACACCCAGTCCCGATGCGTCAGCGTTGTGAATGAGAAAATCCGCCCCCCAACGGATCAGCGCCCGCCCTGACTCCTTCGCAGCCTGAATGTCTTCAAAACTTCCCGTGTAAGCGACCCTAACTTCTATGGCGGGGCCGGCTCGCCTGGCTCCGGCTACGAAGCCAGCCAGTGACCGTTCTACGGAGGGTATCTTCATTCCCCCGACGCAACCGACCTTCTTCGTCCTGCTCATCTTCCCAGCCAAATAACCCAGAAGATAGGTCGCCTCGTTCAATTGAAACTGGAGAGAAGCCACATTCTTTGCCGTCACCCGACCCGAAGTGATCACGAAAAAAGTGCCGGGAAATTGTCGCCCAACCTCGACGGCAGCGTCCCCAAATTCAAATCCGTGACCAATAATCAGCCCAAAGCCCCTGACTGCGAAATCTCTAAGAGCCTGGGAATACTCGGACGGCGCCCGTACCTCGGCATGAGCAACAGAGGCTCCCAGTTCCCTGCCGATCGTCCGAAGACCCTCATACGCCGCCTGGTTCCATCCCCCGTCACTAATCGGTCCCGGCGTGATCAGGGCAACCCGAAAGGCAGGATTGCGACCAGGAACACCAATAGATCCTGCCACAAGGGAACTGATCAACAGAGTGCAAGCACACATCCGCCATCCGGTTGTTAACAGTTTACATTCCCTCCCTTCTCAGACTCAGCCGGGTCAGGAGAGCTCCCTTCAACCCTTCAAAGGCTTTCTGTCTGTGACTGATCTGATTTTTTTCCTCAATCCTCAGTTCGGCCAGGGTTTTTCCGATTTCCGGAATATAAAAGATAGGATCGTATCCGAACCCAAACTGCCCTTTTGGCTGAAGAGCAACGAATCCCCGGAGGATACCGACGGCAAGAATCACTTCGCCCCAGGGAAAGGCAACAGCCATGTAACAGACGAATCGGCATCTCCGCTGGCTCAAAGGTATTCCGTTGAGCGCAGAAAGGAGGCGCAGACATCGCTCCCTATCGTCCAAATCTTCGCCGAAGAATCGTTTGGCTCGCGGACCGGGTGCCCCTCCCAGAGCGTCTACTTCTAGCGACACATCTTCCGCCAACGATGTTAGAGCAGTCGCGAGAGACGCTTTGAGCGCCTTATCCCTCGCCACGCTCTCTCCGACGAGGCCCCGCTCCTGCGCCTCCCATTGAACTGCGGACTCAGTTGGTGAGACAGGTCGGATGGGTAGTCCTTCCATCAGTAGAGCGATCTCTCGGTACTTCCCCTCGTTTTGGGTAGCGATAAGAATCCGTGGCAGTAAGGGATGCGACGGTGATAGCGATCTCACGCCTCGGCAGGTTTGCTCGTAGCCACTCGGGGCGGAGGCAGGGGGAGTGCCAAATGAACGGTTGTCCCCTTCCCGACGGCGCTCTCCAACCAGATCCGACCCGAGTGGGCTTCTACTGCCAGTTTGCAGAAGGTCAGACCCAGACCCGTTCCGACCGCTGCCCCTCCTTTTCTGGCTTCTATCTGCGAGAACTTGTCAAAGACTTTGTCCAGATAATCGGGCGGGATGCCGGGACCCTGGTCTGTGACGCTGATCCGAAGTTGAGAATCTTCCCGGTGACCGGTCACCGTGATGGTGCCGCCCGACGGTGTATACTTGATCGCATTACTGAGCAGGTTCACAAGAACCCGAATCAACAACCACCGGTCCGCCCGGATTGTTGTCAGGGTCTGATCTAGGCGCACGGTCACCGAAATCTGGTTCTGCCTCGCCCACAGGGACACCTGATTGATCGCTTCTCGGATGGCGTCTTCGGGATGAAATTCCCGGACGTACAAAGGGAACTTTCCATCTTCCAGTTTCTTCAAGTCCAGAAGGGAATTGACCAGCGTGAGCATCCTCTGAGAACCAAGCAAGCTAAGATCTATTATTTCTCTCGCATCATCCGACAACCGATTCCCAGCCACCATCACAAGTGTTTGAAGGCCGCCGATGATGCTAGTCAAAGGGGAGCGAAGGTCGTGAACGAGGAAGTCGGTCAGGGAATCTTGAAGGGCTTTGTGTTGGATCAATTCACGATTCGCTTCCGCCAATTTGCGGCTCTGGAAACTGAGGAGACCGACTAGCCCTCCGGCGAAACTGTTACCGAACAGCCACAATAACTGCTCCCCATCTGCTCCCCGTAGAAGGATCCTAAGCAAGCTGATGGCAATACCGACGCCGACCCCGCCCCATACTTCAAAAGCCAGCCCAGCCAGGCTGACGGGCAATAGATAAACGGCTACCGGAACCCGCCCCGTCCACCATTCCACACCGATCAGGGCGATCGTGGACACGGGCACGGTAATGCCCGCAAGCAGACGCCAATGATGTGGGATCGGTAAACGTCTAATTTTTGGCACCCGATCGGGAGAAAGATCAGGAGAGGATGTGTGCTGGAACCCAAGAACTCCGCAACTGATGGGAATCGCAAACGGGTCAAGGAACCACATACTGACCGCGCCTTCTAGGACAGGCATCAACGAGCCTGACTGACATGTCGCTGCGAGTCACCCGTCGCTGCAGTTCTTCTCTAACGTTTTCTGCATCGTATCGCTCCGTTGACGGTCGTCTCACTGGTTTACCAACTGCTTCAGTTGGTAAAGGACCTTTAACGCCTCACGAGGTGACAAGGAGTCCGGATCTAATCTCTTGATTGTTTCTACTACCGGATGGGGGAGGAACTCAAAGAGCTGCAACTGAAGCCCTCCAACATCCGCCGATTCCTGCTCTTCCGTCGGCGCTGAAAGGCTTTGCGACTCTAGCGCCTCCAAAATCTCCTTTGCTCTCTCTATCACATTGGGGGGCAACCCAGCCAATCGGGCAACCTGGATTCCATAACTTCGGTCCGTTCCGCCTGGAAGAATCCGGTAGAGGAAGATGACCCGATCTCCCTCTTCACGAACGACCGCCCTATAGTTCTTGACCTTCGGAAGGTAAGTCTCCAGGTCGGTTAACTGATGATAGTGGGTCGCAAAGAGACACCGGCAGCCGATGCGGTAGATCTCCTCCGCCACCGCCCAGGCGATAGCGATTCCGTCGTAGGTGGACGTTCCTCTACCGACTTCGTCCACCAACACCAGGCTCCGCTCGGTCGAGTTATTAAGAATGTTAGCAGTTTCCGACATTTCTACCATAAATGTGCTCTGCCCGCGCACCAACTCGTCGTGGGCACCCACCCGAGTGAAAATCCGATCGCAAATTCCGATGACAGCCTCGTCCGCCGGTACGAAACTTCCCATCTGCGCCATAATCACTATCAGAGCCACTTGACGCAAATAAGTGCTTTTCCCCGCTGCGTTGGGTCCGGTGATGATCAGTAACTGAGAATCCTCTGTATCCAACCGCGTATCGTTCGGAACGAACGGCACGTCCCTTTGCACCTGCTCAACGACGGGATGCCGCCCGTTTCGGATGACGACCTCCGCTCGCTCCGTGATCTTGGGGCGGACATACCGATTTCTCTCCGACACTTCCGCAAGAGACGCAAGGACATCCAGTTCTGCCACCGAACGAGCCGTTCGCAGGAGTTCCTCACTGTGCTTTGCCACAAACGCCCGAAGCTCCTGAAACAGTTCGTGTTCCAGTTGGGACATCCTCTCCTGGGCACCAAGGACCCGCGATTCCAATTCCTTCAACTCAGGGGTGATATACCGCTCCGCATCAGTGAGCGTCTGCTTTCTTATGTAACGGACCGGTACCCGATCCTGATGAGCCCGACTGACCTCTATGTAGTAGCCAAAAACCTGATTGTAGCCGATCTTAAGGCTCCTTATTCCCGTTTTCTCCCGTTCCTCCGCCTCCAGACCGGCGATCAGGGTTCTACCCTGTCGCACGAGACGCCGAATTTCGTCGATTTCCTTGTGATAGCCGTCTTTTAGGATGCCTCCCTCTGACATCCGCGCCGGCGGATCTTCAACCAGCGCCCTTTCCAAAAGGTCCAAAAGAGACCGGTTGAAATCCAAATTCCTTTGAAGGGCAAGAAGGAGGTCGGACCGCAAGGGTCCGAGTCGTTCCATCAGTTTGGGCATCAAACGCAGGGACTGGCGCACTTGACCGATGTCCCTCGGCGTCGCCAGACCCGTTGCCGACCGGGACACCACCCGTTCCAAATCAGGCATCCCTCTCAGGACATCCCGAATGTCCCTGCGGAGACCCGGCGCCTTGAAGAGCGCCTCCACAGCGTCCAGCCGTTCCTGAATTGGTGCCATTCTCTTCAGGGGCTGAAGGAGCCATCGGCGGAGCAGACGGGCTCCCATTGGCGTAATCGTTCGATCCAATACCGAAAGCAGCGTCCCTTCCACTGACCCGTCGCGAAGGGAACGGGTCAGTTCCAAATTCCTCTGAGCGACCGCGTCCAGGATGAGATAGTCTTCCGTATTGAGGACGGACAGGCGCGTTAAGTGATCCAGAGCCGCTAAATGGGTTTGTTTCAGGTAAGCGATGATTGTTCCCACAGCTCGGACGGCAAGAGGAAAGGTTTCTATTCCAAACCCGTCCAGCGTGCTGACACCGAAGTGGTCCTTGACTATCTCCTCAGCGGTCCTCAACGGATCACCCTCGTAAGTTGTGACGACCGGCTCACCAGCAGACCGAACGGATGCCATCCACTCCTCGTCACTGGCTAACGAGGGCGGCACCAGAACCTCGGAAGGGCGAAGGCTGGAAAAGATATTCCACAACTGATCCGACCAAACCTCCCCTGCACGAAACTCACCCGTTGACACTTCAGCATAGGCGAGACCAAAACGCCGCTCCGACGCGTCAACGACGACTGCGGCTAAGTAGTTGGGCTGACGAGCATCCAGGTAACTGTCCTCCACCAGAGTGCCGGGAGTTAGAACACGGGTCACGCCTCGCTCGACCAGTTTTTTCTTGCGACTGGGTTCCTCCAGTTGATCGCAAATGGCGACTTTGTAGCCCGCTTCCAGAAGCCGCGCCACATACCGCTCTACGGCATGGTGGGGCACCCCGCACATCGGCACTCTGTTCCCTTTTCCTATCTCGCGCGAAGTCAGATACAATTGCAGCACTTGCGCACCGATCTGAGCGTCTTCGCCAAACATTTCATAGAAATCGCCCAGGCGAAACAGAAGGAGTACGTTGGGATAGCGCGACTTTATTGCTTGATATTGACGGAGCATTGGAGTCCAGTTCGCGGACAGAGTGCGTGATGCCATTATCTCCAGCACCGACCCTTCTTCAACCGCCCGGACCCCCGCAAACTTATTTTCCCGTCTCCCCGCCTTTGATCAGTTTGCTAATGGGCAATTCTATCAAATCGGTCGCTCCCGCTGCAAGAAGTTTAGATATCAGGAAGTTGACCTGCGAACGGGGCACCACCGCCTCGACGGCATACACCTTGGGATCGCTTCCTGCAAGAGGCGATATGGTAGGTGCCCGTAGGGACGGCAGGAGCGCCAGAACATCCTGAAGCCTGCTTTCCTCAACATGAAGTTTCACCAGGACCCTGCCCCGTGCTTCCACTACACCACGAAGGAGCAACAAAATCTCCCTTAAATCCTTCTCATTGTCTTTCCAGGCCCGTTCTCCGGCGATCAGTAGCAGGTCCCCCCCAATCGGTTCCACCCTCATACTCTTAACCGTTGGACGTTTCGTCATTTCATGAGCAACTTCGTCAGCGGGAACGAGGGCAGCGTCCAACTCTCCTTGGGCGACCAAGGTCCATAGTTCCCTCGGGGAATGAAAAATACCGTCAGAAATGCGGGGATCGTCTATGATGGCGTAGTAAGCGGTCAGCCTATCTACCTTCATATCGGCGGAATTTAGTAGATCAATGACCTCTGCTTCGCATGCCCCAGTGCCCAGACCTAATTTCAACCGTAGCGGTTCTTCCGCCTTGTCTTTCCGACCCAATCCTCTTCTCCCTCCATGTCGGAAACAAGGGATCCGTTAGCGGGGTCCCTCCAATGCCGGTCAAAATGTTATCTTTGCAGAATGTGCGACGCTATTGGTCGGTTGTCAGACCGAGAGGATCCCTCCCACGGGACGGCGTCCGCCGAGCCAGTAGGTGCCTCGTTACCGAGCCACGCTTTTAAAACGGTGAACCGCCAGACGGTTCTTCCCGTCATAACCCGATGCGTCGGTGCTTCTGAGACTCTTGACTGACGGTTGGACCAGCGATGACCCCTAACGTGAGGAAGGCGTGGCCATAGGAGCCTGCTTTTGCAAGGCAGGTTTCGAGGGATAAAGGCGGAGCCCTCCCCCTTGCTCATCCCATTCCAATCCCAGAAGGGAGCGGATCTGGGCGAGGACTTCTCGGTGCGAGCCCTGCCCCAGTTGCGGCGCCAGGCGCAGATCGGAGCAAACGGCGGGAAAAAGGATCGGTCGCCGCGATTGCCAGGAGAAATGGACGGCAAGGTCCATGAAGGTCCACCGTTCGCCCTGAAAAGTGAAGGATCGTTCCGGCGAAGGACCGGAGGCCTCTATAATTGGCACGATCAGCCACCACGATTCCCTAACGGCATCATCCTTTTGAACGGTCAACCGAACCCGACGGGCACCAGGCTGGTTGGCTGTTACGATCAAAGTCACCCGACCTGGGCGCTGGCGAGAAACGGGACCTCCGAATGCTACCGGTCCGTCCGCATCTTCGGATCGTCCGTAGGACGGAAGGTTCAAAACGTCAAGCCCCTGTTCGGGCAACGCCCGAACACGTACAGGACCGGGCTCTACGGGTACGAACGAAAGGACATAGACACCGGGAGATCCGACCCGTATCGGCTCGGTTCTCACCCATTCGAACCAGCCGACTCTCATCGGAGCAGTCAGTGGCGACGCCGCACCGGCGCCTCGCTGCTCCGCATCTGGAGCAAGGGCAAGGACCGATTGAGGGGGAGACGGCGTCGCCGGCGTGGGCACTGCTCGCAAAAGGGGTGCCACCCGAGGCGTTCCTTCGGGTGCTTCGCCTCGCTCCACCGCCATCTGATGTCCCTTGCTTTCTTCCTCAGTTTTCTCTGGTGACGCAGCAGGAAGAGGCGAAACGGGAGACGCAGGTGCCTCTGCAACCGAGACGGCTTCCTCCTCCTCAGGAACTTCCTCTCGCTCCAGGGACAGGGCTTTTTTCTCCGCAGCGACCGATGGCGTTGTGGGACGGTAGATGGGAAGCCGACTGGTCGCCGGGGGAACGGGAATCAAACGCGCCCTCTTTTCAGCCTGTCCTCCGGAACGCTCTGCTGAGGCTCGTGACGAAAACCCCGATGCCGCCGGCGCCTTAGGACCCGGGACCCGCCTTTCCGCGCGGAAGTGTAAACCCGGGATAAGCATGGCTCGAGATTCCAACGGTGCCACCACCTGAGGAGCCCCCACCCTTCTGCTCAAAATTGGGACCCACGGCTGCGCTATTGCGATGATCAGGAAACCTAAGGCGCCCGCCAGACCCAGGCTCCACTGGCGAATCATGATTGCCCGCCGGCTCTGCCTTTGACGCCCTAACTCCAGGCGAATCCTATCAGCAATATAAGGAGGAGGCGCCGGCGCCGCGACAGATCGCAGCATTTTAACGACTTCCTTGAGATGGGTCAGGTCCCGGGCGCAGGACGGGCAGGTGCGCAAATGATGCTCCGTCTGCTCTCTCTCTTCCTCCTGTAGTTCCCCTTCCAAGTAGGGGCTCAAACGGTCGCGGAAGGAGTCGCAGTTCATCTCATTTCTCCAATCTTTGGACGCCCAGTCGTTTGTCCTGGTTCCTTTTTTGCTTGAGCCACTCTTCCTTGAACGCCCAACGAGCCCTGTGAAGCCGAGACTTGACCGTTCCTTCCGGGATGCTAAGAATGGCGGCTACCTCTCCATAGGACAGCTTTTCCATATCGCACAGAATAAGAATCTGGCGCGCTTGAGGATGCAACTTCGCAAGAGTCTGGCGCACTTCCTCCGCTTTCTCTCGCTCCCTGATCAGTTCCTCGGGGTCCTGCTCCCTATTTTCCCGCATTACCCCCTCCTCTGACTCGTTGCCGTCGAACTGAGAGAAGGCGATATCACGCCTTTTGCGGAGCTGGTCCTGACAGCAGTTGATGCAAATGCGATAAAGCCAAGTGCTGAATGCTGAATCCCCTCGGAACCCCTTCAACTGCTGGAACGCTTTCAAGAAGGTCTCCTGAGTCACATCGCCTGCTGAGTCTGGGTTTCCAATGAACCGATAAGCCAAGGCGTAGATCTTCTCGTAATGGCGTCCCACAAGGGCATCAAAGGCCGCCGAATCCCCTTTTTTGGCTCTCTCGACCAATTCTGCGTCGCGATCGACAGCCATTACATTTCCGAGCGGATCTCCTCAAAAAGAACCCGCTCACCATCAGAGAAAACTTCTACAGTCAGAAAATCGGTGCCGTCTACGACAAGGACGATTTGGTCTCCGGGCGGGTGGACTGCCTTGTAGACTTCCCAAGTTCCCTTTGAATCGGTCGCGACGACTCTGATGGTCTTTCTCACTTCCGTCCCTCCGACCGTGATCCGCACCCGACCGACTACTGTATTACCCGAAAGCCGATCCCATTGAGGTTCTGAGGGCTCAGGGAAGGGACCTTTGCTGACGATTAGATTAACGGGCGTGCCAGGATCCACTTGCGAACCGGCAGGCGGCTGCTGACCGACGACCAAACCTTTCGCTATTTGACGACTATAGCCTTCCACGCGCTGACCTACCCTGAGTTGTTTGGCTATCAGCCGATCTGTGGCGCTGGAAACTAGCAATCCCATGACGTCGGGCACCATGATTGGCTCGGGAGGCGCACTGACAACGACAGCGATGGACCTCCCTTGCCTGACCCGTGCCCCAGGCGCCGGCTCCACTACCTCAAGGATCCTCTCGGGCTCCACCTGAGGGTCCCGCTTGGTACCGACGACGGTCACAGACAGCCCCTTCTCCCCCGCAAGCCTCTGGGCTTCGGTCAAAGTCAACCCAGTCAGATCGGGGACCACAACCTCTTTGGGAGTCGACCGGATCAAAATCAGGTAAAAGAGAAATAGCACCGCTACGGCACTAGCGATGCCGCCCAAGATTAAACCCCCGACCGATCCCAAACGATCCCAAAAGGACCGTTCCACCGTCGCCTCCCCGCTGCCCACCTCTCCCACCGACTGCTCATAGGGGAGTGGGGGAACCGACCGAATGGCGGCTCGGCTCTCCGCCAGTTCCGCCGATGCCTCTTGAACGGCGATACGCAACTCATCGGCAGTCCCGTAGCGCTTGCTCGGGTCTTTTGACATTGCTTTCAGTATCACGCTGTCCACAGCCGGAGGAACGTGGGGGTGAAGACTGCTCGCGAGGGGAACAGGAGCAGCCTGATGAAGGTGTGCCAGGTCCGCCACCCGACCTGACTCAAAAGGCGCTCTTCCGGTCAGCATCTGGTAGAGCATCGCACCCATACTATAGACGTCCGACTGAGGCGTCACGTGATCGGCGACGAACCGCTCCGGGGAAAGATAGGGAGCCGCTCGCTCCAACCATTCGGCTTCCGTCACCCGCGATTTCAGAAAAGCCGACCATAGTCCGTAGTCCTGCACCTTAACGTCTCCCCGAGAAGAGACCAAGCAGTTCTGGGGTCTCAAGTCGCCGTGGACGAGACCGTTGCGGTGCAGATAAGCGACCCCGTCGGCAACTTGGGACATCAGGTCCAGTGCCTGTGGTGGAGCGAGGGGAAGCCGTCGGGAAACCATTTCATACAGTCGCGTCCCGGAAACCAGGTCACAGACGAGGAAAGGGACCTGCCGGTCGTCCGTCAGGGCGACCCAATGGACTTGAGCGATGTGAGGATGATGCAGATTAACCGCCCGTTCCGCCGCTTCGATGAGCGCCTTGCGCAGGTCGGTCAATGCCCAGTAGGGGGGTCTCAGGATTTTGAGGGCGAACAGTTGACCGGTCACCCGGTCCCTCGCCTTGTAGACCTCAAACAACCATCCTTCCCCGATCCGGCTCACAATGTGCCAGCGGGCGCCGATGGTTGTGCCTATCAAAATTGGCATCCTCCGCCCGGGTTGCGTTCACACGCCGGGTCCTATCCTGCTCCCATAACTGTGTGCTAAGCAATCTGTATATTGATTATAATAACGCCGAAAAGTCCGCTCTTCTGGCACAGAGGAGCCGGCGTTCAATTCAGATGCTGGGTCTCTGAAGGCGCAACATGACTGTTGCTGACGGTTGCCCGCCTGCAGGGAAAAGAGAGGCGGTCGGTGTGGGGATCCGCGTGCTCGCCATCGGTGACTTGCACGGTCACTGGGGTTTTTTGTGGCAGGCGGTGGAAGAGGAAAAGCCTGATCTTCTTCTGTCCGTTGGGGACTGGGGCGATCCCGGTCAGGTGACGGAAACCGATTTCCGCCGACTGCTCAGGCAGGTTCTTACATACACCGTCTATGGCAATCACGACGACATTGCGCTTCTTTCCCAGCTGTCCAACGGAGATGGGACGCCTGTCCTTCTGCCCGCCGGAGTCGCTGTTCAAGTCGGCGGCCTGAGACTTGCCGGCATCAGTGGCATTTGGGCGAAATCCAAAAAGAAGCCTTACTACATAACGGACGAGCAAATCCTCCACGCCGCCCGATCCATTGAACGGAAAGGGGTCCAAATCCTGGTTACGCACGCCTGCCCTGTCGGCCTCGCCGATGTGACGCCTAAAGGCACTCACGGCGGGCAGAGGTCACTTTTGGATGCCTTCAAAATCGTCCAGCCCCTCTGCCACCTGTGCGGACATCTCCACCGACCGCAGATGCGCACTCTCAAAAGCGGTCAGATCGTCCTCAATGCCGGCTTTGGCGCTCAGGGCGATTATGCCCTCTTGGATGTGACACCGCAATCGGTCTCGGTTATTAAAACCGTCACCCTCTCGCTTCAATAACGAGCCCCTTCTTTGTAACATCCTTCCTGCCTGGAAAAGCGATGAAGGTTGCTGGGCACCTCTGCCCTAGCTATCAGCGTCCGGTCGACTCTCGGGATCTGAGTCTTTCGGCAGCGGCAAGAACGGATCGCACGATCTTGTGGTAACCGGTGCACCGACAGAGATTGCCCGAAAGCCAGTAGCGGATTTTCTCTGGGGTCGGATTGGGGTCCCTATCCAGCAAAGCTTTGGACATGACGATAAAGCCAGGAGTGCAGATGCCGCACTGTAGACCGCCCTCCAGAGCATAGGCTTCCTGGACGGGATGGAGAGACCCGCCCTCCGCGACGCCCTCCACCGTCGTGACGGATCTGCCGTTAGCGGATACTGCCAGAACGAGACACGACGTCACCGGTTGTCCGTCCAGAAGTACGGTGCAGGCACCGCAATCGCCTGTGGAACAGCCCTCCTTCGTGCCCGTCAGACCCAACCGATAGCGGAGCACGTCCAAAAGTCGCTCCCGGGGCTCAACCCAAACCTCATACGAACGACCGTTGACCGACAGCGTCGTTAAAACGCGTTTGGTTTCCATCCACACGCCTCCTCCGTCCCGATTTTGATGGCACAATCGGTTGCTGGCAAGGGCTCAGGCATCGGGGGAGACCTTGCAACGGAAGCGTTATCATAGCGACCGGACGACGCCAAGATCGAAAACCAAACTTTCAAAATTCTCAAACGCACTAAAGTAAGTGACCGCCGTCGGTGTCCCATGATCCAAGCTGGGGAATTAACCAGAGAAGAAAGGGAAAGGCGATGGAAAAGAATTTCTTGCTGGAAATCGGGACGGAGGAAATGCCGGCTCGCTTTCTCCCCACCCTTCTCAGCCAATTGAGAGAGTTGCTTGAGGAGAACCTGAGGAAGGAGCGGCTGCCGTTTGGTAGATCTCAGACCTACGGGACACCCCGTCGTCTCGTCGCGTTCGTTTGGAGCCTGGCGGGAGTGCAAGAGCCGTTCGTCCAGGAGATAAGGGGTCCTTCCCGGCAGCAAGCCTTTGAGGCGGACGGGCGTCCGACCCGCGCCGCCATCGGCTTCGCCCGGGCTTACGGCGTCTCCGTTGATGATCTCCAAATCAGGGACACGGGGAGAGGGGAGTTCGTTTTCGTTGTTCGCCAGATGAAAGGAGAGTCGGCTCATCAGGTCCTGAAGCGGGTCGTCCCCGAAGTGATCCGGGCGTTGTCCTTCCCTAAGACGATGCGATGGGAGTCCAGCAATCTGAGGTTTGGCAGACCGATTCGCTGGATCGTCGCCCTCCTTGGTGACGATCAGATCCCCTTTGAAGTCGCCGGAGTACCGTCTAGCAGACAGACCTACGGACGGCGCCTTGCTGGCGGCTCCCTCAAGGGGCCAACGGCAACGATCCCATCAGCGGACGATTACTGGCGGGTGACGGACCAACTCGGAATCGTCGTAGATCCCGAGAAGCGCCGTCAAGCAATTCAGACATTGGTTCTGGAAGAAGCGGAGAGGCTCAAGGGCGAAGCCGACCTGGACCAAGCCCTATTGGAAGAGGTGACCCATCTTGTTGAAACACCCTATGCCCTTTCGAATTTTTTTGACCAGCGCTTTCTATCCCTTCCGCCTCTTCTTCTAAAGACGGTGATGAAGCATCATCAGCGCTACTTCCCTGTGACGGCGCGAGGTAACAAAGATTTGCTCTTACCCGCCTTTATCGTGATCTGCAATGGGAAACCGGAAGACGAGGAAAAAGTCAGAGATGGCAACAGAAAGGTCCTCGAGGCGCGGTTTGAAGATGCCGAGTTCTCCTTAATAGAAGACTCAAAGGCTTCTCTGGAAGAGATGGGGCGGCGCCTTTCCCAGATCGTTTTTCAGGAAGAGATCGGGACAATGGCGGACAAACGGGAGCGCCTCAAACAACTGATGGTCCGACTGGCTGAGCGCTTGCATCTGGATCCCCAAAAGGCGGTAAGGGCAGCGGAACTGTGCAAGGCGGACCTTTCCAGCCGGCTTGTGAACGAATTCCCGGAACTGCAAGGATGGGTCGGTGCCTTCTACGCAAAGAGGCAAGGGGAGGCGGAGGATGTGGTTTTAGCCATTGAGGATCATTACAAACCCCTTACCGTCGGGTCTCCGGGTCCCCGCAATGAACTGGGCTTTGCCCTCGCCCTCGCCGACCGACTGGACACTCTGGTGGCGTGCTTCGACCGAAATTTAGTCCCGACCGGTTCCCATGACCCACTGGCACTGAGACGGGCGGGATCCACACTGGTTCAATTGCTTGCGGAAGCAGCCTATCGGCCGAGTTTGTCCCTGTCCGAACTGGTAGATGACGCCCTTGAAGTGCTCACCCTTTTCGGTTTGGCGACAGCAGACAGACGCGATACGAAGGAGCGGCTCATCTTGTTCCTTGCAAACCGACTGGAAACCCTTTTTGAAGAGGAAGGAATAGATCACGACATCCGCAGGGCTGTCATCGAGGCGGGGTTTGATTCGGTGCGGGACGCCGTATGGAGAGCTCGCACTCTGCAAGGAAGAAGGAGGGACGATCCTGCCAAATTCAGCGCAGCGGTCACGGCATTCACCCGGGTGACGAACATACTCCTCCAAGCACGCCAAAGGGGCGAAAAGGTGAAAGAGAGGCTGGACCCCCAAACGCTTGCCGAGCAACAAGAGCGAGCCCTCTGGGCTGCCGTTCAAAAAACTGCCACCTCCGTTAACGAGTCCTTAGAGTCCCATAACTTCGATCGGGGCTGGGCAGGTCTCACTCAATTGGCGGAACCGATTAACAACTTCTTTGACAATGTGCTGATTATGCATCCTGAAGAGACAATTCGTCACCGCCGCCTCGCTCTGCTCAGACAGATCGAGTTTCTTTTACTTCGCTTCGCCGACTTCCGAATGCTTGAGGGTTGAACAGGCATGGCGGCCGGCTACCCATAATAATGGACAGGGGAGAGCGGCAATGGACACCCATCTCTGGCAGGAAGTCCTAAGGCTTGAGCCCCTGGTCCGGAAGGCTTTGGTTCGAGCCACCGCCTATGAAGAGATTAAACCGGAAGACAAACAGGACCTGATGTCGGAAGCGACCCTGGCAGCGTATGGAGCCCTGAAAACCTACGATCCAAACCGCTCGTCCCTGGAAACCTGGGTCTTTCACTGCGTCCATCAGCACATCCGCAGGATTCTTACCCGATATCGTCAGCTGGAGACCACAGATGAAGAACAGTTTACGGAGCCCGATACGGTGTCGGAGGGGCAGAATGGGCTGGATCCCCTTCGTCTCGCCGTCTTGCTCGCCACTGCTCCACCGTCTGAGAGGGTTTACATTCTCTACGAACTTTTTGACTGGGAACGACCGCCGCCCTATGTTAAGAGCCGTCTGGCAAAGCGGTGGACCGACAGCCCTTGGGTACGCCTGTTAACCGACCACGCTAGAGGTTCCGACCGCTGCCAAATGATTCACCACCTTTGTTGGCTGGCTGGGCAAGGCTCCCCCCGCCAAAGAGAAATCGCTGGCTTTGCCCTCGCATCAATTGCCCGCCAGATACCTCCCGAAGTCTCCTCATCAGTTAGGGCAGCTGCTCACACTCTGACCGATTCCCCCGACCCAGTCCATCAACTGGCGGGTCTGTGGATCCTCCACGGTCTGGAACCACAGCCATGGGACCGATCGTGGCTGCGTAGTCTGAGCATTAGTGCTTTAGGATCAGTCCTTGAGTCTCGTTATTCCAGAGCCCACCATCTTGAGTGTCCGTGTCCTTTATGCCATCACTTTTACCCCGATGTGACCCGCCGCCGTCCGACGCCCCAGCTGTGCGCCGATGTTTTGGACGCCTTTTGCACTTTCCTGAAGGAAGCCCAAGAGCAAGGCGATTGGGAGAGCCGCTGGCGATGTCGCCTGCTGGCGAAAGCGATGGGTTTCTTCGGCAGATTGGACCGTTCCGTTGTGATGGACGCCTGCACTGCCCCTTCCGGACGGCTCGCTGAATCGTTGATTGCGGTATCTCTGGCTCGCATTGACCCTACTACCGCCCTCCAACAGGCAGACGGATGGCTCCCGTCGGGACCGTCGGGTCCCGATCGGATCTGGAGGGCAGCCCGCTCCCGTGACCCGATGCAGAGAAGCAGCGCTCTGTATGTAGCACGGGGTCTGGACCCGGACATCCTGCGCCCGCTGGTCATCACCGGTTTTCAGGACCCTCTCGTTTTCGTCCGATTCTCTGCCCTCCGTCCCATGGACCACCCCTCCTTCTTTCCGTTAATGGAGAAGGAATTCTTTTCCCCTCATCGGCATAAGAGGCTGTTCCACCGGTGTCTCCTTAATACGATGGCGCGTGGTGACTTTGAAAAAACGATCCCTATTGCTGTCTCCGTTTACCTTGGAGCGACGAAGGAGGAGTGGAGGGAAGATTCCTGGCTCCGCCACGACGCAGGTTTCATTCTGCGCAAAGCCTATCAGGACTGCCGTCAGACAGAGTTGGCTACCGTCTTTCGGACCGTTCTTGAAAAGGAAAGCCATCCCTCTCCCTTCGTTCTCCTGCCCGCCGTACAAGCCCTTCAGGAACACACTTTATAATCAGGAACAAATGCTATGATAAGGAAGGGGCGGTAGTGAGCGTTTTAGCCTTACTAGGAGGACCAAAGGCGATCCGGGACGAGCCGGCGGTCCGGCAAGCCAGTCGGTGGCCGATTTTTTCGGAAGAAGCAAAGAAAGCCGTTTGGGATACCCTGGAGCAACCGGACCTATATCAGGTTATTCGGGAGTTGGAAGAAGCCTTCGCTGCCTATCACGATGTGCCTTTTGCCCTCGCCCATTGCAACGGCACATCAAGCCTTTATACTGCCTATTTCGCAGTCGGCGTGGGACCGGGTGACGAAGTGATTGCCCCCGCCTACACCTGGCATCTTGAAGTAGAGCCGATTCTGGCTTTGGGTGCGGTCCCCGTCTTTTGCGACGTAGATCCAAGAGACGGTTGTGCCGATCCGGACGACATCAGGAGAAAAGTCGGCCCCAGAACAAAGGCAATTTCCGTTGCCCACATTTTCGGGGCTGTCGCCCAAATGGATCAGATTATGAAAATCGCCAAGGAAAGGAACATTGCTGTCATTGAAGACTGCTCGCACGCCCACGGAGCCACTTTTGATGGTCAAAAGGTCGGCACGATCGGCGACATCGGATGCTTTAGTCTTCAAGCCAGCAAGTTAATGACCGCTATAGAGGGCGGGATCTTTATCACTAAAAATCAGCATTACTATGAGAGAGCGTGTGTTCTCGGTCACTATGAACGCATCCGGTCACTGACGGATCCCGACCTTCGCAAATACGCTGACCCAGAAAAGGAGCAAGCCCCTGCTTGCCTGGGTTATAAATTTCGTATCCACCCGTTGGGCGCAGCCATCGCCTTAGTACAATTGCGTCACCTGGACGAAACAAACCAAATTCGGGACGCAAATATGAGATGCCTCTGCCGGATAATTGAAGAGGTCGGCGATGGGATTCTAACGCCCCCCTATGAGAGAAAAAGGACCCAGCGGGTTTGGTTTGAGTTTCACTGCCGCTATCATGAAGAGGCTGCGGGTGTTCCTCGTCAACTATTTATACAGGCGTTGCGTGCAGAAGGACTGCCGGTTTCTAAAGGCCGGGCAGGCTACTTGCCCGTATACTGGAACCCACTCTATTACGAATATTCCTCATGGGGAAAAAAGGAACCCGTGCGCCAGTTTTGGAGCCATCCTACGGCATCCTACAGCCCCGGGATGTGCCCCGTTGCGGAGACCCTTTGGCGCAGCCTGATCCAGTTCCCCGTTTTTCATCGTCCCTTGCCCGACGGGACGCTCAACCAGGTCGGCGAGGCGATCGCCAAGGTGATCCGAGGACTCCCTGCACTGGGCGTGGCAGAGAAAGTTCTTTAGGTAAAAACCTGACACAACACCTACAAGAAAGTCGGACGAAATTGCAACTTCCACGCTCAATCCCCCTAAGGGGTAAGCTCGGACGGCACTGGAAGACGACTTAAGAACAAGGAGGGTCTGTAATGAGGCAGGTAGCTGCATTTACCCTAATTGAACTGCTGGTCGTCATCGCGATTATCGCGATCTTGGCCGGCATTCTGTTCCCGGTCTTTTCCACCGCCCGAGAGAAAGCACGGGCGGCGTCGTGCATCAACAATTTGAAGCAGATGGGTTTGGCTGAAGCCCAGTATTCTCAGGATTACGACGGGCTGTTTACAGTGCCGCATCAGGCGGCACCGGCAAACCATTACATCCTCTTTTGGCCTCGCCTTCTGCACCCTTACGTCCGCCACGGGGTCGGCGAGAGTCCCGATGTGGGTGGAATTATGCAGTGCCCTTCTTCCCCTTCACACCTGGCGGGACTGGGCAGAGGCTACTGCCACCGGATTAACTTCATTCGTGACTGGGTTGCTGAATACAATTGGAACGATCTGGTCCATGTGTGCAGCGATGCTGAAGTTCAAAATCCTGCCGAGAAGATATTCATCGGCGACTGTGGCTTCCATGCACTCGCCAGTCCGTCACATCACATGTCCATGTTACACCGGCGATGGTGCAATCACGAGACGCGCTCCGGTCCTGAAGCTGTTCTCGCTGATCCGGGATGCAATGGCGTTCACACGCCGCCCCTCGATGCCGATTGTGATATGTGTGACAGTACCGATCCCGCACGCTGTTACCACCAGATCCCCCGCTACCGGCACCTGGAAACCAGTAGCATCCTCTTCTGGGACTGGCATGTCAAGGCGATACGGAAGAGTAGACTCCACTGGAGAAATATCTGGATGGAGTGGCACGCCAACCATCCCTGGTATGGATTCTGACCGGGACCAGTCGTCTCGGTCTTCCGTTAGTTTTGAGTAAAGAGAGTCACTCGTGGACCGGTGGACGGAAGCGCCTGTTAGCCGACCGGCAACGCCCCTTGACGTCCAAGAAGCGTGGCACCAAGTCGGGCTCCGACTCTGGATCACTCCGCTCGGTCTCATCCTCGTCATCCTACTGGGCTGGCTACGGGCGCACCTGGATCTCCGCCTGGAAGGATCCCGGATCGCTTATGGACAGCTACCGGTAGGACCGCTCGCCCTCCTTGCCGTCCTCGTTTGGGCTGTTTCTCCCCCCCTGAACAAACTGAAGCGAACTCTCAGAGCTGGGGAAATCGCTCTCCTCTTCTCTATCATCCTCGCCACGACCCGATTCTGGTCCAGTTCCTATGCGGTCCTTCCCTTAAGCCTTGCGGTAGCCCCTTTTTACTACGCCAATCCGACGAACAATTACGAACTCCTTCATCCCCTGTTTCCCCAAGCCTTGGTGCCCAGGGACAAGTTAGCGATTAAAGCCTTTTATGAAGGGAGCCCGTCAGGACAGGTGCCGTGGGAGGAATGGATAGGTCCCCTCCTGATCTGGACCGTCAGCACCGGTTTTCTCCTAATCGCCCTTGGTGGACTGACTGTCTTCTTTTACGAGCGGTGGGCGGACCGAGAGAAATTGATTTTCCCGATTGCCCGAGTGGCTCTGGAAATGATTAGGCAGCCCGAGCCGATATGGACGAGGCGCGCTTTTTGGGTCGGCGCCATCGCCAGCTTTTCCGTCCACTCATGGAACGGGTTGTCCCATTACTACGCCCCAATCCCCTTTTTAAACATCCGATCTCTGATCAATATGAATGCGTTGTTTACGGACCGCCCTTGGGCGATTGTTTCCTATGAAAGTGCCCCCGTCGGAATCTATCCGTCCGTAGTCGGCACGACCTATCTCATACCTGCAGAAGTTGCCTTGGGATTCTGGCTCTTTCACCTTCTCTCATACGTAGAGATGGTTATCCTCTTTGGTCTGGGCTTGCCACCAGGGGGCTACGACTATGGTGGGATCAGAGCCATCACCAGGAGCCACGAAATCGGAGCCTTTTTCGTTTTAGGAGCCGCCCTTGCCTATAGAACATGGGAGAGCCAGCAGGCGACAAAAGAAAATGTCAAGACGGGACCCGGCTTAATGCTCTTCCTCATCGGCTTTTTCGGGCTCGTCGTCTTATGGACTTGGCTGGGTGCTCATTGGTCGGCTTCCTTAGGCTACTTCCTGCTCTACTTCATCGTCTCCATCGTCCTCGCTCGCATCTCTTGTCAAGCGGGCTGCATCTTCATCGGGATGGACTTTCATCCCCACAACGTCAGCGGTTACCTGTTCGGTCAGATGAGCCCAGGTCTTAAAAACTTGGTGGTAATGATGTTCCCCCACATGGCATATATGATGGAAAGGGACGTCGTCCCCCTGCCCTACTTTCTCAATGCCGCCCACATCGTTTCCTCATCAAAGGCAAGCCAGGGTCTGTTTCTGCTCTATGCGTTTTGGAGTGGTCTTTTGGGGGGCTTGTTGTCCCTCTTTTTCTCCCTTATGGTCATTTACCGGTATGGTGGGTTGAACCTTCACTACCACTACCTCACCCGGCTCAGCAGGTGGGCTTGGGACAAATATCTGGGCTGGTTCCGCTCCCCGTCCCCCCCGGACACGAGAGCGACGGTGGGGATCGCTGCCGGGATGGCGTTCACTTCCCTTCTTATCCTCTGCCAGAATCGGATACCCGGCTTTCCGATTCATCCTCTCGGTATTGCCCTTGCCGATTCTTTGGTCATTCGCAGGATTTGGCTTTCTCTCTTCTTGGGCTGGGCGATTAAGCGCTTCGTCCTAAGGTATCTCGGCTTAGCGCTCTATTATGCTCTCCTTCCTGCCTTCATCGGTTTGGTCGTAGGAGAACTGTTGACGGCAACAATTTGGCTCGGAATTGACCATCTCTTCCAAAAACGGGGGCACGATGTTTTCCCTGGTTTCCCACCCCTCTAATCTACTGGTCCATGCCATTCAGATATTTCTTGCGGCACGGATGCTGGTAGATGATACAAGTGCTTGAACCGCTGGCCGTCGTGAAAAAGTCGTCCTTAATTGCAACCCCTTCTCATCATAATAGTGATGGATTCCGAAGGAATGGGAGGGAAGAAGGATGCATCGGCGGCATGCGTTTACGCTGATTGAGTTGTTAGTAGTCATCGCGATCATTGCGATCCTGGCGGGGATTTTGTTTCCTGTGTTCAGCCAGGCACGGGATAAGGCGCGCCAGGCGCAGTGCACGAGCAACCTGAAGCAGGTCGGGCTCGCTTGGCTCCAGTATGCGCAGGATTATGACGGTGGATATCCGGCAGCTTATTCCTATCCCAACACCTGGGGGCAGTGCCCTCACTTGTTCTGGATGGACTTCTGCCAGCCGTACATCCGCAACGCCCAACTTTTTGCTTGTCCGTCCAGCATTTTCGCAGCGGTCAGGGACGGGGGAAGGGCGGGCTGTCCACCTCTTATAGCCCTGTGGGGCGATCCACCGCTGGCAACCAGCCTCAACCCTTGGCGACTGGGTTACCAGTTCAACGAGGGATACGACAATGGAAACGAATGGTCCAATGGCGGTCCCGTTTGCCCAGACCCGACGGGTCTGTCTTGTTACTGGGGAATGACCTGGAGGGAGGTCTACGACCCTAATCTCGATGATACCGTTATGGATGAGGCGGCAAAGGATGCGATGATTCAGGACCCCGCCGGGACCATTGGGTTGGGTGATGGGAACCCCAATTGCGACCTTGCTCCTTTCTCTAGTACCGTAGCCATCTTCCGAATCTATCGGGACACAGACCACGAAAGTCCCAGAGGCGGCTGCAGAGAGCCAGACGGACAAAAGCGGGGGCGCCTGGAGCGCCGCCATGCCAGAGGCTTCAACCTCCTTTTTGCAGACGGGCATGTCAAGTGGGCGACCAAAACGAAAAAGAACTGGTGGACCCGCATGTCCGATGCGGCTATCTTCGGCGAGTGAGAGGTGGACCCAATGAATCGGTTATTGGTCGTTCTCGCCGTGATTGCTGTCCTGCTGGTCGGCGGGGTCATTTGGGTTGCTACCCGTTCCCGAACGCCTCAACCGGCTCAGATCACGCCCGCCGGAGCTCAGGCGGAGCAGCAGGAGCCCACAGCCCGCTATCAGGAAAAATGAGGTGACAGCCGACCGACGGCGCAACCTTTTCTTAATTCAGGCGACCGATTGGGTTTTTTGACGCTTGCGGAGCGGGCGCCGGGGACAAAACAGGAAGCGGGCTCGAGAGGGGTGGTTCCCATTGTTCTCGGCGCCCTACTTCTCGGCCTGGCGACTCCATACGCCGACCTGGTCGGTCAGTTACATAGACCGACGACGGCGCATCTTTCGTCAGGGGTCTTCGCTCTATTCGCTCTCCTCCTCGGGGCATCACGACTGACCCATAGGCGATGGTGGGCGCCATCTCCTGCAGACTTGGTCTTTACCTACGCCGTTTGGCACATATGCGCGTCCATCAGCTCTACCGGATTTGTCGCTTACCTCCTCCCGATGCTGGCAGCCCCTCGCTATTTCTCCTCACCCTCCAACCAGTGGGATCAATTGTTTCTTAACAAAATTCCAACTTGGTTCGCTGTTTTGGACAACTCTGCGGTCCGAGATTTCTATCAGGGAACTCCGTCCGTCGTCCAGACCAACCTGTTCGCGTGGATGCTGCCCCTGACGTTTTGGCTAACGATAGGCACCGTTTACTTTGGCTCTTGTCTCTTTCTCGCTCTGTTCCTGGAGAGGAAATGGATCGTTGACGAGAAACTGACTTTTCCGACCGTTCAAGTAGGAACAGCACCCTTGCGCGCAAGAGATTGGACGAGCGCCAGTGCGGTAGGGATACTGATCCCCTTCTTTTTCCATAGCCTGAACAATTTATCCGCTTCTTTCTCTTTCCTACCAAGGATCAGTATGACTTACCCCTGGGGTGCCACCTTGAACGAGTTCCCCTTTGACGTCTGGCAGGGGGAAACTCTGACCATCAGTGGAGCGCTGACCGGCATCGGGTATCTCATTCCTGCCGACGTGGCAGTGAGTTTCTGGGGTTTTTATTGGATGCAGCTGATCAGCCGACTGATTCTGCGGTGGCGGGGTATGGCTCCCGGCGTCGGAACGGGCGGCGTCACAACCTTGCAACGGGCTCAGGAAGCGGGAGGCTTTTTGGTCCTTGCGAGCCTATTCTTCACCACCGCTCTCCGGTCAACGGCGGGAAACGACCGAACCAGAAGCGCAGTGCAACGAACCGGTTGGCTTTTTATTCTCTCAATCCTCATCTTTGTCCTTTTGTTGACCACTGCCGGCTTATCATTTTCCTGGGGACTTGTCTTAATGATGGTTTGGACAGCTGTCCACGTCGTCCTGACTCGGATTGTCAGTGCGGGTGGTGTGATGCGCGTGGAATGTTCCTTCATGCCTTGGGATATATTGGTAAGAACCGCTGGCGTGGAAAGAGTTGGCTGGCGTAACCTTGCCATCATAGCCTTCCCCCAACAGATTTTAATGTTTGACCAAGTGACCGTTCCGTTACCCTACTTCATGGACGGTTTCAAATTACGGAGGCAGTACGGTTTCTCTTTGCATCGATTTTTCACTTATCTTGCTACCTCTTATACAATCACCTTGGTGACCGCCATCACGGTCACTTTTTACCTTTGCCACAGAATGGGCGCATTAACTGTCAATAATTGGTTCACTTGCCATGAGCCCACATGGGCATTTCACAAACTTTCCACCTGGCGAGCCACCCCTTTCGGACCGGATACTTTCTTTCTCCGCCATATGGTGTTTGGAATGTTGATTGCGTCTCTGATCAGTCAGGCTTACCGTCATCTCAACTGGTGGTCGGTCAGCCCCTTGGGCTTTGTCATGGCGACGACCGGTACGATGAGGAGCCAGTGGTTCCCAATTTTTCTCGGCTGGTTGATTCGGTCTCTAACGCTGCGTTTGCAAGGGTTACGAGGGTATCACTCGCTACGACCGTTCTTCTTTGGTCTCATATGGGGTGAGTTGTTGACAAACAGCCTCTGGATGGTCATCAGCCTCGTCTTTCGGTGGAATGGTGTGCCAATTTTTCCGCCTGAGTAGTCGGCTCAGAGAGGGGAGTGGGTGTAAGATGACAGTTGGTGAAGGCAAGTTCCGGTACGAGGTGTGCGCCAAGTGGTTGCGACCGCCCGCTGACTGGAAACTGGGAGTCATCCCTGCCGTCGCCTGTGACTCCAGCGATCGCGTCTACCTTTATTGCAGGGGTGATCATCCCCTTGTCGTATTTTCACCAGAGGGCGACTTTATAAAGGAATGGGGTAAAGGTATCTTAAACAGCGCGCACGGGCTGTGGATCGACGATCGCAACTTTATCTACTGCACCGATCATACCAGTCATAGCGTTTTCGTTTTCAACTCATCGGGGGAACTGGTCCGGACCTTCGGCACCCCCAATGAACCCGGCGCCCCAAATAATCCTTTTAATCAGCCGACGGACAGTACTACCCTGACTCCTAGAGTTGATTCAAGTGCTGAATCTCTTGTTTTTGTATCGGACGGCTACGGGAACCGCCGGGTTCACAAATTCTCGCAGAGCGGGAGACTTCTTCGTTCGTGGGGGACGGAAGGAAGTGGTCCTGGCCAATTCCGTCTTCCCCACTGTGTCCGCGTCGATCGGTTTCAGCGGGTCTGGGTTTGCGACCGAGAGAACGATAGGATACAGATCTTTGATATCGACGGTGATTATTTGGAAGAACGGAAAGGTCTGAAGCGACCTTGCTCCCTTTTTATTGATCCGAAAACTGATGTCGTTTATGTGGCGGAACTGGAGAGGCGGGTAAGTATTTGGACATTGGACGGAGCGTTGATCACTCATTGGGGCGGCGGGAAGATCAGCGACCGTCCTGGGGAATTTGTCGGTGGTCCTCATGGGATCTGGGTCGACTCCCAAGGCAACCTCTATGTGACAGAAGTTTTTGCAGAAGAGAGAGTGCAGAAATTTGTCCCGGTGGGTTAAGATCGTAAAAGGAGGTGAGATGGGTGAAAGGACTGAAAGGCATCATTCCTCCGTTAGTGACGCCCTTTGATGAAAGAGATGAGATAGACTCAGGAGCCCTCCGGTCAGAAATTTCATTTGTTAAGAGAGCGGGCGTCCATGGTCTTGCGGTGTGTGGTAGCACCGGTGAGGGTCATACCCTTTCTGACGATGAAGTGCGTGCGGTTAGCGAAATTGCCTGCGAAGAAGCGGGCGACTTGCCTGTCGTTGTGGGAGTTATCGTCAATAGCACCTATCAGGCGCTGAGACGCGTCCGACTCATATCGGACCTCCCAATCGCTGCATTAATGGTCACACCGCCGCACTATCTTTTCCCACCGACTGCCGACCAGTTGAGGGGGTATTTTCGGGCGATTTGTGAGCAATCAGGACGGTCGGTGCTGGTTTATAATGTAGTGCCTTGGTGTTATTTGAAGCCGCACGATCTGATTTGTCTGATGGAAGAGGAAGACCGCGTGATCGGTGTCAAGCAAAGTGCGGGCGATCTCCATTCCCTTGCTACGTTGATAAGTCAAGCACCGAGCGGTCGGCTGATTTTCACTGCGATAGACGATCTCCTTTATCCGAGTTTCGTTTTGGGAGCGGACGGAGCCATCGCGGGTATCTGCACAGCGCAGCCCTTCTGGTCTGTCGGATTATGGGAATCGGTTGAGAAAGGCGATCATCAAAGGGCGCTGGAGTACCATCGGAAACTGCTTCGGCTGTGGCAAGCCCTTGAGGGACCCGACTTTCCGGCTCGGGTGAAGGGTGCCTTGATCCTTCAAGGTGTGAGGGGAGGGCGGCCCCGCCGACCTCTGGCTCCCTCAGCCTTAGGGGAGGAACTGGGTCGGATCGGGACCGCCCTTTGGGAGGGTTGAGGGAGACCGGTCGCTTATACAGGAACCGACAGAACAGGCAACCCCAGTCTCTGCCGTTTGTTCTCGCCTTTAAACAAGGCGATCTTCCGGACGGGAATGTCCCCTCTGTCTCCTTCGTGTTGAGCATGCAGTTCCACCCGATGACTGGCTCCGTGATGGACAGTGTGTTTCCCGAAACGCTCCGCCAGCCCATCTATCACCCGATAGACCTGAGCAATCCGTTCAATCCGCACCCGGTCGTCAAAAAGACCGAAGGGAGCGCTTTCGGTAGGCACCAGCCCTGAAAGGACGACCCCTGTCGCCCGATAGAGGGTGTGGGGTCGGTAAATCTGGGAGAAACCTTCCCGAAGGACGTCCAGAAGTTCCAGAGGATAGGCCGTCGGTCGGGTCAGCCGGATCTCCACCCCAAAATCGGTAAAGTCCTGGCGCCTCATATAAAGAAAAAGGCGTCGTGCCGCTAGGTCATATCGGCGGGCTTTGGTGCAGGCGTTCTCCAGGTTGCGAGCCATCTGGGCGAAAAGAAAGTCTTCCCGGTCAGTCGGCGGGGTGAAAGTCTTGGTCTTGCTGATGGATTGGTAGTCACTTTTGGTCTCTGGCACCACCGGATAGACGCTCCGACCGTTTAATTCATGCCATATCTCTTGATAGGGCTTGGAGAGATACTTCTTGACAAAAGCTTCGCTGGCTTTCGCAAAGTCCAGAGCCGTCCGAATTCCAAATTTGTTCAGAAGGGCAGAGGTATTGGGTCCGATCCCCCATACTTCCTCTATCGGCAGGTCCTTAAGAAACCGATGGATTTCCGTACCGGGAATCACTGTCAAACCCCGGGGCTTCTGCACCTGAGAGGCAACCTTCGCCAGCACCTTGGTCACGCTGACCCCGATAGAAACGGTGATGCCCAGTTCCCTTTCAATCGTCTCCTGAATCTGCTGGGCGATCTTTCCATACGAACCTTGATAGAGGCGCCGAAGCCCCGTCAGGTCCATAAACGCCTCGTCAATGCTGTATTCCTCCACATCAGGGGAAAAGCGGCGGAGAATGGCAAACATCCGGATGGAGAAAAGGCTGTAAGTTTCATAGTCGGAAGGAAGAATGATCGCCTCAGGACAGATCTTCTTTACCTCAAAAAGGCGCAGTCCCCGACCGATACCCCGGGCTTTGGCCTCATAACTGGCAGCGGCGACGATCCCCCTCTCTTTTCCCGTCACCACAGGTTTCCCCCTCAATTCCGGATGAAGAGCTTGCTCGCAGGAAGCGAAAAAGGCATCCGCATCTATATGGACGATAGCTTTCGGCCAGGAATGAAGGGTCAAGGGCTGTTCCATTTCTCCTTCTCTCCCTCACTTGTATTTGCGGATCACAGCCGTGACGACGCCGGCGATCTTCAGTTCGCTCTTCGGACGAATGACCGGTTGATGGGCATTGGCTCCCATCAAAAAAACCTGCTGCCCTCTCCGAATCAGATATTTCATCGTCCATTCCCCGTCTACTTGAGCGATGACGATGTCCCCGCTCCGAGGCGTTTGAGAGGTGTCTACCAAAACCATATCCCCTGGCAAAATCCCTGCCTCCACCATAGAATCTCCCGTCACTCGGACGATGAAAGTGGCTTCCCGATTCTCAATGAGAAGGTCATCCAGAGAAAGGGTGTCCACCAGCTCCTCTTCCGCCGGGCTCGGCCAGCCCGCCGCCACGACCCCCAACAGTGGCAGTTTCTGCCCTCCTGTCTCCACCTTCCATTTTTCCAACCGTCCCGTCTCCGTCATCTCCCTTCTCTCTTTCCCTTCGGAACCCTTTCTGTCTGTTTATCTTACTGTAATTTTAGCACATATATTGCCTCTATGTCAAGACGGTGTCAGTATTTCTGACAGGTGACGGCTATGTCTGTAGGGTCTGTCTTAAAACAGTTACGCCAGAATCGGGGTCTTTCTGCCTCCCAACTGGCTAAAATGGTCGGCGTCCGTCACTCTACTGTCCTCTACTGGGAAGAGGATCGCTACCATCCCCGACCCCGCCATCTCGCCAAACTGGCGAGCATTTTCGGTGTCTCCCCTGCTGTCTTCTACTCCCAGAAGGGATCTCCCCGTTCTTCATCCGGTCCTTCTGCCCTTTACCTTCCGGTCGTCAGTTATGTCCATGCGGGAGTCGGCTACTTTCGGGACCCCGAAGAACTCCTTTTGGTCACTCCCGAAGAGGCTGCCAAAGCCGATTTCGTTTTGAAAGTGAAAGGCGAAAGCATGGTGCCGACCCTTCAGGAGGGCGACTATGTCGGCATCCGCAAGCAGCCTATGGCTTCTTCAGGGGATCTGGTCGTCGCTACCTTGGACGACTTTGACGAAGTGACGATCAAGAGGCTTCAAAAATCGGGATCGGAGATCCGGTTAGTCCCTGACAATCCGGAATTTTCCGCCTACTCGTCCCTTCAGCACCGCGTCCGTCTCATCGGGGTCGTCACATGGCTGAAGAGAATGTTTAAATGAGCGACGATCGGCATCCGCGCTAAACTTACATCCGTCTGAAGGAGAGCGCCCGTAGCTCAGCAGGACAGAGCACGGGACTTCGGATCCCGGGGTCGGGGGTTCAAATCCCTCCGGGCGCGCCATTCGGCTCAGAAAGGCTAAAATAGATAGGGAACAGTGGCGGGCGTAGCTCAGCGGATAGAGCGTCAGGCTGTGGCCCTGAAGGTCGCGGGTTCGAGTCCCGTCGCTCGCCCCATCTGATGAAGCGCCCGTAGCTCAGCCCGGAAAGAGCGGCTGCCTTCTAAGCAGCGGGTCGGGGGTTCAAATCCCTCCGGGCGCGCTTTGCGCCGTCGCTGACGGTGACCCTCGTTTTTCCTGCCGTCCCGCATTAAGTGGATAGGGGACGGGAAGAAGGCTACACGTCCCAAAAGAACGGCTCATTAAGCCGAACGGGCATGCCAGATGAAGGTGCTATAATGATTCGGTAGTAGGAGGGATGCCCGAGCGGCCAAAGGGGCCAGGCTGTAAACCTGGTGGGCGACGGCCCTTCGGAGGTTCGAATCCTCCTCCCTCCACCAGAGGGTGATAGGAAAGGAGAAGATAGGACAGACAAGGGCCCTCGTAGCTCAGTGGCAGAGCGTACCCTTGGTAAGGGTGAGGTCCCGGGTTCAAATCCCGGCGGGGGCTCTGCAACGATCCTCTTGAAATGGCTTTCTTTCAGAACTTTTTGCGCGCCCTCCTTCCCGGCAGGCATTACGCCGACCTCGTTGCCCAGCCCCCAGCGACCGCCTTCCGCTACTTCATTACTCTCAGCCTTGCCACAGGTCTTCTCCATTGGCTCCTGATCGTCCAGCCCCTGCAGGTTAATGTGCGGCTCTTGTTTGAGCAGGTATCAAAGCGAGTCCCTCCCTTTGAGATTGACCGCGGTCGTGCCATCGTCCTTTTTCCCCAGCCAAAGATCATACCCCTTCCCTTTGATGCCGAACTGGTCATTGACACGACAGGGCGAACGACACTGCCGCCACCAGGCACTCCCGTCGCCTTTCTCCTTTCGGAAAAGCACTTTTGGGTGCGAGCGGGTGGACAAGTCCTATCCGTGCCATTACCGGAAGAGAAAACCGTAGTGGACACTTCCTATTGGAATCGGCTGGCTGACATATGGTCCGTTCGTGTTTCCGCTTTTGCTCTTTCCTGGCTCCTTATCAAGACTTTTTTTGCTAAGTTCCTTCAGGTCGTTCTCCTGTCGGGCGTGGTGATGTTCTGGGATGTGGTATGGAAGACAAATTGGGACTTCCGCTTGATTCTTAACCTTTGTTTTTACGGCGTCACACCGGCTTGCCTTCTCGGTCTGCTTCTGGGAATGGTTTCCGACCTGCTTCCGTCCGCTTACATCAGAATGGCGATCTACTACTGCTTTTTCGCCACCTTCTTGACCCTGAGCGCTGCAACTATCCGCGGAAATCAATCTCGGTCATCATACTGAAGCAAGATTTCTTTGCTGCTTTCTGACTCTGGTGAGGCCAATGAGACGGCGGTTCAAAAAGCGAGAGGTGCGGTTCTATCACCCCAAGCGGCGCTGGATTTGGATGATTCCGTTGCTGACGACCGTCGCGCTCGTCGGGCTCGTGCTTGCCTTCCCGCACTTTCTGCCGGTTCGGCGGCAAGGGACAGAGGGACGGATCGTTCCGGGCGAGTCCTCCCCTCCCCAACCCAAACCCCAACCCAAGCCAGTGCACGCACCACCTGTCCAAGAATCGACGACGCCTTCCGTCCCCGAAGACCTCGCCATTCCTGTCCTGTGCTACCACGACATTTCCGACTCTCCCTCTTTTTGGGCAGTTACGCCGGAGCAATTTGAAGAACATTTAACAGCCCTCATCGGTCGGGGCGCGACTTTCATCACGATGAGTGAAGCAGTCGCTATGGTCTTAGGCAGCTATCTCGGTCCAATTCCCGATCGCCCCGTCGCTGTGACGATAGACGACGGTTTTCCATCGGCTTATCGCAACGCCTATCCTTTACTTCAGCGTCTGGGAGTGAAGGCGACGCTGTTTATCTATACTAACGCCATTCAGGCGACTCGTGGACTGACCTGGGAAGAACTCAAAGAAATGGCGCACTCCGGTTTAGTGGAGATAGGCTCCCATTCTGTCAGTCACGCGTACCCGTTTCTACTTCGGCGGCGTCTGAGCCGGTCGTCTTTTCAGGGAAGACTTCTCTGGGAAGCAACTCACTCAATGGAACTCATCCGCCTGAACACTGGTCTTACAGTGACGGGATTCGCCTATCCGGGCGGCCAAGTGGATGAGACTCTGAAGGAGATCGTAAGGAAGGCTGGTTATCAGTGGGCGGTGTCAATTAACCCCTCACCCCTCACCCCTAAGTCGGACCGCTATGAAATCCCGCGATTTGCCGTTGCAAAGAGAACGTCCCTTCGGTCCCTTTTAAAATGGACAGAGGGCCAATGGCCTCATAAAAGGAGACAGAGGTCTTCCGTGGCATCGGTCAACCGGGTGCACAGCACGCGACAGTAGGTCGCATTATCTCAGACGGACTTTGAGATATCTTTCATTCTTTCATTCTCGGGCGCCGAGCCGGTCCGCTTGGGCCCATAGGATCCATAAGCGCTCGGCTCGTGCCATCCTCAAGGAGGCGCAAGAACGCATAAGCGTGGCGCTCGGCGCCGTCATATAATAGGTTTTTGCGATTTCGCGAAAACCCTGTTTTTAGCGAAAACCGCCTCTCGAACCTTCTTTTTGGCGCTGCGTCATAATAGAGGTGCCTCAGTCAGCGCCCACGGAGAACGTGGGGGGAGGGGGTGAGGCACGGAGGGGACGAGGATGAAATGGAGGAACCGGGTGGACGGAGGGGTCTGTGCCGCCCTCGCGGCGTTTATTCCCTTCACCGTCTGCGCATCTGAGGTCTGGCACGGTCAAGACGCGGGGCAAGTCATTGGGGTGAAGCAATGGGCTTTGGTTGAGGGTTTCGCCGATGTGATACAGGAAAAGAAGAAAGCAGTTAACCCTGCGACCAGCAAACGACCGGAATCACCTGCCCACTTGATGGCTGTGCTCAAGACGCTCAACCTGAGGGAACCCAAAAGGCGGAGCGGTTGGAAGTTCGGAAGTTACGCCTTGGCTCGGTTTCGCAGGATTCTTGCCTCTCGTGGCGGGACCTTCCGGGGACGGGTGGTCATGATGGTGGCGACGGCATATTGCCCCCGCCGATGCTGCGGATCTCGGTTCGGTGTGACGGCATCGGGCAGGCAAGCGGAGTATGGAATCGCCGCCGTCGACCCGCGAATTATTCCTTTGGGGACCGCCCTCTATGTGGATGGCTATGGCTTTGCCATCGCTGCCGATGTGGGAAGTGCTATTAAGGGAAACCGTATTGATTTGTGTTTTCCGACCCATAGAGAGGCAACCCACTTTGGGCGGCGGTCCGTTCGGGTCTTGATCCTTCGCTGAGAGATTCTGCTTTCTTCCCGTTTCTGCATAACAATAGTCATCGGATGGGTGAGTGGAACCTCGCCACCTTTACTGCTGGACAAAGGGCCCGGCTCCTCTGCCGTCCATCCGTTGTTTCCGCCCTTCTAAAGCAATTCGGAATTCGGTCGTCGCGGGCAATGGGTCAGCATTTTTTGATCAACCCGACTTTCCTGGACCTTTTCCTTAAGCATGCGGAGATAGATCAGCGAGATTCGGTATTTGAGGTCGGAACGGGGCTGGGTTCTCTGACGAGCGCCCTCGCTTCCGTTGCCCGGCGGGTTTTGAGCCTTGAGAAGGACCCAAGGCTTTACGAAATCGCCAGAGTTGTCTTGCAGGGGCTAAAGCCGATTCGCGTGATCAACGCCGATGCCATTGAGGTGGACTGGCGCCGTCTCCTTAAATCCAAAGAAAAGCGCCGATGGCTTTTCGCTGGCAACCTGCCATATAGCGTCAGCAAGAGGCTCCTTGAAATCCTTCTTGATCATTCAGACCTTTTCCGCAGGGCGGTCTTTTCCGTCCAGTGGGAAGTCGGTCAGAGGTTGGTGGCTCCTCCCGGAAGCGAATATTACGGGCTCCTTTCTCTTTTGGTAAGACTCAAAGGGGACGTACGAATTGTCGGAAAAATTCCTCCCTCTGCCTTCCTTCCCCGACCGGAAGTCTTCTCCGCCCTTGTCGTCCTGGACTTTTATTCGCAACCTCTGCTGGAAAGTAAAAAAGAGAGGTCTGTCGTCCAGATAGCCAAGGCAGCCCTCTCCCAGCGAAGGAAAACCATTGCCAATGCTTTGAAGGCGAGCCTTCGGCTGCCGGCGACCAGTATACCGACAATGTTGGCAGAAGCGGGCATTTCAGGAGAGCGGAGGGGCGAAAGTTTGTCCCTAGATGAACTCCTCCGACTCGCGGAAATGTGGATCGCGATGGAGCGAAGAGAGACGAAACCGACGGCAGGTTGATCAAATCCGTTGCCTGTTGCGCTATAATTCTCAGGGAGAGCGGGCGTAGCTTAGCGGTAGAGCGTCACCTTGCCGAGGTGAAGGTCGCGGGTTCAAATCCCGTCGCCCGCTCCAGGGGTCCTTCAAAATTGGAAGAAAGCGGGACGAACCCTCGTCACATCGCTTCAGGAGGCTGAAATGATCTCACGCTGTGAAGTGGAAGAGAAAGAGCCGAATGTGTGGCGGCTTCGGGTGGAAGTGGCACCGGAAGCCGTACAGAGAGTGACGGACAGGGTTCATAAGGAGATTAGCAGAAGACTTCGGATTCCCGGATTTCGGCCGGGACACGCACCCCTTGCCGTCGTCAGAAGGTGGATCGGTGAGGAGGAGTTCCAAAATCAACTGTTCCGCATGATCCTCCCCGATGCGACCAGTGAAGCGCTAACCCAGCATCAACTCAAGCCAATTCTTTTGCCTAAATACGAGGAAATTCAGTGGTCCGACGGAAAGCCCCTCACATTTGTCGCTGAAATCGTCACGAGACCGGAAGTGAAACTGGGAGACTATAGGGGATTAACGATTAGGCGCATTCCTGTAGAGGTCACCGATGAGATGGTCCGTCAGGCGGTGGAGGAGGTGCGGTTGGACTTAGCCCGTTACGAGCCGACCGAAGAACCCGCCCAGGTCGGCGATCGGGTGCGGGTTCGCTACCGGGTATCGGCTGAGGGAGAGCAGCCCAGCGGAAACTGGCAGACTGGGATGTTCACGGCTGGCGATCCCGGCTGGAGTCCGCCTGTGCCCGAGCATCTGGTAGGAATTCGGGCAGGTGTAATAAGGGAGTTCGCTTACAGTTACCCCGACACCCACCCCAACCCTGCTTTCGCCGGTAAAAGGGTGACGGTGGCTTTAGAAGCCGAGCAGGTACTAAGAAGGGCGTTGCCGCAGCTGACCGACGAACTGGTCAAGCAGGAACTGGGGCTAGAGTCCGTCGAGGAACTCAAGGAAGAACTAAGGACGGAATTGGAGAGAAAGGCTCGGAGGAGGGCGCGGGAGGAAGAGAAGCGCCAGATAGAGGACCAACTTCTTCAGAACTGCTCGGTAGCGGTCCCCGAACCCGTTACGCAGGCATTGATCCAGGAGTCTTTGGTTAGCAGTCAAAAGGACCTACTGAGAAACGGCACGAGTTTGCCCGAATGGCTTGCTCGTCAGGGCAAAACGGTCGACGATTATGTGAACGAGATTCGTCCCATCGCGGAGAGAACTCTTAAGTTAAGGTTTATACTGGAAGCGATCGCCAAAACGGAAGGAATAGAAGGAGAAGAAGAAGTTCAAGGGCTGCCGGAAGAAGCGTTTGAAGAGGAGCGGGAGCGAGCGAAAAGGCGGTCAAGAGAGGAAAAGACAATGGAATGGCTGCTGGCCCATGCGGTCTGGGTGGATCCTGAGGATTCGGTCACAGAAAAACCTTCGGCGCTGGAGACGTCCAGAGAGAAAGGAGAGTGAAGAAATGCTCATACCTTGGGTGATTGAGGAAACACCGAGAGGGGAGCGGGCTTACGACATTTATTCCCGCCTCCTGAAAAACAGGATCATCTTTCTTGGTGGCGAGATTTTGGATCAAGTGGCGAACGTAGTGGTCGCCCAAATGCTCTTTCTGGAAAAAGAGGACCCGGACCTGACCATAGACCTATACATCAATAGCCCAGGCGGGTCGGTAGATGCCGGTTTGGCGATCTACGATGCAATGCAGTTCATCAAGCCTGATGTGGCGACTTACTGCGTGGGGCACGCCTACAGCATGGCTGCCGTCCTTTTGGCTGCAGGCGCCAAAGGCAAGCGCTACTCCCTGCCTCACTCTCGGATTATGATCCATCAGCCTTGGGGAGGAGTCCAAGGAAAGGCTGCCGATGTGGAGGTTTACGCCAAGGAGATTTTGAAGGTTAAGGATTTGGTCAACCGAATCCTTGCCGGGCATACGGGTCAGCCGTTGGACCGCATAGAGAGGGACACGGAAAGAGATTTTTTTATGGACGCCTACCAGGCGAAAGACTACGGTCTGATTGATGTGGTTATAGACCGACGAAAGGGTTAGGTGACATAAGAATGCCTCTGCTGAGAGGAGACGATAAGAACAGTCCCCGATGCTCTTTCTGCTTTCGGCGACAGGACGAGGTCAGCAACATGGTGTTGGGTCCTTCGGGGGTCAATATCTGTGCCGACTGCGTAATAACTTGCTGGGACGTCCTTGGTTTGGGGTCGCCGCGACGGAGGGGCACTCCTACCTTCGCCCAACGCCCGATCACATCCGGACATCTTCCGACTCCTAAAAAGGTCTGGGAGTTTCTCAATGAGTATGTAGTCGGCCAGGAGAAAGCGAAAAAGGTCCTTTCGGTAGCCGTTTACAACCACTATAAAAGGACTCTTCTGATACCGTCATCAGGGGTCGAAATTGAGAAAAGCAACATTTTGATGATCGGACCGACCGGTTCGGGGAAGACCTTGATGGCGCGTACGCTGGCGAAGATGCTGGATGTACCTTTCGCCATCGCTGACGCCACCAGTTTGACAGAGGCGGGATATGTGGGAGAGGATGTAGAGAACATCCTCCTGAGGCTGATCCAGGCTGCCAACTGGGATTTGGAGGCAGCGAAGCGAGGGATCGTTTATATAGATGAAATAGACAAGATCGCACGCAAGTCCGCCGATAATCCGTCCATAACGAGGGATGTTTCCGGGGAAGGAGTCCAGCAGGCTCTTCTCAAGATACTGGAGGGGACCGTCGCCAATGTCCCACCCCAGGGGGGCAGGAAGCATCCCCACCAGGAGTTCATACAACTGGACACGACCGGGATTCTCTTCATCTGTGGGGGGGCTTTTGACGGTCTAGAAAAGATCATTGAATCCCGGCTGCACAGCAACGCGATGGGCTTTGGCGCCTCCATCATGAGTAAGCAGAAAAGGGAAAATCTGCTCCACCATGTTATGCCAGAAGACCTGCTCCGCTACGGTTTTATCCCCGAATTCGTCGGGCGGCTTCCGGTAACGGTCGTGGTCGACCCGCTGACCAAAGAGGATTTGGTGACGATTTTGACCAAGCCACGGCATGCGCTGGTCAAGCAGTATCAGGCGCTGTTGGCTGCAGAAGGAGTTGAACTGGTCTTTACGGACAAAGCCGTGGAGGCGATGGCAGAGAAGGCGCTGGAACGCAAAACGGGAGCGCGGGCTCTGCGGGCGATTATGGAAGAAATCATGCTGGACGTGATGTTCCAACTGCCGTCCCTTCAAGGCATTTGTAAATGCATCGTCAACGAGGAAGTGGTCCGCCACGGCAGAAAACCCCTTCTCGTTGGGGACGGAGAGACAAAGTGGGTGGAGGAGACAGCCTAAGAGGGAAAAAACTGATGAAACCGGTTGAAAAGACGCAGGGGTCAAAAGAACCAATAGACGTGAGGGAACCGAATGTCAACGGGAAGACTTTCACTTTTCCTATGATCCCCCTGCCCGAATTGGTTGTGTTTCCGGGGGCTATGACGCCCCTGGTCATCGGGCGTCAGCGGTCGCTGAGGGCAATGGAGGAAGCCATCTCCAATGGGATTCCGGTTTTCCTAGTCTTGCAGAAGGACTCTGCTGTAATGGAACCGAGACTGGAAGACCTTTACTCCATCGGGACCGTCGCCGACCTGTTGCAGCCGATGCCGTTCCCAGACAGAAACGTTCGGGTCCTGGCGGAGGGTCGCTTTCGGGCGCGACTGATCCAAGTCACACGATCGGATCCTTACTACTTGGCTCTCGTGGAGGAACTGATGGAGCCGGAAGAGTCCGATCCGGAGACGATGGCTTTAGAACGGCTGGTCAGGCGGCAGTTCGAGCAACTGCTGCAGAGTAATCGGTCCATTCCGCCAGATGCTCTGATGACCATAGCGGCAGCTGAAGGACCATCTCGGGTCGCCGACCTGATCGCTTCCTTGACCGATTTTAAGGTCAAGGACAAGCAGGAACTTCTTGAGACCCTTTCTCCGAAGGCTCGGATGCGCCGCTTGGCAACCCTGTTAGAGAGGGAATTGCAGGTTCAGGAACTGGAAAGGCGAATTGAAAGCAAAGTCCGGGAAGGGGTGAGCGCCTCTCAGAGAGAGTTCATCCTTCGGGAGCGACTGAAAGCGATCCAGGAAGAACTGGGCGAGCGGGACATCTTTATGGCGGAAGTTGAGGAACTGAGGGAGAAGGTGATGCGGCTGAAACTGCCTGAGGCGGCTCACCAGCGTGCCCTCAAGGAACTGGATCGCTTGGAAAAAATGCCGCCGATGTCTCCCGAAACAGGAGTCATTAGGACCTATCTGGACTGGCTGTTGAGCTTGCCGTGGACGAAGAAGACCAAGGATAACCTGGACATTGACCGGGCGCAGCAGGTACTGGACGAAGATCACTATGGGCTAAAGGATGTCAAGGAAAGGATTGTTGAATTCCTCGCCGTCAGGAAATTGACCGACAAAACGAAGGGACCGATTCTCTGCTTTATCGGACCCCCAGGGGTCGGTAAGACCAGCATCGGCAAATCGATTGCGAGAGCAATGGGAAGGAAGTTCGTGCGCATGAGCCTGGGCGGCATTCGGGATGAGGCGGAGATCCGGGGCCATCGCAGGACCTATGTGGGGGCTCTGCCCGGTCGGATCATTCAGGGAATGCGACAAGCAGGAACAAAAAACCCGGTCTTTATGTTGGACGAAATTGACAAGATCGGGCTGGACTGGAGGGGCGATCCGACGGCGGCGCTCTTAGAGGCTTTGGATCCCGAACAGAACAATGCCTTCAGCGATCATTACATTGAGGTTCCTTTTGACCTGAGCCAGGTCCTTTTCATTTTAACCGGTAACGTAACGGACACCATCCCGCCCGCTCTGCGAGACCGTCTGGAAATCCTTCACTTCCCCGGATATACGGAAGATGAGAAAATTCAGATCGCCATCCGCCACCTTATCCCCAAGAATCTGGAGCATCACGGGCTTTCACGTAATCATCTAAGCATTTCGGAAGCGGTCCTGGCACACATCATTCGCCACTACACCCAGGAAGCCGGCGTTAGGAACCTTGAGAGACAGTTGGCGTCGGTGATGAGAAAGATCGCCGTCAATGTGGCACAGGGGAAAGAGGGGACGACGAAGGTCACCCTTGCCAACCTGGAGAAGTTCCTCGGACCGCCCAAGTTTCGCCTTGGAGAGAAGGAAAGCGAAGACGAAGTGGGTGTGGCAACGGGTCTGGCTTGGACGGGTGCCGGCGGAGATGTCCTCTCCGTTGAGGTCAGCCTGCTCCGTGGATCGGGACAACTGGTCTTAACCGGTCAGTTAGGCGACGTCATGCAGGAGTCTGCCAAGGCTGCTTTGACATATGCCCGTTCTGTCCTCGCTCGCCTGAATCTGCCGGATCCGCTCACCGAAAAGACCGATTTGCACATCCACGTGCCCGCCGGAGCGGTGCCCAAGGACGGTCCGTCAGCGGGCGTTACCATTGCGGTGGCTCTCGTTTCCGCTCTAACGAACATCCCTGTCCGGTCCGACGTCGGAATGACGGGCGAAGTAACCCTCAGGGGCAAGATCCTTCCCGTTGGGGGCATCAAGGAGAAATTGATCGGTGCCCACAGAGCAGGTCTGAAGACCGTAATCCTGCCGAAAGAGAACCAAAAAGACTTGCGGGACCTACCGCCCCGTGTGCTGAGGGACATCAGTTTGGTCTTTGTGGATCATATGGATCAGGTTCTACCGATCGCCCTGCCGGCTTTTGGGGAAATGGTTCCTAAGGGTGCTCAACCTGCGGTGCCCGCCGCCGTCTGACCGATCAGCGAGCCAGAAGAAAGGCGTCAGAATATCCGACAGGTGGCAATGCCTTTCAAAATCGGGTGGTTTTCTACTGGAAGGGACGCGGAAGCCATCGGGCTTCTTGACGAAACGTTGACCGCCATTGAGACCGGTGAGTTACCTCTCCAAATCTCGTTCATCTTTTGCTCTCGCGAAGAAGGCGACGATCCCAATAGTGACCAGTTCATAGCCTACTGCCGAAAGCGTCGGCTGCCTCTTATAGCATTCTCATCGCGTCGGTTTGAAACGGATCTGTGGCGAAGAGGGCGCACGGGGGACGAATCAGCCCTCAGAATTTGGCGCCATCGGTATCACCAGCAGGTGGATCGGCTTCTCCAAGCCCACTGGTCCGAGGTGGCGGTGAGTCTCCTGGCTGGCTACATGCTGATCGTCAGCGACGATTTCTGTGAAAAACACCTGCTGATCAATCTCCACCCGGCTCTGCCGGGCGGTCCGAAAGGCACCTGGCAAGAGGTAATGATGAGCCTGATTCAGCAGAGGGCTCGGGAAGCCGGTGCCCAAATTCACCGGGTGACCTCCCAATTGGATAGCGGACCGCCCGTCACCTACTGCCGGATCCCCTTATGGACGCCAGATTTAGAGCCGCTGTGGTTTCAAGCGGAGGGTATCCTCTGGAAGGAAGGGATTTGCGGTCTGCCCGATGCCGTTAAGCCTCTTTTCGACGCGATCCGCCAGAGGGAGTTTCAGCGGGAGCAGCCCCTCATTCAGGTCACCTTAAAAAAACTCGCACAGGGTGAGTTACAGGTCCGATACGACGGGATTTTTTACAGGGGGGCACTCTGCCCGAAAGGGCTGGATGTGACACAGGAGGTAGAAAATTTGATTTTGTCAAGGAGGTCCCACCTTGCTTCTGGTTGCTTTTGACCTGGAAGGACCGTTGACCCCAACGGACCACGCTTACGAACTGATGGCACTTTTGCCTCAGGGGAGAGAACTTTTTGAGCGAATCAGTCGATATGACGACCTCTTAACATTGTCAGGCAGGGAAGGCTACCAAGCAGGCGACACCCTCAAACTGATTATCCCTTTCCTTCTTGTCCACGGGATTAATGATGAAGAGGTGACAAAGATCTCCCGGGCTACACCTCTTACCCCTGGGGCGGAAGATTGCGTCGCTCAGATTCGTGACAGAGGCTGGTCCGTCGGTATTATCACCACTGGCTACCAGCCCCACGCCCTGTCGGTCGGCGACCGCTTGGGCATCGCCCAAGAAATGATCGTAGCGACCTCCGTTCAGTTTGACCTATGGGATAGTCTGGTGACAGACGATGCCGAAGCTTTCATCCTCGCCTACCAAGAGAAAATTTTGAGGGTACCCCTTGAAGACGATGAGACTTTGCAGAAGGTGATGGACGAGTTCTTCTGGAGTCACCTCGTCAATTATCCTATGGGGATCGTTTTGGAAACAGTCGTCGTCGGAGGCAGGAAAAAAGTAGAATCAGTCACTCAAATGGCGGATCGGTACGGAGTGGACCTGACCCGGTGTGCGTTCGTCGGTGACAGCATCACCGACTCTGAAGTGCTGCGCTATCTGAAGGTGAGCGGAGGTTTGTCTCTCGTCTTCAACGGCAACGAGTATGCCCTCGCTTCAGGTCAGGTAGGGGTGGCGGGCGACGATTTGACTGCCATCTTAGCCGTCCTTGATGCTTTTGACCGCGGCGGACCGGATTCAGCCCGTCATTTTGTCAACGCCCCGCCTCCGGACGCTCGGCATTTCTATCAGTGGCTGACAGACGAAAATTGGAGGGAGGCTTTGCCCGTTCACAGGAAATTTCGGTCCCAACTGCGCGGCCGTGCAGCACGCCTGGGCTAAGAGAGATGGATCACCTTGATGTCGTCGGTGTGGGAGCCCTCAATTGGGATTGCCTTTACTCTGTTGACGAGACGGTGTCCGACGGTGAGACGCTGATTGAGGGGCAGTCGGAAGGTCCCGGCGGGTCTTCCGCAAACACGATTTGGACTCTGGCACGGTGGGGGCTGAAAACAGGTTTCATCGGTGTTGTCGGTGACGACTTTGAGGGGCACCAACTGATTGCGGCGTTCCGATCGGTCGGAACGGATGTCGCACGGGTGCGGCTCCAAACGAACGCCGCCTCGGGAAAGGTGATCGGCTTCACCGACCGGGCGGGCAGGCGCGCCCTTTATGTTCTTCCCGGAGCCAATCTGTCCTTCGAGGCGGACATGGCTGATTTGGAATATGCCAATCAGGCACGCGTCGTCCACATCAGCCCTTTAGCCGGAGAGGAACCCTTTCACCAGTTGAAGGAGTTGGTTTCCCGGCTGGAGCGGAACGTTTCGGTTAGCCTGGCTCCCGGAAACCTTTATTCCCGCCTCCCTTGGGCAAGGATGGAGCCGCTTTTGACCCGGACTTTCTTGGTGGCGTTGACCGGTGACGAGTTGAAGAGGATGACAGGGGAGTCGGATGTGCCCTCTGGCGTCCGACGGATCCATAAAATGGGCGTCCAGGTCGTTGCAGTGACTCTCGGACCGCACGGCAGTTATGTCAGCGTCGGGAAAGAAGTCATTGAGACTCCGGCGTCACCCGTTCGAGTAGTGGACTCGACCGGTGCCGGAGACGTTTTTTCTGCCGGGCTCCTCTACGGTTGGCTTCAGGGGATGGAATGGCAGCAATCGGTCCTGTTAGCAACAGTGGCGGCAGGCTGGTGCCTGCAAAATGTCGGCGCTCGGTCAGGGATCCCCTGCGTATCTGATCTGTTACATCAGGCGGGTTCCTCTTCCCTCGGAAGGCAAGAATTTCAGCAGGTGTGACCAGATGAAAGGAGTCGTTTTGGCGGGGGGAACGGGGACCCGGCTCTATCCTTTGACAAAAGTTACCAACAAGCATCTGCTGCCGATCTACAACAAGCCGATGATTTTGTATCCCCTAGAGGCGCTGGTAATGGTTGGGGTGGTGGACATACTCTTAGTTACCGGCGGCGAGTGGGCGACGGACTTTGCCCGTTTGCTGGGAAATTTCAAAGAGTTAGGCGTCCGGACCCTCTATTTCGCTTATCAGGAAAAACCCCTGGGGATCGCTCACGCTGTGAGCCTGGCGGAGTTCTTCGCCAGCGGCGAACCGATCGTCGTTTTTCTCGGAGACAATGTTATTGAAGGTAACATCAAAGAGGCAAAGGCGAAATTTGAGGCGATGGCAAAGGGTGCCGTGGTCGTCCTCAAGGAGGTTCCCGATCCGTCCCAATATGGGTGCCCCGTTTTTGATGACAGCGGCCGGATCGTGTCGATTATAGAGAAGCCAAAACAGCCACCCAGTTCCTTCGCCGTGACAGGCATTTACTTTTACGACCAGCGCGTTTTTGAATTCGTCCGATCGTTGAAACCAAGCGAAAGAGGAGAACTGGAGATCACCGATGTTAATAACCAGTATGCCCAGTTGGGTCAATTGGACTATGTCATACTGAGGGGGTGGTGGGGTGATGCGGGCGCCAGCGTTGACGCATGGCTTGAAGTGAATAAATTGGTTGCCCGGACGGGCGCCAACAAGGAGTCGCTTTAGAGGTTTTCCTTAGGTGGCTGACGTCGAAGGATTCGCAAGGGTCTCCAAGGTCTCTTCTGGAAAAGACCCGCCTCAAGACTGTCTCTTTGCCGTCGTCACCTCCTCAATGTTGGGTGTTGTCGCCTCTGCTGTCCTCCACCGGGTAAACAATGTCCTGACGAGCTTGCTCGGGTGGGCGGAACTGCTGGGCTCCTCACCAAAGACGCCGACGGAGATAGACGCCGATTTACAGAAGTTGAGAGCGGCGGCGGACGAGGTGCGGTCTTTGATAGCCGACTGGCTCATTTTATCAACAGACGATCCCAGGAACCTATCTTACCGGCAGGTTCTTCACATCTCCGAGATTTGGAAGCGATACGAGCGACTAATTGCCCCCCTTCTCAGAAAAAAACAGGTTACCTTTCGGACCGACTTAAAGGATGTTGTCGCCCGGTGCCCCCTCCCTGCGTGCGCCCAAATTGTGACCGCAGCGATGTTGCTGGCGATGGAGGAAGGTGAAGGACCTTTGAGTCCCCGATCTTTTGATGTGGAGTGGTGCGAGGAGGCGGGATGGGTCATCATCTCAATTCGTGGTCCCTTCCGACCCGATCTGGTCGCCCACACAAGTTCAAAAGCCTTCAAAGAGCGCGCCAGCGTCTGGATTCAGTTCCTCCGGGAACGGATAGCGGCGTTAGGCGGTTCGGTCCACTCATCCCTTGATCCGGCGGGCATCAGGTTGGAAATCCGGTTACCGTTAGATAATCGGTCAGGACCGGAAGAGACTCTCCAGGGTGAAGTATCGGTCCCCGGTGTCGGGGAACAAAGTGACGATTAACTGCTCGCTGGTCGCTTGCATGGCGACGTGACAGGCGACGAAGGCGGCGGCTCCAGAAGAGATGCCAACAAAGATGCCCTCCTCCTTCGCCAATCGCTTCATCATCGTGTAGGCGTCCTCGTCGGTGACTGTTCGGACCTCGTCCAGAATGTCCCGATTGAGAACCTGGGGAACGAATCCGGCGCCGATTCCCTGAATCAGGTGGATTCCAGGCTGCCCGCCTGACAGTACGGGCGATCCCGCCGGTTCCACCCCGATGACCCGCACCGACGGTTTCCGCGCTTTCAGGACCTCGGCAACGCCCGTGATGGTTCCACCGGTCCCGATCGTGAAGATGACCGCATCCACCTCACCATCCGTTTGGCGCCAGATTTCTTCCGCCGTCGTCCGCCGATGAATCGCCGGGTTCGCCGGGTTTTGAAACTGTTGAGGCATAAACGCGTCCGGCAGAGACGCGACAATCTCTTGAGCCTTCCGAATCGAACCCTCCATCCCCTCAAGACCCGGCGTTAAAACGACCTGGGCGCCCAGGCTCTCCAAGATGTAGCGCCTCTCCATGCTCATCGTTTCCGGAAGGACAATGATACACTGATAGCCTTTAGCGGCGCAGACCATTGCCAACCCAATCCCGGTATTGCCACTGGTCGGTTCGACGATGACCGTTTTGCCCGGCATTATCAAGCCGACCCGCTCCGCCTCCTCGATCATGGACAGACCGATCCGGTCTTTAACGCTGCCACCGGGATTGAACATCTCCAATTTGGCATAGATGACAGCCGGACCTTTGGGAACGACTCGCCTCAATCTGACCAAAGGTGTGTCGCCGATGAGTTCATATATGGAATCGGCCACTTTGTAACCGGGCGAAAGCCTCTTTTGAAGGACCTTCCGCTGAGTTACCCGAGACCGATCGGTTTTTGAGATGGGAGCGGTTCGGGACAGGCTCTTACTGCCTGACGGTTTGCGCATCGGCACAATGCCCCCTGTTATTTTCTTCTTTTCTGACAAAAATACTTAGCAACCCTGATGGCAAATTGTGACGCTCTTTACCGGCGACGGGTAATTTCAGAAGCGGGTCTTCTTCTGAAGGAAGTTCCTCATAACGATCGCTCCGGCGTTCAACAGCAGGAGGATAATCATAAGCACGATGATGGCGGCGGCAGCATTCTGGGCGAAGCCCGGTTGGGGTCTGCCGAGCCAGTTGTACGCCTGAATGGGAAGGACAGTAAACGGGTCTAGGGGGGTGCGAGGCAAAAAGGCAACGTAGGTAAGGGCGCCGATGGTAATTAACGGCGCCGCTTCACCGATCGCTCGCGAGAGCGCCAGGATGGATCCGGTCAGAATACCGGAAAAGGCGAGGGGAAGGACGTGATCCCGAACGGTTTCCCAGGGCGTTGCTCCTAATGCCAGGGCTGCTTCCCTGATGGATCGGGGGACGGACCGAAGGGCTTCCCTCGAGGCAGCGACTACCACGGGGAGAACGACCAGCGATAGGGTAAGCGCCCCCGCTAAGAGGCTCTCGCCCAATCGGAACCATCGGGCGAATAACTGCAGACCAAGGAGCCCGTAGACGATCCCCGGCACTCCTGCCAGGTTGCTGATGTTCAATTCAATCAGGCGGGCAAGCCAGCCCCCTTTGGAGAACTCCTCCAAATAGATCGCGGCACCAACACCGACCGGGATGACGAGAACCGCCGTCAAAACCATCACATAAACGGTTCCGACCCAGGCAGCGAAAATGCCTGCATCCTCAGGGCGGCGGGAAGGGAAACTGGTTAGGAATTTGAAACCGAGTCGCGGGAGCCCGTCCACTACCACATCTCCTAAGATCGTCAGGAGAACAGCTAGAACGATCAGCAGACAAAGCCAGCAGGAAACCAAAAACAGCCATTCCGGTAACGGGCTCACCCGCCTCTTCGCCCACGATCGGATGTCGGGACGCCGCACCATTCTACATACCCCTTAACATCCTCAGCGTCCGCCCTTTGAGAAGAATCCCGAAAGAGTGGAAGAGAAGGGAAGAAAAAAAGAGAGAAAGCCCGACGGCGAAACTGGCACGATACTCTAACGAACCCCAGGGTATATCTCCCAGGGAGACGAAAGCGATGTAGGCGCTCATCGTTTGCACTTGTGAAAGAGGATTGAGAGTAAAGACAGGAACCTGACCTGCGGCGATGGTCACCAACATCGTTTCTCCGACGGCTCGGGCAAGCGCCAGTAGGCATGCACTGACGATCCCCGATCGGGCTGCCGGCACAACAGCTCGGAAAACCGTTTGCAGTTTCGTTGCACCGAGGGAGAGGGACGCGTCCCTAATTTTTTGGGGCACAGCCCGAATGACATCGTCGGAGAGAGAGGTGATCGTCGGTAGGATCATAAAACCGAGAACGATGCCGGGCGCCAGGGCATTGAACGCCGGCAGCGACGGGATGAATTGCTGTAAGAGGGGCGTGACCGTCAGTAGTGCGAAATACCCGTAGAGAACCGATGGGATACCGGCGAGCAGTTCAATGGTTGGCTTCAAGATGTTCCGGGTGTGAAGGGAGGCGTATTCGGAAAGGTAGACCGCCAAGGGGATACCAAGGGGCAGAGCCACGGCCATGGCGATCCCCGATGTCAGAAAAGTCCCCGAAGCCAGTGCAATGATTCCGTAATGTTTCTCTAAAAAAGACGGTGACCACTCGGTTTCTGTCAGGAAACGCTTCAGCGGAACCTCTCGGAAAAATCCTACCGACTCTATCCACAATACCAGGACGATGCTGAAGGTGACCAGGACCGAAATCAGACTGCACAGGAACAGACCGAAAACGACCACCCGCTCCCGGCGTCTCTTTCTGACATACCTTGCCTGCCGTTGCAGCTCAGCAGCCCGTGCCCTTTCTCCAACCTGCAACCGCTCGCTTCTCCTTCTAATCAGGTGCCCAGGTCAGGATTTTCGTTTGCACCCTTAACAAGTTTGGTGCCGATTCCTCCAGTGTGCGTCGGTTTAACCAACCTATAAAATAGGTTCGGGGGCTTACGGTGACGGAAAACGGACTGGAAGAACTTTTGCGAGCGACGGTGCCGACTCTCTTGTTCCTTCACAGATCCGATGAAGGTCCCTACCAACGCATCGGAATTTTGTCCGGTTCCTTTAATCCCCCTACCGTAGCTCACTTGAGAATGGCAGAAATGTCGCAGGAAAAACTGTCTTTGGACCACATTCTTTTACTCCTCGCTGTCCGAAATGTCGACAAGGTCCGCTTTGACTTCAGCATTAAGGAAAGGGCGCAAATGATGACTCTGATCGCACGATCACGCTCCCGCTGGTCTGCCGTGCTGTGCAGCCACGGTCTGTTCGTTGAAAAAGCCTTGGCAGTGCGCAGATTCTTTCCTGAAGCCGAGGACCTCTTCTTCATCGTCGGTCAGGACACCCTGTCCCGGATTTTTGACGACCGCTTTTACCCTCCGGGTCAAAAAACGCTTTTTCTCGATCGTTTCTTTGATTTGGCTCACCTTGCCGTCTTTGCCCGCCCTTCCCTCTGCCCGGTCCCTCTGCGTCTCCTGATCAGCGCCGTCGGAGCCGAACCGTACGAGAGCCGCATTCACTTTTTGGAGGGGGACGCCTCCTTTGCCGCCGTCTCTTCTACCATGGTGCGCGCGCGTCTGAGGGAAGACCTCCCGATTGACGATCTGGTGCCGGAGGTCATTGCTGATTATCTCAAGAAGCGACCTTTCTCCTAACACGATCGTCCAGGATCATTCGTGCCGGGACTACGACAACACCGCAGGGAGTCAGAACGAATCGGCGCTGGTCCTCTTCCGGTGACTCCCCCACTCTGGTGCGAGGGGGGAAACGGGTCGCCTCATCCGCAACGACCCGACGCAGCACCGAACCCTCTCCCACAACCACATCGTTCAAAAGGACGCAACCGTGAAGCCTGGCAGCCTTCTCAACCCAGACGCCAGGGGAAAGTATGGAGTCTTCCACTTCACAGTCATCGTCAACGACGCATCCGGGCGATAGGAGGCTGTTGCGAACCGAAGCATCCGCAGCCACGCGAGCAGGGGGGAGAGAGGGGGCTGCGGTTCTGATCGGCCATTCCGGGGAGTAAAGGGGAAAGGGCGGATCCCGTAAAAGTAGGTGCCGGTGAGCTTCGTAATAACTGTCGAGGGTCCCGATGTCCTGCCAATAGTGGAACAGCGGCGCCGACTCTTTGTAAATGTTAAAGGCAAAGACCCTTTTCCCCTCTTGAACCAGCCTCGGGATCACATCTTTACCGAAGTCGTGACTGCCGCTGCTCCTCTTTGAGTCGGCGATAACCGCCCGCACCAGCAGTTCCGTGTTGAAAAGATAGACCCCCATGGAAATTAAGCAAAGGTCAAAAGATCCGGGTATGGTTTTGGGCTCTGACGGCTTCTCTTCAAAACCGATAATGCGGTCCTTTTCGTCCACCTCAATGACGCCGAACCGTCTGGCTTCCTCCCTCTTGACCGTCGTGCACGCAATGGTGACTTCCGCTCCCTTCGTCGTGTGAAAACTCAGGAAGGATTGGTAGTTCATTCGGTAGACGTGGTCTCCCGACAGGATCAGGCAGAAAGTCGGTCTGATGTCGCTCAGAAGGTCAATATTCTGGAAGACGGCATCAGCCGTTCCCCGATACCATTCCCGAACAATTCTTTGCTGAGGCGGGATCGTTTCTAAAAACTCGCCCAGTTCCGGGCGGAAGAGGCCCATCCACGCGAGGCGCAAATGACGTTCCAGAGGAAGGGCTTTGTGTTGCGTTAAAAGTAAAACTCTCTTGATGTCCGAATTGAGGCAGTTGGACAAAGTGAAGTCAATGATTCGGTAGACTCCGCCGAAGGGAACGGCTGGTTTGGCTTTATCACGGGTCAATGGATGGAGCCGTTGCCCTTCCCCTCCAGCGAGAATCAAAGCGAGAGTCCTTTGTTCCATTGAACTGCTGTCAGGTCACACTTCCGCTGTCGTAGACCGGTGTCTCCTGAGGAGATCCTCAACCGTCTCCAATAGCACGGACGGATCGGGGTCTTTGGTAATGAAAGCGTCCGCCAGCCAGGTGACGAAGTTGTCCTGGTAACTGCTGTAAGCGGTATGAATGGCGATGGTCAGTCCCGGATGGAGTTCGTGAATCCGAGGAAGCAGTTCCAAACCGCTGACCCTGGGCATATTCAAGTCCAAAACGACCAGATCTACTTTCTCCCTACTCAGGATTTCCTCAGCTTCCTGAGCACTGCTGGCCGTAATGCACTGGTAGCCCGCTGATGACAGTTCCTCACAAAACAAGAGCCGCTGCTTCTCGTCGTCCTCTACTAGAAGGATTTTCTCACCGCTCATCGCACGACCCTCCTCTCGTTCACTCGTCTTTCTCCCTGACGGGGGGAAACTACCGACTGATGAAAGCCGGCAGCCGAATGATGACAGTCGTGCCCCTGCCCACCTCGCTTTCAACGGCTAACGATCCGCCGTGCTCATCTATAATATTCTTGCAGATGGCAAGACCTAAACCGGTCCCGTCCTCGCGGGTCGTAAAGAAAGGTTTGAAGACATCTTCCAATCGCTCGGGAGGGATGCCCTTCCCTGTGTCGGACACAGTGATGACGACGTCCCTTCCCTCTGTCCATAAACGAACGGTCAGCCGCCCACCCTCTGGCATTGCTTGAACGGCATTGATCCATAGATTGAAAAAGACCCGTTCCAGCTGGGCTCGGTCTGCCATGACCGGCGGCGGATTGGGTTCCAGTTCGGTCACCAGTTCTACTCTCGCCGCTTGCGCTCCCGGTCGGTAAGCCTCAGCCAAGTCATGGATGACTTCCGAAAGGTTCAGGGGACTGGGCGAGGGGGTCTTGGGACCGGCGAAGTCCATCAGGTCCTTCAAGCCTCTTTCCAGCCGCGAGACCTCATCTATTATCATCCCGATGTTTCGGGAGACCAAATCCACATCTGGGACCCGTCTCTGGATTTGTCGTGCCAAGCCGCCTATGGTCACCAGCGGGTTTCTCAAATCGTGAGCGATCCTCGTTGCCATATCGCCGATGGCGGCAAGCCGGCTGGCGAGGTCCAGTTTCCTCTTCATCTCCTGCTCCCTCGCCAGAGATGCCTTCAAATCGTGAATCAACTGGGCGTTTCGGATAGCGATGCTGGCGGAGGCGGTGAACACCCTGAGAAGTTGACAGCTGTCTTCTGTGATAGGATGCCCGCTGAAGGGGTTGTCTGCAAGGATCAACCCGATCGGCTCATCTTGGACGACGAGAGGGACGCAGACGACCTCCCGGTCGGTCAGGATAGATCGGATCCTCTCGGGCAATCGGGGCTCTTCAAAAGGACGATTAATCCGGATCAGTTGGCGATTTTTCAGTGCTTCGCTCAAGAGGTTACTATCGTCCATCGGTACGCGCACATCTCGAATCCGCTGCATGATGGGACTGTTAAAGACTTCGGCCATCTCGACAGAAGCAGAAAGAAAGTCGGAAAGCGTCTTCCTTTCTGACGAGAGCCGCTGCCATGTAGCGTAGGCTTCCTCTGCTGTCAACGGTCCGACCGCGAGAGCTGCTTTCAAAATATTTTCTGTCCGATCGTAAAGGAAAAGAAAAGCCCTGTTGAACCCAAGCCCCGGTCCTGCTGTGGCGGCTGTGAGGATAGCGTGGAGGAGACGATGGATATCGGTGGTCCGCTCCATCGCCTGACCGATTTCAACGACATTTTGCAGCTGATAAAGGCGTCGGACCCTTAAAGAGGCGTCGCGGACATAGAACATCACCCGTTTCCGACTGGCTCCCTTGACCGGGATGACCCGGAAGTCGACCCAAATGTCACTGTAAGGAATCTCAGGGAAGAAAAACTCCCGATTTTCCGTAAGCGCCATCTCAAAAAACTGGTCCAAGGTCGTGTTGAACTTTTTGAAGATAGCGTCGCTGAGTTCCGATGGCAGCACCTTTTGCCATAAACTGCCGATGACGAACTCTCTTGCTCTTTGGCAAAGCTTCCAGCAAAAGGTCTCGTTGACCGCTACGATTCGCCCCTTCTCGTCCAAGAGAGCAACAGCGTCGGGTAGGCTCTCAACGATCTGCTGATTGAGTTCCCGAAACATTTGCACTCGCTCGTAGTGGCGAATGGCTTCAATCGCCAGCGCCATTTGGTCAGCAATCGTCCGTGCCAGGTTCAGCTCTTCGGTGCCAAAAGCGTCCTTCCTGTCCGAATGGAGGTCTACGACCCCGACCACCTGCCCCTGAACTTTGATCGGAACGACCAGTTCCGAGCGGGTTGCTGTCTCGTTCTCAGTCGCCTGGTAGTAACGAGGGTCTTGAGTAACGTCGTTAACCAAAACCGGCTGACCGGTTCGGGAGGATTCCCCGACAAGACCCAGTGTCACCGGTTGACGATATTCTTTCTCCAATAGATGCTGATAGGCTCCCGAGTGGGCACGCAAGATCAGTTCTGACTTCTCCTGGTTCACTGAGAAGAGCGCCACATCAAAAATGCCCAAATGCTCCTTCAGCGCCTCAGCAGCCACATCGTAGACGGCTTGCTCGTTCAGGGCAGTCAGGGCGCGCTCCGCGATTTGAGCCAGAAGAGCGGTTTGACGGGCTTGATATCTCTCCCTCTCAAGAGTCGCCAGAAGGGCTTCGCGCTCCTGGCTCATCCTCTCCCTAAACTGCTCTTCCAGCCGCACTCGCTGGGACAAGTCTCTAATGATGCACTGACAGAAGGGATGCCCGTCGACCGTCATGACAAGACCGTTGATCTCAACGGGGATCGCCGTGCCATCTTTGCGGTGCAATAGCCCATTCTCCACTCGCACAAAGCCCGTCTCTTTCAGTTGGCGGAGAGCCCATAGGTAAGACGGTCGCTCTTTTTCAGGGAGCAATTGAAGGGCTGATTTGCCGATTAGTTCCGATGAGTCATAGCCGGTCAGCCTGCTGGTCGCCTCGTTCGCTTCCACAACAGTCCCCTGGTCGTCCATCAGAACGAGCAAGCATGCTTCGGGTGAATTTCTAAAAAGAACCTCATATTTCTGTCGGGCTGACTCTACTGCCGATTGGGCGTGCGCCATCAAGCGAATTAAAGCGTGTTCCCAAACTACTTCCACCCGCTTCTCCGCTTCGCTTCCTTCGGCAAGCCGTTTTTTCAGCTCCTCAAGGACATAGGGGCGGAGCCGAAGGAAAAGATCGGTCCGCTCTTGAAGATTGAGGTTCATCTGGTCGGCCACAAACCGCCAGATTCGCAAGAGAGGACGGGCTCTCTCTAAAAAGTCAGACCCTGAAAGGACGTCTAGTAATTCGGAAAAGATCTGAACCCCCACAGGAAGGAGAACTTCCAGTCGGTCTCGGGACCAACCCAGTCCTTCCATGTCCGCAATCCAGCGAGAGGTAATCGGTCTCAGAGGCTCGGGGACAAAAGCCAGTTCCTCTTGTTTCATCCCTTGCTACTCACCGAACCTTTGTCTTTATCCATTCGGACAGCCTTTCGGCGGCTGTTTCGGGAGCGACATGATTAATGAAAAAGCCAGACCCCAATTCAAACCCCGCAATTCGGGTCGTGCGGGGCATGAGGAGCCAATGCCAGTGGTAATCGTAGGGTAAGGTGCCCCAGTAATCGGGGCGACCCGGGCGCGGTGCGGGATTGGGCGATGAAAAGAGGACCAGGTTGTAGGGAGGATCTTTAAGGAGGTCCTTGATGGCGGCAACGATCAATACAAAGGTCATCGCCAAGTCTTCTATCGTTGCATCACTTTCTCGGGCGAAATCGTGACAATGCTCTTTGGGGAAGATTTGCAGTTCATAGGGGAACCGAGCGGCGAAGGGAGAGAGCACGATCGTCCTCTCCCCTTCATAGACGATCCGAGTCCCAACGACTTTCTCTTGGTGGATCAAATCGCAAAATAGACAGCGCTCTCTCTCCAGATAGTATCGGCGGCAGTTGTTTAGTTCCTCTTTCGGGATTTGAGGGACGACAGGCAATGCCATGATTTGTGAATGGGGGTGGGACAGGGAAGCACCCGCCTCGGGCTTGTAGTTTCGGAAGATCAGGATATAACGGTGGGTCGGATCTTGGCTCAACGCTTGTAGTCGTTCCTGAAAGACCCGAAAGACCGTCGCCAGGTGGGAAGCAGCCAAAGAATCCCATTGGGCATCGTGGTCAGGAGTCTCAATGACGACTTCGTGGGCACCGACGGCTTTCATTGAATCCAGAAGTCCAAGACCTCTCCGCTCCAGAGAGGCGCTGCTGACCAGAGCCGGATACTTGTTGGGAACGACTCGCACTTGCCAACCGGGGGTGTCAGGCTCTGTCGCACTGTCACGAATAGCGAAAAGTTCCGGCGGCGTTTTTGACTCGTTTTTCGGGCACAAGACGCAGGTTTTAGGCGTTAGAGGCACCTGCTGCGAGTCGGACCGAAAATCGGTGGGACGATCCTGCCGGGACTCAGCGACAATCACCCACCGGTGCGCCGCCGGGTCCTTTCTCAACTCTCCCATTGTATGACACCTTTTCCAATAAATTATCACGCAGATCGGCGTCAGGTGACTATGCCGTTTTCTCCTTTTAAAATCTCCCATCCAGGTGAGGGGGTAATGGGAGTCGTCCTGGAGATTTCAATTGAGACGAAAGAGCCGAGGCAACTGATAGATGTCACCCAAATCGTTCAAGAAATCGTGGAGGGGCGCGGTCTGAAGGATGGCTTGGTTTGCCTCTACGTTCCTCACACGGGATGCGCTGTTAGCATCCACCGGACGCCCGAGGGAGGCCAAGAGCCGGACCTGGACAGCCTTTTGGAACAGCTGACGGGCGCGTCTGGTTCGCCTTTTTCTAAGGCAGCCATTGTCGCTCCAACGGAGATCGTGATCGTCAAAGACGGCAAACTTCAGATGGACCCCGACCAGAGAGTGTTCTACTACGAATTTGACGGACCGGCGTTACGCCGGCTGATCCTTTACATCAGTTCCTAAAGGCGACTCATATTCCCGCCGCCGGGTCCAGCCCCGACTCCGCCATTTGAATCGCCGCAAGAAGAGCCCGTGCCTTGTTCAACGTTTCGTAGTATTCCCGTTCCGGGTCGCTGTCGGCGACAATACCGGCACCTGCCTGTATGTAGGCCTTTTCCCCCAATTGGACGATCGTCCGGATGGTGATTGCCATATCCATCTCATCATTGAAACTGAAATAGCCGACCGACCCGGCATAAGGACCCCTCTTGACAGGCTCCAGTTCCTCAATGATCTCCATCGCTCTCACCTTGGGCGCACCGGTTACCGTTCCGGCGGGAAAAGTCGCCCGCAATAGGTCAAAGTTATCAAACCGCGTACGGTCTAAGATGCCTTCCACGGTGGAGTAGATATGCATGACGTGACTATATCTCTCCACCTCCATCAGTTCCGTCACACGAACGGAGCCGGTCTTGCAGACACGGCCCAGGTCATTCCTGCCCAGGTCCACCAGCATGATGTGTTCTGCCCGCTCCTTCGGATCGGACAAGAGATCTTTCTCCAGAGCTTTATCTTCTTCCTTCGTTCGCCCTCTAGGTCGCGTGCCTGCCAAGGGTCGCGTGATGGCAACCCCTTCCCTGGAACTGACCAAAATCTCCGGCGAACTGCCGATCAACTGCAAGTCACCGAAGTGCAAATAGAACATATACGGAGATGGGTTAATCGTCCGGAGCGCCCGGTAGATGTGGATAGGTTCCACCGTGACCATCCTATGGAACCGTTGCGATAGGACCACCTGAATAATATCGCCAGCGTAAATGTATTGCTTCGCCCTCCTCACCATTCCGATGAACGTCTCCCGGTCCATATTGGCTTGCACCGACCCCCCTGTGAGACTCTCTGTTTGGACCGACGGCATGAGCCCCTCCGTAGTCAGAGGGCGGGAGAGCCTTTCCACCAGTTCCTCCAGACGCTCGGTGGCTCGGTCGTAGACGTCATCGGGGTTGCCATCTACTATTGCCGTCACCAACACTTTCATCTGTCTCTTCAGATGGTCAAAGACGACGAGGCTATCGGTCAGCAAAAAGTAGCAGTCGGGAAGAAGGAGGTCGTCAATAGCTCTATCGGGTAGTTTTTCAAAGAATCGGACCATATCGTATCCGATGACCCCAACCAGCCCACCGACGAAACGCGGTAGGTCCGGCTGGTGAACGAAACGGAACTTCGTGAACAACTCTCTCAGATAGTCGAGGGGGTTGCGGTGCGGTCCTATTTCTATTTGCCTCGTTTCACCGCTTTCCTTTATCCAGACCTGACGCCCCTTGCTCCGGACGATCAACCGTGGATCCGCTCCCAGGTAGGAATACCGGGCGATCCGCTCTCCTCCCTCCACACTCTCCAAAAGGAAGGAGGGAGGCTTTTTAGCGACTTTGAGGAAGGCGGAAAGAGGCGTCTCCAAGTCTGCCAAAATCGTTGCGCTAAGCGTTATAAGATTGCCCTGGAGGGTCGCTTCCTTGAACTCCTTTCGGGTGGGAGCGATCATTCTTGCTGGGCTCCTATCTGCCCCCGAATTGAACGAGACTGCCGATCGGTCTTCTAAAATTGTGATTCGTCTGGTGAAAGAAAATGAAACGGTCTCGGTTTGTCCGGGCAATCATTTTTGACTTTGACGGCGTTCTAGTGGTCAGCGAGCGGTTGCACTATCAAGCCTTCGCTCAAGCCTTGGAGGAATTAGGCGGGCGCCTCTCATGGGAAGAGTACGAGGCTGAGTTCATCGGGGTTCCCGATAAGGTGACGGCAGAAAGGAGCCTGGTGAAGAACCGCTTGGATGCCACCGACGAAATGGTAAAGCGCCTCCTCTCTCGCAAAACCGAGATTTTCGATGCCTCCCTTCCTGATGGCGTGACACCTGCTCAAGACCTGACGACAGTGATTCGGACCCTCGCCGACTCTTACACTCTCGCCATCGCTTCGGGAGCCTTCCGGCACCAAATCATTCCCGTCCTGGAGCATCACGGCATTCGGGACGCCTTCGTCGCCATTATCGGGCAGGACGACGTCCGTAGAGGCAAACCCGACCCGGAGCCTTATCTTTTAGCATGGAAACAGATTCGCGATGCGGTAAAAGAGGAGGTCGCACCCCAGCAGTGCCTCGTAGTGGAGGACGCCCTTCCAGGGTTGGAAGCGGCTCGGGCGGCGGGAATGCTGTCGGTAGCCATTGCGACCTATTACTCCGCATCCTCCTTTCCTCAAGGTCAAATTGTTCTGTCGTGTCTCAAAGACCTTCTCAGTGACGAGGTATGGGATCGGATTGATACTGCGATAGCCAGAGGCAGGTTATGAAAAATGTCCCTGCCGGAGACAGCCCTGGAGGAGCGGCTACGAACTTCGCTGGAAAAGGTACGGGAGCGCATTGCCCGCGCAGCGGAGCGATCGGGGCGCAAGCCAGATGAGATCATTTTAATCGGGGCGTCCAAGTCCATCCCCGCAGAGGTCATTGAATGCGCCGTTCGGCACGGGCTCAGGGAAATCGGAGAGAATTACGCCCAGGAGGCTTTGGTAAAATATAGAATCATCGGTGACAAAGTTCGCTGGCACTTTATCGGCTCCCTTCAGACCAATAAGGCGAAGGTGGTGGTGCGGATCTGCCAGTTTGTTCAATCGCTGGACCGATGGAGCCTTGCCGAGGAACTCAACAGGCAGGCGGTGCGGAACCAAAAAATCGTGAACTGTCTAATACAAGTGAATCTGGGGGGCGAGGGGACGAAAAGTGGTGTGGATCGGGAGGGATTATGGGAACTGGCTGAGAAAGTAGTGGCGCTGCCGTCAATTCGGCTGGTCGGGTTGATGACCATCCCTCCGTACCATCCGGATCCGGAAAAGTCACGACCCGTTTTCAGCGAGTTGAGGGAATTGAGGGATCGGCTCCAGGAACGCATCGGGATGGACCTTCCCTATCTCTCTATGGGGATGAGTCTGGACTTTGAAGTCGCCATTGAGGAAGGTGCGAATATGGTGCGAATCGGCACGGCGCTCTTCGGACCGAGACCGTCGGTGCCCAAGAAGGAGGACTGGTAATGAGTTGGCTAGCACGACTCGTCGGCGCGGAATCTCGGGAGCCTTCGCCCCCAGGTGTCCCTCCGGAAACGACTAGCCGCAAGCCCTTCTCTCCATTGCGCGTCCTCAGAGAAAAGAAACCGACCGTTTTCGTCATCGTCCCCCGCCGTCTGGAGGATGCCTGTAAAGGTGCCGAGGCGCTCCTTGAAGGATCCGCTGTCATCGTCAATTTGCAGCACATTGAACCGGCAAAAGCCCAAAGAATTCTTGACGTTCTGGGCGGCGTCTCATTCGCCTGCAAGGGGAGTATCTATGAGGTAGGAAAGCGTCTCTACCTGTTTCTCCCTGCCCACGTGGCAGCGGAAGGAGATGACACCACCGTTAGAGCCGTCACTCGGCTTTTCGCAGGGTTGACCGAACTACCGGAAGGTCACCACGAAATCCCATCGCGCACGTAGCCCGAAGAGGTGGCTGGTAGAGAGATGCCCTTGACCCCCGTTGAAATACTTCACCGGCGGTTCCCCAGATCGCTATTCGGCTACTCTGTCAAAGCGGTTAACAGATTCATCAATGAAGTCAGCGAGACCCTTGCTAAACTGGTTGAGGAGAACGGGCGATTGAAAGAAGAGCTGGAGCGGCTCCGGGTGCAGTTAGAGGACTATCAGACATTAGAGCGCCACATCAGGGATGCTCTCGTGCTGGCGCAAAAGGCGGCAGAGGAGTCGCAAAGATTAGCAGACGAAAGAGCACGCCTCATAATAAGAGAAGCCGAACTCAAGGCGCAGCAAGTAGTGGAAGAGGCGGAGGAGATGCGACGGCTGAAAAGGAGCCTGGAGCGGGAGATACGGTCCTTGATAGATTCTTACATGAGTTTGCTTAATAATAACAGACGCGAGGAAATTACTTGACGGATCGGGGGAAGGCGTGGCATAATAAACTAATGAGGTCGTGAGGCTAAAAGAAAGGAGGTGAACGGTGTAATGGTGAGTAGGTTGCTGCGGGACGAGGAGGGTCAGACGCTTGTGGAGTATGGCCTTCTGGTTGCCCTGGTTGCGCTGGTGGTCATTGCCGCCCTGACCATCTTGGGCCGCAAGGTATCCAACACCTTCAACACCGTCAACAACACGCTGCCAGGCTAGCCGACAGCTGGCTCTTCTCATCGTGCCCGAAGGCCTTCGGGAGCGGGTCGGTGGGTCCGACCCGCTCCGATGCCTCCACGTAGGAGAAGGCGAGCTAGTCAGTTACGGTAGCAGGGTTGGAAGAAGAGAGGGGTGACCAAAATGATTGAACTTCTAAAAAGGGAAGAGGGGCAAACCCTTGTAGAGTACGGTCTGTTGGTTGCCCTAATCGCGCTCGTCGTCATTGCCGCCTTGACGATCCTTGGCAGGAAAGTAGCCAACACTTTCAACACCATCAACAACACTTTGCCTGCCTAATCGGGAAGCGGCGGATCAGTCTAGGTCTAAAGTGGGCTGAGGACTTTTTATGTTCGCTATCAACCGAAGACGGCGGCGGGATCTTAGATAAACTCGCGGGCTGTTCTTCGGCTTTTTGGATCCAGCAGTTCAAAGTTGGGAATCTCGTAGCGATCTCCTTGTGCGTCACGAATAAATATTCGTGGAAACCGAGAAGTATGAATGTGGTCCGTTCCGCTGACGGTGAATTCCCTTACCCCCTCGTTTGTTTCAACGACCCAGCGGCTATGCCCCGTTTGGGTCAGTCTCTCTACCTTGATAATCCTCTTGATGACGAAGGTCCTGTAGCGCTCCTCAAGATGGTGCCTCAAGACCTTTTGTGAATCGGGGTCTAACTCACTGATGTCCTCAATGACGCCTACTTCAGTGCCCCCTGATGCATAAACGACCAAATACCGCCAGGGATCACTGATCGGAAGGGCTCTGAGCACCTTTTCCACTTCTACGGCTTCGTCCCCTCTGATCATCACCATCTTTCCGTTGGGCAAGGTTAGAAATTTCAGTTCGTCGGGTGGAAGGACCGTGATCTCTAAGTCCGGATCTTCAGGAAGCACCGACTCATCACCTCAATCGGTCGTCACCGAGAGGGTCTCGCTCATCCGGGTTTGAATCTCTACAAAGCGCCTGTAGACGCCGCTCCGTGCCATCAGTTCTTCGTGGGTCCCCTCTTCTATGATTTCTCCATCTTCAACAACGATCAACCTTGTCGCTCTGCGCAGGGTGGAGAGACGATGAGCAATCGCTATCGTCGTCCGCCCTTCAAGGAGACGATCAAGGGCTTGCTGAATGGCATACTCGCTCTCGCTGTCTACGGAAGAGGTGGCTTCGTCTAGGATCAGGATCTTCGGATCCTTCAGGATCGCCCTGCCGATGGAAATCCTCTGCCTTTGACCTCCAGAGAGACGAATGCCCCTCTCTCCCACATAGGTGTCGTAAGCATCCGGGAGTGCCATGATGAACTGATGGGCGTGCGCCGCCTTGGCAGCCCGCATGACGGAGATCATATCGGCGTCGGGCTTTCCATAAGTCAGGTTCTCCTTTATCGTCGCGTGAAAGAGATAGGGATCCTGAAGAACCATCCCGATACTGGAGCGCAACGTCGCCAGGTCCCATTTGCGCAGGTCTATACCATCAAGTTCTATGGATCCGTCGGTCACATCGTAGAAACGGGGGATAAGGGAAGCGAGGGTGCTCTTGCCGGCTCCGCTCCTACCGACGATGCCCAGCATCTCAGCAGGTTTAATTTCCAGATTGATTCCCTTTAGGACCGGTTGATGCGAATCCTTGTAGGAAAACCAGACATTCTTGAGAACGAGGTGACCGTTAGTTTCCCTGTCCTTGACGGCGTCGGGGGCATTTGCCACATCGGGCTGAGTGTCCAGGATCTCAAAGACCCGCTCCGCCGAGGCCTTGGTGCTTTGCACAATGTCGTTGAAGTGCGCCAGGTTTTGCACCGGACCGTAGAACCGCTGGAGATAAAGAGTCACCATGGTCAGGACGCCAAGGCTCAGCATTCCTTGTAACACTTCGCGACCGCCGATCAGCCAGATCGCCACCAAACTCACACTGCCCAGGAGACCCATTCCAGGGAAGAATGCCGACCAAACGAAGACGTGACGCATGTTGGTATCAAAGATGCGTTTGTTCTTCTTCCAGAAACGATCCACCTCATAGTTCTCTTGGTTAAACACCTTGACAAGGCGGATGCCACCGAGGGTGTCGGAAAGGAAGGACGACAGATCACCCCAAGCGTATCGGAGCCTGCGGTAGATCGGTAAAACGAAGTCCTTGTATTTGACGGACATAAGAAACATGATCGGGGCAGGTGCCAAACCGATCAGCGCCAACTTTAAGTTGGCCGTTATTAGGAAGTAACCGATCACGATCAGAGTCAACAAGTCTACGATCAACTGCTGAATGCTGTGGACGATGAAACTTTCCATCGTCCCGACATCTCCCGTGATCCGCGACATTAATTGACCGGTCCTGTGGGTGTCGTAAAAAGTCAGGGAGAGCCTTTGAAGATGCTGGTAGAGGTCCATCCGCATCCGAGCGAGGACTTTTTGACCCAGCCAGGACATCAGAAAGGTCCGGATGACCGAAAGGAGGGTGGATAAGATGTAGATGGCGAGCAGTGCAAGGGACAAATGAGTAAGTAACTGCCAAGACTTTTTAGGTATGGCTTCGTCCAAGACTCTTTTGAGGAGCGTCGGGGGGAGGAGGCTGATGTAGGTCATCGTGAGGGTCAACGCCAGGCTAAAGACGGCCCAGTGCCAGTCGGGGCGCAGGTAGGCGAATAACCTGCGCCACATACTTGGGCCGCTACTACTGTCCATCTCTCATCACCTCATACCTGTCTCTGACTTTTCCCGTCTATCAGACAAAGGACACGTGCCAGAAGTTTCGGGTCACGAAAAGCACGCTATCATTGCTCCTGAGGAAAGCTTTTAAAGGCGAAGGATGGTTCCGAATATGGAAGGACGAGGACAATGAGCCAGTGTCAGGTGCTGCGACTGGTTTATGACAGCGGTTTAAGAGTCCTCTGCAGGCGGGTGCCGGCGAGCCCCCTGGTGCACCTTGAGGCATTCTTCATCGGCGGTGCTGCTCTGGACCCACCGGAACGGGCGGGGCGCACCAACCTGATGGTGCGGACCCTGAGGAAAGGAACGCTGAAAAAGACCGGGGAGGAGCTGGAAAACGCTTTAGAAAGCAGGGGCGCCGATCTCTCTTTTTCAGCGCGTACAGAGGGAGTCGCCGTTCATCTCTCCTGCCTTTCGGACGACCTTAGTTACTGTTTGAGTCTTCTTAAGGAGATGTTGACGGAGCCGGCTTTCTCCGATGACGAGGTAGCGAAGGAAAAGAACAGGCAGGTTGATAGCCTTCGCCAGGACCTAACGAGACCCGAGGAGGTTTCCTTTCGCCTTTTCCAAAAACTTGCCTATCCGGATCAGCATCCCTACCGGAAACCCGTATCGGGAGAACCGGAAACGGTATCGGTGCTAGGTGCTGACGACTGCCGGGCAGCCCACAAAGAAGCCATCGTCCCAGAGAGAGGAATCATCGCGATAGCAGGCGATGTGGATCCGGCGCTCCTTGCCGATGCGGTTCATCAGCACTTCGCTTCTCTGCCGCCAGGCAACGATTCAATCGGTGCCTTCGAAGTTCCTAACGCAGCACCTCCGCTGGCGGTGGTCAGGGAGCGGGAGATCGTCCCCGATAGAACCCAGTGCTGGGTGACAATGGGACATCCGGGTCTGCGACGGACCGATCCCCTCTTTTATCCCGCAAATGTTCTGACGACGATCTTAGGGGCGGGCTGGGGCCGCCTGTTCACCGAGATCCGAGACAATCAAGGCTTAGCCTACGCTGTCGGAGCCGGGCTCCAAGCGGGTCTCGGTCCTGGTCCTTTCTTTGTTCGGATGGGAATCAATCCGAAAGATTTAGACCGGGCTGTTGAAACCGCTGATAGAGAACTACGCCGGATCGTTCAAGAACCCCCTGACGAGTCGGAGATTGAAGACGCTAAAAACTACATCGTCGGGCGCCTCGTCGTCGGTACGGAAACGACACCTGGGCTCGTTGGTCTCCTTCTGACTTGCGAACTGTATGGGCTGGGGCTGGACTATCCAGAAAGAGTGCGATCCTTTTACGATCGCATTGGGCGAGAGACACTGGCTGAAGTCGCCGGGTCCCTTATCTTTCCCGATCGGTTGGTAGTTGCCGTTGCCGGTCCGTAAGGGGCGGTAGGTTATCGGTACGCAGCCGTTGACTTTTTTGCACCGTTGCAGTCCCTTTTGACGGTCCCTTTTCTTCTGACCATAAAAACTTATAAACGGTCATCGTGTCGTCACCACAGATGACATTCTTCTGAAGCCGGACCGTCAATAGGGGCTTTAGGAGACGATGTTGAGACGTAAGCCATGGATACCAACGGGGGAAGACGACCAAAAAGTCCGGACGACGGGACTTAAGATACTCCAGGAGGGCGGGCTCCCACGCACCCAGAACCCCCGTACCTAGCCGGTCGGGAGGGTAGACCGCAGGCGTCACATCCGGAGTCACAAGGCCCATCGTGTCAATGATCTGACGCTCCGAAAAGAAAGCGATAGCTCCCACATCGTTGGTCGCGATTACGGACGTAGCTCCCGTGTGAAGCCGAAGCCAGTTGCCGATTGCCACCTGCATCGTTGTCGTGTTCTGGACCATCCAACCGTGGATCACTAATGCCCAGACGCAGCCCACTAGCCCGCCGACGGGTGCAATAGCCGTCAGAGCCTTTAGCCTACCTATCGGCGGACCGCAAAGGAAAGAAGGCGTCAGGAGGGTGGGGAGATAGTATCGGGTGAAGTACAGGTTCATCGCCACCCAGCGATGGACGAACGCCCGAATGAGATAAAAAAGAAAGGGAACGATCGCCAGACGGAACTCCCTCCACTGCCCAGATTTCCAGAGTAACCCGAGCGATTGAAGGAAAAGAAGGAAAGCAACGGGATTATTGATGACAATCCAAAGAGGAAGAGCCAATAGGTTGACGCCGAGAGTATACGACAGCGAGGTGACCCGCAGAGCAGCAACGGCTTTCGCCGAAAATGTGGCAGGGAACGGAGAACCGGTCAGACGATAGCAAAACCAAAGCCAAGGGGAGATGACGGCAAAGCAGATGAGGGCAATGACCAGCGAGGAACTGAGGGAACGAAGACTCCGGTCGGATACCATCCGCTCTATCAGTAACAGACCCAGGAACGCAAGGGATTCTAAGCGGGTCAGGCTGGCCAAACCCCAAAGGAATCCGGCAATTGCCGAACCGACTGCCATCCGATCCCGTTGCGACCAATGCCACCAGAAACCGAGGAAGACCAGGTAGGTGAAGAGAACGGTCTCCAAACCGGTCATCGCCGCCGACACGAGGAGAGGTGAGTTGGCAACCGTCCATTGGACCTGCCGCCTTGATTGAGCGCCACCCAACAGATTTCCGAACAGCCCCGCGACGTGGATGCAAGCCAGACCACAAAAGACGGCGAGAAGCCGCATACTGATGACGCAGTTGCCGGTCAATTTGAAAGCCAAGGCGGACAGAAGGACCCAGGAGGCAGAACTGAAGCCCGGAACCGGTTCGCCTGGGTTAAAACTGAATCCTTGACCCCGAGCCAGATTCCTTGCAAACTGACAGTGGATCCACGCATCATCAGCAGGGAAACTGATGGCGCCGGCGATGACCCTCTCCGCAAAGCCGAAGAGGAGGCACCAGCCGAGGTAAGTGAGATACGGCAGTGAATCAGCCCAGGGTGAGCGCCTCCACAAGAGCCACCACCTCAGTCAAATCCATGGCAACGAAGTCCGCCTGAAACCCCAACGGCAACTTCTCCCCTCCCCGGTCCAGCCAGCACGTTTTCATCCCGACCTCTCTTGCCGGTCCTAAGTCGTAACGGTAACCGAACGCTACATGAAGCACCCTCATTGGTTCACAACCGAGATGGGACAAGGCGAATTCAAAAATCCGCCGGTTTGGCTTATAGGTGCGGGCATCTTCGGCAGTGATCAGCGCATCAAAAGGCACTCCCATCAGGGCCACGCTGTGACCGAGTAGGTCCCGGTCAATGTTGCTGACGATGGCGATTCGGCAGAAACGCCTGAGTCTCTCTAAAGATTGGGGAACATCGGGAAAGGGCGCCCATCCTTTCAACGATTCCACAAAATCGTTTCCGTCCGTCTCTTCATAGGCGACATTGACTTCAGAGAGAACTGCCCTGAGACTTAACTTGAGGATTTCCTTGTACGGGCGATAGACTCCTCTGATCAAGTCAAACTGGATCTGTTCCCATCTGATGCGGAGATCGGCGGCTGGGACGGTCATACATCCCTTGCGGTGGAGAAGGTCAGTAAAAAATCCGTTTATCCCAGCATCCCAATTGATAAGAGTGCCATAGCAGTCAAACGTGACCCAACCAGGCGCCTTCACTCAAATGCACCAGATCCTGCGAACCGCAATTCTCTCAGGACCTGTTCGGGAACTCCAAATTTCTTCATCAAGTAGTCGCGTGTCAGCAGGTTACCGTGAGCGAGGACGATCCACTTCCCCTCCTGCTTTCGCAGGATTAGACGAAGGGTTTCACCCGCCTCAACAATAACGCCTGCGTAACCGTCAACAATGCGGGTCTCAAGGAAATGGAGACGAAAGTAGTAGCGTTTCGTCAGGTATTCGGTGCATGCCTCCCGAACGGCAGCATGCTCTGACCCCTGTGTCCTGTATTGCCAAACTGCCGCTGATCCGACGATGACGATTGCCGCAAAGAACAGCAGAATTGACCGCCTCATTTCAAACCCTGTCCTCCGACTCCTGTGATTCTGATTGGTATTTTTCCACGAGGCTGGCGATCCTCTCCATCACTTCCTCCGGAGTCAGGTCAGTTGTGTCCAGTTCCACTGCATCGGGTGCCTTTCTCAAGGGGGAAAGAGACCGATCAGCGTCCCTCCTGTCCCGTTCCGCTATCTCCGCCGCAACTTCCTCAAAAGAGACGTTGCTTCCCTTACCCTGCAGTTCCTTCCATCGCCTACGGGCGCGCTCCTCAAGACGCGCAGTCAGAAAGACTTTCACCTGAGCCTTCGGGGCGACCACCGTCTGGGCGTCCCGACCTTCCACGACGACCCCTCCTTTGGAGACCAAGCGTTTTTGAAGTTCCGCCAGGGGCTCGCGAACTCCGGCATACTGGCTGATCCGGGACGCTGCTTCGCCGACCTCAAGGGTCCTGATCTCGTCCGAGATATCTTGCCCATTTATAAAAATCAGGGGCGGAGACCCCACTTTGAGCGTGACATTTAAGCGGCAACCCCTCGCGACACGGCTGACCTCAGGCTCGTTATGTACCGGCACGCCGTCCCTAAGGACCTTCCAAGCGACGGCACGATACATCGCCCCCGTGTCCAGATAGAAAAAGCCTAGTTTTTGAGAGAGCATTCGGGCGACCGTGCTCTTTCCCGAGCCGGCTGGACCGTCGATAGCGACGATCGGCTTGCTCCTTCCCAAACGGTCTCACTCCACTCGTATCTCGCCACCCAATTGAGCGAGAAGTTGAGGGAACTGGGGAAAGGAGATGGCAATGCATTGGGCATCCTCAATTACGGTGACGCCATCGGCATAGATGGCAGCGATAGCCAAAGCCATCGCAACCCTGTGATCGCCCCAACTACGGACCGTCGCGCCTTTAAGTGGAGCCGGACCACGGATCTGCCACCCGTCCTGCCGCTCGTCAATGTCAGCGCCCATTTTCCTCAGTTCTACCGCCACCGAGCGGATACGGTCGGACTCTTTGACTCTTAGTTCCTGCGCCCCTGTTATCCTCGTTTCCCCTTCGGCGATGGACGCCAGGACGGCGATAATCGGCAATTCATCAATCAGTGACGGAATCTGCCACCATTCCGGCGAGACGGCTCTCAGGCGGGCACCTCTCACCGAAACACACGCCACGGGCTCGCCACTCACCTCTTTCAAGTCTCGGATATCCACCTGGGCACCCATCTTGTGGAGCAAACTCAGGTATTCCGTACGAGTCGGATTGACGCACAAGTCGGTAACAGTCAGCTCGCCGTCCGGGGAGCCGGCTGCGCCGGCAAAAAGGAAGGCTGCCGACGACGGGTCGCCAGAGATTTGGATCGGAACTCCCCGCAAGGTGGTAGGACCGATGACGGTAACAGCCCTTCCCTTACTGACCAAATGCGCTCCCATGTATCGCAAAAGGCGCTCTGAGTGATCCCTCGTCTTGACGGGCTCAACAACGGTTGTCGCTCCTTTAGCGAAACAGCCGGCGATCAGCAAGGCTGTCTTCGCCTGAGCGCTGGCGACCGGTAGTTCCCAAGCAATAGGGCGAAGGAACCCGCCGCGCACGATCACGGGCGGAAGGTATCGCTCCGTCCTCCCTTCAATATGCGCACCCATCCTCATCAGGGGGATAGCGACCCGGTCCATCGGTCTCTGTCGGAGGGACCCGTCGCCGGTCAAAATGCTCTCAAAGGGATGAGCCGACAAGAGCCCCATTAAGAGTCGTATCGTCGTTCCCGAATTGCCGCAGTCAAGGGGAAGATCCGGTCGCGTCAGCCGACCGCCACTCACGCCGTCGACGACCCATTCGCCATTTCCCCTGGACTCTATTTTCACCCCCAAAGACCGAAGGCACCGAACGGTGCTCATTACATCGTCCGCATCTAAGAGGTTCTGAATCTGAGTCTGCCCGTGAGCAAAGGAGCCAAAGATCAGCGCCCGGTGGGAAAGGGACTTGTCAGGAGGGACCGAACAGATGCCTCGCAGGCTTTTTCTTCCGGATATGAACAGCCGCATGAGCGTATCCGAGACAAATTTAGCGCGGCTACGGTCTGGGGCCGGTGAACACGGTAGACAGCCGCCGCTCCACAATCTATAGGGGAGACGCTATGAGACGGCGCGACTTTATAACAAAGGTAGGGAGTGTGATAGCGGTGACAGGGATCGCCTCACCAATTGACATAGTGCCTCAAACCCGCACTTGGTGGACGGAACTGGGACGGACGGGTCTGCGGGTGCCCCGACTTTCGATCGGCACCGGCACCAATGGATGGGGTGGCTCGTCCGCCCAGACGAGACTGGGTTTCAGTCAGTGCGTTCGGCTCCTTCACGCTGCTTATGATGCGGGAATCGCCTGGTGGGATAGCGCCGACCAGTACGGCTCTCATCCCCATGTCAGAGAGGCTCTAAAGCGGTACGAAAGGGACAAGGTGATCATTACGACCAAGACCGTTGCCCGGTCGGTCTACCAGGCGGAGAAGGACCTGCAGCGGTTCTTGAAGGAAATGACCACCGATTATGTGGACATTCTCCTCCTCCATTGCCTTGTGGACCCTAACTGGAATGTGACGATGCGACCGGTAATGGACTGCCTCTCCAGAGCGAAAGAAAAGGGTTTGGTACGTGCCCTTGGGGTTTCTTGCCACGACCTGGGGGCATTGAAGACGGCTGCGGATGAACCCTGGGTTGATGTCATCCTGGCTCGTCTCAATTATTCGGGTGTCCATATGGACGGCTCCCCAGAGCAGATTGTCCTCGTTCTCAAAAAAGCCCAGAGCAGAGGGAAAGGAATCTACGGGATGAAGGTGCTCGGTCAAGGGCAGTTAGGCTCCGATGCCCGAAAGGCTATTGAGTTCACCTTCAAAACGGGCGTCGTCAGTGCCATCACCATTGGGATGGTCAGCGAAAGGGAAATCAACGAGAACAGCCGGTTCGTCCGAACCCTTTTCCCGGATGGGGCATAAAGGGAATAGCGAGGAGCAGGCGTCGCGAATGACGCAAAGGCGTCTGGAAGGCGTGACGGAAGAGAAGAACGATCGGTCTTTCGAGCCGCTGGCATCTCGGCTGCGCCCCCGGACTCTTTCCGAAGTGATCGGTCAAGATCATCTCATCGGTCCCGGCAAACCCCTGAGAGTGGCTCTGGAGTCCGGTGCAGCCCACTCGGCAATCCTGTGGGGACCCCCCGGCTGTGGTAAGAGCACCCTCGCCCTCCTTTTTGCCCGCTATAGCCAGGCTCATTTTGAACCGATGAGCGCTGTACAGGTGGGTGTGGCGGAAGTTCGGCAGATCATTGAGTCCGCGAGGCGCCGCCTGCGCCAACGGCGCCGCACCATCCTGGTCCTTGATGAAGTCCATCGGTTCAACAAGGCGCAGCAGGACGCTCTCTTACCCGCCATTGAGGATGGGACGATCATCTTCATCGGAGCGACCACTGAAAATCCCTTCTTCTACCTGACCCCTCCGCTTCTTTCCCGGTGCCGACTCTATCGGCTAAATCCCCTGACTTACGAACAAGTTGCTCAGTTGCTGAGGCGTGGGATGGAGGAATTGAACCGATCGGGGGGCATCGTCGCACAGGTGGACGAGGAAGCCGTTGACTATCTGGCTGAGAAAAGCGGCGGCGATGCCCGACGGGCTCTCAATGCCCTTGAAGCCGCCTACCTCCTGGCTCAAAAGGAGCAGAAGGAGGACACCAACAAGGTTCGGATTACAAGGCTTCTGGTGGAGTCTGTCATGGCCGAACCCCCCCTGGCTTATCAGAGGTCAGGGGACGATCATTACGATGTTGCATCGGCTTTCATAAAAAGCATTCGGGGGTCTGATCCCGATGCAGCGATCTACTGGCTGGCACGATTTTTGGCATCGGGAGAAGATCCTCGGTTCATTGCCCGGCGGATGGTCATTTCCGCGTCGGAAGACATTGGCAACGCAGACCCGATGGCGCTGGTCGTGGCGACGAGCGCTGCTAAAGCCGTTGACCTTGTCGGGATGCCTGAAGCCCAGATCATCCTCGCCCAGGCGGCGGTTTATCTAGCGACGGCACCCAAAAGCAATGCCTCCTACCTTGCCCTGGAACGGGCATCTCAAGAGATTCAACAGTATGGACCTAAGCCCGTCCCGATGCACCTAAGGGATGCCAGTTATAAAGGCGCCCAAAAACTCGGTCACGGCACAGGCTATCTTTATCCCCACGATTTTCCGGATCATTATGTTTCCCAACAATACCTCCCGAGCGGACTGACCGGTGTGCCTTACTACCGCCCAACGACCCAGGGCTACGAGCAAGTGATCCGGGAGAGACTGGGCCAGTGGAACCTTTTGCGATGCCCAGAAGAGGGCGCGGCTGAGACGCAAAAGGAAGGCGAAAAGGAATAGCCTGAGGGAGTGCACCACAATTTTGTTTCGGCATTGACCCCATGAAAGGTCTCAGGGAGCATCATCCGAAATTATCATCTGGATTGGTGAGATAGGTCGTGTCAAAGGATCTCACGTTTAGCGTTGCGACGCTCGGATGCAAAGTCAATCAATATGACTCCTGGCGGCTCTGCCGCCAGTTGAGGGAATATGGCTTTCGTCAGGTTCCTTTCGGGGTACCGGCTGATGTCGTGATCATCAATTCTTGCACGGTCACCCACGTTGCCGATGCCAAATCGCGAAAGATGGTGTCCCGAGCCAGGGCTGCGTCGCCTTCGGGATTAGTCGTTCTTACCGGCTGCTCCGCCGAACTTTTGAACAGACAAGGGTCGACGCTACCTGCAGCCGACCTCATCGCAGGGAACGCTGAAAAGGAGGACCTGATCCGTCTCATTTTGGAGAAGGTGGAAACGCTAACATCGGCCCGATCGTCCGGTGCGCACAGCCCCTACGGAGACGACTACGTTGACGATCCCGATGGGGTTCATGAAAGGATTCGGGGATTTCTGAAGGTCCAGGAAGGCTGCGACAAATTCTGCACCTTTTGCGTCCTCCCCTACACTCGGGGCGCTCCCCGAAGCAAGCCCATCGGAGACGTTTTGGAGGAAGCGACCGAGATGGTCTCTCTTTTTGGGTTCAGGGAAATCGTTTTGACAGGAGTGTGTTTGAGCCTGTGGGGTAAGGAGTGGGGTCTGAGCTTGAATGACCTCATCGCTCAAGTCCAGACCGTCCCGGGTTTGCTCCGCATCCGACTGAGTTCCCTCGACCCCCGCGACCTGTCACCCGATCTCGTCAGACGGTGGGCGGACCTTCCCCTGCTGGCTCCTCATTTCCATATCTCTCTGCAATCGGGTGACGATGAGGTCTTAACCAACATGGGAAGGGGGCATACGACTGCCTATTACGAACGTCTAATAGAAACGGTCCGGGAAACTGTCCCCGACGCCACCATCACGACCGATATTTTGACCGGTTTCCCTGGAGAAACGGACCGCCAATTTGAGAACACTGTAAACTTCGTGCGAAAGATGAATTTCTTAAAGGTCCACGCCTTCCGATTTTCTCCCCGTCCGGGCACACCTGCCGCCGATTGGAAACCGTTTGTGCCGCCCTCCGTCGCTCAGGAGAGGTGTCAGCGCCTAACAGATGTGTCCCGACAGAACTGGAGAAAAGTGGTCCAAAGGTTCATGGGACAGGAACGCCCCGTCCTTGTGGAGCGGAGCGATCAATGTGGCAACGGCTGGGCAAACAGCGGTTTAACGGACAACTACCTGAGAGTCCGATGGCAAACCGCTGACCCCCGACTTCCAGGATCCTTGGTCACCGTCCTCCTGGACAGGGTCGGGCAAGAAGGCGAATGGATCGTCGGGCAAGAAGTCGGCGTTTAGGTAACTGGTCCTCGTGGCAAAATAAGATGTCATCGGGGACGAGCGGAAGAGGCGGAGGCGGCGGAACGGAGGTGGCTCGTTGGTGCTGGATATCAACTTCATAATGGTCACGGGCATCTCCACCAAGGATGCCGTACTGAGGAAGCGTCCGACAGGAATTGTGAAAGCCGAATTCAGTATGGAAGTCGCCAGACCTTTTTTCAAGGCGGACGGAGAGCCGATCTCTGATCTGTTCTTAGTAGACGTTTACGGTGCCCTCGCCGAGCAATGCTCCCAAATCGTTAAGCAAGGGTCTCGGGTTCTTGTCGTCGGTACTTTGAACAAGGAAAGTTTCGTTACCCGCACAGGAAGGAGAGAACATCTGACGGTCATCAAAGCCAAGTTCGTCGTTCCCCTGCTGGAACCGGTCACCCAGATCGGGTCCTTGACCACCGATGAGTTAAGGCGAGATGTTTGGGACGCACGCATCATCACTGAATATATCAACGCCCTTCACGCTGCACTCAAGAAAACGGGACCTCGGTGATCGAACGAGACCGGCTGCACGGAAAAGCGAATAGATTTTGATCCCATCTTTTACGAGCAACGCTGTTGAGCCCCGTTTCGCAAGCCGAATGCGAACTAGGCCCATTCCCGTTCCGGCGACTGATTTGAGAAGCATTAGCGACCTTCGGGATTATTACCAATCCATCAAGACGGTCGTGGAGAGCCGGCTGGACGAATTTCAGACGGTCAGGTTCAAAGGGAATCAACGGGTCTTTGAGGAACTGATATTCTCCATCCTGTGTGCAGGGACATCGGCATTGATGGCCCAGAGAGCCGTTGAGTCCGTAACCTCACTGATCTGGGACGCACCTTTGAAGAGGCTGACGAAAGCCCTCAAGTCGTATCGGTTTCCGCGTCAGAGGGCGCTTTCTCTTTTTCTGGCGAGAGAGACGGTGAAACGGATCGGAGGGGATCTCATCGGGTGGCTGGGCGGATTTGAGAACCCTTTTGCAATGCGTGAGGCCTGCATCAGATACTTTCATGGGCTCGGATACAAAACGGCGTCCCACTTCCTCCGAAATATCGGCCACTTCGGGTGTGCGATCCTGGACGTCCATGTCGCTCGGTGTCTGCATACCCTCGCCATCCTACCGAGCCCTCAGCCACCCTCGTCACGGAAAGGATATTTGAAGGCGGAGGAGAGGTTCCTGTCCTTCGCTCAGGAAATTGGGATCTACCCGGAGGCGCTGGACCTGGTCCTTTGGGCTTCCCGAACCGGTTATGTCTTTAAGTGAGGTACAACGGTCGGTATAATTGTCTTGTTGGGAGTTTGAGATGAATTGCCCGATTTGCGGGGCTCAAGTTGCTGAAGAGGCTCGCTTTTGCTGGAAATGTGGGGCACCGCTGACCGACTCATCCGAAGAGATCAATCTCGCCGTGAGCGATTTAGTGCGAGAATTTTCCCAAAGAGTCGCCGAGAGACCCAACGACCCTGATGCTCGGTACAACCTGGCGAGGGCACTGATTGAGTTGCGGCGCTGGGGACCTGCTGCTAAGGAACTGATGTCAGTCCGGGATTTGCAGCCCGACTTTCCCGACGCCCTCTATTGGCTTGCTGTGTGCTACTGGCATTTGGGTCGGCTTCAAGAGAGCCGGTCTTTTTTGACGCAGCTGCTGCGGGAAGATCCGCGTCATGCGGACGGGATAAAACTGTTGAATCGTTTGGGCGACAGAGGCGTTTGTTGCGGGGCATCGGACGGGGGTCAGAGAGAGGAGGGATCGGCGGGATCGTGAGGGCTCTCGCTAAGGTCGAACCCGCCCCAGGTTTTTCTTTCCTGGACGTTCCGGAACCGGCCCCTGGTCCTGGCGAGGTTGTCGTTCGGGTTGAGGTGACCTCGGTCTGCGGCAGCGACGTCCATCTCTATAACTGGGACTCGTGGATGGCGGCTCACCTACGTGAGTTTCCAAGAATCGTCGGACACGAGGCAGCGGGTACCGTCGTTGCCGTGGGTCACGGAGTCCAGGCGCCGAAACCCGGAGACTTCGTGGCTCTGGAAACCCACCTGGTTTGCGGTCACTGCTACCAGTGCCGTACGAACCGCGCCCATGTGTGCCGCAATTTAAGAATTTTGGGTTTTGATGTGGACGGCGCGTTTGCCGACCTGGTCAAAGTCCCCGCTGCGAACTGCGTCGTCATCCCTCCTACCATTCCGAGAGAATGGGGGTCGTTGATGGAGCCAATGGGGAACGCAGTAGATACAGTCCTGGCTGAGCCCATCACTGGAGTGACGGTCGCCATCCTTGGATGTGGTCCCATCGGGCTGATGGCAATTGCCATCGCTCGGGCTGCGGGAGCCAGCCTCATCATCGCCTCTGAACCCAGCACCGCCCGTCGGAGTCTAGCGGTGAAAATGGGCGCCGACCGTGCCGTGGATCCGTTTAATGAAGACTTAGTAGAGATCGTGACGCATATGACGGAGGGCAATGGGGTGGATGTGGTAGCCGAAATGTCCGGCAGCCCCGCCGCCCTTGAAAGCGCTATCAGGATCGTGACGCCCGGAGGTTGGATCGGGCTTCTGGGTCTGTTCAATAAGCCGGTTGCGATAGATCCCAACGACCTGATAATGAAGGCGATTCGGATTCACTGCGTCACCGGAAGAAAACTCTTCGCCACCTGGGAGACCGTGCGGCGTCTCCTTGCATCGGGTTTGGTGAAATTGGATGATCTGATCTCCCATAAACTTCCCTTATCCCGATACGAAGAAGCCTTTAAGGCTCTGACGAAAGGAGAAGCTGTAAAGGTCCTCTTTGATGTTCAGCAGTGAAACCTTTATGGAATCGCGGCGAGACAGGCTCTTGGCGCGCGCTCAAGAGGCTCTCCGAGATGTCGGCATAGAGGCGTGGCTCCTTTATGACTATCGCCAGCGTAATCCGGTCGCCGCCGAGATCGCCCAGTTACACCCCTACCCCACCCGTCCCTGGTTTTGCTTAATTCCCCAAGCCGGTCCCGTCCTTTGGATGGCGCCCCGGATCGAAGTAGCGACCTCCTTTTCCGGAGTTGAAGGCACTGTGTTCTCTTTCGGATCGCGGGCGGAACTTCTCTCCCTTCTCAAGCACGTCGTTAGCCCCTACCGGGTTATTGGAATGGAATATTCTCCGGATTGGGAACTACCCCATCTTTCTGCTGCCGACGCCGGCGTCGTCGGCCTCTTGAAAAGATGGGGCGTGGATGTCATTTCATCTGCGGACTTGGTTCACCGTACCCTCGGCATCGTCTCAGACTACCAATTGGAGACTCACAAAATCGCCGCCCGGAAACTGATCGAGTTGACAGAGGAAGCCTTTGCCTTTATTAGCCATCGGTTGAATTCGGGCGACGAGGTGACCGAGTGGACCGTCGCTGAGTTTCTTCTGTCTCGTTTTCGCGAAGAGGGTTTGGTGACTGATCATCCGCCCATCGTCGCTGTGATGGGCAACAGTAGGCATCCCCACTATTTCCCGTCCCCAGAGAGATCAGCCCCCATCGGGTGGGGCGATTTCGTTTTGCTGGACCTGTTTGCGCGCACCCATTTCCCATCCGATTCGGTTTATGCGGACATTACCTGGTGCGGTTATACCGGGACCACCATTCCGCCCCGCTTTGAAGCCCAATTCCAACGGATTCGGGAGGCACGCGACCGAGCCCTGGACTTCCTAACCTCGACGATCCCCAAAGGAGAGCCTGTCCGGGGGTGTGAGGTGGATCAGGTGGTCCGGTCCTATTTTGAGTCCATCAGCGTCGCCGATCTCTTCCCCCATCGGACCGGTCATAGCCTGGGCTCCTCTGTTCATGGATGGGGAGCCAATTTGGATTCCTTTGAAACGGTCGACGAGCGGGTTCTGGTTCCTGGATCGCTTTTCACTATTGAGCCGGGTCTTTACGGGTCTGAGATCGGGACCCGGTCAGAGATCAATGTCTTCGTTTCTCAAGGCGGGATAGAGGTGACGACCGTCCCCCTTCAACAGCAGATCGCTCCCATCATATGACGGCTGAGGTGACCGACGAAGGATGCTGGCGAATGACTTTTGATAAAGCAACGCCGACAAAAAAAGCTGCACCTAAGACACGCGGAAAGGAGCAAAACTGGGCTGTCAAGGATAGAGAGGGAGGAGTCACCGTTAAAAATTGGTCCGGTTCTGAGATCTGCCCTCGGTGCGGGTGGCCAATGATTTGGTGGCGCAGTTACCCTTTGTGCCCTCACTGTGGTTGGAGAGACGGTTGTTGCGAATAGGCGGATGGAAAGAGGTGTTGGGTTATATTACCGTTGAAGGATGACGTTCCGTCCCGATCGTTTCCTTTCGTTACCTACTCGCTCATTGTGATCAACTCATTAGTGTTCCTCTACGAGGTCAGCCTCGGACCCCGCGTTCAGGATTTCATCAACCTGGTAGCCGTCATCCCTGCAGAATACATCGCTTATTGGCAAGGAGAGCCGGTTGCAGGAATAAAACTGGTCATCGCACCGTTCGCTTCTATGTTCCTTCACGGCGGCTGGATGCATCTCATCGGGAATATGTGGTTCCTTTATCTTTTCGGCGACAATGTGGAGGACCGTATGGGACACGCGCGTTTCCTTTTTTTCTACGTGGTTTGCGGGCTGGTCGCTACCTTCGCTCACGTCGCAACCCACTTTTCCTCTCCTTTACCGGCGATAGGGGCAAGCGGAGCAATTTCCGGTGTGGTAGGATCATACTTCCTTTTGTTTCCGTCCGCAAGAATCCTTACCCTCGTTCCCCTTTTTATCTTTTGGGATGTAGTGGTCCTGCCGGCATTTATTTATATCGGTCTGTGGTTCCTGATGCAGTTCTGGTCAGGACTTCTGTCCCTTGCCATTCAAACCTCAGGAATCGCTTGGTGGGCACACATCGGTGGGTTTGTGGGCGGGTTTCTGCTCTCCCTTGACCTTGCCAGGAGGAGACCACGAAGCGGTATCTACCGCAGAGTCTATGTGAGGTGAAGGCAGGTGGACTGGCTCTTTCAAATCTTCTGGCTCTTCCTCTTGATTTCCGCTGTCTTGCCGTGGATTCAGCAGCGCATGCTTTATGAAATGAGGATGCGGCTAATGATCAGATTGGAGAAGAAACGAAAGTCTCGCGTGATCGCGATGATTCATCGGATGGAGACCATGTCTTTTCTAGGGTTTCCCCTCATGCGTTTCATCACAGTTGATGACTCGGAGGAGGTGTTACGGGCGATTCGGTTGACACCTCCTGCAATGCCGATTGACTTGATCCTTCACACGCCGGGCGGGCTGGTTCTGGCTGCCGAGCAGATCGCTCAAGCCCTTCACAAACATCCGGGCAAAGTGACCGTTTTCATTCCTCATTACGCGATGTCTGGCGGGACGATGATCGCTCTCGCGGCGGACGAGATTGTAATGGACGAAAACGCCGTCCTGGGACCGTTGGACCCACAGATCGGCTCCTGCCCTGCTGCCAGCGTCTTGGCAGTCGTCGCAAAGAAGGATATAAACCAGTTAGACGACCAGACTTTAATCATGGCCGATATTGCAGAGAAAGCCCTCAATCAAGTGCGGGCAACTGTCTTTCAACTCTTGCGGGGGAAGATGCCCGACCAGCAGGCGCAGCGGATCGCCACCCTTCTAACCGAGGGGCGTTGGACCCACGACTACCCGATTAACGCCGACGAAGCAAAGGAACTCGGACTGCCAGTGTCAACAGAAATGCCGGACGAGATTTACGATCTGATGAGCCTTTACCCGCAACCCTCGCTCCGCAGACCGTCGGTCCAGTACATACCCTTGCCCTACCGGGCAGAAGAACAGCCGGCCCGAGTGCCTCCCCGTCCCGGACGCTGACCGACTGGCACCTCCCGGCCTGACCCAAACCTAATGAGCCCGGCAGGATTCGAACCTCCAACCTTGTGACTAAAGAGTCGAATCCTCTTCCAGGTCGAGGTTGCCCTTAATCTTTGGAGAATGTTACAGCAATTTAGGCTGATTTCGCGAATTGGTTCCCCAAAGCACGTATCGCATGATGATGCGACCCTCTTCGGGGAGGAGCATTCTCGGGAGCTAGACGCCCATCCGGTTCTGTGATAGCCTGAATCCACGTGGCTCAATACGTGACGATGATCATATTAAGCGTAAAAGCGGCACGCGCTGTCTGAACACCTCTAAAAAACTGGCCGCACCTGCGGGCGGATAAGAGCGGACATCCATATCGTCCATAAGGCAATAATTCCAACAGGCAGGACGACCGATATCGTCATCTCGCGCCTTCCGATGTGTTTAAAAAGACAAAACCGGCTTAAGACCTTAGCGACCACGGGCTGGCATTTCTCCACTTATTGACAGCGCCGAAGCATACCTGCTCTCTGCCAGCCCAAGGGAATATTTTTATTGCATCGCTCGGCCACTGCAGCCACGACAGAAGCAATTATGCCGGGAAAGAAATAGTTGCTGCCGTGCCATCATCTCTCTCAATCGGCAAAAAAGCCAAAATTCTTATCCGAAACGATTTAGTCCTATGCACGACGAGCGTGCAAATCCTATGCAGGAAGTCAGGGTCCAAAGTGTGGTCTTGTGTTGGGACATCTTCAACGGCAATCCAAACCTTAGTCACTGAGCGGCATTTAGCGTCTGATTTACCAAAAAAATTCAAAAAGGCCTGAACCTTAGCCTGACTATAAAAGCCCAAGCATTAAGTCGGTACCAAGGCAAAGTTATTAAGACCGTCAGTTGGACACTCATGTTATCTTTGAATCGCACTGTGATGGCGATAAGCTTTTATGCTGCGTATCCAATGGCTGACGAGCAAGCCCTCTACAAATTTTTAGAGAAGAGGGGCGCTTTGCAACCATTACCGGTCCACGTCATCACATTTTGCGGTCTCGCTACACCCGTGACATCAACTACAAACGTGAAACGGTCATCTCCTTTTAGCTTAAGTGTTGTCGGTAAGTTTTCTCAGTTCCTGCTGGTTAGTAACCGCCGGTGAGAAAAAAACTGAATTTCTTTTGCGGTCTTAAACAACTTACCCGAAGCCCCTGACCCAGACGATAGAAGACCAAGTCAGAGAAGCAATTAGTCCGTCATGAGCTACATTTCTACACCAAGCTGTCGTATCGATTGCTCTAACCTCCAGCGGTAAAGAAGCATCACCCATTCACCTTTCTGTCTGTCTCTTGTTTTCCTCAATCCCAACATGCGACGATGTATCGGACGCCCCCGACTAGGAATTGGGTGTTCACAAGAGCCTGAAGGTCTCGGGGGTCATGACCATAAACTTTTCGGAACTCGGCCTCTATCTGCTTTTCCAACTCGGTCTCCTCCGCTAACGGCAGTTCAACCCAACAATTACCGCGACGGGCGCTCTCGCGCATGGCGAAAAGGACTTCAATGTCGCGGCAAGCGTTTTCGGCGCCATAAACGGGCTCCGCGCCTTCGCTGATTGCCCTATACATCCCAAGCAAAAGTTCCATCCTTGCAACCTCGTCGCCATCGGCTGCACGATATGCCTTGTAGGGGTTTTCGAAAACAACAGGCGGGTCGGTGTCAACACGAATGTGGTCAAGTACTCGCTCACTTGCGATTGTCGTGTATTCCTCAACGAATGGATAATGCTTGAAATCGCTTTGCGACCCGATGTAAACGCTGTCGCCGATAAGTTGACCCAAAGTGCCTTCCACATCCCACCTTGGCGAAATTCTCGCCCTTGGCGGACTCTCGAAAAGACAAACCACGCCATTTTCAAATTCAATAACCGCAGAATCCCATCGGTCTTCACAGCGCAGGTCACCCATCATCGGATGGCGCTCCTTGAAAGGCGGAACTTTAACAAGCTGAGTGTAACCCAGAACTCGCTTGACAGGCTTGCGAATTAGCATCCTTATGGCATTGATGCCGTGATAGTCCGCTTTGTTTGTGTAGTAAAGCCTTGCGTGGGTGATTTGACCAATCAGTCCAGCGTCTATCACTTTCCGCTTCAATTGCTCCTTCGCCCAAAGCCAGACCTGCTCGCAGACTTCTATCTTAACCCCGTTTTCGTCTGCCAACCCCATCATGAACCGAGCGAGGGGCAAGGTGGGAGCGATGGGAATTTCTGTTAGGACATTTACTTTTCGTTTTGCTGCTATGCCGACGACCATGACATTCGCGTCGGCGGGTGAGCCATTCAAGATTCCATCTAAAGGCTCGTTGTCTAGAAGTTCAAGTAAGTTGCTGTAAGCCTTCACGCCCCAGCGGCGCGCACTTTCCTTCGCCTTTTCAGGAACGATTTCGCAAAGAGCACAAAAGTCGTAAAAGCCTGCCTCAGACAACTTGCTCAGAGTTGACATCCAACTCTGCCCTCGTCCCGAGCCAGCGCCGACCATAGCGATCCGCAATGGTCTCATTTCGCCTCACCTCCTGGCCAAAATCAATTTTCAACCGGCTCAATTCAGGAAAAAGGTGATTAGACCTCTGGGAACCATCAAGCCTTCTCTTGTCAAACCACCGAAGACGGCGGGTTCCCCGGCCAAGCCTAATTCTCGTGAGATCAGTTCCACGGTCACTAACGCATCCCTAGCCCTCAAGTTTAATACAACGATTAGGACTCTGTTTTTCTGGTGTGCTGAAGGCTGGCATAGTCTTGCTTGGGGAAGATAGCGACAAAATCTGCGCTTGCCCCGTAGGGAATCGACATCGCTTGCTTTTTACCGCCATATTCAAGAACCTGTCAAACCTCTGCCGCAAACCAGATCTACTCCCACTTGTGCGGGACCAAGCGAACATTGCTAAGGAGAGTGAATGCCCATCCGTCGTCAAGCTTCCAAGGCAACCCACAGTCCACCAACGCCACCGGCATACGTCCTTGGTATCCCAGTCCTCAGTAAACTTACTCCGCCATATCCTCATGCTCTGATGGTTCTGCCATTATGAACCAGTAAAAAGACCGTGCGTGAAAGCGATGGTAACGGTCTTCAGCTTGCAAACAGCAGCAATTTCGCATGATAGCCCTCCACCTTACTGACCTTTTTCTAAAAACCTTTGAGGGCCTCATGAGTGTCCCCAGCTCTTGAACTGAAAAGGAAAGGTTGTTAAGTAAGAAAAGATAAAGAGCTGTAGGTGGCGCGGAAAGGGTCGAGGCGTCTTCGCCGGGAAGGGTCTTTATAAGCGCTTTACCCCGGCCACTATCCTGCATTTAGCCTTATAGGTTGCTTTTTTTGACGTTACAAGAGCAGTGCCCGTGGAAAGGTTGCAATCATGCGGAATATTTACAGTAACATCGTAAAGTTATTGGCAAGCTCAATGAATAGGAACCGGACGAGGGACATGACGATGAACTCGCTAATGTAAAGGGGCAAGGAGAAAACAAATGCCGAAGGAGAAGGCGTGACTAGTCTAGTATCAGGCAAGAGGTTTATCGGCTTTGAAGACTAGTCACTGACAACAAATGTGCTAAGCCTGCAATTTCAAGCCTTAAATCAGCCAGCTCGCATCTAAGCTCGGCGATGTCCCTCCTGTCAAGTTGAGCGGAACTGATAGCTAACTTTAGGTCAAAATAAGCCTGCATAAAGTTACTCACCATTGTTCGGTATAAAGACCACCGAAGAGCTGATGTTCGCGTTGATGGCTCAAAAATAGACTCAGCCGTCCGCTGCAGCGTGATGTCACCTAATGCTTTGTTCAATTCCGTGAGCCTGTATTTGTCTTTGATTTCGTCAAGTTGCTGAGTCAAATCGGAGAGTCTAAGAATAAAGCTGACTGTGGTGATAGTTCCTTCCAGCTTCTTTAGCAACAATTCTCTTAGTTGCATTAGGACTGATGTGAGTTGAGTTTGCGCTGATACCAGATGCAAACCAACAAAGCTTTGGATTAGTGCTTCGCCGTCCTGTGTCCAGGTCGTTGCTCCGCTCCGTCCGCCAACCCCGAACAACGATACTAAACCAATGATTCGCACCATTAAGGTGAGTTTGAGGTGCCACGCCCTGCTGTTAACCCGGAGCGGTGTTCTTATCGCCATCATTTTCATCACTCCCCTTTCCAAGGCTTAAATGTGATGAGGCTTAAACAATAAACTTGTTGCGCCCCATTTTTTTGGCTTGAACACTGTTATCATTTTACCCTGACCCGAAGCTACGTATACGGTTTCTGCAAAAAATGTGGGCCGCGCAGGATTTGAACCTGCGACCTTGGGATTAAGAGTCCCCTGCTCTGCCGGGCTGAGCATACCCTTAATTTTTGAGAATTTTATGGCAATTTTGGCTAATTTTGGGCATCTATGCCCCTCAAGCCATCCAGACTACCCCAGGACTTTTTCCCAACAAAATTTTAACTCATGGGGAAATTGGAAGCAAGAGGGTGGGGATTGCCTTGCTATAACATCCATTAGTGGCAAGGATGAGTTAGAAAAGCCTGGCTATAGTCAAAACACTATCACACAAGCAAGAATGCTTCACAAGAGGATGACAGACTCCACCAGGCTTCAGCCATTGACCCATTAGATGTCCTATGAGACAGGCTACCCTTGAGTGGGCTGGTGGGGAGTGGGTTTGCCTTGATTGTGAACAGGGATTTGCCCCAGCCAGCAGGGTTCACCTTTCTTGCTTGGTAGAGATTTTTACCCCCACTCAGATGAGGACATAGCAGGGAAAAATGGTTGTAACAGGTATTAGAGAAAAAACCTAAACCCCCTTTACACCATAGCGCCTATGGGCTATAATTATATAGGTGGTGCTTAATGGAGAAACCAAAAGAAATCAGCAATGCTTCAAAGCAACTTTTGAAATGGAGGGGTAAAGTTTATGAGAAAGAAATAGAATGCGCATTTTGTGGTAAAAAAGTCATTAAACATTATCCAACTGCAAAATTTTGTAGCCCAAGATGTAAGGCACTTTACAGATATTACTCAAAGGTAAAAGAAAAGCAATAGTCTGGTAGATGCTTTTATTTTTTTGCCCTATTTTCTTCATCGTTGAGGAAAAGGAGAAGCAAGGCGATAATGGGAGGGCTTAGAGGTTGTGGGATGGCTAAGCCTCAAGTTCTAATCCTCCCCAATAGCGTCTCAGGCTAAATAAAGGAAGGAGGTGATGAACTATGTTTGGTCTTGAAGAAGAAGTCAAAGAAGCAGCGAGGCTGCTGGTTCAATGGAAGAAAAAGGTAAAGGCAAGACAGATAACTTGCCCTGTGTGTGGCAGAGAGTTCACAGCAGTGCACCCAAAGGCTTCTTTTTGCTCTCACAGATGTAAGTTGAAGTTCTACTACCAAAAGAAAAAGTGGCAGGGTAAAACCCTGCCCTTCAAGGAGGTGATGAATCATGATAACTGAAACCAAAAACTATGAAGTCCAACCAGCCAATCCCAAAGTAGTTTTTAGCATACCTCAGGATAGAAGTCAACACCCAAAATCACTTAGTTTCCCACCAGTTTTGCAGGATTTGAGACCCATCTATGACCACCTGAAGGGTTTGGGGTTGAAGACCAAAGAGGAAAGGTGGGATGATGGCAAGTTGGTTTCCTTCAAAACCCAATGCCCCCATCCCCAGCATGGTGATGATGGTGTTGATGAAGACCCCAGCCTTCAGGTTTCTCTGTTTGATGGAAAGGTGGCTGTTAGGTGTTGGGTCTGTGAGGATGAGAAACAGAAGGAAATCTGGAAACTCTTTTGGCAACGGCTAAACCCCCAACCCAAGCCCACCAGCCCCACATCCCTTGAGGAATTTACCCCTGAGGCAACCATCACAACCTATGAGGTTAAGGAAAAGGATGGGACACTTGTGGCAATTCACCAAAGGATTGATTTCCCTGATGGTAGGAAAGAGTTTGTGTGGGTAAGACCTGATGGGACAAAGGGATTGAATGGTAAACCTGTCTCAGACTTTCCCCTTTACAGCATTAACAAACTCCAGCCCAACACTGATGTGGTTATTGTGGAAGGTGAAAAATCCTGTGAAGCCCTGTGGTCTATTGGTATCCCATCAGTTGCCACCTATGGGTCACAAATCATCCCAACCCCCAGAAGGCTAAGAGAGTTGGTGGAAATTGTTGGTGATGGCAGGATTTACCTGTGGGCTGACAATGACCCTGAGGGCAGGAAACATATGGAGAGAATAGCCCAAATCCTTCTGGATGAGGTAGGTTATGATAACTTGTGGTTTGTAAACTGGAAAGATGCCCCAGAGAAAGGGGATGCTGCTGATGCTGTGGGTTTGGGGGTTGATGTGAGGATGCTGTTACAAACAGCCAAACCCCTTATCCCACAGGGATTGACTTCAGCCCAATTGACCCAACACTTGGAAAGAAGTGGGGCTGAGTGGATGATTGAAGGTTTGATGGCAAAAGGTGAAATCTGTGTTTTGTCTGCAAGACCCAAGACAGCCAAATCCCTTATTGCCTTGAATGTTGCTGCCTGTGTGGCTGAGGGTAAACCATTCATTGATTTCCCCACCAAACAGGGCAAGGTCTTCTTCCTACCCTTTGAGAGAATGGAGTTAACATTGCAGAGAATTCACAATCTTGGCATCCAAGATAACCCCAACCTGTGCCTGTGGGACATAACCCATTCCCCAATGCCCAGAATTGACAGGTTGGAAATCCTTGAGAGGTTTATCAAGAAGTGGGGGATTAGTTTGGTTGTGATAGATACATTGTCACACTTTCTCAGACCAGCATTGGAAAGGGAAAGGGGTAACCTGAATGCCTATGATTTGGTCTATGGGCTGTTTGAGAGGATAAAAGATGTGGCTGAGAGGTCTGGATGCTGCTTCCTGTTTGTCCATCATGATAGGAAAGGGGACACTGATGATGAGAGAGGGGTCTTGGGGTCAACTGCCATCACTGGGGCTGTGGATGTTATCTTGCAACTGAAATCAGAGGGTCAGGGGGTCATTAAGGTTGCCATTAAGGGCAATAGGGTTGAAGACCAAACTGTGTTTATCACCATTGGAGAGGATGGCTGGGTTGACCTGACAGACCAACCTGAGACCACAGAAGAAGAAAAGGCAAGGAAAATCCTTCTGAGGGAATTGCTTGAGAAGGGTCAACTGAAAAGGTTGGATGCCATTAAAACACTCATGGTTGAGTTGGGGAAAAAGTCTGAGACTTCTGCAAGGGGGTTAGCCCAAAGGACACTGAAGGGGTTGGTGGATGAGGGGCTGGTTGAAACCCCCAAGAAGGGTCTCTATGTCCTGACTGATGAGGGCAGGGCTGAGGCTGTGGCTGTGGGTAGGGTAAAGAGGAAGCCCAAGACCCAGCCCCAGCCATCAGCCCCCAGCCCCCAGAATGACACAAAGACATCCCTTATAGAGAATGTGTCTTGTGTGTCATCCCAGAATGACACAAATGACACAAACCCTATAGGGGATGTTTTTGTGTCATTCCCAGAAACCCCACCTGAGGTTTGTCTCTCAGAGGAATGGTTTGCCATCCAGCCCCCAGAGGCTGCCCCCATTCCCCAGAATGACACAAATGACACACATGACACAAATGACACAAACCCTAAGGGGGATGTCTTTGTGTCATTCCCAACCCCAACCCCCAGCCCAGAGGGGGATAATGATAAAGGTGGGGATGGTGGCAGCCCACAGGAAACCCCTGAGGCTGGGCTGTCTCAGTCCCCACCTATGGAAACCCCTGAGGCAGGGGATAGAAACCATCCAGAAACCCCACCTGAAGGTTTATCCGTCCCCAATTGTCCCCCATTCACAGGGAAAAGCCCTGAGGGGATAGTAACCCTGAAGGTGGGGGGTGAGTGGGAAACCCTAACCCCTGATGACTTAGATGGCTGGCAGGGTTGGGATGACATTGAAGGGGTTTCCCCACCAACAGAATTCAAACCCATCCCCCCAGCCATTGTGATTGACCTTGAATGTGAAGGGATTAAGAGGGATGGGGATGGAAACCTTGATTTGACTTCAGGAAACCTGCTTGCTGTGGGGTTGCTGTTTGCCAAAGATGGTCAGGTGGAAACCAAAATCCTGAGGGTTGATGAGTGTGGTGGTGAGAGGGGGCTGCTGGAAACTGCCTTCAGGGAAATCACAGCCTTTGCCAACCAAAACCCACACAGCATCATAACAGGTTACAACCTTATGGAGTTTGACCTACCCTATCTCATCAACAAGGCTGAAACCCACAATGTCCCCTGCCCCTTCTGAATTGAGACTGATGGGAAAGGTGTTGTGGCAGCCACCAATGGGACACTCAGAGGTGACCCCCTGACCTACCCCTTCATTAACAGTGAATTGCCCTTGCAAATCATTGACACACTTCACTTGGTCTGCAGGTGGGATTATGTTGAGAAGAAGTTAACCCATTATGACCTGAAAACTGTGGCAGAGGAATTTGGGATTTCCCAGCCCAATAGGGTTATACTATCTGCTGATGAGATTTCCCAAACCTTTCACACAGACCCAACCAAATTCAACAGTTACCTTGAGGCAGACTTGACAGAGTGTTGGGGGCTGTTTGAGAGGCTGTTTCTGCCTTTCTGGATGATTTCCCAGTTAACAGGGCTGCCCCCTGCAAGTGTTTGTGTCAAGTCAACAGCATGGATTTGGGAAAAGATACTGGAAAGGGAATACAGGAAGGTTGGTTTACCCATCCCTGACCCTGATGAGAAAAAGACCTATAAAGGTGGGCTGGTGGTGGCAAGGCAAGGTTTGTTTTCCCCTTGTTTCAAGATAGATGTGGCATCACTTTACCCCACCATTATGCTAACCTACAGAATTCACTCAAGGAAGGATGTGGATGGAATTGCCCTTAGGTGGCTGAAAACCCTGACTGAAGAAAGGTTAAAATGGAAAAAGAAGGCAAAAGAGGGGGACAAACTTGCTGAAGGAATTCAACTTGCAATGAAAACTCTCATCAATTCCCTTTATGGTTTCTATGGGACAGGGGGTTATGGTTTCAATGATATGGATGCTGCAGCAAGGGTTACCCAATATGGCAGGAAAATCTTGACAGCAATGATTTCTGCAATTGAGGGGGTTGGTGGGGTTGTGGTTGAGGCTGACACTGATGGCATCATTGTCCAACACCATGACCCCCAGACCATCCTTCAGGTTACCAAACAATCCATCCCGCCTGTTTTCAAACTTGAGTTGGAGTGGGCTGGGGCTATTGTGTTTGTTTCTGATGAAAAGAATTACATCATCCTGTCCCCTGAAGGTGAAATCCTTCAAACCAAAGGGTCAGTCTGGAAAGGTAGGGATAAACCCAAACTCCAAACTGAATTTGTCCCCACATTCCTGAGACTGTTTGCAACACAGGGGAAAGAGGTGGCATTGAGGTTTGCTGAGAGTGTTAGGGATGAGATTGCTTCAGGTAGGGGCTGGGAATGGGTCAAGGTGACCAAAAGGGTTGGCAGGGGGAATGCTGACAAGTTTCTCAAACAAGTTGGTTTCAAGGAAGGGGAAAAAGTGACCTTTGCCTACAGCAACAGGAAAAAGAAGGAAATCACAACCAACCCTGATGAGAAACCTTATGATGCTGAGTTTTACCTGAAGGAATTTTCAGCCCTGCTGGACAAGGTGATGAAAATCATTCAAGGTGGGGAAACCTAAAAATCATCCAACCATGCCCCCTACAAATTGGCAGACAGCAATGAAATCCCCAAACCAACACAACACATGTGGGGGGATGTATTGGGGAAATTTTGCAGAATTTGAATTCACCTTGCAACCAGCCCTAACCAACCCTTTTATTGACACCCTACCAATAAACATAGGAGGATGAGTCTGAAAGGCATAAGGCTCATAGGTATGCTGCTGGTTGTTTGTTTTTACCAACCCTGCAAATCTTGCCCCCCTGAATCTACAGATTCCCTTCAGCCAGCAAAGGGTTGCCAACAGGGATTAAGGCAGTGTTAATTGAAACCCAAAGACATAAGGAGAGCAAGGGGTAACTTCTCAAGGCGCTTTGAAAATTGGTCTGCCAGTTTCATCTTGCACTGCAATCTCAGGTGTCCCTTCAGGAAGCACACTAAGCCAGACCCTTATTCTCCCCATTGAGTCTCTTAAGGAAACTGTCACCATAGATTGACCTTGCTGCTCAAGAACTCCCATCCCCAACCTTCTTATCCCAATACTGTCTTGAAAGACAATGACATAAGAATTGTCAACTCCACCTAAACTGATTCTGGGCTTCATATTGCCATCAACGATTATCACTTGCTTTGCCACAAGGGAGTTTGTTGTCACAGAGTTCTTTAGTGCTTCCAACCTCAGGATGATGGTCAAGAAGGTGGTGATGGAAAGTGCAACAGCGATAATTGTCAGCCTTCTAAGCATAGTCAATTGTCTCACTAAAGCCTCAATTTCATTTTGCCCATCAACCATGCCCCATCCCTCCTAATGCGTCCCAGTATGGTTGACGCTTCCGCTGTATAATAATACTGGTGAGCGGCATGGGTAGGAAGGCTAAGGTTGGAGTTTACTTGCAACAAGGGGATACTGGAAGGGCAGAGGGGAAGGTGATGGAACCGCTCTTCAGGCTGAAGTATCTCACCCTCCCTCAACTGGAGAGCCACCTTTGGAAGGCTGCTGACATCCTAAGAGGGAGTGTGAATGCCACTGACTACAAGCGCTATATCTTGCCCTTGCTCTTCCTCAAGCGCATATCTGACCACTGGGATGAAGAGAGGGAAAAAGGGTTGCCTCACCAGTTTGAAGTGCCTAAAGAAGCCCATTGGAAGTCAATTGACAACTGCAAAGGAGATTTGTTGGGTGAAACTATTAATAAGGCACTTAGGGTTTTAGAAGAGGCAAACCCAACCTTGCAAGGTATCTTGGCAAGAACAAACTTTGCTGACCACCACCGTCTTCCACCAACCACACTGCGCCTACTTGTTGACCACTTTTCTGCCATCTCGCTTAGGGATGAAGACTTTGCTGAGCCTGACCTTTTGGGTAGAGCCTATGAGTATCTACTGAAACAATTTGCACTTCATGAAGGCAAGAGAGGTGGTGAGTTTTACACACCCCGTGAGGTTGTCCGCTTAATGGTGAGGTTGGTTGAGCCAGAGGAAGGGATGAGCATTTGTGACCCAACTTGTGGGACAGGTGGGATGCTATTGGAGTGTGCTCTCTATGTCAAAGCAAAAGGTGGTGACCCTCACAAACTCACTTTGCATGGACAGGAGAAGAACCCAGATGTTTGGGCAATGTGCAGGATGAACATGCTCATTCATGGACTTACCCATGCCAGAATTGAGTTGGGAGACACAATCAGAGAGCCAAAATTGGTGGAAAATGGAAAACCCATCACTTATGACATTGTAATTGCCAATCCGCCTTTCAGCCTCAAAGAGTGGGGGCACGATTTTGCTGTTAGAGACCCCTTCAACCGCTTCAAATATGGCATCCCTCCCAAATCCTTTGGTGACTTTGCCTTCATCCAGCACATGATTGCAATCTTGAAACCCGCAGGTAAAATGGCTGTGGTCGCACCTCATGGTGTCCTTTTTAGGGGCAACAGTGAGGCTCAAATCCGTAAGGGGATTGTTGAAGATGATTTGCTTGAGGCTATCATAGGGTTGCCTGAAAAACTTTTCTACAACACAGGCATCCCTTCTGCCATCTTGGTCATCAACAAATCAAAACCTGAAGAGCGCAGGGGCAAAGTGCTTTTCATTGATGCCAGCAAGGAGTATGAAGAAGGACGCAATCAAAATTTCCTGAGGGATAAGGACATTGACAAGATTGTCCAAACCTTCAAATCTTTCCAGAACCAAGAGGGATATTCAAGGGTAGCAACTTTGGAGGAAATCAGGCGCAATGGCTACAACTTGAACATCAGCAGGTATGTTGCCTTGACCAATGAAGATGACATCCATGACATTGCCACTCTCTGGGAAGAACTGAAAGCAGCAGAACAAGAAAGGGCAAAACTTCTGGAAAGCCTTAAGAAAGTGATGGAAATACTGAGGTAGGTGAAAGGTGATGCCTCAGGAGAAACTGACTGCACAGGAAGTTGCTGGGAAGTTGAAGGAAGCAATAAGACTGTTCCCAACCTTCAACCCTGCCCAGCACAAAAAGTATCTTGTGGGCTTGTTTGTGCTCAAGAGAATTTCTGACAAATTTATGGAGCAGTTAGAAGTTGAGGGTGATGATGACCCAAACCTCTTTGAGGTGTATGTCCCTGAGGAAGCAAGGTGGGAGACTGTCAGAAGAGCCACTCAAAACTTGGGAGAAGTTCTCAGGAAAGCAATAGACTCTTTGGAGAACCAAAATCCCCACCTCAAAGGTCTTCTGAGTTGGATTGACTACAACAACCCTCAAGAAATGCCAGAGAATGTGCTCATTGCTTTGCTGCAGCATTTTGATACCATATCCCTAAAGGACGAAAACCTTGAGAATGGGGCAAAAACTGTTGGAGAAGCATTCATTGAGTTCATTGCCTATGTTGCTGAGGAGCATGAAAGAAGGGAAGCCAGCAAACGATTGACCCCACCAGATTTGAACAAACTTTTGGCAAAGTTGGCTGAACCTAAGGCTGGGCAGAGAATTTATGACCCAGCAGCAGGCACTGCCAGCACCCTCATCGCTGTTGCACAAGAGGCTGATGGAAGAGTTACACTCTTTGGACAGGAGATTGACCCAGAAAACTTTAGGTTGTCAAAAATAAATGTTTTCTTGCATGAAGTGGATGCATCTTTGGAGTATGGTGATACCTTGCGTTCCCCAGCCTTTGTTGAGGGCTCTCAGGTGCAGCAGTTTGACATTGTTGTTTCCCATCCTGAATTCAGTCGCAAAGATTGGGGTTCAGATGTAGCCTCAAATGACCCTTTCAATAGGTTTGAGTTTGGAGTGCCACCTAACAGCAATGGTGACTGGGCATTCATTCAGCATATCCTTGCCAGTTTGAAAGAAGATGGAAAGGCTGTTGTGCTGATGCCTCATGGTGTGTTGTTTAGGAGCACAGGAAATGAGGCTGAGATTCGCAGGAAAGTTCTGGAAAGGGATTGGCTGGAGGCTGTGATAGGCTTGCCTGAAAAGATTTTCTATGGCGTTGGCATCCCTGGTGTTGTGTTGGTCTTTAACAAATCAAAGCCTGAAGAACGCAAGGGCAAGGTTCTTTTTGTTAATGGTGGTAAGGACTATGAGGCGGGAACAAAACGCAACCACTTAAGGGATGAAGATATTGACAGAATTGTGAAAACTTGCTGCCAATTTGGGGAAGCGGAAGGTTACAGCAAAGTAGTGATTTTGGATGAAATTGCTCAAAATAGTTATAACCTTAACATTGCCCGCTATCTACCTATAGCAACAAATGAAGAAGAAATTGATTTGAATGAAGTTCAGGCTATGTTGGAAGTTATTAAAGATGAACGGAAAAACTTAGAAGAAGTTCTGCAATTAGTTTGGGAGACCTTAAAGGGGTGAGGAAGAATGAGCCAATCAACCTGCTTCAAGGAAACTGAGTTAGGTGAGATTCCTGAGGAGTGGGAGGTAAAGAGATTAGGAGAAGTTGCAAATATATTTGACCATCTTCGGATTCCACTTAGTGAGAAACAAAGAGAAAGCATGAAAGGTGAATATCCATATTGTGGTGCTAATGGAATAATTGATTACATCAATGACTATATTTTTGATGGTGAATATGTGCTCCTTGCTGAAGATGGAGGCTACTGGGGAGCATTTGAACCCTCAGCATACATAATGCAAGGGAAATTTTGGGTGAACAATCATGCTCATGTTCTACAAGGCAAAGATGGGATTTTGCTTAACAGATTTTTGGTTTATGCACTTAACTTTTTTGATTTGACTGGCTATGTCAGTGGGACAACAAGAGGTAAATTGACACAAACTGAAATGAAAAAGATTCTTATCCCCCTCCCTCCCCTTGAAGAACAAAAGCGAATTGCTGGGGTTTTGAGGTTGGTGGATGAGATTATTGAGCGCACAAGGCAAATTGTTAGCCTTTATGAGAAGGCAAAGAAGTATGCCCTTTCCCACCTTCTAACCAAAGGCATTGGTCATACCCGCTTCAAGCAAACTGAGTTAGGTGAGATTCCTGAGGAGTGGGAGGAAAAGAGGTTAGAGGAGGTTGCTGCAAGAGTTTATTCAGGTTCATCTGCCCCACAAGAGCAAAAGTATTTTGAAGGTGGAATTTATCCCTTTGTTAGGGTTCAAGATTTAGCAAGGTATGGGCAAACAAGAAACTTGTTGGAAACTGTAGACAAGGTCAATGATATGGCTGTCAGGGAACTTAGTCTTGTGCTTGCTCCCAGAGGGACAATAGTTTTCCCTAAAAGTGGGGCAGCACTGGAAAAGAACCACAGGGCAATTCTTGGAACAGATGCTTACATAGTTTCACATCTTGCTGCTGTTGAGGTTAATCACGAAGTGGCAGATACTGAATTTGTGTTTTGGTGGCTTTGCAAGGTAGATATGGCAGCAATTAACCCTAACCCTGGGTATCCTTCCATAAGGCTTCAGGAGATAAAGGCTTTACCTATCCCCCTCCCTCCCCTTGAAGAACAAAAGCGAATTGCTGGGGTTTTGAGGTTGGTGGATGAGATTATTGAGCGCACAAGGCAAATTGTTAGCCTTTATGAGAAGGCAAAGAAGTATGCCCTTTCCCACCTTCTAACCAAAGGCATTGGTCATACCCGCTTCAAGCAAACTGAGTTAGGTGAGATTCCTGAGGAGTGGGAGGAAAAGAGGTTAGAGGAGGTTGCTGCAAGAGTTTATTCAGGTTCATCTGCCCCACAAGAGCAAAAGTATTTTGAAGGTGGAATTTATCCCTTTGTTAGGGTTCAAGATTTAGCAAGGTATGGGCAAACAAGAAACTTGTTGGAAACTGTAGACAAGGTCAATGATATGGCTGTCAGGGAACTTAGTCTTGTGCTTGCTCCCAGAGGGACAATAGTTTTCCCTAAAAGTGGGGCAGCACTGGAAAAGAACCACAGGGCAATTCTTGGAACAGATGCTTACATAGTTTCACATCTTGCTGCTGTTGAGGTTAATCACGAAGTGGCAGATACTGAATTTGTGTTTTGGTGGCTTTGCAAGGTAGATATGGCAGCAATTAACCCTAACCCTGGGTATCCTTCCATAAGGCTTCAGGAGATAAAGGCTTTACCTATCCCCCTCCCTCCCCTTGAAGAGCAAAAGCGAATTGCAGAAATTCTCAGCACAATAGACAAAGCAATAGACAATGAGCGGCGTTATCTGGAAGCCTTAGGTAAACTCAAGAAGTGGCTGCTAAACAACCTGCTCACAGGCAAAGTCCGCTTGCCTGAATGGGTAGGTGATATCCTAAAACAAGTCTTCCCAGAGGGGTGAGTCACTTATGCCCTTTGAAGAACCTGAGTATGAATTGGTTCAAAAGCCTTTCATTGAGCAACTTGAGGAACTGGGCTACCAATACATTGACCCAAAGGAACTTGAGAAAGAAAGGGCTGGAACAAGGTCTGTCATCCTTCTGTCCCACCTGAAAGAGGCTGTATGGAGGTTAAATTCATCATGGCTTCCAGAGTCTCAACTTGATGAAGCCCTTAGGGGAGTTGTGCACCAATTGGAGAGCCCTGCTCAGCCTGACCTTGTAAGGTGCAATGAAGTGGTGCATGAGATTTTAGTCAAAGGTGTTCCCTTGCAAATGGATTTGGGGCAGGGGCAGAGATACTATACTGTCAGGCTCATTGATTTTGAGAACCCTGAGCAAAATGAGTTTTTGGTCACTGACAGCCTTCCAAAGCGCTCTTCTTTTGAGGTGCAAGGCAAGGAAAGGAAGATAGCCCCAGATATCGTTGTTTTCATCAATGGCATCCCTTTAATAGTTGCGGAAGCCAAAAATCCCTTCATGACAGAAAAAGACCCAATGGAAGAAGCAATACTGCAACTTGAGCGCTATCAGGATGATGCCCCACAACTTTTCTACACAAACCTTTTTGTTGTGGCAACTTGTGGGCAACAATGTGAATATGCCCCAGTGAAGGGCAAGTTTGAGCGATGGCGTGATGATGAAGTTGAAAGGCAACTGAAGCAGAAATTGGGGCGCAAACCTAACCCTCAAGAGGTTTTCATTGCTTCTTTGTTCCCCAAAAAGAATTTGGTGGACTTCCTTCGCAGTTTTGTTGCCTATGCTGATGAGCCACCAAAGGGAAGGGTGAAGAAAATTGCCAGACACATGCAATGGAGAGCAGTAAACAGGGCTATTCACTCTGCCCACCAAGCCCGCCAAGGAGGTGATGGAAAAGGTGGGACAATTTGGCACTGGCAAGGTTCTGGTAAAACCTTGACAATGCTTTGGCTTGCACTCAAATTGCGCAGGGAATTTCAAAACCCTTGCATCATTGTGCTCACTGACAGGAGAGAGTTGGACAGACAGATGGAAAGGGTATTCCATCATCATGGTTATCCCTCCCCAACCCATGCAAATACTGTAAGACACCTTAAGAACTTGCTTCAGCATCCTGCAGGGAGAACCATTTTGGTCACCCTTCAGAAATTGGGGAGTAGGATTTTGAATGAGACTGGAGAAACTGAGCACCTGAGTGAAGAGGAAAACATTTTTGTCCTTGCTGATGAGGCACACAGAAGCCAATATGCTTTGCTGGCAGCAAGGATGCGCAACCTTTTACCCAGAGCCACCTTTTTTGCTTTCACTGGAACTCCTTTAGAGAGGGAAGATAGAAACACTCCTGCAGTCTTTGGTGACTACATTGACAGATACACAATTAAGGATGCTTTGGAGGATGGAGTGACTGTTCCCATCACCTATCAGGCTCGCTTGCCAGAGTTGTTCTTGAGTGAAGATGCAGATATTGATGCAAAGTTGGCTGATGTTTTCAAGGACTTAGGGTTAGAGGAAGAGGCACTGGTTGAAAAAATAAGGCAGGTTAGGATAACTGAGCAAATAGTGGCACAGGTTGAAGAGAGGATGAATCGCATTGCAGAGGATATTGTTGAGCACTTCCTCAGTGAGGTAGAACCTTATGGTTTCAAGGCAATGGTTGTTGCTCACAGGCGCAGGATGGCTGTTAGATACAAGGAACTTGTTGATGAAATTTTGAGGGACAAGGGACGCAGTGATGTTGAAACTGAGGTGGTCATTACCGTTGGGCAAAATGAAGATTGGGCACTTCCTTACCAGCGTAGCCAAGAAGAGGAGCAGCGCTTAATCAACAGGTTCAGAGACCCAAATGACCCACTCAAAATCCTGTTTGTCTCTGACAAGTTGCTCACTGGTTTTGATGCCCCCATCTTGGCTGTGATGTATTTTGACAAGCGCTTGAGGGAACACACTTTGCTCCAAGCCATTGCAAGGGTTAACCGTCCATGTAGGCTGGAAAGGGATGGGAAAGAGATAACAAAGGAAACTGGGCTGATTGTTGATTACTTTGGCATTGCTGGGGAACTGAGAGAAGCCCTTGCAAAATATGAGAGCCGAGATGTTGAGAGGATATATGATACACCTGAGCAGTGGCTTGAGCAACTTAAGGAAATTCACCAGAAAGCAGCAAAATTCTTCCCTGCCTTTGACTTAAGTAAGCCACTTGACTTTAACACCCTTGAACGCTGCCTTGAAGAACTGGAAGATGTGCAGAGGCGAGGGGAGTTTGCTGAATTGGTCAGGGAATATGGGAAAGTGCTTAACTTTGTCCTGCCTCATCCTGAAGGTCTAAACTTTGTTGACCCTTATAAGCGCTTGGTTCAAATCCGTCAGGCTGCCTACAGGAGATTCCATGACATTAGGCTGCGCCCTAAGGATTACCTGCCCAAGTTGATGGAAATCTTAAATGAAGCAGTGAAAGTTGGTGAGTTGGATTTGACAGAACCAGCAGAGGTTACATCTGAAGCATTTCTGGAGCAGTTAAAGGGGGAGGGAACAGAACGAGGCAAAGTGACAAAAACGGTCAGTGCATTGAGAGCCTACATTGATGCCCACATACATGAAGACCCCACTTTCTTCCAGTCTCTTCAAGAGCAATTAGAGCAGATTTTGAGGGAGTTTGAGCAGCAACGCCGGGAAGCCCACAAAGTTGTTGAAGAGTTGCTGGAGTTGAGGGAGAAAATTTTGAAACGCCAAACAGAGGCTGAGAGATTGGGCTTGAGTGAAAGGCATCTACCTTTCTTCAACTTCTTGAGAGCAAAGGGATTGGAAATTGAAGAAGCCAAGTCACTGGTAGAGGAAATTGAGAATGCTATCAAGGGCTCTTATGTTCCTGATTGGACAAGGATAGAAAGTGCAAGGCAAAAGGTCAGGGTTGCTATTTACAAATGTCTCAAAAACCACAACATTCCAAGAGAGCAAGCAGAAGAGTGGCAGAAAGAGTTGCTGAATTTGGCTGAAATTCACTATCAGGAGGCTTAGGGGATGGGTTGGTTTATCAGTGGCTTTCAAGCCCCTTTGATTATCCAACGCAAGCAAGTGAAGAGGATAAACATCAGGGTAACTTGGAACGGTAAAGTGGTGGTTTCAGTGCCAACGGAGGTAAGTGATGAAGTGATTGAAAGGGTGCTGAGAAAGAGGGCTGATTGGATTTCAAAGAAGTTGGAGGAAATGGAAACAAGAAGGGAGCAATTACCCCTGCCCTATCAGTTTGTTGATGGAGAGACCTTCTGGATTTTGGGTAAACCTGTCACTTTGAAGGTGGTGAATGGCAGGAGGGATAAAGTTGGTTTGAGGGGTAGGAGGTTGATGGTAAAAGTTGCCGAAAGTGGTGGTGACAAGGTGAGACAAACGATTGTGAAGTGGATGCAAGAACAAGCCCTGAAAGTGGTGGGTGAGAAGGTTGAAGAGTTTGCTGAAGTTTTAGGAGTAAAACCTGAAAGGATTGAATTGAGGGATTGGAAAGGTAAATGGGGCTTGTGCAACACAAGCAAGGGGGTTCTCAGATTTAACTGGAGGCTTGCTCAATTGCCAGAGAGTTTGATTGACTACATTGTAATCCATGAGTTAGCCCATCTCAGATACCCAAGGCACAATGGTAACTTCTGGGCTTTGGTGAGCAAAGTTGCTCCAGATTGGAAAGCAAGGCATAAAGAGTTGAAAAAGTGGGCTGGGGCTTTGATGTGGTGAGCAAACTTTGGAATGAGGAGGGGTGCACAGTTTGCAGGGGAAAATCACTATCAATGCAAGGGACTTGGGGAAGGTCAGGATGGCAGATTTTTGCCCAAGGTGCTTTTGGTTCACCTCCCACTTTCCCTTACCAGCCTCTCACCCTTTCCGCTCACCCCTGCCAGGTATAATCTCAACCTTGGATGCCTACATCAAGCAGGTTGTCAATTCAACTTTCTCCCAAAAAGGGCAACTGCCAGAATGGCTTACTCAGGCTCTTGGTGGGCTTGTGGTCACTGAAACTTTACAGCCTCAAAGGTGGCAAGTAGAAGTTAGGGATTTTATCCTAACAGGAGAGCCTGATGCTATTTGGAAACTTGGAGATGGTTCTGTTTTTATTGCTGATTACAAAGTTGCTCAATTAACCCAAGCACAAGATGCCCTTTTCCCACTCTATGAAGCCCAGTTGAAGGCATATGCTTACCTTGCAGAGAGGAATGGATACAAGGTGAGTGGTTTAGCATTGGTTTACCTTCAACCACAAAGATATAGAGATGAACCTCAAAGGTTGGTGGAGGTTACTGCTGACCAGTTTGCCCTTCACTTCACTTGTGCAGTCAAGCCTATTGAAAGTTGGAAACCTGAAGAGGTAGAAGAGATGGTCTGTGAACTTGGGAACATATTGGTTCAATCAAGCCCACCTGACAGTAAGGGGAATTGCAAAGGCTGTGTAAGTTTGAAGGAGTGGATTGACAACATGAAGGGTTTAGTTTGAAGCCATAAGACCTTCAATCCTGACTGCATCTCCCATATCCACCTCAGGGTTCTAAGGGACTGCTCCAGTGGGATTTTCTGTTCATAAGGTGCAGAGCACCATCCACAGCAGGATGTTAGGACTTTTCTTTCAATGTAAGAAAAATTCCCCTCTCTGCATTAAAGGTGAGTTTTTGTAGCAGAATGCAGGGTTGAAAAAGCAGGGGGGTGGAACAAATGAGTCAAAAATGTTCCTCGCTCTCTTGACATGTTCACAATTCAAAAGCCACATCCCTGTAGCAAAATTGTAAAGAGCAATAGGGTCATAGTAGTAAACCCTTTCCCGCTGAACCAATGGTGTGATTTGAGGCTGGGGCTGAGGAGGTAGAACAAATTGAGCAGCAGGCTGATAAGGTTTGATGAAAATAATCAAGGGAGATAGAGGTAAGGGCTGGGAAGGCTGGAAGGTTTGAGTAAGTTGAACAGAAGTTCCCCTCTTCTTAACCCTCTTAACCCTTTTCCCAAACTCAAAAGGAGGGTCAATGTAAATGAGGAAAGTGAGAACTAACACCATTCCAAAGAAACCAAGCCATTCAAACCTGTTCATTGGTTGCTACCTCCTTTGGTCATTAAGGGTGATACCATACCTCACAGGGAAGGAAGACCCTCCCCTGAAGGCTTCTCTCAAGCAGATTCTCAGAGGCAAGCAGTATCATTCTCCAAGTCCTTTCATCTTCTATACCCCAATCCCTCATATCTTCTTTCTGATGAAGCCAATTAACCTACCTGAGCCATCCAGAACATCATTCCCAGTTCTCCTGAGATAACCAGCACCATTGCCCCAATCAACAACCCAATCTCCCTGCCTCTTGCCCTCATAGCCTGTCCCTGTCCAATGCCTCATGCCTCCACTTTCTTCATAGACACCCACATACCTGCCACCTGTGTCCATTGCATACCTACCATTTCTGTAAACTCCAGGGTGACCATTTAGGTCAACAAACTCTTCCCCATCTTCAAGGAGACCCCATACCTTCTCTTTGAGTGACATTTGAAGCACCTCCTTGATTAGTGGTAGAATGGCTCAAAATAATTACTTCAATGACAAACTAATTGTCAATTCTCTCCCATTTCACCCTCACCGCAGGTTGGGCTTTCTTAATGAAAGGTTCAATGACTTCTCTCCCAAATGCTTCTTCAATTGCCTTTTTGTCAACATACTCCCTGCAACCATTTTCCTTCACTGCCACCAATCTCCACCTTTCTCCCTTGACCTCAACAATCTTCAAATCATCTCTTGATTTCAACCATTCTTTCACTTTACCCTCAACCCATTCTTTTTGTCTTAAAGCAGGTTCAACCTTTTCTTTCACCCTCTCAAAAGCCTCAATCCAATCACCCAGTTTGTCTACCCAGTTCCTCAAAACCACAGGAAGCCTTTCTTCTCCCCAGCAAGTCTTGTGGAAGGGACAGATGAAAGGTTTGCCATAAGAAATTCCTGCACAAGGTTCAGCCTCAGGCTTAAGGTCTTCAGGCAAGGCTGGTTCAATTCCACTTTCAAAGGCTTCAAGCAAGTTCTTTGCCCTCTCTTTCAACAACCCAATCATCCAATTTTCCAATGTGACTTCGTAGATGTGTTCAAGCATCAAGGAGGGATTGTCAACAGGGATGTAGAGGATGAAACCTTTGGGATTTTCAAACCCCTCTTCCTTCAAAGCAGCCATGTAAGCCCTAACTTGCCAGAGGTGCTGGGGGTTAGGAAGGAATGGTAAGGATGTTGATGTTGTTGCCTTAACCTCAAGAACTGTTGAACTCTTTGGGAAGAAGAAGTCAATGTGTCCTTTGATACCCATGAATTCAACTTCTCTTTGCCAATGGGCTTCAGGGAAAATCCCCTTAACCCATCCCTCCCAAATCAAGCCTTTAAGGTAGTGACCCAAATTTTCAAAATCAGGGTGCTTGGTTTCTTGCTGCAAGGAAAACCACTGGAATCTTGGGCAGATGTGAATTTGGCTGAGGCGGGGGGCTTTGGTTTGTTCATCCTTATCTTTGCTGAGTTCTTTTTTGAGCCTTAAAATCAATTCTACCTTGTTCATTGCATACACCCTCCTTTCATCAAAGTGACAACTTCACCTTATCCAACCTGTGCCCTACAATTGCTTTCAAATCTGGGGGCAGGGCAATCTTTGACTTCAGGGTTATCCTTTCAATTGGTGAATGCTTTTGGTGCAGATTTTGTAAATCAGTCCCAAAGAACTTGACATACCTTTGTGTAACTGATGGGCTTGAGTGCCCAAGCAGCATCTGGAGGCTAAATGCATCTCCACCTGAAATAAGCCAACACCTTGCAAACCCATGCCTCAAGCCATGAATGGGCAAGGGGTTGAGACCAGCCAATTTCTGGATTCTCCACCAAACTTTGTGGATGTTCCTCTTTGAGAAAGGTGTTCCAGAACTGGTCACAAAAACCAAGTCATTGGGGTTGACTTGACAATTTAGCATTCTGAGGGCAATCAATTTTGTCAGCAAAGAACATGTCTTTGAACTGATGGGGACAATCCTTTGCTTCCCGCCTTTCCCTGTCACCTTGACAACTTTGTGGTTGAAGTCTATATCCTCAAATCTCAAACCCAAAGCCTCACCCAGCCTCATCCCAGTATCAAAGAGCAGAACAAAGAGGGTCAAGTAGGTGAGATGGTTCTTGAAGTGCTCAGGGGTGAGTTGCTGAATTGCTGTGAGGAAGTGTTCTTCAGTCACAGTTTTTGGTAAGGGTTCATCAACCTTTGGTGCAGTGATTTTCTCCATTGGATTATCTTGTCTAAGTCCCATTGAAACAAGCCACCTGAAAAAAGACCTGAGTGCCCTAAAGTGGGCATGGACAGTTATCCTTCTTCTGCCATTGTTAAGCAAATAGCCAAAGTAGCCCTCAATACATCTTCTGGTGCAATCAAGGGGTGATTTACAAGGCAACATGTGTTGAATGTGGAAATTGAAAAAGAAGGAAAGTTTTGCCCTATAGTATTTTATTGTTTCCTCTGACCTCCCTGCAGTTTTCTTTGCAAAGATGAAAGCATCCAAAATCTTGTCCCAAGAAGTTGTCAGCATCCCTCAAGCCCCCTTGACAAATATATTGGGAAGGATAGCCTGGGACTTTTGTGATGGCTTGAGAGGGCAGGGGATGTTCAGAAATATGTGGATTTCTTAGGGTTTCTGCAAAAAATGTGGGCCGGGCAGGATTTGAACCTGCGACCTTGGGATTAAGAGTCCCCTGCTCTTCCGGACTGAGCTACCGGCCCTCTCATCCATTCCTAGGCTTTCTATGATACCGTTATTCTAAGACATTTAGAACAAAACGGTAGGGGCTCAGGGACCTTCTTATGGGCTGTGACCCGAAAGAAGAGCCTGGCGCAGTTCTAAAATTGCTTTGGTCACTTGGATGCCTCTTGGGCAGGCATCGGTGCAGTTGAAGGTCGTCCGACAAGTGAAGACGCCGCCGTATCGCTCCAGGATGGAAAGCCTCTCGGTCCTTGCTCCGTCGCGGCTGTCAAAAATGAAACGGTGTGCTGCGACGAGAGCGGCGGGGCCCAGGAACTGGCCGTTCGCCCAGAAGACAGGGCAACTGGTGGTGCAGCACGCACACAAGATGCACTTAGTCGTGTCATCAAACCGCTGTCTCTCTTCAGGCGATTGCCTGCGCTCCGTCTCGGGAGGCGGCTCGTCGTTGATCAGAAACGGCATCACCTTTCTGTATTGATTGAAGAAGCCCGTCATATCAACAATCAAGTCTTTAATGACGGGAAAGCCTCTCAACGGCTGTATAACGATCGGCGGTTTTAAGTCCTTAACGAGGGTCTTGCAAGCGAGCCGGTTCTTTCCGTTGATCACCATCCCGTCGGACCCACAAATTCCGTGACCGCAGGACCGACGAAAGGCAAGAGTACCGTCCTGCTCGTCCCTTATTTTGTGGAGCAAATCCAAAACCCTGTCCGTTGACTCCGCCTCAACTTGATACTCTGCCCATCGCCCGTCCTTTTGAGCCCCGCTAACGCGCCAGATGCGAACGGTCACTACCATAGGCTTCTTCACTCACTCTCTATATTTCATCTCCGGATAGCCACAAGAGATCGGGCATAGGCAGGCTCAGACAAACTGGATATGGTCACAACCCCATGGCGTCCCGAGGCGTGAATGAAGAGACCGTTCCCTAAGTAAATCCCGGTGTGGTTGATGACCCCGTTCCCCCCGGCAAAGTAAAGCCGATCGCCGGGTCTCAAATCTGAAGGCGAGACCGGCTTGCCATACTGGACTTGATCCCGAGAAGTTCGGGGCAGGTAGAATCCCCGACTGGCAAAGACGGTCCTCACGAAAGCTGAACAATCCATCCCCGTAGTAACCGACTGACCTCCGAAACGGTAGGGAATGCCTAAGTATCTGAGAGCATCGCGAACGACTGACTGAAGACTGTCCGGACTGCCGCCGGTGAGAGAATGGAAAACATCCGTCCAAGAGACAGCTTGACCGCTTACCTGGACTGCCGTCTTCTTGATCCACCCCGTGGCGCCGTTCACCATTAAAATTCCCCACCAGTCGGGCAGCTGATCGGTGACGATTACCCGTGTCCCCTTTCCGCAACGGCTCCAAATTCGGGCTCGCACCGTCGGTCGGGAGTAGATGGCGGCGACGTCGCCAACCACAACGCCGATCTTGCCAAACGCGTCCTTTCCTCCTGCCTGATGAAGCCTGTCCCTTGCGTTTTGAGAAGCCGTCTGCCCCGAAACGGTTGATGACCGTCCCGAAGCAAGTGATGTTTCTCCGTTGCTGATGCTGAAGACGGGGACTTGAAGGATCTGCCCCGGTACAACCACTATGTCCGGTCTCAAACCGTTTGCTGACGCCAGGGACTCTACCGACATCCCGAACTTTTGAGCGATCGTTTGGAGGCTCTCCGACGGTTGGACCCTGTAGATCCAAAAAGCCGTCGCGCCCTGCCGCTGAGATGAGGCAGCCTTGGCAGGCTTCCCTGAAGCTCCCCCCCGATTCTGCCTGCGATCGGGCGGGTTAGAAACGGGTATGAGCAGGACCTCCCCATTGAAAAGCACCTGGTCCGACCGGATGCCCGGATTGACCGCTAAGAGGGATGGCAGGCTGATGCTGAACCGCTGAGCGACCTCATTAAGAGTCTCTCCCTCCCGAGCGGAGTAGGGCCGAAATGACTGGCTCGCTAATGGATGCGGCTGAGACATAAGCCAGCCGAATGTAATAAGAAAAATCCCGACCCTGCTCACGACCGCCCTCAAAGGGCAACACCTCAGCGCTTTCGGAATTGGAAGCCCCGTCGCGCCCGCTTGCGTCCGTACTTCTTCCTCTCCTTCGCTCTCGGATCTCGGGTTAAAAGCCCCAAATCGTGGAACCGGAGGCGAAGGTCTTCATTCCACACGACCAGAGCCCGAGCAATCCCCAGCCTCAAAGCATCCGCCTGTCCCGCCAGTCCTCCTCCTTTCGCCGTCGCCCATACCCGGAACGACGGTAGTACGCCCGCCAATTTGAGGGGCTCCACCACCCTCTCGACAAGGGACGGACGCCCCAAGTAGTCCCGCAGCGGCCGGTCGTTGACTGTAATTTCACCCGACCCCCCTGGTATCAGCCAAACTCGGGCGACCGCTTCTTTTCGCCTTCCTATCGCCATATAGCGGATGTCACCCTTTTGCGTCACTTCCACTTTCCCTTCCCGTTTCTTAACGGAAGCCAGCGGAACTTCTCCACTTCCATGAATCGCCCCCGTTGGTGACCCTTCCACAGTCGGCATCTCCGGCACAACCGTATGCATCGCCTCAGTTGTGGACTCATCAGGGACGGTGGTGACGACCTGTTCCATCGCTTTCTCCACAACCCCTTCCTCCGCCACCGACCGCTCCTCTACATCTTCACTATTTTGGTCCGGAAACGACCGGGCGACGAACTCCATTTTCCTTTCGCGTTCCTCAGCGCCCTGCGACTCTTGTAAAGATTCGTGATCCTTCACCGGCTGATCCCGATCGGGCGTGTCTTCCGAGATAGGAGTGTCGCTCATTTTCGCCACCTACCTTTTCATTCCACCGGAACTCGTTTCGGATTTAATCGAAGAGGTCGCGGCTGCTGAGCGGCGTGTGGGTGATTGGGACCCCGGTAGACCTTTAACCGTCTCAAAAAGTCGTCCCGCAGCCGATTTTTAGGGAGCATCCGTGAGACACTTAGTTGTATAACCCTCTCCGGGCGGTTCTCCAGCATCCACCGGTACGAATAGGCTTTCAGGTGACCCAAATGACCAGAGTGTCGGTAATGGAATTTCTCATCCAGTTTCTTGCCAGTCAACCGAACCTTCTCGGCATTGACGACGATAACGAAATCCCCCATATCCAGATTGGGCTGCCATTGGGGTTTGTGCTTGCCCATCAGGAGCCGTGCGATCTCGGAACTCAGCCTCCCAAGGATCTGACCCGAAGCGTCCACAATCCACCAATTTCTCTTCACATCGCTCTCTTTGGTCCAGGGTGTTTTTGACATTGCCCGTTAGCCTCCCGTCAGGATACGACAATCATGCGATCGATGCATCGGCAAGAATCGGTTAGAAAGGCGGGCGGTGCCAGGGGACTTCCTTCACCGCTAAACCGCACTTCCTGAAGCCAGAGACCCCGCGACGGTGCCGGCGGTTCACCGATCCGTTTCAGTCGCTTTTTCATGGCTTCCTCCAAATCGTGACCGCACGCCGCACCTGTTCCGATGCGAAGGAGGGCAGTTACGATCCGGCGTGCCATTTGGTAAAGAAAGGAGTTGGCTTCCAGGACGATGGCAAAGTAGGGACCTTTGCGGCAGAAGGCGATCTGATACATTCGGCGGACGGACGACCGGTGGCGGGAGTTCAAGCCCTGAAAACAACGAAAATCGTGCCAGCCAATCAGCGCCCGGCTCTGGTCCGCCATCTTGCCCTCATCCAACAAAGCTGTGTAGTGCAAGCAAAATCGTGCGGTCGCCATTGCCGGTTGCGGGGCTGTGTCCAAAAGATATGCGTAGACCCGACTTTTAGCATCTCGGCGAGGATCAAAGGATAACGGCACCTCCCAACTCCTCTTCACGACAATCTGTGGAGATAATCTCCTGTTAAGCGAAAGGACCAGAGCCTCAGCGGAAAGAACCGCCTCTGTCACGAAGGTAACCACCTGACCCTCTGCGTGGGTGCCTGCGTCGGTTCTACTGGCAGCCTTGATGGAGACCTGATGACCGACAACTCGTGACAAAACCTCCTCCAGTTCGCCCTGCACGGTGCGCAGCCCAGCCTGCTTCTGCCAACCATGGAAATCGGTTCCGTCGTAGGCGAGCAGAAAAGCAATTTGCCTCATCCCTCAACCAGCATCAAGACGGCTTCCTGAGTTCCGTCCCCTCGACGAATGGCACCTTTTATGACTCGGGTGTAGCCTCCGGGACGATTTTTGAACCGGGGACCGAGTTCCTCGAACAGTTTGGTTATGACTTCCCGTCTCAACGGATTGGGGATTTGACGAGCGACGAATCGCCGTGCGGCTAATGTGTCATTTTTTGCTACCGTAATGAGCCTCTCAACGATCCTCTGAACTGCCTTGGATCGGGTCAGGGTAGACTCAATCTTTCCGTGAAGAATGAGCGAACAAGCCAGGTTCTTGAGCATGGCTTGCCGGTGTGACGGATGCCGTTCTAACGCCTTATATCCCTTTCTGTGCCTCACTCTTCCTCGCTCCACTCTTGTCGGAGTTTGAGACCCCGTTCCGCCAATTTCTGCTCTATCTCTTCTAGGGATGTATCGCCCAGGCTACCGACCCGGGACGCCAATTCCTCACGGCTGTAAGTGATTAGGTCCCCAACCGTGCGGATCCCCGCACGCTTTAGGGTATTGGCGGTGCGGGACTTGAGACCGAGGGAGTCAATGGCTTGGTTCGTTATTGGGATCGGTAGGGCACCTTCCTCAAGACCGAGAACTTGAAGAACGAAAGGACGCGCCATCCCCAGAGGCAGAAAGAGACGGAAGTGTTCCATCAATGTCTGGGCCGCCTCAGCGATTGCTTGATCCGGCTCCAGCGCCCCGTTTGTCCACACTTCTAATATCAAGCGATCGTAGTCACTGCGGACCCCCACACGCATTTGCTCAACAGAGTAAGAGACCTTCTTTACAGGCGAGAAAATTGCGTCAAGGGGAATGGTCCCCAAGGGGAGTCGTCCCCTGTCTATCCGTTCCAGCGGCATGTATCCTTTTCCGATGCGGATCGTCAAGTGCATGTCAAGGCGCGCGTTGGGAGACGTCAGTGTGGCGATCGGCGATCCCGGGTTGGCGACCTCAAAACCCGGTGGCATTTCTATGTTTCTGCCCGTTACCTCCCCCTCTCCCCGCACTTGGATCTTAGCTTCGTATTGGACGCCGGGGTCGGCGTCCGGTGCTGGTCGGATGGCAATTTCCTTTAGATTCAGTAGAATCTCAATCACATCTTCCCGGACCCCGGGGATGGTCGTGTATTCGTGAGGCACACCCTCAATGCGCACCTCCGTAATAGCAGCCCCGAGAATGTCATTGAGGAGCGTCCTCCGCAGAGCATTGCCAACCGTTGCCCCCATTCCCGGCTCAAGGGGTCCGACCTCATATTTTCCATAAGTCCTTTCCCGAACGAGTCCTCTAATTTGCGGTCGGATCATCAATTCTTCTGAGATCATCATTACCGTCTCACCCCCCGTAAAAGGGACCCGTCCATCAACGGGAGTAATACTCTACCACAAGGCTTTCGTCTACGGGTAGGTCAATTTGATCCCGAGTCGGTAACGACTTGACGACTCCTTTAAATTCCGCTACCGACCGACTCAGCCATTGAGGAACAGTCCACTCGCCCCTGACTTCTACTGCTTTCTGCACGTCGGGAATCTGGCGAGCCGCCGGTGTCAATGAAATTTCGTCACCGATTTCAACCAAGGAGGAAGGAATGTCTACCGTTCTGCCGTTAACCAGAATGTGACCGTGGACTACCAACTGCCTCGCATGGTTGCGGGAGAGAGCAAAACCCAATCGGTAGACCACATTGTCGAGCCGTCTCTCCAATATCTGGAGAAAGTTTTCGCCCGTATTCCCGGGCATCTTTGCCGCCATCTCGAAGTAGCGAAGGAACTGTCCTTCCCGAACGTTATAGACGCGGCGAATCTTCTGCTTCTCTCTCAGTCGCTTACCGAACTCAGTGACTTTTCTTCTCAGTTCACCGTGCTGACCGGGTGCGGTTCGCCTTTTGTCAAGAATGCAGGCGGTGACACATTTTTCCCCTTTTAAAAACAGTTTGACGCCCTCCCGACGGCACAGACGGCATACGGGACCGATGTACCTGCCCAAATTCCTTGCCTCCCTTCAGGTGCGTCTCCTTCTACTGGGGCGACAGCCGTTATGAGGAGTCGGCGTGATGTCTCGGACGAAACCGATTTCAAAACCAAGGGCCTGCAGGGCACGCACCGCTGTATCCCTTCCTACACCGGCTCCTTTGACCAGAATGTCCAGCCGTCGTACACCCATATCCAGTGCTCTCCTACCGGCACTCTGAGCCGCCAACTGAGCGGCAAAGGGCGTACCCTTTTTCGTTCCTTTAAAACCGACCGTCCCGCCGCTGGCGGAGATCAAAGTGTTGCCTTCCGGATCGGTAATGGTGATGATGGTGTTATTGTAAGTCGCATGAACGTGAGCGACAGCGTGGGGAATCGCCCGTCGCTCTCTCCTGCGCCGCGCTCCTTTTCTGGCACCTTTCTTTTGAGCCACTTTTCTCCTCCTTACCGATCGCTTTTAGCCCTTATTCTTGCTCCTCTTTCCTTTCTTTGTGCCGACGGTTTTTCTGGGACCCTTTCGGGTTCGGGCATTAGACCGGGTCCTCTGACCCCGGACAGGAAGCCCGCTCAGATGCCTTAGCCCCCGATAGCATCGGATGTCTATTAAGCGCTTGATGTTCTCTGAAATCTCCCTTCTTAAGTCACCTTCCACCTTGTAATTCCTCTCTATGTAATCCCGGAGCCGACTCAGTTCTTCATCCGTGAGGTCTTTCAGCCGGCGGGTTGGGTCCAGTCCCACTGCCTCGCATGCCCTCACCGCTAAGGTCCTCCCGATTCCAAAAATGTAGGTCAGACCCACAAATAGCCTCTTCTCATCAGGAATGTCTACTCCCGCGATGCGTGCCATACGATCACCTCACGTCCCCTGTCGCTGCTTGTGCTTCGGCTTCTCACATATGACGTAGAGAACGCCCCGTCTCTTGACGATCTTGCATTTTGCGCACATTTTACGGACCGACGATCTCACTTTCATCGCTATTTTTCACCCCGCTATCGCAGACGGTAAACGATCCGTCCTCTTTTCGGATCGTACGGGGTTAACTCTACGCGAACCCGGTCTCCAGGGACGATCCGGATGAAGTGGACCCTCATTCTTCCGGCGACATGCGCCAAAACTTCTCTCCCGTTATCCAAAAGGACGCGGAACGTTGCGTTCGGCAAGGCTTCCTTGACCGTTCCTTCAACTTCTATCATCTCTTTTTTCGCCATAATCTAAAGCTGGACGATCCTCCACAAGTCATCTTCACCGTCCGGTCCCAGGGTAAGGATGGCGGGTCCGTCCGACTCGCTGATAGCCACCGTGTGCTCAAACTGGGCAGCTAAACTTCCGTCGCAAGTGACGACGGTCCATCCGTCACTTAATATTCTAACACCTGGTTGACCAGCCGTCACCATCGGTTCTATTGCAAGGGTCATTCCCGGCTTCAGCCTGTAATCCTTTAGACTATCTTGGGTGAAATTGGGAACCTCCGGAGGTTCGTGCAGCCGCCTTCCGACACCGTGACCGACCAGTTCCCTGACCACTTGGAGTCCGTGGGTTTGCACCCAGTCCTCAATAGCGTAGGAGATGTCCCAAACGGTCTTCCCTGCAACCGCTTGCTCTATCCCTTTGTAGAGAGCCTGCGCGGTAACCCTCAAGAGTTTAGAAGCGACCGGACTGATGGCACCGACCCCGACGGTGATCCCGGTGTCGACAAAGACATCCCGGAACTGCACACCCAGGTCGATGCCGACGATATCCCCCTCCCGAATCGGTCTTTCGTCAGGAATTCCATGGACGACGGCTTCGTTGATGGCTATGCAGGTCGCTGCCGGATAGCCGCGATACCCTTTGAAACAAGGTTCCCCACCCATCTCTTTGATAACCCGCTCCGCTTCCCTGTCCAGTTCCGATCCCGTTACCCCTGGTTCCAGGCGCGAGACGACGGCTTTCAGGGCTTCGTAAGCGATGATACCCGCCGCTCGCATCCTCTTAATCTCACCTGGCGTTTTTATCACTATCCCTTTAGATGAGACTTTTTGCGCCGACTTCATTGGCTGTGTGTCACCCGCAGAAGCCTCTGGTGGACATCTTCCGGACTTCCCGATCCGTCCACCCGAACCAGTCGCCCGGACTGTTCATAGTAATTTATCACTGGCTCGGTCACTTCCCTGTAAACCGAAAAGCGTCGGTGGATGACTTCAGGTCGGTCGTCATCCCTAATGATCAAAGGAACCTGGCACCGGTCGCACAACTCATTATTGGCAGGAGGCTGGGTCTTCATATTGTAGATGGCACCGCACTGGGGGCAAAGCCTCCGGCTCGTCAAGCGATCGATCAGGTCCTCTTCTCGGACATCCAGCAACACGGCAGTCGCGAACGTCCAGTCCAGTTTTTCCAAGATATCGTCCAGGGTCTGAGCCTGACCGACGGTCCTCGGATAACCGTCCAGTAGCACTGACTGCCCTGACTGAGCCAGCACGGTCTCCACCAATTGATTGACGATAACGTCCGGCACCAGTTCGCCCCTTTCCATAAATTCTTTGACCGTATCTGCCAGATCCGGGCGAGCCCGCACCCCGTCCCGGAGAAGGTCCCCTGTCGCAAGGTAGCGCCAGCCTTTCTCGTCGGCTAATTTTCTGCCTTGGGTGCCTTTTCCTACACCTGGGGGTCCCAGGAGGACGACCACATACAAGTCCCTCATGGCCTCTGGTCCCCCCAACGTTCGGCGCCCTCCGACTCCGTACGAATTCGTGCCCCCGCAGCGCTGACTGCCCGCCGCAGCCCTACTTGATGAACGTCTCATACTGGCGCAGCAAAAACTGGGCTTCTAACTGCTTCATCGTTTCCAGAGCGACGCTGACGGCGATTAAGATAGAAGTTCCACCGACCAATTCAAATTCCCTAATCTGAGTCCATTTGGGGACGAGGAACTCCAGCACGGCAATGATGGCAAGAAAGACCGCACCCGCAAAGGTGATCCGTGTCGCGACGCGGTCAATATACTCGGTCGTTTGGCTTCCCGGGCGAATACCGGGAATGACGCCTCCGTGCTTGCGCAAGTTGTCCGAAAGTTCGTCAGACCGGAAGACGACCGCTGCATAGAAGTAGGTAAAAGCAATGACGACGATTCCGTAAAGGATTAGCCCGATAGGTCCGCCGCCGGGCGTGAAGTAAGCCTGCAGACCATTCCTTATGTCCTGTATCTCCAAATTCAGGAACGGCACTTTAATAGCCGCTGGCAGGAAATTGAGAATAGTTAACGGGAAGGAAACAACCGCCAAGGCGAAAATGATCGGAATGACGCCGCCGATATTCACGGGGACGGGGAGATAACTGGAGACCTTGCCGATCCTATTACCGACGACCCGCCTCGTGTACGTGACCGGGATTCTTCTCTGGGATTGCTGCACAAAGACGATAAAAACGAGGGTGAGGAAAAAGAAGGTGAACAGAAGGATCACATTTTCGGCGGGCACACCGCCTTGAAAGGCATTGTATAAAACGCTGAACAGTTCGGCAGGAAGCCTCATCACGATTCCGGCGAAGATGATCAGGGAAATGCCTTGCCCGATCCCCTTGTTAGTAATCAGTTCCCCCAACCACATCAGGAAAGCAGTGCCTGCCGTCGTCGAGAGGACGATGCGCGCCTTTTGAAGAAAGGTCAGGGTTTCCGGAACGGCTCCCGAATAGATGAACAAGTGGAGGAATCCCCAGCCTTGAAGAACAGCAGACGCCAGAGTCGCCCATCGGGTGTAGCGCGCCAGTTTACGGCGCCCCCATTCGCCCTCTTTCCTCAACTGCTCCAGTTGGGGAATCGCCGAAGTCAGTAACTGAATCATGATGCTGCCGTTAATGTAGGGGATGACTCCCAGGGCGAAGATCGAGAACTTGCGCAATGCCCCACCGGTGAACATGTTGAGAAGACCGAAGAAGGCACCGGCACCGGCTCCCTGTTGAAAGAAACTTTCGATCCGTGCCGTGTCTATCCCGGGAACCGGAATGTGAGAGCCGAGAGCGTAGATCATAAAAGCAAAGGCGACAAACTGCAATCGCTTTTGCAGATCGGGCAGTTTAAGTGCCGAAAGGGCATTTTGAAGGAGGCTCGGATGCTTCGCCGGGGAGACGATCATTTGGAGATCACCACTGCCTTGCCTCCTGCTGACTCGATGCTCTGGCGGGCTCCCTTAGTAAAATGGTGCGCGAAAACGATCATTGGTCTCGCCAGTTCCGCGGTCCCGATAATCCGAATTTGTTCGTCATTCGGATCGACAAGCCCCTTCTCTAGGAGAGCCTGGGGGTCAACCTTGACACCTTCCGGAAAATATTGAATCAGACGGCGGACGGTCACTTCCGCCGTTCTCTTCCGAAAGGGCTCCACCGGCATCGCGATCTTTGTCTCGCCTCGGCGCTTTGGCACCCGTTTGTAAAGGGGCGTCTGCCCGCCCTCGAACCAGGGCGGTACTTGTTCCCTTGCCTTTTGACCCTTCGTCCCCCGACCAGCGGTCTTACCTTGACCAGCGGAAATCCCCCGACCGACCCGCTTGCGCTTCCGACGGGACCCGGGCGCTCCCTTCAATTCATCTAACCGCACTCTTTTCACCTTCCAGTTCCGTGCCCTCGGTTATACCTGATTCCACTAAGTGCTGGACTGCTTTGACCATCCCCATGACAGATTTATTAGCAGGCAGCCGAACGGTTTTACCCACCCGCGTCAGACCCATCGCTCTCAGGGTCTCCTTTTGCCTTTTGGGACACCCGATGGGACTACGGACCAAGCGGATTGTCAGATACGTCTTGCGTTGCGCCACTTCCTACAACCCACCTCCTAAGTTTCTTGGGCATCGGCAACTGATCAACTTTTTTCCCTCTCAACTGGGCGACTTGCTCGGGCGTCCGCAACTGAAGGAGGGCATCGGCGGTCGCCTGGACGACATTAATGGGATTGCGAGAGCCAAAAACCTTCGTCAGGACATTTCGGATTCCTGCCAATTCCATCACGGCCCGAACCGGTCCGCTGGCGATCACGCCGGTTCCGGGCGCTGCCGGCTTTAAGAGCACCTTCGTGGACTTCATTCGTCCGATGACTTCGTGAGGTATGGTGTCTCCCAAAAGCGGCACCGTCAAGAGACGCCTCTTGGCTCTGTCAGCCGCTTTTCTAATGGCTTCGGGCACGCCCCCTGCCTTACCTGTCCCGATTCCTACTTTCCCCTGACCGTCACCGACAACAACCGTCGCCCGGAAGGAAGCCCTCTTGCCTCCTTCCACGACGCGAAAGACTCGCTCAACTTCTATAACCCTTTCCTCTAATCCCCCGGCCTCCTTAAGTTCCAACCCTCTCTGTGCTCGCGGACCTATCTGGGTCATCGGTTTGGCATCCATCCTCCTTCTTAAAACTGCAGGCCTCTCGCCCGAGCACCTTCAGCCAGAGCTTTGACCCGACCGTGATATTTGTGCCCTCCCCTGTCAAAGACGGCAGCCCTGACTCCTTGGCTCAGAGCCCTCTCTGCGATGGTGCGGCCGACGAGTTCCGCCTGTTCTACCTTCTTCAACCCTTTCATCCGATCCCTGATCGCCTTATCCAGGGTAGAAGCTGCACATAACGTCCTTCCTGTCGTGTCATCTACGATCTGCGCGTAAATGTGCCGGAGGCTCCTGAACACCGCCAACCGAGGTCTCTCGGGAGTTCCCGAGACCCTCTTGCGGACACGCCAATGCCTGCGCTGCCTTCTCTCCTCTCGCGTCCTGTATTTAACAGCCATCGAATCTCTCCCTCAAAAGATTGTTGACAGAGTCGGTTTATCTCTGACCTTTCGCCGACTTTCCAGGCTTCAGACGAATCACTTCGTTGGCGTACCGAATCCCCTTTCCCTTGTAAGGATCAGGCGGTCGGATCGCCCGTATCCGCGCCGCTACATTGCCGACAAGGGCTTTATCAATGCCCCGGACCACGATCCGGGCACATGTGAAATCGTTCTGGGGATTGGCAGTGATCGGCTGGACCTCCACCGTGACGCCCTCAGGCGGTTCAAACAGGACAGGATGAATGTATCCTATGGAAAAAGCCAATTGCTTATTCCCCCGCAACTCGGCTCGGTAGCCCATTCCCCGAACTTCCAGCACCTTTTCATAGCCTTCAGTGACGCCTCTGATCATATTTGCGATGAGGGACCGGTACAGTCCGTGCAGTGCTCTCACGTTCCTATGGTCACTTTCTCTCCGGAGCACGATCTCTCCGTCCAACTTTTGAACCGAGATACGCCGATCAATCTCCTGAACTAACTGTCCTTTGGGACCTTTCACGATCACCTTGTTCTCTTCAACGACAACTTCTACCTGCTCTGGGATCGGGATGGGCTTCCTGCCTACCCGTGACATATCGATCGCCCCTTACCAAACATATGCTAAAACTTGACCCCCAACGCCTTTTCGCCTGGCTTCCGAGTCACTCATCACACCTAGATGGGTGCTGACGATAGCGATGCCCAGCCCTGCCAGCACACGAGGAAGTTTCCTCTTCCCGGCGTAGAGCCGTCGGCTGGGCTTGCTGATCTGCTTGATCCCCGTGATGGCAGGGCGTGGCGGAAACCCTTCCAAGTAGCGCAATTTGATGAACACGATCCCGCTCTTGAGAGGCCCCAGTAACCTCGGATGCTTCAAGATTCGTCCGAGAAAGAGCTGACGCACAATCCGCAGCGCCCTCTCGGCATCCCGAGCGATGTTCATCCCCTTGCGCTTTAGCGTTTCAATCCAGTCCAATTCAGAATTCCTAAAGGCAGCGGCGGGAATCAGTTTCTTCTCCAAAGCCTGGTCCAGAACAGCCAGACCTCGGCTCAAATCGTCTTGGGTGACCACGGAAAAATCCGCAATATATCCTTCCTGCTTCAGAACTCGAAGGATGCTGACCCTCAGTTGAGAAGAGGGCACAACCAGTTCCTCATGCCCCGCCCGGTAAGCGTTGCGTATTCTCGTTAGCAGATCTCCGACAGGGTCGTTGTAAACGCTCATCTCTTTGCCTCCAGACTACCAGCTGGCTTTCCGTACTCCAGCGATCAGTCCCCTGCTGGCTAATTCCCGAAAACAAATCCGGCATAGACCGAACCGACGAATGTAGGCTCTCGGTCTGCCGCACCGATGACACCGGTTTCTCTTTCGGACCGGAAATTTCGGCTCCTTCAAAAAAGTCTTAACCCAATGACACTTACGTGCCACTTATCCGCCTCCTTTTGCTGCTAAGGGCAAACCCAGCCCTTTCAGTAGTGCCGACGCTTCCTCATCTGTCTTTGCTGTTGTTACGATCGTCACATTCATACCCCGCACTCTGTAAACATCGTCGTAAGTCAGCTCGGGGAAGATCAACTGCTCCGAAAGCCCCAGGTTGTAATTTCCCCGTCCGTCAAATGACCGCGGGGACAATCCCTTGAAGTCCCGGATCCGGGGCAACGCGGCGTTGATCAAACGATCCAGAAAATCCCACATCCGGTCCCTTCGGAGGGTGACCGTTACAGCAATCGGTTGCGCCTTTCTGAGTCGGAAACCGGCGATGGCTCTCTTGGATCTTTTGACAGCCGGTTTCTGCCCTGTAATCAACGAAATTTCCTTCACTGCCGAATCGATGGCACGGGCGTCGTCCTTCCCGTCCCCGACACCCACATTGATGACGACCCGCGTCAGCCTGGGAACCTCCATCACATTTCGGTAACCGAACCGCTTCATCAAATTGGGAACGACCCTTTCTAGGTAGAAGGCTTTCAATCGCGGTATGTATTTGCCGTTCGTTCTCCCTTCAGCGACCCGCTCCCTTTCTCGTTCCCTGCGTGCCATAAAAACTCCTCCCCGACTTTCAGATGGCGTCCAACGGCTCTTGGCAGCGTTTGCAGGCTCGGACCTTTCGGCCGTCCAGGTAGCGGACCGTTCCCCGAGTCGGCTTGTCACAGTGGGGGCAGATGACCATTACATTGGATCGGTCAATCGGTGCCGGCTTTTGAATCCGTCCCGCTTCCGTTACCCTCCGCAACGGTCTTTGATGCTTCCAGACGAGGTTGACGCCTTCTACGATCAGTTTTCTTCCCCCGTCTCGGACCTGCACTACTTTCCCTCTTTTCCCCTTGTCGTCTCCAGCGATAATCAACACCGTGTCGCCTCTTTTGACCCGCATATTACCTCTCCCCGTCTCAAACGACCTCGGGAGCCAGCGACAGGATCTTCAAGAAACTTGCCCTGAGTTCTCGGGCGACCGGACCGAAGACTCGGGTCCCCAGCGGGTTTTTGTTCTTGTCTATCAAGACGGCAGCATTATCGTCAAAACTGACATAACTGCCGTCCCACCGGCGGATTCCTTTTACCGTTCGGACGATGACGGCGCGGACGACTTGACCTTTTTCGACCGGAGCACCGGGCACGGCCTCCTTAACGGAGCCGATGATGATATCGCCAATCGTCCCATATCGGCGGCTTCCCCTTAGGATTCGGATGCACAGCAGTTCCCTCGCACCCGAATTGTCAGCCACTTTTAATCGGCTCATCGGTTGGACCATCGCCGAATCCTCCCCGTTTGGGCGCTGCCGCCCAGGCTTATCCTTTCTCTTCCTGCCTCTGGGCGCGCGCTTCAGCGATCACCTGAGCGCTCAGGTGTTGAGGTAGTTCTTGATAGTGAGCAAATTCCATTTTATACGATCCCCGCCCTCTTGTCAAGGACCGGAGTTCCGCTGCGTATCTCTGTAGGCTTGCCATCGGCACCAGGGCAAGGATGGTCCGCATTCCGTCATGGGGCTCAATCCCGATGACATGCCCCCTCTTGCCGTTGATATCGCCGATCACGTCTCCTACAAACTCTTCAGGAACTGTTACCTCCAACCTCATAATCGGCTCCAAAAGGTAGGGTTCGGCTTTCTCGACCGCGTCCCTTAAAGCCAACAGACCTGCCATTTGGAAGGCGTAGTCCGATGAGTCCACTTCGTGATACTTGCCGTCAAAGAGGATCGCCCGGAAATTGATGATGGGGTAGTTAGCCAACACCCCCTTTTCTTTCCCCTCCCGAATTCCCTTTTCTACCGAAGGAATGTAGCGGGCGGGTATGGCTCCTCCGGTGATTCTATTGACGAATTCAAAATCGGACCGCGGCTCCAACGGTTCGACGCGGATCCGGGCGATCCCGTACTGACCCCGACCCCCCGTCTGCTTGACAAACCGACCCTCCCCATCCGCTGGCCGGCGGATCGTCTCTTTGTAGGCGATTTTGGGGAGCCGGCTGACGACCTCGGCACCAAACTTGCGCTTGAGTTTCTCCACCATTACGTCCAGATGCTGGTCGCCCATTCCGGCGATAATCGTCTCCCCTGTCTCCGGGTGACGGTACCAGCGGAAGACCGGATCTTCCTCCGCAACTCTCTGGATCCCAGACAGGATCTTTTCCTCGTCGCCTCGGCTCTTAGGATAGACCGCCAGTTCCATATAACCGGTCGGAAACTCAATGGGAGGGACAATCCTGTTAATGGGCTCCGTCGCGATGGTGTGCCCCGAGCGGGTCGATTCCAATTTGCCGACAAGGGCAATGGTGCCGACGGGAGCCTCGCCGATCGGCTCATAGGTCTTTCCCTGTGCTACCAACAGTTGACCGACCCGCTCCCGCCTGCCGGTCGTCACATTGACGATGGTGCTGTCGCTGGTGAAGGTCCCCGATAGCACTTTGAAAAAGGTGATCCGCCCCACATAGGGATCGGCGAAGATCTTGAAGACGAGACCGATCCCCCCTCCTGTCGTCCGGGGCATTTCCTCCCTTTCCGACCCGTCCTCAATCAGCCGAATCGGTCGGGCGGTCGGCGGTGGAAACCAATCCACCACCGCATCAAGGAGGGCTCTTACTCCTACCTCTTTGTGAGCACTGCCGCAGAAAAGGACGGCATTTTGGCCACAATTCTGAACCAGACGACCTAAACCGGACGAGATCGTGTCGGCGTCCAGGTCTCCCGTTTCTAAGTACACTTCCAGGAGGGAATCGTCCGTTTCTGCGACCGCTTCCAGGATGCGCTCTCGGAGCGGGGTCAGTTCGTCCGGGATCGTGGCGGGAGGGGAGATCTCAGGCTGACCCGTGACGAGATTGACCACAGAGGGGCATCCGGATCCCGTCGGAACCCAAACCGGCAACGGATTCAGGTGGAGGTGGTCCTGCAAATCTACCAGGACCTTGTTCAAATCGGCCCTTTCATCGTCCAGTTTATTGACGAAGAGAATGAAAGGAAGTTGATGCCGCCGGATTAAAGAGAGGCTCCTTTCCACCATTGCCTCGGCGCCGACCGTTCCGTCCAAGACCAGGATGACCCCTTCTACAACCCGGACGGCTGAATAGGCGTCTCCGTAGAAGTCCAGGAGCCCCGGAACATCGATCAGGTTAATCCACACATCTCTCCAGGTCAGATGCCCGATAGAAAGAGAAACGCTGTGATGACGGCTTTTGGCTTCTTCCTCATGATCAAACACACTGCTTCCTTGGTCCACGGAGCCTTTCCGGGAAACCGTACCGCTTAAGAATAAAAAGGTGTCAGCGAGGGTGGTTTTACCGGCCCCTGGTCCGCCCAGCAAGGCGACGTTGCGGATCTTACTAGGGTTAAGAGCCGGCATCGGAACTTAAACCCTCCTTCTCCTGAAAGTCGGTGGTATCTTCTGTCTCCTTGTCCCCTTCCCTTGCACCTTCATCAGTTGCGCCCTGTTCCAGGCTCTCCAGGACAAGTTCCTCCTCGGGCACTACTTCCCTTCTCCGAACGCGTGGCACCCGAGCTTTTCGGACGATCCGACGGACCCTCCACCTTTTCAAGCGGGAGAGGGGGCGGGACTCGATGATTTCCACGACGTCGCCGACCTGGCATTCGTTCTTTTCGTCGTGCGCGAAGTGGCGGCTGGTCCTTGTCAAAGTCTTTTTGTAAAGAGGATGGATGACTTTCCTTTCCACAGCAACCACAACCGTCTTGTCCATCCGATCGCTGATAACCGTTCCGGTCAGCATCTTTCTTCTGCCTCTGTCGCTCACAGGCATCCTTTCCCTCCCGGATTTCAACCTGCCCTTAAGAGCGCCCGCTCTGCTAAGAGAGTTTTGATCCGGGCTATGGTCTTCTTAAGTAATCGGATCCGATGCGGCCGCTCTACGACGCCTTTACCGATCGCCTGTTGTTGACGCAGGTTAAACAGTTCCCTATAGGCTTCTTCCATTTTTTGGACCAGTTCTTCGTCAGACATCTGTCGGAGTCGCTCCAGTTCCTCAGTCCTTTTGGACACCCACGCTGACCTCCCGGCTAATAATCTTGGTCTTGACCGGCAGCTTGTAGGCAGCACGACTGAGGGCTGTCTGAGCCAACTGGGGATTCACCCCGCCGATCTCAAAAATGATCGTCCCAGGCTTGACGACAGCGACGTAGGTTTCGGGATCGCCTTTCCCGCCTCCCATGCGAGACTCAGCGGGCTTCTTTGTGACCGGTTTGTGGGGAAAGACCCGAATCTGCAGGGTAGCGGCTCGGCGCACATAGTTGGTGATCGCGATGCGAGCCGCTTCCAATTGGCGATTGGTAATCCAACCAGGTTCCATCGCCTGAAGACCGAAATCACCGGTTACCAGACGGTTGCCCCGGGTCGCCTTTCCCCTGAGAGACCCTCTCTGCTCTTTTCGGTAGCGCCTGCGTTTCGGTATTAACACCGGTCCATCAGCCCTCCTGGGTTTCCAGTTCTTCTGTCTCTTCAGAAGAGACGGCAACGATACGAACGGGCTCTTTTCTGGTCGTCACTAAGACCCGCTCCTGACCCCTCTCCAAAATCTCTCCGCGATAGAGCCAGACATGGACGCCGATGCGTCCCCACTTGGTCCACGCTTCATCAAAGCCATAGTCAATATCGGCTCGGAAAGTGTTGAGGGGAACGCGACCGATATGCAGTTTCTCGTCGCGAGCCAGTTCGGCTCCTCCCAAGCGCCCGGCGACGATAATTTTGATCCCCAGAGCCCCTCCGCTCAACGCCCGAAGCGCCGCCTGCCTCATCGCCCTTTTGTGGGACACCCTTCTCTCTATCTGCTGGACGACATTCTCAGCCAAAAGTTGGGCTTCCCATTCGGGTTTCTCCACTTCCCGAACATGGAGGTGCACTTCCTTGTTGTCCGCAATTTCTTGCACGCTCCTCCTCAACTGTTCAATCGTCCGACCCCGATGCCCGATCAGCATTCCCGGTCGCGCCGCATAGACGGTGACGATGACCATATTGAGTTTCCTCTCTATGTCTATCCTAGGAATTCCCGCCGGCTTAAATTTGTTTTTGATCAGACCCCGAATCCGCATGTCTTCAATGACCCAGTCGGAGTAATTTTTCTGGGAGAACCACTGGCTGGACCAATCCCTAATGATCCCGATCCTCAGTCCGATCGGATTGACTTTCTGACCCATTTCAACCACCTTCCCTCGTCGTCAAGGTAACGGAAAGGTGCGCCGTCCTTTTTCGGATCGGGTAGACCCGACCCCGAGCCCGGGGTCGGTACCGCTTAAAGGTCGGACCTTGCTCGGCGACCGCTTCCGCAACGATCAGGTCCGATTCGTTCAAGTCATAGTCATTAACAGCGTTTCCGATCGCCTGCTTCAGGAGACGAGCGTAGGATCGGGCGGCTTTATGGGGGAGGAGCATGAGAGCATGGAGGGCTTCCGTTGCCCCCTGCCCTCGTATCATGCGTGCAACCAACTGGGCCTTGCTGGCGGAAATGCGGACGAACCTTTGACGTGCCCGAATGGCGACCTTTCCCTCTTCCATCCTGGACCCTTTCCTCATGCTCTGGCTATTTCACTCTGATGACCCGTTCCTTGGCTTCTCCGTGCCCGCGGAACTGGCGGGTCGGAGCAAATTCGCCCAGTTTGTGACCGACCATCGCTTCCGTTATGTAAACGGGGATGTGCCGGCGCCCGTTGTAGACGGCGATGGTGTGACCCACCATTTCCGGGAAGATGGTCGACCGACGGGACCAAGTTCGGATGACCTCTTTCTGTCCCGTTCGGTTCATTGCCTGAATTTTTTCGAGGAGTTTGGGGTCACAATACGGTCCTTTCTTCAGGGATCGTCCCAAACTTCATCCCCCCTTAGACCATTTTATCGCCGTATCCGACTCGCCGTCTCTTGACAATCAATTTGTCTGAAGGTTTTCCTGGCTTTCGGGTTTTCCTACCGATGGTCACCCATCCCCAAGGTGACTTTGGGGCGGGCATGCCGATGGGTGCCCTCCCCTCGCCTCCCCCGTGAGGATGGTCATCCACATTCATTGCCGATCCCCGCACCTTCGGTCTTCTGCCTAGGTACCGAGACCGCCCCGCCTTCCCCAGATTGATCAGTTCGTGTTCCGCAAGTCCCACCCTCCCGATGGTCGCCCGACACTTTAGCAGGACTAACCGGACCTCCCCCGACGGCATCTTAATCGTTGCATACTTGCCTTCCTTCGCCAAAAGTACGGCAAACGACCCGGCACTCCGAACGATCTGACCACCCTTCCCTGGGGTCAGTTCTATGTTGTGGATAACGGTGCCGTCGGGAATGTGGTAGAGGGGGAGGCAATTGCCAACCCGAATGTCTGCATCGGGTCCCGATTCAATTTCGCTCCCGACCGTCAATCCTTCCGGCCAAAGGATGTATCGCTTCTCGCCGTCTTCATACTGGACCAGGGCGATGCGGGCGGACCGGTTGGGATCGTATTCTATAGCGACGACCTTCCCTTTCACTCCGTCTTTATCCCTCTTAAAGTCAATGATCCGATACAGCCTTTTGGTCCCCCCACCCCGAAACCGGACGGTGATCTTCCCTTGATTGTTTCTTCCTGCATCCTTCTTCAACGGAACAACCAGAGATTTCTCTGGCTCCTCCTTGGTGATTTCGTCAAAGGTGTAATAGGTTGCGTGTCTCCTGCCTGGAGTGACGGGTTTGACTTTCTTTACTCCCATCTTTCTTCTCTCCTTTACCGATCAGAGGAGACCCTCATAGATCGGCAATGTCTGTCCTTTTGCTACGGTTACGATTGCTTTCTTATAACGAGAGGTATGACCGACGGGACGAAGGCGGCGCCACCGCCCGCCCCGCATCTTGGGACGAACCCTCAGGGTCGTCACCTTTTCTACCCGAACGCCGAAGATCTTCTCCACAGCCTCCCTAATTTCTGGTTTGGTCGCATCCCATAGGACCTTGAAGGTATACTGGTTATGCTCCCGTGCGAGCCTTAAGGTTTTTTCCGTCACAATCGGCTCAATGAGGACGGTAAACGGGTTCCTATCAAGATTGGACATCGGACCAACCAAACCTCCTTTCAAGGACCAAGGACAAGGCTTCGGGCGTCATCACGACGGCTCGGTGCTTTAAAAGATCCTCTGTAGAGGGCTGAAGTACAGGGAGGGTGCTGACCCGAGGAATGTTTCTCACCGACAAGAGGGTTGGGTCCACCTTCTGTGTCATAAGCACCAAAATCCGCTTGCCAAGGATGCCCAGACGGTCCAAAAGACGGTGAAAGATTTTTGTCTGGGGCTTATCTACTCTTTCCAAATCTTCAACGAGGAAGACTTCCTGTTTTCGCAATTTAAGGGACCACGCCATCGCCAGGGCAGCTTTTTTCACTTTTTTGTTGACTTTCTGATCGTATTCCCGGGGCTTGGGACCGTGAACGATTCCGCCGTGACGCCACTGGGGGGCGCGGATGGATCCGTGGCGGGCGCGACCGGTTCGCTTCTGGGACCAAGGCTTACGACCGCCTCCGCTCACCTCTCCCCTCGTTCGGGTGGCGTGAGTGCCTTGCCTCCGATTGGCATGGTGGGCGACAACGACCTGGTGCAAAACAGGGACGTTGATATCCGTCTGAACGATCGCGTCGGGAATGAAAAAGGCGCCCGTTTCCTCGCCTTCCAAGTTGTAAACCTTTAGTTCCATAAAATCACCCGATCTTCTCTATCCGGACCAAGGCGCCGTTGGGACCGGGCACGCTCCCTTTGATCAGGAGCAGTCCGTCCCCCTCAAGGACAGCGAAAACTCTCTGACCCTTGATGGTGACGGTCTGATTCCCCATATGACCGGGGAGTCGGGATCCAGGAAGGACCCGCTGAGGACCCTGAGAGCCGTGGGAGCCGGGTTTCCTGTGAAAGTGAAAGCCATGAGAGGCGGGATGACCAGAGAAGCCCCAACGCTTCATCACGCCTGCAAAACCGCGCCCTTTGGACCTTCCGGTGACCTTGACGACGTCTCCTGGGGCGAAGATCGCGACAGTGACCACATCTCCGACCCTAACCGATGCATCAGCAGCAATCTTGAATTCTGCCAGAAACCGGTGGGGTCGCAGACCGGCTTTGGCAAAGTGGCGGGCGACCGGTCGGGTCACTTTGCGGGCGGGCACCTCTTCAAATCCTAACTGAACCGCCCGATAGCCGTCCTTCTCACGAGTTCTCTCCTGGACGATCGGGCACGGTCCGGCCTTGATAACCGTCACTGGGACCGCTCTTCCGTCCCCGTCAAAGACGGTCGTCATCCCGATTTTCCTGCCCAAAATCCCGGTCACATTAGGCGCAGGCACCAAAAAACCCTCCTTAGCCGGTCAAAGTTTCAGTTCAATGTCCACTCCGCTGGGAAGGTTGAGGGACCGAAGGGCGTTAACCGTTTCGGTACTGACATCAAGGATGTCAATGAGCCGTTTGTGGATGCACAGTTCAAAATGCTCCATGCTCTCTTTGTCGATGAAAGGAGAGCGGATGACGCAGTATCGGTGCCTCTCCGTCGGCAAGGGGATGGGACCCTTGACGCGGGCTCCAGTCGAACGAGCCACATTGACGATCTCCTGAGCCGATCGGTCCAGAATCCGGTGATCAAAGGCTTTGAGCCGTATGCGAATTCTCTGTTCCAGTGGCATCGGCCTGTTTCACTCCATCCTTTTCCTTCGTTTGTTAAGCACCGATACCAGCGGGGCTAAAAGCGTAGCCCCTTTCGGCGATCACCTTCTCTGCCAAGGTGGCGGGCACCGGCTCATAGTGGCTGGGGCGGAGGGTATAGCTACCCCGACCCTGGGTCAGCGACCGCAATGTCGTGGCATAGCCGAAGACCTCCGCCAGGGGAACCTCCGCCGTGATGGCTGTCGCATTCCCCGGCAGTTCCTGGACGCCTTTAACTCTGGCTCTCCGCGCCGTCAAATCCGCCAGGACATCGCCCAGGTACTCCTTAGGAAGGAGCACCTCCAAAGCCATTATCGGCTCCAGTAGGACCATGCCGGCTTGCAGGCATCCGTCTCTAAGGGCGGACTGAGCCGCCAGTTTGAAGGCGAGTTCGCTGGAATCGACTTCGTGGTACGATCCGTCCAAAAGAGTTGCTTGAAAGTCGACGATCGGGTATCCCGCCAAAACTCCCCGCTCCGCTCCTTCCCGGATCCCGATTTCAACGGCGGGTATGAACGGAGCGGGGATGGCTCCGCTGCGAATCTTATTGACAAAGACGATACCAGATCCGCGGGGCAACGGATCCAATTGCAAGACCACATGCCCATACTGGCCCCGCCCGCCGGTCTGCCGGATGTAGCGTCCCTCGGCGGTAACACTTCTGAGAAGCGTTTCCCTGTAAGAGACCTGAGGCCTGCCCAGTCTCGCTTGGACGCCGAACTCCCGGCGAAGGCGGTCCTCCATAATTTCTAGCTGAAGTTCCCCCATTCCAGACAGTATGGTTTGACCCGTTTCCAGATCGTGCCGGACCCGCAAAGTCGGGTCTTCAGCAGTCAGTTTTTGAAGAGCATCCATCATCCGTTCCTGATGCTTTCTGTCCCGAGCCTCAATGACTCGGAAGATGACTGGCTCGGGAAATTCTATCGGCTCAAAGACGACCGGATGGTTCGGATCGCAGAGGGTATCTCCGGTCGTAACGGACCTAGGTCCCAAAACGCCGACGATGTCTCCGGCGATGGCTTCGCTAATTTCTTCCCTAAAGTTGGCGTGCATTCTGAGAATCCGTGAGATCCGTTCGCTAACCCCTTTGGAGGCATTCAGCAGGGTTTGTCCCTGGCGAAGGACGCCGGAATAGACCCGCAGGTAGACCAACCGTCCGACATACGGATCGGTCTGGATCTTGAAGGCGATGGCGCTGATCGGCTCGTCGGTCGTCATCCTTCGCCCGACGATTTCGCCCGTCGTGGGGTCTGCCCCGACGATCCTTCCGATATCCGCCGGCGAAGGAAGGTAGTAGCAGACAGCGTCCAGGAGGGGCTGAATGCCACGGTTTTTCAACGCCGTCCCGCACAAGACGGGTACCAACCGCAACGTCAGGGTCCCTTTCCGCAATCCCGAGCGAATTTCGTCGGGCGAAAGGGTGCCATGCTCCAAGTACCGTTCCAGAAGGTCATCGTCCTGCTGAGCCACTTCTTCCAAAAGATGGCGCCGCCACCTGGAAGCGACCTCCCTGAGGTCATCGGGTATCGGGTCCTCTCGCATCGCCGTGCCCAATTCATCTTCCCAATAGATCGCCACCTCTTCTACCAAGTCGACGACCCCGTAAAAACCGTCTTCGTCACGTATCGGCCATTGAACGGGGACGGGGTTGGCTCCCAGTCGCTCCCTCATCTGTTCTACGACGGTTAAAAAGTCGGACCCGACTCGGTCTAGTTTGTTGACGAAGGCAATACGTGGTACACGATACTTGTTCGCCTGGCGCCAAACGGTTTCGCTCTGGGGTTCAACCCCTCCGACGCCACAGAAAACGGCAACCGCACCGTCTAAAACTCTAAGGGCTCTTTCCACCTCTACGGTGAAGTCCACATGCCCCGGCGTGTCGATAATCGATATACGATAGAGGAAGTCTGGGTCCGAGCGCCCTTTTAGAGACCAGTGACAAGTCGTCGCTGCGGCAACGATGGTGATACCCCTCTCTTTCTCCTGAGGCATCCAATCCATCGTTGCCGTCCCCTCGTCCACGCTCCCGATACGGTGGACCCGACCGGTGTAAAAAAGAATCCGCTCGGTCGTCGTCGTCTTACCGGCGTCTATATGAGCTGCAATTCCTATATTTCGCGTCCGTTCCAAAGCCATCATCTTTTCAGACTGCATCTTTTCCCCCTGCATCCGATACGTTCAAACACAGACCTTTGATAGCGACTATCAGAATGGAAACGACCGGATGGAGACGGACTACCAGCGGTAATGGGCAAAGGCCCGATTGGCTTCCGCGATCCGGTGCATCTCTTCCTTCATACGCACCCCACCCCCTCGCCCTTGGGCTGCTTCCATCAACTCGGAGGCGAGAGCGTGCGCCATTGTCCTCTCATCTCTCTCCCTCGCCGCCTGAACCAGCCACCTCAAAGCGAGGTTGACCCGGCGGGCAGGGCGCACTTCAATAGGAACCTGATAGGTCTGACCGCCGACCCGTCTGGGTCTGGTCTCCACCAGAGGAATGCAGTTCCGCACTGCGTGACTCAGAACCTCAAAAGGATTGGTCCGAGACTTCTCCCCGATGATCTGAAGGGCACCGTAAACAATCTTCTCCGCCTTACTCTTTTTGCCGTCCTTCATTACCTTGTTGATCAACTTCTGAACCAGCCAACTTCCGAAGACCGGATCGGGTGGAGTCGCTCTATACGGAACGAATCCTCTTCTCGGCATCATCGGTCACCTGAACTAGCTGATTTCTTCCTTTTGGCACCGTATCGGGATCGGGATTTTCGCCTCGCGTCCACACCGACGGCGTCCAGGGCGCCCCTGACGACCTTATACCTGACGCCCGGCAAATCTTTCACTCGTCCGCCCCGCACCAGAACGGTACTGTGTTCCTGCAAGTTATGCCCCTCTCCGGGTATGTAGGCAATGACGACCCTTCTGTTGGACAGCCGCACCTTGGCGATTTTTCTCATCGCCGAGTTAGGCTTTTTGGGCGTCATCGTCCGCACGATCAGACAGACGCCCCGCAGCATCGCAGCACCCTTGGAGTCATATTTGTGCCGCCCTTTGATGGATGTGTAGCGCCACTTCAGAGCCGGCGTCCGGCTCCGCGACTTCTTCAGTTCCCTTCCCTTTCTTACTAATTGGTTAATCGTCGGCATTGTACTTTTCCTTCCTTACAATCACAAATCCACCGTCCTTCTGACCACTTTAGGAAGGTGATCAGAGTCGGTCGTCGTTTCCTAGGACCTGTTTATGTTAGCGCGTTAATGGGCGCCCGTCAAGATTGAGACGCCTTCCACTCATCGAGACGACACGGCAAATTTCATTAACTGATCAATTCGCGATACCTGGTCCAGGGTGTTTTCAAGGGACATCTGATAGCGGATCTTCGCCGGCACATTGACGAACGACGGTTGCTGGGCGACTCCCATAGCCGGACCGGCTATGCCGGGCGCCATTCTTCCGGGCACTCCTCCCGGACCGCCCCTCTCTTCTTCTCCGATGACGCCGGGACCGGGGGGACCGAGACCAGGCGCCATTGCGCCGCGCATCGGACCGCCAGCAAGGGTGCCCATAGCCGGCGGACCAACCATTGGACCAGGTCCCACCGCCGGCACTCCTGGGGCTTGACCCGGTGCCTGCGGCGCCGCAGCGGGACCTGCCGCCGGTGCTGCTGCTGGCGCCAGGCCGATGATCGTCAGGTAATCGGTGTTGAAGACACCCGTCACCTCAAGACGGGAGAACACCACGTGACCTGACTCTATATCAAAGAGCAGAATTCTTTTCCCCTCAATGTTTCCTTTGAGAGGCTGCAGGGCAGGAGCGGGCGTGGCTCCCACTCCACCGGTCAGTCCTGCGGGCGGAGCCGTGCCACCACCCATAGGACCCATGAAGCCTCCTCTCGCAGGGGGTCCTCCGACGGCACCGCCCCCCCTCATTGGCGGAACGCCGATCGCACCCCCGCCCCCAGGACCCATCATCCCCGGCATCCCTCCGGGCATCATCCCGGGACCGGCGGCGCCCGGGGCTCCTGTCGTCCCAGGAGCTGCTCCGATGGCACCCGCCTGACTGATGTCCAGGATCGCCGGAGCGCGGAACGTGCTGACAATCCGAGCGCAACTCTTGCCCCTATAGGATTCAAAACCTTCCAGGGTATGAATGGCGCGGACCGAGACGATAGGCGCATCAGCAAGAATCAAAGTGCCCGCATCCGCTTGCGGGACGGGTTGCCCTGCGGGGGCTGTCGGGGGCATCATCACGCCGCCACGCCCTCCGGCGATTCCCATCGGTTCCTCCTCCTCACCCCGCATCCCTGGCATGCCTGCCATCGGACCTGCCATCCCCATTCCCGGTATCTGTTGGGCTCCGCCACCAATAACGGTGAGGTTTTCCAGGTTCCTGGGGATGGCCATTCGCCCCGTCCACGACTCGCCGACCCGGATCGGTCGGTCAGGGAGGGCGATATCATTGATCCCACTGACCAATTGGATTACTGACGGCACGTCCACCCCTGTCACGACAGTGCCATTGGGCAAAACGGTTAAAAAGCCGAATTCCTGAGAAGCGGCTGGTGCGATCCGAAAAGAAAGCGTGCGCTGAATAAGCCCCTCTTCCACAGCCCTCACAATGCGGAACTGGTTATCTGCTGTGACATCCCGAACGATCTGGCGCCAAGGGAGCGTTAGACGAGTCGTTAACCCGGCAATCGTTTCCCGAATCGCTTTGGTTGGGACTTCCCCCTTCGCTGCGCTCTCTCCCTTAAGCGTATAAAAAGCGAAGTCCCCGACCCTCCCTTTCAGCCGTAGGATCAAACCTTCTTCGGAAATGCCCTCCCCCGTTAAGTTGACCGTGATGCGGATATCTGCTTGCCCGGCAAGTTGACCGCTGGCGTTCCTTCCGACGACGCGAATGACATGATCGCCTGAAAGGGCTTTTAGTTCAGCGAGGTCCAAGTTCGTCTCAAACGGATAGGAAATACCCATCAGAAACTTCCCGTCAAACCAGATCATTACATAGCCTTTCGGATCGTCAACGGCGACTTTGACCGTCAGGCGACGGCTGGTAACGGTCTCGCCGTCGCTGGGAGAAAGGACCGAAATTTGACCGGGAGCAGCGCCGACAAACGCTGCCATGACCGTCAGGACCGTTACGAGCCGTCGGCCGGTCATCTGTGACACCTCCGTCGGACCATCATCATTTTAGCACGCATCGGGATCACATCCTATTCTAAAATGTTGGTCAAGTCTCTAAACAAAAGGTGGTGATACGGTATGGCTGTGAAGATCGTTGAGGTGGCGATCACACCGACGCCGTTGCGGGCAGGCGGTCCGGCTCATGCGGTCTGCACTATTGAGGCGGACCAGCCGGTGGAGAAAGTCTATGCTCTTCTGCCTGACGGACAGATCGTTCCGTTTCAGAAGGTCTCGGAGAACCGCTTTGAGCTGCGGCAAGAAGTGCCGTGGGGCGCTCCCGCCGGGACCTATCCGGTGACCTTGGTGGCGGAGACGACCAGCGGGGAACGGGCGACCTACGCGGGCTCGGTGACGATCCAGTGACCCATGAGCCCGACTTTCAGCGGAAAAAGGGAGGGAGATGGGCGATTCCCTCCCTTTTGGTCTTTGCCCTTGCCGTATGTCTGCCGATTCCTTGGGCGATCGTTCGGCTCACGAACTCCCACATCAGTCCGGGCTGGGAAGTTTTTTTGACCGGACTTTCCATCACAGGCGCCGCCTTTCTCTGCGCCTGGTCAGGGGAGTTAGCCCAATACGATGTTTCCCGGTCTCTTGCGATGGCGGGCTTGGCGATCATTACCGTCCTCCCCGAATATGCCGTTGACATTTACCTTGCCTGGCAGGCGGGGAAACGGCCCGAATATATTGACTTAGCAGCCGCGAATATGACGGGAGCCAACCGTCTGCTGGTCGGGGTCGGATGGTCTCTAACTGCCTTTCTCGCCATGCTTGCACTGCGCCGCAAAGGTAGCCTGAGGGGATGGGAACTTCCCTTGGGCGAGGAGCAGGCTTTAGAGGGGCTGTTCCTCGCAGCGGCGAACCTTTATGCGTTGATCTTTTTCTTCACTAGGGAAATTGCACTCCACGACGGCATGTTATTGACTTTTTTGTTTGCCGGCTATATGTGGGCAGTCAGCCGGGCGCCCCATCACGAGCCGGAGCCTGTCGGTCCCGTTGCCTTGATGGCCCAGTTGCCGACCGGCTGGCGCCGGGGAGCTATCGCCGCAATGCTCACGTGGGGCGGCTTCAGCATTTTTATCGCCACGGAACCTTTTTCAGAAGGACTCATCCATTTGGGGAAGGCGGCGGGAATTGACGAATTCCTTTTGATCCAATGGATTGCCCCCCTGGCTTCCGAGTCCCCGGAGTTGATCATTGTCTTCTATTTCGCCTGGAGAGGCATCGCCGGTGCTGCCATGACTGCCATCATATCTTCAAAGATTAACCAGTGGACCCTTCTCATCGGGTCCCTTGCCTTCACCTACGGTCTGTCCACTTATCTCAACGGAAACTTCCAGTGGGCTTTGCCCCTGAGGGAGCGACCCCACGAGGAGGTCTTCCTAACCTGCTGTCAATCCTTTTTCGCGCTAGCAGTCATCGCCAATCTGAGGATAACCCTATTGGAGGCGGGTGCTCTCTTCACCCTCTTCTCTACCCAACTCTTCCTCCCCGGCACCGACGTCCGCTACGGCTTCTCCGTCGCTTATTTGTTCCTGACCGGGCTGTGTCTCTTTCGCTATCGGGAGAGTGTCACCCAGACTTTCCAGATCGGTTTGCGTCTGATGGCAGAGACTAAGCCGGCGGACCCTGTAGAACCCCACGCCCAGCAACGGTTACCAGACCGAATCAAAGAGCAACGCCCCGATGATCCAGATTCCCAATGAGAATGCCGTTAGACCGATGAGAGGAGCAGAGGGGACGGAAGAACCGGGGACGAGGGATAGGGACATAACATCAATCGACGCCGTCAGTGAGGGAAGGAACAGGGGGAAGGCGGCGACAGAAAAGACTGCCCACCGGCTGTGGGCGCGCGCCAGCATGGCACCCAAGACAGTTCCCAATGCCGAAAGACCGGGCAGGGGTGCCATTAACCCGGCAAGGAGACCGATCAGGTCGGGCCTTTTGAAATCCAACAAGACTAGAAAGAGCAGCAGGGTCGGCACCGCAATAGCGGAAAGGAGCATCAGGTTGAAAAGGGCTTTGCCGCAGTAGAGAACAAGAGGATCGGAGAGAAGGCGCAAGAAGTCTGCCGTTCGGGCATCTTCCTCTTTGGAAAAGGCACGGACCAGAGCGTTGACAGACGAGAAAAAAAGAATGACCCAGAGGAGACCGATAGCGGGTCGGGGTTGGCGAGAGAGATCACCGGAGCAGAGGCTGATCAGAACGAGGGAGATGAAGGCAAAGGCGAGGCTGGAGACGACCGCTTGACGCGTGCGCCACTCAGACAGGACGTCTTTGCGGGCGATAGACCATGCTTTCTTGACCCAGGTCCAGAATTTTGGTCCCATAGGAAAGGTCCCTCGGATCGTTGGTGGCGACGATAACGAGACCGCTATTTCGCTGCTCTGAAATGACCTGCTGAAGGGACCAGCGTCCTGACTCGTCCAAAAATGCGAACGGCTCGTCCAACAACAGAGCTTTGGGCGAGCCGACAAGAGCAACAGCAAGGCGGAGGCGCAGGCGCATCCCAGACGAGTACTCTTTTACCGGTTGGTGAAGGAACGGTTTCAATCCGAACCTGTCCGCCCACTCCACCCCCTCCGAGACCCTTGCCCCTTTCAGGTCTGCCGACAGGCGCAAATTTTCCCATCCGGTCAGTTCTCCATACGGCTCGGCGTCGGGCAAGAGGGCACCTGCAAAGGGGCGAAACTCCCGGGGCGTCAAAGCGGAGGAACTTAGGTGCCAAAGAACGGTGCCCTTCGTCGGCGTCAAGAGCCCGACCAGCAGGCGGAGGAGAGTCGTTTTGCCTGATCCGTTGGGTCCCGTGACAACGAGGCAGTCGCCGGTCTCCAGTTGAAAGTTCAACTGGCGAAAGATCCACCTCTGACCAAATTCTTTGCACAGCCCGCTAACCGTCAGAACCGTTTTGAGTCACCGTCCAGAGTCAGTCACTGCGTTAAGTTTTGCGTGGGGGAAATCGGACTGATGCCCTTATACACTCGCAGGGGAGACCACGGGGAGACGGATATCATCGGCGGGCGCCTTCCTAAAGACCATCCTCGAGTCTCTGCTTGCGGCGACATAGACGAATTGAACGCTGTCCTGGCCCTCCTTTTGACCGTGTCTCAGGGCCGAGAAGTGCATCGCCTCGTCGGACAGATTCAGCGGGAATTGTTCACCATTGGCTGTCAGATCGCTACGGTGCCTGGAAGGAGACCGGCCGTCCGATTGACGCGGGCTTCTGTATCCCGGTTGGAGAAGACGATAGACCGCTGGTTAAAGGAAGCGCCCCTTCCCGACCGATTCGTGATCCCTGGTGGCACAACGGCAGCGGTCGTCGCTCATATGGCTCGGACGGTCTGCAGGAGGGCAGAACGGTCGGTCGTTGCTTTATCCCGGCAGGAGCCGATTGACCCTCTTATCATCCGCTACCTCAATCGGCTTTCAGACTTGCTCTTTAGCCTGGCGCTCCTGATGAATGTGAGGTCTGGAGTGCCGGAAAATGTTTGGGAGGGAACCAGAGACCGAAAAAAAGCAATGTAAAAGGAAAGAGCGGGCTAAGGGGACAGAAATCAAAGCCTTTTCTCGAGAAGAGGCTACAATGGCGAAAGGGGTTAGACCTAAGTTGGACAAGGGACGACAGAGTCTCGCCCTCCTCACTCTTTTGATGATCTTTGGACCCGTCTTGCAGAGTGCGCCCCCGCCACCGGCGAGTAGCGCCCGATCCCCCATCTCTCCCCGACTCCAGGAGGGAGTGATGGTGGGAGAGTTCTACAGTCTGGCAGTCACGCCCAACGGGCGCTTCATTGCAGCAGGAGTCCGCCGATCGGCTCCCTTAGGAGTTAAAGAGGAGAAGGCTGTGGACGTATTTGATGCCCAGACGGGAAGGATCATAGGGTTCTATGGGACCCCGCGACCTTTTGAGGGCATCGCCGAGTGCCTATCCTTTTCCGGAGACGGCCGTTTGTTTGCTGTAGGATGTCAAGATGGGCGGGTTTATATCTGGGATACGAGAAATGGCGCTCTCCTGCGCAGCCTCGTTTTGCCGGCACCAGTTGAGACGGTCGCCTTCAGCCGAGATGGCAAATGGCTGGCAACGGGGAGTCGGGACGGAACGGTGAGGCTGTGGCAGAAGAGTTCACGAGGGTGGTCTCAGCCTGTTTTGAAACAGAGCCGGGTTTTCTTCAGGGGAGACGATTTGAAACCGATTGAGAACCTCCCTCCGCCGGAGAGGCTGGCAAGGTTTCTAGATCCCACGATCTTTAAGAAGCCTCCTTTCGTAAAGTCTGTGGTGTTCAGTCCCGACAGCCAGTGGCTGGCGGTAGCGGGAACGGGAGATCTGAACGGCGACACGGTCAGTGAAGGGATCGCGATCGTCCGAGTGGGAGACGGAAAGGTGATCTCTGTTCTTTCAGGTCATGGAAAAGGAGTGGCGTTAAGGGTATCGGGTCATTCACCTGTTTCTTGGGTCAACTCTTTGACCATCTCACGGGACGGCAGGTGGCTAGCTTCGGCGGGATGGGATGCCACGGTCCGATTGTGGGACCTGTCGGCAATGAAAGAGGCGCGTCGTTTCGTTTCGCCTCGCACACCGTTGGGTGCTTTTGCAACGCGGGTTTATAACAGCGTCGCCATCAGCCCCGACGGCAGTCTGATCGCTGCCGGGGGATTCGGTGGGCGAGTTGATGTCTGGAATGCCAAACACGGCGGTCTAGTGCGGTCACTGCGCACGGAGAACATTGTGGAAGCCGTTGCGTTTGCGCCGAACGGTCAACTGCTTTACTCCGGGGGATGGGACGGATATTTAAGAGCCTGGGCGGTAGGCTCCTGGCGGCAAGTATGGTCGCAACCGGCTTCCGGCAGGTCGTCAGAACGAACAAATCCTCCGCCGCTTTTATAAAGGGGGAAACAGAAATGGCGAGGGTAGAAGAAAAAGGCAGTCTCCTTGACATGGCGTTGCGACAGTTAGATGAGGTTGCCGAACGGATCCGGCTGGACCCGCGCATTCATCCTTTGCTCCGGTCGTGCAAAAGGGCTTTGGAAGTCAATGCACCGGTCAAAATGGATGACAGCTCGGTCCAAGTCTTTCGGGGATACCGGGTCCACCACAACTTGGCGCGGGGTCCTGCCAAGGGAGGGATCCGCTACTCTCCACAGGTCACATTGGACGACGTCAAAGCCCTTGCGATGCTGATGACTTGGAAATGTGCGGTGGTGGACATTCCCTTTGGGGGCGCTAAGGGAGGCGTTGCGTGCGATCCGTCACGGCTATCGGAGGGAGAGTTAGAGCGGTTGACCCGGCGCTACACGTCGGAGCTCATACCTTTAATCGGACCGGAAAAGGACATCCCGGCACCAGACATCGGCACGGACGAGCGGATGATGGCTTGGATAATGGACACCTACAGCATGAATGTCGGCTATTCCGTGCAGGGAGTGGTGACCGGTAAGCCGGTCAACATAGGCGGATCACGGGGAAGGCGCGAGGCTCCGGGAAGGAGCGTCGTCATCTGCGTTGAGGAAGCGGCAAGGAGGTTAGGCATTCGGTTAGATGAAGCGCGCGTGGTCGTACAGGGGTTCGGTAAAGTCGGGAGCGTCGTCGCTCTCCTCCTTCACGCCATCGGTTGCCGAATTATTGGTCTGAGCGATGTGAAGGGTGGGATTTACAATCCCCACGGCTTAGACCCTGTGCGCCTGACGGCCCACAAACGACACAACGAGACCGTTTCCACTTACAGAGATGGAGATTTCGTCACCAATGAAGAATTGTTGGAGTTGGGATGCGACATCCTTGTTCCCGCTGCCGTAGAGCGGGTGATAACCGAAAAGAACGCCCCGAATATTAAGGCGAAACTCCTTGTGGAGGCAGCCAACGGACCGCTGACTCCGGAAGCGGACCTCATCCTGAGAGAAAAAGGGACCTTCATCGTTCCCGATATTCTCGCCAATGCCGGCGGCGTTGTTGTCAGTTACTTTGAATGGGTTCAGGACATCCAGCAGTTTTTCTGGACGGAGAAGGAAGTGAACGATCGCCTTAGGGACGTCATCCGACGGGCTTTCTCTGAGGTCTGGTCGGTCGCTCAGGAGCGGAGCACCGATATGCGGACGGCAGCCTACATTCTCGCCGTTGGGAGAGTGGCTGAAGCCATCAGGATGAGGGGCATCTACCCATAGCAACCGGCGGGCGGAAGGAGGCAGCCATCACATGCTGCCGGTCTCCGGCTGACGCAAAGGCAGCAGGATGGTTATCGTCGTCCCGCGACCCGGTTCGCTTTCCACAAATATCTTGCCGTTATGAATATCGACCACATTCTTCACGATTCGCGTGCCCAGACCGGTTCCACCGGGCTTTGTTGAGATGGCTCTGTCGGTAAAGATTACTTCCTTGACGTCCGGAGGCATCCCTTTACCAGTGTCGGCGACGTCAATCTTTGCAAAACCAGACTCGGGAAAGTTGGCGCCTCCCTTGAAAGAGAGCCGAACGGTCACGCGACCGCCAGGCGGTGTTTCCGGTATGGCGTTGTTCACCAGGTTGTAAAGGGCGTTGTAGAGCCGCTTGGCGTCGACAGGAACGAGTGGCAAATTGGGGTCGCTCTCCAGATGGAGGGAAACGCCTTCCCTGGCGGCGACCGGCTTGAGATGTTGGAGTACCTTGCCTGCCACATCCCGCAGGTCCGTCGGCTGAAAGTATGGTGGGGCGATCACGCCCTTGACAGCATCGGCGATCTCTCGGACCCGTTCCTGAATGTGATCGGAGGAGTCCTGGATCATCTCCATCGCTTCGTCAAAGAAGTCGTCAAAGGCTCGGAGAGATTCAGCCAGTTCAGTGGGGAAACGGTTTCCGTCCTGACTGAGGCGGGAGAGGCTTTCTCGCACCGGCTCGTAGAGCGTCGCTAAGGTCATCGCCGTTGTCATCACCGGCGTTAGTAGGTTCTTCAAGTCGTGACTGATGTTGCCCAGCATCCGAGCAATCGTTGCTAGCCGTCTCTCCTCTTGAACCCGGAACATATCTATGGCAGTGCCCGCCGCTACCCCGACGACAGACAATACTTCCAGATCGTGCTCGTCAAAGTCCCCGTGTCTCTTGTTGAGCGCCTGGAGGACGCCGATGCAGTTGCCTTCTCCGTCTTTCAACGGAACTGTGACCATATTCCGGGTGATATAGCCGACCCGCTCGCCGACCTCCCTCATATGAGCCATTTCCTGGCGGACATCGGCGCTGATTCTCGCCTCACCCGACTGAAAAACCTGACCGGCAATGCCTTTGTCGGCGGGAATCTCCATCCCCATCAATTCGTCCGCTTTCTCACCGATCACATACTTGAACACCAACGTGTTGCGGTCCGAGTTGTAAAGGTAGAGAGTGCCCGCGTCGGCCTCTACAACTTCCAAGGCGACCTTCAGAGAGTCTCTGAGCATATCGTCCAACTGCTTGACAGTCAAAGGTCCCTTTGCCCTCTTGTAGAGGGCCGTGGAAATACGGAAAATGGCGTCCAATTGGCGGTTGCGCTGCTCTAGGACCGTTTGGGCGTCCGCCATAGTTCGCTCACCCGTCTGCCCAACCCTTTTCCATAATTATAAATCGTCAATCCCTGCAGTCACACTCGTAACTGCCCTCATCGGTCAGGATCAAGAGGCTGCCGCAGTTGCGGCAGCGGACCAAGCCGGTGCGCCCGCCGATCGTCGTCGTCACCACCCGCCCCAGCAAGAGAGACCGAACCTCCTCAAACATTCTGTTCAGGGGTCTTTTACCCCAGGGAATGGCCTCAACAATGATCGGAAAGTCGCATGGCTCTAGGAGGGGGTGGATCTGATGCCACGGTACCGTTCCGTACCCAGGCTGAAGATGGAGGTCGTGGGTTCCCTCATTGTCCGCCAAGTGGAAAGTGGCGACGCTATTGATAACTGTCTCCAGCCAGAGGGGGACATTCCCGGCGATGTGGGCGTGACCAGTGTCAAAGCAGAGCCGTATCCAGTGCGATAGGAATGCCGCGATGAGTCGCGCTAATTCCGCCGGGTTCTCTCCCCATGAATTGGGCACCATATTCTCGACGGCGAGAACAACTTCCAATTCCTGCGCCACTGGAAGGAGTTCTTCCAGACTTTCGTTAAGAAGGTACGGTGCGGAATCCTTTTGGGATCCGTCCGCTGAGGGATGGACAACGAGAACCTGAGCCCCGACAGCCCGTACCCGCTCTAAAATAACCTTATGCATTTCAATGGCTCTCTTTCTTGTCCTCTTGTCGGGATGGGACAGGTTATAGGAATATCCGAAAGGCGCATGCACGGACCAAAGGGTCAAGCCGGCATCGGAGATCAAAGAGGGCCAACTCTCAAGAACACGCATCGGATTCTCCACAAGGGGCGGATAGTCTGTCTCAATAGCCGCAAAACCTGCCGACGCCCACCCTTGCAATTGCTCGGGAAGTCGCTCGGGATCCAAATAAGGCACGGCAAGACCAAGCCTTAAGTTGTCCATCTTCCCGCCTCCCCGTCATGAGATGGGACCTTTAATGGCGAGATTGCCACCCTCAAGACGACCGCGGATCCTGAAATGCCCGTCCCCATCAGCGTCCACCCAAATCGGATTGGTGACCGCCATCGGCTGAACGGGAATCAGCCGCCCCGTCCTGTCTCTAAAAGGCTTAACGACCGGCTCCAAACCGCCGGCAGGACCGCTGGCGACGGCAATGAACCATGTGTCCTGGCGGACGTCAACGGTACCGCTCAGAGTTATGTGGACCGATTTGCTCGGCTGTTTCTTTATCTCCCACGCCTTTATCACTCTCCCGTTACCGATCAACTCCACCCGGTTTACCACAACCCAATTCGGAGACTGAACGAGGATGGTGAAGGGAAGCCGACCCCTTTCGTCGGGCAATAGCATGGACCCAATCGCTTGCCCTTTTAGCGTCAGATGGACGAAGGGTCCGAGGCTGATCGATAGGGCGCCTCTCAAGATGGCGGTTTTCAGCTGGTCCGCAGTGAGGGAGCGACGGACACCGTCTCCGACAGAGATGTAATTTCTCGGATAACCGACCTCATCCCAGACCAAGCCGTGGGAGTCGGACCCGCCGACTGCGACGACCCTCTTTCCCTGGTTGAGAAAGGAGAACCAGTCCCTGAGGAGAATCCCAAGATCATCCTGCGCCTTGCCGTTCATCAGTTCTAAGCCGTCAAAGTCGCCGCTGGCTCCCTCAGGTGGTTGCCCCTCTGGGTTCGGAAATCGAAAGATATGAAAGTATCCCAAATTGCCAAATCGGGGATGGTTGACGATGAGGATCGGTTTTTCTGGTCGGCTCCGGATCGCCGAGAACAGTTCGGTGGCGGTCGTTTTGTCAAAAGGTGGTGCTCCCCCATCGCTCCTTTCGCCATTCGGTTCCAGAGGAAACACGGTGAAATGCCCCAGACGCGGCGTCGTTACCTCTACACCGGGCAGGGTCATCAGCCTTTCTAAGAGGCGATCGTCCGATGGGAGCGACTTCGGATCCGTCACCACATTATGATCGGTCAAGACGATGATGTCCAGACCTTCACATAGGGCACTGACGAGACGATCCCTGAGGGCTACAGCGCTATCAAAACTGGCGGCCGAATGAGTGTGAAAGTCGGCGGAGAGCCAATCCGGCAGAGTGAGAGCCTTTCTTAACCGAAAGATAACGTCAACGGTCCCACCCTCTGGAAGGAACAGATCGGCAGTGTGACTGTCGTAAGCAGGCCCCCGAGAGGCGACGACCCGATAATTTCCCGGGGGTAGCGTGACTTGGCCCGTTCCTAAAGGGGCGTAAATGTAGTTGGCAGCGCCGGAGGCTCGGTAGTCCGGACCCAGGTTTGGGTCCGGGGTGCTGTTAGTGCCGAGAAAGGTCAGGCGACCGGGTATGAGACCTGATTCATCCGTGATCCGGAACCGAAGGAGGGCCGGTTCCGATACCCATAACATGACGGGCGTAAGGTCAGAAACATGCGCTTTGACTACAGCGGACCTAAGGGGCCACCGATCTCTGGGACGAGCCTGAAGGCGGTATGTGCCCTGCGGGAGCCAGAACTCAAAGGCACCCGTACCATCCGACCGTGCAAGAGCAATCGCACCGGTCTGGGACACAAGTCTCTCGGAAAGCCTTCCGATCGGTGGCTGCGGAGAGGCTTCCACTGTCACGCTGGCGATGAACTGCCCGCGACGGGATTGCACCTGACCGACAATTCTCGCCGGTCTCTTGCCAATTAATTGGTACGCCCAGCGGGCAACTTCCGCCAGGTCCCGACCGACGATCAGGTAGCGCCGGTAGGCTATAGAACCTCCCGGTGGGAGGGTAGTTGTGACGGCAATGGGATCCGTCCAGTTCAGTCCGCTCAAGATAAAGGAAGGGGCGTGGGGGCAGACCCATCCGTAAGCGATTCCGTCGCCGCTGCCCCCGACCCAGTCGGCTTTGCCCTCATTGCGAGCGATGCCGAATCCAAAGAGAGGAGCGAAGGGTCGCGCTAGACCCCAATGAATCGCATCCCCTAGCATGAAGTCCGTTAGGGTTGCAGGACCTCGGTTTTCAACGGTCGTCTCCAGTTCCAAATAAGGGACGTGGGAGCGCAAGCGGTATCGGGTGGTGACGGACAGGGAACCGTCATGGCTATCAATCCCCTCCAGGATCAGTTCAGCACATGACCGATCGTCGCTGAGCATCGCTTTGAGAGTCTGGTAGCGACCCTGACGGGGATATTTGCCGAGGAAAAGGAGGACTTGATCCAGTTCGTCCGCGCCCGAAAGGTGCCGGCGATGGAAGGGACGGTGACCGGCAGGAAAAAGCGACGCGTCCACGACGTTCCCTCCACTGGCTGCGCTGCGATGATGGTGATTCACATCGGTGATGACGAAGGCGACCCGATCGTTGGACAGGACATAGTCGCCAGGCAACCCCCCTTGACGAAAGGACGGGGGCAGATCCCCCTGCGTTTTGGCACGGGACAGTTGGACTTGAGAGGGCACAGCGGACGGCAACAGCAGAACGACGAAAAAAATCGTCACCCTTGGGGCACGAATCACCCAGTCGGTCACCGCCTCACCGATGCTTCACCAGCCGAAAGGTAGTGACGGAGACCGTCGTCACAACGGAGAATTAACTGCCCACCCGCTGAGATACCCTCAGCAGTCCCTTTAAGGACCGTTCTATCGGGAAGAACCACCTCAATCCTGCGACCTTTGAGATAGTCCAGTTCATTAAAAACTCGGATGAAGGGCTCCAGCAAACCTTTTGTCCAGTTTTCCCAACCCTCTTCTATACCCAAAAGAATCGCCTCAAGAACGAGACCCCGATCAACGGGCGCACCGTTCAAAATCCTTAAAGATGTTACAGTGTCTCTTAGATCCAGAGGAAATTCGTCTTCCGTCACGTTCACATTGATCCCGATTCCCACAAGCGCCCACAAGTCCCCCCGCTCCTGGATCACTTCAATCAAAATCCCCCCCGCCTTGCGCCCCATGCCGAAAAGGTCATTGGGCCATTTGATCATCAACGGAAGATTCAGGGATTGACGAAGCCCGCGACACGATTGCACGGCAATGAATAGACCGAGAAATCCCAAAGGAGCGCTAAGAGGGATCCGGATGAGAATCGTCAGATACAGGTTCTCGCGAGGCGGCGAAAACCAGGTACGACAGAGCCGTCCCCTTCCCTTCGTCTGAGATCCTGCCAGAACGAGCGCTCCATCAGGCGCCCCTTCAACAACCCACCGCCTGGCGTCATCTTGGGTGCTTTCCGTACCGTCTTTCCATAGATAGACCCGCCCCAGCCATTGAGTCCTCGCCGTTGCCCGTTCGATCCATCCGATTTTGTCCAAAGCCGTGACTCCCCCCCGATCCCGTTTCAAATGGTCTCTTTTTTGACGGTGCCTCAAAGGACAGCGACTAAGGGAACAGGCAGCGCATCTGCAGGTCCTATTGTAACGCCAGTCCGGAACAAGACACGCTACCATCACGTCGGATCCATGCAAGGGGTGTCGGGGGAGTGAACGGAAGAAAAGGGCTCCAGATCTTGAGAGGCTGACGCACTCTTTTCGTAGATCAAGAAATCACGCAGTCTCAGAAGAAGCCGATCGTCCCTTATCATTTCCACCTTACCGTTACTAATTCGGTCCTTTGCCGACCGAAGAGCATTACAAACCTTTGGCAGATTGCAATTTTACTTTGACTTTCTACCGCAACATCACCCTTAACGCCCGGCTCGCTACGTATTGTCTCGTTTATGACCCGGGGGTTGTCAATAGTCTTCCCCGATCGGGGGAGGAAAGCCCTGCAGGCGGCGACTCCCTTCTGGTTCATCCCTCTGAGTATCCCTTATTGGGGATACCGGAACCAACGGGAGGAGAACTGCGCTGGTAGATCTTCACCTCCTTCGCTTGCGGACCCAAGGGATCATGTATTTCACATATGCCAGCGTCAATGAAGAGGGGAGGGGTTACGGAATTGTTTAGAAGGTACGGAAACACCGGTCCCCGGTAGAGAATTGCCCCCGCTCCGCAACGGTGGGGACAGTTCATCGGTAGTCCGTTTTGCCTCAAAATTGACCTACAGTTGTGGAACAAAGTTTTTATAGGTCCGGAGTGAAGAAATGTCGGAGGAAAAAGACGGCGACGATACGATTTTGGCTGAGGCAAATGCTCCCGATCCATTGCCGGACGGTTGCCTTTTGAACGGGCGGCAGTATCAGTTAATTCGCCTGGCGAGGCGTTACGGATGCTGCAACGAGTATGAAGCGATAGTGACTGAGGAACTCAAGAGTTGTCCCAATTGTGGCTTTTTAGCGAAAGAGGACGACAAGTTTTGCGAGTCGTGCGGGATGAGTTTGGACGCAGCACAGCCCCAGTGCCTTCGGCTTCTGATCAGGGAGAGCCGGAACCCTGAGGTCTTCCGGATTGCGTCACTTCTTCTCAAGGACGAAACCCATCCGTCTATTCTGCTGGGTCGTGAGGTATTCGAGGATTCCCCCTACGAGAAGCGCTACTATTGGGTCTTGACAGAGACTAACTTTCCCCGCCTTCAGGATGTAACTGAAGTGACCGAAGAAGACATCCGTCGCTGGCTCGTCAGCCTTGTTAGCGCCATCAGCTTCTTGCAACAGAGGAACCTGACATTGAAGCAACCTGTGACCGACTGGCTAATGGTTGGCGACGGGAAGGAACTTATTATTCACCCTGACGGTATTGGCGAGATCGGAGAGGACGCATGCTCGCTGCGTCGCAAAGTCGCCACTCTCTGCGCCGACCTTCTGGAGAAAGTTGGGGACCCTGAATTAGCCCAGACTGTCTGCGCCCTGATTGAAGAGACTGCCGACTGGGAAGAACTGAAAGAGAAACTGGCAGGGCTGTTTTCTCCACCGGTTCGGGAGATAGACTGGGCGGCGGCAACCGATGTGGGTAGAAGGCGAGAGCATAACGAAGACAGTTACCTGACCCTTGGAGTCCGGCGGTGCCACCTTTCGGAGGCGGAGCATCTCGTCATTGCCGCCGTCGCGGACGGAATGGGTGGACATGAAGCCGGGGAAGTGGCTTCCCGGATTGCCCTGTCGGCTTTCCTTCAGAAAATGACGGCACCCCTCTCCCTATGGGCGGAGGGCGCGCCTGTATCCTGGACCGACGCCCTCTCAGACGCTTTTGGAGAGGCGAACCGGCTGGTTTACGAAGAGGCAAGGCTGCTGAAGAACAATATGGGCACGACCTTGGTCGCTGCGGTGGTCGCCCGCTCGGTCGTTTTTATCGCCAATGTAGGCGATAGCAGAGCCTATCGGCTGCGGGACGGTGCTTTGACGCAGGTCACTCGGGACCATTCCCTCGTGCAGCAGTTAGTGGACACCGGTCTCTTGACCCCTGAGAAAGCCCGTTTCCATCCTCAGAAAAACGTCATAACCCAGGCGGTCGGTCTTGAAAGGCAACTGGCAGTAGATTTAATCTCCACCGATTTGCGGGGGGGCGACCTTTGGCTATTATGCTCCGACGGGTTGTCCGATATGATCAGCGACGACGAAATCGCCCAAGTCCTTCTGTCCTATCCCAGTCTAGAAGAGATGACCGACGAATTGATCCGCCGAGCCAACGAGGCGGGCGGCGAAGACAATATCACCGTCGTGCTCGTCAGGGTTCGGTAGACCTAAAAAAGAAAGAGGGGGAAAAAGGGATGGGCACCCTCGCCATTACCGGCGGCATCCCGACCCGAACGCATCCTTATCCCCGCTGGCCAATGTTTACCGACGAAGAGTGGCAGGCTCTCCGAAACGTAGTGGAAAGTGGTCAGTGGTGGGGTCGGGTCCCCGGTAGTCAGGTGGAAGCCTTTGAACAAGCCTTTGCCCGTTATCAAGAGGCTCGCTTCTGTGTCGCCTGCACCAATGGCACCATCGGTCTCTACTTGGCGCTCAAGGGAAGTGGGGTGAGACCGGGAGAGGAGGTCCTTGTCCCACCTTATACTTTTATCGCCTCGGCAACGGCTGTTCTGGATGTGGGAGCGGTTCCAGTATTCGCCGACATTGATCCCGACTCTTTGACCCTGGACCCAAAGTCTGCAGAGGAAAAGATGACGCCTCGGACGACTGCCGTGATGGCGGTTCATATCGCCGGCAGACCCGCCGATATGGACGGTCTCAAGTCCCTTGCGGAGAAGTGGGGCCTGATTCTGATTGAGGACTGTGCCCAAGCCCACGGATCCAGTTGGAAGGGCAGGCGGGTCGGTGCCATCGGCACGGCAGGGGCTTTCAGTTTCCAAGCCAGCAAAAACGTAACGGCCGGGGAAGGTGGAGCCGTCACGACCGATGACCCCCACATCTACGAAGAGGTCTGGTCGCTTCACAACTGTGGACGATCCCTTCAAGGAGCCCGCTACGACCATTTCAAACCGGGCGGCAACCACCGAATGACCGAGTGGCAGGCTGCTATTCTTTTGATCCAATTGAAAAGGGCGGATCAGTGGCATCAGAAGAGGCAGAACAACGCCCGATACCTGACCAGTGTGCTAAAGGAACTGGAGATCGTTGAGCCCCTTCCCGTCGATCCGCGGGTCACCGAGCATGCTTACCATCTCTACATCTTTCGCTATCGCAAGGATCGTCTTCCGCAGGTCAGCAGGCAGCGCTTCATTGAGGCATTGAAGGCAGAAGGGATACCCGTCAGCCCCGGCTATAAGCCCCTATATAAGGAGCCCGCTTTCTCCCGCCGGGCATTGTCCGATCATCCCTACGCCCGTCATTATGACTATCTCAAAGTCCGCTGCCCTGTGACCGAGAAGTTTTGTCAAGATGAAGCCGTCTGGCTGACTCAAAATGTCCTTTTGGCAGAGGCTTCCGATATGGAAGATATCGCCCGGGCCATTGCCAAGATTCGGGACCATTACCGTGAATTGGTGGAGTGAGGTTTTATTCCGCATGGCCGACGCAAGCCAAAACGATGGCGCCGACGACCCCTGCTCTGTCACCAAGAAGAGCGGGAAGGACAGGCGGTCGGTAGGCGGGAGGGTAGACCTGAAGCATCCGCTGATAGTAGCGGTTGAGGGGATCGAGCAGGAGGCGCCCTCGGGCGACCATCCCTCCTGTCAGGATGAGAATGTCCGGACTGGTATGAACCGCCACATTGACGAGACCTTGGGCGAGGCGGTAGGCAATCTGTCTCCAAGCGGATGGGTCGTCTAGCAGGTGGGGGGGCTTTCGGTACAGACGCTCAATCGCAGTGGCGGAGACGAAGGCTTCCAGACAACCTCTCTGTCCGCAGTTGCAGTTGGGACCTTCTGGATCAAGGATTTGGTGACCGGCTTCCACATCCAACCGACCGTGGTAAATGCGACCGTCCTTGATTTGAAAGTGACCGATGCCCGTCCCGAGGGTGAATCCTGCGATGAACCGCTTGCCCCGACCCCGACCCAGGGTTGCCTCCCCTAAACCCGCCACATTAGCGTCATTGTCCAGGAGAACGGCAATGCCTGTGAGCCGCTCCAAGACGGCGAAGTTGACTTTCCTCCACGGTAGGTTCGGTGTGTCGTAGACCAGTCTTTTCTTCCAGTCAAGGGGTCCCGGAGAGCCGACCCCGATCCTTTCCACCCGGTCTAATCCCAGTTGGCTGATAGCGGCGGCGATCTTGCGGCACTCTTCTTTGAAGTCGCCCGCTGTCGGGAAAGAGATTATTTTCAGGCGCCCCCTCCGGTCAAAAGTACCGACCCGCGTGGATTGCCCCCCGACGTCTACGCCCACATATCCGATCAATTCTTCCTTTCCCACCGGTCTCACCTCTCGTCTCTGCGCGGGACGACGACAAAAGCCGTCGCCCGTTCCGAAACGAAGCATTCCGATCCGCCCACCTGCTTATTGCCGGAGAACACCATCACAATGTGCCGACCTTCGGGAATGTTTTCAATAAGGAATGTTCCGTCCTGGCTCACCATCGTAGCGGTGACTGTATCGGCATCAATCAGAATCAAAAGCCGCTCGCCAGGACGAGGCGGTGGAATGACCTGTCCGATCACTCTTCCGCCCCGACCGAGGAGAAAATCGGTCACGCTCTCCGACCCCTTGCGAACCGTTAGATGAGTCCGAACGGCAGAAGCGTATCCAGGCGCCTGGCAGCGGAGAGAGTAGTCGCCGGGAAAAACGATCGGGAACTGGTAGATGCCATCAGGTCCCGAACGGCTCGTGGCGACTATACTCCCGGTGCTGTCGTAGAGGGTAACCGTGGCACCCGAAATCGGGCGGGACGATTCGCGATCGGTGACGACTCCTGAGACAGATCCCGGCGTCGGGAGTTGAATGACCGGCTTCAAATGCTGGCCGTCGGTCGCTCGCAAGATGCGCCGGAAGGAAGAGCCGGACCGAGCCGGCTGAATCACCAAAAGGAGGTCACCGGGAGGGGCCGTCAGGCGGAAAGAACCGTCCTCTTTGACCGAACTCTGCCCGACCAGGTCACCCGGATCCCAGCCCATATCCGGATCAGTCAGGAAAACCTGGACGAGACAAGTGCGCGCAAGAGAAGGGGGAACGATTTTCCCCTCTATCACGGCGGGACGGGGTAGTTTCCACGTTCCTAAGTCTCTCTCTTCCTTCGGGCGAATCTGAACAATCCGCCGAACACGGAGGGACCCTGACTGAGCAATCAGCAGATAGGAGCCCGGCGGCAGATGCCCTGCGAAGGAGCCGTCAGTTTGCACCGACCAGAGACCTACCGCTTCCGACCGCTGCCCCTTTTCGATCCTATAGACGAAAATCCTTCCCTGGACGCCGACCATACCCGACGCGTCCCATAGGCGCCCCTTCACCAGCCCCAGCGGACGGGATTTGAGAACCGCCTTCACTTGCACGGGACTGTCTGCGACCCTCACTTCGCTGCTGAGCGTCTCGTGCTCTTGGGAACTGATCCGCAAACGGTAAATTCCCGAAGGGATCAGTTCCAAGCGGACGATCCCTTTTTCGGCGGCGGTGGCAATCAAACTTCCCTTCTCCGCCGAATCCAGAATGGCGGTCGCTAAGGGGAGTGGACGATCCTGCTCGTCGGTGACCGATAGAGTAACTGTCTGGACTGAGGGAAAGGGTAATGTTAAACAGACCGTCTCCTTTGAGATCACCAAAGGGATCGGACCGATGAGGCTTAGATTTCCCTCTCTCCAATACCGAATCAGCGGATGGGCGACGACGATGCGATGGGTTCCTTCGGGAAGGTTGAAAAACCGGAGAGGGACGGAGCCCAATGGGGGGCATCGGACGTATGGTCCCACCTCCCCGATTCGAACGAAAACCGGTAGGGAGACACCGGTAGGAACGGCGCCCGTCAGAGAGACGATCGCCGAGGGAAGGTCGTCCATTTTGAAGGTAACGGCGCGAACTGGGACCGCTTTCTTTTCGGCTGGAATGTAAAGAATGCAGTTTCCGACACTTAAGATTGCTGCCCAGTCAGGACCGTCAGGAACGGCAACGAGAAACTGACCGGACAGATCGGTCGACCCTTCCATAGAGATGGTCGGAGCCGTTGGGCTGTTCGGTTCGAAGAACTCAATGGAAATGGGGACTTGTGACATCCGGTTGCCGTCCCGGATCAAGGTGACCTGTAGGACGGTGACCTGTTGCAGAACCGACCCCCAAACCGGTAAGGTCAGATAGATCAATGGGGTGATAATCGCCACTGTCCGCAGGGCACGTCCGTCGGTTCTCATCTTCGCCTCCGTATGGTCAGACGATAGCCGAAGGAGTCGGCGGCTGGGACAATCGTAACCTGCGAAGTTGGGGCGAAGGATTCCATCGGAAAAACCTTACCATCCTCAGTCAATCGGCTAAGGGCTGTGGCCGTCGCTGCCTTTCCGACAAGGGCAGGGACGTTCAGGGTAACCTTTTGACCCCCTTGACCGGGCAGGACTAAAAGGGTGTTCGTTTGACGATCGTAACGGAACCCACCAGCCGTCGTTGCCCAGGGGAAGGAGACGGGAGACTCGCCTGCGTTCCACCGAGTAGGGGAACGGGCCGGCGGCTCCAGACGGACGGCAACGACCTGACCGTTTTTCCTCTCCACGATCAAGTCGCCGATAAAAACCCTTCGCTGGTCATCCCCTCCGGTAACAGGTGCGCGGTGAAAATCACGGGTTGAGTAGAGACCTACAAGGACACGATAGCGGTTCTGCCTCAGTTCGTCAGGGATCCGAGTAAGACCCTGGGTCATCACCGAGCCTTGCCACTGGGTCGTCGGAAGTGTTGGGTCATGATCCGCCTGAAAAAGGATTTTTTCCGGTTCAACGGACGGAGCAGGAGGCAGTGTGGAAAGGAAATGGACGAAGACGCGATAAGGGACAGAGGTCGGCTGGTACGCTTCCCAATTCAGGGTGATCCGGATCGTTCCGTCGCTGAGAAGGTCAGCTTCCGCGGACTTTAAGGAAAAGGACTCTCGGAAGGGGGCTCTTCCGTTGAAGTAGACGAACCGATCGGATTGGGACCATTCGACGATGACCGTCTGTCCGTCAACCGTCGCCAGCCGCTCAATGGCTGCTCGGACGAATTTGGGTCTCAAGACAGAGATGCTAGGAAGGCGCGATTTCCCTTTTTCGGGCATCTCAGCGTAGAAGCCATAAGGCGGTAAAACGTGCCCTTTGACGGACCAGTCGGATGCCGACCGGTTGACGAAAACCGTTGCCCCATTTTCGTAGGTGATCACTTGGCGGTGAATGTCCCCGTCGGCAAATTCAACGGATCGGATCGGCACCAGAGCCAGCGCCTTCATCAAATCGCTCAGAAGCCAATATTTGCGGATCACCTGGGGGCTGAAGGCGTCCCGAACCATTGGCGGATGACCGGTCAACACTTCTGTCGTAATGTAATCGTCGCTGTAGATGCCGTGATCAGCGAACGGAAGGCCTCCCTGATACCGCTCACTGTAACCGGCACCGTGGAGGACGAACCGGTGGCGGTGGGCGAAGTCAAACCACGGAATGCGCTCGGCATCGTCGCAGCCAATCGCCCAGACAGACCAGATGCCGCTCACTTTCGGATCCACCCGAAGGTGATTGGCAGTGGCTCCATCCAGCCAGCCGATCAGCCAGTCGCATCCACTCTCGCTGGTCTGGGGGGCACCGTTCAGAAAGTCCCGGATCCATTGGAACGCACGCCCCCATTGGTCCCGGGTCTCGAGGTAAGTATGAAAGGAGCCGTCTTTCGTCCACCAGTCAAAGGGACCGATGCTGCTGAAAACGTCAACGAAATAGGCGGTCGGACCGATGGTAGATCTGATCAGCCGGAGGTTGCGTTCCATAAAGGGCTGGAAGGAGTCGGGGCGCCAGCGGTACGACTGGGCTTGCCGCCAGGCGTTGAACCAGGCACGAACCGGCTCTCCGTCCTCTGTGAAGCAGATCCGGTCGTAGGTGAAACCTTCCGCATCAGGGTAGAAATCAATGTAATTGTCATGGGGGGCGAAGAGGACCTGATTCTTTCGGCAGGTTTGCGAGAGAAATTGAAAGTCCTCCAGCGAGCCGTATCGGGGATCGGGTGGGAAGATGTCCGGCAGGCGGTAATCGTAGCCGAATCGCTGCCAGACATGGTAGATGATTAGGGAGTCCGTACAGCCGTAAGCGAAGGTTTTTTTTAACTCCTCCGCAACCCTGCGGTAGGGATCACCGAGCCACAGGTCGAGGACGAATCGACCGGCGAGGCGGGAAACGCCCGGCGCCGCCGGGTAGGGATCGGCAGACCGATACCGCTTGAGAGCGTCCCAGACCGACCGACGGCTCACGGAGAAGATCCAAGTCGTCTCGCAATGGGTATGAATGCTGGAGTGGTCGGGCGGGCGATGCTCGTAATAGTCAGGGGGCGTCGTCACGCCCGCGACCAGAGCCATTCGGTTCTCAAACTCCAGTCCGAAATGTCGGGCCGCCATCATATGACCGTCGGCGGGAAGGATAAAGGTCTGGGGACGAATCAGGACATTGCCGTGACCCAAAAAGACCCGCTCCACTGGCTCGGACCAGCGGTCGAGGCAAATACCGGATAAAAGCGGTTTGTCGGGTCCCGATAGAGGCTTAACCTCCCAGGACATCTTTAACACGCCGTCTTGAACCGCCGTCGTCACTTTCAATCGGGCTGCTGAGGCACCTCCGATAAGGTTATAGATAGAGACCAACTGATCTCCGACCCTTCTGTTGGTGACCTCCTTTACCGACCAACCGACCGTCGCCGGCGCAGCGGACGGAACGTTGACGGAAAAGACAACGGTCGTTTCTACGGACCTTCCATCCGGAAAAAGGAAGACGAGACCGGGTTGGAGATCGTTTAGTTGAGGGGGTCGGACGGCGAAGGCGAAGAGTTCGCCGTCGCAGCACACCACCCAAACCGTCCGGGAACCGACGGTCGCTAGGACCGTTCGGCGCATCCGCTCCGGGATTCGGATCTTCTTCAACACGGAGGAGACTCCCTTAAAGATCGGCTCCTTTTCCTTCCCCCTTGCTCTCTCCAGCCGCTGCAGGGACCGCTCCACCTGGACCGCATCGGTGCCCGTGATCACCTGCCAGTCCAAGGCTTTCCTTGCCATCAGGACGATCAGATTCGGGTCGATAGGTTTGTAGGAACGGCGCCCCGTAGGAACGATCCTGCTGGCAACGGGGGTCCCTGGAGGGGGATTGAAAATCGTCGGATTACCGAGGAAAGCCAAGTCGCAGGTGGTGTCGTTCCGGGGACCGGGGTGGACCTCTATTGTCAGATCAACAGTCCTACCGGCAAAAGGACTTAGGTCCGCCGTGAGGCGGACCCACCGTTTGCTGTCCGAATGGTGTTCCGTCAGCCGGACCCACTCTTCCCCCTTTTCGCCATCCGTGACCCAGACGCGGACCGTCACCCCGTCGCTGGGCGGTTCCCTTTCCGGATCATGGTCGCGAATGGCAAGGAAGAAAGAAAGAGTCAGCGGGTAGGAAGTCGGCAGAGCGATGCGCCAGCGCAGGAACACGGACCCCGGTCCCTTTCTCCAAGGCGGATGGACGGCAATGGACGGCAAGCGTCCTCCCCTGTCAATAACCGTCGGCGCTACATGGGTGCCCGATTCCTGCTCTATCCCCCACCATCCGACAGGCATCTGCCGCACTTCTCCCGTTGCCGTCTGGAACTCCACCTGGTGGGTTCTGGTTTTCCACAGAGCGAGTTCGCCGCCTTCGGGGAGCCGAAGGACCCGGTCCGTCAACATCGGGCGCAGGGGCTCCCCTTGAAATTCCGTCACCAAAACGCAATGGGCAGTCTGCGAACGACCCTGTTCCTCCCACTGAGCAAAGAGGTGAACGGGATAGTGAGCGCGATAACTGTCCTGCGACGGAAGGACAACGAAAGGAACCTCTCTTGTTTCACCAGAAGGAACAGCGACTACGGGCTCCGGGGGAACCGTCAGCTTCCAACCGTCAATCAGTTGCACCCGTAGTCGGACGGTCAGCGGTTGGCTGCCGGAATTGGTTAAAATTGCCGCCATCGGAACAGGTAGGTCCCGCTGACCGATTACCGACGGACCCCTTATTTTGACTGTTACGGGACCCGACCGGACCTCGGGCGGATCAAAGGCACCGACCAAACCGTTAACAGTCAGCAAAGTCACTGCCATCACACTCCATCGGGGCATCCTCTTCCGTCCTCCCTTGCTCCCTTTTTGCTGTGTTGCTCTTCCATTGCAGAAATCCCTCCAGCATTACTGCAGCGGCGGCGGCGTCAAGATTTGCGCCCCGTCTTTGGGAAGGTATAGATTCATCCCGAAGCCGCCGGGCGATCCGGGTGGTGTAACGCTCGTCATAGAGAAAAACAGGAACGGAAAGGAATCGCTCCAATTGCTTGGCGAAAAGGGCAACTTTCTCCGCTTCCGGACCAAAGGACCCATCCTCCCGGACGGGAAGACCGACGACGACGGCACCAGCGCGATGCTGAAGGACCAGTTTGCTGATCGCCTGGCAAACCGGCTCTGTTCCGGTATTCTCCAATACCTTCAAGGGAAAAGCGAATCGTTGACCGGAGTCGCTGACAGCAATGCCGATCCGTCTCTCACCATAATCCAATCCCAAAATCGGGGCGTTGCCCATGTCCGACCTTTGCCGGTTCATACCATCGCCTTAAGAATCTTACCCCATCAACTCATCGTCCCCCCGTCCAGACGGTAAAGGACGATCCCTTGGGCGCTTGACAAAGCCCGTTCAAGATCAAGAGAAGCGTGTATCCCCCGACGTAGATTAAGGTCATTCCCAGAATCTCCACTCCGCTGTCGTTGGTGAAAAAGCCGATCCAGGAACCGATAAAAAGAAAAGTAAAGAGAGGTTTGTAATGGTGAAGTCGGAAGGCGTTGATGAGGAGGGGAAAAGAGGCAGTGAGGATGAGGAAAACGATGATGACCAGTGTGGCTAAAGGCAGGGAGTGAGAGAAGAGGAGCCAAAGACGCGCCTTGGTGAGAAGAAAGGGAAGCAGATTTGCCCTGTCCCCTGCCGATAGCCAATCAAGGAAGTGACGAATGTGACCGGAAGGTAAAGGGGTGAGTAGCCGCTCGGCAATGAAAATTGTCTGCAGGAGGAGGATGCTGAAAAGTAAGGAAAGAAAAGAGGATAAAGGGGTGACAAGGTGCCGGGGCTGATGAAAGGCGAAAAGGAAGAGACTGAGGGAGAGGGTGAGGGCACCGCCGTAGTTGGCTCCCCAGAATCCGACGCCCGTCAAAAAGGAAACGACAGTAGCAGCTCCCAAGAGGGCGTGGCGAGGGAGAGGTCGGGACGACAAGAAAAGAAGAGAGCCTGCGAGGATCAGACCGACCCCTGAGTTGGAGATGCCGTAGAAACGCCAGCCTGTGGTGACGAAATAGCCGAGAGGACTCCTTGAGTAGGCGGGCAAGAGGAAGAGAGCCGCCAGAGCGGTCGTCGCACCGATGAGCCGGGCGACGGCAAGCGAATCCCGTTTCCAAAGTGAGAAGGCAAATCCCAGTATGAAGGCACTGATGAAGCATCTGGCCAGATCGAACGGAGGCGCAAGAGGCGGCTTGAAAAACGATGTAAACAGCGCGAGCGGAAGGCACATACCGGAGAGGATGAACCACCGCGCGAGGGCTGACACTGGATAGCGAAAGGAGAGGAGGGTGAAGAGGAACGCACCGGCAATCAGGGCGACAAGAGGGGCGGTGAGATAAGGCAGAGTGCGAAGAACTCTTTGGCTTTCCTTATCCATTTGAGTCAGATAAGAGACAGGATCGGGGTGAGCCACGAAGTTTAAGGGAGAACCCGTCATAAAGGAGGGGACAGGGAGGAAGAGGGCAGACAGAAGAGTCGGCACCACATCAATTGAAGAGATGAGACCCGTCCGTCGCGTCGTTTGGGAAGTCACGAGTCCGCCGGGCTGGCGGGGACGGTAGAGGACAAATGGGGTCAATTGTCTCTCGGTCCATTCAAGGGATGGGGAGTTGGCGACGATGATCCAGAGCCAATCGTTTTCCTTGAGGGACATAAGGACGTGCGATACGGTCTGAGACAGCCTTTCTTTGGGAGTCCAGATAAATTTGACTAAAGGAGAACCGATGAAGCCTGGGTGGCGGGTCGGCACGAGTCCCATTGCCCGGAGGGGGGCGTTTGTGCCGTGGACGGAGAAGGATATGCGGTGGGAGGAGAGAATGGTGGGAAGAGGGGGTTGAGGGATGTCCTTATGGGACAGGCGGCGGCCGGCGCCTATCGAAGCCCAGACAGCTGGACCACCGGTCAGTTCCAAACAGGACCCACTCATCAGTGCCAAGGAACCGATTTTTAAGAGCCGAGGGATCGGGTCGGTTAGAGTAAGGAAATCGGACCAAGACAGGCGATCGGATAAGATTAGAAAATGGCGGGGCTGCTGGGTCAGGGAATTGGCGGGTGTGACCAGAAGGATGCAGAACAGACAAAGGAGTCGGACCGGCACATTGGAGAGTTTGTCGCGGGCGAAAGAGACAAAGGGCAGTTGGATGTGGCAAAATGCAAGCGGCGGCAGGCAAGAGGGGAAGAACAGGCGGTCGCGGGTGACGGAAAGGGCACCCGAGGAAAGTCCGGCCTCCGAAGGGCAGGGCGCTCGCCGAGACAGGGAACGGTCAAGGCGAGGGAGCCGGTCTTGGAGGGGCAGGCTCCGGAAAGTGCCACAGAAACACACCGCTGCTGGGTTAGCCCTGGATCGGTCAGCCGCCGGGCGGAGACAGGGTGGTGCCGGGCAGTAAGGGTGAAATGGTAGGGTAAGAGCCTACCAGCAGGATCGCGAGGTCCTGGCTGGGCAAACCCCGCCTGGAGCAAGGCTAAGCAGGGGCGTTAGGAGGTGGCCCGCCGAGCCCCGGGTTAGCCGCTGAGAGAAATGACCGCCGGCGTCGGGGGGTTTTCCCTGACGCAACAGAAGCCGGCTTATCGTTCTCCCCCTCTGCCCTTTCTCTTTTTTCTGCGATACTTTTAGCGGGAGAAAAAGAGAACGGGAGGGTGAAAAGATGGTCAGCGAAGAGATTGTCCTCCATCGGGGGCTCAAGAACGTTTACCTGGACAAGACAGACATCTGCCACATTGACGGTCAAAAGGGCATCCTCCTGTATCGGGGTTATAACATTCACGATCTAGCGGTTCATTCCACTTTTGAAGAGGTATGTTATCTTTTAATTTACGGGGAATTACCAAAGGAAGAGGAGCTGAAAGAATTTGACAACGCTCTTAGGAGCCAGCGGACGATTCCTGATGAAGTTCTCAAGGTCATTGACTTGGTCAAGAAGGATCATCCCCTCGATGTCCTGCGGACCGCCGTTTCATCCCTAAGCGCCTTCGACCCGGACCGGGACGATAACACCAGGGAAGCCAACCTTCGCAAAGGGACGCGCCTCATCGCGCAGTTCCCGACCATCATCACCACCCATGCCCGGATGCGGGACGGAAAGGAACCGATCCATCCGAGAAACGACCTGAACCATGCCGGAAATTTCCTCTGGATGCTGACCGGTCAGGAGCCCGATGCGGAAGCGACACGAGCGATGGACCTAGACTTCATCCTTCACGCCGAGCACAGTTCCAACGCCTCTGCCTTTTCCGTCCGAGTCGCCGCTTCTACCCTGGCGGACCTTCATTCCGCCATCGTCGCCGGTATCGCCACCCTAAAAGGTCCCCTCCACGGTGGAGCGGCGGAGAGAACTGTTGAGATGGCGATGGAGGTTGGTGAGCCAGCGAGAGCCCAAGCTTGGGTTCAAGAGCAGTTGGCTCAACACAGGAGGATTATGGGATTCGGTCACCGGGTCTACAAGGCGGAAGATCCTCGCGCCCGCCATCTTAGAGACCTGTCCCGCATCTTGGGTGAGCGCTATGGCGATGCCAAGACATTTCAGATCATGGTCGCCATTGAAAAAGCAATGGAACCTTTGCAGGCGAAGGGCATCTATGTCAATGTAGACTTCTACGCCGGATCCATCTACCACTACCTGGGCATCCCGACGGACCTCTACACCGCCGTCTTCTCCATCGGACGGATTCCTGGCTGGATTGCCCACGCCCTGGAGCAGTATGCCGACAATGTTCTGATCCGACCCCTCCTCCACTATACTGGTCCCGCCGAGCGATCCTACGTGCCAATTAAGGAACGGTGACGGTAAAGTTCCGGTCTGCCGCGCTTTTCGCTCTCTCAGCGGTGACTGGTTTGCCGCCAGCCACTATATTATCTGCTGGCGGCACCGATCGCTGGTATTGCACTGACGGGCAAGGGCGCTCTGTTGCCGGCGCCTGGCGTCTGGTAACGGACGCTCCCGCGCCGACCTGGACCAGCACGGCACGTTCCGAAAACCCTGTCTACTTAGTGGGCACCTTTCCCTACACCCGACAAGTCCTCCGGGTCGCCCTTCGCATTCAATGTCCCTCGCCCGGCACCTATGGACCAATTTTCGGTTTCAGTCACGGTTTGCCGGACCACTGGACCAGGCGAGCCGTCGAGTTCCGAATGGAAGGCACCGGCTGGCTCCGTCGCCGCGACATCGGCTCCTGGTTCACTTGGAAGAGCCGCTACACCTGGCTTAACCTTGTTCCGATCCCTACCGGAGAGTCGGCGGAGGTGATGCTGACGGTAGATCCAACCATCGGAGCTTGCCAGGTAGAGGTGACCGATCCAAAGGGGACGCGACAGGTCTCCATTGCTCCGTTCCTTCATCCGCTGCCCTACTTGGACGGCTTTTTCATTTCAAACGAGGGGACGCCGGGTCGCCGAATAGCCGTGACTCTCTTACGTCTGGAACAGAATCCCATCCCCTCTGCGCCAAAAAGGCTTCGGGTGAGACCCCTCTCGTTTGCACGAGTGCAAGTGACCTGGAAGCCCTCCGAATCGGGCGATCCGTTGCGCTATGTGATTTATCGGAACGGAACGGCGGCTGCGGCGGTGCCGGCAGGGGTGTGCGAGTGGACAGATCGGGAGGCAGGGGCGTGGTCGGACGGTGGTCGGAAGGGGTTGCGCTACTTCGTCGTCGCCGAGACGAAGGAAGGCTGCAGCCTACCGTCGTGGTCGTCCGCCTGCCTGCTGGTGCCTCCATACCAATCCCTGGCAAGGGCGATGCCGCTGGATCGGCATGGGAACTACCCTATCGTCGTTTTCGGCGCGACCCCAGCAGGCCTGTCCGCTGCTCTAACGGCTGCACGGTTAGGTCATCAAGTCGCGTTAGTAGAACCGACCGACCATATCGGGGGGATGATGACGGGGGGTCTGTCCGCTACCGATAGGCGGCATCGTCAGGCATCCGGGGGTCTCTTCAAGGAATTTTTAGGGAGGGTGGAGACATTTTATCGGTCCGCTTACGGAGAGAATTCTCCGGAAGCGATGGCGGCGAGTAACGGTTACTACTTTGAGCCCCGGATTGCGACTCAAATTTGGACGCAGATGCTCTTTCAGTCAGGGCGGGTGCACCTTTATCTGAAGCAGCGGCTGATTGCCGTTGAAATGGAGGGTCGTCGGGTTCGGTCCCTTCTGTTGAGAGATGGGAAAAGAGGTCTGGTGTGGCGACTTGCCGGTAAGGTCTTTATAGATGCGAGTTACGAAGGGGATGTGGCTGCAAAGGCGGGATGCATTTACCGGCTCGGCCGCGAGGGACGGGACGAGTATGGAGAAGAGTTCGCTGGCGAGACCTTCTGGGATTCAGAGAAGACGGACCGCAGACCGGAAGAGAGGATCACCTTCGGCTCTTCCGAAGGGGATACGAAAGTCCAGGCGTACAATTTCCGGTTAACGCTGACCCACCGGGCGGACAATCGGGTCGCCGTCAGCGCCCCTCCCGATTACAGACCCGACTTTTACGAAGAGATCGCTGAGCGGGTTGGGCAGGGTCTTGTGTGGCATCCCCTCGAGGTGGTCAGTTTAGTGCGCCTGCCGGGTCACAAATGGGACGCAAACAATACTCCGGGACCCTTTCCCTCCACCGACTACATCGGAGCCAACTACGATTATCCCGAAGCGGATGAAGGGGACCGATGGCGGATTAAAGAGGAGCACCGGCGTTACATCCAGGGGCTCCTCTACTATCTTCAAACCGGAAGGGAACTACCCTCCTGGTTCCGGTCGGCGGGTCGGTTCTGGAGCCTCGCCACGGACGAGTTTGAATCAACGGGGAACTTCCCGCCCCAATTGTATGTCCGGGAAGCGCGGCGGATCATTGGCGATTATGTTTTCCGAGAGAAAGATGCCCGACCGACGGGCGAAGGCAAGCGGGCGCCGGTTCATTGTGACAGTATCGCCGTCGCCGAATACCCTATTGACAGCCACACCTGCACCCCTCGTGATCCCTCCCGACCAGCGATCCACGAAGGTTTTTTTTACCTGCCCGGCATTACGTCTCCCTCTCACCTGCCCTACCGGATTCTTCTGCCCCGCCGAGAAGATGGGAGGGAAGGAACGGAACCTGTAGACAGATTATTGGTCTGCGGTGCCGTCTCGGCGACCCACGTCGCTTTCGGCACGATCCGTCTGGAACCGGTCTGGATGGCTTTAGGGCAAGCGTCCGGCGTTGCCGCGCATCTCGCCCTTACGACCTGCGCCCAAGGCGACCTGCGTCGGGTCGATATAGGACTCCTTCAAAAAACCCTCCTAGATCAGGGACAGGTGATCGCTTTCTTTGAAGACCTCCCCCCTCTCGACAGCCCCTACTTTGCCCCTGTCCAGTACTTTGCCGTGAGAGGCTTCTTTCCGACCTACTGGGCGCGTGTAGATGATGTGCTAACCGCCCAGCAAGTTTCGGAAATACTGGATCGGTTCGTCCAAAGCACGGAGGCGCCGAGTTTTCCCCCCTTTGAGCCGTCGTCACAGCCTCCGGCGATGAAGGACCTGGACCGATGGCTCGCCCGTCTGTTGAAACGGGAATCGTTAACCTTTGCTGACGAACCGGACCAGCCGATTACCGTTGGCAGACTCTTCCGATTTCTGTACGAACTGGTCTGGTTAGCCCCCAAACAACGGCTGTGATCGCCGTCACACCGACTTATACAAGGGCGGGGACAAACTACTTATTGAGGCCGTCAAGAGACTGAGCCACATCGCAGTGGAGGATGGCTTACCATGGTAAAGGATGTTTCGTTCTCGGAAACAGCCTTTGAGGTTTTAAAAATGCTATGGGAAGACGATCCCGTGTTTGCGACGGCGTGCGGAATTCACGACTATGACGACCGACTGGGGAAAATAACGGAGGAGGCTGTTGAGAGCCACCTGGCTCAGGTTAGGAACGCCATCGCGCGGTTGGAGAAAATCGGTCCTCTCACGGACCGGGAAGACGAAGGAGACAGGAAGGCGCTGCTCGCCGTTCTCCGAAACGCCCTTTTAGAGTGGGAGGGGATCGGCTGGCATCGGAAGGAGCCGGCTCTTTATGCGGATCACGCTCTCTACGGTCTCTATCTTCTAATCGCCCGGGACTTTGCGCCCCATCGGGAGCGGATGGAGTGTCTGCGGCTGCGGCTGCAGGAAGTCAGAAGAGTTTTGAAAGAATGCCGGGAGACGCTCCGACCCAACCAAGTGCCAACCATTTTCATTGAGATGGCTCTGGAATCAGCGAAGGGCGCCGAACGCTTTCTTGCCGAGGTCGTCCCTGCTGAGGCGGACCGATTGGAAGATCCTCCTCTAAGGAGGGAGATTCTCAGGAGCGCCGACGCGGCGGGGCAAGCCTTTCGGGAGTGGAAGGATTGGATAGAGCAGGAAGGGGCTCCAAAAGCGAACGGTCCTGCCGGAATCGGACGGGACCTGTTTGTTGAGAAACTGCGTCACGTCCATTTGCTGGACCGGGACCCTGAGGAACTGAGGCAGTTAGGAGAGGATATTTTGAGCGCCACCCTCTCCCAGATGGCGGAACTCGCCCTGAAATTAGACCCGACCAAAAACTGGAAGGAACTTCTGGAGGAGAAAAAGTCCCATCATCCGCCCGAAGACCAAATTGTTGAAACCTACCAAAGGGAGGTAGAGAGAGCACGCCAGTTCGTTCTGGAGAAGGAGATCGTGAGCCTTCCCGAAAATGATTTGCTTCGGGTTGTGGAGACCCCGACCTTTGACCGGCCGACCACACCCTACGCAGCCTATGTAGCGCCGGCACCTTTTGATCAGAAGAGTGAGGGACTCTTCTATGTGACGCCACCCAATGGGAAGGAGCCGCCGGAAGTGCGGCAGGATCGGCTGAAGGGACACTGCTTCTTCTCCCTGCCGATCATCGTCGTTCACGAAGCCTACCCGGGGCATCACCTTCAACTTTCCGTTGCCCGCCGACTCGCCTCGCCCGTCCGTAAGGTCTTTGGAGACACGGTCTCGGTGGAGGGATGGGCGCTCTATTGCGAGGAGTTGATGCTGGAGCAGGGTTTTTCGGACGACCTCGTCGTTCGCCTTTTCCAGTTGAAGGATCTATTGTGGCGCGCTGTGCGATGCGTCGTAGATGTGGGAATCCACTGCCAGTCGATGACGCCAGAAGAAGCCGTCCGCCGTCTCGTTGAAGATGCCCATCTGGAATTTTCCAACGCTGCCGCTGAGGTCCGCCGGTATTGCGCCTCTCCGACCCAGCCCCTTTCCTATCTGACGGGCAAGATGGAGATCGTCAAACTCAGAAAGGAAGCGGAAAAGAGAGAAGGAAACCGATTCCGGTTGAGAGACTTTCACGATCGGCTGTTACGGACCTGCAATTGGCCGATCTCCCTTATTCGTGGCGTCCTTTTGGGCGGGTAGCCGATTGTGGTGGCGGGCTAAGCAACCTCCGCACAAGGTTTTCTAATGTCCTCATTTCCGCCCCATAGATTAGCCCGGTTCTGTTCCAGACCAATCTTGCCGAGCGGTCGTAAAGAAACAGTGCAGGCACCACTTGGACTTTGGAAAGGGGCGGAGGCAGTCGACCCGGGCGCCAGAGGAACACGGGGTAGGTGATCCCGACCTCCTTGACAAAGGATCGGGTCTGACGAACGGACCCTTTTGACAGACCGATCAGGACCAACCCCTTTGACCTGTAGCGTTGGGACAGGATAGTCAGGTGTGGAACCTCCACCCGGCATGCGGTTCAGCCAGGCTCAAAGACGCTGACCAAAGTCACCTTCCCCCGAAACTGCGTCCATAAGACCTTCTTTCCGTCAAGCCCTTCAAGGATGGTGGCTTTAGACGCCGCTCGTCCCGCCGCATCGCTGTAATAGGTGAGAGCAATTATCAATAGGGCGGTGAGGAGAGAAGTCGGTTTCACGCCTAGTTCACCTAAAGAATCGGCAGTTTGGGAGGGTTTGGAAAGTGGGTGATGAGGCTGAATCCGTCTTCGGTCACCAGAGCCATATCCTCCAGCCGGACCCCGCCTCTGCCAGAAAAATAGACGCCGGGTTCAACGGTAACGACCATGCCCGATTTAAGGACCTGATGGGAAGTTTTGTCAAGCCCCGGCATCTCATGAATGTCGAGCCCGACGCCGTGACCCGTGCCGTGGACGAAACCTTTCTCAAGATCGTATTGACGAAAGACCTTTCGTACGGCAAGGTCAACCGATCGGCACACGGTGCCTTCCCTCAGGGATTGGAGACCGACTTGCTGCGCCTCCCAGACAGCCCGATAGAGTCTTTGATGCTCGGTACCGGGGCGACCGAAGAAGAACGTGCGGGTGATGTCGGAAACGTATCCACAACAGACGGCGCCGAAGTCAAAGAGGACCCAATCGCCCTTTTTCAGCTTCCGGTCCGACGGCTGCCCGTGAGGGAGAGACGTGCGCTCACCGAAGAGAACGATGGGCGGAAAAGGCATCCGCTGGGAGCCTACCGATCGGAGGCGGCATTCCAATTCCCAAGCCAGTTCTCTCTCGGTAACCCCCTCTCGGACGAGACCGAGCAACTGCTCAAGGGCGCGATCGGCTCTTGAAGCACTCTCTTTCAACCAGTGTATTTCCTGCTGATCTTTGACCGACCGAATCTCTTCAACCAAACCAGACATTGGCAAGAGGCGCACCTTTTTCAAATCCAGCCGTTTTTGGAGATTCCGATGGAAAGAAACGGTGCAGTTTCCGTCTTCAAAACCGACCTTGGGCAAACTCAAGCGAACAAGGCAGCGGACGCACCCCCTGACATAGTCTCTGTCTATGACGGTTCGGACGGGAAGTCCGCTGGTCTCGTCTTTCACCTGCTCGGCATACCGCCCATCGGTGATCAAAAACCAGGGCTCGGACTGGTGCGCCATCAGGATGCCGGCGCTTCCGGTGAAACCGGTCAGGTAACGGACGTTAGACCTGCTAAAGATGATCAGACCGTTGACGCGTTCCTTTTCCAGACGGTTTCTAAGATGGTCCCATCGCTCCATCCTGTTGTCCGTCATAAGCTGCGGATCTCCCTTGTTAAAAAGGCGATTTACGGTTTTTCAAGGCGAGAGCGACGGCGGCGCGCAGTCCGAGCAGGTAACTCAACTTTCCGAAACCCGAAATCTGACCGACGCAAACGGGAGCGATGACGGACTGATGGCGAAACGGCTCGCGGGCGTAAATGTTGGAGAGATGGACTTCTACCACTGGCTTGCCAGATCCCTTTAGGGCGTCTCGGAGGGCGAAAGAGTAATGGGTCAAGGCACCGGGATTGATCAGGATCGCATCCGCCCACTCAGTCTCCTCTTGAACCTTGTCTATAAGGGCGCCCTCATAGTTGGATTGAAAGGTTTTGATTTCCGCCGATAGGGCTTGGGCTTCCGATTGAAGGGTGTCGTCAATGTCCTGAAGGGTTTCCGATCCGTAGATTTCTGTTTCCCTTTTTCCCAGCCAGTTCAAATTCGGACCGTGAAGGACCAGGATGCGCACCTTCCTATCGGTCACCGCTACCCGTCTTCCTTTCGTGCAATGATGATCAATCGGGGCGAGTCCATCTGGTAAGGGGAGCCCTCATAGTCACCGTAGAGGTGCTCCACCGCCAACCCTTGCTCTGCCATCATCAGCCTCAGTTCCGACGCCGAATAGATCCGAATAGACGACTGGCGGACATATCGTCCGCCGTCTCCGGCAATGATCGTCCAGCGGGTTTCTACTCGGCTAGTCAGTAGGTCAAAGGACCGATCCTCTAATAGGATCCATCCCTCTTTAACGGCTCTCCAGTCGTGGGGGACGAAGTGACGAATCAGCCACTCCCTGTTCATTACATCTAAGATCAGCGTTCCGTGCGGCTTGAGATGACGGCTCATCCGTGCCAAAGCCCGCCGGTCCTCGTCCTCGGTCTCCAAATAGCCGAAGGAAGTGAAAACATTGAGCACGGCGTCAAAAGTCTCAGGTAAAGAGAGGTCTCGGACGTCGGACTGGATGAATTGAACGGGCAGACCCTCTTGCGCCGCTCTCTGTCGGGCGACGTATAGGAGGGCTTCCGAAAGGTCCACTCCGACGACCGAGAAGCCTCGGCGCGCCAGTTCCAAGGAATGGCGCCCCTGACCGCAGCAGGCGTCCAGGACCTTTTCTCCCCCTTTTAAGCCGAGGGATCGGGTGAAGAAGTCCACTTCTTTGCGCACCCGTTCCGGTTCCTCGGCGAACGCGTAGACCCTGAGATACAGGTCGTCAAAGAACTCCCGATACCAGGTCATTTACCGATGTCGCTACTCCTTCACCGATTTCTCTACCCGATCAAGGATGACGCGGGCGCGGTCCCTCAGGTCGCGAGAGAGGGTTTCATAGAAGACGGCGACGTGGGGATCTTGGACCTTCAACACCGGAAGAAAGGCAGTCAGAAAGGAGTCCATTTCCGATAGGGCTTCCGTTGCTAGTTGGTGAGCGACGGCTTGCCGGTTCGTTTTAAGAAAATGCTCCGCCAGAGCAACTTTGGCTGCCGTCAGGAAAGGGTCCGACCAGAAGTCCAAGGGGCGATAGCGACCAAGGGGACCTCTGCTCATCTTCACCATACGGCGATATATGGAAAGGGCTTTCTCTTCTTCACCGGTTTCTCGGTAGGTCTCAGCCAAGCGCCAGTAACTCTCTGTGTCAATGGGATTGACTTCTATGGCTTTCTGAAGGTCTCTCTTCGCCCCACGCCAGTCGCCAAGGTTTTGGAGTATCGATGCCCGAATCCGGTAGTTGCCCGACCGATGGGGCTGGAGGGCAATGGCTCGGTCAATGGCTCTGACCCCGTCGGAAAGGTAAGTCCGATCACCCGTCAACCGAGCGAGGGAGATGAGGAGAGAGGCTTTCTGATAATGGTAGGCAGCGTTCAGGGGATCCCAAGCACTGGCCTTCGCAAGGAGACGCAACCGCCCAGTGGGAGAACCCGATCGCACTGCGTTATCGGCGATCCAGGCGCCGACGGTAGCCGCACCTGAATAGACGGCAACAACCGCGGGAAAAAGCAGGAAGGGAAGAACGCTGCGCCGCAACTGAAACCGCTCCGGCTCCCCTACTCTGCCAACTGCCGATAGAACGGCAAGGGCGAGAAGGTTCGCAGAAGTCAGCCAAGCCGTCTCGGTCAGATTGTGAAGGGAAAAAGCCAAAACGCCGATTCCGCAAGCCCGACTGACGTGGGGAAGGGGATGGCTTGGTCCGGCTCTGACGGATGTCATGAAGGTCAATACCAAGAAGGCGGCGACAGCGACGAGGGCAACGACACCCGATTCCACCCCGACTTGAAGGAAACCGTTATGACCATGGCGGGTAAAGGCTGCCTGAGCGTAACGGGGATAGACCCATTCAAAGGTTCCGGGACCGCTGCCAAAGAAGAGTCTTTCGCTGAGAGCGAGAACCGACGACTTCCAGACGAGAATCCGAAAAGCCCAAGAGTGAGCTTGACCGGAGAGAGAATAAAATAGGCGCTCTCGTATCGGCGGTAGAAGAAGAACCAAAGAAAGAAGGAGGAGCAAAGACAGCGGAGCGAACGCAGCCGCCAAGGCTTTGAGGCGGTCGGGCGCTTTCCACCGGAAAAAGAGGAACACGGTACTGATAGCGATAGAGAGAAAGAGAGCCAATAGTGCACCGCGCGAGCCGGTAAGAAGCAGGCAGACCAGAAGGATTGGCACCGTTAGAAAAAAGGGTATGGACCAGCCGAGAGGCTTTTCAAAAGCGAGACTGACGGCAACGGGGAGAGCCATTAAAAGATAATTGGCAAACAGGTTGGGATGCAGGAAGGGACCGAAGACGCGCCAGCGGGGATCAGCATAAGCAGTTTTCAGATAGGATCGGATCTCCCAAAGGGCGGGGATGAAAGCGCTGAGGGCGAAGGCGGTGGCAAGGATCAAACCCCAGTGGCGATCCCTACTCCACCGCCTGACGGCGAAGGTGACAACGGCGAAGGTGAGCCAGCGAGCGATCTCCATTAAGGACGCCCACGGGTAGACGGAAAAAAGGGTGGCGATCACCTGCCATCCGAGCAGAAGGAGGAGAAGAGCTTCCGCCAAGGAAAAGGAGAAGGAACCTCCGCGCCAAAGTAGGACGAGGATCGTTACTACGCCCAGCAGTCCAATTAGGAAACAGAGAAGCCCCGACCATCTCAACTCATTGAGCCCGCCGAGATAGGGAAGGAGAAAGATGACGCCCGCGACCCCGAATGGAGCACAAGACTTCCATTGGAGAAGGGAGGCAGAAGTCGTTGCTGCCGAGGGGGGGATTTTCGGTTCTGTTTTTCTGTGCAGCTTAACTTTCGTCGGCATCTTCAGTCGCTGGCGTCTTTCGGATCTGATCTGAGCGGTCCTCTTTTCCGTCACCCAATCGGTATCCCAATGGGGGATCGGCGAGATCCTTTGGCATCCAAAAGGAAGAAGAAGGACGTTGGCTTTCTAAGATCCCTTTTAAGTGGAACCGGAGGCGGATCCGGTGGAAAAAAAGCTTCGCCAGGGCCCCGATCAGCCGGGCGCCGATGCCCAGGAAAATAATGGGGCGGACGATAGAAGGGTAACGGCGACGGTAATGTTTTTTGAAGAACAACAGCATACTGCGATGATGCTGGATGATGGAAAAAGCCAACCTCTGATCGCTGCTCCTCCCCACTTTATGGATGAAGACAGCTTTGGGATAGTAGACGACCCGATAGCCCCTCTCCTTGACTCTCCAGCACAGGTCAACATCTTCGCAGTAGGCCCAGTAATCCTCGTCCAGTAGACCGACGTGGTTGAGGAGAGAGCGCCGTATGAAAAGGGCAGCTCCCGAGACCCAATCCACATCTGACGGTCGGTCCATCGGCAGGTCCTGACGGAGATAACGGCGAACGTACGGGGCTTGAGGAAAGAAGCGACCCAAAATGGTGTTGCGAAAGAGACCGACGGCAAGGTCAGGGAAGGACCGAGCCGACCACTGATGAGACCCCTCAGCGTCCACCAGCCGGGGACCGAGCACTCCGACGGAAGGATGCCTTTCCAAAAAGAGTATTATCTGGCGCAAGGCGTCCGAAGCGACGACGGTATCAGGGTTGAGGAGCAGGACATATTTCCCCTGCGACATCCGGATCCCTTGATTGTTCGCCCGTGTGAAACCAAGATTCTCACTATTGACGATGAGGTGAACATTGGGGAAGGATTGCCGGACCATTTCCACAGTTCCGTCGCCAGAGGCGTTGTCTACGACGATCACTTCCCATTCGCCCGACAGGACTTCCGGGGCATCGGTCAGGGATTGAAGGCATTCTCTCAGATCGTCTCTGACCTTCCAGGACACAATGATTATGGATAGGATCGGTCGGTCAAGGGGAGGAATCGGAATGGCACGTTCTCTCCTCAGTGACTAAAAGAGGGAGGATGCCGTCAATAATCGGATACTCCCTCCCACATCTGATGCAGACCAGGACCGAACGGTGCCGGTCCCAACGGAGGGGCGAACGGCAGTCGGGCACGGGGCAGGCAACGATCGCAAGAACCCAATCGGGCAATTGGACATCGGTTGACACCTCTGACATTCCGTCACCCCTTCCGCGATCTACCGGCATTTCGGATCAGCAAAAGAGAGTGGCGGGCATACAGAAATGCTGCGACGGAAGATCGCAGGACGAGATAGAGAGGAAGGGGAAGGGTCTGTCGGACGTTCTTGTCGTAGAATCGCAAGAGACCCCGCGTGGAAAGGATCAGGCGGGCATGATGGAGGCGGGACGTGCTAGCGCCGTGATAGTGCCAGACGACAGCATCAGCATGGTAGTAGATTTTCCACCCCTTCCTTTTTAACCGCCAGCACAGGTCCACATCGTTAAAGAACAGGGGAAAGGACTCGTCCATACCCCCGACCTCTTCCCACGCCTCGCAACGGATGAGTAGGGCGGAAGACATGGGCTGGTCGACTTCCCTCGGTGACCGGATACTCTGCGCATCCAACAGATATCGGTTTCCGACTCGCCTGCCGGTCACCGAAGCAAACAGGAAGGCGATCAGGTTGAAGGGAGTCGGGAATCTCCTGACCGACGGTTGTGGTGTGCCGTCGGGATAAAGGAGTCGCGGGGCGACGGCGCCCGCTTCGGGATGCCGATCGGCAAAAAAGAGGAGAGACAGGATGGACTCGGGCGTCAGGCGAGTGTCCGGGTTGAGAAGGAGTAGATAACGCCCGGTGGCGATCGCAGCGCCGCGATTGACAGCGGCGGCGTAGCCCTTGTTGGTCTCGTTGACGATCACTTTCACCTCGGGAAAGAGTCGCCGCACCCGTTGCGCGCTGTCGTCGGAAGACGCATCGTCAACGACGATGATTTCAAAATTGACGCCTTCCTTGCGCACACTCCTGAGCGATTCCAGGCACGCCATCAAATAGTCCGCCGTGTTCCAATTGGCGATGACGATTGAGAGGTCATATAGCTTTGTTCGGACACGAAAAGTTCTAGGCGAAAGGGTCGTTACCGTCATCCCTATCTCCCACAGACTTCTTTATACACTGCAACGGTCATATTAGCGACTCTGTTCCAAGAGAATTGAGAGGCGCGCTGCACTCCTTTTTCCGTCGATTTCATTCTAAGGTTTTCGTCCGACAAGAGCGTGTCAAGACCGTCAGCGATATCCGTCACCTCCTCAGGATTAACCAGGACCGCCGCCGGTTGGCCGATTTCCCTCAGGGCGCACCGATTGGAGGTCAGTACAGGGACCCCCGCCGCCATCGCCTCAAGGACCGGGAGACCGAATCCTTCCCACAGGGAAGGATAAACCAAAAGGATCGCTTGCTGGTAAACAGCCGGAAGGTCCTCTTGGTCGACATAGCCTTTATAGAAAACACCCTCTTCTACAGAGAGACGGGCGAGAAGGTCCCCGCACTTCCAACCTGGCTTGCCGACGATGACAAGTGGAGGGGTTTCTCGGCGTTTTTTTCGGACAAGGGCGTAGGCATCCAAAAGACGGTGGAGATTTTTTCTTGGCTGAAGAACCCCAACGAAGAGAAGATAGGAGTCGGGCAGTCCGTATCTTCTGCGCACCCGCCCTTTTTCTGACTCGGTAGCGGGACGGAAAAAAGATTCGGAAGCAGCCAGCGGGATCGCCCGAAGGCGATCGGGCGCAAGGTGGAGGAAGAAGCGCAGATCCTGTAGGGAGCAGTAAGAGTCAGTTATGACCCGTGCCGCTCTGCGAGCCGTTATCGGCAGGAATGTATTGAGAAGGAACCGGTCTTTGGGCGGAAACGTCTTGGGAAATCTTTTCCAGGATGCATCGTGAATGGTGGTGATGACAGGACAGGGAGAAGAGAATGGGGAGATGTACTGAACATGAAGGACGTCAACGGGCCGGCGGGAGCAGAGCCGTGGTAGGGCGAAGGCGGTGAAGAGCCAACCGGGCATTCGGCGGACCAGAACCCAAGTTAACTTGGGATGCTCCAAAGCAGGCTGTTTGCTTTCTTCTGATGCAAACAGGACCACCCTCCCCACGTCGGGATGCTTTATCAACCCCTTGACCAGGCCAGCGCAGTAGGTGGTGTCACCGGTGAAGGGACCTAAAAGAACTCTTCCATCCAGACCGACGGTCATACGATCGGAAATGGCGAACAGATAGACAGACGACCTTTAATAAGGAGCACAGCCGTTGGGGAACCATTGACAGATTTGCGCCATCATCTGATCACACAACTGGCAGGCTTGCTCTTTAAAAGGCGCCTCGGCTATGATGCGCAGTATCGGTTCGGTGCCCGACGGTCGGATGTGGACCCAACAGTCGCTCCACAAAAGTTTGATCCCGTCCTCCTCAATCACTTCGTTCGCCACGTATCGGTCCTTGATCCGGTCAACGAGAGAGGGAAAGAGGCGGACGGGGAAATGCATCCTCTTTTTGACGATGTGGTATTTAGGTAGGCGCGAAATCAGAGCAGAAAGGGGCATTGAAACAAAGGCAAGGAGTTCTAAAATCAGACCTGCAGCGGCGATCGCGTCCCGAGCGAACTGAACGGGCGGGAAGATGATTCCTCCGTTTCCCTCTCCACCGATCGCCCCCTGAAGTTCCTTCAATCTTTTGCTGACATTGATGTCACCGACGGGAGTGCGGTAGACGGGGACGGCAAACATATCAGCGATGTCGTTCACCGCCCTTGTGGTGGACAGGTTGGTCACAACAGGACCCCTTCGCCTGTGAGCGAGAACATGGTAAACGCAAAGAACCAAGGTCCATTCCTCGCTCAGGGGTTGACCGTCATTGGAGACTAAGGCAAGGCGATCGGCGTCAGAGTCGTGAGCCATCCCCAAGTCGGCATCGCCCTCCCGGACGGCATGGCTCAAATCCTCAAGGTTCTCCGGAATCGGTTCGGGAGGACGGCGAAGCATAGCAGAAGGGTCGTCGTTGATCAATCGGACATCGCAACCCAGTTCCTTCAGCAGAAGGGGCGTCACCTTAACTCCGGCACCACCGCCGCAATCAAGAACGACCCGAAACTTCCGAGCCTTAATCCGCTGGACATCTATCGTGCGGACGATCTTTTCCACATGCCGGATTCCGGCACCATCGTCTGAGCAAACAGAAGGCACTTCATTCCAAGCGACCTGATAGAACGAACCTCTTTCATAAGCCTTTCTCAGATCCGTCAACTGGTTATGATCCAGATACATACCTTCCGGATCAAAGAACTTGAGGGCGTTCCATTCAGGAGGATTGTGGGAGGCGGTGATGGCGACAGCACCTGTCGCCTCCCAGTGGGGGATAGCCAGTTGCAAGGTCGGCGTTGGCTGAATTCCTAAGTCAATGATCCGGCAGCCGACGGACATGAGCCCGCTGACAACGGCAAAGCCGAACATCGGTCCAGAAGTTCTGGTGTCTCTGGCGACCAAAACGGGACCGGGTCTCCTGAGGCTCCCATAAGCCATCGCCCATTTTTGGGCGTTTTCAACCGTCAGACCTCTGCCGACGATGCCGCGAATGCCTGAAATGCTGACAATCAATCCCTGACCGTCAACCAATTTCCTTCACCACGCACTAGCCCGCTTTGCGAAGTTAGGCAACCTGTTTAGGTTATGCCGCCCCTTCACCCGTCTGTATGTGATCCCGCTGGAGCGCTGCTCGGGGCGTTAACCGGACCCGAATCATAGCCCACAAAGCCTTCAAACCGTCCAACGGGCGGATCTTTTTCCCCTCCGCCACCGTCCTGGGTCGGTAAGTGACCGGTATCTCTCGGATCGGGTGCCCCAGCCGGCGAAGGGCGGAAGCCAATTCAAAGTCCAGGTCAAATCCTGTGCACCGGAGCCTCAGCCGCTTCGCCACATCAGTAGGCACCATTTTGTAGCAGGTCGCTACATCCTGAACGTCACACCAGTAGAGCCACCGAAAGAGTCCGTTGAGGAGCCCACGTCCTAACTGGTAGAGGATCAATCCTTTCGTCGCTGGCGCGAATATCCGCCTGCCAAAAACTGCCGTCCCGGTCCCTTCCTTTGCTTTCGCCAGTAGACGCAACAGATCGCGGGGATCGTATTCTAAATCGGCATCCTGCACGACCGTCCATTCGCCTTCCGCCTCATCAATGCCCTTACGGACCGAACTGCCCTTACCCAGATTCCTGTGCTGAAGCCGAATCTTGACCTGCGGATGGTGATAGGAGGCGAGAAACTCCCTCGTCCCGTCCGTAGAGCAATTTTCCACAACGATGATCTCCTTTTTCACCGGTAGCGCCGTCACCTGTTTCAGAACGGTCTCTATCGTACGGATCTCATTGTAAACGGGAATGATGATGGTCAGCACTGGTTTTTCCATCGTGTGCTTTACATTTTAATGTGGTCATCTACGGTAAACGGTGGAGAGGGCTGGAAGATGAATTATCGGCTTCTGGGGAAAACGGGGGTTTGGGTGAGTGAGATTGCCTTCGGCTGCGCCCACTTAGGTCAGAAGCCGGCCGATCGCGCCGAAGCCATTAACCTGGTGCGTAAGGCTTTTGAACTGGGGATTACCCTCTTTGACACTGCTGACATTTACACCGGCGGGCAGTCCGAAGAGATTGTCGGCGAAGCCGTCGCGCCGATAAGGGACCAAATTGTTCTCGCTACCAAGGTGCGGGGAAAGGTCGGTCCAGGGCTGAACGATGAAGGGCTGTCCCGCTACCATATCGTTCGCGCATGTGAAGCCAGCCTCAGACGGCTGAAGACCGATCGGATTGATTTGTACCAGGCCCACTGGACGGACGAAAAGACTCCTTTGGAGGAAACTTTGGCTGCCCTGGACCTTTTGGTTCGGTCTGGGAAGGTGCTGTACATCGGTTGTTCCAATTTTTCTGCCTGGCAGATTGCCAAGGCTTTGGGCATTTCGCAAACGAAGGGCTATCCGCCCTTCTGTTCCGTCCAGCCACCTTACAGCCTGATCAACAGGGAAGCCGAAAGGGAACTTTTCCCCTTTTGCCTCAGCGAGGGGATCGCAGCCATCGTCTATAGTCCCTTGGGCGCCGGATTTCTGGCAAAGGAGACACTCCCCGAAACAAGACCGATCTCGTGGGCACGGGCACCCCACAGGCAGTCCCTCGAAGAGAGCGCTCCCGTGGAGGTCAAAGCCTTTGAGGCGGTCCATCGGGTCGCAAAGCAGCGAAGCGTGCCGTCCAGTCAAGTTGCCCTCGCCTGGGTTTTGCGACAGAAGGCGGTTTCCTCTGCCATTATCGGAGCGTCTCGCGACGCCCAGTTGCAAGAGAATGTCGGCGCCTCAGGTCTGATCCTCTCGGAAGAGGAGGTCCGAATCCTGGACGAAGCCACTTCGGCTTAATTCGTCTCGCTCAGGAACCGTAGCCTCCTCCCGACTAACTCTCTGAAACATGTTGAGCGGGCGTACCGAGAGCGATGATCCGGACCCGCCTCTGCCCGTGCCGATTCTGAAAGGAAACGATGTCGCCGACCTTCCGACCGATCAGTGCCCTGCCGACCGGCGACTGAGGCGTCGCTAATAAAATCCCATCGTGAGATGCAAAGTGCGTAGAGTCGGCAATCAGGATCTTCTGAACCGTGCCATCTCGGAGATCCTCCACGGTTACAACCACACCGACGTCCACTCCTTCCACCGGACCCTGCCACTCCACAATCTCGGCAGTTGCCAATTGCTCCCTGAGAAAATTGATCCGCGCTTCCGTCAGAGCCAGAAGACGTTTAGCCGTGTCGAGACCCGCATTCTCCGAAAGGTCCCCCTCTGATCCCGCTTCCCTGACGGCTTCTATCAGTTGCTTTCTTCGCTCTAACAATTGGTTCAATTCCGCTTCCATTGCATCGACAGCCTGTCGCGTCAGCCTATTTTTCATTTGTGCCCTCCTTATCGTCCGTCGTGTCCGCCGACGATGTCGCAGTCGGTTCCGGCACTCCCGCCCGGTTGAAACAAACCTTTCCTGCGACCTCGAAAGCAGTGTCGAAGTCGCAGCCGGTGCAACCTTTTTAAACGTCCCTGTTGGAGTTCCACCGCTTATTTTGTCGCGGACGAGATCCGTTCAGTCTCCTGAATTGGGTAGAAAAGGGTGGGTCCCGAGAGGGTCCCACTGGAGTGAAGGGTAAGGAAGGGTTTGCCATCCGGCTCACCTGTCCCGGCGGCGACTAAGAGCGGGGAGCCAAAGTTTTAACTTCGCTGCCGCACCGTTCTCTTGCCAGTCCACCGGATTTGGAGAGGCTGACGGGTCGCTTTAAGACAGGGCGCTGGCCAACGGCATCATGATAGGCCGTCGCCTGGTCGACCGGTCACAGTTTATTGCCCTCGCCTCCTGTGTCTCCAAAAAGTTCCTTCAAGTTAATCAGATTTTTCACAAAAGGACACACGGAACCGGCGACAGTCGGCGAGGGACCGGAATAGGTTTGCGGGACATTTACAAAGGTAAAGAGAGAGACTAAACTACAGTGAAGAGACGGGTCAAAAGGGGAGGCAAAGGAAATGAACAAACGGGAAGGGGCTGCCCTTCTAAGCGGGGGGGGCTTGATACTTATCTTGACACTGGCTGTGGCACAACAGAGACCCGGATTGGAAGTGCAACTGGCAGGCGTCCGACTGGGTTCGCCTGCCATTGAGAGAGACCCAACGGGCGTCCTAAAGCCGACCTGCCTTCTTCGCGTTTGGGGTCTTCCCGATTTCCTGGTAATGCTGCCGGGTGGCGCGGCGGTCGCTCCTCAAGCCGGTGCGCCGGCAGGACCGACCGCTCCAGGTGCGGCTCCGGGGGTCGGCCCTTACGGTCCCGGCATCGCTCCTTTCGCTCCGGGTCTAGGGGGGATGGGCTCTTCCTTCGGCGGACAGCCGATGCTGGGTGCTCAGATGCCGGCGCTGGGGATGATGGGTCAGATGGCGCAGGCGCCCGGTGCCATGCCTTCCGTTCCTGCTCTCCCTGGTCCCGCTCGGGGTCCCGGGATGGGAGGCATGCCCGGAATGATGGGTGGCATGCCCGGAATGATGGGTGCTTTGCCCGGGGTAATGGGTGGCGGTGCGGGAGGGGGTGCCGGTGCCGGTGCGGTGACGGCAGTGCCTCAGCCCGGGGAACTCGCTTGGGCGATCCCTGTATGGATTCAGATTCAGCCTAATCAGCATCTCTGGCTCTACAAGCGAGGTGAGGCGGCGCTGAGTTTCCTCGTGACCGGAGACGGAATCGTCGCCGCTATCGCTGTTGCCGGTCGGCAATTTGATCAGGCGCGGACGGCTTTGGGAGACCCGTTCAAGACCGTCAAACTCGGTGATGATTTGCAGCGCGTCCTCCTCCGCTACGGCACCCCTGACGAAATTGTCGGGTTCAATCTCCAGACCCTTCAGCCGACCCCGGCAATGATGACCCGCAATGTTGTGCTTCGATACCATAGGAGCAGCAACATTGAGTTCACTCTGCTCAATTACAAAGTCGTGCGCATCTTCATCTTTTTGCCCGAGCGGGTGACTGTCAATCCCTGACCTTTGGGACTTGGTCTCAGCCGATGGCTGAGCAAAACCTGGCGGCACTTATTAGAGACCGGGTCGATGCCGTTGAACTGGTCGGTAGGTATGTCCGGCTGATCCGGGCGGGGCGCCACTACAAAGCCCTATGCCCGTTCCATCAGGAGAAGACGCCTTCCTTCTACCTGAGTCCTGACCGAGGGCTCTGGTATTGCTTCGGATGCGGCGCGGGCGGGACGGTCTTGGACTTTGTCCAGAAAATGGAGGGGTTGACCTTTTCCGAGACGCTTCAGAAACTGGCATCAGAACTGGGTATCCCCTACCGCCCTCGGGAACAGGCAAGCTATCAAGAGTCCGTGCGCCAGCGGCTCCTTCTGGTCAATAAGGCTGCTCAGACTTTCTTCCGCGCCTCCTTGCGGCAAGCGGTGCCGGCTCAGGAGTATGTCAAAAAGAGAATGATCAGCCCCGAATCAGTGGATCGGTTCGGTTTGGGATACGCTCCTCCCCGTTGGGACGGTCTGATTCAGTTTCTGACAGACCGTCGCCTCTCCGTAGACGACGCCTATCGGGTTGGTCTGTTGACTCGCACTGCGGACGGGCGGTTGGTAGATCGGTTTCGGGACCGGCTAATGTTCCCGATTCATTCCTTGACAGGGGAAATCGTCGGGTTTGGCGGACGGATAATCGGCGACGGGGAGCCCAAGTACCTCAATGTTCCCGAATCGGTCGTTTTTCAAAAGAGGAAAACCCTCTACGGTTTCCATCTCGCTCGGACTGCCATTAAGTCAGCAGGAGAAGTCCTTTTGGTGGAAGGGTATCTGGACTGCATCTCCCTTCATCAGGCGGGTTTTCTCAACACCGTCGCGACGATGGGGGCAGCTCTATCCGGACCCATTCTTCAGATTCTCCAGCGTTTGACGCGCCGACTGGTGGTCGCTTACGATGCCGACTCGGCGGGTCTGAACGCCATTCTCCGATCGTCCGACCTTTTTCGCCAATACGATTTGGAAGTGCTCGTGGTTCGCCTTCCGGCTGGCACGGACCCTGATAATTTCATCCGGGCGGAAGGACCAGAAGCCTTTCGAACCCTGATTGGAGAAGCCCACCCGTTGATCTCGTTTCGAACCCAAATGTTTCTTTCTCAACATCCCAGCCCGACTCCAGACAGCCTTCAAGCGGCAACCCGTTTCCTTCGGTCGATTACCAGCCCGACGGATCAGGAGGAGATAGTGGAGATGTTGGCAAGAGACTGGTCGGGACAGGAACCGGAGAGAATCACCGCCCTGCGACAGGCGCTCCTCAGGTCTCTGGCTCACCAGTGGCGGATGGGACGACCGAGCGGGCAGCCCCATCTGGTCCCTCAGCCCGAACCCGATCCCATTACACGAGCCCTGACCGACGCGTCAGAATTGCCCCACGGCGTTGCCGTCAGGGAGGAAGAATTGATGTCCGCCCTCGTCCAGGATGAACAGGCGGCGGTCCGGATCTTTTCCCTGATGAGCCCTGAAGAGTTCTTCCTGTCTGGGCATCGGGAACTGGCTAGTTTGGTCTACTCTTATCTTCAGTCCGGTCGTTATGACGAATTAAGCACAGCGATTGAGGAGATGGCGGATCCGGAAACCCAGCGCCTCTATGCCCGCCTCTCGGTGCGCGACCTCTCTTTTTTGAAGGCGAAGAACGCCCTTGAGGACCGAATCGCCCTTCAAAAGCAGTATCGCAAGCGACAGGAGTTCAAAAAAATAATAAGGGAACTGGAGGAAAAGGCGAAAAGAGGAACGCCTTTAGAAGATCCGACGATCTTGGACGTGTTGCGATCTCTCAAGGGTCCGTGATCGGCGATGACAAAAGAGCCCGGTTCTGACGAAGGGATTAATGAGATTGATGATTTGATAACTTTGGGCAAGGCGCTGGGCAGCCTGTCCTATCAACAGATTGAGGACTTCGCTGAACAGTCAGGAAGTTCTCTTGAGGACCTTCTTGACATTCTTGAGGCGGAAGGCATCGGGGTCACTGACGATCGCAGCGTGGAAGAAGGGGAAGAGGAAGGCGGAGAAAGCGAAAAGACGATAGACCCCGAATTGGCTGATCCCCTCAGGGTCCTTCTGTCCGCCATCAGTTATAAGGGACCGTTACGCCCGGAAGAAGAGGTGTTTCTGGCCCAGAGGATAGAGGAGGGGGATCGGGAGGCGAGGCGAATCTTGATTGAAGCCAATGTGCCCCTGGTCTTGAAGATCGCCTCCGGGTTTCACAGGAGGGGTCTGCCTTCGTTGGAAGATATGGTCCAGGACGGATGTATCGGTCTCATTCGGGCGGTCGACAAATTTGATTGGCGCAAGGGTTTCCGGTTCAGCAGTTACGCGGTCTGGTGGATCCGGCAGCAGATAATGAAGGGGCTTGCCGACCAGACGCGCTTGATCCGCATTCCCTATTCTCTCGTCGAGGTGCTGACTCAAATCAACAGAGCGAGTGAACGATTGCGACAGGAATTAGGGCGGGAGCCGACCGTTGACGATTTAGTGGAGGAGACGGGTTTCTCCAGAGGGCAAGTCGAAGAAGCCCTGTCGGCATTGCCCATCATCGTTTCTTTAGAGGGTCCAGCAGGCGAAGAGGCAGACTTAACGATTGAAGAGGTCGTTCCCGACACAAGCGTGCCGTCTCCTGAGGAGATGTTCTTCCGGTCTCTGGCGAGACGCTACTTTTTGGAATTGTTAGAGGTCCTCACCGATCGGGAAAGACAGATATTGAAGTTGCGCTACGGTCTGATAGACGGAAAGACGCGCACATTGGAAGACATTAGCAAAATATTAAGGATTACTGTAGAGGGCGCACGGAGACTGGAAATGCGGGCGCTGGAGAAACTCAGGGACCCGCAATACCGGGACCTGCTCAATCGGCTCTTCCGTTACCTGACTTGAGGGCGCGTAGCTCAACGGCAGAGCGGCCGGCTCATAACCGGTCGGTTGGGGGTTCGAGTCCCTCCGCGCCCATTTGACCTTTTTTCTTCCGTCAACTATCCTCCACCGATCCCGTCCTATAGAATTGGAGTCGGTCTGGCAGGATCAGCAAGGGTGGTGGACAGGGACAGTATGTATCAAACGCTTTACCGTCGCTATCGTCCGATTCGGTTCTCAGATCTGATCGGGCAGGACCATATCGTCCCGGCATTGAAGAACGCCATCAAGACTGGTCGGCTCGCCCATGCCTTCCTGTTCGCGGGACAGCGGGGAACGGGGAAAACGACGACAGCTCGGATTCTGGCGATGGCTCTCAATTGCCGTCAAAGGGTGGACGAGGAGCCGTGTGGGCAGTGCGAGTCCTGCGTCAGTATCATCAAAGGGTCCGCCATGGATGTAGTGGAATTGGACGCCGCTTCCCATACGGGTGTGGATGCCATCAGGGAGGCTATTGTGGACCGCCTCTCCTTTATCCCTGCCGTTCTGCCTTACAAGGTCTACATCATTGACGAAGTTCATATGCTCTCGGCATCTTCCTTTGCTGCCCTTCTCAAGAGTTTGGAAGAACCCCCGCCTCGGGTCGTCTTCGTTTTGGCGACAACCGATCCCCACCGAGTTCCCCCTACGGTTCGGTCCCGGTGCCTACGGTTTGATTTTCATCCGGTTCGCCCGTCGGCTATCGTTGAAAGGCTCCGGACGGTTTTGAAGTTGGAAGGCTGGGAGGGGAAGGTAGAAGAGGAAGCCCTGTATCTCATCGCTCGTGCCGGTCGGGGCTCCGTTCGGGACGCTCTCACCATTTTGGAGCAAGTGCTTTCTTCTGCCGGCGATCGGATCACCACCGATTTGGTCCAGTCCCTGCTCGGTCTGACTGAGTCGCAGACATTAAAGGCGATCCTATCGGCCCTCAGGCAAAGCGATCGGGTCCGGCTATGGACCCTGGTTCGAGACCTGGTGGAATCGGGACGGGACCTCCACCAGTTGTGCCGGGACCTGTCGGCTACCTTTAGAAACCTATTGGCGGTTAAAATGGGTGCGCCTGCAGAAGATCTGAACCACAGCCTAGGAGAACTTGCCGAACAATGGGAGGAAGGGGAACTGATTCGCCTCCTGCGCGCCTGTTGGGATACAGAGAGGGAACTGCGCCTTTCCGAAGACCCTCAACTGATGCTGGAAGTTGGGTTCTTGCAGATGGTTCGGCTCTTATCCGAAGGGAGACGAAGGGAGGAGGAGAGGGAGGAGCCACCTAGCCGACCGGCTTCCATCCCAGAAACCCTGCCTGCCCCCGCTGACGAGACCGTACCCACCCCCATAGTCCAGGAGGGAGCCGAGGTAAGTCGGGACACCGATCGCCTTTGGTCCCGCTTTCTTGAGGAGTTAAAGAAGCAGTCCGTGATCGCTTACTCCTTTTTCATCTACGGCGAACCAGTGGAAGTTAAAGGTGGGCAATTGGTGATCTCTTTCCGACGCGCGTTTCACTATGACCGTGCCAGCGATCCGCGGTACCTGGAACTGGCGGAGAGGGTTGCCCGAGAGGTATACGAAGGGGTTCAGAAGATCCAGCCGCGGCTGGACCGGGCAGCGCCGGAACCCCAAGTCGGAACAGCGATAAAATCGCCGACCGCTTCGGATAAAGGTTTAAGACCGTCGGAAGAATTGCTCACCAACCTATTTGAAGAACAAACAGGGGAGGACGGGGGGCGACAAATCTAGAGCCAACCCCACCGCCTTCGAGCAGGCTCTACTGGCAAGCCTGCCAGTTTCCTCGCGATGCGGCGGATCGCCTGGGTAAATTCGCCTCTCGGGTCCGAAAGCACGGGCGGAACTCCTGAAGAGACGGACTGAATGACCGTGCGGGTGTCGTTCGGGATCTGGTCCCATATCTCCAAACCCAATTCTTCGGCGACGATTTCGGGGGTAACTTCCGAGTCGGGCTGTACCCGGTTCAAAATTAAGCGGGCGCGCAGCCCGTACTTTTGCTGGAGCCCCAGGGTGAGGACTTTGGTCGCTCGAAGGGAGAGCAAGTCCCAGGGTACAGCCACCACGTAGACCTCGTCAGCGAAGGTATGCATCGCCAAGTCGGGGATGTAGAGGGTTACCGGCGTGTCCATCAGGATGAAATCGTAGCCCTCCCTCAGCCGGTCCAAGACGACCTGAAACGGCTCCTCTTCAATGTAATCGGGCAGGTTGCGCTCAGGAGAGAAATACCACGCGTAAAAATGGGTACCGACCTCCGGATGGATGTAGGCGTACGATCGCAGAAAATCTATGTCCATATCGCTGACGATGGCAGGTAGTTCGCTCAAAGTCAGTCTCGGTCGCCCATTGACCAAAACCATGGTGTCGCCAATAAAAGTGTCTAAAAGAGCCACTTGCTTCTTGGTCTCTTGCGCCAGAGCCAGCGCCGCGTTCACGACAACGGTTGTCTTCCCTACCCCTCCCTTGCCGCTGACAAAAGCGATCAGTTTCCCCCGAGCTGCCCTCTCCCGCTCGTCTGTCGGTGCAGCAGAGGGCTCCGTTACCTCCACCGTTGATACGCTCGTGACCTCTCCACCGATAAGAGGCGCTGCTGCAGGAACCAGGGGCTCCTCAACCACCTCTGACGGAGCCGCCGCCTCCTCAGCGATCTCTGCACCACCGTCCTCAGGTGCAGCCAGTTCCCCGGCAGCGACCACCTCTTCTTCCAACGGTGTCGTTTCTGCAGGTGTCTCCCCTTCGCCTGTCAACAGCGACACCGGCTCGACTTCCCGAGTCGGTTCCAAATGCACTTTTTCTGTTAGCGGAGAAACTTCCTCCTCCGCACCCTCAGCGAGGGAAGCGCCCCCCGCCGGTTCAGCGACGCCAACTTCTCCCGTCCCACCGACGGCAACCTCTTCCGCCACCGAAACGACCGTTTCTCCCTCTTCCGTCACCTCAGCCACCCCAAAAGGTTCCTCAATAGGGGCGGGAACTTTTACCGTGTCTTTTACAGCAACGGCTTCCTCGGTCCCAACTTCTTCCCCGGCTTGCGTTTCCAATGCAAAAGCGTCTGGCGCTCCTTTCAGCTGCAGCACGGGCTCATTGATTTGATCTGCTGGACCTGCGACCGATGGCTCAATGACCGGCCTTTCGGCAGTGACCCGATCGGTCCCCTGCACCGGTGTAACTGCCTCTTCCAGACGGGACGTTGGCTCCTCCGCTAGCACCTCGGGCGGACCAGCCGTTGGCTCCATCACAGGTGCAGGCGCCTCAGCCACACCCGACGGCGCCAGGAGTGGCTCTGGGACAGGAGCGAGGTCCAAGTTCCAAACGCGGCTTTTGTCGGTTACTAGAGCGACGAGAAGATCACGGACTTCCTGCTCGGTCGCTGTTGGGGAGATGATCTCGTGCACGCCCGTCTTCGCCGCCCGGCGTCGGTAGTGAGAGTCGGCGCGGTCCCGCACCGCAACAACAGCGATAGGAGGCTCCTGCCCCGAGAGCGCCCCCGCAATGATGAGAGGATCGTAGTCGGGGCCGTCAGCGACGAAAACGATGTGGGGATAGACCGAGAAGATATGATCCAATACCGATTCCAAACTGTCGGAGGGTCTTCTCTTACCGACCACTTGGACGTCCAGGAAATCCACCGGTCCCGAAAGGACAGGGAGTTCGGCACCGACGAGCATTACTTTGAGGATGGATCTGGGTCGTCCGCGAACCTTCATTGCCTGCTTCTCCCAACTTCCTTAACGAGTGACGACGACCTCCTCCCGTTGCGTGCCCCGGTAGACGACGACAGATTGGACCGGAGCGGGAGCGGTACGAATCAGTGGATAAATTCTCGGAGCCGGTCTGGGAGGAGGCACCGACGGGCGCTGCCGGACGGGCGGACTTTCCTTCAGCCAGGGAGGAGACGAGAGCCCAGCGATGGGCATCAGGTCCCCTTCACTTCTGAGAACCGTCAAGACCCTTCCTTCCTGTTGCGCACGGGCGAGACGGACAGCCTCCTCGGGAGTGACGGCGAGGACCAGGCGCCTTTGGGTTATAGGAGGGCGGGGTCCTCCGGCTGCTTGCTCCTGTTGCTCAGGAGTGACCGGCTGCGGTTCGGGAGGAGCCGGCGTCTGCCTTTCGGCAGCCGTCAATGCCTGCTGCCGAAGCCGCTCTTCCCGACTCTTTTCCGGTGAGTAATCCTCTGCAAGAAGGACCCGGGCTCTATTGACAATGACCTCCGCATACATCATTTCTCCGCCACCAACAGGTGACCTCCGAGTGGCGATGATGTCCACCGTGTCACCACTCAAGACAACATCAATGGCTCCCTCTGTGAACCCCTGGTATAAGACATAGGCTCTCTTACCGATGGGCACACTGAATTTGCGCAGTTTGTCGGGCGGTAACTGGACCAAGTCCCGACGAAGGGGTTGGTCCTGAGTGACAGTGCGAAGGACCAGGCTTCCTACTGCCTCGTCCGGTTGGGCCAAAACGCCGGCGGGAACCTTGTCAGCGGGAACCTCCACCTCTTTCAGGTCTTCCTCAGTGATGATTTGACCCGGAGGCAGATCCCGAGCTGCGACAAGGATCGTGACCTTTGGCTGCTCTGCGGTAGGCTCGGGACCAGGACTTCCTCCCCGCATCCGCACGGCGACCACAGTTACGACCACGGCGAATGCCACTAGCACCAGAGGAAGCACGATGCGCTTCTGCATTCCTTTCACCTCTATTTTTTGACAGTTAGGCTCCTTCTGAGTTTGCCTCAAAATGTAGCGTCAGGTTAAACAAGCTTGTCGGGCGATTGCGTTCCGAAGGGGAGAGGATAACCGATGCGCGTTGCGATCACCCTAACAAGTCTGCTGGTCACCCTTTTTGCTCTGACCGGATGTGGCGAAAGTGAGGCGGCAAAGGAAGCCAAGGTCACCGGATGGGTTCAGCAAGTTCGTAACAATCCCGCCCTAGCAGAGAGTTCCGATTTTCTGTCCCAATTGACCGATTATGCCGACCTGTGCGCTCCAGAGTTTGCCCGTCTCCTTCGGGAGGATAATAAACCCATCCAAATCGCCGGTCTGAAAGTTTTGGCAAGTTTGAAACGCTTGTCTGTTTACGAGGAGTTGGTTCGCCTTCTCAGATCCCCGGATCCGGAGATACGCCGTCAGCTGGCGGAGACTTTAGGCAGTTTCGCCAGTCCGCTGACGGTCAAGCCCCTGATGGAGTTAGCCAAAGACCCGAACCCATCGGTAAGGGGTGCGGCGCTGAAGGCGATGGGGCAGAAAGGCGATCGGGATGCCCCACCCTATCTTCAAGAGGTTCTCCCCTACCTAACCGACGGTCTGAGGGACCCTGACGGGACGGTTCGCCGGGGAGCCGTTCAGGGGCTGGTGAGTTTGGGTCCTTGGGCGCTTCAGGCTCTGGCACGGGTTCAGAAGGAAGGTGCCCCGGTCGCCCGGCAGGAGGCGCAGAGGGCTCTCCGCTACATCTGCGAGGCGTTTCGCCGCGATTTGAGGGAAAGCACCGATCGTCTCGTTCGCCGGGATATGGCTCGGTATTTGAGCCAACTGCGTTACCAGCCAGCCATTTCTGATCTACTGGAGAAACTTCAAGAAGACCCTGATCCGGAAGTGAAAGCGGCATGCGCCTATGCTCTGGGCAACCTGAGGGCTCGGTCTGCTCTGTCGTCTCTTTCAGAAATTCTTCGGAACACAAGAGAGGAGACGGCGACCCGAATCGCCGCCGCCGTAGCGATGGGGCAGATGGGTCGGGAGGAAGGGATCGGCTTTCTCATCAAGCAACTCAACAGCAGCGAGGAAAAGGTCCGTGCGTCAGCCGTTGATGCGCTCCGGACCGTCGGAAGAGCGGCGGAGCGCTTGCTGATTCGCGCTGCGGAGAACCGTGACACTTTGGTCCGGTGGGGAGCGGTCGCAGCGCTGGGGACCATCGGTGGTCCCAGAGCCCTCCCTGTCCTTCGCCAAGCAGTGGAAGATCCCAACCCTTCCGTGCGCGCAGCGGCAGTCGCTGCCCTCGGCGATTTGGGTCTGAAGGAGGCAGAGACTGACCTTATCAGCGCTCTTTCGGATAAAGACAGGTATGTCCGCGCCCATGCCGATCGGGCTTTGGAGAAAATCGGGCGGGCTTCCGCCGCTTATCTGATTGAGGCTCTGGACTCGGCTCCGGACCCTGCCCGCATTCTCAGGCTTTTAGGGCGGCTGAAAGCGAAGGAGGCCGCGGACAGATGCCGGCGGTTTCTATCAGACAAGAGGTCCGCGGTCCGCTCCGCAGCGGCTTTCGCTTTAGGAGAATTCAGAGATCTGGCGTCTGCCGATTCCCTTCTCTCTTTGCTGAGTGACAAGTCAGCGTCCGTGCGTCGAGCTGCCGCCCTTGCTTTAGCCAAGATCGGCTCCGCCCGCCACCTTCGTTCCCTCGAGGAGCGGGTGATTACAGAGAAGGACGAGACAGCTCGGACAGCTTTTTTATCAGCCCTTCGCTTGGCACGCGGTCTGTAGGGGGGCTGTAAGGAGAGCCAATTGAATTTGGAATGAAACGATAAACGAGCGCCCGGACAAAGAGGGTGAGATTAGTGATCCGCCTCGGCGGCAAACTCCGCGAGTGGCTCTTAGGAGACCTCTCCCGGTGGTTGGTGTCCATCGGAATTCTATGCGCGAGGCTCTTATTCGTCTACCGGTGAATGCCACTCGTCGAGTTCGTACGAGCACGCCGGCACCGCCCGATCGGAAATAGGCAGGGCGCCATCTACCGGTACGAAGGGGGTTTGAAACGGCATCCGACGAGTCGCTTCGCGCCTTCCGGACCCTATGAAATGACGGTTTTCTACTTGCAAGAAAGCGAACCGTTGAAAGCCTTGTCCCATTTGTCCCGATCCGGTCCGTTGACCAGACGCAAGAGATTCTCTTCTCTCTAGCCCGCCCCTTTTGGCCATAGAAGCAGCGCAGAGAGAGCGGCGCAAACCTATCAGGAGTTCCCTCAGTCCTTTGATAAGGACGAGAGAGCACCGCAAGCCCCCTATCGCGCAGGGAACGGTTCCAGCCGGCAAGGCAGACCGGCTTGCCCATGACCTTGCAGGGGCTGTGCGCTGGTCGGTAACCTTCTAGTCTTTGGGCGACAAGAAGTTTGCTGAAAAGAACGCACACGGAACGGGAGAGAGGTAACGAGAAGGGCTGGCTGAAACAGTTGCACCGACTGGCTACGGACTGCCCCGACACGCCAGAAGGGGCGCGGGCTCAGTGGGAACTGGCATTGTGGCACCCGTCCACGGGGAATGGACAGGAGGCGCTAAAGCGAACAGAGGTAGCCGTCACGGCAGGTCCGGGGTTAGTCAAAGGGTGGCTGAGTTCAAAATCCGCGCTGCCCTTGGTGCCACACGTTGGGCGTTGGGTGTCCGACCTGCTTAGGTGCTATCTGAGAGGAGAGGGAGGAGATCCCTTTCATCAGACGGGGACCACTTGGATGACCTCATCGTCCTCGCCAAGGCGAATGAGCCGACTACCCCGCGCCGAACGGCTGACGACAGTGACCTCTTCGGAAGACAGCCGGAGGACCATTCCTTTTCGGGTTACGATCATCACGTCCTGACCGGGGCCGACCACGCAGGCACCGGCGCTTTCCGATCCGATGGGAATAGCCGATGTCCCTTTGGTGCCACGGGTGCGAATTTTAAATTCGTCCACGGGCACTCTTTTTCCATACCCGGAAGGGGTAACGATCAGCAGATAAAGGTCGGACGATCGCCTCTTTCCGATCCGTCCCAAGGCGGTCACCCTTTAGGTGCGATGGGAGGAAGCGAGCAGGGCACTCAGCTGCCGAGCCAGTTCCCGGATGCTCACGGGCTTAGTTAGAAACTGTGACGCTTGGGCTGATAAACCAGCTTCAATGTCACTGTCTTCCCCGCGAGCGGTCAAGATAATGATCGGAATCTCGCGACCCTCCGGCATTTGACGGATTTCTATTGTCGCACTGATGCCGTCCTTAATGGGCATGGAGAGATCCATTACGATGGCATCAGGGGGATTTTCCTTGACCTTCGCAACGGCTTCCGCACCGTTGAATGCCGTCTCAACGGTGAAGCCGTGCATCTCCAAACCCTCTTTCAGAACCCGAACGATTGCCGCTTCATCTTCCACTACCAGAACCCTCGCCATTGTCTCCCTAACCTCCCTCAAGAAGGGACCTCACCTTCAACCTCAGTTCTTTTGGATCAAAAGGCTTGGTCAGGTAAAGATCAGCTCCCGCTTCGAGACCTGTCTTGCGCCCGAGAATCGTGTTCAGTGCGGAAAGAAGGATGATGGGAATCTTGGAGAGAGGCTCCGGCATCTGGCGGATCGTTTCGCAAACCTCGTAGCCGTCCATCCCTGGAAGCATTACATCTAAAATGACCAGGTCCGGATTCTCTTGAGCAAGCATTTCCAGAGCCTTAGAACCGCTGGTTGCCTGGATCACTTCATAGCCTTCCCGGGTTAAAAGGTCCGATATCGTCACCCGTGCGATGTCTTCGTCATCTACCACGAGAATTTTCTTCGCCACCTGGCACCGACCTCTTCTCAGGAGAGAGTGTGGAGCGGATCACCCATCGCGACCCAAATCGCTTCTGATAGCCCTTCACTCCAGGTCGGATGGACCCGAAAGATGCGGCTCTTCTCTTCCAATGTCAAAGGGCTGTTGACCAGAAGTCCGAACTCACCACCCATCGCCGTAGCAGACGGACCGATCATATGGACACCGATCACCCGTCCCGAAGACTCATCAACAATGATTTTAACCAGCCCATCGGTCTCGCTCTCTATCCGGGCGGGAGCCAGCGACCGGAGAGGGAACCGACCGACGGACACGGCGCGCTCATCCGCACGGGCTGCTTGCTCTGTCATTCCGACCCCGCAAACTTCGGGTTGCGAGAAAACGGCGTAGGGCACGATCGGTCGGGGCTCCGGAGGAGGAAGGGTGCCCGATCGGAGCCACCGGTCCACAATGCGAGCAACGATGGTTCCCTCCGCTATCGCCCCGTGGGCTGTGCCTGTACGATGAATTACGTCGCCAATGGCGAAGAAAAATCCCTCGCCGATTTGGAACCGCTCGTTGACCTGTAGCGGCGATCTGACCTGGGTCGCTGGTTCAGCGATGTTAAGGGGGGGACAGGCAGGTTCCCTGCCTACCGCCGATATCACTGCTGACGCTGTCAAAACGTCCCCTTGATCGGTCTGCACCTGAATCAGCCCATTGCCCCTTCTCACCGAGGTTACCTTGCAGGCGAGACGGATGGTAATGCCCTGCTTGCGAAAGGACCGAGCCAGAAGGTCGCTAATCTCTTCGTCGCCGTTGGGCAAGATCCGGGGCATCATTTCCACGAGCGTGACGGAAACGCCAAAAGCGGCATAGAGCCAAGCCAGTTCTAACCCGGTCGGTCCGCCGCCGATGACGATTAGGGAAGAGGGAAGGGACGGCAAAAAGAGAGCCTCCTCTTCTGTGACGAAGCAGCCCGGATCGCATCTGGGCAAGGGGGCGGGTAGGGAACCGGTCGCAATGATGACGGTCCGCGTCGTTACCGTTCGGAGAAACCCATCCGGTTCCTCTATTTGAACCGTCCCTTCATCGGCGAGCGTGCAGTACCCCCTCAACAGATGGACGCCGCCCCTCTTAATCAACAGTTCCAGACCATTTCGGATCGACGCCATAATGTTTCGGACCCAACTTTGGACCAGTTCCCAGTCGACCCGGACGGGACCGCAAAAAAGACCCGCTGACGAACCCGCCTCCGCTTTCTTTTTGACCCGAGCCAGGTGGATAAGAGCTTTTGACGGGACGCAGCCCCGATTGAGGCAGGTGCCGCCGACCCGATCCTTTTCAACTAGGAGGACTTTCCAGCCCCGTCGCGCCAACCGTAAGGCAGAAGTGTAGCCGGCGGGACCTCCCCCGACCACCACCACATCCCATTCAGGAGCGCCCATCGGATCCTCCTTCTTCCGCAATCCTTAGAGGGAACGAGGGCTTTCTTTGCCCGCCGACTTTTCAAGAATCGTTCTCAATCGGGCTGATTGCCTTTGGGCGACGGGATCTTTGGGGAACCGCTTCAACTTGCTCTCCCACACAGAGAGGGCGTCTCGCAACCGCCCCGATTTTTCGTAGGCGTGGGCTAAGGTGTGCTCAATAATCGGAGGATGATCAAAGGAAACCGCTTTCTCCAATAGGGGAACGGCTTCCTCCACCCGCCCCTTCCGAAAGAGGAACCATCCCAGTTCGTAGTAGGGATCATATCGGTCACGGTTTCGCTCCAGGTAGAGGCGGAGGAGAGATTCGGCTTCTTCGGTAAATCCGTAACTGTCCAGTAGCCAAGAACCCGATTCATAAGCCTCCGAGAAACTCGGATCCACCTCCACACACGCCCGGGCGATCCTGATCAACTGGTAATGGAACCCCTCATGCCAACAGTAGTCACCGATACTCCACATGATGGAGACGGCTCTGTCGGCAACCTCTGAGACTGGGTGCGACCGGTGAAGGACAAAAAAGGACCCCTCTACATCCCAGACCTGATGGAGGTGACCCTCGTAAGGCGACGATCGGTGGGCAGGATGAGGTCCCCAGACAGTGACCAGCACGATCAGCGGAAGAATACCCATCGTTTCACACTCCTTGACTCTGCCGACCTTGGCCCTTTAACTGATTCAACCGGTCCTTTAGTGCCTGGCGAATGGCCGGGTCCTCTGTCTCCTCCAAGAGTTCGTAAAGGGTCTGAATGGCGCGAAACCGGCGCTCATCGGGTGGGATGGTAAAGGGGTCTGTCGGCAGCCGCACCGATCGGCTCTGGCGACAGACAACTCGGACGACAACAAAAAGAATCAGAAGGCAGGTAGCGCCAATGCCGATTGCCCACATCATCGGTCTCTCACACCATTGTCATGATACTTTTGATCGGGTCCATCAAGCGGGATCCCCATAGTGGGCACCCCAACGGAGAGCCAGTTGGCGACCGACGACAGAGAGTTTTATCGTCTCCTCATCGTTCAAAGGTCGCAAGTCTCGGACGACAGCGCAGTTTCGGTCCAACTCGTCCACGCCAAACATGCCGATAACGGCGCAGGCAACGCCGGGGAGGGACAGAGCGTAGCGCAGAGCCAGAGATGAATAGTCAGCGAGGCGACCAGGATTGGGACTTCCGTAGCCTCTTTGAGGTCCTGCCAACACTTTCATCGCCACGACGCCTGCGTGGACCTTCTTGGCAACGGGAAGGACCTTGCTTTCAAAGTCGTAAGTGAATCGGTCGGCGAAGTTCAGGGCGGGCATAATCACATCAAATTCGCCGCTTTCCAAAACCTTTGCAAAGCGAGAAGGACGGAGATGACCACTGAGCCCAATGAACCGAACCCACCCTCTCTTCTGTGCCTTTCTCAGCCCCTCCAAAACGCCTCCCTTGCTGAGGACCCTGTTCGGGTCATAATCGCCTATGTTGTGGACATGCACTAAGTCGACCGAGTCGGTCCGCAGGGTCCGAAGGCTATTTTCCAGAATTCGAAGAGCTCGGTCACCGTCCTCGGTTGCCGTTTTGGTCACCAAGAAGAGCTGATCACGGACCTTGGGAACCACTTGGCCGATAAACTGCTGAGCCCGTCCGTAAGTGGGCGCTGCATCCCAGTAAGTGACGCCCCGTTCCAGCGCCGTCTCCATCAAAAGACGGGCTGCCCTTGCATCCAAACCGGTCCCGATGGTTCCGAAGCCGAGCCCCAGGATAGGCACCCTCACTCCGGTCCGCCCCAGAGACCGGGTCGGCAGTTGGTTGCCTGGTGTCGTCGCCTCCCTCTTCTGACCCCAAGCGCAAGTGAGGAAACCGCCACCGACCCCTGCGATGGATGTCAGAAAGTCCCGACGCGTTCCCTTCATTCTCTCCCCATCCTTTCCGCATCGCGTCTTCTTCTCACACGGATCTCCAATGACGAGCGGTCCTCTCCCGCACGGCTGAGCCACTCCTCTATTTGACGGCAGATCCCCTCTCTGTTCAAACCCAGGAGCGACCGCAACTGACCGGCTTCTCCGTGGTCAACAAAACAGTCGGGGATGCCAATCCGAAGGACAGGGATATGGTGCAGCCCCATATCCGCCAATGCTTCTAAGACGGCGCTCCCGAACCCCCCGGGAAGCGTGTGCTCCTCGAGGGTCACGATCCTCCCTGCTCGTTCGCAGGCGTCCAGAAGGAGTTCTCTGTCCAAAGGCTTGACGAACCGGGCGTTGATCACGCCGACAGAAAGACCGTTTCTCTCCAGCAACAGACCGCATTCAAGGGCGGTGTAAACGATGGGACCGATGGCGACAATGACCAGGTCCGTTCCGTCCCGAATCCACTCGCCGCTTCCTATCGGCAACAGTTTGGTCTCCTCGTCCCGCGGCACACCCACACCCGTTCCACGAGGATACCGGACAGCAACGGGACCGTCTCCATAATGGAGAGCCGTGGCGACCATGTGGGCTAACTCGTTTTCATCCTTTGGCATCATCAGGACCATATTGGGGATTAGCCTGAGATAGGAAATGTCAAAAATGCCGTGATGGGTGTGACCATCCTGCCCGACCACACCCGCCCGGTCAATGGCGAAGACCACATTTGCTTTTTGTAGGCAGACATCGTGAACGATCTGGTCGAAGGCTCTTTGGAGGAAGGTGGAGTAAATGGCGCAGACGGGCTTGAGACCGCCGAAGGAAAGGGCAGCGGCGAAGGCGACGGCGTGCTGCTCCGCCATTCCGACGTCAAAGTAGCGCTCCGGAAAAACTTCGCCGAAACGGTGGAGGCCAGTTCCGTCAGGCATAGCGGCGGTGATGGCGACAATCCGGTCGTCTTTTTCCGCTAAGCGGATCAAAGTCTGTGAGAAAACCTCTGTATAGGTCGGTGCCGACGGTTTCGGCGCCAAGCATTCGCCTGTCTCCGGGTCAAAAGGGTAAGGGGGTGTGTGGTATCGCCAGGGGTTCCGCTCTGCATAAGAAACGCCCTTTCCTTTCTTGGTCACAGCGTGGACAATCACGGGACCGCCGATCCGAACCGCTTCCTTTAGGGCTTCTATTAAAACTTCCGTGTTATGACCGTCAACGGGTCCCAGGTAGACATATCCCAGTTCCTCAAAGACCATACCGGGGGCGATGATCCACTCCTTAATGGCATTTTTAATGTGACGGATCACTTCCAACATAGTGGCGCCAGCGAGACCGGATCGGGAGAGTGCCATTTCAACCAGTCGCTTTAGGTGAAGGTAGTGGGGTTCCGATCGCAGCCGCCTGAGCCAATCGGCGGGAAGTTGACGATGGCGCCTGAGGTAGTTTTCAATAGCACCTACCGAGGGGGCAATGGACATCCCGTTGTCATTGAGAACGATCACCATGTCGGGACGGGACTGACCGATGTTGTGGAGGGCTTCCCAAGCCATCCCTTCTTCCAACGCCGCGTCACCGACCACGCAAACGACTTTGGACTTCACGCCTGCCCCGTCGGTTTGCGACCGCAACTTGCTCGCAATGGCGAACCCCATTGCTGCCGAGAGACCGGTCCCCCCGTGCCCGGCTCCCCAACAGTCAAAGGGGCTTTCATCTCTTTTTGGGAATCCCGAAAGACCGCCCAACTGCCGAAGGGTATGAAACCGCCGATATCTTCCTGTCAACAGTTTGTGAGGATAGCCCTGGTGACCGGTGTCGAGTATGACCTTGTCGTTGGGGCAGTCAAAGACCGTGTGCACCGCGAGGAAAATTTCCACCGATCCCAAGCCCGAAGAAAGGTGTCCGCCTTTTCTGCTGACCGTCTGGACGATCACGTTGCGAATCTCTGACGCCAGTCGGGCTCTTTCTTTCTCGTCCAGCTTCTTCAAGTCTTGAGGCAAGTCCAAGGATTCTAAAAGGGTGACCAATGCGGTAGCACCTCTTTTCTTTTGAGACCCTATTGTGGCACACATTTTAGCGCCTCTGCCTGCTTACGAGCAGCTGGTCAACGAGAGGAGGGACCTGTCCTGACACAGAGACAAGGCACAATCGTAACGGCGGCGCTTCTGACTGCCCTCTTCGCCGCTGCCCATCCTGTCCTGGACCCGGACACCTTCTGGCATCTCGCCGTCGGAAGGGAAGTCTTCTGCCGCCGCACTCTTTTTTTTGACGACCCTTTTTCTTTTAGCCACTCAACCCTTTGGATCAACGCCCAGTGGCTATCAGAGCCGCTGGTCTATTTGGTCGCCGACCATTTGGGGTTGATCGGGTTGGAACTGATCGCCCTCGTTTTGAAAGTCATCATCTTCCTTCTCGTCACTGCGGCGATGGACGCACCGCCTCTGACCCGAGCCTGGTTGACCCTATCAAGTGCCGTCGTTGCCTACCCGGTGATCGCAGGAGCCCGACCCCAGTTGCTCAGTTATCTGTCTCTCGCTGTCGTCAGCCTTTGGGTCCACAGGACCCGTCAAGGACACCGCTCCCGTCCGGACTGGATGCCTCTCCTCTTTCTTTTATGGGCGAACATTCACTCTTTCTACCCGATCGGTCTCGCCTTGCTGACCGTCGTCGTCTTAGGTGACCGGATCAACAAGCGCCTGGGATGGCGCCCGATCCTTCCGGACGATCTGTGGCGACGACTGGCGACGGTGCTAATTGTTTGCTGTCTCTCCTGTTTCGTGACCCCCTACGGACCCGCTTCTTTTCGGCAGGTCGTCAGGAATGTGGTCCAAAGCGCTGGTCTGCCCATTGAAGAGTGGCAGCCACTCGCTCGGTCCGGCCATGCCGTCTCCGTCTTCCTCTCCCTCCTGCTGGTCCTTTGGGTCGCGTCTGCGTCCTTGACAGAAAAGAAACCGGATGCCGTGGAACTCGCTATCGGCTTCTTCACGACTCTCTCCGCCCTCTCCGGCATTCGGATGGTGGGCCTCTGGAGCATATTAATGGCGCCTTTCCTGGCTGAGCATATACGGTTCTGGACCGAGAAGAGACAGCCCGATCCCCGATCCCTTCTCTCCCGATCTTTCGCTCCCGTCTCCCTGTTTCTCACCGTCTTGATACTCACTGTCAAATCGTCACCGGCCGCCTACTTACGGGCCGAGAGGGCAACCTATCCGGCGAAGGCGTCGGCTGTCGTATCTCAAAGGGTAGCCTTAACGGAGCCCGTCCGCTGCTTGACTCTTTATCACTGGGGAGGGTATGTCGCATGGAAACTCTACCCTCTCGTTCGCATTTTTGTCGACGGGCGTGCGGATTACTATCCGAAAAAAGTGATGCAGGAGTATTTGGAGATGACCGGAGGCGGACCGAGATGGCGCCGGTTGCTTGAGCGCTACCAAGTCAATGCCGTCCTTCTCCCCCCTCGCTACCCTCTCATCTCCCTTCTCAAACAGGACAACGATTGGAAGGAGGCGTTTCGGGATCGGGTTTCGGTTCTATTTATCAGAAGGTCGGAGAGAGATGCGTCAAAATAGGGACGGCTGATACGGTCAGCCGGTGATCGGGATGGTGCGGGCTCTCTGGACGACAGTGGTGATGGCTCTCCTTTCCGTAGCGTCCGTCGCCAAGGACAAGCCTTCTCTGCCGAAAGCTATTCTGGACGCCAATGCAGGCGTCTCTGTTCGGATTCCAAAGAAGTCACGGGTGCTGCTCCGCTCCGTTCAGGTCCTGGTAGACGGGATGAGAGATCCGTCACTGGAGGCGGTAGTGGAGCCCTTTGTCCGATCAGTCCTCTCATCGGCAGGGTTCACCATCGTGGCATCAGCGAAGGAAGTTCAAAGGGAAGCGGCAGAGAGGGAATGGGAGCGGGCATCGCCGGAGATCCATAAAGGCTCTCTACCCCCAACCGGCACGATCTTGCGGGAAAATGTGGAAGTCTCCTTCACCGTCCACTTGGTGCGTTCCTCCCGCCAAATGGCTGCTATCTTGGGCGACCTAGTGCGCCTGCGGATCGCGGTCGGCGGCTTCCTTCTGAGAAAGAAGGAGACGGGTGCTATCGTTTTCGCTCAGTTTGTAGACAATGTCACTCAGGTCGGGACGGCGCAGTTAGTGACTTTTGCCACGGACAAGGACGAGACGTTCGCCTTGACCGGCACACCCATCGGTGGCTTCCTTTTGACTCGTGATAATCAGAGGAAACGGGACTTGAAGGCGGTGCGCTCCGCCATCGGACTGCTTCACCATCTCCTCGTTCAGAAATTAGCTGAAAAAGAGCCGATTCGTGGGATCGTTCTGGGGAAGGTGGAGGGAATCACCACCACGTTTGTCGCTATCAATGTAGGAGGGCTGGTCGGAGTGGAGAAAGGCACTGTCTTTGCCGTTCATCCGGTGCGGACAGTAGGCGGTGAGAGAGTCGCCTTGCCTCCGATTGCCAAATTGAGAGCGTTGGTGGTGAACGACACCAATACCGTCTGCGATGTGGTGGAGGGTTCCATAGATCAAATCAACGAAGGAGATGAAGTGAGGGAGATACGACCGCCGGCGAACTCGCACTGACCAAGAGGGAAGGGGGAGGGAGATGAAGTTACGGAAGGTACGGGAGGCAGAGGTTACCGAGAAAAGTGTCTTGGTCCGAGTCGACTTCAATGTGCCTATTGAAAGCGGGCGGGTGCTGGACGACTGGCGACTCCGTGCCACGATCCCGACCATTCGGTTTCTGACCGAGAGGAATGCCCGGGTCGTCTTGATGTCTCATCTGGGAAGACCGAAGGGGAGGAGAGATGAGAAATTCTCCCTTCGTCCTGTGATGGAGCGCTTAGCCAAACTTCTGGATCATCCGGTCGGTTTCGCCGACGATTGCGTTGGACCGAAGGCCAGAGACGCAGCGGCACGTTTAAATCCGGGCGAAGCTCTTCTTCTTGAAAACCTGCGGTTCTACCCGGGAGAGGAAGCCAACGACCCGGACTTTGCCAGGCAGTTGGCGGACCTGGGTGAGGTATATGTCAACGACGCCTTTGGCGCCGCCCACAGGGCTCACGCCTCCGTCCACGCCATCAGCCAGTTCCACCGTCCTTTTGCTGGTCTGCTGATGGAGAAAGAGGTGACGGCCCTCAGCAGTCTGTTGACCAATCCCGAAAGACCGTTCGTCGCTGTCCTCGGAGGAGCCAAAGTGTCCGACAAGGTCCGCCTGGTTCACAGCTTGCTGGATCGGGTGGACGCTCTTCTGATCGGTGGGGCAATGGCGTTCACTTTTTTCAGGGCTCAGGGTGTGAGGACCGGCAGGTCTCAGGTAGAAGAAGACCGACTGGGCGACGCGGAGGGAATTTTGAAAACGGCAACGCAAAAGGGTATTCCCGTCCTGCTGCCTAAAGACTTCGTCACTTCAGCCGACGATTCAGGTCAGAAGCCGATTCGGGTCGTCTCCGCCGACCAGATCCCCGACGATGAAGCGGGCTGGGACATCGGTCCCCAAACGGCTCAACACTTCAGCGAGCGAATCGTCACTGCCCGGACGGTCTTCTGGAACGGTCCGATGGGGCGATTTGAGCGGGAACCCTTTAAGGAGGGAACGCGACGGATCTGCCAGGCTTTGGCGTCTTGCTCGGGGACAACCGTCGTCGGGGGCGGAGAGACGGCGGCAGCTGCTTTTGAATTTGGAATAGCGGAACAGGTATCCCACATTTCCACCGGCGGCGGCGCTGCCCTAGAATTCCTGGAAGGCAGAACCCTTCCCGGCATAGAACCGATGCTGGAATAGGTTGGGACGGTGTCGGCGAGGAGACGCGGGGCGCCTGTCGGACGGACTGACGAAGCCCACTTGCACATCAAAGGCTGAGGAGGTAACGAGGAAGTGCAACGGATGACGGTAGTAGTAGCCTGTCTACTGACTCTGTGCCGAGGCGGAGCGAGCCAGGAAGCAGTCCGATTGACCCTCAATTTCCCCCTGGGTGGCAGCGCCACGAGGGTGGTGACGGGTCAACTAAAGGCGTCTTATATTGGTCCGACCCCATGGGCGCTGACACAGCCGGAGACTTTGACCTTTGACGTCAAATTCCGCCAGACCTTCTTCGTCAGCGTAGAGCGCGTCACAGAGGAAGGAAACGGAGTCATATCGGTCCAGCCGATGGGGACAACGGTGGAAGGAACCTGGGCAAGCCGACCGATCAGCCTGAAGATCAGACCGGACGGAAGCGTGACGGTCACATGGGGGCCCTTTACCTTTGAAAGCTCCAAATTGAAGCCAGAAGAAGAGGCGGCGGTCAAAAAGATGTTTACTTCCCGAGCGTTCGTAACCATAACGCCAGGGGCAAAAATCGTCAATGTCTCGGTTGCAGATGTACCAGCGCCGGCTCCTGAGGAGGCAAAGGAGATTTCCCGCTGTCTTTCATGGCTCCTCCAGGTCCTGACACCCGTTTCTTTTCCCGACAAACCGCTCCGACCGGGCGAAGAGTGGACTACGGCGATTCCTTTCCCGATTTTTGAAGGAGAAAAGGTTCCCGAATTGGTTATCCAGTGCCGACTGAAAGAGATCAGGGGTAGCGAGGCCGTCATTCAGGCGTCCACACAGGGGGAAGGTCCCGCCGACCTGACCCTTAAGCGTGCAAAGCCAGAGGACCCTCAGGTCACGATCAAGTCAGGTCAAGTCAGGGGAACCGCTCAGATCATCTTTGACCTGTTCATAAACGTACCCAGAAAGTCCGTCTGGAGCCTCTCAGTGAAAGGTGAAGGGATCGTCACGGCAGTGGAGAAAGGAGTAAAGAAGACTGCACCCTTTTCCTTTGAGGCGACAGCGGAAGTGACCGACGAAATTCTGTATTAGTCGTCCGCCATCTTTGCTCTCCACAGACGGACCCAATAAAGATCTGTCGCGATCGGCAGGTTACAATCTATTTGGGAAGTGAAGGCATGGACTGGTCAGAACTGACCCCGAAAGAGATCGTTAGCGAACTGGACCGATACATTGTCGGTCAGGGGAGAGCCAAAAGAGTCGTCGCCATCGCCCTTAGAAACCGTTACCGAAGGAAACTGATTCCAGAAAACCTCAGAGATGAGGTCGCCCCGAAAAACATTCTGATGATCGGACCGACGGGGGTCGGAAAGACAGAAATCGCTCGACGCCTGGCTCGGTTGGTCAAAGCGCCGTTCGTCAAGGTAGAGGCGACCAAGTTCACCGAGGTGGGCTATGTCGGTCGGGACGTGGACGGGATGGTCCGGGACTTAGTCGACGTGGCAGTGCGCCTGGTGGAGCAGGAAATGATCGCCCAAGTGGAATATCAGGCGGAGGAACTAGCAAACCTTGCCCTTGTGGAGGCGCTGGGGTTAGTCCCGCCCAGGAAGCGAAAGGTCCCCATTCCGTTCCCCTGGTCCGGCTCGTCAGAGGCGACCGAGGAGCCGGCCGATGAAGGGTTAGAGCGATTAAGGCGTCACTACCTCCTTCGGGTGAAAGCGGGAGAATTTGACGACGAGGAGATAGAGATTGATGTGGAAGATCAACAACCGCCCATTTTCATCAATGTTTTGGGTCCCCAGGGTATGGAGCAAGTCGGTTTTGATCCTTCCGATTTGTTCGGCTCCATGTTCCAGAAGCGGAAAAAGAGGCGGCGGATGAAAGTACGGGACGCCCGCAGGGTCCTGGCGCAGGAAGAGGCGAGAAAACTGATTGATCGGGACGAGATGATCCGTCAGGCGATCAGCCGAGCGGAAGAGGACGGGATCATTTTCATCGATGAACTGGACAAAGTCGCTGGGCGGGAGAGAGGAGTGGGACCCGATGTATCTCGGGAAGGTGTCCAGAGGGACCTTCTACCGATCGTAGAAGGGTCAACGGTCTTGACCCGTCACGGTCCGGTTAAGACCAATCATATTCTCTTCATCGCCGCGGGAGCCTTCCACGTTTCCAAACCTTCGGACTTGATCCCGGAACTGCAAGGTCGCCTTCCCCTCCGTGTAGAACTGGAGCCCCTCGGGCAAACAGAATTTCGGCGGATCCTGGTGGAGCCGGAAAACGCATTGGTCAAACAGTATAAAGCGTTGCTGGCGACGGAAGGAGTAGAGTTGGAGTTTACTGATGGCGCTCTGGACGCTATAGCCGAATGTGCTCAAAAAGTCAACGAGCAGACGGAGAACATCGGTGCCCGTCGGCTTCTGACGATAATGGAAAAAGTCCTTGAGGACATCAGCTTTCGTGCACCCGAACTCGCCGGTCAGACCGTGACCATTGACGCTGACTACGTGCATCAGCAACTGGACGGATTGGTCAAAGATCAGGACCTGAGCCGATACGTCCTGTGAGCGTTTACAGCACCGTTGACAGTAGTTCCGCCAGATCGCGCCGCAAGCATGTAAAGAGAGGGACATCCACAGCAGTAAAGGGACGGGCACGGGCTTCCCTCAATTTCATCACCAGCGCCTGAAACTCATAGGGATCGTGAGACTCAAAAGCGACGACGAACTCGTAGTCGTCCAGACCGATGGAATAACTGGTGTACGTGCGAACGGTTGAGAACTGGTGTCCAATCCGGAAATGCTCCCACATCATTTCTTTTCGCTGCCCGTAAGGGAGTTGATACCATTGATGGGTTTTAGTAAACGGGTAGATGAAAAGGTAGGGCGCGTCACCGATGAAAACCGGTCCCTCCCCTGGTCCGCCTTCTTCCGTTCCTTCGGCACTGGAAGGATGACGAAGGTAAATGGAAGGGCGCGTTAGTGTTAAGTAGGTGAAGGGGCGGTCCCAATAGGGTGCGACGCCCGAATGGGTTATAGCAGCGGTAAAGGCTTCCACCCCGACCATATCGCGGCAGATGAGCCACAAAAGGAAGTCGGCAGAAGATTTCAGCCCCAGAGTGGAATAGGGACGGATCAACAGGTGATCCTCAAAGGCGCCGATAAGTTCTTTTATCTCCTCCTTGATCTGATCCCTTTCCTCCTCTGTCAAGCGCCACCAATCCCTGCTGACCTTGTAGAACTGGTAACAAAAGACCAGCTTGTCAGGACTCTTATGAATGTTTTTCGGCAGGACCGGTTTCTCAAGAGCCGCTATTTTTTCCAATTGAATCCACCAAGACCGTCTCGTTGGCACCATGTCGTTGGTCCCTCCTAATCGTAACCAATTCTAACCTACGGACGGAACCAGTGATAAAGCATCAGATAGACCACGACGCCAGTAGCGCTGACATACACCCAGATCGGAAAGGTCCATCGCGCCACCGTTTTGTGACTGTGAAAATTGCCGACGAAAGCATGCCGCAGCGTTACCAGCACCAAAGGCACGACGGCAATGGCGAGGAGGGTGTGGGACAATAAAATGCTGAAGTAAATTATCCTCCAGACCCCCGTTCCGCCAAAAGGCTTCGAGCCGATCACCGAGTGGTAGGCGAGGTAACTAACGAAGAAAAGAGCAGAAGCAGCGACGGCGCCCAACATCAGCGAATGGTGACGGTTAACACAACCCTTCCGGATCTGCCAGTAACCTGCCACACTCAAAGTTGCGCTGATCATGTTGAGAAGGGCATTGATGGTCGCCAAGAGGAGCATTATCGGTCAGAAGCCGTCAGAGGATAGAGCGGATATCCTCTATTAACCGCTTCACCTCTTTCTGATCGGTTCCGTTGTAAAATCCCCGCACCCAACCATCGCGGTCGACCAAGATAAACCGATCGCTGTGGATAAAGTCACGGGGTCCACCTTCTTCAGAGGGGGGCACTTCGGCAACGGATATTTTAAACCCGTGTCGCGCCAGCCGATAGATTTTCTTTTTATCACCGGTCACAAACCACCATTTTCCTTCTATGGCGTTGTAATTTCTCTTGTAAAGCCTCAGCATTTTGGGTGTGTCCGTTTGGGGATCGACGGTGAAACTGACGATCCAAAAGTCGGGATGATCCCTGAAAGCAGCCTGCACCTTCATCATGTTCTTGTTCATTTGCAAACAGATGCCGGCGCACGAGGCAAAGAAAAACTCTGCTACCCACACTTTCCCCTTCAGATCTTCCGTGGAGATTTGGTGACCATCGTCGGCGGTCAACTGAAAGGGCGGTACCTGCCAATAGTAAGGAAGCCGGTTCCTCTTAGTCACTAAAACTGCCAAGACAACGGCGGTTCCTAAAAGGGCAATCGTCGCCAAACTCACGGTCTCAGCGATCCGTCTTTTCATTTCATTCGCCACCTTCCTCGGCTGACATACCGGTGACATACCACCATTTCAGGACCACCGGCCCCACTGGCCGTTCGTCGGCGGGCGCGACTGGGCACGGTAGGCTCTATAAATGAAGAGACCGATAGTCCCGACGACCAGGTAGGGCATCAACAGTAGCAGACCGATCCCCATTTGAAGACCGCGAATGAGATTTACATCGCCTGAAGAAGCGACCGCCGACTTGCAGAGGGCGCACTGAGCCATCACAACACTGACAAGGGAGACGGTCAATATGAGGGACACCAGCCCCTTGGTCATCGTCATCCGTCTGACCTCCCTATCAGAATCCGATCCGGGACATAAGCACGCTTCTCCCGTCCGGCATCACGGCGGCGACGAGACCGACCAGCAAGATGAGAGGTGTGACGATGACATAGACGAGAGTGATCCGCTCAAACCGCAAGTGCATAAAATACCCGGCGATCAAACCGGCTTTCATTAGGGCGATGGCTGTAAACAGGATCGCCTTCATTACCGTTGTTAGGTTCATCAAATCAAGAAAGTAAGCGGTAGTGCTGAGGAGGAACAAGAGAAACAGGATTTGAAGGTATACCTTTGCTTCCGGCGCGCTGGTCTCCCTTACCGGTTCGCGTACAGTTTCGTGCTCCATATTCTTCACCTCTCTGACTGTGCCCCGGCAGTTTTAAAAGAGATAGAAGAAGGTAAAGATAAAGACCCAGACCAAGTCCACGAAGTGCCAATAAAGTCCGGCGATTTCCACACCCTCGTAGGAGCCCCGGCGGTCGTAGACACCGCGCGCCACGCGGCTGGCAATGACGCCCAGGTAGATCACACCGGAAAGGACGTGGCTACCGTGAAAGCCGGTGATGGTGAAGAAGCAGGCTCCAAACTGCGGAGGTCCGAAGGGTGTGTGCCACAGCCTAACACCCTCGCGGATCAGTTTGGTCCACTCATAAGCCTGACAGGACAGAAAAGTAAGTCCGAGAAGGATCGTCGCAACAAGGTAAAGGACGGTCTTTTGCCTTTCCTTGTGATAACCGGAGTGAACAGCAAGAGCCATCGTTCCACTGCTGCAAATCAGGGTGAAGGTCATTATCGCGATCAAAAGGAGGGGAAACTCACGACCTGCAACGTGAAGAGCAAAAACTTTGGAAGCGTCAGGCCACGTGGGGCTGCCCACTCTCAAGGCACCGTAGCCCGCCAAGAGTCCGCCAAAGGTAAAGGCGTCAGAAAGGATGAACAGCCACATCATCAGCTTGCCCCAACTGACAGCAAAGGGCGACTGTCCACCACCCCACGCGGTGCGCATCACATCTTCCGAACCCATCGATATCTATCCCTCCGTTAACGGACCTTTACTGCACCCACGCGATGGCTCATCCTATCATAAGGAGAAGGAAAATCATCAGCCAGACTATAGTAAGACAGTGCCAATAGGTCGCCGTCAAATCGACCGATTCCTTGAGACGAGTCGTCAACCCTGAAACGGAAGCCTTTATCAGTAGTGCGGACAACAGAACAAGTCCGCCGATCAGGTGCAGACCGTGGGCACCGGTGAGAAGGTAAAAGAAACTACTGGACGGATTGGTCGGCAAAAACACCCCTTGATGACGCAACTGCATCCAGGCGAACCATTGACCGACGAGAAAGAGGAGACCGAGAATCGTTCCCGAGCCGAGCCACCGGAGCAAGGACGGACGGTCGCCCCTGACCATCTTTCTCTGCCCACTGTAAATCAAGAGGGTGCTGATGAGCAGGAGAATAGTGTTGACGGCAAGTATGGGAGGTTTGGAAAAAGAGAGCCAGTCAGGGGATGAACGGCGAACCAGGTAGGCACTGGCGAAGGCGGCAAAAAACATACTGATGGCGCCAAGAAACAGCCAGAGACCCAGGCGACCGGTGGAAACGGGAAGGGGATGGTATCTTTCATCACCCCATCCACCCCCACCTTCACCTTCTCCCCTACCGCCACCGATTCGCGCCTTCTCTTTTATCGCCAGCGACATTGTCTCTCACCACCTATTTAGGAAGAAAAATTAGCACGAGAAAAATGCAAGGCAACCAAAGGTCAGCGGTAATGAGAAGAGTGCGAGCCGTCACCCTACTCATCTTCGTTACAAATCGGATCACTGCCGTCGCAAGCCATCCGTTAATCAAAACTAAGCCACCGAGTGTCAAGACACTAGGTTTGTTAGAAAGAAGGCAAAAGGAGAGAAGAACAAGCGCTGCGCAGGAGAGGACAGATAGGATCGCTATCGTGGTCGTCTTAACAGACATCACTTTGAGACCAGCTCTCATGTAATCGTCCCGATAGAGGCGACCGATCGCCCAAAAGTGGGGAAATTGCCACACATACTGAACGGCAAAAAGCAGCAAGGGTACCAAACCCAAAGGCCCGCCCCCAGCAAACCATCCGATGACCGGCGGAGTGGCTCCCGACACAGCACCAGCAAACGTGCAGAGCCAAGAAACCCTCTTCAGGGGCGTATAAATCAGTACATAGATCGCCAGCGACACAAGGGCTAACAGAGCGGCAGGTGTCAGAGGGGCAAGGAGGAAGAGACCGTAGGAACCGACCGCCGTCATCGTCGCGCCGATAACGGTGCCCTCTTTCACCGAAATCCTCGCCGAAGGGATTGGGCGGTTTTGGGTCCGTTTCATCAAGGCATCGGTATCTCTCTCCAATATTTGGTTGAAGGCATTAGCACCCCCGACGATGAGGTAAGTGGCTGTGACGACCGATATGAAGTGAGCATACGAGCCGTCCCAACCTGACGCTAAGAGATAGCCGATTGCTGTGGTAAAAACGACGAGAAAGGAGAGACGGGGCTTGGTCAGTTCTCCATAGACTTTGACCTTTTCCACCAGCCTCTGCCATTGGGTCAGAGGAGTCATCGCAATCCGTTCTTCTATCATTTTTCTCACCGATCCGGGAGGGCAGATAGCTTCGCAGTCCGGAGACCGGCGAGCGGGACAAGGGAACGGATCAGGTAGGATACGCTGAGACCAAGACAGGCAGCGCCAACGACGGTGTGTAAAATGGCGACAGGAAGGGAGAGGTCCGTCCACACGACGAGACCGCCCAGGACCACCTGAACGAAGAGAAGGGTCAGGAGCGCTAAGAGCAGGCGCTCGCCGTCACCGTGCGCCTTCCACCGTTTTCCCTTCCAGAAGAGGGACACCGCCGTTATTAAAATCAGAAGACCGTTAAACCGGTGGCACAGTTGCAGATAGACCCTTACGGCAAACTCGCCATATGTCCACCTTTCCGGATTTGCCGGATCGTATGGGAGGGAAGTCAAAGGTAGGATCAGATGACCAAAACTGGTCGGGAAATCGGGTACGACTAGACCTGCCTTCAAGTGCCTGATGAGGGCACCGAGAAGCAGTTGGACGAAAAGAAGGAAGACGAGAAGAGAGGCGCCAGAGACGACCCGCCCTTTCTGCGGCGGTGTCTGGTCGGTCCCTCTCCCGATCAACGAGGTGACAGCAAAAACAGTGGACAGGACCAGTTGAGCGAGGAGAGCGTGACCGATGGCGAGAAGCAAGCGACCCGAGTCTGGGTCAGCGACCGGAAGGACGCTCATCATTCGGGTCTGAACCTGGGGATCAGAGACGATCAGGACGCGGAGCCCGCCCAGACCGGCTTGAACGATGACGCCGAGAAGAGCAGCGGTTCCAAGAACCCTCCAAAAGGTAGGGGTTCGGCCAACCCAAACCGCGATCGTCAGAGCCAAAATGCTCAACCCCGTCAAGGCAGCAATCATGCGGTGAGTCCACTCGAAAACGACCCCACCGGCAAGGTAAGGAGGAATCAACCGTTGATAGGAGAGGGGCCAATCGGGAATGGCGTCCCCCGATTGGGTCGTCGTCACCAGTGCGCCAGCGCCGATCAGGAGGACACATAGGGAGGATGCGATAAGCCCTGAAAAAAAGAGCCAGCCCTTGCGCTCTCTTACCGAAGTCATTAGTCCCTTCTCACTTCCGCTGTTCTGTTCATTGCATCACAAGTAGTGGCGCACAGGGAACCCCACACCTGCCCTATCGCCTCCCGCCGTCACCCCTGATCACCGGCGCCGGCTCGGCTACCGTCTGAGGCACGAAGTCATCGGCGTAATCGGGACGGCTGTAGTCGTAAGCCCAGCGGTGGACGGTAGGCAGTTGAGGACCCCAATTCCCGTGCGGAGGCGGGCTGTCTGCCTGCCACTCCAGTGTCGCCGCTTTCCACGGATTCTTTTCGGCTTTCTTGCCCTTCCACAAACTGATGATGAAGTTCATGATGAAGAGAAACTGAGCGACTCCCACTGTCAAGGCGGCGACCGAGATGAAGATATTGATTTCACTAACGGACGCGGGTATAAAGTCGTAATTGCTGAAATCGTAAAATCGCCGGGGCACCCCTGCAATACCCAGATAGTGCATCGGGAAGAAGATTAGGTACACCCCTACGAAGGTCAGCCAGAAATGGATTTTGCCAAGCAGTTCGTTCATCATTTTACCGAACATCTTGGGGAACCAGTGGTAAATGCCGGCAAAGATGCCAAAGACAGCAGCCGTTCCCATAACGAAGTGGAAATGGGCGACTACAAAATAGGTATCGTGCAGTTGAATGTCCACAGGAGGGTTACCCAGCAAAATTCCCGTTAGACCGCCCGTTGTGAAAACGGACACGAAACCGATGGCAAAGAGAGCAGCGGTCGTGAACTGAATCTTACCTCCCCAGATCGTTGCCAGCCAGTTAAAGGTCTTGACAGCGGAAGGGACGGCGATCATCAACGTCGTCGTCATGAAAGCAGTGCCGAGAAGGGGATTCATGCCGCTAACAAACATATGGTGACCCCAAACGATGAAACTCAGAAAAGCAATGGCGCTGACCGACAGGACCATCGCTTTGTAACCGAATATCGGTTTGCGACAGGAAGTAGCGAGAACTTCGGATGTAATCCCCATCGCCGGCAGGATTGCTATGTAGACCTCAGGATGACCGAGGAACCAAAAGAGGTGCTGCCAGAGAATGGGGTTGCCGCCTTCGCGACCGATAGCATGACCCGACACGAACAAGCGTGGGAGGAAAAAACTGGTCCCCAAATGCCTATCAAAAAGGAGCATGACGGCAGCAGCAAGGAGGACGGGAAAGGATAGAAGACCCAGAATGGCAGTGATAAATAGAGCCCAAACGGTCAAGGGCAATCGCCCCATTGACATACCTCGGGTCCTCAGGTTGAGGGTCGTGGTGATGTAGTTGAGGGACCCGAACAGAGACGACACAATAAAGAGACCCAGGGCGATCAGCCACAAAGTTTGCCCGGCGCCGGAGCCAGGCAGCGCCTCTGGCACCCCACTGAGGGGCGGATAGGCTGTCCAACCTCCGGCGGCGGGACCTCCCGTTACGAAAAAGGACGTTACCAGGACGATGCAGGACGCCAGAAACACCCAGTAACTGAGCATATTGAGGAAAGGGAATGCCATATCTCGTGCGCCGATCTGCAAAGGTATGAGAAAGTTACCGAAGCCACCGACCAAGGCAGCGGTGATGAAGAAGAAGATCATGATGGTCCCGTGAATCGTGACCAGGGCCAGGTAGAACTCCGGCTTCATCACTCCTTGTTCCATACCTCCGGGCAGCATGCGCCCGAGGAATGGTAATGGCTTGCCCGACCATGCCAACTGGATTCTCATCAGCCACGAGAGAACCAGACCGATGAACCCCATCGCGAGAGCGGTCACGAGATACTGTATGGCGATGACTTTGTGGTCCATACTGAATATGTAACGGGTCACAAAGGTTTCCCTTCTATGCGCTGCTTCTAGTCCAGCATGCGCCCTTGGTTCAAAGGCACTCATGGGTATTTGTTACACCTCTCCCTTTGAATCGTGCCGACGTTTACGGGATGAGATCGGCGACAGTCTGCTGCTGCGCCAGCCATCCTTCCACTTTCTCCTTATCCTCAACGACAATGAAACCCCTCATCTGATAGTGACCAAGTCCGCACAGTTCCGCACACACTAACTCAAATTCACCCCGTCGGCTCGGTACAAACCAGGTCCGGATCACCATTCCCGGCACCGCGTCCTGTTTGATCCGAAAGGCAGGCACATAGAAACTGTGGAGCACATCCTTGGACCGGAGCCGGACGACGACCGGCTGACCGACGGGAAGATGGAGTTCCCCTTCGCCTGCGGGAAAGAAAATGTCGTCTCTGCCGACAGGGTCTTTAGGGTCAATGCCCAGGGGATTGGTTTCGTTTATCAGACGGATGTCCACCCGACCAAATTGACCGTCTTTCCCGGGATAGCGCAGTGCCCACTTAAACTGTTCGCCCCATACCTCCACCTCAAAAGCGTTTTCGGGAGGCGGCTGATGGATCCGGGACCAAAGCTGTCCGCCGGTGAGAATCAGTAGGGTCATAATGACCGCCGGCACCAGCGTCCAGGTCAACTCTAATCTCCTGTCCTCTGGCACATAGGCTGCTTTCTCCTCCCTTGGCCGCCCGAACCGGTAGGTGAAGTAGCCGAGGGTCAGTTGGACCAGGACGAACACGATCCCGGTGACGATTAACGTGATCACAAACAGCCGGTCGGTCTCCCGTCCGTGCTCGGAAGCCAGGGGCGGAAGCCACCAGTATCCCTTAACCGTTACGAATACGGCGGAGACGACGATGACGATCAAAGCCGCCAATATCAATAATCCCTGGACCGAACCGTTACGTGCCCTGCTCACTCTTCCTCACCTACGCAAAGGGGGGCGGGCAGGCGTCCGCCCCCGATCCGCCCTATCGCTTGAAAGTAAAAGTAATCTCCTTCGTCTCGCCTGCCTTGACGGTCACTTTTTGAGACTGGGTGCCGAGCCTTTCGTGCCAGGCTTCAATTTCATAACTGCCTGCCGGGAGACCTGATATGGTGAAGGTGCCATTGCCGTCGGTGACAGCAAAGTAAGGGTGGTCAAAGATCCCGACCCACGACTTCATCCAGGGATGGACATCGCATTTGAAGAAGGAGCTGGGGGGCAATTCAGGTGCGCGAAAGACTTTCGTCGCCTTCATACCCTTAACGGGCTGACCGATGTTAAAGGTGCCGTTCTTTTTGCTAACGAAGTGGATGTTGTGAAGGAGAGGGTCCGAGTTCCTGATTTCCAGGGGCTGACCGACCATGATGCCGAAGACGTGAGGACGGTAGATGCAGTCGTGCTGGTCGAGGACGACCGGACGGGACGGTGCCTTCCCAGGCTTCGCCCCCGACTTCACATAAACGAGAACCCATCGCAAGGTTCCGTTGGGATTGAGTACGAAGTCTTCGCCCGCCACCGGCTTGCCCTTATGGACGGCATCGCATTTCTTATCCTGCTTCATGCTGATCATCCGGGGCTTGAGAGGTGTTCCTTGAAACACCACCTTGCCTTTGATAGTAGATTGACCAAAGAGAGTACCTGCTATCAGGGTGCACGCTACTGAGGCGGCAATGAGACGGTGCAACTTCACTCTTTACCCTCCTTTTTACCTATTGATTTGCCCTTTAGGGGTGCCAGTCACCGTCGGTGCGCCCAAACTCATAACGTATTCGGTGAGCGCCCTTGCCTGCCGTATGGGGTCGCCGCCGAGAAGCTGGGGTAGGGGCGATTGCTGCCTCCCCGTCTCTTCGTCAAAGGGGAAGAAGGTCGGCATCCGGGTTCCTGGCTGGAAGGACCCAGGGTCCAGTATAAACTGGCGAACCCACTCAGGTTGCAGTCGCGACCAAGCCAGGTTCAAGGACGGCGCTAACTGGGAGACATCGGCTCCTGGTTGAACGAAACCGGTCGGATGGCACGACAGGCACTGCAACTGATCGAAGAGTTGCTTCCCTTCCCGAGCGAGATGGGGATCGGGACGGTAGGGGCTCCGGAAACCTTTGAAGACCGATTGTTCATCGAGGGCAGCGAAGTAACGGATGATACTGTTAATCGTTTCATCGTCAAATCCGAAGGTCGGCATCCGCACCTTCAACCAAGGTCGGATGGCGTGTTGTCGCCCGGTTCCAAGGGTCGGGTCTTTGATGAACCGAAAGAGCCAGTCGTGGTTGGTCCGCAAGCCTTGGGACTTGAGGTTGGGCGGTTGCATCCCGTCTTCATAGAGATGCCAAATATCGCCACCGAAGTCTTCAATGACGTGACAGCCGAGGCAGTTGTAACCCATCACCACTTCCCTTCCTACGACAGCAGCTGCCAGGCTTGCGTCCCTCTCCGGATCACGGAAGGATTCTTTAGGAATTTCCCTCTCCGTGAAACTCAACAGGGCGGTAACCAGAGCCTTGACCTCTTCGTCGGAGAGACCGAACCGGGGCATCCGAAGCCCATCCCGGAAAACCCTGGGATCTTTGAGTTTGGTCTCTAACCAGATGTAGACCCTATCCCAATAGGTGGGGGCTTTATCAAATATCTCCAGAACCAAACGACCGAAGTCTACAGTATGGGGGTCCAGGTCCGCTTCGCTGGACAGATCCTTGCCGATTTTGGTCAGCGCCTGAGCTTTGGGATCGGGAATGTTGTGACATCCGTGGCATCCGTAGTTGGCAACCAGCCGAAAGCCCCTGTCAATCAGTTCGGGATTGGACAGATCCGGCCTTGAAGAAAAAGCGACCTTCTGGACCGACGGCGTTTCCTTTAAGGTCAACATATAGGCGGTGATATCGGCAGCCTCTTGTAGGGTCAGTCGCATCTTGGGCATGCGCGCCATTGGGTCCATCGACTTGGGATCCAAAAGCCAGTTGTAGAGCCAATCGCCGCTGGGAACCTTGCTCCCGATCGCGCTCAAATCGGGACCGAAGTCAAATTTGCCGAGGAGCCGACTCCCTTGCTCCCGGTCGGTCGGACCACCCAAGCCTCGGATGTTATGGCAACCGAGACAGCCTAAATCTTTGACCAGCTGCTTCCCCCGCGGGACATCCCCGCCGGGATATTTCAGGGAGAACTTGAGGGGTTGAGAGACGCTGGTCAGGTAAGCGACCAAAGCCCACGCTTCGTCGTCTTTCAGGAAAAACATCGGCATTCGGCTATGGGGCGCCCACGAGTCAGGATCTTTGAGCCATTGGAACATCCACTCAGGGGAAACCTTGGAGGCGATGTGGGTGAGGCTGGGTCCAATCTTGACGGCTCGTTCGTAACCTTTGGCGTCATGGCAGCCGAAGCATCCGAGAAGGGCAAACAGCTGCCGCCCTCGGGTGAGGCGGGGGGCACCCGGCACGACCATCTCATATCGGTGGCAGTGCCCACAGGTCGCTTCCACATAGTCTTTAGGAAGCATTGGGGTTTCCCAATGTTTCTCGTCGTAGGCGTGGGCTTGATCCTTCCTTAGAGCGACCCCTTGCCCTCGGTGACAACTCGTGCACCCGAACTGGTCAAAGGGATGGTTGGTAAAGACCGGCGGATCTTCTTTTAGCCGCTTGCTCCCGCACTGCTGACACTGACCCTGACCCTGGTCCTGAGTGTGACCGCACTGAGCGCACTTTTCGTAACGGGGGTGAGGCAACAGCGCTTGGAGGATCTGCCGGTCCTTTCGTGGGGCTTTTTTCTTAATGGCTTCTGAAATTTTCTGCTGAATGAACCGCTTCCACTGGTAGCCTTTGTCATATCCAGCGTGACAGGTGATGCACCGGTCCACCAGGTTCCGTTCGGGTCGGTGAATCTGACGAATCTTAGGTTTTTCCGCCAGAGAGGCGCGGTAGGCGGTTTCCGCAACCGTCAATTCAAACTGACGATCTCCTATTTTCTTTAACAGTACCTGCCGCTCTCTGTCCAGTTGGGCGAAAGCCTCCTGAGCCTCCTGCAGCGCCCTCTCTTTCTCCTCAAGTTCGCCGACTAGTTTGTCAATCTCTGGCTGGTAGGCTCGAATCAGTTGCTCGTATCGGGTTTTCCTGGCAGGATTCGTCGCCCAGAAATATTCGTCTTCAAAATGCAGATAATCCAGCCGCAATTCTCCCAGCCGAGTCTGCGTCTCGCTCACTTCTCTCCTGAGCCTCTGGATGCGCTCGGACAGTTCCGAATAAGCCGGATCTTGGCTGATTTTTTGAGAGACCTCCCTCAGTTGTCGGTTCAGTTCCTGAAACTCCTGATCTTTCTGGAGTTCCTCTTTGATCCGATCGTATTCCTTTTTTGAGAACTCTTTTACAAGACGCACATAGGTCGCCTGGTAGCGATACCATTCGGGGCGATGTTCTTTATAAAGGACGACTCCGATAAGGGCAACGGCTGCTAGGTTCAGAACGAGAAAGATCTGATTCAGTCTTCGGGTATTGTAGTAAAGGTCCAACGACGCCCCCCCTCACCTTCAGATGTTGAAATAGGGCGTGACGACGAGGTATTTCCACTTGAGAACCAGCCTCATAAACATCTTGACTGGGAGGAAGAAGGTCCAGGAGGCGAAGAACATCAAAATCAGAAACCGGACGAGACCTAATTGGCGATAGTAGTTGAGAGCTCTGCGCCCCCACTTCTTGTTGATCCATCCGACCCAGGCGGGATAGGCAAAAGCCAAAGCATTGTAGACGGCGTAAATCAGGGCACCTGGGACGCAGAACATACCCGGCGGTGGGTCCTTATGTCCCGGACACCATTGAAGGTGCTCCGCTACGACCTTGATGTGCTCCCTGGGCTCCCACGGCCAGTACCACGCCCACGGTCCCCAGCGGAAAAACTGACCGATGACGATTAAAAGGATCCAAAGGGCAAATCCACCGATGAAGAAGATGTACTGCCACTCCCGACCCTTCCAGGAGTAGACGCCGACTCCCACATTCGGTCTGGTGTCCAGATAGGGGATCAGCATCAGACCGACGATAATCATTCCGGGAAGGAGTACGCCCGCAATCCAGGGGTCAAAGTAGACCAGCATCTCTTGCAAGCCGAGGAAATACCAGGGCGCCCGGGACGGGATCGGTGTCTTATTGGGGTTCGCCTGCTCTTCCATAGGAGCATTGAACACAAGGGAGACGATAAAGAGGATGACCGTTAGTAGAATGGCAGACATAAATTCGGCGTAGACCAGGTCCGGCCAGACGAGGACCTTCTCTGCCTCCGCCTCGGCTCTCTTCCTTTCAGCCGCCACCTGGGTGGCGCGCACTTCCTCCTCGCCCATCGCCCGACGAGCAGGCCGCGATGTCGGTCTCGGTCGGGGCTGGGCGGCTGCTTCCTCTGCCATTGTTCACCGGTCCTCCGTTGACAACACTTTCCTTTGTTTTTTCGTCGTCATAAACTACCCGAGATGCCCCCGTCCTTTCGGACCCGCCAGAAGTGGAACGCCATTAGGCAAGCGTGGATAAAGGGAAACCCCAGACAGTGCCAAACATAGAAGCGGATCAGTGCGTTCTCTCCTACCAAACTCCCGCCCAAGAGGGCGAACCGGATGTCGTTATACTGGGTGACGCCCAGGATCTCGTGACCGGGACCTTCGTGTCCGAGGAAAGGTGTTGCCCTAGCCATGTTGGTTCCTACGGTGACCGCCCACAGCGACAATTGATCCCAAGGCAGCAAGTAGCCGGTGAAGGAAAGGAGCATCGTCAGCACCAGGAGAGTGACGCCGATGACCCAGTTGAATTCCCTCGGCGGTTTGTACGAACCGGTTAGGAACACCCGCAGCATATGGAGCCAGACGGTGATCAGCATGGCGTGAGCTGCCCACCGGTGCATATTGCGGAGGATCCTCCCAAAGGGAACGTCGTTCATCAGGTATTTGGTGTCCATATAGGCGTGAATCGGGTCCGGTCTATAGTAGAACATCAAAAGAATTCCTGTGACGGTGAGGAGAAGCATCAGGTAAAAGGACAGACCACCCATGCACCAGGTATAGGAGACCCGGACGGCGTGGCGGGGAATGCGGGTCGGGTGGAGGTGGAGGACCAAGCTGTTGAGGACGGTCATAATTCGGGACCTTCGGTCGGTTGGCCAGGGACTCCGGTAGACGGACCGGAAGAAATGGCTATTGATGACCGCCCAGAACGCGCCGTTGACCTTTTCCTTAATTTTTCCAAAAAGACCATCGCTCCCTTTCGGCGAGGGTGCTGCTGGGGCTGTCGGTCCAGCGACTGGTTCTCTTCCCTCCGTTTCGCTCAACTTTCTCCCTCCAGAACTCAAATTCTCAAAATGCTTTCCGGATACAGTTCGTCCGAGTTCTTTCCGGGGACCCCGGCATATACCACGCTGGTATCCACCAGCAACTGCCCGTCTTCCGCCAGGGTGATCTTGTACCGATCCAAGGGTCGGGGCGCAGGACCTTCAAAGTTGGTTCCGTCCATCCGGAAACCGCTACCGTGGCAGGGGCACTTGAATTTTTGCTCCACCTCCATCCAGTTCGGTTTGCAGCCCAAGTGCGTGCAGGTACCGGAGAGGGCAAAAAAGCCATACGGTGCGTGGACGATCCAGACGTTGTACTTATTCTTCCAGCGACCGTCCACGGTGCCCATCGGAAAGTCCGCCGGTTTTCCCGCCTTAAAGGTCGGGGGCGGTTCAAAAAGAACATTCGGAAAAAAGAAACGCCCGAAGATCCATCCGAAGATCGCCATTATACCCCAGAAGACAGCCCATCCCAAAGTCGAAAAAATGTCGGTTAGGAATTTGCGCCTTGCAGCCCCGACCGATCGGGTCGGTGTCTTTGTCGGTGCTGTCTGCACTGTCACTTCTCTAACTGCCTCCCGGCTCCCTTAGACCTATTTGTTCGCCAAGGGTCACACTTTGCCCGCCTTCCTTCCCTTCGTCTATGACATCCGACAAGAAGAGACCTGCCGGACCGCGTCCTCGCCTGCCGGCAGGCAATCAGGATTTTTGCACAGGCATCTCAGAAAGGCAAGCTCGCCATACTAAAGGCTAACGATCTTGTTCCTTGCCGCCCTCTCCCTTTATCCGATCCCATACGGCGTTCATTTCGTTTAGGTCTACCTCCGTCAAATTGCGGCCGCTACGGACGATCTCCCGCTCCATCGCTTGAAACCTTTGGACGAACTTGCGCACGGCGTCCCGCAGAGCGGCTTCGGCGTTGATCCCTATCAGACGGGCGACATTGACCGCTGAAAACAGCAGGTCGCCTATCTCCTCAGTTAACCGTTCCTTATCGTCCCCACGGAGCAGCGAATCTTTCAACTCCCCTATCTCTTCTGCGAGTTTCTCCAACGCCCCCTCAGCCGTGCCCCAGTCAAAACCTACGAGGGAAGCCTTCTTCTGAACCTGATGGGCGAGGAGAAGGGAAGGCTGCGACCAAGCGATGCCGTCCATCAGCGACCCTTTGCCCCTTCGCTCTTGCGCCTTGCTCCACTCCCATCGGGACAGGGCTTGTTCAGCGGTGACCGCCTTTTCTGTTCCAAAAACATGGGGATGGCGGCGGATCAGTTTTTGGTGGAGGCGCCCGATTACATCGGTCAGCGAAAACGCCTGCCGCTCTTCAGCAATGTTGGAGTGAAAGAGGACCTGAAGGAGAAGGTCGCCTAGTTCATCAACCAAGCGGCCATCGTCCCCCTCCTCTATCACCGATGCGACCTCATAGGCTTCCTCAATGGTCTTGATCTTAATGGTGTCGTGGTTCTGAGCTCGGTCCCAGGGGCAGCCGTCAGGACCCCTCAGTATTTGGGTGACCTTGACCAACTCCTCAAATTGGACACCCAAAGGTAGTTTTTCGGTCGTATTTTCCCCTTTCCCCACTTCTCGTCCCCCTCGGTCGGAATGACCTGTAAGAGTTTAAAACGGATGCCTGTCATCGCTCGGCTTTTTCCTCCAGTCTTTCCCTCTCTTTGAGGGGTGGCTGGGGTGAACCGGGAGGCGCCGCCGGGGGCTGGAAGGTCGGTCCCGGCGGGGCAAGGACGCCGGCAGTGCGGATCTCGTCTTCAACGAAACGAAACCGCTCGTCGGGCACCAGGACATTAGACTGCCGAGCCAACTGTTTGAAGATCTCCTGGGGAGGCGGTCCCGTCGCTTCCACATATCTCTGCCGCACAAGCCCCTTGATATCGTCAAAGGAAGGGACCATAGGGGGCTGGATCTCCACAACCTTGACTAATACGAACTGCCCCGTTTCGGGGATCTGAACAGGTCCGACGATCTGATTGGGACGAGACCGAGCAAGAAGGTCCAGCAGCGACGGAGGGACGCTGGAGTCGGCGACTAAAGGGAGGGAGACGAAGCCCCGATTGCTCTTCAGGTGGGGGCTTTCGTTATATCGGTAAGCCAGGATTCGGAAATCTTCACCTTTGAGAGCCAGATCCTTTGCCTTCTCCAGCGTCTTTCTGTCCTTGGACTGGATGATGTAGGCGCGCACTTCGGGGGGATAAGCGAAGGCTTGGCGATGCCTCTCATAGAAGGCTTTGAGTTTCTTATCGTCCGGTTTGACTGCCTGCTCCCTCAAGGCGAACAGGATCATCTCCATCTTCTGTTGTTCCATTATCGTTTCTTTATCCATCCCCTGCCGGGCTAAGAAGGAGAGGGCCTGCTCCTCGCTTTCAAAGCCCATATGCCGGACCCACTCCTTGAAAGCCCGCTCCACGTCCTGATCGCTGACCAACCGCTGCCGGTCGTTCGCCTGATACAGGAGTTCCTTCTGAATGAGCCACCGCAAAGCCGCCGAGCCGAACATTTTCGTCATCGCTTCCCTGAAGGTGCCTTCGTCAATGGCGTTCCCGCCGACGATAGCGACCGGTTTACGGCTTCCGCAGCCCGGTAGAAGCAAAGCGACAACGAGACACGGGACCGACAGACTCAAATATCTCATCTTCTTCACTCCTTTTCCTTAAACGCCAAACGCCAGCAGCCGCATGGTCGCTTCCGATTGGGGACAGGTTTCCCTTTCGCCCACGGTCTACCTGTTGAGCCGGCCGGTCAGACGCTGAGTGCCTGGCGATTTGGAAAACGCCTTTCGTTAACCCGATGACCCTTCGCCCCTTATGGAGAGGGACGGTCCCATTCATCCGACGGTCACATTCATGAGACAGTTCCCGTAGTGCCAACAAGACACGAAGGGCCAGCGGAAGGTTAAGCCACCGCCAGGCTCTCTTCCAAAAGGGCGTCGGGAACATCAAAGTTAGAACTCACATTTTGAACGTCATCGTGGTCTTCCAGATCTCGGATGAGGGCTAAGAGCCGTCTGGCATCATCTCCCTCAACGAAGACGGACGACTGAGGGACGCTGGTGATGGTCGACGACTGAACCGGAATGCCTTTTCTCTGCAGAGCATCCTTGAGGGACGAAAAGAGTCGGGGCTCGCCGATGATCTCATAGTAGGAGTCTCGCTTTTGAAGATCGTCGGCGCCAACCTCCAAGGCGACCTCGGTCACTGTATCTTCGTCCGCCTTTTTTGCGTCAATAGTAAAGACCGCTTTCTTCTTGAACTGCCAGGCGACACAGCCCGCCTCGCCGAGGCTCCCGCCGTACTTCTGAAAGAGGCGGCGCAATTCGGAAGTCGTCCGATTTTTATTATCGGTCACCGCCTCAACGAGAATGGCTGCACCGCCCGGACCGTATCCTTCGTAGACAACCTCTTCATAGGCAGCCCCAGCCAATTCCCCGGTGCCTCTTTTGATCGCCCGCTCGACATTTTCCGCCGGCATTCCGTGCTCCCGCGCCCTGTCGATAGCCGCTCGCAGACGAGGATTGGCATTGGGATCGGCGCCGCCTGCCCGCGCAGCGACGATGATCTCCCTGGTCAAGCGGCTGAACAGCCGCCCTCTCAGCAGGTCCTGGCGCATTTTGCGGACCCGAATGTTATGCCACTTGGAATGTCCGGACATGCTACCTACCTCCGTCGGACCGATCCGGCTTGTTCTAACTCATTGAGCTGAGCGATGATCGCCTTTACCTTCAACATATCTTGCCGCAACGGATCTTTCCATTTCGGCTGGTGCAAGGCAGCAGCAGGGTGAAAGAGGGGAACGAATACGATCCCGTTCTTCTCATAAGGTTGACCGTGGATCCGGGAGACGCTTTCCTTCAGTTCGGGAAGGACCGCCTTAACAGCCACACTCCCTAAAAGGCAGATCAAAGACGGCTGGAGGAGGGCGATCTGGGCTTCCAAGTAACCCCGGCACGCTTGAATTTCTTCGGCTGCCGGCGACCGATTGTCAGGAGGTCGACACTTGACCACATTAGTAATGAAGACTTCCGATCGGTCCAGTCCGGCGAGAGCCAGCAACTCGTTCAGGAATTTTCCGGCGCTGCCGACGAAAGGTCTGCCCTGCCGGTCTTCCTGTTCACCCGGAGCCTCCCCGATGAACATAATCCGGCACGGGACGGGTCCCTCACCGGGGACGGCGTGCCGCCGCCCTTGTGCGAGAGGGCACATTTGACAGTTCTTTATGGTCCGATGAAGTTCGTCTATCGCCGACCGGATGGTATCTGGGGCAGGCACTTCTTCTCTCTTACCTCTCTTCTCTGTTGGAAATTGTGAAGCAGCCCATTGACAAAAGTAAAGTCCCGCCTTGATTCTTGCAACGGCGTAGACGCCTAACTGAAGGAGAAAGTTAGGGTTTCCGATAGGAGTTGGGCGAGGCTGGCAACCGCTGAAAGGGCTTGCTGGTAGCGCATTCTTTTCGGACCTGCCAACCCAATGACCCCGGCGGGATTGTTGCCGATCCAGTAGCGACAAGCCACCAAAGCACAATCTTTCAATTGGGCGAGCTTGTTCTCTGCACCGATGGAAACCCAGACCGATTCCCATTGCTGCCTTGGCGCCCAAACGCCGGGTAGAAGGTCGGTCAGCCAAGTGGGATTCTCCCACAGAGCAAAAAAGCCCTGTATTTTTTCCACTTCGTGGAACTCCGGTTCGGAGACGACGCACGAAAGACCGACGGTGACGACGGGACGAGGCTCGGGAGTTAGGGCAAGGGATCGGAGCAACCGGTAGCCCAGGCCGACGGCAGGAATCCTCTGGCTTTCCCGATCCACAAGGGAATCGTCCATCGGCTCCTGTAGATAGGAGAGGGATCTTCCGGAAAGGAAAGCAGTCCACCAATGAGAAGCTTCTTGCCACTGGGCGACAGGGAGGTCTTGATCAACCGCGAAGGGCTGCTGGATGCAACGGGAACAGTAGACGCTGACGACCACTCTTCTCCCGGGAAGGGGGTTGAAGTAGACGGCTTGCACCGTCTCCCTTTCCTTCTCGGCAAACATAGCGAAAGCAGGATAACCGGTCGTATGGCACAGAATGCGGCATCCTTCCAGGACCGTTTGAACGATGTCGCAGGATAGGGCTTTTAGCTGCTGCTGCCACTCAGGAGCCGGCTTGAAAGGACCGATCTGGCCGGGAAGGATCTGATCCACATAGGCACGGTAGCCTCGGTCCGACGGTAGCCGACCGGCAGACCGGTGAGGTTGATAGATGAGACCCAAATCCTCCAAGACACCGAACTCAATCCGGACCGTTGCCGGGCTGACGGGAAGGCGATATTCGGTCACCAGGGTCTGAGATCCCACGGGGTGTGCGGTGCGAACGTACTTGTCCACCACTGCCGAGAGGACCTGTCGTCTTCTCGCCGTCAAGATGGTTTCCGGGATCGGTTCGATCACCGTCATCGTTGCCCGGCTCTCCATCTTTTGCTTTTGCCCGTCAGTTCACCTATTTACATGTTAACGCTTTCTGCTCCGATTTGCAGTCAACAATGGGTGAGGCAGAGGAGAGAGGCTCGTTCGGCTGAGCAGGAGGACGTCAGTTTCGGGATACGGTTGAAAGGATGATTCCGCCCCCCAAAACCTCCTGACTCGTCTCTTTATCGTAAAACACAGCCCTCTGACCCGGGGTGACCGCCCACTGGGGCTCATCCCATAGGACCTGCACTGTTCCGTCTGAGAGAGGTTCCACGATAGCGGATCCTTCGGGGGACCGATAGCGGTGCCGAACCATGGCTCTGATGGGCGCAGAAGGAGGGGAGCCGCTGATCCAGTGAACCTGGTCGACTAAGGCCTGGTAGGTAAGCAGCCGTTCCCTTTCTCCGACGATGAGAGCGTTCCTTTCAGGATCCATTCTGATCACATAAAGGGGCTTGCCTGTGCCAGATCGGACGGAAAAGCCCCGACGCTGTCCTATGGTATAAAAGGCGATGCCTTGATGCTCCCCGATCACATTCCCACTGACGTCCAGAACGGGACCGGTGGTCAGCGACTCCCCTGCCTTTTGGATAATGAATCGGCGATAGTCGCCATTTGTGATAAAGCATACATCTTGACTGTCCGGCTTTTCTGCGACCGGCAAGCCCAACCGCCTGGCTAACTCCCTCGTGTGGTCCTTGGTTTGTACTCCTAAAGGAAAGAGGGTTCGGCTCAGGGCGTCTTGGTTCATCATGTAGAGAACGTAAGATTGATCCTTTGCCCGATCAACGGCACGAAACAGGCGATAGTGTCCGTTTCTAACGATTTGAGCGTAATGACCGGTGGCAATGAACTGAGCACCCAACTGGTCTGCCCGGTAGAGGAAGGCACGAAACTTGATGAACTCGTTGCAACGGACGCAGGGATTGGGTGTGCGCCCCCGGAGATACTCAGAGACGAAATCGTCAATCACCGTCTTGCGGAAATAGTCGGTCAGATTGAAGACATAATGAGGAATCCCGAGAATCTGGGCAACTCGTCGGGCGTCCGATGCCGAGTTCTCGCCGCAGCAGGCTCTCCCAAAGCCGCCGGGTCCCGACCAAAGATGAAATGTAACACCAATGACCTCATAACCCGCCTGCACAAGTAAGGCGGCGGCAACCGAACTGTCCACTCCTCCGCTCATTGCGACCAAGACTCGCGGGCGCACAGCCGTCACGCTTCGTCCGTTAGGTGATCGTGATCCGACCGGGATCGTCTTAACAATCCCGTCCCGTATCGTTAAAGTGGCCCTGTTCATTATGCCACTATGCGGAGCATTATGCCACTATGCGGCAATAGTGTGTGGGAAGGTGCTATCAGGCTTTTTTCTGGGCTTGGGGAGTGGATGCCTTCTCCTTCAGAGCCTCCTGAATTACCGTTTCCAGCGCCTGGCCGGCTGGACCAACGATGACTTTTCGGACCTTGCTTGACCGATCTATGACCACCGTCGTCGGGTAGCCTTGAACGACATTGAGAGGCGCTGGCATTTTGTTACGGTCCCAGACCAACAACGGATAGCGGGCGATCTCTTTAAAGGATGACTGGAAAGACCCCGGTGCCTGAGAGAGACCAAGGATGACCAACCCTTTCTTACCGTACCTTTGAAGGAAACCGTTTAGGTGCGGAACCTCCGCACGGCATACCGCTCAGTGAGGTGCCCAGAAGACCAAGACGACTACCTTACCCTTGTATTGATCGGTCTTGATCGTCTCTCCCGTTATCGTCTTGGCGGTAAACGGAGGAACTTTTTTCCCTTCTATTTGCATGACCGGATTTGTCACTTGGGCGGCTCCCAGTCCCGATACAATTAGAACCCCTGTCGTCAGCCACCTGACCATCCGAATCCCTCCTATAGATACGGGCATCGTTGCCTGAATGTAACGCTGATAATTGAGGATAGGTTCCAAAAAAGATATGTCAATATCAAAGGCAGAGGGGGAGCAGAGTGAGCTTCAACCGCGCTGTCCTGGGAATTGTTATCGGATCAACGGGAGGAATCGTTAGCGGTCTGTTTGGAGTCGGTGGAGCCGTCGTCATCGTCCCGGCCCTCACCTGGCTCTCTGGGATGAGTCAACATGAGGCTCAGGGGACCTCACTGGGTGCTCTTCTTCTTCCGGTCGGGCTTTTGGGCTTTTGGGAATACTACCGAAACGGGCACGCCGACATCCCGATGGCTCTCTTTCTCGCACTCGGACTGTTCTTAGGCGCCTTTCTTGGCGCCTGGCTGGCTCAGAAAATTCCGACAATGTATATGCGAATGGCCTTCGGCGGTTTCCTAGTCCTGGTCGGCGTCCGTTTGATGCTGTTCTGACTGCGAATCGGGTAATAGGAAAGAGGCCGTCTCTTTTGAGAGGGATAGGCGGGAGGGATGGATGATGTCATTCAAAACGACCAGGTCTGAGCCTCTGACCGGCGTCGTTCTCTTGGAACTGCATGGAAGTCTAGACGCTTCGGTTCAGGACCCTTTGACGGAGGCTTTGAGACAAGCGATTAGGGAGGCGCAGAAGGGTCTGCTTATTTCCCTGAGGAACACCGAGTTCATTGACAGTTCAGGAATCGGTTCCCTTTTGAGAGCCTGGGGTGAAGCAGAGAATGAAGGATTGAGGTTCGGTGTGGTCTTTTTATCGCCCCGACTGCAGCACCTTTTAGACGCTCTCGGTGTTCTGACGACCCTACCCGTTTTCCCGACCGTTAGCGACGCCTTAAAGGAGTGGGAAATTCAGGAGCAGAGAGAAGTGATGGAGGAAGTGAGGGAGGAGACGGGTTTGGTGACCGGTGTCGGCGGCGCGCCACCGCCTCCAATAGAAGCGGCACGGGCTTGGATGATGGAGATCCGACTGGGTTGCGACCCTAAAATGATCCAGATTGCCCGTCTGGCGTGCGCAGGGTTTGCCTCCCAGTTGGGTCTCGGTTTGGACGAGATTGAGGATATCAAATTGGCGGTTTCGGAGGCGTGCACCAATGTTCTGCAGCACGCTTACCAGGAGCCGATGGCTCACACTTTCACCGTCCGATGCAGAGTGGAGGAACAGGGTCTCGTCGTGGAGGTGGTCGATCAGGGGAAGGGACTTCCACCGGACCGGACGACCAGTTTGGGGACGATGATCATGACCTCCGTTATGGATGATGTCCGGTTCCTGCCGGGCGAGAGGGGCGGAACCGTCGTCCGAATGGTAAAGAGAGTCCGTTTTACTCCATAGGATGGACAACGGTGGATATCAACCTTTCAAGAAAGAGCACGGAAGAACTATTTGAAATCTGGCATCGGACGAAGAACCCGCAGGTCAGGGACGAACTGATCTATCGTCATCTGGATTTGGCGAGGGCACTAGCCAGACGGTTTGCCAACCGGGGTGAACCTATGGAGGACCTGATTCAAGTCGCCATTTACGGGTTGATCAACGCCGTTGATCGGTTTGATCCCAAAAGAGGCACTCGGTTCGTCACTTTCGCCGTGCCGACGATTTTGGGGGAACTGAAACGGCACTTTCGGGACACGACTTGGACCCTGCAAGTGCCGAGGGGATTACAGGAGTTGAATCAGAAAGCCTACAAAGTGATGGACCTCTTGACTCAGAAACTGGGTCGTACCCCGACGGTTGCCGAAATCGCCCAAGAGTTAGGGGTGGGACCAGAGGCGGCACTGGAGGCTTTGGAAGCGGCTCACGCATACGAAGTCCTTTCCCTTGACCAGGAAATCGAGAGCGCCGATGACGACCGGACGGTTTCCTTCACGGAGATCATAGCCGGTCAGGCGCAGCAAGAGGAGGATCGGCTGCGGACTTGGAGTCTGATATCGGAAGGGATGCGGGCCTTAGATCAGCGAGAGCGCAGGATTGTGGAGATGACTTACTTTCAGGGAAAGACCCAGACGGAGATAGCAAAGGAATTAGGGATCTCTCAGATGCATGTCTCCCGGCTCCTTCGCCGGGCGCTGACGAGGATGCGGGCGCGGCTCAGGGGAGCGGCACAAGGAGGGAACCAACGATAGAAGGCAGTGCCTTTGCCGACCGCCCGACCGCCAAGACCCTCCCGTCCCTCGGTCCCTGGACGCCGGAACAGATTGTCTGGCTCCGTCGCATCGGCTATGGAGTCGCCGTCGTCATCGCTGTCCTGTTTCTCTGGAAGGTCCGTTCGGTTCTCTCTCTCATCCTCTTCGGTATCTTCCTCGCCTATCTCCTTGACCCGCTGGTCGACCGACTGGAGGGGAAGGGTTTCAGCCGATCGGGCGCCAGTCGGGTCGTCTTCTTATCCTTCTTCCTTATCGTTTTGGGTCTGGGCATCCTCATTGTCCCGCCTTTATTGGAGCAATCGGTCCGTCTCGCTCAAAATTTATTGCCGCCGGAAGGTCGCTACTATGTTTTACTCACAGAACTGATTGATTACATAGAGAAAAAGACCCGCCGCGGCGAGATTCCTTCGTTCGTTAACGAGGCGGTCCATAATGTGATGAACCAACTAGGGCAGACGCTGATGCACACCTTGCGGTCTGCCCTTTCTACTCTGGGCAGCCTCTTCTCCCTGATCCTTCTGCCGTTCATCACCTATTACGCCCTTCAAATTGTCGATCCCCTCAGGGAGCGGATCCGATGGTGGGTTCCTGAGCAGTATCGCCAAGCGGCGGGGGAGTTAATCCGCCAGACCGGGCAACTGGTCGGACGGTATATTAGAGGCTACCTCCTTCTGTGTCTCCTCGTCGGGCTGACCGACACGATTTTTCTTTACGCTTGTCGGAGTTTTTTCGGGATTGACTATATTCTCACTGTCGGGATCCTCGCCGGCGCCGCTTACGCCATTCCCTATTTTGGGATGGTTCTGGTGACAATGGTCGGCGGCGTGGTCGCTTGGACCACCGCCGTCCATAACCCAACGGCGGCGACCCTTGTTACCGTTCTGGGACTAAGCGGGGTCAATCAGTTTTACGACTGGGTCGTCCTACCCCGTGTGGTCGGGCAAGCGGTGCGGCTCCATCCGCTGACGGTCATCTTTGCGGTGATGTCGGGAGGCGCTGCTTTCGGGCTAATAGGGATGCTTCTTGCCGTCCCTTTCGCCGGCGCCGTTAAATTAGTCTTAGTTCACCTTTTCCCCGCTCACTTCGGAAAGATTACCGAGAAAGGCGACAGAGAAAATGATACAATCAACGGAAAAAGAGAGGGGTGACAATGGTGAAAGTCAGCAGAAGGCGGCTGTTGAAGATGGTTGCAGGTTCCGCCGGGCTGGCGGGCGCGCGAATCAGCGGTTTAGGTCTGACGGAAGCTGCAGAGGTCGCCGGCCCTCACGAAGGGCTCCATCGGGTGGTCGTCCGGGATCTTTGGTCCGACCCGATCGGCGCCCAGGTCGTCCTTCTGGGACCTGACAAAGGGAAGAAGGCGCTGCGAATCCTAATCGGTGATAGCGAAGCCCGAGCCATCTTGCACGCCCTTCGGGGGATTCAGCCCTTCCGCCCGATCACCCACGACCTTATGAAGAATGTCATCGGAGCCCTGGGCGGGCGGGTGGAACGAGTCGTGATCACAGACCTTCGGGACAATACATTCTACGCGACGGTCACCGTGCGGGGCACCAAAGGGCAAGTGGACCTGGACGCCCGTCCGTCCGACGCCATTGCGTTGGCTCTGCGCACCCGATCGCCCATCTTCCTCTCGTCCCGCCTCGTTGAGATGATGGAGCCGATTGCTCCCAACGAGGGACCAGCACCAATGCCATCGCGCCCGGCTGTTCGCAGGAAGCGCGGGATAACGACCTAACGGTCCGAATTGTTCCCGTGTCGTGAATGTGCTGTTTTGGAGGTCAAGGGATTGAGAGATCGTTTGATCCGAGCCTGTAGGAGGGAACCGACCGACCGAACGCCGATTTGGCTGATGCGCCAAACGGGACGGTATCTGCCCGAATACCGGCAGTTAAGGACCCGTTACACTTTAAGGGAACTCTGGTCCGATCCGGAACTGGCTTGCCAGGTGACCCTTTTCCCTTTGAAGCGCTTTGACGTAGATGCCCTGATCGTCTTCGCCGACCTGATGTCTCCGGTTGAAGAGTTGGGCATCCCTTTTGAAATCAGCGACGGGATCGGTCCGGTGGCGGAGAGACCGATTCGCTCGCCCTCTGATGTAGAAGCCTTTCCCCGATCCGATGGCAGAGGGCTGGGGTTGAAAGTAGCCCGGACCATTCAATTGGTCAAGGCGGAAGTTTTCGATATCCCCGTCATCGGTTTCTGCGGCGGACCGTTCACCGTCGTATCCTATTTGGTGGAAGGCGGTCCGTCCCGAGATTTTGCCGTCACCCGCTCGTTCCTCTATTCTGATCCGTCGTCTTGGCATCTACTGATGGAGAAGGTAACCGATGCCCTCATCGGCTATTTAAAAGACTTGGTCCTGGAGGGCGGGGCGGATGTCGTCCAAGTTTTTGACAGTTGGGTCGGTGTCCTCTCGCCCGACGACTACAAAGAGTTGGTCTTTCCCCACACGAAGAGGCTTTTTGAAGAAACGGTCTTTCAAGGGGTGCCAAGAATCCACTTTGGAACCGGAACAGGATCGCTACTGAGGTTAATGAGGGAGGTGGGAGGGGAGGTGATCAGCGTCGACTGGAGGGTTCCGTTAGACACTGCCTGGGAGCAGATCGGTTGGGACCGAGCGATTCAAGGTAATTTGGAGCCGGCTGCTCTGTTCGGGTCCAGGGAGGCACTGACCGAAAGAGCCCTGACCGTGCTGAGACGAGCAGGCGAAAGACCCGGGCACATTTTCAATCTGGGTCACGGGGTCCTCCCAGGCACCGATCCGGATCAGGTTGCTTTCCTCGTTGACCTGGTCCACACTGCCTCCGAGCGGTCCCCATCCCATGCGGACACTTCTTTGTTCAAGGCAGGTTAAAAGGGGCGTAAGATGGCGCCAACAAAAGACTCGGATCGTGAGGCGGAGGAGATTCTGGAGAAAGCGTCGCGAGTGGTGGTGGAGAAGGGTCTGGAAGTGCCCGTCATTCTCTTTCTTGAGGCCCATAAGCCACTGGCAAATCTGATCGGTCATACTTTCTGGCTGACGCTGCCCATCTGGGCTTTTTTCTGGGGTTTACGGACGGTCAACGAGATCGCCGCGCTTCTCTCGTCACCAGACAGAATTGAGAGACTCATCCGCCGGATAGAGGATTTGAGCCAGGAGAAGCGGCAGAGACGGACTGAGCGGAAGAAGGGGGAGAAATTTGGAGCACGCCCGTCCTGATACGATCTATGCTTATCTCCCCTGGATCGTCGCCGCAGTCATCGGAGGGGGGTTGGTCCTAGCTCAGGCAGGGCGATCCCTTTACATTCGCCGCCTGCCCGCCATTGACGCCATAGAGGAAGCCGTCGGTCGAGCGACGGAGATGGGGCGTCCGATCCTTTTCGTCCCCGGGCTGGCTGGCGTGGACGTGCCGACCTTCCAAGCTGTGGCTATTGCAGGGCGGGTCGCTCGGCTGGCCGCCGCCTACAGGACCCGACTGTTGATGCCTGTCAGCAACTCGGTCATCTTTACGATGGCGGAACAGGTTCTGAGGGAAGCCTACGCATCGGCGGGTGGCTCTGAATTGTTCCGACCGGAGGACATCCGCTTCCTATCGGAGGATCAGTTCGCTTTTGCTTCCGGTGTCATCGGGTTGATGAATCGGGAGCGGATTGCCACTGCCTTCTTCTTCGGCAACTTTGCTGCCGAAGCCCTAATCCTCGCGGAAACAGGGCAGTCGCTGGGCGCCATCCAGATCGCCGGAACGCCCTCTACATTGCAGATTCCCTTCTTCATCGCCGCCTGCGACTTCACCGTTATTGGCGAAGAATACTATGCCGTTACGGCTTACCTGACTCGGGAGCCGATCCTCGTCGGGTCCGTATGGGGTCAGGACCTCAGCCGCATCACCTTGGCAGGGTTGATCTTTCTGATGTCGGCAAATATGTGGTGGCTACCCGAGTGGATAAAATCCTTCTTCTCTTTCTGGTAAGGAGGCGAAAGTGTTCCAACCTGTTCAGGACCGGTGGCGGAATGTCTTCCTTTGCGTCGTCGCCTTTGTCGCCGGCGTAGGGGCACTGGCTCTCCTTCAGAGCCTGCCACCAGCTCACAGGCGACGACTGACGGGGATCGTCACCTTCGTCGTCGGGCTCTATTTCCCCCTTGAGTTTTTCTACCCCCGACACAATTTCCTAACCCCTTGGAGGGATTCAGTCAGCGAGGTTCTCCGGGTCCTTGCCGCTTTCGCTTTCGGCTTGGGAGCGGTCAACCTGTTTCTGATCCACGGTCGCCATGTCGCCAGGAGGACCCCTAACCTGATCTTCAGTTTGGCTTTCTTTGCTGGGTTCTTCCTGATGGCGGGAGCGGGTCTGATGAACGACTTTGCTAAGGGCTTTCTTGCCGCCGAGCCGAAGGTAGGACAGCTCGGTTTTTGGGAAGCGAGCTATCGGATTCTCTTCCAGGGCGCTCTCCTTCCCTTGACATCCACTGTCTTCTCCCTTTTAGCCTTCTTCATCGCCAGCGCCGCGTATCGGGCGTTTCGGGCACGGACTTTGGAGGCGCTGCTGCTGATGGTTACCAGTTTTTTGGTCATGCTAGCCAATGTGCCCTACGGACTGACCGTGACCTCCTTTTTACCCGATGAGGGAATTTGGCGGTGGGGACGGATTGAAAACCTGGTTCAGTGGATGATGACCCAAATCAACGCACCGGCGATGCGGGCGATTCTCTTCGGCGTCTGGGTCGGCGCCGTCGGAGCCGCTCTGCGAATCTGGCTGAGTTTGGAGCGAACCTTCGTTAGCGGACCATAACCGACCGGCTGGGAATGGGGTGTCAAGAGTAGTGACCGAAGGCGGGTCGATGTGGGGACGCTGGGGCGTCTACCTTCTCGTTGCTTTGGCTATCACTCTGCCAATGGTTCTGCCGGTCAGAATCCGGATGGTCCCTACCCCTCCGGTTCGCAGTTTCTTTCGGATGGTAGAACAGATCCCCAAAGGCAAAGCCTTGATGATCGCCGCCGACTTTGACACGGGCACCGAGGGGGAAAATGGCCCCCAAGTAGAAGCCGTCCTGGAGCACGCCATGTCTCGGAAGATTCCGATCCTGATAATGGGAACAGCCATCCAAGGTCCCGAACTGGTCCAGTCCTACGCCGAGGACCTGGCTAAAAAATACGACTACCGATACGGGCGCGACTTTGTCAATCTGGGCTACCTTCCCGGAGGACAGCCGGTTCTGGAAAAGTTAGGTCGGAGCATATGGCAGACCAAACCGACCGATTATCAGGGCAAACCTCTTTCTCAGTTGCCGATGATGAGGCGGGTGCGAACTGCGAAAGATATCGCCCTCGTCGCCGAGTTTACGGGCGCCGGCGTGCTACCCTGGTACATTCAAACCTTTTGGGCTCAGTTTCGGGTGCCACTGGCTCAGGGTTGCACTGGCATCATCGGTCCCGAGCAATTCCCTTATCTGGACTCTGGGCAACTGTCTGGTCTGATGACCGGTCTGACCGGCGCCGCTCAATATGAGCATCTGATTAAGGCTCCCAAGCGGGCATATAGGAGGATGATCCCCCAGAACTTCGCCCACATCACCGTCATCGTCTTGATCGTCCTCGCCAACATCCGGCTGTTCGCTGAACGCGCCAGAAGGCTGAGAGGAAGATAGGAAGTGCTGCCGGCGGTTTCGGAGACGACTCAGAAATATCTGATCTATTGGCTGGGCGCCATCTGCACTCTGGCCATCTACACCATTCTCTATCGGGAGAACCGGCTCTATCGCCTTTTTGAGCATTTTTACATCGGTCTGGCTGTCGGCTTCGGTCTCTACATCAATTTCAAGGAAGTCATTTACGATGTGTGGTGGAAGGCGATGATGACGGAAAGCAGCGGAAGTATCTTCGCCTTTGACACCCCGCCCCACCTTCCCGGTATCGTTCTGGAAAGAGACGACAAGAAGGAGGGGAAAGGGTGTTGGAAATGGGATGTGGGGCAGGCAGCGGAGATCCGACTGAGAGAGATCGTCAAGGAGTGGGGAACGCCCAACTATTTGAAACTTTGGGCAAAGGCGGACAGACCCGTTTCTGGCGGTCGTTTGACGTTAATCGGCACCGTTGCCGTCCCCGAGAACGGTCAGCGGGGGACATTTTCCATCTCCTTCCCGATGGAAACGGACCGGTGGCGGCTGATTCGGTTAGAGTTGAGAGCGTTTGACATCAGGGGCAGTCCGTTCCGCCCCTTTGAGAAAATTGGCAAGAGGAACCAGTTGGGAGAGGTCACCGATTTGCGATTGAGAGCCAACGAGGCTCTAGTCCAAGCCGATGCGACGATCTTTCTGGACGACCTGAACCACAATATCGGATACCGCTGGTGGTGGGTGTTTTCAGGGCTGTTCGGGCTTATGTTCTACACCCTCTTCATCCCTCGCCTCGCCTGGATGAGTCGGCTGGCTATGGCGATCCCATTGGGGCTCGGCTCGGGCTATACCTTTAAAGCCTTCGTCCTGGAGTTGGGTCCTCAAATTGACGCTTCCCTCAAGCCCCTGTATGGCGACATCCCTTTATTGCGCATCGTTAACAATGCCATTTTCCTGATTGTCCTGCTCTCTGTGATGACCTACTTCTTCTTCAGCATTGAACACCGACATTCTGCCATTCGGTCCCCTGCTCAATTCGGTCGCTGGATGCTTATGGTCACGTTTGGCATCGTCTTCGGCAACACTGTTATGGGGCGTTTCTCCCTTTTTATCAGCCGCGCGGATTTTCTCATTCGGGAGATGCAAGTTCCGTGGGACCTTCCCGAATGGAGCCGCCTTTTGATAGTCGGTCACCTTCTGGCTGCCTTCCTCGTTTTAGCCTATCTTTCCGTTCTTTACGAACGGCGAAAGGCGACGGTCGGTGGAACGGAGGCTTAGAAGCCGCTACTTGCGCTCCGTTTTAGGGTTGCGGGTCGGTTGCCGCGGCACATTTACTTCCCTTTCTATCTCCCCTTCGCCTGGGGGGCGTTCCAGCCGAATGCTGCCTTTCGGTGGAGGCAGGTAACTTTCAGGACCTGGTCCCACTCCCCTCGGTACGGGTTGCTCCCTTTGCGACCATAGGAGAACGTAGATAAGGAGAATGACCGTAACAGACAGAGCGACGGCGAGACAAACAAACCAGCCGGGAAGTTCCTTGGTCATCGTCCAGACCGTCCCTTCGGGCTTTCCACATGTCCCTCCTCAACGCCCAAGACGGTCAAAGAGTTCCGGCCGTGATCTGGACCGACGCTTCCAAGACGCGACGGACGCGAGTGAGGGCGTCTTCCAAGTGAGCCCGGGTCGTGGGGTTGGCGGCGGATCGGCACCAGCGCACCATTGCGTCCCTCAGACGCTTCAATTCCCGGCGAACCAAAGCCCTTACCTCCGTCGGCGCCTGAGGAGGTGTCTGGAGCAACAGGGAAGTCAGTATTTGTAGATGCGCCCGCTGCAAATTCCGACGGAATCCGTTGATGGACGGCGCCCTATTGGTAAACAGTTCCTTCCAGACGATCTCTGTGGTCTTTTCAAAAAACTCACTAAGGGTGAAAGGATCGGTCGTCTTCCTTTCCGTGTCCAAAATGCGCGCCAAAACCAGCGGGTGGAAAATCCGATTGAGGATGGACCTTTGGATGGAGAGAATTTGGTCATGGATGGGATAATCTGGTCTGTCTAAGTTCGTCGGGGAACTGCCCCAGTGCCACCACTTCTCTATAGCCAATTTGTTCAGAAGGGAAGGTGGAAAGTCAAAGGCGGTCGCAGAGAAGAGGCAACGGTCCAAAAGGTCCAGAGCCTTCCTCTGGACAACGGGACTGACCGGGACAAAGGGCGGACGCTCTCTTGGATCCCCCGGCATGTCCCTGTGGACGTATTGCCCACCGATATACCGAGCAATCAAGAAGGTCTGATACCGCCATTCGCCCAGAAGGAGGTTGAACGCGTCCCTCAGTTCCCAGTAGCCCTCTCCGGCGGTCGGGAATTTTTTCTCCAGGAGAGGGAGTAGGCTTTTGACCAAGTTCAGTTGACCGACAGCCCAGGACATCGGGTCGCTGCTGAAATCCCACCGGACGATGGTAGGATCAATGTCAAACCCCACCCCCCAGGTGTCCTCGTCCGTCCCGTAAGCCAGTTCCGGTCTGGTCGCTCGTGAGGCGATTTTCTGAAGTTCCGGTAGCTCGTCTTCAGGCGATCGGGCACCGTCAACGGGGCGATAGCCGTATTCAATAGCCCAGCAGTCGTAGGGACCGACGGCGCTGCTCCAATATTCGCCTTGCTTTTTCCCTGGCGGTGCCAAATTGACTGTCAAGTAATCCATCACCGAGTTGCTCAGACCCGTCCGCCGGGTCAGTTCCGGATTGTGGAGGGCGTCCGGGCTGAGAAGGGAACTGCCGTGAAAGTTGTGACGGAGACCGAGGGTATGACCGACCTCATGGGCGATCAGTTGTCGGAGGAAGGCATGGACGTACTCGTGGGGAGGCTCTGGGCGGACGGCTTGATCTTTTGAAAGAGCTAAGACCAAAGCGCCGTACGCCGCCCTTAGGGCGAGCCCCCGACCGTAGTCGCAGAAGAAAGCCCTCCGGTCCGCCGACCAGTCGCTGGACCGCTCCTTGGATGGCTGCCAGTTAGGCTCGTCCAGGACAGTGTCTGGGTCCGGAAGGAGACTCAGCCGGTTGGCGGCGGGATTGACCAGAAGACGCCACTCTCTCTTAACGGCTCTGAGGAAGTTGGCCTCAATCACGATGTCGGCGTCCAAGATCTGACCGGTCAAGGGGTTGACTCGGGACGGGCCGACGGCGAAGGAACTATCGTGGCTGATCATCCAGCGGATGACGTTGTATCTCATATCCGCCGGATGCCAGTCAGCATCGTCGGGCATCTCTTTTGCGACGACCGCCTGAGAGAACCCTGCCTGCTCAAACGCTTTGTTCCACAGGAGGATGCCCTCCCGAATTGCATCCCGATACTGTCTGGGCGTCGTGTTTTCAATCCAAAAGACAATAGGCTGGCGAGGTAGGGAAAGAGGCGCCTTGGGATCCCGCTTTCTCAGATCCCACCGACAAATATACCGGACGAAAGGGGTTCTTCTGCTGTCGTCCGAAAACTCTTTAAAGGCAACGACGAAGTAGCCGACCCGGGGGTCGGCGAGGCGGGGCTGGTAATCGTTTTTTGGAAGTTGGGCGAAACTGAAATGGAGCCGCAGCATCAGACTCCTGGGATCCGACAGTACTTCCGCATTGCCTCCCCGCTCGCTGACAAAGGTATAATCAGCTTCCATTTCCACATTCTCTGGGAAGCACGTGACGAGAACGATTTGACAGTCGTCCCGAGCCATTCGGTAGGGCGCGCCTAAGGCGCTGGACAGCCAACTGGTCAGAGCCTGGATGTCGGCCAGAAGAAAAGCGCTCAGATCCACCAGGCATGCCTTCTTGTCGGCTCGGTCTGCCTCCACCTTTGCTGAGACGAGGACCGAGTCGCTGAAGGACCTTTCCACCACCTTTTTCCACGGATGGTCTCCAAAGATACGAAACTGCAAGTTCTTGCGGACGATGGCGACCCGGTCGCCCCTGCGGCGAAAAATGAAGACAAATTCGTCAAGGGTCATGGCACTGTAGAGACCCTGCTGACCCACTCCCCTCTCCAGAGTGATCCCGCAGATGAACGGTCGTTCTAACTGCTCGTTGGTCAGTTCCATCAAATACCGATGGTCCTTGCGGTAGATCGTAAAGAGCCCTTCCTGCTTCTCCGCATCCTTTATCGCCTCGGCGAACTTGTCCGGCGGCTTCTTCTCCTCTTTCGCCCTCTCTTCCTTCGTTTCTTGACCAGCCGACTTGGTGGCTTGGGGTTGTTGGGTCTCCTGTGCGAAAGAGCCGACTGCTGCCGACGAAAGTATGAGAAGGACCAGAGGAAAAAGGCGGATCCCTATCGTCATGCCCTCTCTTCCTCCTTTCCCATCTGAAAGATCTCCACATTTGCCCGGGGCACCGTTACGATCCTACCGTCGAGAGTCTCGGCTATGAGAACCCGTGTCTTTGCTCCCGTCTCAATGACCTGTGGCTCGGGAGGCAGTTGCCGCACCCGAGCCAAGAGACCAAAGTAAGGGGCGCGAATGATCCGGATCAGCGTGCCGATCTGAAGTTGGCTATCCGCTTCCAATCGGGCAGCGTCTCTGGAGACATCGTCCATGGCGATCGGCCCCTCTTTCGGCACGACCACCTCCGGTCTGATGACACCGGCGCGAATTTGAGTGGCACCGTTGATGGAAGCCTTGCGGTTCTCAAGGGACTGGAGCAACTCAAACGTCCGGCGCGCCATCGCCAACTCGCCGAACCCCTCGGTCACGACCAAAGTAAAAGGAATCGCCTCCTCTCCCGTGATCGCGACTCCCACATCGTAGCCTAAAAGTTCCCGAACATCGGTGTCTAAAACGCCGCCGGCAATCAGACCGGCGACGCCCACCCGTTGAGCGGCGATGAGGAGACTCCGGTGGGCAACGGATCCGACGACCAGAACCTGGCCTCTGTGGTCCTCGGAGAGCCGACTTTCAGGGACCATCTCATCGGGTCCCTTAGCAACAACGGCTAAGGTGCCCGACCGTTCGCCGCTCAGCCCAAAAATTCCCTGAATGAAGGCACCTCTGCTGGCGACAACGACCCCCTCGTCCGGGATGACGGCTTTCACGATCCCCCTGATATAAGCCTTAACTTCAACGGGTCTCGGAAGAGCGCGAATGCCGACGTTGCCGGTCTTTTCAGAGAGAAACTCAAGGGTGCCGTCCAGGGGTGCGGTCACCCGACTGGACAGTAAACCGAACAGCCCCTTTTTCTCGGCGATCAGTTCTCCCTTGCTGACCCGATCGCCTGGCTTTTTTTGGAGAAACTGGGACAGTTCGCCAGGCTCTACACCCAATTGCTCCGCCACCCGTAGGGTCGTGACGGGTCCCGGCAGTTCGGCGCGGGCGACCACCGTATCCGACTCCAAGAGATCGCCTACCTTTACTAAAACAGTCCCCTTTATCGGCAGCCGTCTCTCTTTCTCAATGACGGTGTCTGATGAAACGATCAGACCCGGCGTGTAAGCCGCTCCCACCGGTTCGCCTCCCCGAACTAAAGCCTCGGATAATATTTCGTCTTGAACTCCTCAACCATCCGATAGACATACTTGTAATATTCCTTTTGCTCCAGACGGGAAGCAGCAGGCTCGTCCAAGATAAAAGTGACCCGTGAATGCATCTGGAGTGCTGAGGCGGGACACATGGAGGTGACAGGTCCCTCAACGGCTCTCCGCACCGCTTCCGCTTTGCCCTCACCTGTCGCCAAAAGAAGGATCTTTCGGGCCTCGAGTATGGTGCCAATCCCCATCGTCAAGGCGTATCGGGGAACGTCTTCCGGTCGTGCGAAAAATCGGGCGTTGGCGCTGATCGTCTCTTCCGTCAGGGTCTTAACCCGAGTCCGCGACGCCAACGACGAACCGGGCTCGTTAAAGGCGATGTGCCCGTTGTGACCGATGCCGAGAATCTGAAGGTCGATGCCGCCGGCAGTGCGGATCTGCCCTTCATACCATTGACAGTGCTCAAAGGGATCAGGTGTCGTCCCGTCAGGTACGAACGTGCTTCGCTTGTCAATATTGATGTGGTCAAAAAGGTGGACATTCATGAAGTAACGGTAACTCTGCTCGTGACGAGGATCAATCGGATAATACTCGTCTAGGTTGAAAGTCGTCACACGGGAAAAGTCCAGCCCCTCTTCCTTATGGAGGCGGATTAACTCCCGATAGCAAGGGATGGGCGTCGATCCCGTCGCGAGACCCAAAACGCAGTCGGGCTTCCTGCGGATCAGTCGCGCGATGGCATCGGCGGCAACCTTACCGACCTGAATCTCATCTTCAACAATGATCACTTCCACAACCAAGCCCCTCCCTTTCTCTTCCTGGTAAAAAGTCTAACGCCCGCTTTCAAGGATGCGGATGAAAAGGGGAAATGGGTTGACAATTGTTATTGACACGGGAGGGTGCGATCACCCTCGCTTACGCAGTCGTGGAGGGTTGCTTCCCGGCGGACGGTGCACCGACTGGCGAGGACGCAGTTACGGACTGTCGCGCCTGTTGCTACGGTGCAACGTTCCCAAAGGATCGATACCTCCACCGTTGCCCCCTCTTCCACCCGGCAGAAGGGTCCTAATAGACAGTAAGGTCCGACCATGGCTCTCGGTGCAATCCGACAACCGTCAGCAAGTGCGACGGGCGGTCTCAGGACCGCATGAGGGCTGATGGAGACCGTCCCCGCGTAGATGCCTTCCGACCGCTTCTGAACCGGCAGAGAAAATGGGGAGGTGCCTGTTAGGATATCCCAGTTGGCTTGCCGATAGTCGGACAGGACACCGACGTCGCGCCAATAGGTGAACGGGGGACGGACAGCAAAAAAAGGATGTCCCTCCGCTATCAAGCGAGGATAAACGTCCTTTTCAACAGACCACTCTTTATTGGGAGGGATTAGGCTGAGGACCTCTTTTTCCCAGACATAGTAGCCGGCGTTGACCCAGGCGGTCTCTTGACCGACGACCGCCGTCTTCTCATGGAAAGCGCTCACCCGATCGTCGGTGTCGGTGACCACAGTCCCGAAACGGGTGGGGTCGGGAAAGGGAACAAGGGCGATGGTTGCCAGGCTCTTTTTTTTCTTGTGGCTGCCGATCAGGTCTGCCAGGCTCATATCGGTCAGCACATCGCCGTCGGCAACGACGAAAGTTTGATCCAACAGATGCTCCACATTCTTCACCGCTCCCGCCGTGCCTAAGGGATACGGTTCTGTGTGAACGATGGTGCGGATCGGGCTCGTAGAAACAACTTCTTCAACGGCACTTTTATGGTCTGGGGCGACGGTAACAATGACTTGGGTGATGGATTGTCCTGCCAAATAATCAATCACCCGCTGAAGGATCGGTACAAGACCGACTGGAACCAAAAGTTTGGGCAAGGTGTGAGTTAAAGGACGCAACCGGGTTCCCAGCCCGCCCGTCAGCAAAACCGCTTGCATTACGTCACTGCCCGTCCTCCCCCACCCGACCGTACCGATCCTCGTAGCGAACGATGTCGTCTTCGTCAAAAAGTCCGAAACTGATTTCCAAAACCCGATAGTCCCGGTCCCCTCCGATCAGCCGGTGTCGGCTTCCTTGAGGGATAAAGACCAACTCCATCGGTGCCGGACGGAGGACAACCCCGTCCCGTTCAATGCAGGCTCCCTCGTCAAGGGGGATCCATAACTCGCTCCGGTTCTTGTGGCTCTGAAGGCTCAAAGCCTCTCCTCCCTTGACCTCTAAGATCTTCACCGTCACCATCTCGTTTTGAACATACTGGATGAAGCGCCCCCAAGGTTTTTCCACGATTAAGGGCTTGGGTGGCTCCCTCCGTGGCTCCATTACCTTGCCGATTTCTTTGTTTTTCTTGTCCATTTATTATCCCGTTTTCATTTTGTCGGACTTGCCAGATCAGACAGGTTTCGCCTGCCTCCATGCCTCCAGATCAATCTCAGGAAATTGGGACAGTTGGTCGGTGATGAGATCCTTCATTCTCTGCAGAGACTCGAGGTCCCGCCCCTCCGCTCGGACGATGAGGGCTGGTTCCGTGTTGGAGGCGCGGACCAGTGCCCAGCCCGACTCATCCATCACCCGGGCACCGTCTATGTCCAAGACCTGATAGCCGGAAGTCTTGAGGCGGCCGACGATGCGGTCTACGAGGCCGAATTTGGTCTCGTCGTCGCAGTGGAGCCGCACCTCCGGTGTAGACAGATATTTGGGAGCCGATGCCAATATCACAGAGAGGGGCTCCGAAAGGTGAGAGAGGATGCGCACCAATCGGCAGGCGGAGTAGAGGGCATCATCGAAACCGAAATACTCATCGGCAAAGAAAATGTGTCCGCTCATCTCGCCGGCAAGGAGGGCACTTTCTTCGTGAAGTTTGGCTTTGATAAAAGAGTGCCCGGTTCGGTAGATGATCGGTTGACCGCCCCATCGTCGGATCTCTTCGATGACCGCCTGCGACGATTTCACGTCTACAATGATTTTGGCGCCGGGATGTCGGGAGAGGACCTCACGGCTAAAAAGGATCATCAATTGATCCCCCCACAGAATCTGCCCCTTCTCATCTACGGCACCCAATCGGTCACCGTCGCCGTCCACTCCAAGCCCGGCATCCGCTCCGGTCTCCCTCACTCGGATCTGCAGGTCCTTCAAGTTCTCCTCCTTTACTGGGTCTGGGAGGTGGTGGGGAAAAGATGGGTCCGACTCGCAGTAAAGTTCGTCAACACTACAGCCGATGGCTTTCAGCAAGTCAGGAGCAAACCGGCTGGCTGTCCCGTTCCCACAGTCTAAGGCAACTCGGACCGGATGGGGTCCCAGCCGGACCGAGTTGACTATCCACTGGCGATATTCGGTCCAAGCGTCCCGGTCTTCGCATGTTCCCTTCCCGCAGTCCAGGTCCCCTTTTACGATCATTTCGTGGAGGCGGCTAATTTGAGGACCGTAAAGGGTTCCCTTTTTCCAGACCAGTTTGAACCCGTTGTAGGCGGGTGGGTTATGACTGGCAGTGACCATAACGCCGCCGTCAACGCTCCAGTGCCGGCAGGCGAAGTAAAGGATCGGTGTCGCCACCTCGCCGATATCCCATACGGAAACGCCCGACGCCATTAACCCGTCCTTTAGGGCGGTCGTCAGCGACGGGGAACTGAGGCGGTTGTCGCGCCCGACGACCACCCTATCAATTTGGTTCCGCCGACACAGGGTCCCATACGCCCGCCCGATCAAAAAAGCAACCTCTTCCGTCAGCGGATCGGGATAGGTTCCCCGAATGTCGTAGTTTCGGAATAGTGTGACAGGAATCTCACCCACTCTCTATCACCGCCTCCGATTTCCTCTCTTGCTCCCCCTTTAAATCAACGGAGCCTAAGAAATCGCCGTTCCCTCAGAGCGGTGACGGAAAGGAAATCCCGAGACCGGAGCCCAACTCTCTGCGTCAGTTGTCGCACCCAGGACAGTTGCCCGACCCCGTGAAAGGAATGGGCGTCACTCCCAGCAACAAAGGGAACACGGGCGATAGCGAAAATTTCTATTAGGGGAGCATACTGGTCCAAGACCTGGCGAGGGCTCTTGTCCGGGAACCACCACCAGAAACTGTTGTTTAACTCAAAAGCGACACCGCCCTCTTGGAAAGCCGAAGCCGCCTCCTCCAGCCCCGTCCGGGGAATATCAGCCAGGGTCACATCACGAAAGAAACGCCCGATGTTGAAAGGGTGGGCAATGATGTCAACCACAGGGTTTGTCGCCAGACAGCAGTAAAAGTCCACAAGACGGCGGACAATCGTCTTTCGGTCTTCAGGACCGAAAGTGGCTAACCCTCTTGTAGACCACTCCAGACCCGCTACGACCAAATCCAACCGGCTATACAGGTCGGGCGTTGCGGTGACCCGACCCTTCCAATCCAAGGCGCTGCTCTCCACTCCGGCAAGAACCTGAACGCGCGTCGTCCCCCGAATCCCTTCTACCTCCCTGAGAAGTCCCTCCACCCAACTCACATCCACTCTGCCGTCCCGGTCTGCTTCGAGATGGTCGGTAATGGCAATGGCGTCTAGTCCACCCGCTTCGGCAGCACGAACCATATCGCCTACCCGGTCCCGACCATCAGAAAGGTCCGAATGGGTGTGTAAGTCGTATTCCACCGATGCGACACCATTCTTTATTGTGCCATTGAGCGAAAGGGCTCCAAGGGATCGGTGGACCTTCAGAATAAGCCGTCGAGGGGGGAACGAGATGGAACCCTGGCAGTTGACTCTGGTTGAGGCGCATCGCCTTTTGAAGAGGGGAGAACTTTCGTCCCGGGAGCTGGTGGAAAGTGTTCTGTCCCGCATTTCAGAAGTGGAAGCACGCGTCCGTGCGTTCATCACGGTCACTGATTCTCTGGCTCTTGAGATGGCGGAAGAAGCAGACCGGCGGCTTAGGGAAGGACATCGGGTGACGGCGCTGACGGGGATACCGATAGCGATCAAAGATGTCCTTTGCACCAAAGGAATACGGACCACTTGCGGCTCGCGGATTTTGGAAAACTTCGTCCCGCCTTACGACGCCACCTGCGTCCAGAGGTTGAAAGAGTGGGGAGCTGTCTTTGTCGGGAAGACCAATATGGACGAGTTTGCTATGGGCTCTTCCACCGAGTTCTCCTCCTTCTTCCCAACGGCAAACCCCTGGGACCTGCGACGGGTCCCCGGGGGCAGTAGTGGTGGCAGTGCCGCTGCCGTCGCCGCTGGCGAATGTTTGGGTGCCTTGGGCACCGACACAGGGGGTTCGGTCAGACAGCCGGCCTCCTTCTGCAGCATCGTCGGGATGAAACCGACTTACGGGCGGGTCAGCCGGTTTGGTCTCATCGCCTTCGCTTCCTCTTTGGATCAGGTCGGTCCGATGACCCGCACCGTCGCCGACTGCGCTGTCCTTCTTCAGTGCATTGCTGGCTATGACCCTCTGGACAGCACTTCTATAAATGAGCCCGTTCCCGATTTCCCGTCCCTTTTGGAATCGCCTTTGAGTCCGGTGACCGTTGGTCTACCGAAAGAGTATTTCGGTGAGGGAGTGGATCCTCAGGTCAGCCAGGTCGTTTACGCCGTGGCAGAGGAGATTGAGAAGGAAGGCTGCCGGATCCGGGAAGTTTCCTTGCCGGCCACCGAGTATGCGCTGTCGGCTTATTACATCATCGCCCCGGCGGAGGCTTCCAGCAACTTAGCCCGATACGACGGCGTCCAGTACGGTCACCGGGCACTGGCGGACGACATCGTAGAAATGTATTGCAAGACCCGAAAAGAGGGCTTTGGTCGGGAAGTCAAGCACCGAATCATGCTCGGCACCTACACCCTGAGCGCCGGATATTACGACGCTTACTACCTGAGAGCGTCCCGAGTACGGACCCTGATCAGAAGAGACTTTGAGAGAGCCTTTCAACAATGCGGCGTCTTGCTGACACCCACATCTCCGATCCTCCCCTTCCCTATGGGGGAGCGGACAACCGATCCTCTTCTGATGAAGATGTGCGACATTTGCACGATCCCTGCAAATATGGCAGGGCTTCCTGCTATCAGCGTTCCGGCGGGTCTAATTGAAGGGCTACCGGTTGGCGTGCAACTGATCGGTCCCGCGCTTTCCGAACCCTTTCTTCTGAAAGTCGCCGCCTTAGTGGAGAAAGTGACCGGGTTGTCCAATCAGCTGGCACCTCTTTAGCCGTGTCATAATCACGGGCGGTGGCAGGGAATGAGACGGGACAGCCTGTCCCTGGGCGATTTATATGATCTGATGAAGAAGGTCGCCGAAGAAACAGTTGAGGAAAAATTGGCAGACCGGGGATCACCGGAGGAGGACGAAGAAGAGGAAAGACCCCGACCGACTCGCTCTCGGGCGAAAGGTAGGGCCGACGCAGGACGGGATGCGTCACCCCTGGATGCCTTAGCCACTGTTTTAATGACAGTGGCTGAGACCCAGCAGGAAATATTGAGGACCCTGAGGGAGCAGCATCACCAACAACAGGAAACGACTGTTCGTGTTCTGGAAGCGATGGGAACGGTTCTACAACAGTTAAAAGCCCTCCCCTCAGGTGGGACAGAAGCAGAAACAGCGGGTCGGAGGAAAGAGGCGTATCAGGGGCAGGAAGTGCCGCCGCCCCCCACGGAGCAACCCCAGCGGCACAGTCGTGAACCCCGAACGGGGCAGCCGATTCCGACTGAGCCCCCCCGGCTTTCCAGGAATGACCTTTTGGCTAAGATGGCCGATTACCTGGAAATCCATCTTGGGGTTGTCATTAGTACCTGGGAGCCGGCTCAGGTTTTGGAGGTCCTTGGTCAGTCAGATCAGGTTTATGTGGCGGAGGGGTCCAGCGACGGTCGTGTATGTCGCGTCGTCGCCTTGGTAGGTGATCACATCTCGGCAACGGATGTGTCGGTCTTTTATAACAGGACGGTTCGGGAATTGTTGCGCACGCTCCGGACGGAAGTTCTGGCAGTTGTCGTCGGGCAAACTCTGGAACCCCGTGCCCGACGGTCGGCAATCTATTACGGTTTTGTTCCCCTCACCGTTCCAGAACTGAACGCTTGGGTGTCTTAGTCCATGCCTTTTCAGCCGGTCATCGGACTGGAAGTCCACGCGGAATTGAAAACTCGAAGCAAGGTTTTCTGCTCCTGCCCTGTGGTCTGGGGAGCACCGCCCAATACCGTCACCTGTCCCATCTGTATGGGCTTTCCCGGTGTCCTTCCCGTCCTCAATCGGAAGGCTTTGGAACTGGTCCTGAAAACGGCAGTCGCCCTCAACTGTCAAATCAACCGCCATACCATTTTTGAGAGAAAGAATTACTACTACCCAGACCTCCCGAAAGGTTACCAGATCTCGCAAAAGAGGATTGCCATCGGCTACGGCGGGTGGCTGGAGATTCCCGCTAACGGTCAGCGGAAGCGCATCCGGATCCACGATGTCCACCTGGAAGAGGATACGGGAAAGTCCGTTCACGGTCTGGAAGCAGGAGACCCGACCGCTAGTTTGATAGATTACAACCGTTCCGGCGTCCCTCTCTGTGAAGTCATCACAGAGCCGGATATCAATTCTATTGAGGAACTGGAGCAGTTTATGATCGGCCTGCGGCAACTCCTCCTCTTTTTGGAGGTGTCCGAGTGCCGAATGGAGAGGGGGCAACTGAGATTTGAAGCCTCCGTCTCTGTCAAGGAATTCGATTCGGACCTTTTGGGCACCAGGGTCGAGATAAAGAATCTGAACAGTTTCCGAGCCGTTTTAGGTGCCGTCGCATCGGAAATAGAGCGCCAAAAGTCACTGCTCTCCCAGGGTCTTCCCGTACGACAGGAAACCATGCTGTGGAATGAGGTCACCCGGCGTACCGAACCGATGCGAACAAAGGAAACGGCTCACGATTACCGTTATTTCCCTGAGCCTGATCTGGTCCCGGTCGTCATCAGTGAGGAATGGCTGGACGAGATCCGCAAATCCCTTCCAGAACGGGCCGAACAGAAGGCACAGCGGTTTGTCACAGACTACCGTCTCTCGGTAAGGGAAGCCGAACTGCTAACAGCCTCGCCAGCAGTGGCAACTTACTTTGAGGAAGTCGTCGCACACTTTCCCGAACCCCGCGCCGTCGCCAACTGGATGCTGGGAGACCTTCAAGGTTTAATGAACGATGCTCAAAAAGACTGGGACGATTGCCCCATTCCCCCTGCCCATCTGGCTGGGCTTTTGCGCCTTTTGTCGGAAGAGACTATCAGCATCCGGATCGCCAAGGAACTCCTCAAAGAGATGTTCGCCACCGGAAGGGAGCCGGAAAGGATCGTTGAGCAAAAGGAATGGCTCCAAATCGCCGATGAAAATCGGCTCCGTCACGTCGTGGAGACCGTTGTCCAAGAGCATCCGGGAGCCGTGGCGGACTACCTTTCGGGGAAGGACAAACTGATCGGCTTCTTTGTCGGTCAGGTAATGAAAGCGACCGGTGGCAAAGCCAATCCTCAATTGACCAACCGGCTGGTCCGGGAAGTCTTGGAATCTCGGAGAGGGTCTTCGTGACGGAGACACAAAGCGGTCTGACTTCGCCGTTGAAATTCGGTATCGTCGTCTTCCCCGGAACCAATTGCGATCGGGACTGCTGGCATGTCGTTACGAGGGTGTTGGGCTGCAAGGCCCGATATGTCTGGCACGAGGAAACAGATGTGTCGGACCTGGACGCGCTGATCCTACCTGGGGGCTTTTCATATGGAGACTACTTGAGGGTCGGAGCTATCGCCCGATTCTCCCCCGTGATGGAAGCGGTCCGAAAGTTTGCCGAGGAAGGGCGTTTCGTCATCGGAATCTGCAACGGTTTCCAGATTCTTGTGGAGGCCCAAATGCTGCCCGGCGCCTTCCTGCGGAACCAGGGGCTGAGGTTCCGATGCCGTCCGGTCCATATCAGAGTGGAGACCAACGACACCCCCTTTACTTCCCTCTGCCAGCCTGGTCAGGTCCTTCAAATCCCCATCGCCCACGCCGACGGGCGCTACTTCACCGACCCTAAGACTTTGGAAAAACTGGAGAGAGACAGAAGGATTGTCTTCCGCTACTGCGATCGTCTCGGGAGAGTCACCGACGAGGCGAATCCCAACGGTTCCGTCGCCCACATCGCCGGAATTGTTAATGAAACAAAGAATGTGCTCGGATTGATGCCTCACCCCGAGAGGGCTTCGGAGAAAATCCTCGGCTCCGAAGACGGTCTCTTTATCTGGCGGTCAATCGTCAGAGCGTGTGCCACCATTAGTTTAAAAGTTTCCCGATGAGGTGGCGGATCGCTTTAGCCGTCGCTCTGGGACTCATTGTTGTTCTATTTCTCTTCCATCTTTTGACGTCGCCCTCCGATCCCCTTCAGTCCTTTGAAAAGCGTCTCGCGAGCGCGTCTACGCCTTCGGAGCGGATCAATGCCCTCCAGGATTTGTATCGTTTTCTGATGGAGAGGTCTTTGCCGAAGGAGGACCGGAGTCGTGGGATAGACCTGATCAAAGGCAAAGCGTCTTTGGATTCCTCCCCTGAAGTTCGGGCTCACGCCCTTTCACTGCTTTGTCAGGGGCTTGTGTCCAAGGACGGACAGGCGCCTCTACTTTTGAAGGCTCTCAACCGGTCCGGATCGGAAGCCGAGGTCGCCCTTCAGTACCTGGCGACCATCGACTCCCCTGCCGTTTGGCGACTGGTTTTAGATCGTTATGAGTCGGTGAAGGACCCTGTTCTTTCCGATCGCTACCTGCGGCTGTTAAAGCACTTGCCCGAGTGCCAAATTGCAGACCTGTGCCGGCGACTAGGAAGAGACGAAACTCGCTGGGCAGCAGTCGCCACGCGCCTTGAGGGAGCCCCGGTCAATCTGTTGGTTGATCTGGCTCTGAAAGGGGATCAAGAGGCACGTTTAGGCGCCCTGAAACTGTTGACCCGCTTTCTGCCCCGTCAAGACTACGCGTTAAAACTGGTTCCCCTGCTGAAGAGTCAGCGAAAGGCGATCCGGCGGCTGACAGCCCAAGTGCTCGCAGAAATTCCTCTGCCTTCCCTCGTACCGCATTTTAAGAAGCATTTAACGGACGACCCTGAAGTGGCAGCGCCGGTGAGCCGCGCTCTGCTTCGTTTAGGTGCTCTCAAGCCATCGGAGGCGCGGAAGTTGGCACGAAGCCCCGCTCCTGCTCTGAGAGGCACGGGAGTTTTGGCGATCGCCCGATCGTCCCAGCCGGCGGACCTGGGATTACTGAAACAGATGCTTCACGACCCGGACCCCTCCGTGGCGCGCAATGCAGCCGCTGCCCTCGCCAGTAGGGGCACGGATGGGCTTCGGACCGTCCTGATGGCTTGCAGAGGGGAGTTGCGAGGGGATCGGAGAGCTGCTTGGCTGGAGGGCGTGGCGGGCGTCCGTAGCCCCCTCGTCGTGGAAGCTCTGGTTTCGGCACTGATCCACGGCGGGTGGAGAGAGCAAGCAGTCGCCGTCAGCGGTCTGGCTTTCCAGGGAGATGATGGAATCCCCCACTTGTCCCGGCTGGTACGGTCCCCCGACCCGACGGTGCGGGCGAAAGCCGTTGAAGGTCTGAAAGTCATCAACACCGAATCGTCCACACGCCTCCTGCTGGATATCGCCCGGTCGGCATCGGACCAAGATCTCAGACTAAGCGCTTTGGAAGCCTTAAGCAGTCGCCAGAGATCCGAAGCCCTCCCGCTGCTGGTTGGTCTGTGCGAAAAAGGGGACGCCAGACAGGCGGTTTCGGCTGCGAGCCTCCTCCTTCGTTACGGGAGACGGGGTGAAAAGGCTCTCCTTGAACTTTTGAAAGGGAAGCGGCACACAGCCGTTCTCGCCGCAGCCCGAGCCCTTGCTTCGGCAGGGAATAAGGAAGGGCTGGCGATGCTGTGGAGGGCGGCCGAGGAGGCTAATAGGGAAGACCTGCAACTCTTGATCACCCTCGCCAAAACGGGCGACCGCAATGCCTTAGAGCGGTTGACCGAACTTCTCGCCAGCAAGGACCCTGTAGAGCGGTTGAAGGGACGAGCCGCCCTGTTCGCCGTCGGTGTTCCCGCCGCCGATCGGCTTTTAGACGGGACCCGGGATGCCCGACCGCAGGTGCGCGCCGAGTGCGCCCTAATCTTAGGGAGCCTTAAGTATGCGCCGGCGCGGGAGGCTTTGGCGCGATTGACGGAGGACCCAGACGAGACCGTCCGCGCCTGTGCCGCCCAAGCCCTCGCCCGGATTCGTGAAGCGGGACTTTGAAAGGGGCAGGCGATCCGCCCTTCAGGACGGAGCGACCGTTGTCTCTTCCTGGGCTTCTTCTTCAGATGGTTTCGCCTCGTTGATAGCCGCTGAGGTCTGGTGACCGCCCGCAGCGGCAGGTCGTCGGGCTCGTTCCCTAACCCCTTCCGCTACCGCATTATTGATCATTCCGACGCAGCAGATCAGCGCCAGCCCAATAAGCGGACCGACTGCCCAGCGGGGTTTCTCCCAAATTCCGACGACGACTCCCAGCATTAAAAACATCAGAGCCGCTGCCATCCACAAATTGAACTTGGTCGCCGGATCCAAATTCCTAAAGACCCTCACGGCTGCCTTCCACCGCTTTCTTCTCTGTTTGCATCCGTCAGATAGTCAGACAGATCGTCCTTGCCGGTTCCCTCTTCATTTTGACAGATGAAATTGCCCCAAAGACTTCAGCGGCTGTAAATGTGATCGGCAATAGCGTCCATCAGTTCTATCCGTAGGGAGGCGATGTTCCGGCTATCGTCGGGATGGATCCGATTGGTTAAAACAACAACGAACGTGCCGGAAAATGGGTCGATGAGGAAGGATGTGCCAGTGTAGCCCGTGTGACCGAAAGTGCCGACGGGAAACCGGCGCCCCCGCATCTGAAGGGAGTAGGGAGAATCAAGATCGGTACCAACCCCTCTCTTAACTGCTGGGCAGGGCGATTGATCGGATTCCAGAAGCCGGACGACTTCGGGGTCAAGGACCCGCACGCCGTTCCATTCTCCTCGCCGAAGGATCATCTGGCAGATCCGGGATACCCCCAGAAGGTCGCTGAACAGCCCTGCATGCCCCGCGACGCCGCCTAAGAAAAAGGCGTTGGGATCGTGGACCTGACCTTGCAGGACGACCCCGTTGCGAAAAGTCGTCGCCGCGCAACGGCGCCAATCCTTTTTGGGAGGCAGGAATCGTGTGTCCTTTAATTCAAGAGGCTCGTAAAAAAGGCGGCGGGCGACACGATCCAATCGCTGACCGGTAAGTTGCCAAATAACATGGGCAAGCAAGATGTAACCAAGGTCGCTGTAGATGAAGCGCTGCCCAGGGAGTGCCTCCAACGGCGCCGATGCAATGTCCTGGAGGACATACCCCCATTTGTCTGACATATTTTGGCGCCCTTCGGATCGTTCCAGATAGTTCTTAAATGGCGGCAGCCCGGAAGTATGGGTCAGAAGATGACGGAGGGTGATGGCTTTCCGTCTCCCCCGGGAGAAGGGTGGCATGAATTGCCCCAGGGGGGCTTCCAAGTCGCAAACTTCTTTTTCTATCATCCAGCAGAAGACCAGACCAGTAGCGAGAGGCTTGGTCAGGGAAGCCAAGTCGTAAATCGTAGTGAGCCGTGCCTCCTGGCGGGTCGGGACTAACCGGCGCCATCCGAAGACGCGCTGGTGAAGGATCCGATCAGCGTCTCCGATGCAAACGGCTATGGACGGAGTGACGCCCTCAACGACCGATCTCCGACAGATGGCATCCACCCGCCCGATGAGTCTGGTAAGGATTCTCGCTTTCATAAGAGACCAACTTGGTAAAGGAGCTGAGTCGGGAAAAAGTGCGCCAATTGGGCAATCACAAGAAATAGGACGGAAGTTGCCACCGTCGCGAAGAACCGGCGCCTCCAAAGGAAATGGACGAGAACGGCTAGGAAGACCAGCGTCTCCACCTTTGCCAGAATCCAAAACACCATTCGGATCAGGAGGGGAACGAAGACGTGATCCGGTAGGGGCAGCCCCAGGCTCAGTCGGATGAGACCGTCCACGTAGACAGTATTCCAGCCCGGTAACCATATCCAAGCAGAAGACGAGAGAACCTCAAAAAGGCGGTTCGTAACGAGGGCAGACGTCGCTAAAGGCAACGAAAGTCGGGAGCGCCACCCCTTGGAGATGAAACGGGTAGGGATAAAGAGGATCACAAAAAGGATGAGCCAGCCGACGGTCGCCTGCAGGAGCGTTTTTCCGAACTGAAGAGGACCCCTCCAGACCTCCAGTCTATACGACAGACGTTTTTCCAAAGCGAGCTTGAGGATCCGCAGGGTATTGCCCGTCACATCCTCCCGGGTTTGACCGTCGGCGAACGACACGACCAGACCGTCCAGTTGACTGAAAAAGGGACCACCTAGGTGAACCCGTCCCAAAGATGCAATGACTGCAATGAGAAGGATGGAAAGGACAGGGGATAGGAGATGAGGGACGAAAACCGGAAGGGACCTGAGCCTTCCTTCCGGGACGGATTGGTCTTGCACGGTGACATTACTCTGGTTTTGAATCCGTTTGAGCCGATTCACTTCTCTTTTGGAGTTCCTTGATCGACCGAGCCGTTCGGTATGCATCTACGATGCCGTAGGTCCAGAGCACCAGAGCAACGAGTCCCGACAGGACCGTGAGCAGCAGTTCGGAAGTAGGAATTTCAAAGGCGGCGCCGGTCGTCTGTGCTTCGAGGATGGTACCGTAACGCTGAAGGAAGTAGTAGAGAGACGGAAGAGAACCTGCGGCTATGACCGACCCTTTCAACCACTGTTCGTTATAAACCTGACCGGCTCCTGGGAAAAGAGCGGAGAGAGCCACGGCGAGGGCAGGGCTCTTGGGTGCGAAAGGCACTTCCGGGGTCGCCCGTTGTCGGTCTATTTCCAGCAGAACCTGAGCCATCTTTTCCTCCGCTGACGATCGCAGGGGGTCCCGGTCTCTCGCCTGTTTGTAGCAGTCCAGGGCTTCGTCCAGTAGCCCCAGTTCCCTGTAGACGTCACCCAAAATCTCCTTCACATCGGCTCTTTCGGGAGCCAGTTTGGCTGCTTCCTCCAGAAGGAGCCGGGCTTCCTGCAACTGTCCTTTTGCCCTCGAAAAACTGACCCGAGTGAGAAGTTGCTCAACAGGGTCCGACCGTTCCACCTTAACCCACCTGGACGCCTCTTTCCGCTTCCATGGCTTTTTTGATCGCCTCCCTCTCCTCTTCCGTTAGCCGGTAAGGAGAGGTCTGACCAGTGACAGGCTTGGCATAGCATCGGGACTCACTGCGCCCGGCTAAGGAGGTGATGACGACCCCGTCGCCATTATTATCAAGGAGAGCAACGGCAAAACTCTGCTCTCCCGCCACATCGGTGAAGGCGTCAAACCGGACGAGCCCAACCCGCCTCAAACACCGACTTAACTCCTTCACTAATCGCCCGTGGCGCCCCTCCAGGTCCTCAAGGAGAGCCCGATTCTCTTTCACCTTTTCCATCAGCACCTCAAGGAGATGGTCTAGCGGTTGCCCGGGTGCCAGTCCCTCCACCAGGTTCAGCAGGCGCCGCAATTGATGGAGTTTGACAGAAAGTATTATCAGCCAAATAAGGAAGCCGATAATGACAGCGGTGGCAACCAACAAAGCCATCGGAAGCCATTGCTGCCAGTTCTCCCCACTCATTACCAGTCCCCCTGGCTGTTCGGTCAAAAACTATTTTGACTCGGCCGTTTACCCGACCGGTCGGGACCAGTCCTTAACTTCAACGAAACCGTCTCCCCTGCCGCTGACGGCAGGGACGGCGGAAACCACATCCTTACGGGCGCACCAGTGCAGATCATGCGACAGACCTAACTGAAGGAGGACCTGACCGTGCAATGACCGGTGGAAGATTTCCACCAGATCCCCATCGGGACGGTCAGGACCCATAACCTGGTCGGGCTTAATTAAGTCAGACAAGTGCCAGGCGGAAGCGATGTCCTCCAGTGCCCATTCTTCCCCTCTCCCCCAGACCCCTGCAGCGACCAGGACAATGGGACATTGCCACTGGTCGGCAAGGCCGCGGGCGGTGGCAGCCACTGCCGACCCGTTCGCCGGGCAGCCGACGAGTACGGCTGGGCAGTGGCAGAGGTTCAAGAGACGAGCCCCAGTTGTGGAGGTAAAAAGGACGATCTTCCCCGAGAGATTTTCCGCTTCGTCTACCTCAGTCGGACTGTTGTTGAAGTCAAATCCCGGCACCTTTAATCCGCCGCGCTCACCGATCAGAAGACAGTCAGGAAACCGACCCTTTTGGCTTAGGAGGTCGGCGACTTCCGAAAAGACGAGAGCACAGGCGATCCCCTTTTGAAAGAGGAGGGCCAGAGTGGTGCTGGACCGGAGGACGTCCACGATGATCGCCACGGATGGCTGCCGATTGGCGAACTGCACACCTGCCTGCCCAACCCGTATGTGGACCGACCGTTTCACCAGTCCGCCACGGACCCGTCGTCCCGTCTCTCTATCGGAAGCAGGCGTCTCTGGGTGGGCATCTGACGAATCCTATCCTCTTGCACTTCAATGCCCAAGCCGGGGGCTTCTGGGAGAGAGACAAAACCGTCTTTCTGTTGGAAGGGCTCTGACAGAAAGCCCTCCCCTAAGGTCGTGTGCTCTTGGATGACGAAGTTGGGGATGCAGCCGGCAATCTGCAAGGAAGCGGCGAGGCTGATTGGTCCGTAGGGGTTATGGGGAGCAATGCCGACATAGTAGGTCTCCGCTATCGCAGCTATTTTCCTCAGTTCCATTATTCCCCCGCAAATCGCCGGATCCGGCTGGAGGACGGCGACCCGGGTCTTCTCCAGGACCGGTCGGAAGTCCCATCGGGTAAACAGTCGCTCACCCGTGGCAATGGGCACCGGGGAACGTTCCGATACCCACGCCAGAGCCTCCACATTTGCCGGCTGACACGGCTCTTCAATCCAGAAGGGCTTTAAAGCAGCCAGTTCCTGTGCCAGAAGGAGAGCCATTGCCGGACTGGTCCTGCCGTGGAAGTCCAGCAAGAGGTCGCGGTCCCACCCGATGACGTCCCGAACCGCTTGAACCTTCTCCATCGTTTGCCGAAGGACGATGGTGCCTTCCAGAGGACCCATCGGCGGCACCGGGCAGAACTTGACCGCTGTAAAACCTTCCTTCATCCTTTTCTCCGCCGACGTTTTCAGACTCTCAATATCCTGCCCGCCGATATGAGCGTAAAGGCGAACTTTGTTCCTGACCGGTCCTCCAAGAAGGCGGTGGATCGGGATGCCCAGTGCCTTACCCTTTATGTCCCACAAAGCCATCTCAATGGCGCTGACGGCACTGAGATGGACGAAACCGCCCTTCCAAAAGAAACCCCGGTAGAGGGTCTGCCATATGTCTTCGATGGCACAGGGATCCCTTCCGATCAGAAATCGCTGGCATTCGGTCATGAAGACGGCGACGGACGGGCTGTTGTCGGGCAGTCCCTCCCCCCAGCCGACGATCCCTTCATCAGTAACGATGCGGACGAAGAGATAGGGTCCGGGCTGGAAGGGATCGATCGCCTCAATGACCACCGCTCCGCCCCCGCGCCGATCAGGCGGTCGCTATTAGGAACCCGCCAGTTGGACCTTGAACCGTGGCGCCTGAGAAGCCGTCCTCTGGACCTCCTCAAACCGAGCCGCCACATCGTCCCAGTCGACATTCTTAAAGAAGGCTTCTACATAGGCGGCTCTGTTGGCACCGTGATCAATGACAAAGGCGTGCTCAAACATATCCACCGCGAGGACGGGCATAGCATTCCAAACCGGAAAAGTGTTCTGCTCATCGCCGATGCAGACGATCAGCCGTTCAAAGTCAAAGTCATAAGCCAGCCACGCCCAGCCACGGGCAGCAATGGCAGTCGCCCGGATCTCTTGGATCGCCCGGTCCACACTCCCAAAGTCCTTCTCCAACTGACTTCGGAAAGCACCGGAAGGCTCCCCCCCGTTGCCCCCGAGGTTGCTGAAATATAATTCGTGATTCTTCACCCCCCCGATGGCGCGCGTCAAGTCCACCTTCAACGACCGGATCAGGCTGTATGTCGGATTGGGCTTGGGAGGCGTCAGTTCCTCAGCCGGAAGATTCTCAATTGCCGCCATGATCTCATTGTATTTGGCGACATAGCCCTGATACAGTTTATAGTGCTCGGTCATCGTCCTCTCGGAGATTCCTTCCATCGAATGGAGAGACGGCTTAATCTTCGCCCAATCTTTCGCCTCTACTTTCCGAAACGGCACGTGCAACCCCTCCTTTACCGGTTTCTGACTCTATTATAGACCGCCCGGACCGCCAGGCGTCAGAAGGGTGACATACTGGCTTGAGGCGACCAGGTGGCGACACAGTTCTCCGATCAGAACACCGCCTACTGCAAGGAACAAGAAACCCGTTGCCGCTTGAGTGCTCCCCTCTTTGGCGCAAAAGAGGGCGACACCGTTAGAGAGGGACGTAAGACCGTAGCCGACCGTCAGGTGACCCCAGTAAAAGGGAGCCATCGTCGCCAACGCCGGTCCCAACTTATGGACAGTCAAGCGGTCACGGGCTGTGAGCAGGGCGCTCAGGAAAGTCAGAGCGAAGATACCGAAAATGATCCGAATCAAAGGGGTGCGGTCCATCTTGGGTCGGACAATGAACCAATGCCCGAAGACCATCCCGATGACGGCAAGCCCCGAGAGAAAGGTGCTGACAAAGGTCTGGACGCGGCTCAGGGAATCGGGGGCAGGCAAATGCCAGAGGGCGAGAATACCTCCCGCTATGCCGACCATATGAGGGGTAGCCGAGAACAATATTGAATTACTAAGGATGCCGAAGGTGTAGACGGTCAGACTGAAAAACAGTGCGACGGCACCGTAGCGGACCCAGATGGGGAGAAAAGGCAGGTTCCACGACAGCAGGGCAGCGATGGCAGCGAGGGGAGCCAAATTTCGGCTGACGGTGCTGAAAAACTGGCGGCCGGTCTCTACGGGAACGAAAAAAAGGAGGAGGAAGGAGCCGGTGCACGCTTCTAATAGAAGGGCATTTAGTGCCAGGGGGCCGACCGACTCCCATTGAACCATGATGCTAGTGTCCTCCTTTTGTGTGCAAGACTATTTTGAATCGGGAGGACACTGAGGTCCCGTGAATCAGGCGTTAGATTACCAGTTGGTCGGCTGGCTGGGGTTGACCGTCCGAGTCCCCTCTCACTGGGACTTGGTTCTCGCCAAAGGCAATCGCTTTGACGGCTTGCTCCGATTTGACGAGGAATCCTTTACCCGATGCCACATTCAATGGACTTTGGTCAGTGCTGGGAAGGTTGCCCTTGATGAGCAATTGGAGAGATACTTGGAACTCTTTGCGAGACAGTTAAAGAAAAAGGGAACCCCCGTGCGCATCCGGCGGGACGTGGGTCTGGTCACCCGCAAGGATGTCCACCGCAATGTGCGGACTTTCGCTTGGGAAGACAGCACGATCGGGTATGGAATGCTCTGGTTCTGTGACCAGTGCAGGCGCGCCCTTTTAGCCCAAGTTTACGGTTTCCCCCACGAGAACGTAAGGAGCATCGCCAAAAGAATTTTTCTTTCCCTATCCGACCATCCTGCTGGGGAGTGGGAGCACTGGTCGGTTTACGGTGCCACTTTTGATGTGCCCGCTGGATGGGACTTGACCGAAAGCCAGATCGCCGCCGGCAAGTTACGCCTGCACTTCCGAAAAGGTCCCTGGTCTTTCAGTATGGAGCGATGGGGTCCGGCATCGGCGCTCCTGACCGACAGCGACATGGAGTCCTTTATCCTCAGAGCCCTCTCTGAAGAAACCCGTCGCCAGTTCACCCTTTACTGCCGACCGGACGCAGTAAAGGGTCATTCGGCACTGCGTCTGGTAGGCAGTCACAAGTTTGCCAAGCGCCCCCTTGCCTTACTTTGGCGGCAACTGACCAGCGGGCAGCCGTTTCCTCGCTTCATCGGCGTCCTGTGGGTTTGCCCTGTCTCCAATAGGGTTTATCTCGTCTCCGGCTCCGTCTCTCCGTCCGATGAACAGGCTGTCGAGCGGGTGATTGAGTCCGTGATCTGTCACGATGAAGGGATGGCGGATCGGTAGTTGGAATCGGACCACCTTCCCCTTTTACTGAGGACGGGGATCAGCAAACGATCGGTCCGATGGCTGGTGATCGGGGCAGGTGGTCTGTTCCTCGTCGGTAGCGCCCTTGTTGCCCTGATGGCGGGCGACCCCTTCTTAAAGCCGAAGGAACTGATCGGCGCCTCCGCAAACCCACAAGCGTTGACTATCCTCTGGCAGTTTCGCGCTCCCCGGGTCGTCCTAGCCACCCTTGTCGGCGCCGGTCTTGCCGTGTCCGGCGCCAGTTTGCAGGCGTTTTTCAGGAACCCCCTCGCCGATCCGTTCATCTTAGGTGTCGCCAGTGGAGGCGCATTGGGAGCAGCAGGCGCCCTTCTTCTCCACCTGAGTCCCGGAATGGGATCCCTGTGCGGCTTCGTCGGAGCCCTCGCAGCTGCTTTCACCGTCTATCGATTGGGAGCCGTCCATGGAGTTCTGAGAACAGATACGGTGCTGCTCGCAGGGGTCGCCCTGAACGCCCTCCTGTCCAGTCTCCTTTCCTTTATCCTTTACCTTAATGCCCACCGCTTGATGATCAGCGCCGTTTACGCCTGGCTGATGGGTGGCTTTCAGATGGCGACCTGGAAAGATATCCGCTTTTTAATCCCCTACTGGGCTTTGGGCATCGTTATATCCCTTTATCACTCTCGGGCCCTGAATGCTCTGTTAATGGGGGAAGAGTGGGCACACTACAGCGGGGTGGACCTAACAAAGGTGCGCCGCTGGATTCTCGCCGGTGCCGCCCTTGGGGCAGGCTCCTGCGTTTCGGTGTCAGGGGTCATCGGTTTCGTCGGTCTTGTTGGCCCTCACATGGCACGCCTTCTGATCGGTCCCGATCATCGGTTAGTCATACCGATGTCGTGCATCATCGGTGCCCTGATCCTGCTCTACTGCGACATGTTCAGTCGCTTGATCGTTCGCCCGGCAGAACTGCCCGTCGGTCTCTTCACGGCATTTCTGGGCGTCCCCTTCTTTTTGTTTCTCCTCCGCAGAACACGGGTGGTCTACGGCTGAGACAGGGATTAAGCCTAACTCTCCATTGCCCTTTAAATGGAGCGATTTACAGCCACCGCGCCACATCTTTTGCGAAGTAAGTGATGATGAGATCGGCTCCGGCGCGCTTTATGGCGGTAAGGATCTCCATCGCGATCCTTTGCTCATCCAGCCATCCCAGTCGGGCGGCTGCTTTGACCATCGCATATTCTCCGCTGACATTGTATGCGGCGATCGGAACATCAAAGCGCCGTCGGGCTTCGGCGATCAGATCTAAGTAAGCGAGGGCAGGCTTGACCATCACAATGTCAGCGCCCTCTTCAATGTCAAGGGCGATCTCTCTTATCGCCTCCCGGCGGTTGGCGAAGTCCATCTGATAACCGGTCCGGTCACCGAACTGGGGCGCGCTTTCGGCAGCCTCTCGGAACGGTCCATAGAAAGCCGATGCCATCTTCGCAGCGTAGCTCATGATCGGTATGTGGGAGAAACCCGACTCGTCCAGAGCCTGCCGGATGGCTTTGACCCGCCCGTCCATCATATCGGACGGGGCGACGATATCCGCACCCGCTTCCGCCTGAGAAACAGCCGTCCGCGCCAGAAGATCCAATGTCCCGTCGTTATCGACCTCAAAGCCTTTTTCCGTCCTTTTAACGACTCCGCAGTGACCGTGGCTGGTGTACTCACAAAGGCAGACATCGGTGATGACGACCAAATCGGGGACCCGGTCCTTGACGGACCGCACCGCCCTCTGAATGATCCCGTCCGGATCATACGCGCCCGATCCGACCTCGTCCTTCCGCTCGGGTATCCCAAACAGAAGGACGGCGGGAATACCGATCCGAAAGACCTGCCCGCACTCCTTAACCAGTTCGTCCACACTCATCCGAAAGACACCCGGAAGAGATGAGACCTCCTGGCGGACCCCCCTTCCGGGGACGACGAACATCCCGTAAATGAGGTCGGTGACCGAAAGGCGCGTCTCCCGCACCATGGCGCGCACGGTCGCCGATCGCCTCAAACGGCGCATGCGAACGACAGGAAAAAACGCCATATGGTCTCACCACCTACGGCTTCGTCGGGATCCAGACCGACATCGGACCCGGTTGCCGATTCGCCCAGGCGAAGTAAGGGATGGCGGTAATCGGAACCGGCTCCATCCTTTCTCTCGCAGAAGCGGCACTCTCGTAAAGGGCTGTCAAAGACTCTTTCTCCCGCCGGCTTCTGACCCAACCAGTGCCTTTAAGGGTCACCAGACCGTCCAGAACGCCGACGCCTCGGGACTCGGACAAAGTTGCGTCGGGAGCCAGGTGAATGTCCCACACATCGGCGTCCAAATGGTCCGCCTGCTCCAGGCAATAGACGATGGGTCCCCTTTGAATCGCCAGTTTCCCAGCTGTTGCCTCCACCCATGGATGGGAAACGAGGAGCATCGGTTCCATATTGAAGGTTAGGGATACGGTGTCCCCTTTTTTCCACTCCCTTTTGATTTCAGCATAGGTTCCCGGTTCCGGTGATGAGTAGGCTTTATCGTTGACGCAAAGGACTGGCTGTTGGCTCCAGACCGGTATCCGAATCCGGACCGCAAACGCGACATCTTCGTCGCCGTCGTAAACGAGATGGACCCGACCCGTCCACGGGTACCGGGCATCCTGCTTCCACCGAATCCATCCCACCTCCGTCGGCAGTTCCATTTGACTGGTAGCAAAGAAGTGGACCCAAACGGCGCGATCCGAATATCCGTACAGCATCCCGGGCACCATCGAGATCAGCCGGGCAATGTTCGGGGGGCAGCAGGCGGTGGCGAAAAATGGCTGGCGCCGGTGTCGACCCCGGTCCGAGAGGGGATTGACATAGAAGTAATGCCGTGCGTCCAGGCTGATTCCTGACAGGGCACCGTTGTAAAGGATCCGCTCCAGCACATCGGCATATCCGACTCCCCCCGACAGCAACATCATTCTCCACGCCCACATGATTCCAGCGACGGCAGCACAGGTCTCGGCATACGCGGTCTGGCTCGGCAATTCGTAATCCCGCCCAAAGACCTCCCCTTCGTGCCGCGCCCCCAATCCCCCCGTTACATACATCTTTCCCCTTGTCATATTCGCCCAGAGGCGGTCCAGCGTGTCCCAAAGATCTGGCTCGCCGGTATGGGCGTAAATGTCCGCGGCACCGCAGTTTAAATAGAGGGCCCGGACGGCATGACCGGTCATCTCCCTTAACTGTCGGAACGGTAAATGGTCTTGGATATTAGGTGATCCGCCCAGCAGACCCTTACCCCGTTGATCTAAGAGGAAACGGGCGAGGGAGAAATAGGCGTTCCTGCCGGTCTCCCGGTAGAGCTCCACCAGAGCCATTTCCACCTCGGGATGGCCGTCCGGTTCCTGCTTCTTACCCGGCCCGAAAACGCCGTTAATGTGGTCCGCCAGGCGCTGCGCCACAGTCAGCAGGATGTCCCGTCCGGTCACCCGATGGTGAGCGACGGCGCATTGGAACAGATGCCCAGCGCAATACAGTTCATGCATATCCCGTAGGTTGGTCCAGCGCTCCCTTTTCCGATCGTGGGAGAAGAGGGTGTAAAGGTAACCGTCGCTGTCCTGCGCCCCTACGATCAAATCGGTCACTTCATTGGCCATCGCTATCAGATGGCTTGAGGGACGAAAAGCAAGAGACCAACTGAGGGCTTCCAGCCACTTATATACGTCCGAATCCGGTGCCAGCCATTGGAGCCCATCCGACGTCTTAAGCGCTCCGCTGGCGTAGCGGAAATTGTCCAGCCGTCCCGTCTCTTTCAACCGCTCATATTGAGTCGGTAAGGTCACCTCCTGCAGTTGGACCAGACGATTCAGCCAGAATCCTTCGCCCAACCGGACCCGATTCATTGGCACGGGATGAAAAACGACATGGGGACATCCCGTCACATCGGTGAGACGGACCTCTTTCTGCCCGCCCGGACCCAAATGAGCCATCGTCTCCCCTCCCAGATGGAAAGCGACAACCGACCTTAAAAAATGGCGGCGACCGAAGGTTCGTTTCCTCCGCCCCTTCATTGTCACAACGCACGGGGGTGGGCTTTCTCGTAAATCCGTTTCAGGTGGGTTCGGGTCAGTCTGGTGTAGATTTGGGTAGATGCAAGGGAGATGTGACCCAGCAGTTCCTGGACGATCCGGATGTCCGCTCCATTTTCCAGAAGATGGGTGGCGAAGGAGTGACGGAGAGCATGGGGAGAGAGGGGGCGTCCCAAGGTCTTCAAAGCGTAGCCGTTGACGATTCGGTGCATCTGCCGGTTGGTTAATGGCGTTCCCTTTTGGCTGAGGAAAAGTGCTTGATTGGGTGGTCGGCTCCGTTTCATCCACTCCAGCCTCACTTCCTCAAGGTAGCGCTTTACCCAGCGGCACGCTTCCTCGTGCAGGAAAGCGAACCTCTCTTTTCCCCCCTTGCCACGGATAAGGACAATGCCTTCCACTAGATTTAAATCGGACAGACTCAGAGAGGAGGCTTCGGAAACCCGGATGCCCGAACCGTAAAGGACCTCCAGCAGCGCCCGGTCCCGGATCCTGATCGGGGTGGTGCCATCCGGTCCCGATAAAAGTCGGTTGACTTCGGCAAGGGAAAGGACGGAAGGAAGAGTCTGGGGAAATCGGGGCAATCGCACATCTCCAGCCGGGTTTCCCGACAAGATGCCCTTCAGCGCCAAAAAACGCAGGAAGGAACGAACCGACGAAAGTTTGCGAGCGCATGATCGCCTTTGATAGCCCTTAGCATACAGATCGCCTAAGAAGCGGCGGATGTGGACGACCGTCAGTTCAGACCATCGGCTGACGCCCTGGTCCGAGATGAAACTGATGAAACCCTGAAGGTCCCGCGCATAGGCTCTCAAGGTGTGGGCAGAGGCGCTCCTCGTCAGTCTGATCTGCTCCAGATACTTGTGAAGTTCCTGGACAAACGGATCTTCTGTCCCCTGACTCTCCGCCCTCTCCGTCACGACGGGGAACCCGCCGCCTGCCCGACCAGAGTTATCGCTCCGTTGACGAAGGTCGTCGTCTGGACCCACTCGGTTCCGCTCCTTTGCTCTCTCTCTAATGTGTAGCCGAAACGGATTCGGCTCTCCTTTTTCCTGAGGAGTTGAGTGGACCGATCCAGCCAGAATCGTGCCGCAATCTGGAAAGAGCCGCTCGCCGTCCAGTTGGCCTCCGGTCGCTTCCAGACCAACTTCAAAGGGGCGGAGGCATCCATTTCGATGAGCAGAGAGTCATTTCTGTCCTCGGGGTCGGTGCCCTTTAGTAGATAGGCGACCTTTAGAAATCGGGGCTCGGAAGGAGGGCGGAGCCCGACGGTGATGGTGTAAGACCATCGGTCGCTGGGGCGGACGGGCTGGTCGGGAAGGACCAAGCTGATCGCGTTGGCAAGGTCTTCTATCCAATCATCTAACCTTTCAGGGTCTGGGCTCTCCAAGAGGATCGGTCTGACTGGGCGACCCTGCCGGTCCGTCTCCACGACGAACGGAGGAAAGAGGGCGGGAGAGACCGATCGCCCGTTAACGAAGTAACCGATGATCTTTGTCTCCCACAGGAGGCGATCAGCCTGGGGGCGGACTTTTTCCTCAAGGATCGTCACTGTTGACTCGGAAAACCGTTGGCTGCCCCGAAGGTAGGCTCGCTCCATCTTAATGGACCATCGGCTCGCGCGAGGGGTATCGGCGGACAGCCGGAGGGTATAGGCCGGCTGCCCGGGCGCGAAGGTAACGGTCCTGACGGCGAGGAAAAGGACCCAGGTGCCCGTGAAATTCATCAGACCACTTCTTTCCAGAGGGAAGGTAAAAGGAAAGGAACCAACAGGCAAGACCAGACGGTTTCCGCAAGTCCGATGGGGAGACTGGCGATCAGATAGCCAGTATCTCTGAAGGCAAGGGTGATCAAGAAACTGTGGAGAAGTTCCGCCGACACGGTAGCCAAGGCGACGGCAACGAGACAAGACGGGAGCCCAGACCAAAGCCAGCGATTTTTCAGCCACGAAGCGAAGCCGCCGGCGAAGGACCGACTGACGGCGAACGGGAGGGCTGATGACCCCTGGATCATTCCTTGAATCAATCCCAGGACGAAGCCGCCACCGATGCCCGCGGTTGCAGACGATAGAAAGCCGATGAGAATCGCAGAAAGAAGGAAAAGGTCGGGAAGAGCCCGCTGGCCAAAAAAGGCGGGAAGGACCCAGGTCTGGGCCCAGATAACGACCAGCAGAAGACCGATCGCTTTCAGGACCTTCATCCTTCAGTCTTCATCCTCCGGCACAGGAAATTGCCTAAGAAATTGGGCATTTTCTTCAGGAAGGGAAACATTAATGTAAATCTGCGATCCCATTTCAAAGCCTGCTGGGGTCGTTAAACGGGGCCGGATGCGCAGATACCAGTGGGAATGGGGCTCCCCCTGAGTATAGTGGGGCGCCGTAAAAATGGCGAAGTTGTAGTCGGGATTTTTAAGGGCGAAGTAAAGTTTCCTGAGAGCGCCTCGGACGACGCCGCTGAAGGACGGTATCTGATCATCTAGGAGCTCACCAAAGGATGCCTGATGCAATTTGGGAATGATCAGCAACTCAAAAGGTACTTGAGCGGCGAAAGGCACAACGGTCACAAATTCAGGGTCGTCACTGACGATCCTTTCTTGCACCCGCAGTTCGTAGTCGATAATGTCGCATATAACGCATCGGCCCAGAGCATCGTAGTAGCGCTCCGCTTCGTAGAGGCTACGCCGGACGGCTGGGGGAACGATCGGCGTGGCAACGATTTGAGAATGGGGATGAATCAGGGACGTTCCGGCTTGCTTTCCCTGGTTGCGAAAGATCAGAATCAGTTCGTTGCACGGGTTCTCGTTGAGTTGCCGATACCGCTCTCTGTAGACGGCAACGACCCTTTCCATCTCCTGTGGGCTTAATAAAGCAAGGGTCTGGTCGTGGCGCGGCGTCTCAATAACGACCTCGTGGAACCCGACGCCTTCCATCCTAAGGTAAATTCCCGATCGGCTCCGATGGGGGCGACCATCGGGAATCAATGCTGGAAACTTATTCGGTATAACCCGAACGAGCCAGCCGGGACCATCGGGCACGGCACCGTCCCGAAGGGCAAGGACCTCAGGCGGTGTCATTTGCTCATTGCCAGGGCAGAAGGGACAGTGGGGATCCCTCTCCGGCAGCCTAACCGGTTCTTCCCTGCTTTTAGCGAACTCCTCGGGTCGGCGGGCTCTCTCTGTTGCAATGATCACCCACTCTTTTGTTGCGTAATCCTGCCGTAGTTCCGGCATGGAAACCACCCCGGTTGCTGTGCTGACTGTCCCTCAGTCTGTCGCCTCTCTATCCGATGTACAAGGACGAAGTCAAATTTAAGCGAGCAATTGGTATCGGTCCCAGTCAATGGCACCTTCAGGCGTCGTGCCTTTGAAAAAGAAATCGTTGAGTGCTCTTACCGTCATCACACCAATTTTGCGATAGCCGTAGATTCCAGCACCCGTCACGTGGGGCAAGACGACGCAGTTGGGGAGGAAACGAAGGGGATGGTCGGTGGGAAGGGGTTCCGGATCCGTCACATCAAGAATGGCAAAGATCGGACGGGACTGAAGCACCCGAACCAGGGCTTCCGTGTCCACGAGCCGACCCCTGCTGGTGTTGAGGAAGAGGGCTCCGTCTTTCAGAAGGTCCAGTTCCTTCTCGCCAATCATCCTTTCGGTTTCGGGCAGGGCAGGTGCGTGGAGGGAAACGATGTCGCAAGTCCCCAGCAGAAACTGCAGGCTCACCTTCCTTGCCCCCAAGGCACCGGCAACTTCCTCCGAGCAGTAAGGGTCATAGAGGAAAACCGCTACATCGCGGAAGGCGTGCAAAAGCCTGATGACCTCCCGTCCGACCGAGCCGGCACCGATGATCCCGACGGTGCCGCCTGACAGGGTTTTGGGAACCGACGGAAGCGACGGATCCCTCCAGACACCCCTCTCCCGGAAAGCGAGAATGTGGTCCAGCCACTGGCGGAGTCCAAAAATCATTAGCCCTATGGTCGCCTCTGCCACGTTAATGGCTATGGCGCCGGCGCAACTGACGACTGCAACGCCCTTCCTCTTTACAAACCGATCGACCACATCTCCAGGGAAAAGAAACTTGACCGATCCCGCCATATGAACGATCAGACGGAGACGGTCTGCCTTTTCAAGGACGGCTTCAGTGAAAGGGGGAGAGCCCCATGCCGTCAGCACAGCGTCTGCGCCAGGGACGGCTTCCAACAGCTGCTGCTCGTTCCAGTTTCTGTCGCTCTCATTGGCGGTGACATCAAAGGACTCGTTTATTTCCTTCCACTGATCGTCGGTCAAGAATTGACGCCGGAGAGAAGGCGGGAGCAAACACAGAAGGTGGGGTCTGCTTGTGTTGGTTCGTTGTTCAGAGGAGGCGGATCCCATTGATGACCATCTGGAACCGGTGTCCCAGAAATTCAGCGGCTCTGCGGCTAAAAAGCATTCGGCTCATAAAGATTTCAAAGTATTCGAAAACGGTCCCGATCGTCGTATCAATAGAAAGGTCAAGGGTGATGGTGTGATCGGACGGGGAGACGATCAGATGGGCTTTCTGAGCGGCGTAGTTGATCCGGTCATGAATGTCAAAGGCAGCCATGTTGGGATTACGAACCCGGGACCGATGGACGTCGGCTTTGTCGGCAAGGACCAGGGAAGCGGTGATGGGGCTGATGATCACTCCTCCTTCCTGCTCGTCGTGGTTGCCGATGGCAGCGGCGACGGCAGCCGCCTCATCGGTGTCCATCCTTAAGTCAGTCAAAATTTGAAAAGCCAGCACCGCTCCCGTCTTGCTATGCATCTGGCGGGATATGGTATTGCCGATATCGTGAAGGTATCCGGCGACGGCGGCGAGTTCCGCCATCCGCGACTCTAATGCCAATTCCTTCAATATCCGCCGGGCATTTTCCGCGACCAATCCTACATGACGAAACCCGTGCTCCGTATAACCGATGGCTTCCATCTGCTCGTCCGCTCGCCGAATCAATGTGTGAACACGGGGGTCCCTCTTAACCTCGTCAAGGGTAACGACTTGCGCCAACTGTCTCCTCACCCTTCCACACGATGACTAATCGGTCACTATAAGATGTTCTCTATTCGCATCTGACAGTTTGCGACTTCTTCACGGGTAAAGGCGACTCTTTTAAATTCTTCAGCACTGAAGAGAGGCGCCTGGTCAACAAAGTGGGGGCTTTCCGGATCATCGCTGTTTCCGAAAGGGGTGATGCTCCACGCCTGAGGCGGGTCGGTGTGGACGACGATAGTCGTGCACGACTGACCGCCCACTCCGATGAACCGTCCGTCGGCGACAGGTCCATCCGCCCAGATCGCGCGCAGACAGTCAGCGGCGAAACTCTGCATTCCCCCAACTGGCAAATCGCAGGAAGATGCCTCCCTGTCCGATTCTTCTTCCGTTTTGATTCGCCTCAACCTTAGGATGTGACCTAAAGGAACGAAATCTCCGAACCGGCTCAGAACATATTCATTGGCTGACCGAAGCGATTCTTTCGCCCGCTCCCTCTCCTCCGGTGTTCGTGGAACTTTGTCATCATCGTCCCATGACAAACCGGGTGTCCGCTGATGGTACTGCCAGCGAAAGAGGAAGTAGAGACCCGCACCCCTCTCATCCTTGTCTGCACGCCCGCTCCATTGGTTAAGCAGGTCCAGGGCAGCGGCTAGAGAGGGGCTCAGTGCTCCCTCATCAGCCAACGCCCGCGTAACGATGGCGATCCATTCTCTCGCTTTCGGCAGGTAGGTATCTTTGGCGACGCCCAAGGCATCATCAACGGTCATCTTCTCTATTGAAGAAAGGAGTTCCAGACAGCGATCGGACCGTGCCCTGTAGACGGGACCGGCGTGGCTGTAGTAAGCGTAGTGGGGAAACCGATCGGGCGTCAGAGGTGAATGGGGGCAGGCGAACTGAGGGCTGTTGTTGCAGTTCTGTAAAAAGCCGTCCGGCGGGTTTTTTAAATGGGGAAGTTCCTCAAGGGCGAGAATCCCTCTCCAGTCGGTTTCGGATGTCCAGCCAGGGACGGGTCGGCTGAAGTCGTAAGATAGGGAGCGACGGGGAGTGCGCCCATTTAAAAGATAGTAGATATCTCCATCCGCCGACGCGACCACCAGGTTCTGGGGAGGGAAAGCGAAATCTCTGAGGGCGTCAAGGAACTCTTCAAGATTTTGGGCCGACGCCATTTTCAGCATTTGAGTCGCCGCCGGTGGGGCATCGTCGTAGGCGCTCCGGATGCAGACCGCCAGGTCCCCCATCTCAAAGACGATCGGACCCAGATGACTTTTGCGAATCAATCGCTCTTGCTGACAGGTTCCGCTCGCTGCCTTGAAAGGAAGGACGACACGCTCTTCCTCCACCTTCAGCCACTGACCGTCGTAGAGGTAACTTTTCCGATCGGGACTGAGACGGAGCAAGAAGGCGTCCGCCGTGTCCGGACCCCCAGCCGTCGCTGCCCAACTCAACCGCCGGTTGAAGCCCAGCGCCACCCCGGGCAGACCGGGAATGGCAAATCCGTAGACGTCTAAAGACCGCCCCGAGCCGACCAGTTCAGAGGGAACAGATGCTACTGACAAGTGGCATTCGTGCCATCGGTATTCTCCCCACCATCCCACGTGGGGATCAATCAGCCGGATCGGCACATTGAGGGCGCTCTTGCCAGGTCCGACTGCCCACTGATTGGAATCAGGACGGTCAGGTCCGATCCCCGTTGCCGCTAATCCCTGTTGATACTGGCTCAATTCCTCCAACACCTGACCGTATGACCATTGGAAGACGATCCAGATCGAGAGGGCAAGGACCATCTCGGGCTTTACCTCAGTGGCTCCTACAGGAACCCGACCGGAGTGCTCCTTCATATACCAGTTGATGCCGTCGCAAAAGGCTTGCAAACCTTTTTTGACCAACGGATGCAGGTTCTCCCACTGCTTCCGCGCCTTGCCTGGAATGTCAACGACCCGCTTCTGGTAATCGGCTTCCAACCGCGACTCTCCAAAAAGGAGGGCGGATCGCCCCATCGCTGTTGCGTAATGGATGCAGATGGCTTCCAACCGGTCCTGAGCCTGAGCGTAGCCCTGACCAAACAGCCCTTCCTCTAGGGTATCGGCGAAGATGTGGGGCACCCCAAACCGATCCCGAACGATAGCGACCGACATCGTCCCCCACCCTTTCAGAAACGTTTCTTGCTGTCCAGTAGGACGGTCACAGGACCGTCATTGATCAGACGGACTCGCATTCGTGCCCGGAAAACGCCCTTTTCTACGGCGACGCCATATCCTTTCAGGACGTCACAAAAAAGGGTAAATAGAGGCGCCGCAGCGTCGGGGTCTGCTGCATCGGTGAAGGAGGGTCTATGCCCTTTTCTGGAATCCGCCATCAGAGTGAAATTGGGTACGGAAAGTATGGCACCGCCCCGGTCGCGGACGGATAGGTTCATCTTGCCGTCGGCATCTTCAAAGATGCGCAGATGGGCGATTTTGTAAGCCAGCCAGCGCACGTCGTCTTCCGAATCGTCCCTACCGACGCCGACCAGCACTAAAAGACCCGGTCCAATCCCAGCGACGGGGGCACCTTCTACCTCCACTTGCGCACTGGCAACTCTCTGGACGACCGCCCGCAACTCCGGTGCGCCTCCTGATGCACTAAACTGTGACACAGCAGGTTAAAGGCCAGGGGATGAGAAACCAGTGACTCCCTACGGGATTGGGATCATCGGAGCGGGTGGCATTGCAGGAGCCCACGCCAGCGCGTGGCTGGCTCACTGTGAGGACTGTCAGCTGATCGCTTTCGCCGACACCGATGGGCGCCGAGCCCAAGAGCGAGCGGAGCAATTCGGAGCCTATCACTGGTATTCGGACCCGTTCTCTCTGTTGGAGAGGGACGATATTCACATCGTCAGCATCTGCACGCCTCCTTTTAACCATGCACAACTTGCTATTGCTTCCCTCAGGGCGGGAAAGCATGTGCTGGTAGAAAAGCCGATGTGCTGTAGCCTGCAGGAAGCCGATGAGATGATTCAAGCGGCTTTTGAAGCGGAGAAAATCTTGGCGGTCGTCTTTCAGTGGCGGTTCACGACCGAGTACGCGCGGATCCGTGCCCTGCTCTCCGCGGGGAAACTGGGGAGAATCATTATGGCGAACGCCGTATCCCTTTGGTGGCGCACTCTGGACTATTACCGAATTTGGTGGCGGGGATCGTGGGACAAAGAATGCGGCGGCTCCGTTATGAACCACTCGATCCACCACCTGGACCTCTTGCTGTCTCTGGCAGGCGATGTGCAGAGAGTTTCCGCAGAGATGGGGGTCTATTCCCATCCGATTGAGACGGAAGATGCGGGGACCGCCGTTTTACGGTTTCGCAATGGTGCCATCGGTGTGCTCGCTGCCGGCACGGCAGTTCATATGGAAGAGCATCGGATCACCATCCACGGTGAACTGGGCTCCGTCTCTATGCCTTGGAGACTGGTCTGTGCCGATCCGAAATATCAAGCGGAATTGGAAGAATGGTTGGAGTCCGTCCCGAGACCAGAGCATGGCGGACACACCGCCGTGGTCGGCGACTTCCTTCAAGCGGTCCGGAAAGGGCAAAAGCCCGAATGCAGTGGCGTAGACGGGCGCCGGTCGGTGGAACTGGTCATCGGTATTTACAAGTCCGCTCTCACCGGACAACCAGTAACGCTGCCTATCGAGCCCGATGATCCCTTCTACAGAAAAGAGACGATAATGGAGTATGTTCGGCATTAACGAGGGCGACCGGTCACGATGCGGATCCTGGTAGCCGACGATGAGTGGATCGTCCGTCAAGAGGTAAAGGAGTCGCTGGAAGAAGCCGGTCATCAGGTGGTGGCGGAAGCGTCCGATGGTGAGTCGGCTTTTCGCCTGGCCCAAACCCTCCGACCCGATGTGGCGATTCTGGACATTAAGATGCCCATACGCGACGGCTTACAAGTCGCTCAGGAACTGGTCCGCCACCAGGTCTGCCCCGTCGTCCTTTTGACCGCCTACGCTCTGCCCGAATTTGTTCAGAAGGCTCGAGATGCGGGAGTTTTCGGCTTCATTACCAAACCGTTTGATCCCCGAGAACTGGAAGCAGCCCTCCAGATGGCTGTCGCACGGTTTGAGGATTTTAGGCGCCTGAAGGATGAAATCAGCCAATTGGAAGCCGAGTTGGCAACCCGGAAACTGGTCGAACGAGCGAAAGGACTGCTAATGAAGCATTATGGTCTTTCCGAAGAAGAGGCACACAAGATATTGCAGAGGCGAAGTATGGAGACCCGTAAGCCGCTAAAGGATGTCGCGGAAGCCGTTCTGATGACCTGGGGTCTTTTACAGGAGAGGTCGGACCAGTCCCGACCCCGTCGTCGGTCTTCCCGGAGTAATCCGTGACCCCTTTGGAGATCTAGCGTTTCCACGATGAGGATCGTGATGGTCACTGAATGCTATCATCCCGTTCGCAATGGCGTTGTCTCTGCCATTGACTGGGCGGTGACGGGGCTTAGGAAACGGGGGCACGACCTTAGGATTGTTGCCCCTCAGATCGCTGACTGGACTGACAGCGATCCCGATGTGATCCGACTGCCTTCTATCGGAAATCCCTTCTATCCCCTCTACCCCGCAGCGCTACCTTGGTTTCGCCAGTGGCAGGCAAAACTGGAAAAGTTCCAGCCCGATCTCATCCACACCCATTCCTTCTTTTGGCTCTCACGATGGGCTCTGAAGTTCGCCAGGAAGAGAGGATGGACCGTCGTGACAACTTTTCACACCCGTGTCGAGGAATATCTCCACTACTCGCCCTTCCCTCGGTTCCTCTCTCGCTTCTTCCTCCGTTACTGGATGCGCACCTTTTACCGGCAGTGTGCGAGAGTGCTCCTCGTCTCGCCCTTGACTGAAGGTCAGTTGAGAGGATTGGGTGTCTGCACGCCTGTCCGGTATGCGCCGACGGGGGTGGATGAAGACCGATTCGCCCCAGCCCACGATAAGAGAGCGGTCCGCCGCCAACTGGCTCTCCCGGAAGACGGAACGTTAGTTATTTATGTCGGGAGGCTGGCAAAAGAGAAGAATCTTCCTTTTCTTTTATCGTCCCTCACTCCCTTGCTTCAGCATCAGAACCAATGTTACCTAATCTTGGTCGGGGACGGCGCCATAAGGGGAGCATTGGAAGGGTACGTCCAATCGGCTGGGCTTGCTCAGCGCGTCGTTTTTGCGGGAAGCCAACCGCGGGACAAGATCGCTCTCTTCCTTTCCGCCTGCGACATCTTCGTCTTCCCTTCTCTGACCGAGACACAGGGGTTGGCGGTCGTAGAGGCGATGATGTGTGCCCTTCCCGTAGTCGCCATACGAGCGGGGGGACCAGCAATTTCCATTGACGACGGAGAGACCGGACTGTTAACGGAACCGGACGAAACAGCGTTTAGGGAAGCAGTGGAGACCCTTGTAAAAGATCGGTCCCGCGCCGCCGCAATGGGCCGGTTAGCGCGAGACCGGGCGTCCCTCCGCTTCTCTTCTTCCGCCTGCCTTTCTGTTCTGGAAAAGGCTTACCAGGAATCGGTCAGTGCCCCGTCCCAATCCCAAGACGGAACGTAGTTTGAAAGGGTTGTCACCTGGGTAAAGACAGGTCAGATTTAACCGATGAAGGAAAAGGGAGGTGCCCGGTCGGTGCCATCTTACTGCCGCCACTGCGGACGGGCGGTCAGTGAGGGTCTCTCCCGCTGCGACTCGTGTGGCGCCCCGCTTAATGGGACGCTGAGGGAGAAAAATGTGCCGATTCCGGGTCTGTCAACCGAAGTTAAAGAATCGCCCAAAGACCTCTTTGAGTACGCCCTGCAGCTGGTGTCACGGGATGCACTGGACGACGCCATTCTCCAACTGAAACGCGCCCTGAAAGTGGATCCTAATTTCGTCCCCGCCCTTGCCCTTCTCGGTGACCTTTACGGTCGGATTGGAGAAAAGGAGAAAGCCGTTGACTACTTTGACCGCGCCCTCGCCCTTGACAAGGATTATGAGCCCGCCCGCCTCGGCAAAGAAGCCCTCTTGTCCCAACCATCCCCGTTGCCCTACCCAGGTTCTGCTACCGAAGCGGATCAGCGTTGGATGGGACATCCGTTTCCCCTGATCGTCGCGACCTTCATCGCCATCGGGCTCCTTATGGGCACCAGGCTGATTAAGTCCTACAACGATCGGTCCCAACCTGGAACCTACCAGCCGCCGATTACGATTGCCCCGGAGAGCCCAGGACCGGCAACGGCACCCCCATCGCCTCCACCGGTTCCGTCACTGATTCAAAGAGGCTTTGCTGCCTTCAATGAAGGTCGGTTTCAGGAAGCCTCGGCTCTGTTTCGGTCGGCGCTTGAAAGGGACCCGAGCAATCAGGAAGCCCGTACAGGCTATCTGTTGGCTGAGGCGGCGCTGAAGGAAGAGAGGACAGGGAGACGTTTGTCCGTTTCGGCTGTCCCTTCACCCCGAACGCCCGGCAACACTACCTGGGTCCAGCCGGTGGCTCCCCCGTCGGCAACAGTTGAGAGGACTCAGACGCCGACGACCTCAACGCCTCTCTACCTGCCTTCCCCCGTTACCACACCCAGCGGGACTCCGCCTCCACCCATCCCTGCCCCGCAGACCAGCTCTTCTCCGATCCCATCGGGGGCAACTTACGCCATTCGCCCTGAAGAGGTTGTCAGCGTCCCGTCCCAGCCGACCCCGCCGCCTCCCAGACCCGATCCCCTGCAGCTGGAGAGGGAAGCTCAAGATTTGATTTGGTCCGGTCAGTTCGAAGCGGCAGCGGGAAAAATCCGCACCCTCTTGAGCCTGGGCGTGCCAGAAAATCGGGAGGGTGAGATCCGCCAGCAATTGGCTCTCATCCTTCAGCGATTGGGTCGGTTTTCTGAAGCCGCTGCAGAATATGAGCGGGCGATTAACGCTTACCGACGTCAGATTGAGAAAGGTCAGGATGTCCCTACGGCTCGGAAGGGCATGCAAGTATGTCAGCAAGGTCTGGGAATCTGTCGGCAATCTCGGTGAAACGGCTTTTTGTTACTACCATTCTGACCGTCCTTACCTTTCTCCCCTCCCTTCCCTCTGCAGGACCTGCCGCACCCCAGCATTTCCTCCTTCTACCGAGTCCTGACCCACCGACTGAGCCAAAAGCTCAGGAAAGGCTCCTCTCTTCCCTGCGCCTTCTCTCAAGTCGGATGAAATTGCTGTGGTCGTTCGGCTCCTTTGATCCCGATTCGCCGTCCCTTCAGAGGGCAATTGTTGAAGGAAAGATCAACCCTCAGGCGAGGAGAAAGCCGCACCTTTTTGCCAAGGAAATTAGAGAGGCAGAAGCAGTCACAGCCGCCCTTACCATAGCGGTTCTGGCAGTGAGAGGCGACGATCCCGTTGCCGCTCTGGCAATCCTGCTGTCGCCCGTTGAAGACAAACTCCGCACTGACCTATCGTCAGAGCCGATCCAGAAGGATGAGGCTACTACATTAGCAAAGTTGGGTTTTTCAGAGAAGTATCAAGAAGATCCGTCGCTCATCCTCTCCCTGCGGATCGTCCGGTGGCTGGAGAGGAGTCTCAGAGCAGCTCCTGAGCCCGAGACCTCGCCGCCGGATCTCGCCACCGTTGAGGCTCTCATCGCCGCAAACAAGAAAGAGGAAGCGCTAAAGGCGCTGAGCGATCTGATTGCTGCCAATCCCCAGGAGCCGATCCTTTATTTGAAACTCGGCGACCTCTATCTATCGGAAGGAAGATGGGACGACGCCTGCCTGGAGTATAGACGGGCGGTCCAGTTAAAGGGTGACCTGTGGGAGGCGTGGAAGGGGCTGGCTCGGGCGGAGGCGAAAAGGAAGCGGTATGGGCGGGTGCTGGAAGCTGTGCGGCGGGTGCGAGGGGGGAGCGCTGTGTCAGAGGAGGAAATGGCTCTCGGGGCGGAAGCCGCCTTTAGTTTGGCAGCGGAAGCCTTCCGGCGGGGCAGGGATAGGGATGGCAGTGCCCTCTACCATGAGGCAGAGGAATGGGACAGGGAACTGATTGCCCGCTCGTCTCGCGCGGACATCCTTTCGGCAGCCGTTCGGAGGCTGTTCAGCAGACGACGGTATGAGGATGTCATCCTAGCCTTGGAAAAAATCGGGAGCGAAAAAGGGACCGACCGGGAGACCCTTGAAATCGGTCTGGAATCAGCGGTTCGTGTCCGCAGATACGACCTCGCCTACTCTTATCTGGCAGGTCTTTTGGACCAAGAGAAGGGACTAGCACCCAGTTTGTCGCGCCTTCCCTTCTACCATCAGGCGCTGGATCAGGAAGCGGTCCGGCTTTTTGAGATGGTGCGCAACCGTCTGGAGGACCTGAATCAGGGAAGGATTTTGCGGCAGGATTTGCTGAAGGTTCTTGAAGAATTGGAAGAAAGGTCCGCAAACCTTCTCAAACGAGCCTACCGGTTGCGCGTTCCTCTTTCACAAGAGAAACTCCAAAGGCGGAGACTAATGAGTTATGAACTGTTCCAGCAGGGTCTAGATCTGCTGAGACAGTGGGTGACCAATCCGGACGAACTGACCTACCGCAGGTCTGTCATTCTCTTTGAATTCGCCCGTTTGGAACTGGAATCGGCTCAGCCCACGGCTCCAGGCTCCCAACGATGACCGATAGCGTTCAAGCCCCTGACCAAAGCACCAAGGCGAGTTTTCTGCCGACCTCTGCACTGGACTACGACCTGCCAAAGGAGCAGATTGCCCAGTCGCCGATAGAGCCTAGGGATCACTCTCGCCTATTGATCGTGAACCGAAGGGACCGCCGGCTGATCCATACGCGTTTTTACGAACTTCCCCAGTTCCTTTCTCCCAGAGATGTGATTGTTGTCAACGACACTCGCGTCATCCCCGCTCGTCTCAAAGTAAGATGCGCCGATACGGATGCGGGCGCCGAGCTGTTGCTGTTGAGGGTCGTTGACGAGTCTCGTCATCTATGGGAAGCGCTCGTCCGACCGGGCAAAGGGGCCCGGTCCGGGCGATCGTTCCGATGTGTCTCTCTGACTTCCGCCCTTTTTGGTCGTTTTGAGGGGAAGAACCCACAAGGAGCGACCCTCGTCTCTTTTGGAAAACCTTCTGAAGAAGTCTTGAAGTTCCTAGAAGAGGCGGGAGAAGTTCCTCTGCCTCCCTACATTCGCCAGCCAGTGACCGATCCGTCGCAGTATCAAACCATCTTTGCACGGGAACCCGGATCCATCGCGGCGCCGACGGCAGGTTTCCATTTCACGCCGAGTTTGGTCCAGCGGTTGCGGGAGATGGGTGTTGATCTTGTCACCATTACGCTCCATGTAGGCTGGGCAACTTTTAAGCCGATCAAAACGGAGACAGTGGATCAGCATCAGATGGGGGAAGAGTTCTACCGCCTTCCTCCTGAGGCCGCTCAAAAGATCAATCGGTGCTGGGAGTCAGGGAAAAAAGTCGTCGCTGTAGGCACGACGACGGTTCGGACCTTAGAATCGTGCGCCGACGGCTTCCACTCCCTCGTCAGTAAGTCAGGCTGGACTCAACTCTTCATTACTCCGGGGCACCGCTTTCAAGCAGTAGACGCTCTGATCACCAACTTTCATCTGCCCCGATCCACTAACTTGGCTCTCGTCGCCGCTTTCATTGGCGATGTGGAATGGACCCGGGAGATCTATGAGGAGGCCGTGCGGCACGGGTATCGTTTCTACTCCTTCGGCGATGCTATGTTGATTCTTTAGGAGTTGATTCGGTTGACCGAACCGATCCGAATGGTGGACATTTCCGGTAAAAAAGTGTCTTTCCGCAAGGCGACCGCTGTCGGGACGATCCGGATGAGTCCAGAGACACTGAAAGCCATCAAGGAAGGATCGTTGCCCAAAGGATCTCCTCTACCGGCGGCACAAGTCGCTTCTTTTCTCGCCATCAAGAGGACGGCGGAAATGATCCCCCTCTGCCATCCGATCCCGATCACCGCCAGCCATGTCTCCTTTGAAGCTGATGAGGGCAAAAGCCAGCTAAGGGTCAGGGTGGAGGTAACGACACAAGCGCGCACGGGAGCCGAGATGGAAGCCCTCTTCGGCGTCGCCGTCGCCCTTTTGACCATTTACGATATGGGGAAGGGACAGGACCCAGCGATGGTGATCACCGACGTCCGACTGGAAGAGAAGACGGGAGGGCGATCGGGACAGTGGCGCCACCCTGACGCTCTGAGAGAGCCGGTTGGGTAGCACAGGCACTTTTGGCGACTCGAAGAGCCAAAGAGGGGGTCACTTCCCCGACAACAACCCACAAGGCGGTGCTCCTCTTCATCCGGCTCCAAGCGACGGAGAGGGAGCCCGCTTGGACAACCCCCGAACCCTCCTTTGGTGCGCGGCAGAAGGGGCATGCGGAATCCTCTTGTTGAACCTGAAGGAGAGTCAATCCCACCATACCGTCGCTCGCCACGGCGGCGTGAGCGACGGTACCGCAGGAACAGCATTGGCATTGGCTGACCCCGATTTTCTGCAGGCGAAACCCAGGCGGCAGAATTCTCTCCAGACGCCTGTCACCGGCTTGCGGTAGCCGTTCCCGACGCTCTTGACGCCTGGCAATAAACGTGACCGTTAGCCACTCTAACCTTTGAAGCACCTCTCCGCCGCTGCCGACAACCTCTGACTGAATCACAAACCCCGTATCAGGGTCTACAGTCAGTCGCCTTACGTACAGCCCCCTATTGACCGGTGCGACAGAGATGACGGGACAGATCTTGCCGCCCGCACGTCGGCTCCCCACATGGGCAACCCGATAGTTGGAACGGAGCAGTCGGGCCGAACCGGGAAAGTCTTTCATCTGGTGAGACTCCAGGGGTCGAGAAGTGAGGGAGTATTGGGGGGAACGCAGTTGGCATCCGGAGGCGGAGCAGAAGACTTCCACGGCACCCGTTTTCATTACGAGACCCGAATCCCGAAGGGCAACTTCTGCTACTCCCGACCGGGTGGTGCCATCCGGCAGGCGGATCAACCAGCGGACCTTACCCGCCGGCCGCCACTCTTCCTGAACCCTTAACGATTTGTCAATGACCGACCAAGCGAAATGAGCGTCTCGCCACCAGTAGGCGACAGCAGACAGGACAATGACCAGTGCCAGACCTGCAGAGGCGTAAAAAAACCGTCTCATCTCGTCTGCCGAGCAGTTACGAGGGCCAGAGCCACTGACGGATCGCCCGAAAGGGTGATATGGTGCTGAATCATCGCCTGGAAGAACGGGTCCATTTTAGTGCTGATCGGCACCGGCTCTCGATCGACGGGTCGGTGCCATAGGATAAGAACGATCAGTCCCACGGCAAGGGTGCCCAAGGCGCCTGCGGTGACCGTTTGCCAAATCGGTCGCGCTCTAGCAGCAGGCACAGCGACGAGTCTCTTTTCAATTTCCGACCACAGTTCCGGTCGCCGCAAGCGCAACTCGCCCGCCTGTCGGAGAAGAGCCGTCAACTTTTCCTCTTTCTCCCACACCACCTGGCAATCGGGACAGCGACTGATATGCCGTCGTGCCAAGAGAGAAAAGGGAAACGTCAGCCCTCCGACAGCCAAGCGAGGCGTCAGGCGCTGGACCCACTTACAAATCACTTTTGCCGTCCCTCAAAGAAAAGGACGAGCAGTCATCCGGCGGGGTGCCCAGACGGGGTGCCAATCGGTTGCCCTTCTCAGACGGCTTTGACTACCTTCCCCTTCTTCAGGCAGGAGGAGCAGACCCGCATTCGCTGTACAGAACCGCCCACTCGCACCCTTACTTTTTGAATATTGGCTCTCAGCCTCACTTTGGTGTGATGCTTGGAGTGACTGACACGGTAACTTGCCATTCCGGTCTTGCCGCAAATCTCACATTTCCACATCGCCATCACCTGGTGACCTTAATGCTCATTGTTGCCTGTCGGCGACTCTCAACGGTTGTTTGTGCACCACAATTTAGCATGGAAGTTCGTGGAAGGATCGTGCAGGACAAAATGGAAATGAATGCGGGTTTGATCAGTCGCCGTTGCCCTGCGATAGGTCCGGACGATTCCATAGGGAAGACGGCTGAGTTGATGCGTCAATCTCAGTTGCCCCTGGTCCCCGTTCTTGACGGCAATAGGGTCATCGGGGTCGTGGAGGACCGCGACCTTTTGAAGGTTTCGCTGAACTCCCATCAGCATCTGAAAGTGGTCGATGTAATGAGAAGACCTGAGTTGGTGGTGGATGCGGAACTGCCTCTTGAGGTCGTGGCGCGGGTGATGGACGAGCATGGGGTGTCCGCTGCGCCGGTTGCGGATCCATCAGGTGCCTTGAAGGGTATCGTTACCCGATTGGATCTCGCTGCCGCCCTGACTCGGGGGCTTCGTCCCCCCAGGATAGGCGGAATGGCAACGCCCTGGGGCATTTTCCTTACAACCGGCGCCCATCGTGCAGGCGCCGGCAATGTCGCCGTCTTCTTCACCGGAGTGGTGATGGCGCTTTGCCTCGCCGTCGCCAGAGGTTTTCTGCTGACCGGTTTGCACATTGCCGACGGGATCTTGGGAACTGACTTGTTGACGGCTTACGTCTTGGACCAAGCTCCCCGCTTGTTCGGCTTCTCTCTTCCCTGGTCCCAGCTCCTTCTCTCCCTTCACTTCCTTGAAGGGATCCTCTTTTTCCTTGCCCTTCGGCTTCTCCCTCTGACCGGCTACCACGGTGGTGAGCATCAGGTCGTGCACGCCATTGAACGAGGTGAAGACTTGACCCCGGAATCCGTCTCAAAAATGCCGTTAGTCCATCCCCGGTGCGGTACCAATGTGGCGGCTCTGGTCATCCTTCTGACGACCGTCGCCTTCAGCAACATCGCCGCTCCTTTGATGATGGTCCTTTTTGTCGTCGTTTTATTAACCTGGAGGCGGGTCGGCACGATGCTCCAACATTTTTTCACCGTAAAGAAGCCGACCCCTAAGCAATTGGACCGAGCCATTGAGGCGGGCAAGGAACTCCTTCGGCGCTATCAGAGCGCACCCTATTCGTCACCCCCACTTCCCGTTCAAATCTGGAACTTGGGTTTCATTCAGGTCTTCTGTGGCGCAACGACGACCCTTTGGCTTCTGAACCTGATCGCATTGCACTATGGGTTCCCCCGATTAATCTTCTGACAGTCCTATTTAAAAGAGGTGATTCCCGCTGACCAGCAAAAAGGATCAGATTTTTGCCCTTTTTGAAGAAGCCTTTCACAGAGCCCAGGATGCAGGTGCCCTTCCCCGGCACATCGTCCTACCGCGTTTCACCGTCTCCGTGCCACCCCAGGATGACCTGGGCGACTTCGCCACTAACCTTGCCCTGGTTCTGTCCCGATCGGTCGGGCGCCCCCCAGCGGAGGTTGCCGACCTTCTCATCTCTTTTCTTCCTAACCGAGACTGGCTGGAGAAGGCGGATCTTGCTGGTCCCGGTTTTATCAACGTGACGGTCAGACCTTCTTGGTTTTGTGAGTCCCTGTCTCAAATCCTTGATGTTCCGGAGAAGGGTCCCTATTGGGACATCGGTCAATCGGAAAAGGTGCAGGTAGAGTTCGTCAGCGCCAACCCAACCGGTCCTCTTCAGATCGGTAACGCGCGCGGCGCTGCTATTGGTGACACCATTGCTAACCTCCTCGCTACTATCTGCTATCGGGTCGATCGGGAGTATTACATCAACGATGTCTGGGTTTCCGGTCAGATTCAGCGGTTTGGTAAGTCTCTGGAAGCCCGCTATCGGCAGCTTTTCGGAGAGGATACGGAAATCCCTGAAGACGGTTATAAAGGCGACTACTTGATAGAACTAGCTCAAAAACTGGTGACAGAAGTCGGCGATCAGTATCTGGCAGTCCCTTCGGAAGAGAGGGTGCGGGTCTTCAACGACCTGGCGCTCAAGCAGATTACAAACCAGCATAAGGAGGTCCTGCTCCGGTTCGGGGTCCGGTTCGATCAGTGGGTCAGTGAGCAGTGGCTTTATGACACAGGTCGGGTTCGCCGGACTCTTGACCGACTGACCGACCTGGGTTTGACTTACCGGTCTGAGGATGCGGTCTGGCTGTCGACCAGTCGGTTCGGCGATGAAGAGGATCGGGTTTTGGTCCGGCAGACGGGCGCGCCGACCTATTTGGCTTCCGACATCGCCTACCATATCTACAAATGGGAGAGGGGATACCGGTTTGCCGTCGTCGTCTGGGGAGCCGATCATCACGGTCACGCGCCCCGCCTTCACGCAGCCTTGAAAGCCTTAGGTATTGAGGATGAGGAGAAGACATGGCTCCGAGTCGTCCTCTACCAGTTGGTCCGTTTGGTTCGGGCGGGAGAGGTCGTTCGGATGAGCAAGCGGGCGGGCGAACTGGTCGCTTTGGACGACCTACTGGACTGGATCGGGAAAGACGCTGCCCGATTCTTTCTTCTTCTGCGAAGCGCCGATGCCCACCTGGACATTGACTTGGACACTGCCACTCAGAAGACGCCCGACAACCCTGTCTACTATGTCCAGTACGCTCATGCCCGTTGCGCCAGCATCTTCCGAACGGCGCGAGAGAGGAACCATCCGGCGCTCTCTCTCTATCGCAAGTCCGATTTCTCCCTTCTGAACTCGCTCTCAGAGAAACGACTCATTCGCCACCTGATCCTTTTCCCGGATACCGTCCGAGAGGCGGCTCTGTCGCTATCGCCCCACCTGATCACCCAATATCTGGTCCAACTCGCCGATCGGTTCCACGACTTTTATGAGAGATGCCGAGTCCTGACCGACGATCTGACCTTGAGTGCTGCGCGACTGTTTCTCGTTTCCGTTGCCCAGAGGGTTCTCAGAGACGCCCTCTCCTTCATCGGCGTCGACGCCCCCGAGCAGATGTGAAAGGTAGGAACACTAATAGTAAGACGGCGTTGGTCGCGCCCTCCAAGCGAGAAACAGAGCAAGGGACAGAAGGGATAGGTTCGCCAGCGTGATCGTGCCCCATAGGGCTCTCGTCACCCGTGGCGAGGCGCGGTTCTCTCCTCCGGGACCCCATGCCGACCCCAGAACGACGACAACAGGAGCAGCAACCATCAGCACGGTCCCCGACTCGGGTGCGAAGGCATAAAATCGGGCAGACAGAGTTTGAAGGAAACCGACGAAAAAGATAAACGATCCAATCCAGCGCACATAGTCGGTGTCCCCTGCCAACCGGAAGGTAGACAAGATCACAAGAGGAAGAGAGGACGCCATTAAAGCACTCGCGACCTGGCTCATCGAGGCATATGCGGAGAGGAAGAGGAAAGGGGGAAGAGCGGCACAGTAGAAGAGCCAATTCAACATCGCCGGGAGAAAAGGCATCTTCATCGGTGCCGAAAACAGGACGATCAGAGGAATAACGACGGACCAGTGACCGTAGCGGATCCATGTCAGCGCAACTCGCCCTAAGTCTTCGTGACCGAAAAAGGGACGAAGAAGAAAAAAGACAGCCAATTGAGGAAGGAGATAGACGACGAGTGCCCCAAGGAAGAAGGTCAGGCGTGCTCCTATATGACGCCTGAAAAGGGACCTAATCACATCGCTGACGAACGGTGACAAGCCAAAAAGAAGGACACCGATAAGGCTGGCGGAAAAGACGACGGTGCTGGCATCGCCTCCCTGACCAAATCTTGGTCTCTGAATCAGAAACTGACCCAAGCAGTAGGATAGCCCAACGACGATAGCAGGAAAGCCTCTGCTTTTAGTTCCCAGTTTCCAAGAGAGGAACCGGAAGGAGAACAGAAGACCAAGAGCAGACAGGAGGAAAACAATGGTATTAGCGGCGATGACAGGCAAAAAGATATCCATCTTTCCTCATTTTCGTCCGGAAATTTGGCGAACGACTGAATGAGCGGAACGCCTACTTCTGTACGGCTTCCACTGCAACGATGATGTTCACTTCATCGCTGACGCCGTTGAGCATAAAGGTCATCCCGAAGTCGGACCGCTTAATCCGAAAGGTTGCGTGGAAGCCTCGTCGGAACTCACCTTTCATCCCCTTACCCTGACCAACCTGCCGGACGGTGACGGTGATCGGACGGGTCACACCGTGAAGGGTCAGGTTGCCGGTCACCCTCACCGAGTCCTTCCCCGCCCGTTGGACCGCGGTGCTCTGAAAAGAGATGGTCGGAAACTGGCGAGCGCTAAGAAAGTCCGGGCTCATCAAATGTTTGTCTCTATCGGGAACGCCCGTGTCTATGGAATCGGCTGCGATTTCCAGCCGCACTGAACTTTTCTGCACTTGCGCCTCATCGACCAGTATGGTTCCTTTGATCCGGTTGAAACGACCGTAAACGATGCCGACATTCAAGTGTTTGACACTGAAGACGACAGACGAGTGAGCAGGATCTACTTCGTAAGTCTGCGCTCCAGCGACCGCAACCCAGAGGACAGTCAACCCGAAAAAGGCGGTAACCGGTAGATTCCGTCCACTGACTCTTTTCATCGCCCGGCGATACCTCCTGATCCGTACGAGTGTTAACCGATTCCTAATGTTAGGAAAGTCTACCGTCTGACAGAAAGTTCCATTTTCGGTGGCATAATGGCGTGAGTGAAAGAAAATGCTCGGGCAGTATTGGGTCGTTGCTGCGGCACTGGGACTGGCGGCTCTGACCGCAGGAGGGTTTCTTTTCCTTTCCCACATCCTCAGCCTCGCCGGGGAGGGAAAATACAAGAGGACCAAAATGAGCCCCTACGAGTGCGGAATGGAACCGATCGGAGACGCCCGACAAAGATTCCCTGTGAAGTTCTACGTTATTGCGATGCTGTTCATCATCTTTGATGTGGAGATCGTCTTCTTTTATCCATGGGCGCTAGCCTACCGGGACTTGGGACTTTTGGGATTTTGGGCGATGGCGATCTTTCTGACGATTCTTGTGGTGGCTTACTTTTATCTTTTGAGGATCGGAGCCTTTGAATGGGAATGGTGGGAGGAGCGACCGATCCGAGAGGAGGCAAGGCAACAGGATTTAGAGGCAGCCGCCACACCAGCCCAAACCCCATCGGGGGGCTAAAAAATGGGACAGCAGCGGCGACCGTCGGAAAATCTCCGCGAGATAGCCGAGCGAGCAGTGGAGTCGCTGAAATCTTACCTGGGTCCTGATCGGGTCCGAAAGGTGACTTTTTTCGCTGACGAGGTAACGGTGACGATTGACCGGAACGATCTGAAAGAAGCGTTACGGTTTCTGAAGGAAAAAGAACAATACGAGATGCTGGTGGATGCGACAGCCGTTGACTGGCTGCAAAGGGGAGAGCCTCGCTTCGAGGTCGTCTATCATCTACTCTCCCTGCGCAGACGGTCCCGACTACGACTCAAAGCGACGGCACCCAGTCACGACCCCCGAGTTCCCTGCATCTGCGACATTTATTTCAATGCCTCACCCTACGAGAGGGAGATCTGGGACATGTTCGGGATCGTCATTGACGGACATCCCAACCTGAAGCGAATCCTGACCTACGAGGAGTTTCCCGGTCATCCTCTGAGAAAGGACTTCCCTCTGTTCTGGCAACCCGGTCAACCCGTCACGGCAGAAGCGGAGGAAAGGGAGGAATGGTAGCCGATGAGCCAGCAGATTACCGAAACGACCCTGACCATCAATATGGGACCGCAGCATCCCAGCACCCACGGGGTTTTGCGGCTGATCCTGACCCTTGAAGGAGAAACGGTTCTGGACATTGAGCCCGTCATCGGTTACCTTCACACAGGAATCGAAAAGGAAGCGGAGACGAAAACCTATCACAAGGTGATAACCCTCAATGACCGATTGGATTATGTGTCGGGGATGACCAATAATTTCGCCTTCTGCCTTGCCGTTGAAAAACTTTTGGGTCTTGAGGTTCCGCCCCGGGGTCAATATTTGAGGGTTCTGATTTCCGAACTTCAGCGGATTGCCAGCCATTTAGTCTGGCTGGGTACGACCGCACTGGACATCGGAATCATGAGCGCCTTCTTTTACTGCTTCCGGGAGAGGGAAAAGATTCTGGACCTGTTTGAATCGTTGTGCGGTGCCCGATTGACCTATTCCTATTTCATCGTCGGCGGCTGCCGCTACGATCTCCCCGAAGGATGGGCGGATTCCTGCCGGACTTTTTTGAAAGGTTTCCAGTTTACTTGGGCGGAATTAGACGAACTGATCAGTAGGAACCCGATCTGGCTGAGCAGGACTAAGGGCATCGGAGTCGTCCCAGCTGAGACAGCCGTCGCTTGGGGGATTACCGGTCCATCTCTTAGGGCTTCGGGGGTGCCCTGGGACCTTCGCGAATCCCTACCCTACTCTTCCTACGACCAGTTTGAATTTGTTATTCCGGTGGAAACGGACGGAGACACCTACGCCCGCTACGCGGTCAGAATGAGAGAGATGCAGGAGAGTGCGAAAATTGCCCGGCAGGCTCTTGAGAACCTACCGCCGGGACCCGTTTTGGCAGACCACCCGTGGGCGACACCCCCTCCAAAGGAGCTTTTAGACAAGGATATGGAAGCGGTCATCCGTCACTTTTTGTTTTACAGTCGGGGGTATCCCGTTCCCGCCGGCGAAGCCTATGCCGCTGTGGAGAGCGCTCGGGGAGAGGTCGGCTTTTACATTGTCAGCGACGGTTCCGAGAAACCCTACCGGATGCATATGAGGTCACCGTCTTTCATCCATGTCCACGCCCTGCCCATTGCAGCCCGAGGGCACCTGATCGCCGATCTGGTCGCGATCCTGGCGAGTTTTGACACGGTCCTTGGAGAGGTGGACCGATAGCGATGCACAATCCGTCCGCCCCTGCCGCCGAGGAACTGACCTTTTTCGCCGGTGAGATGAAGGAGAAAGCCTATGAGATTTTGAGCCGCTACCCCCATCCCAAGGCGGCTGTGATGCCCCTTCTCTGGTTGGTTCAGGACCGGTACGGATTTATTCCGAGGGAAGCCGTCCCTGACGTTGCCCTTTTGACTGAGACGACTCCGATCCATGTGGAAGCCATCGTCAAGTTCTACGAATTGTTTCACGATCATCCTGTCGGGCGGTTCCAATTGATGCTGTGCACAAACATCAGTTGCCTCCTGTGCGGAGCCGACAGGACGCTGAAGAAGCTAGAGGAGCTGTTAGGGATTGACGTCGGACAAACGACCGCCGACGGTCTGTTTACTCTTGAGGAATTTGAGTGCCTCGCCGCCTGCGATAAGGCGCCCGTCCTTCTGGTCAATTGCTGGGACCTCTATGAGAAGGTAACGCCCGAAAGGGCGGAAGAAATCATCTTGCAGTTGCGGAGGAAAAGGGAGGCTCAAGGACCAAAGGAAGGGAAGGGACAGGACGAATGAGTTCGGATGAGGTGCGGATCGTAAAGAGACGAGTTGACCTGCCCCAGAGCACGACTTGGAGGGTCTACCGAGAAACGGACGGCTACAGGGCTCTGGAGAAAGTCGTCAAGGAAATGACGCCCGACGAAGTGATAGAGACGGTGCGCGCTTCGGGGCTGAGAGGTTGCGGCGGAGCCGGATTTCCGACAGGGGTCAAATGGGGATTTGTTCCGAAGAATATCTTTCCCAAGTATGTATGCGTCAATGCTGATGAGAGCGAGCCGGGCACTTTCAAAGACCGATTGATTATAGAAAAGGACCCTCACGCCATCATCGAAGGGGCCCTGATCGCCGCTTACGCCATTCAGGCGGAGAAAGTGTTCATCTACATCAGGGGCGAGTTCGGCAGAGGCTACGATATTTTGCAGCAAGCCATCAGGGAAGCCTATCAGACGCGCCTTGCAGGCGATCAAATACTGGGAAGTTCCTTCTCGTGTCACCTGGTCCTCCACCGGGGTGCGGGCGCTTACATCTGCGGCGAGGAGACGGGACTTTTGGAGTCGCTGGAAGGGAACCGAGGGGAGCCCCGAATGAGACCGCCTTTCCCCGCAGTCAAAGGAGCCTTCGGTCAGCCGACGGTCATTAATAATGTGGAGACGCTTGCCCGCGTCCCGCCGATCATCCTCAACGGTCCTCAATGGTATCGCCAATGGGGAACGGAGCGCAGTCCGGGAACACGCCTTTATTGCGTCAGCGGTCACGTCGAGAGGGCCGGTGTCTACGAGTTTCCCCTCGGCATCCCGATGCGAGATCTGATTGAATTTGCCGGGGGCGTGAGCAAGGGGAGAAAACTGAAAGCCCTCATACCGGGGGGCAGTTCGGCTCCCATGTTGGACGCCGAAACGGCGATGCGGGTGACGACAGACTTTGAAGCCATTATGTCCGCCGGCTCCTTTGCCGGGTCCGCAGGCATTGTCGCTATCGCTGAAGGAACCTGTATGGTCAAGGTCGCGCTCCGACTGACCCGCTTTTATATGAGAGAGTCCTGCGGCAAATGCACTCCGTGCCGGGAAGGAACCTATTGGCTAGTCCAGGCGCTAGACGGGTTTCACAGCGGATCCGCCACGAGAGAGGATTTATCCCTCCTGGAGTCGGTCGGCAAACAGATGGTTGGTAACTGTTTTTGCCTCTTAGGCGACACGGCTCCCAACCCGCTGCTGTCCTGCCTGCGGATCGGCAGAGATGATTTTGAGTATCACATCGCTCATCAGCGCTGCCCTGAAGAAGACGGTGACCGCTGACCGAGAAAGGCGGAGGAAAGTTATGAGGGAACGCTTGGACTGGGACCGCCTCGTCGCTCTCATGTGGGGACGACTCGAGGGCGAAAAGGGTTTCGTTCCTGCCAATATGCTTTCGGGAACGACCGTCGGACTGAGACCTTCCGCTGCTAAGGGGGAGGGCAAGACAGTCACCGTCACTATTGACGGTCAAAAGATCAGTGTTCCCGAAGGCATTCTAATCATTGAAGCGGCGAAGCTGTTGGGAATAGACATCCCCCATTTTTGCTACCATCCCCGCATGATGCCGGTCGGTGTCTGCCGTCAGTGCCTGGTGGAAGTCGGTTTGCCTCGGAGGATGCCGGACGGTTCACTCGCCAGGGACGAATCGGGTAGAGTCCAAATCCAATGGATGCCCAAGCCGCAGACATCCTGCACGATGCCGGTCAGCGACGGGTTGGAAGTGCGGGTCAAAAGCGAAGAAGCTGAATCGGCCCGCCGCGCCATCACCGAGTTTCTTCTGATTAACCATCCCCTGGACTGCCCTGTGTGCGATCGGGGGGGAGAATGCCCCCTTCAGAATGTGGCCTTCGTCCAGGGCCGACCCTATTCTCGGTTCATGGAACCCAAACGCACTTTCCCCAAGCCCGTTTCCCTGAGCCCCCACATCCTGCTGGACAGGGAGCGGTGCATTATGTGCAAGCGATGCATTCGTTTCTGTGACGAACTAGCCGGGGAGAAGCAGTTGGAACAGGTTGACCGAGGATGGTGGAGTTACATCGCTGTCGCCGACGGGGAAGAACTGGACACGATCTTCTCAGGAAATGTCATTGACATCTGTCCGGTAGGTGCTCTGACGAGCCATCCCTATCGGTTCGCCTCGCGACCGTGGGAATTGGCTCGCACCCAGACGGTCTGCCCTAAATGCCCGATTCACTGCACCATTTTCGCTGACTGCCGGTTCAATGAACCCAAGCGGTTCGTCCCCGCCGGTGAGAACTTTCAGGTCAACGACCTTTGGATGTGCGATGTCGGGAGGTTTCAATTGAAGTTCCCTTCTCCCGCCGACCGGATCACGGCACCCCACCTGAGAATTAACGGCGACCTGCTGCCGATCAGTTGGGATGAGGCGTTGGACCACCTCGCCGCAGTCCTTTCCCAATCGGATCGTTCCTTTTTTGTCGGCTCCGCAGTGATGACCAACGAGGAAGCCTACTTGTTTCAGCGCTTCGCCCGTTCTGTTGCTATGAGTCCTAATGTGGACTTTTTAGAGCGGGATCCCTATATGACCGAAATCGCACTGAAGAGCGGATCGGCTCATTTGGGCGTTTCCGTCTACGACCTTCAACAAGCCGATGTCACCCTCATTGCCGGCTGCGACCTGTATCACCACCTTCCCATCGGGTGGTTCTGGGTTCTTCAAGCAGTGAAATTCCAGGGGGCTCGGCTTGCCGTGGTCGGACTGACGGAGACCAAACCCCGCATCAAGCGGTGGGCTTGGAAATGGATCAGTGACCGAGATCCCCAAAGCGCCCTTGACATCATCGCATCCGAAGTGGAAGGGACGGGAGATTCGTCTTTTGGAGAATCCGATCGGGAGCTTCAGGCAATAGCCCAGGCTCTGAAATCCGCCCGCCGACCCCTTGTCCTCTGCGCCAGCGGGACGGATCCGTCCCCAGTCCGTCCCGAGACAGTCCTGAGACTTCTGGAGGCGTTGAGGCGGGACGATTGGTCGGCTGTTTTTTACACCCTACATCACGCAAACGAGGTGGGTTGTCTGATCGCCGGTCTGAGCCCGGAAATGCTCCCGGGGCTGAAGCCCTGTGGGGATCAAGCGGCGGGTTCCCTTCTGCAAAGAGTGTGGGGAACGCCCTTGGTGCTGGACAAGGGGATCGGGTTGCGGAACGCAAGGGAAAGCGGGCAGACTGCAGACCGGTCGGTCCTTTGGATCATTGACCCGGGGACGATTCACCGACTTCCGGATTGGCTTGGGGGGTTGCCGGAAACGAGGGAACGGTGGGTTGTCTCCGCTACCCATTGGACTGCCTTGGCGAAGGGCGCCTGGATGATCCTACCCGACCTCACCTTTTTGGAAAAAAACGGCACCTATACCAATTGGTCGGGGCTGTGCCAGAAGGTCCGCCGAGCCGTCCAGCCGCCCGAGGGCGTCCGCCCGCTCAGTTGGGTCCTTTTTCAACTTTCCGAGCGAATGGGTCGTCCCTTCTCCTACCCAGGACCGAGGCATGCCCGTGAGGAATTGGTCAGCATCTCCCGACTGACTGAATTACTTCCGGAGGCGGATTGAGCGTGGTAGAATACATACAGTCTCGTCGTGAAAAAATCGTCCCGGCAGCGGGTAGGAGGGAAAGGGGTGGCTTTAGCGGAAGACAGAATAGAGATAGAAGGCTATATTAGGCGACAGGTCTGGGAGGAAATCCTTCAGAAGCGGGTCGCCAGACTTTACACAGGTGCAACGGTTTACAACCTGCCTTACATCTACACCGAGCCCCAGCAAGACGACATGGAGTGGGTTCCGGTGAGGATCGTCATTAAGTTGGAGGAAGATCAAAGAGAAGGCTGATGGCAAAGGGACGGGAGTCCGCCTTTAAAGGGGGTGAGCCAATTGTTTTTACGAAAGACACAACCCAAGGAGCCGAAAGAGGAGGAACAGAAGCCGAAACCAGCAGAACCGTCACAGGTACCAGTTCCAGCCGACGGAAAGGAAGCGACGCAGACCGTCGTCCGGGAAGGCTCCTTTTTGCAAAGGATTCTTCAGGAGGAGTTTCGGTGGGAAGACGAAAAACCGATCGGAGACAGACCCAAGTTGAGCAAAGAGGAGAGGGCACTGATTCTCCGGTTGCGCGGGAAAGTCCATTCACGAGTGATTGCGGATTTTGAAAGGGGCTTCGCTCGGGGCATAGATTTGCGCAATAACGATCAGGTGGGACCGTTGGTGGAGCGAACGGCGGCGGAGATCATTGAGCAGGAGGGCGTCCCCCTAACGGCAAAACTGCGGCAGGTGCTGGTTCGGGAAGTCATTGACGAGATTAACGGTTACGGTCCGCTGCAAGCCTTCTTAGACGATCCGACGATCACCGAGGTTATGGTAAACCGCAAGGACGGGATTTTCTACGAGCGGGGCGGGCGCATCTATTTGAGCGACCAGCAGTTTGATAGCGACGAGCATATATTGAAGATCATTGACCGGATTATGTCGCCACTGGGAAGACCGGTTAACGAGCGGACCCCTCTTCAAGACGGACGCCTGCCCGACGGGAGCCGGGTCAACGTTATCATTTCGCCCTTGGCGCTCAAAGGTCCCGCCATTACGATCCGAAAGTTCTTTAGAAGAAAGCTGACCATTGAAGACCTGATACGTTTTGGTTCGTTGACAGAAAAGATGGCGATCTTTCTGTGGGCTGCGGTGCGGGCTCGGTTGAACATTGTCGTTTCAGGTGGAACCGGGTCGGGTAAGACGGTAATGCTGAACGTCCTGAGCAACTTCATTCCACCTTGGGAACGGATCGTCACTGCGGAAGATTCCGCTGAGCTGCAACTCTACCACGAGAACTGGGTGGCACTGGAATCGCGCCCGCCCAACATTGAGGGAGAAGGCGCGATCCCGATCCGCGAACTGGTCCGCAACGCTTTACGGATGAGACCGGACCGGATCATCGTCGGTGAGTGCCGAGGGCCCGAGGCTCTGGACATGATCCAAGCAATGAACACAGGTCACGACGGCTCCATGTCTACCCTCCACTCCAACTCCCCAAGAGACACCATCTACCGTTTGGAGACGATGATCATGATGGCGCCGGGAATGCAGTTGACTCAAATGGCGATCGCCCGGCAAATTGCCTCTGCCGTAGATTTGATCGTCCACCAATCCCGTTTGTCCGACGGGAGTCGGAAAACGGTCTCCATCACGGAGGTTCAGGGACTGGAGAAGGAAGTCGTTCTCCTGCAGGAGGTTTTCGCCTTTGAGCAGAAGGGACTGGATAGGGACGGAAAGGTTATCGGTCGCCATGTGTGCACGGGCTTTAGACCCCACGCTGCCGACAAGATCAAAGAGCAAGGAATAGACATACCGGAAGACCTTTTCGTCCCTGATTAGGGAGGGGCTGCCGATGGCGACTGCTGTAGCGTTGCCCGAAGAACGGCAGCGGTTCCCCATTTTTGCCCGACTGATTGGCAACACCCGCCTGGCTCGCAAATACCGAAGGAAGATGATGGAAGCGGGCTTGGCGCTCCACGGGGAAGAGTTTTTGGCTTTTCTCCTGATCACTTCCGTCGGACTGGCGAGCATTCTCACCATTCTCCTCAAGACCTGGTGGGCGCCGATAGTGGGAGCGGTTGCCGGGATCTCCCTTCCCAATATGTTCCTTAATATGAAAATCGCCCGACGGAAACACCTTTTGGAGATTCAATTGGCGGACGCTCTGACGATCATCTCAGCAGGGCTGTCCGCAGGGTTTTCCCTCATCCAGGGCGCGAGGATGGCAGCCGACCGTCTGCCGCCCCCCATTGCCGATGAATTGGACAGGGTTCATAAACTGGTCTCCGTCGGCATGCCCATTGAACAAGCCCTTCAGTTGATGGCGGAACGGGTGCAGAGTTACGACTACGACATCAGTGTGTCCGCCATCACGGTTCAAATACGTCGGGGCGGTAACTTGTCGCGGATTCTGTCCACCGTTGCCGACACGATTCGCCAGAGGCAGGAACTAAGGGGCGAAATCGCCGCTTCCACAGCCCAAGCACGGTTTAGCGGATGGATCCTGATGGGTCTCCCCCTCGCTGTCGCTGCCTTCGTTTTCATCATCAACCCCGAATGGATGCGACTGCTGACCGAAACCGAACTGGGAAACAAGATGATCATGCTTGGCTTTACGATGCAGGCTATGGGAATGATGTGGATCCGAAAACTTCTTCAGGTAGAACTGTGAGGTGGCTTTTGTGGAACTGATTATCGTGGCAGCCATCTGGGCGGTTGCCCTGGGCGTGGTGGTTTATCAGGCTTATCGTGAGATAAGAGAGAGACAGGTGCGAGCCCGGGTCGCCCGTCTGGTCCAAGTGCGCCAGATCCTCACGGAGGACGAAGAAAAGCTCCTCACCGAGGATGAGGAACTAAAGGCTTCTTTGGCAGAACGGCTGGCCCGTACGATTCTCGTTCCCATCATTCATCTTATCAACAGGTATGTGCCCGTCCGCGACGGAATAACCCAGGCGTCAGAGGAACTTCTGGCAATGGCAGGATATCCCCTCGGTCTGACAGGGCGGGATTTGATAGCGCTTCGGTTTCTTTTCCTGATCGTCGGTTCGGTCTTGGGTGTGGTTCTCCCGTCCGTAGGCTCCATCTGGGTTGCCGATTTGAGCGGCCCCAACACCGTCGTTATCTTCGTCGGAATCCTTTCGATCTTTGGCTTCATCGGACCGACCTTTTGGCTGAGGCGGGTTGCTAACAATCGGCGGCGACTGATCATGCGCCAGATGCCCGATATGTTGGATCTGATCACCCTTTCCGTTGAAGCCGGTCTGGGTTTTGATGCTGCGGTCTTTGAAGCGACCCGAAGGTTCAAAGGACCTCTTTCGGACGAGTTGAAAAAGGTGATGCGGGATGTCAGCCTGGGCAAGCGACGCGCCGACGCCCTCAGCGACATGGCGGAGAGGGTCAAGTTGGAAGATATCTCCCTCCTTGTCTCCTCCGTCCATCAAGCCGAAGCGCTCGGTTCACCCCTCGCCGATGCCCTGAAGGCTCTTTCCGGCGAACTCAGGAAGAAGCGCATCCGGATGATCCGAGAACAGATTGCCAAACTGCCAGTGAAACTGATCTTCCCCCTCGTCCTGTTTATCTTCCCAACCCTCTTCATCGTCCTACTGGGTCCTGCGGTCATTCAGGTCCAACGGACCGGGTTCGGCGGCTAACCGGTCAGGCGGGCGATCGCTTCCTCGATTCGGTGGCGCATCTGTTGTGCACGGGGATCGTTGGGTGCCAAGGAGAGGGCGCGTTCGGCATATTCGCGGGCCCGACGGGGAAAACCCATATCCAAATAAAAGGATGCCCAGTAAAGGGCTTCCTCCAATTCCCGTGCCGTCTCGTCCGTGAGGGGACTACTCTTTAGCGCCTCCAGTGCATCGGCTCGCTTCTGTTCGGCTTCTCTTCGAAGGCGGTCGGGCAGACCCAAAGTTACTGCCTGATCAAAAGCCTCCACGGCTCTTTTCCGACGCCCCGTTTGCAATAGCGCCTCTCCCAGATAGAAGAAATCCTCTCCATTGGCGTCGCCTTGATCAATTACCTTGCCGAAGATAGCGACGGCTTCCTGCGCGCGGTCGGTCTCCAAGAGGAGGCGGCCCAGAGCCCTGAGGGCGTCCACAGCATCGGGGAAGATCTCAAGGGATTTTCTCAGCGCCTCCTGTGCCTCATCCAATCGCCCCTCCTGCACCCTCTGCCAACCCCGCTGGTAGAGATCCCGTGCGGCTCTGGCGAGGGATTCGGCGATCTTGCCCAATCCGAAACGGGTCAGTTCCGCCCTCTCCGCCCAAACTTTCTGGGCCCGCTCCTTCTCTTTGCGAGTCCTCCTCACCGGATCAAACCTCCCGCCTGCAGATGCCTTCGGACCGTTTCGTCAAAAATCTCCATCTTCGCCTCCCTAAGGGGTCGTACGACCAACTCCGTTTGCAACGCCCGCGCTTTTTGATTTCTCAATCTCCCATAGATAAAGTCCCGAACTTCCTCATAGGTCTTCTTTCGCCCAGGAACGCGTTTTTCAACCTTTACGATCATCCATCTATCGTCAACGGGAAAAGGTTTGCTGAACTGGTTCTCTTGCAGGGATTGGACGATTTTCCGAATTGCGGGATGCAGGTCCCGAGTGGGGACCAGACCCATATCGCCTCCCTTTCGCCGAGTTAGATCGCTGACGGAGAAGTGACGGGCTAACGCTTCAAAATTGGTCCCCTTGAGCCTCCTCAACGCTTCATAGATTGCCCAAGCGCTCTGTTTGTCTTCCAATGTAATTTCCCTCAGATGCGCCGCTTCCGGTTCGTCAAATTCTGAAGCGTGGCTATTGTAATACTGCCGCAACTCATCTTCCCTGACTTCTACTAAAGCGTTAGCCAGTTTCTCCAAGAGCAGTTCCTTGTAAAAGCCAGTTCGGTCCAGGTAGCCAAAGACACCAGAAGGGGTTCGTCGCTGCGCACGCTGGGTTATCTCTTCACCAGTGACGACGATCCCTCTCCTTGAGGCTTCCCGTTCCAACAGCCCCAACTCTACGAGCTCCCGTGTGACGAATCCAGCGTAACGCTCCCAAAGAAGCCGCTCTACCTCATCTCTCCTAATGGTCAGACCGTTGACCCGGGCGACGATAGATTCGTTGCCCGATCGGCAACATGTTAGGAGGGCGAGAAACGATAGACCGATGCCCAAGACCCATTGCTTGGTCCGTTTCATTATCAGGGACCTCCGTTGACTTTTCCGGCAACAGCCTTAAAATGATGGTAAGCGGATTTAATGACGCCATAAGGATCCCATCCAAAAGAAAGGACGGTCGCACTATGGAGACAGGAACCGAGCCGGTGACTTCTGCCGTCATCCAGGTCGGGGGTCATCAATATCGGGTGAGCCCAGGACAGGTGGTGACGGTGGACCGCTTAAAAGCGGAAAAGGGACAGGTGGTTGAAGTGACGACGGTCCTCGCCGTTCGGCAAGAGGGACGAATGATGGTCGGGAGTCCCTATCTGCCAGGAGCGCGGGTGTCGCTCCGGGTGCTGGATCACCGTCTGGGACCCAAACTTCGGGTGGTAAAGTTCAAACCGAAGCGCCGGTATCTGCGAGTCCAAGGTCACAGACAATTCGTGACGCAGGTGAAAGTCGAGGAGATCCGACTGACTTCCCCGGAAAAAGGAGGAACGGCCGATGGCTCATAAGAAATCAGGCGGTGCCACACGGAATGGTCGGGACAGCCGGTCCAAGAGGTTAGGCGTGAAAGCCTATGGAGGAATGTTTGTCCGATCAGGAAGCGTCCTTGTCCGACAAAGGGGCACCCGGTTTCTTCCGGGTCTCAATGTGGGCATCGGAAACGATGACACCCTCTTTGCCCTGACCGACGGGATCGTTTACTTTGACCGCAAGGGAAGACGGGTCAGGGTGAATGTGATGACGGCAGTCGGAGCGGGTGTTGGTTCGTGATAATACAAGGGGGCTGTTGACCTCCCCGACCGATACCAGCCAACCGATTGAACCCCAATGATTTTTGTTGACGAAGCCCTGATTCGGGTCAAGGCGGGCGACGGTGGCGACGGCAGCGTCGCCTTCCGAAGAGAAAAATTCGTTCCCCGTGGAGGACCGGCGGGTGGATCGGGTGGGAAGGGCGGAGACATCATTTTGATGGCAGACCCATCTGTCCGAACCTTGGTGGACCATCATTTGCAAGGGACCTACACAGCCGAGTCGGGGCAGAAGGGGAGAGGAAAAAACCAGCACGGCAGGGACGGAAAAGACCTGATCATAAAGGTCCCTCCCGGAACGGTCGCCTACGACGGTCGGACGGGCAAACTTCTGGCTGACCTGGTTCGCCCGGGTCAATGGATCCGCATCGCCCGGGGCGGGAGAGGCGGGAGGGGCAACGCGTCTTTTGCGACCCCGGTCCGACAGACACCTGTCTTCGCAGAGAAAGGGGAACCGGGCGAGGAGCGAATCTTAAGGCTGGAGTTAAAACTTCTCGCTGATGTAGGGCTCATCGGGTTCCCCAACGTGGGCAAGTCCACGCTGATCAGCAGGATCAGCGCAGCGAAGCCGAAAATCGCTGACTACCCCTTCACGACTTTGATTCCTAATTTGGGCACCGTCAAGGTCGACAACTTTAGTTTCGTCGTTGCGGACCTACCAGGCTTAATAGAAGGTGCCCACAAGGGTGCCGGGCTTGGTCACCAATTTCTTCGTCACGCCGAACGGACCCGCTTACTCGTTCACCTTCTGGATATGGATCCAAATAACGGTAGAGATCCTCTGGAGGATCGGCAAAAGATTAACAGAGAATTGGAACTTTTTAGCCAGAAACTGTCCCGAACCCCTCAACTGATCGCAGCCAATAAGGTAGACCTCCCCGGAGCTGACCGAAAACTCAATCGGTGCCTTCCGGCGCTGAGGAGCCAAAGCCTGGAAGTTTATCCCATTTCAGCGCTTACCGGATTGGGATTGACGGAACTGGTGCTGGCTATCGCGCGATTTCTGAGAGAAGCGATGAAGGAAGTGGAGACAGGGGTGCCTGAACAGCTGCCAGAGCCGGAACGGGAGGAAGCCCCGCTAACGGTTACGCCTGTGGGTGACGGGGCGTGGAAGGTAGAGGGCGGAGGTGTCGAGCGGTTGGCGGCGTTGCAAAACGCTAACCATCCGCAAGCCAAACAGGAGATCAGAGCGCGGTTGGAGCGGCGAGGCGTCCTTAAGTCACTGCGCGCGTTGGGAGCACGCCCCGGTTGTTGTGTGATAGTCGGAGATGTGGAAGTGATATTGGATCGGTTATGAAGCCAGTTCAGATGGCAGCAGGCGGGACGGCGGGTTACGATGTAGACGAACGGTGGGGCTTTCGCGTGTCGGCCGAGGAGGTCGTCGGGGATGAAAATTTCGGTGGTCGTTCCTGCATTCAACGAGAGAGAAAGGATCGGTGCCGTTCTGGAGCCGATCGTCTCCTGCTCCTTCGTTCAGCAAGTGCTCGTCGTGGACGACGGGTCAACGGACGGGACCGATCACGTCGTGCGACAGTTCCCTGTGGATTGCATCCGTTGGAAGGAAAACAGAGGCAAGGCAGCAGCCGTTTGGGCGGGGCTGAAGAGGGTGAGGGACCCCGTCGTCGTCCTCTTGGACGCCGACTTACGGGGATTACGACCCGACCATATCGTTCAAATGGCGGAGCCAGCCTTTGAGAACAGAGCCGATATGGTCATTGGAGTGTTCCGCGGCGGTCGTTTCTGGACCGATCTATCTCACATGTTCGCTCCCTGGGTCAGCGGGCAGAGAGCCTTTCGTAAGGAGACGCTGGAGGAACTACCGGACTTGTCCCGTCTGGGGTATGGGTTGGAAGCGGCGCTGAACAAACTGGCGAGAGAGCGAGGCTGGAGAACCCAGTCCGTAGTCCTTAGGGGCGTCAGCCATGTGATGAAGGAAGAAAAGGTCGGACTGATCAGGGGATTGACGGAGCGGGGGAGGATGTATTGGGAGGTCGGCAAAGGCTGGCTTTTGAGTTTGAACGGGCGATCGCCCGAGGAGGACAGGGACCCCTGATGGGGTCTTGGCATGAGATTTTCTGGCGTAAAGACCCGACCCGCCGAAGGATTCTCATCATTTGCGTCCTGACCGATGCGGCATTAGCCAGTCTCGTTCCTTTCGTCAACCTGTATATGAGTGATGAATTGAGAGCCCCGTCGGAACTAACGGGACTGACTTTCGGTGGCTATTTGGCTGTAGAAACTTTTTTCAAGGCACCCGCCGGAGCCCTTTCAGATAGATGGGGTCGAAAAACGGTCCTGACCCTCGGTTTATCCATTGGTGCCATCTGTTCGGGTCTTATAGGCACCTGCGCCGCCTATCAGCCGCTCCTCTATCTATTCCCTCTAGCAGGTCTCAGCGTCGCCGCTGTGTTCCCCGCGCTGGCGGCTTATATCGCCGACACAACGGAGGAGGCGGAAAGAAGCGCCGTAATGGGTGTATTGAATTTGAGCTATATGGCAGGATTGGCTGCGTCGGCGGCAGGCGGATTCTTTCTCCACGGGCTAGTCGGGACCTATCGCTACAGTTTTTTCGGAACCGCAACCGTGCTGACGATGGCTCTGCTCTTCACCCTGTTTCTTTTACCGGCACGCCCACCGGAGCGGTCACTGATTCGCCGCCGGACCGATCGGGTTCGGGTCCGCCTCAGAGCCCTCTCCCCTCCTCTACTGACCTTGGCATTAGTGATCGGGCTCGCTCAGTTTGGCGTCGCTATGTTGGTGCCGGTCATCGTCCCGTTCGCCAAGAAAGTGGTGCGCCTTACAGACGCTCATATGGGCATTGGGGTGGTCGTCGCGACGACCGTTTGGGCGCTGGCTTCCGTCCCCTGCGCCCGTCTCTCCGATCGGTTCGGTAGGGAACAGATGATTCGGCTCGGTCTCCTGTCAGGCTCTCTTTGCCTCCTCGCTATCCCTCCGACAGGCGCATTGCAATGGTTTTTTGTTCTGCTATTGATCGTCCTGTTGGCGGGCTCTGCGTGGCTCCTCGGCTTCCCGGCGACCCTCGCCCTCGCCAGCGAACTGGTACGGGAGGAGGAAAAGGGAACAGCGGTCGGACTGATCTATGGCGGACAGGGGGCGGGCGCCTCCCTAGGCGCACCTGCTGGCGGTCTGTTTCACAAGGCTGCCCTCGCTCTAACTCAGGATGAGAAGTTTTCCCTCGCTTTCCCCTTCTTTGCCGCCAGTCTCTCCCTTCTTCTCGCTTCAGCTATGACTTTGTTTCTGAGCCATCAAATACGGTCATGGTCGGCAGTAAAGCGCAACCCCGACGACCCGCCGATGTCTTGTTAGCGGCAGCAGCCCGATGGATGCCGTCCTTCTACTTAACTGGGATCAATTATCAGGCTGGGAGCAGACTTACCGGCGCCTTCTCAAGAGGGGGGTGAGTGTCCGGTGCCGGCTGTTTCTCAGCCCTGATTGGCTGACGGCTTGGTGGCGCCACTGTGGGTCCGGGCGTCCTCTTTTTCTTCTTTTCGTCAATGGCTCCGACTTGGTCGGAGCCGCTCCCCTCTTCGTGAGAGCCCATCCCGCTCTCTTGGGCGTGCGGTTGGTTCGCTTTATCGGTGCCGGGTCCGCTGACTATGGCGACCTTGTCGTCGATCCAAACCGCAACGATGTGGATGGGTTCTTCTGGGAATGGTTGAGGGAGAACAGGCATCTTTGGGATGTGGTCCTTCTTGAGGAATTGCCGGAAGAGAGCCGCCTTATGCAAAATGCGGACAAGATCAACGAGTTTCCGCCTCTCCAGTTCTGCGCCCTAAGAGGGGAAATCTGTCGGTGGATTTTTCTGGGGCATGGCGACGGTACGGTGATCGGATCGTCCTGGCGCCATCGGATTTCGCCTTCCCTTCAAAGGCAACTAGGTAGAAGAGAGCGCCAATTGACACGGCTGTTTACCGTCCGCCACCAACTGGTCCAGTGCAGAGAAGAGGTAGCTCCCGCTATGGGTCTCCTTTTTTCCGTCCATCGGCTGCGTTGGGCGACCGTCGGTCAGACTGGCGTCTTCCTTCACCATAAAGTGCGTCAGTTCTTGACCGATTTTGCTGAGCGATCCCTAAAGCAGGGGTGGCTGCGACTTCACTGTCTCTACCTTGATGACCGCCCTGCAGGAGTCTATCTGGCGTTCCGCGACGGTGAATATTCGGGATTTTACACCTGCGGCTTTGACCCGCGGTTTTCCCGATGGAGCGTCGGAAAAGTGCTGTTGGCTAAAGTTCTTGATGAAGCGGAGGCGGAGGGCGCCTCTTTCTTTGATTTTATGCGGGGGGATGAGACATATAAGAAAGAGTTTGGTGCCCGTGCGTCTCAAAATTCCCATCTTCTGGTGTGGCAAAAGGACCGGGCACGATCCGTTTGGGCAGCCCGATTGTTGCGCTTGGGGCTTGACACAAAAAAACGACTGAAGAGGCGGTTTCAGAGATAGAGATGGAACTCATGATCGGGTTGATAAGATCGTCTCTGCATCTTTCCTCCCCGGTAATGCTCGTCTCTTTGGGTGAGACATTCCTGGAGAGGGTAGGGCTTCTGAATATCGGGACGGAAGGGACTATGTTAGTCGGTGCCTTTGCCAGCGTTTGGGCGATGACGGTGATGGGAGATACTATCGGATCGATAGGGGCGGGGGCACTGGCGGGCGGTCTTTGGGGCTTTCTTTTTGCCCTGTTGGCAGTCATCGGACGGGCGGAGCAGGTCATCGTAGGGGCAGGCCTCAACTTTCTTGCCTTAGGTGTAACAGGCGGTCTGCTCCGGTCGTTGCAAAGCGAGGGGGTCACCCTGGTAACCGCTCCCCTTCCGACCTACCCACCTCTCAATGTCAATGGGTTGGGTTATAGTGTCTTTCTCCTTGCCGTTGTCGGGCATTGGTTCCTCTTCAAGACCCGATGGGGAATCATTCTTAGAGGCTGTGGAGAAGATCCCGAGACGATGGCGAACCTGGGATTTCGGGTCCGAGCCATTCGGTTTCTTGTTGCCCTGACTGGTAGCAGTTTGATGGGCGTGGGGGGGGCGGCACTCTCTATCGGCGAATCAGGCACTTTCATTGAAGGAATGACAGCCGGTCAGGGCTTCGTCGCCCTTTCTATGGTGATTTTGGGCAGATGGAATCCCCTTTTGGTGTCGGTATCGTCTTGGTTCTTTGGGCTCCTTCGGGCAGTGGCTCTCAACCTGCAGGTTTCTTTACCTTCGGTCGCTTATCAACTGATCCTGATTCTGCCTTATTTAGGCGCTATTGCCGTTTTGGTTGTCGCCGGTCGGAAGTCCCGTGCGCCTTCGGCTCTCGCCCAGCCTTTTTAGTTATGGGCGCCCTCAATTCGCCGATCCCGTCAGACGATCCAGCCAAATCAGCAGATCGTTGACACTGGCACACAGGATATCAGCACCCCGCTCCAAAAAGAGACTTCGGTTGCGGGCCCCACCGTGACCGGTCAGCACCTGGGCGGAAAGGACAGCGGGGTCGGTGGGTAGAGCCTTCTCCTGGTAAGCCTTGACCATGTGCAGGTCGTCAACGGTGTCACCCACATAGACGGCGACCTGAGCTCTCATTCGTTGAGCGAGGATTTGCAAGGCGAACGGGTCGGGCTTACGGGGGTGGTCGTCATCGGTTATCCAGAAAGATTCAGGAATCCGGTCGGCGAGTTGAATCCGAGTCAGAACCAGCGCCGTCTCCTTCCGTGTCCTGCCGGTGATGATACCGACACGCCATTTTTCCTTTACCAGTACTATGTCAACGAGGACCCGCTCTCTCTGAATGTAACCATCATTTTTACGAACCCAGCGGGGCTCGAATCCGTAAAGGTGGGAGCAGAGGCGAGGTCCGGCATAAAGTTCCTGAGCCATCTGGACAATTAGCCGACGCTTCCAAAGGCGTGCCAGGTCCCGCCTTTGCCGCAATTCCAGGAGAGAAAGAGAAACCTTTTCCGCTCCAGCAAGCCCGCCACCCTGTGCCGAGACTTGACTTAAAAACTCCTCAAGGCTGGGGCTGAGCTTCCGAAGGCGGCTGATCCCCTTGACGCCGTGCCGTAGGCTCTTGGTGAGCAGAAAGAGGACGACGGCTTGAGCAAGGTCCCAGTCGTTGTTGAATCCGCCCGCCCTCTTGAACTCGTCCAGTTCTCCCGTCGTCACGGGTGGGGCATCTATCGCCCAACCTAGTTCCGTCTGAATAAAAAGGCGAACGGCTTCCTGGACCGCCAAAGGGAAACTTTCAGAAACGTCTACCAGAACACCATCTATATCCATTATCAGCGAGTCCATTCGACTGAGGGTATCCAAAAGTTCCTGACGAACGACAATGCCTTTTACATCAAACGGGATCACGATTCTTCACCGTCAGTCCATTCTCCATGCCAGCCAACGACTGGCACAGTAATTATGATGCCCGGTCTGACGCTTCCTTACGGGGCGGTCGCCTTTTTCTTCGCGTTGTTTCGTTGAAACCGCAACATAACGGCTTTTGCATGCCCTTGAAACCCTTCAAACGAGGCGAGGACATGGGCGTGGCGACCGAGATCCGTGACCCTTTCGGGACCCATACTGACAAGGGATGTTCGGATGAGAAAGTCGTGGACCGATAGACCAGAAGAAAATCGTGCTGTCCGCCCGGTCGGCAGGATGTGGCTCGGTCCGGCCAAGTAGTCACCGAAGACAACGGAACTGTAGTCACCGAGAAAGAGAGCACCGGCATAGTAGATGGCGTCACGAAGGGAATCGGGGTCACGGGTCATCACAGCCACATGTTCATAAGCGCCTTCGTTAACTAGTCTCACGGCCTCGTCTAAGTTTCGGGTCTTGACAAGGGTGAACCCACCCGGTGGCTCAGCATGAAGGAGATTTTCTGGCGCTGATCTTTGAAGCCATGCCGCCACTTGTTTGAGTAGTGGACCGGACGGTGTGAACAGATGAGCGATGGAGTCGGAGCCGTGCTCTGCCTGCGCCAGCAACTCGGCTGCCACCCACTCTGCAGGGGTTCCCTCGTCGGCGATAACGGCGACTTCGCTGGGGCCGGGCAGGAGGTCTATTCCGACCATTCCATATAGGAGTCTCTTCGCCGTAACAGGGTAGGGACCTCCTGGACCGACGATCTTGTCCACTTGCGGGACGGTTTGGGTGCCGAAAGCCAGCGCTGCGATCGCGTGGGCACCGCCAACCCTAAAAATCTCCGTCACGCCAGCCATTTCGGCTGCCAGGAGGAGGACCGGTGCCACTTCCCCTGATTCGTTGGGCGGCGTCACCATATAGATCTGCTCGACACCGGCAACGCGCGCCGGAACGCAGGCGTGCAGGACGGTTGAAGGATAGAGAGCCTGACCTCCCGGGACATAGACGCCTACCCGCTTGATGGGTCTGAACCGCTCCCCGATCCGACATCCGTCCTTTTCCACGATCCACGATTCCCTTTTCTGTTGTTGATGGAAGAACTCAAGCCTTTCCGCCGCCTGAGAGAGGGCACGAACCGTCGCGTCGGGCACCTGTCTGCGCGCCTGTCGCCGCCACCGTTCGGGTACTCTCAACCGATTGGGACGACACCCTTTCCACCCGAATTGGGCTTCCCAAAAAGCGACAGCCCGATCTCCGTCTTTGCGGACCGACTCCAGTATCTCCCTTACCGTTTGCTCCCTCTTTTGAGCCAAGAGGTCATCCAAGTCGGTCGCCCGCTTCCTTATTTCCGCAGCAACCCGGTCGTAGCCGTCCCGGTCGGTAAAAAAGCATCTCATTTTCTTACCTCCCTGAAGGAATTTATGGCAACGAACGGAACTGACCTTAGGTGACTAAAGTGGACCGAAGGGCGAAATGAACCACTTCACCTATTGGCTGACGCTTCCCCTGGTCTAACAGTTCTTTCAACCGTGTCTCGCCCAAAGTATCCCGCAATTTTTGCAGACATGCATCTATATGAGGCTTTTCGGAAGGTGGAACAGGAGTGCCCGTCGCCTCCCTGATGCCAATGGCAGCACCAAGGGCAAGGGCAGCATCCACTGTCTCGCCCCTCAAACAGAAAAGGCGTCCCAACGCCTCTAAGGCGATGGCGACCCCCTCTTTGATCTCCAACTGATGGAAAAGAGAGAGGGACTCGGCGAGCAGTTGGTCTGCCTTCTCGAAGTTCTCCCGCAGGAGTTCTAAATTGCCCAGTCTCTGAAGGCTGAGGGCGATCCCCATCCGATCGCCCAGGTCCCGCCGAATCTGTAACGAAACACGATAATAGTTTTCCGCTCTCTCGTCTGGTCCCTCCGTCTTCAGCCACACGTCTCCTAAATTGCAGTAAGACATTGCCATCCCTGCTCGGTCACCTAATTCAGTGCGGATGGCAAGAGATTCCTCAATGTACTTTCTCGCTTCCCCTGTCTGCCCCATCTCAAAACTCACGAGACCGAGGTTGTTGAGAGTGGTCGCCTGCCACGCCCGATGACCCAGTTTCCTTTGCATCTGAAGGGCTTCCCTGTAAAATTGCTCCGCCTTTTCAAATTCACCTTGCTCAAAAGCAATGAGACCCAGATTGTTGAGTGCCGTAGCGATCCCTCTCTGATCGCCCCTTCCTCTTTGAACCGATAAGGCTTGCTCGTAGAAAGATCGGGCAGCGGGATAATCGCCGCGGGCGTGAGCGACGAGACCCAAGTTGTTTAGAGCGTTGGCAACACCCCGCTGGTCGCCGCTCCCTTGATAGAGACAGAGAGATTCCTGGAAAAGGTCGCTGGCGCGGTCGTAATCGCCTTGATGCCAACTCAGAACGCCGGCGGACAGATAGGCTTCCGCTGCCAGTTCGTCAGGCACCTGGTCCCGCTTGGACAAACATCGGTCCAGCCATTCCCTACCTTCAGACCAGTGACCCCTAATCTCCCAGAAACGCCACAGAGCGTTGACCATCCGAAAGGCAAGGGGAGGGTCCCCCTCCAGCGTCCATTGGAGAGCGGACCGAATGTTATCGTGCTCTCGCTCCAATTTTTCCAGCCATATCTTCTGATCCGCCGATGAAAGTTTGTCTTCCGCATCCTCTACAAGTTTCAGAAAATATTCTGCGTGCCGCCTCTGGAACGTCTCCTGCTCACCGCTACCTGCCAGCTTTTCTGCCGCATAGGCACGAAGTGTGTGAAGCATCCGGTAGCGGACCTCGTCCAAAGAGTCCTCAAGGAGGACCAGGGATTTGTCGACTAAATCAGCCACCAAGGTCAGAACCTCAAAATCCTCAAGCGCCTCGTCCGGGTTCTCCGCCGGTTGGTCGGGCGGATCGCATATGATTGTCTCCGCAGCGGTATCGGAAAAGGAGCCGGAAAAGACCGATAGCCTCCGAAAGGCGACCCGCTCCTTCGGCGTGAGGAGATCGTAACTCCAATCGATCAAAGCTCTCAAAGTTTGCTGGCGGGGCAAAAGGGTGCGACTTCCACCGGAGAGGATTTGAAACATCCGATCCAGTCTTTGCGCGATCTGCTGGACCGTCATCGTCCGCAATCGGGCGGCGGCTAACTCCAGAGCAAGGGGAATCCCGTCCAAGCGCCAACAAATTTGAGATACCGACGATGCGTTCTCATCTGTCACTGCAAACGATGGGTTCGCCGATCGGGCACGCTCTTCAAAGAGTCGGACAGACTCGTACTGAATCAGTTGATCAGCGCCGACCACTTCCCCAGGATGAGGAGTCTGCAGAGACGGCACCCGCCAGGTCATTTCACCGGGCACGCCCAGAGCCTGTCGGCTACTGGCGAGGATCTTTACTTTCGGACACTCTTTTAGGAGTTTGTCGGCAAACCGCGCAGCGGCATCTAATAAATGCTCGCAATTGTCCAAAATGATCAGACACTTACGGTCTCTGAGATAGCGCACAATCAAATCCATCAAATCGGCGCCGGGTTCTTCGCGAAGAGAGAGGGCAGAGGTAACCGCTGCGGGAATGAAGGCACCGTCAGAGATGGGAGCCAGTTCAATAAACCAAACCCCTTCAGGAAAGTTTTCAAGAGTCTCAGCACCCACCTGAAGAGAGAGGCGACTCTTTCCGACCCCGCCCGTTCCTGTCAGGGTCAGAATCCGAGTCTGACCCAGCAGCCGCCGCACTTCTCCAATTTCTCTCTCCCGACCGATGAAACGGGTCAGTTGGGTCGGTAAGTTATTGGGGTAGGCTTCCAGACCCTTCAGCGGTGGAAAGTCCGAGGGCAATTCGGGATGGACGACCTGGTAGATTCGCTCAGGGCGAATGAGATCCCTAAGCCGATGTTCCCCGAGGTCCTTCAAGTGGATGGCACTACCCAGAGAGTCCCTAACGACATCTGCCGTCGCCGATGAGAGAAGAATCTGCCCTCCGTGACAGATGCTCAGGATGCGTGCCGTTCGGTTGAGGGTCGGACCAAAGTAGTCCCCATCCCTTTCTTCTGCTTCGCCGGTGTGGATGGCAACCCGCACCTTCAGGGATCCGACACGTCCGAAGTCCTCTTTCTTTAAAGCCAGTTGGGTTTCAATAGCGGCAATGACTGCGTCAGTCACTTTAGGGAAGGCGACACAGAAGGCGTCGCCCACGGTCTTGAAGACATAACCGCCACCCTTTTCAAAGACCCCTCGCAGGATTTGGTCGTGCCGTGCAACGGCACGACTCATCTCCTCCCTATGTTTCTCCCACAGGGCAGTACTTCCTTCTATATCGGTAAAGAGAAAGGTCACCACTCCCGTGGGAATGCCTTCCATGACTTCCTTCCCTTTTTCCTACTCCCTTACCCCCTTCCCGCCCCTTTTTATCCGAGCCTGGTTCCCATTCCTATAGCCGGGTCAGATCCACTACCCCCTGGGAAACGCCGTCAATAATGAGGTTCGCATGTCCACAGGAGAGAGAGCGATTGAACGACAGCTGGATACGGTGCCGCTCACTGTGTATCCTGAGACCACCGGACACGGGATAAGGACACGGGGAACCGAAGTCGTACGTCAACCCATCAAAAGTGAAACTGACCGTCCCGAACTCTGGATGAGCGGAGTCGTTGTAGGTTCCACTTCCGCTCAAAGCAACATCCTGCCCGGTGAAGGTGAAGGTACCAGGAGAGGTTTCCGTCCCAAAGGTTAATATCTGGCGCACAGATCCAGAAGTGAATGTCAAGTTCATCACACATGTCCACCGAGACTCGTTCTCGACCGTCCAGGTCCACGATCCGTTCAGTGATTCGGCGCCTACCGTGAGGTTATTAAAACTAACTCTGAGCGTCCCGCTCCTCCATCTGCCGGTGTCCGGATCTACCTCAGCGCCGCTGAGAACAAAAGTAATGGAACCGCTTACCGTCGCGCCTAAATCGGCATAATAACACCCAGTTCCGTCAGTTCCGTAGTCCACAGTGATCGTCAGCGGATTGGGCGGTGGAGCGCCGGAATTGGGATCCCAGGCCGGTGAGAAACTAACTTCAGGACATGTGCCCTGCCTGGTTCTCGGCAAAAAGGGATTGGCTCCCAATCCTCTGCCCCCGATGCCTGGTGCCGCCACGTTTAGGGCGCGAGACAGATCGCCTACTAGCCCACCGGCAAGCGCTCTTCCTCCGGTAATGACGCCGCCGCCGATGAGCGCGGCGCCACCGCCACAGCCCTGCACCGAACCGATGGCGAGGGTGATCGCCGACAGAGCGCATGCGATGAGGATGCTACGCAACACAGAAAGTCTGCTGAATTTGTCCAACTTCATCCGCCTCCTTGCCGTCCATTTCGGTCCCTGGCGTGATTATTATGCCATCTTGCGACGGTCCGTTTGTGACTTTAGTCACACCCAACTCCATCCCTTCCTTCGGCGTTGTTTCTTTTGAGGGACCGGCTCCCACTCCGATTGCTAACGGTCCAACCGTTAACTGATCTCAAAACTATCCTCTCCGAGCAGTTGCGCCAATTTCTTCAAAAATCTCTGGGACAACTGAACTTTGATTCGTGCCTTTCGGAGCCATCCGTCCCTCTTCCCAATGCAGATCCAAACCTCTGTTGCGCCCGGATGCTGGTTGAGGAGTTGCTTCAGTTCGTCGGCCATTTGGGGACTCATCTCATCAGGAACGGTGATGACGAGTTTCCGGGCAGCCGAAGAGCCTTTCTTGGCGCCAGGACGCTTTTTCCCCTCTCGTGAGCCGTCTTTGCCTTCCTCTTCCAACGACTCCAGGCTGAGGCTCCTGACTGTCCGGGGGAGGATCCGAAGCCGTGGCGCGGGCTCCATCTCTTCTTCATAGCCGTCCGCCCGGATCGGCTCCTCGTGACGAACGATCCCTTCAACGAAAACGAGGGCGTCCCGAGCGAACCGCTCCGCGTATTGCCTGTAGAGGTCCCCCGTCACTACCACCTCTGCCTCCGCCGTTGAATGATCCTGAATGGTGGCGTAGAGCCGCGGGCGCCCGTGTCTGTCAACGAAGAGGCGCTGTCCAGTTACCATCCCCCATACCGTGACCAGAGCCCCGTCAGGGACTGTCAGCAGTTCTGCAAGGCTGTGGCTGATGTCGTCTTTTAGTTTTTGATAGACCGAGCGCAAGGGGTCGGCGGAGAGAAAGATCCCCAAAAGGTCTCTCTCCCATTCCAACTTCTGTTTGAGTGAGGCATCTGGGACATCGGGAAGGGGATCGGTGGCAGGACTAAGAGATGAAGAGCCAAAGAGAGACTCCTGACCGCCGTCCGACCCTGAGGAGCGAGCGGCAGCCTCCCATAGGAAATCCAGGCTGTCAAGGAGAGCCTGCCGGTTGGGATGGAGGGTGGAGAGGGCGCCGACTTTGATCAAACTTTCCACGCACGCTCTCGTTACTGCTCGTGAAGTTCTCACCCTTCTGAGGAAATCAGTGAAACTGGCGAAAGGTCCCCCTTGCGATCGGCTTCTGAGAATCGCCTGGACCGCCGCATCGCCCACATTCTTGATAGCCGACAGGCCGAAGCGAATGCCCCTCTCTCCGTTGATCACCTCAATAGAAAAATCATAGTCACTCCTATTAACATCGGGAGGGAAGAGAGGGATCCGCATCCGCCGACACTCTTCTACCCCAACGACGACCCGCTCCCTGACAGCTCGGTTGGCAGAGAGATAGGCCGCCATATATTCAACCGGATAGTTGGCTTTGAGAAAAGCCGTTTGATAGGCAACCAGGGCATAGGCAGTGCTGTGAGACTTGTTGAAAGCGTAGTTAGCGAAGGCGGACATCCTTTCAAAAATACGCTCCGCATCGTCTCGCGCCAGTCCCCTCTGTTGGCATCCGTCAATAAAGAGAGGTCTCATTTTCTCCATCAGGTCCGCCTTCTTCTTCCCCATGGCCCTCATCAGGATTTCCGCTTGAGGTCGGGAAAAGCCGGCGAGCCGTTCGGCGATGGTCATCACCTGTTCCTGATACAACATCACTCCGTAAGTCTCCTCCAAGACAGGCTGCAGGGCGGGATGGAGGGGAGGCTCCTGGCGCCCGTGTCTACCGGCGAGGAAGCGGGGTATGTCCTCCATCGGTCCCGGCCGGTAGAGAGCCACCAGCGGAATCAAGTGTTCAAATCGTTCCGGCTTCAAATCCCTGAGAAGTTTCTGCCAGCCCGTTTTCTCCATTTGGAAGATGGCGACGGTTTGCCCCTCGCTCAAAAGACCGTAGGTGCGCCCATCGTCAAGGGGGATGTCGATGATATCAATAGACTCACCCTGATGCTGTCGGATCAGTTGGGTCGCTTGCGAAATCACCGTTGAGTAGCGCAGCCCCAGAAAGTCCATCTTGACTAAGCCGATTTTTTCCACAGAAGCGCCGTCATACTGAGTGATGACGCTGCCTTCGTGACCCCTTTGGAGAGGGACCACTTCAATCAGGGGACGGTGACCGATGACGACCCCGCACGGATGGGTGGAGGCGTGACGAGCTAACCCTTCTATCGCCCGGGATGTGTCCAGCCATTTGCGAATCCTTTCATCGCTTTCGTAAAGGTCCCTCAAATCCGGAATCGTCTGAAGCGCCTCGTCTAAACTGATTCTGGGGGGGATCATTTTCGCCACATTGTCTACCGTCGACGGATCTATCTTCAGAACCCGACCGCTATCGCGAACGGCTGCCCGCGCCATCAGTTTTCCGAAGGTGACGATCTGAGCCACATGGTCCTCACCGAATTTATAGCGGACATAAGCGAGAATCTCGTCCCGACGGTTGTCGGGAAAGTCCAGGTCTATGTCCGGACTGCTCTGCCGGTCAGGATTGAGAAACCGCTCGAACATTAGTCCATACCGGATCGGATCAATGTTGGTGATCCCAAGAACGTAACTGACCAGAGACCCTGCAGCGGAACCACGACCAGGACCGACATGGATGCCTCTCCCTTTGGCGAACTGGACGATGTCCCAGACCGTTAAGAAGTAAGTGGCATAGCCCTTGTCGCAGATCACCCTTAGCTCGTAGTCCAGTTGCTTGAGGACCTCCTCACCGGGATCCGGATAGCGGGACGGGAGCATCTGGTAGCACAAGCGCCTCAAATACTCTTCGGGGGAGCCTTCTGGCGTTTCAAACCGCGGCAACCGAGCCGCCCCCAAACTGAGTTGACAGGAACATCGCTCGGCGATCTCAGCGGTCCGAAACACAGCAGGGCGGTGGTCCGGAAACAGGCCCTCCATCTCCTGCCCGCTTTTGAGGTAGAATTCTTGACTCTTGAAACGGAGCCGATCGTCCGCATCGACGGACGCAGCCCTGGTGTTGATGGCGAGAAGGACGTCCTGAGCCATCGCATCTTCCTTACGGACATAGTGCACATCGTTGGTAACGATCAGGGGCATCCCCAACTGACGGCTCATCTGTTCCAAGCCCTGATTGACTTTTTTCTGCTCCGGTAAGCCGTGGTCCTGAAGTTCCAAAAAGAAACGATCGGGCTCAAAAATGTCTTTGAGACGAGTTGCCACCCGATAGGCGGTCTGCCAGTCATCGTGGAGGAGAGCATTGGAAATAGGGCTTGCCAGACAGGCACTGGTAGCGATCAGACCTTCGTTGTAGTTCTCCAGAAGTTCCCAATCGACACGGGGCTTGTAGTAGAAACCCTCCAAGTGCGCCCTGCTGACGATCTGGATGAGATTGTGATAACCGCTTTGGTTCTCACAGAGTAAAAGGAGATGGTAGGGAGAACCGTCCTGTCGGGAGCCCTTATCGTGCCGACTGCCGAGGGTGAAGTAGATTTCACAACCGATAATCGGTTTCACGCCCGCTTCCCTACAGGCTTCATAAAACTCAACGACACCATACATAACGCCGTGGTCCGTTAGGGCTAAAGCGGGCATCTCCAATTCTGCAGCTCTAAAAACCAGATCCGTAATCCTACCAGCACCATCCAGAAGGCTATATTCGGAATGGGTGTGAAGGTGTACGAAAGGATGAGGCACACACACCCCTCCTCGCTAAGCCAAACGGGTCGGACGGTCGGTTATGGGACCGTAGAACCTAACAATGGTCCTCTTCCGACCTGATGATCTGAATCCGTTCCTCTTCACTAACGGACTCATCGCTCAGGTAGACACTCTGCCCCCGGACCTTCCAGTCCTCATCTCGGAAGGACGGAGTCTCCTCTGTCTCCGGTAGTTCCGCTGCAGCTGGTTCCTTCACATCGGCGACAGCTTTCTGATGCTCTTTTAATATCTGCGTGCTCCTCTGAACACAATCGGAGCAAATCCAGACGCCGTCACCGGGGATTAAAAGACCGGCTACGGTTTCCGGGCGGTTGCAGAAGTTGCATCGTGCCAACTGAGGCGGGCGGTAGCGGAGGAACACCAGCGCAAATAGGAGCATTCCCAGACCGCCGACCAAGACCATGTTCGGACCCAGCAGTCGGGATGGTAAGAGACCGGCAAGGGTAAGATACCATAATCCGGCAAGAGCAACCAGCAGCCCGCCGCAGACGATAACGATTCCAGCCACGAGGGGGCGGAGTTTGGCGACCAGAAGGTCGTAGTCTATTGACCGGTCAACAGAGGGAGCATGGCTGAAGAGATGAGCCTCTCTCTCCAAATAATCGGCCAGGCGGGTCATCACTTCCTCCAGCATCCCCTCCCTCTCGCCCTGACTAACCATGCTGACAAAAAGGGGGGAGAAGTAGTAGGGATAACGGGAGAAGGCGTGGGCGAGGCTGTGACCCATGGCGAGAGCCTGAGCGATTCCGTCCAAAACTTCCGCCAGCCGGGGATGGTCGGTTTGACGCTTGAGTACCTGTACGGCGCGTAGGGCGTCCACTCCGGCGCTGAGCATTGCAGCGCATTGGCGACACATCATCGCCAGTTCCAAGCGACTGATAGTTGAAGATCCCTTCATCTTTAGGACCTTCCTTTAGCCGGACCGAACCCTTTCCACATACCGACCGGTGCGGGTGTCGACTCGGATGATGTCCCCCACAGTGATGAAGAGGGGTACCTGAACGACGGCACCTGTCTCCAGCCGGGCGGGCTTTGACCCGCCCGATGCGGTATCGCCCCGAAGCCCCGGATCCGTCTCCACCACTTGCAGGTCTGCCGTCGTCGGTAGTTCTAAGGCGATGGGATTCCCCTCGTGGAAGACGACCGTCGCTTCAGCACCTTCTACCAGATACTTTTCCGCATCGCCCACTTGGTCCGTCGTTAGGGTGTGTTGGTCGTAGGTTTCATTGTCAAGGAAAACAAATTCGTCTCTCTGCCGGTAAAGGAACTGGCACGGTCGTCTCTCGACGACGGCCTGCTCAAGCTCCTCACCGGCGCGGAAGTTTCTTTCCAGAACATTGCCCGTCAGAAGGTGGCGGAGTCGGGTCCGCACGTGGGCACCTCCCCGGCCTAACTTGACATGCTGGGCTTCCAGAACCGTGTAAATTTGCCCGTCAATCAGAACCGTAATTCCGGGTCGGAAGTCGTTCGTTGAGATCGGCATCTAGATCTCCTCCCTGGATAGTTAACTGTAGCACTTTTCTTTCATTGAATCTGAAGGTCGCCTGCTCTGATAGCGACCGGCTGCTCCGACCGGAGGGATTGAAATGCTTTAAGAGCGACCACGCTGGCTTCCAGACCTCGCTGCAAATTTGCCACTGGGCGGGTGCCCGTCCGGCAGCACTGAAGAAAGGACGCGAGGGCTTGATAAATTTCGTTGTCCTCCAAAGTTTCAGAGACCCCGATCTCCCCGGGAAGTTTTCCCTGTTCCAGCAATTTGGTGGCGTTGGCGACGATGATGTATCCTTCGCTCCGCCCCAGTTTCTCCCGTTTGGCATAGACTTCCCAGCCGAGCGGTCGGGCGTCTGCCTCCCGAAAGAGAAGCCCCCTCAGCCCTTGGAAGAACATCGTTCCATATTCTCCGGTGAAGATGTCCCATACCTCCTGAAAGGAGTTAGCAAGGGTCGCGTGAAAATCGGCTCTCACTTGGTCTGAAAAAGTAAGGAGCGCCGTAACCGTGTCGGGCATCTGCCGCCCGTCCTGCCATAAAAGGAGGCTCCCCCACGCTTGGACCCGGACAGGCGGACCACCAAGAAAAGTGCTGGCCAGGTCGAAATGGTGAAGCAACACTTCCGTAACTAATCCTCCTGACAGGTCGGGATTGAGCCGCCAGTTGATCTGGTCTTCCATCGCCCGATCGCGAGCGACGCGCCGCCACGACTCCTTCCGGTTCCACCGCCCAGACCAGGAAATGGCCCGACCGATAGCCCCCGCCCGGTGGAACTTGAGAGCCTGGACGACGGTCGGATTGTATCGCTTCTGCAGCCCAACCTGGACCGTGACCGACGCCTGGGAACCAGTCTGAGCCAGAGCGCCGCACTCTTCCACCGTGTGAGCTAACGGAACCTCGCACCAAACATGCTTCCCCGCTTGAAGGGCGTCGCTGACGATGGGACGATGGGTGTGCGGCGGGGTGGCGACGATTACGGCGCTGACCTGTTTGTCGTCCAAAACGCGCCGATAGTCTGTTTCAGGGGAAGTCGGTCCCCCCGCAATCTGTAGCGCCCTTTTGAGATGGGGTTCGTAAAGGTCGCACAGTGAAATGAGGCGAAATCCCGGCACCTTTATCAGGTAGCCGAGAAGGGTCCGTCCCCAGTCCCCCGTCCCGATGAGAGAGATACCCAAAGGTTCCCGATCAACCGACGGAATCTGCCCTTCTGCCCGGGAACCTACCGCTCCAGCGAGTGCGGTCCACAAAAGAAACTGACGACGGCTCACTTCCTTTTTCATAAGCCTCACCGTCCTCATCAGGCACGAACAGAAAGAGACACTTCAAGGATCTTCCAGAGCCCCCTTCCTTCCCCTTTGCCTTCCTTCACAAAAGACCATTTACCTTGCAGACGAATCAAAACGGACTCTTGAGGGAAGGCGGTCAGCCAGTCCGACACTCCTCCCGCTGATGACGCGATCCATCCGGTAGAAACGGCTTCCGCCACCGTCGCTGAAGGCGAGAAAACGGCGACACGATCGGGTCCCGATAAGGGTAGACCTGTTTGGGGATCGACGATGTGACCGATCGGACCTGCTTCCCCCTGGTCACGAGCCGACTCCGATAAACAGGATGGGCGCCCAAAGGGACCGGAAACAGATAGGGCGGCTCCGTTTAAGGCGACATACGGGACCGGTAAGGAACTGCCCTCTGGGTCGTCAAGGGCGACGCGCCAGGGGCGACCATCTTCATCCTGCCCACATCCGATGGCGCTACTGGTACCTGCGTGAATAAAGAAGGACTCAATCCCCTCCTCCTTTAAGATTTCCCGGGCGCGATCCAGAGCCCATCCTTTGCCGATGCCGCCAAGGTCCAGTTCCACCCCATCTTCCGCCTTCTCAACGGTCAGCTCCTTTGGGTTTAGATTGAGTCTCCAGAATCCGACTACAGAGATCGCCCGCTGCAACTCTTTTTCTGTGGGGAAAGAGGACCGGTGCGATCCGATTCCCCAACACCGCAGGAGGGGTCCGACCGTGATGTCAAAGGCACCTTTCGTCCTCTCCGACAAGTGAACTGACTCCTCAACGACAGCAAAAGTCCTCCCGTCGACCCGAACCTTTTCGCCGGCTCGCGCTTTGTTGATCCGGCTGATGTCGCTGTCTGGTCGGAACCGGGATAGCAGACGGTGCAACTCCTCAATTTCTTTGATGACCGTTTCGCCCGCTGACCGGAGACGGACCGGTTCGTCACCGACCAGGACCCACTCAAAACGGGTGCCCATTGCCGCAACAGCCAGTAGAAGTGTCATCGAACGCTGAGTTAAGCGACGATCTTCTGATGATCGGGGTCAAAGATTTTCATCCGACCTTCTCGGTAGGAGAGTTCGGCGAGACCGACGGTGACCATGACTTTATAAGCGAGGTCCAGGGGGCAGTTGGGCGATTTGGACCGATCGCGAAGGCACTCAAAAAAGTTCTTATGATGGGCTTTCAGCGGATCGGCGACGCTCTCCACGGGGATGCGTTGGACGTCGATCTCGTCGGCGTAGATTCTCTCCGGTCGGATCAGGATGTCGGACAGCCCCAGCTCCATATTGGCTTTGTGACCGTGAACGACTGTCTCCAGACCTCGCTCGTTGGCGGTGGAGCCGGCGACCAAGACGACATGACCGCTGGGAAACTCCGCCATCATGTGGAAAGTGTCGGGAACCTCTCGGTCATAGTGAACGAAAATCCCCCCGGTTGCCACCACGCGGTTCGGAAACTCCGGTCCGATCGCCAGCATCAAGGTATGAAGCATGTGGGGGAACAGGTCCGTCACAATCCCGCCCGAGTAATCCCAGAATTTGCGCCATCGAAAAAAGCGCTCCGGATCCCAAGGGCGCCGCGGCGCCGGTCCTAAGAAGGCTTCCCAGTCCAGATTGACGCCCGGTCGCGCATTGGGGTCAATTCCGTAATTCCACTCCCCCTCCCGCGAGTTTCTACAGTAACTGGTCTGCGACCAGACGACTTTCCCGATCTTTCCGTCGGCGATCAGTTGACCCGCCACCCGCCATTTGGGCTCGGAAGTCCATTGGGAACCGACCTGAACGACCCTTCGCGTTTTCAGGTAGGTTTGATAGACAGCCCGAGCCTCACTCACATAACGGGTGATCGGCTTCTCCAAATAAATGTCTTTGCCTGCTTCCATGGCGTCTATCGCCATCTTCGCGTGCCAGTGCTCAGGGGTAGCAATCCAGACCACATCGATGGACTTGTTCTCCAGCAATTTCCTGTAGTCGTGGTAGACCTCGACGGGACCGGGCGCTGGGGAGGTCTCCCACTGCCTCTTCGCCGTCTCGGCTCCGCTGTTTTTTCTCGGCTCATAAATGTCGCAGACAGCGATCACCTGAGCATTTTCCTCTTTTTTCCTTATCGCTTCCACCAGATAACCCAGATGGGTAGCGCCCATTCCCCCGACGCCAATCATGCCGATGTTGATCCGGTCGTTGGCTCCGATCACCCGCTGACTTCCTGCCAGGCTGTACGCCCGACTCGGTCCCGCCCCCGCCAGAAGGCCACCGACGCCTGCCGTCACCAGACCTTTCTGTAGAAACTTCCTCCTCGTCAGCCCTTCGGTCGTGCCCCTTCGGACCTTCATTTTATCCGCCCCCTTTGCTTTGCTTGCCGCTATAAAACTTCTCAACTTTTGCTCAACGGCTTAATGCGGATATTGCGGAACTCCACCCGATTGCCGTGGTTCTGAAGACCGATGAACCCCTTGCGCAGACGCCCTTTCAGTTTCGGGTTCTCGTCCATCGAGACCCGCACGATCTCCTCTCCATTAATCCAGACGATCACCCAAGGACCTGAACAGATGATCTCCACCTGATTCCACTCACCGGCGGGGCGGGACATGTTCTTCTTCGGCGCAACGACATCGTAAATCGCCCCCGTTGTCCATGTCGCCGGCTCCCGACCGTGATCGTCAAGGATCTGAACCTCCATCCCAGTGTAGGCGGGGTTGCCCTGAAGCGATGCCCGAAGGAAGATGCCGCTGTTTCCTCCCTTGCTGATCCGGTACTCCATTCGCAGAACGAAATCGCCGTACTCCTTCTCCGACCGAAGCCACCCGCCGCCCTGCCCCGTGCAGACGATCACCCCGTCTTCCACCTTCCACGATTCACTTCCCATTACCACCCATCCCTTCAGATCCTTGCCGTTGAAGAGGGACTCAAATCCCTTCTCACCTTTCTCATCTCCGCAGAGAGAACCGGTCGCCAGGAGGAGACAGGCAAAAACAAACAAGCAAACCTTCCCATTCCTCGTTTGCCGCATGTCCGACCTCACCATTTTCTCATCACCGGCAGGTCAATTTATCACACACGAGCGCAGGGGAACTGTTCCTTCCCTCTCATCTTGTCAGGTTATACTCCTACCGGTCAGAAGGGGGAAAGACCATGACAGCGCCGATCCGGATCGGGCTGATCGGTTCGGGAAACATTAGCCGAGCCCACGCCCGGGGCTACCTTGCCAGCCCAGACCTCTTTCAAGTCGTCGCCGTTTGCGACGGGCGAGAAGAACTCGCCCGTCAGCGGGCAAGCCAACTGGGGGGTGCAAAAGTCTTTACCGACTACCACCACCTGCTGGACCTGGTGGACGCGGTGGACATCTGTCTGCCCCACCACCTCCACTGCCCGGTCGCTGTCGACTGTGCCCGAGCGGGCAAGCATATCCTCGTAGAAAAACCGATCGCCAACACCCTTCAGGAAGCGGACCAGATGGTGGAGGAGGCGGACAAAGCCGGCGTGATCCTGATGGTTGCCCACAACCAGAGGTTCTTGCCGGTATACGAGAAGGCGAAGGAACTGGTAGATCAAGGTCTCCTGGGAAGGATTTATTTGGCACGAGCCGACCACAACCAATTCGTCCAGATAGAGAGGGATCATTGGCTCTGGAAAAAGGAGACGGCAGGGGGAGGAGCGTTCATCGGATCGGGCATTCATAGAGTGGACTTACTTCGGTGGCTGGTCGGTGAAGTCATTCGTGTCTGGCACCGACAAGTTCCTGTTCCGGAGCGGTTCAGCGATCAGGTGGAAGCAGCGTCAGTGACCCTCTTGGAGTTTGAAGACGGAGCCATCGGAGAAGTAACCTGTAGCTGGACCGCCTACGGCGCCTCAAAAGCACCCTGGTATGAATTGATCATGCTTTACGGTACCGACGGCACCCTCCACAATGTCGGCGGGCTTTACATTGCGACAGACCAGAATCCGGGGGACAAAGGTGAATATCGTTGGGTTCCCGTCCCTCAAGAGGACAGTTTCGTCAATGAGATCCGCCATTTTGGTCAGTGCATCCTGGAGGGTCAGGAGCCCCGGACCAGCGGCAGAGAGGGAAGAAAGACTCTTGCCGTTGTCCTCGCCGCTTACCGCTCCCATGAAACGGGAGGACCGGTGTGCGTCCAACAGTAGGCTCCGCCAAAATCTGTGAAGGGAGAAGTCAGACGGATGCGCTATGTCGGTGACGGACTGACAGTTGTCTTGGCTTTGGTAACCGTCCTTGCTGCAAGGGGGACGCAGAGGATGGAGTGGAACTTCGGAATGGAGGGACGTTTTACGGTGTCCAAAAGGGCGCCGGGGCTTTCTGACCTGATTGACGAGAGTGCGCCGGTCCGACGCCTGGCGACCGGTTTTCAGTTCACCGAAGGACCTGTCATGGCGTCCGACGGGTTTCTCCTGTTTAGCGACATTCCCCCGCAGAGAATCTACCGCCTGGACCCCGACGGCTCCCTTGCCGTTTTTAGGGAGCAAACGGGAAACGGCAACGGCAACTGCTTTGACCGCGAAGGAAGGCTACTGACTTGCGAGGGAGGCAATAAGAGGGTGACGTCTCTGGACTTAAAGACGAAAGAGTTAAAAGTGATTGCTTCCGAGTACCAAGGCAGGCTTCTGAACCAGCCCAACGACATCATCGCCACCAGGGACGGTCGCATCTACTTTACGGATCCCTTCTTCGGCGATCCCAGACATAAGACCCAGCCGGCGGAAGGAGTCTACCTGATCCGCCCCGACGGCACTCTTCTCCGGGTCGTCGCCGACGAAAAAAACCAGCCCAAGCCCAACGGGTTGGCTCTCTCTCCCGACGGCAAAACCCTTTACACGACTGACAGCCATCGGAATGTAGTGCGCGCTTACCAAGTACTCCCTGACGGCACCTTGGGAGACGGTCGCGATTTAGGACGGATGGAGGGAAAAGATGGTGCCGGGGACGGGATGAAGGTGGACGAGAAGGGTAATATTTACGCGACGGGACCGGACGGATTGTGGATTTTCGCTCCCGACGGCAAACTTCTCGGTCACCTGATCCTTCCGGAGGTGCCAGCCAACTGTGCTTTCGGCGGACCCGACAACGCCCTCCTTTTCCTCACCGCCAGGACATCGGTCTACATGTTGAAAGTAAGAGTCAAGGGGCTTACCACTCCTTTCTAACGAGACATCGCGCAATTTGAGCGCTTTAACGGAGAAAGACTACTGAGCGAGAAGGTAAGCGAGACGGTAAAGGTCCTGATCGATCGGCTTCGGTTTCTCAATGGCTTCCTGGAGAGGAGTGAGGCTGATTTCACCTTTGATCTCGCCCACCAGCATTCCGGAAACCCCTTCTAGAAGGAAGTTGACCGCGTGATGACCTAACCGGCTCGCAAGGATTCGGTCCCTCGGGGTCGGAATGCCGCCCCTTTGAATGTGACCGAGAACGGTCACCCGAACGTCCAGTCCGGTCCGCTTGCGGACATGATCGGCGATGGTGAAAGCACCGCCGGCTTCATCGCCCTCTGCAACGACAACGATGATACTGCTCTTGCCCCGCTGCCTCGCTTCCATCAGTCTTTGGGACAGAAAGTCCAGGTCGGTCGGTTCTTCAGGCACGAGAATCTCTTCACAGGCGCCTGCCAGCCCGGCGTAGAGGGCAAGAAAACCTCTGTGGCGCCCCATCACTTCAACAAAGAAGATCAGATCGTGAGCAGCAGCGACATCCTTGATCCTGTCAATCGCGTCAACAGCCGTCGTCACTGCCGTATCAAAGCCGATGGTAAAGTCAGTCCCGTATAGATCGTTGTCAATGGTGGAAGCGCAGACCAGAATCGGGACCGAATGTTCCTTCGACAGACGATAGGCGCCCGTTGAAGTTCCGTTTCCACCGATAGCGATCAAACCGTTTAGGCCCGCTTCCTGAATCTTGCGGGCTGCCTGTTGTCGCCCCTGTGAGGTCATAAAAGGAGGGTAGCGGGAACTTTTTAAGATGGTCCCGCCCAAATGCATAATGCCGGAGACGCTCCTGATATGCATCGGCTCAAAGAGACCTTCGGTCAGTCCCTTAAAACCCTGTCGGACGCCGATCACTTCTACACCTCTTGCGATGGCCGTCCTGACGACCGCGCGGATGCACGCGTTCATTCCCGGCGCGTCGCCGCCGCTGGTGAGGACACCGATCCGCTTCATCATTTCCCATCCCCCTCCCCGACCGTCCGCAGACCGGGTTGGGCTACTTTCTTTTGCTCGCTCGCCGTCCCAAGGGACAGCGTGTCGCGGACAAACTGAATTGCCCGAACAGGTCCTTCAGGACCCTCTGATGCGATTTCAAGGAACCGCCGTGCTGTGGCGAGAGCCTTCTCTTCTCTTTCTCCGAATCGGTCGAGAGCATCGACGAAACCGATGAAAACTTTCCAAGCGGCCTCCGATTTGCGCCTCGTACGCCCGTACCCCCGGACCAGCTCGCCGCTTTGAGCCACTACGAGCGCCCAGTCGGGACTTTTGGACAGGTAATGCCGAACACAGGTCAACCAAGCGTCAATCAACGCCCACTCCTTCGCAAACCGTTGGGATCGGGTGCGTAACGGCTTCAGCAACAGCAGCGACCGCAGCAATAGGTAGCCTGCAAGGCTGGTGGTCGGCAAGCGGAGTTGAAGGGACGGTTGCTGTAGTTCCGCCGACTGATCGGGAAAGGCAGATAGCAGGAGCTCCACATCTGAGAACGATTGGGGATAAACGACCGGCCGGTGGCGTCTGGAAGCTGGCAACAGCCCGATCAGTTCGTCCCAATCGGGACTGAGAAAGTCAGTGACCTGATAAACGGTGGTCGGATCAATCTGATGTTGAAGGCGGAGGCGATCAAAGCGGACCCGTTCCGTTTTCAACTGAGCGACCCGGATGGCATCTTCGTAAGCCATCCGAAGGGCAAGGATTCTTGCCACCTCTTCCGTGACGTCCGTCTGCCCCCACTGATCCCACTCCCGCCTTAAAACCGTCTCCGTCTCGGTCAGATACCGCGCGGCATAGGGTTCGTTTTGGTAATGAACCAGCATCCGAACGGCTTCTTTAACGAGGCTTCCCAATCGCTGACTGATGCGCGAGAAACTTTCCAGCCGTTTGGAAAGGGGTTCGGATAGGCTCGGCTCTGACCAACTCTGCCACTCGAGGCTCAAGTAGGAACGGAAGGGCTCTTGACGGTGAAGCCACTCAGGATATCGGTAGCCCCAGTCAAAGGCTTTCAGGTTTTGACTTACGGATACGCCGTACGCTTCAATGGCGCTGCGAAAGGCTTCCTTGGGGAACGGGAGAACGGACGAACGAGCGAGGGCACCCAGAAGCAGAGCGTTAGCTGATCGCTCTCCTAAACCGGAGGCGAGAGCCGATTCCACGGCGTTGAAGAGAAAACCCCTATCGCCAAAGCGCGCCATCAGGGCGTTCACCGTCTGCTCCGTCAAATGACGGGGATAGAGGGGAAGTTTCTCTTCTGTCGTCAGTACCCGATGGGACGAGCCAAAGACGAAGCCGTCGGGAGAAAGGTAACCTTCCTTAAGAATGCGGACCAATTCCAAAAGTTCCAGACCGATCAGAAGACGCACGCAACCTTTTTCAGGGAAAGGAGAAAAGAGACCCGTCTGCTCGGGATCAGGGAAAAATTCAATGTAGTAAACCGTTGCCCCCTCTCGCTGAGACAGACCGGGCAGTCCCACGCCGACAGGATAGTAGCCAGCCAGTCGCCCGGCATCAAAAAGCCACTGGGCGAACAGTTGGCCACCCTGCCCGCCGACGGCAGAAATCAGAACGGTAATCGGTTCCTTGCTCTTTTCGTCCATCCCCATCTCCTATCAAAGGGCAAACTGGGCAACTACCGAAATGGGCTACGGGACCGCAGCCAGCAGACCGGTCACCAGCCCCAGACCGCTTCCCATAAGCAGAAAAGACCGATCCCAATCAGAAGGACCCTCAACAGGAACTGTGACGGAGCAAAGGAGAAGAGGATCAGAGCCACCCCGGCTCCTGCCCTCTCTATCCTCCCCTTCCGATCTAAATTAGGCTTCAGGAACCTCACCTTAGCTTTTCCCGTCTCAATTATGGAGGGTTTGGTATGGTGCAACGCCTGTCTCCCGATGCGGACGCCAAGACGACACTCGGGCTTTTGGGATCGGTTCTGCTCTCGTTTGTTACCCTTACCGGTCTTCTTTTTTCCCAATCCCGTGAGAGCCCTCCTTCTCCCGACCCCACGGAGCCGGCTCGACTGCGGATGGTACGAGTTCATCTGAAGGGTCGGGGCATAAAGGATCCGCGAGTGTTAAAAGCGATGGGAGAAATACCCCGGCATCTCTTTGTGCCCGCAGATCAAAGGGATCGGGCTTACGAGGATTGTGCCCTCCCCATAGGGATGGGGCAGACCATATCGGCACCGTCTGTCGTCGCTTACATGACGGAGCAGATTCGTCCCCAACCGACGGACCGAGTCTTGGAAATAGGAACGGGCTCCGGCTATCAGGCCGCCGTCGTCTCCCGACTTGTGAAGGAAGTTTACACCATTGAAATCCTTGAGCCGCTGGCAAAGAAAGCAGAGGAGACCCTCAAGCAATTGGGATATCATAACGTGTGGGTACGGGTTGGGGACGGTTTTCTGGGATGGACTGAAAAAGCCCCCTTTGACGCTATTATCGTCACCTGCTCTGCCCCCCGGATCCCCGAACCCCTTTTTGAACAGTTAAAAGAAGCGGGACGGATGATCATCCCCCTCGGCAGCAAATACCTCCAAAGGCTCTACTTAATTGAGAAACGTAAAGGCAAGCCGATCCGCAAACCCCTCTTACCCACTCAATTTGTTCCGATGGTGGGGAAGATAAGGGAGGCGGAGGGAGGGTGACGACGGTTTCCTTTCCAGTGCGACGGTTTACGGACCGGGCAGCAGAATTGGCAACGGGATTGTGACTATGCGTATCAGTGGGTTACTTCTTTGAAATACGAAGTTGTTTTAGTCGGTCTTGGTCAAGACTTTGACAAAACCCGGAAGCGTCGTAAGAATCTAAAAGAAGCACGGCGCCTACTTCTCAGAAGCCCAAACTAATTGATCAGGAAAGATTGCATGAGCGGAATGAGAAATATTTGCATCAATCTTATGTTGACCCTACATCTCGTAACCAACGTCGTTGACGCCCAGTTGCTTGTCAACGGCGGTTTCGAAAGGGATACCGACAGAGATAATTTACCGGATGGGTGGTATGACTTTAGGGGTGCGGAACTGACGGGAGTGTCTTTTAGAGGAAGAAGAGCCCTCCGGCTGGTCTGTCGGGAGCCAGGGGTGCCCGCTTGGGTTAGTCAGTCGTTTCCTGTCAAGGGCGAACAAGTCAAATGGCTCCAGATCATCCTGTGGGTTCAGGGTGACCGAATAGAGCCAGGTCCGACCGTGTCCCATCAGCCTTGTGCTTTTTTGAACTTTGTCGGTGCTGACGGTGGGCGCGCTGGTTTCGCACGAGTCGGACCGTGGTCTGGATCCTTTGAATGGACAAAGATGGAGCGAATCGTCAAAGTCCCGGCTGGGACAAGGGAAGCCTATCTGACCATAGGTCTCTTTGGTGCCATAGGGGAGATGACGATAGATGAGGTGTCGGTCGTTCCAGCGTACCTGCCTGAGCCCGTGCTCAACCTCATTGACAACGGATCCTTTGAAGAAGGCACCCTGGTCCCCGACAGATGGTTGGTCACAGGGGAAGCCGTAAGGGTGATGGGAGGAGTCTCCCCCGGTTCCGCTGCCGTCCGTCTGGGACCGCGACGGGCTGCCACAGGGCAGACCCTCTGTATCCCAGTCAATCAGATGCGAAATCTGATCGTCCGATGGTCCTTGAAAGGCATTTTCCACCGCTATGAGATACGAGGTTCGGTCCGCTTTTTCAGCGACAGGGGAGCCGAGGTTTTAAACAGACCCTTTTCCTTAGCACCCAATCGGTCTGGCGGCTGGACAACGGGAGAATTCAGCACCGCTGTTCCTAAAGATGCTGTGACCGCCTTTGTCTCCTTTGAGACCGACGGCGGTGGACCTTTTTACTTAGATGACGTCATTGTTTATGGTCTGGACGCCCAACACCGTCCGGTCCTCCGCAGTCGGCTCGTCCCTCTAAACACGAAGGGCTGGTCACCCTTCAGCGGCATCAAGGAAATTGCGGACGGATCGGGCTGGGATCTATCTTTTCTTCTTGACCCGCCCGCTGGAAAGCGCGGTTTTGCTACGTGTCGGGACGGCGGCTTCGTCTTTCAAGATGGCACACCCGCCCGATTTTGGGGTGTCAGTCTTTTGCCAACCGCTGCCTTTCCTGATCGCTCTCGGGCATCACAACTTGCCGACCGCCTGGCAAAGTTAGGGTGCAATCTCGTTCAGTTTAACTTTCTGGACGCGCCTCTTGAAGTACACCGCTCCCTTATGGATCTGTGTTATGAAGAGTCAGGCGATCTCTGCCCTATCGCTTGGGATCGTTTGGATTATTTTATCTCTGAATTGAAAAAAAAGGGGATCTATTTATCCCTCCAGTTCTTCTCGTCGCCCGAAGCCTTTGGTCCAGTTTTTTATCAGCGCCTTTCCCGTCGCACCCTTTTCGCTTTCCTGGACCGACCCGTCCGTTATCGACAGAGACAGTGGATTGCCCGATTGCTTCTTCACATTAACCCATACACAGGGCTGCCGCTCGCCCGCGATCCTACCCTCGCATGGGTGTCTTTAATGGATGAGGGCTGTTTAATTCACAGGGTCATCGCTCCTGCCGAAAAGGATGATCATTTGGTCACCTCTTTTTTAAAATTGTTTGCGCAGAAACGGACGAATCCTGGTATTCCTCCTGAATCTTTTGCGCTGTCACTGGAAGATGACTACTTTTCGGAAATGGCGTCTTTCATAAAAGATACGGGTTGGGGAGGACCAATCAGCCCCTACGGCTGCCGCCATCGCCTCATCATTGATCGGGAGCGGTCGGTCCGTTGGGATTTCATTGAGGATCACTTGTTCTGGTCCCCGCCTCCCTTTGCCACACCCCCCTTTCAATCGGTCCTTTTTAACCACCGTTCAGACTATTTCCCGGGCGCACTGGTCAAGTTCAGAGAGAACGCTCCCTATGTGGTCAGTCAGTGGGCGGCTGAAGGTTACGACTGGGGTTATCAGTATGAAGGTGCTGATCTCCTTTTAATGGCGATTGTCTCTTCCGCTCTGAAATGGGACGGCGTCGCACGAGCAGGCATACTCTCCTATCCTGAACCGTGGGGCGATCATATCGTCGGTTCTTCAGGCAGCGACGAATGGGAAAACGCGCCTTTTGTAATGAACTCTATGCCCCATCTGCTGTTGCTTTTCCCAATCGCCTCCCTTATTTTTCATAGGGATGGTAATTTTTGGGGTGGAACGAAAAGAGATTTAATAGGCAATTCAGCGGATCACGACTGGAATGTGGTTGACGGTGTGTTAACAGTCCGAACGCCGTGGACAGATGCAGTTGCCGGCTTTATCGGTGATAGGATTGTCAACACTTCTCAATTGACGATTCGTGTTAGGAATCTTTTCGCGGCCGTAGCTGCCACTTCTCTTACAGAAGAGCCGTTAACGTTGGCGCGGAGAATCCTTCTGGTGGCAGTGTCCCGATCGGGACAGAGAGGCTTACGGTATGTCAATCATTTGCAAAGACAAATTGCTGATCCGGGCGAGCCGCCTCTTTTGATGGAGCCGGTGGAGGGAGAGATCGTCCTCCCGCCTTCCTGGGCGACCGGTCCCTTGACGGTTTATCCGTTGCGAACGGACGGCAGTCGCCGCCCTGCCGTGCCGACGGTGCTTCTGTCTGAGCCCCGCCGGCACGCTTTAAAATTACCGACTGATCCTCCCGCCTTCGTTTTTGAGATCGTCAGAGGCGAATCCCGATGACCAGCCCTATTGAAGTTTTGCTGCGACAAGGAGCCCATCCCTGATGGGCAGAAGGACAGTCACGAAATTCTCATCCTCCACCAGCATACCGGTTGCTTTCCTGATGGCGCGGGTCGTTGGGTCCTGATCCGTGCGGTCAAAAATCCGACCGTGCCAGAGCATATTGTCCATAATGATCAGTCCGCCGCCGTTCAATCTCTCCTTCGCCACCTGAACAGCGTCGGGGTAGCCATCTTTGTCAATGTCAATGAAAATGCAATCAAAAGATTCTTTGAATGACCGCAGGATGCTGACGGCTTCTCCGACGCTAAAAGTGACGAAGGCGGTCAGACCCATCCGTCCCAAATAGTCTTTCGCTCGCTGGGACAGCTGTTCGTCCCAGACGGTGTGATAGACCCGACCGCCTCCGTTATCCCTGACGGCCATAGCGAACCAGGCGGTGGAATAGCCGTATCCGCTGCCCATCTCAAAAACGGATCGGGCTTTGATGAGACGGGTCAACAGGTAGCAAACCTTACCCGCTGCCTTGCCGACAATGGGAAATCCTGTCTTTGCTGCCTCCCTCTCCATTTCCTTCAAGACCCGATGGTCGTGGTCCGATAAATTAACGAGATATGCCTGCACTTGATCCCAGTCCAGAAGAGACGCCTCCTTTCACACTCCAATGATCCAGCGCCTTAGGCGGAAGACCAGTCTCTCAAATAGAGACGGATTGACAACCCGATCCAAACGGTAAAAGGAGGGGCAGAGTTTCGCCGAGTGAGCAGTGGAACCGCATAGCCCGCACGCGACGCAGGACGGCTCCACCTGGACGATGGTGTCCCGCCTCAACGGGTTCGGGTTGGGAACGGTGGTGAGAGACGGGCAATTGTTGAAGTGGAGACAGGAGTGATCACCGACGCAGACTAACGGGTCGACGCCGAACCGGGATTCCACGAACCTTTGACCTTGTCGGGCTTTCCGCTCTCTATCCTTGCGATCCCTTCGGGACTTCTCCAGCATACATTCGCCGCGGGCGATGAGGAAGCGAGGTCCCAAGCCGGATCGGTCCCAGGCATCCCGCAGTAGACGGACCGTTTCAGCGACGTCGTAAGGGTCGACGACCCGAACCCATTGGGCTCCCATCCCGCGGAGGGTTTCTTCAATGTTCAGTTGACGGCGACGGGCGTCGCCTGCGCTGCTGGGGTTGGGCTGATGACCGGTCATCGCCGTCCAGAAATTTTCCAGGATTAAAACCACGCAGTCCTGCTGGTGGTAGAGGGCATTACTGATGCTGGTCGTCAGCGCCTGAGCCCAGAAAGTTCCGTCTCCGACCACATACAAGGTGCGCTCCCTTGAGAGGAAAGAGGATGCGAGACTGGAAGCGAGGCAAGTGCCCATTCCGGTGACGGGACTGACCAAATCCTTCAGGTAGTAGAGAGCCATGATGTAACAGCCGATGTCCAGGACCACTTCCAAACGAACGTTGGGACGCATCTCTTTGAACAACTTGACGGCTGTCAGGACTGCGGGGCGCTCAGGGCAGCCGGTGCAGAAATTAGGTGGTCTGGGCACGACGGGCAGGGGATCACCGATGAAAGGTATCGCTTTGGTAACTTTGCCGTTGAGATGGAAGAACTCCCGAAAGCCTTCCCTAAGGGCGTCGGTGGTCAACTCCCCAGTGGTCGGCAGGTACTCGGACCGGTAGAGGCGACCCGACCAGCCGATCCGCTGAGCAATAGACCGCATCTCTCTTTCAAGGAGCGCCGGCTCCCCCTCTTCAACGATCAAAACCTCCTCCAGCCCTGAAAGGAAGGAAGCTACCTCCCTCTCTACAACAGGGAACAGAGCGAAGAGACCGTAGAGGGGAACGCGGAGACTGGACCCTCCCGCCGCTTCGTCACCGTTTGTGTCCTCGGAGGGCACTGCCCCGTTGCCGGTCGGCGCCAAACCCAAACGACGCAAGGCACGCAGGCTGGCGTTGTAAAGGAGACCGTGAGCGACCAGCCCCTTGGTACCGTTTCTCTTGTGTATCCCATTGATTTGGTGGCTAAAAATGAACTCCTTCGCTCTGGGCACCCGATCGGTCCATTTCTCCTCTTCCTGCCTTTGGGTAAACGGCGGGATGGGGAAGGAATCGGGGTGGCGAACGACCGATTCAATGGGCTGGTGGAAACTGACGGCAGGCGATCGGTTAGCGCGGGACCGAACCCAGCCCTTCATATTGCCGACCCGAGTGCGGACCAGGAAAAAGACGGGCATTCGGCTGAACTCAGACAAGTCAAAGGAAAGGCGAACCAACTCGGCGACCCGATTGAGATCGGCAGGAGGATCAATCACAGGCGCGCCGAAGTTATAACCGTAGGGCAGGGTCTTCTGGGCGACGAGGGTGCTGTTGGCGCCATAGTCTTCGCCGACGAAGATGACCACTCCACCCCGAACGCCCGCAGAACAAATATGGGAGAGGGCATCAGAGGCGACATTGGTACCGACGACCTTCCATCCGACGGCGCCCCGCACCCGTCCTGTGACGGAAAACCGCAGCATCGCCGCTGCTGACGCTTCGTTAACATTGTTGGCGACGAAGATTCCCCGACGCTTCAAGACCGTTTCCTCTGCATCCAGGAAAGCATCGGTCAGATTGGACACGGGAGCGCCTGGATAGCCGCCCACATAGGAGACGCCGCTCTCCAAGAGCGCCTTTAAGATGGCTAGACATCCGTCGGCCCAGAGGACCTGACCGTCACCGTAGTCCAACTGCTCAATCTCGTGGCTCGGATAAGTTCTCCCCAATCGCCAGCCTCCTATACCCCAAGGTTACGGAAAGAGTAACAGGAAATCGCCGTCGGGTAAAGACTCACGGCGTGACTGAGCCGCTATAGTCTATCAAAGAAGATCCCCTTTAGGACTTTTGGGAGATTGAGGTAGGAGACAGGGAGGCGGAAATGGCTGCACCAACGACGGTTGAGGTGGCACAGGCGATCCCGGTTCCGACCGGCAGACCCCGGCTGGCTCTGGTCATTCCCCTCGCTCTTCTTCTCACCGCCGCTGGCGGATGGTGGATGCAGCAGGCCGAAATCGTCGTGCTGGCGACTCAGATCACGGAAGCGATCCCGCCGATCCCGGCGCTGGGGGCGCTTCTCTTCCTGCTGATTGTCACCCGGCTCCTTCGCCGGCTCCATCAAAAGGTTTCTCTGACTCGGTCCGAAATCTTGCTGATCTTTGCCTTCTGTGCCGTCTCCACAGCCGTTCCCGCTTGCGGAAGCATCCGCTTCACGATGGCTTTGACCACCTTCCCGATCTACTACGAGCGGATGGCACCCCAGTGGCGACTCCACCTTTTGACTCCCTACATTCCCGAATGGCTGGTTCCGAAAGAGTTCGCAGTGATTCGGGACCTTTACATTGGTAGAGCCGACGGGAAGATCCCTTGGGAAGATTGGGCGATCCCTCTTTTCGTCTGGACGGGTTTCTATCTCCTCTACTGGTTGGCTCTCTCCGGAGCCCTGGGAATCTTTGAGAGAAGGTGGCGGATTCACGAGAGGCTGGTCTTTCCCCTCCTCTATCTCCCTGTGAGGGCAACGGAAGAAAAGCCTCCAGCCGGACTCCCTCTTTTTTGGAAGGACCCCCTTATGTGGATCGGCTTTTCCCTCTCCGCCATTTACAACGCGATGAACATGATAAATGCCTTCAACCCCCTTTTTCCTGCCCCGGGGAAGTATTACAGTTTTGACGAGTATCTAACGGCGCCTCCCCTTAATGCCCTGCTTCCCCTGCAACTCCATTATCGCCCGGAACTGGTCGGTCTGGGATACCTGATGTCCACCGAAGCGGCTCTTTCCGTTTGGTTCTTCTATTTCCTTTTTAAGGTAGAAAGCCTGATCGGTCGGCTGCTGGGATGGCATTTCCCGGGCTATCCTTTCCCCCAGGAACAGGGTCTGGGAGCCTATTTGCTTATTGCTCTCCTTCTCGTTCTGGCTGCCCGCTGGCATCTTTTGGAGTGGATGAAGAGACTTTGGCGGGACTCTCGTCAACCGGGCGAAGCCCTTTCGCCCCGCCAGTCCCTTATTTGGTTGGTCCTGGGATTCGCCGGATGCGTCGCCGTCATGATTAAAGCCGGTCTCTTCTGGCTGATCGCTTTCGCTTATTTCGGTTGCACCGTCATCGTTGGGTTAGTCTATTCCCGGATTCGTGCCGAAGTGGGCGCGCCTATGGTGTGGCTGTTCCCTTACTATCAGCACAAAAAACTTTTTGAATACACTCTTGGCATTGACCGACTGATGGATCCCACTTTCGGCGGCGTGCGGAGTGTGACCATCTTCGCTGTTTTCACGTTCCTGGCGCGGGGGTATTTCCTCTCTTATACTGGCACCCAACTGGAAAACATCCAACTGGGCTCTTGGGCGGGCTATGGTGAAGCCGTATGGGTCTGGTTGAGTCTTCTCGCTGTCCTCGCCGGTCTAACCGTCGGCTTCTACTTTCATTTAGCACCCTACTACAGAGGAGGCGCCGTCAACTACCGAGAGGGAGGCATCTGGGGTAATTGGCACGCCAATTACGAGTATAATAGTATCGTGGGCTGGATGAGCCTACCGGAGCCGCGCAACCTCCCCAAGATTCTCGCCACCGTCCTGGGCGGTGCCCTGGTTTTCGTTCTCGGACTGATTCGGTTCAACTATCCCGGGTCTCCCTTTCATCCCCTCGGCTTCGCCATCGCCGGCTCTTACGGAGATTTGGTATGGTGGCCCTTCTTCATCGTTTGGGTCTGCAAGTTCCTGATCGTGCGCTACGGCGGGGGTCGGGTCTATCGGCGGACCGTCCCTTTCTTTCTCGGTTTCGCCCTGGGCCACTATGTGATTGCGGGGGTCATCTGGGGGCTCTGGTCTACCACCGGCAAGGCCCCCTTCACCCGCTATGCCGTCTGGTTCGGTTGAGGTCATTTTTGGGCTGGAGGGCGATGATGGACGAGAAGATTTTGGAAGAGTTCCTCAAAAACCCCTCGGGACAGACCGAACGGTTGCTCAGCCCCGAAGACTTGGGGAACGGGATCCGGTCGCTGGACGACCCGTTCGTGATTCACCATCAAGACTATTGGTGGGTTTTTTTCACTGCCAGCGATGGGGTGACCGATCGGATCGGATGGGCGGTCAGCAGAGATGGAACACGGTGGCAGACGCCGACCATCGGTCCCATGGGCGCCAACCCGTGGATTTTAAGGCACAACGATTGGGACGAACCGATACCAAAAATGAGACGAGGACTCTTTTGGCTGACCAGCATCACTCCCGGTCATGAAGAGGACGGGGGCGGTGCCATTCATCTGGCTTTTTCAGAGGACTTAATATCCTGGCAGCCCTTTACTCCCCCTATCGTCCTGGAACCGTCGCCTGAAGAAGAATGGGAGGGAAAGGGTTTGCAGGCGCCTGTCCTTCTGGAAAAGGACGGGTTTTTCTGGCTCTTCTATGAGGCGACGAACTTTTCCTCCTCTGTCGGTTTAGCGCAATCGCGGGATCTGGTCCAGTGGTCCCGGAGTATTTCCAACCCCCTCGTCCGTCTACCGGAGCCCTCACGAAGGTTCTTTCTCTCCCGAATTGAAAAGAGGTGGTGGTTGCTGGCGGATCAACCATCCGGCTGGGTCGCTGCCGTATCCGACGATCTGAGCGAATGGGAGATCACAAGGCTTTGCCGTCAGACCAGAGACTTTCGAAGTCCCTACCTGATCGCTGACATGAAAGGAATTAGTTTATTCTACTCGTCGGAAGAGCAAGGAAGCCGATCCTTGTTTCGCCTCCGTCTGCAGGTCGGCGGATAGCAGGATGATACACCGATGCGTTGCCTGAAATGCGGGTCCAAAGCCACTCGGGTCATAGACTCTCGGGTGGTGGAAGACGGTCGGGTTGTTCGGCGTCGCCGTCAGTGTGACCAGTGCGGTATGCGATTCACCACCCATGAGCGGGTCGCCGACCAGCCCGTCCTGGTCATTAAGAAGGACGGCAGGAAGGAACTGTTCAACAGGCAGAAGATCGTTTTGGGAATCTTGAAGGCATGCGAGAAGAGACCAGTTGCTGTTGAAGAGATTGAAAAGGTTGCTCAAGAGATTGAGAGGCAGATCCGACAGAAAGGGGTTCGTCAGGTCTCGTCCCGAGAGATCGGAGAGATGGTTATGAACCGCCTTTTGGAAATGGACGATGTCGCCTATATTCGCTTCGCGTCCGTCTATCAGGAGTTCGGCAGTCTCCGCCAGTTCGCTCAGGCACTTTCAAAATTGCAGAAACAGAAAACGAAAAGACGAGTCGCTGTTTCATCAAAAAATGACGCCCGGACGACCGAACTCACGCCCACGGCTTCAGGTAATTCTTCGATGGTCGTTAAAAGGGGAAAAGGCCGAGGAGAGCCGTCGAGAGAAGCCCCCTCGGGCAGGGACTGAAGGCATCATCAGAAGGGTTGTCGCCTTTCCGTCCTGACTCTTCAACCGGTGACGGGCACTCCCTCCCCTGAGAACAACGACGCTATCCTTGGCAACTGGTTAGGTGACGGTGTAAAGGAGGCAGGGGCATGGTGAGGATCGGGTATGTCGGTGCCGGCTTTATGGCCCAGAAGGTCCATCTCCCCAACTTCCTTTCTTTCCCTGATTGCCAGGTGGTCGCGCTAGCAGAAATGAGGAAAACGTTGGCAGAGAAGGTTGCCCGCCGATTGGGCATCCCGAAAGTCTACGCCTCTCATCGGAGACTTTTGGACGATCCGGAAGTGGAGGCAGTTGCCGTCTCCGCCCACTTCGCCGCGCAAGGGGAGGTGGCTCGGGACGCTCTGTTGACTGGTAGACCGGTCTTTATGGAAAAGCCGATGGCGGTCAGTCTGGAGCAGGCGGACGAAATTCTGGAAGCGTCGCGGAAGGGGAAGGCTCCCCTAATGGTCGCCTATATGAAACGATACGATACCGGCTATCAACTGGCTCGGGACTGGATAATGCGGTGGAAAACCTCAGGGGAAAGGGGACGGCTGACCCTGATCCGAGTCCACTACTTTGGCGGTGACTGGGTCTGCGGTCTGGACACCCCTTTCGACACCGCCGACGAGCCCCCACCTCCCCCTCCCGATCGTCTCCCCAAATGGCTGCCTCAGGGTTACGGCAATCGGTTTGCCGGCTTTCTCCAGCAGTATGTTCACGCCTTTAACTTCGTCCGATGGCTGGTCGATGCGGGAGATGACGCCTCCGTTGTCTTTACCGATCTGGATTCGGACGGCATCACAGGAATCATCGTCTGGAGGGCAGGACCCCACAGGGTGGTAATGGAGACAGGTTCCCTTCAGTTTTACCGGTGGGACGAAGACACTCAGGTCTACTTTGAGAAAGGTTGGGTCCACACTTGGTCGCCTCCCCTTCTCCTGAGAAATCAACCGGCGGAGGTGGAGATTTACGAGGGGGGCGACCAGCACCGATTTGTCCGTCCGATTCCTGACGACCGCTGGTCCTGGTCTTACGAGAGGGAAGCTCGCCACTTTATCGATTGCCTGCTGACGCAGCGCCCCTTTGAGTCACCGGGAGAGGACGCTCGGACCGACATTCGGCTGTGCGAAGAGACCTATCGGTTATGGCTCGGTATCCGCTGAGTCCAAAGGAAACGCGACAGCATCTTTCACCGTTAAAATAGCCCTTAGTGAGCAGGCTCTCTGGAGGTCAGAGAATGACCCACGAAGAGATCAGGAAACTGACAGAGACCATTCGCGCCGAAGCGTCTTTTGTAGATGCCCTTCTCTCGCAAATCGGAAAGGTGATCGTCGGCCAGCGGTATCTTTTGGAGCGGCTTCTGGTCGGTCTTCTCGCCGACGGTCACATTCTGGTTGAAGGGGTCCCCGGTTTGGCGAAGACTATGGCGGTCCGCTGCCTGGCGGATTGCCTTCAATTGAAGTTCCAGCGCATCCAGTTCACTCCTGACCTTCTTCCGGCTGACATCATCGGCACGATGGTCTTCGATCAGGCGACGGGCACCTTTAAAGTCAAAAAGGGACCCGTGTTCACTCACTTGCTGCTCGCCGATGAGATCAACCGGGCTCCCGCCAAAGTGCAATCGGCGCTGTTAGAAGCGATGCAGGAGCGCCAGGTGACCATCGGGGAACAGACCTATCGGCTCGATGAGCCGTTCCTCGTTATGGCGACCCAAAACCCAATTGAGCACGAAGGCACCTACCCTCTTCCTGAAGCCCAGGTTGACCGATTCATGCTGAAACTGAAGGTGACCTACCCGTCAAAAGAGGAGGAGATGGAGATTCTCAACAGGATGACCCGGGAAGAGTTGCCGTGGGTCCAGCCGGCGGCGACGAAAGATCAGATCCTCGATGCCCGCCGTCTGGTCCGAAAGGTCTATCTGGATGAGAAACTCTCCCGTTACATCGTGGACCTGGTGTCGGCAACCCGTGACGCCCGAGGATACGGAATCGCCGACATTGAAGGAATGGTAGAGTATGGGGCTTCCCCTCGCGCTTCGATCTACTTAGCACTGGCGGCGAAGGCGATGGCGTTCATCCGGAAGAGAGGGTATGTCCTTCCTGACGACATTCACGCCGTCGCCCACGATGTGTTACGGCATCGGATCATCTTAACTTACGAAGCGGAGGCAGAGGAACTGACGACGGAGCACGTCGTCGATCGGGTCCTGAAAAAGATCCCCGTCCCATAGACAGAGACCGGTGGGGGCGTGCGGATTTGATGATCGGCTACGCTGGGATGCAACCCAGAACGGGTTTCTTTCTTCAAATGACCCAACGGATTCGTCAATCGGTCGTCACCCTCTTTGAAAAAGTCTCACGCCGGTTCGGTCCGGGGGATGGTCGGGCAGGAGTCAGAAAGAGGACAGCCCGCCCGTCGGAAATCCTCAAGCGAGTGCGAAGGCTGGAACTGAGATTGCGGCGACTGGTCAGCGAACTGTTTCTGGGTGCCTACGAGAGTATCTTCAAGGGGCAAGGTCTGGAGTTTGAAGAGGTCCGGGAGTATCAGGCGGGAGACGATGTGCGGACCGTTGACTGGAATGTGACCGCCCGAATGGGGAAGCTATTTGTCAAGAAGTTCCGCCACGAAAGGGAATTGAGAGTCTTTGTCGTCGTGGATGTCAGCCCCTCCCTGGAGTTCGGTAGCCAGGGCATCACAAAGAGCGACCTCTCCGCAGAGGTCGCCGGCGCTTTAATCCTCTCTGCCGTCCGGTCTAACGACAGGGTCGGTCTGATCCTTTTCTCCGATCGGGTCGAAAAGTTCATTTCTCCGAAGAAGGGCATCCGACAAGCCCACCGATTGATTCGCGAGATTCTCTTCTGCGAACCCAAAGGCAGGGGAACCGATTTAGTTCCGCCGTTGGACCTGATCCGCCGGCTATCCCGCCGAAGGCGGAGCATCATTTTTCTCTTGACGGACCTTCATGCTCAGGGCTATGAGACGGTCTTGAAGCAGCTGGCGCGACGGCACGATGTCCTGGCCATCGTTTTGAAAGACCGAAGGGAAAAAGCGTTAGCGCCCTTGGGCCTGGTCCGGTTCCGGGATTTGGAAACCGGTGAGGAATTGTCGCTGGACTTGCGATCTCCAGCGATGGGTGAACGATGGCAGCGGTTAATAGATGCAGAATGGAGACATCGGCAGGATCTCCTCCGCCGCTGGCGGATTGACTTCGCCGAGGTAGTCCCGGGCGAGTCCTCCTTGATACCGCTTATGGAGTTGTTCAGAAGACGGGAGCGCCGTCTCCGAGCAGGGCGCTGATTCTGAGTCCTACCCCGACCCTTTCTCCTGTGCTATACTTTCCGTAGTTGCGCTGTTTGACAGGAGGTGCCGAAGGATGCAGAAGGAAGTGCCGACCTGGCTGGCCGTTGTGGTGATTGTGGTGGTCCTGGGGATCGTCGGCATCTTTTACTACCTGCGATTGACGCAGCGTCCTTCGCCCGAACCCGGAGGAACGCCGCAAGCAACCGTCGTTCCCGGCGGCGGAACGGTTCAACCTGGACCGGGTGGTCCCCCGGGTCCTCGCCCCGGAGGCCCCCCTGGGCCGGGCGCAGGCGGTCCTCCAGGTCCCGGCGTTGGTGCTCCTCCGGGTCCCGGCGCAGGTGGTCCACCCGGTCCCGGTGGTCCCCCAGGTCCCGGCGCAGGTGGTCCGCCAGGAGCTGGAGCACCGGGGGCAACGGGACAGTAATACCGATGAACGGCGCCGTCGGGTGAGAGCGTCAGTCGGCGTTGGTGACGAGGACTGAAAAGGGAGGGCGGTGAGGAACCACAGCCCTCCCTGCGATCCATACCCAAAGGGAGGGTGTCAGATTGAAGGTTCTGAGCCGCCGGGGTTTTACCCTCATTGAACTTCTCGTCGTTATAGCTATCATTGCGGTGCTTGCCAGCATTCTCTTTCCCGTCTTTGCCCAGGCAAGGGAGAAAGCCCGGCAGACTCAATGCATTAGTAATATGAAGAATATGGGGATGGCATTACTCCAGTATGTTCAGGACCACGATGAATCCTTCCCATTTCACCGCACGCCGTGCACCGTTGGGGGGATCGGAGCTTACCGGACTTTCTTTTTCGGTGCCGGAGATTGGTATGAACTGATCTACACATACTTGAGGAGTATGGATATTTACCGATGCCCGTCGGCTCACTTTGAATGGGTCTGGAAAGCCAACTGCTACCCTCCCCAGTTCGCCCGACTGCCCCGGAGCGTCAATTATGGGTTTAACGAGCAGCAGATGAATGGACCCGTCCGTCAGTCGGAGATTCGGGAATCGGCAAATTTGGTGTCCTTGGCAGACAATTGGAATACATTTCTGACGCCGTGGTCACGGAGCCGACATTATGGCGTCAATCCCAAGATCTCCTTTGCTAACGCCATAGACGGCTGCTGGGCAGCGGGAGGCGGGTGGAGGGGCTGCCCAACCACATCGGTAGAGGATATCTTCCGCCTGCAGGGTGATGAGGGTCTGGACAGGCTGACCCGGCATGCGGGAGGGTCGATCCTGACCTTTGCCGACGGACACAGCAAGCTTTACCAGTGGCGGCGGATCAAATCCCGTCATCGCAACGGTGAACTGGCGTTTGACTGGAGGGAACCTAACTGCCGTCTGTCAAGGGGAGCCAGTGACGACGGCATCCCGCCTCACGACGACAACCTTTGATCACGCCTTTTTATCTGCGGCTCCTGAGTCTGGGATTAAAAAGATCGCTAGCTTACCCTCTCCCGTCGGGGGACAGCGGCGGGACAACGGAACGAAATAGTTGAGACATTAGGGAAGTAGTGAAGGAGCGTTTTCCCCTTCTTTCTGACACCGTCGGTATCACTTCCCTCACAGGTCAATGCCATCGCGGGTCGAAGGATGTCGCACCGGAAATACAAAGCCTGCGATAGCAAAGGCCATTGCGCTAATGCCGAGTGGGTTGAGGTGGACATTCGGCTGATTCGTGGCAGACACCATGTAATCATCACGACAGCCTCGTAGACCGTGTCACCAACAGTAAAAGGTTGGTTGAAGATCTGACTTTGGACGAAATGCAGGCATTGGATGGGGGCGGCTGGTTAGCGTCACAGTATGCCGGGGAATCGATTTTGACTTTGCGTAAATGTCTATCGTTGGGTCGCCGACGAATCAACTTCTACTTGGACTGCAAGCGGGCATACGAAGAGCGGTTGATAGCGGATGGGCTACAGGTCGAAATGGAGAGGCAGACGGTCGTTCGCGGGAAGTCGGATTTGCAGAAGAAAGCGAGGCAATTGTCGGAAGGAAAGGTTCTGATTATGGCGCAATGGTCACCCGGGGACGACCTAGACCAACGGATTTCTCGTCTGTCGCCCGATGCGGTTGAGGCGGTCACGATCCCTCAGGTTAGGTAGCAGCAGATATTCCTTCCATGATGAGTCACCGGCGCAAGGACCATGTTTGGTGCACCCTCGACCGCTTCGGCTGATCCGCCAGTTTAATATTCCTTTCCAAATCCGTTGCGGCGCGTTGTAATTTGTAGAAAGAGGATCCTGAAAGGGGAAGGGATTTTTGATCAGAACCAAAAGGACCGTGAGAGGGCGATTGGAGGGAGAGTGAGATGACCGTATATAGCATATCGGCGACGGAGAAGGAAACCTTTGAAGAACAAGGGTTCCTCGTCCTTCGGGGAATCTTCTCTCCGGAAGAAGCGTCCGCTATTAAGGACCGCCTGTCGCATTGGATTCGGAAAGCCTTGGCCGGTTTGACGGAGGGGCGGAAGCCAGAGGGGGACACTGTTTGCTGCGACGGGGTTTTGGTGCAATTGGAACCTTTGGTGGCTCGTGGAGAGGTCATGCCAGCCGATCCCCTTTACGCAGCGCGAAAGGTCTGGAACTTCGTCAAGCATGATCCCTTTTTTGACGGGTTAGCCCGGGACCCACGTCTTTTGGATCGGGTCGAAGCCCTCCTGAGTCCCGACATCAAACTGTACGCCGACAAAGCTCTGCTCAAGCCGCCGGAGATCGGAGTTGAGAAGCCCTGGCATCAGGATGCCCCTTACTTCGCTATTGATCCAAAGGAGAAGGCTCACATCGCCAGCTGGATCGCCTTAGACAAAGCAACGGAAGAAAACGGCTGCATGCAATACATTCCCGGAAGCCATCGCTGGGGCAACGTCACCGTGGCGACAGTTGATACCCACGGGCTGGGTCATCTCGCCGCCGAAACGTCCGCTATCGACCAAGGACGAGCGGTCGTTGTTGAGGCCGATCCCGGGGATGTGGTCTTTCACGACGGAATGGTTCTTCACTACTCGGGACCGAATCGGTCCCCCAAACCCCGCTGGGCTCTGGTCTTTGACTACATCAGCGCCCACTGTCGCTATACGGGAAAGGAACCCAAGCCTCCGTTTCCCTTGCTACGGGGACGAGAGTATCCAGATCGGGTCTGATCGGTCCCGTCAAGGTCGATTCGTTCAAGAGGAAGGGTTGTGGGTAGAAGGGCGAGGACTTCGTCTGGGCTGACGGTGGAGACGCCGACTTTGCGCACCACAGCAGCAGCACATACGGTGGCAACGGCTGCCGCAAGGGAAAAACTGCAGCCAGCGCAAAGGGACAGGGCGAGGGCCGAAAGATAAGTGTCTCCAGCACCGGCAACGTCGTAGACCTGGACGGTCAGTGCTGGGAGGCGAACGGGTGGGGCGCCGGCGGAAAAAAGGAGGGATCCATCTCCTCCCATGGTGATCACGCATCCCTTGAGACCGAGAAGAGTCGTCAGATGGCGCCCGATCTCACTAAGAGATGCCGCTCCGTTGAGGCTCTGGAGCGCCTCCGATCGGTTCAGACTCAGATAATCAAACCCCTTGAAAAGCGATAGATTAACAGGCTTGGGTCCGGCGACCAGAAGGCGCGAACCGGCAACTGCCTTCAAGCCCTGAAGGACGGCGGGAGAGACGACCCCTTTGGCATAATCGGAAACAACCAGCGCTTCCGCTTGCAGTAGAGAAGAGATCAACCGATCGGACAGCAGTTCTGCGGTGCCGCCCGTGACCGGCTCCCTGCTCTCCACGTCAAGGCGAACGACTTGCTGATGGTGGGCAATGATCCGCGCCTTCACCGTCGTGGGGCGAGCCGGGTCCACAACGATCCCTGAAGTGTCCACACCCTCTTCTTTTAAGACTTCTTCCAGCCGCTCCCCTGAGGGGTCCTGTCCGACGACACCAACCACTGTGACGTATGCCCCCAAAGCCCTCAAATTGCGGGCCGTGTTGCCCGCACCCCCTGGTCCGTGGCTCCTCCGTTCACACAAAACGACGGGGACCGGCGCTTCCGGGGAAATCCGCTCCGCCACTCCGAATATATATGCGTCCAGCATCAGATCGCCCAGGACAACGATCCTCTTTTTCCTCCACGAGTCCGTCAACCTCTGAAACTGCTTCCCTGTCAGCACTACCGTTCCCGATTCCATCCGGAGCGCGACACCTCTCCCCTAATGAAGGAAGGAGAGCACGGTCGGCGAAAATACCGTACCTCTTTCAACCGACTTTTCATCAAAAGCGGTCACCTGGTGGAGATCAGAGGAGACGCCTCCTTTTCCATTTGCTCTGCTTCCTTGCGTTCCTTCTCCGCCAGGTCCCTCCTTCCCAACTGCTGGTAGAATGAAGCCAGTTGTCTCCTTTGATCCGCTCGGGGCGATCCCGTTGAGACTCGCTGGAAAACTTTGAGCGCCTCCGCCTTCTTTCCCTGAAGAAGGTAGAGATGCCCCTCCTGAATCAGCAGGGAATAATCTTCCTCAGTGTATGTCAGAGCCTTCTTTACTTCTTTCTCTGCCACTTTGATTTTCCCCTCGTTCATGTAGAGCCGAGACAGTTCGTAATGGAGCGCCTCGGGAAGAAAGAAGTGGCGCCGGGCGTCGGCCTCGTTGGTGATCTGCTTGACGGCTTCTTCGTAGGCGTCTATCGCCTCCTGAGTCTGACCCGCCCGAGCCCGATCGGCACCGATCAGATCCCAGTCGTAGATCTCTATCTTCGCTTCCTTTCGCAGTCTCTCCAACAGTTGAAACCATTTCTCTTGACCCCGCATCTGCTTCAATTGATTCCTCAGTTCTTCCCGTCGGGTCTCCAGTTTCTTTATTTTTCTGCCCTTGCACTTGGGGCATTCTTTTGGATCGGGTCCTGCCAGGAAGATGTGCCGACATTTGGGGTCCTCGCACTCATACCGGACCTGATTGATGTCCTTGGGCCAGTCTACCTTCCGACCCTCCAATCGCACGACATAGTATCCAGAAGGCGATCGGATCGGGTCGGAAATCTCGCCGGGTTTCAGCCTGGCGATCACCTTCGCGCCTTCTTCTCCGAAACGGAAGGTGAGACTGTCGTGAGAGACGGTTTCGGTGGTCGGTTCCTTTTTTAGATCTTTTCTGCCGGTAGCGTCTCTGGCAACGGACAGCAAAGATTCCCCTTTACGCCACCGATCTGCGATCGAACGAGCCCGTTGGATCGCCTGTTCTTCCGCCTTCTTTCGGTCCTGCTCCGAACCCTCGGAGCCTCTAGGAAGAAAGCGGACCCAATCAATGAGGAGGGGCGTCAGCCGATAGCGGGTGTAGAACCTCTCCAGGTCCTCATCAGTCACCGTCACCTCTTCCATCATTGAACCCATCAATTTGCTCAACAGGATCTGTCTTTGATCCTCGGACCTGTTGTGCAGATATTGGTCTCTGCGAGCTCTCTCGTATGCCTCAAGGGAACCGAATCGGTCGCGAATGTAGTCGCGGAACGCCTTGTTCTTGGCAAAACGGTCCCGCACCGACGCCATCTCCAGTTGGACCCGGAGATCAACGAGCTGTTCCAGATCGGCACCGCTGACCCGAATGCGCCGTCTCTGCGCCTCCTGCTGGATCAAACGGTCCAAAATCAGATCTTCCAGCACCGATTGTTTCAGTCGCATCCAATCACCGGCTTCCGGACGGCTGGTAGAAAGATGAGCGGCTAAGGACCGCTCGTATTCGTCACGGGGAATGTCCCAGTCGTTAACCCTCGCCACAGCAGGGGTTAGGCTGATTCCCGCCGACGGACCTTCCAGGAAGCCGAAGGTGGTAAAGGTGCCGACGACAAAGATAAAGAAGATCGACAGCCAAAGCGTCCATCGGATCAAATTCTTCTGCAAACTCTTTCGGGTCCGGCGAAGAGACGGCATATTAATTCACCTCTTTGCCTTTAACTGTCTGTTATTCATCGGAATCTAAATGGCATGCGTCGTTGATAAGGCAGAGACGCCATCTCCCGTCGGGAGTTACCTCTATCACATTGACACATCCGCAATCCTGGCGCCATCGCCTCCACACCGACCAGGGCGCTCGCAGGGTGAAGGTGATGAGAATTCGGTTGACCGTCTGATGAGCCACAACGGCAACAGGACCCGGGTGATTTTCCCGGACGATTCGGCTAAAGGCGTCCACGACCCGACAAATAAAAGCCTTAAAGGACTCACCGCCCGGAGCCTGAAACCCGATGGGATCCGCCCGCCTCTGCTTTTCTAAATGAGAAAATTTCTCCTCGACTTCCCCGAGGGTCAGCCCCTCCCATTCCCCGTAGCCGATCTCCTTCAAGCCAGTAACGACGACCGGTCGCAAAGAATGGGGTGCGGCGATCCGTTCCGCCGTTTGGATGGCTCTCTTCAGAGGACTGGTATAAACGGCGCAGAGAGGGACTTTCCTCAGTCGGTCCGAAAGACGCTCCGCCTGCCAGATCCCCTTTTCGCTCAACGGCAAATCGGTGTCGCCTAAGAAGCGGTTTTCTCTATTCCAGACCGTCTCGCCGTGACGGATCAGATAGATTTCGGACACGATCCCACTCTCCATTCTGACGGCTATCAGAGACGAAATATGAAGAAGCCCCAAACTGTAGAGACAGAAGATATCGGTATGGTCGGGCAAACGGAGGAGAGCAGTGAAGAAGGTCACTGTGTTAGTCCGTCTAAAGGAAGCGGTTGATGACGCCCAGGGGCGGGTCGTCGCCCAAGCCCTCAAAGACCTGGGGTTTGAAGGTGTGGAGAAGGTCCGGATCGGAAAAGTCGTTGAACTTTGGCTGTCTAAATCTCACGACTCTCGGGAACGGCACCAGACGGTTGACCAGATGTGTCGCCTCCTCCTCGCCAACCCGGTGATTGAAGATTACGAGATCCGCGAGGAGGATTCGAACAAATGAAGGGACTGAAGATAAGCGTCTGTCTCCTAACGGTCGCTGCAATGGTCTTAGCCCTTCTATCATGTCGAGGTGAGGAAGGGGAAGGAGAGCAAGAGGGTACCCAGCCAGTCAGCCAGCTACCGTCGTCCCCCCAGTCGCTGGTGGAGAGAGGGCAGGCAGTCTACGACGAGACAGGCTGTGCCACCTGTCACGCCGCGCCGGGGACGGGTCCATCCATTGGACCTGTCTTGAAAGACCTGGTGAAGAAATTTAGCGATCAGGACTTGCGGCGTATCCTCCGCGACCCCAGGACTCTCAATCCCAACACGACCATGCCACCTTTTGAAGGCACTGAGGAAGAACTTTCCGCTCTCATCGTTTATCTTAAGACTTTGAAATGAGGTGAAAGGATTTTGTCGGTAACGGAAGAAGATGTCCTCAGAGCCCTCAGCCAGGTGGAAGATCCCGAACTCCATCGCGATTTGGTCAGTCTCGGTATGATTCAGGAGATCGTGGTTAACGGTTCCCATGTCGGATTTGACTTAGTTCTGACCACCCCTGCCTGTCCGTTGAGGGAGCACATTTTGGAAGAGGCGAGGGAAGCGGTCGCCCGACTGCCGGGAGTGGAAACGGTGGAAGTAAAGGTCAGGGCAGAGGTCCCTCGTGGGGTTCCGGAAAAGACGCCACTGCCGGGAGTGCGCAACATCATCGGCGTCGGAAGCGGTAAAGGTGGGGTCGGCAAAACGACTGTCGCCGTCAATCTCGCCATTGCTCTCGCAAAAATGGGCGCCGCCGTCGGTCTGTTAGATGCGGACATCTACGGACCAAATGTGCCCCGAATGCTGGGAATTCGACAGACCCCCGGCTTTGACGGGGAAAAGATTCTACCCGTCTCTGCTTGGGGTCTCAAGGCGATGTCCATTGGTCTCCTCTTAGAAGAGGACAGACCGGTGATCTGGAGAGGTCCCATTCTTGCTAAAGCCCTTCAGCAACTTCTCTTTGACGTCCGATGGGATGAACTGGACTACCTGCTCGTTGATTTGCCTCCTGGCACCGGCGATGTTCAACTCTCACTCTCGCAACTGGTCCCGGTCACCGGCGCCGTCATCGTCACCACTCCTCAGGACATCGCCTTTTACGATGCCCTTAAGGGTCTCAACACCTTTGAGCGGCTTCAGGTTCCCGTTTTAGGTATCGTTGAAAATATGAGTTTCTTTGTATGCCCCCATTGCGGTCACAAAACGGAGATCTTTCGCAGGGGCGCAGTGGAACAGGAGTGCGAGGTCCGGAGGATCCGGTTCCTGGGCGCCGTGCCGATCGTTCCGGAGATTGCTAACGGATCGGACTCGGGTCGCCCCATCGTCGCCGTAGATCCAAACGGGACACCCGCCAAGGCTTTCTACGAAGTTGCCCAGAAAGTCGCCTCAGCCATCAGTGTCCAGACGCTGACGGGAGCCAAACGAGGTAGTTGATTTTTCGGTACCTATGTGTTATAATATAGGCGATTGAAGGGACCGCGCTGCGCAATGGGGGCGCGGTTCTTTTTTGTCCTCTGGCTTGTGGGACAAAATGGGAGGTTAGCCCAAAGTAGGGGCACAAAGTGGGATGAAAGGGGATAGGCGATAGGCGTAGTGGAGCCCGAAGAGCGGCACGGAGAGGATTTGAGGCAAGAAGACCTGTTTATCGGGTCTCCCCGTTCGTCCTTGGACGACAAGGGGCGCTTCGTTCTGCCCTCGGAACTTCGCCAGCGGTTGGGGACAGAAATCTATGTCACGATCAGTCCGGACAACAACATGTATGTCTTCGGACCCCAGGAATGGAAGAAGTACAGCGAGCGCTTGATGGCACTGTGGGAGGAAGACCGGGAAGGAATGACCCTCTTGGTCCAGAGGCAGATGGGTCTAGCTGCCAAGTTGAAAGCCGATAATAACTGGAGATTCTTGGTTCCCCAAAGGCTGAGAGAAGTCTGTCGCCTTCAGGGCACCCTCTATTTCTTCTCCCGTGGCGATCGGATTGAAGTGATGAACGAGCAGGAAGCCCAGCACAGGTTCGCCTCGCTGATGTCGGAAGAGGTCCGAAAGAAACAGGCTCAGCTAGGCCTGTGACGAAGGAATGGAAGCGAAACTGATTCTGCCGACCGGCTATCCTCGTGACCCGGAATTTCAGGGACGGACCGGGGAGAAGCTGCGGCTCCATCCGCCCGTCATGGTGGAAGCGGTTTTGAACCATCTGAGAATCGGAGAAATAAAGGCGCCGCGCATCGCTGACCTGACAGTTGGTACGGGCGGGCACTCCTTTGCCATCCTATCGTCTAACCCGACAGCAACCCTTATCGGTCTTGATCGGGATCCGATGAGTCTTCAGGTAGCAGAGGAGCGGTTGCAGCCCTTCGCCGGTCGGTTCCATCTCTTCCAGGCCGATATGGGCGACCTTGTTGAAGTCCTTAAAAAGGTGGGGTGGGCTTCCCTCGACGCATGTCTCATTGACCCAGGCGTCAGCCTTTGGCAGATAGATAGCGGCCGGGGCTTCAGTTTCACCGACCCAGGTCTTTTGGACATGCGCTACGACCCGACGCAAGGAGTCACCGGTTCCGATCTCTTGCAGACGGCACCCCCCCTTCTACTGGAGAGAGTCTTCAAAGAAACCGGCGAAACGCCAGCGATGGCTCGAAGGATTGTTGCGGCTATCGTCCAGAAAAGAAAGGAAAAGCCCGTTTGGACAGGACAGGAACTGGCTCAGTTAGTCGCTTCTATTAAGACCCGCCGACCCTCCCACCTTCACCCTGCGACCTACACCTTCATGGCTTTGCGAATTCTCGTCAATGATGAGAAGGACGCCCTCCGTAATGGTTTGGAGTCGGCTCTCCTTTGCCTTTGCCCGGGAGGACGAGTCGGGGTTCTGTGCTATCAGTCGGTTGAAGACCGGATCGTCAAATCAGTCATACGCGAGTGGTCCTCTCGCCATCCCGACATTTCTATTCGCCCCGCTTTCAAGAAGCCCCTGTTCCCCGACCCGGAGGAAGTTAAAGCCAACCCCAGAGCTCGCTCGGCACGATTAAGGGTGATCGAGAGGGTGGAGAGGGAGGGGTGACCGCCGGTGGCCCAGCCAGCCTACAGACGCTATCCTGATCCGACGACCCACCAGCAGGCGGAGAGCCAGCGGTTCAAGCCGTACTCACTGACGTGGACGAGACTGGCGATGGCGGCTTGTCCTCTTCTTTTCTTCGCCAGCATCATCCTTGCCTGTCGCTGGATGACCATCCACGAGACGGCTCTCATCGCGCGACAGCGACAGTTTATTACCCGACTGGAGAAGGAGGTCACTGGTTACCGAGCCCTCTTGGACAGCAAGTTGACAGCAGCACTGGTGGTGCCGGAGCCCGTAACCCGTCCGGTCGTCGGAGTCAAGAGGAGAAGTCCCAGAGCGTTGGCGGAGGCTCCCTAAATGACCGTCCAGAAGCGCTGTGGCGGAGCCATTCTCTTTACCGGTCTCGCATCGGTGGGGCTCAGTGCCTACCTTTATTGCCTCCAAGTTAAGGACACCAATTACCACTTAGTCAAGGCAGAAAAGGTCTGGGAAAGGGTCACCAAACTGACGGGTCCTCGGGGTGCTATTTTCAGTCGCAGGGGCACTCTCCTAGCCGTTTCGCGATGGACCGAGCGGCTGGAAGTAAACGCCTCTGAACTGACAGACCCCCTGGGATTGGCGCAGGAACTAACGGCGTTGCTGTCGGACCGACAGGTGGCTAAGGAAGTCACCAGCCGACTGAGGGACCTTGCTCGCAAGAAACAGATGGGAACCAAAGGGAAGTCCCACTGGGTCTGCCTGACGAGAAGACTTTCCCAGAGGGACAGCCAGGCAATTGGCGAGGCAATCCGCAATACTAGGGATCATCAATGGCGTGCCCTGGCTCTCTCTCCTGATCAGAATCGCATTTACCCCCTCAAGCGATGCGCCTCTACCGTTTTGGGGTTTACCAATTCGGACGGCAAGGGACAGTACGGGATTGAGGGAGCATGGGATGATGTGCTTCGGGGAAGGGAGATCAGGATTGAAAGAAGCGTCGACGGAAGGGGGCGGCCGATTGATCTCTTGGACGATCCTTTTTCTGCGCCTCCCCCCGGTCGTTCCCTTTTCCTGACCCTTGACGACGATATTCAGTCCGTTCTGGAAGCGACCCTTGACAGAGCGATGGAGAACCACAAACCCTTGTCGGCGATGGGTATCGTAATGGATCCGCGGACCGGTGACATTCTCGCCCTCGCCTCTAAACCGGATTTTGACCCAAATCAATTTAACCGTTATCCCTACCATGCATTCATAAACAGAGCCATCAGTCACGTTTTTGAGCCTGGCTCCAGTATCAAGCCCCTGATCGCCGCTATCTTGTTGGACCGCCACTCGGTCAGCGACCGAACGGTCGTTTCGTGCAATGGAGTATGGAAGGAGGGACCGATGACGATCCGATGCTGGGTCGCTCAAAAGGGGGCGGCGCCGCACGGTCGGGTAAACCTCAAGGAAGCCCTCCGCCATTCCTGCAACATCGCAATGGCAAAGATGAGTCTGATGATCTCCTATGACGGGCTGCGGGAGGGGCTGCTCCGTCTGGGTCTCGGTAGGCGTCTGTGCCTTCAGGCGGGCAGGGAAGAGAGTGGCTGGATAGACCCACCGACTCGGTATCAGACCCGGTCACAGCGACGGCATGTCCAAGCGACGATGGGTTTTGGACAGGGTCTGGCTGTGACCGTTGCCCAACTGGCAGTCGCTTATTGCGCCCTCGCTAACTATGGTGTCGTGATGAAGCCCCGTCTCATCTTGGGCATTCGGGATGATTCCATAGGATCGGTTGAATGGATCCCCCCGGAACCCGTCGGAAGAGCCCTTTCCGCCCTAACGACTCAACGGATAACCGACTACTTGGTCGCTGTTGTCGAATCGGGGACAGGAAAGCGGGCACGCCTTCCCGCAGTCAGCGTCGCAGGCAAGACGGGGACGGCTACCAAGTTTTACCGGGGACGCTACGATCCGAATCGGGTCGTCCTTTCCTTTTTTGGCTACTTCCCTGCTGACTCTCCCCGGTATGTCATCGGGATCGTGCTGGATGAACCCAGACATGGACAATGGGGCGGTGAGGTGTGCGCGCCCCTCTTTTCGGAAGTGGGCGCTCAAATCCTTAGGCGGGTGTTCCCCCCTCGTCCCCCAAGCCTCAGCCTGAGCCTCACTGCCCCACCTTTTTCACCTCTGTCCGCCTTTTGTCCGTGGAGCCTATAAACGATGCGGGTGCTGTGCCGGCGACGACACAGCACCCCACTACCGACGCGGTGCGATCATCCACAACAGCAGGAACCCTTGTGGCTCGACTTCTCCTCAGCTTTGGTCTCTTCGCATTCGCACTCGCAAGGGTCCGCCGCCTTCTCTTCCTCGCACTCGCAGGTGCAGGTTTCCTTCTCCTTCACCTCCGTCTTCGCCTCAGCCATGCCGTTCACCTCCTTTCGCCTTTAGTATAGCACTCAGCGTCACCGTATGCCAGCCAAAAATTTCTTGATCACCACCAGGCGTCGTACATCGGTTTGTGAACGATGAGTCCGTGAACGCTCCATAGCGACGAGACCAGACCGTCACCGATCACGAGACCAATGAAGAAAGGTTCCGCCTGGAAGACGGCCCGACCGCCCCAGTAGCGGAAGATCAACCCTTTCACCACTGAACCGATCACTAGGCAGAGCCAGTAGTAGTCGACAGCAAAACTGGTACCTAAGAGGTAACCGACGGGATGAAGGATCCAAGAAGATGTCCGCTGGTAACCCCAGGCTAAAGTCCAGGTCACTGCTGCTCCCGCCACGACCATAACAGGCGACCAGATATCCGGAGCCGTCAAGCCGCTCATCCAAGAAGCCAATCGGGTGCAAGTGTCCTGCCCGACCCACACCACTTCCCCGACACGGGTCGCGGCTCCTACCTTGTAGAAGAGAACAGGGTAGATCAAGAAGCATCCGACGACACTGAGGAAAGCCATCAGCAACATCGTCACGCCCACCAGGTTGGGAGACAGACCGCAACCTTCCGCCGCCTTCCATCCTTCTGCAATAACAGGAAAAGGATGGTTGCGATTGAGGCGATTAAACCAGAAGTAAAGAGCCAAAGCCGTCAATTGACGAGGATGGAAGGAGCAGCTCCCCCTTGTGGCGATCAGCAAATCTTGAGGATTAGCAAAGAGGAGAGAATGGGACGGAGGACCCGCCTCCGCCCGTAGGCGTCCGACAGTGAAAGCCGTAAGAAAATGGATCAGCCAGAACAGACTGCTGACCCCACCGCCCAGTCCGATCAGTGCGCTCAGAATGTAGCAAACGCCGGCTCCCGACAGGAAGGCTGCTGACAGGAACCGTCGGGGCATCGGATACCGGGAGGGGTCCGATCCTTTTATCGTCGTCCTGATATACGACCGGCACAGGTAAAGGGACAGGGTTGCCAAGGCAAGAACGGCTCCTGCACTCTGCTCGTTCTCGTAAGGGAATCGGGCCATTGAAGTAAGTCCCAGCACGACGCCTAACAGGCGTTCCACCTTTCTCAATAGATAAAAGAGCCATGTGGAGATGCACAGGTCCAAGGGCATCAAATAAGCGTAGCCAATGATGAAAGGGTAGAGGGCTAAGGGTGTCGAACCGATGGCGTTCCAGGGCGGATCCGTTAAGTAACTCAGTAGATCCCGATCCCGAGCCCGAGTCTTGAAAGATGGAATGAACGGGTAGAGAAAGTTCAGATGGTTAATCATTTCCACCAATCCGGCGATGGCAAAACCCGCCCAAAATCGCCGATTCCTCCAAATATGCCCTCCCTGACCGATCAGAAGGGGAATCCGGAGGACGGGGAACTGCAATCTCTCCTCCCGAGACCACCTGTGGATGAACAAACCGACCAAACCGGCGTAAGAAAAATGGAGTGCCGTCATTAAGAAAGTCCAAAAGAAGGCAGGGCGAATCCAGTACGAGACCAGTTCGCTGCCGTAAAAGGATCTTCCACCGAGGTAAAAGGGGGTCACTGCTTCTTTATCCGTTATGACCAACCACTGGGGCAGATAGGGGAAGAAGAGTTCCTTCCATTTGTTGGAAGGATTCTCAAACCAGGCAGCGGCAGGGATGATTCCGAAAAGGCTGATCATCATGTCGTGACCGATGTAGACGCTCTGCACAGTCAGACTGATGAAAACCAGCATCAGTTCATCAAACCGGAGGGCATATTGGGGCACCCACTTAAAGAGCCAATGATTGACGAACGCAAGGGCTATGAAGATGACGAGAACGTTCATCGGTAAAGAGAGGGTGGTCAAATGGAGGGCGTGCCACAGTCCTTCGGTCACACCGATCCAGTAGATGTTGACAGGGAGAAGAAGGAGGCTGAGGAGAAGGGCGCGCGACGACCAGCGGAACCGCCTCTCGTCCGCGACCTTTATCAAAGTAACTGGCTCTTTTGGGCGCACCTGCTCCGCCGGATAGAGCATATCCCTTCCCTCGGAAAAGGAAAATCAGTAACAAATTTTGAGTCCAAAAATCCTCCTATAGACTCCCGCAGCGCCGGCGCAAGGACGCCCGTTCGTAGTCAACAACGAAGAATTAGTCGAGGGCCGTTCAAACGGCACTCCGCTTCGCTCCGTGCCCGACCAGGAGCGACTAATCAAACAGCCAGCGAGCGATCTTGTCCACCGTCGCCGCTCTCTTTTGAACCGTTAACCGCTCTTCGGTTCCCTGGATGGAATAGAGTCTCCTGACCAAGCCAATCGGAAACGAATCATGCCAATTATGGACAAAGAGAGGTCGCCCGGCGATCAGAGCGGCGGCTGTTTTTACATCCCCGACCCTTCGGATCAGGGGGAGATACAGGCGACGGACGAACTCCCGATCATCTTCGGGATCGAACTGAGCCAACTCTGCAACGACTTTCCCCTTGTACGGCAGGACGGAGGAGGCGAGCAGGACGATCAGCCCACCCTCCCCTACTCCGACCAGGTGAACCTCGCGATAGCGGCGCGACAGCCACAAGTAGATCAGAGCAACCTGGCACACCCGCTGGGCTGCCCGCGTCCTGTTATAAGTCGTGAAAAAGGCGATCTTGGCGTTGTCTTCCGACGGCAGATTCTCGATCCAAGAAACGGCTCCAACCGCACATCTCTTGATCAACTGCGCTGCCAGAGCCGCCTCTTCCCCAACACCGTTCCAGAGGGCGGAACCAGCATCCGTCTCGCGGACGAGGAGCACCACCTCTTTGCGACGGTCCAGCGATTCTGCCAGTACCACCTCCCCAGCACCCCAAGGAGACGACCCGTTGACACGCACCTTGCGAACGGTTTGCCCCTCCATCTGCCGTTCCTGTAAAACCTCATCTTTCATTTCCCGAGGAGGCGAAAAGGGAACGGTGAGAACGGTCTGAAAGTAAGGTCCAAAGGTGCGGCGGAATCGTCTGAGTTCGACCTGGTCTCGCGGAATGGCTTGCGACAGGTATCTTTGCGATTGCCGCCGAATCCACTGAAGGACGTCAGTGTAAGAAGCAGCGCCTGCGGGTTTGGGAAGGTCAGGACCCCAAACCCGCAACGGCTTCTCATCAGGGATGGGACCTTGGGGTTCCTCCACTTGGGCGGCGGTTTCCTCAGGCAGACCGGCGAGCCAGCGCAAAGCGAATCGGTAGTATGCCGTTCGGCTCTCTCTGCCGAACTCGTGCCCTTCCGAGAAGTGAGCATTGGCGCACCGGTCCTCCGCATTCAGTAAACGGTAGATACTTTTCAAGAAGGGGAACTCATAGGTGGGCGTCTCATTGGTCCAGTCGCCGTCGTCGGAGATCAGCAGGATCGGTCTGGGAGCGATCAGCCCGCAAATCTCTGGGTTGCTAGTATCAAGCCTCAGGAGCGGCGGATTCTCGCAGATGCATCCGCCCTGCATATGTGCCGAAACCATTTTGGTCGGAACGGCGACAGCGACCCGCTCGTCGACCGATGCGATGAGGTAGGTTTGGGTCCCACCCCCCGACGAGCCACAGCATCCGATCCTCCTTCCATCCACCTCTCGCAGGGACAAAAGAAAGTCCAGCGCCCGAAGGCTGTTCCACGTCTGAAGGGCGCCTTTACTCAGACCCCATAGATGTTCGTAAGGGGTCTCCGGTGCCCGATGGTCGACCTGAAATTGATCCCCGTATCCGACCATGTCGTAGGCGAAAACGACAAAACCCAGCCGTGCCAGCGAGACGGCTCGGACCCGCTCCCTCTCGTAAAGCCGACCCTGATCTTGAGGCACATGGCCGTGCGGGTGGAGCACAGCGGGAAACGGTCCTTTCCCTCTGGCAGGACGATAAAGATTGCCCGTCAAGTAGAATTTCGGCAATGTCTCAAGAGCAACGCGTTCAACAGTCACTCCCTCGTCCCGGTAACAGATGACCCTCTTAGGTTGCAAAGGGCTTCTCGGAAGAGGCGGGAAGAGACCGCACGAGAGGATCACCTGTAGCCGCAACGGCTCCACCCTTCTTTGCCATTCCTCTCGGGTCGCATACGAAGGCAGGTCGTAACGCAGGTCCAGGTGCCGGACCAATCCGATGTGCTGCTGCGATGTCGTTCCGAACAGTTCCGCCACGACTATCACCATCGCAACCCCGACAGCCCTCAACGACCGCCCCATCTGAGGACCACTTCTCTTCCGTTCTTCTTACAGGGGCATCTTGAGGGTCTCGAGGATCAGCTTCCTCAACTGCCTCTTGGCTCGGTAAAAGGCTTTCGTTGGAGCAGGAGGTCGGGGCAGATTCTCGTAATCAAAAGTCGCCAAGGTCGCCAGCCCTTTCCCCACATCAATCAGGCAGCCCACCTGTCCGCCATAGGCTCGCAACTGTTTTTCCTGACCTTCCGCAAGGATATTCTCCGCTACGATCAATCCTTGTTTCAGCGCAGCCGTCAGAGCCTTGGGCGTCGGCAGGTCGGCCGCATCACCCAGGGCGTAGACCCTCTCCCAACCGGTCACCTTCAGGGTCTTTCGGTCAACCGGTAGGAACCCCCTGCTGTCCCCCAATCCCGACTGCCGGATCACTTGAGACCCTCTGTGGGGAGGGACCATTACGAAAAGATCGGCTGTCAACTGTTGACCGTCCAAAGAGACGGCTTTCCGGTCCCCAGGGATTATTCTCTCCAATGTAAAGAAGTTGGCGAGACGGATGCCATATTCGTCAAATCTTTCGTCAAAAATCGGCACCAGGGGCTCCATATGGAAGACCCGAGGGAGGGGAGTGGCATAGATGATCTCCGTCCGATCCCTCAGTCCGCGTCGCTCCAGATTCTCGTGGAGAAGGCAAGTGAACTCTATCGGAGACGGGGGACACTTATAGGGGAAGCCTCCCACCCCAACCACTATCCGACCACCTTCAAAGGACGCAAGGACCTGACGCAGACGGACGGCGGACCATTGATCGTGAAAATGATGGGCGCCTTCCGAAAGTCCTTCCACCTGTCCCGGATCCGGTTCGCACCCCGTGGCAATTACAAGAAAGTCATAAGTTACTTTCTGTCCATCCAGCACGAGGCTCCGGCTTTCTGGGTCAATTTTCCGACAGGCGCGCAGAATCAACTGGACACGGGACTGGAGGAGACTTTTCAGGGGCTTTGCCAGCGGACCCGGTCTCTCTTCCCCAAGGGCAAGCCTTAACCACCCCGTCTGGAAGATAAAACGCTTATTATCACTGATCAGAACGATCTCCCAGTCGTGTGGCGCCATAAAGGAGAGCCGGTTAGCAACGACAATCCCTCCCGGTCCTCCACCCACGACGACGGCCCGAACTGCCATTTGCCTTTCCTCCCGTTCCTCCTTTTATTCTGGAACGACAGAATTTGACATACTTGAGGCGATCTGATTCCGCCGTTGCAACCGAGGTGAGATCGATGATAGAAGGGGTGAGGCTGCGGCGTTTGACTGTCCACACCGACGATCGGGGCTGGCTGATGGAGATCCTACGTTGCGACGATGAAGAGTACGACCGATTCGGGCAAATCTACCTAACGACTTGCTACCCCGGCATCATCAAGGCTTGGCACTGCCATCAAAAGCAGACGGATCGCTTCTGCGTCGTCCGTGGGATGGCAAAGGTGGTCCTTTGGGACGGGAGAGAGAGGTCTCCTACTCGTGGGGAGAGAAACGTCTTTTTCATCGGCGAACGCAACCCTGCGCTCCTCGTCATTCCTCCCGGCGTTTGGCATGGCTTCACGGCGGTCGGAGATCAAGTTGCCTACCTCATCAACTGCCCCAATGAACCGTACAATCGGCAACAGCCCGACGAACTGAGACGACCCTACAACGACGAGGAGATCGGTTTTGACTGGAGCGTCCGACACGGCTGAAGATCAAAGGACCAGCAAAACCGACGAGAGTCTCCCTTTCCTCTCTATCATCATCCCTGCCTACAACGAGTCCCGCCGTCTGCCGAAAACCTTGGAAACTATTCGCACCTACCTTTCCCAATGCCGACTCTCTCCGCTCAAGGACCGCTTTGCGGAAGTAATTGTCGTTGACGACGGAAGCACCGATGGAACACCCTCCGTCGCCTCCTCCTTTCACGATCAATTTCCTTACCTGCGCGTCTTTTCCTACCGACCCAACAGGGGAAAGGGACATGCGGTCAAGACGGGGATGCTGGCGGCGAAGGGTCAGTATCTTCTCTTCACGGATGCAGATTTATCGACCCCTGTTGGGGAAGTGGAGAAACTTTTGTCGGCGGTGACGTCCGGTCCCTTCGCCATCGCTATCGGAAGCCGGGCACTGCCTGGATCGGAACTGATCGTCCGCCAGCCGGTTCTCCGAGAATGGATGGGTCGGGCATTTAACCTTGCCGTCCAGTTGCTGGCTCTCCCCGGCATTTGGGACAGCCAGTGCGGGTTTAAACTATTCAGTAGGGATGCGGCGCATCGGGTCTTTTCTCTTCAACGCCTCAACGGTTTCGCCTTTGATGTGGAAGTCCTTTTTATCGCCCGCCGACTGGGTTTTAAAATCGCCGAGGTGCCGGTCGTCTGGCGCAACGATCCGGAAACGAAAGTACGCGCTTTCCGGGACGGCATCCGAATGCTCGCCGATGTCCTACGCATTCGCCTCTATCACTTATGCGGTCTTTATGGATCCTGAAGAAGGGGAAAAACCCGGGCATTACGCTCTTGACCCGGCGAAAATCTGTGTTATGATCACAGGCACAATGGGCGGTTGGGGGACCGTAACATTGGGCGACTGCGGAGAAGATATTTGCCTCTCTCAAGGCGGTCGGGTCTCTTTTTCCCAGACGCTGGATGAGGGGGAAAGAGATTGAAAATTGTGCTGGCCTATTCGGGAGGTCTGGATACTTCCGTCGCCATCTCCTGGCTGAGGGAGCGGTATCAGGCGGAAGTGATCACAGCCACCGTGGACATCGGTGAGGTCAAAGATTACGAAGCGATTCGTCGCAAAGCCCTCGCCATCGGTGCCCAGCAGGCGTTCCTGATTGACGCCAAGGGGGAATTTGCCTGCTCCTATGTTCTTCCTTGTCTGAAAGCCAACGCCTTTTACGAGGGCGCCTATCCCGTCTCCACAGCGATGGCGCGTCCTCTGATCGCCAGTAAAGTCGTAGAGGTTGCCCACCGGATCGGCGCCGATGCCGTCGCCCATGGAAGCACCGGAAAGGGCAACGACCAGGTTCGGTTTGAAGTCACTTTCACCTCCCTTGATCCGAACCTGCGGGTCATCGCCCCCATCCGAGAGTGGAATATGAGCCGGGATCAAGAGCTGGCTTACGCTCGTGAAAGGGGTATTCCTGTTCCCATCACCGAAGAGAGCCCCTACAGCATTGATGAAAACCTATGGGGTCGCAGCATCGAAGCCGGTCCTTTGGAAGATCCGACCGTAGAGCCACCCGAGGACGCCTTCCTTTGGACTGTCTCTGCCGACAGAGCCCCGGCCGAGCCTGAGTACCTGACGATAGCCTTTGAGGAGGGCGTTCCTGTTTCGGTCAATGACCAGCCGATGGAATTGGTAGACCTCATCTCTTTCCTCAATCAGGTCGGCGGTCGTCACGGCGTCGGTCGCATCGACATGATGGAAAACCGGCTGGTCGGAATCAAGTCACGGGAAGTTTACGAATGTCCCGCTGCCCTCATTCTGCTGACCGCCCATAGGGACTTAGAGCGGCTGACTTTGGAACGGGACCTTTTTCACCTCAAGCAGATTTTGGAACTCAAATATGCGGAACTGGTCTACTACGGGCTCTGGTTCAGCCCTCTCAAAAGGGCATTAGACGCCTTTATGGACGAGACCCAAAAAACGGTGACCGGGTGGGTTCGGGTGAAACTGTACAAGGGATCCGCTACCCCAGTGGCGCGCTCTTCTCCTTACTCTCTCTACCGTCGAGACCTGGCAACTTACGAGAAGACCAGCACCTTTGACCAGAGAGCCAGCGAAGGGTTTATTAGGATCTTCGGTCTCCCTACGGTTCTCAGCAACCTGGTAGAGGAGGAGCGAAAGAAGTCGGGCAGATGGAGGGCGCGAGGCGGTGAGGTGGCATGAGCCGGGGAGGGGTGGCAGGTGGTGGCTGCCGAGGAGGCGATGAGGCAATCCCCGGATCGGGAGCGTCTCTGTCTGCCCTCTTTCTTTGGACCTCGGCGGCTGGGTGGTCCTGTCGCACGGGGGTGGGACCACCGGCGCGGGGGATGCGCGGGCAGGCGTGGCGGTGAGTAGTCACCGGTGGTCAGGTCCCGCCCAGCCGCTTCCACATCTTTATAGACGCTCGGTAAGTCTCTAAGGTTCCCAGAGTTCCTCCTTCCCCAACCACCTCATGATCCACTTTTCAAAAGGACCTTGGAGCCAGCCTGAAACGGCTCGCTTCCCGACCGGCTCTACCAGCACCGTCATCAGCCCCGCCCTTTTTCCACCCAAAATGTCCGTAAACAGTTGATCCCCTATCACCGCCCCCTGACTCGGTGACAAGCCCAAAACTCCCAGGCATCTCAGGAAAACGAACCGCCTAGGCTTTGCCGCCAGCGGCACGCCCGCCACCCGCAACGTTCTGCTGACCCTCAGCACCCGAACCGGATTGATCGCATTGGAAACCACGATTATCACAAACCCCCTCTCCCTCGCTCTCTCCACCCATCGGCTCGTCTCGTCCGGGACAAAAATTTCTCCCGCTGGTGCCAGCGTCCCGTCTAGGTCAACGAAAAGGATCCGCACCCCTCTCTCCCAGAGTTCATCCAGGGGAATCTCCGCCACCTTTCTAACACGAAGGTCCGGTTTAAACCACCTGGTCAGTATTTGAGTGACCCGTTTCCTTACTCCCTCCACCGTCCCTTTTGCTTCTCTCTTTTAGCCCCACTCGTCGGACCCTTTTAGTCTGAAGCACCTAACAGCCCAAGACTCTCTTTTTTCTTTCCGTGTCTGACTCTCACAATTAGCCTGCGAAGGATACAGGATGAAGGAAACTGCCATAGGGATTAAAAGATGAGGTGCCGTCTCTCTCTTCCTGCCTCTCAGGAAACTGGTCTTTTCGTTATCATCGTTCTCGTCCTGTTCGCCACCTGGTGGAAAGAGCCTTCCTTCCTCCAGCCCTTCAACCTGCAGGTGGTAACCAGGGAAGCAGGTCTCTTTGGGATTATGTCCATCGGACAGACCTTCGTCATCTTATCAGGCGGCATTGACCTCTCGCCCGGATCGGTCGTCGCCCTTTCAGGAGTTCTGGTCGCTTACCTGTTGTCAATGGCGAACTGGTCATTTGTTTCCTCCATTTCAGCGGTCCTGTGCCTCGGTTTTCTTATTGGGCTGATGCATGGTCTTTTTGTTACCAAACTTTCCGTCCCTCCCTTCATCATCACCCTGGGAACGCTGAGCATCGCTAGGGGCGCCGCCATTGTCCTTTGCACGGCAGTAGCGGGCGGCCAGCCTATCGGCAACCTCCCCCCCACTTTTTCCTTCTGGGGTCAGGGTATCATACTGAAGTTTCTTCCCATCCCTCTCTTCATCTGCCTCTTCCTCTCCATACTCGCGGGTCTCGTTCTCTATCGGTTGCGGTGGGGTCGTTATATCTTCGCTACAGGTGGAAATCTTACGGCTGCCCGGCTGTCGGGGGTGCCCACGGACGCCGTGCGGATCTCTTGCTTCATCACCTCCTCCCTTCTCTGCGCCCTTGCGGGAATTCTGACCGCCTCTTATGTTAACTCAGGAGAACCGTCGGTGGGAGCAGGCTGGGAACTGTACGTCATCGCTGCCGTCGTCATCGGTGGGACGAGCCTTGCTGGGGGATCGGGAACATTGTGGGGGAGCATCCTCGGAGCCCTTTTCATGAGTGTTTTGAAGAACGCCCTTCTCTTTTGGGATGTCCCCGCTCATTGGCATGAAGTCATCATCGGTCTGGTCGTCGTCACAGCAGTGACCCTGGACGTCATCAGAAGAAGGAGCCTGCGCCTTGGCGCTTTGGACTCTGGATGACCCCACTTGAGGCAAGCCCTGCGCCCAGAAAATGGGACCCGTCACCCGTCATTGGAGTGGTAAACACCAAAGGGTGCTGAAAAGCCTTGCCATATTGACCTTGCTTTGGACCGATGGGGGATTGAGGTGTAGCATCTCGCTTTGAAGCCGCGCTGGGTGGCGGAAACGGCAGGGGTTCGCAAAGCGGCGGCGAGCCTCACGACCCTTTTGCTCTCCTTGAAGGCTTTTTTGAGACTGGAGGTTTATCGTTTGCGAACAGGGATGATTTGGGACGAGGCGAAGGTAGTGAATCTTCGGCGTGCTATCCAAACCTATCTAGCTCAGCCTGCCTATGAACTGATCCCGACTGGTAATTCCCAAATTAATTCTGCCTGAGCGTGTCCCTGCAGGACCGATAGCTCCTATTGCCTTGTCTTCATAAGCGTTGCTATTAAGACACATGCAGATTCTGCCCACGATTACTTCCGCCTCGGCGCGGTTGAGGGTTCTCTGCTCCTCCCCTTCGGTGAAAGCGGTTTTCAGGTAGTCTCATCCTCCTCATGAGCCCCAAGGCCAGATCACAACGACAGCCACCGACGGCGGAACGCCTTAAGAATCTCCGCTAAGTGCCGTCTGTGGACTTTAAGCAGATTGGAGAATCCGTAATGGTCAAGCAGTTTACGAGCCAGGGCCTCGTCACTCTGCATTTCATTGACGGCTGGCGGAGACAAACGGTCGCGCACCAGGAACAACGCCGACGGGGGATCTCCACTATGTCTCGCCCAGCAGCAGGCCTCTCCCTCACCTCAGGCGCATCGGCAAGCCGCACAACTTGTGACCCAAGCGAGCCGTCACCGAGTTCGTCTTCCACAACGATTCCCCGCGCCTTCTCCATGCTTTACAAAACTCTATCCAGACGGTTTCTCACGACCTCGTCGGTACGATGCATAGCGGGACAGCGATCTACATATAGCCTGATCAGCAAACTCTTGGTCAGTCGACATTCTTTTTCTGTTATTCGGCGCCTGGCTGCTCGGACGTTGGCAGGAGAGGCAGGACGCGAATGAGTGAAGCCGCATTTCTCCAAACACGCCGCTGACCCTCCGGGCTGTGGGGACCCTCCAACCGCTTCACGAGCTTGCTCTTTGCCCTCGCTGGATTCGCCCTGTTCCCCCTGCCTTGGGCGGCAGAAGAATTTCAAAGGATTCCTGTCACAACGCTTCGTTTGCCGGAGGACTCGGTGTCGTTGCCTTGTCTGGCCTCGGTTCTCCCTCTCCGATCGGTCGGATACCCAATTCGTCGCATGCATCGACAATCCTGCGCATGCACTGCTCGCGGTCCGCATAGAACTCCGACTCACGAACCCGCACAAATCTCCATCCGGCTCGCTCAAGCTGCCGCTGCCGCGCCATGTCCTGTCCAAACCTCTCCTCCCCATGCCAAGCCTCGCCATCACACTCCACGGCCAAGCGCTTGTCCCGCCCCTCCACCACTAAATCAATCCGATACCCGGCTACCTCCACTTGCGGTCGGACCCGATAGTTCCTTCTCAAGAGTTCCAGAGCAACGTCAACCTCAAACCAGCTCTCATAGGGAGCCGGCTGACTGCCAGGCTGTCGCGGTTGCCGCCCCGCTTCGCGCTCTAATCGAACGAGATCTTCGTAGTTCTCCTCAAGCGCCCCCTTAGTCCGCGTCCCACCCGGTTCAGGTGGTGCATCGGGATCTGCAATACGCCGAAGCTTAGGCTCCTGCTTCCAATTCTCAAGATCCTTTGGGTTGACCCAGTCTTTGAGGATTTCCGGGAGGGCTCGCCGGTCCGGCCTGGGTTTCTTAGCTACCTCAAGCCAGAGATCCCCAAACTGTTCTGGATTGTCAGCAAAGAACGGTGAGCGAATTCCCTGATGATCCCGCGGGATCTCGTGAAACCATAAAACCTTGTCGCCCGGATCGTAGGACGCGATGCGCTTTCGCCGCAGGGTGGCAATGGCCTTTAAGAAGCCCAGGAGAGCTTTAGACTTCTGTGATAGTGACGAGTCCACGGTACTAACCCCTTCCATATAACAACCCCACCCCTCTTACGTAACATAAGCTGTCTTCGGGGGGTGAACGGTCAAGTTCTTTCTTTTCGCGACATTCACCATGCCTTGGATGCCGCTTTATCATGCATACGAGTTACGCAGTTGCCTGCGAACCCATTTATTGCCAATAATAGCGCATAAAAACCAGCTTGTCAAGAGGAGCCAATATAGGATGAACCCACCCAAGTGCACTCAATTTAACTACATTTACTACCTTATCGCTGCTCAAAAAGAGTTCACTGCCACCGAGATAGCCCGACGCCGACCAGAAAGCCAAAATCCCCCCCCTTACGATGCCTTTACCCACCTACTCCAAAGGACAGCCATCAGACACAAAGGTGTTGAGCCAGGAAGGCGAACGGTCCCTGGAAAGTGGCGAGCCTCACGACCCTTTTGCTCTCCTTGAGGGCTTTTTAGGCTGGCTGATCACCACCTTGCTGTCGTATCTCTTTCGAATCACCCTCGGAAGATTTTTTGCTCTGCCGGCCCTTTTTCACTGACCCCAGCGGGTGTCAGTACGTCTCTAGCCTTCCTCTGTTATCTTTGTTGTAGGTCATGGTCCAACCATCGAGTGAAAGTGAGGACGAACGCCATATGAGGGCAAATGGCGCTCTATCGCCTTGACCTCCATAGAATATCCTGAAAACAAAGAGAGGATCTCCAGATACGGAGAAAGTTTTTGCCGCTAAGCCCATCAAATGCATCCTCACGCGTCTATATCAACACAACGAACAACAAGCACAAACGCGCTACGCAAAACTTAAACACTCCGCCGCAGCCTTAATCGCGCGGCTTAAGGTATATTCCATTGCAAACACCAGTGCTCACCGTTCCGATGATGCCAAACCGACGAGCAGCGGAGGCATAGATCTCTTCCTGCTTTAAGCATCATTTGTTCGCCTTCGTCGATTACCCTAATATCCACGCGATCCTCAGCAAAAGCCGTCTGAAACCATTCCATATCATCGTGCGGCTCTCGCTTGATGACCAAGTTGACTGTTCGCTCGGAAATCCCGTTATAGGTGTGCAGGTTTGCGTCGTTTTCAACCTCAGCCATAATGCGGAAGCGTGGTTTGACTGATGCGCTTGGAACGTGACGGGAACATGCGATTATCGGCTGCTTTAATTGCGCTAACACTGCTAGCAGTTGTTGTTTTTGCTCCTCAGGGATGCCGCTATCGCTCAATATTTGGTCCCAAACTCCTTTGAGCAGTTTTTCCTTAGGGACCGTTTCAAAGAAAGAACCCTCAACGAGGGAGATCCGGACTTTAGATGGCGAGCTACGATAGGTGCGGATCAGATAAAAACGGGGTCGTTCCATGCTCACATAATCTTCAGCAAGAGAGCGCGGGAAATCATATATCCAGGTCGCTTGCCCGACGATCTTACTGTTCGCAATTTCGCAGACCTCCTCCAGGCTCTTGAATCGGGTCGGGATAGTCGAATTAAATGAAGAGACGGCGCTTCCTGTCGAGTCTTTCAACTCCAAAATAGCCCCATTGCCGAACGGCTGACCATCATCTAAAGCCAACACGAAGTCGGGGAAAACACCCGAATCTTTGTCCCACTCCTTTCGCCCGTACCAGGCGGCGGCAATCATCTCCGGGTCACTGCTCCTTTGGCAGTCGCTTAACCGCCTAATCAGTTTTGCGAGACCTTGGCTGACTATCTTGCAGCGGTCAAGATCAATGCCTTGAATCCGCTGGTGCAGGAATTTGGCATGTTTTAGTACGACATTCCGCAGCGACCGTCGGCTTCCAATGTAAGCAAAGTGTTGATAGCAGCCTGAGAGGTGGTCTAATCCTTTCTCCACCGCATCGCTTGGACTAACAGCCAGTCTTTGCGCGAGAGTCACAAACAATTTAAGGATACCCACAGATTTCACCCGGTGGTGGAAACAACCTCAAGGTAGCATCATCGCTAACTGGAAAACTTGGGGTTTCAGGTGGCCAAATAGCGTTCAGATTGGCAGTGAACCTGTAGTATTTACGCAGTGGGGCAATGCTGTCAGCAGGGCGACGGACCCGTAATCGCCAGCCAATGACTTGCACCATCTCAGGGTCAATTTCCATTCCGACCGCGTTTCTCCCCAACTGCTCCGCGACAACTAAGGTGGTGCCGGTCCCCGCAAAGGGGTCCAAGACCCAGTCGCCTGGCTCGGTCGACGCTAGCAATATCCGCAAGAGCACAGCGATAGGAGTTTGTTGGGCGCAAATGCGCGATCCGTCACGACGACGCAAGGCTTCCTCGCCTGCAAAGTAACCGGAAGTCAACTCTCGGATATCGTCCCACACATCAGTGACAAACATGCCATTTTCTCGTACATAGCGATAGCCAGGACGCAGAGGCGCATCAATTCGTAAGCGATGAAAAACATGAGGCTTCTGTCCTTTTGTGGCAAAGGCAATGATTTGATAGGCTTTGCCATAGCGCCATTTGCCTGGCACGGCGGAGGTGCATTTACGCCAGACAAGCAGGTTCTGAAGGGTCCACCCTGTCTGCCGCAAGGTCGCCAAAACATGCTCTGCATTTTTCTCACGGTGCATGAAATAAATAGACCCGCCATCAGATGTCAGACGATACACTTTCTCGCATATTTCCGCCAACCACTGCCAGTACCCATCAGGTGGTAATTCATCGTCATGGAAAGCATACTCCTTGCCTTGATTAAAAGGCGGGTCAAAGAAGGTCAATGCAAATGTCTTTTGGATATTATGTTGCGCAAGGACCCGGGCATCGAGCAACTCAGAGCAATCACCGCAGATCGCGGTCACCATCGTCTCTAACTTCTTACCTCCTACGCCGCATTCGCCACGAAAAAGACCCAAGACTCAGATTCTCCGATCTTATTTCCTGCGCCACCTAACTCATCACTCTCAGGTAAGCGTCATAAGAGGGGAAAAGGTCAGGATAGTCAAACGGCGCATTGAAGTAGAGAGGGCTGGTCAGGACCGGGTGAATTGACCCGTCCTCTATCTCCCCCATATTCCTTCTACCTCCTCCATCTTTCTATCAATTTTGTCACTCTACCCTTCCGCTTGCCCCTTTTCGGCGTCGACACTGGCACGGACTGAAATCTCAAGATAAATGCACGGGAGCAGACGAGGCGCGCCGCCGGGGTCGTCCACTCTGAAAAAAACCATCGGGTCCCCAATCCATACGGGAGTCCCAGACTGGTCTGATTGAATTCTATACTCTGAATGGGTGAACGGTAGATGCGATGGGATGGGCATGGAAAAGTCAGCTTAATATTGCTCGCGGGCATTGTTGTGACATCCCTGCCGCTGGTGGCTCAAAAGAGGGGGAGCCGCCCGGTAATTATTGCCGGTATCGGTAAGTCCATCCACGCTTACTGGAGAGAAGTGGAACTGGGGATGATGGCGGCTGCCCGGGAGTTAGGGAACTGCCGGGTCCAGTGGTTCGTTCCGCCGAAGGAGGATGTGCGGGTCCAGGTCAGCACCTTTGAGAGTTTTACGGCAAAAGCAGTCGACGGAATCGTCATCGGCCCGTCCAATGCGGAGGCGATAACACCGGTCATCAAGAGGGCGCTTCAGAAGGGAATCCCCGTCATCACCTTTGACACTGATGCCCCGGAGAGCGGTCGGCTGGTCTATATCGGCACGGACAATGAGAAGGCAGGGTATGAAGCGGGAAAGGTGATGGTCCGTCTCTTGAAAGGGGGAGGGAAAATCGCCATTTGCACGGGGTCGCTGACAGCCCTGAACAGCCTTCAAAGGATGAACGGTTTCCGCAAGGCGGTGAAAGGGACGAAAGTGACCGTCGTTGAGACCTATAACGATCGGGAGGACAGGGCGGTCGCTGTCGCCAATGCCCAGACGGCTCTCCAAAGGTATCCGGACCTAAAAGGCTTTTATGGCGTCTATGCTTTCAACGGACCGGCGTGCGCCGAAGCGGTGAAAATGGCGGATAAAGTCGGTCAGGTCGTCATTGTCTGCTTTGACGCCACGGCTGAACATATCCGATTAATTAAGGAGGGCGTCATATCCGCAACCTTAGCCCAGCGACCCTACCGGATGGGTTATTTAAGCACTCAGATCCTTTACCAGATGGTAACGGAAGGGGTGCCAGCGACGCTGAAAAAGTGGAAGTTAGATCGGGTGCCGTTGCCTAAGCGGCATATTGATACGGGCATTGATGTGGTCACTGCCCAGACGATCCCAGAGTTCCGCAAGAGGCTGATTGACCTGGGTATCCCGATAGAGGGCTGGTAAGGGTGGGACCTCAAGAATCGGCGGGGAGGTGGCAGACGGAACTGGTCCTGTCCCCACTGAGAGGTCATTTTTTGGAACGCCTGTTCGGCAGGTAAAAAGGACAGGGATGGGCGATGAAAGAAAGGGATAGAAGAAATTGGCAAGTGTTCGGGATGGGATGGGTCCTTCTGTTGGGATGGAGTTTAGTGTGGGGGGTGGTGGAAAAAGCACAGTTCAGAATTGCCGTCGTTCCGATGACCAATTCCCACGCCTTTTTCTTGACGATCAAGGCGGGGGCAGAGGCAGCAGCGAAAAAGGTCGGCGTGGAGCTTTTGTGGCGCGGTCCCAACGACGAGACAGATGTAGCCGGTCAGATCAGCATTGTTGAAAACTTTATAAGTCAGAGGGTTGACGCTATCGTCCTGGCGCCCTGTGAAAGGAAAGCGTTGGTCCCTGTCGTCAAGAAGGCCCGGAAGGCAGGCATCCCTGTCGTCGTCGTCGACTCGGCTTTGGAACCCGATATCTCGGACTGCTTCATCGCGACCGACAACTTTCGGGGAGGTGTTTTGGCAGCGGAGACTTTGTGCCGTCTGATGGGCGGAAAGGGGAAGGTAGGCATCCTTCAAGCCATCCCGGGAGCCGCCAGCGTGATGGCAAGGGAAGCCGGGTTCCGATCTCTCGTTAGGAGAAAGTATCCGACCGTTCAGATCGCTTCTGTTCTTTTCGGGCATAGCAGCGTGGCAACAGCAATGCAGGCAATGGAAAATATGCTGACGGCTCATCCGGACCTGATCGGTGTCTTCGCTGTTAATGAAATCACGGGAGTGGGCGCTGCTCGGGTTTTAAGGATCCGCAAGGGTCGTCAGGTCAAACTGGTCGCCTTTGACGCTGCGCCTGCGGAAGTCCAGGCGTTACGAGACGGTATTATTAACGCCCTTATCGTTCAGGACCCGTATCAAATGGGATACCGGGGAGTGCTGGCATCTGTGGACATCCTAAAGATGAGGAAGGTGCCCCGCAAGATCAATACTCCGGTAACCGTCGTCACGCAGGACAACTTGGAGCAACCTTCGGTCCAGAGGCTGCTGACGATGTTGGGAGGTCTGCCGGGAAAGTGAGTTTCCGTCCTCTGATAGAGTCGGACGAGAAAATTGGCAACGAAAAGGGGGCACGAGAGGACCGGTGCCGAGAAGCCGTCTCTGCCGTTATGCGACAAAGGAACGATGTGGACGATCCCTTGATTCAGGGACTTTTCGCCGCTGCCACGCAGATTCGGGACAGAGGGAGAGCCTTGACCATTGCCCAGAGAATGACCCAAATCGGTCCCGAAAATCCTCTCGCTTATTTGGCGCTGGGTTTGGTCTGTTCACGGAGAGGCGATATGATGGAAGCCCACAAGGCTTTTGAAAGAGCCTGCCACTTCGCTAACACTTGGCCGTCCTACGCCTCTTGCAAGGTCCATTACTATCTAATGAAGGGAGAGATTCAAAAGGGTCGCGACTTGCTGAAGGACCTGATGAGGGAATTTCCCGATCGTTGGCTTACTCTCAGAGCCCGATCCCACTGGCTAATGGTCACGGGCAGAACGGATAAGGCGCGGGAGGTTATCAGTCAGACACTGACTCGGAAGGACGATGACCCGATCACCCTTGTCCTCAGCGCCTGGTGCCGATTGATAAGCGGGCAAAGGGACCAGACCGACGCTTTGATCGCCCGCTCTTCGGCTCTATTGTCAACCGTTCGTTTTAGTCAGCAAGAGCCGTTGATAGCGGCCTTTGTCGTTCTGGACGTCGTCTCCCAGCGGTGGCGATTTTTGAGACCTGCTTTCTCTTTCCTGAGGAAAGTCTTCGTCCTACCACCTGAGCGTTTCTTTACCCGCCTTTTCTCTTTGGGGTTTCTTACGGCGGTCGGGTGCGCCGTCTGCGGACGGGTGTGGGACTGGTCGGTATTGCCGATCATCGTATCAACGGCAACGGTGTTATGGCTTTATCTGGCTGTCCTTCCTTTTTTAGCCCTTGCGATCCTGCGCAGGAAAGGCTCGGCTGATAAAAAATGGCAGAGCGAGTGGTCCTGATTTACTCAACGATACCCAGCCGGAAAGAAGCCACTGACATAGCCAGCGCCCTCGTTGAAAAGAGGCTTGCTGCGTGCGTTAATATCGGATTGATCCACTCCGTTTATCGATGGGAGGCGAAAATTCAAAGAGATCGGGAATACTCCCTACTGGTCAAGACGACGGAGGGGCGGGTTGCGGATGCGGTGTCACTGATCCGATCCCTTCACTCCTACACTACACCGGCAATCGTGTGGTGGACAGTAGACGGAGGGGACGTTCAATTTCTGGAATGGATCCGCAGAGAGGTCGGTGAAACCGATGACGATAGTGGAAGCCCTTAATCGCATCGTCGACGAAGGGTCTCTGAAGAGAGAGGAAGCGAAGGCGGTTATGGGGCAGATAATGTCGGGAGGAGCGACACCCGCTCAGATCGGAGCGTTCCTCGTCGCTCTAAGGATGAAAGGTGAGACCGAAGAAGAGGTCACGGGGTTCGCCGAAGCAATGAGGGCAGGGGCGGTGACCGTTCCCATCCAAAGGCGACCCTTGACAGATACGTGTGGGACGGGAGGCGATGCTGTTAAGACCTTCAATGTTTCCACCGCCGCCGCCTTCATTGCGGCAGGGGCGGGCGCTACCGTTGCCAAGCACGGCAACCGGTCGGTCACGAGTTTGTCCGGTAGCGCTGATGTTTTGGAGGAACTGGGTTACCGGTTAGACCTGCAACCAGGAAGAGTCGGTCAATGCATTGAAGAGATCGGTATCGGTTTTTTATTTGCCCCCTCCTTTCATCCTGCAATGAAGCACGCCCTGGCTCCCAGGCGGGAGATCGGTCTCAGGACCGTTTTCAACGTCCTGGGTCCCTTGACCAATCCCCTAAGTCCTGAGAGCCAGGTCCTCGGTGTCTACGACGGCAACAGGGCGCGGACAATGGCACGGGTGCTGAAAAATTTAGGAGTGCAACGGGCGTTTGTTGTCTACAGCCTGGATGGAATGGACGAAATTTCTGTTAGCGCCCCGACCCAAGTAACGGAAGTCAGAGACGGGCAGATTCACCAGTGGATCCTTTTCCCTGAAGATCTGGGGATTAAGCGATCCGATGCATCGGAGGTGAAGGGGTCTCACCCGAAGGAGAATGCCCGACTGCTGATTGGGCTGCTTTCCGGCGATGTGAAGGGCGCCGTCAGGGATATGGCACTGCTCAATGCCGCAGCAGCTCTGATCGTCGGCGGAATAGCGGGCGACTTTCGGGAGGGGCTTGAGAGGGCTCGTGAATCGATAGACTCCCGATCGGCTTTGGAAAAATTGAACGGTCTCATCCAGTTCAGTCAGAGGCAGGTCGGTTCTTGACGGAGACGACGGCAATGAACTGGCTGCAGAGGATTGCTGAGCAAAAACGGATAGAGATTGCTGAGAGTCAGAAGGAGGCACCCCTCTCTCTGGTAAAAGAGAGGGCAGTGGCAGCGGCAGAGGTGTCTCCGGTCCGTCCTTTTGAACGGGCGATCCGGAGGGGACCTGGGGAACGGATGCGACTGATAGCCGAACTCAAGGTGCGCTCTCCTGTGAAAGGAGTCCTCTTAAACGGGTCGTCCAAAAGGGATCTCCTCCTTGCCTACCAAAAAAGTGCAGCGTCCGCCCTTTCTATCCTAACCGACACCCCCTTTTTTGGAGGGCACCTTTCGGACCTGAGGCTGGCTCGTGAAACGACAGACTGCCCTCTTTTAAGGAAGGATTTCATCGTAGATGCCTACCAGATTTATCAGTCCCGGATGGCGGGGGCAGACGCGATCCTTTTGATTTCTTCGCTCCTTGATTCGTTTCAACTTCGGGATTTTTTGCGTCTTTCAGCGGAACTGGGTATGGACGCTCTCGTGGAGATCCACGATGAAGAGGACCTGGATAGAGCGTGGGCGGCGGGCGCCCGATGCATCGGAGTCAACAATAGGGACCTGACCACTTTTGAGGTAGACTTCAGTAGGACCGAAAGACTGGTCAAAAATCTGATAGGGAAAGCGCTCGTCGTTTCCGAATCAGGCATTGAGTGGCGGCATCAGGTTGCCCGATTGGAGCAAATGGGGGTGGACGCGATACTGGTCGGTGAAAGCCTGGTCCGAAGTCAAGACCCCGTTAAAAAAATCAGCGAACTTCTTGGCTTGTAAAACGACTCCCTGCGAGAAGCCATGACGGTGCTGGACTTGGCCAGAGGCGCCTGGTTGACCTTGCGAAATCGGGAAAAAGTGCTGGTGCGAATGTTTCATCCGGAAGATTCCGAACGACTTTTGGAATTTTTCATTAAAGGTCTTTCCCCCGACAGCCAAGATCTCTTCTTCGCCCACGGTCTGGACCCAGATTTGGTGGAATGGATCCGGATGGAGCCCAATTCGGACCGAGTGTTTCGTCTGATTGCCCTGAAGGACGATCGGATCGTCGGCTATGCCTACTGGCGAGACCAGATCACCCGACCGGGGGTGCCCCTTTTGAGCATTGCTGTCGCCGACAGCCATCAGGGCATTGGTCTGGGGACTTTTTTAATGAATTGTCTCATTGACGAAGCCAGGAGAAGGCGGATGAGGGGTATAGAACTGCATGTCTTTAAACATAATCAGCGGGCGATCAGTCTTTATAAGAAACTGGGGTTTGAAATGGTCGGACAGACAGTAGACCGACTGCAATGGGTGATGGAGTTAAAGTTCGACAGCGAACCGAGATCTTTCAGCGGGGCAAGGGAAACGGTATAAAGATGAAGAAAGGAGGTGAGAAGAGTGGGTAAGTCCCGATTGCGGCGCAAGGAATTAAACCGGCGCCGCCATCGTAGGGGAAAAAGGCTCAAAGAGAGGATTAAACGAGCCATTACGGAAGCGCGCCTGAAGAAACGACAAGAAGGGAAAGAAACGGCTGACGCAGGCGAACCGGTAGAAGTGCGACCGCAGTCCAGTCAGGAGGTCCCGGTATCATGAAAGTAACAGGAAGGGCACCGGTCCGGGTGGATATCGCGGGTGCGTGGACGGACGTTGTGTATTTTTTTGAACCGTTCGGCGGAGCCACAGTCAACGCCGCCATCACCTACTGGGTGGAGGGGGAACTGCACGTCGGGCGGCATGCTCCGACCCAGGAAGGGGTGCAGATCCGATATGAAACTCAAGTGCCGACAGGATCGGGTTTGGGCACCTCGGCGGCGATGAACGTCTTGTGGCTGGCTCTCGTGCGGGCGGAGCCGGTCACTACCCCGGAAGCCCGGCAGATGATCGCAGAGGGTGCCTACCAAGCGGAGAAAATTTTGGGGATCGTAGGGGGCAAACAGGACCAGTACGCCGCCTCTTTCGGAGGGATTAACCTTTTTGAGTTTTTCACCGACCGGACCCGGGTTCACCCGGTCAAGATCCCATCAGACAAGTTGGCGGAACTGGAGCGGCTCCTTGTCCTGTGCTATACCGGTGCCTCTCGCCTATCGTCCCGGATTCACGAAAATGTCTGGGGTCGGTTCGGGCGAGGAAACCGAGAAGTTTTGGATGCCCTCTTAACGATGCGAGATAGTGCCTACGAGGCAAAGGAAGCTCTTGAGAAAGGGGAGTGGGACCGGGTCGGAAGGATTTTGACGACCCAGTTTGAATGTTCTAAACGACTGGATCCATCCACATCCAATGTGACGATAGAACGCCTCTTCTCCGAGGTCGCCCAAGACATCTTAGGCGGGAAGCCCTGTGGCGCCGGTGGCGGCGGATGCCTTCTATTTCTGTCCAACGATTTGGAGGCGAAGTCCCGGGTGGAACGGAAGATCGCAGCCGCCGGAATGACCCTTCTCCCCTTCCGATTTGACTTTGCCGGTCTGACGGTGCACATTGAGCCATGACCTTTGTCCCGTGCCATGGGGATTTATACCAGAGTAAAGGGACCGGGCTCCTATGGTATAATCCGACAGGAGGAGAACCGATGCGTCAAAGGGCTTTCACCCTAACGGAACTTTTGGTTGTAATAGCCGTTGTTGCGATCCTTGTTTCGGTCCTCTTGCCCGTTTTTGTAAGACTGCGGGAAAAGAGCCGCCAGAACGCCTGCATGGGTCACCTGAAGGAACTGAGTCAAGCCATCGCCGCTTATGCCCACGACTACGATGATGTCAATGTCCTTTCCTACCAGTGCCGCACGAGCCCCATCCCCTGGCTTTATGCCCATCTTCTCCTCCCCCACTCGCGCAGCACCCTTGTCAGTGCGTGCCCCTCCCAAGTTGTTCCTTTACGAGCCGGTCTTCCTGGTACCGACAGTGCCTCTCGGGACGCTCCCATTCTCGAGGTCAGTTACACAATCAACGCGAACAACGACGATGCGGTCGATCCTTCAACCTGCCAACTCACCCTGTCGTCGCGACGACCCGGCTTCGCCGGCGTCTCTCGCCTGCGCATCATACGCCCTGAGGCCCGATTGGTTTTGATGGACAGCGAAACCAACCCGAGTCGGTCGGACCAGCCCAACCCTTCTGACTCTCTTCCCGTCGCTCCGCCCAACCGGTGGCGGATTTATGATCCAAATCCCCCTTTGGGGAATCCCAACGCAAGCATCGGGGTGTGGCTGACGGGACGTCATAGTGACGGGACGAACGCGCTGTTCGCTGACGGTCACGGCAAGTGGTTTGCCGTCCGCCAGGTTGCCAACCAATGCATACGCGAGCAGTGGGTGGCTGACGTCCCTTAGATCCTTTACTACTGACCAACCGGATTGTGCGACCGAGCAACTATCGCCCCGTCGTCGCTATCTCAATGGGTGATCCCGCCGGCATCGGTCCTGAGATTATCGTAAAGGCTCTCCACCGTCATAAGATCAGGGAACGGGTTTGTCCTGTCGTTGTCGGCTCGGTGCCGATTCTAAAACAAGCATCAGCACTGGTCGGCGGCATGCTGCCGATTGAAGCGGTCGGAAAGTCACTGGGAGAGCAGTGGCGCACCGATCAGATCAGGGTCCTGGACCCGCATCGGTACGAGGTGGTTGCGGTCCAGCCGGGAGTTCGCGACGCCTTTTACGGGCGAATGGCGATAGAGAGCGTAGAAAGCGCTCTCTCCCTGGTTTTGTCAGGACAGGCGAAGGCGCTCGTAACGGCTCCGATCTGTAAGGAGTCGGCGCACCTTGCGGGCTTTAACTTTCCAGGGTTGACTGAGTTTCTTGCCGATCGGTGTGGGGTCCGTCAAGCCAAGTTGTTCCTGTGGTCACCCTTGCTCAAGGTCATTCACGCAACGGGACATACATCCTTGAGAAACGCCCTCAGGGAATTGACCGTCTCCAACATTATCCGAACCGCTGAACTGGGGAGAGAAATTTGGAGGAAGGTTTACCAAAGGGAACCGCAGATTGCCATTGCTGCTCTCAATCCCCACGCCGGAGAGGGAGGTGCCTTTGGACAAGAAGACGAGCGGCTGGTATTGCCCGCAGTTGAGAGGATGAAGGCTCAAGGTTTTAAAGTTGACGGTCCCGTTCCGGCAGACACGGTCTTTTATAAAGCCCGCAAACGGATGTATGACCTGGTCGTCGCTCTCTACCACGATCAAGGACACATTCCTGTCAAGTTACTGGCTTTTGATCGGGCGGTCAATGTGACGGCGGGGCTTCCGATTGTTCGGACGGCTCCCGACCACGGAGTCGCTTTTGATATCGCGTGGCAAAATAAGGCGAGAGATTTTAGTCTCGTTGAGGCGATTCTTCTGGCTGCGAGACTGGCTGCTGCGCAAAACAGGACCGGGAGGTGAGGGAAGTGAGGAAAGGGTGGGCGGTTCCGGCGCTCTCTATCTGCCTTACATCTATTCTCTTCGGTTACGGGCAGGAGGGTGTCCTGCTTCGGTTGAAATTTCAGACGGACCTGGCTTACCTGTACGAGGGGCAGACGACGATAAACATGACTATGAATTTGCCTCTCCCCGGTCAGGATTTGTCGCTGGCGGTAGACGGAGAAATTCAGACCCGGCTCTGGCAGCGAGCGGAAGAAGTGGATAGAGACGGGGTCGCAACGGTGATTGTGACACAGACAGGGAAGATGAGGATGATGGCGACAGGACTGCCCGGCCCTGGCGGCAATGAAAAATCGGAGACGACCGATCTACCGAGAACCCGTGTGAAACTTCGCATTGATCCCCTGGGACGAGTTTTACATGGTGAAATTTTGGAGATGGAGCCGGGCTCAAAGCAACAGATGCCTATCGGACCGACAGACATAAGTTTCGCCGGACCTACTTCGGGTATGGGATTTACCGGACTTCCATTTCCTGAGAAACCGGTGAAAGAGGGTGACGATTGGGACGCGACCCAACCGATTAACTTGACTATTAAAGATCGCTCCGTCCGTTTTGAGGTGAAGGGACGAGGGCGGCTGACGGGGTTTGAAACGATTGCGGGTCGCCGTTGTGCTGTCCTTGAACATACTTATGAAATCCCGGATCTAAGCGGGGTATTCCAGCAACTTCTAGGTGCCATTCCCGCACCGGCAGCTGTCCAACTGGAGGTCAGCGGCACGGTTCGGGGAACAGCGAAGCACTGGTTTGATCCTCAAGCCGGTCAAGCGATCAGGCAGGACGGATCCGCCGACTTTGATATGACGATGACGATCTCTGTGCCGCAAGAGACGCCTGTAACGATGACAATGAAAGGAACCATTGCCTCTATCCAGCGACTTTCCAAAATCCTCAAGAAGAAAGAATAAGGAAGAGATGCAGCCGCTGGAAGGCAACGGGAAGCTATTCTTCGGGTTCGAGAATTGTTACATCGGTAAGACCCGTAACGAGGTCGCGAAACTTTTCTGCGTCGGCGCGGGATCCGACAATGGCTCCCCAATGCATCGGGATCACGTGCTTGGGTCTGATTTTCCGGACTGCCTCTGCGGCTTCCGACGGATCCATCACATAAGTGCCGCTAACCGGTAGGAGAGCCAGATCAACGGGTCCCAGCCTCTCCATCTCGGGAATGACATCCGTATCCCCGGCGTGGTAGATCACCTTCCCAGATATGTCCATGAGATAACCGACACCGCCGTAGTTTTTAGGATGAAAGTTCTGCCGGTCAGCACGGACATTATAGGAGGGGACGACCCGTACCCGCACGCCTTTCACTTGAACCTCATCGCCCGCCTTAACGACCTTCACCGTGCCTGTCAGTTTGGCGGATGCTCCTTGTGTCGCCAGAATGACAGCCTCCGCCTTAGCCACCAGGTCGACGGATGCCTGCTCACAGTGATCAAAGTGGTCGTGGGTAATCAGAACCAGGTCGGCTTCCTTTCTCTCCTTTTTCAATTGGTAAGGGTCGATGGCAACGACCACGGAAAGAGACCGAATCAAAAAGGCTGCGTGACGCAACAGAATGACCTCCAGCCCGTCAAGGTTGACGGCCACTTTCCTTACCTCCCTTCACCATCTTCCCGGGGTTTTGTCCCATAGGAGTTTAGCGTCCTGAGACGAATAAAGGGAGGAATCAGGGGAAAGACGAGCAGCAACCCGGTGCCGATCAAGAAAGGGACGTCCCCGACCAGGTAGTAAAAGGATCGATTGGTTAGCAACGGGATGGAAGCGATCAGGATGCCTCTTTTGTTCATTTCAAGGTGGCTGACGATCCGTCCGGACGGAGTAACGATCAGACTGATCCCCGTCCCTGCCGCACGGACGACAGCTCGGCGACATTCCACAGCCCTCAAAACCGCTGCCCGGGCGTGATGATGGGGAGCGAGCCCTTGACGGTACCAGTCATCGTTGGTGATCACGGCAACGAAAGCAATCGGCTTCCGATACAACGGTGACCGAAAAAGTCGCCACAAGTGCTGGGGGAAGAGGGACTCAAAGCAAATGAGGACGGGCACTGTCATCCCATTGGCGCCTGAGCCGACGGAGAGGGGATGAAGGGAGGAGCCAGGCGCGGTTTGAGGGTCTTGATGGGGAAACCAGTGGATCAGAGAAGACCACCGGTCAGAAAAGGGAACATATTCGCCAAAAGGGACAAGCCGAACCTTGAAATAGCTGGTGGGTCCTGCCACCTGCCCTCGGTCTGCCCACAGACCAAAGGCGCCGTTGTAATGGCGATCGTCCGACCGTTGCGGCGCCCCGAAAATGACCGAAACCCGGTGGCGCTCTATCAATCGGACGAGATCAGTAAAGAACGGATCTAAAAGGTCGCCACGGCTAAAGTTTCTCGGCACAGCCGTTTCCGACCAGACGACCACCTGAGCCCCTTTCTCCGCAGCCTGCCGGCTCAGACTGACATGAACCCTCAGAACCTGTCGGACCTCATCCTCTCCAAAATTGCCGAGCCACCTCTCCATCCCGAAGTTCGCTTGAACGACTCCAACGGTGACTTTGGGCGATCGGGCTTCTCGTTTCAGAGTCAGCCAGAGGGAACAGGAACCGACAGAAAAAAGCATCAAAACCCAGAGAGAAGAGCCAAGGAGACGCTTCCAGTTTCGGTTTTTGATGGCGTGTGCAATGAGCCCATTGACGGCAGCAATCAGACCGGAGAGACCAAAGGGTCCACAAATAGACACCAATTGAAGAATCGGTAAGCAAGCCACTTGACTGGATGAAAGGAGACACCAGGGATAGCCGAAGGGTCCCAAAGTCCGCAGCCATTCTGTCAGAAGCCATAGGGCGCCGACCGTTAGGAAGAGACGGCGGTCTCGCGCCATTGTCAAGTAGAACCAGAATCCAGAACCGAAAAGGACCTGGAAAAGGGATTGGTAGACGACTAAAGACAGAAATGCTACGAAAGACCAAAGGGTCATGGGTGCATCGGGAGTTGTGGAGAAGGGACCCAGGCTGCGTACGGTCGGAATCAGCCATACATTGACGAGTCCGTTGAACACGGACCCCCAGAGGAGGGAATAGAGGACGGACTGGCGGAAAGTCGCTCCCATTAAGACCAGGAGCCACGGGGTGAGACCGAACCAGGGTAGGAACCACAAAACCGGCAAGTGAAAGGAAGCTGAGAGAAGGAGAGCAGATAAAAGAGTGAGGCTCAGGGAAAGGCTGGTTGGGAGACGGGGCGAACGGTCGGGCGACGGTGCTGCTGGGCTGTGGATGCTGGTTGCGTCCATTCCTCTAATCCTCCAGGTATAAGCGCCCTGATCTCTTCCAGACTTTTTGCCCGCAGACCCGTGCGCGCCACCAATCGCTCATCCTCAGGAACCTGACCCCGAATTTTCATTAGGTATCGCTTTCCCCTGGGACTGTCCAAAAAAGCCATTTTAGTCAGGAGGCATCGCTTCTCCCTTTCTAGAACCGCCGAATATCGGGACAGGTCCTGCCGTGTCAGGCAGGCCCGATGAAATATCACCATCTCTGTGTATACCTTTGACGCGCCTCCGACGACTAAGCAATACCATAGCCCCCCACCGATGGCATAAACTACCCGCACCGGTCTCCCTCCTCAAAACGGCACCGAGGGGTTAGGTCTAAAACTGGACCCTTACGGTACCTCGCTCGGCTTCCTCTATCTCAAAGAAGGGGCGGCTCTGAAACCTAAAGAGAGTCGCCACTAAGCCATCAGGAAACATCCGAGTCTGCATATTGTAATTCTGCACAGCGAAGTCATAGGTTGATCGGGCTCGTCCAATATCTTGCTCGACAGAAGACAGTTGCTGTTGAAGAGCAAGGAAATTCTGATTGGCTTTCAAATCGGGGTAGGCTTTTGGTAAAGCAAAAAGTTGACGAAGGGCTGCCGTCAGCATGTTTTGCGCTTGCATCCTCTGGGAAGGGTCGCTGGTGGAGACCGCTTGATCGCCGGCTCGAACGACCGCTTCCAAGGTCTGGCGCTCGTGGGCTGCGTAACCTTTGACCATCTCCACCAGATTTGGTATCAGGTCGTGACGCTTGTTCAGTTGGACGTCCACATTACTCCATGCTGAATCCACGCCTACGGATAAGGAGACCAAGCGGTTGTAGATGACCCCAGCGGCAAGGATCACAACGATGGCAATTCCGAGGACGACCAGTAGCACCGCCCACGCTCCCATGAACTGATCGCCTCTTTGCCCTTTAGTTTAGAGAGCCTCGAGAGCCTCCGGATAAGAGCCCAATACTTTGATGAAGAGGCAACTCTTGTTCATTTCCTCCAGAGCCTGCTTCACCGGTTCATCGTCGATATGACCCTGGAAATCTACGAAGAAGACATATTCCCACGGGTTATGGCGGGCAGGGCGGGATGCGATCATCGTCATATTGATGTTGTGCTCCTTCAACGCCCCTAAAGCGGCATAAAGAGTGCCGGGTCGGTGAGGCACCGCGAAGGCGATGGTGGTTTTATCGTATCCGGACGGTTGTTGAACGCGCTGCCCCAGGATCCAAAAGCGGGTGAGATTGAGAGGGGCATCCTGTATTCTTTCGGCGATCACCTTTAAACCGTAAGAATTAGCTGCCCGGTGGGGACCGATGGCCGCCGACTCGTCATCCTGGCTGGCTTTCAAGGCACCTTCTGCCGTGCTGGTCACAGCCTGCCATTCCGCCCGAGGCAGGTTTTCCCTCAGCCATTGCCTGCATTGGGCGAGGGCGATGTCCCGAGAATAGATCCGCTTAATCTTTTTCAGGTCGTCCGTCCTGGAAAGGAGACAGTGATTGATCTCCAGCAGAACTTCACCAATGATACGAGCAGGACTGTTGAGCAGGCAGTCTAAAGTGTCACCGACAGACCCTTGCCAAACATTCTCGGCAGGAACCACCCCAAAGTCCACCGACTTTCGTTCCACCTGAAGAAACACGTCAGCGATAGACGGCTGGGGTAATGCCTCCACGAACGTTCCAAAGTGCTCCTCGCAGGCAAGGTGGGAGAAGGAGTGGAGGGGTCCCAGGAAAGCCACCTTCGGCGGTCGGGCAACGGAACGGCAGGCGGAAAGGATTTCTCTAAAAATCGCTTTGACCGCCTGGTCGCTGAGAGGCTCGTGAGGACAATGCAGCAAGCGCCCGAGAATTTCGCCCTCCCGGCCGGGATGGTAGAGAGGCAGATTTTCCTGCTGTTTCAACCGGGCGATTTGGCGGGCAATGCGCGCTCGCTCTACCAAGAGTTCTAAAATCTGCACGTCAATTTCGTCTATTCGGTTTCGCCAGTCACTTAACTGGTCCATTTCGTCCTCTCCGAACGAAACCGACCCGCGCCATTCTTCCGACTTCGGTCGTCCTGGCTTCACAATAATAGCGCAGGTGACTGAGAACGGGATGGAAGAGAGAAGAAGTTCTGACGAACTGTCCGGGTCCCTATCCCCTTCGCCTGCGGACCTTTGGGAAAAGTGCACCAATTGTGAGTCCCTGATTTATCGCAAAGATTTTATTGAAAACCTTAAGGTCTGCCCCCGCTGCCACTACCATCACAGGCTTTCGGCTTACGAACGCCTGCAGATCACAGCGGACCCGAGATCCTTTGAGGAGTGGGATCGGGACCTGGTCCCTGTAGATCGCCTCAACTTTCCAGAATACGCTCAGAAGCTGCAACGGGACCAAAGCAAGACGGGATTAAAGGATGCAGCCCTGACGGGCCGTGCCTCCATTGCGGGGCTTCCTGTCGCCATCGGAATCACCGACTTTCAGTTTATGGGCGGGAGTATGGGGAGCGTGGTCGGTGAAAAGATCACCCGACTGACCGAGCGAGCGGAAGAGAGACGCCTTCCGGTTTTCCTGATCATCGGCAGCGGCGGAGGCGCCAGGATGCAGGAAGGGCTTTTGTCTCTCATGCAAATGGCAAAGACGGCTTCCGCCGTCGCCCGGTTGAACGAATCCCGGATCCCCTATATCGCCCTCTTGACCGACAGTATGGCAGGGGTCCACGCTTCTTTCGGCGCCTTAGCCGACATTATTCTGAGCGAGCCGGGCGCCCTTGTCGGATTCACAGGACCGCGAGTGATTGAGCTCTCCCTTAAGATCAGGGTCCCGAAAGAGCATCGGACCGCCGAGTTTCAGTTTCAACACGGGCACATTGATATGATCGTCCACAGGAGGCAAGTGCGACCGACAGTGATAAAAATTTTGCGCTTTTGGTATGGGTGATCCATGCCGACCAGTCTGGACGCTCTGACCAGAAAAATTGTCCTAAATCAGACCACGCCTTTGGGGAAAATGACCGATGCTCTGTTTGACTTTGACGGAACTCTTTCCCTGCTCCGATCCGGCTGGCAAGAGGTTATGGTCCAGATGATGGTGGAAGTCCTGATGGATTTGAATTCCGGCGAGACGGAGCAGGAACTAAAACAGTTGGTGCGCGAGTATGTAGACCGGTTAACGGGGAGGCAGACAATCTATCAGATGATCCGGCTCGCTGAAGAAGTCCGCCGGCGCGGCGGGGTGCCCAAGGATCCCCTGGAGTATAAGCGAATTTACCACCAGCGGCTCTGGCAAGTCATAAAAGATCGGGTGGAAGGGATCAAGAAAGGCATGATGGATCCCGATCAGAAACTGTCGCCGGGTTCCCGCCGGTTTTTGACGATTTTGAGTGAAGCAGGGGTTCGGATCTATTTGGCAAGCGGAACGGACCAGCAGTTCGTGGAAGACGAGGCTCGGGCTCTGCAGATTGACCATTTTTTTAACGGTGGCCTTTTCGGTGCGCGGGACCGATGGACCGAGTTTGATAAGGACATCCTGGTCCGACAAATCATCAACGAGCACGGGCTTGAGGGACCGGAACTGGTCTCGTTCGGCGATGGGTTTGTAGAGATAGAGGAGACGAAGAAAGTTGGTGGCGTGGCAATAGGGGTTGCCATTGATGAATTTCGTCCGGGTCATTGGGATCAGTGGAAGGTGCAGCGGCTCTCTCAAGCGGGGGCGGACTTGCTGATCCCTGACTTCTCAGAATATGAAGCCTTGGCGGACCTCCTTCTGCCCGGAAGGTGAGAAGGGTCGCTAGTCCGTCGGACACGCCCTGACGGGGAGGCGGGATGACGGTGGAACCGATCCCCCTGGAGCAGATCGTCAAGTGGCTCGGAGCCCGCACCGCCGGGCCCGTGACCAGCCTATGGGTCCAGTCAGTTGTTACGGACAGTCGGAAGGTGTCTCCTGGCGCTCTCTTCGTTGCGCTGAAGGGAGAAAGGGCGGACGGACACGAATTTGTCGGAGAGGCGTTCCAAAGAGGTGCCGTGGCTGCCGTCGTAGGGCAAGCGGTTTCGCCACCGATCCCTCAGTTGATCGTTCCTGATACCTTACAGGCCCTCGGTGATCTGGGCAATCAATACCTCCAGAGATGGCGGCGGCTGCGTAGTCGCGGGAGGGATCGGACCGTCGTTGCCGTTACGGGGAGCAGCGGAAAAACGACCACCAAGACCTTGATTGCCTCCGTCCTTTCCGTCGCAGGTCCTGTCGTGTGGGCACCTGCCAGTTACAACAACGAGGTGGGCGTGCCTTTGACCTTGTTCCAAGCGACGAAGGACCACTGGGCGGTCGTTCTTGAATTCGCTACCCGCAAAGTCGGTGACATCGCCTACCTTCGTCAGATAGCACCGCCGGACATTGCCGTTATCACAAACATCGGGCGCGCTCATATCGGGCTATTGAAGAGTCTGGAACAGATCGCCGAGGAAAAAGGGGACATTTTGTGGCTTCCTCCTGTGGTGTCCGGAATGCCGGCGAAGGGTCCATTGGCAGTTCTGCCCGCCGACGATCCCTTCCGGGATCGGTTGAAAGAGAAGGCGACAGGGCCTGTCGTTACCTTTGGTTTTTCCGAAACCGCCGACGTGCGCTGTCTGGAGTGGACGACCAGTAGGGAAGGGACGACGTTCCGTGCCGATGTGATGGGGCAAGTTGTTGAGGTGCATCTCAAGGGGTATGGGAGGCACAACGCTCTCAATGCCATTTGCGCTCTCGCCGTCGGTCATTGCCTGAACGTTCCTCTGGATGATGCGGTCCCTGCGCTGGAGCGAACGGAGTTTCCCGATATGCGGATGCAGTTAATTCGCCTGGAGCCCCCAGGCTGCTGGATCTTCAACGATGCTTACAATGCTAATCCCGACGCCGTCTCAGCGGCTTTGGAGACTTTGAAGGAAGTGCCGGCACACCGGAGGGTGGCCGTCTTGGGCGAAATGAAGGAACTGGGTGAATTTCACGAAGCGTCCCATCGGGAGGTCGGTAGGTTGGCAGGGCAGATTGTTGACCTGCTGATCGTCGTGGGGCGAGAAGCGTCAGGAATCGTTGAAGGTGCCCTTTCAATCGGAATGGAACCGACAAAGGTGATTTTGTACGAGAGTTTGGACTGCGCCGTGGAAAATTGGAAGGATCACTTGAGACCCGATGACCTGGTTCTGGTCAAAGGGTCGAGAGCCGTAGCCATGGAACGGCTGTTGGGGTGATCGCTGCCCGGCGCGACACCCGATCATTGACGCCGCTTTCTTCCGATGCTATCCTGAACGAGGACAGTCTGGAGAGTGCGAGCGCCTCAGCCGCTCGGTCGGTTCGCAACCTGCGTGGGTTGTTAAGGTGCGGAAAGGCACTCAGGACCAGTGAGGCGCCGCATGCAATTTGGGACGCTCCCCGGAGCGGCGGGAGCAGGCTCTTTTTTTGTGCCTGATCGGATGAGACGGGAGGAAAGATGACAAAACCGGACGGGCGAAAGGATCTGATGCGGCTCCACCGCAAGGCCAAAGCCTTGAGCCGATTGCCAGCGACTCGCAGAGATGCTGAGAGAGCCGTTGCCGCGGTTCTTTCAGGTGGAAGCATCTGGTCTTCTATCAGGCTCAGTCAGGTTCCCCTGCGTTACCTGACGACTTTCTGGAACCTGATGATTGAGGAGGGATTGCTAAAAGCGCGAGGCGACGGTCTGGAATTGACACAGGAGGGAAAACATTGGGTGACTTCTTGCAACATAGACCGACCGGCTGACTTTAACTGCCGCCGGTGCGACCGAACGGGTTTAGACAGTCGCAGAGGAAGGCTGTCAACTGTTCGGGAGATGTTTATACAAATTGCCTCTCAAAGACCGGCAGCCATCAGGAAGTATGATCAGGGTTATGTGACAGAAGAGACGACGCTGGCTCGCCTAGCCTTTGCGTGGGAGAAGGGGGACCTGACCGGCAAGGATGTCATCGTTTTGGGGGATGATGATTTGGTCAGCGTCGCTCTAGCGTTGTCAGGGGTCTGTCGACGGATTGTCGCCCTGGATATAGACCAGCGGCTGATTGGCTTTATCAATCGAACGGTGCGGTCCTACGGTCTAACCAACTTGGAAGCAATGGTCCAAGACTTGAGGGACCCGATGCCTCCGTCTCTGGTGAGTCAATTTGACACCTTTTTCTGCGATCCGACGGAGAGTTTCTTAGGTTTCCAAGTGTTTGTCGGTCGGGGGCTGGCTTGTCTGAAGGGTGAAGGGTCGGCAGGCTATTTCGGGCTGACGCGGGTGGAATCCAGCCTCCGCAAGTGGCAACGGATCCAGCGGTTTCTATTAAGTCGGGGAGCGGTGATTACCGATATCCGGGATCGTTTCCATCAGTATGCGAACTGGGGTTATGTAGAAGAGATGAGGTCGTGGGACTGGCTTCCCGTTAAGGTTCTCCCTGAGGAGATTTGGTATGAGTCGGCTCTCTATCGGGTGGAACTTCTTAGAAAACCTCGGGTCGCCAACGAGAAGGTTTCGGGAGACATTTTCACTGACGAGGAAGCAGCGACCACGTAGGGAGACCGAAGAAAGGTGGAAAGCAGGAATCATCTTTACCTGGTAGCCGGATCGGGGGAGGGTGAGACGCCGCTCAATGCTTTTGACCGAGCGCTTTTGGAGGCGGGAATTGGGGATGTGAACTTGGTCAAAGTGTCCAGCATCGTACCGCCGGGCTGGGAAGTGGTCAAGGATCGCCCGACGTTCCGACCCGGCAGCCTGGTTCCCGTTGTCTATATTGAGAGGACCAGCCATGAGGCGGGTCAAAAGATCGCAGTCGCTCTGGCGGTCGGGCAGGGGGAAGACGGATTTGGTGTGATTATGGAATGCGAAGGCTCGTCCGGTTCGGAGGCAGAGGCGATGGCGGTGGAGATGGTCCGGCGAGCCTTTCAGTATCGGAAAAAAGAACTGATGAAGGTTCTAACTATATCGGCGGAACATATCGTCCATAAGTGCGGCGCCGTTGTCGCCGCGTGCGCCTACGGTGAATGGAGACTATGAATGCGGAGGTGATCCGCTGGGTTATCAGTGCGGGTTGAACCCGCCCAAACCTAAGGATTAGGAGGTGTTGCCGATGCAGATCCTTCAGGAGGTGACCACGGGGCGCACCGAAGAAGAGAAGGAGAGCGTTTGTAGCCCCCCCGCCCTGCGCCGGGGCGTGGGGAGGCAGTTGATCGCTGAGTTTTGGGACTGCAACGACCAGATTTACTCGCCGACAGCCATTGTCAACAGCCTGGAGAGAGCCGTTCACGAGAGCGGCGCTACTCTACTCCGGCTCGTCATTCACTCCTTTGAACCGTACGGAGTCAGTGCTGTCGCCATTGTGTCCGAGAGCCACTTCTTCATTCACACCTGGCCCGAGATGCGCTACTTAGCTCTAGATGTGTTTACCTGTGGCGACACCTATCCCGAAAAGGCACTGGAAGCGATCCAAATGGCATTTGAGCCGGGACGGGTTAAGACATTGATGGTCCATCGGGGGATTTGGCCCTAACTTGTCGGATCGGTCACAGGACTTCTTCGTTGAAGAACAGTCAGCCGGTGTCTCTTTTTTGCTAAAGGTCCGCCGCTGGTTGGAAAGATGTCGCACCGTATACCAGGACCTGATTATTGCCGAAACCCCCCTCGGTCGGTTACTGGCTTTGGACGGTAAAGTGATGCTGACGGAAGCAGACGAAGCTTTCTATCACGAAATGCTGGTTCACCCTCCTCTGATCAGCCACACCGCACCCCGGTCGGTTTTGGTGATCGGCGGAGGCGACGGCGGCACCGTTCGGGAAGTTTTGAAACATCCGACCGTCTCTTCGGTGACTTGGGTGGAGATAGACCGACAGGTCTTAGACGCCTGCCGTCGCTGGCTGCCCAAGATCGGAGGTCGCGCCTGGAACGATCCAAGGGTTCGCCTGACCATCTCTGCCGGTGAAGATTGGCTTCTCCAGATCAAAGAGCGGTATGATGTGATTTTGGTAGATGGCAGCGATCCCGTCGGACCGTCCAAGGCTCTCTTTGAGGTTGCCTTTTTTGAATCGTGCCGCGCCGCCCTAGCGGACAGTGGAATCCTCGCCCTTCAGTGCGGGTCTCCTTTCTACTTCACCGAGGAAGTTCAGTCCGTATGGAACAAATTGAACCTCCTCTTCCCTTTCGTTCGTCTCTACTTGGGGTTCGTCCCGACCTACCCGTCCGGACTGTGGTCCTATGCGATGGCATCCTTTAAAGATATCAACTTGTCCGAAGGGAAGGTAAGGCGGAGAATTCGTGAGAGGAACCTGGACCGTTTGCAATATTACAGTGCGGAGATTCATCAAGCCAGTCAGATTCTCCCGCCTTTTGTGGAGCGGCTGATTGGATGTTCTGACTGTTAACGGAGATGAGATTTCTGTCGGCAACAGATGATCGGCAGGCGAAAATTGTGGTGGTGGGGGCTCCTTACGAGGAGGGATCGTCCTACCGAAAGGGGTCGGCTCTGGCTCCGGCTGCCATTCGACGGGCATCGCACAGCATTGAATCGTACAGTGCCGTCACCGATGCCGACCTGAATCAGGTCAGTTTTTGGGACGCGGGTGACCTTTCCCTCAGCCCAGAGCCCGAACAAGCCCTTGACGAGATCTGCCGAGCCCTTGCGGGCTACTGGGGTGAGGGCAAGAGGGTGGTCTTGCTGGGCGGTGATCACAGCGTCACTATCGGCGCCGTCCGAGCCCTTCTGGTCCACTACCCTAAGGCTCAGGTCGTCATACTGGACGCTCACTCCGATATGCGCGACGATTACGATGGCAGACCCTTCTCTCACGCCTGCACGGCGCGGCGCATCAGGGAATTAGTCAGCGATCGGATCGTTCTATGTGGAGTCCGATCCCTCTTCGGTGCTGAGGATCGGCAAGCCTTCGCTTCTCCTCAAGAGCTCGTTCAAAGGTTAGATTTAAACCGCCCCCTCTACCTGAGCATAGATATGGATGCCTTGGACCCATCGTTATGCCCGGGGGTCGGCAACCCAGAGCCTGGCGGTTTGTCCTATCAAGACGTCGTCGGACTTCTCAGCGCCCTGGAGCCATTCGCTTGCGTCGGACTGGACATCGTGGAGGTCCACCCGCCTTACGATCCTGCAGAAGTGACTGCCGTCGTTGCCGCCAAATTAATTCAGGAAGCCATGTTGATCTTTTGGAGAGATCTGAAGCGGTCCGTTGGAGTCGGACCAGCGTGATAAAATAAATTTTTGTTTCCAACGATTTAATGGGGAGGAGATTCGTTTTATGTCGTTACCTCAATCGGTGGTGCTGTACGACACGACTCTGAGGGATGGGGCGCAGGGGGAAGGGATTTCCTTTTCACTGCAGGACAAAATCCGCATCGCCCAGAAACTGGATGAATTCGGGATTCACTACATTGAAGCGGGTTGGCCCGGAAGCAATCCCAAGGACAGCGATTTTTTCCGCGCTGTCCGCGATATGGACTGGCGGAACGCGAAGATCACGGCTTTCTCAATGACGAGAAGGAAGAACCTTTCGGTAGAAAATGACGAAAACATCACAGCACTGATTCGGAGCGAGGCGCCTGCCATTGCCATCGTCGGTAAGTCCTGGCTGCTGCACGTTCGGGCGGCTCTCAATGCTTCGCCGGAAGAGAACTTGAAAATGATCAGCGACACGGTCCGGTCTGTGAAAGCTGCTGGGCGGGAAGTTATTTACGATGCCGAGCATTTCTTTGACGGATTCAAGAGCGATCCCAGCTATGCGCTGGAGACTTTGTTGGCGGCGCAGGAAGCGGGTGCCGACTGGATCGTCTTGTGCGACACCAACGGAGGCTCGCTCCCTTTTGAAGTGGAAGAAATCGTCGCAAGAATGCACGAGGCGGTGAAGACCCCCTTAGGCATCCACACCCATAATGATTCCGAATTGGCGGTAGCAAATACCCTGGCGGCGGTTCGGGCGGGTGCCCGGCAGGTGCAGGGAACCATCAACGGCATCGGTGAGAGAGCAGGCAACTGCAATCTCCTTTCCGCCATCGCCAATTTAGAGTTAAAGATGAAAGTCCACTGCGTCGGACCGGAGAAGTTGAAAAGGTTAACGGAACTGAGTTACTTCATTAGCGAGGTCGCCAATCTGGTCCCCAATGACAAGCAGCCGTTCGTCGGCAGGAGCGTCTTTGCCCACAAGGGCGGGATGCACAGCGACGCGGTCGCTAAGGATAGCCAGACGTATGAACATATTGCGCCCGAGTCGGTGGGCAACCGGCGACGGTTCCTTGTCTCGGAACTGGCGGGCAAGAGCGCTGTGGTAGAGAAAGCCAAAGAGTTCGGTCTCGCTCTCTCCAAGGATTCCCCTTATGTGGTCCAGATCGTCAAGGACATTAAGAACCGGGAGCGCGACGGTTATGAGTATGAAAGCGCTGACGCGTCTTTGGAACTGCTGATGCGCCGGCGGCTGGGGCTTCTTCCGTCCTTCTTTGAGATTGTCAACTTCACAGCCATCGTCACCCACCGCAACGGGCTTGTGATGGCGGAGGCGAAGGTCAAGGTTCGCGTCGGCGATGAGGAAATTGTAGAAGCGGCGGAAGGAGATGGACCGGTTCACGCCTTGGACCTCGCCCTGAGGAAAGCCTTGCAGGGCTTCTATCCCCAAATCTCATCTATGCGCCTCGTTGATTACAAGGTCAGGGTTGTCAACAGTAGCGCCGCAACGGCAGCGAAAGTCCGGGTCCTGATTGAGTCGTGTGATGAATCCGGTTCCTGGGTGACGATTGGGATTTCAGAGAATATTATTGAAGCCAGCCTCATCGCTCTTCAGGACAGCCTGGAATACGGGCTTTTGAGACAGCTCGGCACCTTGGTCTCCTCTGCCCGATTAGGGTAGAGGACGAAGATCGTCCACTAAAGGGGTGTCTAAGGGATGTCTGTTAGTGCCGCAGATCCCCTGCGGACGCGCATCGGCTGGATCGGCACCGGTGTGATGGGCGCACCGATGTGCGGGCACATCTTGAACAACGGTTACCAGGTCACCGTTTTCAATAGGACGAAGGAAAAAGCCCGGTCGCTTTTGGAAAAAGGAGCGAATTGGGCCGACTCCCCTACCGATGTCTCCCGCCAATCGGATGTGGTCTTTACGATGGTTGGCTTCCCTGAGGATGTCCGGGAGGTCTATTTTGGACCGACGGGACTCCTGAAGGGTGTGCGGAGGGGAATGATCCTAGTCGATATGACGACGACGAAACCCAGCCTCGCACAGGAGATTTATAGAGCAGCGCGGGAACAAGGTGCCTACGCACTCGACGCACCGGTCAGCGGGGGCGATGTCGGCGCCCGGGAAGCACGCCTGTCCATAATGGTCGGCGGCGACCGGGAAGTTTTTGATGCCGTTTTCCCCGTCTTCCAACTGATGGGGAAGAATATTATCTACCAAGGTAACGCCGGGGCGGGGCAGCATGCCAAGTTGACCAATCAGATCGTCATCGCAGGGACGATGATCGGTGTCTGCGAGGCTCTTCTTTACGGTTACAAAGCGGGGCTGAACTTAGAGACGGTCCTTCAGTCCATCCGTGGCGGCGCCGCTCAGTGTTGGACCTTGGACAATTTGGCACCACGGATTTTGAAGGGGAATTTTGACCCCGGCTTTTTTGTGGACCACTTCGTCAAAGATATGGGCATCGTTTTGGAAGAAGCCCGTCGGATGCAGGTTCCCCTCCCCGGTCTTGCCCTTGTCCACCAACTCTACGTCGCTCTCCAAGCCCAAGGTCACGGGAAGAAAGGGACCCACGCTTTGATCTTGGCACTGGAGCGGCTCGCGGCGATCCAAAGGGACTGACCGACGGAACTCTGGGGGAGGGCAAACCTTACTCCGTACCCGTTGGTGTGACCCGCCCTTCGGTAAGCAGTTGGTACAACTCGGGTCTCCGGTCACCGACCCGATCGACCTCGTAGCGACCGGGTTCAAAGACGATTCGCTTCCGTCGCGTCGGCTCTAAATCCAGAGTCTGCACAAGGACGGTCTCTTCCTCTTCACCGGCTCTGCTCAATACCGTCCCGTCAAAGTTCACGATCTGACTCTGTCCGATGAACCGAAAGCCCCCCTCGCAACCGACCCGGTTGGAGACCACGTAGCACACCCTGTTTTCAAGGGTACGGGCAATCGGAATGACCTGAGCGATCGGTCGGGCGCCCTCCGGCCAGTTGGTGGAAAGGCAGAGAATTTCAGCCTTGTCCAGAGTCAATACCCGTGCGACCTCTGGGAAAATGGCGTCGTAGCAAATGTGGAGACCGAGGCGACCGACGGGCGTCTCCACAGCCTGGAGAGGTCCGTCTCCAGGGTTGGCAAACCGATCCAGCCCGATGTACGGCAAATGGACCTTGCGATAGACGAACTGAACCTTCCCATGTCCGATGAGAAAAAGCGAGTTGAAGAGCCTATCGTCCGTTCGCTCAGCGGATCCGACAACCGACCACAAATTTTCCTTTTCGGTCATGCGACAGAGGTTAGCCACTTCAAGACTGTCTACTGTCAGGGAACAAGCGAGGGCTTCCTCTCGGGTTTCAAAGGCGTAGCCGGTCAGGGCGCATTCGGGGAAGACCACCAGTCGGGCGCCACTTTGGGCTGACTCCCGTAAAAAGTCGCAGATTCTCTCACTGTTCTCCTTGATCTTTCCTAAGCGCGGATTCATTTGAACTGAGGCTACCGTAACTCTTTCCGCCACTTTCCTCGCCCCGTCTGATCCGATTCTGACGATGAACGGTCACAACCATTCTATCATTTGTCATCAAAGGGGATGGCAAAAAGTGACGACGGAGGAGAAATTTGTTTGGATTCCGTCCCGGGGTCATAAAATGGCAGGGATGATCCACCGTCCCCAGGGGGCTGGACCTTATCCTGCCGTTACGATGCTGCACGGGTTCACAGGGAACCGGATAGAAGCCCACCGCCTCTTTGTCAAGGCTGCCCGACGTTGGGTTAACCATGTTGGCGTCGCCGTTCTTCGGTTTGACTTCCTTGGGTCGGGAGAGAGCGACGGGGACTTCGGTAAGGTGACGCCGTCCACCGAAATTGATGACGCCCTTACGGCTCTGGGCTGGTTTCGGGACCAAACCTTTGTCGACAGCGAAAGAGTTGCGCTCGTCGGTTTGAGTATGGGTGGTCTGGTTGCCGCCTGTACAGCAGCACGCGATGGCCGCGTCAAAGTCTTATCCCTGTGGGCGGCAGTGGCAAGTATGAAGGAGTTATGGAATCAAAGAATGGATGCGGTTTCCAAAAAGACCCTAGATGAAGAAGGCTTTCTGGACTGGGGCGGTTGGTCCGTCAGTCGGTCTTTCTTTGAGGATGCCTTACAGGTGGATCCGTTGCGGGAGATCAGGGGATTTGACGGCGCGACTCTGATCGTTCACGGTACGGAAGATGCCGTCGTGCCCGTAAACCACGCCCACCAGTATTATTCGTCAGTGCGGGAGCCCAAGTATCTTCATCTCGTTGCCGGCGCCGACCACACCTTCGCCCGCAACGACTGGGAGAACGAGGTGCTCTCTGTAACAGAGGAATGGCTCATTCGCCATCTGTGACCTACTGCATCATCGCTGATTGGGTTCTCCCGGTCAGCCGACCGCCAATAAAGAATGGGGCGGTCCTTGTAAAGGATGGGCGTATTAGCGCCGTCGGAAGCGCTGACGATCCGCCTTTTGCGGATCTGACCGGCATTCCTCGCCTGCATCTCCCCTACTCTCTCCTAATGGCCGGGATCGTCAATCCGCATACCCATCTGGACAATAGTCTGTGCCCTCATCTCTCACAGGTCTATCGCGGTTTCTACTACTGGATCGGAAGAATGGCCGAGTTCGTTCGCAATGAAACCGAAGGGAGCACGCAAAGAGCCATTGAGATAGGAGCCCAGTTGAGTTTGAAAGCCGGTGTCACAGCAGTCGGCGACATTAGCCGCTCTGGCTCATCTGCCACCATCCTTCCAGCCTGGGGCTTGCGAGGGATCGTCTTTGGAGAACTGATTTGCTTGTCAGAAAGAGAGAGCGTTGACCACCTCTCCTTTTTGGAAAACTGGCTGGCTCTGCCGTCGCTGGGTGTCGCTAAGGGACTGGCTCCCCACTCTCCCTACACGGTCCTTCCCGAGATGCTTAAAAAAGCAGTCCTGATCGCACGGAAAACGGGATGCTTGATCTCCTTACACCTCGGTGAATCGCCTTTTGAGAGATCTTTCTTCCATGATCAGGAAGTTGTTCCGGAGGTCGTCCGCCCGATCGTCTCCCTCCTGCCGAAGGGCGTCACCCCTGTCCAATATGCGGGAGAAGTCGGGCTTCTCAGCCATCCGTGCCTCCTCGTTCACTGCATTGTACTGACGGAAACGGACCTTCCGCGGCTTGCCGACAGCAAGGCATGGATCGTCCACTGCCCCCGATCCAATCAGAACCTAAAGGTCGGTCAGATCCCCCTCTCGCAGCTACTGAATGCAGGTGGGAGGGTCTGCGTAGGAACCGACGGTCTTGCCAGCGTGCCGTCGCTGGATCCAAAAGAGGAAGTGGCTTTTGCCATCCAATTGGGTCAAATGCGCCGCAGGGAATATGCTTCCCTGGAACCGGACCAGTGGCTCTCCTTGATCACCCTTCAGCCCGCCCGGGCGCTGCGTCTGGGGCACAAGATCGGCAGCCTCGATCCCGGTAAGGACGCCGACTGCGCTCTATTCATTTCCCCCGAGCCGACGAGCGATCCTTACGAGTTTCTTTTCAGACGGCTGGACGCCTCTGTCGTCTTCATTCAAGGGCGTCCCCGATGGGTCGACCCGACTGTTCAAGAGGCATGCAGCCGGTTTTTCAGTCTTGTGGAGGGGCACCCTCTTTTTCCGTCGTCTCCAAAAAAGAAAGAGATGAAGGCGGAAGCCCTTCCCGCCTGACCCACTCCGTTACGACACGATCTTGAATTTCCTCGGTCATCTCAGGATCGGGCACGAGCCCGGCAGCCTTCCTCTGACGGAAGGCTTCGTAAAGAAGGACCGCCGCTGCGGCGGAAACGTTCAAGCTGTTGCTGAAACCGACCTGCGGAATGACGATCTTTTCATCGGCAAGAGAAAGAACGGCATCGGAAACCCCGCGCGCCTCGTTGCCTAATACGATAGCGACGCGCCCGAGGTAGGAAACGGCGTCGTAAAGGCAGGCGGTCGGGTCGACATAGGTGGCATAGATGCGAAAACCTTGTTTCTTCAGTTCCTCTATACACTGGACGATGTCAGGATGTTGGACGACGGTGACCCAGCGATGAGCCCCTGCCGATGTTCGTCCATTGAGTAGGATCGGCTCTATTCCTTGATGGACCACATGAATGAATTGGACCCCTACTGAGTCAGCCGTCCGGGTGATGGCAGAGATGTTTCTCCCTTTCTCCAAATTTTCCAAAACGAGGCGCAGTCCAAACTGCCGCATTCGGGCGATGCCCTTCATCTTCTCAAGTCGTGACAGCAATTCACCTCTGATAGGACTGGACCGGCTCCCTTCGCTCATCGCTGGTCCCCCGACTGCCGCAACTCAGTTTTTCTGTGCCAAAGTTTGGCGCTGGAACGGGTTGCGGTTTGGCTGGGTTGGAGAGGAGGCAATCAGGTGCCCATTAGGGTCGCCTTTATCGGCTGCGGTCCGCGTGCCACCATAATGGCGAGTGCCTACCAAGGGAACGAACAGGTCGTCCTTTCGGCAGCCTGCGACATCAACGACGAGAGGCTGAACGCCTTTTGCGACCGGTTCGGTGTCCAAAACCGGTTTACCAGCTGGGAGCGAATGATCGAGGAAGTATCCCCCCAGATCCTCCATCTTGCCACTCAGCCGACGCTAAGGAAGGAACCGATTTTAGCTGCCGCCGAGGCAAAGGTTCCGGTGATCCTATCGGAGAAGCCCATTGCTCTTTCCCTGCCCGACCTTGATGAAATGCTGACTGCCTGTCAGCGGTCCGGGAGTCGGCTGATCGTCAACCACCAACTGCGTTACCAATCGGTGCCCCGTCGGCTCAAATCTGCCGTTGAGAGGAAGGAGATTGGGGCAACAAGTTTCCTATGCGCCCACTGTCGGATGAACGCCCTAGAACAGGGCACTCACCTTCTGGACCTGGTTGTCTGGCTCAAAGAGGGATCGACCGCCGCATGGGCTTGGGGGGAAGCCTTTGGAACAAACGATTTTGCCAAGACCCATTCGGCTCCCAACACGGTGGTCGGACTGCTCGGCTTCACTGACGGGACCCGATGCCTGACGATAATGGGACCGGAAGCCCCCGCCCTTTACGACGATGACACCTTCTCCTTCCATTTCGGTATCCTTTGCGTCGGAACAGAGGGGAGAGGGCAAATGTGGTTGGGGCGGTGGCATCTTTTCCGTTCCTCTCTCCATCAGAGTCTGACGCGCATCCCCTACGTTGAAGACGATCGGAACGCTCAGAGAGCCCTCCAAAATGACCTGATCAAGGCGGTGGAAGATGTCAATTTTCTCCATTGCTGCGACGCCCGCATCGGTCGCAAGAGTTTGGAGATAATTGAAGCACTGATACTTTCCGGTCTTGAGGGTAAGAAGGTCTTTTTGCCCCTTCCCCAGGGTGTCTCGGGCTTATCGCTGATGAGGCGCCAAGCCCTTTTGGGTCACGGACAAATTTGACAATAGGTCTTAACGGGGCTGATCATAGGCGCTAAACTCAATGAGGGACTCCCTATGGGTCTCCCGACAAAGTAAGGAGGGATGTCATGTTGGCGGTAGTGAGCATGCGAGATCTTTTGGAAGCTGGCGTTCACTTTGGGCACTGGACGAGAAGATGGAACCCAAGGATGAAGCGATTCATCTATGGAAAGAGACAGGATATTTATATAATTGACCTTCATAAGACCGTCGTTCAACTTGAACAAGCCTATGCCTTCGTCCGGGATGTGGTTTCCCAGGGCGGGAAAGTGCTTTTTGTCGGCACCAAAAGGCAGGCTCAGGAGCCGATAGAAGAGGCATCAAAGTCCTCAGGGATGTTTTATGTAACAAAAAGATGGTTACCCGGGACCCTGACGAACTTCGAGACCATCCGGAGCCGGGTGGAACATTTGAACCGACTGAGGCAAATGGAGCGATCGGGTCTGATGGACGCCCTCCCCAAAAAGGAGAGCCAGCGCTACCGAAAGGAATGGGCGAAATTGACCGAGATTTTGGCAGGCATTGAAGGTATGGAACGGCTGCCGGATGTGGTCTATGTCGTGGATGTGAGGCGGGAGGAGATCGCCGTAGCGGAAGCCAAAAGGATGGGCATTCCGGTCGTGGCAATTGTGGACACCAACTGCGACCCTGAGCTGGTGGACTTCCCGATTCCGGCGAACGACGATGCCATCCGGTCCATCCGCCTGATCACTTCTAAGATAGGAGAAGCGGCAAGAGAGGGACTCGCCCTTTACGAGGTTTTGAAAGCGGAGGGCACAGCGATAGCCGAGGCGCCCGCGCCGGAGGTAGCTGTTCCAGCCCCATCACCCGGTCAGCCCATTGTGGTGGCGTCGTCGGAGGGAGACGGAGACGAAGGGGAAGAGGATATGGCGCAACTGATGGCGGAGTATGCTGAGGCGCCGGAGGACGAGACGTGACGGATTACGGCAGTCGCTGAACCCGCAGATAAAGCCATCATCCAGAGGAGGAATCTGCCTTGCCTGCCGAAAGGAAAATTCCAGTTGAACTGATCAAACAGTTGAGACAAAGAACCGGCGCCGGGGTGATGGACTGCTTGCGAGCGCTGGAAAAAAGTGATGGCGATCTAGAGAAGGCGGAAGAGTTCCTGCGGCTGGAGGGTCTGGCGAAGGCGGAAAAGAAAGTCGGTCGGGTCACCGGGGAAGGAATCATCGGCTACTACATCCATCATGGTAACCGGCTGGGAGCCCTGGTGGAAGTGAACTGCGAAAGCGACTTTGTCGCCCGGACAGAAGAGTTTCGGCAGTTGGCACAAGAGATCGCAATGCAGGTAGCAGGAATGAATCCTCGTTACGTTTCCCGGCAAGACGTTCCTGGGGAGGTCGTCCAAGAGCAGAAGAGGCGCTATTACGAAAAAGCCCTCGCCGACGGTTACGACGCAAAGAAGGCAGAAGAACTGGCTCAGGAACGGCTGGAGAAGTTCTTCCAAGAAGTGTGCCTCTTAGAGCAGGTGTCGATCAAGGACGACACCAAAACGGTCGGAGAGTTACTCAAGGAGAAAATCGCCCTCTTCGGCGAGAACATTACCGTCCGCCGATTTGCCCGGCTGGCTGTCGGGAGCGACTGACCGATGGGTGGGGATCAGAGTCCCCGCTACAAAAGAGCCCTTTTAAAAATTAGCGGAGAAGTCCTCGGCGGTGACCGGGGTTTCGGAGTCTCCCGGCAGGTCGTCAGGAGGATCGCGTCCGAGATTCACCAAGTGCATCAAATGGGAACGGAAATGGGTATCGTAGTCGGAGGCGGTAACTTCTACCGGGGTGTGGAAGCGGCGGAGAGCGAAGGGGGCAATCGGGTCGTCGGCGATTACATGGGAATGCTGGCGACAGTGACCAACTGCCTGGCACTTCAAGAGGCTCTGGAAGACCTGGGTGAGGAGACGCGTGTTTTGAGCGCCTTGGAAATCCGTGCCGTCTGCGAGCCGTTCATCTGGCGGCGGGCGCTGAGACATTTGGAAAAGGGACGTATCCTCCTGTTCGCAGCCGGAACGGGACATCCTTTCTTCTCAACGGATACGGCAGCGGTCCTGCGGGCGGGTCAGATCGGAGCGGAGATTATCGTCAAGGGCACCGATGTGGACGGCATCTACGATGCCGATCCTCGCGTCAATCCCGCAGCGATCCTATATAAAAGCCTAACTTTTGCGGAAGCCCTGAGAAAAGGTCTCAAAGTCATGGACGCGACGGCTTTCTCATTGGGGCAAGAACTGAAAGTGCCTTTCATCGTTTTTAACATCACAGAGGAAGGGAACTTGGTGCGAGTTTTCAAAGGCGAGCCGGTCGGCACACTGGTTCATCCGTGAAGGGGGGAGCCCCAATGGTTGATGAACTGAAGAAAGTTTTAGCAGAGGCCGAGGAAAGGATGAGGAAAACGGTGCAGGTGGTCGCCAGCGATCTGGCTGCCGTACGCACCGGTCGGGCAAGTCCCGCCCTGTTGGACGGTGTTCGGGTCGAATATCACGGTGCTCCCTATCAGATCCGGGAACTGTGCACAATTACCGTTCCTCAGCCCCGCCTTCTAGTATTAGAGCCGTGGGACAAAGAAGCCTTAGAGCCGATCCGGAAAGCCATAATGAACGCACCCTTAGGTCTCAATCCGGTTAGCGACGGGCGGGTTCTAAAGATTCCCATCCCGCCTCTCACGGAGGAGCGGCGCCGCGAATTGATCAAACTTGTCAATCAGAGAGCCGAGCACGGGAAGGTCGCCATCCGCAACATCCGCAAGGACACCCTGGAGGAAATCAGAAAGCGAGAGAAGGTTCCAGGAATTGCTGAAGGAATGATCTGGAAGGCGAGGGAGGAACTCGACAAACTGACAGAAAGATACGCTGGAGAAGTGGAAAAACTGAGAAAGGCGAAGGAACAGGAGGTTTTGGAAACATAGCCAATAGGGACGAAGTCTCTTTTGCCGTGGTCGGGCTCCGCCTGGAGGACGCTCTCGGGCTTTCAGAAAAAAAGGGCTGGACCTGGGCGCGAGTTGTTCAAACGAAGCCTCCGAAAAAACGAAAGCGCGAGCCGGTGCACTGGAGGATCGTGGACGTCCGAGAGGGAGAAGGCGGCTTGCTTCTCATAGCCAGCCCTGAATGGCAGGATTACAAAAATGGGGAGGCGGACGAGACTGACGACAGCAGACGCTAAAGCGAAGCCAGAACTGGATCAGCTGCTGGAAAAAGTGGATGAGACCCGACTGCCGCAGCATGTGGCCGTGATTATGGACGGAAACAGGCGCTGGGCTCTACAAAGGGGTCTGCCTGCGCTGGAAGGTCATCGGGCGGGCGCCGAGGCGACGCGTCGGGTCGTTGAGATTTGCGCTGAAATGGGTATTCCGATCCTCACCCTTTACGCCTTCTCAACAGAAAACTGGCGCCGATCCCGGGAGGAAGTCAACGGTCTCGTGTCGCTGATTGCGGAGACCTTGAGGCAAGAGCGCCCCGAACTGCATGCCAACGGTGTGAAAGTGCGACATATCGGCTCCCGGACCGGTCTGCCTGAGGAACTGATCCGGGAAATGGAAGAGACGGAGAGGATCACTTGGAACAACGAGAGGCTTCTCCTGAATGTCGCTTTAAATTACGGCGGTCGGGACGAACTGGTCCGCGCCGTCCGATCGCTGGTCAAGGAGGCTGTCGCCGGCCGTTTGCGGCCGGAAGAGATCACTGAAGAGACGGTGTCCCTTCGTTTGGATACGGCGGGACTCCCTGACCCCGACCTTCTCATTCGGACCGGGAACGAACACCGGGTCAGCAACTTCCTCCTGTGGCAGATCGCTTACGCGGAACTTTACATCTCCTCCGTTTTGTGGCCGGATTTCACAAAAGCCGACTTCGTCCGCGCGGTCCTGGAATACCAAAGGAGGGAGCGCCGATTCGGAGGGGGTCTGAATGGATCGGCGAGATAGATTTCTTACCGAATTGGCGTTCATCGCTGGGCTGATTCTGCTCCCTTCAGACGGGTTGCTCTGGGGCGTCGGCACTCCCACGCTGCTGGTGGCGTCGGCATTGGCTTCGGGGATTGCGTGGGAACTGCCCCGCCTACTCTTTCCGAGGAAGGTTGGGGCAGCAGATCAGTTGGCTTCCTCCGTGGCTCTGACGGTCGTACTTCTCTCCTTTTACCTGGGGCGGTCGGATGCCGCCGTTGCCGCCCTTATCCGTGAGAAGGGTCAAAACGCTGCTTTCCAATCCCCCCAATGGCTCGCCAGCGACATTGTCCTTTCTCTTCTGACCTTATCGGCGATGTTGTCTCTTCTCGCCTTGACGACCGTTTTCTTTCACTTCGGGAGCGGCAGTCTCCGATCGTGGCTGAAGGGGCTTCCCGAAGCGATCGGGCGGTGCTTCGTCGGGCTGATTCTCGGGGGCATCGTCGGATTAGGAGCTGGCGCCTGGGTGGTCGCCGCCAGCACTTACGGTCCGGGTTTGGGCATCGGCACCTGGATGGCTCTGTGGTCTACGGTGGAAGTCAGTCGCCTGCTTGCGGGACGAGCGTCCGGTTTTTTGAGACTTCTTGCCAGCCTTTCAGCGGCAACGGTCGCCGGCTGCATCGTTGCCGGTGTGTTGGGGGGACCGAGAATGATTCTTTGGGCGGCACTGGCGGGAGCGGTCGGTGCTGTCGCCCATCATTTGATGGTCAGTGTTTTACCGGCGGAATCGGACAGGAGACCAAAGGAAGCCCCTCTCCATATCCCTTGGGTCGGTTTCTACACCTTGAGGTTTTCTGGTCTTTTGGTCGCTTATTTTGCCCTGGGAACGCCCTTCCTTTGGGGGCTGCGACCAATGGAACCATGAGGAGGACTCACCCTCATTAGATATGGACAAACTGACGGCGGCTGCGGCGACTCTCTTCGGAATCGGTTTGCTCATCCTCATCCATGAGTGGGGTCACTTCTGGACGGCCCGGCGGATGAAATTAACCGTCCAGGAATTCTCCGTCGGCTTTGGCCCCGCTCTGCTCAGGTGGAGAGGTCGGTCTGGAATCCTTTATGCCCTTAGGTCTCTTTTCCTGGGCGGCTATGTGCGGGTGAAAGAGATTGAAGAGGATTTGATGGTCATCCCCGAATCGTCCTACGCCAGACCGTCGAGGGAAATCCTGCGTCGGGGCGCCGTTGTCCTCGGCGGACCGATGATGAACATTTTCGCTGCAGTGCTGATTTTCTTTATTTACAGCCTCTGGTTCGCCGGTCTGAGGGTAAGCCCGGTGATCGCCAGCGTCAGCCAGGGAAGTCCGGCGGAGAAGGCGGGACTGGGGCCCGGCGACGAGATCGTCGCAATCGCTTATTTGGAACGAACCGAACTGGCGACCATTCAGCGTTACATCAGCAATCATCCGGGGCGCCCCGTCCGATTGAAGATCCGACGGGACACCTCCTATCTGACCCTCACGATCGTCCCGAATAGAAAGGTCCAATATGTACCCGTCCGGAGACATCGGACGGACGCTGCAGGTCTCGCCCGGCTGCGAGAGATCCTCTTCGGAAGATTAGAGAGACAGGAGTTCGGGCTGATCGGTGTGACCTTCCAACTGGAACCGGTACCCGGTCAATTGTTTACCGAACGGCTGAAGGTAGCCGTCCTCTTAACTGTAGAAAGTATCTGGATCGCCTGGCAGGCAGTCGTCGCTCCCTTCCGAGAACCCCTCCTGTTCGCCGACGTCGCCGGACCGATCCGGATGACCTACGAATTCGTCTCTTACCGGTGGCTGGGAATAATGGACCATCTGAGGGCTCTGGGGATTATCAGTTTCGCCCTGGCCCTGATCAATCTCTTCCCTATTCCTGTCCTGGACGGCGGAAGGATCCTTTTTCTGTTGATGGAACTGATCGGCAGACGGAGGATTTACACCCTGGAACTGAGGGCAACGTATGTCGGCTATGTCCTTTTGATCATGCTGATGGCATTCATCGCCCTGAAGGATCTTCATTATGTCCTCTTTCTGAGAGGACGATGACGGTCACGATTCCGCACCTGATCAAGGGGGAGACGACCCTTGCGGCTGAGTCAGTTCTTTTTAGTGACCCTTAGGGAAACACCGACGGAAGCCGATTTGAGGGGGCACCAACTGCTGCTTCGGGCCGGGTTCATCAGGCGCCTTGCTTCCGGCATTTACAACTACCTTCCAGCGGCTCATCGGAGTTTATCCCGGATCATCAACATCGTCCGCGAAGAGATGAACCGTGCCGGCGCTCAAGAACTTCTCCTTCCGATCCTTCACCCCGCTGAACTGTGGGAGGAGACCGGACGGTGGGACCAATACGGTGAGCTCTTGATGAAACTGAAGGACCGACAGGGGCGGTCTTACTGCCTGGGACCGACTCACGAGGAAGTCATCACCGATTTAGTGCGGCGCTCCGTTCGGTCCTACCGGCAATTGCCTTTTAACCTTTACCAGATCGCCACCAAATTTCGGGATGAATTGCGACCGAGAGCGGGTCTGATTAGAGCCAGAGAGTTTCTGATGAAGGACGCTTACAGTTTTGATCAAGACGAAGCGGGGTTAGAGGTCAGTTTCCAGAAAATGCGCACGGCGTATGAGAGAATCTTTTACCGCTGCGGCCTTTCGACTATCGTGGTCGAAGCGGAAGCGGGAGCCATCGGCGGTTCTGATAATTTGGAGTTTATGGTCGTTTCGGAAGAAGGGGAAGATCGGCTTTTGCGCTGCACCCGATGCGGGTATGCAGCGAATCGGGAACGGGCGAACCGTCAGCCGGACCCCTCGTTTAAAGAGGGTTTGGAAGCGACAGCGTCCGGTCCTCCTATGGAAAAGGTCTTTACACCTGGTCAGAAAACGGTGGAGGAGGTTTCTTCCTTCCTCAGTGTCTCCCCCTCTCAACTGGTGAAGACTCTCCTGTATGAAGCCGACGGACAGGTGATTGCCGCCCTGATACGGGGCGACAAGGAACTCAACGAGGCGAAACTTCAGAGAGTCATCGGCAAAACGGTGACGATGGCCGATCCCGACGTGATCGCTTCTGTGACAGGCGCCCCCGTCGGCTTCAGCGGTCCGGTCGGCTTGCATCAAAAGGGTGTCCTGCTGATTGCTGACTACGATATCGCTCCGATGACCGACTTTGTCATTGGAGCTAATGAAAATGACCGCCATTTCATTCACGCCGATTGGAGACGGGATTTCGTTATCGACCAGTTTGCCGACCTGCGGTTTTGCGAAGACGGGGATCCTTGCCCCAAGTGTGGCACCGCTTTGGAGGAGAAAAGAGCCATTGAGGTCGGTCACATTTTCAAACTCGGCACCCACTATAGTGGGACGATGAGTGCCACCTTCATAGACGAAAACGGAGAAGAAAAGCCTCTGATCATGGGATGCTACGGCATCGGTATCAGCCGGATCCTGGCAACCGTCGCTGAGACCCAGTCAGACCAAGACGGTCTGGTCTTTCCCGTCACCATCGCGCCCTTTGAATGCTGGGTGATGAGCGTCGAAAGCGATGGAGAATTGGCGGAAGTTGCCGAGTCGCTGTACAAAGACCTGGCCCGTTCGGGAATAGATGCCCTTCTTGATGACCGAAAGGAAACCGCCGGCGTCAAGTTCAAAGATATGGACCTGATAGGCGTGCCGATACAGGTGATTATCGGACGCCACTTTCGTCAGAACGAAAAAGTGGAAATTCGCCTCAGGACGAATCGGTCGGAACCCGCCTTGGTGCCCTTATCGGAGACCGTCGGATTCGTCTCCGAACTCCGCTACCGCCTCTATCAAGAACGAGATCCCGATAAAAAGGGGGCGGGTTAGAAGATCCGCCACTTACGATCTAAGAAGCCCTGCCGAATCTCTTTCCAGTCGTCCAGGACGCTCTCAACGATCGTCTCAACGGAATTCTTGACAGCAGAGGGTGATACGCCCCAGACCTCTACGGCTACTGCTTCCGGATCGTTGATCGGGCGGCCAATCTGGCTGACCATGTAGCAGTAAACCTGGCGGACCTCCGGGAACTGTTCAACCACTTTTTCGGCGATCAAGCGGGACATAATGCTGTAGACCTTCCCGACATGATTGACCGGGTTTTTGCCGGCTATCGCTTCCAAACTCATCGGTCGGAACGGCGTGATCAGACCACATGCGCGGTTTCCTCTGCCGACCTGCCCGTCGTCGCCGGACTCGGCGCTGGTGCCGGTGAGGGTCAAATAGACGCTTTCCCTGGTGTCCGCCGTATTGACATAGACCTCCACCTGTCCAGACCAGAACCGAGAAACGACCCTCTCCTTAACCAGTTGGACCACCTGCTCCTTTAATCTGTCGTATGTCTGGCGATCGGGAACCAGTGACGCCAAAAAGGCGGCGGCGATGGTCAACCGGATTTGGTCGTCTTTGCGGACTCCCATCACCTTGATGTCTTCACCCAGGGGTCCCATAAGTCTTTTGACTTCTTCGCTGTTGAGGAAACTCTCCGTTTCTAGGGTAATCTTTTCCAAAGGAGTCAAGGGGGCAAAGCCGACGGCAAGGGAAGTGTCGTTGGCAGGGGGAGGACGATCCTCGTCCTGGAAGATGGCTTGTAGATCAGCAGCACCGGGACGAACTTCCAGATAGATGTCCAGATGCTCATCTCTGAGATGGCGGATCTGGCTCTGGAGACGCTCCCGGACGATAGGCACCAGAACCTCTTCAGGGTCTCGCAGATCGTCGGTCAAAGTCGCTCGTCCCGCCACGATCACTTTGATCTTCTTATGAAACTGACCGCCGCCAAAATGAACGGTCGTGCTGCCGCCGACGAGGACCGCCTTGTCTACATTGTGGTGAAGAATCTTGCCGTAATGATCCTTATACCAGCTTGACAGAGCCACCGAAAGGGTCTCGGCTGCTTCATCGCAGAGAGAGTCGGGGTGCCCCTTCCCCTTTCTCTCTACAATTTCCACCTCCTTTTGCGCCACGGTCGGACCGTGACCTTCCAGCACGCGTACTTCTGCCATCGACAAACCCCTCCCACTTGAGGGGAGCAGGATCCGGCTCAGGGGTCACGGCGGGTTTCACCGTATTGCGCCTGTGCCCATCTGACCCGCTCCTCCTTGAATGCGGCAGGCGCTGCCAGAGAGAGGAGCGGGTCTCAAGGCTTTCGTTCCTTTTCCCCACTCCTCTCATCTTTTGCCCGGTTTCAAGACCGGACTCAACGCTTTCGGGCACCTTACCGTTCCGGCAGGTTGCCGGGCTTCCCAGGGCGCGTTAACCCTCCGCCTCTCTTGATGAGAGGACGACAGCGCCTTCACCTTTCAGCTATTATAGCACGAGACGGGCACCGGTCCCTTGTGCCAAATTTGTTATCAGATGAGGCGTCGGCTCCGTAGCAAAGCAGCGTGGCTCGTTTTGGGTCTCGGGGCGCTCGCTCTTTTGGGACGGCAGATCGCTTGGTTTTATACCGAGTGGCTCTGGTTTTCTGAATTAGGATACCGCCACGTTTTCTTGGTTCAGTTTTTTGCGAAATTTCTCGTCGGCGTCTCTGTTGGTGCCCTCTTCTTCGCTCTAATTTGGCTCAACTTGCTCGTAGCGGTCCGGCTGACGACTTGGAGGCGGCTGCCTCACTATCCCCCTGGCATCTTCGGTCGCTTTCTCTATTGGGCAGAGACCGGTTTGCGCTGGAGCCTCCTTCTAGTCGCGCTGGCTTTCGGACTCTCCACGGGGATGGCGGCATCCCAGCGGTGGGAGCCTGCCCTTCTCTTCCTCTTCGCTCAGCCGGCAGGACATTCAGATCCCCTTTTCGGCAAAGACACCAGCTTCTATCTCTTTCGCCTCCCCTTCTTCCGCTTTCTTATCAACTACGGCATCGGGGCGGTGACCGTCAGCCTACTGGTCACCGTTGCCCTCTATGGTGCCTACGCTGCTGCCGACCTGATCTTGAGAGGGCGCTATCCAGCGAGTTTCAAGGGGCAGATCCGCGCCCTCATGACTTATGCCACATCCCGTGTCCGCAACCACCTTTTAGCCCTGTCCGCTCTTCTTCTTTTAGCCGTTGCCATCCATTACAGGCTCGCTATGTTTGAACTCTTGTATGGGCGGGTCGGAGACGAAGCCGTTTGGGGCGCCGGTTTCACAGATGTGAAGATTCGCTTTCCCGTCGTCTGGATCCTGATGGCGACTTTCCTTGCTGGTTCGGGACTGGTCCTTTGGAACATTTTCAGACGGACCCCAGCGGTTGCAGGGGTCGTTTTAGCGGTCGTCTTCTCCGCTGCCTGGCTGGCCGGAAGCCTTCTCCCCCGCCTCTACCAACGATTTGTCGTCAAGCCCAATGAGGTGGATATGGAGGAGCCTTACCTGGGCTACTCCATCAGGATGACCCGGATCGCTTTCGGCATCCATGGCGACCGATTTGTAGCGACCGAATATCACTACAGCACCGAACCGCTCCCGAATGTAACCGACCGGCACGGCTCCCTCCTCGCCAGCGTGCGGCTGTGGGACTACCGGTGGCTAAAAAGGGTGTATGAACAGGTTCAGTCGATCCGACCGTACTACCAGTTTAACGATGTGGACATTGACCGCTACGTTGTAGACGGTCTTTACCGACCGGTGATGCTCTCGGCACGGGAGTTAAATACGGACCGCCTCCAACAGGTCGGAGGTCGGACCTGGCTGAACCGCCACCTCCTTTACACCCACGGATATGGTGTGGTCGTTTCGCCCGTCAACGAAGTCCGATCCGAGGGATTGCCTGTTCTCTGGATCAGAGACATCCCCCCCGTTAGTGCCGTTCGGGGGCTACACGTCAAGAGACCGGAGATTTACTTTGGAGAATTAACAAAGGATTACATCATTGCCCCCTCGGGGCTTGATGAGTTTGACTATCCCATCGGAGCCCGCGACTGGGCGACCTGCCGTTACCAGGGTCAGGGAGGCATTCCGATCGGATCCTATCTCAGGCGGATCGCCTTCGCATTGAGATTTGCCGACCCGAACCTCCTTCTGACCGGCTACATCACCCCCGACAGCAGGATTCTGTTTCGACGTGCCATCCGCGACCGTCTTTCCGCTCTGGCACCCTTTCTCGTGTTTGACGATGACCCGTATATCGTCATCGCCGGTGGCAGGCTCTTGTGGATGTGCGACGCCTACACCGTAAGTCAATTGTTCCCCTACAGCGAGCCCGTAACGATGCAGTGGTCCGAGGACGGGACCGTCAGGAGACTAACGATCAATTATATCCGAAATGCAGTCAAGGCGGTGATAGATGCCTACGACGGAACGACTCATTTGTATATCGCCGACCCTGATGATCCCATCATTAAGACCTACGCGAAGATCTTTCCCGGTCTATTTAAGCCTCTTGACCAGATGGCTGGGGTGCTGAGAGCCCACATTCGTTATCCGGTCCGTATGTTTCTGGCACAGTCCGAGCGGCTTCGCCTCTACCATATCGAGAATCCTAGACAGTTTTACAGCCGGGAGGATTTGTGGGACATTGCTCAGGAAGACATTGAGGGCACACTTCAACAGATGGAGCCCTACTATGTGATGATGACTTTGGAAAAAGATAACAGGACGAAACCCCAAAGGGGGTTTGATCACGAATTTAGCCTGGTCCTCCCGATGACGCCTTTAGGGAAACTCAATCTGGTCTCCCTTTTGGTCGCCCGATGCGATCCGGAACATTACGGGCAGATTCTTGCTTTGGAAATGCCCCGGGGGGAGCAAATTTTCGGACCCGCCCAAGTGGACGCCCGCATCAAAGCCAATCCTTTCATATCTCAGCAGATGACTCTTTGGGGTCAGCAGGGCTCTCAGGTGCGATGGGGCAATCTTCTTGTCATACCGCTGGACCGTTCCTTTCTTTATGTCAAACCCCTCTTCTTGGTGGCGGAGCAGACCCAGTTGCCGGAGTTAAAACGGATCGTTGTCGCGTCCCACGCTTCTGTCGTTATGGAGGAGACCCTGCCGAAAGCCTTGGCGGCGCTGACCGGGGAAGCCTCAGAACCGACTATTGCCTCCGCCCCCCAAGCCCCATCGGCACCTGTCCCCAAGACCCATCCAGACGAGACCAGAAGTCGCTTGGAACAACTGGAACGGGTCCTTGACCAAACTGAAGCCAGCGCCAAAAGAGGGGATTGGGCGCGATTCGGCGCCGGCTTCCAGCAACTGAGGGACTTAGTCGTTAAGTGGAAAGAGGAACTGGCAGCATCAGGTCCCAACAGGGAGGGATCAGTGGGACCCTAACGGTCTCCCCCACCTCCAGACCCCTCTGAACGGGCTCTCGGATGAGTCCGGGCGTAGGCATTCCGCAACTGAGAGACCCGCGCAATGTGGGTGTAACGCTGTGTCGTCGTGATGCGGGCGTGCCCCAGCAGTTCTTGAATGACCCGCAAGTCAGCGCCCCCGAAAAGGAGGTGGGTCGCGAAAGTGTGTCGCAATTTGTGAGGAGAAATCTTCTTTCCGATCCGCCACAAAGTATACCGTTGGACGATGCGGATGACTGTTTCCTTTCTGAGAGGCAGACCCCTTTTGCTGAGGAACAGAAGGTTCCCTGACGCCCCCCTCTCCCACCGATGACGCCCTTCTTTCAAATAGCGATTGAGAGCCTGACGGGCTGGATTGCCTAAAGGGACGATGCGCTCTCTACCTCCCTTGCCCAACACGCGAAGGAAACCCGTCTCCAAATCCACCTGGTCAACTCGGAGGCTCGTCAGTTCGCCGACTCGCAAACCAGATGCGTAAAACAGTTCCAAAATGGCAGCGTCCCTCATCCGGATGAGACGGTCTCTGGAACCGCCGTCGCCACCATTGAGCAGCATCACCGTCTCTTCGTGACTTAGAAAAACCGGAACCGACTGGGTCAGTTTCGGACCAGTAATATGAACCGTCGGATCTATCTTGGTTTTCCCCTCCCTTACAAGATAACGATGGAAGAGACGGATGACGGTCAATCTCCTGCTCAAGGTGGAAGGTTTGACCCGGCGCTGGTGAAGGAGAGAGAGATAAGCGAGGACATCCTCCGTATCTACTTCCATCGGTGAAACGCCCCTCTCGTTCAAAAAAAAGAGGTAGGAAGTCAGGTCGTGAAGGTAACCCCTTGCCGACGACTCCATCAATCCCCTCTCCGCTCTCAGATAGAGCCCGAACTCGCAAAGGCTGTCTTCTATCGCGAGATGTGCCACGTATTGGTCCTTTTTCCCCTGATCTGCTTCGCCCATCTCCTTCACTCACGGTTGGTGCGGTATTTTCAGCGCCGACCTTGGGAGGCAGGGACCGACAGGGGACCCGCCCACTCGCGAAAGCCGTTGGTTATCGGAAGGCGGCGGTCTTTGCCGAAGGCTCTGTGAGTGATCTTGGGTCCGGGGGCGAACTGCCTTCGCTTATACTCGCTACTATCCACCATCCAGGCGACCTTACGCACCGTCTCTTCGTCAAAGCCCTGGCCGATAATATCAGGAACGCTCCGGTCCCCTTCCACATAGGCGGAGAGGATCGCGTCTAGGACCTCGTAGGGTGGGAGTTTTTCCTGATCGACCTGATTGGGGCGCAGTTCGGCACTCGGCGGTTTGGAGAAGACCCGCTCTGGGATAACCTGCCTTCCCGCCTTTTCATTCACATACTGAGCCAACTGGTATACCAAGGTTTTGGGCACATCCTTGAGGACGGCAAATCCACCCGCTGTGTCGCCATAGAGGGTGCAGTAACCGGTGCTCGCCTCGCTCTTGTTGCCCGTTGTCAAGACCAACCAGCCAAACTTGTTGGACAGAGCCATCAACAAGCTCCCCCGGACCCGCGCCTGCAAGTTTTCCTCCGTCACATCGGGGGACCGACCCCTGAAAACCGGTTCCAAAGACTCCAAGAAAGCCTGGTAGATGTTCGTGATCGGCAAATGGATCAGTTCAATCCTTAAGTTTCTTCCCAGTAGCTCAGCGTCCTCACGACTGTGCTGAGAAGAGTAGGGACCGGGCATGATGACTCCGTGCACGTGCTCAGCCCCTAAGGCGTCTACGGCGATGCAGGCCGTCAGGGAACTGTCAATGCCTCCGCTGAGCCCTATGACGGCGTCCGTCATCCCATTTTTGTGAAGGTAATCCCGAGTGGCGAGGACCAGAGCGTGATACACCTCCGCCTCCGGTCCCAGCAATGGCGCCAACTGGGGACCGATCCTCTTTCGGTCCCCTTTCCCTTGCCACGTTACCTCGACTAACCGAAGGGGCGCCTGTCCATCAGCTCCCGCCAATTTGTCCTGTCGGCGGCGGGGATCGTGGAGCCGCGCTCGGAAGATCCCTACCAGGTCAATGTCAGCGACGATGAAGTCTTCTTCAAACTGCCGACCTCGGGCGAGAATTTGCCCCTGCTCATTGACAATCAGACTGGCACCGTCAAAGACCAGTTCATCCTGCCCGCCGACCAGGTTGACATAGGCGACGGCTGCCAGATTGTCCGTCGCCCGCACCGACAGCATCCGTTCCCTCCAGCCCAATTTCCCTCTATGGTAGGGGGACGATGAAATGTTCAGTAAGATATGGGCATCGCCGTAAAGAGCTTCCCACAGCGCCGGTCCGAGGGGATACCAAATGTCCTCGCAAATGCTGATCCCCACTCTCGTCTGACCGATCTGCAGGACCAGCCCCTCTCTGCCTCTCTGGAAGTACCTCTGTTCGTCAAAGACTCCATAGTTCGGGAGATAATGCTTCCGGTAGAACCCGACGACCCGCCCGCCGTGTAAGACAGCCGCTGCGTTGTAGATATCTTCATCTTCCTCTACGCAGCCGATGACGACTACTAGATCGCTCGGCACACTCTCGGCGATCTCCACCACTGCCTCCTGAGATTGCTTAACGAAATGGGGCTTCAGGAGGAGATCCTCCGGCGGGTAGCCTGTGACTGACAACTCCGGAAAGGCTAACAGATCGGCTCCCGCTTCCACAGCCCTCCTGATAGTTTCCAGGATCTTTCTCTTGTTTGCCTCAATATTCCCGACAAAAGCGTTGATCTGAGCCAGGGCGACGCGGAAGCAAGGCATCTTCAGTCCTCCCCAGTCTGACGATAGATTAGCGCGATCCCACCGGCAAAACGGAAAGCCAAACTCTCTCCTTCCGACCTTCTTTCCATATGTCAAGAGCGATCTTCGTGCCCGGGCGGTGACTCTGTTGCACACGTCGCAGATGGGAAAGAAACTCAGCCGGACTGGAGAAATCCCTCCCGCCCATCTTGTAGACGAGAGCCCTCTTGAAGACCTGCCGGTAGGGCGAATCCGGGGTCACTGTTACGCTCACTGCCCACCGCCCATCAATGTTTGCCTCCGCGACGAAGCGACCGGTCACAAAGGACGGTGTGTAGGCTGAGTAAATCGTCAGCCAGCGGCTCCGGACCGATGCGCCTTCTGGAATTTCCTTTTGTCCCTGCGATCCCGATTTTTGGGGGGAGGAAAGAAGTCCGCCCCTCTTGACAGCCACCGTCGTTGCCTCCAGATGGCTGATGAGAAGGGGAGCGGCTTCAACAGACGATTCTATCCCCTGCAAGAGACTCAGAGCCTTTCGGCGGTCACCAGCAGCCCAAAGTAAGATGGCTTTCCAGAGCCGGTAGGAAGGATCACTGCCTTTAGGACTCTCCAGCCGGTTGACAACCTCCAGCGCCTTTTCGTATGCCCCCACTCCTTCCAGACACTCTGCCTGATGACGCAACCAGTGCCGGTCGCGACCATTCTGGGACAGTTGGTCAACGATGGGCAGAGCGTCCTCAAATTTTTCCAGCCAGAGGAGAAGGTGTGCCAAACTCGCCCTCTGCTGGTCTGAGTGGGGTCCTACGGCGAGGGCTTTCGTCGCCGCCGTCAGCGCCTCGTTCCAACGAGCGAGGCAGAGGTTCGCGATCCCCAGACCGACCCAGGCATCACCGTCACTGGGATTCTCTCTGACCGCCCTCTCAAGGCGCCGCAGCGTCTCTCTTGTCGGCGCATTGGTTACATAATGGACGACGAAACCCTGGTAGCGAGGGGGGAACTGGAACACACAGACCTCGCCGCCTCTGCGAAATTCTGGGCCGACTCCCCCATACCGAAGGAGAGTGCCGACGCCTTCCGGGACCTCTCGGCTTAGGGTAGACCCCTCCGCCCAGCCCCTACGGCGCAGGGACTCACCGAACCACTTGACAATCCTGTCCCGGCTATCCGGGCATCTGAAAGACGCCACCAGATAGGTGCTTTCTCTGAGAGGACGTCGGATGAAAGAGGGTAGGATCCGCAGAAGGGACTGATTGGTCGCCGACGGGTCGAAAGAGGCTTTTGGGTAGCGGGGAAAGTCAGGTGCCATTTCCCAGAACCCCGACTCTTTCAGCGGAGGCAAGTTTCGGGTAGACAGCATGCGAGAAAGGCTGAAACCTAACAGGACAACCGCAGCGATGGCAGCGGGCACACCAATCAACAGGCAGCCGATGATAAGTCCGGTCTGATGTGACCGCTCGCCGGTCCTCGGAATCACTTCTGTCAGCGCAATCCTCAAACCTTAAGAAAACTACCCAAGATGGCGAGCCCTATCCGGCCGCTCTTCTCAGGGTGAAACTGAGTTCCATAAAGGTTATTGTAAGAGATGGCACAAGGAAACTCAAGCCCGTAATAGCAGGTAGCGCTGACTATTTCCTCACGGTCTGGCGACGGATAGTAACTATGGATGAAATACACCTGTGGCTGCTCCGGGACCCAGCGGAACAGCGGTTCCCTTTTCACGATTCGGATGCAATTCCAGCCCATATGGGGAACGATCAGTCCGTCAATATCCGGGAATCGGACGACCTTTCCCGGGATCAACCCGAGACCAGGTTGCCATCCTCCTTCTTCGCCGACATCAAACAACACCTGAAGACCCAAGCAGATGCCGAGGACCGGTCTCCCCGCCTCCACTACCGACTTAATGGCATCGTCCAAACCCTTCTCCACTAAACTTTTCATCCCTGAACCAAACGCACCGACACCGGGGATGACCAACCGGTCACTCTCTCCTGCCACCTTGGGGTCAGACGTTACAGTGACCGAGGCACCAAGGTATTCAAAGGCTTTGCAGACGCTCTTTAAATTTCCGGCTCCGTAGTCGGTGACTGTTACCGAGTGTTGCATCAGACCTTTCCCCTTTTTGAAATATTCAGTTTTCCGTATCGGTTCTAATCACCTGCAGAGAGAAGCCACAGATAGTCGGCGACTGTAGCGATTGTTTGTATCAGGTCCTGCGGCAGGGAAGGCTCTTTCCCACAACTGGGAAACCCGAAGGCACCCGCAACGGCTCCTTCAATGGCACCCTGCAGCGGGAGGACTGCAGCATCGGGCTCGGAGACCGACTCGTGTAAAGCCGTTGCATCGGCGGCAGCAACAAGTGATTCGCCGAGCAGTTTCACCAATTTGGCAGCGACGTCACCAGGGTTGCTATCGCCTGCAGACAGCTCCTCAAGAAATTCAACGACCTCAGTCGGTCCGTGGTGAATCAACTCAGCGGCAAAGGCGACGGCGTCTGGCAGTTCCCATCCCCTAACCCCTCGGGAGACGATCGCGTTGAGAGCGACCGATGCGAACCGCACCTCCCGTTCCGGGTGAGTCAAAGAGGACACTTGGTGGGAAACCTCCACCAGTCCGATCACATCCCGACGGAAAAGAAGACCGATCGGAATTCCTCTTGTGAGCGCCTCCAGGGCTTCCGCGACAGCTTGTTTTGGTTCCTGAGTCCTGGCGGCGATCCTGTCCCCTCTCAGAAGCGCCTTCAGTCGCTTCCCAGCCTCTAACTCTCCTTGGTCCATGGCTTTCTTCAGTCGGGTAAGGCAACGCTCGGGGTTCCAGCATCGTAACTCCGCTAATGTCTCGGCGACAACAATGGATTGAATGGAGAACATCGCCCGATTCTTTGAAGCGGGCTCACACCGTTCCGTCAGCAGGCGGTTCCGGCGCAATCTTTCGCCAGAGACAGTCCCCTTCAGACAATGAAGAAATCGGTCGCCAACGGGCACGGATTGCCGGGTCACGTATTCCGATTTTATCAACATTTGCCGACCGGGGCTATTTCTAAGCGTCTGCACAATAAATGAGGCTGTGGTCGCCGCTGAAGGGATTAGAACGATGAAGGAGCCAGACCTAACCGACTTAATCACCCGCTCCCAAAAGGGAGATGTGTCCGCCTTTGGTCGGCTCTACCAGATTTTTCGCGAGTCGGTGTTCAATGTCGTCTATCAGATGCTGGGTTCGGTAGAAGATGCGGACGACATTGCCCAAGAAACCTTCGTCCGAGCCTGGGAGCGGCTGCGCCAATTGACCTCTCCCTATGCCTTTCGTAACTGGTTGCTGTCAATAGCCGTCAACTTGGCGCGCAACAGCCTTAGGCGCCGCCCCCCAGAGATGATAACGGATGCGGAAGACGGGACGGATGAAATCCTTGAGCATACTGGGCTCAATGCCAAAAACCAGGCAGATGCTTCTCTTGAGGCAGAGGTTCGGGACGTAAGGCGGCAGGTCCGCAGAGCAGTGGCGCGCCTGCCCCCCGCCTTCAGGGAAGTGGTGGTGCTCCACTACTTTGAGGATTTGGACATCACGGACGTCGCTCAGATTTTGAAGATTCCCCCTGGAACGGTAAAAAGTCGGTTGGCGAGGGCGAGGAGGTTGCTGATGCGGGATTTAAGGATGATCCTTTAGCGTATTGCTATCAACGGTGGTTTAAAAGGAACATCTCCTGGGTATCCGATAAGATGGACGAGTCAAAAGGAGGTGAATGGAATGACAAAACTGACGAGATGGTCACCCTTCGCCGAGATTGAGTCGTTCCGCCGGGAGATCGACCGCCTGTTCCGGGAGGCCTTCGGCGACCTTCCTAGGGCAGAGTCCAGGACGTGGGTGCCACAGGTGAATATTTACGAAGGTCCCGAAACGGTCGTCGTGCAGGCGGACTTACCCGGTCTCAACAAGGACCAGATCCAGGTTGATGTTTCCGACGACCGGGTGACGATCCGCGGTCGCAGGGAGTTGGAACGGTCCGAAGACCGCACCTACCACCTGATTGAGAGGTGGGAAGGCGAGTTTGAGCGGTCCTTCAGCCTGGACGTGCGGGTGGATGCCGAGAAATCCGAAGCCACTTACCGCGACGGCGTCTTGACCCTGGTCCTGCCCAAGAAGGACGCAAGCAAAGTCCGGCGGATCCCGGTCTCGGAGTAAGGACACGCCTCAGAACAGGAGCCGATGGGACGGCCCGGTCCTATGACCAGGCCGTCCCTATCTGCTACACTTGAGCGATTACCCCCCCCGGAAGTCTGATGTGCCCGACCACTCTAAAATTAAAATCAACGATAGATCAGAACGGAGGTGAAGGAGAATGGCACAGCTTCGAAGGTGGTCGCCGTTCGCCGAAATGGAAGCCTTTCGCAGGGAGGTCGATCGCCTGATCCGGGAGATCTTCGGTGGGGAGACTCGTGCTGCACCGAGAGCCTGGTCGCCTGCCGTAGACGTCTACGAGACCCCGACCCATTTAACGATCCAAGCCGAAATCCCCGGAGTCTCTAGGCAGGATCTTCAAATTGATGTTTCAGAGGACCGAGTGATCATCCGCGGCAAAAGGGAGTCGCAGCCCATAGAGGACAAAACCTACCACATCCTTGAGAGGACTTACGGACAGTTTGAGCGCGCCGTCAGTCTCTCCGCCCCTGTAGACGCCGACCGTGCAGAAGCCACCTACAAGGACGGTGTGCTCACCATTAACTTACCAAAAAAGGAAGTAAGGAAAGCGAGAAGGATCGCCGTTCAGGTGCAGGAGTGACTGTCACCCTTCATTAAGCGCGGCGGAAAGGATATCCAGAAACGGCTGAGTGTGCCCTCCCGGACAGGTTGCGGACGATCGGGCTGACAGAAAAACTTACGGTCATCCCTTAGGGGATTGCACGGGTGTTTGGAACTGGCTGGGCAAGGCGCATTCTGGCAATCTACCAGCGGAAGGATCCCAAGTGCATTGTCTGGCAGCCCCGAATAGACTTTTGGTTTCTTGTCAATCAGGCGAGAGGAACCCTTCCCGACCGCTATAAGGGAGCAACCCTAGTTGATGTGCACGATGACTTGGAAACATCGATTAGGTATTTCATATGGCCCCTTCGGGTCCATTATAACAAGACCCGACTAAAGGAGCAATGGTGTGGACCGCGGCTGATACGGTCCTGGGTTACGCCCGTCGGGGAACTGAGGGAGGTCCTTCACTTTACCGACTACGGCTACTCTCATTACCATGAGGAGTATCGTGTGAAAACCGTTGAAGACTTGCGGGTCCTTGAGTACGTTCTGGAAGATTCCTTCTACGAGTTTGATCAAGAAAGTTATCAGTCCGACGTGGAAAAGGTCGGCGATCGCGGCGTGCCCCAATTTTTCTACAGGCGATCGCCGTTACAGTCACTCATCATAGAGAACATGGGTTTTGAACGAACCGTTTATGCCCTTCAGGACGCACCAGAACAAATCCACCATTTCATTGAAGTCGCCCAACGAGCCGACGATAGGATGTATGAGGTTTTGCTGTCCTGCCCCGTCCCGATCCTAAACCTTGGCGAAAACGTCGATGGGCGTCTCAACCCACCCCCTATGTTCACCCGCTACCATCTGCCCTACTACAGAATGCGGGTGGAGCAGATTAAGTCCGCCGGCAAGTTCTGTCACATCCACATGGACGGGTCCCTAAAGCCTTTGGTCCCTTTTCTGAAGTCTGTCCCTTGGGACGGCATTGAGGCAGCGACCCCGACGCCCCAGGGAGATGTGACCCTTTCTGAACTGAGGGAAGCGATGGATGATCTGATTCTCCTTGATGGTATCCCCGCCCTTTACTTTCTCCCCTACTACTTAGAGCCCCAATTGGTGGGCTGCGTGAAAGAGGTCGTTCGCCTTTTTTACCCACGTTTGATCCTCGGGATTTCCGATGAATTACCTCCCGATGGTGACATAGAAAGGGTCCGGTTGGTCTCTCGGATTATTAAAGATCTGATCTAACTTCGGAGGCTAAGGTGAGGAAGCGAGCAGACAAGAGGTTGGACTTCTGGCAATTAGAGGTCCTGCGCACGGTCGCTGAGACCAGAAGTTTCTCTCGCGCTGCCGAGGTCCTCTTTCTCAGTCAGCCGACCATAACGGCTCATATTTCCGCTCTGGAAAAGAAACTGGGTGTCCGACTCTTTGAAAGGACGACCCGCAAAGTCTTACTGACGCCCGCCGGTCAACTCCTTTACCGCCACGCCAAGACGCTTTTGCACTACGAGAAACTGACCCTCGAGGACCTGTCCCACTTTTTGGGGGGGACGGAGGGGACTCTCAACTTAGGAGCCAGCACGATTCCCGCTCACTACATCCTCCCCGACCTTTTGGGAAGGTTTTTTAAGAGCCATCCCGCTATCCGCATTACCCTGACGGTCATGTCCAGTATGGAGATAATCGATCGGGTTGCCGCCGGAAACCTGGACGTGGGGGTCGTCGGGCAGAGACCTGATGACCAGTATTTTCACGTTTACCCTTTATGGGATGATGAGGTGGTTCTGATATGTTCGTCGCGTCATCGCTGGGCAAAAAAGGGATCTCTATCCGTTCACGATCTTAAGGACGCACTGATAGCCCTTCGGGAGGAAGGATCAGGGACACGGGCAACCTTCCTGCAGTTTTTGAACCATTGCGGGATATCCCTAAGAGAACTGACAGTCACCGCCCAACTGGGAAGCACGGAAGCATTAAAAAAATTCGTGATGGAGACGGAATGTCTGGCACCGGTATCGTTACGAGCCGTCGGCGCAGAACAGGACCGTGGGGAACTTTCTGTCGCCCGCATTAGAGAGGGAAGGATGACGCGACGCTTCTACGCCATTACTCCCAAGGATTTGCCGGAAACGCCCATCACCCGGACCTTCCGGCGATTCCTCTTAAGGACCCGTCCTTCGGACTGACGGTCTCCCGGTCACACCTTTCCGACCGCTTCCAGTCTCTTATAGAGGACCAGGGAGTAGATCACAGGGATCAAAACGACTATCAATAAGGAGACCAAAAGAGGAGACAGGGGTGCACCGGCAACCCCAGCAATAGCGCCGCAAAAGCCCGTCAGAGCAAATAGTCGGGCAGCCAGACGATGGGTGGCGATCCAGACTGTGTCGCTGGCCAAGGTCCAGGGTGTGCGCACACCGACCCAAAAGTTCCGCCGGACCCGACCGAGCACGTTGCCCAAAAGGGCGAAAAGAAGAAAAACGGCAGCAACAACGAGACGCCCGCTGGGAAACCTGTGGTCGAAGGCCGCCTGAATCATCACCCAGTGGACCAAGACAAAGAACGCGCCGGTGACGACCATTATGTAGTTGAAGGTCGGCCGAAAGGGGTCCACTTTGAAATGGCGAGGAGAAAGCCACGGCAAGGCCACGACAAGTCCGGTCCAAAGGAGCATAATTGCCGGGACAAGCCAGACAGCCCACTCCTTGGCGCCCCAGTCGTCTATCTCGCCCCGGGCATTCCAATGAATCGGAATTTTCTCTGGTAGGCTGGGATAGATGAAAAGGTTGTAAGCAGAGACGATAAGAATGAAAGCCAATAGAAAACCCAAAGCCCATCGGTTACTCATTTCACTCCCTCCTGTTCTGACGAAGCGACACCGAAAAGTTCCATCAGAAAGAGAAGAATGTCTTGCAGGACTGTCGTGTTGAGTGAATAGTAAACCTGCTGTCCTTCCTTCCGTGCCGATATCAGATTTGCCTGCTTGAGAACATTGAAGTGATACGACATCGCCGGGGCGGACAGGGGAAAACGTTGAGCCAGTTCCCCTGCCGTCATTTCCCCGCCACTTAAAAGTTTCAAAATCTTTCGGCGGGTCGGATCGGTGAGGGCTCTGAAAACCGTGTCCATCCTAACCACTTATTTTGATACTTATAAAAATATCACAACGCTCGGGGCATGTCAAGCCCCCTGGACTTAGGTAAGAGGACATCTGTTAATCCTCAGTGATCAGACCGAAGAACCGCCCCATCCAGTAGGGCAAGAGGAAGAAGGTGGGGTCTTCTTCTACCCGCCCGTCACTCCCCCCGTCCAGCCGGTAGGGATTGCCATTCCACTTATGCATCGGTCTTTCAGTAAAAGGGAGGGGCAGTTCCGCTTGTTTTTCACCGAATCGCCCGGGTCTGGAAGTGAACCGGATGTCCGCCCGATGGCTATTGCGAACGGTCCAGTGAACCAGGTCCATGGGAATCTCTTGGAGGGTCCGCACGCTTTCCTCGACGGCACAATCTTTACCCGTTACCGCACCGTAAACGAAATTCCACAGCGGACATCTCTCTGCCTTTTCCAGTTGCCACGTCCTGCTGATGCTCGCGACATACAACCTTCTCAAATCCAGATCATCCTCGGTCCTCAAGAGAACATAGTAACTTAGGAAAGCCAGTTGATCGTCACTATGATTGGTTAATCCGTCTATCACTATCTTCTGTTTGACTGTGTTTAACGCGTAGTGGTGGTCTTGAATCATCTTTTTGTACAACGTTTCATATCGTTTCTCGCCGGTCATTCGGTAGGTCGCCTTGAGGAAGGACAGGAGTTCTAAAGAGTTGAGACCCCTATCGCCCCACCAAGTCTCATCGTGATTGAGCCGTTCCGGCGCCCACACACCCCAGGTGGTCGCCTGACCGTCGCAGTCAATGAGATACCAGTGATGGTTTATGATATGGTCCATTACCCTTTGAGCGGTTGCAACCAGTTCCGTTTTCAGTTCCCCATCGGGCATCAATTCGTATGCGACCCAATAGACAAAGAAGTGACCGACGATCTCATCGGATGAAGTATCCCCTTTCCACTCCCACTGTCCGTCTTCTGACAGATGCCACTCGGGATGAGGCTGACAGAACTCGGGTTCGGTTTTGTTACGGACGGCTCGGGCGGGAAACCCGGGAATGCCTGTGACCTTTTCAAGAAAAAGAACGGCTTTTAGGCTCTCCGTGGCAGCGCGGAGCGCCTCTTGTGCCTCCTCGCTCTTCCCTTCCCTCTCGGCAGTTTTGTAGTGGAACAGTTCGGCAGCGGCGTAAAGAGCTGTCCACAGCCCGTCATTATCGGAAATGTGGACCCGCCCGGTCGCAGGATCGCCGGGTGACGCCAGCCCACGGGTGGTGACATATCCAAACCGCCAATGCCTTCCTTTTACTTGCTCACCGAACTGTTGCGCCTTCTCTCTCAAGGTCATCTCCTTCTCAATCAGGTGAGCGATGCCGTCGTTAGTGGCGACAATAGCTTCCCCGGTCTCCAGGACGCCGACGCTGACCACACGGTCACCGGGGAGCCATCGGGGGGAAGCGAAATAGTGCCACTGACCCCAAATGAGAGCCATCGCCCCATACGCGCTGGCTAACCACAAACTACCGTCGCTGCCCAGAGCGAGACCGGTTAACTCTAATATCGGGACGCCGTCATCTTCTTTCAGCCAGAGGAATCCATCTCCCCCACATACGATCACCACACCGCGATCTGTTGCGAGCCAGAGGTGACCCCACCGATCATAAATCGCTTCCCGAATGTCGTCGGTCGGCAATTTCGTGTAGCCCTGTATCAGTTCCTTAAAATGGGGTCGTTTTCCCTGAAGAAACCAGAGCCCCCAGTCGGTCGCGACAGCCACCTGATCTTCCCAGCAGGCGATACATCGAACTTGAACGCCTGAAGGGACCTTGACAATGGGATCCCACTGATGCTGACGCCGCCAAAGGTAGCCGTCCCCGATTGCCCAGACCGAACCGTCGCTCGCCGCCGCCCAACAGTTCACCTCCGGCGCATCCCCCTCCTTCACCCATTTCCCGCCCGTTAGGTGCCAAAGCGAGCTGTCAGCGATGACCCTAAGGCTCCCATCGTTCTCCACTAAAAGGGCTTTAACGCAATCATCAAAAGGAGCTTGAATCGGACGCCATTCCTCGCCTTCGTAGGAGAAGATGCCCGATGGGCTGTAAGCCCACGCGATCGTGCCACGCACTTTGATGCCTGTCAAACCGCGGACCTGTGGCTGGCAATGCCATCGTTTCAACCACTGTTTGTAACTTCCGACTCGCGCCCGAACAGTCGGTCGCCTTTCCCACACGGATCGCCACCTCCTGATTTGGACCGCTGCTCTCTGTCTCGGAGGCACCGACCTCCCAATAAAGTCACGACGCCGTTCTCTTTGGTCCTCTTTCGCCCTCGGCCAGGCGGGACTTCATCTGCTCCATTGCCTCCGATCCGCAGAAAGGACGCAGTGCGAAGGGTCGCCGATAGAAGGCGTCTAGAAGGAGTGCCGGCGACCAACCCCGGATCAGGGCGAGCGGATAGAAGCGGTTGATAAACGATTTTAGCCAATGGTAATGGCGCGACGGACGGGGCGGCTGGGGAGGACGATCGTAGTTAAACCGGAAAATCGTACCCCTCCCCTGCCCCGTCTCCACAAGGCACATAACGCTACCGTCGTAATGAGCCGACGGCTCCTGCCCGTTGATAAGCCGGAGGAGATTCTCAACTAGGACCGGACTTTCAAAGTGGGCCGTTGCACCACTTTTGCTGATCGGCAAGTCTGTCGCATCGCCGACGACGAAGATGCGAGAAAGGTGCTTCGCCATAAGGGTGTGGCGATCGGTCGGTATCCAGTGCCCTTTGTCCCCAATGCCCGATGCCTCTATTACCGGAGCCCCTTTGTGTGGGGGGATGAGAATCAGCAAGTCGCCGGCGATCTGGGATCCTTCAAAGGAGAGGACGGTCTTCTTCCCCGGATCAACCGTCTCTACGTTGAAGAAACATTCCGTTTGAACCCCTCGGTCGGCGAAAAGTTCCTCCACAAGCGGGTTGGCGGACGGGATGGAAAAGGGAGTCGGCAAAGGGGAAAGGAAAGTAATTTTCGTCCGAGACCGAAGACCTTTCGCCTCTAGCCAGTCGGCGAGCAAAAGTGTGAACTCAATCGGTGCAGGAGGGCACTTGTAGGGGAAACCTGCGATGCCGACGACGATGTGCCCTCCGTCAAATTGCTCCAGTCGCTGACGGAGACGGACCGCCTCTGGCTCGGTATAGAAATGATAGGCTCCTTCGTGCAGACCCGGAACCTCTTCCGGCGCTGGACAGCACCCGGTCGCCACTACCAAAAAATCGTAGCCGATAGACCCTTGGGGGAGAATCAGCCGTCTCTTATCTGGGTCGATGGTGTCGACAGGTGTCGTCACAAGCTCCACCCTGGGATGAAGAAGTTTTCTCTCGTCCCACCGTAAAGAAACAGCTTCCGTCCATCCGAAGGGGACGTAGAGGAGCCCGGGCTGATAGTGATGGGTGCCTGTTGCGTCCACCAAAGTTACGGACAGATGATCGGAGTGGCGGGCGAGTTTATTGGCGACAAAAGTTCCGCCTGCCCCACCGCCTAAGATCACGACCTTCGCTCGTTTAGCCATCGTTGGGCACCCTCAATGTGATCCAAGGGGAAAAGAAATTAGCCACGCTTCTGTATGAGCCATATCGTCCGTGCTCAAACAGTCGGGGTTCCGCCCCTTTCTGAGAGCTAGGTGGTAGCCATAGAGTTGACTAAAGATGGTGCCAAGGATCGGGAAAAGGATCGGGTCCTTGGCGCCTGGTAGGGGAAAGACATCGTCGGCATATTTTCCGGCACTTTCGTCGCCGTCGCATACGATAGCGATCGCCGGAGAACCGGCCGCCCGAGCCGTCCGCAAACAGGTTAGGGTTCTGTCGTAGCCGTCACCGACCGGTGCAAACACTAAAGTTGGTCGGTCCTTCGAGAGAAGAGAGATCGCCATATGGTGGAAATCACCTGTTAGGTAACAGCGGCAGGGCGTCGCCGACTCCTCTTCAATCTTCAGTGCCGCTTCTTGTGCGGTAAACCAGTTAACGCCACTTCCTACGACCAAGATCGCCTGTTGGTGGTAGTAACGATCTGCCATCTGAGAAACGAGCAGTTCCCTTTCCGACAGAAGCTTTCGGGCGAGGGACGGCTGGCTCTGCAGCCGTTCTTCCAGGGTGTCCCAATCGTGACGAATCTCAGGATGGGGTTTGTGCCGTGCCAAATAAAAGATCAAGAGGTAGAGAGCCATCAGGCGAGCCGTAATGACCGCAATGTCTGGACCCGTCTTCTGGGGAGCGGGAACCACAATGGTCTCATCAGCTGTTGACTGGAGCGGACTGCCGGCTGTGTTGGTGATAGCGAAGGTCGTCATTCCCTTCGATCGGGCAGATGTGACCGCTTTTAGAACCTCAAAACTCCCTCCCGTTGCCGATTGAGCGATCAGGACGGTGTCTTGGGACGAACCTTTCGGATGACACACATACTCCCACCCTTCCGCTGCTTGTCCAAAGAAAGCGGTCAGTTCCTCGGTCAGGTACGCTGCCAGTTGGGATGTGTAGAAGGCGGAGCCGCACCCAACGAAGAGGATCCGTTGAGGGTTCCTTTTCACAATTTCCCCTGCGATCGCCTCCAGACGATCCTTCAACTGCAGAGTTTTTTCCATAATGTCGGGCTGATTGCGCACGTCGTCATACAGGTGGTAAGGGTGGGACGTGCGCACCTCGTCTGCTCCTCGGATCCAGTACCATAGGGGCTTCCTCTCCAGTTCCTTCCGCAACCAGTCGGGAAGGGGATTTGCTTCCGTCGGACGTTCAGCGCCGGGGTGGAGTGAAAGAAGGATTTGCGCCCATCTGGGTAGGGGTCTGCCTGATTCAGCCACAGAAGGTCACCTCTACCTCCAGGCAGTGGCGGTCACGGTTCGTAACCGACGGTCTCCCACTGGCGGGAACGGACCGAACGGTAGGCGGCGTCCAGAATGCAGTTAACGATATAGCCGTCTTCATAGGTTTCCCTTGGAGTAACCCCTTCTCTGTAACATTCGACAAAGTGCTTCATCTCCCCTTGGTAGCCATAGGTGAAGGCTTCCTCTGGAACGGGCTTCGTCCAGCCCACATCAATGTCGGCTTTCTCGACTACGTAGCCTGTCGGAGCGAGACTGAAAACTTCTAGGGGCGTTCCACGGGTCACATCGGTGAAGATGGCGCCTTCCGTTCCATAGATTTCGTTCCTTAGGTCCAGACCGCCCCTTGAAGTCCAACTGACCTCCAAATGAGCGATCCCGCCATTTTCCATCCGAATGACGGCGAGGGCATTGTCTTCCCCCTTGGTGTGATGATGAAGGGTGTCTGCCCACGCCATCACCTCAACGGGGCGCACATCCTTTCCAAAGAAATAACGGGCAGCCTCGATGCAGTGACAGCCCATGTCCAAGAGGGCTCCCCCTCCAGCCAATTGCGGGTCCCAAAACCAAGGAGAGTGAGGTCCAAAGTGTGCCTCTCGGGACCGAACCCAGAGAACTCTGCCGATCAGACCGTTACGGATCAGACGCTCCGCCCGAACGACAGCGGGAGCAAAGACCTCCGTTTCCGCGTAACCGTTAAAAACGCCTGCCTGGTGCACGGCGTCCCTCATTTCCTTCGCCTCCTGGGCGGTGCGCGCCAGGGGTTTGGTGCATACTTGAGCCCTTCCCGCTCTTGCCAGCTCCACTGCAACATCTCGGTGGAGATAGTTGGGCAAGGCGATGACAAAGAGATCCACATCCTCACGCTGGAAGGACTGGGTCAATTCGGTGGAAACGTTCGGAATGCCCCACTTCTCTGCGAAAGCCCGGACTCTTTCCTCTGTCCTTCCGACGACCAGGGTTACTTCTTGATCAGGAACATCCTTGAGCCCTTCCATATAGAAGTTAGCGACAAACCCACTCCCCAAGAGCCCGATGCGGACCCGTTTCATTACCGTCACCCCCCGCCAATTGTTATGCGGTGCAAAACTTACGGCAACCCCGCCTCATTGAAGAGACAAGAAAAAAGACTCGCCCGGGAAAGGACACGGCAACTGGAAGAAATCGCAGATCGTACAGGAGAGATCGGCAAAAGTTTTTCTGGTCCCGATGTCCCGACCGTGAGCGGTCCGCCCGACGATCCACCCGAGGACCGGAACATATTCCCGACTGTGGTCGGTGCTGGGCGTCGTCGGATCGTTTCCATGATCTGATGAAATGAGAATCAGATCACCCTCTGTTAAGGTGGACACAAACTGGCTAAGCCAGTTATCAAACTGTTCCAGTGCCCTGGCGAAACCAACCGGATCGTTCCTATGACCGTAGAGCGTATCAAAGTCGCCGAGGGTGCACCACAAGAAATCGAACCAATTCTCGGAGTAAAGGGAGTCAACCTGCCTAAGGGCATCAGCGTTGCCGACCGCATGATAGGCTTGTGCGATACCTCTGCCGCAGAAAATATCGTCCACTTTTCCGACAGTGACAACCTGAAACCCGGCTTCCGTCAAGAGGTCCAATAGGGTCGGATAGGGAGGAGGGACAGAGAAATCTTTCCTTCGTGGTGTCCTCTGGAAGGCGCCCGGGCGACCGATGAACGGTCGGGAAATGACGCGAGCGACCTGGTGGGGTCCCTGTAATATCTGTCGGGCCATCTCGCACCATTGGTAGAGGACCTGTAGCGGGACGATCTCTTCGTGGGCTGCTATCTGGAAGACGCTGTCGGCGCTGGTGTAGACGATCGGATTGCCGGTTCTCATGTGCTCCGCGCCCAGTTCGTCAAGAATCGCTGTTCCCGATGCCGCCTTATTCCCCAACACGGGGCGCCCGATCGCCTGGCGGAAGGCGTTGATGATTTCTTCAGGAAACCCTTTGGGATAAGTGGGAAACGGCTGGGTTCGCACGATCCCAGCCAACTCCCAGTGTCCTGTGATGCTGTCCTTTCCTGCCGCCCGCTCTGCCATCCTGCCGTAAGAGGCTGTGGGCACGCTAGCGGGTGTCAGTCCCTTGACGGGAGCGATGAGACCGAGGCCTAACCTCTCCAATGTTGGGAGCCGTAGTCCGCCCACCGCCCGGGCGAGATTGACGAGGGTATTACTCCCCTCGTCGCTGTAGCAAGCGGCGTCGGGCAGGGCACCGACGCCGACTCCGTCAAGAAGCAGCAGGACGACTCTTTTGCTTCCCTTCGTCACCGAGCCAAAAGATCGCTAACCCCGCTTAAGCCCCCGCGGGGACTGGCTGGGCGTATTCCTGATGCCAGGCGGGCGACCGTTGCTCTAAGTTGATGTTGACTAAACCGCCGAACTTCCTGTGGTCAAACCAGGGAGTCGCTCTCTCGGCAAAGGCGTTGGCACGGACAAAGTTGTAGACTCCCTCGCTAGACAGGAACTGCTCCATCTTTTCCACATCGGGGTAAAGGTTGACCGCATCTTTCCAGATGGCGCGACCGCACAAAAACCCGCTAGCGCCGGACCGACAGGCGATTTCTACCTGAACCAGAAACTCACCGATGTCTACTCCGGCACTGAGGATGACCCATGGGGTGCCCGCCGCTTCATTGAGTTTCTGACAGAAGGTGAAGATGTCGAAAAAGGAATAAACGGGCTTCCTCTCCTTACCGTCAAAGGCTCCCTGGCACATCTCCTTGACGTATTTAAGGTCAGCGGGAAATTCCAGTTTCAAAATGTCCACACGGTATCGGGGCTTACTGAATTCCTCGGCGCTCCGGATGACGATGTCCGGTTTCCGTTCGGCAAACTCAGGGGTGTCCGTTCCCGGTTCGTCCAAGGCATAAGAAACCAGTTCTAAGAGGAAGGGCATGTCGTGCGCTGCACATTCTTCGCCGACCTTCTGCACCAAGTCCTGTTGGTGCTTGCAGACAGATTCGGGAGCGTCGGGATGGTAATAGATCAAGAGTTTGACAGCGTCAGCGCCAGATTTCTGGGCTTTTTCAACGGACCAGCCTGAAATCAATCGGGACAGGCGTCCCTTGCTTCCGTCCGAGGCTCTCTCGTAGCCGGTCTCCTCGTAGGCGAGCAGAAGCCCAACCCGGGGCGGGAGATGCTGAATAGAGTAAGGGTAGCCGTAAACTGGGTCTGTCAGGACCGCCGTTGCGTGAGGAGCCAGGACTTTGGTTACCGTCTCCTTTGCCTTTGCCAGATCGTCGTAGGCCACCTCCTTGGGATCCTTGCCCAACACCTTTCCGATGGCCCGCCTCATAGAGTCCCGCTGGTCAATGGCCATCATCTTGAACCGACCGAACCCGTCGGTGAGAGAACGGAGCCTCTGCCACTTGCCTGCCGACAGAGTCACTGACAACCTTTTTCACTCCTTTCTAGGCGAACGGGACAGCCCGAGACTACCTCCAGAAGTTGGGATCCCAGCATCTCGGGTCGGCGGTGTCGTCGCAGATCATAAACCGAAGGACGCCATTGTAACGAACCATACGGATTTGCCGCCACGGATACCACTTGACATGAGAATCAACAAAGGCAAGAACACTTCCGCCCATGTGGCGGGTAAACTCATCCGCCCTCAGATCGCTGTCCAAAGGCGGAGGATAGATCTCAGCGAAAGCGAGTCGGCGGACGATGCCATTGGGAGAGATACCCCACCACTGATCAAATCCCCAGGGGGTGAAGACGGCTGCTTCCGAGTCGCCCAGAATAACAAACTCGGTCGGTCTCTTGATGATCGCCATTTTGGTGTACGATTCACCGTCGTTTTGAACGAACTCGTTATAGCCGTAACTGGTGAACATGATCCAGTCGGGTCGACGGATCCAGGGATGGTCTCCATAGCCCCGACCCCCGCAGGTCCACCAGTTCGGACGACCGCCGCCGGTCGGCCAACTCCAGTCCCGACCGGTCGCCGGGCACTGGAAGGTCGGTCCGCTTTTCACATAGGTATTAACTTTGATAGGAACGGGCGGGTCGTAAGTAAATTGAGGACCGCCCAGCCAGCACGGTGTCCGCCAGAAGACCAGCCGCTCGTCCCAGTCCTGAGCATACTGGATGATCGCCTGAACGACGTTCCTGACGTTGCTGGTGCAAGAACTTTGCAAAGCCTTGGCTCGGGCACGGGCAAAAACGGGAAAGAGTATGGTCGCTAAGGTGGCAATGATGGCTATGACCACCAGAAGTTCAATGAGTGTGAAACCCCGGCGCATCCCGCATGCCAACCCCCGCCCATAGCGGACATCCGTTCTCATCCTGACTCCCTCCATTTTGGTTCGCATCCCTTAATCGTTTGACTATAGCACACCGTCGCCCCGCGTCAAGAAACGAGCAGGTTGTTTACGCCAGTCCCGCCTTGAGAAGGTCCTGCACATCCAGCATTCCGATGGGCTCACCGGTATCGGAAACTACCGGCAGATCGTCTATCTGATAGGTCTGCATCAGGTGGAGGGCTTCCGTCGCCAAGGCGTCCGGTCCGATGGTTTTCGGTTGGCGGGTCATAATTTCCGAGACGGTGCGATGAAAGAGTTGGACATCGCGAAGGAGTGCCCGCCGTAAATCCCCGTCGGTGACCAGCCCACACAGTTTGCCCGATCCATCAACGATGACGCAAGCACCCGCTCTCGCCCGTGTAATCGCCTCAAAAGCCGACCGAGTCGGTTCGAAATAATAAATCTTTGCCAAGCGATCGCCCGTCCGCATCAAATCTTGAACCCTCAACAACAGTCGGCGCCCCAGAACGCCACCGGGATGGAGCCGGGCGAAGTCGTCGGCAGAAAAGCGCCTCGCTTTCATTGTCGCCACCGCAAGGGCATCGCCGATCGCCAGCAGTGCCACGGCGCTGGCAGTCGGAGCCAAATTGAGAGGGCATGCTTCCCTCTCGACCTTCGCCGTTATCACCACGTCAGCGGACCGACCGAGGGAAGAGTCGGGCTTGCCCGTTATTAGGATGATTGGGACCCCCAGTCGTTTAAGAGCCGGCAGGATAGCGATTAATTCATCCGTCTCGCCGCTATAACTGAGCATCAGAACTAATTCGTCTTTCGTCACGGCCCCCAAGTCTCCGTGAACCCCCTCGCTAGGATGAAGGAAAAGGGCAGGGGTACCAGTGCTGGAGAAAGTAGCAGCGATTTTCGCACCGATGGCCCCCGACTTTCCCATCCCCGTTACGACCACATGACCTTGGCACCCCAAAATCAATCGGACAGCCTGCGCAAAAGACTCGTTGATTTGATGGATGAGACCTGCGAGGGCTGATCGCTCCGTCTCAACCACTTCGCAACCAATTCCTACAATCTCTTCGTCTGTTAAATCGTTCATAACTTCAGCCGTCGGTGTCGCCCTTTCTTATGGGACGATTCTGAGACGGTCCTCGCCCCCCACTCTACTCCCGACCCCATACATCGTCCACAGCCGGGTCGGTAGTACATGAAAGTCACCAGGAACAGACGCCCTCATAAGATACTGGACGGCGAAGGGACCCTGACCACGGAGGACGCAAATGACCCGATCGTCCCGCACTTCCGTCGGGACTTGAGCATCCCAGCCGATGGCGCCTCTGTATACTTGCGGATCTAAGGGTATCAGGCATCCGCCCGGAATCGGGTCCTCAATGATGGCGTAGTCCCAAGGAGACTCACCCTTTAGGGTTACGACAATCCAGTCTCCGCTGCGGACGGTGCTCCCTGGCTCCAGATCGGTCTTTTCCCAATTCTGTTCCGGTCCGGTTTCTCTCTCCAGCCTCTGATATTTCCGAAGGATTCCTGCCCCAGCGGCCAATTGGAACCGACCCGTCTCGGGAAACCGAATCAATTGCTGAACCTCAACGGTGGCGAAGAGAGAGGCATCCGATACCAGGCGAAGAGAAATAACATTCTCCCCTTTATTGAGGGATCCGTCAAGGGGGATGACCGTCTCCGGCTCCCACGGAGAGAGGGAAGGAAGAGTCGCCGTCTTTTCCCTGCCGTTAAGAGAGAGGCTAACGGAGATGGGACGTTTCGTTCGTTTTTCAAAACGGCTGGCAAATTCAGTCAGGGCTTCCAAAGCCGCTGCCGTGTCCTTCGTGGATGTCCAACCGGCGCCCTTCCTCCTCGACAAAAGAGCAGCGATGGAAGGCAGAAGAGACTCCCGTGACACGCCACCTAATTTCATGACCGTTAAGAGACACCATGCGGTCGTCTCTTCGTCGTTGACAAAGCCATCACCACGGCTGGTCCACCACAGATAGCCGACCGTAGGATCCGATCGCGCCAATAGTTTCTCCGTCAGAGCCGCAGCCCGCTGTTTTTCTCCGAGAATTAGCCAAGCGAGCGCCAGAAAGGCATGTCCTGCCGGCGACAGTTGCTCCGTCACCCGGTCCCAGGATTCGGGAGTTAAGCCCGCCCTTTGTGACAGAAGGTAGATGATCTGCGAGCGGAGCATTTGGGGTGAGACCGACCCCACTTCGGCGAGCACAAAAAGACCGAAAGCCAAGTTGGTAAGGTCCTCCTCTTCCGTTCGCACAAGACGCTCCAGTGCTGCGGCACCTTCCCGGAACATCCGTTCCGGAACAGCATAACCCGCTCTCTTAGCGACGGCGAGACCGCGAACGACCAGAGCGGTCATCAACAGGTCCGTTTCATCCTCTTCCCACCAACCCCAGCCGCCAGACGAGTGTTGCAACCGGGACAGGCGAGCCACCCCCTGCCGAACCATATCGGGAACGGTGCGATCGAGGTAAGGAGCGGACAGCCCTTCCTTTTTCATAAGGTTCCATAGGAGAGCGGTCGGGAGAAAGGTATTGACAGTCTGCTCGGTGCAGCCATAGGGGTAACTTGCCAAATATTCAACGGCACCTAAAGCACCCGATAGGACAGAAGGAGAGAGCCGGACATGAACGAGGCTGTGATCAGGATCAGAAGCGTCCGCCAGCCGAAATCGGTAGAAGGCGCCCCTTCTGGTCTGGTCCAAGTGGATGACCTTGACGATTTTCTGGAATGTGCCGTGAGGGATAACTTTGAGAGATCGGCGCTCGGCGTCCTTTAATCCCCCTTCCGCCGTCGCCGATGCAATAAACTGCCACTGCCCGACCATCTTCGGCTCCCAGCCCCAGGAGAGAGTCTTTGTCGAGTGAGCTAGTACCTCAACGGTCTGGGGCGCCAAGTCTTGCTCGCGGACGGATGGCTGGGCACTTGACAGCCGTAACTCTGAAGGTGGACCCTTCCACTGGGCTGATACCCGAACGTTCGCCCTGACTGTCCGATCGGTGTCGTTGTGAACCGTCGCCCGGATGCGACAGTTGTCTCCCTCCGTCAGGACGGCGGGAAGGGACAGTTGAACGGCGAAGGGGATGGCGCAGATGAATTGGGTGCGTCCATAGCCTAGTCGGGTCACCTTCGTGTGGCCTCGGACGCTGATCCGCCAAGTCGTCAGCGTGTCGGGAACTTTGAAGGTCGCTTCCGCCTCTCCTTCCCCATCCGTTACCAAATGGGGAACCCAAAGAGCCGTGTCGGGGAAGTATTCACGCACCGTTTGAACCTCGCCCTTGTCTCCCTGCCATCCCAGCCAAGGAAAAGAATACCGGGTGAGGACGGCATTGGGTGATCGGCTATAAAACGTCCTGACCAAAAGTTCCGGATCCTCCTCCTTCAGAGAGAAGACGGTTTCATCAACGATACTGACGGAGAGATCTGCCGGCGCAGGCTTTCCCTGTTCGTCCCTCACTTTGATGCGAACCGTTCCCATCTCTCGGGGACGATAGGTCTTCTTGTCGGTGTTTACCTCAATTTTCAGTCGCTGATACGGCATGTTTAAAGTTACTTCCCTGAAATCGCTTTCCAGTCTCTTTTTGTAGACCAAGCAGGCTTCTACAAAGATGTTGGGACCGTATTGGCTTTCGTAAGGGAACGACCAATTTACCCGACCGGCACGAAGGGGAAGGATCTGAGCGTCCCAAAGGCGGCTACCCTCTAAGGACAGGAGAACGAACCCTTCCTGAACCCGACTCCTTACGACTACCTTGACTGTTTCCCCTGGACGGCAGGCGTCCCGATCGGTCCATACCTGGACGACGGGACCAGGCGGGGGCGCTTGAACCCCGTCACTCCACGGCTCTACCCAGACACTGGTCTGAGATCCGCTGACGTTGCCGTTGCTGTCCTGCACGGTGCCTTCTATCACCATTTCGCCGGGTCGGTCGGTTGGGACACGAAAAGATGCCATCCCTTTTGAATCCGTCTGTTGGTCGTCGGGTGGGCTTACCCATTGCACTTCTTGCCGATCGCCCGACCAGACTAGATAGCCCCACCGTAGACGGACTCGGCTGCCCCTGACCGGCTTGCCATCATCCCATCGGCTCAGGCGCGCACGGACCGTCACTTCCTCCCCCTGATGGCAGAAACCGGGGGAACTGCTCAGCTCTAGCCGCCAGTCTGCCGCAGTCACCTGAAATCGCGCCCAACTCGTAGCGTCTACCGGCAACTCGGCCATCCAGGCGGAAAATTCATACTGGTAGTCGGTGAAAGGACTTTTTTCCTCGGGGATTGGGCTAAAGGAAGCGATCGCTTCTCCTTTTTTGTCCAGGCGCAATTCGCCGGATCGGAGAACCTCACCACCGCCCTCTTCCCATCCATTCAGATAACCGTCGGTCAGCGGTGAGCGGGAGAGGGAGTAGCCGACTAACTGATGCGCCGCCGGCATTCCGAAGGCATACCGTGCTGACAAGTGGATCTGGATTCGTTCCGACTTTGTAAACCGCCTTTTTGCTGGTCTAACCCTCAGCAGGACCGAAGGCTTTCTGTAGGACGCGACGGTGAATTCACCGACCGATCTTTCGGGAAAATCGGCGAGGTAAAAGGAAAAGGATCCTGTTGGACAGAATTCGGGCAGAATCAGTTCACCAGAAAAAGAGCCGAAGGAATTAAGGGAACATACCTGCTTACCGATGAGGTCGCCGTCTGGTCCTCTAACGAGAACCGGAACCGTTTGGGTAGAGGCAATAGGGACGGCATAACCCGCCGCTGTCCTCTTCCTCACGACACCTTTGAATCGCACCGTGTCGCCCGGTCTGTAGATCGGTCGGTCAGTAAAAACTGCGACCACATGATCACTGTCTCTCTCAATCACAGACCTGAGATCCTCCTCGTCAAGACGGACCCAGTAGGTCGGAGCCCCGTTGTAGAAAGCGACCAGATAAAGTTCCGGTGTCTCTTCAAGGCTGAACCGGGACAGGTCGAACGAGATGAGCCCCTTTGAATCGGAAAGTCCTTTGGCAATCACCCGGTCGGCAGTAACGCCTCCTTCGCGGGTCCTGCCAATCAAATGAACTGGTACCGACGCAACAGGATTGCCCGAGACTAAGTCGGCGACATAGCCAAAGAGAAAGGATCTCCCCTGCCCGTCCTTGCCGGCTTTGATTAGGGCGCCGGTCGGAGTCCGAACGATTAAAGCGGGGGTGAGGAGGCTTCCGGCGGAAATCAAGGCCAGGAACGCTCCTTTGTCCTTTATGTCCACCGTCACATACTGAGTGAAGACGCCTTCTGGGTCCCGGGGACCTATCGGAACCTCAGTCTCTAAATAGTTTTCAAAACAGGTCCGATAGGTTCTTAACAGCGACCGGAGTCGCCAAGGACCCTCCCACCAGCCCCATCCGATTTCACTAAGGAAAGAAAGGAGCCTCGTTAATGGTACCGCGCCCTTTTTCCAATGGAGCCGCAGGACCCTCACCGATAGCTGCGGGTCCGGGACAAAACCGCGCACATAGATTCGCACGGGCTCTCCTGTGTGGAAGACGGGCTGAGGATTGAGGACCTCTAAAAATGGATCCTTCGGTCTCAAAGGAATGAGAAGTTGGAGACGCTCCCCCTCTTTAAGAACAATTTCCATCGAGTCCGCTTCATAAGCCCTGGTGTAGGCGCTAAGGCGATAGAGTCCGGCGGGGAGAGAGGCGATGGAGAAGAACCCCTTTCCATCAGCCCAGCGCTCCCAAGTGCCTTCAGCTCCCTCTATGAAGATATGGACGTGGGCAAGGGGCTGTCCCGTGTCTGAAGCGATCACCCTCCCTTCCAATCGCCCCCTGGGCTCCTCCAACCAGATGAACCGAACGAAAGAACCGGTCAAGTAAAGGGCAGTCAAAAGGATGAGCCATCGCTGCCTGTCCATCTTTTCCTTTCACCCTCTCGGAGAGGACTTGCCAATTTCCCCCTGCTGTCTCATAAGTATGGAAGAGAGAAGGGAAGGAAGCCGACTCTGCCGATGAGGACGAAGGAGATCAGAGAGGCATTTTTGGACTATTTCTGGAGGCACGACCACCTGATTCGGGGAAGCTATTCTCTCGTTTCCCCCGACAAGAGTACCCTTTTCACTTCGGCAGGGATGCAGCCCCTCATTCCCTACTTTTTAGGCACGGCCCGCCCGCCTCAGCCCCGAATGGCGACTTGCCAGAAGTGCTTTCGTTCTGACGATTTGGATCGGGTCGGTTATACCTGGCGTCACCTGAGTTTCTTTGAGATGCTGGGCAATTTCTCTTTTGGCGACTATTTTAAGAGAGAGGCGATCCGCTTCGGCTGGGAGTTCATGACACAGGTCGTGCGCCTTCCCCGAGATAGCCTCTGGATCAGTATCTATCAAGAGGATGATGAATCTTACGAAATCTGGCGAAGGGATATTGGGATTCCTGAAGAGAGAATCGTCCGACTGGGGAAAGCCGACAACTGGTGGGGACCGGTCGGTCCGACCGGTCCCTGCGGTCCTGACACGGAAATTCATTACGACCGAGGTCCTCGTTTCGGATGCGGAAGACCTGACTGCAAGCCCGGTTGTTCGTGCGACCGGTGGGGCGAACTTTGGAATATCGTTTTCCAGCAATTTGATCAGCAGCCCGACGGCTCCCTCATCCCTCTGCCCCGGCCCGGTATTGATACAGGCATGGGACTGGAAAGGTTGGCGGCAGCGGTTCAAGGCAAGGAAACGGTGTTTGATATTGATGCAATGGAGCCGATCCTCAAATCGGTCCGGTCTTTGACCGGTGTGTCCCACGGATCGGACCGTCACAAGGACCCCTATCTTCGGATCATCACCGACCATATCCGTGCCATTACTTTTATCGCCAGCGAGGGGATTGTCCCTTCCAACGAAGGGCACGGCTATGTGCTGAGGCGGCTGATCCGGCGGGCGATGAGGCTGGTCCGGTCCATGGTCAGGGAAGAGGTGATTCTCCACCGGCTGGTGCCAGTGGTCGTAAGTCTCCTTGGTGACACCTATAGGGAGTTGGCGGACCGACAGGATTGGATCGTCAGCGTCGTCAGGCAAGAGGAAGAAAAGTTTGAGGAGACCCTGGAGGTCGGATTAGCGCGGCTGGAGGAGAAGATCCAGCAGGCGAAACAGTCGGCAAAGACCGTCCTTTCCGGGCGAGACGTCTTCGTTCTCTACGACACCTACGGATTTCCTCTGGACCTGACGACGGAGATCGCCCGGGAAGCAGGGCTGGAGGTGGACCTGCGGGGATTTGAGAGAGAAATGAAGGATCAGAGGGAGCGGGCACGGCAGCGGACCCGCTTCGTATCGCCTTTTGAAGGAAGGGAACTGGAGGGGTTGCCACCGACGGAATTTGTCGCCTTTATGCCTGAGACAGAAGATTTGGAGACAACCGCCCAAGTTCTGAAGGTGTTGCCGAAAAAGGACGGGGTCTGGTCCGTTTTAGACAGGACACCTTTCTATGCCGAGGCAGGGGGTCAGTTGGCGGATACTGGGCTCCTGCTGGTCGGGTCGCCGGACCCTGAGAGTGCAACGGGCGTCTTTCGCGTGGTAGACGCTCAATGGGCAGGGGAAATCGTTGTCCACAAGGTGGAAATTCAGAAGGGAATGCTGGCTCCGGGTCAGCAGGTATGGGCGAGAGTGGATCGGGAACGGAGGCAGAGGCTGAGGCGCGCCCACACGGCAACCCATCTGCTCCACGCTGCCCTTCGTAAGGTTTTGGGTCCCACCGTCTTCCAATCTGGTTCCGTCGTAGATGAAGACCGCCTGCGCTTTGATTTCTCCTATCCGAAGCCCCTCAACGCTGAAGAAGTGGAGGCAATCGAGGATGAAGTGAACCGCCACATCCTGGCATCATACCCGGTCAGCCCGATTATTACCAGCCTTAAGGAAGCAAGAGAGCGGGGAGCGATGGCGCTCTTTGGCGAGAAATACGGAGAGACGGTCCGGATGATTGAAATTGATGGGGTGTCGTTGGAACTTTGTGGCGGCAGTCACCTCTCCAATACCAGCCAGATTGGGCTGTTCAAGATCGTCAGCCAGTCGGGCGTCGGTGCCAACCTTCGCCGCATTGAGGCCCTGACGGGGGAACGGGCACGGCGGTTTTACGAAAACTGGCTCAGGACGGTGAATGAAGTGTCAGCGCTACTGGAAGTCCCACCTGACCGGGTCGTCAAAGCTGCCGAGGAATTGAAAAGTTATGCGCGGGATGTAGAACGGCGGTGGAAGGAAGCCCAAGACCGCACGCTGCTCCAAAAGGTCCGGGAACTGACGGAACACCTTCAAAAAGTTCAAGGGGTCAAGGTCGTCACGGGCATCGTCGCTGAAATGGGATTGGAGGCTTTGAGACGGTTGGCGGACCTTTTAGAAGTTCAAATTCGGTCCGGGGTCATCGTCCTCGGAACGGTGGACGACGGGAGGGTGCTCTTCGTCAGTAAGATGACGAAGGATGTGGTGGCGAGAGGAGGTCACGCTGGTCGGTTAGTTGGTGAGCTGGCACGATTGACTGACGGCGGCGGTGGTGGCAGACCGGACTTCGCTCAAGCGGGCGGCAGGAATCCTGCCAAACTTCACGACGCTCTCCGCCAAGTGCCTGAAGTCCTCGCTCGTCAACTGCAAAAGGCTTGACCCCCCGGCGAAACGTCTTTGTTGCCCGACACCGTCCGGTTCGCCGAAGGTCTAACGATCTTGGGAAAAAACGAAGAGAGGGTATCGGGTGGATTCGGACAGTCAAAGGAGACGGATCAAGCGGATCATCGCCGGGTCTTATGCTCTCCTTTACGGTTCCGTCGCCCCTTTGGCAGGTTATTTGAACCTTTATCTTAGCCGCAAGGGTCTTACCGAAAGCACCATCGGCACCGTCGGTGCCCTTATGGCTTTGATGGGGCTGATCGCCACGCCCTTGTGGGGCTACATCAGTGACCGAACAGGCGATCGCAGGCTTCCCCTCGTCTTGGGGTCTGTTGGATCAGCCCTCTCCCTCTTGCTGATGTTGGAAGCCTCCTTTCCTCTAATCCTTCTCTCCGCCATTGCTTTTAGCCTTTTTAACAGTCCACTCATCGCCATTTTGGACGCCTTCACTTTGGAACGGTTGGGAGCCGATAGGCAGGCGTATGGACCGCTCAGAGCCTGGGGATCCGCCGGTTTCATTGCGATGATGTTCTGGTTTGGTCTGACCCTGAACGGCGACCGAAACCCCGCCTCCCTTTTGCCTGCCCTTTCTTCTTTCATCTTTCTCCGCTTGATGTTGGGGCTTCTCTGTAGCCTTATGCCGACCGATGGCAAAGCCGCTGCCGGTGAGCGCTTCCAATGGAACCACCTTAGGGAATGGTTTTCGGATCGCCAGTGGGCTGTCTTTTTAATCATTAGTTTCCTGTCTATGGCAACCAACGCAGCCTTTTTCGCATTCTTTCCGCTCTACCTCAGCCATGCGGGCGTCTCTGATAACTGGCAGGGCTACTTCTGGGTCGTCGCCGTCGTTGCAGAAACTGCCTTTATGGCGTGGCTGAGCGGTCCCTTGATGATCCGAATCGGTCTGAAAGGTCTGCTTCTATTAGGGATGGCCGGTCGCGCCGTTCGGTTCGCCTGCTATATCAGCGTCCCTCCCTTTTGGATCCTCGCTCTGTGCCAACTCTTCCACTCTTTGACCTTCGGTGCGGCATACACGGCGTCGGTCGCATGGGTCGGTCTGCGGTCCCATCCGAGAGCGAGAGCCTTGAGCCAGGGACTTTTTTCCGGGGTCCTGTCGGGCGCCGCTATGGCTCTGGGAAGTCAGTGGGGCGGATGGATGATTGAAAAGTTTGGGATGCCCTCCGTCTTTTTTGCGGCTTCAGCAATCAACGCCGTCTGCTTCGTTGCTGGATGGCGCTGGCTTGCGGAGCCCATGGCGCGGCTGACAGACGGAAGGGAATTTGAAAGAAGGCGGATGGCGGTCTGTCTCAGAAAGGAGGAAGAAGAGTGGACCCGTTGCGCGTCGCACTGATTGGAGCGGGAGGAATCGCTCAGGCGCACTTGGACGCCTACCAGAAGGTAGACGAGGCGCAGGTGGTCGCCGTCGTCGACATCGTGGAAGAGAGAGCGAGGAGGACGGCGGAACGATGGGGCATTTCCCGCTGGTATACGGACTACCGGCAGGCGTTGCGTGAGGACGATATTGAAGCCGTAGACATTTGCACGCCTCATAATGTCCACGCAGGACCAGCCCTGGAGGCTCTCCGGTCGGGTCGCCCCGTCCTGGTGGAGAAGCCCATGACTGCCCGCCTCTCCGACGCTGTGAGAATGGTTCGGCTCGCCCGCGAAAAAGGACTGACCCTCTTTTGCGGCATCGCCAGCCGCTGGTCTCCTTATGTTCAGCGAGTCAAAAGTTTCCTCAATGGTCAACCCTTAGGAGACATCTACTATGCGGAGATAGTGGCGTACAGGAGGAGAGGGATTCCGGGAGGAACATTCATTCGGAAGGAGACGGCGGGTGGCGGTGCCATTTTAGACATCGGCGTGTATGCAGTCGATACTCTGCTCTTTTACTTGGGGTTTCCCAAGCCTCTCTGGTGTGCGGCGCAGGCGGGTGCCTACCTGGGAAGAAATCCCGATGCGGTCGTCGTGGGTGGCTGGGCTTGGGATCCGAAACAGTTTGAGGTGGAAGATTTTGGCGCCGCCTTTCTTCAATTTGACGGAGGCATCAGCGCCCTGTTGAAGATTGCCTGGGCAGGTCACATCGATTCAATGGGGACATCATTCCTGATGGGCACTAAAGGGGGTCTGCGCCTGTCCCAGCCGCCGATCTGGTATTACGATCAGAAAGGCTATATGGCGGAAGCAACCCTGCCAGCTACTGGGTCCGCCGACACTTTTGTGGAGGAGATCCGCCACTTTGTTCGGGCGGTCCGCGAAGGAAGTCCTCCGCCGGTCCTGCCCGATGAAGCCCTGATGGTCCAAGCCGTCCTCGAAGCCATCTACCGATCCGCCCGAACGGGACGGCAGGTGCCTGTGAAGGTGCCCCTGTAACATGTCCCACATCGGGAACAAATCTGCATTAAAATCGCTTAAATGGATACGGGGTAGAGCTGCGTGAGGATTGTCCTTTTTGGTGGAACGGGGTTCATCGGGCGGCACTTGGTGCGCCACCTCATTCAACGCTACGGTAGAGACCTGGACCTGACGGTCGTCACCAGGCGAAAGGACGCCAGCGAAGACATTCATCCTCTTGCCAGACCGTTTGTATGGGACATAACCGCCTCGGCCCCACCCGCACGTCTGTTAACCGGGTGCGATGTGGTGATCAACCTGACGGGAGAGACGATCGCCCGCCGATGGACCAAAGGGGTAAAGGAGCGGATTCGGGACTCAAGGGTGCTATCGACCCGAAACTTGGCGGATGCAATAGGCGGTGCGGATCCGAGACCTAAAATCCTCGTCAATGCCTCGGCGACGGGTTACTACGGGGCGCGGGGAGAAGAGGAACTGACAGAGCATTCGGCGCCCGGTCAAGATTTTCTGGCGAGAGTGTGTGTGACCTGGGAAGAGGAGGCGTTGCGGGCGCGGGAGATGGGGCTCAGGGTCGTTGTGGCACGGTTCGGGGTGGTCTTCGGCTATGACGGTGGGGCGTTGGAACGAATCTTGCCTTTCTTTGAATGGGGAGTCGGCGGCGCCCTCGGCAGCGGGCGTCAATGGTCGCCCTGGATCCACATAAAGGATGCGGTCGGCGCCATCCGCCACAGTATTGAAGACGACAGGGTCAACGGTCCTGTCAACATCGTATCTCCCCAGCCCGTCCGCAACCGAGACTTGACCAAGGCGTTAGCCCGGGTCGTCGGAAAACCGGCGATTTTTCCCGTGCCCTCCTTCGTCCTGATGGTTTGGTATGGGGAGATGGCTTCCGTGCTCCTGTCGAGTCAGAAAGTGATGCCGTCAGTCTTGACCGAAACGGGGTTTCATTATGAGCATCCCGAACTGACGGAAGCCCTAGCCCACATCCTTTACTGGCGAAAGGAAATGGAGAAGAGGCGACCGATTGATGAATTGGTTAAAAAAGGGCTTCCTTTCGTGGCACAAAAGTGACGATCTTATCGTTATAGGACAAAGGAAGGGGGAAGATGGGCTGTCAGGTAAAAAAATTCTCGTCATTGAAGACGACGAAGCTATCATTGAACTTCTTCGGTTTCTTCTTGAAGAGGACGGTTGGAAGGTTCAGGTCGTTCGGGACGGGCTGGAAGCCCTGTCCGTTCTGACCCGGGAACTGCCGGATCTGGTGATCTTAGATTTGCGCTTGCCAGGTATGAGCGGTCTGGATATTCTCAGGGAGATCCGAGAAGAGGAAAAGTGGCGAGACCTGCCCGTTATCATCCTTACGGTAGACAGTTCTCCCAAGACGATGGTGGAAGGATGGCGTCTGGGGGTTTACGGTTATTTCGTTAAGCCTTTTGATCCCGATGAACTACTCCATGTGACCCGGCGAGTTCTCTCCCTCCCTTATCAAAAGATCTCCTGGACGGCGTAGCGACAGGGCTCTGACTTGCAGTGGTCCTACCAGATCGTCCGGGCGAAAGGCACATCCTTCAGTGTCGCCGCGTTCCGGTTGCTTTCAGGCGATCTGGTGAAAGCCAGCGACGCCCTTCCCTTACGGCACCAAGGCAACTTTTCCCTGTGGCTTGCCCATTTGACCCGAATGGCTCTCTCTACTTTCCTCAGACAGAACGGTCTTCTGATTGACGAGTCGGGATCCACTGATGTGCGGGTAGATCAGCAGGTTGTCGTCCGCGTCCGATTCTACACAGTCAAGAGACCGGTGCCGATCTCCCAAGTCAGCCTTTTAATCTCCCGCTTTCAAGCCATCGGACCGGTCTGTGACCAGAGGGGACATCTTGTTGGGGAGCCAGCTGATTTTTACGGTCAAATATCATTTATGACGCCATCGGCGCAGTTAAAGGATGTTTTCAGGCGGGAAACGGGAACCGTTAACGCTCTCTTTTTCGGTGCGGGACACCTACCCCTGTTTTTAAGAGAAGGTCACCCTTTAGCCGTGGGTCCCCGGCTCTATTTGTCGGTGCCCATGTGGCGCATCACCCCGGCGGACGAGTTGCCGCCGCTTCTGAGAGAAGCGGCGGCAAGCCTCAGACGACTCAAGGATTGATAGTCGCAAGCGGAAACCCTTGCCCAAAACCGTGTCAAAATTGCAGTGATCGGGAACGGCTTTTGCCGTCTCGTCAGTTTTTCTCAGTCCAGTTTAAGGCTTAAGGGAGGATTTTATGTCTCATTCGGCCACGGAGCCCGTTCGGTGCTGTGTCGTTTCTCTGGGCTGTCCGAAAAATCTGGTTGACAGTGAGCAAATTCTGGCGGGGCTAATCCGGTCAGGGCTGGACTTAACTAACCGGCCCGACCGCGCCGATGTGATTGTCGTCAACACCTGCGGTTTTCTCTCCGACGCTGTGATTGAGTCTCTCAGGGAGATAAGACGGTTGGCACGGTGGAAGCATGGCGGACGATGCAAGGCGCTCATCGCCGTCGGTTGCTTGGTATCCCGCTTTCCCGATCTCGTTCTGACGAAAGTCCCTGATGTGGATGCTTGCCTTCCTTCAGGGCGGTTCCATGAGGTTCCCGCACTGGTCGCCCGGCTCCTCGGTCGCCGACCCATTCGGCTTCCAAAAGAGCCTCCATATCCCGAACGGGTTCTCAGCACACCGCCGTGGTATGCGTATTTGAAGATCGCAGAGGGGTGTGACCGCACCTGCAGTTTCTGCACCATCCCGATGATTCGAGGTCGCCAAAAGAGCAGACCTGTGGACGACCTTTACGATGAAGCCGTCCAGTTGGTTCGTTCCGGTGTCCGCGAGCTGATTTTGATTGCCCAGGACACAACCCTGTATGGGGTCGACCTCTACGGCAGGCAGGCGCTGCCGGACCTGATTAAGGCGCTGGATTCCATTGATGGTCTCAACTGGTTCCGCATCCTTTACGCCTATCCGAACGGTGTGACCGACGAGATAATTGACGCCCTGGCATCGTCCCGAACTTTTGCTCGTTACCTTGATCTCCCTTTTCAGCACAGCCATAAAGAGATCCTTCAGGCGATGAGAAGGGGCGGGGACGGCGACCAATTCCTTCGTCGCTTGCATAAACTTAGGGAGTCAATTCCTGGCATCGCTATCAGGACCACCTTCATCGTCGGGTTCCCGGGGGAGAAGGATCATCACTTTGAACATCTTATGGACTTTGTTTGCGCTTCTCAAGTGGACCATATGGGCGTTTTCCTCTTCTCCCCTGAAAAGGGTACGGCTGCTGCTGAGATGCCCGACCAGGTGCTTAGGGATGTCGCTGTTGAGAGACGCCAGCGGTTGATGGCGCTGCAGAAGGAGATTTCGGAGCGGAAAAATCAGCAACGGATCGGGACAGTCATTGAAGCGGTAGTGGAGGAGCCGCAAAAAGACGGAAGATGGGTTGGAAGAGCCTGCTTTCAGGCGCCAGAGATAGACGGACATTTGATCCTTTTCAGCCGGAACGGACAGACGGCACAGCCCGGGCAGTTCGTCAAGGCACAGGTCGTAAAGGCGAAAGCCTACGACCTGGAAGGACGGGTTCTTTTTTAAAAGCCGTAAGGGAGGGAGAGAATGACATCAGAGATCGCTGCAGATCAAAGCCTGGCAGCGGTGGACAGCATACGAAGCGAACGGGCACAGTTGTTGATTCTGGACCGAGCGGTTCGGGCGCTCCTTCAGGCAGGACATCCCCTTAAAGCCGCCCAGTTCACCCAAGTGAATGGCACCCAGATTTTTCTCGGTCTGGTCAAGGAAGCCCTTTATTCCCAGACCCTGCGCTCTGGCGACTGCGTTGAGGCAATCGGGCGGCTTTGGGATCTGAAGTGGCGACGGGAAGTCAAATGGAAGCCCTTCGGGGGTCTGGTTTTGGACGTGATGAAAATTGTTGGCAAACCTCTGACCTCCAGGGAGCTTGCCGATATTGTAAAGGACTGTGTTGACCAAGAAGAGGAGAGCCTTGTTGAAACCATAGAGGAGTTTCTGGGGAGCCGCCTGGAAGCGACTGTTTTTCAGATGGAAGATGGTCGCTACGGGCGGCTGGACTGGATTCCAGATGTGGGAGGGCGTTCTACGGAAGAAGCCCTTCAACTGGAGTTTTGGGGCAGAGAGGCGATCGGTTTCTGGCTGGTGGAGCAAGGGCGGTCGCTGCAAGCAAGTCTGGGCGGTCGGCTAAACCCGTCGGCGCTGCTGAACGCGGTTGGCTTTCCCCTGTCCCACCGGGAAATTCTGTTTGTTCTCTGGGCTTCACGGCAGCGAAAGGAAAGCCCGTTACTTTTGCTGGAGCGCGCCCTTCAGGATCCCCATGTCCATATTCTGTCCATGGGCTACTGGATAACTCCAGATGTTCGGCACAGCCTATTGGCAGAACTCAGCCGTCAGTCGGAAGATCTTAGGTCTCGCTACCGAACGCGGACGAAGAAGAAAGAAAAAACGGCGTCGGCAGCAGCCGCCTCCGTCGCCCCCGCTTACACTCTTACCTCCGAGGACGAGAGGGAACTCCTGGGTTGGATGGAGCAGCAGCCTCATCCCGTAGAAACGGACAGGATTCTGGAGCAAGTTTTGGAAATCGTTCCCGGTGATCCCGAATATGAGGCGGCGAGTCGGGCATTGGAGCAGACGCTCGGGCAGGATGAACGGTTTGCGGCTGTCGGTCCGTCCCTCTGGTGGCTTCGGGACGCCATCCCTCAGGAAGTTTTGACCGTTCCTGCCGACCTTATCCCAGAAAATCCGCCACCGCCCCCACCGGAACGACGGCAGCATTTTGATCTTAACCTTCCCTTGGAAGCAGTGGAGGAGGATTTGAGAGCCTTCGTCCTGTCGCCCCGCTACGAAGATGTACAGGAACGGGCGCCAGCACCCGAGCAGCCGCCCTCACGGGTGCGCCGGGTGGAGATGGCGGTCACTTATCCCCATCTTAAGCATGGGACCTGGGTTATCCCCTCAGATGAAATCTCCTTTTTCCCGCCGTCAGGTCCCGTTCAGTTCCTATGGGCTCGTGACGAATCAGGCAAAACCGTTCCCGTCTGGATCAATCTGACCGAGCGCCTCGCTTTTGGTCTTAAGGAGTGGTATCAAACCCACAAGGTTGAGGTGGGTTCCGTCCTCCGGATGGAGCGGACCCGCGATGGTGCCGTCCTGTTGAGGAAGGTCAGGCGGGACGCTTTCCTTTACCGTCCCAGAGAGAGGCTGAATGAGCTGGTCGCCTATGCGGAACACGAAGCAATCAGGAAGGCGCCGGTGATTGTCCTTCTCCAGACGATCCTGAGCCAGTTCACCGGCGGACTTCATTTCCTCACTTTGTGGTCGGAAGTCAACATCATCCGCCGGGTCAGCAAGTTGACGATCGCCTCCGTCCTTTGCTCTTACCCAATGTTCGCACGCGTTGCCGCCCGGTCAGGCTTCTGGACTATGGATTTCTCCAAAATTACCGAGGGCATCAAACCAGAGAAGGCTGCCTATCTGTAAAACCTATCGCCCTTCCCTGTGGACCGTATGCTTTCGGCAGCGGCGACAAAACTTCTTCAGTTCCAGTCTCTTCTGAGGTCCGCCTTGCTCCCGCTTCCTCCTTGTCGTGTAATTTCGGGACCGGCACTCGGAACACTCGAGTCGGACAATCACTCGCATCTCTTTTTCAACCTCTCGTTAAATCGTGACACCGGCAAGGGATTATGTCACAGGTTCCGCTTGAGGTGCTCCCCTGCCTTTTGCCCCAGCCGACAAGCCTGCTCTATCTGATCGGTTAGGGATCCGGTCAATTGGGTCTGACAGCGGCATCGTTTGACCATGGGGGGCGGACCGAAGGCGACTACGGCATCCAGAATCAGGCGGTCCCCTTGCCGAAGGGCGCAGGCACCCAGGGGCGTGCGGCAGCCCGCTTGCAGCACTTCCACAACGGTCCGCTCAGCAACTGTTTCTATGAGCACATCGGGGTCGTTGAGAGGGCGGATCAGTCGGTCCACATCTTCCCGGTGAGAAGCCATTTCCACGGCTAAGGCACCCTGCCCCGGTGCCGGGCAGCAAACGTCAATGGGGACGAAAGCGGCGATTCGGTCCTCCAAACCCAGGCGGATCAGACCTGCACCGGCAACAATCAAGACGTCGCACTGACCCGAATCCAATTTCCGCAGCCGGGTGTCAATGTTGCCCCGAATATTGATGAACTCCCATTGGGGAAACCACCGAACCAATTGGACTTGCCGGCGGGGCGACGATGTGCCTACCCGAAGAGACTTTTTCAGTTCCGGGGCGACATCCTCCCACGCACGACGGGGCGCTGCCCCGGGCAGGATGATTACATCTCTTCTCTCCACCCGATGGCAGACGGCTCCCAGGCAGAGACCGACAGGAAGTTCGGTTGGCAAATCTTTAAGGCTGTGGACGGCAAAGTCGACCCGACCCGCGAGGAGGGCTTCCTCAATCTCCTTGACGAAGAAGCCCTTTCCGCCGACTTCGTGGAGGGGTCTGTCCCCGATCCGGTCGCCCAGCGTGCGGATGACAACCTTCTCGGCTGTAAAGTCCTCGTAAATCTCAGATAATCTGGTCAAAACCCAGTCGGTTTGCCTGTGAGACAGTAAACTTCCCCGGGTCCCGACCCGCCAGGTCTTCATGCTTACCTACCTGACCGGTTCGGTCTTCTCCAGATAGATCCGAATGTTGTGGGCGATTTCCTCCTCCGTCCGACCGGGATCCGGGACGTTGGTGAAGAGCCACCACTCCATCGGGAACACATACTCCTTCCCGGGCGGAATCGTAACGAGGGGGCTCAAGCACTCAACTTCAATGAATTCTTGGCACGAATAAACCTCTACCGTGCACCCACCGTCAGGGTAGATAGCGCCTTTGCGGTAGGGAAATCTCTGAATCAGTAGCACCTGGTCGGCAGGATGGTAGTAGGCGGTCCAGCCCTTCTTGGTATCCACTCCGACCTTGCCTTCATCGTTATGCCGGCGCAACTTACCGATCAATCGCTCTCTCGGTGGTACCTTAGACTGATCCACGATGACAAAGCGGTTAAAGAAGGTGAACCGGGGATCGGTGGGATTGCCATAACTCCAGAGAATGATCTTTCGGATTTCCGCCAAGGCGTCGAGGTCGCCCACATCCAGGGGAACAATAGCACGACCGCCCGGTTTGAGTACCGGCAAACTCCATGCGGAGTAGGTTACGGGCTTAAAGGAGATGTTGCGCAAGCGGACCGTCACCCGGACTCTGGGCTGATCAGCGAACATAGAAATGTCCACGACCTTCTGGATGCCACTGGCGGGCTCCTTGGGACCGATCAGACGGACGAAGGTCGGATGAAATTCTACCTTGCAGGGCACATTGTCAGGGAACCAGGTGATCGGTGCCACTTTAGGGTCTACCTCGGGAGCGAGCCAGGGTCGCCAACCGCCGCGCAGTCGGAACTCCTTCTCGCCCGATTTGCCCAGTTCCTCCTTTCGCACATGGAAGATGTTTGATCCCCCGACGGGGCGAAAATCGATAATGCGAGGTCCGACGGCGGAAACAGCGTAAAGTTCCACCAGTCCGTTCGTCAGTTTGACGGTTCCCTTCCAGCCGCGATAGTCCACCTTCTGCGCCTTCACTTGCCCGTGACAGACACTGACAGCAGCCAGAAGCCCCAGAACAATTCCGCCCCTACCCATCGTCAGTCACCTCTCAGTTTGATCTGTCAATATTTTGATCGGATATCGCCGTAAGTTTTATGCTAAACGGGCCTATGGAAAAAGTTACGGCACTGGAGTGGACGGGAACTAAACTGCGCCTCCTGGACCAGCGACTCCTCCCCGACCGTGAGGAGTGGGTCAACTGCGAGACGGAAAAGGATGTCGCTGCGGCGATCCGGAACCTCGTCGTCAGGGGGGCGCCTGCCATCGGCATCGCCGCTGCTTTTGGGATGGTCCTCTCCGCTAAGAACACTCTTAAAGAAAAGAGGAATCTCAGCGGTGCCCTGGCGATGGCAAAGGATGAACTGCTCCGGTCCCGACCGACAGCCGTCAATCTCTTTTGGGCAGTCGAGAGAATGTGGACCGTTTTTTCACAAACGACGGGGGCTAACGATGAGGAAAGGGCGAAACGTTTGGAAGAGGAAGCCCTTAAGATCTGGACGGAGGATGTGGAGGCCAACGAACGGATGGGAGAATTAGGTTCCCAACTGGTTCCCCCGGGCGCCCGCATTTTGACCCACTGCAACACAGGAGCGCTGGCGACAGGCGGCTATGGAACCGCTCTCGGCGTCATCCGATCGGCTTTCCGTCAAGGGAAGGTGCAGTGGGTTTGGGTGAACGAGACGAGACCGGTTCTTCAAGGTGCTCGGTTGACTATGTGGGAATGTCAGAAGGAAGGAATCCCTGCCCGATTGATCGCCGACAGCGCGGGACCATGGCTGATGCAGAGAGGAATGGTCGACCTGGTGATTGTGGGGGCAGATCGGATCGTCGCCAACGGTGATGTCGCTAACAAAATTGGTACTTATATGCTGGCACTCTCCGCATTTCACCACGGCATACCTTTCTATGTCGCTGCCCCGACTTCTACGTTGGATTTCTCCCTTCCCAGCGGACAGTCCATCCCGATAGAGGAGAGAAGCCCGGAAGAGGTGACGACCTGGAAAGGGGTTCGGGTCGTGCCCGTGGGATCAGAAGGGTTCAATCCTGCCTTTGATGTGACGCCTGCCCGTTTGATCAGCGGCATCATCACAGAAAAAGGAGTCGCCCGCCCTCCCTTCACTGAATCGTTGAAGGCGTTAAGCCGAGGGGGCTCTCAATAGGTAGTCGGACGTTTTTGCAACAGGGCTGGCGTGCCGCCGGAGCTCCTGGAGTTTATCCCCATGGACACAACCGTTGAAGCGGTTAGGATGGAAAGGGACTGCGATTGGTGATGATGCGAGAGATAAGGGGGGTTGCCTAATGGGGGGAGAGATCCCGATCGGGATTGGACTGGTCGGTTTCGGGTTGATGGGTCGGGTTCACACCTACGCCTGGAGATCCATCCCCCTCCTCTACGATGGACTCCCGTGCCCTGTAGAGTTGGTGGGCGTCTGCGATGTTGATGAGAAGATAGCTCAAAAGGGAGTCCAACAGGCAGGTTTTTCTTTTTGGACGACCGACTATAGGGAACTGATCGCCCATCCCCGAGTTAACCTGGTGGACATCTGCGTTCCCAATCGCTACCACGGAGACGTCATCCGCACGGCACTGGGTTATCGGAAGCACATTTACTGTGAAAAACCGCTGGCGCACACCTATGAGGAGGCGAAAGCCGTTGCCGCAGAAGCCCAGGAGGCGGCTAAAGACGGTGTCAAATGCCAATTGGTCAGTGAATATCGGTTCTTCCCTGCCATGCTCAAGGCAAAAGAGTTAATGGAGAAGGGGCGGATCGGTCGGATCTTCCACGTTCGGGGCTGCTATCTCCATTCAGGCTATGTGGATCCGAACCGACCCCTTGAATGGAGGCTCCGAAAGGAGATCATCGGGGGTGGGGTTCTGATGGATTTGGGTCCCCACCTTTTGGACCTGATCCTCCACCTGTTACACGGCATGGACCGACCCGTTGCTGTCAGTGGCGCCGTGCAGACCTTTATCAAGGAGAGACCCCTGCCCGAGGACCGAACGAGAAAGGCACCGGTTGAGGTCGACGACGCGGCCTGGGCGCTCCTTCGGTTTGAGAGCGGAGCTTTTGGGACCGTTGAGTTCTCCCGCGTGGCAACGGGCACTGAAGATGAACTAAGGCTGGAGATCCACGGCGATCGGGGAGCCATCAGCTTCAATTTGATGGAGCCCAACTGGCTCTGGTTTTTTGATCGGACCCTTCCGAAAGAGGATTGGGGTTACCAGAAAATCGCTACCGTTCAAAAGTATCCGCCACCCGCTGCATACCCGTCCCCCAAATTCACCCTCGGCTGGATGCGTTCCCATATTCATGCCCAGTTCCTTTTCCTCCGTTCCATCGTGGACGACCAACCGCCGGGACCGGACTTCAACGACGGGCTGAGGGTCCACGAGTTGATAGAAGCCATCTATCGGTCCGCTAAGAAGGGACAATGGATTCTCCTGCCCTTGGAGTCAGTTTGAAGGAGAGACAGTGACGGTCCCGACGGTGCTGCTGTGCGGTCTCTTTTCATTGGTGGGAACCGCTCTATTGACATATCTTCTCATCCCCTACCTCCGACGGATCAAGGGGTCCAGTGTCCGAGAAGACGTTCCCGAACGCCATAAGCAAAAGGAAGGGACTCCGACGATGGGCGGTCTCTCCTTCCTTGTCGTCCCGACCCTGATCAGCCTCGTTTTTTCTTCTTCTCCGGTGACCCTATGGCTGTCGGCTTCCGTCGCTCTATTCGGACTTCTCGGTCTATTTGACGATTTGGCAAAGGTGAAACGGAGGAAAGGATTGCGGACGCCAGCCAAGTTGAGCCTTCAAGTTGTTCTTGCCCTTTCTCTTCTTTATTTAGCAGAGGGGGCTGGCTGGCCGGTTCGCCCCATCGACGTTCCGTCCGGTTTCCTTATCTCCCTCTTTCTTTTCTTGGCGTCGGTCAATGGAACCAACATTGCAGACGGTCTGGACGGGTTGGTCAGCGGGCTGGCGGCGCTGGCTCTCATCCCGGTCGCGATCTCGTCTTTCCTGTCGGGAAAGGAGCCGTCCTTTCTGTTTGCTGTCGCTCTGCTGGGATCTTGCCTCGGTTTTCTCGTCTGGAATCACTACCCTGCCCGAGTGTTTATGGGCGATGTGGGGTCGTTAGCCCTGGGGGGCGGTCTCTGCGCCACAGCCCTAATCGGTGGCGCCTGGATGGCTCTCTTTGTGGTCGGCATGCCCTTTTGGATTGAAGAGGCAACCGTTGTGGTCCAGGTGATCTATTTCAAGATAACGAAACGGATTTACGGTCGGGGGCGGCGCATCTTTCCGATGACCCCCATTCATCATTCCTTTGAGTTGATCGGCTGGCGGGAGCCCGTGATCGTCCGAACTTTCTGGGCGGTCGGCGCTCTTTTCGCTGTCCTCTCTCTCTTAACCGTCACGCCCTCTTAGCCGGCGAAAGGACTTTGCCGTCTCCTGAGGGATTCTTAGGCGACCCTGGTGCTGCGTCGGAGAGGACCTTCCTGAGAAATTGACCGGTGTAACTCGCCGGACTATCGGTGACTTCCTCAGGGGTTCCTTCAGCAATGATTTGCCCTCCTTCGGCACCTCCTTCGGGACCCAGGTCAATGATCCAATCGGCTGTTTTAATGACCTCCAGGTTGTGTTCTATGACGATGACGGTATTCCCCATATCGGTCAACCGGTGAAGGACCTGAAGGAGACGATCCACATCGTAAAAGTGTAAACCGACCGTCGGCTCGTCCAGGATATAGACGGTCTTTCCGGTGCTTCGCCGGCACAGTTCGCTGGCGAGTTTGACCCTTTGAGCCTCTCCGCCGCTCAGCGTCGTCGCCGGCTGACCCAGCCGAATGTAGCCCAAACCGACATCGTTGAGGGTTTGGAGAATGCGAACGATCGGAGGGATGGCAGAGAAAAATTGCAGGGCTTGCTCCACAGTCATATTGAGAACATCGGCGATGGTGGCGTCCTTGTAACGAATCTGAAGAGTCTCCCTGTTGTAGCGGAGCCCTTTACAGACTTCACAAGGGACAAAGACGTCGGGAAGGAAATGCATTTCCACCTTGATGTATCCTTCACCCTGGCAGGCTTCGCACCGGCCCCCCTTGACATTGAAACTGAACCGACCAGGAGCGTATCCCCTCGCTTTTGCGTCGCGGGTGGAAGCGAATAGCTGGCGGATGTAGGTGAAGACACCCGTATAGGTTGCCGGGTTGCTGCGAGGCGTCCGACCGATAGGCGACTGGTCAATGTTGATGACTTTGTCTATGAACGGGCGAACCGCCTTGTGTTCCCCTGTCCTGGCATCAAGGACAAAAAGGTCGTCGTGGGGACCGGGTTTGGTTGAGGCACCGTGAAGCATCTGCGCCAGGGCGTTGTAAAGGACGTCCATAATCAGGCTGCTCTTGCCCGAGCCCGACACGCCTGTGCAGCAAATGAACAGACCAAGGGGAAAGTGGGCAGTGATGTTCTTCAGATTGTGGACCCGGGCACCGGTGACCGTCAGCCAGGCATCCTTCGGCTTCCTTCTGATTCGTGGAACGGGGATCTGACGCTTTCCGGAGAGATATTGACCCGTAAGGGAATCGGGGCAGGACATGACATCTTCCACGCTACCGGCTACGACCACGTATCCGCCTTTTTCTCCGGCGCCGGGACCTAAATCCAAAACGAAATCGGCACTGCGGACGGTCTCTTCATCGTGTTCCACGACGATGACCGTGTTGCCCAGGTCCCGCATCTTTTTAAGGGTTTCTATCAGGCGCCGGTTGTCCCTGGGATGAAGACCGATGGACGGCTCGTCTAAAATGTAAAGGACACCGGTCAGACCCGATCCGATTTGGGTCGCCAGTCGGATCCTCTGAGCTTCGCCCCCTGCCAGAGTGGACGCTTGACGGTCGAGAGTCAGATAGCCCAAACCGACATCGAGGAGAAACTGGAGCCGACTCCGAATCTCTTTGAGAATCTGGTAAGCGATGGTTTGCTCCTTGTCCGTCAGCCTGAGATGACTGAGCCACTGGAGCCCTTCTTCCACCGAAAGTTGCGTCACCTGGGAGATGTTCCAGCGCCACACCGATTCACCCCAATCCCAGGACTGAGGCTCTTCCGAAGGGAACGGGAGAGGTGAAGGAGGACGAAGGGTCGCTCGCACCGTTACCGCAAGGCTCTCGGGCTTAAGTCGGGCGGCGTTGCAACGGGAGCAGGGCTTCATTGAGGTGAACGGTCTGAGCGCCTCCCGCCACTCATCTCCGTTTTCGTTGTAATCCTCCCGCAGGATCGGGATGATCCCCTCAAAGTAGGTCGTAATCGTACGGAACCGCCCGTGCCTGTTGACGTAGTGGACAGTAATAGGGCGATCGGTGCCGTAGAGAAGGGCATTCAACTGGGTTTTGTTCAGGTTCTTCATCGGTGTCTCGGGCGTAAAACCGTAAGCCTCGGCGACAGCTTTGAGAACCGCCCGTTTGTAGTTGCTGGTGTACAGTTTCCACGGGGCGATGGCACCTTCCGCAATGGACAGATTGGGGTTGGGAATGATCAGGTCCGGATCGAACTCGGCTTTATAGCCCAGCCCGTCACATTCCGAACAGGCGCCATACGGACTATTGAAACTGAAGTTTCTCGGCTGCAGTTCGGGAATATTGGTTCCGCAGTCGGGACAGGCAAACTGCTCGCTAAAAATCAGATCGCTGCGGAAATCCGGAGAGCGCGGGGCGCCGGTAACGGTGCCCAACAGTCTTTCAACGCTCTGCTCTCCGGCTGAATCCAGGACTTGAACGATGACCGTTCCCTTCCCAGCCCTCAGAGCCGTTTCAATGGAATCGGTCAGCCGGCTCCGGATGTCGGTGCGAACGACCAGCCGATCAACGACAATCTCAATCCAGTGCTGGCGATACCGATCTAAAGGGACCTTAAGGGCTTCTTCTATCGTAAGAACCTGACCGTCCAGGCGAACCCTAACGAATCCCTGTCTGCGAATCTCCTCTAAAAGATGGGCATAGGTGCCTTTACGCCCTCTGACGACCGGCGCCAAGACGTGAATGCGGGAGCCTTCCGGGAGACGGAGCACCTGGTCAACGATCTTCTCTGGGGTCTGATGGACGATCGGCCGCCCGCATTGAGGACAGTGAGGAGTGCCGACACGAGCGAACAGCAGGCGCAAGTAGTCGTAAATTTCCGTCACCGTTGCTACGGTAGAACGGGGGTTGTGATGCATCGCCTTCTGATCAATGCTGATGGCAGGGGAGAGCCCCTCTATGAAGTCCACATCAGGCTTGTCCAGCCGACCGAGAAACTGGCGGGCGTATGCGGAGAGGGACTCCACATACCGCCTCTGCCCTTCCGCATAGAGGGTATCAAACGCTAGCGAACTCTTTCCCGATCCCGATATGCCCGTGATGACGATGAACTTCTCCTTAGGCAAGAGGACATCTATGTTCTTGAGATTGTGTTGTCGGGCTCCCCTTATATGGATGAACCGCTCTCCCAATCCCTGTCACCGCCATTATTTTAGACTTAAGGGCTTGACCGACAGGAAAGGGGTTTGAAGATGGTTCAGATCGGATGTTGCTGGCTGTATGCGATCAGTCGTTACGGTTACCCGCCTTCCATTGCGGACACTTTTCAGGCTTTGGAGGATATCGCCCGGCTGGGCTTCCGGTTTGCCGAATTGGAAGGAGTCGGTGAAGAGAACCTCCTCGCCGTCTACCAGCACCGAGAGGAACTGAAAAAAAGGGCGACGGACCTCGGTCTTCGGATCTTGAACTTCTGTCCCGTTTTACCTCAGGTCGTCTCCTTAAGTAGGGAGGACCGCAGTAAAGCCTACTCCCTATTTGAGCGCGCCTGCGAACTGGCTACTTTCTTTGGATGCCAAACGATCCAGACCGACTCCTTTACTCCTCCCATATCTTTTCAAGGAAAGAGACCTTACGAGGACGCCATCGACTTTGATGTGACCTTCCGACCCGTGATTCCCGATCCGTTCCGATGGGACGAACAGTGGAAAATTCTAGTTGAATCGTTCGGTCGCCTCGCGCAAAAGGCACAGGAATGGAGTCTGCGCTTTTGCTTAGAGCCTCGGGTCGGAGAGATGATCAGCAACACGGACGCTGCCCTTCGCCTCTTTGATCAGGTGGGACATCCCAATCTGGGCTTCGTTTTGGACACGGCTCATCTTCACGCCCAAAAGGAACTTTTGCCCCTGTCCGTTGAGAAATTGGGAGAGCGCATCTTCTATGTCCACCTTTCAGACAACGACGGCAGGACCAACGATCACAACGGTCTGGGAAAGGGCACCATTGATTTCGGCTCCCTATTCCGTGGGCTGAAGAAGCACCGTTTCACCGGCATGGTAGGTTTGGATATCGGAAGGATCGACAACCTAGACGAGGAAATGATTCGCTCCCGCCACTTCCTTAAGAACCTTCTGGAGGAGTTGGAAATCCCGTATGAGGGCTGAGACTAAGGGGTTGTGGGGACCGGCCAGCCGATCCGCCCCTTCTCTTTTCTGCCCCTCCAGACCATCCGAACGAGGGGGCTGAGGGGTCTCAAGGGCACGGGCTGGGAGAGTTCGGGTTCCATTATCGCACGGGGCAAATGATCTATCAGATCGGACGCAGTCAGTGACCATTCTCCTTTCTCCCAGGTTGCGAGGTCGCCGGCGAGCCCATGGAGGAAGACGCCGGTCGCCACGGCTTCCACGGCGGTGTGCAAGTCTCCATTTCTCTGCGATCGGGCGATGACCTGCCCCAGGACCGACGCGATCAGACCCGTCAGAACGTCACCGCTTCCCGCTGTCGCCATTCCCGGGTTGCCCGTCCCGTTGACCAGAACCGTACCATCAGGTCCTGCGACAAGGGTTCGGGATCCTTTTAACACCACGACGGCGCGGTAATTTCCCGCAGCTGAGCAGACGGCACTCACCCGATCCTCCTGAACTTTTTGGGGCGTAGAGTTCAGCAATGCCGCCATCTCCCCCGGGTGGGGCGTCAGGACCGTCAGGGCTTTGCGCTTTTGAACAACATCCGGATGGTCTGCCAGGGCATAGAGACCGTCGGCATCTACAAGAACCGGCTTGTCCAGTCTCTCTAGAAGTTGACACACCAGGGTCAGAGACCGGGGATGGCGGGAAAGCCCACAGCCGATGGCGGCAATATCGCACCAGTCTAACCGACCGGAAAGGTCCGATAAAGCCCTTTCAGACAGACGGCCGTCTTCCGTTTCTGAAACAGGTAGGGACATAACTTCCAGACTGGAAGATTCAACGGCAAGGTTCAGTCCCGCCGGCAACGCAATCATGACCAGCCCCGAACCGGATCGGAGCGCCGCTCTTGCGGCGAGAAGGGGTGCCCCCGTCATCCCAGGTGACCCTCCGACGATCAGGATCCGACCGTAGTCGCCTTTGTGAGTGTTAGCAGACCGGATCGGCAGGTAGCGGACCACACAGTCGGCGGTCGTCAAAAATGTCCGAACGTTGAGACCTACCGTCAAACTTTGGGGAACGCCCAGGCTGCCGACGAAGACGCTCCCGGCATGGTCGGTCCCCGGGTGAAGGACGAGTCCCCATTTGAGGGCGCCCAGCGTAATGGTCGCGTCCGCAACCACCCCTTCCCCGCACACCCGACCTGTGTCCGAGTCAATGCCTGACGGGATGTCAATGGACAGGATCGGGCGCCCTCCGTCATTCATCGCCTTGATGGCGTCCCTGACGGGACCCCGCACCGCCCCCGTTACTCCCGTCCCCAAAACCGCATCTACAACCAGATCGGCTTCTTTGATTGCTTTCTCAAGGTCTGACAGGTCGGACCTGTTCGTTACCGATAGGACTCTGATCCCCGACTTCAGGCAGATCTGCAAATTGACTGCTGCCTCGTGCCTGACTTCCTCGTGTCTTCCGATAAGGTAAACAGAGACCCAGTGCCCGGCGATAGTCAGATGGCGCGCCAGAGTCAAGCCGTCTCCCCCATTATTTCCCTTGCCGGCGACGACGACGACCTTTTTCGGCGGATCCAACTCAAAATGCTGGTGGCAGACCTCTGCTGCCCGGAGTGCGGCATTTTCCATCAACAAAAGGGGGGAGATCCCCCCTTCGTCTGCCGCCTTATCCAGTTGGCGGGACTGTTCACAGGTCAATACGGGCAGCAAGAGGGCTTAGGTGCCCCCCTTTTTGAGGACAGACTTCAGTTTTGCCGACTCGTCCCGATCCAACCGACGCTGAATCCCAGACTTCAGGACCCGCACCGACACACCATCAGCGATGCGAAGGGTGACCAGATCACCGTCCACGCTCAAGATCCTTCCACACAGCCCCCCTGTCGTCGCCACCTCGTCGCCCGCCTTCAAAGATGCCAAAAAACGCTCCCGCTCCTTCCGTTGCCTCTGCTGGGGCAAAAGGATGACCCAAAGCATAATACCCCACAGGGCAATGATCACAACTAAGGAAGTCCACGCCTGATCCATCTCTTACTCCTCAGGAACCTCATCAATGACGGAATCAATTCCTTTTTCGGACAGTTCTTTCTGAAGGGCTTGGGCTTGCTCTCGGTCAGCGAACGCGCCGACATAAACCTTGTAGCGACTTCCCGTCGGCATTGATTCCTCGGTCACGAAAGACTCGTAGCCACTCTGACGGAGCCGCTCCTGAACCCGGTCCACGTTTTCCGGGTTTTCGAAAACGCCGATGCGGACCCGAAACCGCTTTTGACGGGCGACGGGAGGGGGCGGGGGCGACGGCGCGCGCTCGGGAGGCGACGTCCTTTCCTGAGGCGTCCCTTCCTGAGAGGGTGCAGGACGAGTCTGGGCTTTCGGCTGCGGCGAAGGGGGATGATATGTAGCAACGGGTGGACTGGGGGCAGGCACCGTGACAGATGGTGGACGCGGCGGTTTAAGTTCTCGGGTCGGCGGCTGCGTTGTCGGCTCGGGACCCTCTGACGCCTCGGGCGGCTGGGGGAGGTCGGACTCATTGGGCTGGTTCAGCGGCTGCGGACGGCTCAGAGGCTCAACGGCGGCAATGGTCTGAGCCGGCACTTGATCAATGTCCCTCCGGGCAATTGCGTTGGGGATCGGTCGGGATGTTACCGAAACGACCTTTTCTGCGGGCAGTCTAGTGGCTACGGGAGAAGCCGGTCCCGTCAGAATGGGTCCGAGCACCTGCTTGCCTATATAGAAAGAAATGAGAACGACCAAAATGCCAGCGACGAAGGCGATGGCAGCCTTCAGAAAATTCTCATTCACCGTCCAGGCACCTCGCGCAGGTCGGATTTTAGCACGGCGAACTGCCTCTTTTGACATACTTGACTAAAGCGAAGAAGGAGGCGACAAGGTGAGAGTCTCAACAAGGGTTTGGTACGGTCTGATGGCTATGACCGAACTGGGGCTGAGAGAGCCGGGTCGACGGGTCCAAGTCAAGGATATTTCTGAGGGGCAGGGTATTCCAAAAGAGTATCTGGAGCAGTTGATGATCCCGTTGAAGAAGGCAGGTCTCGTCCTCAGCCAGAGAGGCGCTCGGGGCGGTTATATCCTTTCCCGACCGCCCGAACAGATCAACCTCCTGGAGATCGTCAGCGCCCTGGAAGGTCCCGTTCTGGAAGTGGAACCAGCCGACCCGGTGCTGAAGGAGAGAGCCCACCTTTCGGGAACGATGGAAGTTTGGCAGAGGGTGCGGGCGGCCATTGAGGACGTCCTCGCTTCCTTAACACTCGCCCAGTTGTGCGCGTGGGAAAGGGAGCGTCGGTTCACCCATCCGAGGATGTTCTATATCTGAACGGCTATGAACCTGGACAGCCTCACGATCCGTGCATTGGAGACAGAAATCAATTCCCTCTTTTCTGGTCAGTCCGTCTCCTTGGTGCGGCAACTTGATGAGACGACCATCGCACTGACGGTCGGAATGGCGGGCGGGGGATGGGGTCACATCCTCATCGGAATCCATCCGTCAGTGCCCTTCGTGACGTGGACCCAGGGACGATTTGAGACGGCGAAGGACACGGTCCCTTTCGTTACCGCTTTGAGGAGAACGGTGACCGGCTCCGTCTTTACTTCTGCCAAGCAGGAAAATTTTGACCGCATTCTTTCCTTTCACTTCAGCAGTGGTGATCAAGCCGGACCTCAGACCCTCATATGTGAGATAATGGGTCACCGTAGCAACGCCATCCTTGTGGACGGTAAAACTCAAACGATCATAGATGCCTGGAAGCGAATCCCCGAGTGCAAGAACCGGGTCCGACAGATCCTTCCCGGTCAGCGTTACGAACCGCCTCCCCTCGGTGGACGGCAAAACCCCCTGACGGTGACCTTTGCTCAGGTGAGAACGAGCCTCTCAGAATTGCCCTACTCCCTGGCAGAAGGACTCAGAAAATTGCTGATCGGAATGAGCCCGAATTTCCTCAGGCTTCTTTGCGGTCCCCTATGCGGGGACATTGCCCTTTCGCAGATGGCAGAGGGAGACTGGCAGCGGCTGAAGGAGTCGTGGGTTCAATTAATGGCAATAGTGGAAAGAGCCAACTTCTCTCCGGTTCTGTATAGGACGGATGAGGGCGAGACAGTGCAGATTTACCCGCTGCCCCTGCCCGATCAACAGGGTGAGGAGGTCCCGATTCGGGAACTGGGACCGGCGATGTTCACTTGGGCGAGTCAAGCCCTCACCCGGGTCCGGCTCCGAGAGAGACAGCAAGCGACGATTAGAAACCTCCAGTCACGGCTGCAGAGGTTAGAAGGAGAGATCCGACGGCTGGAGTCGGAACTGAAAGAAAGCGAAAAGGCAATGCTCTATCGGAAGTTCGGGGAGGCAATTCTCGGTAACCTTTCTGCCATCACTCCAAACGATCGGGAAGTGACCGTAGCCGATCCTGAGGAGGAAGGGGGACGGATCACGGTCCCCTTTCTGGAGGGCAAAACCCCCGTGGCGACAGCGCAAGTTTATTTCGCCCGCTACCGCCAGCTCCTGCGCCTTCAGGAGACGGTCCCAACCGTGCTGGAAAGACTGAAGCAAGAAAGACGACACCTTGAGGACCTGATTGTTAGGGTCACCTGCGGAGACTTGAGCACCGTCCCGGAGACCGACGGGCAGAGACCTGCGACCGTCGCGACTGGGCAAAAAGCCCGCCGTGTTCCCTTTCTTAGAAAAAAGTTACACGACGGATTTGAACTGTGGTTAGGAAGAAACCAGGACGAAAACAGACGGCTCTTAAGGGCGGGAAAGCCCCACGACTTGTGGTTCCATGTGAAGGGGGCGCCGGGGTGCCACGGGCTGCTGAAAATTGAGAAGCGGAAAGAATCGGTTCCCAAGCGGGTGATTGAGCAGGCGGCCCAACTGGTTGCCTACCACAGCAAGAGACGGACCTGCCGGTGGGTGGAGGTAGATTACACACAGGTCCGATACGTGCGACCGATCAAAGGAAGGCTAGGTGAGGTCTTGTACACTCACTTCAAAACAATCGGGGTGACGCCGAAACAGGAGGTTCTGTCAGAGGATCAGGAATCCGATGTCGAGTAAAAGGATCGCTGTAATCGGCGGAGGACTGTCCGGTCTGTCCGCCTGCTACCACTTGCTGAAAAAAAAGAGAGACACCGGCAGTGAAACCGAGATCGTCCTGATTGAGAAGGATGACAGGCTGGGTGGAAAAGCCTGGACGATAAAAGAGGACGGTTTCTTGGTAGAAGCCGGACCCGATTCTTTTCTCACGACCAAGCCTTTTGCGATCCGAATGGCTGAGGAACTGGGGCTGAAAGACCGTCTGATCGGTAGCAACCCTGAGGGACGCACCGTTTATATTTTGTGGAACGGTCGGTTGAGAGCCGTGCCAAACGCCTTCCTCTCCTTCCGCCCCGACTGGCGGTCGGTGTTACGAAGTGATCTGCTGAGTTGGCGCGGAAAGGCGGCGGTTTTTCTGGCTGCATTGAAGCCGATCCGGATCGGCGGGGCAGACGTCGGCGTCCGCGAATTTTTTTACCGCCTCGTCGGCAAAGAAGCGACGGACAGGATCATCCTGCCCCTCCTCTCTGCTGTCTACGGTCCTGCAGAAGACGAGGTCAGCCTGCGATGGACGCTCCCTAGCCTTTGGGCGCGTTTCGCAACCCAAGAGGGACGACTGATGAGGTCAAGGGGCTTGCCGGCGGGCGAACGTAGCCAGTTGCCCCTGGGATCTCTCTTCGCCTCTTTCGTCGGTGGAATAGGCGAACTGGTAAATCGCCTCGGCGCCGAATTGGAAGGGACTGTGAGGCGCGTTGTAGACAGGGCAACGGGTATCGCATGCCACGGCGGTTGCTATATCGTCCATTTAGCGGCAGAGGGTCCTGTTAATGCTGACGGTCTCATCGTCGCAACAGGAGCGGAGGAAGCGGCGGGGCTGGTCCATTCACTCAGCCGGCGACTGGCGAGCGCTCTGAGAACCCTTCCCCATCGCCCTGCCATTACCGTTTCCTTGGCGTTCCGTCAGGACCAACTAAAAGGTCTCCCGAAAGGCTCGGGATTCCTCGTCGCAGAAGACAACGACCTCGCCATCAGCGGCTGCAGTTTTTCGTCCCAGAAGTTTCCCCATCGCGCTCTTAAAGGGTATCATCTGCTGAGATGCTATATCTCGGCAAGAAGGCTACCGGCATTGATGGAGGCGGCAGATGAGGAAATTATTCTTGCGGTCGGGGGAGCTTTGCGTCGCCTCTTTCAGATAGATCGGCATCCTGAGAAGTGTTGGGTGTTCCGGTGGGAGCGGGCTTTTCCTCTGTATCGGGTCGGACATCATCAGTTCCTCGCCGAGGTAGAGGCTGCGGTGCGAGACCATCCCGGTTTCGCCGTCGCCGGCAACTGGCTGACAGGTGCCGGCATTCCTGATTGTCTCGCTGCCGGACGGGACGCCGCGGAAAAGGTGTGGTCCGATCTATCTACCCATTCTCTCTTGGAGAGAAGAACGGAGGGATCGCAATGGGCGTGAAGAACGATCGCTGGATCCGCACGATGGCGAAGGAGAAGGGCATGATCGAGCCGTTTGAGGAGTCACTGATCCGGCGAGGCGTGATCAGTTTCGGTTTAAGTTCGTACGGATACGATATGCGAGTCGCTGATGAATTTTTGATCTTTACCAACGTCTGGGGGGCAGTGGTCGATCCAAAAGCCTTTGATGAGAAAGCCTTCGTCCCGTATAAAGGGGACTATTGCATCATTCCTCCCAATTCCTTCGTTTTAGGAAGGAGTATGGAGTATTTCCGAATGCCCAGGGACGTGATCGGGATCGTTCTGGGCAAAAGCAGCTACGCCCGTTGCGGAATCATCGTCAATGTCACACCCCTTGAGCCGGAATGGGAAGGGTTCGTCACCATTGAAATTTCCAATACGACTCCCCTGCCCGCAAAGGTGTATGCGAGGGAAGGAATCGCCCAGGTTCTTTTCGTTCGTGCCGATGAAATCTGCGAAGTCAGTTATGCCCAGCGCGGAGGGAAATACCAGGGTCAGACCGGGATCACTCCTCCAAAAGTTGAGTGATGGTCATATTCGTTCGGATGGAAGGGATCTTTTCCGCTGCTATCAGCGGGCTCGTTTGCTGGCTATGCCTTCGGGTCCTGCTTTCTTTGCCTGGGCTGAAAACGGTCAACTATTTGGGCGAGGCGGTGACCGGGAGCGCCGGTTTGGCAGTCATCACCGGTGCTCTGTCGGGATGGCTCAGCTGGCTGGCTTGGCGGGATCCTATGGCTGTATCTTCCGGTTCCGTGAATCCTGACCTTCTGCCGACCAGACAGGACCCTTCTGCTTTCCTTTTGAGTCTCTCCATCACCTGCTTTTGTTTCTCACTCGTTGGTCTCATTGATGATATAATCGGGGCAGAGGTCCGAGGCTTCAAGGGTCACTTTCAAACGCTTCTCTCTCAAGGGAAACTGACGACCGGGGCACTGAAAGCCCTCGCCGGTGGTGCGGTATCCGTTAGCGTTGCCATTTACTGGCACGGCTTTACCGTCAGTGCTCTCCTCTGTGCCCTTTTGATCGCAACCTTCGCCAACTTTATCAACCTTCTGGATACGAGACCCGGTCGCGCCCTTAAAGGTTTCTGGCTCTCTTGCCTTGTCGTCTTTGGAAGTGTTGGTCTACCGACGGTCTTCCTTTTCGGTCCCGTTCTCGCTTCTTCCCTGGTCTATGCTCCATCGGATTTTCGCAGACGCGCTCTTTTGGGCGATGCGGGATCCAATCCCCTGGGAGCGTGTATCGGGCTTGTGGCAGGGGGTCTGTCGCCCCAGTGGGTGCAGATCGTTCTCCTCGTGGCGCTCGTCGCCTTCCACGTATACGCTGAGAAACGGTCTTTAACTGAGGACATACCGAAACTACCGGTCCTCAACTGGCTGGATCGTTTAGGGACTTAGTCTTTGGTCCGTCGCATTTCCTAGCCGGTGACAAAATTAGTAAGATGAACTGCGCTAAGCCGGCCGATGAGGGAAGTGCGCGCGATGACGAGCGAAAAGGAAGAAAGCGAGGCGTTTTCCCAAAAATCGATGGATTCAACGGTTGAGGAAGCACCTTTGGAGGGCGGGGTAGAGCCTGCGCCTGATGAGAGGGCACCTGTAAGCGGGGAACGGACCTGCGAGGAGGTCATCGCCAGCCTAAAAGAGGAACTGGAGCGCACCCGTCAGGAAGTTAAAGAGATGGAGGACCGATGGAAAAGAGTCCTGGCAGAGTTCCAGAACTACCGCAAGAGGGTCTTCCAAGAGCGGGCGGAAGCGTATGAGAAGGGGAAAAAAGAGGCAATTGTTGCGCTCTTACCAGTGCTGGACGCCCTCGAAAGGGCCCACCGCTCGCTGAAGGAAGGGGCGAGTTTGGAGGCGTATCGGGGCGGTCTGGACTTAATTATCCGGTTGTTCCAGGAGGGGTTGAAAGGGCTGGAGGTAGACCCGATCTCAGCAGAAGGCCACCCCTACGATCCTTTTCTCCACGAGGCGGTGGAAAGGATAGAAAGAGAAGACCTGGAGGACGGAACGATTATCACGGAACTCCAAAGAGGCTATCTGATGGGAGGCAAGGTCATCAGACCGTCGTTGGTGACGGTATCGGTAAAACCTTCTTCCCCGGCGGTTGGAACAAGCAGTCGTGCCGAGTTGGAGACAGAGGTACAGGCGGAGGAAGGCGGAAGGGTCAGTGAGCCGGACCAAGAGGGTCCGGAGATGAGCCCGTGAGACGTCGTTTTTTGGACTACTATGAGGTCTTAGGGGTGGATAAAACCGCTTCGCAGGAGGAGATTAAACAGGCCTACCGTCGCCTTGTGAAAGAGTGGCATCCCGATTTGAATCCCCATCGGCAGAAGGAGGCAGAGGAGAGGTTCAAAGAGATTCAGGAAGCCTATTCGGTCCTTAGCGATCCGGAAAAACGGCGACAGTATGACCTTTATGGAACCGTGGGAGATTTCCCGGTGACCGCCGGTGTTGGGTATGATCCGTTCTCAGACATAATGAGGATGGTGGACGACTTTTTTGGCTTTCCCCACGCCCGGGCGCGGGCGGCTCCCCGACCTGAGCGAGGCGAGGATGTGGAGACGGTCGTGGAGGTGACTTTGGAGGAAGCCTTCACTGGCGCGGAGAAGGAAGTAGAAGTGGAAGTCGTCACCACGTGCCAAGAATGTGGCGGCACGGGAGCCATCGGCGGTTTGCGCAGCTGCCCCGACTGCGGCGGTTCCGGCGAGCATGTCACGACCCGCCGGACTGCCGCCGGTTTCGTCCGGACAATCACCAGTTGTCCCCGCTGTCGGGGGATGGGGCGGGTTGCGGAGGTTGTCTGCCACTCGTGTCACGGAGTCGGCCGGTTAGAAGTGACGCGAAAGGTACGGGTGGCGATTCCTATTGGTGCTGACGATGGTACAACCGTTCGCATTCCTAAGCAGGGATGCTCCGGCAAATCGGGTGGACCCCCTGGCGATTTATATGTGGTGTTTCGGATTCAGCCACATCCTCAGTTTCGGCGAGAGGGACCCCACCTCCACGTGGACGTCCCCCTCACTTATCCTCAACTGGTGCTCGGCGACAAAGTGAAGGTGCCCACCTTAGACGGAGAGGTCGAAGTGGAAGTGCCACCAGGAACGGAGCCGGCAAGTGTTTTGAAGGTCCACCGGAAGGGTTTCGTCAGCCTCCATGGCAGCAGGCGGGGCGACCTTCTCGTTCATATCCGTCTGGAAGTGCCAAAGAGAATCACCGACCAACAGCGCCGGCTCCTCCTTGAACTGGCACAGACGATGGGACTGGATTTAGATCGACAGAACAAATCTTTCGTCGCCCGCATCCGGGACAAGTTTGTGAAGTCTTGAAAGGAACATCTCCCTTGCCTGAGCATGCCAGAATCGCCGTTGTTGGTCCGACGGGGTATACGGGAGGCGAACTGCTCCGGATTCTTACCGGACACCCCATGGTGGAGGTCCGCGCCCTCCTTAGGACCGGATCGGAGGAAACGGTCTCTCTCCCTCAGGCGCATCCCCACCTGAGGGGAGTGTTGCATTTGGACTGTGTCCCGTACGACGAATCTTTTTTGGACGGGGTGGACGCCGCTTTCCTTGCGGTTCCCAGCGGTGCCGCTATGGAGTTGGTGCCGACACTGTTGGATCGCGGGATAAAGGTCATCGACTTATCTGCCGATTTTCGCTTTCGAGACCCCGCCGTTTACAGCCGGGTCTACCGTCGGGAACACAAGGCAACCGCCTTGCTGGAAAGGGCAACTTACGGACTTCCAGAACTGTACCGCTGGCGAATCCGTGAGTCTTACTTAGTCGCTAACCCAGGCTGCTATCCCATTTCGGTCCTCATTGCGCTGTTACCGTTAGCCAAGAGAGGGCTCATCCGCCCAGAAATTGTCGTAGACAGTAAATCAGGCATCTCGGGCGCCGGCAGGAACCGGCTGGAGGTAGGTTATCTCTTCACGGAACTGTTCGGCGACTTCCGACCTTACAGCGTCGGTCAGCATCGCCACGCTCCTGAAATGATTCAGGAGTTGCGCCAATTGTTGGGAGAGGAACCGGCGCTGTCGTTCACTCCCCACCTGATCCCCATTTCCCGAGGAATCCTATCCACTATCTACTGCAGCCTGAAGGAGCCGGTCCCTCTTCAACAAGTCCGACGTCTGTATGAAGAGGATTACCAGGGTGAACCCTTCGTCCGAATCGTTCCAGACGGAGAGCTGCCCAGGGTCAAGGCTGTAGCCGGTTCCAACTTCTGTGACCTCGCCTTTGCCATTGATCGCTATTCCGGACATCTGATCATCCTCTCATCTCTGGACAACCTCACCAAGGGAGCGGCAGGCAACGCCGTCCAATGTCTGAACCTGATGATGGGATGGGAAGAGACGACAGGGCTTATGGAGCCAGGTCTGATGCCCTAAGGGCGTGAAGGAGCGATCTGATGCCGACGGACAGCAGGTTGGCCGCTCTCGTCGGCGTCATCGTCGCTCTCACCCTTCTTTCTACCGTCGTCAGGACCCTTCTCATAAGGCACTTGGGAAGCGCCCCGTTGCGGGCTCTCCTCTTCCTTTTCCGTTTCTCTGCCGTCGTCGCCTTATGCTTCCTTCTTCGGTCTCCCGTTGTCAAGGTGGCGGTTTCTAAACGGGAGAATCCGATCGTAGCGATCCTTGTTGACGGCTCGCTGAGCGTGGATCCGGCGGAGAGATCGCGCGCCGTTGCGACGGCGGTCAAGGAAGCCCGCAGAGCGGGTCGGGCTCTGATGTGGGTGTTCGGCAGAGACCTGAGGAGTGTCCCCACCGACTTTTCTGCCGTTTTCAACGACCACGCCAGCCGCCTGTCCCATGCGGTCTGTGCATTGGTCAAGACCCGTCCTGCCGATTCACTGATTTTGGTTGCCGACGGCCAGGACACAGACCCATTGCCCGACGAAACAATCGCTGCGGCTCTCAAGGGTAGCCGGACCCGCCTGATCTGGTGCCCTGTGCGATCTCGGAAATTGGATAACATTGCCATCTCGGTCTCACCGTCGCATCAGTTCCTCTTCCCGGGTGAGAAAGGGAAGGTGACCGTCACAGTCCGGGCGTCCGTTTCTAGGGCGCGCACCGTCCGATTGGCTCTCTTCCGTAGCGGTCGCCGAATCCGATCCGAAACCCTCAGCGTTGGACCGGATTCCGTTGCCAGTCGGGATTGGATCTTGGAGCCCGGGACCCGGGGTTGGACGGTCTTTACCGTCACAGTGGATACCGCAGATTCGTGGGGCGGTGACAACAGAGCAGGAGCCGCCTTATGGACAGCACCGACCAACCTTCGCGCCCTTCTGATCGCCTCCCAGCCGACCTGGGATGTGACTTTTGTTAAGCGAGCGCTGGAGTCGGATCACCGACTAGACCTCGTCAGCCTCATCGGCATCAGCGACGGAAAGTTCTTCACTGCAGGACCGGGCAATTTGACTCCCGTTCGGAGCGACTGGATCCGTTCCTTCCACGCTGCCATCGTCTTTCCGTCGCTGGACGATCTCAGCGATCCGGTCGATCCCTCTTCGTTCGGCACGTTCGTGAGACAGGGCGGCGGATTGATTGCGGTCGGCAAGGCAGTGGACCAACTTCTCAGAACTACCCAAAGGCTGAGTCGTCCCATTCGCCTAGGTTTGCGAATTGCGCCGGGGCGTCTGGAAACCAGTCGGGACGACCCCTTGATGGAGATGGTCGGGTCCGTACCGCCCTTTAAGGAGGCAACGTCTCTCGTTCCGTTGACAGCCTCGGTCCATCTTTCGGCTTTCTCCGACCGCGCTTCGGTCCTCGCTTGGTGGGAGGAGGGTCCGGGATGCGTCGTCACCTTCCCCGTCTCGGAGCTCTGGCAGTCCGTAATGGCGCCCGGTCCGGATGCCCGGTCGTCCTTTGATCGGTTCTGGCGGCGACTAGTCCGGTTCGTCGCCAAGCCAGAAAAAAGCTTTTCTGGGCAGACGCCGCCCCTCCTTTCCCCCAAGGAACCGCCGGAGGAGTGGACGATGCCCGCCGATCGGGAACGGCTCACTCGCCTTGCCCTTTCTTCTGGTGGCGCCGTCCTTTCCGAAGACCAGATCCCAACCTATCTGTCAAGACATCTGCGCCCACGAAAGGATATTGTCTTCGCTTGGGTGCCCGTTTCATCCTTCCCCTTCCTCTACATTCTTCTCAGCCTGTTTCTCCTTTTGGACTGGTATCTGGCGAGACGAATGGGGCTACCGTGACGGATCAGACAGCCGCAAGAGCCTCATCAGCGAGGTCCTTCGCCTTCCTCAGCACATCTTTTAGCATCCCCATTGTCAGCCGCCCCGTGTTGGTGTTCTGCCGGCTGGGATGGTAGGAAGCGAGAATGTCCAAGTAAGGACCGCCCCGAGGATCGGGCACTCGGTAATGTCTTCCGTGACCAAACTTGAGACGGGAAATTCCCGGCGTCCAGGGCTCGCCCATCCGTTGCGCCAGGACTTTCAGGGCGGAAAGGGTCCCATCAAAAGCCATCTGCCCAAGGGTGACCAGCACCCGCGCCTTCCTCAAGAGCAGCAGTTCTTCCACTAAATAGTCGCGGCAATTGACCATTTCCGACCGCAAGGGCTTGTTACGAGGAGGGGCACATCGGCAGATGGCAGTCAGGTAACAGCCGGAAAGGCGGAGCCCGTCGTCACGGTGCTCGGAAGTCGGTTGATTTGCCCAGCCGACCTGGTAAAGAACGTCGATCAAGGTCCGCGCAGAACCGTCTCCGGTAAACATCCTCCCGGTCCGGTTTCCGCCGTGAGCCGCCGGCGCCAGACCGATGACGACGACCCTTGCCTCAGGGTCCCCGAATCCTGGCACAGGCTTGCTCCAGTAGGTCCACTCCCGCAACGGGCGCGGCTTTTTACCGGAGACCTCTTGGCGATAGCGAACGAGACGGGGACATCTCTCGCATTCAATAATGCGTCGGTTTAAATCCTGTAAAGGGTTCCGGAACCTCTTCATTGCCGGTCTCCCCAGCGGAGTTTCTGGCGCAGCCGATCGTAGAAAGAGATCTGTCGGTAGCGAACGATCCGAGCCTTTTGAGGAGCGATGGAGACATCCACTTGATCGTCTGCGATGATGTCATGGCGGACCTGACCGTCCAAACAGACTTCCCCAACCACCCGCCGGCGCTGAGGCAGGAGGCGAATGGAGACCTTTGCCTTCTCCGCCAGAACCAAGGGGCGAAGGGTCAGAGAGTGGGGGGCAAAAGGACAGAGGACGAACCCAGGCAGATCGGGCGCCAGAATGGGACCTCCGATCGACAGGGAGTAGGCTGTGGAGCCGGTCGGCGTGGAGAGGAGGAGACCGTCCGCAGGGTAGAGGGTTAAAAGAGTTCCATCGAGCCGAACTTCCCATTGCGGAAGAGGCGCCTCAACCGACTTGACGACCAGCACATCGTTCAGAGCCAGACCGACGGTAACGGGCTGTCCCCCCTGATAGACCGATGCGGACAGTAAGGAACGCTCCTCCAACCAGTAGTCGCCCTTCAACACCCTCTCCAAGGCTTCCGGTGCCTCATCCCTCTCCGCTTCGGTAAGAAATCCGAAGCCACCCATTCGGATTCCCAAAACAGGGATGTGGAGGGGAGCGGCAATGCGGGCGGCAGACAGGACAGAGCCGTCGCCACCAAGGGCGATGACTAAATCACTCCCCTCTATGGGGATCGGCTCATCAAAACCGTCCCTGCCAATCAATTCCGCCGCTGGTCGGGGCAAAATCACGTTCAGACCGAATCCTTCCAACCGTCCGACCAGATCCTTCAAAGCCTGTTCAATTCCTGCCTTATGCAGGGCTGCAATGATGGTTACTTGACGCAACTGCGCTACCCTTCCTTTTTCATCATCCGCCGGGTCACTTCCAAATTCCTTCTGGCAATTGGATGATTCGGGTCCACCTTGAGAGCCCGCTCGAACCAGGCGACGGCATCTTCGTAGCGACCCCTCTCAAAAGCAACGATTCCCAAACCGACGAGAGCGTCAACGCTTTTATCGTTGATCCTCAGGGCTTCTTGGTAGGCGAATTCGGCATCGTGCCATTTGCGAAGGGCTATCACACTGTAACCGAGAATTAGATACGCTTCCTCTGTCTTGGGTCGGGTCCTGAGAATCTCCCGACAGACCTGCATTGCCCCTTCGTAGTTGCCCGTTTCCACCAGGAGCTTGGCTTGCTCCAACAAGACTTCCAAACCCTTCTCCTGCTGCAGGACGACTGCAAGGAAATCCTTCGCCCTTGCCACAAGCTTTTGAGCCTCCTGCTCCTGTCCCAACGCTTTCTTGACCGTTGCAAGAAGCCGTAACCCCTTTAAGAAGTTCAACCGGGCGGCAAGCGAAGGATGTTTGGTGACCGCTAGGGACAGCCGATCGGTCGCCGCCTCTATAAGCGTCGCCGCATGGTCCCATTGTCCCTGGGTAATTAGCCGGGAGCCGGCATTCAACTCCAATGCCGATACATTGACGGCGATCACTGGATCATCCTTCAGGCTGAGGGCTTTGCGGAAAAGTTCCAGAGCCTCCTCCTCTCTTCCCAATTGCAGAGTAGCAAAAGCCAGCGACTGCCAAACGGTCACATTGTGCGGCTCCCTCTCGGCGATCCGTTTTAAGAGGACGACCGAATCCGACCACCTTCCTACAGCCCCGTACGCCTGAGCGAGTTGGACGACGGGACCGACACCGTCGCCGGAGAGAGCCACGGCTCGCTCCAGGGGCTTGACGGCTTGCCTCCAGAGACCCATCTTCCCAAGGACCCGACCGAAGGACAGATGATAGTCCGCCACCTGAGGCGCTAACGCCGCCGCTTGACCGAAAAACAAGGCAGCGCGGGAGAACTGACCGACCCCCTCGTTGGCGCGGCCGGTCAGGTATTGGAATTCGGGGTTCGCCCACTGTTGAAGCGCCAAACTCTTCAGCATGTCAAGGGCTCTATCGTAGTCGTCAGCCAAAAAGGCAACGACTTGATCCCATGTGGCTTTGATTCGGTCAGACGGAAGGGGACGACCCAGGATGGAAAAGGCGCGCTCCGCCGCCTTTTGCGCCTCTCGCCACTGACCGGCGCCGATGTAAACCGTGATCAGGTAACTGTGCGCCTCCATGAGATCCGGCTTGAGCCTGATGGCCTTCTCGTAACAGTCTACTGCCTTTGCGATAGGCTCTCCAAACGACTGATAGGCGACCCCTAAGTTGACAAGTGCCGTCGCCTGAAGGCTGGCGGACAGGGACAACTGGATCGCCTTCTGCAGTGCCCCCGCCGCTTCCTTAAACTCTCCCTTCTCAATGAGAATCGTTCCGATCCAAAGCCACGACTCTCCGTCTTGAGGATTTTTAGCTACCAGCTTTTCGAAGAGGGCGAGCGCCTCATCCAATTTCCTACCTTCGTAAAGTTCCACCGCTCTTTCAAATTCGTCGGTAGGTGCTCCCGTGCTCAAAGTCGCAAGCGACAACAGAGCCAGAGCGAGGGAAAGGACGAAAACCGATTTCCGCACCGATCGGTTGTCCTCAAGCGATTGCATCGGAGTCTCCCGATGGCACACTGGTGACTTAAATAGATAAGGGGGAGACGGTGCCCGCGACTCAGGGACTTTTACCATAGGAGACCCCTCCTGCCCTTGGTTAGCCGTCATTCTTGCCTCCTTGACAATTATCCTGGTCTGCCCGTTCCCTATGGGATGGGGCGGAGGCGATAGGACGACTCGTCGTGAAGGACGAACTGGTCGTGGAGGACCTGGACGGCTCGGACCACATCGTCCTCCCGGATCAGGCACGAGACGGAGTTCTGAGCGTCGGCGACCTGGAGAATTTCAAGGTCGTTGCCCACCATTGCCTCCAAGATTCGCGCCATAATGCCGGGAACTTCCCTGGTGTTGAGGGTGACCAGGCTGACGATGGCGCAGTTAGTTGTAATGTCAATGGTGGCGTCCAAGAGGTCCCAGTCGGTTTGGGTCCGGCGAAGGAGGCGGACCCTTTCTCTATGAACGACTCGGTCCGGATCGGTCGTCAAGATGTAGGTTCTGCTGACTCCGTCTCGGACGATGGGCAAGGCGAGTCCGTCCAGCAGAGACCGTAGCCATTCCAGATGGTGACGGACGACTGCGAATTCAAAGTAGGAGCGGCTCTTACTGACGAAGTAAGGGACCATCCCCGCCTCTCCTAGGACCCGGTAGATCTCCGTCTCTACCTCGGGAAGGTCTTCCCGGAACGCCACATTGACTTTCACTTGCGCCACTTGGGGGAGATGGGTGATGCCGGTGATGCGGAAATGGCGGGCGGGAAGGTCGCTGGCGCGCTGGCGAATGACCGTGCCTTGCAGCTCCCCCGCCGCATTCCTGACCCAGACGGGAATCCTATGGTTCATCGCAATCTCGACACATCGGGGATGAACGACCCGCGCCCCTAAGTGAGCCATTTCAGAAACTTCCTCGTAAGTGACCGACGGAAGCAGGCGCGCCCGGTTACCGACAATTCTCGGATCGGCAGTCAACACACCGTCCACATCGGTGTAGATGATGCACGATTGGGCACTAAGTGCGGCGGCGAGGGCACCGGCGGTCGTGTCGGATCCGCCCCGACCGAGGGTGGTGATCTGACCGTGTCCGGTACCGTGACCTTTTTCCGACACCCCCTGAAAGCCGGCGACGACAGGGATGTAACCCTTCTCGATCGCGTCCTCAATGGGGGACGGGTCAATCCGGACGATTCGGGCGTTGCCGAAATGTTCGTCGGTGTAAATGCCCGCCTGACCGCCCGTCAGGGCGATCGTCTTGTAACCCCCGACCGCTTTGATGGCTTGAGCCATCCAAACGATCCCGATGATTTCACCGCAGGTCATTACCAAGTCCAGTTCCCTTTTGTCAACAGGGATCTGTCGGTCAATTTCCTTCACCTGTTGAACGAGGGTGTCCGTTGCGTAAGGGTCACCGCTTCTCCCCGGCGCAGAAACGACGACGACGGGAAAATGACCTTCCCGTCGGGCTTTAACGACTTTTTGGGCGGCGATGAAGAGTCGTTCCTTTGGGAAAACGGAAGTGCCACCGAACTTTTGAACGATGACGCCCAAAGGGAACACCTCCCTTTATAGACCGAATTTCTTTTTGAGAGCCTCAGCGACCGGCGCCGCTTCCGAACTTTTGACTAAGAGGATGACAGCATCGTGGGAGTCCCCCGTCTCCAGAAGGTCCACCCCTTCGTCGTAGACGGCTTCAGCAATGGTCGCCATCACCCCCGGCAGGTCCCGCATCGCCGACGACAGGACGGTGACCGTCGCGCAATGGTCCGTGAGGGTGAACGGGAGACCCAGCTTGTCAAGAACTTGACGCGCCCTCTCCAGGACCTCCTCTCGGACTACGAAGTGAATACCGTCATCGTGAAACTTGATTAGATAAACGCTGATTCCCGCCTCGGCGAGAGTTTGAAAGACCCTCTGGCGCTGACGAAGGTCGGGGGCAATGGTGACGGCAATGTGGACCAGTCCACCTTCCACAGCCACCGCCGTCACACCCCGCTTTCTCTCAAACTCCTCCTCAACCGGCTCGACCCGGGACCGCGCTTTTTCTGTCTCTTCTCTCACCGGCTGCCACCTCCCTGCCCGATCGGTACGAGACCAGAGGCAACGGGGACCAGACTCATCAACGGTGCCTTCTTCCAAGGGAGGTCCCCACAACTCTTCCAGACCTGCCGACGCCGCCAGTTGCCGTCATCGGTATCGGGAAAGTCGTCGCGGAAGTGAGATCCCCGACTCTCCGTCCGCCAAAGGGCCGCCGCTGCAACGAGCCAGCAGACGAGAAGGGGAAAGAAGTTGGCACCTTTCAAATGCTCTGCCCGGTCCTCAAAATATCGTTTCGCCTCTTCCAGTCCCTCTCCCTTTCTCGTGACACCGACGAAACGGGTCATAATCCGTTGCATCCGGGCGACTTCGTCTACGGAAAGCGGTAAGGGTGGAGGAGGGATCTGCCGGACCGATGACGGGAAGGGCTGATCCAGCCACTCAGCAAGGACAGAAGCCACCCGGCGACCGAAGACGAGCCCTTCCGTCAGCGAATTGCTTGCGAGCCGATTGGCTCCGTGCACCCCTGTTCCAGCGCACTCCCCACAGGCGTAAAGCCTTGCGACAGACGTCCGTCCCCACAGATCGGTCCGAATGCCGCCCATATGGTAGTGGGCAGCAGGTGCCACCGGCACGGGCTCTCTCCCAAGGTTGAAACCCCTTTCGTAACAGCCCTGGAAGATGTTCGGGAAGCGTTTGCGGACGAATTCCTCTCCCCGATGGGAGATATCCAGGAAAACACGCGAAGACCCCGTCCGCATCATTTCCATAAAAATGGCTCGCGCTACGACATCTCGGGGCGCCAGTTCAGCTAAAGGATGGTATTCCGACAGAAACCGATGCCCTTGACTGTTGATCAGAACGGCACCCTCTCCACGGACCGCTTCTGAGATCAGCAGAACAGGACCTGTCCCTGCTGCAAGGGCGGTCGGATGAAATTGGACGAACTCCAGGTCTACCAGTTCTGCACCGGCGAGGAAAGCCAATGCCAGACCGTCCCCCGTCGCCAGAGGTGAGTTGGTGGTCACCGAATAGAGACTACCGATTCCTCCGGTCGCTAGAACGGTGACTTGCGAGGACCAGATCTCCACACCGTCGGGGCCGAGAGCAATCGCTCCCCTGCATTCTCCCTCTTCCACCGTCAGTTGGTAAACGATTCTGTGCTCCCGAATCTCTACACCCGCTTCCCTGCAAGCGGTCAAGAGCACCTCCATCGTCGCTTGACCGGTTGCATCGCCATAGGCGTGGGCGACCCGCCGTTCCGAGTGGGCTCCCTCTCTCGCCAAAGCCAGCCTTCCGTCCTCCTGATCAAAAGGGACACCAAGCCGCCACAGCGACTGAACCTCGGCGGGACCTTCCTCTACCAGAATCCGCACCGCCTCTGGGTTGCACAACCCTTTTCCGGCAGTTATCGTGTCGTAAAAATGCTTCTCAACACTGTCCCTGGGACAGAGGGCAGCTGCGATACCCCCTTGCGCCCGGTAGGTATTGCACTCCCGTGAGTCCCCTTTGACTAAAACAACGGTCCGATAGTCACGGGGGCAATGGAGCGCGCACCAGAGACCAGCGATTCCGCCCCCGATGATCAGAATGTCCGCTCTCTCTTCTTTCGTCACCATCGTCTGGACTGTCACCTGCGTATTCAGACCCGTTTCCGTTACCTTTTAGTTCCTCGGGTATGACCGCTTTTCTCCATAGCAGTGTCGGGTCCCTCCTCCCTTTGGTCTGCATCGATAAACTGGACGAAGGTCCCCGATTCCGCTCCCTTCTCGATCAGCCAGCGCCGAAAAAGGTCCAGTGCCTCTTCCGATTTGAGGAAACGACCAATGAAGAGCCGGGTCAGTTCGGACGCAGACAAAGTGACGACGGTCTTGGGAGTCAGGGCAAGGCGGATAGAGTCCATAAAAGGCAGCCATTGGGGCAAGGGAGCGTCCGGCTCGGGTGGACTGACCTCGGGATTTCTTGCGAGCAGGAACGGTCGCCAAACCGAAGCGACATCGGAACGGTTGAGCCACTGGAGGGCAACATCCGCTGCCTCTCTTATCGCGTCTGCCACCCGGTCAGGATCGGCTCGGGCACGGTCCGTTAGTTTGACCTGGCACCGCGGGCAAAAAGGGGTCCTGTTGAGACTTGGTCGGAGAATAGTCGGACCGTCCGGGCAGAAGGAACCCAATGTCTCCCGTAACAGATTCAATGCCATGACGGCTTCTGTCGGCACGCCTTCCAGGGCACAAACGGCTCTCAAAAACAGAACTTCAGGGCTTTCCTTCAGGGATTCCAACTTGCGAAAGAGGGCACCACCGTTGACTTCTTCGTGATGGCGAACATAGACATCAATGTATCTCTCCCTGAAGGCGTAGAAGCGTTGGAGCCATTTGTCGGCATTTTGCAGGAGCCAATCCCCGTTTCGGTAGTCGGTGAGGAGATCGCTCTGAATCTTCCTCTCTCGTTCTGGAAGAGAGGACGGGTCCAACAAACTGAGATATCGGGCGGCTTCGGTCAGAGCGATCAGATGGGTCGCCAGGCTTTGAAGACGCGACCAATGCTCCAGAAGGTTTTCCAAGTCCTTTGGTGAGAGCCGATGCTCCCGAAACCAGGAAAGGAGGCGGGTGAGGGCTCGGTGGGCGGTCGGGCTGTTGACAACGATGGAAATGATGTCGCCGAAGGACTGGAAAACTTCAAGGGATCGGGACCAAGATCGCGGCGCTTCCCCCCTCTCCCTCCACCATTGAAGGAGTCGGGGGCGGATCTCCTGAAGTTGAACCTGCCACTCCCCTCCCCTTTTTTGAAGGGCATCCCACGATTCCTGTTGAGACAAATGGCCCATTTCTTGGGGTGGCTCAGCGCCGAGCAAGACTTTTAAATAGGGTCTGATGGCTTGCCAGTCTTGTTCCTCCAAGAGGGACGATACAGTCAGGCGAAGGTGGGAAGGAAAGGGCACTGAAACGTTCTGAGGGGCGACGAAATCGCCCGACCGATCCTTCACCGCTAAGATCCCCACACGAATAAGACCGGAAAGAACAAGGGTCGCCAGTTCCGATGTCAAGCCCAGGGGCGGTTCTCTCAGAGCCCTTCCCGCCTCTGCCACGGTCTGGTCCCCAGCGACGCGGTCCATCACTTTCCTGAGGATCGCTGGTTTGGGGGGATGGACTTTCCAACCCGATTGCTCCCTGCTACAAATGCCGAGGGGCACCGCGACGGCTTCCAACCAGCGACTGACCGATCCGGTGATCTCCGACTCAGGCAGCCCCTTGAGAATCAGCCGGGTTAGAAAGTGAACGGTTTGTCCTGTCGCCTCCCTTTTAGGAGCCACGCTGGAAAATTCTGGGTAGAGTCCATCCAATACTGCTCCTGCCGCTGTCTCGACCAGTTCTTCAGAACTTCTCAAGGGTCTGAGCGGCAGGTTTTGGGGGCGCACCTTTCCCGGTACGATCAAGGTGCCGGCGTTGTAGAGACGCTTGAAAATGGCGACCATCTCTTGCCGACCGACCTCCAACCGCTCTCTTGCCCGGTCTAGAATCAGGCGCCCCTGTTCGCTCTCCTCAAGGGATCGGTCTTGGGAGAGAAGCCAGAGGGCAGTGTTCTCCCGCCAGCGGATCCATTCAGCAGGTCCCGGCTCTGCCGGGATCCAGAAGCCAACCCTGTTGAGGGAATCATCGTCGTTCCTCAGCGATTCTATGTGGGTCCTTTGATCGGTCGTTGCAAGAGGGAGAGCGAGAAAGAGGTGAACCTGAGGTCGGGTAACGCCTTCTTCCAGATCTTTTAGAAGGTGTAGAAGGCTCTCCCTTTTGATTTTCCTCAAGTCCGTTAGGGTGACCTGGGTCAAGCGTTTGGTCTGTTGCCAGCGAATGCTGATCTCTCGGATCTGATCGGGTGGGGGTAGGAGCCAGTCCTCTGATCGGCAATCAGTGGCGAAGGCGATCAATCGGGCATCGCCCGGTGCCAGCGCCGCCATCAAATGGGTCACTCTCTCGCGCAGGGCTCTATTAGCGGTCAGAGTGGGAGTGAGTCGGTAGGTATCGTCTGGCGAGCCGGATCGGTGCACCTGAACTAAAAAATCCCCCTCCTCCCTTAGTTTTTCCAAATGGTGCCAAACAGTCTCGGCTGGCAAGCCTAAGGTGGCGCCCAATCGGGCGGCGGACGGAAAAGATCCGGAAAGTTGGTAGGCTAAAAGGACTTTGACGAGCCGTACGGTTCCACCGCGACCGCTCTCCGCTTCCAGAACCTCAAAGTGAGGCAAGACTTTCCGGACATAGACCCGCAGTTCGGGATGGGACGCCATGTCTTCGTGAAAGTGATCGACAAGGGTGTCGGGTGTGATCAGTCGGTCCCAGGGATCCGAGAGGCGCCGGGAGACCTGATCCTGAACGTAAGTGACAACGCTGCGGGTGCGGGAAAAGAAAGCCCTTGTCGCCCTCTCCGCGCACCATAGGGTGTCGCAATGAAAGGGATAAGACGCCATCAGTCGGTCTATAGGATGTTCCTTAAGGTGAGGATAGTGATCCGACAGTTTTTGGAGAAGAGAATGGAGGAGGGCCGGATCCTTTTTGCTGATCAGGACCTGGTCCACCATGGTGCGGGTGTGGGCGAGACTTAAGAGCCAATGCTTCTCAAATCGGTCCCTGACTTGGGTCCAGGTGTAGGAAGAGTGGGGATGAACCTCCTCCCAACCCCTTTGAAGGACGCCAACCAGGGTGACGGGTCTTCGGGAAGCTGCCTGAGCGAGGAACTGGAGGAAGGAAGCGTCCCCGACGAAGCCCGTCGCCGTACGCCCGTTCAAGAAGAGAGCGAGATCGTCAAGCAGGAAGAGGACACCTTTAGCGTCGCCTCTGGACGAAAGGATGGCATCCAGCCAATCGGACCGGCTTTGCGCCTGGGGAGCACCATCATCGCCCCAACGGGACCACTCTTTCGCTACTTCTCTTCGGACCGCCTCTTCTAAAGACGTGGCGTTGGGATCGTATTCGTCAAGGGGGCAATAGACGGTCCGCCAGCAGTTTCTTTCCAACGCCCGGAGGCGTAACGACCATTCTGGATGAGACAAGGCAAATCGGTCGCGGAGAGCCGGATCTTGCGCAATGAGACCTAACAGGGAGAGAAGATGAGACTTGCCGCTGCCATAGATACCGCTAATGAGAAAGGCGCCGCCTTTGACCAATCCCTGCAAAAGACCCTCAAATGGTGCTGCGTGAGCACCCTCCTCAAGAATGAAACTATCTATGAGCCGGAATAGGAAGGGATCGTCTTTGCCCCTCAGGTCCCGGACCTGGCTCAGCTGAACTACTGGCTCCATCGGGTTCAGCTCCACCAGGTCACCGACGGTCACCTCTTTTTGCTGTTGCATCGCCGTCTCAGATCAGGTCCTTGCCTCTACCCCTCTCGCCTGTTGAAGGAAGCCCTTTCGTCCCGCGGCGAAGGGATAGAGACCATGCTAAGGGAAGGAGGGGAGGGCGACGGGGAAAGCGGCTCCCCGTTTCTCTCCCCTTTCCCTTTCTCCTTCAGTATAACGACCCTTGTCATTTTGATCACCGTCTTTTTCACTGTCGCAAAAGGCGGAAGGAAATTATTGGGTCTTTGCCATAAGCGGAAAGGTGACGGTCAGCGGGCGCCCAGTTTCAGAAAATTTCTTAAAAGATCCTTGCCGACAGCGGTCAGGATGGATTCGGGATGGAATTGTACACCCTCAAGGGAGACTTCAGGAGGAAAATCCTTATGCCGCACGCCCATGATTTCACCGTCGTCCAGGCTGACGGCTGTCACTTCCAGACATTCGGGCAGCGACTCCTTTTCAATTACCAGTGAGTGGTATCGGGTCGCTTCAAAGGGATTTTCTATCGTTTCAAAGATTCGCTGTCCATCGTGGCGGATGAAGGAAGTTTTTCCGTGCATGAGTTTCTGTGCCCTTACGATCCGCCCGCCGAAGGCGGCGCCGATCGACTGATGACCAAGGCAGACGCCCAGGATGGGCAAGCGACCCGCCCAGCGGCGGATGATGTCAACGGAGACGCCCGCCTGAGCCGGAGTGCACGGTCCCGGTGAGATGACGACTCCGTCGGCTCCCAGTTCGCCGACTGCTTCCGGACCGATGGCGTCGTTGCGGAAGACGATCACTTCGGCGCCCAGTTCGCCTAAATACTGAACCAGGTTGTATGTAAAACTGTCGTAATTGTCAATGATTAGGACCCTTGCCATCCTACTGTCATCCGAAAAAGGTCGCATCTATATGGTGTCACGGCGGTAGTGAAAATAAAAAAGTATAGGTTTCGCAAAAGGCTAGTCCCAGCCCGGCGACCGGCGGAAGAGATTGCCCGATGCCCGCTCCACCAGACCTTTCAGTTCTAAGGTCGTAAGAGCCGAAAGGGCTTCGCTGATGGTCAAGTTGGTCTCCCTTAGCAAGTCGTCGGCATGCCGCCACTCGGAAGAGATGGCGTCCCAAAGCCGTTGCTCGGAAGGGGAGAGTGGGGGAAGGCTCTTGTGCGCCCGATGCTCTTGTTGGACGCGAGCAGGAGCATATGCGGCGGGCTTTGCGCTGGCTTCGGCTGGGGCTATGGGAACGGTGAGAGATAAGTCTTTCAAAAGATCGGCGACGGAGATGAAGGGTGAAGCGCCTTCCCGAAGGAGCCGAAGGTTTCCTTCGTAAGAGGGGTCGTCAAAGGGACCGGTAACCGAGTAGACGGGGCGCCCCTGCTCGTTCGCCCAATCGGCAGTGATGAGAGCACCGCTGGTTGCTGGTGCTTCTCCGACAATCACAGCCAGGCTCATCCCACTGACGATGCGATTGCGGACCGGAAAGTGCCACGGTTTGGGGGCCGTCCCAAATGGATACTCGGTCAAAAGAGCCCCCGAATGGCTGATTTTCTCAGCCAGTTCCCGATTGGACCGGGGATAGAGACAGTCCAGTCCACTACCGACGACGGCGAGGGTGCGCCCACTGGCTTCCAAAGCACCCCTATGGGCTGCGGCGTCCACACCCTCGGCAAGTCCGCTAACGACGGTGACCCCTGACTGAGCCAATTCAAAGGCGATCTGATAGGCAGACCGGGCTCCCGCCGGTTTGGGGCGACGGGTGCCGACGATGGCGATAGGGTAATGGTCCTGCTCTTCAATGGTGCCCAAGACGTTGAGGGCGACAGGGGCATCGGGAAGGCGGCGCAAAAGAGGCGGATAACGGCTGTCGCGGATCGTCAGAAGCCAGGAGCCCATCCTTTGCGCCTTGATCAGATCCCTCTCCGCTTGCACATCCCTTTGCGCCTGACGGATTTTTGTCAAATGGAGTTCGTTGAAGCCCCGAAGCCTCAAAAGGGTAGAGTCGGTAGCCTGAAAAATCTGATCGGGAGTCTCAAAGATATCCAAAAGGCGCCGGAGTCGTTCGGGCGACAGTCCCGTTCTGAGAAGGCGATACCAGGACAGTGATTCCTCCGGCGTCATCTTCCGTCCCTGCCGTTAAGACTTGGGAGGGGATTCGGGCGCCGATGGAGGGGAAGCGCCGGGAGGACCTCCAGGAAGGGGAACGGCTTCCATGTGGATCTCGGCGCCAGGCAAAGCAGCACGGGTGACGGAGAGGATTTTATCAGCGAGTTCGCTCAACCGGGTCTCGTGAACTTGATAGGCGTTGAGGAGTTGCTTCTCCAGGTCCTGGGCTCGCTTGCGCTCCTGCTCCAGTTGGGCGCGGACCTCTTTGAGCGCCTGGGTCCGTTCGGTCACCCGCCGCCTCCCTGCCGACCATCCCCATAGAAAACCGATCAGACAAGCAATGAGAGCGGAAAAGAGAGCCAATTCGGGAAGGCGCAGGGCAATCCCCGCGTCCGTCCATTCTTTTAAGCCAAACATTTCCATCAGAGTCAGATTCTTCCAGAAATACATGACGACCATCTTCGTGTCCGGATCGTAGAGAGCGGACACAGCGTTCAGCCAATAAAAGTAACCGCTGTAGAGGATCAGCAGAAGAAGCAACAGGGCAGAGATAAAGGACCTCATAGTAACCCCCGCTCTCTCAGTATTCGCCGATTTCGCCACCCCGGCGACCACCAGGACCGGCACCGGGACCATAGCCCCCTACGACCCCGGGGCCACCTGGAGCGCCGGGCGCGCCCGGAACGCCGGGTCCAGTAGGTGCACCCGCCATAGTGGTCGGGAGTTCAGGAGGTGGCAAGCGGTTGTCGACCCGAATTCCAAAACGCCCTTCCCCCATGTTCCCAGCATAATCGCCGGCACGGACGACGACCACATAGTCGCCATCGGGCAGGGGAGGCACAGTGGCCGCCCGGACCCTGCCTTCCCTTCGATAAACGGTGTGGACATTGACCAGGACTTGACCCCGAGCCGGTTCAAACTCGGAGGTCAGGTCCACCCGCCGATTGGTCCGGGTTTCCAGTAAGTAACTTTCAATGGTCCTCTCGTCGACGCCTGTTCCTTGATCAGAAACGAGCACCCGCAGATAGATCGGTGCCCGGCCGGGAATGGCAGGGATCTCTGCAGCGGTCGGATTCTCCAGCGAGAAGTAACCGACCTGCTGGCGGCTGGCACTTAAGAGAATGAAGAAAGGTTCGCGGAAAATCGGCGGCGTTACATCTTTGACAATGGTCGCGGGAGCCATCGCATAGATCCGTCCCGTCGCATCGGTTACCATCAGACCGAAGGGCGCCCCCGCGATCGGGCCGAGAATGGCGATGTTTCTCAAATTAATGTCCCTATCGGCGAGACGATAGCGCCAGCGGACCCGACCCGTCTTGGACTCCAGGGCGTAAAGGAGACCCTGGAAGGAAGCGACCCATACATAGTTGGGTGTGATGAGCACGGGAGAGACGACGGGAGAACCCAACTCGCTTCGCCACAGGAGAACCAGATCCCTCCCTCTGAGAGCGTAGACGTTGCCGGCATCGGTGGCGACAAAGACCGTGCCGTCAGGGCTGACGGCGACGCCGCCTTTGACGGTTCCCCTCAGACGGGTGCGGTAACCGATGGTCCCGAACCGGGCGTGGACCCGAACCACATATTCACCGACCCCGACGAAGACGCAGTCCTGTTCAGGGTGATAGGACGGGTCGGTAATGTTGCCGCCAGCGGGGAGAAGGGGGTGGGCGTAGGACCGCAGCCGAGCCTTCCCGCCCTCTCCTGACAACTCAAAGAAGAAGAGACGCTGGGAAGTCGTGCCGACGCAGAAGCGGATGGCGTTGTCTGCATCCCAGAAGGCGAACTCGGTCACCGGTCCGTAACCGATGGAAAAAGAGCCGGGGCTTACCCCTGTTGCCCTGATCGGCGTATAGTGGACGGTCCCATCAGAAGTGCCAGCGAAGAGGATCCCCTTATAGTAGCCGACCGAGTTGACATTGACCCGACCACATGCGAGGGCAGGACCGAACCTGCCTTGGTCCAACGGATTAAGGGAGATCACATCGCCTTGAGCCGTTCCGACATAGATGGCATCGTCACCGACGACGGCGGCGCCGATCAGGGTGAAGGGGAGGTCCGTTTGCTCCCACTTCACCGAACCGGTCAGCAGGTCTAGACAGGTGACGGTGTTGGGTCCGGTCCAGTAAACGAAACGACCGTCGGAAGTGACGCCTCTGTTGTGACTGCGGGAGGGTCGCAACGGAAGGAAATACCACAAGGGCGCCAGGGGCGGCTCCAGAGAGAGGTAAGCGAATCCGTTATTGTAGGGATAGCCTCTGGGAGACAGCCAGGTCAGGGTCGGCTTCTGCGCCAGGACCACAAGGGAGAAGAGCGCCAGCACCAGCCCCACCGTGAGCCGTTTCATCTACCGGTTCCCTCCTTCGCAATCAAAAGAATAGAACGCTTTTGGGCGACCTGACGCAGTCGCTCACATGGGATCCCACGCGACCCGGTCCATACCCCGATAGGAGATCGCTTCAGCGATGTGGCGAGAATGGATGATACCGGAGCCTTCCAAGTCGGCGATGGTGCGGGCGACCTTGACGATTCGGTCATGGGCGCGCGCAGAGAGACCCAGAGACTGAATCGCCGTCCTCAAAAGTTCTCTCGCCTCATCAGACAAGTCACATAAGTTGCGAATGATTCGGGGAGTCATTTGAACATTGCAGGCGATCGGAACACCGGCGCGTGCAAATCGCTGCCGTTGAACCTCCCGAGCCTTTAGAACTCTCTCGCGAATGGACCGGGACGGCTCAGAAGAGCCGGGTTCCAGTATCTCTTCAGCCGTCAGGCGGGGGATTTCCAAGTGAATGTCAAAACGATCCAAGAGAGGTCCGGACAGTTTCCGCCGATAGGCACGGACCTGGTAAAGGGAACAAGTGCACCTCTTATAAGGATCTCCGTAAAACCCGCAGGGGCAGGGGTTCATCGCAGCGACAGGAAGGAAACGGGCAGGAAAGGTGACGGTGTGGGTGGCTCGGGAGACCGTTACGGTCCCTTCCTCAAGGGGTTGACGGAGGGCTTCCAAAACATCTCTGTGGAATTCGGGCAGTTCGTCCAGAAAGAGGACACCGTGATGAGCCAGGGAGATCTCCCCTGGCTTGGGAACCGATCCGCCACCGATCAGTCCCCCTGCCGATACCGAATGATGGGGAGCCCGAAACGGTCTTTGGGTCATCAACCCGACGGCGCGCGGAAGTTTCCCAGCGACGCTGTAGATTTTGGTGACCTCTAAGGCTTCCTCCACCGTCAAGGGGGGAAGAATCGTCGGAAGACGCCGAGCCAGCATCGTTTTTCCGGCACCCGGCGGACCGATCATTAAAACCGAGTGACCACCGGCGGCGGCGACTTCCAATGCCCTCTTAGCGCTCTCCTGCCCCTTGACTTCGGAGAAATCCACATCGTAAACGGGATCGTCAAGGGAAAGGGAGACAGGAGGGAGAGGCTGTCCGTTTCCCGTCGCTACGGCGACGGCTTCTGGAAGAGTGGAGACGGCGAAGACGGGAAGGGCCTCAACGACCGAAGCCTCCTTTCCGTTCTCCGTAGGGACGATCAGGCGGCTCCGCCGCTGGTCCCGGGCTTCCAGCGCAATCCCCAGAACACCCGTTACGGGTCTCACCACACCGTCCAAAGAAAGTTCCCCTACGGCGACCGTTCCGTCAGCAATGCCAGGAATCTGTCCGGTCGCTAATAGGATGCCCAGAGCGATCGGAAGGTCAAAGGCAGGTCCCTCTTTGCGCACATCTCCAGGAGACAGATTGACGGTAATGCGTTTTTGGGAAGGAAACTCATACCCGCAATTTCTCAGGGCCGCCCGCACCCTCTGGGCGCTCTCCTGGACCGCCTTGTCGGGCAGGCCGACGATCTGAAAGACCTGATGACCGGGTGACAGATCCACTTCCACCCGAACCAGATACGGATCCAAACCCCAAACCGACCCACTTTCTAGAACCGCCAGCATTACAAACCACTAACGCTTATTTTACCCTTAGAGGCCCGCTTGAGTCGCGATTTGCTGGTCCGTCTGAAAAAGCCGACCCCTCCCACGCTTCTTCGTCCCGTTCGGCGCGGCGCTATCAACCTGCAACCCATATCCCAGATATTAAAGAGACCCGTCACAAACTTCTCGTCCGAGCGGTCCTGTGTCCGGCTGACTCGCTTCTTATTTCTCAGGACGCCATCGCCAACCCGCGAACTGTAACGCCTTCCCCCGCCAGAGGCGAGTCCCCACATCCCCATGGACCTCTACTGTCCGCGACGGGATCCAAAGATCGGGGTCACGGCTAATTCGTGACCAGTAGAGCAGCCGCCTTTCCTCCTCCGCACCGAATCTGTGACACTCCACTCCGTTTCTCACCAAAGTGAGATGTGCCTCTTTTCCTATGTTGATGTTCTGCAAAACACGGTCTTCGCCTCAGCCCCCATCGGTGCCTCAATTTTTTACAGTGCAGGTTGCGCCATATTTTTTAAAAGATCGGATTCTTCGCAACCAATAGGAGGACAAGGGATGAACGGATGCCAGTCCGTACGACTGACGAATGAGCAGGTTTTACGCTACTCCCGACATCTGATCCTCCCTCAGATCGGAATGTCAGGTCAGAAGAAACTGAGAGCAGCAAGTGTCCTGATTATTGGAGCCGGAGGGCTGGGCTGTCCTCTCTCTCTCTACTTGACGGCGGCGGGGGTCGGCCGGCTGGGGTTGGTGGATTTTGATGTGGTCGACCGGACGAATCTTCAGAGGCAAATCCTTTACGGTGAGTCGGTGGTCGGCGTTCCCAAAGTCGAAGCGGCGAAAGAGAGACTCCAGGACCTGAACCCGGATGTGGAATTGGAAGTCTATCCCCTTCGGCTGACCTCCGAAAATGCTCTGACGATTATGGAAGAATACGACCTGATCGTTGACGGGACCGACAACTTTGCGACTCGTTATCTGACGAACGACGCTTCAGTCCTCCTCGGAAAGCCTTATATCTATGGGAGCGTCTTTCGGTTTGAAGGGCAGGTTTCGGTCTTTCTCTCCCGATCCTTTAACGGGTTTGAGAGGGGACCTTGCTACCGGTGCCTCTTTCCAGAGCCACCACCTGCCGATGCTGTTCCTTCTTGCGCTGAGGGTGGCGTGCTGGGAGTCCTTCCCGGGATGGTAGGCGCTATTCAAGCGACGGAAGCCATCAAAATGATCGTCGGGATCGGTCGTCCCCTGATCGGCCGCCTCCTTCTCATTGATACCCTTTCTATGGACATTCGGACGGTCAAGATTCAGCGCAATCCCAACTGTCCCGTATGTGGCGATCAGCCGACCATTCGGGAACTGATTGACTATGAACAGTTCTGCGGTATCGGTCGGGGTCAGCCGGCGGCCTCTGAAGACCTGTTGATGACGCCTCTGGAACTCAAGGAGCGATTGGAAAAGGATCCGTCGCTGGTCCTTCTTGACGTCAGGGAGCCGGAAGAACTGGAGATTTCTGAGTTCCCCGCACCTTTCACCCATATCCCTCTGGACGATCTGGTCAGCCGGGTTTCGGAATTAGACTCGTCAAAGATCATTGTCGCTTTTTGTCGGGACGACATAAGGAGCCGGCACGCTGCCGAGATGCTCCGAAGGTTCGGCTTTACTAAAGTGCGGGTCCTAAAGGGTGGAATCAACGCCTGGTCCCGAGAGATAGATCCTTCCGTTCCCCGATACTGAACCGACGGGACGGTCCCCGGCGCCGAACCTCTTTGGCTCTTTCCGGCGTTTTAAGAAACAGAGACGAAATCTGCTGCTGACGGAGGGGTCTCAGCAATGCTAAGGCACATGGGATGGGGAGTGTTGGGCGTCGGCGTCCTATCTGCGATCAGCCTGACCGGATGCGGCGGAGGAGGGGGACCGGTGCTACCGTCAGGGGGATCAGCGGGCGAAGTCAGTTTTAGCAGGCAGATACAACCCATTTTCGATGGATCCTGTGCACTTGCCAACTGCCATGGAAGTCAAGGCGCACGGGCGGATCTGACCCTGACGGCGGACATGGCGTACGGCGAATTGGTCAATGTCCCCAGTTCCCAGAACAATCAGTGGATTCGGGTCGTTCCGTTTAAGCCAGATGAGAGTCTCGTTTATCTTAAACTGACCCAGGACAGACCGCCGGTCGGACAAAAGATGCCTCCGGGAGGCGGCCTTTCCGCCGATCAGATCGCTTTGGTTCGGGACTGGATTAGGCAGGGTGCCCGCAACAATTAGCCGACCCCTCACAGGACGACGGCAAAGAGTTGGAATATGGTGATGCCCGGTTTCAGGAGATAGTCCGACTGGAGCTTCCTCAAGGTCGCCACCACATCGGGGACTTGCGATTCATTAAGGGCGATGAGAAGAAGGTTATTGAGACCGGGAAAGACAGGATCGCCTTTTTTGATGCCTGTTCCACCCTTCCCTTCCACATCTCTGATCAATGTGTACCCGGGGAGGTCGAGCCCTTCCAGTCGGGACATTACATCCATCTCAATAGCTCGATCGTAGACGATAAGAAGAAGGGATTGTTTTCTCTCCTGCATAGATCCGATCCTCCTGTGGGCTTCAACGGAGACTTAAGGGAAAGAAAGGAGCAATGAAACGATGGGCGAGGAGACCGACGAAGGGCGGAACCCAGAAGGTCAGAAGGAACCGTAAGACAGTGATTTTCGGTCCGACGAAAGCCGCCTCCATGGGGTAGCGGGTGAAGGAGAGGAGAGACCAGGCGGTTAGATAGGAGACGACGGTTCCCAGACCGGCTCCCGCCCGGACCAGAACGAGAGCGATCGGAAAACTGGTGTAGGGACCTCCAGGTGTCAGAGCGCCGGCGATCACGCCCAGGGCAACCCCTCTGATCCCCCCTTCCTCTGCCAACCACTTTTGAACCCACTCGGTGGGGATAACCGTTTTCAGTGCCCCTTCTATGAGGAAGGCACAAAGGATAAGCGGGAAAGTGGTAGCGAAGGTGCGGGCGCTTTCTGAGAGGGAATGATAAGGGACGCCCCCTTCCTTCCAAGCGGCAAGGCTGAAAAAAAGGACAGCCAGGAGAGCCATTATCACAGTTCCCGTAGCCAACATCCCCACCTCTTTTGCCATCCGTTAACTGAGAGTTCAGGATGAGGGAGCGGTCGGTCTGCCGCTCACCACCCTTCTGACCCAGAGACCTAAGTCGTCAAAGAGTGTGTAAGCGACAGGCACAACCAAGAGAGTGAGAAGAGTGGAGAAAGTCAAACCGCCCAGTACGGCGATAGCCATCGGAGCCCTCATCTCGGCACCCTCGCCCAGTTCCAAGGCGACAGGAAGGACGGCAAAGATCATCGTCAAAGTCGTCATCAGAACGGGTCGGAGCCGGGTCTCCCCTGCTTGGGCGACTGCCTGTTCCCTTGGCAGACCCCGTGCCCTGAGAGTGTTAGAGTAGTCCACCACTAAGATAGCATTTTTGGTGACGAGACCCAGCAGCATGATCAGTCCGATCATGCTCATGATGTTGACGCCTTTGCCAGAAAGCATCAAAAAGAGGATGGCACCGACGAGAGCCTGGGGAAGGGAGAGCATGATGGAGAAGGGCAGCGTGAGGGAGTTGAAGAGGGCAGCCATCAGCATATAGATCAGAACGATGGAAAGGCGAAGGGAAGAGTTGAGATGCCCGAAGTTCTCTGTCATCGCTTCAAAGTAGCGACCGAAAGCGATCTGATCTCCCCCAGGGTCAACGGTAGAGAGCGCTTGCCTGATCTTCTCCCTCACATTTCCGAGGGATGCCCAGGGCGCCAGGTTGGCGGAAACGGTGATACAGTTCTGACGCTGCTTGCGGATAAGAGTAACGGGCGCCGCGTTGACTTGAACCGTCGCCACCTCTTTTAGGGTTATGGGCCGATGGTTGAAACCCGGTGAAAGGAACAGGTTAGCCAGCAGTTCGGGATTGGTCCTCTCCTCAGGCGCCAGTCGGATCCGGATCGGGTAATCGTCACCGTTCTCCGTGTATTTGAGGTCCGTATTACCCTCGTAAGCGGTACGAAGGAGGGAGGCGACTTCACCGACCGAAAAGCCCAGGTCCGAAGCCTTCTCTCTATCGACCAAAACTCTCAACTCGGGTCTTCCCGGACGCCACGTGGACTGTACGTCCCTGAGTTCCGGCATCTGGCGGAGGAGGTTCATAACCTTTTGGGAGAGCCGAACCAAGGACGCCCTGTCGGGACCCATCAGGTCAATTTCAACCGGGGCAATCCCACCCATAGCAGTGCTCTGCTCGCGAATGGCGACGGTGCAGCCAGGCAGGTGGGATTTTGCCCAGCCGACCAATTGCTGAGCGATCTCCTTGTCAGACTTCTGACGGTCGTTCTTAGGCACCAGTCGGGCAAAGATAGTCGCGAACTGAGGTCCCGTATCGGCACCGAAGAAGCCGGCAACGGCGGTGCTTCCGACAGCCGTGAAGAAGGAGTGCACCTCTTTCATTGAAGCGAGCCGTTCCTCTACCTTGCGGACGAGACGCTCGGTCGCCTGAAGATTGTTTTGAGGCGGCGCCTCCAAGCTGATCTGAATCATTCCTTCATCAGTCCGAGGCATGAAGGCAAAAGTCGGAATCGTTTGCACCGACAGGGTGATGACGGCTAGCGCACCGCTAATCAGCAAAAAGCCCCTTGCCTGATCGGACCGCTTGACGGCACTGATAAGGGCGCCCATCAGACCAATAGCAACAGTCAAGAGGGCGACGGCAATCCGGACTGGCAGGGGTGCCATCAAAGCCAGCACATTGAGAAGGGCGACATTGCCGGTGACGAAAACCAGGGCACGGTGGTTCAGCGCCCATTCGAGAGCCTTCCGGTAGAGGCGGTCCCACGCACCCCAGAACCTGTCAAAGTAATTGAAGAAATGGTCTAAGGGGGTTTCCGCGCGGGCTGCTAACCCCTTGACCCGCCGCTGAAATAGCCGTGCCGCCAGCATCGGGGTGAAGGTGAAGGAAACGAGGAGAGAGAAAAGAACCGATGTGGCGACAGTGACGGCGAAGGGTTTAAAGAAGCGACCGACGATTCCGCCCATAAAGATCATCGGCACAAAGACGACCACATCAACGAGGGTGATGGTAACGGCTGCCAGACCGATTTCGCTTCTCCCATTGATAGCCGCTTCCTCTGGCAGTTCGCCCCTCTCCAGGTGCCGAAAGATGTTCTCTAAAACGACGATGGAGTCATCCACTAACACTCCAATCGCTAACGAGAGACCAGTCATCACCATCATGTTCAGCGAGTGGCCCAAAAAACGCAGCACCAAGAAGGTCGCGAAGATAGAGGTCGGGATGGCGAGGGCGATGATGAAGGTACCCCGCACGTCATGAAGGAAGACGAAGACGACGAGCGTCGCCAATATGATTCCCAACCATAGAGCCAGATTGACATCGTGCAGGGCGTCGCGGACGAATTTGGATTGGTCGGTAGCGATGCTGAACTGAATGTCTGATGGAAGGATTTTCTTCATTTCTTCCAGTTCTTCCCGCACTTTATCGGCGACGTAAACGGTGTTGGCGTCCGCTGTCTTCATTACGGAGATGCCGACGGACCGTTTACCGTTGAGGCGGGTCAGAGTTGTCGGCTCCTCGACCGAATCCACCACATCGGCAATGGCGCTGAGGCGGATCGGTTGGGTAAGCCCGCCCATTCGTCGGTCGCCGACGCGAATGATCGTGTCCCGAATCTCCTGCAGGGATGTGTACTTGCCCAGTGAACGGATCACATACTCCTTATCTCCCGACCGAATGGAACCAGCGGGCACATTTAGGTTTGCCATCGCAAGGCTCCCGACCACATCGTTGAGGGAGAGGTCGTGGGCGGCGAGACGGTCGGAATGGACGTTTACCTGAATCTCCCTCTTCTCCCCGCCAGCAACTACCACTTGAGCGACCCCGTCAATGCGCGCCAGCCGCTGGGCGACCACATCGTCCGCCAATTTACGAATCTGCCAGAGAGGTCTATTCCCTGTCATCCCCAGACTAATAACGGGCAGAGCGGAGATCTCAAATTTGGTGACCACAGGCTCTAGAATGTCTTGAGGCAGGTCGGGACGAAGAGATTGAATTCGGCTCCGGATGTCCGCTGTCGCACTGTCCATATCCGTCCCCAGTTCAAACTCCACGACGACGGTGGAGACACCTTGTAACGATCGGGAAGTAATGTACCGAATGTTGGGGATGGTGCCGACGGCATCTTCGATCGGCTTGGTCACTTCCGTCTCCACACCGGAAGGATCGGCTCCGGGATAGACGGTGACGATAGTGGCGACGGGAAAATCGATGCGGGGATTCAGTTCTATAGGCAAGTCCTGATGGGCTCGCATTCCTAAAACGACGAAAGACAGGACTGCCATCGCGACAAGAACCGGTCTTCTAACGGCAGCCGTCGTCAGCCACATCGCCATCACCTACCTGTTAAAGGGTTCCTTCGTCTACTCCGCCGTCACCACTTGGACCGGCATTCCATCAGACAGACGCTCCAGACCTCCCCGGACCACTTGGTCGGATTCGGTCAGTCCGGACAGGACCTGGACCAAACCCTCCTTTCGTTCTCCGACCTTGAGACGCCGCCGGTAGACCTTGCCGTTTTCGACGACATAAGCGATGGTCTGACCCTGCCAGTCGCTGACCGATTCGGCAGGGATGACCAAAGCGTCGGGAGTCTGACCGACAACGATTTCCGCCCGGGCAAACGATCCGGGGAGGATCCGCACATTAGAAGCAAGGGAGATCCGGATGGTGAACTGACGGGTAGGTCCCTGGGCGACCGGGACGGTCTTCCTGACCACACCCCTTAGAACTTGTCCGGGGAGACTGTCTACCAAGACTGATGCCCATTGCCCGTCCCTGACCTTAGTGAATTCCGCTTCTGCGAGAATGCCCTCCAATTCCGTCGGACCGGCGGACACCAAGCGCAGGAGAGGCGTGCCAGGGGCAACGGTCGCTCCCACTTCCGTCAGTTTGGAAGCCACATAACCGGTGACCGGGGCTGTGATCACCGTCTTGGCTAAGCTGGCGAGGGCGCTGTTGAGGGCTGCCCGTGCCTGTTCCAACTGAACCTGGGCGAATTGCACATCTTTTTGGGAAGTGAACTTGCGCACCGTTCCCGCCCGCGCCAATTTGATGGTCGCTTCTACCTGCTTCCGTTGGGCTTGAAGGGCCTCAATTTCTTCTTCAATCATCTTCCGCCGCGCCCGACTGGCTTTTGCTAATTCCCTCTGGGCTTCCGCCTGCCGCAAAAGGGCTCGGGCAGACGCCAACTGGCTTCTGAGAATGTCCCTCTGCTTCTGCAGGGCTTGAGCGGTCCGAAGCCCCGCCTCTGCTTGTCGGAGCCTCGCCTGCCCGATCTCAATGTCCTCTTTCCTTGGTCCCTCCAACACCAGGTCGTAAGCTGACTGGGCAGCGTCCTCAGCTGCCTGGGCTGTGTCTAACATCCTTTTGGCTTCGTCCAGATCCGCCTGGGCGATGGCACCCTCCTTGAAAAGTTTCAGAGCCCGCTCGTAGCGCAATTTCGCCGCCGTCACGTTCGCTTGCGCTTGAAGGAGCGCCTGACGGGCTTGCTCCTTTTCCTGAGGTCGGGCTCCGGTCAACAATTTTTTCAATGTCAGTTCCGCCGAAGTCCGGTCTGCCTGCGCCTGCTGAAGTTGGCTCTTTAATTGCTCGTCCGTGATCTCTATCTGCTTCTCCAGTTCACTGACCCGATTGCTTGCTGTTTCTACCGCTGACTCTGCCTGTTCTAACGACAGTTCTGTCTCCCGATACGTCAAGTCCCTTTGTTCCTTCAGTTGTCGGAGCCGGGCAAGAAGTTGATCCCTCTGAGAGAGGGCTTGCTCCAAATCCGTTTCCGCCTGAGTCGTCGGGATTCGGATCCCCGCGGAGATCTGCTCGTAGCGGACGAGAGCCTGTTGATAAAGGGCGCGCGCCTGATCCACTTGCGCCCGGTATAGAGAATCGTCCAGTCGGACCAGGACCTGACCCGCTCGGACTAGGTCTCCCTCCTCTGCACCGACAAAGACGACTTTCCCGATGATTTCTGCCCCGACGGCAACTTCCGATTTCGCCTTGATCGTTCCTGAAAGCCGCACCACATCTTTGAGGGTTCGCCGCTCCGGTCGGACGACCTGAACGGGCAGCAACCCCCCCAATGCCTGCTCGGTCTGCTGAATTCCTCTCTGCAAAGCCAATTGCTGGCGCCGAGAAAAGAAAAGGAGCGAGGTGAGGAAGAACAGGAAAAGGACCAGTCCAGCAAATCTCCAGGACCTAACCATTCTTTTACCCACCTTCGGCTTTGTTCTGTTTTTCCTGGCGTGCCCCAACCAGCGCAAGAAGGTCGCCGACGGGGATGGCGGTGGCAAAGGAGAGACGGGCGATGGCTTTGTGCGTCTCGTAAAAGGACTGGACGAGGGCGGCACGGGCTCGGGTCAGAGCAACCTGGGCATCCCAAACCTCCACGAGGGTACCGACTCCTGCATCGTATCGGGTCTGAGCCAACCGAAAGGCTTCCTCAGCAGATGCCAGAGCCGACTGGGCGGTCTTCAGTCGCTGGTACCCTAATTGGACCAATCGGATCGCCTGCTCCACTTCCAGCCGGATCGTTTTCTTCATCTGCTCCCTTTGTGCGAGAGTCTGTTGGAGGGCGGCTTCCTCCTCTTCTATGACTGACCGACGCCGACCGCTGTCAAACATCGGCAGCTGAAAGAAGAAGGAGACGCCCCATTGGAAACCTTTGGCGAAACCGGTCGTCGTTTGGCGCTGATAATTGGACGAAAGAAAGACCAGGGGACGGTCATCGGCTCGGGCAAAGCGGACCCTCTCTTCCCTTGCCTCCACCTGGCGATCCAGCGCTGCCAACTCAGGTCGGAAAGCCAAAGCATTTTCTATCAGCCGGGGATCGTCCCAGCGGTCTAAAGGAACGTCGGGAAGGTCCGGTAGGGAGGCAAGTTGGAGAGGTTCTCTCGTTGAGCGTCCGATCAGTTCGTTGAGGGTGCTTTGAGCCAAAGCGACGGCGTTTTGGGATTGAAGGAGAGACTCCTCAGCAGCCGCCAGTTCCGCCTCGGCTCTGAAGACATCAAAGCGGGGTGCAACCCCTGCTTCGAGACGCGCCTTTGCCATTCTGAGAATGAGGCGCACCCGTTCTACCGACTGCCGAGAGACCTCCTCCATCGCTTTTGCGGAGAGATAGTTAGCGTAGGCTTCCGTCACTTGAAGGATAATCTGCTGTCGGGCAGCCTTGATCGCCTCTTCTGCAGCTTCTTCGTAGTGCCGGGCTCCCCGAATGGCGTGTCCGAACCGCCCACCGGAGTAAACATTCTGTCTCAGTTCCAGGTTCATTAGATGAGAGGTGGAAGGAAGGACGGTGACCTTCCTGGGAGGTGCCCCCGGGAAGGGAATGGCAAAAGTAACGACGGGACCCTGGAGGCGACCGGTAGCAGAGAGATTGATTTCCGGTCGCAGTTGGGCTTCCGCTTGGCGCCTTCGGGCGGACGCTTGTTGCCTCTGATAAACCGACGTCTGGACAAGGGGATGGGTGGCGAGCGCCATCTGTATGCACTGGTCAAGATTGAGAGGTTGGGCGGACAGGAAGGCGCAAAGGACAAAAACAAAGGCGGGCGACGCCAACTGGAGCCGTTTCACTTTCATCGCTCCTTCCGCGAGGTCGGACGTGCGTTAGGTCGCTCGGTCGGTCCTCTTGGGCGGGCGATTCCCTTGAAGAGAAGGGTGACGAACTGTTCCAACTGATCGGGGAAACGGGCTCCCGGCGACGGGGGCATCAATCGGTGCTGGGCAACGAACATCATCATCAAAGAGCTGAAGAAGACCCTGAGAAACAGATCGTCAGGTGCGTCCCTTGCAATGAGCCCCTGGCGCTTCATTCGGGAAAGGTAGCGGAGGAGAAGGGACCGACTTGTCTGAACCATCTGACCGATCAGGTCAGCGACCTTGCGGTTTCGGAGCATCTCGCTGAAGACCATAAGGAAAAATTCTTTTCTGCTCTCTAACGTCTCCCAATACCTGCGGGCGATGCGGATGAAAGTTGCCTCCGGATCAGACCCTTTTGTTTCCCTCAGGATCTTCTTTAACTCGTCAAGGAACGAATACCGCCTTAAGACGGATGATAAAAGGTCCTTTTTGGACGGGAAATAATGATAAATCAGTCCGGGGGCGATCCCGCAGGCTTTGCTAATGTCCTGAATAGTCGTCCTATCAAAACCTTTGTGCGAGGCAAGAACCATCGCTTCCTCCAAGATCTGTTCCCTCCTGCTCTGATCCTTCCTTGGTCTTCGCATAATTGATTGAACGCTCAATCAATATAACTTACATGGAACAGACGGTAAAGGCTTTCGGACGGACCGGTCAACCTCTGGCTTCCTCCGAAGCCCCTCACTTGGGAGAGCCGGTAAAGACCCAAACTCCGACGGACCGGGGCGCGATCCGGACGGGAAGGTGCTTACCGATTCGGTAGGGGTAGGGACCGATGGCTTTTTCCGACGTCCATATTCGGAGCGTCCCTCCCTTCGGCAATTCAGGGTAGCGGGACGCATCGGTCACGATCACGGTTTTGATGCCCTGATCGCTGACATTGACGAACAGGAACATCACAGAACGGGACGGACGATGGAACCAGGCACCAGTCAGGAGGGCAGGCGTCGTCACCCACCACTCTCCCGCCCACTGCCAGTCGGCGCGGACGGTCGGGATGGATGTCAGGACCTGGGGCGGTCGGAGCATTTCGCCTTCTGTAAAGAAGTGGGAGAAGCGCTGGCGGGCTTGGACCACCTGGCGAAGAAAGGCGATGTTCTCTGCCTCCTTCGCCACCGCTGGATCGATCCAGCCGATCTGTTCGCCAAAGACCAGCTGCTGACCGGCTTTCATTCGGAGAGCCAAATCCTTGGTGGTGCCGCCTCGGTAGGCGCGACCGAAAAGAATGACATAGGGACTGTAGACGGCGGGGAAGGCGGGCACCTGCCCGTCCAACTGCCAGTGCCAGGTAAGGTAGCCGTCAAACGAGCCGATAAACGGCTCAGCGTTGCACTCGGTTGTCAGGAACCGGTCTATGGTCATCGCAACCCGAATCTCATCCAGCATCTTCCAGTAAGCCCGATTCCACCACGACCCGCCCCCTAAAGGATGGGGATGGTTTCGGTCAAAACAAAGAACGGGGTTGGCAGCGGCGACCTGATCAATGTAGACGCCCTTGACTTGACACTCTTTAAAAAGCCCGTCGACGATCCCTTTGACCGTCTCCCGCCAGAGGGCAGTGGACGGGCACATAGGTGCCAACCGAACGGGACTCCCGTCCTCTTCCTTGCTACCGTAAGTCTCGATGTAAGGTTTACCGTCCTCCGTTTTGGTCGTCGACGGAAGGGCGAGAAGGGAGAATCGGAAGTCCTCCATTCGCCGGTCCCTCGTATCCCAGAGGCGCCCGTTGATATAGGGCATGACGGCGATACCTTTCTTTTGGAGTTCTATGACCCCTTCCCGAAATCCCTCTCTGGTCGGGAAGTAGTGGGGATAATCGTTGTCAAACGGAATCTGGTGCCAGTTATACCAGTGGACGGCGGTCGGCACGTTTAAGGCAGTGGCGAAAGTCTCTACAGGACTGACCACCTCTTTTGGATCACCCGATGCCAGAGCCCAGGCACAGATCGGCGCCATCGGGCTCTTCTCCGATATTCGCCTCGCCCTGGCCCTCTTGACCCATACCGTATCCGTTAGCGCCCATCTCCTGTAAATTTGGGTCGCATCATACCAATCGCCTGTGAAGAGACCCAAAACGACTTCACCGGGCAAGTCAAAGTCGTTTCCGCCCTTTCTCATATCGGGAGCGGGATGGGAAAAGAGAAGAACGACGGCACCCGCATCGTCCGTTTGGGCGGTCAGGTCTTTCACGCTGCCATACGGATCGTGATGAGCGACATAGAAGCCCACAGTCGGCCGCTTCACGGTGTAAGCAGCGAAGTATTGCAAGCAAGCATTGAAGCCGGGATACCGTCCCGAATAACGGGGGCTGGAATCGCTGACGGACCAGACCCGCCCAGGACCGTCCGGAACTAAGACTTTGCCCCCCGACAACCAGTCTCCCAAACGGAGGACAGGAAACTCCACGGTCCAGACGGACCAGGCTTTCTCTTCATTGTCTATCAACAAATCGGCTGATACAAACCCGGCGGGACTGCAAGTGACGACCATTTTTACGGTCACTGAGAGGCGGTGAGGAAGGCGAGGCTGTCGCCACAAAAAAATCCGTTTCACACCCGAAACGACAGCGACCGACTCCCAGTCAGCGTCCGAAGTCAAAGCAACCGTTTGACCCGTTTCCAGATGCGTTAGGTGGATCCGGAAGAGCGGTCCTCTATCTCTGCTCAGCAGAGAGACTTGCTTCCTTACATCCAGAAGATCAATGAGGGACAACCCGTCTGCTTTCCGCAAAAAGAGAGCAGTCAAGGGACCGGATGAGGTTGAGATCAGATCGCTCGGAACAGTTCCTTTAAGAACTTGAAGGGACTGGCTCTTCATACCACGGGCGTTTAGGGACCGCGCGATGAGAAGGCGCCGTTGCTCGGCTAACGATCTTCCTTTCCCAGCGTGCATTTCTTTCCATACTTCTGGGGAGGAGACGGAAGCCCTGGCCCGGTCAGGGAGCTGCGACTTCCATCGGCGGATGACCGTGACCGGTTCGCTGAAGGAACCTAAGAGAAGCCAGGCGGTCCACTTGGTGGCAGTGGCGGAGGACGGTTGCCAGGCACGATCGCCGAAGGCGTGCAAGTAGGTGCCGTAAGCCCCGTGTCCGTCGTGGAAGAGGGGCTGTCCGCCCCTCAAAAGTGCTAAGACCGACCGACCATTGATGAAAGCCCCCCAATCGGCGCCGCTGAAACTCCTCTGAGACGCTGTGAAGGCGCCCCTCTGGACTGGCTCACCGCGCAACCACTCAGGGAAGGTGCGTTCAGCCAGATTGATTTCAAGAAAGTGCATTTCATCCCAGGCGGCGCTCTCCCGCTGACGAAACTGACCGACGACACAAAGGAGGGGAAAGGAGGTAAAAAAATACCAATCGTAAGCGGCGAAGGGAGCGGAGGGAGGCATGGAGCCGTCCGGAGGGCAATATCGGGCGATCACCCTTAAGACCTTGACAGAAGGCGTTTCCGCTACCCAAGACAGAGACGGTGAGGGGTCTCTCTGTAGCCAGTATCCGCCGTCGGAACCCCGATAGACCCGGTCGTTCCAGCGGATGTTGTCACAGGTTAGACCCGATGGGTGGAAAACGATCGCCGACGGGAAACCGCCCGCGCGGGCGGGATCGTATTGAAGGGCGTAATACCGGGTCGAAACGGCAAACGGCTGACCCGGCGGTACCTGTCGGCCACCTCCCCATCCGACAAAAAAGACAGCGAAAGGACCTTTTGATTTTCCATGCTCAATGAGGAGAGTGCCCCTTAGCGACTCGGTCTCTCTGCTGCTCGCCGGCAAGTCGGGAATGAAGCAGCACGGAATCTGCCGACCGGTCCGCATATCCCTGGCTGACACCTTCGGGACGCCATCACGGCGGCTGGAAGGGACATTTGTCAGCGTGAACGGAATCATTGAGATCGTTTCATGAGCCGGGCGGACAATATCTACGACTGCGACCTCCCTTGCGGTGACCTGCGAGGCAAAAGAGACAGACCACAGGAAAATGACAACGGACCAGAAACTCCGCACCCTGATCAGCACACCATCTTCCCCCACACAATTGTAAGGCTTAGGGGATGACGGAAGCCGGAAAATGGAGAGAAAGAGTGCGATAACCGGCGGTGTGGTAGGGGAGCGACGGACCGCCACAGAACCGGGTCCGATCCTCGCAGAAGAAGTCCCTTTTCCCTACAAAGGCGCTGCCATCGGCTTCCTTACCCTTCCTTTCCTGATCCTGTGGATCCACCACGCCGAGTTTCGCCTCGGCGGAACGGCAGGTCATACGGCGCTGGCAAACACCTCCCTTCCCGTGGCTCCTTTCTTCAGCCTGCTCCTTATCGTGATGGTCAGGGGACTGATCAAACGACTTTCCAGGAGATGGCGCCTGGGCGTTAGAGACCTGATTCTCGCCTACATCATCGGGGCGGCGACGACTGGAATTGCCTCGTCGGGCGGAATTCACTTTCTCGTCCCCGCTCTGGCGGCGCCCGTCTATTACGCGTCTCCTGAGAACAATTGGAAGGAACTGATATGGGAGCAGATTCCCCATTGGTTCATCCCTTGGGAGCCTGCCGTCGCTAGGGGCTTCTTCGTCGGCGGGCGGCCGGTGCCGTGGGGGGACTGGCTTCCGATCATTCTGGTCTGGTCTTCCTTCCTGATCGCCATCTTACTCGCGACACTGGGGCTCTGTTTCCTTTTTTATGCTCAATGGGCGGTCCGAGAACGGCTCTCTTTCCCGACGGCACACATCGCGCTAAGCATCGCCAGCGGGGGCGGGAATTTGTGGCGTCATAAAGGTCTGTGGTCGGGTCTGATCGTCTCCTTCGTCATCGGATCCCTGAATACCGCTTCCCGAAACGTGCCCTTGCTCCCTCTCATAGATGTCAGGGGCGAGCGGTTTGACCTGGGCGCCGTCCTTTTGGGTCGTCCCTGGAATGCTATCGGATGGACCCCTGCTGCCTTCTATCCCTTTGTCATCGGGATCGGTTACTTTCTGACGACCGAAATCCTTCTCTCGTGCTGGCTATTTTACGCTTTTGTGAAACTGCAGCGGATTCTGTCGGCGGCACTGGGTCTGGACGCTCTGGGGCGGGGCGGTTTTCATACCTACCCTTACACGGAGCATCAGGGGGCGGGCGCCTTCCTCGCCATCTTCGCCTTAAGTTTGTGGTTGGGAAGGAAACATCTCTTTTCCGATGCCCGTCAGTGGAGTCCCTTGCCCCTTTCAATGACCGTGATCAGTCTCGTCTATGTTACTGGCTTCGCCGTTGTTGCCGGAATGCGCCTGCTAACCGCCGTCGCCCTCTTCTTTCTTTCTCTCGCCTACATCAGCGTCGCGACCCGAATTCGCGCCGAAGTCGGCAGCCCGTGGCTCTTCGGTCCCCAGATGGATCCCAACAACTTGGTTAGCCAGACCCTGGGGACCGGACCTCTCACCCCCAGGGAGTTGACGGTCATGGCTTTCCTGAGAAACATCACGACTTTTGATTTGCGCTGTCATCCGATGCCCCACCAGATGGATGCCCTCAAGTTAGCGTCCCTTTTAGGTCTTCCAGCAAAGGGGATCATCTACTCACTGGCTCCCGCCACCGTCTTGGTCGTCCCTTTCGCCTTCGCCACTGCCCTGTCGCTGCTCTACCAACTGGGCGGGGCAGCGAAAGCCGATCAGTGGCGGATTTTCATGGGTCGCCAACCTTTTGATCAGGTCGCCAGCGTCCTGCGGTCACCCTTAGAGCCCGATCTAAGGGAGACTGCCGCTGTGGCGCTGGGCTTTTGTATGACGTTGCTTCTCTCTTTCGTTCGGTCTCGGTGGGTTGAATTCCGTCTCCATCCTTTTGGCTACGCCATCGCCAACACCGAGACCCTTAACAGGATCTGGCTCCCTTACGCCATCGCTTGGGCGGTCAAATCTTTTGTTCTGCGCTACTTTGGTCCCAAGACCTATCGGTCCCTCATGCCCTTCTTTCTCGGTCTGGTCGTCGGAGACTTCGCTCACGGCGGATTGTGGACGCTCGTCGGATGCCTGGTGCCTAATTTCCGTGTTTATCCGATGAACTGGTGACAGGGAGCGTGGGACTCACTCCGGTAAGGGGCGCCCTCTCGTTTCTGGAGCCCAGGGAACGACCGCAAGACCGACGAGAAAGATACCCGCCATCACCGCACCCGCCCAGCGGATGCCGAAGACAGCCGACAGCCTTCCAAAGGTGTAGGGGGCGACGATCGCCAGGTAACGGGCGACATTGTAGCAAAATCCCACACCCGTCGCCCGCAGGTGGGTCGGATACAGTTCGGGAAAATAAACGGCATAGCCGCCGAAGAGGCTGGTGGTGACCAGACCCATCAGGGGAAAGAAAAAGAAAGCGGTCGGAACGGAACGAGTGCCAAAAAAGGTCGCAGGCACCAGAAGGGCGCAGCCGAGGAAGGAAAGGAGAAAGGTCCGTCGTCGACCGATCCCGTGGGATAGGAGGGCCCATCCGGTGATGCCGAAGAAGGCACCAGCGTTCTGAGCCATTATCGACAGACTCACCCAGCGCTCCGCCCAACCTCTGAGATACGGATCATCGCTGGGATTAATAGCAAGGCGAAGAAGATCGGGTGAGAAGGTTCCGATGCCCCAAAACCCCATCACTCCTACGGAAGCCAGGCTGACACCGATGATCGTATGGTAGCGCCAGAGCGGGTGGCGGAAGAGGGATGAGAAATCGCCGAGACGAATCCCCCCCCGGGCGGCACGGCTTCTGGCTTCCTGCCAACGCTGGGGTTCCTTGAGCAGGAACCGAATGGCGAAGACGAGGAGTGCGGGAAGGAAGCCGACAGCGAACACCCACCGCCAGCCGAAGCCGGAAGCGGCTCCGATGGTGAGGTTAATCAGACCGGCTGCTATGTTGCCGATGGCAGACGACGCCTGCATCAGACCCAAGGCGTAGGTCCGGGCGTGATCGGGAAAGACTTCTGCTACCAGAGCCGCTCCCAAGGCAAATTCGCCACCGACCCCCAACCCCGCCAGGAGGCGATAGAGTCCAAACTCCCACCACGTCGTTGCCAGACCGGACGCTCCAGTAAAGAGAGCGTAGAGCAGAACCGTCAGCGCCATCGCCCGGATGCGACCCAGTCGGTCTCCGACGATGCCGAAGAGGAATCCCCCAGTCGCCCAGCCGAAGAGAAAGATAGACTGAACTAAACCACCATATTGGCGGACGGCTGGATCGTCGCTACCGACGCGGAGCAGATCAGCCAAGGCGGGCTGACGAGCCAAAACGTAGAGCCATTGGTCCATCGTGTCAAATGCCCAGCCCAGAGAGGCAACAATGAGAACGGTCCAGTGGTTGCGCGTCAGACCGTGCCACCAGGGAAGACTCATCCTCTTTTGTCCGATCTGTTCTCGCTCCAATGCCGCCCGTTCCCTCTGCTGAGCCCATCAGTCCAACGGTCGCTATAAAGTTTGGGAAATGAAATGATCAGGACTGTCGCTACCTTGTCACTGATCGTTCATTTGTTGGCGATGAAAGGGGTGGTGGGGATGAATCGGCTGGATCCGTCTGTCGGGATTCCGACCGATTGGGTTCCACCAGGGTCGGTCCGAGTTGGCGGTCTTCTAGGTCGGCGATTCTTCGCCAACGAGCGCAACCGGCTCCTTCCGATGGACGAAACGGCGTTACTGACCGGCTTCCGAAACCGACCCGGCCCGCAAGCCTGGATCGGGGAGCATATCGGCAAATGGCTCGACGCCGCCTCTTTGACCTACCAAGTAACGGGCAATCAGGCCCTTAAGGAAAAGATGGATCGCTTGGTGGCGGAACTGCTCAAGACCCAGGAGCCGGACGGCTATCTCGGCACTTATGACAGGGACCACCGTTGGTCGCTGGGAGGTGAGTTCGGCTGGGACGTGTGGGTTCACAAATATGTGCTAATCGGTCTGCTTTCCTACTATCGGGTGACAGGGGACCGCTCTGTTCTTGAGGCGGCAGAGAGGGTCGGTCACCTTCTGGTCAGGACCTTCGGCGCCGAGCCAGGGAAATTGGACCTTTGCGAAAGAAGCACCCATGTCGGGATGGCGTCGTCATCGGTCCTCCAACCGATGGTGTGGCTCTACACGGCGACGGGTGAAGCGTCGTTCCTTAACTTCTGTCGTTACATCCTCTGGTCCTGGGATCACTCTACTGCGGGACCGAAGATCATCAGCACCTTGAAACGGAACCCTAAAGTCCATCAGGTCGCCAACGCAAAAGCGTACGAGATGATGTCTTGCCTACTGGGCGTTTTGGAGCTGGCGCGGGCGCTGGACCGGAGAGGCGAAAAGGAAGAGGCGAAGGATTTACGCCAGGCCGTTTTATCGGCTTGGGATGACATTGTCACCTATCGCCTTTATATCACCGGCGGCACCAGTTTGGGCGAGTTCTTCCAGGAGGATCATTACCTGCCCAATGGGGGACCCGTAGCGGAGACTTGCGCCGTCGTCACCCTTCTCCAATTGACCTGGGAACTTTTCCGGGAGACAGGCCAGTGCCGATTTATGGATGTGGCAGAGACCATCATTTTCAACCACCTTCTGGGAGCTCAGCATCCGGAGGGCGACCGTTGGTGCTATTTCACACCTCTGCAGGGATGGAAAGATTACCGCCAGGACATTAACTGTTGCGCCTCCAGCGGACCGAGAGGGGTCGCCTTTCTGCCGTTTTCCATCTACTCCCTTGATCCCGACGGCGGGATTCGGATTAATCTCTTCTGCGAGAGTGAACTGAATTTAAAGGAGAGACACATACGAATTGTCCAGCAAACGGACTATCCTTACGACGGGCAAGTGACCGTTACGGTCCGCACGCCCGCTCCGATCCGGATCCGGACGAGAATTCCTTCCTGGGGTCGCGACGGGAAGATTTGCAAAGACGGAGAAGCGGTCCCACTGGAGGGGCGTGGGGGACAATATCTGGAATGGCTGGTCTCCGACGGGCAGACCATTCGGGTGGCACTCACAATGGAGCCCGAGGTCGTCAAGGGTACGGGTCTCAATCAGGGTCGGATCGCCTTGCGGCGCGGTCCCCTCATCCTTTCCCTTGACGAGTCTCTTTTCCGGTCCGTTGGTAGGTTATGGACCAACGTGACCATAACGAGAGAGCAGAAGACGCAACCGACCATCACTCTTCTGCGCAGAGGCAAAACGGAATCCGAAGCGCCCTTCCTTTTTCAGACTCAGGGGATGACCCACAGAAGGGGAACCACGCCAGAACCATTTCAACTGATCCTGACCGACTTTGCCTTTGCGGGAGCCGAGGGCGGGCGGATCCGCCTGTGGCTTCCGGACCCAGACGGCACACCTGAGGAGGAGTCGCTGTTCGCCTTCGCCAAGGAGACCAGGAGCCGGTGGGGAAATGTGATCGGCAGCATCTGCGACGAACATCCGCAGACTTGGGTGGTCACTTACGACGGAACGAAAAGGGACGAAGACTGGTTTGCTGTAGAGAGCGATATGCCCCAAAAGGTTCGCCGGATCGTCTTCTACCACGGTCGGACCTACCACGACGGCGGCTGGTTTGACACTTCCCAAGGAAAGCCCCAGGTGCAAGTTCGCCGCCAGTTGGGAGGACCGTGGGAGACGGTGGGAAGGCTGGAGACCTATCCGGAGACGACAGCAACCGATCCGAGAGGATTGCTTCAGGGCGAACCCTTTGAACTGGTCCTCAAAGAACCGGTGATCTGCTTCGGCATACGGGTCATCGGAAGGCCTGCCTGCGGAGACAACCAAACCCAATCCTTCTCCAGTTGTGCGGAATTGAAAGGTTTTTCGGACCTCAGATGAACAAAACTGGTTAAGGGCACGACTTTGGATGCCTTTCAGAACAGTATCAGAGGGTTCCCCTTGATAGATAGATTTTTGACAGCGCCGGGCGCCACCCTCGGACGACCGGGTCGTAACTGAATCGGTGGATCGGGCAAGGTCCCAAGAGGCGGAGGGCTTTTAGATGCCCAGGGGTGGCGTAGCCTTTGTTTTGGGCGAAGCCATAGGCGGGGAATTTGCGGTCGTATCGGATCATCAGCCGGTCTCTGGTGACTTTAGCCACGATACTGGCTGCTGAAATGACGGGATGGGTTCGGTCGCCACCGACACAAAACTGACAGTCAACGCCGAGGGTGCCGATCGGTTTTCCATCAACCAGAAAGACCAGCCGCTGCCATTCCTCAAGGAGAAGGCGCGAGAGCAGTTTCTTGATGGCTCGCTTCATAGCCAAGCCGGTCGCCCTCAGGATATTGAACCGGTCAATTTCTCTGGCGCCGGCACAGCCAACGGCAAAGGCGATCGGGAGCTCCTGCAGGTAGTCGAAAGATGCCTCTCGGGTCTTACTGTTTAGGGTCTTACTGTCGCGGATCAGGGGATGGCGCAATAGCCGGTCATCGTTGGCGACGGCGACGGCTGCTGCGATGACTGGTCCCGCCAGCGCCCCCCTTCCCGCTTCGTCCAAACCAATAATTAGCGTCTCCGCTTTCACCCTCGGTCAGCGTCTCTTAGACCCCAGTCCAACTACCGTTGCCTCACACACCCTTCTGCGCCATGTAAGCGATCAAATCGGCGACCCGGCAGGCATACGCCCACTCGTTGTCATACCAAGCGGTCACCTTAACCATTCCTCCAGGACCGACAAAAGTGAATTGCGGGTCACCGTCTACGACGGCGGAGTCATCGTCGCCTTTGAAGTCGATCGAGACGCAGGGCTGGTCCTCTACCCTCAAAATGCCCCCCAGACCGCCGTCTTTCCAAGGTTTCTGCGACGCCTCCCTGAAGGCGGAGATCAGTTCTTCCGTCGTCGTCTTCTTCGTCGTGACCACATTGAGGTCAATGACCGAAACCGTCGAAACGGGGACCCGAAGGGCGATGCCGTGCATCTTACCTTTCAGTTCGGGAATGACCAGATGAATGGCGCGGGCAGCTCCCGTGGTGGTCGGGACGATGTTGAGGCCTGCTGCACGAGCCCTGCGGTGATCCTTATGGACCAGATCCAGAATCCTCTGATCGTTGGTATAGGCGTGAACGGTCGTCATCAGTCCGTATTCAATGCCAAAAGACTCATGGAGGACGCGGCAGACCGGCGCTAGACAGTTGGTCGTGCATGAGGCATTGGAGATGATCCGGTGATTGTCAGGGTCATAAGAGTTGTGATTGACGCCCAGAACGAGAGTCACGTCCTCGTTAGTTGCCGGTGCACTGATGATCACCTTCTTGGCGCCTGCCTCAATGTGAGCCTTGGCTTTGTTGCCGTCGGTGAAGACGCCCGTTGATTCTAAAACAATCTCCACGCTCAGGTCCTTCCAAGGAAGCCGGGACGGATCTCTCTCGCTGAAAACCTTAATCTCGTCGCCGTCAATAACGAGGGAGCCGTCTCTCACCTCCACTGTGCCCGGATAGCGGCCGTAGTTGCTGTCAAACCGGAAGAGGTGGGCGTTCGTTTCGGGGTCCGTCAGGTCGTTGATGGCAACCACATCTACCAGACCGCGATGCCGTTCCAGGATCGCTTTCAAAGATTGGCGCCCGATGCGACCGAATCCGTTAATCGCAAGGCGAATCGCCACCGTTGCGTCCCTCCTCTCCTCAACAATCACTCCGTCGGGCTGACCAACTCCTGCCATAATTTGGCACGCGAGAGGATGAGAAGGCAGTCAGGTTCCTTCCCGCTGTTGGATCCCGGTTTGGTCGTCGGTTTGGTCGCTGCTACCCTTTTAATTCTTAGTAGCGGCAAAACGATCCTGTGGCTTCCTCTTTTGTCTGCCACCGTGTTGCTCCTTTCCCTCGTTAAGTCTCGGAAAGAGGGGACCCCGGTAACCGACTTCCCTCACCCTGTCGGGCAGTTGCCTCTTTGCCCCAATCTGAACCAGGTCTGGAGTCGGTGGGTGAGTTTTAAAAAGGTCATCGGGGGCGACAGCATCGCGCTCCTGCCCGACGGTCGTTCCTTTCGGGCGGTGTTTTTGGACCTGAGTAAAAATGACCTGGAGACCCTGATTCATTTCCTGTGGATCCGGTCCACTTTGGTGTCGGGGCAGGGGCGGTCCGGGAGAGGGTTCGTCCGACAATTGGAGCCCATCCGCCGTCTTTCCCGGAGGGTAGAGGTCTCTTATCTGATCGCAGACGCTAGAGCCAGGGAAGGGGAATTTTACACCACCGGTCCGTTCCTGGTGGCTTTTGGGAAGGGTTTGATCTATCAGACCGCAGTTTTGCCTCAGGGCAACCTTCTTCGGCGCCGGTGGCGGGGCGCTAGTCAGCGCTGGCTTGTCGCCACCGACGGACTTTTGCCTTACCATCGGGATATCGCTGCGGCGCTGACTCGCCATTCTTCCTTTGAAGAATGGATTCGGACCCTTCAAACGGCGGACGATGTAACCGTCTGCTGGTGGCAGGATGCGATAGAATTTGTCACCTGCAAATGGGCGTCTGAGTCTCCCTATTGTTTGAGGAGGAATAGCGATGCGGAATCCGGCGCTGGCAAAGGTAGAGGCTCGTTATCTGAGGACCGATCTACCTGATTTCCGACCGGGAGATACCGTTCGGGTGACCTTCCGTCTGTCACCCGAGGAGATTGCTTCCGGTGCGTCTAATCAAAAGAAGGAAGGGCGGAAGGCGCGCCAACCGGTTGCGACTGTAGACGGTGTCGTTTTGCGCAAGCGGGGGGAAGGGACCAGTGCCACTTTCACCATCCGAAAGGTCGGACACGGGGTCGGTATTGAACGGACCTTCTTTTTGCACTCGCCGTCGATCGTCCGGATAGAGGTGTTGCGGCGCGGTCGGGTGCGACGGGCGCGCCTCTATTACTTGAGAGGTTTGTCGGCAAGGGAAGCGCGGATTAAGGAAGACCGCCGGCGGGCGACTGCCGACAGGGAAGCGAGTAAAGCCGACAGGAGTTAGCCGATGGCGTTTCCTTGGGATTCCGTTTGGGGCTATCTGATCATCACAGGTATTTTGACGATTCTCCTCCTGTTACGCTGGGTCCTTCAGTCGGAGCAGTGGGAGGACGATCGTCTTCGCAAAACCCTTGTTGAAGCTGCCGATTCCCTCACCATCGCCTTGGCTCTGGTTTTCTTTCTGATTCGCCCGTTCGTCGTCCACGCTTTCCTAATCCCTTCGTCATCGATGGAGCCGACCCTCCTGATCGCCGACCGCCTTCTAGTCAACAAGTTCATTTATTCTCTTCGCCCGCCCCACCGGCAGGAAATCGTCGTCTTCCGGGCGCCGGACTTAGCGCTCCAAAAGTCCGGTCATCCCGAGCAGAAGGAGTACATCAAGCGGGTCATCGGTCTGCCCGGTGATTTGGTTCGGGTGGAGGGCAATGTGGCATGGGTCAACGGAGAGCGGCTGATAGAACCTTACCTTAAGGAGACGGATCTGTCCGCCTCTTTCGCCCGCAATTTCCCTGACGACTACCTGGGTGCCATCCCCTGGTCGGTGGAGTATCGGCATCGGATTGAGAACCACCTCGGTCGGCTCTGGGTCCGGGTGCCGCCCAGTCATTACTTTGTGCTGGGAGACAATCGGAACAACAGCCTGGACAGCCGGGAGTGGGGATTTGTCCCTGAACCTGCGCTCGCCGGCAAGGCTCTCGTCCGGTTTTGGCCGATCCGCAGGATCAACCTGATTCGCTGATCCCATCTAATGGGCCGACCGGCACCATTCCAGGAACAGTTGGTGGATCCGACTGTCGTCCGTCAGTTCGGGATGAAAGGTCGTCGCGAGAAAGGATCCCTGCCGCACCATTACCGGCTTGCCATCCAGTTCGGCGAGGACCTCCACTTCAGGACCGACTGACTCAACCACGGGAGCCCGAATGAAGACCGCCGTCACCGGTGGCGGTCCGATCAAGTCAATTAGGACAGGGGCTTCGAAACTATCCTTCTGCCGTCCATACGCGTTTCTGTTGATGACTATGTCCAAGAGCCCCAGCCGGGGCTGGTCGCTATTCTGGATCGTGCGAGCCATCACGATAGCTCCGGCACATGTCCCGAAGATCGGCAGCCCTTCCTCCGCCCGCAGCCGGATGGCGTCTAAGAGCCCGTAACGGATCGCCAGGGTCCCCAAGGTCGTGCTCTCTCCTCCCGGGATGATCAGCCCCCCGATTCCTTCCAATTCTTCAGGGAGCCGAACTTTTACCCCTTCGACTTCCAACCGCTCAAGAACCGAAAGATGCTCGGCAAAATCTCCTTGGAGCGCTAGAACGCCTATCTTCACGCGCTCTCACCTGTTCTTAATGATAAGATCGGTCCCCAACCTGGCGATTTAAAAGGCGTCCGGTATATGCTCGATTCGCACCATCTTCCCTTCCTTGTCGAAGTAAACTCCCACCAGATCAAATCTCACTTCCGATTCGGTCCATCCCTTCTTTGCAAGAAACCCATGTCCCGCTCGGATCAATCGTTTCCGCTGCCGCGCCCCTAAAGACTCTGTCGGACTCCCGTATTCCTCGCCGGTGCGAGACTTCACCTCCACGAATATGACCGTCCTGCCCTTCCGAAAGACCAAGTCAATTTGACCGAAGAAACTGCGGACATCCTGGGCGATCAGTTCATAACCCCTTCGCCTTAAGTAAAGAGCCGCCTCCCGCTCCGCCCTCTTTCCCAATTCAGGCCGACTGAGAGAGACCTTTCGGCGAGACAGAAGCTGTTTCAGCCACTGATAAATCCCCACTTCCTCCTCATCCCTTCCTAACTTTGTATCCCAACCGCACCAGAGCCATCGGATCCTTTCGCCAATTGGGCGCCACCTTGACCCAAAGTTTCAGAAAAACCTTTTTGCCAAACCAGTTTTCCAAGTCCTGCCTCGCCAGGGTGCCGATCTGTTTGAGCATCCGGCCGCCCTCACCAATGATGATCCCTTTCTGAGATTCCTTCTCTACATAGATGGTCGCCCGGATGGAAACCAGGTCCTCTTTCGTCTGGTCCAGATCGTCCACCAAAACAGCGACCGCGTGAGGCACCTCCTCTCTGGTGAAGTGCACAACGGCTTCCCGAATCCGCTCCGAAATTAGAAACTTTTCCGGCTGGTCCATCACCGTTCCGGGCGGGTAGTAAGGCGGTCCTTCGGGTAGAGATGGAACGATGCTACTCACCAGGTCCTCCAGACCGTCGCCGTAAAGAGCCGACACGAAGACGATCTCCTGAACAGGAATCAGAGCGCGATACCCCTCTTTTCTCTGCGCCCTCGTTCCTTCGGTCAAGCGGTCCTTTTTGTTGATCACCAGAAAAACAGGTACCGACCGGTCAGGCACCACCTCCGACAGCGCGCCCGCCGCCAACCGATCCTCTTCGCCCGGGGGCACCGACCCGTCGACGACAAAAAGGATCAGATCAGCCTCCTTTAGACACCTTTTGGCTTCGGCGACCAGATAGTTGCCCAGTTGATGGCGGGGACGATGGATTCCGGGAGTGTCCACCAGGACGATCTGAGCCTCCGGCTTCTCAACGATCCCGACGATCCGATTGCGGGTCGTCTGAGGCTTAGGAGAAACGATCGCCGTCTTCTCCCCGACTAAAGCGTTCAGAAGGGTAGACTTACCCACATTCGGTCGTCCCCACAGGACGACGAAGCCGGACCGGAAACGGGCGGGAAACCCTTCCAGCGGGACCAATTCTTCCCCTTCGGCTACGATCTACCGACCTCCTCCCTTCCTCATGATGGGGACCGTTTCGCCCAAAGCGTTCAGTTGCGACTTGATCGCCTCTCCGCCCCTGCCACCATAATATATAAGAGAGACACCGAGAAGGCGCCTTTCAGGAGGGAAAGAACCAGGATGGAGACCGACGAGATGAGATGGACTGACAGGAAAGTCTGGGGAACCTGGCGGGTGAAGGTCGGACTGGCTGAGATGCTGCGGGGCGGCGTGATTATGGACGTGACGACTGCCGAGCAGGCGAAGATAGCGGAGGAGGCGGGCGCTGTCGCGGTGATGGCACTGGAGCGAGTTCCGGCGGACATCCGAAAGGAAGGCGGCGTCGCCCGAATGGCAGACCCCGAACGAATCCTGGAAATTATGGAGGCGGTCACCATCCCAGTGATGGCGAAGTGCCGGATCGGACATTTCGTGGAAGCCGAGATTTTGGAAGCCCTGGGCGTGGACTTCATTGACGAAAGTGAGGTCCTGACTCCCGCCGACGAGCAGCATCACATCTACAAGCATCCCTTCAAAGTGCCTTTTGTCTGCGGTGCCAGGGACTTGGGTGAAGCCCTCCGCCGCATTGCCGAAGGCGCTGCCATGATCCGAACAAAGGGAGAGGCGGGGACAGGAAATGTGGTGGAAGCGGTCCGACATATGCGGCTGATAATGGACGAAGTCCGAAAGATCACCCTCCTGCCCAAGGACGAACTGATGGCGACAGCGAAAGCCTTGGGTGCTCCGTACGAACTGGTCAAGTGGGTTCACGACCACGGTCGCCTTCCCGTTCCCAACTTTGCTGCCGGAGGCATCGCCACCCCTGCCGACGCTGGTCTGATGATGCGCCTGGGAGCCGAAGCCGTTTTCGTAGGCAGCGGCATCTTCAAGAGTTCCGATCCTGCCCGACGAGCCCGTGCTATCGTAGACGCCGTCACCTATCACAACCGTCCGGAAATCCTTGCCAAAGTTTCCCGCTCCCTCGGCGAACCGATGAGGGGTCTGGATGTGCGAACCCTTCCCGAGGCGGAACTTCTCCAAGTCAGAGGCTGGTAGGTCTCTTCGTTCGCATTCCCGCGCGGCTTAACGTCACCACGAGAGAGAAGACGGCGATTCCAAAGGCGACGGAGACATTCAGCGATTCCTTCTCCCCATACTGTCGGATTTCCACAATCACATCAGACTCTTCAAGGACCCGATCGTCGACTCCCGTCACTTCGTTTCCGATGACCAGGGCGAGGGGAAACATTTCAGGTGTGATGGCATGAATCGGAACGCTAACATCGGTCAGCTCCAAAGAAGCGATTTTCCAGCCCGCCTTTCTCAGATCCCGGACCGCTTCAACGGTTTCCCGATAGTAGGTCCAGGGCACCAGTTGAGTCGTCCCAAGGGCGGTCTTTTCAACCTTTCTGTTGGGCGGTCGGGCAGTGATCCCACACAGATAAAGGTGGGCGATGTAGGCGCATTCGGCAGTTCGGAAAATGGCACCGACATTTTGGGCGCTGCGGATATTGTCCAAAACGGCGCATATGGGAAAGCGAGTCTCCGGACGGTTCGCCTGCCATCGGGCGATCCGCTCAGCGCCCACAAGTTTGCGCATCGGATGCCACCGTTTACTCTTATGGACGAACAAGGAAGGAAAAATCTTGTGGTGAAGATAGGAAAGCGTCGTAAAGGCTCGCTACGGAAGAAAGGCCACGGGTTGGAAGGTCTCGGCAGGATGCCATTTCAGGACGCGGCGCCTTGCGGTATCGGGAATTGGGCTCCCAAGCCCAACCGTCGCCATCCCGGACGATGAAATAGGCGACGCCGCCCATCAGTTTGATAGGAGCGTATTGAGAGTCAAAGTTGCGGGCAACCCAATTGACCGTCACCAAAGGTTCATCGCCGATGACGATCGTCGGATGGGCGCAGTGGCTGGGAATGATCAGCAGATCGCCCTCTTCAGCAGAGACGATGACGAACCGCCTTACCTCAGGCGGCACCTGAAAGACATCTTCCACCTCTTGAAGGAGGAAAAGACCTTTTCCCCAAACGACCTGATAGACCTCGGGAAAGGTCTTGCCGCTCCTCATGTACGGATGATAGTGCCCTGCTGCTTTGTTCCACTCGTCACCTGTCCCGCCTTCACCAGCCACCGAAAGGACGCCCGGGTTAAAGACCGTTAAGTCGTATCGCAGGAGATGCCTTTGAATGATCGGTTCATCCTGGGGTCGGCGCACATCCCGATGCATCCAATAAAGGAAGCGGGGATGGTCAGCCGACGGGTTCTTGAGGACCGGGCGGATCTCCTCAATCCGGCGGACCTGCGGCTTCTCACTGACCAAGCCCTCGCCCAGTTCCAATTCCCATCCGCCGTCTCCCTTAACCAGCCGAACGGGCAGACCCAATCGGTCGGTCAGGTCTTTCCCTTCTTGCCTTTCAGTCATCGGCTCATCACCCCATAAATAGTCGCTCAGAATGCAAGAGGAAGTCACTTTCTCCACACACCCGGGCAGAGAGGCACCCACTAAAAAAACCGTTTACAAGCCTGTTGAAAATGACCATTCTCTGTCGTTCCGATCGGACCGCAAGGGGACGAGACTCTGTAGGAGGGCAGGACACCGAGCGCCCAACTGAGTCCTAACGGTATGACAGTGCAAGCCGTGTGACAGGGTCGGGTCGCAAAGTGCGAGCGACGGTCGTTCAGAATGCGCTCGGAGGCAGGCATCAGTCTCCCATTTGTCGGTCTATGAGAGGGCATCCAAGGGAGGGGTGGGGAGGGGCGGCAGTATAATGGAGGCGGGAAAGGTTATGGTCGGATGGATTCCACCGGATCAGAAAATTAAGACCCTGGGAGAATTGAAAGGGATCGTTGAAGGGTTGCGGAGCCAGGGGAAGGTCATCGTCTTCACCAACGGATGTTTCGATCTGATTCACGCCGGTCACGTATCCTATCTGATGGGAGCGCGACGCCTGGGCGATGTGCTGATCGTTGGGCTCAATTCCGATCGGTCGGTCCGCCAGATAAAGGGGACCGAGCGCCCCTTTCTTCCCCAGGACGAGAGAGCCCTCATTTTGTCTTCCCTCTCCTTCGTAGACTATGTGGTGATCTTTGACGAACCGACCCCAAATCGGCTATTAGAGAGCCTGAAGCCGACGATTCATACAAAGGGAGGTGACTACCGGGAGGAGGATTTGCCAGAAGCGGGTTTGGTTCAATCTCTGGGAGGGCGGGTCGTAATTGTGCCTGAAGTTCCGGGACGGTCCACAACCAGTCTGGTTGAAAGGATTCGGTCCGGTCTGCCACTATCGCAGAGGAAGACGGCAGTGGGAATCATCCCCGCTCGTTACCGGTCCGTTAGGTTTGAGGGAAAGGTGATCGCACCCCTCTGGGGCAAACCCCTGGTTCAGCACGTCTATGAGAGAGCGAAAAAAACGCGGCGGCTATCCGATGTGATGGTGGCGACGGACGACCGCCGAGTGAAACGGGTGGTGGAAACCTTCGGCGGTAAGGTGGTAATGACATCGCCGGAACACCCGTCGGGGACCGATCGGATCGCAGAAGTTGCCCCTCATCTCGACGCCGACATTATCGTCAACATTCAGGGCGACGAACCGCTGATTTCGCCTCAAGCCATTGACAGTGCCGTTGAACCCCTCCTCGCCGATCCGACCCTGTTGATGAGCACGTTAGCGACCCCGATCACAGACGATGAGGAATACACGAACCCCAATGTGGTGAAAGTGGTTGTCAATGAGAAAGGAGAGGCTCTGTATTTTTCCCGTTCCCCCATTCCCTACTATCGGGCGGATGGAGGACGGAGTGTGACGACCGTTCCTCTCCCGCCCCCTGTCACTCCCCTTCGCCATATCGGTCTCTACGCCTATTCGCGAGATTTCCTCCTTAGGTTTCACTCTTGGCCGCCCACACCCCTGGAGCGAGCGGAAAATTTGGAACAGATGCGCGCACTGGAGAAAGGGGTCGCTATCAAAGTTGTCATCACGCCTTTTCGAAGCGTAGGGGTGGACACGCCGGAGGATTTGGAGCGATTGGAGAGAGGGGGGCCGCCGGCTGATTCGTTATGAACTTTTTCGGGACGGAAGGGGAAGGAACGGCATCGGTACGATTCGGGCGGGACACGGTTGCTGGCGGATCAATAGCGAAACTTCTACTCCCTCCCGCGCCCACTCGGTTGACACATACCCCATGGCGATGCCGGAGTTGGTGTGAGGCGAAAATGTCCCACTCGTGACGATGCCGATGGGGATGTCTTCCCTTAAAATGGGTGTGTTGTGGCGGGGTGAGGAGCGGCTGTCCAGTAGCAGACCGATCCGTTTGCTTTTGGGTCCCTCTTCCATTCTCCGGACGATGGCGTCTCTCCCGATGAAATCTTTAGATAGGTCGACAAAGCGCATCAAATCTGCTTCCAACGGTGTAATCTCTTCGGTCAGATCGTGACCGTAAAGGCACAGGCCGGCTTCTAAGCGGAGGATGTCTCGGGCTCCGAGCCCGACAGGGACGGCATTGCGGGAAAGAAAAATATCCCAGATCGTCTCAGCATCGCTCCCCTCGCCGATAATTTCCACACCGTCTTCCCCCGTGTATCCCGTTCGGGTGATCCAAACGGTCCTCCCTTCAATGGTAAAGGAAGCACCGCTAAACCGGCGGAGGGACGACGGTTTGACGGCACTGTCGGTCACACTGTCGGCAATAAAGAGGGCATCGGGACCTTGAACGGCGATCATAAAAGTTTGTTCCGTTTGATCCCAAAATAGGGTGGACGATTGGACATACTGCGATATGTGGTCACTATCTTTCTGTCGTGTCGCGCAGTTGACAACAAGAAGGAACTGGTCGTCTGTCATCCGGAAAACCGTCAGATCGTCAAGGATTCCGCCGTCGGACCGACAGAGGAAACCGTAGCGGACTTTACCAGGAGCCATCGGGGAGACATTGACAGTGACGAGTCGGTCTAAGTCGGAAACGACGGTCGGTCCAGAAAGGAAAAGGCGGCCCATATGGCTGACGTCAAAAAGCCCTACGCTTTTTCGGACCGCTATCGTTTCGTTCAGGATGCTCCCGTAATGGACCGGCATTTCATAGCCGGCGAAGGCGATGAAGCGGGCGTTGAGTTGATGATGTCGTTGATAGAGAGGTGTCCGTCGGAGCGATGCCAGTTCCATCTCGCCAAATATTTTAGGGCGTGCAAAAAATCCATTACGGGTATGGGTCGCCATAATGAAAAAGACTCACATAGGTAAGGTGGAGGTGTCAACGGTTGGAGACTCTTGTCGCGAGAGGGACGGTCCGAATTAATGAGAGAGGGCATTTGGAAATCGGGGGCTGCGATTGTGTCTTACTGGCACGGAAGTTCGGTACCCCTCTTTATGTGATGGACGAGGCGCTGATTCGGGAGAACTGTCGAAGATATAGAACTGCTTTTAGTGCTCATTATCCGGCGCCCGTTCGCGTCGCCTATGCGGCAAAGGCCTTCTTGACCCTTTATATGGTTCACATCGTTGAAGAAGAGGGACTGTGGATGGATGTGGCATCGGGCGGGGAACTTTTTACAGCCCTCAAGGGAGGATTGCGCCCCGACCGAATCATTCTTCACGGCAATAACAAGTCTGACGAAGAGATCACCCTCGCTCTGCGCCATCACATCGGGAGAATCGTCCTGGATAGCGAAGACGAATTGGATCAGATAGAGAGTCTGGCAAAAGGAATGGGTGTCAAGGTGCAAGTCCTTTTGCGCATCACGCCGGGGGTGGAGGCTCACACACACCAGTTTAATAAGACCGGACAGATTGACACGAAATTCGGCATTCCTATGGAAGGGGGTCTGGCCTTCCGAGCAGTCAAGAAGGCACTTGAGAAAGAGCATTTGCAATTAACAGGGCTGCACTGCCATATTGGGTCTCAGGTTTTCCAGAGCAAGCCCTTTGAGGTGGCTGCGGAAGTGATGATCAGTTTTGCGGCGGAACTGAAGAAGAAGATGGGCTTTGACCTGAAGGAACTTAATCTGGGGGGAGGGCTGGGGGTGCGATATGTCGCCGACGATGACCCACCAGCCATTGAGGAATTCGTTGAAAGTGTGTGCCGGAGCGTTGCGGAGAACTGCCAGCGATTCGGAATGCAGTTGCCGGTATTGATGGTGGAGCCGGGGCGGTCCATCGTCGGGGAGGCGGGGGTGACCCTTTACACCATCGGCGTCTTGAAGGAAATTCCTGGGGTGCGCACTTATGTAGCAGTGGATGGAGGAATGAGCGATAACCCCCGACCTGCCCTTTACAATGCCCGTTACTTTGCTGTTTTAGCCAACAGGGCGAGGGAGGAAGCGGACACACTGGTGACTGTTGCAGGGAAGCATTGTGAGAGCGACCCACTGATCTGGGACATCGCCCTACCAAAGCCCAAGAGGGGGGATCTGTTGGCGGTCTTTACGACGGGCGCCTATAACTACTCCATGTCCAGCAACTATAACCGATTTGTCCGACCGCCGGTGGTGTTCGTTCGGGACGGGAGAGCGTCCTTGGTCTGCCGTCGGGAAAGTTATGACGACCTACTGAAGACGGAAATCCTTAACCCGACTTGGATAGAGATCGATTAGGGCTGACTGGGTGGGCGCGGTTCGTGCCGGTTGGACCGGTGGCGAGGAGCGACGGCAGTGGAAGTCGCTGCTGGTCTGAGTTGACGCTTGAGGATTTCGGGAAGCAGAACGACACCGACAGCGATTCCGAATCCGGCGCTGGCAAAATCGTCCCAAGGCAGTTGCGCGATGAGATCCCGCTTCATTGAGGTAAGCCAGGGACCGATAAGGGAAAGGGGATCGGCAAGGAAGAAGAGGGGGGGTCCCGAGGGGGACGACGACCACCGGGAGAAGAGGCGCTCGGCTTCTTGGGACGCCTGGATGCGGCGCTTGTGAAGGAGAATCTCCAGGCTCTCCCTCCCGATCTCGCCGGAGAGATAGTCGTGAATGGTGTGATGGGCTTCGGCGCTAAATCGGAAGAGGGAGAGGCAGGCGTCACGGGCTTCCCTCAGAGCGCGATAGACCTCTTTCTCGTCAGGAACCCGCGAGGATCTTAGGATCCAAAAGGCATAGGGGGCGAACCGTTGCCAAAGGGAGTCACCGATGACCAGAAGAGGGGACAGGTAGCAACTGGAGAGGACGAGGCTGTCTCGAATTTCAGCAGGCACATCGGGGGAGAGTTCGGTGAAGACCCGTGCCGTGCTTCCGTGGGGGAAGTTAACGACAGAAGCCGTCTCTATCGTGAAACCCTCAGACGAGAAACTATTGGGAAGAATGCCGATCCGAGCCTGAGAGAGAGAGCGTGCCAACCACCGGCGGGTCAATTCCCTCAATTCGGGCTGTGGCGGCGGGACGATGTATTGAATAGTCTTCAGTAGCGTCAAATAAGTGGCGAGCACTTTTTTTTCACCCTCGTCGGGACGGGATGGCTACCTCTTGAAGGACCAGAAGCGGTCATTTAAGTCCGGCGGCGATGACCTCTTTCCTGAGAGACGCCTCGTCCCGGATGCCAGCAAAAACAGAACGGATGGTCCCTTTTGCGTCCACGATATAGAGAGTCGGAAGCGATGTTACCTTCATCCGATTGGCGACACTGGCTCGGGCGTCTAAGGCAACCAGGTAGGGAATGGGATGACCCAACAGGTAAGGTCTAACAGACCGGCGACCGTCCTCATCGACGCTGATGGCGAGGATCTCCAAGCCCTTCTCCCTGTATTGGGCGTAGAGCCTCTTGAGCCACTTCTCAGCGACCCGGCAATAGGGGCACCAGGTCGCCCAGAAATCTATAACCAGAACCTTTGGGTGGATCGCTATGGTGCCCTTATCTCCCTGCACCTCAAGGGTTAACCTATCGTTCCTGACCGAGACGGTCAGCGTCTGGCGGTCGACCAGAAGGGTAGAAAAATTGGGAATGGTCTTTCCCTCCGGAAGAACGCCACCGACGATAGAGACGCCTCCCAGCACCATAACACAGATCAGTAACCGACGACTTGTCCCCGTCATTCCCTTTGATGCCTCCCGAACGTCTGCTATGATGTTAACGTAATTTCCGATTCTTAACAAGATTGTGACGGAGCCGAATGACTGAGTCAAGGGAAAAGGGACAGGGACCCAAGCCGGCGGATCGGTCGGCACTGCCCTACTTCGTCCTGGTGCGTCTGGGTCCCTTGAAGCCTTACGGTAATTGGTTTTCCCTCCGAAGGGAGGATGGGACAGTCATCAGGGCTCGGAAACTGCTGCCCGAGTCAGTGACCGTCCTGGGGCGGGTCACCATTTCAGACGACTCGGAAGTGGTATTTGATCCAGAAGTGGACGATGAAGAGGTGAGAGCGGAAGGGAGAGAGTTTGCCCGTTTATGCTCCCAGGAGAGAGATCCCTTCTTTTACGCCATCGCTCGGGCGTCGGAACCCTTAGACGATCAGGGACCTGCCCTGCGATGGCTGGAGGTCAATCCGGCAAATGGGAGCCTGGTGGTCCACACTCTCCTAGTCGAGTTGGAGACAGGTGAGCGCCTCATAGTAGGCGCCCATCAAGTGCCGTGGGAGGAAGATTTGAAATGAAGAGACCTTGGCTTCTTGCGGAAGTCAGCCTGGCAGACTTGAGGGAGACGAAAGTAGAGGTCGCCGTCCTTCCTATGGGTGCCTGTGAACCGCACGGGCTCCATCTCCCCTATGGGACCGATACCTATGAGGTGATGGCAATCGGCGAGGAGGCGTGCCGCAAAGCCTATGAAAAAGGAGCCAGGGTGATCCTTCTTCCTCCGATCCCTTACGGCGTGGACGCTAACCTTCTTTCCTTCCCTATGACCATTCACATCCAGCAGAAGAACTTGAACGCTTTGGTCACGGATATCGTTTCCTCTTTGGAAGCCCACTCCGTCCGCAAACTGGTCATATTGAATGGGCACGGGGGAAATGAGTTTCGCGGCGGTCTCAGGGACCTTTATGGTCGGACATCGCTTTGGGTGTTTCTCGTAGAATGGTGGAGGATTGAGAACGAGCGACTCAAGGACCTCATTGAGGAGTCGGGGGAGCATGCGGGAGAAGTGGAGACGAGTCTCTGCCTGAAGATCGTTCCGGAACTGGTGACCCTCGAGCGCGCCGACGCCCAAAGGGTGAGGGAGTTTCGGTTTCAAGGCTTGAGAGACGGATGGATCTGGACGACCCGACCGTGGGAGCGACTGACGACCGCTTCCGGCTATGGAGACCCGAGAAAGGCGACAAAAGAGAAAGGGGAAGCGATCCTGCAACTAATCAGCGACGAGATCGCCAATTTCCTCCTTGCTCTATCCCAGTCAGACTTAGATGAGACTTTTCCCTTCGCCTAATCGGATGCGGTCAGCCGGCGCATCCTAGTTAACCGACGATCGGTCCGCTGGTTCGCTCTCGTTTCCCTAGCCTAGGAGAGACGTCGAGTTAGGTCAGAGTCCTTGCCAGGTTAAGCAATACGAGACCGTGGCAAGTTGTTGGATCGAAAGCGACACCGGTTACAGGAAGGGGAATAGCAGAGGGGCAAAATTTAGGGCATAATAATAGAGGACCTTACAGCGGTGAGGCAGCCGAAACGGGGGAGGTGCCGTCAATGGCAACCGGACCGAGGGCAAGACGGAGTGTTTTGGATGTCCTCCGGGAAAAGGGTAAACTGACCGAGCCCCAGATCCAGGAGGTCGTAAAGGCGCAGCAGGCGACGAATCAACCGATTGAGAAAGTTTTGATGGACTTAGGCTATTTGGACGAGGCGGAGGTCCTTGCCGTTTCTGCCGAGTTGTTGGGAGTGCAGTTCGTTGACCTGAGGAAGGTGCGCCCTGATGAGAGTGCCGTCAGCGTTGTCCTGGGACGGGTGCCGGCGGACTTCCTCAGACAGAGGCAATGTGTGCCGGTCCGGGTAGAACAGAACCGCCTGTGGGTGGCGATGGTCAACCCAAGGGACATCGTGACGATTGACGAATTGCGGATGAGGACCGGGCTGGTGATCCAGCCCCTACTGGCAAGCGCCAGTCAGGTGCAAGCGGCGCTGGATGAGATGGCGACGACGCCGGTGGCTGCGGCAACGGCAGGACCGATGCCAGCGGGACCGGGGCTCGCAGATGTGGACCGGCTCCTGGGTCAAATGGATGCAGCCCGTTACGGTGGCGACGTGGGGGAGGGACCGTTGGCGGGCGGTATCGCCCGAGTGGATGCTGCCGATGTGGAAGCAGCCCAGGAAGCGCCCGTCATTCGCCTCCTGGACACGATTCTGAGGGAAGCGATCAAAAGCGATGCGTCGGACATCCATGTAGAGCCTCTTCAGGATCGCCTTAGGATCCGTTACCGAATTGATGGGGTGCTGACGGAGGTTCTCAAGTTGCCCAAATGGCTTTCGGCGCCCCTAGTCGCCCGTATCAAAATCCTGGGCGATATGGACGTGGCGGAGAAGCGGGTCCCTCAAGACGGAAGAATGCGGATTGAGATGCAGAGGCGCCGGTTTGACGTGCGGATTTCGACGATTCCGACCGTCAACGGCGAGAAGGCTGTCCTTCGGTTGCTCGATCAGACCTCCCCGTTGATGGGTCTGGAAAAGTTAGGGCTGTGGGAAGACGACCTAGCGAAAGTGGAGTATCTGATGTCCCAGCCTTACGGAATGCTTTTGAGCACGGGACCGACGGGACACGGAAAGACAACGACCCAGTATTCCATCCTCCACCGATTGAACACGATGGACCGAAACATCCTGTCTATTGAGGAGCCCGTGGAATACGAAGTTTCGGGAATCAATCAGGTACACGTGAACCGAAAGGCGGGCGTCACTTTCGCCACGGCGTTGCGCGCCTTCCTGCGGCAGGACCCGGACATCATTCTAGTCGGTGAGATCCGCGACCTGGAGACGGCGGACGTGGCGATCCAGGCTGCTCTGACCGGTCACCTGGTTCTTTCCACCCTTCACACTAACGACGCTCCGACGGCAACGACCCGGCTGGTGGATATGGGCGTGGAGCCGTTTTTGATTTCCGCATCGGTCATCGGCGTCATTGCTCAGCGGCTGGCGCGCAGAATTTGCACTAACTGCAAAGAGCCGTATAAATATCCGCCCGAAGCGCTGGAACGGTTCGGGCTCGCTCCAGGCGAGGGGGAGGGAGTCACCCTGTATCGGGGTCGGGGATGCGAGGCGTGCCGCAACACGGGCTACCGAGGGCGGATCGGCGTCTTTGAGGTTTTCATTATGAACCAGGAGATCGCAGACCTGGTCCTGAGACGGGCTCCGATCGCAGAGGTCAGAGAAGCCGCCATCGCCAGCGGAATGACCACACTCCTCCAGGACGGTTGGAGGAAGGTCAGAGGCGGTATCTCTACCCCTGACGAGATCTTGAGAATCGTCACGACCGTCGGGTTCTAAAGTTAAGAGCGAGGAGGCGGACTATATGGAGATAGACCTGACACCGCTACAAGACTCTGCGACGACAAGTCCGGCAGGGCTTCGGCGGGTGCAGCAGCAGACAGGACCGGCCCGTGCCTTGCCGACCGTTGACGATGTCCATATTGATGACCTTCTCTCCTTGGTCGTCAAGAGAAATGCTTCCGACTTGCACTTATGCGTTGGCGTTCCCCCCATCTTGAGGATAGATGGGAACCTGTATCGGACCAGTTTCCAACCGGTCACTCCCAAACAGTCCCAGAGATTGATCTATGAGATACTGACCGATGAGCAGATTCAAAGATTTGAGAGCAACTTGGAACTGGACTTCTCCTACTCCCTTCAAGATATCGCCCGATTTCGGGTCAACATCTACAAGGAGAGGAGTTTCATTGCTGGAGCCTTCCGTTTGATCCCGAGAAAGATACCGACCGTTCGGGAACTGGACCTACCGTTAATACTGGATGAACTGGTCCTTAGACCCCGGGGGCTGATCTTGGTCACGGGACCGACAGGACACGGCAAGTCCACGACCCTGGCGGCAATGATCCATCACCTCAACCAGACTCAGAGCAAGCATGTGATCACTATTGAAGACCCGATTGAATACCTGCACCATCATCAGAAATGCATTATCAATCAGAGGGAATTGGGAGAGGACACCCGCACCTTCCCCAACGCCCTTCGCAGCGCCCTGAGAGAGGACCCAGATGTGATACTGGTCGGTGAGATGAGAGACCCTGAGACCATTGCTATAGCCATAACGGCAGCCGAGACCGGTCACCTGGTCCTGTCCACCTTGCACACCAACAGCGCCGCCGAAACGATTGACCGGATCATAGATGTCTTCCCGCCCAATCAGCAGCCGCAGATTCGGATTCAGCTGTCTATGAACCTAGTGGCGGTCGTCTCTCAACAGTTGCTCGCCCGAGCGCCGGGTGCGCCCAGGAATCCTTTGGTCGGTGGGCGGATTGCAGCCGTTGAACTGATGATCGCCACACCCGCCATTCGCAACCTGATTCGGGAAGGCAAGACCCATCAGATCCCCTCTATGATTCAGACGGGGGCGGAAGCGGGGATGCAGTCAATGGATCAGGCGCTCAGGGACCTTTACGCCAGGGGTCTCATCACTTACGAGGATGCCATCGCCAGAGCCCACAATCCTGAAGAACTGAAGAAGCTGATCGCCGGGGTTACCCCCAAGTGACGGTCTTCGGGAGGTGACAGGCAGTGCCCACATTTGCCTATGTGGCGCGAGGCAGTCAGGGACAGGTCAGCCAGGGGACGGTAGAAGCGCCCAATGAACGGGTGGCAGTCCAGCAGTTACGACAGCAGGGGCTGATCGTCACCTCTATCCGGCAGCACGGTGGAGCACCCGCCCAAGCGCGCCGCCAGGAAGCCATGCCCCTCTTAGCCGCCATCGGTAGAGTCAAATTGAGGGATATGGCGATTTTCTCCCGGCAGTTGGCGACCCTGATCAACGCCGGCGTCTCACTCGTGCGGGCTCTGGCAGTCCTTGAGAAACAGACAGCGAGCGCCAAGTTAAAGTATGTGATCCGCCAGTTGACCAGGGATGTAGAGGACGGAATGCCTCTCTCCCGTGCGATGGCACGCTTCCCGAGAGAGTTCTCCAATCTTTTCGTCGGTATGGTCCGAGCAGGGGAAGTCGGTGGTGTCTTGGATGATACCCTCAACCGCATGGCGACCTTCCTGGAGAAGGACCTAGAACTGCGACGAAAGGTCAAATCAGCGATGACCTACCCGACCCTGGTCATCCTCTTCGCCACGGGTATCGTCATTTTCCTGAGCACATGGGTCGTACCGATGTTCCTCAAGTTGTTCGCCGACCTGGGCGTTAAAGAGGACAAGTTTCCCCTTCCGACCTTGATGATGAAGCGCTTCAGCGAGTTTCTCTTGACCAAGTGGTACATCCTGCTGCTGGGAATCATCGCCTTCGTTTTCGCCTTCGGCGTCTTCATCCGGACCCGATTCGGCAAGAGAATATACGACTGGGTCAAGTTGAAGGTGCCCATATTGGGACCGATCAATCACCAGGTGGTTCTCGCTCGCTTCTCTCGGACTTTCGGCACACTGATGGGGAGCGGAGTGCCGATCCTTCAGGCAATGGACACGGTCGCCGGCGCTATAGACAACGACATTCTCAGCCGAGCCATCACCCAAGCCCGATCGGCCATCAGGGAAGGGGAACGGATCGCCGATCCTCTGGAGAGGAGCCGCCTCTTTCCGCCGATGGTCGTCCATATGGTATCGGTCGGTGAGGAGACGGGTTCTCTGGATCAGATGCTCCAGAAGGTCGCTGACTTCTATGAAAGTGAAGTGGACGCCCGTCTCAAAGCCTTGGCTTCGACCATTGAGCCGGTGATGATCGTTATCCTGGGTGTCATCGTCCTGTTCATTCTCCTCTCCGTCTTCCTGCCGTTGGTGACGATCATCCAGGACCTGGCTCAGGCGGAATCGTGAAGTGACCACACGAACCCAGAGCGGACCCCCTCCCTTGGAGGGGGTCCGCCGAATTCTTATCGTTCGCCTCTCTGCACTCGGCGACACATTGATGTCCAGTCCTGCCGCTCAGGTGATTAAAGAAGCGTTCCCAGAATGCCATATCAGTTGGGTCGTCGGAAGGCACGCCTACCCTGTGTTGGAAGGAAACCCCTACATAGATTCCGTCTACATCTGGGACGGTGGGCTTCCGTCCGTCCTGCGGCTGATTCGTGAGTTAAAGCAAGGTCAATTTGATGTCTCTCTTGACCTGCAGGGGCTGATCAAAAGCGCCCTCATCCCGTGGGTCGCCCGGATTCCGCAGCGGATCACGTTCTCCAACAGCCGGGAGGGATCCCGTTTTCTCGCCACCCAGTGCGTGACGGTAAACCGCACCATCCCAACGCCATCAGGAAGGACCCTGGCTATGCTCGCCTCTTTGGGTCTGCCTGTCAATCCCTCCCGCCACCGGATGGTCCTCTACCTTTCGGAGCGCCACCGGCAGGTCGCACACCAGCAGTTGACCCGGCGGAACCTGGCGCCCAAGTCCTTTGTCCTTCTTGCGCCGGCAACGACACGACCGCAGAAACACTGGACGATGGATCGGTGGGCGCAGTGCGCCGACCGGCTGAGGCGGGATTTGTCTCTGCCCGTCGTCCTTCTCGGATCGGCATCCGATCGCCCCCTCTTGGAAACGATCTCTTCCCTTGCCCAAAGCCCGATTCCGACCCTCTGGCATCTCTCAGTCAAGGAAGCCTGTGCCGTTATCGAGCAGGCACTTTTGGTCATCGGGACCGATTCCTTTCCGATCCACGCCAGCGTGGCTTTGGGCACTCGCACCGTCGCTCTCTTTGGCTCCACCCGGGGTGACCGTTTTGCCGGAGAAGAAGGGGTGAGAGTGGTGGACCATCCCCTCCCCTGCCGTCCCTGCGGTCGCCGACCGACTTGTGGAGGACTCTTTCCTTGTATGAGATTGATCACCGTTGACGAGGTCATCGGAGCCGTCGAGTCGTTGCTGGGACTTACTTTCGCCGAAAGATGATCCGGCTGAAGAAAGGTGGGGGACCGATCGTCGCCATCGGTGTGCTCCTATGGGGTTCCTTCTTCTCTGCACTGCCCAAGGACCGGCAGGTCCCGCCTGATCCGAAGGTCCTAACGACAGCCGTTTCCCGGTGGATTTCGGGACACTACTGGATCGTCCTTGTGGGTGGCGGCGTTTTCGCCTTAACTGTCAAAACCCCGTCCGTTCCGTTTTTAGCGGGCACCCTTTTGGTCAATCAGGCGTGCGTTGAGGGGACTAAGAGGCTGTTTAAGGAACCGAGACCCAATGGCGAGAGGCGGGATAGTTTTCCCAGCGGACACGCAGCGGCGACATCTGCCTACGCCTTCTCTTGGGCGCGGTCGGGTTTGCCAGCGGCACCTGCCTGGTTTTTTTTCGCTTTTGTTGTTGGGGTCAGTCGCATTTTTTCTGGTGCCCATTGGGTCCACGATGTGGTCGCCGGCTGGGCTATCGGCTATTTAACGAGCGCGGTCACCGGTCGGATCTTTTGCCGCCTGCCACTGATCAAAAACCGTCGTCACGTCAGCGACTAAAGGCACGAACCTCAGCGAGCGGGCAACCATCGCGCCCGGAAGACTTGGAGAGGAACCCTCCCATTTGAAGACCGCCCGCTGCACCAAATCAGCCATCTGCCGTCAGGGGAAAAATGGGGAAAGAGATCGGGAGCCAAATCGTCGGTGATCCGAACGAGTTTTTTCCCATCGGTTCCTATCAGGAACAAGTCAAAATTTTTGGGATCGTGATGATTGGACGAGAAGATAATTTCTTTTCCATCTGATGTCCAAGCAGGGCAAAAATTGACACGACCCAGACGGGTGACTTGCCGTTTTCTTCTTCCGTCCCTATCTAAGATGTAAATCTCCAGCCATCTTGGGCTAACGATGCTCTGCTGAAGGAGGTTCCGATACTCTTCAATTTCTTCAGGCGTCCGGGGATAATAGGCTCTCATCACAATCCGCCGTCCGTCGGGGGAGAAAAAGGCACCCCCCTCGTAGCCGAAATCAGATGTCAAGCGGGTAATGCCGGTTCCGTCTGCGTTCATACGAAAAAGGTCCAAATCACCCTCCCGGATGCTGGTGAAGACGATTTCCCCCGTCTTCCAGCAGACGGTCGCTTCAGCGTCGTAGCCGTCGGCGGTCGTCAGACGGATCAGTTCCATCGTTCTCACGTTGCGCAAATAAATGTCGTAGGAGGGAAAGATAGGCCAGACATAACCGGCACCGGACGGCTTTTGCCAAGCGGGGGGTTGGGGACCAGCCAGGTGGGTCGAAGAGAAAAGGACCCATTCGCCGTCGGAAAGGAAGTAGCCGCAGGTCGTCCTCCCCTTTCCTGTGCTGACGAGGCGGAGCCGCCGACCGTCGGCGCTCATTACAAAAATCTGGTCGGCGAAAAAGGGCGGTCGGGTGGATTGGAAAATCAGGGACCGACCGTCGGGCGACCAGTAAGCCTCAGCATTGACGCCGCCGAAGGTTAACTGGCGAACATCGGATAGGAAGGACCGTTCCCTTTGGGTCAAGGGAACGGAGAGGGCTCCCGCCCCCTGCCCTCCCTGGGCTAGCGGAAGCGAAAAACAAGCCATCAGCGCAAGACCTGTCACAATCCACTGCCATCGCATCACACGTCACCGGACGGGAAAGGTTAGCGCATTAGACTGATGGCAAAAGGAGGAGAAAAGATGGAGGAAATTGGGATTGCTTTGATCGGATGCGGCGGGATGATGGGAGCCCATGCGGACAGAGGGTTCCGGCAGTTGTGGGAGAAAGGCTTTCGTTCGTTTCGGATCGTTGCCTGTGTAGATGAGAGAGAAGAGTCGGCTCAAAGATTAGCGGATAATATTGAAAAATGGCAGGGGAAGCGACCGTCCGTTTACAGGGACACGTCTTCCCTTCTGGTTCAGGAGAAGTCGGTGCAGGGCGTGGACATCAGCGTTCCCCATCACGTTCACCACACGATTGCCCTCACCTGCCTTTCAGAGGGAAAGGACGTTCTGATAGAGAAGCCGTTAGCCATCACTTTAAGGGCAGGGCGACAGATGATTGAGGAAGCAGAGAGAAGGGGCGTGATCCTTTCGGTTGCGGAGAATTATCGTCGGGAATGGAGCCAAAGGGCAATCAATTGGGCGCTGAGAAGGGGAATGATCGGGGAGCCGAAAAAGATCTATTGGCTGGACATTTACGAGAGGCGCCGGCCGTGGGGGTGGAGGGATTTAAAGGAATTCGGGGGAGGAGGCTGGCTGTTAGACGGGGGCGTCCATTTCGCCGACTTGATGCGCTATCATCTGGGGGAAGTTGATTCGGTTTTTGGTGTCATTGCCGTTCAGGAGCCCAGGAGATTTTCCGAGGGAGCCAGCGAGCCCGATCTGATCGCTTCGATTGAAGATGTGGCCCACGCCCTGTTGGATTTCGCATCGGGGTTCAGGGGATCTGGGCGGAGGTGATTTCGGCACCTGGGGAGCCTGTGTTCAAAAGGGTCATTTACGGGACCGAGGCTGCGCTAGACTTTGAAAAGGGGATCTGTGAGCGAGGAAAAGGCGTGACAACGACCATAGGGGATTTGAAGGCGGGATTTTTGCAGAGTTTGTCATCAGAGGAGCGGGGGCGTTACTTTCCTTTGGGACTAACCGACGACATTGCGCAAGAGGTCTTTGAGTTTGTCACGGCGTGCGGGGAACGGGATGGAAAGGTCGAGGTGGACGGATGGGAAGGCTATCGGTCGCAAGCGGTCTGTATGGCAGTTTACGAATCGGCACACTTAGGAAGAGCTGTTACAAGGAGGGAAGTGGAGTCCCTGGAGGTAGAAGCCTACCAGGGGGAACTGAATCAGCGCTGGTCAATCTCGTGAGGAGGTGAGACGGATGGCGGAGGAGCAGCAAGTGCTCGCTGGAGCGCCGGAGGAGCAGCCGGCTCCACCAGCGACGGGGACGGTGGAGGAAGGACGGGCTGGTCGCGGATGGGGCTTTGGGAGTGGTTTTATCATTGGCTTCGCTTTGGGTCTGATTGTCATCGGGGCGTACGCTTACTCCAATTGGAAGCTACCGTTGGAGGAAGCGGAAGAGCGGGCGATGGACTTGGAAGGGCAGGTAGCAAGCGCCCGAGAGGAGGCGCAGAGGGCGCGCTTAGCTCTCGTCCAGGTTCGCGAAGCGCTGGACCAGGCAGATAAAGTTTTGGCGACGATAGAGGAATTTGGGGTCAGAGGGGCGCCGGCTCCGGCTCCTGCTCCCGCCCAGCAGCCACCCGCTCAAGAAGCACCGGCGCAAGCGCAGCAGCCGCAACAGCCGGCGGAGCAAACGCAAGCGGCTCCTGTGCAGCCGACCCAGCCTCAGCCGACCCAGGAACAAGCAGGTCAACAGGGTCAACAACAGGTTCCGCAGGGTCGGTGAAGGAAGGTCGTGACAAACGGAGACGGCAAGGGCAAACGAATTTCTGGTCAGCATTACTTCACGCCGTCTCCCGTCGCTCCTCATACGGTCCGAACGGTCACTGCCGCCGTTCGGGGCGTTCGGGTGAATTTCCTGACGGACAGAGCAGTCTTCTCCCGGGGAGGACTGGACCGGGGAACCCGGATTCTCATTGAGAACCTGGATGTACCCGACCAGGGGCGTCTTCTGGATTGGGGATGCGGATACGGTCCCATTGGGCTGATCTGGGCGACCCTCAAGCCCCGGCTGGAAGTGTGGATGGTGGACATCAACGAACGAGCGGTTGCCCTCGCCAGGCAAAATGCCCGCCTGAATGGCTTGACCAATGTGCGGATTGTTCAAAGCGACGGCATCAGCGCCTTGCCCGCTGACTTGACTTTTCATATCGTGGTCAGCAATCCACCGATCCGTGCCGGGAAAAAAGTTCTGAGACGGTTGATTGATGAAGCGTTTCGGGTCTTAGAACCGAGCGGCAGCCTGTGGCTGGTAGCGCCGACTTGGTTAGGCGCTCGGTCTCTGCTTAAGATGGTGGCAGAACGCTTCGGCAATGCCCGGTGGGTGGTCCGGAAGGGGGGCTATCGGGTGATCTGCAGTCAGAAGGTTTCAGGCGGACCGTCAAGGCCAGGGGAAGAAAGGTCCTGGCTTCCTTCTGAGTGCGGAGTGAGAGGACCAGAGAACGGCCATAGCAAATTCGCCGAATATCAGACCAATAAAGAAGGGCGCCGCTCGGTGAAAGACGGTGACGCCGAAGTAGCGCAGGAGTAGGCTCTTGATCAGCCACGCGCTGAAGATAGGGAACCAGAAGACGATAAGGGTCCAGGAACCGCTCAAAGCGTAAGCGAGAGGGTGCAAGGGGAACCACCAGAAACGGGACCGGGCCCACCACATCAAGAGAGTCAGACCGCATCCGACGGCGAAGGCTGGTCGGCGAAAGCCGGGCGGGTCGTCCTGACTGACGATAGCGGCCACGTGATCCTCAAAGGACCATTTGGGGTTGCCTTGATAAACATAATGGTAGAGAGTGATCCCTGAATAGCGGTAAGGAATGTAGAGTTGGTAGCCGGCGGATGCGAGGAAAGCGCAGGTCAGGGAGAGGCAGGAAGGAAGGAGGAGGCTTCGGCGGGACAGTCCGACCCGCTCGCACATTTTCAGACTGTCTAAAAGGGGAGTGATGATCAGACCGCGGAGGTCCCGGGTAAAAACAGCATCGGTGTAGGCGAGGACCGTTAGGTTGCGGCGACCGAGCAAATGTTTGGGACCGAAAAGGCGAAAGAGATCAACAGGGCGGAAGGAGGCTTCGGTCATCATCAGCCCCCCTTCTGCCACGCTGCGAGCCATCACCATAACGACGACCCAAAGGTAGATGCCAAATTCACCCAGGGAAATCCATAGGTCCATCCCTGCCATCCGACCCCAAAGTACGGTAATGAGAAAGCCAAGGAGCGCCAAAGCCATCGCCCCACGGTAGGGCATCAATTCGTCAGGACCCTCCCTGCCTTTCCCGGACCCTTGCGTCACGAGCACGTCTTTCAAAAACGGCAAAGCTGAACGCCAGAAAATGAAGACGAGGATCAGATAGGCACCCATCACCTGGTAACCGATATAGAGGCGCGTCGGATAAAGCGGCATTCCCACCAACATGTGATCGTAGCCGATAGCAGAGAAGAAAATGTCCTCAATCCTCGTCAGCCAGAAGAAGAACCAAAGGCTGAAAAGGAGCTGGGTCGGCAAAAAGTAAGCGAAGCCGACGGCGGCATAGGAAGTGTAAAGGGGTGTGTAAAAAATGGCATTGAAGGGTCGCTCCTGCAAATATTCGTGGAGCATCCACTGGACACGAATCTCTGGGACGACGGGGTAAAGGGTGTGGAGACCGTTGAGGAAGAAGACGAACCCGGAGAGGAAGAATCCCCACCAGGCCAGGCGGTTAGTGAGGAGGCGGGAGAAAGAGACGGGCTCCATTAATTGAAGGGCGGGCTGGGTGAGAGGGAAATTCAATTTTTCGTGGTCCGCCCACTGGCGCCGGTAAAGGGCGGCGATGGATAAAAAGACCGCCCAGACGGCACCGATGACAATCGACCAGGCAAAGAGAGGCGCCATCCATTCCTGCCACGGGATGGAGCCTTTAGAGCCTTCGTAAAAAAGGCGGGCGACGGTCTGGGCTTCCGGTCCCTCTGGATCAAAGGGAACCAACCAGCGAGGGGTGTCGGAGAAGAAGGCCTCTTTCCATCGGTTCTGAACATTTGCGAAATAGTTAACAGCCACGAGGGCGGGTAGGAGTTTTTCCATCAGTCCGCGGGAGGCGACCATAGCGGCAAGAACGGTCATAGTGTAGACGATTAAAACTTCCGACGGAGTCATAAAGGTTTTGCGCAGGAGGCGAGACAAAACTCCATTGACAACGACCAACAGAAACAAAAGTCCCAGCCCCGCGGGGTTGAACTGGCATATGGCAATCTGAATCTCCTTTACGACCAGTTCCGCATAGGAAACGATCACAACAGCGACGATACTGAAAAGGAGACCGAAAAAGAGAGACCGGAAGGAAACGCCCCCCCGTGGCGGTGCCGCCACGAGGACGCAGGCGGGGGCTTCCGTTGGCGAAACGGCGGAACCGTCAAAACCTTTTTCCTCTGTTGAGTCCAGCATAAGAACTAAGAAAAGGATAAGTCATCTGTCCTGCAAAAGGTGTGCGCTATGATAGGGACTAAGGAGGTGTACCGATGAGAATTGGCATTCTGGGGGGCACCGGACGGATGGGACGGGGTCTGTCCAAATGTTGGGCGAAGGTGGGACATATGATCTTCGTCGGCAGTCGGGCGCCCGACCGAGCCGTCGCGGTCGCCGAAGAGATCGCCAAGGAGACAGGGGGATCCGTTAGCGGTTGTGACCTAAGAACATGTGCGCGGGAGGGGGAAGTGGTCGTCCTTTCTATTCCGTTTCGTGCCTGCAGTGCCCTCTTGCCGACTTTTCAGGAAGAACTGAAAGGAAAGGTCATCATTGACATCACCAATCCCTTCGGCGCCGTTAAGGAGGGACAGTCATCGGGTGTGGAGGAGAACGCCGCCGCCCTCGGGGTTCCGGCACGATGGGTTGTCGCTTTCAAGACGAACTTTTGGGCAACCCTCGATCAGCCGGTCAATAAGGACGGAATTGTCCGGGACTGTTTTTATTGCGGTGATGATTCGGGCGCCAAAGAGATAACCGCCGAACTGATCCGGCAAGTGGGATACCGCCCCGTGGACTGTGGACCCCTAACGTCAGCCCGGGTGTTGGACTTAATGGTGCCGTTGATGATTGAATTAGACCGGCGAATGAATGGCAGTGCCCAATCGTCCTGGAAACTTCTTGATTGACGGTCGCCCGCTCCCGACTGAAAACGATGAGGCTTTCTTTAGCCGTTCTTTTCCTTTCTTTCGTTCACAGTATCGCCTGGGCTCAGGACTTTCGGGCGCTGGTCGCAGCCATCGCGGAAGGAAGGCTACCGGATCGCGCTGTTCAGATTCTTCAGGAACAAGTGGCGAAAGACCCGTCCGCGCCTTCATGGAAGCTGTGGCTCGGGCTGGCTTTCTGCTTGAACGGGCAATGGGATCCAGCGCGACGCTGTTACGAGGAAGCGAAAGGGCTGTCGGCGACGGCAAGTCATCCCTGGTTCCCACCCCTTTTTCCTTCCGACTGGCTTGGCCGTCTCATTCCCGTAACCCGAAGGAACCTGTCCCATAGGCATCTGTGGACGAGTCCCTTAGTTCTTTGGGAAGGAGAGCAGCTGCGGGATCCCCTCCATCGGGAATCCTTTCCTTTCGTCGCCTTCGTTTACACATCCGACAGCAAGATGGCGCGCCGGATCTGCACTGCCTTCCTTCAGTCTCTGGACGACCTACCGACGACCACCGACTGGATTGCCCGATTCTCCGACGCCCTCCTGTCGCTTGGGGAGCGTTTTCGGGTCCAGAACCTACCACCGGTTAAACTCTGGATCTTTCGGGACGGTGACGGCTCATCGTTCACCGGTCCGGGCTATACCGCCCTTTACGGCATCAAGAGGAAAGACCCTGCCAATCTGGTCTGCTCGGCGGCGCACGAAGCAGCCCATCATCTCGTTCCCGCCTTTGGACCCTTTGCCGGGCTACACGAGCCGTATTCGGGCGGGTTCGTAGGGGAGCGGCTCTACCTTTTCTCTCTGCTGGACCAGAACGGTGAGGCGCCCCTCCCTGATTTTTTGGACCGCCTCTGGCGAGACCGTCTGATTCCAGAAACCGTTCGGGGTCAACAGTTCCTCCTTTCACTAAGGGACCAAGAAAAGCAGGAACCTGAAATGAACGCCTTCATCGGTGTCGCCATCTATTTGGAACGGCTCTTGGGTGAAGCCTTCTATGAAATCCTCCCCCAGGCTCCTGATCCGTCATGGAACGGTTTCCTTTCGGTTTTTGAGGCAGGGATGCAGCAGCAAATGGAAAAGTCAGTATTGCGTCTCTTCTTCCGGGCACCCGGTGCCACCTTCCCTCTCCCGGTCCCACCCCGACCGAGAGATGGCGTCCGGACGGTCGCCTCGCAGGTCCATCCCCTTTGGCTACCGAAGGGAATCGTGGCAGCCGAGATAGACTGCGAGGGAGAGGGGGAACTGGATCTTTTTTGGAATGAGTCTTTGATAGCGACGGTAAGGGCAAATGCCAGGTGTGATCGGCGGGCAAGTTTCCTGTTTGAAAGCAAGGCGCAGGGATGGGGCGCCTTCAGGGCGCTGTGGCGCAGAGGCAAGGGAAAAGTGTCAGGGATCCATCTGCGCCTCGTTACGAGGGAGGGGGAGAACGGGTGATCAGTTCAACGACCCGCCAGAGGATGATGCGGCAACTGATGGCGATGGAGCAGAAGGTGCGCCATCTCCAGTCGATTCTTGAAACGGCGCCGGTCGGGCAGATCACCGATGTGGTGTGCCAAATAGACGATCATTTTCAACAAATCAAAAGCGCTTTGCTCCGGCAGGTGCTGACTTTCGGACTCTTGAGAGCAACGCGGTCAGAAGAGATAGACGAAATCGCCACCGAAATGATGAAGGCGATCCATAGGCTCCTCTCACGGGGTCCCAACTCATAGCAAGGGAAACGATGACTAAACATGGCGGAAGAGTCCGATCATCGGAAAGGGGAGAAAGGTCAGGATCGGCAAGGGGAACCCGCTATCCAGTCGGCGTCCGCCAGCCCCTTTCGTGCTTTGAGACACCCACCCTTCCGAACCTTCTGGGTCGGTCAGTTGATCTCCCTCACCGGGTCGTGGATGCAAGGGGTCGGTCAGAGGTGGTTGGTTTATCAATTGACTGGTTCGGAGAGTGTTTTAGGAATTGTCAACGCGCTGATGACTCTGCCCGTCGCCGTCCTGGCACCTTTCAGTGGTGCCATTGCCGATCGGTATGAGAAGCGCAAAATCCTTATGACCATTCAGGTCAGCGCCGCTTCCCTCGCCTTTATCCTCTGGTTCCTGACCGCCACCGGATCGGTCCGAATCTCTCACCTTCTCGTCCTCGCTCTCGGTCTCGGTCTGGTTCGGTCGGTTGATGTGCCGACGCGCCAGTCCTTTTGGGCGGACATGGTCGGCAAAGAAGCTTTGATGAGCGCCGTCGCTCTTAACTCTGCCGCTGTCAATCTCTCGCGAATCATCGGACCGTCTGTGGCGGGGATCGTCATCGCCGCTGTCGGTGTGGAGATCTGCTTTCTCGTCAATGCCATCAGTTTTGCTCCCTCTTTCCTTGCCCTTCTCTTGATGACCCCTGCGGCTGCGGTCGGAAGGGAAGAGAGGCAACTGATTCAGAGCGTGCGGGAAGGGCTCCGGTTCGTCCGAAAGCACCGACAAGTCCACCATCTCCTCCTCATCATCGCCTTCTGGAGCCTCTTCGCCGGACAGTTTGATGTTCTCCTGCCGGTGATGGCGGGGGACGTTTTCAAGGCAGGACCGAGAGGTTACGGGTTTATGACGGCTGCTATCGGTCTCGGGGCAGTCGCTGGGGCGGTCCTTTCCGCATCGTTAGAAAGGTTTCAGAGGCGCGGGTCCATCCTTCTGACGGGCACCGTCGCTGCCTCTTTCTCCCTTTTCCTCTTTTCTCAGCTACCCCTCTTTTCCCTGTCACTCATCACCCTCTTTCTCCTCGGGACGGGAATGGTCCTTCAAAACGCCACCGCTAACACGCTGGTTCAGACTCTCGTTCCCGATCAGATGCGGGGGCGGGTCATGGGGCTCTACTCCCTGGTCCTAATCGGGCTGGCGCCGATCGGCAGCCTCTTTTACGGATTTATGGGGGAGAGGCTGGGCGCCCGGTCCGCCTTCCTGTGGGGAAGCCTTCTTCTCTTAGCCAGCGATCTTCTGATTCACTGGAAGGAACCCCAAATCCGTCACCTGCGCTGATCCCGATCGGTAAAGCGAATCTGCAAGGTTTTGTCCTCTAATTTGGCTCCGACGGGTTCCCTTTTTGCTAGCAGGTGGGGCAGGATGATGTGCCTCTTAATAGTCCCGACCCTGAGAATCAGTTCGTCCCCTTTTCGGTGAATCTGAATGTCTCCCTTGCCGACGAAAGGAAGTTGCAACATCAAATAGTAATCCTTACCCCTCTTGGAGATGCGGATCCCCTCCCCTCTCCCGAAGTGCCGGCACGGATCATCAGCACCGTAGAGGTCCCTTCCCATTTGCCGAAGCCTTGGGACCCCAACGACTTCATCGGGATAGAGCCGCACCATCAAAAGCGGTAGATTGCCGAAGGACGAACGAGCTTCCTCCAGATACCTCAACTGAATTGCTTTCCATTGACGGAAGAACGGATCGTTCACTTCATCGGGCAGGACCTTGTTAGCGATGATGGCGTCGCATTCAAACCCGAAGAGATTCAGGTAGGTGTAGGCTCTTCTGGTCTCTTCGAGAACCATTTTCTCCAGATTAAAGACCAGGCGAAGGGATGTCATTTCCTTGTCGGCGATGATCTTCTTCATTTCTGCCACTTTGTTGTAGAGGGACTCGACCGTCGCGTAAACATCGTCGCTGGGAAGGGGAACGGAGAAGACTTCATCGGTGAACCGTCGGATGGTCCCGACCACTTTCCTCTCAATCCGAAACAGGCGCCTCATATACCATCCGATCATCTCGGGGAAGTGGAGGAGGCGCAGGGTGGCACCCGTCGGCGCACAGTCAACGATGACGACATCATACTCTCCCGACTCGGCGAACCTTTTGATCTTCAAGAGAGAAAACAGTTCGTCCATCCCGGGCAAGATCGATAGCTCCTCGGCTACCACATCTCGCACCCCGTGAGAAGAGAAAAGGGTGACCAGATATTCCTTGACAGTCGCCCAGTTTTCTTCTATCTCCTTGAACGGGTCAATCTCCAACCCCCACAGATTGGGTGCGATGGGAGTGGGGTCGCCTCCAAGGGTGATGCCGAAAGAGTCGGCGAGAGAGTGCGCCGGGTCGGTGCTCAGCACGACCGTCTTTAAGCCCCGATCGGCGCAGGTGATAGCCGTCGCCGCTGCAATGCTCGTCTTGCCGACTCCGCCTTTTCCTGTAAACAGAAGCACCCTCACCTTCTCTGGTGTCACCTACCCTCTCTCGCCCGCCGGAACCACTGAATGATTTCCTCCATTAAACCGTCAATGGTGTGAACACGGGAACAGATGTCTGGAGTCCGTCCCTTCCCCTCAAGGGCAGAAGCCGTAATCGGTCCGATGACGGCCACCAGGCATTGATTTAAGAGTCCCCTCGCCCTCTCATCTCCTAACACCTCAAAGAAGGCGTGAACGGTAGAGGGGCTGGTGAATGTGATCAGGTCAATATTTTCCTTGAGGATTCCTTGGAGATAACTTGCGTTGGGTTGAGCCGGCACCGTTTTGTATGCAGAAACCTCGGTCACGCTATAACCCATCTTCTCCAATTCTACGGGCAGAACGTCCCGGGCACCGTGGGCTCTCCAGAGAAGGACACAAACCGGACTGCTAGAAGGCTCTTGCCGAGAACGAATCTGTAAGAACAACTCAACCAGACCGTCGGTCGTATAAACTTCGGGCATAGCGTCTGCGATGATCCCATACTGGCGTAATGCCCATCTCGTAGCCGGACCGATAACGGCGAACCGGGTGCCGGAAAAGCGCCGGGCGTCTCCGCCGATCTCGTCTACAAACTGAAAAAAGGTGCGCACCCCGTGGGTGCTGGTGAAAACGATCCACTGGAAGGAACCGTCAAGAGCTCTCTGAGCGACAAAACGAAGGCGATCAGGGGAATCGGCAGGCTCAATGTCAATGAGAGGCAGCCGGACGGCCTCTCCACCTAATTCTTCAATCCGGGAAGCGAGGGTCTCCTGCTGCTCCTCCGCGCGGGTGACCAGGACCCGCAGACCGAAAAGAGGTAGCGATTCATACCAGGCGATGCGGTCCCTTAGGGAAACGACTTTGCCGACGACGAGAACGACAGGCGGTTTCACCTTCCCGCCCAATTCACCGGCAGAAAGGGCCTGCAGCGAAGTGACAAAGGTTTCCTGCCGTGGCGTTGCCCCCCGCTCAATGACTGCCACAGGGGTCTCCGGGGAAACACCGCCGTCCAACAGTTGACGACCGATCCGGGGCAGTTCTGATGCTGCCATCAAGGCGACGACCGTATCGGCTCCGGCGAGATGCCCGAAGTCCACCGAACCGGAACCTTTCCCGTCCCGGCAAGCCGTGTGCCCGACCGCCACGGCAAAGGACGAAGCAAAGCGTCGGTCGGTCAAGGGAATACCTGCGTAGGCGGGAACGGCGAAGACGGAACTGACTCCCGGCACAATCTCAAACAGAACGCCCGCCTCTGCCAAAGCCTCCGCTTCCTCGCCACCCCTACCAAAAACAAACGGGTCACCGTTCTTCAACCGAACGACCGTCTTGCCCTCTCGGGCTTTCTGGATCAGGATCCGATTGACGTCTTCCTGCGTCGGTCCCGGCTCTCCCGGTGTCTTTCCGACATCTATCAGTTGCGCGTTCTTTGAAGCGAGAGCCAAAACACCCGGGCTGGTCAGCCGGTCATAGACCACCACGTCTGCCCGACGCAGACATTCGGCACCCTTCAAGGTCAAAAGACCCGGATCACCCGGACCAGCGCCGACGATCCAAACTTTTCCTGTCATTGCCTTCTGTCCCTTTTTGAAGGATACCACAACTCAGCGTGGAGCCGTTAAAATCCATCAGCGAAGGAGGAAACCGATGCCGACTCTTTTAGTGACCGGTGGAGCAGGCTTCATCGGCTCTCATCTGGTCCGATACTGGTTAAAAGTTCATCCCGACTGGAAGGTCATCGTCTACGACAAACTGACCTACGCCGGGTCTTTGGACAATATCCGTGACTTGCAGTGCGATCGCCGCCTTACTTTCGTTAAGGGAGACATTGCCGATCGGGATCGGTTGGAGCCCGTTTTCCAAGAATCGGATCTCATCGTCAACCTCGCTGCCGAAACCCATGTGGACCGGTCGCTGATGGAGCCGGAAGCCTTTTTGAGAACCGATCTGATCGGTCTCTGCGTTCTTTTGAAACTGTTGCGTCAACATCCCGATAAGAAACTGATTCATGTCTCCACCGATGAGGTTTACGGGACCGTCGAGTGCGGACGGGCGGACGAGGATGCAGCGTTGAGACCGACCAGCCCCTACTCTGCCAGTAAAGCGGGAGCAGACCTTCTCGCCTTAGCCTATTACAAGAGTTTCGGCGTACCCGTCATCATCACCCGTTGTTGTAACAATTTCGGACCCTATCAATACCCGGAAAAGTTCCTTCCCCTAATGATCACCAACGCATTACTGGACTTGCCCTTGCCGATCTACGGCGACGGACGGCAGATCCGGGAGTGGATCTATGTAGAGGATCACTGCCGGGCACTGGACCATATCGGTCAGAGAGGCGAAATCGGTGAAACTTACAACATAGCTACGGGCTACGAAAGAGAAAATATTGAAATGGCGCGTCGCATTCTTCAGATCCTGAACAAGCCCGAAAGTCTTTTGCGGTTTGTCGCCGACCGACCGGGACACGACCGCCGATATGCCCTCAACTGGACGAAATTGGCGAAACTGGGATGGTCGCCTCTCTTCTCCCTTGACGATGCTCTGCAACGAACCGTTGACTTTTACGTCCGCAACAGAGAATGGTGGATGAAAATTCGCACCAGTCGGGAATTTCAAACCTACTACGAAGCTAATTACGGGTGGAGATTTGACGACTCATCTTCCGCTGTCGTCTAAGTCCCAGCCGATGCCTCGCGCCGGATCTTCCTCAGTAGTTTCTTCCCTTGACCCCTGAGCCCACCACTTGTTGTTGGCGATATCCTGCATCTGTTGGGGATACGGGTCCTTTCCACTCTCGTCGCCGAACACGCCCAAGCAAAGCAGGTGCCTCCGAATCAGCGTCGGGGTCGGGTTGGAACGTCCCAGAACCGTGCCACCACTGACAGTGTAGGCATCGTCACCGGACGAATCAACGAACAAACCGATGCCGTTGGCATTCCCGGCTCCGAGACTCAGATCCGAAGGTCGCTTGGACGCTGCGGAAAAAGATTCATACACCCCGGTAGCGAGGAGAGGGGCAGCAAACGGGTCGGACAGCAGGGCTCTCCTTACATAGAGTCGGTACGGACCGCTGGCAAAAAGGTCCACGAAACTCATATTGAGTTTTGCGGTCTGACTCTTGAGACCGATGGGATGCAATATATTGTCCCAAGAGAATCTTTTTCCTTGAAATGTTCCGTTAGCCAGCATCAAAGATAGGACCATCCCCATCAATATAATCGCAGCGATTTTTCTCACCCGCCCGACCTCAAAAAGTTATGGAAAGCCCGCCGTCGACGACGAGCAGGTGTCCGGTGATGTACTGACAATCGTCGGACGCGAGAAAGCAGACGGCGCTGGCGACCTCCTCCGGCAAACCCGCTCTCCCCAGAGGAATTCGCCTGCCTTCACAGTAAAACTTTTTAAAAAAATCCGTTTCCGTCTCGTCAACGCCGTCAACGATGGACATCCGGGTTTTTATAAATCCAGGAGCGACAGCATTGACGAGGATGTTATAGGGCGCCAGCTCAGCGGCCAGGCAGCGCGTGATCTGAGCCACGCCGCCTTTCGCTGCATTGTAATGGGCCGACAAGGGGATACCGTGCCACGAATTGACGGAAGCCACATTGATGATCCTCCCGCCGCCTTCATCCTTCATCCACTGCGCCACCCTTTGAGACAAAAAGAAGACGGCGTCCAGGTTGACAGACATCATCTTGCTCCAGTCCCCAATCGTCATGTCAAACACACTTTTGGGAAAATAGATGCCGGCGTTATTGACGAGGATGTCGATGCGGGAGAACTGCCTCACGGTTTCTGCAACCAGTCGCTCCCGATCGTCTTCTCGGGACACGTCCGCCCGAACGAAGAAAGCTCTCCTCCCCTCCCCTTTCAAACGCTCCTCCAATGCCTGTCCCGTATCCTCAATTTCGGCGATGATTACTGATGCGCCTTCTCTCGCGAACCGTTCCACGATTGCGCGACCGATCCCCGACCCGCCCCCGGTCACGATGGCAACCTTTCCGTCTAAAGACATAGTCATTGCCCCCTTCTCACGACCCGGGCTTCAACGGTCGCTCTGCCGATATCTCCGGGAAGGGTGATCCATCGCTGGTCCCATCGGTTCCATTCGGTCCCGTTTACCTTCACATCGGCTAATTTCTCGGCCGGATGGTGTCTCAGGCGGAGCCGAAGGGCGGCTGGAGGGTTCCGTAGGGGTCCTAACAATTGGCAGATCAGCCGATCGCCCGTTCGTTGAAAGAAGACGCTCATCTCTCCGAAATGAGTGTGAGTGCGGTCAATGCCCAATCGTTCCCCACTGTCCAGCCAGTCAAGGGGGACGCACTGACCGACCAAAAGCTCGTCTCCTTCCTCTCGGACAAATAGGAACCGGAGCCATCCGGCAGCGTTAGCTTCGTCTGAGGTTTTGTAATGGTCGCCGCTCCACTGCCCCAGTTTCAGAGCGTGCTCGGTGATCATTCGGGTATCGGGGTAGTAATAAGCAGCGATGGCGTTGAAGATGCTTCTCAATGCGTGGGGAACATCGTCACGGAAAAGATAGGGCTCCGGGCTGTAGAGGAGGCAGGCTTGAAGGGAAAACCCGCCCAGGTCAAACCAGTTGACACCGGGATCAGCAATCGGGTAGCCGTAGACGGCGGAAAGATACAGGTTATCCTCGTAGTCCTTAAGAATCCAGAGGGCCTCCTGGGAAGACGGGTTGATCAGACGCGTGATCAGCAGATGGAGAGCACCTTCCAAAACCTCCCGAATCCAACCCTGGGACCTCCCTCTGCGGTAAACCGAGGAAGGGAAATGGGGAACCGATGTTCCGTCCCGAAGCCGGACGACAGGTGAGCGACTTGCAGCGGACCGGAAATTGGTTAGAATGGCGTGGGCATAATCGTCGCTCTCCTGGCGGTATTTCTTCCCGTCGGGATGACCGATCTCTTGAAGAGCCCAAGCGACCGCATCTAGACCCCTCCATGAATAAACATTGGTTGACAGCCAAGCCCACCAGTCGGTGATATCCTCCAAACTGCCGCACGGGAGGAGACCCTTAATAAGGCTATCGGACTCTTTCGTCCTTTCCCTCTCTCTGATAATCCAATCTGCCCCTTTCATCAGGTTCGGTACGATTCGTTCCAGCCATTCCCGATCACGGGTGAACCGGTAGTGTTCCACAAGACACCAAAGGATCCAGCCGTGATGTTGATTATATCCGCCACATTCGTAGCCGTGAGCACCGTAAAAGATGCCTTCTTGAGACGAGTAATCTCCCGGAAGGGGTACCGTGCTCTGATATTTCAGAAAAGTCTCCAAACACTCCCTTGCTTCTTTATGCAATCCTCTTCTGTCCAAGTCGACAATCATCATGCATGATTCATTTCCAAACACACCATAGGAGAACGATCCGACGCGAGCGAACCTGTTGGTTCCATTCGGTTCCCTTTCGCAATTCATTAACAGATGGGTACAGTGGGCTCGATAGAACTCGTCAAGAGATTTAACAGGCGTGTAGATGCGGGCGGTCTGATCCAGCCGCCTCCACCAATATTCCTCTACCGCATCCCTCTCTTTTTGGTAATCCAGCCTACGGCATGCAGCGATCTCCTCATCGGAAAGGGGAACATAGGGAATCTTGAGGACGAGGGCGCTACTATCGCCAGGCGCAAGGGAGACCTGCCAGAAGAGGGCCCCTTGCTCCTCTTTGAGGACACCTCGTACAAGTTGACCTAGCATGCGGAACCGATCTTCGGTCCAGACCTCATCATTGTTCTTAAGCTGCAATCTCTCGCCCTTTCCTGCAGAACGAACCATTATCGGAACGCGAAATGATGTCGCTCTCTCGCCCTTATTAACCACTTCCAACCGCATCATTAGGACCCCGATAGCGTCGCCGTCAGGAACGGAGCCCGGTTGGGTGCCCGACAGGACCGTTACAAAGGCTTCCTGACTGACCTCAACGGAGTGGTCGCGCCAGCGCTGGATACCGATAGGCAGGACGCCCGAAACGATGTCTTGCCTTTCCGGTCTGTCGGGGAAGCCAAAGGAGATATGAACCGGCGCCGTATCCCTTTTCAGCCGGTCCGCATCCTCCCCCGGACACGCCATTATGTAGCGGTCGTTGGTGCGATAAAGGACGGAACCATCCGGGTTGAGGCGAAATTTGTGTCGCCCGCCGTCGGTACCTAACGGAAGGTAAAGGGGCTGCTCCTTGGGAGGTGTGCGTGACCACGCCCGTTCCCAGGTCTGTTCTGGCAGGCGAGCAATGGCGTCGTATAAGGTAGGGACCGATTTTCCCACTAACTGAGCGTATAGGGTGTGGTAATCAATCTGTGAGTTGCCTTCCACGATTGCAACACCGTAATCTGGTATCAATACGGTGCCGAAGCGCAAGTCATCAATCAGGACGGTCACCGTATCATCCCCCTGTATCGTTAAGAGAGTTTTATCAAAACTGTTCGGGTCGGAGTTAGCACTGCACCACAAGGAAAGGAAGTAACGGGTTACTGTTTTCTCTTCATACTGCGCCAGGTAACCGTTGAAAACGTTAAAGTGAACGGATCGGGTCGGTCTTTTGCTCAGCAAGCAGGTGACATCTTTTCGCACCCAAACCGAATCGGTGAAAGTGTGAATGACCGCAATAGGTGGGATCGGTGCCGAGTCTGAGACGAAACGAATCTGATAAGTTGTGCGATAGGTGGCAGGAAACTCCTTGAGATCGGGGAACTCTCTTTCGTTAAGAGGCTTGAAAGAGAAGATCAGGCGATTGCCGTTTCTCTCCAGTTTCGTGTCGGCTCTCTTCCAAACGCCGTTGAACCAGTCGCCCATAGGGAACCAACCGGCGTGACCGCCTTCGGGAATCCGATCTTTGGGGAGGCGGTAATGGGGCCAGGCGCTCTGCCAGTATTCAAGGTGTAGGTCCTCAGGCGGCTTTTCAGAGAAGACAACGACAACCCGGTGTAACTCCCTGGGATCTTCCCATCGCAGACCCCGCCCGTCGGGAAGAGGCAGGGCATAGGGAGCACAGTCGAAGGGAGTCCCTTCTTTGATGTCCAATGCGTCAACCCCTCCTTTGATTCGTTGACCCGACCGCATACAAAAAAGGCCCGATGACGTAACGAGGAGAAGCAGAGCCGATAGACAGGTCAGCCGCCGAGACGATCGGTTTGGTTCAACTGACCTGATACCTGCGAAGGACATCCTCTCTCAGTTCCACTCCCAACCCAGGACCGTTAGGGACCAGCACGGTTCCGTCAGATTGAAGGGACGGAGCCGGATCGGTCAGTTCCGAAAAGAGAGGCGATGGCTCTTGAGGGAACTCAAGGAACGGTGCACGAGATTCGGGAAGGGCAGCGAGGAATTGAAGAGAGGTAGCGAGGAGGACGCCTGTGGAGAAGGCGTGGGGAACGATGCGGCGTCCGTAAAGTTCCGCCAGGAAAGCCAGTTTCCAGCCTTCAGTTATTCCTCCGCAGCGGGAAAGATCGGGTTGGATGATGGACACACCCCCTCGTTCCATCAGGTCTCTGAAACCGTATCGGGTCGTCTCCTCCTCTCCTGCGGCGATAGGAATAGGGGACCGAGAGGTCAAAAGCCGGTAGCCTTCCCAATCGTCTGCGTTGAGGGGTTCCTCCAGCCAGTAGGGGCGATAGGATGCCATCTCTTCCGCCATACGGATAGCAGTGGGCGCATCCCAGCACATTCCCGCATCAATGAAGATCTCTCTTTCCTCTCCCGCAGCATCTCGGAGGGCTCGGACGAAGGCTAGGTCTCTTTTCCAATCCTTCCCGAACCCACCCCAACCAAACTTGACGGCAGTGAATCCCTCTTCAAAAAGGCGGCACGCCTTCTCGTAGGCTTCCTCGGGCGCATCAGGGAAAAGGACGGATCCGTAGGCAACGACCCGATCTCTGTAGGAAGCGCCTAAAAGACGGTGAATCGGCTGACCGGCGACCTTCCCAGCGATGTCCCATAGCGCCATGTCAATGCCGCTTAACGCGTGGATGACGGCTCCCCGCCGACCGAAGTAATAGGTGCCGTCGTACAGTTTTCGCCACAATCGCTCCCGCTCCAAGGGATCTTCTCCAATCAAGAGATGCCGAAATCCAGTGGCGAGGGAATGGGACATCGGTGCTTCTACGATCGCTTTCCCAACAGCGGGAGATGAATCCACTTCTCCGATCCCTGTTATTCCGTCATCGGTGTGGACGACAACGATAAGGGCATCTTGAACTCCACTGGCAATCGCTTCGACCTGAGGCAGCCTGAGGTAATGACATTCAACGTTCGTGATCTTCACCCTTCTCTCTCCCTATGGCCAGAAGCTGAAGGTGCGCCGCTTGAAAAGGACACCCGTAAGCCCCCAAAAAGTCGCCATGACGGCATCGCCAACGATGAGGCCTTCAAAGAGGGGAAGCGCTTTGTTATAGATCGTCATCCCTCCATAGTGTAGGAGGCTAAGTTTTACGATCCAACTGATGAGAAGACTCATCCAGAGATAGTCCATAGACCAGTTGCTGGCTAAAGCATAACCCATCGGATGGAGAGGGAAACCGCCGGATCGGAATCGGAAAACCATGAGAAGCCAGGTAGCCAGGAAAGCGCCCGACATCCAAATCAGAGCGTCCAGGCGAGGACGAGTCGGCGCCATTATCCAGGATTGGAGTTGGGGATAGATCTCGGCGTAGTAGCGAATCACATCTCCCTTGACATTCGCCGTTGCCGCGCCCATTCGGTAGAGGAGATGAAGGGTGATCCAGAAGAAAACAAAAAAGGAGAAACAGCAGGCGAAGTAAGCGCTGAAAGCCATGCTTTTCAGTGAGGTGGAGAGTTGGCGGGCAATGCGCATTCCTTCCAGGAGAAAGGGCATCGGATGACTCCCGTAGGAACGATTGAACCAATAGAAAAGAGCCAAGCCGGTTAGGGCTCGCGGGTGAAGGTTTTGAGTGCCTATCAATGTTGTCAAGACATTGGTCGGACCACCGTAAGGGAGGTCGTGCGCGATGGCTCCCAGTTCGGCACGGGACCTGGTGAAGGCAAGGGAAAGGAGGAAGTAAAGAGTGAGGTAGCCAATAGAAAGGGAAAAGGGTTGTCCGACGCCGACGCCGAAGATGACCAGAAACGAAAAGCCGGCGACGAAAGCGATTAGAGCGAAAGGGATGGGAAAAGGATCCCTGCCTTGTGAGCCATCGGCATGCTGAAGGGAGCGAAAGAGGGAGGCTCTGGCGTTCCACAGGAGGAAAAGACAGAGGGACACCCATACGGATGTCGCTTGCTCGGGAAAGAAGGGAACCCGCGGTTCCACATCCCATCCGAGAGCAGCGACGACCACGCGCTCCATCCTCTGAAAAAGGGCGAAGAACCAGCAAGAGAAGGACAGGTCCAAAGGCATAAAGGCACCCAGTCCGACAGCAAAGGGATACAGTCCCACAGACATCGTTCCCAGGGCGTTCCAGGGTCTTTTGGGAATTAACTGAGACCAGTCCAGCTGCCCGCGAGTAACCAGACCGGGAAAGGTTGGGTAGAGAGATCGTAGACCCGACGAGAGGGAGAGGAAGCAGGCGGAGAGAATGCCCCACCAGACAAGAGGCCGACGCCAAAAGCGCAGGTGAGGTTCCGTCAGGTGAAGGGGGCACCAGATCAGCGGATACGACAATCGTTCTTCTTCTGACCAGCGACGCCTTAAAACAATGCAGAGGCAGAGCATAGAAAAGATCAGGACTGCAGTAAACCCGAACCAGCAGAGAGTTGGTGTGAGCCAGGCGGCGATGTGATCCAAACGATGAAAGGTAGAGGCGCCGTAATAGAATCCCCTGAGCGCCGGCACATCGGAGACGACGAGCCACGAAGGCAGATAGGATAGGAAAAGTTCCTTGAATCGGTTCTCGGGGGTGGCGAAGAAGTGGGGGTAGCCGATCATGGAGATCAGGACTTGAAGGAAATCGGTACCGGAAACGGCGCTGGAGAGGCACAGGGTTAGGTAGAGGACAAGCAAGTCTTGTTGGGACAAGCAGAAGACGGAGATTCTGCGAAGAAAGACGCCGTTGACAACTGAAAAAGCTATCAGCAGAGCCAAGGCGTTCACCGGCACCGAGAGGATTGTTGGCCACGAGACAAACTCCACCATTTCCAGCTGAAGGATCCAGAAGACGTTGACGGGTATGAGAGCGACGCCGATAAGAAAACCCTTCCATGGGAAAATCTCTTGAGCGGTTTCCCTAACGACTTCCTGCGGCTCTACGAGGGTCTGGGACGTGGGTCCTTCTCCGACCACCAGTGGGACCTCTCAGACGCCGGCGGCAGGTGAAACCGTCAAGGCAACCCTAGCTTCAACCGATTGACCGGCTCTGAGTAAGGGGATCGTGCCTAGCCTTAGACCATCGTCAATGCGGTAAGGATACCCCGTGGAAGGTTCCAGGAGGAGAACATAGAGGTTTCGCCATCCACCGTAACTGGCAAAAACCCACACAGAAGTATAGACCTGGGTTGGGAATGTCAGCCGGACGGTCAGACCGGACGGGAATGTCAGCCCGCACTCCCCTGATGTGAGGTTCAATCCGTAATAGAAGTCAACGGACCGATCTGAAGGTGGTGGCGTGATACTGATGTCAAGGGGGTGACAGTCCCGACCGGTAGCAGTGGGCCAGGGGAAATCAGAAACATCCGGTGAGAAGCGAGAGCAGAATTCTGGTTCGGTTCTGACGCGACGGGCCGGGAGGTGGATTTTCGCTCCCGGTTCAATGGCGAAGGCGGGATGAAGTTTCCATAGATAGGGAACATCAGCAGGCGTCGGATTGAACAGAAGATAATCTATAAGGAGGCTGGGCTCCCTCTCGCATAACCGAAGGGTCTTCTCCAGTTGACACCCTGTGTGAGGACCCCGTGCCCCAAGTGTCAGGGCAACCTCCTTGCCTTCTTGAACTTTAGAAGTTACTTTCCAGGTGAACGGGAGTGACCAGAACTCTCCATGGTCCGGGACTTCCTCACCGGCTACCGTGGCTGGTGCGTCGTTGGGGAAAATATCATCCCATCCTCCGAAGAAGTGATTGTCGTAGTTGGATCCGTATGGAAGCCTCATAGGCGGCATGGCAGGGTGGTGCCAGAGAAGTTCCCTATCCTCCGTCTTGCATAGGATTGACCAGATCCGACCACCTAGTTCAGGAAGGACAACGATCCGTAAAAACTTGTTTTCTAGAACAAACGCTTGAAAGCCACGATAGGACCAGTTCATGTCAATCCGCGCCGACACTTCCTAAACCCCCTGATGCATGCCACTTTCCTCCGAAGGCAATGAGCCCGAACCGACCGCTCCACCCGTTGAAGAAAGTCCGATGAAAAAACATCATAGAAGTCGCCGCCTATCCATTGATCGGCGGCTTAATCTTCCATACCAAACCAACCGACAATCAGCGCATAAGGCATCTTGGAAAAGAGACACGGAGACGACCATGCGCCAACGGTATTGAAGCCCCAACGAGTCAGTCGGCGGACCGTCTCTTCCGCCCACGCCTCCTCCGATCCATACCGATTTAAGACCGCTTCGTGGTAAGGTCGTCTTCCCGTGACGGGATTGCCGTCGCCGATGAATGAACAGTGATTGATTCCCCTGCTGACAAAGAGCCGTCCGTCGGGATCTATGAACCACCAGCAACCGTCTCGCTGACCTACTGCGAAAAAGCCCTTGCCACTCATCGTCTGGAAGAAGCCTCAGTGCCGATGCAAGCCACGAGGTTAACAGTTTCCTCCTTTTTGCCTAAGGTTCCTCATCCGGTTGGCTGAAAACAATTTCCCACTCAGAGATGCCGTGCATGAAGAATCGGCAGACCCTTCCGGCGAGTTTGTCGGTCCCCTTGATCCCCTCTCCGATTCCAATAACCTGGGGATACCAACGACCTCCTTCGTAGATCTTCTCTGGATACGTCCAGCCGGAGGGGTTGGACAAATCTTTGTTGAAAGAGATGTAGATCCCTTCCTGTTTCCATCCCGTTCCCTTTGCTCGGTTGAGGAGCATCACATAACACTCCAGATGGATATTCCAATGGACGGAAGGACCCCAGAAGGAGTCACAATCCTCTCTCTCCCAAGAGACACGAGCGGGAAAGATCGGGGTTGCCCTACCGCCCAGTCCTGGCTCCTTCCATTGTCCGTCCTTCCACTTCCACACCTTTCCGACGGGCTGGTCCCGATCCTTCCAAAGGATTCGGGCAACGCAAATCCCTTGTTCCGAGACCGGTCCAGCATAGTTTCCGTAGAAGAAGCAGAGCCACTCTCCTTGAGGATCCAGGAAGACACAGAAGTCACCATGCCCGCCGGCGAAGTAACCATTTTTCGCTTCGCAATTCAGCGTGTTTGGTGGGGCTTCCATAACGAACCCTAAGTCTTCCCAGTGAAATCCCTCGTCCGTCGATCGGAGCGCCCCGATTTTCGGAGCAGTCAAGTTTGTTCCAGGGCAAAGACCGACCGGCTCATGATGATACCAGCCGTAGAGAGTCCCGTCTTCCGCTTTCCAAGTTGCCTCGATCCACCGACCGCCGTTCACCTCATTGTTAAAAGTTACGGGCTGTGCGGGACCCATCTGAAAGATGTTGGGACCTTCACTCCGATACGGATGACCTATGGAATTGAAGATGATCAAACGATCTGCCGTCCAGTGCGCAGGACTGTTGGAGTCCACTTTTCCCGGAAACTCCAGCCGGCTTGCTGGTCGTATCACAGCGCGCATTGCCTTTACCACCTTTCCTTTTCCCTTTGATTCTGTCTGAGCGGACGGGACGGACCGGTTTTTACTAAGCGGAAAGAGCAAGAATGCGGCTCCAAGCAGGAGGACGGCTGGCAAGAACCCTCGCTTGGGCTCAAAATCACCATTCTTTCTTGACCCCGCCCCCGTCCGTCGTTCACGGCGAGCGGTACCGTTGCCCAACTGTTGACGGAAGCATGATTGGTGTGGAGCATACAATCGTTCTTGTTTCGCTGCTCGCAAGGGTGGATTGCCTTGATGACGCATTCGGCACCGCCGCAACCGACTTCAATTCATCGGACACCACTCCGCCATAATGAGGTTCCTCTGGGTCCACCTTTCGTTCTCGTCCGTCCGATCCTCATCGGCGCAGCGGTAGCCGGCGGATGGGCGGACCCTGTTGGACCCCCTGCTGCAGGTCTCCCGGAACGGACGGACCACGATTGGTCAGCCAGAAACCAATTCCGACTACGATAACGATTATGGTGACGATGATAGCGATAGCGATACCGATTGGAACCTCTCGTTTCACCCGACTGCCCCCTTGTCGCCATCCACCGGTCTGACTACTTTATGCGAACCCACAAATTGTTGGGTCGCACGGTTTGCTCCGGCCGATACCATTTGGCGTGACCATCTGCGAAGACGTAGATGGACCCACCCTGGTGGAGATTGGTCCGCTGGTACATCATTGCTTGGGGAAAACCAAAGGGTCCGATCAGATTGGGGTCATCACCAACCCCACAGACCATCCACCAGCCGCAAGCGACTGTGCACCAGAATCCGTCGAAGTCTAGAGCCATTAAGTTACCACAGAAAGTCGACGTGGGAACGCACCAGAGGGCAATCACTTCCGAAGGTTTTGAAATCTCGGGAAGAGCGCTAGTGAGGTAGCGCCCGTCACTTTCCACCTGCCAGGGACATTGCCCCAACCCACCGTTCCCCTGTGCCCAGGTGCCACCAAACTTCTCTACCAAGAGACGGTATCCCCCAGGGCAACCTGTGTTGTAAGCGTAGGCAAGAAACGTACCACCCCCTCCTGATGTCGGGCACGAGAAGACCTGCCGGTTGCGGTGATAAGGCTCCATCGTCTTGTGGACGCCGTAGCCCCCGGTGAACGGTTCGGGCACATTGAAGACTGCGAAGGGGGGCACCCTCTCATCGTAATCCTGAGTATACATTTGCCACGCTGTCCCGATGTTCTTCTTGTTGGACAGACACTGGGATTGTCTCGCCTTTTCCCGTGCCGCGCTGAAAACGGGGAACAGAATTCCTGCGAGGATAGCGATGATGGCGATGACGACGAGAAGTTCAATGAGCGTAAATCCATTCCGTCTCACCGACGACACCTCCCTCTAGGTATCGTTACCTCCAGCAAGGGCAAACCTCTCACGCAGCCGCGCCGTCTCCTTTAGCCCCACATGATCGGTTTGACGCACTGCAGAGGGGAAAAGTTCCTGCACCTACTCCGACAAACTTGCGTTTCCGTGCCTTCACAACCCGGGTAAGCCGCGCCCACTCGCCTGGCGACACAGATCGGCAATGGAAGCCGCCGGATCCGGCGATGCAGTGAATCTCACAAGTTTCGTGGGGTGATGGATCGCCGAGGGATCTTGGGATCGTGCATTTTTTGTCACCTTCGGCGGGAAGAACCGATACGGTTTGCCGGTCACAGGTGAGACAAGAGGCTCCGAGGGGTGGGCGGCGGGGACACAGTCGCGAGGAGCGCATGGGAAATCGGCAGGAAAGCTGCAGCAATGGCAAAGGCTGAGGATATGCACGGCATTAGCGATGCCCTAGTGTCAACCGCAATGGGCACCGTCCAGGGGGCAAAGCAGGGTCTGAGGAATGAGGAGCCGAGCGACGGAAAGAATGATGACGAGAAGGCGGTCAAGCCCTCGGGTGATTAGGACGGGTCGGCTTCACCTGTTACCAGGCTTCCACTTCCCGCCTATCAACCGGGTGATCTTCCCGGACCCTTACCGACTCAGGGTCGTGGGAGGCCTGATCTTGGGGTGGGCTTCCCGCTTAGATGCTTTCAGCGGTTATCCCGACCCAGCATGGCTACCCGGCGCGTGCCGCGGGTGCGACAGCCGGGACACCAGAGGCTGGTCCCCAGGAATCCTCTCGTACGACCTGGAACTCCCCTCAAGCCTCCAGCGCCCGCGGCGGATAGGGACCGACCTGTCTCACGACGGTCTGAACCCAGCTCACGTACCGCTTTTTATGGGCGAACAGCCCAACCCTTGGGACCTCCTGCAGCCCCAGGATGCGATGAGCCGACATCGAGGTGCCAAACTGCGCCGTCGCTGGGAACGCTCGGGCGCTATTAGCCTGTTATCCCCGGGGTAGCTTTCATCCGTTGATCTCCGGCAGTTCCACACCCAACCGGAGGGTCACTAAGCCCCGCTTTCACGGCTGCTCGGCTTGTGAGCCTCACAGTCAGGTCCCCTTGTGCCTTTGCACTCCACGGGCGATTTCCATCCGCCCTGAGGGGACCTTTGGGCGCCTCCGTTACCGTTTAGGAGGCGGCCGCCCCAGCCAAACTGCCCGCCTGACCCTGTCCCGAGGCCGGATTCACGGCACCCGGTTAGGACCCAAGAGCAAGAAGGGTGGTATTCCACGGACGCCTCCACCCCGCCCGAAAGCAGGGCTTCGCAGGCTCCCACCTATTCTCTGCATCCCGCCCCAAAGCCCAAGGACAAGCTGCAGTAAAGCTCCACGGGGTCTATCCGTCCCGCCGCGGGTAGTCCGCGTCTTCACGGACACCACAGTTTCACCGGGCCCCCCGCTGAGACAGCGTCCAAGTCGTTATGCCTTTCGTGCGGGTCGGAACTTACCCGACAAGGAATTTCGCTACCTTAGGACACTCAGGGTTAGTGCCGGCGTTTACCCAGGCTTCAGAGCGCGAGCCTTGCCGGAAGAATCCGGCGAACCCGTCTCCTTAACCTTCGGGCACTGGCCAGGCGTCAGCCCCTATACTTCCCCTTTCGGGTTAGCAGGAACCTGTGTTTTTGTTAAACAGTCGCCCGGACCGATTCTCTGCGGCCGCTTCGAGCTAATAGGATGCCAGACCCGTTCACCCTACGGCGGCTCCCCTTCTTCCGAGGTTACGGGGACATTTTGCAGAGTTCCTTAGCGGGGGTTATCCCGCGCGCCTTTGGATACTCTCCTCGCCCACCTGTGGCGGTTTCCGGTACGGTCACCGATCGTCCGCGCCGCCCTTTCGGGCGATCTCGGTATGGGCTTTTCTTGGCTCTCTTGGGGCGCCACTTCGCCGCGCAAAGGCGGCTCACTCCCGCCAAGCCGGCTCTTCCTTAGAAGGCGCCGACTCCACGGTCGCCCCGCGTGTCCGTTAACGGGTAGACTCCCTTGAGAGCGTCCCCCTTCCCTTTTGGCGGAGACCGGTGGGGCCGGAATATAAACCGGCTGTCCTTTGCCTACGCCGTTCGGCCTCAGCTTAGGTCCGCCTCACCCGACGCTGACGAGCGTTGCGTCGGAAACCTTGGGCTTTCGGCGGGCAGGATTCTCACCTGCCTTATCGCTACTCGTGCCGGGATTCTCACTTCCGCACGCTCCATCAGTCCTTTCGGTCCAACTTCGCAGCGAGCGGAACGCTCCCCTACCGCCTGACGATCGTTCCGATCGCCAAGCCCGCGGCTTCGGTGCTGGGCTTAGCCCCGTTGAATCTTCCGCGCAGAACCCCTCGGCCGGTCTGCTATTACGCACTGTTTAAAGGGTGGCTGCTTCTAAGCCAACCTCCCGGCTGTCTTAGGGATTCCACCTCGTTCCCCACTGAGCCCAGACTTGGGGACCTTAGCCGGCGGTCTGGGTTCTTTCCCTCGCGACTCCGGAGCTTGTCCCCCGGAGCCCGACTGCCAGGACTTAGCCTTTTCAGACCAGCGACGGCATTCGGAGTTGGACGGGATTCGGTAGGCTGTCAACCCCCTACTCCCATCCGTCGCTCTACCTCCGCCGCTGAAGGTCCTGACGCCACACCTACATGTGTTTCGGGGAGAACCAGCTATCTCCGAGCTCGGTTGGCGTTTCACCGCTACCCCCACCTCATCCCACGGTTCTGCAACACCGACGGGTTCGGACCTCCATCCCCGGTTAAGGGAACTTCACCCTGGGCGGGGGTGGCTCGCTCGGTTTCGGGTCTGCCACCGGCGACTGATCGCCCTCTTCAGACTCGGTTTCCCTACGGCTCCGGACCTGATGGTCCTTAACCTAGCCACCGACGGCAACTCCCCGGCTCATTCTTCAAGAGGCACGCCGTCAGGCTTTCCCGTTTCCTTCCGAAAACGGGCATAGCCCTCCGACTGCTTGTAGGCATACGGTTTCAGGCTCTTTTCACTCGGCTTCCCACCGTTCTTTTCACCTTTCCCTCACGGTACTGGTCCGCTATCGGTCACCAGGGATATTTAGCCTTAAGGGGTGGTCCCCCCAGATTCACCCAGGCTTCCACGGGGCCCGGACTACTTGGGATCTCCGTCCCGGAAGGTCTCTTCCCTTTTGCCTACGGGGCTGTCACCCTCTTTGGCGAGCCTTTCTCAGACCACTTCGGCTAGAGAGAGACTTGGTAACTTCCTGAGGAGTCCGCAGCCTCCTCTGACGGAGTCCCTCAACCCCGGATTCGCAACGCCTGCGGGCTTCTCCACGAATCCGGTTTGGGCTGTGCCCCTTTCGCTCGCCACTACTTGGGGCATCGCGACCTCCCGTCGGGAGGTCCCGGTCACCGACCGGTTTTGCTTTCTTTTCGTCCCGCTACTAAGATGTTTCAGTTCGCGGGCTTCCCCCCAGCCGGCTATGGATTGACCGGCTGGTGACGGAGGTTTGCTCCGCCAGGTTTCCCCATTCGGGAATCCCCGGATCACAACCTGCTTGCGGCTCCCCGGGGCTTTTCGCAGCTTGCCACGCCCTTCTTCGGTCCCTGGTGCCAAGGCATCCACCGTATGCCCTTGGTCGCTTGACCGCCTTTTTATTTTCGGCACGCGGTCACCCGGCTCCTTTTCCGCTCAGCCCAGCGACCGAGCGGTCATCCTCAGACCCGTTTGTCAAGGTTCCAAACAATGACAGCGATGTGGACCTGGGCGGAATTGAACCGCCGACCTCCGGCTTGCAAAGCCGGCGCTCTCCCGTCTGAGCTACAGGCCCGGCGGTTCCCTTCCGCGTGGGCTTCAGCGCTCCTGACATGGGCCTGCGAGGACTTGAACCTCGGACCTCGCCCTTATCAGGGGCGCGCTCTGCCTCCTGAGCTACAGGCCCCTAACAGAAGGGTAGCGCTGGGCGGATCGTGACGGAGCGGCGACGCCACGGGCTTAAGGGAAAGGGACGGTTCGACCTATCCGTTCCCGAAAGCAATCGGGACACCGGACTCCCTAGAAAGGAGGTGATCCAGCCGCAGCTTCCGCTACGGCTACCTTGTTACAACTTACTCCCGGTCACCAGCCACACCCTCGGCGGCTGCGTCCGTCCGAGACGGTTCGCCCACCGACTTCAGGTGCAGCGGGCTTCCATGAGTTGATGGGCGGTGTGTACAAGGCCCGGGAACGTATTCACCGCCGTATTGCTGACCGGCGGTTACTAGCGACTCCTCGTTCACGCAGGCGAGTTGCAGCCTCCGATCCCAACTGAGCCCGCTTTTTAGGATTGGCTCCCCCTTGCGGGTTTGCGACCCATTAGAGCGGGCATTGTAGCATGTTTGCAGCCCAGGGCATAAGGGGCACGCGGACTTGACGTCATCCCCACCTTCCTCCTGCTTACGCAGGCAGTCCCCTCAGAGTTCCCGGCATTACCCGCTGGCAACTGAGGGCGGGGGTTGCGCTCGTTGCGGGACTTAACCAATACACCTCACGGCACGAGCTGACGACAGCCGTGCACCACCTGTGCTGGCTGGACGGAGAACCGTCCCACCCCTCCCTTTCGGGCAGGCTTACTCCAGCATGTCAAGCCCTGGATAAGGTTCTTCGGGTAGCATCGAATTAAGCAACATGCTCCGCCGCTTGTGCGGGCCCCCGTCAATTGGTTTAAGTTTCAGGCTTGCGCCCGTACTCCCCAGGCGGGGCGCTTATTGGTTTCCCTGCGGCACGGGGAGGGTCGATGCTCCCCACACCTAGCGCCCATCGTTTACTGCCGGGACTACCCGGGTATCTAATCCGGTTCGCTCCCCCGGCCTTCGTCCCTCAGCGTCAGGGGCGTTCCAGAGAGCCGCCTTCGCCACTGGTGTTCCGGCGGATATCGACGCATTTCACCGCTCCACCCGCCGTTCCGCTCTCTTCTCCCGCCCTCTAGTCGCTCCGTATCCCTCGTCCTCTGCCCGTTGAGCGGGCAGCTTTCACGAGAGACGCAAGCGACCGCCTACGGACCCTTTAAGCCCAGTAAATCCGGGCAACGCTCGCCCCCTCCGTATTACCGCGGCTGCTGGCACGGAGTCAGCCGGGGCTTCGGCGAGGGTACCGTCCGCCAGGTTCCCCTGGCTTCTTCCCCTCCCGATTGGGGTTTACACCCCGAAGGGCTTCTTCCCCCACGCGGCGTCACTGGGTCACCCTTTCGGGCATTGCCCAAGATTCTCGGCTGCTGCCCCCCGTAGGGGTCCGGGCCGTGTCTCAGTCCCGGTGCGGCCGGCCACCCTCTCAGGCCGGCTACCCGTCTTCGGCTTGGTGAGCCATTACCTCACCAACTACCTGATGGGACGCGCCCCCATCCCAGGGCGGACCAGACATCCCTGATCCTTTCCTCCCCAGCCGCTTCACCAGGGAGCGTATCCAGTATTAGCCTCAGTTTCCCAAGGTTATCCCAGTCCCCAGGGCAGGTCAGGCACGCGTTACTCGCCCGTTTGCCGCTCAGCACCTCCCCTCCGGTTTCCCTTTAGGGAGACCTGCGCTCGACTTGCATGCCTTAGCCACGCCGCAAGCGTTCGCCCTGAGCCACCATCAAACTCTCCAACAGGTTTCGTTCCCCCGCTGCTTGCGCAGCGGAGTCCCTTTCCTGTGTCAGAGCACGAGCCGCTCGCCCGTCTCTTTCCCACAGCCGGTCGCCCAGCGCTATTCTCCTGTCAAGGTGCCCTTTCTGCTTTAATTATAGCCACCTTTCCCCGCGCTGTCAAGACCCCTGGCGGCTCTGCTCACCCACCTCCCGGCGGCTATAATTGTGAATCTTAAGGTATCCTTGTAAAGGCTATTTTTTCGGGAATTTTGCCCATTTTGCCCGATTTTTGGTAGATGCCCCTCCGACCCTCGCCTTGCTCCTTTCAGGCTGAGACAGAGGCTTCAAGGGGAAAAACCTGACAGCCCCTTGTAGCCACCTACCCTCTCCTCTAAATGCTGGGCGGGATGGGCGGGTTGTTTGGGGCTGTAACGATGATTGCCAAGCCAGGGCCGCTGCGTGCCGTTGTATTTCCTCTGGCGTCTCTTGCCAGCACCCACACTCGGTATTCGGCGTCCTGCCCGTCAGGGGTCGTGGCGGGTCCCAAGGTCAGCTCTCCTTGATAAACGGATCCGCCTGCGTTCGTCAAGGCAATGGATCTTTCGCTCCCATCCGGTCCCCTCACCTGAACCCAGACAGACGAGACGCCCGATGGATCGGTCACGGTCGCAGACACCCGAACGGTCCCGCCTGTGAAGGGAAGACGGTTAGGCGTCACTTGAACGTTGCTGACCGTTGGGGGGACGAGGTCCGCCGGTGCCCTCCCGCCCCCTCCACAGGCTATCAGGAGAGCCCCCATTGATAAAAGGAACACCCACGGTCGGAGGTCCGATGACATGGTTAAAAACACCTCCCTTTGAGCACGCCTGTCACTCCTGCTGCTATCGTTCCTCGTGCCGTCACTTCCGGTTCCTTTTTGTTTAGCACCTTTCCCTCGTCAAAGCAACGACGACAGACGCTCCGGAGCAGTGTCGGAAGCGGTCTCAGGTTTATTCCTTCCTGTCCGGAAGGTTCCCAGCCCACGTCCGTTTAATCAAGGAAGAGGGTGAACCCTTAAGGCACCACGTAAAACGTTACCAAATTCATTGGAAAAACCTGACGACCGGTTGGGATAGGTCTGGTATCTTAAGCCAAAATGATTTGGCGATCGGCAAAACTGATAATCAAGCCAGTCGGTGGGACTGGGAATCGGTCCCTCATGATCAGTACTGTTACGAAACGACTTTTCCCTTTGCCTGATCACCGAACGACACTCACGCCTGCCGATTGCTGGCTTTGGGGTAACGTGCCAAGCGATGACGTCAGCCCAGATGGAGCGACCCCGCCCTCGCCGCAACTTCTCGCTCTGGGCAAGAAGGTGTATGAAACGCAGTGTGCTATCTGTCATGGAATCAACAGGATGGAAATGATGATGCTGCCTACCGACTCTATAGGCAGGCGAGGGACCACTGCCACGTATTCAGGTTCGGGCTGTTTACAGCTCCCTTTTCCTTTTAGGAACCCTGACTGGACAACGGGCAAGTCGCTGCGTCGTGCCCCCCTGATCGCCCTTTAGTCAGCATTACTCTCCTCTGTCGGTCGGACGACTACCGTTACGCTTGTGACCCAGTCTCCTTCCTTGACGGGAACCAGAAGCCTTCCCCTCGCCGATCGGCTCAACTTTCGGATTCTAAAGATCGGGAGACGGAACACCAGCCCTTTGGCTGTCGTAATAAGGACCTCATCCTTCTCGTCGACTACTTGGACGGCGACCAGGTCGCCCGTCTTCTCGGTCAGATTCATCAGTATCAGACCTTTTCCGCCCCGGTTCTGGACCCGAACGTCTTTGAGGGAAACCCGTTTTCCAAACCCTTTCTCTGAGACGACGAAAATGGAGTCGTCGCCGGGACCGACCAAATCAAAAGTGACGACCCGGTCGCCTTCTTGAAGCTGTATGCCTCGGACGCCTTGGGCTTGCCGACCCATCGGTCGCACTGCGTCCTCGTGGAACCGGATCACCATCCCCTTTCGGGTCGCCAGCAGGACATCCCTATCGCCCGTCGTCCACCGCACGCCGCAGAGTTCATCCTCTTGCGACGGCTGAAGACAGGTCAACCCCCTCGTCAGTCGCGTGCTGAATTCGGACAAGGGCGTTTTCTTGACAATCCCTTTTCGGGTCGCCATAAACAGATAGCCGTGACCGTCCATTTGAGCGACGGGGACAGTGGCGACGACCTGCTCGTCGGGTTCCAATTGGAAAAGCATCCCCAGATGGGTTCCTTGCGCTTGCCGACTGGCTTGGGGCACCTCATAGGCTCTCATCTGATAGCATCTTCCCTTGTTGCTGAAGAACAAGAGAGTGTGACGGGTGGAAGCGATCACCAGGTCGGAAAGGGCATCCTGCTCCTTCCGGCTTAGTCCGATCAGTGTCCGACCCCGCCTTTTCTCTAAGTAACCTTCCAGAGGCAACCGCTTGATATATCCGTCACGGCTGATGGCGATGGCGATGTCCTGTTGAACGAGGAGTTCCTCCATCGGGACATCGGCGTCGTCTGCCTGCGCCACGATGGCGGTCCGTCGCGGATCGGCGAACCGCTTGCGGACTTCTGCCAGTTCGTCCTTCAGGGTCTGGTCTATTCTCTGCGGGCTCGCCAGCAAATCTTCCCAGTCGCGGATCCGGGCGCTCAATTGCTTGTGCTCTTCTTTGAGACCTTGTTGGTCAAATCGGGTCAACTGCCCCAACTGCATCTCCAAAATGGCGTTGGCTTGGGCTTCCGAAAGACGGAAGCGGTTCATCAATTTTTCCCGCGCCTCATCTCTCCGTTCACTCCGTCGGATGATTTGAATGACCTCGTCCAAGTGAGGGACCACGAGCAGCAACCCGTTTAGGATATGAAGGCGGGAACGGGCCCGCTCCAGATCAAATCGGGTCCTTCGGACGATCACCTGCCTTCGGTGACCTATGAAGGCTTGCATCATCTCTCTGAGCGTCAACGTGCGCGGTTCATTGTCGACCAGAGCCAGAAGTACGACTCCGTAGTTGATTCTCAGGTTGGTATGGCGATAGAGAAGGCGCAGGACGGCTCGTGGGTTGTAATCCTTCTTGACTTCTACGACGATCCGCATCCCGGTGCGGTCTGTCTCGTCATTTATGTCGGAGATTCCCTCTAGTTTCCTGTTCTGAACCAAATTGGCAATCTGGACGATCAGCTGCTCTTTGCTTACCTGGTAGGGAAGTTCCGTGATGACGATGACGGTTCGTCCGCCAGGGAGGTTCTCAATGGTGGCTCTGCCCTGGACGACGATGGTGCCCTTCCCCGATTCATACCCTTGGACGATGCTCTCTTGACCGACGATGATCCCCCCCGTCGGAAAGTCAGGACCGGGGAGAAACTTCATCAAGTCCTTGACGGTAGCGTCGGGATGGTCAATCAGGTGGATGATCGCGTCAATCACCTCCGCCAGGTTGTGGGGAGGAATGTTGGTGGTCATTGCGACGGCGATTCCCGAGGCGCCGGAAATGAGTAGATTAGGAATTTTAGCCGGCAGGACGACGGGCTCAAGATGCTTCTCATCGTAGTTCGGTCGCCAGTCAACGGTGTCCTTCTGTATGTCCTCGAGAAGGGTCAGAGCGATCGGCGCCAGACGGCATTCGGTGTATCGCATCGCTGCCGGCGGGTCGCCGTCAATGCTGCCGAAGTTCCCCTGCCCGTCGATCAGCGGATACCGCATCGTGAAGTCTTGAGCCATCCGGACGAGAGCCTCGTAGATCGGTTCGTTACCGTGAGGGTGGTATTTCTTCATCACCTCGCCGACAACGGCAGCGCATTTCTCTCGCCCTCTATCGGGCAACATCCCCTGTTCGTACATGGCGTATAGGATCCGCCGTTGGACCGGCTTCAGCCCGTCTCGGACGTCAGGCAAGGCTCGGGAGACGATCACGCTCATCGCATAGCGGGTGTAAGATGTCGCCAGTTCCCTTTCAAGAGTTACAGGAACCAGTTCCCGGGCGAAAGAGATTTCAGGCATTTCCATTCCTCCTGTCCGTTGCGGGTTATCGGTCCCAGCCAAATGCGGGACGGTCAGAAGGTGACTCCTCCGTCTGGCCCCAGGTCCCTTCTGATTATAGCATTCCCTTCGTCCCTGATTCCTTGACCAGGAGGGTCGGGGCGGTAAACTGAACAGTTGCCCTCGTTCCCTTTCCCGGCGCCGATGCAACGGTGAAGGACCCCTTCAAGTCCTGCTCCACCAGATTGCGGACGATCGTCAGCCCGAGCCGGGACTCTTTCAAGGAGGCGGGATCAAAACCCACACCGTCATCGTCGACTGAAAGGGTAACGGTATCCCCTTTCCTTTCAATGACGATGGACAAAGTCCCTGCCGAACCGACGGGGAAGGCGTGGTCGACCGCATTTCGGGTCAGTTCATTGAGAACCATGGCGACGCTGCTGACCTGAGAAGGCGGAAGAAAAAGGTCCGTTCCGATGACAGCGCCACGGATCTGCTTCTCTTGAGATTTCGCCTGCTCGGTTACGACTTGAAGAAGTCTCTGGCACAGTTGGCGAAGGGACATAGCATCGCCCCGGAACCGCGCCAAAAGGTCGTGAACGATAGCAAAGGCTCGGACCCGATCGGCAGCTACCTCCAAAGCCTTTCGGGCAGCCGGATCGGGGGACCGACGCGCCTGGAGTCGGAGGCTCCCGATCACGCTTTGAAGGTCGTTCTTAACCCGATGGTGGATCTCTGACCGGATCAAAGAGAAGCCGATCAGAGGCGGGGTGGACAGACGCCTTTCGCTGAAGACGATTCCCGCTGGGCTGACAAGCCAGTAACCGTCGTCCCTCTTATGGAAACCGGGAGGCAGTTCGGCAAAGGCGGGGATCGGACGAGAGCCCCAGCGCAGGCACCGACTACCATCCCAAATGGCGATCCCCTTCCTTCCCTTCAGGACTTCCGACATCAAACCCGTAAGGGCTTCTTCTCCCCACAAAGTTACAGCCATTCTCTCAACGATCCGTCGTGGGAATAAGAGATCGCGGAGGGACGGAGCCAAGTCCTCCAACGGCAGGTCAATGGTGACGACGATCCGTCCGTCCCAAGGGACAGGGACCGCCCGATGGTCTACAAAACCGATCTCCGAAACCACCCCGTAGGGAGCACGGACGGGACGGTTCTTCTGGATGGCACGCCAAGCGAAGGGCTCCTCTATCCAGTCGACCAGTTTGCCGATAACCGACCCCTGTTCTTCCCCCCTGTAAAAAGAGAGAAGGATGATCCCACCCTGATCCGAAACGCACAGAACTCTGACCAAACCCCTGCCCAAAGCAGAAAGAGTCATCGTCTGCTGGACCAGGCTATCGGGAACCGAAAGGACAAGGCGGGAAGCCAGGATGCCGGTCCCGTCCGTCTCCCCGCCACCGTTCCTTAATGACTCCGTCTCTCCTTCCATCTTTCCGTCACCGACTCCTTCTCTCTATCGGGACCCCCTTCTTTTCCACCGCTCGGACCTTTCTGTCAATGCTCTCTTCTTTGTCCCTGCGGTCGTCAATTCTCAGGGTTGTGATCACACGCTGGGCGCCGGCACGAAAGATGGCTTCCTGCATCGCCCGGATCGCTCCCCAAACTCGGTCTATCGGTCCCTCAATGGTTGTCGCCATCGCCCCTACGGTGTAGAACAGGTCACCTTTCTCCGATTCCTGATGAAGCACCCGAATGGCTTCCGCCACATACTGGCTGACTCCGGTTTCTTTCGTCCCGACGGGAACCAAACTGACTTCTGCTACGACTTTCACTCTCACACCTCCCGATTCGTCACGGTCCGTAAACATTGGTCCAGGGATCCTCCGCCGATACGGACAGATCAACCCTGTCGGTCATGGTCTCTATTTCCCGACCCCGCAACCGATCCAGCCAGTCGTAAAATTCCTTGCCGTAATGACGTGCCTGGACGACGACGGGCATCGGGACACCGTAACCGACGATCAGAGCCTGCCTTTGGGGCTCAAGGGATGCCAAAACATTTCTGAGCCCACTGGAACCTGGCAGACCTGCCAGGACCGCTTGAATGTCCCTCTCGTCTGTCAATTGACCGATCAACCGAGTGCCAATTTGGGAAAGAACTTCCCCGTCAATCTGGGACGGTCTCTGGTCTACAATCAGCAGCGTCACATAGTATTTTCTCATCTCTCTGGCGATCCCACCAAAAGCCGTCTGAGACGATACTGACGGGTCCAAAAATTTATGGGCTTCCTCAACGACCAGGACCAACTGATACGGCTCCCTGCTGAGATCGCCCGTTTGGATGAACTCTTCCGTCATCTTCACATACTGATCGTGAATCTTACGGGTCAGTATGTTGGCGACGAGAAGATAAGCGAGAGGAGAACTCTGGCGACCGAACTCCAGCACCACATGGATCCCCCGAGTCAGTTTAGACATTATCTCTGAAACACTATCCTTTCTCTCGTCTTCGGTCAAGAACGGTAGGGACTTGAGGCGGGAAAGCTTCCGGTGGAGCGCCGACAGGGCCTGGTAATGGGACCTGGTCGCATCGGCTAACTCCCTCAGATCGTCATCCCCACAAACCGATAGGAGACGGCTCAACCATTCCGATCCGAAACAGGACTCCAAAAGGTAAGCAGTGGTCACTCCCTGATCGGTTAGCGCTAGTTCGGTCCGAAGAAGGGCGACATCGTCCGCCCCAATGGACGAGAAAGGGATGAAAACGGGACCGACGATGTGAGGAGAGAGGCTCGCCTTTTGGGGAGAGCGGGGATCCAGGGTGTAGATAGCAACCGATTGGGTGCCGAAAAGTTCAGCTAGACCCTTGACCTGACGCTTTCCGCCTTCCGCGTCCTTGTCCAGAGCTTGGTGACCGTACTCGTTGTGCATGTCAAAAACCAGGAGGACGACCCGATCGGAGTGCTTCTGTTTCGTCCAGTTGACGATCCCCGAAAGGAGGAGACGAGTCAGGAAGGTCTTACCGGTCCCCGTCTTCCCAAAAACGCCAACGCTGCGCTTCAGTATCTTACCCAGGTCCAAGCACAAGGGGACATCATTGTCCCTGAGGTAACCGATAGGGAAAAAGCGACCGACGGGCGCGTCGTCTTCTGAGCCGAAGATCAACCGAACATCTTCATCGGAGACCGTGTGAACGGTGGCGAAATGGGCAGGGATCGTCTTGACAGTCTGAACTGCTCCGTCGGAAAGGGATCGGTCTTTCGAGACGGATAGCATCGGGCGGACTTGTAAGGTGCAGTAGGCGATGGTCCCTCTCATCACTTGTTGGGACAGAGACTCACCCGGCATGGGGGGCTCCTGAGACAGTTCCGGCTCCGTCGACCTTAACTTTAGGTCGGTCACGATCCCGAAAAACTTCATCCTATCCCCTTCAATGGTCACCATCTGACCTGCCCGAAGTTCCTCAATAGACAGGTCGTCTCGGATCCTGACGTCCATGCCGTCGGTCAGCGACCCACTTGTGACAACCCCGATGATTTTTTGCTTTGGTCCCATCCCTTCCGTTCACCTCCGCTTCCACAAGGCAGCCGACGCTGTGGGGACCCAGTTGAGTGCAAAGGTAAACGACATCTCCTTCTCGGCGCGGAGCGATCGGTCTTTCGTTCCATTCGTCGTAGTAGGTCGCCCCGAAACGGTGGGGTATTCGCAGCACCTCTCCAGACACCGATCGCCAGTTCGCGTTATACAAGGTCCAGACCGTCTTCCTCGCTCTTGAGAACCGGTTGGCAAACACACCCGGGATCAAAGTCGGCACGAGAGGCTCGCAGTCGTCGCTAACAAATGCTTCTGAATGTTTCTTCAGAATTGCCAAGCACTTTCTCAGGGCTTTCAGCGCTCCCTCGTGCCACCAAGAGTCCGGTTCGCCCTGAATCCAATAGCCATCGCCGTTGAAGAAGACCTGCTGAACCGCTTCCTCGTTGGTGCCTAAGGGTAGATCGCAGACGATGATCTGAAAGACCTTAAAGTCAGGGAAGGCAAACCGTGCGAGACGGACCGGGACCGGCATCCATCGGTGGGCCAGTCGCTGGTATTCGGAGATGGCGTAGTCAAAACTGCCGTCCTGAAGGGGAGTGTGAATGTCAGGAGGAAAGTTTTCCGTGTAGACGACCGACTCGTCTGGTAACGCCTTTCGGACCGACCGAAGGAGAAGACCCTCACCCCTAAGGACATTCCAGTCGGAGGGATGTCCGTGATCGGTCGCAAAGCAGTCGCGATTGCAAAAGCCAAACTCGTCAATGTAGAAGCCCAGCGCTCCCGTTTCCTTCTGAACCCTCTGATAGACTCCCTTCAGGTACTGGCGCCAGCCTGCCGTGCCCGGACACATCACAAATTCGGACGATCCGGGCATCCACGGCTCCACATTCCCGTCTCGCATCCTCAGACCCCAATCCTCTCGGTGCGCCCGCCCGATTCGTGACCGTTCGTCCACCAGGTAGCCCTCGACGTAAAGACCGACAGGGATACCGTCCCTCTGGAGTTGCGCGACCGCCGTTAGAAACTCATCAGAGGAGGTCAGGCGATCGTTCCATGGGTCGTAATCCCCCGTTCGTCCCCTCTCTCGTGTCACACCCCAGTCAAAAATGTGAAGGAAGTCGCAGAAGCCGAAAGACTCTTTGGCAAAGGCAACTCTGTCGCCAAACCGATATCTCTTCTCGCTGACGTCAAAGAGACCTGTAGACAGGTAATCCTGGCGGAAGGCAAAGACCTTGCGGAACCAGTCCTTTCTCTTCACGAGAGGATGGTACCAAGTTCGGACCCACTGGCGGTAGCGACGGAATGTCTCTTTGAAGCCGCCGGTATGGACGAACATTTTGATAAGCGGTAGATGCAAAGCCCTCCCCCTTGCCACAGGGTCGCAACGCCAGATCACGCCCCATCGGGTCTCCGTGCCGTCTCTCTTAACGAAAAAGTTTCGGTCCCATCCTTCCGTGTCTTCCACGACGATTCCCAAACCGATACCTGTCGACGGATCGGTCAGGTCCATAAACGAGAGGGGCAGCGAGCCGCCGTATCGGTAACGATAATCCTCCTCCCGGTCACTGATCACAACGGTGCGGAAAGGATAGGTGTAGTAATCCCTTGCCCCTATCTTCAAACACCATTCGGCGGGAAAAGAAAGGGACCATCTCTTCGGTCCCGATGAACCGTTTTTTAGCGTCATCTGAAGAGTGACGGTGTCCCGCCGATCGCCCTGAACCGTCACGGTAACGTAAGGTTCATCGGTCGTCTGCGGTGTCCATTCAAGGACAACGGAATCGGTTGCGAGAGATGAAGAGGAGAGGCGGTAAAAACGGCTGTCCGTCCATTCAGAGGTGTTGAAGGAAGCGACTCGGAACAGAGGTGCGGGTCGGGTGAGGAGGTTCCTTCCGATGGACGGGACCGTCAATTCCGATAGCATCGGCGGGTTCGTCTGAATCCGCATCCTTAAATTGTTATTCTCAATCAGAACAGCATCTTTTTGCGACTTGACAGAAAAGGAGGAGGCTGGGCGGAGTTTGCCAAGGACTGTCAAAGGCAGGGACGGAGCGGTCCACCGATTTCGGTCCCACAGAGGCTCGCCCACATTGACGGTGAGACCGCAGAGACCGAACTCGCCCAGAAGCATCCGATCGTTCAAGCAAACCGTTCGGGCACCGGACTGAAGGGGAACCGCATAGACATCCAAACCGGACACGACTTCAGGTTTTCCAGAAAGGCAGCGCAGGGGGAAAAAGGACTCTCTCCTTCCGTCGGCATAGCGGACGGAAACGGCAAACCGGTGGGGATGTCGTATCCTGTGCATCCGGCCTCCACCGTAAGAAGGCTCCTCAAATTCAGGAAAGCCGGCGGCAAGAAGCAGGTACAGTTCCGTCGGGTATGGACTCTTCAACCCGCCCGGAAGTTCCACGACGATGTCACCGACGGGCTCCGCCGAGACAACGTTTCTTTCAGAAGTTGCGACCCGAAAGGGGATACCCCAAGCCGTTAGAGAGGGCGACCGAAACTTCCATTCCTTAACGGGGAGATCCATACCTATCTGGGACAGAGGAAGGTTGCATAACGGTGCCACGTCCACACAAATGAATCGTCCTTTCCTGATCTCCCCTTCTGGCAAAAAGTCCTCTAAATTTTTTTGAGGGTCGGGAGAACGACTGGCAAACCGGAGGTTTCTGATGGTCAGTTCCGCTTCCTTTTGTTCCGATTGGACTTGAATGGCGATAGTCGCCAGTTGGTGCTGGACCACCTCCGGCACCCTGACGACTGTTTGGCGCCATTTTCCGTCAGCCGTCAATTGATCCAACCACACACAATGATAATGGGACTGGGGCAAGACCGGTCGGGACGGTGCTGCATAGATCGCATAGTCCGGAACCGGTGACAGCCCCACCGCACGATAGTCAAGGATGAGATAAGGAGTGTTGACAAGAGACAGGGGCGGCTGGATACGGACGCTCCACTTCATTCCCCTCCCCGACCCCTTTACTCGAAAGACGACTCCGTCCCGGGTCAGCGCCACGCTGGCAGATTCGGCGGGATTGATGAGCCAGGACGGTTGCATTTCTACCCGAGCCATTTGCGATAGGTCAAAAAGAATCTCCTTGTAAGGTAACCTGGGCTCGGACGGCGGTGAAAGGCCGTGGGGGAGTTGATCGCGAAATGACATCTCCTTGATGGTAATCTCAGCAGGACCGTCGGAAGATTGGACCTGCAATGCTAAGTGGGAAAGGTAGGGCTGGATCTCTGACCGACGCAAGTCGGCGACGACTTCGTGCCACCGTCCGTCGCTGATCAGATCGCTCAGCCGGATCAGGGTCTGGGCTTCTTGGGACCGACGGGAACTATCGTTGACCCAGATGAAGTAGTCGGTGCTTTTCGCATTGACATTTTCACAGCGGTAACGAACGACAAAGTAACGGTACCGATGAGTCGCTATCCATCGAGCGGCGGTCAACCATTTCATTCCCTTTCCCGCTTCTTCGACCCTGAATCGGAGCCCTTCAGCGGTCCGGACGACAGCGATGCGGTCGGACGGATTAGCGAGCCAGTCGGGCATCGGTCTCCATTGAGCCGGGTCATTGAGGTCAGGAGCCCAAGGCTGCCCTCTAACTGTCGTCACCGCAACCGTCAGCAGCAGAAGATAACCGATCGACCCCTTCACTGCTTTTCATCTCTCGCCTGACGTGTCTCCTGACAACTTCTGTCGGATCGGTTTCCATCCCCTCGTCCCACAACACGATACCGTCTGAAACCCCACTTCTCGCTTGGGCGACGATGGTGTGAAGGACAGAAACAAGAGAAGGGTTGTCATCAGGCATCGGGATTCTATCAAAGGGCAGACCGAGCCGGTCGGCTTCCTCTTTTGACTCAATGTCAATGTCGTAAAGGACCTCCAGATGACGGGACAAGAAGCCGATGGGGGCGACGAGGACCGACGCCACATTCCTTTCCCTCAAGGTGCGCAAGGCATCCAAGATGTCAGGACCCAGCCAATTGGGACCGCTGGCGCTTTGGTATGCGAAGGACCAGTACCGGATGGGCACTGTTGCCGCAATCGCCCGACAGGTACTACGGACTTCCTCAGGATAGGGATCGCCTTCCTCAACGATCCGTTCCGGAAGGCTATGGGCAGTGAAAAGGACGTGAGGGGGAGTTGGGAAACGGGTCATCTTTTCAGCGATCAGTTTGCTAAATAGTGAGATCAGCCCGGGATGGGTTGACCAGGAAAGGACAAAGGTCAGGCGCGGGCGACGGGGCCACTTCGTTAAACCATCTGTGGTGTAACGGAGATATTCGCCTATGCTCATTCGTGAATAATGGGGTGCTAAAACGACGGCGATGATGTGCTCCACTTGACCGGCTATCCTCTCCACAACCTCCCCGATGAAAGGGTGACTGTGCTTCATTGCCGCAAACACGCCAGCAAAGTTATCAGTGTCTTCGGGATCGCTCCGAAGAGTCGTTTCCAGTTGGCGGGCAATGGAGAAGGTTATATCGGGGAGTGGGGAGCGACCTCCAATGGCTTCGTACCTCTTGACAAGAGAGGAGAGCATTCCTGAAGAGGGCTGACGACCCTTGAGGATGTGGCGGTAGTAACGTTCCACTTCCTCAAGAGAACGGGGACCACCGTAAGACATCAAAAGGACAGCCCAACGGTCCGCACGCCCCAAGGCATAGCCCACCTCCTATGAGTGCAACGGCTCCAGTTGACGGAGTACGAAACGGAGCCGGGGATAATCCCCCTTTAAAAGACTTGCCAGGGCTCTTCCGAAGGCGACGACACAGGAGGGATCCTTCCCGTGCGCCTGATAAGCCCACCGGCAGAGGCTGATGAGAAGGGGGTCCCCCACCTCAGAACGGTGGTGAAGGATGATCGTGAGGAAACTCCAGTCCCGGGTGAACGATCGGGCTTCCTTAGGGGAGAGAGGAAAGATGGCACTGTGAAGGGGAATCGGTCGTTCCGGCAAACCCTGGGAAGGTGGCTCGGGAGACACACCCCGACCGACGCAAAGGGCAGTGAACTGGGTGCGCAGGAGAAGGGACAGTTGGGGCTGCTGGAAATGAAGTTCGTCGGGATGGACGCCAAAGGCCGTCGGCTCCCGGTAAGGGTCCCGGCTGGTCTGCCGGACCTCGGAGACGACAGCAAGAACTTGATAGGGACCACTGACGGCTCGGACGATGGAGCCGACGATCGGGGGCTCTTTCCCTTCCCAGCACTCCCCCGTAATTAGAGTCGTGCTGGACTGGATCACCTCCCCGATCGGCTTTTGCCCTTCCCAACTGTCTGTTTCCACCTTCACCATCCCTTCCCCGGTCACCGGATCGGTTCCGTTTCCTGCATATATAGTCGCTCCTTCGACAAAAGGGAAGGATCCTTAGCGCTGCACCTGGCGCCTGTCCCTTGCCACTGTTCAGATCGGGGCGCGCCTTTTCGCCAGAAATTTGCCACTGATTGCCGGCGACAAGCCCCTCCGGCGAAGGAGATCGGTTAGTAGGGAAAGAAGCCCCTCCCTTTCGGAAGGATGGACGACAGCGAACTGGTGGGCTTCTATCAGAGCGATCGGGTATCCCTGCCCCTTGAGAACCTGATCCCAGACGAGGCTGTGGACAATCGCCACGCCCCCTTCCAGGTCGCGGACCCAAGCGGGAAACTCCACCCGAGCCACCTCAAAACCTGTGCGAAGGTAAAAGAAGCAGATCCGATGGTCGCCGTATTCGCTCAGAATCCGGGAAGAACTGAAGAAGACGGGAGAGCGTTGACCGGGCTTCAAGATCTCAAAGTAAAGGGCCGCATCGTCCATCCCTTCAATGACAGCGCACGGTGGCACCTGGCGCGTCAAAAGCCACTCGCACCGGTCGCAGTCGGGGCGGTCGTAAGGGCAAATGGCGACCCGTAGCGTGTTGATGATGTCCTTGCTCGCGGGGCTGCTAATGAATCCGGCAACGGGAACGCCCAATTGCCGTAGCTGATCCAACAGATTCAGGGAAGCCGACAGGTGGGCATTTCGTACATCGGGAGGCTTGCCCTCCAGGTTCCAGAGGATCAGGCTGCCATCTATGAGGGCAAGGGCAGGGCGCCGGGAGACCGCCTCTGCCAGGTCTTTCAGAGCCGTCCACTCGGACAACTGCCTCCGCAAAGAGACCGTTTCCCAATTTAATGGCACCTCCGTCAGACTCCACACACGAGAAAGGTCCTCATCCTTGACGAAGAGATAGGGGTGAGAGGTGAGGTGGGGCGGATCGCCGGTTCCGTAAGACAGGACAGCATGCCCGATGTTGATCAGGTAAAAGGGCGGTGCCTCGGTGCGATCGGGAAGGACCTGGGATCCGTCCGTAGCGATCACCACATATTGGTTTGGATCTGGAGGAGGGTCGTAAGACCGATTAAGCGGTTCGTCGGGAACGACGGTCAGCCAAGAGGTTCGGCTGACCTTGACCTTTTCCCGCAGGGTCTCCACTTTCTCTGACCAGTGACAGGCTTCCTCTAAGGCTCGCCGGATTGCCGGAACTTCTTCAGATCGTTTCCAAGCTAGGTGGTTTGCAAACTCCTTCAACTGCTTCTCAATCTTCTGAAAATTCAGCATCTACCGCGGTAGCGACCGATTAACGCCGTCCGCCCACCGGGGGCATAGGCAAGCCTTGGAAGGTCCTCGTCACCGATTGAAGCCAAGCTTTGCTCGTCTGGTCCAGATCCACCTTCCACCAGAAAAGGCGCTCCCGAACGACAACAACAGGCAAGTCAAGACTAAAGGAAAACGCCGGATTGCGAGGATCCGAAAACTTCAGGGAAACAGTCACCGTCCCCTGACCGCCGCTTACCTGGGACGATTTAACGGACAGTTGCAGCGATCGCGAAACATCGCCGGCACCCATTTGTCGGGCAAGTTTCATTGCTGTTTCTGTACCTTTGACCAAACCCTCTACCTTCTCCCTTTGGCTGGAGACGACCAATCCTTTCGCTACTTCCGTGCTCGGCTTGACAAAGCAGGAGGTCAGAAAATCGAGGGCGACCTTGTCAGGAGGGTTTGCTCGGGCAAGGACGACGCCGCCTGCAACGACGGTGACCGCCACCAGTGCCACTACGACGATCAGAACGATGGATGCTGAGGGACCGGTGCGACCGCTCACCGCCGAGCGCGCAGCGACCCGGGCACGGGGCGCCAAAGTTGGCACCGCTGAAGGCGCCTCGGTCGGTCTTTCGCCGGGCGGAGCCTGCGCCGACGGCTGCAACGGAGCATAACATTTCCAACAAGCAACCCGACCCTCCGCATTCTCGGCTCCACAGACCGGACAAGTCATTTCATACCGCCTCCGCAAACCGAACTCGTTTCTTAATTATGGCACCCGACCACTTTCTCAGTTCGGCACGAAGTTGGTGCTCGGGAAAAAACTTGTAGTAAGGCGCAGATTTCGTAGTCAGGCACGGTGCCAATCAAAGCGCCTTTAAAAAACTTACTCACGACACTCCGGCGCCGGTCCGTGGCTTACTCCAAAAAACGCCAATACGCTTCCGCTCCCGGACTTACGACGAACACCCTCTACCTAACGACTCGTCTTCAACCGAGGCAGTGTTACTTCTCACCACTCTCTTGGCACCTTAAGTTGAAATGTCATCGTCCCTTCCTCTCAAGAGACCGACTGAAGAGACCGACGGTTAACTATGTATTGGCACCCAACACCTTAAGAATTTGGTCAGCAGCATTGCGGAAGTCCTCAGCGCATTGATGAATCGGTCGCCAAAAGACTCCCTATTTGACCCTTTGGCACCAAATGGGTGTGGTTTGCATGTAGTTATATGGGGGGACCAGCTGGGGCATTTTACAGCAAACTGCCCAAGCGTCATATCATTCGCCACGAAGCAAAACATAGTCGGCGGAAGCGATCGTCTGCTCTCCGTCCACTGTTAACGACCGTCGCCGACGCCAACCGTCAGGAAAGTAGGTCAAGGAGAAGGGAGTTCTTTGCCCCATTTGGCAACGGCGCCGTGAGCAGAAACCTGTACGCCATCAACCAGGGAACGCCAGTGGGCGACAGCACGGGATCCATCCGATTGAAATGCAACGACAAAACGATTGTCCCAGCCCGACGACGAAGTCATCGGCTTGGTTAGTACCGGCAGTCTGCGAACGCCATAGAGTAATTGGCTCTCAAGCCAGGACTGCCTGGGCATGTAAAGCCGAGCTCTTTTCCCATACGTTTCGCTGGGCTGAACCCTTGAAAAAAATGCAAACGGGTCCTTTCAACCCGCACGACTTAATGATGACCGTCTGGTTGAATTAAGCGATGAAGGGTCAGCGAAGGGGCGTTGTCTTCCGTATTAAGGTAGGGACCGTTAAGGGAGTGTCGTCCTCTCTTTAACTGCACTTTGCTGCCCTCCGTGCCTTATTGCGAGCTTTTTTACGATCCTTGCAAGCTCCAAAACTTTAGGAAACGGACGAAACGATTAGCAGCCCAAAGTAAAGCCCAACGGCATGCTGGCGCGCAAAGAAACGTTCGTTCGGTTCGTAAACCAACGGCGGCGCGGACGCGGCACCAGCCAATCTATTCCGCCGCTTTCGGTGATCGCAAAAGGAACGCTCCATTTCTTTACCGAGAGCCGGTCTTCAGCAAAGCGATAGCGCTGAGGAGGAACGGTACAGACGCCAGTTGAGAGATCGCGATGAGGAGTATCAAAGCATCGATACGATGCAGGTCGTAAAGCACACCCATGACAGCACCACCGAGCATCCATGCCAGTCCAAAGGCGGCGTTGAAAATTCCATAGGCGCTTGCTCTTTTCTCGCGGAGCGTCATATGAGCGACGGCAGCCCGCATCACCGATTCTTGAGCGCCGATTACGATACCCCACAGAATCATTGCGAGCCAGGCGCTTAGCCCTCCGGCGGTGAACCCAGCAAACGCTGCCAAAAAAGTCAGAAAGGGAATGACAATGAGCAATCTCAAACCGAATCGGTCAAACCATCGCCCCATTGCCAATGCAGCAACAGCGTCCGTTGCCATTGCCAATCCGAAGGCACCGGGGATGACATGCTCGGGAAAGACAGCAGTCGTCTTGAAATGGTAAGCGAGCAACGGGAAGTGCGGGAACCCGGCGACGGCGAAGGAGGTGAACAGGAGATAACGCCAAAAGCAGCTTGTTAACGGCGGTGATAAACTGACGACAGAGGTTTCCATACGCTGAGGTTGAGGGTACAGGTGCCAGGCGGTCACCAGAACAAACAGAGTCAAGAAGGCGGGCACTAATAGGGTCAAAAAACCGATGCGGTAGTCAAAGCCCCAGTGAAGAACCAACGCCATCAACAGAGGCCCCAAGATGGCGCCTGTTTGGTCAAGGGCTTCATGAATACCAAATGCCATTCCGCGCCCCGTTTGGGATGATGCGTGGGAGAGCATGGCGTCCCGAGCAGGCGTCCTCAGGGCTTTGCCAAATCGTTCAACAAACAGGAGTGCTGCTGCTATTTCCCAGCGTCCCGCTAACGCTAATGCGGGCACAGCCACGACGTTGACAGTATAACCGACAAAAGTCAGCAGCCAATACCGTCCCGTTCGGTCCGCCAAAAAGCCAGCAGCAAGCCGCAACGCATAACCGATAAACTCCCCCAGCCCCGCGACGACCCCGACGGCAGTCGCCCCGGCTCCGAGGACCTCCAAGTATTGACCGCTGACGCTCCGCGCGCCCTCGTAAGTCACATCTGCTAACAAACTGACGACGCCGAAAAGAACGATGAACTTCCAAGCCTTTATCTTCATCGCCCGCGCCTCCGGATGTTTGTTCATCCGTTTGACCGTCGATTCTTTTCCTCAACAGATTATTTTGATTTCCGCCTTTGCACAAACGTTTCGCGATTAATCTCTTCTGACATCGGGAGGACCCCTTCAAGCGACTGTTGCCCATATTTGTTTTTTACGAGACGGCGCTCCCGTTCGGTCCGTGCTGACGACGAACCCCTTGACCGAGGCGACCGGCGAATCAATGGCGAACGGTGTTTCTTTTTCGGTCGGCTTTCCCCTTTTGTTGCTTACCTCACCGTAACCCTTGCTATGGTTCTATTCCATGTGAAATCACCTGCCACCACCGTCGCGCCATCTGTCAATGCTAAATCGCGATAATCAGAGGTACAGAATGAACCCCGACGAGCAACGTAAAACTAGATCGGAAGCCTCATGGTTTTTGCTGAATCGTCGCTCGGACATAACGGGCAATTTTTGGTGTGATCCACCAGCTTTTCATTTCGGCCGGTTTCAAATTCTCAAAATCGTTTCTATCGGTGCCTACCCGATCAAAGGTCAGAAGGCGGGTACCACCAACCTTGCCGCTGGCTTGCCAAAAGGCGATCCCGACGCTGCTGGGGAGGCGATTAAAGGCACCTAACGTCAGAAAACAGACGGTAGCGAAACACATAATTAACGATGCACCTAGTCCGATCTTATTTGAAGTACGATCGGACTCGCCATCGGACGCCCCTAGGAGGTGGATAGGGGTCAGCCACCACCTTTGCCTGGCACAGAATCATTTTCAAGGTGTCAGGGCACCAGCTCCACGGTAACGATCTGCCAAGGCTTGACCTGAAGGCATATGGAACCGTTCGTTGAGAGGGTCAGTTCACCTTTACGGTCCTCATTCATATTGGTAGTGAAGGCTCGGCGGGGTTTTTTCCACAAGCAGACAGCTGCGGAGACCGAATCAGAGTCGTTGGCGTTGAAGAAGCGGACGATCAGACTGTCACGGTCTTCGGCTTTCTTTATGCTGGTCAGGAATAGGTCTTCCGGACTCAGGGAGAGAAGGGACCAACAAACGGGAAGGGAAGGGGCAGGATGCTTCTGGTCGGGGCGTCGGGCGGGAACGACTCGGAGGGGAACATTATGCTCTGTGGCGAGGCGGATGATTCCCGCCTCCCGCCAGTTGCTGTTGTGAAGGACGAGTGAGTAGCGGAAGGTGTGCGTTCCCTGGCATTGGGCTTCCGGCGTGGGTATGGAGGGACCGGCATTGCCTTTTCTCGTCTTAAAGTCACCCCGTGAGAGCCAACCGACGCTGCGAAGGAGGGTCAAATAGATGATGACGCCTTTATCTCCCTTCGCGACCTCATACTCAGGGAGCCCTTCATTAATCACCGTCACACCTTTCACACCATCGTCCACACTAACGAATTGCTCCTGATGGTTTGTCGGAACGGGCGCTTGAGCCCAGTCTTTTCCTTCCGGTAGGGTCAGGGATCGTTCAATGATGTGGAAATGTTCTTCCACTTTCGCGACGTCGGTGAAAATGTCTGTCGGAAAAACGGCACGGAGACGGTGGTCTTTCGCGTTGTTGGTGACGGTGACTTGAAAATCGACCCTGGGAACGCCAGAGAGCAGTGATACTTTCATCACGACCGGGCACTTGACTTTTCTTTGCGACCGGCTTTTTCTGTCTGGTAAGAGGCTTTCGGGAATCGGAAAGTCGTAACGAATCTCCAGAGACGCCCGGACCGGTCCCTTTTCCGTCAACCTAACTTGAGGGCGAACGGTGTGTGTGGTGACGGTCAAGCTGTTTTCAGCTGGGGAGTAGTCATATTCATCTCCGGCATCTTCGGTCGATTCTAAGAAATTAAGGTCTGAGAGGGTTCTGCCGTTGATCTTGTCGGTGACCGTTAGGGTTCCATTGGACTGGACTTGGACTCTGACGAACTCGTTTTCAATGACGCGTCCCGAAGCCTTCACATCAGTCGCCCAATAAACGGTCCGTCCTGCCTGATGGTCAAAGTAGAGAGTGCGATAGCCGAGGGAGGGTACTTCTTTTGCTCGGACTAAAACGGTGGCGTTGCCGTTGTCGGCGGCAAGGACTTGGAAGGGGAGGGGGCTTCCGTCGTCGCTGACGAAAAGGCCCTTCTCTTCCAGCCACTGTTTGGGAACGGTTAGGGTGATGGTGTCGTTTCGGGTCCAGCCGAGGGGATTGAAGACAGCGAAAGCCGACCAGCGGTCGGACGGAGCCGATGAGGACGTATCAATTCGGGACGCGATGCTAGCGAGGGCGTCAGAAAGAAGGTCCTCTCCGACTTCTTCAACCAGTTGAAAGCGAATGACGTCTTCCCTGTGGACCTCGTCTACGCTGCACCCGCATATGTCGTCGTGGGGCTGGTTCTTAAGGAGTGTTTTCCAGGCGTAGGTAATTTGGTGGGATGGATGAGGGTGATCGGTGAGGAAGTGGGCGATCGCGCAGAAAGGTTCCACCCACCGTTCTAATAGTCTCTGGCATCGGAAGTTGGCTTGCTTAAGATAAATTCGGGACGAGAAGACGCCGGGAAGGAGATAGTGATAACGACCGCCTCTCAGTTCGCCAGAGTAAGTTTTAAACTCCTTTCGGCTCTTGCGGACTTTTTCAAAGAAGTCTACGGGAGTGCCGAGGATGAAACGAACGTCGTCCCAGTTCTTATTGAGATAGCGCAGGAGATCGGGGATTTCAGGCTGAGGTTCTAAATGGTCGCAGCCGTTGCTAATCAGGTAGACAGGGGTGGTGGCATAGCGATCCATTATAGAGATTATGTGGCGGAGGTGCTCGGTCGCTCGCTCGTAGTCCATTCGGGCGACACCATTTTCGTAGACATATCCCAAGTTAGCGGCGTTGCAGTAACTTGTGATCTGATGATGGGCGAGGACTTTGCTCTCTCCGTCAGCAGCAACCCACCAGAATTCACTTCCTAATTCCTCCCCCTCGTCCCCCATTCCTCGCATAAAGACGAACGTTTCAATATCAAACCCATTGAGGATTTGAGGAAGTTGCGCGATGTGACCGAAGGGGTCGGGGATGTAGCCAATCTTCATGCAGCCGCCGACGCGACCGGCGATGCGGTGACCGATGAGAAGGTTCCGAATGATCGCCTCACCGCTGACAAGGAACTCGTCGGGAAGGATGTACCAGGGACCGACCATCACATTTCCCGATGAAACGGCTTTTCTTAGTGAGGGAGCGTAGTCGGGACGAATTTCCAGAACGTCCTCTAAGACGACCGTTTGACCGTCGAAGGTAAACTTGAAATTGGGATCAGTCTTCAAAATGGAAAGGAGCTTGCCTGTCAGTCGGACCAGGCGCAGTCGGAATCGCTCAAAGGGGAGATACCAAGCCCGGTCCCAATGGGTGTGGGGAACGACGATGGCTTCCTTTTTTGTCGGTGCGCTCACTTTTCGCCCTCCTCAGTCACCCGAATCGTATCCCGTCGTATTTTAGCGATCCTTAAAGATGCGGAAGGTGTGAGGGAGAAGTTCCTTGAGGGAAGTGCTGATGCGGTCCCCTTTTTCGCCGACCAGGATGATGGGAAGGTCGCCACAGAATTCGGCAAGGACCTGTCGGCAGGCGCCACAGGGATAGGAGTTTTCAGCCGACTGACCAGCGACGACGAGGCATCGGAACGATCGTTCGCCGGCAGACACAGCGGTAAACAGAGCGACCCTCTCGGCGCAGATCGTGAGACCGTATGAGGCGTTTTCTACATTGCAGCCCGAGTAGATCTTTCCGGAAAGCGTCAGGAGAGAGGCGCCGAACTGAATGCGGGAGTAAGGGGCATAAGCCTTCTGGCGTGCGGCAAGGGCGGAGGCGATGAGGAACTCAACGTCTCCATTCATATCCGCCAGAGGTCGGGACGAAGGCCGTCGTCGTCGGTGTCGGGAGGCGGAGGACCATGAGGGCGGTCACTAAGTTTCTTCCCGGACGGACGATCAGTTTGCCGCTCACATAGAGAGCGGAAGAGGTCCCGCCGTCCAGGTTCATCGCGTCCCAGCAGCCCAAGGCTCTCATAATCTGTGCCGTTTTGCTGAGAGTAACGGGGGTGGCGACGACGGCGAGGATTAACTTGCCAGCAGGGGTGGTGCCGACGGCGGTCCTTCGGGCGGGGCGGTAGAGGCTCCTGTCCCGAAATCCTTCCGCGGCAGGGAAAACTCCGACGCGTCCCTCCCTGATCAGCCGCGGACCGCAGGCGAGGAGGGCATCCACCCGACCGGTCAGGTCCATTGAATTGGGGAGGTTTACGACGAAGGCGAACGGACCCTGAAGGAGGAGAGCCGTGCGGAGGGATCCTTTGTGGATGTGGTTAGAAGCGATGACCACATCTCCGATCGGTCGCCCCGTTCGGAGGTGAAAGAAGGACCCGTTGACGGCAGCGACAGGGCGGTAAGTCGCCACCATCGTGGTGAAGGGAGCCCCTCCCGCTACATAAACGGGCGTCACTAAGATGTCGGAAGCCATCGGGTTGACGACAACATAATGGACTCTTTCACCCAGAACGGGCACCGAGATTGCATAGGAGACCTGAGCGGCGAGATAACGGGGCGAGAAGATCGCCAGAGCCGCCGCCGTCAACAGAACCAGCACCATTTCCGTCCCAACTTTTGGACCATTTGACCTATTTTATACCGCAGAAGAGATGCCGTAGCGTGATAAAACAGGTCCCCGGTCAACGGAACCGGGGACCTGGGAGGTGATCTGAGGGCTACTGCCCTCTTACGCTCAACCGGGTTTTAAGGAAGTCGTCTACAATCTTTCTGAGAAGGGCGCCCACATCGGTTCCTTCTTCTCGGGCGATCCGTTCCAGCGCCTGCCATTGTTCGGGGTTGAGGAGGGAAGCCTCTTTGTAGGATGTTCGATCGGGAGCGGGTCGTGCCAGTCGAGGAGGGAGCTGAACGGTTTCCACAAACGCTTTGAAGTCGTCAATCAGGTCGGCGTAGGCAGGAGTCGGGCAACTGAAGTAAAAGATGAGCAGGTGCGGGTCGGCGGGATAAGCGATCCAGAGGGCACGGGTCAAGATTTCACCGCCCCCAAGGTTCATCCCAATGCCAGGGGCCGTGCCGCTGACCCAGGCAGTGCGACCGAACGGGAAATCCACCTCGGAGTTGGCAACCACGTCTTGGGCGGCGAATCGCTCCGTGAGAACTTTAGTCATCAACTGCACATAGACCTCCCGAGTCAAAGGCTGGGGCGGCTTTTGAGAGGCAACGATAATTGCAGCATAGCCGAAACCAGTCGGTCTCCTCCATCCGGCAATGAAGTCACCCGGCACATAGGGGAAATTGCCAGCGACACCGGATTTCCACGTCTTAGGAGGGATCACCCGGATGCCCGTTTCAGCGAGGGTTATGCGCTCGTCTTCTTTCTGAGAAACGGTCACTGTGGCGGCCACCAAAAGAAAGAGGGCGACCCCGAGTGCCCCTCGCCTATCCATCTTTTCCCTCCTCTTCTCTGTCGCTCAGGCTGACCGCTTCGTCACCGTCAGTTTCGGCGTCTGCGGACGGGCACTCGCCTGATGACGGACTCCCAACGCTTTCCTCTCTGAATGACGACGATCCGCCTGGTATACTCCCTCTCGCCGACAGGCCGCTTGAGGAAAGCGTAGTATTGAGGGCGCTCTACGATGGTGACGACTCGCTGCTCCCAGATGATGGGCGAAGGCTGCTGGGTACGCCGCCCGCAGTAAGGATCGTAGATTTCCGCCTGCTCGGTCAAAGTGCCCGTGTTGACGGCGACATGGCGACCGGGTTTCTGCGGTTCGCCCTGCTCGGGAAGAGGCTCTACGGTCACGCTAGACGGACGATAGACATTCGGCGGACTGGCCGTTCCGGCGTTGTCCGAACCACAGTCGGACGACTGACAATCCTTTTTTCGGTCTGCCAGTCGGGTTCGCCGGAGAAGCCACAGGTGACGAGCGAGGCTACGACGCACACCACTGCCGCTGCAGCCCACCTCAAAGACATCAATCATCCCTCCTTCGCTAGTTTTAACCTCGCTTTTATATTTTGACACAAAGATTTGAGAGATGTTACCCCCTTGACGCAGGTCAGAACCGACCGGTCAGTCGGTTCGAAACTGATTCAGCCGACGGGCGAACTCCACATCTGATCGCGTCACTGTCCCGGCGCTGTGGGTCGTTACCGAGACGGTAACGGTCCTTGTTGTCGTATCCAAAATGGCGTCGGGATGGTGGTTGGTCTCCTCAATGGTTTTCGCTAGATGAACCATAAACCGGGTAATGTCGGACCATTTCTGGAAGCGGAACCGGCGGGTGATGGCGCGCCCTTCTTTCACCCACCCCTCCAGTTCTTGCAAGGCTTGTTCCAGTTCCTGTTCCGTTACGGACGTCTTATCCTCTATCGGCGCTGTCATCTTTCCCACCCTTTTTTGCTATTTTCCTTGCGGTTTAGGGCAACGGTTCTTGATTCAGCACAACTTTCCTGCCCTCTTCTGCGGAAAGATATCCGGCGTAGGTCACCCGCACCACGTCCAGTCCAAGGACACCGTCACTCTCCGGCTGTCTCCCCGCTTCTTGGACGCATCGGACGAAATCGGCCATCTCCTGCGGGTAACCGTTCATAAAGTCTTCATTGATAGAAGGGAAACTCCAGCCGGCTTTCGTCTCCAGTTTCTCCGCAATGTACTCCTTTTCAAAAACAGTCGGGTCAGGGGCGTAGGCAACGCACGGGTTATTAGGGTTGATGTGGCACTGAATTCGGCAATTATGGGCGAAGATTTCCATTACATTGTAAATGCCCCCTAAGCAGACATCGTGAGCGATCAGGAGGCCGACGGATCCGTCGTCAAATTCGGTCACCAGTGTGCCAAAGTTCTCCACGTCCTCCCAGGAAGTGACCAGGTAGTGACGGAGCTTCTCTCTGAAGCCGCTGACGGTGGTTAAGTTGGAGACGGTGGCGGAGACTGCAACGGGGCGAATGGGTCTACCCAGTCGCCTCAGCCCCTCTTTTTTCTTGACATACAGCATGGCGCCGAGGGGATGAGACCCCAATCGCAAGAGGGCACCACCTCCGGATGTTCTCCAGCGCATTGAGTAGGGAGAGTGGGATCCGCTGTGCGCTTCCTCACCCCTCATATACAGGACGACAGCGTCGCCCGCCTCCAAGAGGCGGAGGGCTTTTTGAACCGTCGGGGCGTAGCAGAAGTTCTCGGCATAGCCAAGGATCACTCCCGCCGATTGGGCAGCGACGACCATCTGCTGCGCATTGGCTACAGCGGCTCGGAACATCTCTTTCGCAGTCACTTGGTTGCGATGAAAGCCGGGCCGATCGTCACCGAAATAGCCGGTCAAGGGTTTCTCCACGACAACATGCTTTCCGGCTTGAGCCGCCTCAATGACGGGGTCTTTGTGGGCGAAGTTAGGGGTGACGACATCAATTAGGTCAATGTCCTTTCGGTCCAAAAGTCGTCGGTAATCGTCGGTCGCCTCGTCAATGCCCCTTTCCCTGGCGAAAGCTTCAGCCTTCTCTTTGGTTCGGGAAGCAACGGCTACGACTTTAACTTGAGGAAGAGAAGCGAGGGCATCGCAATGAAACCGAGCAGCAAATCCAGCGCCGACCAGACCGACCCGTACCTGTTTTCCGTTCACACCGTTCACCTTCCTGACTGTTCTTCCAATCGGTTCTTAAAAAAAGAAGTCTGCCATGCGGGTGACGACCTGGTTGTGTTACAGTAAGGGGAAGGAGTCCCGAGGTGAGGGCGGTGCTGACTCTGGACCAGGGTCGTTTCCTTGTTTCCCTTGCGAGGGATGCGATCGAGAGGGCTTTGGAGACGGGGGAAGTGATGAAGCGACCAGCAAATGTAGACCCAGAACTTCTCAAGCCAGCCGGGGTTTTCGTCACCCTTCATAGCCATATCGCAGGTCAGTCGTTCCTCAGAGGCTGCATCGGCTTGCCGGGACCTTTTAAACCTTTGGTAGAAGCGACGATAGAAGCTGCCCTCTCCTCTGCTTTTCGGGACCCCAGGTTTGACCCGGTGACAAAGGAAGAGTGGAACCAAATCGCGGTAGAGGTTAGCGTTCTTTCCGAGCGGAGGAAGTTAGAGGTGCGCCATCCTGCTGAACTTCCCGAGCAGATCGTTATCGGAAGGGACGGTCTTTATGTAGAGGGCGATTGGGAGAAAGGTCTGTTGCTGCCTCAGGTAGCTCCGGCTCACGGTTTTAGTCCGGAGGAATTCCTCGGTCAGGCATGCTTGAAGGCAGGATTGCCTAGGGATGCGTGGCGAAAGGGACGGGTGACCGTTTACACCTTTCAAGCGCAGATCTTCTCCGAAACGGAGCCGAGAGGGGAAGTCGTTGAAGTCACCTTTGGTCTTTAACCGTTGGGCGGTGACAGAAGAGGCAACCGGGAAAAGGTCGGTGGGGCATCGGTGGGACTTCTGGGGTCACACCCTGGGGGCGAAAGGGATCGTGGCAAGAGAGACAAGCAGAGGGGGGAACGGTGGCATCGTGAGCACGATCTTTGGGGAGGGGCGTAGCGGATAGGAAGAAACCGGTGATCAGAAAGAAAGTGATCGCCACAGCAAGGATTGCGACGGTGCGGATGGCGGTGCGGCGGAGACGGCGCAGCCGCGCAGCCTCTTCGGGCGTAAAAATAGGTTCTCTTTCATTCAAGGCGAACTTTCCTCGTCTTTGAGCAGGGGAAAGGACTGCATCATCTCAACGAAGGCGAGAACCAGTTGCTGGTCCCACTGGCTGCCGGCGCCCTTGACCAGTTCCTGAAGAGCCTCTTCTTTGCTCTTGCCGGGGCGATAGGGTCGGTCGCTGGTCATCGCATCAAAGCCGTCGGCGACGGCCAATAGGCGCCCGATAAAAGGAATCTCTTCCCCGCGAAGCCCTCTAGGGTAACCTTTGCCGTCCACCCGCTCGTGATGATAAAGGACCCCATCTAAGATGTCGCCGCGGAACTGTCGGATCCCCTCCAATATCCGGTAACCGATCTCAGGATGTTTCTTGATCAGTTCAAACTCTTCCGGCGTCAACCGATCGGGCTTCTCCAAGACGGCATCAGGAATGCCGATCTTTCCCACATCGTGCAGGAGACCGGAAATACGGACCTTCTCAACAAAATCAGGACGGTTGCCGAGATGCTTCGCCAATGCGACAGCGTATCGGGTGGTCCTGTGGGAGTGACCGGCGGTCCAGCGGGATTTGGCGTCGACCGCAGTCGCTAGACTCAGTAGGATCCCTTCAAACGCTTCTGATAAGGTCTTATACAAGTAGACGGTCTCAATGACCCCTCCCAGATAGGCGGAAATGGTGGAGAGAAGTTTGCCGTCCCCAGCGGTAAAGCCGCCCCGACACTTGTTCCAGACCAGCAACACACCTTTGACACCGCCCTTCGGGTTGACAGCAACGCCGACCAGGTTCCTCACCTCAGGAGGGAAGTCAAGCCCCTGCCACCGCTGCTCTGCCCGATTGACGATCAGAGGATGCCTTCTTTCAAGGAGACGGAAAACAAAGGATTGACCGGATGGGCCGTTGACCCAACCATCTGGGAGGTCCCGTTGCCCACTTTGAAAAATCTGCGCAGAATCGTCAGGTCCCGCGATAATGACGGCTGCCCCTTGCGTTTCTAATTTGTCCTGGGCGAGGGACAAGGCTGTTTGGATCGCTTCGTCAATGGCGACGACTCCCGATAAAGAACCGGCCAGTTGGTAGAGAAGCGATAGCTCTTCCCAAGCCTCCGTCAGTTTGATCGTTAAGTCCCGAATCTCTTCGTCCGGTGACGGACCGATCGCCGCGTAATGTTTTGAGTTTTCCATCTTACCGGTTCGCCCAGCGCCCATTCCGCGATCGTGGATCGGTCTGATTATATCGCCCAGCCATCGGCGATGATACTCTTTCCCGATGCCCGGCGAGGTGCAAAAATGGGGTCGGAAAGGGACCAGGTATGAGAAGGAAAGGATTGGGCAGGGGGCTGGAGGCGCTGATCGGTGCCCCTATTGGGTCGGACGGTTTACAAGAAGGACCAGCGACGCTGATCCCCGTTGATCACATTTTCCCCAATCCGTATCAGCCCCGTCAGGACCTCAACGAAGAGGAACTGGCGCAATTGACCGAGTCGATCCGCCGTTACGGGCTCTTGCAGCCGATCGTAGTGCGACGGAAGAACGGCGGATACGAACTGGTCGCCGGTGAACGTCGTCTACGGGCGGCGAAGAAGGCAGGGCTAAGGGAAGTACCCGCCCTGATTCGGGACTGTGCCGATAGTGAGGTTTTGGCGTTAGCACTGATCGAGAACCTGCAGAGAGAAGATCTCAACCCTCTTGAAGAGGCGACGGCTTACCGGGCTCTGATGGACCAGTTCGGTTGGATTCAGGAGGAGATCGCCGTCCGGGTCGGTAAGGCGCGAGTTACGGTCGCCAACAAGTTGCGACTGCTGGACCTTCCCCCAACCGTTCAACAAGCGGTGCGGGACGGTGCGATTACAGAGGGGCACGCTCTGACGCTATTGACAGCGCCCGACGAGGAGATCCTTCTTGAGGCGTTCCAGCAAGTCATTGAAAAGTCACTGACGGTCCGACAGACGCAATCCCTGATCAACAAGCTGACCCACAGGAGAAAGACCCGGCGGTTGTCGGTGGCACCTCACTGGTTGGCTCTGGGGCGGGTTCTGGAAGAGGAACTCCAGTCAGTTGTCCGAATCCGCAGGACCCGAAGGGGAGGCGTCCTGGAGATTCACTTCTCTTCGGAAGAGGAACTGGATCGGTTGATCCGCAGCCTTCTGAAAGACCATCGGGACCTTTCCCTTTGACTGTCGGGTGAAGCTCGGACCCCTTTGAGAGAGAACCCGTTCGCTCACCTGCCGAAGGGTCGCTTCGGAAGGTTTGAGAAGGCATGCAGGGTAGATACCCAGAAGGAAAAGGAAAAAGGTGATCGGTGCCAAAACGAGCCATTTTTCCCTGAACGATAGGTCGGGAAGATGGCGGTTTTCTGGGACGGTGATCGGTCCGTGAAAAACCCGTCGGAACAGCCAGAGCATGTAGACGGCGGATAGAAGAACCCCGATCACTGCGCAAGCAGCCCACAACCAACGGACCTGAAAGACTCCAGCGAGGATGAGGAACTCCCCGACGAAGCCGTTCAGCCCGGGAAGACCGATAGACGAGAGAAGGGCGATCAAAAAGAAAGCCGTCAGACCTCCCATTATATTGGCAAGACCGCCATACTGGTCCATCCGGCGGGTATGCCGTCTCTCGTAAAGCATCCCGACGAGAATGAACAGCATTCCTGTGCTGAGCCCGTGATTGACCATCTGAATCAGACTGCCGGAAAGAGCCGTCGGATGAAAGGAGAAAAGCCCCAAGGTGATCAGACCCATATGGGCAACGGACGAGTAGGCGATCAGGCGCTTGATGTCTGTTTGAACCCAGGACATAAGCCCGCCGTAGATCACTGCTACAAGGGAGAGGAAGGCAAGGATAGGTGATAACTGGTAAGCTGCGTCGGGGAAGAGAGGAAGGGCGAACCGTAGGAACCCGTAGGAGCCCATCTTGAGGAGAAGTCCTGCCAAAATGACGCTGCCCGCCGTCGGCGCCTCCGTATGGGCGTCGGGAAGCCAGGTGTGGAAAGGGAACATCGGCACCTTTATGGCGAAGGCAAAGGCAAAGCCAAGAAAGAGGACCATTTGAAGGGATGGGTCCAGACGGGTGTGAAGGAGGCTGTCAAACTGAAAGGTCCAGTGTCCCTGGAAGGGAGTGGTCTGACTGGCAGCCCAACCGGTGACGATGATCGCCACTAACATCAAAAGACCGCCGACGAGGGTGTAGATTAGGAACTTGACCCCTGCGTAAACCCTGTTGCCGCTTCCCCAGACGGCGATGATCAGGAACATAGGGACCAGAAGGACTTCCCAGAAGGCGTAAAAGAGCAAGAGGTCGCGAGCCGTGAAAACGCCGATGAGAGCTATTTCGGTCAGTAACAGACAGATGTGGAATTCCCGCACCCTCTCCTGAATCTCAGTGACGGAGACGAGAACGCAGATCGGTCCCAGGAAAAGGGTGAGGAGATAGAGTGGAAGGTTGAGCCCGTCCAGACCAAAACTCAAGCGAGAGCCCAAGAAGGGAAGCCAAGGGGCTTCAAAGGTAAACTGCCAGCCCTCCTGATGGGGATCAAAGGAAAAGTAGACGGTGATCCCGAGCAAGAGGGCGAGGAGGGAGACGACCAGGGTCGTGGATCGGACCCGGGCAGTGAACGCCTCAGGAGTCAGAACGATAAAAAGGACGCCGACGAGCAGGAGAAGAAGGGTCACCGGGATGACCGCCGGGGTGATGACATGCGGGACCGACAAAGGGAAGACCTCCTTTAGGGAGCCCTGCCACTGCGAACGATGAGAAAGATGAGGACGAGGGCTCCGGCGAAAAGAATGGTCAACGCGTAGTTGCGCACGGCGCCCGTCTGGACCCTGCGGGACTGGTTCCCAAGGTACGCCACCAGGGCTCCGGTTCCGTTGACAAGGGCGTCAATGACACCGAGGTCAAAGGCGCCGGAAATGAGTTGGGACGCCCTCTTCGCCGGTCGTGCCGTCAGGGAGAGATAGATCTCGTCTACATAGAACTTGTGAGCAACCAGTTGATAAACCCAGGGCAATCGCTGAGCCAAGCCCCATAAGAGACCCGGCCTCCACAGGTAGACGAAGACGGCAAGGAGAAGACCAGCACCCGAAACCGTCAGGGAGAAGATCGTGACGGCGATTTCCTTCTCGTGAGCCAACTCATGAGTCGGTCCGAGGGAAGGAAGGAGGAAGTCGGAGAGGGGGTGGAAGGGCTTGATAAAAGGGGGCAGCCACAAGACACTGACAGCGATGGTGCCGGTGGCAAGGAGCCCCATCGGGATGGTCATAACTTGGGGACTCTCGTGGGCGTGGCTGACGATTTCAGGTTCCCTGGGGCTACCGTGAAAGACCTTAACGCCGAGGCGGGTGATGTAGAAAGCCGTCAGAAAAGCCGTCGCCAGGGCGAAGGGATACCAAGCGGATTGGGAAGCGTAAGCGAGAATGAAGTCCTTGCTGAAGAGTCCGGACGGGATGATACCGGAGAGGGCGAGACCACCGATCCAAAAGGAGACAGTCGTCGCTTTCATCCGGCGCGCCAGCCCGCCCAGCCGGCGCATGTCTAGTATGTTGCCAGTAGCATGCAGGACCGAACCGGCGGATAGAAAGAGGAGCGCCTTGAAATAAGCGTGGGTGACCAAGTGATAGAGCCCGGCGGAAGACGCGCCGGAAGCGCAGCCTAAAAACATATAGGCGATCTGGCTGATGGTGGAATAGGCGAGGACTCTTTTGATGTCGTTCTCGACACAGGCGAGGAGAGCCGAATAGATCGCAGTCAGGGCTGCCACGCCGGCGACCACACCGGAGGCAACGGGAGAGAGAGCAAACAGAAAGTGGAGCCGGGCGACCAGATACACTCCGCCAGTGACCATCGTTGCTGCGTGAATCAGCGCCGAGACGGGAGTCGGACCTTCCATGGCGTCCGGAAGCCACACGTAGAGGGGCAGTTGCGCCGATTTACCGACGGCTCCAGCGAAGAGACCCAAGCAAATCAGAGTGACCAGGTCGGCTCCGAAAAATCCGGTCGGATGTAAGAGGACTTCCCGAGCAGGTTCCCGGACACCAGAGAGGGAGGTAATCGGTTGATTACGGGCAATGGCGAGGGAAATGTCTCCGAAACTGAGGGTGCCGAACAGGGCGAGGAGAGTTAGGAGGGAGAGGAGAAAAAAGAGGTCTCCCGTTCGGGTGACGATAAAGGCTTTCTTTCCCGCCTCCGCTGCCGCATCCCGTGAATACCAGAAACTGATCAGAGCGAAAGAGCAGAAACCGACCCCTTCCCATCCGATGAAGAGGACGGCTCCGTTGCCTGCCATCACCAAGGTCAGCATAAAGAAAACGAAGAGGTTCAAAAGGGCGAAGTAGCGACCCAATTCGGGATCCTCTGCCATATAGCCGATGGAGTAGATGTGGATCAGGAAACTGACGCTGGTGACCGTCAGAGCCATCGTAACGGAAAGGGGATCCAAAAGCAGGGTGGCGGGAATGGGAACCGGACCTGCGGTCAACCAGGGAAAGAGGTGAACTTCCACCGTCCGAAACTTGGGGGGCAAATTAACGAGGGTGACAAAGAGGTAGGTAGCCGAGAGGAAGGAGAGAAAGATGGCGAGGGAAGCGATGGTGCCGACCAAGATCTCGGGAAGCCGACGCCCCCAGATCCCGTTAATGACGAAGCCAATAAAGGGAAAGATCAAGACGAGGGGGACCCAGGACCACTCCTCCACGCCAGCAGGGAGCGTGGAAAGGAAACTATCTGAAGCCTGGTGACCTGTCATAGCCTGTGCTGACCCTCTCCTTCAGCCCTTAAGCAGGGAAGCCCGGTCCACATCAATCGATCCTCTCAACCGGAACAAGGCGACGATGACAGCCAAGCCGACAGCCACTTCTGCAGCCGCCAGGGTGATGGTGAAAAAGACAATGACCTGCCCGTTCAGATGGCCGTGATGACGGGAGAAAGCGACGAAAGCTAAATTCGCCGCATTCAACATCAGTTCTATGCTCATAAAAACGACGATGATGTTCCGCCGGATGAGCACCCCTAAGGCGCCCATGGAGAAAAGGATGGCGCTCAAGACGATGACACCATTGAGGGAGAACGGGTCCGACATTTAGGCTCCACCTCTCGGTCTCTTGACGAGCACGACGATGCCGATGATGGCGATGAGCAGGATGAGGGAAGCCAGTTCAAAGGGAAGAAGGTAGCTGATGAAGAGGAGGTGGGCAAGACGGTCAGCGGAGATCAGAATGCCCGGCGGTTCGGCAAATCGGAGACCGACGGCGAGTCCGGCGGTGCTCAAAACCGAAGCGAAAACGGCGGTCGCCAAATAACTGATCGGATACTGCTGTCGATGGGGATCGGGACCAAATTCATCCCGCCCCAAGTTCAAAAGCATAATGACGAAGAGGAAAAGGACCATAATGGCGCCAGCGTAGACGATGACCTGGATGACCGCCAGAAATTCCGCTCCCAAAAGTAGGTAAATGACAGCGACGCAGAAAAGGGTCAGGACAAGGAAGAGAGCGCTATGGACAGGATTGGGGGAAGAAAGCATCCCGACGGCGCCCAGGATGGCACCTACGGCGATTACGATGAAAACGATCTGCCCTGCCGACACGTTATCGCTCCTTCCACCGCCTCATCGTCAGAGCCCATTTTAAATATGGAGACCCGTCCCAAATGTAGCGCACGCCATTAGTTTGCGAACCACAATAGAAGGGGCATTTGCCGGACGAAAGAAAATGAGCAGCGATGTGACCGTCGTCTGTAAGAAGTGCGGGCGGGCGAACAGACCGCTCGCTCGTTTTTGCTCGGGCTGCGGGACACCATTGCAACCGACCCAAAAGCCGCCGTCTCCCGGCCTGACCCGTTCGGGACCTCAGGAGGGCGTGGAGGCGGCGCGCAAATTGTGGGAATGGATCACGACGGTCACCACCGTCGGCGCCCGCACCGCCTGGAATGAGTTAGTCAACCCGCAACCGGAAGCAGAGGGTCAGGTCCTGGAGAAGGTCAAGGTAGATTCGGCGACTCCCCCATCCGAGCCGTCCTTTTTCGCTCTGGTCGGTGGCGGCTTCCTTCTTCTCCTCACGGCCTTGGGTGGAAACTGGCTGGTGCCGTTATCAGCGTCGGTCGCCACATTGATTCTTTCCTGGCTCCGGTGGAAGCGTCCCTTTTTCAGCCCCCTCGCTTGGAAGACTTTGACCGGTCTCTGGGGAAGAAGCGTGCGAGTGCCCGCTTGTTACTTCCGGTTGCGGTCTGGCACCGGTGAAATGCAGATCGCCCTGATCGGACCCTCCGACGGTCCCGAACCTGAAGACGGCGATCGGGTGCGCGTGTGGGGGGTCTTTGAAGATAGGGGCAAAACACGAATGCGCGCTTGGAAGGTGGAGAGGGTCGGCGCAAAGGGACCCGATGCCGCTACCTTCACCGTTCCTCGCCTTTTCCCTTTCATCCCGGTGTCCTTTTTCCTGTCCCTTTCTTCCTTTGTCCTTGCCATCTTGCGGATGTTGTTACGAATATGACCGGCGAACCGGAGGGGGCAGGTCTGTGCCGGTAGATTGGACGTTGCGGGTGCGCCCCTCCGTTTTGGGTCTGAAGCCCTACATCCCCGGCAAACCTCCCGAGCAGGTTCAGAAGGAATTGGGTCTGGACCAAGTGTTCAAACTGGCTTCCAATGAGAACCCCATCGGTCCATCTCCAAAAGCCCTCGACCGCGTTCGGACCGCTCTGCCGTTCGCCCACCGCTATCCCGACGATAGCTACGAAGAGTTGCGACGGGCGCTGGCAGAACAACTGGATGTTTGTCCCGACATGATCCTGTTGGGTCGTGGGAGCGACGAGATTCTGCTTCACATTATGCAGACCTTCGTAGGAGAAGGGGATCGGGTCGTCTTCAGTAAACCGTCCTTCGCTATGTATGAAATCCTCGCCAGCCTGTTGGGCGCTAACAAGGTGCAAGTGCCCCTGAAACACTTCCGTCACGATATAGACGCTCTATCTCAAGCGGTCACCGCCGATACGAAAGTAGTGTTTCTGGACAGCCCTAACAACCCCACGGGCACCATCATCACCCGGCAGGCGCTGCAGTTGTTTCTTTCACGGATTCCTGAAGGACCGCTGGTCGTCATTGACGAAGCCTATCGGGAATTTGTGGAAGATGCCGACTATCACGACGGTGTGGACTATGTTAAGGACGGTCAGCCGGTCGTCGTCCTAAGGACCTTTTCCAAGGCATACGGCTTAGCCGGATTTCGCATCGGATACGGTATTGCGCCTCCTCCGTTAGCCCAACTCCTTTTGCGGGTTCGGGAGCCCTTTAATGTCAGCAGTCTAGCCGCTGCCGCCGCTCTGGGTGCAATAGAAGACGGTGAGTTTCTGGACCAGGTCCGACGAGTCGTTTGGCAAGGGAAGAAACGCCTTTATGCTGGTCTCCAGCGCCTCGGCTTGTCCTTTGTAGAAAGTCAGGCGAACTTCGTCCTGATCGACCTTCGCCGGGACGCCCAAGAGGTCTTTGTTGCCCTCCAAAGAAAAGGTGTCATCGTTCGCCCTTGTGGGATCTTCGGACTGCCCCATCACATTCGGGTGGACATCGGTGCCGATGAGGTGATGGACCGCTTCCTCTCTGCCTTGGAGCAGGTTCTGAAAGAGGGATGATAAAAGAGCCCTTTGCGTCCCGGTCCCCTTCGGTCTCTAAAAATCCCACCGGCCCGGCGGAAATCATCGTTCGCGAAGAGGAACGATCGCTGCGGCTGGACCTTTTCATCGCACGCCAACTGCAGGATTGGAGCCGGTCCCACTTGCAGGAAGTAATCCGCAACGGTTTCGTCTCGGTCAACGGTCGGGTGATCCGAAAGCCTTCACACCGTCTGGATACCGGCGATCGGGTGACAATCGTCCTGGTCGGCAGGGAACCGCCAGACCTAACGGCCGAGCATTGGTCTCTTGAGATTCTATATGAAGATGAAGACCTTCTTGCCATCAACAAGCCCAGAGGGGTACTGGTACATCCTGCAGGTGACAAGCGGACCGGGACTATCGCCAACGCCCTGCTCGCGTTAGGAATACCTCTTTCCACATATGCGGGAAGGGACCGACCCGGAATCGTCCATCGGTTGGACAAAGGCACGTCTGGGGTTCTGCTGGTGGCAAAGAACGACGGGACCCACCGCCAGGTCATCGCTCAACTGGCGGGGCATCGGGCAGAGAAGGTCTACCTAGCCCTGGTGGTCGGGAGTGCAGAATTTAACGATCGGACCGTCTCTGTCAGTCTTCGGCACGATCCGCAGGATCCGACGCGGATCGTTCCTGCCGTCCGTTTACCGGGAAAGTCCGTTTGGGCGCTGACCCGGTTTCAGGTCCTCAAACGGTGGCAGGGATTCAGTCTGATAAAGGCGCAACCGCTGACGGGTCGGACCCACCAGATTCGGGTCCATCTGAAGGTCCTGGGACTGCCGATCGTCGGGGATCGGGAGTATGGCGGTTATCAATCGGCAGTGCGCCGGGCTCGGGAATTGGGGAAAAGGAGACTGGTGGAGGACTTGAGGAAACTCAACGGCTTCGCCCTTCACGCCCAGTCGGTGACCCTGTCTCATCCCCGGACAGGCAACCCTCTGACCGTTAGGGCTCCCCTTCCCGACGATATGAAGGCGCTGATCGCCTCCCTGGACGATGGGGAAAACGGCACGCTGGGAGCCGTAGGACCGTGGCACAATGGCGAGAGAGGTGGTCACTGACGAGACGAATCGGAATCATGGGAGGAACCTTTGACCCGATCCATTACGGTCATCTGATCGGGGCGGAGGAAGCCCGGTTCCGATTCGGACTGGAGAAAGTCATCTTCATGCCATGCGGTCAACCGCCTCATAAAAAAGACTATCCGGTCACCCCCGCACGTCACCGACTGGCGATGGTTCTGCTGGCTACCGCATCCAATCCCTACTTTCAAGTTTCAACGGAGGAGATTGAGAGACCGGGACCGTCCTACACCATTGACACGATCCGCAGCTATAGGGAGCGTTTTGGAGAGGCGTTGGACCTTTACTTCATAACAGGTGCCGACGCAATCCTTGAAATCCTTACCTGGAAAGAAAATACCGAACTGATTCGACTGACCCGGTTCATCGGGATCACTCGCCCGGGATACGATCTGACCGCGTTGAACCAGCGACTGCCTCCCTCTTACCTGGAAAGAATTGACATCCTGGAGATTCCCACTATTGACATCTCTTCAACCCAACTGCGTCAACGGGTCTGCACGGGAGAGCCGATCCGCTATCTCACTCCCGATCCCGTTCGCGATTACATTGCCAAGGAAGGTCTCTACCGAAATGCTAATCAAAAGACGGAAGTTGGGAGGTGACATGGAAGGAAAGGGGGTGATCAAAGGAGTGGAGCCGAAGGCATCGGGTCTGGAGAGAGTCCGTTTCTTCTGTCAGATAGCGGAGGAGAAGAAGGTCACGGATATCGTCGTCCTATACGTCGGACCGGCGACGCCGATCACCGACTACTTTGTCATCGGCACCTGTGAGAACACAATTCATTTAGATGCCGTCTGCGATGAGATGGAGCGGCGAACGAAGAAGGAACTGAGTGAGGTGGCACGCCGGTCAGGTACGGCGGAGAGCCGATGGGTCCTTTTGGATGCCGATAGCGTCATCGTCCACCTGTTCACCAGCGACCTGAGGGAGTTTTACGACCTGGAAGGTCTTTGGGGAATGGCGGAGCGCTGGCGATTTGAGGAAGGACAGCTGGTTCCTGCAGAGGCGGTCCCATCCTAACCGGAACGAGGAGCCACACGAATGGAGATAAGGAGATTTTTTGGGTGAGGCGAGAGCCCCTTTATCAACGGTTGGGAATGATCATTCCCGTCTGGTTTCCCCCCGAAGGGGACCCGGGACAGGTGGAGACTCTGCTTTATCGGACGATGAAAGACTGGGATTTGTATGTCGCTCCCGAAAGGGTCGTCCTCGTTCTGGACGGTTGCAGCTGGTGCGAGGGTTCCCTTCGGAGGGTTCAGGAAAACTGTTCGGGAGAGGGATGGGTCGTCCAAGTCAACGACAGGAATGAAGGGAAGGGCGGCGCTGCCCTTACCGGTTTGAAGTTGCTTCTCAGCGATCCGGGCACCGACTGGATCGTCATCAGGGACTGCGATAACGATCATAGACTGGTGGACCTTCCTCGTCTGATGGAAAGGGGTCAAGGGATTAGGGAAGCCACAGGGCAGGACAGAATTTTAATCATAGGAAGGCGGAGCCACTTAGCCTTTCCGATGACCTTCGCCCGAGCCGAATGGGAGTGCATCACCGATGAGGTGATCGTTTCGGCGGTCCAGTGGGCGCTCGGCCGCTCGGGTTCCTGGCCGGACTGGTCTTTCTGTGACTTCTCTTCACCCCTTCCTGTTGATTTCCTGTCGGGATACAAATTACTGAGCAAGGAAGCGGCGGTCGTGGTGGAACAGGAATTGCGAGAACAGGCCCATCAGCAGGCGGACTGCGAGCCAATGCGTTACGGATGGGAATGCGGGGTCGTCCTGTCCGTCTTGCTCGCCGGCGGGACGATAGGTGAAATCCAGCGGCTGACCTATCGCCGCCAGCCGGTGACAGGTTATGGAGACCGAGCGAGTGCTCAACTGTATGGTAACCAAATTCTCTACACCCTACGGCGGGTGGGTGCGGAGGGGTTGGTTGCCCGACGCATTTTGGATAACGCCTGTCGCAAGTCCCTCCTGTGGACCCAAGAGCCCTTTCGGGAGGAATGGGTGGCGGTCCGCAGGAGAATCTTGAGAGCCTTGTCAGCACCGGACGACCTAATCGAATTATCGTCTTGGTTCTTTTAAGGATGGACCGGAGCGATCCGGTCTCGTTACTTTGTTAGGGAGAGAGGGGGAGGTGCAGATGGTGACCGACGGGAGAAGTTTGGGTCGGCTGATTACGGCGATGGTCACGCCGTTTGACGCGTCGGGGCAAATTGACTGGGACGGGGTCGACCGACTGGTCGCGCACCTCGTAGAGACAGGTTCGGAAGGGATCGTCGTCACCGGAACGACGGGAGAGGCGCCGACTTTGTCTCACAAAGAAAAATTAAACCTGTATCGGCGGGTCGTCGGGCTGGTAAAGGGAAAGGCAAAGGTCATTGCGGGGACGGGGACCTATGATACAGCGGAAAGTACTGAATTGACCAAAGAGGCGGAAGACTGCGGAGTGGACGCCATCCTGCTGGTTTGTCCCTACTACAACCGACCCAATCAGGAAGGTCTCTTCCGGCACTTTCAGACCATTGCCCGTGCGACGTCCCTTCCGGTGATCATCTACAACATCCCGTCCCGAACGGGGCGCAACATTGAGGCGGCGACCATTTTGAGGCTGGCGACGGAAGTGCCGAACATTGTCGGAGTTAAGGAAGCCAGCGGGGATATGAAGCAGGTGGCAGACATTTGCGCATCGGCGCCGCCGGGCTTCGCCGTCTGGAGCGGGAACGATGAGGACACTTTCCACCTAATGGCTCTTGGCGGAATCGGCGTGATCAGCGTCGTCTCCCACATCTGCGGTCCTGAGTGCCGGCAACTGATTGAGGCAATGGAGAGGAACGATCTGGCGGTCGCTCGGAAACTTCATTTCGCCCTGATGCCCCTGATCCGAGCCCTTTTCCCGCCGACGAGCCCCAATCCGGCACCTATCAAAGCAGCCTTGAATCTCATCGGCATTTGCGTCGGCGGTCCCCGCCTCCCACTTGTGGAGTGCAACGAGAAAGAGAAAGAAGCCATCCGATCGGCTCTTAAGAAACTAGGCAAACTGTAGACCCTACCGGATGATGGTGCCGGGGGGAACGTCTCGGTCCAGAGTGACGAGGGCGAGAGCCGTTTCCTCTCCAGCAGCCAAAATCATCCCCTGAGAGGGGATGCCTGCGATCCGCTTGGGCTCCAGGTTCGCCACCAAGACGACCTGTTTGCCCAACAGTTCCTCCTGGGCAAACTCTTGAGCGATGCCGGCAACGACCGTGCGCACCTCGGTGCCGATGTCCACCTGAAGGACCAACAATTTGTCCCGTCCCGGAACTTTTTGAACCCCCACCACTTTCCCGGCTCTCAGTTCCACGCGGGCGAAATCGTCCATGCCGATCCAGTTTGCCATTAAAACCTCCTCCTTCAGTAGCCGTGCAGCGTTCCGTCGGCACGACGGATATGAGGCATATAGACAGGCTTGTAGGGATACGTCTCCGCCCGTTTCTCATTGAAGTCAATGCCGAGACCCGGCGCCTCGTTGGGTCGGGCGTAGCCGTCGGAGAGACGACAGGGCTCGGGAAAGACCTCTTGCAAGACGGGCACACTGGCAAAGTCGGTCCACTCCTGGACGCCCATATTGGGGATCGACATCTGCACATGAAGGGCAGCCGCCTGAGAGATTGGTCCCAAATCCGCCGCACCGTGAAACGCCGATTTCACTCCGAACGGTTCCGCCAGCGCCATCACCTTTTTTGCCTCCGTTATCCCTCCGATGTGGAGGGGAGCGATCCGAATGTAGTCTATCCACCGGTTGACGAAAAGGGGGATGCAGGTTTCCCTGTCGGAGATGATCTCTCCCAAGGCGATAGGCGTGGTGGACGCCTGACGGATCAGCGCCAGACCTTCCTTATTCTCGGGCGAGACCGGGTCTTCAAGGAAAAAGAGGCGAAACGGCTCCAGCGCCTTACCCAGCCGAGCGGACTCGATAGGTGACAGTTGCTCGTGGACATCGTGAAGGAGTTCAATCTCCCAGCCGACAGTATTGCGGAGGTGCTCAAAAAGGCGAGGGACCTCAAGAAGGTAACGGGCGGGTTCAAAATAGATCACCGACGGAAGCCCTTCTCGGTGGGGCGGCTCTGTTTTCAGTTTCCCCGAGCCACCGTATCCGCTCATCTGTGCCCGAATCACTTTCATTCCCTCAGCCATCAGCCGGCGGACATTGTCCTCTACCTCTTGAGGATCTCTCCCGTCGGCGTGACGGTAACAGACGACGCCGGTCCGAGCGGCACCCCCCAAAAGTTGATAAACCGGCAGGTTGGCGACTTTCCCTTTTATATCCCACAGTGCCATATCAACGGCGGCGAGGGCTGTCTTGAAGATCGGTCCGCCCCGCCAGTATCCAGACCGGTGAAGGTAATACCAAGTGTCTTCAATAGCGGACGGGTCGCGACCGATCAACAGTTCCCGAAACACCTTTAAGGTTTCTACCACGATGGGCTCGCTGGCGTGGAGCGTCCCCTCCCCTACCCCGTAAAGGCCCTCGTCAGTGAAGACTTTAATAACCACATAGTTCATCCGCCCCGTCGGATTCGTCACCCAGATGCCTATGTCCCGAATCTTCATTTCTCTCCACCTCACACATTTGCTCTCAACGGTATGGCAATCCACACCCCCCACCGAATGAAAGAGAGGCGCAGTAGCCAGGTCAGCAGAAAAACGATGAGTGCCAGCCATGCGACCCATTTGCCCCATCGCAGGAGCCACGGACCCCAGGGGAGCGGGCTCCCCCTGACCAACTCCCAAAGAAATGCCCCTATAACGAAAGTGAACCCGAAGAAAAACGGAAGACCGGCGGGATGCCACTCAAAGGATTCCCTCCACCGACCGTGAATGGCACAGACGAACGACCGGGTCATCCCGCACCCAGCGCACGGATATCCCGTCAGCAGTTTGAACAAGCAGGTGGGGATCTGGGGGAGATGCGGCCAGAGCAAGGACACGACAACGACGACGAAATAGATGCCGATGTAGGCGATCCGAATCGTCTTCCAACGAGACCGAAACCGTTGCCCTTCTTTAATCTCAGTCTCTGACTCGCTCATTATCTCCCTTACGTCCATAACGGTTACCGGAAGTCTGTCGCAGAGAGGCGTACCGACTGACCCGACTGAGGGACCCAGCAGTTCCATCCCTTGCCGGACAGTATCGTTTTCAGACCGGTCGCGCTTTCAGGCTCCCCGTGGACCAGGAAGGTCACGGTGGGCGGGCGGTGGAACCCTTCCGCCCAGCGGACCAATTCCGATTGATCGGCGTGGGCGCTGAAGGCATCCATCATCACAACCTGCGCTCGGACCAAATGGAGGTCGCCGAAGATCCGAACTTGGCTGGCACCTTCCACTATTTGCCTTCCGAGGGTTCCCTTGGCTTGGAAGCCGACGAATATGATCGTGGTGCGCGGATCGGAAATCCGGTGGGCGAGATGGTGCTTGATCCTCCCTCCCGTGCACATCCCGCTTCCTGCGATTACGATAAACGGTCCGCTGCGATCGTTCAGCTCCTTGCTCTCTTCCACCGTCTTGACATACCGAAGGGTCGGAAAGGACAAAGGATCACGGCCGGCGCGCACCAACGCCTTAGCCTCTTCATCGTAAAGGGAGAGATGTCGGCGGTAAACTTCCGCCACTTCTTCGGCCATCGGGCTGTCGACGAAAACATCGGTTTTGGGAAGCAATCCGGTGCGCATCAATTGACCGAGGACATAGAGAACCTCCTGCGTCCTGCCGACGGCGAAACTAGGAATCAAAACGACGCCGCCATCTCTGAGAGTCTGTGAGATGACCTCACCGAATCGCTGTTCGTATCCCTCTTTGGGTTCGTGGTTGCGGTCGCCGTACGTGCATTCCAACAGCAGGACATCGGCGGACGCTACGTTCACCGGATCCCTGAGGATTGGCATCCCATGCGGTCCGATGTCACCGGTAAAAAGAAGGGACCGATCCCTACCGTTTTCCTGCCAGCGCACCTCCACCATAGCGGAGCCCAGAAGGTGACCCGCATCGAGGAGACGGAACCGGACCGATCCATTGGTCGCCACCCACTCGCCGTAGGGTATCGGTTCCCAAAGGGGCTCTAGCTTGTCGACGTCGTCGCCGGTGAAAAGGGGTGAGACCCAGGACCAGTCCTCTCCCTTCTTCTTCAGCCTCTTAATCTTCCAATTGGCGTCTTCCTCATTGAGTTTCGCCGAATCGTGCAGGACGATGCGGGCTAACTGACAAGTGGGTCCGGTTGCAAAGATCCGCCCCGAAAAGCCGTGACGGACCAGCAACGGAAGGCGCCCGCAATGATCCAAATGAGCGTGGCTGAGGACGACTGCCCGGACCCGGTCAGCGGGCACCGGAAACCCCTGCCGATTGCGGTGATGCCTCTCGTCGCCACCCTGAAACATACCGCAATCAAGAAAGAGAAAGCCGTCCCCCTTTGACAGGATGTGACACGACCCCGTCACCTCTCCTGCGGCACCGGCGAAAAGAAGGGTCACGCTCCCCTCGCCCCAGCAGGCACCGTCATCGTGATCTACAGCCTTGTCGTTCTAACAGCTGCTCCGACCAAAGGTCTTCCAAAAATTCTGTCATGAGGTCCCGGGGGGTATGGTAAAGAGCCGATCCTTTGAAAAGCCACTGGCGATGGGGCGCCGGCTAGATCGGGACACGGCGACCTCGGCCTGTCCGTCCCAGGCTATCTTCTTGGCTTTAAGTCACCAGACGTCGCGACCAAAAAGAGAAAGCATCGCCATCGGACAACCAATCGCCTTCTCACCACATCCAAGGGGAAAAACCGACGACTAACAGCTGCTGTGGTCGGAACATCCAAAGTCAGGTCCGATCGCCGAGTCAAAACTGGTCGGTGCCAAGAGGACGCGAGTTTGCGGTTGCACAGCAGAACCGCTTACGATAAAAAGGGCTTTATCCGGTAGCCAGGTCTGCGCCTTCAATGACCACGACTTCATAGGCGGACGCGATGCGAATACTGATCCGTTGCGCTTCCCTTTTAATCTGAGTTCTGGGGTCAAGAGCCCAAACGTTTGAAGCTGGAAAACGGAGATTAATGGCGGCATCGTAAGGCAGTTCCTCCTCCATTAAGGGCGGGAGCACTTTTTTACCTTCAGGAAAAGGGGCTGCTGTGGCGGGGATGGTCGCCCAGAAGGCAAGAAAGTGAACGTAGATTCGTTCCCGTCTCTCGTCCCTGGTGACGACGACTTCAACATTCAAGGGTGCCTGGATCCGGAGGGGCGGTTCAGGGTCCAGAAGGTCAATCAGGCTGGCGATAAGGTCTCGGTGCTCGGGCTGTCGGTAAGGGCTGAGGTAGGCACTGTCCAAGGAAGCGGGGAGAAGAAGAACGTTCCCTTGACCATAACGGTGAAAGAAAAGGGCAGGGGCTACCGGTCGGTCAGGCGACATATGATTTTGCCAGGGGTTGTCTCTGGATCGGTGGGCGGTGAGTATTTCCCCGTAGGTTTCTGCCCCCACCGATTCATGCAGGCTGACGGGACCGTAAGTCAGTAAATAACGATCCGACCCAATGTTTCGGGCGATGGTTTCCAACCATTGGGAAGCCCGGCGGGGGAAACGAAGGTAATTGTCGGGGTGATCTGCAAAGACGCCAATGAGGCGAGCACCAGTCAGATGCGCCAGGGGAGATTCTCGAAGACGCTCCCCTGCTGTTCCGAAACAGCCGGTCAGACCTGTAATGAGCAAATTCCCGCCATCCCGAACATACTGGGTGAGAAGGTCCACTTCTTCTGTCGTCAGAATTGCTGTGTTGGCGAGGTAAACAACCGGAAAGGGTTTGAGGCGATCGAGGGTGACGTTTTCATCAAAAAGGAAACCGACAGGGATATGGCTTTCCAACAGCGCTTTGTGAGCGCCAAGGATGGGCTGGAAGTAACGCTGGGGTTCCATCTTCCCCCACCAGTCCCTTGTCCTTGACGAGAAGTAGATGCCAACCCTCTGAAGGGGGGGATGTCCCAAGCAGGGCCTCTTTCTTTGCGCCTCGCTGAATACGGCACCGATGCGCTCAAAAGCCTCACGATCCAGGCTACCGTCATAGTAGGCTTTGTCGACTATAGTGCAGAGGGAACCGTGAGCCAGATAGGTGAAGATCTCCCACTTCATTTCAGCGAGAGGTCGGACAGTGAAGTCGTGGTAATCGAACACACCCCTTGAAGTGACGCCTTGGCGGACGCCTTTTGGACGGACTCCTTGCATAAAGAGGGCGAGGAAACTGGGGTTGGTGTGACCGAAAATCCAAGGGAGTCCTTCAGCGGTAATAAAGTCGCCGTAGGTACCGTGCTCAATCGGCTTCTGACCGGAAAAGAAAGAGAAAGGCGGATAGCCGTGGTAGTTGAAGTCAATAGAGACATCCGGTCTTAGAGACCGAACGTGCTCTACCAGCCTGTCGCAGAAATCCTTGTTGGACCGGTAGCGAAATTCCAGGAACCGGTCCCAAACCTCGTCCCAGGTCGGCTCGTTAGGGATCGGATGTCCCGTTTCCCGGCGAAATAGGTCGGAGCAGGTCGGGCAGGCACACCCCAAAGGGGGGGTGAACCCGAAGTCCAGCATATCAATGTGGAAACCAGCGATCGGATAGGCCATCAGTTCGTCGGTCACAGAAGCGATGAAATCCCAGTAGCCCGAACGAAAGCAGAGGCGACCGGGGATTTCCTTCCTCTCCAGATCCCACATCCGCCATTCGGGGTGGGCGAGCCAAGAGGAAGTGTCGTATTGGACTTGAACATAAGCGATCACCGGAAGGGAGTAGATCTGCGCTTTGTCAAGGCACTCGCGAAGGAGATCCCTTTCGCCGAGATTAGGGCATTTGCGGGCGACTCTGGAGTTGTAGTAGGAGAAGTTCTGGTCTTTACAAAAGAGGACGATGTATTCGCATTGAGCCTTAAGGGCAAGTTCAACAATTTGAGCGCCCGAGGCTTTTGAGAAGTAAACGAAGTCCCGATCGTTGGCGCCGGTCGGTCCAAATTCTATCCCGACGAGGCATCGGCGAAACCAGGGTCCCTCATCTTGAGCACTCAAGTCGTTCATCTACCGCCCCAACCCCCAGCACCGGCCTCAGGGCTCGGTCCGATCGCGGCAAAAAAATAACGCATCTTTTTCTGCGGGGACGGATCGCAGAAGTATCTAATAGATGGGATGACAGAAGAGGAACTGGTCCGACGGGCTCAAAAGGGAGATCAGAAGGCTTTTGATGCGTTAGTCGGCAGATATTGGGATAAGACCTATCGTCTGGCTCTCTCCATTGTCGGACCGTCCGACGCCGAAGATGTGGCATCGTCTGCTTTCCTTCAGGCGTGGAAGTCCCTTTCCCGTTTCGGACTTCGTTCCTCCTTTGCTACCTGGCTCTACCGAATCACTTTCAACATCGCCGTTCGGCAGAAACGGAAGCAGGCACGAGAGGAGCCGATGGAAGAGGTGGAGGAGGGAACCGAACCGAGCCTCTGGGACATTGAGGAGATGGCTTCCGATCGGGAGATCAAGAGGTTGCTCCATCGCCTCGTTCAGCAGTTGCCTGAGGAACTAAGGGTCCCCCTGGTCCTTCGCTTCTGGAACGATCTGTCGTACGAGGAAATTGGACAAGTGTTGGGCGTCCGGGAGAGCACCGCACGGATGCGAACGGCGGAGGCTCTCCAGAGGATCAGCGACCGCTGGTCGCAGGTCTTTGGAGAAACTTTTGGAGGGAGACAGAGGGAATGAAATGTCACGGTTGCCATCACCTTCTTGTGGCATGGGCGGAGGAGGAATTGGACGAAGCCCTTTGGATACAGGTTACCGATCATTTGCGGCAGTGCCCGTCGTGCCATAGGGAAGCGGAGGCTCTGGCGCAGATCATTCGCAGGCTGAGAGATTTGAAAGCGGATCTTGCGCCCCCGGTGCCTGCTTGTCTGTCGGACCGAATCGGTCAGCGGCGGGTCAAGTCTCTGGCGCGCCCCTTCGTCTTTGTCGGGGTCGTTGCCATTGCCTTTGCCATGGGATGGAAAGCGCGGGGCGTCTCTGTAACGACCGAGACCGTCCCGATAGCCCGAAAGACCGGGGAAGGCAAAGCCGTTCAGAGAGCCCAACAGGTGCCGTATGCCCGTAGTCGGATGGTTCAGAAGAAAAACCCTTATCTCCCGCCACGTCCTCCGTCCGTCGCCCCTACCCTCAAGGCACCGGCAAAACCCCGAGCCAGTCGCGTTGCGCCCCGGCGCGCAAGACATTTCTTCCCGTCCCGACTGGTAAAGGAACCGGAGGAGGAGGTTTTACCGGCTGCATTGATCCAGATCACCGAATGGGAGCCGGTCCTCGTCATTTCAGCAGAACGTCCCGACACGGAAGGAGTGGCTCCCTATCGCATTGAGGTCAGCACCTTTTCTCCAGTCAGTCAGCTGAGTCGGACCTTAGTGAAAGAGTGGAGGGAAGACGGTACCCTCGCGACGGAGTGGTCCGATCGCCTCTTGCCTGCTTCCCTGGCTGAGAGCGCCAATCAGCGATAAGGGGGTGAAGGATGAGTGAAGAACTTACTAACAGTCTTACTTGCATGCAGCTTTCTTACCTCGGTCTTCGGTCTCTTCCATCTCCAAGAGAAAGGACAGGACACGGCAGGGACAAAGCCCGTTGAGAAGAAGAGGGTGACCCTCGAACTGACCAACGCGCCGGTCACCGACGCTTTGGAACAGCTGTTTCGCGCCGCTGGTGAGAATTTCGTTCTGGTTCAAGCCCCTTCGTCGCCCGTTCGGCTGACCCTACGACTGGTGGATGTGCCCTTTGAAGAGACGCTGGGATACCTATGCAGTCTCGCAGCATTGGTGTGGACGAAGAAAGGCAACATTTACCAGATTCAACCGGGCGTGACGCCTCCTGAAGTCAGGGATCTGCCGGAAGAACTGAGAATTTACGGCGGTGTCGTTGTTCCCCCCGCTTGGACAGTTCCACCGCGTCCGCCAACCGTATCGCCGGGTCCGCCCGTCATAATACACCCGTCCGTCCCATTCGGAACCTCTCAATATGTCTGCCCCCGCTGCGGATACCTGATGGAAAGAAATTGTAGCAGGTGTCAGCGTTCCCCCAATCCGGACTGGAATTATTGTCCTTATGACGGGACGCGACTGCCTCCGTTTCCGACCCGATGCCCCAGTTGTGGCGGCACAGTTGGTCGGGGGGCTACGGGCGGACCGGCTATTGCCTTCGTCCCTCAGGAGGTCCCTCTTAACGTCATTTATCAAGGAAAAACAGTTCTGTTCGGTCAATCCCGTGCTGATGATGCGATTTTCTTCGTTTTTCCCGACCGGACCCTGACGCTGCAGGTGCTGGACGCCGGCGGCAAGATCTTGGTGCAACGGCGCATCCCACCGTCACCGCAGAGGCAGGCGCAGGTGAACGCCTTTACCCTTTTGAGCCTGCGGGGTCTCCTCGGTCGCAAACCGCAACCGGGAAGTTATCGGATTGCCTTGAAGGATGAAAAGGGAGGGCTCATAGGCGAAGTGTCGGTACGGATTCTACGATAGATGATTTGTTGGAAAGGAGGGACCAAAGTGAGAGGTGCCCAAGGGTTGAGTCGGTACCGGGCAGCAACTTTTACCGTTCTCGGTCTCCTTTTTGCAACAGGTCTACTGATCAGGTCGAGCCCCGGGTCCGTCAAGACGGTCACCCTGGAACTGAAGGAGGTAACCGTTTCGGAAGCCCTGACCCGGCTCTTTCGGGAGGCACAAAAAAGTTTCATTCTTCAACCCGATGGATGGGCGAATCAGAAGATCACACTCTCTCTTAAGGATGTGCCTTTTGAAGGCGCTCTGAGTCGGGTCTGTGAAGCGGCGGGGCTGACTTGGACGAAAAGAGACAACATTTATGTAGTCCAGGGACCGACGGCACGCATGACCGATCGGTTGCGCCAAGATTTAGAAAAGCGTCTTTTCTTTTTGGAGAAACCGCGAAAACCAACACAGCTGCAACCCTGGCTGTGGTTCTCCATAACAGGGAAAAAGTGGCTCTGCCCATCCTGCGGCGAACTCCTTCCTCACCCGAGGATGTGCCCTAAATGCCGAAGATGGATGTCCCCAGAATGGTTTTACTGTCCCTATGACGGCACAGCTTTGCCCCGCCCACCGAAAAAGTGTCCGAAGTGCGGCGCAGACTTACAAGCGTTCCAATTTCACACGGCTCAGTCAATTGTTACCCCTGACGTACGAGTCCATGTCGGAGCATACAGGGATGAGATCCAAATTATCGCCAGCGCCCGCAGAAAGATGACCCTCAGGATTTACGACCCTGAGGACCGGCTTGCCGTTGAGAAAGAAATGGGTCCCGGCTCGTCCTTGCACTTGGGTCTCCGCGACCTTCTTAAGAAGGAGCCGGAAAAGGGGACCTATCGTCTGGAAGTTGTCGGACCGGACGGAAAAGTGAAGGGTTCCCTCAAGATTCAGGTGAGAGATTCCGCTGGAAAGAACGATCCAGAGAAGACGACGACTTCCATATGAGAACTAAGTCGTCCCGGTGGACGACTTCGTTGCGACGAGGCTTTCCGACCGACGAGGGGAGACGGTCTGTGGGCAGACCGGCTGCGGTGCGGACCTGGTCAGAACTGTAGTTGGTCATCCCTTTGGCGAACACGATTCCCGACTCATCGGTGAGAGCGACCACATCGCCCGGGCTGAAGTCACCGGAGCAGGACACGACACCGGCAGGCAAAAGACTGGTCCCTCTTTCAATAAGGCTCCGTCGGGCGCCCTCGTTGACCACAATCTGCCCGGCGACGCGCGGGACGAAGGCAATCCATCTTTTTCTGGCAGGAAGCCTTCGGATCGGGACGAAACGCGTCCCTAATCGCTCACCTGAGGCAATGCGGATAAGGACATTCGCCGCTCTCCCGTTGGCAACGACCGTTTCAATCCCGCAGTCCATCATGATGGCAGCGGACTGAAGTTTCGTTAGCATTCCTCCAGAGCCAAGGGGACCACCCGACCCGGCGCGAGCCCACAGGTCGTCCGTTATCTCTCGGACTTCTTCAAGGAAGGACGGTTTCTCTCCCCTGATGGGCTTCCTGACATAGAAGCCGTGCACATCGCTCAAAAGGAGAAGGAGGTCCGCGTCCGTTGCCAGCGCCGTCAGAGCAGCGAGGATGTCGTTATCGCCCCACCGGATCTCTTCCGTCGCAACGGTATCGTTCTCGTTAACGATGGGGACGACAGACCAGCGGAAAAGTTGCTGAAATGTCCTGCGGGCATTGAGGAAAGACTGTCGGTCTTCCACATCGGCTCGGGTCAGAAGGACTTGCCCGACCTGCTTGCCCAATCTCCCGAACAGTTCCCGGTAAGTCGCCATCAAAAGCCCCTGACCGACGGAGGCGGCAGCTTGCTTCTCGGCAAGGCTGAGGGGTTCCTTCAGCCCGAGGGCTCCGATTCCGGAGCGGATGGCTCCGGAGGTCACCAAAACGACCCGATTGCCCTGGTCCCAAAGTTGACAGATTTGCCCGACCAGGTCTGCCATATAGGGGATGTCCAGGCGGTCGGTTCCGCCTGTTAAAATTGATGTGCCCGCCTTGACGACAAGGACTTTTGGCATCGCCGTCGGCTCATTTCTCGCCCGGCACGGTGGCGGGAGGAACCGGCTCGGAGCGAAGAAGGCGGGCGACCGCCTCGGTCCTATGCCAAGCGTCTCGGACTTTTGAAAGGTCTTTGGGCAAAAACGGTCCCGACCAGGTTACCCTCTCTTTGGCCGTCCCGGACCAGTAGCCCAGAGCCGTCACGATCAGCCATCGGTCGTCGTCCCAATCAGACAAGAGAGCCAGTGGCGTCGCTGACCGATCGATCAGCCAGAGGCAGCCTTCTCCGCTTCCCACCGCCAGACCTCTTCCAAGAGGATGGACGGCAAAGGACGTCAGTTCGGATGCAAAAAGGTCGGAGACGACCCGCTGAGAGCCGTCGGGAAGGCAGACGACCCTTCTCTGCGCCCGACACGCCAACAACTCTCCGTTTGCACTCCAGGACAACTCCCGAACATCCAAACCCGGCAACACGACTTTTGCAATCGGTCTCCCCTGGGGGAGAGAGACGACCTCAAGGGCGCCGCCGTCGGACTGCCTTTGGAACAGAGCCAATTCCGCGCGGATGGGATGAACCAGGACCAGGTCAACCGGTGCGGGCGGGGCATCGGTGGGACCTAATGGGACGGGGGACCAACGCTCCCCCTGATAAACCCACACCTGCCCTTTCTCCGTCAAAGTAGCAACGACGGTGCCCCTCGCTCCGATGCTAAGACCGGAAACTCGTTGACCCGAAGGAGGGATGGGAGGAAGCTCCTGTTCTGCCGTTAGATTCCAAAGGCTGAGCGATCCGTCTTTTTGGACGAGGGCAGCGAAGCGCCCATCGGCACTGAAAGAGACCTTTTCGTATGCTCCCTCCGCCAAGGTGGCTCTTTTCTGCCCGGTCGGAAGAGAGACGACGTCCAGACTAACGGATCCGTCCCGTCTCCGAACAGCGACCGCCGCCTGCTCTCCGCCGCCCTCCTCGTTTGAGGCGACGAAGGTGAGAGCGAGGATCTGCGAATCCCCCGGCAGTTTGATCCGGGCTCGCAGCATACCTGATGCCGTGTCCCAGAGAGATAGGACGCTACCTTTCGCCTGACCAAGGGTCTTGCCCCTACTGTCCCAGGCAAGGGCATGGATAGCTTCCCCCGCCGTTACGGTGACGACGGCGTAGTGAGGTTGGGCGGCGAATGCGGGATGAAGGAGGCGAAGGGACAGGGGAGGCGGGGGGGACTCCTCCCTTTTGGGCTCTAAAGGTCCGTCCGACGGCGCCCCGGCGTCTATCCACCGCTTAAGAAGTTCTATCTCTTCCTTCGTTAGGGGAGGAAAGGGCTCGGGGGGCATTTTCGGCTCCCTCTTGCCCGTCACCGTTAAATAAAGTCGGCTCTCCCCACTCGTTCCGGGGACAAGGACCGCCCCTTTTTTATCTCCCCTAAGGATCGCTTCATAACTATCCAGCCTGAGGCTATGCTCCTGCTTGTCGGGTCCATGACAGGCAACGCAACGCTTGAGCATTAACGGTGCAATGTCTTTGGTGTAGGAGAGATCGCCCTGTCCCCACAAGGACAGAAGAAGGATTGGTAAGAAGAGGGAGAACGCTACCGCACGGTACACACCAGATCCGCCCCTCTCTAAGATCAGGAAGGAGAGATCTGCTGGTAGAAACATAAGTTGTAGCCGTCGGGGTCATAGAGATACATTTCCCTATAGCCCCAGTCCTGATCTTTCGGCTCCATATGGATTGGGACGCCCTGGTCTTTCAATCGCTGCCAGTAGGCGTCCACATCAGTGACCTCTAGGTAGAGAATGATGCCCTTCCCCCTCTGACCCCTTTGGGGTAGGTAACCAGGTACCAGGTCCGTGTCCCGATGAAGCATGATGTGCTGGGGTCCAAAGTGAAGAATGGCAAACCCTTCGGTCAGATATTCCTGGTCAAAGCCCAGTCGATCGCGGTAGTATGTCAACGACTCGTTAAAGTCCCCGACATAAAGGAGCACGCCGGTCAGACCCTTGAACATCGTGCATCCCTCCTTCCGATCAGTTTGACACGACGGTGGTGGCTGCCCTTAGCGTCTCCGCAACTGGTCAACGAGAACGGCGAGAACAACGAGGACGCCCAGTGTGACTTGCTGCCATTCATAGGGTATGTTCAGAAGGTCGCTTCCGTTTCGGATGACTGCCATCAAAAGACCGCCCAACAGGGTCCCAAGAACGGAACCCCTTCCACCTGCCAGGCTGGCGCCGCCGATGACGGCAGCGGCGATGGCGTGCAGTTCGTAAAGTTGCCCGCCGGTCGGTTGACCGATGGACAGACGGGCGGTCTCCACGACGCCGCCTAGCCCGGTAATGAGACCACAGAGGGAAAAGACCAGGAACACGACCCAGCCGACGGGCACGCCAGAAAGCCGAGCCGCTTCCTGATTGCCGCCGACGGCATAGAGATGTCGCCCGTATCGGGTCAGGCTGAGGAGAATTTGACTGAGCAAGGCAATACCTAGTGCAATAAGGAACGGAACAGGGATGCCAACGAAACGGCGAATGCCCAGTTCCAGAAAAGGGCTGTCTTGTGGCAGGGAGACATTGACAGCACCGCTGATGACGAGAGCCAGCCCCCTGGCGACGCCCATCATTCCCAAAGTAGAGATGAAGGGCGGGATCCGACCGACGGTTACAAGAAACCCGTTAATGGAGCCGGCACCAGCTCCGACGATCAGACCCAGAAGAACGGACAGCCATATGGCGTGTCCTTTCTGAAGAAGGAGAGCGGTCACTACCCCGACCAATGCCAGGATAGATCCGACGGAAAGGTCAATGCCTCCAGAAATGATGACCAAAGTTTCGCCGGTTGCGACAAGGAGAATGGTGGCGGATTGAAAACCGATATTGGTGATGTTTTCTAAGGTGCGAAAGGACGGAACGAAAATGGCGAGTAAGAGGGATAGAAAGAGAACGGCGAGAAGAGGGGCAAACCATTCTGCTTGCCACAGCCTTCTCAAGTTAGACCCCTTTGGGGAGAGGAGAGGACGGCGTTTGCCACCGAAGAATCAGCGAGGTAGGACGAGGAAGCCATCCATTCCGAAAAAGTAACCTCGGGATTGAGGATGGCGCCCTCCGTTCCGGAAGGTCAGGCGATGCGGACCGGGCTCCAGTTCTTTTCCTACGATGAAGCGGTCTATAGGTTTCACCGTCGGATGATAGAGGTCAAAGGGACCGCCAATCGGCTGCCCGTCCAGTTCCAGTATATAGATGCCGTAGTCCCAAGACTGGGTCAGCGCCAGCAGAAAGTCGTAGGTCCCTTTCTCCTTCACTTCAAAAGGGACAGTTAAGACCTGCCCCTCTTTCATGGGCGTCCAGAAGAGTTGCGCCCCCTTGCTGTAACCACCTAACGCCTGTGCCCGCAAATTTCCGTCCGAAACCTCGGCTTTGTCGATTAAGTCTTCGCCCTCAATCATCTTCCTGTAGTCGTAAACGAGCCGCTGATAGCCTGGAGGGATGGGTGGGAACGGTGCGTGGGGCTCTTTCTGATACCAGAAAGCGACAGAGGAAAAATCGTCGTGCCTTTCCTCAAACCCGGATCGGACCGAACCGTCCGGATGAAAAGTGAACCCCATATGTTCTATCTCCACACGCAGGGATTGAGTGAACCGGACCGGATCGAGGATGTGCCAGCGGAAGACGGAAGTTCGTGACCCAGGCTCAAAACCCTCAACGAGAGGAGCGCCGTAAAAGGCGCCCGATTGCTCACGGAACCCCCATGCGTCGCAAAAATAGTCCTCCGTACCCGTCCCTTTCAGGCTGGGTTCCTCTTCCCCGTCAATGAAGAAGAAGTCGTCCCCTTCCCCCCACCAGCCGGGGGTCCGTTGCCGAACGCTGAGGACGGTGCCCACATAATGCCCCTGTCCCTTAATGTCGGCAATGAGGTAGCGCTGACCGGGCGCTGCTGGAAACTCCTGCCGATAGTAGGCGTGAAAGTAGCCGACGTCCTCGTCAAGACTCTCCACTTTCTCCCAGTCGACATAGTAATAAAAAGAGTCGACCGCCTGTTCGCCCTCGTTGGTGACGGTGATGAGGGCGGACCGGCGAAAGGGCATCGGCCAATAGCAATTGCGGGCATTTCCTTCAGAGGTCACCCGCACAGGTAACGAATGAAAAGGGACATTCAAACCGTGACCGATTCCAAAGAAGTCACCCAGAGGCGTCAGAACGGACGGATCCTCCTCCCCGTCCCAGAACATACGAAGCAGTAACAGGCGGGGATAGCCTTTTTCTCGGGAGGCAATGGTGATCCAGATGTGTCGGATGACGCCGGGACCTCTCACGTCGGCCAAGACCAAAGTCTCTCCCGGTCCGATCCACCGGGCATCGGCATTGCTGGTCGCCCAATCCTTCGCCGATGAAGACTCCCGGTACGACCGCCCAGGCTGAATCAGGGGCAAACGCCACAGACCGTCTGCCCCCAACTGACCCAACACAACAGAGCCGGTCAGTGCAGAGGTCAGAAGCAAAAGAAGAGACCGTCCTTTCATCTCATCCACCTCACCAAATTCGCTCCCTTTTTCCGAAAAGGGTGACGCGGCCTCTTTGACGCCGGTAGTATGTCAATATTGACAGCGGTTTCGGCCGGTGGATGGAATGTGGAATGAGGATGCCTTGCGAAGCGTCATCCTGAGAGCGTTAGAAGAAGACATCCCTTGCGAGGATCTGACTACGACCACCATCGTGGAGACGGATCGAATTGCCTTTGCCCTTTTGGTCGCTAAGGAGACCGGCGTCCTTTGCGGACTGGAAATCGCTCGCAGAGTGTTTGAGATCTTGGACCCGTCGGTGACTTTTGAAACGATGGTGTCCGACGGTCAGGAAATTAAGGAGGGGCAGACCTTGGCACGGCTTCGGGGAAACGCACGAGCGCTGCTAATGGGAGAGCGGACGGCGCTGAACTTCCTCCAGCATCTCTCCGGCGTCGCCAGTCTGACACGGAAATTTGTCGAGAAAGCCCGCCTCTTCAATGTGGTGATCACCGATACCCGCAAGACCCTCCCCGGGCTGAGGTTGTTGGAAAAATACGCCGTCCGATGCGGCGGCGGAAAAAATCACCGGTTCAGCCTTTCCGACGCCGTTCTGATCAAAGAGAATCACATCCGTCTGGCAGGGAGCATTAGGAGAGCGGTGGAATTGGCGCGCCAAAATCTCTATCCCCCAAGAGCCGTTGAGGTGGAAGTCTCTAACCTTTCGGACCTCTCCGAGGCTCTAGAATGTCAGGTGGAGGCGATCCTGCTGGACAATATGGACCTGGAACTGTTGAGACGATCGGTTCAACTGGTAGATCGGACATGTCGTCAGAGGGCGATCAGAAGACCCGTTTTGGAAGCGTCCGGACGAGTGAGTGTGGAAACGGTGACCCTGATCGCCGAGACGGGGGTCGACGCCATCTCAATCGGAGCCTTGACCCATTCAGCGCCCGCCTTGGACATCAGCATGGAAATCTTCCTCCTTCCGCCCAGGCAGGAGGAAAAGACGGGTGCGGTGCGAAGGGAGAAGACGAGGCGGACGGAAGCGGAAAAGTCTGAAAGGGACAGTTGACAGGAACGGAGGGAACGCCGATAATTGACGCAGGCGCTCCCTCCCGATAGGGAGAGAAGAAGGGAGGGCTTTTAAAAAATGCTGCAGCGTCTGTGGCAGGTGATCCGGTCCTTCTTCGGTCGGCTGATTAGAGGAATGGAGGATCCCGAGTTGCTCCTCAGGCAATACATAGACGATATGAGGAGCCGCGTCCCCAAACTCAGGGCAGTGGTGGCGGAAGTTCTGGCGACCGAGTATCAGTTACGGGAGCAGGCGGATCAGTTGAAGAAAAAGATCGCCGACTTGGACAAGCAGGTCATCTCGGCTCTTAAGTTGGGTTATGAAGATGAGGCGCGGGTACTGATAGCAGCGAAGAACGAAGCCGAGGAGAGTCTTCAGGACACCCTGGACCAGCTAGCTTCGGCAGAGAAAGCGTCTCGGCAGGCGCGCACTGCCTTAGACGATTATCAGAGAGAGATGGAAAGGAAGATTGCAGAAGCCAAGAGGCTGATCAGTCAGACCCAACTGGCGAGGATGCAGGAGGAATTGGCTTCGGCAATGGCGTCCTTTAATATCGGACAGCCCTCGGATGTTTTGGAAAGGATGCGGGCGAAGGTGTCCGAGCGAGAGGCGCGCGCCCGTGCCAGGGTAGAAGTGGCGGCGACAGGTGTGGATGCGAGGCTGGCGGAGATCCGCAAAACCACGGCGCAACTGGGCGTTGAGGAGCAACTTCTTCAATACAAGCGCCAGTTAGGGATGCTACCTGCGGGGGAGCCTTCGGCGAAGGCAATGCAACCGTTACCGGAACAGACGTCTCAAGAGACAGGATCGGGCTAATCCTTTTTCCTGAATGTCTTTTTCAAGAGGGGGACTGACGGCTGGTCTTCACCATTTCGCTCCCACCGTGGGCGCAAGCCGTCCGACGACGCTACGAGGGTGGGGTCGCCAGTGTTTTCTGCCTCCATACCAACACCAGGGACCTTCAGGAGTTCTCCGGTCGCTACCTGCTTTTGAAGGAGTTCATCATTAAAGCCTTCACGGGCGGCAAGAGAATCGTTCTCTTTTACAGCCTCCGTAACGGAATCTTCTTCCCGGACAGCACAATCGAGCGGCAGTTCTGCAGTTTTCTCGATGTTTACTTCACCCTGTCAGGGCAGAGGGAGTGGGCTGTCGAGGTCCGGAGCGGGTCGCTACCGCAAGCCCTTCAGGATCTCTTTAAGAACCCATCGTTTGCCCTCCCGATATTGGAACGGCTTTTAGAAACCCAGGACCGAGTCGCTCTGATCATTGAGGAAGTAGAAACGATCGCTCCCAATCAAGAACTGGCGTTCCTGTCGGTTGACGACCGAAGGAATCTGTCCCTCCTCCGCAGCTGGGCGGAAAATCCAAACATTCGGGCACGAGACAATTTCGTTTTTTGGATTACCGAAACGCTCAGCGACCTCAATTCCCGCCTGCGGATGGGAACACCCCATCTGGACATTGTGGAGATCCCTTATCCTCGCTACGAGCAGCGGCTGGAATTTTTGAAAGCCGAACTGGAGGAGAACAAGGTTCCGATTGCGGGAATCACTGTAGAGTCCCTTGCCCAGTTGACGGCGGGTTTGAACCTGACCTATTTAAGAGCCCTGATCGCCGAAGCCAAAAAAACGGGAGAAACCATCACCGCCGACACGGTCCGCAGAAGGAAAGCGGAAATATTTCAGGAGGAATACGGCGGACTGATTCAAGTCCACGAGCCGACCTATGGGCTGGATATGGTTGCGGGACTGGAGCCTGTCAAACGGCTCTTGAGACTGATCGCAACCATCCTGAAAGGGAATGATCCCCAAGATGCCCCGATGGGTCTGGGGCTGGTCGGTCCGCCAGGTACGGGGAAGACCTACCTGGTCAAAGCCTTTGCCAAAGATGTCGGTCTCCCTCTGGTGGAGGTTGGCAATGTGCGGGAGATGTGGGTCGGTGCCTCGGAAAGAAACGCCGATCGGGTGATCTCCCTTTTGAGGTCAATGGTGCCTGTCATCGTTTTCTATGACGAGATTGATCAGGCTTACGGAAGGAGAGGCGAGATCGGCGACAGCGGTGTGTCCCAACGATTGTGGGCGAAGTTCGCCACCTTTATGGCAGACACCTCCTTGAGGGGACGGATGCTGACCGTTTGGGCGACCAATAGACCGGACCTGGTCGACGAAGCCATTAAGCGACCAGACCGGGCGGGCGACATCAAGATCCCTCTCTTTTACGCTGCGGAGGACCCCGAACAAGTCATCCAAATCTGTGCCCGCCGGAGGAATTTCGCACTGGACGACTTTGACTTTGCCCCTGTCTTGGAGAAGGTAAGGGGTTTTTCTCCCGCAGAGTTGAACGCTGTCCTGACTCAGGCACGATGGTTTGCATTAGAGGACGGTTCACCGACCATCACTTTTGACCACCTCTACAGAGCCGCAACGACCTACACCCCTGCGCGCAATGAGTTGATGATACGGTATATGGAAGTCCTTTCGGCTCTGGAGTGCACCGATCGCCGCCTTCTCGTCCCCCCTTACCGTGACCTTTCTCGCGAGGAACTGATGAGCCAAGCCCAGGAACTGAGGGCACAACTGTCCCTTTCAGGTTTGCTCTGACACAGGAATGAAATGCCCTCGCTGTGGCCTGATCGTTGAAAGACCTGCTCAAGAGTGCCCGGGTTGTCTTTTTTCCATCCGGACCGTGGACCGTCTATTGAAGAAACCACCTCCTCAAATAGGATTTGTCAATGACTGGATGGGGGCACTCACCCCAGAACAGAAGGGGCAATTGGAAGAGTTTCTTTCCAACCTCTCTCGGAAATTGGACGGAGAGATTGTTGTTGTCCTGATGGAGACAAGCAGACCGGTGAAGCCCTCTGAATATGTCTTCTGGCTCTTCAATCGCTGGCAGGTCGGCGGTGAAGCAGCGCGGGGTTTGATGATTCTGATTTCGTTCAAAGAGAGAAGAGTAGAATCCGAGGTCGGATTGGGATGGGAACCTTTTCTCTCCGACCCTCAGTCCGGTGAGGTCTTAGACCAAATGCTGGTGCCCTGGTTAAGAGAAGGGCGCATCTATGAAGGTTTGCGTGCCGCTTGTGACGCAATGGCGCACATTATCAGTGACAGGGAAGCCGAAGGGATCCCCAATGCCGGGTTAGAAGAGGGAGAGGAGTCCTGTTGAAAACCTTCCAATTTTCCTCTCTGTTGATCGCTGTGGTTGTCTTAATGCCGTTACCCCTTCTGGCAGAGAGGGTGGAAGATGTCGTCAACCCAAAGAAGACCGGACTGGGTTGGGTCAGTGATCAAGCAGAGTTGCTATCGGCTCAGGAGGAGAAGACACTGAACCTATTAATTGACCAGATTGAAAAAGAGACCACTGCCGAAATAGCGGTAGTGACGATCAACGATAGCGGCCGTTTGAGCCCCCGGGAGTTTGCCACCGAGTTGCTGAACAGGTGGGGTGTCGGGAAGAAGGGGAAGGACAACGGGGTCCTGATCGTTGTCGTCAAGGGAGCACGAAGGATAGAAGTGGAAGTTGGATACGGTCTGGAGCCCGTCTTGACCGATGCCCAGGTCGGCGAGATCCTTGACCGGGACGTGGTGCCCCGATTCCGGGAGGGTGATTTTGGAGGAGGGTTAGTCAATTGCGTTCAGTCTATCGGTCAACGTATCGGAGCCTCCCTGCCCTCTCCCGCCGCCGTTGCGCCACGGCTTCCCGAGGGAGTGGAAGAAAGACCGGCACTGGGAGCCAGACCTGATTTCATGCAGACGTTTGTCGGGCTGCTGATCCTTGTTATCCTATTGGCTGCCGCCGGTTGGGCGATTAAGAAGCGAAGGCGGCGGCGGTGCCCCGCCTGCAGGAAACCGATGAGACTCCTTTCGGAAAAGGAGGACGATGCCTACCTTTCCTCCAGTAGGCAGGTTGAGGAGTCCATCGGGAGTGTCAATTACCGCGTATGGCGTTGCGACGATTGCCAGACCCTCAGAATTGACCGCAGTATCTCATATTTTTCGGAATATCAGAGATGTCCCAACTGCCAGAACAGAACCCTATTAGTCAAAACCCACTTGATTGTGGAACCGACATACGAAAGGGCGGGAAGCGAGGAAGTCCACATGGTTTGTAGGTATCCGCCTTGCCGCTATGAGGAGATAAAAACGAGGCGGATACCTAAGCGACCTGTGCCAACGAGGTCCGGCGGTATTTGGTGGGGAGGTTCCTCTTCCGGGTCCTTTGGAGGCTTTGGCGGTGGCAGTTTCGGGGGAGGCAGTTCAGGAGGGGGCGGTGCCGGAAGAGGCTGGTGATTTGGAAGGGTCTCGGGTTGACGACGACGATTGGCAAACTTATCGGGCTATAAAAGCACCGCCCCGGACGTATCAGCGGTCGGTCACGGACCGGATAGGACCGATCGGCTCAATTTATCGATCTGCGCCGGCGTTAGGGGTTGAGCGTAGAGCATCTGCGCTTGGTCTGGCGCACCCTCTTTGGCCAATTCCCATCCCGTGGTGTTACCGTCAGGATTCGTCGGCTGAGGAAAGGCTAACTGAAAAGCCTGCTGCCAGTTGGGCGGTACGGGGATGATGCCATTGGGATAGTGAATCACCGGCTTGCTGCCGTCCCAGCGGGAAATGGTAATGCGTCTGTCCCTGGTGTACTCTTGAACGGCAGCGTTATTATGGCAATCGTTGCACTGGCGACCCCGGGAGACAATGGTGTGAGCGCGGTAAGGTGCTACGGCGAGGAACGCTTTCCCCCCGTGAGCCAGCAACATAAAGGTTCCCGCATAGACCTTATTGACGCTCTGTCGGTTGAGCAAAAGAACGAAGTCCTTTAGGACCGTGTTGGGTGTCTTGGTGGGGAAGTGGCAGGACTGGCAGGAGATGACCGACTGAGCGTGGCAGGCGGTGCAGTGAACGGTATTTTGATGAATCCGATGGCTCGCATTATCGGGGATACGGGGATGGCACTTTTCACACGTAATGTCCATCGCTCCCGGCTCCAGCCAGGAGGCGTACTCCCGACCGTCCCCGTGCATTTCCCGTGTCGTATGGCAGCCCATGCATCGGAAACCCGCCTGCCGATGAACATCACTGAACCCGAAGGCTATCTCCCGAGCCTGCCGGCGGTGGCATTTCAAGCAGATATCATCGGTCACCCGCTTGGTTAGGTCCGGCTTCCCGTCCGGACCCAGGACGTGGCAGTCCTTGCAATCGGGATGATAAGTGATCGGATCAACAGCACTGCCATCGGCATACGTTCCCGGATGGCATTTCAGGCACTTGAGTTCTTCAATAGGTTTCTGAAGGATGGATTGAAAGCCACCGGGTCCTCCATACCACGTGATCTTTCCCCTCCGCGTCCCGTGGAGACTGGTCGGAAAGGTCTGTTCGGGAGTGACACCTTGAGGAGCAGGGAGCGGTCGACCCGCCTCTCCTGAGCATCCTAGCAGCGTTGTGAGTAGCAGAGCCAAACAGGCAGCGATGCCAACGAGAAGGCCTCTCATCCCACACCACCCTTGGGAAAAATGGGAGGCTGTCTAATGATTGTCTGTCAGGATTCTTCCCAAAGCGGACCCATATGTATGGATAATTCAAATAATCCGATGGAACAAGCCGGCAAACTCCTGTCGGTGCGGTCCCGACTCCTTTTCGTCCGGAGGCTGTCTCATAATTGAGGCGGTGTCACGAATGGGCTGGCTCCGTCAGGCGAAGAGGCTTGCCGAAGAGGATTTGACATGGGAGGAAATGAAGGAGATCCTCGACAGGGCGGCGCAGTTACAGGCGGAAGCTGAGAGGAGAGACGAGGGAGAAAGGAAGCGGCGGGCGTTGTGGCGGGGGGCACGAGCGGCAGGCATTGATGACGGGTTCCTTAACCAAGCCTTTGAGGAGTTTCGGCAGAGGAGACGGCAACTGCCGGAAACGGGCAAGAAGAAGCAATGGGTGCAGAAAGCCGTTACGGTCATTGCTGTTACTGCTGCCGTTATTTTTGGTCTCTTCTTGCTGGGTAGCATGGGCGGGATGCTGACAATCTTCGGCACGGTTATTATCGTCGCGGCTGCGCTTGTCCTTCTGATGGTCCCGCTGATCGTCTTGGCGGCTTTGATGTCTGTACCAGTGGCGCTTCTCATTGCTTTGGTTTCTGTCCTGAAGGCTGTCGGCTCTCTTTTACGATTTGGTCGTGACGATGACGATTGACGCCAGCGCAGGCGGGGCTTTAATGTGCGAGAGGAACTGATCAGGGAAGGGTTCCGTCCTGAGGAGGTGCGCCTCATCTTAGAGCGCGCCGCCCAACTTTACGAAGAATCCCAGAGGAGAGCCGAGGTATCCAGGGAGACGCTGGAAGCGAGCGCTGAGGCAGCCGGCATACCGGAAGAGTTTGTCCGTGAAGCCATCGCTCAGTTAAAAGCGGAGAGAGAAAGAAAAAAGACCCGGCTCCGAATGGTCAGCGCCACCTTTTTAGTGATGGTCGGCTTGTGTCTCCTTTTTGCCTTGTTTAGTCGTCAGGCATTGAGGGCACGACTGGACGAGGTAGAGAAAAGAAGGGCGCAACTTGAGGTCGTCGTCGACCGCAGGGACAACCTGCTCCATCAGTTAGTTTCCCTTGCTGAAAGGGCGGGTCACCGGGATCAGGACCTGATCCAAGCACTCAAGGATTTGCAGGCTTCCTCCTTAAGTGCAGGACCGGGAAAGGAAAAGATTAAAGATAAGATCGTCCAGTTACTGTCGCGACTGGAACGGGCAACCGGTACGCCCTCTGACGATCTCCTGATTCGCATCAGCGACGAAATCACGGGAGCCGAGAACAGGATCGCCGTGGAGAGAAAGCGATATAACGAGGCAGTTCAGGAGTATCATCGGACATTAAATTCATTTCCGGTCAATCTCTTTGGACGCCTGTTGGGATACCCGAGACGGTTAGAACCGTCACGGGGTTTGTGAAGAACCGGTATCCCGTGACGAGAACGGACCACCCGAACTGCCCGCTTCCAGCCCTTGATCGTCTGAAAATTCGCTGCCGTAGTCACTGCTGTCAGGTATCGGTTTTGGATCAGGATAAGGGTCGGGTGCCAGAAGCCAGATGTTGTTCCAAGCGAGAGAACATTCGGCGTCTCTCGGCAGCGCTTCCTGATAGTGGGAGAGAGCCTCACAGTAGCGCCCCTGCAAGTAAAGGAGGTAACCCTTGCGCACCCAATCGGGGACCCAGTCGGGATCTGCCTTCACGGCCCGGTCGCATTCCGATAGGGGCGTTATCCATCAAACCGACCTTCTCATAGAGACCTGCTAAAGCGTAGTGAGCCAAAGGGAATTCCGGCGGTTGGTGGACAAGCGCCTGCCGATAGGCTCTTTCCGCTTGGGTGAACCGTTCTTTCTTCTCTAAAGCGATCCCCAGATTCACCCAAGCTTTGTACAAAGTCGGATCCATCTCTACCGCTCGTTGCAGGAGGCGGATGGACCGATCGACATCACCGAAAGGTTTCTCCTCGCCGTCCAGACTTCCGACGCCTGGCAGAAGAGAATGTAGGAATCAGCCGATTGAGTCGGTTTCTCCAGGATTTTCTGCCTTTCTCTCTCCGATATGATGACGCCTAACGATCGAGCAGACGAAGGACCAGGCTGTCCTGTAACTCCATAATTTCAGAGAGGGGACTGGTAACGGTGATAGAGGGGGAGAGCGCTCCGCTGTTAAATAGCGATGCAGTGATAACGAGAGAACCGTCGGTCACATGATAGGATACCACGATCACCCGATCACAACGGAACTTGGCGAGGACGGCACGGGCTGCCGTTTCAGGCGAGAGGGGGGTAGTCTCTCAAGGAATCGGTAGACGGTTCCCCTGGGGAGAACGGAGACGGATCGGACGGCAGAAGGGTCCGCCCACAAACTGCTGGGGATGCCCCGCGAGAGCCAAGACAACTCAGGGGGCGCCTTTTCGTCAGTGAAAGGAAGAACGGCGATCCGGTGCCGTGGTGCCTCCGCTGCGGGCCCGAGGGAAACGCAGTAAAAGACGAGGGCGACGAGAAGGTAATGCCTGATCCGAGCCATCGCCGTTGCCTCGCAAAACGGATAGAGACCGAGTCGGGGTCCCGTTGGAGTGTCAGACCCGACGACTGTTGAACAGTGCCTGAAGGTCACCAGGACCCAGTTTTTCTATGGCTTTCCGTCGGATCTGAGGGAGGACCTCCTCAAAAGTGGGACGGTTCCCCCTGTAGAGGACACCGACCCATTTTTTCTCCGGATCGGTAGCGACACGAATGGCACCGTAAGGGTCCGACGGGTCGTAGTCGGCGGGAAGTTCACTGATTTTTTGTTTGTATAAGTCGTAGGTATCAAAGAAAGTGACGCAAGGGCTGAGGATGTGAACGAGAGAAAAGCCAGGATGTTCAATGGCTTGCACGATGACTTCCGCCGTTCTCTTAGCTCGGGCGGAGAACTCGCGGGCGACAAAGGTGGCTCCGAAGAGGATTGCCAGTGCACAGGGCTCCACATCGGACTCATAACTTCCAAAAGGGGTGGAATCAGTCGTCTGGGTCGGCAAAGAGGTCGGCGACGCTTGCCCCTTTGTCAGGGCGTAGAGGTTATTGTCTAGGAGGAGATAGGTCAGATTGATGTTGCGGCGGCAGGCGTGCATGAAGTGGTTGCCACCGATAGCCAGGGTGTCTCCGTCGCCTCCGACGGCAACGATGGTCAGATCAGGCTTGGCTGCCTTGATTCCCAATGCCACGGGCATCGTCCGACCATGAAGGCTGTGGAAGCCGTAGCAGGTGGTGAAACCCGGAAAACGACCCGAACAACCGATGCCGGAGACGATGACGACTTGCTCCGGATTGAGGTTGAGGGCTCCCAAAGCCATAAAAGTTGCCGTCAGAACTCCAAAATCCCCGCAGCCGGGGCACCAAATCGGCTTAACTTCCGACTTATACTTTTCCCGGACCTTAGCGTCCACTGCCATTGTCCTCACCCCGCCGCGACGACTTCCCGAGCCAGATCGCGAACGGCATCTCGGATCTCCCGGACTTTGAACGGCACACCGGTGACTTTATTGTAGGAAATCACATCTAAACCGGTCTCCCCCCGGACCAAGTGAGCAAACTGACCGGTGTAATTCAGTTCGGGCAGAAGGACCCGACCCATAGACAGAATGAACTTGCGGACGACTTCCCTGTGGAGAGGATAGAGGGTGCTGACGTGCAAGGCAGCGACGGAAAGCCCTTCTTTCTCCGCCAGGTAGGTGGCTTCCCGCACGGCTCCGGCCGTTGAACCCCAGACGATAATCCCCACATCCGCCCGTTCAGGACCATACCAGCGGTAACCCTGAAAACCGGGATAGTCCTGTTCGTAACGGAGAGCCAGTTCCAATTTCATAAACCGCTTGCGAGTCATCGTCATATGATTGTCCGGGTCCCAATTGGGATGCCCCTCTTCGTCATGCTCCAACCCTTCGGCACTGTAGGCTCCCGGTCCTCCAGGAATCGCCATAGGGGAGACGCCCGTCTCGGTCAGGCGGTAACGCTGGTAGCCGTCATCGCCAACCCCGCCCTGGTAGACGTCCCGATCAATGAGGATGAGGGAATTGAGGTCAATCGGTGGAATGGTTTCGGTTCGGTGAGCCAGCGCCTGGTCGCCGAGAATGATGACGGGCAATTGGCATTTTTCAGACAAGTTGAAGGCGTGGATCGTCACATAGAAGCAGCCTTGGACGGTGCTGGGAGCGAGGACGATCCGCGGAACATCGCCGTGACCCCCAAAGACAGCCTGATAGAGGTCGCTCTGCTCACTCTTCGTTGGCATACCGGTGGACGGTCCCGCCCGCTGATTGTTAAGGATTACGCAGGGGATTTCCGCCATCGCTGCGTGGCTCAGAAACTCCGTCATTAAAGAGAAACCGGGTCCGCTGGTTGCCGTCATCGCCTTCGCTCCGGCAAAGGAAGCGCCCAGAACGGCGCCGATCGCTGCGATCTCATCCTCAACCTGAAGAGGCGTCCCACCGAACCGGGGCAGATGGGTCATCATCCACTCCAAAATGTCGCTGGACGGGGTGATCGGATAGCCGGCGAAGACTTTGCATCCGGCTGCTACCGCACCGTAACAGATGGCTTCATTTCCGGACAGGATCAGACGGTCCCTCATCGGTCTCGGCTCAACGAAAAAGGGATCGGTTTTCGTTACTTTCTTTCCTTCTTGATATCCCGCCCGGAAAGCCGTGACGTTGCTTTGGACGATTTGGGGTCTCGTAGACCAATAAGACTCGATGAGACCCTCCAAAACGGACGGCGGGAGCCCAAACAGAGCGGAGAAGGCTCCTAAGATGGTCATATTTTTCGCCAGCGGATTGCGGAGCCGGACTTTGGCTATCTCGCTGAAAGGAAACCCATAAACGGAAGCCGTTCCCGGGACCCCTTTGGGCTCAAACTTGGAATCGTGAATTAAAACCCCGTCGTAGCGAAAGTCGGAACGGTGCAATTCCCACGCTTCCTCATCAAAGCAGATCAGGATGTCGGCTTCGTCACCGTGGGAGTAGATCGGATGCTCTGCCGTGCGGACCTGAATCATCGCCTGTCCGCCCTTAATTTCTGCCGGGTAGGTGCGAAATGTAAAAATCTCAAGACCGCATCGGGCGAGGGCATGGGCAAGGAACTCCCCCGTCCGAATGATCCCGCCCTCTAGGGTATCGCCCCCCACCCTCACTGAGAATTCATTTACCGCCATCATCAAATCCCTCTTTTTTGGGTTTGTTCTACTTTATCTTGTCTTCTCCCCATCCGCAATGACACGGCTCAAAGATGGCAGACGAGGCTGTGACTTTGGTCGTTGACGGCAGAAGAGAGCCAAGTCGATCTGTAGGGAAGCCTCACCCAGAACGTTGGATTCGAAAGGGACGTTGTTACTGATGGTTGGTGTGGTGGGGAGGAGCACAAGGCCCTTACGCCTGGCGGTTTTGGAAGCAGGGGTGCTGACGCTGATCTTTGGGCTTTCTTCACTCAGGGGCTGCGGAGAGGGACGACGCATCAGACCGGTCCTACCAGCAGGACCTACCTGCGGACAGTTTTTGGACGCTTTTGGAAGAGCCGTTTCGGACACGAATAACAACAGTCTGCCGGACTTACCGGAGGAAGCCAGTCCCACAGTGTTCGTGTCCTGTCAGGGATTCAATCCCCGACTGATCGGGGAGGTTATCATCTCCTTTCGCAATACTCGTCTTGCTGCAGGTCCCCTACTGTTAACAGCGGACAGGAATGGAAACGTGCCACCCGTCCCTATTTGGGACCTGGGAGTCGGACGAGATGGTCAATCTATTGAGGCAAGCGGACGATACGACATCACGGTCACGGGCGAACGTCGGAGGGCAACTTTCAGTTTTGAGATTCAGCCCAAGCAGGTCCTGGATGCTCTTCGGACGAACTCGGCAGGCTGGTTCCGGTTGGATTAGTGCTGGGACAGGGACTCCAGAGAGACCATATGGCCGATGGGCTCCATCTTGAAAGAGGGCGGGTTCTGGTCGGGGGGATGGGGATTTGCTCCAGCCACAAACATCCGGCTCTATGTGGTAAGAGACCGGGATTTCTGGGAGAACGGGACACCCTTGAGTGATGTATCCGGAGGGGCAGAACAGGTCACCACTGACGGAGGCGGAGGGTTTGCACCGGTAGTCGTCTGGGAATCTGCGGAACCGTTGGGCTCGGGCATAAGGGACCGGGATTTTGATGTGGTCGCCGATGTCAACCGGAACGGGCAGTTTGACGCGGGTGACGTCGTTTACCTCAATATAGGGACAGGCTTCACCGTCCAGGGACCACCCGTAAGTCCTCCTCTTGCCCAATTGGCGGCCAAGACCCACGGTTCTTTCGCCGACACATTTGACGTTACTGAGGATGTGGGTGTCTGGGTCAATCCCCCAAGTAGACCCCTCACTCCTTATCAGTTGGTCGCTAAATACATCGTCCTTCATAAGGAAGAGTGGAGCGCGGGCGATCCGCTGGTGGACGTTACCGGGCGCCCCGAGTGGGACATGATGCGCTATGCATGCGCCAACCAATATCACTGCCCCGTGTGGGTAGGACCTTTGAGACCCGGTCTCTATGATGTGATCGTTGATCTGAATGCTAACGGTCAGTATGACCCGGGCGTGGACATCTTGGACGACGGACGGGCACCGGGAAGCGACCCTGATGTGGGTGCCGGTTTTCGGGTTCGCGGAGACGTACCGCCGCTTAACATTAGCGTAGGCGTCAGTTTGCCGGCGGTAAACGAAGGGGATGTGGTGAATGTCTATGCCCAAATCACGACAGGAGCAGGCAGATCCGTTCAAGGAACCGTGGTTCGGTTTTCCATCGTTTCAGGGGTTGCTGAATTACTGAGCGATTCGGCGACGACGAACGAGCGCGGGATTGCCTTGGTCGGTTTGAGGGCGACGCGCCGCAACCAGAACATTGTCGTTCGCGGGGAGTTCAGACGGGGGGATCAGTCAGGATCAGCGGAGGCGTTCCTCCGAGTCCGAGATTTCGGCGAGTTGCAGGCGGTCTTTCGCCACTGATTTAAACAATCCTGATGGGGGTGAAAGGGATGAAACAGACGATGCGAACGGCGGTTCCACTGGCGTTTTTCCTGCTCCCTCTCTTTATCGGTTGCGGAGGGAATAAGGGAGCCCGGATGATGAGCCTCGCCCCAAGAGGCTCTGGCACTCTTGTCATTAGAGTGGACTGGGGCAACAGCAGGGTGATTCCTCCTGAGGCAGTGCGGATTGATGTCACCGTCACCGGAGACGGATTGAGGGAGCCGCGAAGGGCGTCTATAGATAGACCCCGGGACACGGTTACGGTTACTGACCTACCCGTGGGCAGCAAGACGGTGCTCGGCGAGGCGAAAAACGCCGACAACCGGACCGTCGCACGGGGAACTGGGTTTGCCGTCATTCGGGAGGGAGAGTCGTCTTCCGTCGCCATTACGATGGAGACCGTCCCTGCCGGCGGCGAACGCCTGACGGTCACCGTTTTCAGGGGAGAGACTCAGGACAACGCCGACTTCTTCGCCTACCAGGATGGAGAGGGGGCGTGGCAGACCGCTTCGGGATCGGGCGGCGTCTACACCCTGAATATCACCGATCGCGACGGACGGTATGGTGTTGTAGCTTACGCGGGCTATGGTCAATCCCGTCACGTTCTTATTGTTCACGCAACTCTCGCAGAACTTAACCGTCTCAGCATTGAACTGCCAGTTGAAAGCCTGCCACCGATGTATGAAGTTACTGGCGACGTCCGGGGACTGCCAGCCGGAAGTGATGTCAGGGGACTAGTCGCTATGGGTCCAGAGTTTGGCTTTTTTTCCTCGTACGATCCGTGGTTCCGCTTTCATGTGCCGGCCGGGCTTTATGATCTCTGGGCGCACTATCAAAGGGGAGAAGATGGATTTGTCCGCGGTTATTTGCGCAGGGACATCAATGTGACGGCAAACACGCGGCTGGACGTTGACTTTACCGACACTCTGTATGCGATCACACCGGTCCCGATGAACATCAATGTAACCGGTATACCGATCGGGTGGATGGCAACTGTATTCCACAGCTTTGTCAGCAGAAATGGCACCCGAGCCTTCTCCTTGGGGTCCTTTGGCTCTCCTGAACCGCGACCTTCCCTGTCCGGACAGGTGTCATCCATTCCGTCTGAGCGCTTGCAGACAGGTGACATCTTAGCGGTAGAAATACTTGCCTCTCTAGATGGTAACGTCATCTATCGGAACCAATCCCTGTCGTCCCCTCGGACTCTTAACATCACCTTGCCACAGCCTTTCACATCGGCCCGAACCACCGTGGCTGCAACAAGTCCCTATACGCGGACCGAAACCTCCTGGACCCCCTATCCGGGTGCTCAGGCCTACTTTTTGGAGGTGCGCGGCATGTTCGGACGGGCATCCCGTCCTGCTTCCCTTGGATCGCTCGGGAACAGGCGTCAATACGGTGGAACGACATGGGCAGTGGCCATGACAGTGGGCTGGTTAGGCACCCGCTCATCGTACACCCTGCCTGACTTGAGCAGCCTGCCTGGCTGGGACAACCAGTGGGGGCTTTCTTCTACAGGATTGAGTTGGGAAATGGGAGCCGTCTTCGCCAATCGTCCCTTAGCACAGTGGGTTGATAAGATAACGGTGGCGGGCGGCAGTCCTCCCAGCCAGCCTGATCTGGAATTCACCGTGGTATCAACGGAAGGGGAATCCTGACGAAGGCATGAGGAATCGTTCTTGTTAATGAGCGGTTACGCCGTAGTTGCCTGAAAGTCCAATAGGGGCCTTTTCGGCATACCAGCGCCGTCCTGCCCTTTGGTTGTTTAGGATGGGAGGAGGATTTCTATTATCACCGCATGGCTGAGGAATTCGGTCATCAAGGAGAAGCCGGGTCCGCTAATTGCCGTCATCGCCTTGGCTCCCGCGAAGGAAACGCCTAAGAGAGCACCGATAGTGGCAATCTCATCCTCCACCTGCAGTCAGGTCCCCTTTTAACATTTTATCTCCCCGTTCTCAACGACAGGGCGCCATTAAGCAGGACCAACAGAGGACGGGCTTGTGTGATTTTGACCGTAGAGAGTTTCGGAATCGGACATTAAAAATAAGACGATCACCAATCCAGTAGGTTTTGTGAAGGAGGGCTCAAACCTCAGCCGACCTATACAAACACTCTCGCCGATTTCAGCCAACTTTCGGGATGGAATATCCCATGAAACCTCCTTGCGTCTCTGCGCTGGAGCATGGCTGTCTGCTACGGAAATGCTCCCCTTCAGAAGTGGTTTGCTCAAGGGGTTTGTTTGGACATCTTGGGCGCCAGCCTGGACTAAAGATGGTCTCCGCACGGTCAAGTGGGCCGATCTATCAGTGAACAGTAGACCGCCTCTAAGCGCACAGGCTTCTCCGCCCCTGACCGATTATGCGAGAGAAACTACCTTTCGCCGGACCAGTTCCTCAGCAATCTGAACGGCGTTCGTCGCCGCACCTTTCCTTAAATTGTCTGCGACCACCCAAAGCCACAGGCCGTTGGGATTAAAGGGATCCCTTCGCACCCTGCCGATGAAGACCTCGTTGCGCCCTTCCACATCCTTTGGAGTGGGATAGGTTCGGTAGCGGGTCCCATTTTCAAGGCTCTTCTCTTCGTCAATAAGAACGATGCCGGGTGCCTGTCTCAGGATCGCCCTCGCTTTTTCAGCGCCGATCGGTTCTTTCAGTTCTACATAAACCGCCTCGGCGTGACCGGTGAAAACAGGGACCCGGACGCAGGTAGCTGTCACAGGCAGATCAGGCAGTCGGAGGATCTTTCTCGTCTCTCGCACCAGTTTCCATTCTTCGTTGGTGTAATCCTCTTCATCAAATTTCCAATTGGCTCCGGCTAGGACATTGAAGGCAATGGGGAGGGGGTGTACCTGAGGGGGCTCAGGCTCTGCCCGGTGAAGGATCCGGTGCGTTTGGTCCTCCAATTCCTTGACTGCAAGGCTCCCGGCACCCGATACGGCTTGGTAGGTACTGACGATGACCCTCTTGAGCCCGGCGGCGTCGTGAAGGGGCTTGAGAGCAACGACCATCTGGATGGTGGAGCAGTTCGGGTTGGCAATCAACCGCCGGGGAACGGGTCCAACTCCCGGCAGATGGACCTCCTCAGACCCCCTTAGGCTTTCTAATTCATCTGCATTGACTTCAGGCACGACGAGGGGGACGCCGTCCACCATCCGGAAATCGGATCCGTTGTCAATAACGAAAGCGCCCCTATCCAAGGCGGCTGGGGCGAACAGACGGGCAGCTCCTTTCTCGCCTTCTGTTCCGGCGAAAAAGACGATGTCTATCCCGTCAAAGACGTCCTCTGAGCATTCGTGTACCTCAACGGGTTCTCCGTCGACAGTGATCGTGCGGGCAGTTCTAGCAGCGACCAGAGGCTTCTCTGCTAGCGGCAAGGGCATTTCCCTTAAGCATCGGATCATCTCCTGCCCGACGGTCCCAGCACCGACCACCGCAACTTTCAAGCCTGCCAATGGAAACCCTCCTTAATCCCTTGGGTCAGAGACCGATATACGCGCGAATTTTCTCCATCTTTTTTGGACCAATTCCCGGGACCTGAAGTAACTCGTCTACCGACTTAAAACCGCCCCTCTGACGCCTCAGTTCCAGAATCCGCCGGGCGAGGGCGGGACCGATTCCCGGCAGTCTTTCCAGATCCTTTTCAGTGGCGCTGTTGAGATGGACCTTCCGGACGGGGGGGACGCCCCAAAAAGTCAATGAACCTCCTGTCCTGTTAACTAGCGGGCGAGAGGGAACCTGGGACACCTCTGTCCTCTCGGGCACTACAATCTCCTGACCGTCCTCAAGGAATTGAGCCAGGTTGAGACCATTAAGGTCTGCTCGCTTAAAGGGTCGGGCTCTTTTGACGGCATCGGCAACCCGACTGCCGTAGGGAAGCGAAAAAAGTCCGGGATTTGCCACCGCACCTTTTATGTGCACCGTGATCTGGGGCTCCGGTGAAGAGCCTTTGATCGGTGGGGTCTGAAGGATCATCACAGGCGGTTCTTTCAGTCGCTTGCCCGCAAGAAGGGCTAACGAGATAGCGATGGTGACGAGGGAAGTAAGAGCAATATAGCGCTCAAAGGGATGCTCCCATAAAACCATCTCACTTGGCTCCTCTGGCTTGCTCACCTGCCTCCAAGGTTCGCTTAACGGTCAAAAGTAACTCGTCGGGATCAAAAGGCTTCGCTAAATACCCGGCAGCACCCTCCAGCCAACTGATGACCGCTCCCTCATCGGAGGCGTAGGCGGTGAGAACGATGATGGGGATGGCTTCGGTTTCCGGATCACTCTTCAGAAGCCGCAGTACTTCGTAACCGTCCACCTCCGGCATCACGATGTCTAAGAGGATCAGATCGGGCTTCTCCTTGAGCGCCAGAGACAGAGTCTCCCTTCCGTCGTGAGCGGCGACAACTTGGTATCCATGGGTTTCTAAGTTGACCCGGACCAGTTCGGTGATCGCCGGGTCGTCGTCAGCGACCAGAATCATCGCAGTTTTCTGCTGAATCGTTTGCCCCATCTTTCCCCTCCCTCCCGGTTTCTTCCGAGGGACCTTGCTGTTGGGTTGTCCTCAACATCTGTTGTCTCTGCCGGTCAATCTCTTCCAGTTCTCTCTCCACCTGCTCCAGTTGCCGCCTGACCGCCGGATTGTGACGGGATAGAGAGAGCCTCTGGTGCAAGGTTCTTAACTGGCGTTCCAACCGTCGGCGGCGGAGACTCAACTCCTCCAGTCGCCGCACCAAACGCTCATCGGCTTCCGACACTCCGCTCCACCGCCTTGTATTGTATCATCTATTCCTTGCGACCTTTACAATTTGCGATGCAACGGATGATTGCGAGAAAAACCGTCGGTTGAAAGGAGCGGCTTGTCAAATGTCAAGAGTCCTGGTGACGGGTGGTGCGGGGTTCATCGGGTCCCACATTTGCGACCGGTTGATCTCTAGGGGACACTCGGTCCTCTGCTTGGACAACTTTGACGAACTCTTCTATCCCCGTGCGGTCAAGGAGAGGCATCTGATCCTGTTGAGAGACCATCCTTCTTTCCGCCTGGTAGAGGCGGACATCTGCGACCCTCAGGCGATGAAACGGATCTTTCAAAACTTCCGTCCGGAAATTGTCATTCATCTTGCGGCTCTGGCGGGTGTCCTACCTTCTCTGGAGCGACCGGCCGAATACATTCGGGTGAATGTGGACGGCACCCTCATCCTTTTGGAACTGTCCCGTCAGTATCAAGTGACCAACGTTGTCTTCGCTTCATCGTCGTCCGTGTATGGGGAGAGGGATAAAGCACCCTTCACCGAAGAGGATCCGACTTCCCAACCCCTCTCTCCCTACGGAGCGACGAAGAAGATGGGGGAAGTCCTCGCCTTCACCTATCACCACCTTTACGGCTTGCCTGTTACCTGCCTGCGGCTCTTTACCGTTTACGGACCCCGTCAGAGACCCGACCTGGCGATTCACAAATTCTCCCTTTGTCTCCTGACCGGCAAACCGATTCCCATTTACGGTGACGGATCCAGCCAGAGGGACTACACATTTGTCAGCGATGTGGTGGACGCGATCACCGCCGCTGCCGAAAAACCGATGGGATACGAAATCATCAATGTCGGGTCGGGAAGACCGATCACCCTCCTTCAGATGATTCAAACCCTTGAGAAAGCCATCGGGAGGGAAGGGAAGAAAGAGTTCTTGCCTAAGCCGCCGGCAGACCCCACTCTCACTCATGCAGATGTGACGAAAGCCCAGAGACTTCTCGGCTATCAACCGAAAGTACCGTTTGAGGAGGGGGTTCGGCTGTTCGTTGAATGGCTAACGGAAGAAATTGAGCAGGGTTATCCCCTCGCCTGATGGAGAGGTGCTGAGAAAAAATGGTCTCCCTTGAACAGAAAGCCTTGGCTTTGGGGATGACGGCAGAAGAATTGAAAGAGGTCCGGCGCATTCTGGGAAGGGATCCGACAGACACGGAACTGGCGATGTTCAGTGTGGAATGGAGCGAGCACTGCGGCTATGGTCGGAGCCGTTCCTACTTGTCCCTTTTTCCCAAGCAGGGACCCTTCCCTGCTTTATTCGGTGGCGATGCGGGAGGCGTGATGGTGGCACCGGACCTTTACATCCTTTTCAAAATGGAGAGTCACAACCATCCGTCCCAGATAGAGCCCAAGGGGGGCGCAGCAACGGGCATCGGTGGCATCGTTCGGGATATTCTGGCGATGGGGGCGCGACCGATCGCCCTGTTAGACGCCCTTCGGTTCGGTGACCCTTCCGATCCGAGAGCCCGCTACATCTTTCGGGGAGTCATAGACGGCATTCAATGGTATGGCAACTGCATCGGCGTCCCAACGGTGGCGGGAGAGGTCTTCTTTCATCCGTCTTACCGAAACAACTGCATCGTCGGGGTGATGTGTGTCGGTGTCGCAAGGGAAGGGGAACTGATGACGGCTCGGGCAAGAGGTCCAGATAATGCCGTCGTCTATGTGGGCAATCGGACCGGTAGGGACGGAATCGGTGGCTGTTCGATTTTGGCAAGCCAGGAGATTCGGGAGTCCCTTGCTCTCAGACCGACGGTCCAGTTGGGGGACCCCTTCGCCGAAAAGTGCTTGATCGAAGCATGTTTGGAAGCCTACCGGACGGGTGCCGTCGTGGCGGTTAAGGACATGGGGGCAGCCGGTCTCACCTGCTCCACCGTCGAATCGGCATCGGCCGGCGGCGTCGGAATGGTGGTCGACCTGTCCCTCGTTCCGAGGAAAGAGGAAGGGATGGAGCCATGGGAAGTGCTGGTCAGTGAGAGCCAGGAGCGGATGCTGCTCATCGTTGAGCGCGGTCGGGATTGGGAGGTGGAGAAGATCTTTCGCAAGTGGGGTCTTTCCTTCTCCGTCATCGGCAGGATCATTGACGAACCGATGCTCCGCTACTACGACGGCGATCGGCTGGTGGCAGAACTGGCTCCAGAGGCCATCGCTTCTGCCCCTCTCTACCACCTACCGATGGCGCCGCCCGAGGACCTGGATGATAGAAGGCGCCAGGACCTATCTCGCCTCACGGAACCGACGGACTATGGGCAGGTCCTTCTGTCTCTTCTCTCCGACCCGTCCATCGGCGACCGATCGCCCATTTATGAGCAATACGATCATATGGTTCAGACCAACACCGTCGTCTGCCCGGGACAGGGCGATGCGGCGGTTTTGAGGCTGAAGGACGATCACGATCGGCTGGCGATCGCCGTAACTGCCGACTGTAACTCTCTTTACTGTAGTCTTAACCCGTTCCTTGGCGCCCAGCTGTCGGTGGCGGAAGCGGCCCGCAACCTTTCCTGTGTCGGAGCCCAACCTGCGGGCGTGACGGACTGCTTGTGCTTCGGCAATCCCGACAAGCCGGACAGATACTGGTATTTTGTTGAGTCGGTCCGGGGGATCGCCGAAGCCTGCCGGGCGCTCCAAGTTCCTGTGGTCAGCGGCAACGTCAGTTTCTACAACGAAAGTCCTGAATCTGTCATTCTGCCGACCCCGTTGATCGGGATGGTCGGAGTGGTGGAAGATGTTACCTTCCATACGACCGCTGCCTTCAAAAGGGAGGGGTCCGAGATTCTCCTTCTCGGGACTCTGGGCGGTCGTCTCGGGGCGAGCCAGTTCCTTAGGATTCACGGCGGAACAGAAGTCGGTTCCCCACCGGAGTTAGATTGGGAGGAAGAAAGGACCGTTCAGGAGGCGTGTCGGACCGCGATCCGAGAGGGACTTTTGGATTCCGCCCACGATGTGAGTGACGGCGGATTGGCGGTCGCTCTCGCTGAGTCGTGTATTTTGGGCTGTGTCGGAGCGACCGTTTACATTTTCCGTTCCCAATTGGGTGCTGGGAGAGATGATAGACTGATGGCTCTCCTTTTCGGTGAGGCGCCATCCCAAATTATCGTCACCGTCCGCCCGAAAAAGGCGCCAGTGTTAAAGGACCTGCTCAAGCGTCGGCGCTGCCCCTTCGTTCCTTTGGGGACGACGGGAGGAAAGCGTATCGTCATCAAAGTGGACGGACAGACCAGTTTGGACTTGTCCCTTTCGGAAGTGAAGTCTGCCTGGAGGAGCGCGCTCGCCTCATACTTACGTTAAGGAGGAGAGGGGGAGCGCCGGGGGAATGATTTTGTGACCGACCTGTCTGTCCGGGTGGTAACTGCGGGGGTCGGTTTGGTCCTTTTCCTGGCGTTCGCCGTCTGGGGTTTTATTCCTTTCCTCTTCTTCATCTGGTTTCTCGCTCTGATTTCCGCATGCGAGTTTTGGCTGGCGCTGCAAAGGACGGGGAGGCCGGCGAGCTTGATTTTCACCTTTGCAGGGGTTTTGGGTCCGGCGGCTCCTTTCCTCCTTGTCCCCATCGCCCGTCGGGTCATTGCTATCATCGCCATCGGTTTTTTCCTGTTCGGTCTTCTTTACGAACTGATTCATTCGTGGGTCTATAAGGAACTGAGGACCAGCGAGCGGATTGCCTTCGGTCTCCTTGCAGGTTTCTATGTGAGTTTCTTTGGCGGGCTGACCCTCCTTCGTGCAGGGGTCGGCTCTCAGGTGGGGGTCTTGCAGCCGACAGGTGCCTATCCTGGGCTGTTTAATATACTGACCGTTTGCGGTTGCGTTTGGGTCGGAGATGCGGCTGCCTACTTTGTGGGACGAATGGGTCGGCGGATTTTAGCAGCCCACGTCTCCCCCGCCAAGACCCTTGAAGGTGCGGTTTTCGCCGTCTCTGCTTCTCTGATTGTCGGGATTTTGTTGGGCGCCGACTTTTTTAGTAATGGTCTGCTCGGCGCCGTATTGGGAGCCGCCGGCGGGCTCGGAGGATTAATCGGCGATTTGCTGGAGTCCGCCATCAAAAGAAGTCTTGGGATAAAAGACTTTAGCGGTCTTCTTCCTGGACACGGGGGGCTTTTGGACCGGTTTGATAGTCTCCTCTTTGCTGCTCCTATTTGCTCCTTTATCCTTTGGCTCTGGCGTCCGTTGTGAGAGGCTGACGTCAGCGTCTCCCGAGTGCTATGCTCTCCTCTCACACAGGGGGTCTTCTGGTTGGATCAGGGATTAATGGAGTGGACGAAGGGGCTGGTTCGGGATTACGGGCTTGTGGGTCTCGCCGTCGTCGCTTTCGCTGAATCCTCCTTTTTCCCTATCCCCCCCGACGCCCTCCTCCTCCTTCTGGTTCTGCCCCCCTTTTCTCAGTCGGCACTTCTGACCTCCCTGGTCTGCACCTTAGCCAGCGTGTCCGGAGCCGCTCTGGGATGGGTGATAGGAAGAATCGCTGGCAGACCCCTGTTGGACCGCTTCTTCTCTCCGCAAAAGGTCGCCCGATTCGAGTGGCTCTATGAACGATACGGGATCGCTTGCGTTTTCACCGCCGCTTTCACCCCTATCCCTTACAAACTGTTTACGATTGCCAGCGGGGTCTTTCGTTACAGCCTCCCTGCCTTGCTAGCTGTCAGTGTTGTCGGGAGGGGCGCTCGTTTTTTCTTGGTCGGCTACCTGGGTGGTTTCTTTGGAGAGCGGTTCTTGCGACAGTTGGACACGGCGATGTGGGCGTCTCTCGCCTTTCTGGTCGTTGCTTTGGCTTTCTATTGGGTCATCCGCCACCGGTCACGGGTTAGGTCCCGTTCCGCCCAGCCGTCCTGAAACAGGATGCTAAAATCGGACGGAAAGAAGGTACTGGATCGCCCGTGTCCGAACAGGGAGTGATACCAATTGGAACATACGGAAATTCAGCCGATGGAAAAGCAGGACGAAGAACAAGAAGAAATAAGGGCTATAGAACCGGTCGTAGAGCCTGGTCCGACGGCAGAGAAGCCCGCTCGGGGAGTCCGACCGTTGGTGACGGGATTGGTGACGAGACCCCAGGAACCGACCTGGAGGGTCGCTGCTTTTCTGGACATTCAGAATATTTACATGTGCGTCCGGTCGGTTTTTGGGACGACAAAGATCAACTATAAGGTTCTGAAGGACTTTCTGGAAGCCGACGGGGTCGTGCTGAAACTGATCGCCTTCTCCAGTTACGATCCCCAGAACCACGGTCAACAGGACTTTCTCAATGCCCTGGCGCTGATGGGATATCGGGTGGTCGCCAAACCGATTCGGAGAATGGCGGACGGAAATGTGAAGGCGACGACGGACCTGGAAATGGCATTAGAGATTTTGACCATGGCTCCCCACCTAGACGAGGTCGTTTTAGTGACCGGCGACGGCGACTTTGCACCGGTCGTCGAATACCTCGGGAGAATGGGAATCGTCACCAAAGTGATCGGTCCCGATCGGCTGACTTCCCCAGACTTAATTCGTGCCTGCGATCAATTTATCAACTTATCCCAAATTGACGGGATTTTCATCAACGACTGAGATCACTCGTTGTCCAGATGTAGGTAGGGGAGCAGATCCAGCGCCTTTCCGGTCCCGACGGCCACGGCAGAGAGGGGATCGTCGGCGTAGCGAACGGGGAGACCGGTGTCAAACGATAGGAGTTTGTCCAGACCCTGCAGGAGCGACCCTCCGCCGCTCAGGACGATACCGCGGGTGACCATGTCGGCAGCCAGTTCGGGGGGAGTCTTTTCAAGGACCGTTCTAACCCGGCTGACAATTTGGGAAACAGGCTCCGCTAACGCCTCCCGTATCTCGTCAGAACTGACCGTCACGGTCTTTGGAAGACCGCTGACCAAGTCCCTTCCGGGAACATCGGTCGTCGACTCTTGAGGCAGTTTGTAAGCCGATCCGATTCGGATCTTCAACTCTTCTGCCGTCTGGTCGCCGATCAGTAGGTTGTAAGCCCGCTTGATATATCGGATGATCGCCTCATCCATCTTAATACCGCCGACACGTATACAGTCGCTGATGACGATACCGCCCAAAGAGATGACGGCGATATTGGTCGTTCCGCCGCCGATGTCAATGGCGACGCTGGCTCCCGGCTCCGTAATCGGAAGCCCCGACCCGATGGCAGCCGCCAACGGTTCCTCAATCGGGAAGGCTTTTCGGGCACCGGCTTCTATCGCGGCGTCTACGACGGCGCGCTTTTCTACGTTGGTCGCTTTTGCAGGAACGCAGATGATGACCTCTGGCTTGAACAAAGGTAAGGGTCCCAAGGCTTTCCTAATGAAGTAGCGCAGCATCTCCGTTGTCGTGGTGTAATCGGCAATGACCCCGTCCCGAAGGGGCTGGCGGGCAATAATCGTGCCGGGAGTCTTGCCGAGCATCCTTTTGGCTTCCTCACCGACAAAAAGAATCTTTCCTTTCCTGTTGGTAGCGACGACGGACGGCTCTTGAAGGACGATCCCCTTCCCTTTAATGAAGACCCGAACTCGCGTCGTCCCTAAGTCAATCCCCATTCTTGGCACTAACGACCACACCTTCCATCACCCAAGGCTCATCCCACATTTCTACATAGGCTCCCAAGGACCTCAGGATTTCCAAAATCTTCTCGTAGCCCCTCATAATTTTCTCTCCATTGACGATCAGCGTTTCACCGCGGGCTTGCAAGGCCGCAGCGATCAGAGCGGCACCTGCCCGTAAGTCCACCGCATCCACGATCGTACCAGTTAGCCGGGGCACGCCTGCGATCCACGACAGAACGGGCAGACCGTCGGGGTTGTCCGATGCCTCGCTGATCATCTTTCCGCCCAGTTTGTTGATCTCCGACGCATACAACAGCCGGTCCCTATGGATCGTCTCCACGATCAAACTGACGCCTTGGCATCGGACCAGAAAACCCGCTGCAAGAGGCTGAAGGTCTGTGGGAAAGCCGGGGTAAGGCGCCGTCATCAAAGCGATCGGACGAGGACGCTCTTTCATCTCGGCGCGGATCCAATTGCCGCCCGCTTCCACAGAGGCACCCGCTTCGGCTAGTTTGGAGAGGAAGGGGGAGAGCCATTGATGGGGGACGCCGACGACCTTAACCGATCCCTGGGTAGCGCACCCCATAGCCAAGTAAGACCCCGCGACCAACCGGTCGGCAATGACCTCCCCGTCTACCGGGCGAAGGTGACGGACACCCCGGACAATGATGGTCGTCGTCCCCTCCCCCTCTATGTCGGCACCCATCTTTTTCAAGTGATGGGCGCAGGCGACGACTTCAGGGTCCATCGCAGCATTCTTGATGACCGTTGTCCCCTCCGCCAGGCTGGCAGCGAGGAGGGTGTTTACGGTCGTTCCGACGCTCCTCCAGCGGGGGTCCAGTTCCACCGTTGCCCCTTGCAGGCGCCCTTTCGGGCAAGCCGCCCGCAAGACCTCTCCGTCTGACCGGACCTGCGCCCCCATCCTCTCAAAAGCAGCAAGGTGAAAGTCCACTTTCCGACTCAATGGGCATCCTCCGGGAAGTCCTATGGTCACCTCCCCAAATCGGGTCAGAAGCACCCCTGCCAAATAGATAGACGCGCGGATCTGCGAGACCTTGCCGTCGGGTAAGGGTCGGTTGGTCAATGGGCTGGCGTCCAAGGAGACCGTGCCCGAATCAAAGACTGCTTTCACATCCAGAGTGCGAAAAAGGTTCAGAAGGATGTGGATATCGGTCACATCGGGAACCCGGCGAAACGTGCACGGTCCATCCGTCAGCAAAGCGACCGGTAAAAGAGCCAGGGCTCCGTTTTTACTGCCACCGACCTCTACTTCCCCCCTCAACACCTGCTCCCCTGCCACCCTCAGAACTGCCATTGCCCTATCACGCTCCAACCTTCCTTGTCAACAGATGAAGACTGACCCAAAGTATATAGCTGGAAGACGGTCTCAGGTTATTTGACAGACCCGGGGGATGGTGTCGACGGTGCCCGAGAAGGAATTTAAGAGAAAAGGGAAGAAGGAGGAGAGGGAAGAAGAGGTAATCGTAACCGATGTGACCGCTTCGGTCCTGCAGACGGCGCTTTCTTTGGTTCGTCACGGTCAGGCGCACGCCGTTCTCCTTTGCGGAAAAGGAGAGCAGGTGAATTTGGTCGTTGGCGACGGGGCTTCGCTGCCTATCTTGCTGGCGACATCGGCACCTTCCATCCAAGAGGCTGTCAAAGAAAAGGTTCGGGCGCTCATACACCTTCCGCCTGTTCGGCTGCCGAGGCTGGACCAGATTAAACTGGCATTGGTCCTCGGTCTCGCTCAGGGGGTGGTCGCCCCGGACGATGTCCTCGTCTGCGTTTCTGGTCCCCTTCAGTCGGACCGACTGGACACCCTTCTGCTGCTCACCGTCCGAGATGAATCCGAACTGTTAGCCGGCTCCACTTCCCTGGTGAGCCAGCAGGTCCATCCTGAGGTCTTTGAGCGGGTCTTGGAGATCGCCATTCAGATTGCCGCTGAGGGAAGGGAGCGCAAACCGGTCGGCACCATTTTCGTCGTCGGCGATACGGAGGATGTCCTCAAGTATAGCCGACCCCTCGTCCTCAACCCCTTTAAGGGATACCCCGAGCAGGAACGGAACATCTTAGACCCTCAGTTGACCGAAACGGTCAAAGAGTTCAGCGCGATTGACGGCGCCTTTTTGATCAGAGGCGACGGGACGGTAGAAGCGGCAGGCGTCTATCTCCAGCCCAGCCTGCCCCACGAGGACCTGCCGATGGGGCTGGGTGCTCGGCACGCAGCCGCAGCGGGGATTACTTCCGTGACCGCCGCCCTCGCCATCACTGTTTCCAGTTCCACCGGTGCGGTCCGTGTCTTTTCTAAAGGACAGATGGTGACCGAGATAGAACGACCGACTTGACAGAATGCTTCTTTCCCCTGCCCTCCTCCGCGTTGCTTTCATCTCTGCCTCTGGCGCCCTTCTGACCCTCGCCTCTTATTTCTCCCCTTTTTCACCGGCTTACTGGACCGCCTGGTGTCTCTGGACCTTCCTCTGCGGCTTCATCGTCCCTATCGGGATCATCACCGGACTGTCTGGAAGCCTTGAAAAATCGGGGCTCTCTCCCGGTGACTGGCGATGGTCTCTTTCCATCACTTCCCTTCTCTGGGTTGCGATGATCCCCTTTCTCCTTTGGGCGAGAGGGCAGAACCCTTTTCGCGACTATTACCGTCCCTATGTCTCTCTCGCCTCCCTTTCCCCCTCCGGCTTCCTCATCGGTCTCTTCTTGTATATGTGGGGATGGGAGTTTTTATTCAGAGGATTCCTCCTTTTCGGTCTCCTCCCCTACAGCCGGACCTTGGCCGTCCTTTACCCTACCCTTCTGTTCACCCTTGCCCACTGGGGCAAACCCATCCCTGAACTGATCGGCTCTTTCTTCGCCGGTCTTATCCTGGCGGTCGTTTCCATGACCTGCCGGTCCTTTCTGCCTGCTTTTTTGACCCACTTCCTCGTCTATGTCACCTTCATCGCTTTCGTCGCCTGAAGTTCCGGAACGGAGATGGGGATCGTTCCGGCGTTGGGAGAGAGGATTCGCAAGCTCGGACGAGCGTGTCGCGACCTTGGGACCGCATCGGGCGAAGCCCGTCGGGCGCCGATGGGGTTATATTTCCACCCGCACTTCGGGATGCTCCCGATAGACCGCTTCCGCTGCAGAAACCGCCTCGTCAACGGAGCAAGAGAAACCCTCCGACTTAAGGATGTTGCCGAGAGCCGTCAGCGCCAGTAGGACGTTTCTCTTTTGAGAGGAATGCGCCATCAGACCAAACCGCCAGAGCCGACCCTTGTAGGGACCGAGCCCGGCGCCGATCTCAATGTTATATTCGGTTAAAAGCCTGCGCCGGATGCGACCTTCGTCTACTGTTTCCGGTGGCACTACCGCCGTTACGACGGGCAGGCGATAAGCAGGCTCACGAACGAGAAATTTCAACCCGAGAGCTTCAAGCCCTGCTATCAGGGCCTGACCGTTGACCAGATGCCGCTTCCAGCGGTTCTCCAGCCCTTCTTCCTCTATGAGACGGAGGGCTTCTCTTAGGGCAAAGACCATAGGGATCGGTGCCGTGTGATGGTAGGCTCGGTCCGCACCCCAGTAGGACCGCAGGAGAAGGGCGTCAAAATACCACGAGACCGGAGGCTTCCGTTCCTTCAATCGTGCGACGGCACGGTCGCCGTAGGTGACCGGTGCCAGCCCCGGCGGTGCCCCCAAGCATTTCTGGGACGCAGAAAAAGCGACGTCCACCATCAATTGCCCCGTTGAAAAAGGAACCCCGCCCAGTGTCGCGACGGTGTCAACAAGAAAAAGGCAGTTCTGCTCCCTCGCCATCGGTCCGATCTCATCCAACGGTTGGAGGACACCCGTAGAAGTCTCACCGTGAACGAGAGCGACCACCTTAGGACGGTGCTGCTGAAGATGAGAACGCACTTCATCAGGGAAGACTGCCTGACCCCATTCCTTCTCAACAACCACTAAATCGGCTCCCAGCCGTCCAGCTATTTGAGCAATGCGGTCTGCGAAGTAGCCGATGATGAACACCAACACCCGATCGCCAGGCTCCACAAGGTTGGCGAGACAACTTTCCATTCCCGCCGATCCCGTTCCTGAGACCGGAAAGGTCAGTTCGTTATCGGTGTCAAAGAGTCGTCGGAGAGCCGATCGCACCTCGTCCATTATCTTCAGAAATTCCGGGTCTAAGTGTCCGATGGGCTGATGGACCATCGCCCGAAGGACTCTCGGATCTACATTGGCGGGTCCCGGACCCATTAGAATCCGTTGCGGTGGCGCCAGATCGGTCCAGCGGATCGCCTCTCTCTCCCCCATTCTCTCTCCTCCGAACGGTTATAGGTCTGTTACAAGGATACCACCCTCCCACGACCGTGCTAAGGGAGGAGGTGTCGGACTGCCCGAACCAACGAATCCCGATCTCCAAATCCTCCCGCTCGGGTCGCAATGGTCAGTGGAACTGAGCCAATGAGGGCGACCCCGACAGGAAACCCGGGCTCCAACGCCCCCGTCAGCCTCCAATGCCATATGTTGATAGAGGAGAGGACCGATCGTGCCGTATCACCGCCAATGAGAACTAGAGCCATCCGACCCGACGAAAGAACTTCGGCGACTGTCTCCAGTTTGCCCTTGTGCTCATGGGAGAAGCCCTCTGCCAGATCCACAGTGACGGCAGCAGCGCAGTGCCGTCGGATCAGCCATCGGTCCAAAGCGTCAAGGGTAGTGACCGGGAAGCCAGAGGAACCAAATCGCTCCAACTGCCCTCGGGCGACGGGATGGCGGCTACCGCAAACAATCAGGACCCCCTCTACCGGTGGTCCGTCATTCCGTCTGCAGCAGAGTTGCGGCGGTCGGGCAAGGGCGGAGGCAAGCCCCAAGGCGCCGATCCATAGAGGGGGCGTCGGGAGACGGGAGCAAAAGTCCACAAGTGTCCTTATTTCTTGATCGTCCTCAGCGTCGCAGACGACGAGGCATCCTTTTCTTTCAGCGTCAGCGATTTGAGCGATGACTCCATCTGGTTGCGCCTGCGCCAGACCAGCCAAAGAGAGGATGGCGACTGTCTTCAACCCTGTAGCAGAGAGGCGATCGGCTAGGGAGTCACTAACGATAGGGGGATCGGTCATTGATGCAAAGGGGGTCTGGCTGATGGGAGACCCGTAAACGGTGACCCGACCGCTCCGCACACGACGACCCTGGGAGGGGACGGCGGAGCAGAAGACGCCCCACCGACGCTTTGACCCCTGGAAAGCCCCTTCCACCATCGCTCCGATGCTACCTCTCAGGGTGCTATCTATCTTTAAGAAGTTGTGAAGAGCCGACAGGGACCGGAAAGCATCAGCGATAGCCGAACGTGCCGGCTCTGGAGGTAGGCGGCGCCCATCGGTGTCGACAGCCAGAACCTCGCACTCTGGAAGAGGACCGACCATCCCGAGCGCGACCACGGTGGAAAGACCGGCAAGAGCGAAAGGCGACGCCGAGTCAGCAGCGCCCGTCAGATCGTCAGCGACGATCAGCCACTTGACGGCATGACCCATCGACAAGCGCCCCACTTCTGAAAGACCTAGTCAGCATCTGTGTCAAGTTATAGACCGGAAAGAAGCGGTCAGGAAGGAGACGTCCTTTTTGAAACCGACAGCGATCCGTCTGCAGAATCTATGGAAAGTCTTCAAGAGTTATCAAGCACAGCCCCGGAGTTTGAAGGAAGCCATTCTATCCTTTCGCCGGAGGCGCCCCGTTGAGGTTGTGGCGCTTTGCGGCATCACGGCGGAATTTCGGTTTGGCGAGGTGACGGGGATCATCGGTCGCAACGGTTCGGGAAAGACGACCCTTTTGGCGGTCATCTGTGGCATTTACGAGCCGACAGAAGGGCATGTAGAAAGTCACGGTCGCATCGTCGCCCTTCTCGGCGTTACCGGTGGCTTCCATCCTGAACTGACAGCGGTGGAAAATCTTCTTTTTGCCGGCACCGTTTTGGGTTTGACCCTGCCCCAGGTCCGACAGAAACTGAGAGCCATCTTTGAATACGCAGAGCTGACAGGATTTGAGGACGCGCCGACCCGAACCTACTCTCAAGGGATGCTGGTGCGGCTGGGTTTCTCTCTGGGTATTCACTCAAACGCCGACATTCTCTTGATAGACGAGCAATTGCAGAGCACAGACATCCCCTTCCAGAACAAGGCGCTGGAGACCCTGATGCAGTTGCGGGATCAAGGGAAGTGCATCCTTCTGGTCACCCACGAAACGTCCTGGCTCGAGCGGATCGCTGATCGGGTCCTATGGCTGGATAAGGGTAGCTTGGTCGCGGACGGGACGCCCTCTCACGTCATCGCCAACTATCTCGCCCGTTCCGAGGTGGATTAATCGGAAAGGGAAGCGGCCTGTGACGAGTCGGTCTGCCCGTCCCGACTCTCCCTTCGCTTCTTGGAGATCGTCTCAGCCAACCGCACCAGTGCAGAGACCACATCGCCTTCAATGATGGTGCCGACCACTTTTCCTTCAACAAAGAGGGCGGCTTTCCCTCGCCCGGCAGCGATGCCCACATCGGCGATGCGCGCCTCTCCTGGTCCGTTAACGACGCAGCCCATGACCGCGATGTCGAGGGGCTCAACGATATGCCGGGTCCTCTCCTTGACCTTCTCCACCAGTTCAAACAGGTCTACCTCACACCTTCCGCACGACGGACAGGCGATGATCCGGACGCCTTCCCTTCTCAGACCGACGGACCGAAGGATCATTTTCCCCGCCGTTACTTCCTCAACGGGGTCGGCGGAGAGGGAGACCCGAATGGTGTCGCCGACGCCGAAGGCGAGGACCGCTCCGATCCCGATGGAAGAAGCGACCAGCCCCTCGGGCAGTGGTCCCGCCTCCGTCACCCCCAGGTGGGTGGGATAAGCAAACTGGCGGGCGAAGAGGAGATACCCTTTGATCATATCCATTACATTGGACGACTTGAGGGAGACGACGATATCCTCAAAACCCCATCTCTCCAAAAGGGCGATCTCCTTTGCCGCTGACTCCACCATCGCCTCAGGGGTCGGTCCGCCGTACTTCATTAGCAAGTCGGGATCCAAAGAACCGGCATTGACGCCGATGCGGATCGGCACCCTCCGTTCCCTCGCCTCCTTCACGATCTGCTCCACTTTGTCTTGGTCCCGAATGTTGCCCGGGTTCCACCGGATCTTGTCGACCCCCGCTCCTAAAGCCATCAGTGCCAGCCGGTAATCAAAATGAATGTCGGCAACCAGAGGAATCCGAACCTGCTCCCTTATAGCTGCGAGGGCGAGGGCGTCTTCCTTGTGAGGAACGGCGACCCGAACAATCTCGCAACCAGCTTCCTCCAAGCGGTGAATCTGCTCCACCGTCGCATCCACATCTCGGGTCTTAGTAGTCGTCATAGATTGAATGGACACGGGGGCGCCGCCGCCGATCTGGACATTACCGACCCGAACGGGACGGGTTTTTTCCCGCGTAACGACGGCACCGGAGAACTCCCGCATCAGGTGCCCTATCGTCATTTTTTGCACTCCCGTTTTTTGAGGCTTACCTATGATTATAAGCGGGCAGGGGAGATCTGTGATACGGGCTGACGAAAAGAGTCGGTCAGGCGATCACCGCTGGGACGAACTGGCGGATCTGATCCAGCGGGCGACCGGCTGGGAGATCCGTCGGATGGATGGCGAGACGTTGGTCCGTCTGATTAAGGCCTACCGGCGGGCGGCAGCCCACCTAGCCCGGCAGGGAGCCTATCGTCAGGATCGGGCATTCCTTCAGCAACTGGTTCCCAAAGCCTATAGCCTCGTCTACGCTCACGCGCCAACGACCCGTCTGCGGTTCTTTCCTTCCATCTGGCGTTTCGTGTGGAAGACCTTCCCAGAGACGGTCAGAAGGCAAGGGACCTTCGTTTTGGCTTCGGCGCTCTTTCTCATCGGGGGCATCGGGATCACCGCCCTAATGTGTCGCCCGGGGGCAGAAATCACCCAAATTTGGTTAGGCGAGGAACTGACAGAGCTGGCGGAAACTGTCGCCAAACGGCACCACTCGGTCGAGACGGTCATTCCCCTTTTCGGCAGACCATTGGCTTTCTGGGTGATCGTGCTCAATAATTGGCGGGTGGCTCTCCTCGCCTTCGCCTCGTCTCTCCTTTTCCTCCTCCCAGGCGTTTACATCCTTTTCGCCAACGGAAAGATGGTCGGAGCGGTTCTGATCTTTGCCTCCGCTGAGGGGACCTTGCCTTCACTTCTCGGCTTCATCTTCCCCCACGGGGCAATTGAGTTGCCGGCCATCATCCTTGCCGGCGCCAGTGGACTGGTCCTTTGTTACCACTGGATCAGCCCGGGCGACTTGCCCCGTTGGACGGCACTGACCGTCGGCGCTCGCAGAGCCGTGCCTCTTCTTATCGGATCTCTCCTCCTCCTCGTCTACGCTGCCATGATAGAAGCCTTTGTCTCTCCTGAATCGTCCCTGCCCGATACGACCAAACTGGGAATCGGAATCCTCCATCTTTCCCTCCTCTTCCTTTACTTTCTTACTCCCAGACACCGCTAAGGAGTCCACCTGACAGAAGGAAGCGGATCGGAACGGCATCCTTGAAGATGTCGTTAGCACAAAGGGAAGAAGGGAGGTACGGGAGATGGAGGACGTTCGCCTGGAACGAGATGCCCTTGGAGAAGTACCGGTCCCGTCCTGGGCTCTGTGGGGGGCTCAAACCCAGAGGGCGCTGGAAAACTTCCCGATCAGCGGAATCCGGTTTCCGCGACCCTTTATTCGTGCTCTGGGGCTGGTCAAAAAGATCGCCGCTCAGGTCAACGCCCGGTTGGGTCTCTTGGACGAAAGGAAGGCGCAGGCCATCGCGACAGCCTCCCAGGAAGTGTCGGAAGGAAAGTGGGACGATCATTTTCCTCTGGACATCTTTCAAACCGGATCGGGAACTTCCACCAATATGAATGCGAACGAGGTGATCGCCAACAGAGCCTGCGAACTTCTCGGCGGGTCTCGGGGCGACAAGGGGCTGGTCCATCCCAACGATGAGGTCAATCTGGGTCAGTCGTCCAACGATGTGATTCCGTCCTGCATCCACATCTCTTGCGCCCTGACCATCAATGAGTCGCTCCTTCCCGCCATCGGAAAACTCCGCCAATCCCTCAATGAGAAAGCGCAGGCCTTCGCAGACATCGTCAAGACGGGTCGGACCCATCTGATGGATGCGATGCCGGTCACCCTGGGACAGGAGTTCGCCGGATATGAAGCCCAACTGAGCCAATGCGAGGAGAGAATCAGAGATGTGATCCAGCGGCTCTGTCTACTGGCGATCGGAGGCACTGCCGTCGGTACCGGCATCAACACCCATCCCGATTTTGGTCGGCTGGTAGCGGAAGGCTTAAAGGAGGAGACCGGATTGCCGTTCCAGGAAGCGCCCAATCATTTCGCTGCCCAGGGGGCAATGGAAACGGCGGTAGAAGTCAGCGGAGCCCTCAAGACCCTCGCCGTCGCCCTCCACAAAATTGCCAACGACCTACGGTGGATGAACTCAGGACCCCAAGCGGGTCTGGCGGAAATCCGACTTCCCGCCCTTCAGCCCGGTTCGTCCATCATGCCCGGAAAGGTCAATCCCGTCATCCCGGAGGCCGTTATGATGGTGGCGATGCAGGTCTTCGGTGCCGATGTGACGGTCACCGCTGCCGCTGCCTCTGGTAACTTTGAACTGAATGTCGCTTTACCCGTGATGGCACACAACCTCCTTCAGTCGATACAGATCCTTTCCAGCACCTGTAACGTATTGGCGGAAAAGTGCGTGAACGGGATCGTCGCCAACAGGGACCATATGGAGCGGATCGCCGGGCAAAACGCCATCCTGGCGACGGCTCTCACGCCCGTCATCGGCTACGATCGGGCCGCCCAGGTCGTTAGAAAGGCGACGGCGGAGAATAAGACCCTCAAGCAGGTCGTCTCGGAGATGAACCTAATGCCGGAGCAGGAACTGAATCGCCTGTTAGACTTGAAGAGGTTGACCCAGCCGGGCTTTGTCGCTGGAATGAAGGGCGGAAGCTAAGGTCGCGATCACCCGACACTTGCGGACGATCAGGATCAAGGAACCGTCTGCCATGAGCCTATAAGTTCCTCCTGCGCTAATATGGTATTGCCCTTTTGTGCTGCCCTCAAGAGACGCTTACCAAAGAGGTGATGCCGTGGAGGGACTGGTTATCGCCCGATCGGGACACAGAACGGAAGTGCTGGTCAGAGAATTGGGGACGGTCCTTTTAGGGGTGCCGAGGGGGAAGATCCTCAAAGCGGGGGAGCGGATCTATGCAGGGGATCAGGTAGAAGTCAAGCTGGTGGACAAGGAAACGGTGGCAATTGAGACGATCAAGGAGAGACGGAACCTGATTCCCCAGCCCCCCATCGCCAATGCCGAGCGATTGGTCATCGTGATGAGTTGGCGCCAGCCACCCTTCTCCAACAAAGTGCTGGACGGTTTGCTGGCTCAAGCCGAGTTCTTTGATATTCAGCCGGTCGTGGTCCTGAACAAATCCGATCGGATGCGCAGAAGGGACGAAAGGAACCTCCGGTATTGGCTGGATATCTATGAAGGCATCGGGTATCGTCCCCTTCTGACCAGTGCGGTGACCGGTTGCGGTTTGGACCGCTTAGAAGAAGCCATCAGGGGATACCTCGCCGTTTTCGCTGGACCGTCGGGTACGGGCAAGTCGTCTCTCCTAAACCTTTTAATTCCCGGTGCCCGACTCAAGACGGGTGAGGTCAGCGAGAAACTGGAAAGGGGTCGGCATGTGACGACGGAGGTGCGCCTCCTTCCCAATCCCAAAGGCGGCTGGGTTGCGGACACACCCGGATTTCAGAAGGTCGACCTGCCCCGCTGGGTGGCGACGGAGACATTGCCCTATCTCTTTAAGGAATTTCGGGACTACCGTTGCGAGTACAATAACTGCCTCCATCGGTCCGAACCCAACTGCGGGGTGCGTCAGGCATTGGAAGAAGGGAGGATTGCACGATCCCGCTATGAGTCCTACCTCTTCTGGCTCCAGGAGAGCCTAAAACAGGACGAAGAAGTTTGAAACCCAGTCCCATTTGAAACCGCACCAACCTCGTTCCGTCGTGTAGGGGTGGGAGGATGGGAGCCGGTTTAGAGTTTCTCAGAAGCCGCCAACGGTTTGGGATCCGACCCGGACTGGAGCGCACCCGGGTCTTGCTGGAACTGGCAGGCGAGCCCCATCGGAAGTTCCCTTCCGTTCTGGTCGGAGGGACAAACGGAAAAGGATCGACCTGCGCATTTGTGACGGCGATTTTAAGTTCCGCTGGCTATCGGGTCGGCACCTACAGTTCCCCCCACCTGGTCAACGAGACGGAGCGGATTTGTATCAATGGCCAGCCGATCAGTAGCACCGATCTCAACGACCATCTCAACTGGGCGATGGAGGCAACCGACCGACTGGACAGAGATTACCCATACGGTCCACCGACCCATTTTGAGATTGTAACGGCTGTTGCCTTCCGTCACTTCGCTCTCGCCCAAGTCGACTGTGCCGTCGTTGAGGTAGGTCTGGGCGGTCGCTGGGACGCCACTAACACGTTGGACCCCCTGGTCTCTGTCATAACAGGCCTCTCCCTTGATCATACGGACCGATTGGGACCGGACCTTTTTTCCATTGCCGCTGAAAAACTGCCGATAGCCCGACAGCGCAGACCGCTGGTCACTGCCGAGAGGCGACCGGCACTGCTGGGCTTGTTTGAGGAAACGGCTCTGCGACTGAACTCTCCTCTCACCTTGGTCGGTCGGGATGTAACCTGGCAGGTCCGAACGACAGATCCGGAAGGCACGGACGCGATCTTTAGCACCCGACGGCGGACCTGTCGGGTGCGTCTGGGTCTGGCGGGGACTCACCAGTTGCCCAATTTCGGCTGTGCCCTCGCCGTCGCCGAGCGATTGGCGGATATGGGCTGGCGGATTGACGGAGAATCTATTATGTTGGGGGCGGTTAGCGCCTTCTGCCCGGGAAGGCTTCAGATCGTTCCACCACCGGGCGGCACGTCGGGTCCGACCGTTATCTTAGACGGTGCCCACAACCCAGCGGGCGGCTCTGTCCTCGCTCGGGCATTGACAACCCTTTTCCGTTTCCGAAGGCTCCTGCTCGTAGTTGGAATGTTGAAGGACAAAGACGCGGAGGGATTTTTGGCACGTTTGGCGCCGTTAGCCGATGTGATCTACTGCGTAGAACCGCCGTCCGAGAGAGCCCTCCCTGCTGACCATCTTTCCCGTCTCTTGTCCGGTCATCCCGCTGTCCGTTCCTCTCGCGATCCGTTAACAGGGCTCTACACGGCGCTGCAGGAAGCTGGTGAGAACGACCTGGTCTGTGTCACGGGATCCCTTTATGTGGTCGGAGCGGTGCTGGATAGCGATCTCAAGAGGATTCGGCAACCAGCCGGCACTTCTGTCCCCAAACCCGACGGTTTCAGCGGTCTCTGATCCGTTATGGACCCGGTCATCGGACTCTACATTCTTGGGCTGGCACTGATAGAGGTGGGGATGGGTCGGGCCCGGACCACATCTCACTCCCTGATGAAGGCGTTCACCGCTCTTGCGGGCGGATGGCTGACGGGCTTAGGGCTCTCGTCCCATCAGGCGCTGATGTCTGGAGTTTGCGCCCTGCTGACCACTATCGGTCCGGGTGAGCGGCTTACCTTGCCGGCAACCTTCGCTATCGCCTGCGCCTCGGGTCTCCTTCATCGGCTGCTCTTTGTCCTGGACACCGCTTTCGGTCAGGCGATCAGCCATCATCTTCCTCCCTCCCTCTTCCATTTCCAGGGCGTCCAATCGGTTATCGCTCGCTATTGGGTCAGCGATTATGGCGGTCTCTTCTCCGTCCACACCCTCGGCGCAGGTGCCGCCTTCGGAACCCTCGTCGCCGTTGGGCCACGGATTGGTCGTTACTCCCGAACGGGTGCCGCTCAGGCACTACCGCCCCATTCCTTCCCGACTGCCTCAGCCGGTGTTTTTCTGCTCTGGCTGGGTCTGTATGGGATGGCGCCTGGGTTGTGGTCTTCAGTGACCACCGCCGGGATCGTCTCCTTCCTCGCCGCCCTCGTCGTCAGTCGCATTTGGTTTGGAAAGGAGGACCCGTCGTTCGGTCTAACCGGGCTTTGGGCGGGATTGATCGCCGGGCTCGCCTGCCCGTCGGCGCAGACCATCCCCTTACTGGTGATCGGTCTGGTAACGGGACCTTTGGCGATCGGCGTTTCCGTTCTCTTGGACCGAGCGTTCATTGATGATCCGATCGGGGTTGTGCCCGCCGAAGGGATGGCTCCCCTTATTGGGCTGATCTGCCTTTGGTTCGACGGGGGCCGGAATGTCGGGGCAGGTTTCCTACCTTGGCTGCTCGCATTTGGTTCCGGATGGGCAGCAGCGCGCATTTTTTGCCGAATGCTCTCTATCGTCGGGTGGCTGCGCCCCCGTCCCGATGATGAACTTGCTGGTTTGGACCAGAGGCTTTACGGAGTCACTGCCTATCCGGATTTTGAGATCCGCGGCGCATAGCGCCGAACGTCCGAAACAAAATTGCGCGCTATAATGTCTAATAGGACGTGTGGGAAAGGGCGAAGGAGCCCTCTGACTGCAGCCCGATGGCGGGCAGTGGTCAGAGGGTTTTGATTTTATAGGCGCTTGAAAAGCTTTTCAGCAAGGGAGCACAAGAGGAGAAAAACAGGAGGGAAACAAATTGGCAAGGAAGTACAGAAAATCGCCGCAGGATGTGATCCGAATGGCTCAGGATGCTGGCGTTCAGATGGTGGACCTGCGATTCACCGATTTACCTGGCGTCTGGCAGCACTTTACCGTTCCCGTTCGGGAATTAAATGACGACCTTTTTCAGGAAGGAATCGGCTTTGATGGGTCGTCTATCAGAGGGTTTCAGGAGATTCATGAGAGCGACATGATCCTTTTGCCCGACCCGGATACCGCCTTTGTCGACCCCGTTTTGGAAGTGCCGACGCTGGTGCTGACCTGTGATGTCTACGATCCGATCACCCGCCATCCTTACACGAGAGATTCCCGCTACATTGCCCGGAAGGCGGAGCAGTTTCTGATCGCCTCGGGCGTCGGAGACACCAGTTACTGGGGACCGGAAGCAGAGTTTTTCATCTTCAACGATGTCCGCTACGACTACAAAGCAAACATCGGTTGGTTTAGCGTGGACAGCCAGGAAGCCATCTGGAACTCGGGACGGGATGAGAAACCAAATCTGGGGCACAAGATCCGACATAAGGAAGGCTACTTCCCTGTACCTCCATCCGACACCCTTCAAGACGTGAGATCCCAAATCGTCTTAGCAATGGAGCGGGCGGGGGTGGCGGTCGAGGTGCACCACCACGAAGTGGCGACGGCGGGGCAAGGGGAAATTGACCTGCGCTATGACACTCTGACCCGGATGGCGGACAAACTTCAAATCTATCGCTATATCGTCAAAATGGTGGCGCGCAAGAACGGTATGACCGCCACCTTCATGCCCAAGCCGCTCTTTGGCGACAACGGATCAGGGATGCATACCCATCAGAGCATCTGGCGAGGGGAAGTCAACGTTTTCTATGACGAGAGAGGCTATGCTCAACTCTCGGAAACGGCCCGCTACTACATCGGCGGTCTGCTCCGACACGCCGCCGCTCTGTTAGCCTTCTGCGCACCGACGACCAATTCTTATCGGAGACTGGTTCCCGGCTACGAGGCACCGGTCAATATCGCTTACTCCCAGAGGAATCGGTCCGCCTGCGTGCGCATTCCCGTCTACTCAAGAAGCCCCCGCGCCAAGAGGATTGAGTTTCGCCCCCCCGATCCGTCGTGCAACCCTTACCTCGCCTTCGCTGCGATGTTGATGGCAGGTCTGGACGGAATCATCAGCCGGCTGGACCCGGGCGAGCCGATGGACAAGAACCTTTACGACCTGGAGCCGGAGGAAAGGAGAGCCATCCGATCCCTCCCCGGATCCCTCCATGCTGTCCTTGACGCTCTGGAACAGGACCACCAGTTTCTTCTTAGGGGCGATGTCTTCACACGCGACGTTTTGGAAACTTGGCTGGCTCTCAAAAGGAAGGAAGCCGATGAAGTCAACATCCGACCCCATCCTTATGAGTTCCTCCTCTACTTCGATGTCTGATAGACCAAGAATGGGTATTTAGGAATCGGACGGCTATAATTGAGAGAGACGGGACAAGGGCGTCCCGGTGAAAGGTTCCGAAGGGGGGACCGACCGGGGCGCCTTTCTTTTTTAAGGACGAAGAAACGCAGAGGAATCAAACGAGGAGGTGTAAGGGATGAAAATGGTGGTCGCGGTCATCCGACCGCACAAACTGGCGGAGGTGCGCAATGCCCTGGCACAGGTGGGGGTGGTCGGAATGACCGTATCAGAAGTCCGAGGGCACGGTCGGCAAAGGGGACAGGTGGAACGGTACCGAGGTGCCGAATACGTTGTGGATCTGCTGCCGAAAGTGAAACTAGAGGTTGCGGTTCCCGACGAACAGTTGACAGAGGTAGTCGCAGCCATCGTCCAATCGGCCCGAACCGGAGAGATCGGCGACGGGAAGGTTTTCGTTCTCCCCCTGGACGATTGCATCCGGGTGCGAACAGGGGACAGGGGGGAAGATGCCCTTTGAAAAGGAGGGATGATCACGTGACGGCTCAGAAACGACGGCGGGCGCTCTTACTGATTCCGGCGCTGTTACTACCGACAGCGCTGGCTTCGGCTCAGGACCTACAGCAGGTGAAGGATATAGGGAAACTGTTGCAAACGCCCCAAGGGGCTCAACTGATTGCCGACACCGTTTGGGTGCTGCTGACTGCCTTTCTGGTCTTTTGGATGAACGCAGGGTTTGCACTGGTGGAGAGCGGGTTCTGCCGGGCGAAGAATGCTGCTAACATTCTGGCGAAAAACTTCGTCGTTTTTGCCATCACCACCTTAGCCTACGGATCCCTCGGCTTTGCTTTTATGTTTGGCGACGGCAACAACTTCATCGGCTGGAAAGGTCTGATGCTAACGGGGGAGCATAACGCCCCTGCCGTTTTATTGGGTCTCGCAAAGGAGTACCGGGGCGATTACAGCGCCCTCAGTTGGACTTATGTTCCCCTGTTGGCGGCATTTCTTTTTCAACTGGTCTTTGCGGGGACGGCAGCGACCATCGTTTCAGGAGCCGTCGCCGAGCGAATCAAATACAGTTCCTTCATCGTTTTCAGTTTCCTGATGGGCACCGTCATTTACCCGATCGTCGGTCATTGGATTTGGGGCGGCGGTTGGCTAGCGGATCGGGGGATGTTTGACTTCGCCGGGTCCACCGTCGTTCACAGTGTCGGAGGCTGGGCGGCTCTGACCGGCGCCGCCATGCTCGGACCGCGACTGGGCAAATATGGACCCGAGGGCAAGGTCAATCCCATTCCCGGTCACAATATGACCAGCGCGACCCTGGGCGTCTTCATCTTGTGGCTCGGCTGGTTCGGATTCAATCCTGGCTCCACCATGTCCGCCAATCCGTCCGCCATATCCAGGATCGCTGTCACGACCAATATCGCTTGTGCCGCTGCGGGCTTCACTGCTACCCTTTGGGCTTGGCTCCGGCTCGGCAAGCCCGACTTGTCTATGATGCTCAACGGCGGATTGGCAGGACTGGTGGCGATCACCGCCCCCTGCGCCTTCGTCAGTCCGACCAGCGCCGGAATCATCGGGATCATCGCCGGGGTTTTGGTGGTGGAGAGCGTTCTCTTTATTGACAGAGTCCGCATTGACGATCCCGTCGGCGCCATTTCAGTGCACCTGACCAACGGCATTTGGGGGACTCTTGCTGTGGGACTCTTCTCTGAGCCCTTTGCCGATCTGGGATCAAGTCAGCCCAAACCGGGTCTGTTTATGGGAGGCGACCATACCCAGTTCGTCATCCAGTTGACCGGCGTCGTCGCCGTCGGAGCCTACGTTTTCGCAAGTTCCCTGATTGCCTGGGCTCTCATCAAAGCCTTGATGGGACTTCGGGTCAGTGAGGAGGAAGAGGTGCAAGGGCTAGACATCGGGGAAATGGGGATGGAAGCCTATCCGGCGGATCCCTTCGGTAGTTTTGAAGCCCTGCGGATCGCCGGTTGGGAGAAGGTCGTTCCCACCCTGGCCGGTCAGTGGCGCGTCTCCCTGGAAACCGCCGCTCCCCAGCCGACGGCGCCAGCCCCTGTTAGGGAACCGGCGCAGACGCCGACAACTACCGACCGCCAACTGTACACCATCGTCATTGAGAATGGCAACCCGGAAAGGGTGAAACGGCGCTGGGACCGACTGTGCCACGACCCCTCTATGGCACCCCCCGAGTTCCATGAGGTGTATCGCCACCTGATCAGTTTCGACGGTCGGGAATTCGTCTTCCGAGGTGGCGATCCCGACCGACTGAGAAGGGCGGTGGAGAGGCTCTTTGAGGGTTACCTGGACATTGGATCCAAGGTGAGGGTGGAAGGGGAATGAAGAAGGAGTTAGCAAGGGGGACGAGCAGGTCAGCCCGACCTGGTTGAGCAGAAACCAATGGAGCACCATCGGCGAACGGAAAGGAAAAAGGAGGGATGACGAATGAGTAACATGGGAGGGATCCTCCTCGCGCTCGCAACCGTCGCAGCCGTAGGCTACTTCTTGTGGTGGGTCTTCGCCCGCCTTTACTTTATACGAGCGACAGCGGACCGAGCCTTTGTGCGCACTGGCGGAGGCAAGCCGAAGGTGATCATCGGCGGCGGGTGCTTCGTCCTGCCCTGGTGGCACAACATCACCTGGGTTTCTCTCGCCTCTACAAAGGTTCGGATCGTTCGGGCGAATCGGTCGGCGCTCATCACCCGGGACAGGTTCCGGGTAGATGTGGGCGCGGACTTCTATGTCCGCACGCCGGCGGAGGAAGAGAGTGTCCTAAGGGCAGCCCAAAGTTTAGGACCCCTCTCGACCGATCCCGAAGGGCTCAGAGAACTGCTGGAAGACGAACTGACATTCGCTCTCCGAGCGGTCGCCGCTCGGCGGACCCTTATGGAACTTCACGAGGATCGGACCGGATTTGCGACGGAAGTTGCCGATCAAGTGCGGGACTCCCTTGCCCTCAAGGGATTGGTTCTTGAGAGTGTTTCCCTATTCGCCCTGGATCAGACGGACGCACAGGAGTATGATCCCAACAATGTGTTTGACGCCGCTGGTCTGGAGCAGATAGCGGCGCTGACTTCTCAAGCCAGGGTTCTAAGAAACGAGCACGAGCGCAATGCAGAGGTCGCTATCAAGGAGAAAGATGTGCAGACCCACAAGACGATTCTGTCGCTGGAGCAAGAGAGGGCGATGGCAGAACACGCCCAGAAGCGAGCCATTGAAACCGATCAAGCGAAACAGAGGGCGGAGACCGAGCGATTTCGGTTCAGTCAGGAGGAACTGGTTCGCCTTTCCGAGATTGAGAAACAGCGGCGGGTGAGAGAAGCAGAAATTGAGATGGAGCGGCAGATCCGTGAGAAGAACCTGAAGGAGCAGATCAATCTGATAGACGTAGAAAGGGAGGCAGAACTGGCGCAGATAGAGAAGGAAAAACAGGTGCAGATCGCCGAGCAGGAGAAAGAGCGAACGATAAATGCGGCGCGCCGGCTGACCAGCGTGGAACTGTCGGAGCACGAGATGATGGTCTTCCAGAAACAGACGGCGCGACTGCTGGCGGAGGCTGAGGTCCGCAAAGCAGAGCAAATGGTAGAAACGGCTCAGCAGAAGGCGGCAGCGGAGCGCGAGAGGGAAGTAGCGCTGGTCCGGGCGGAAACGGAATGGGAAGTCGCCCAGAGGAAGGCGGAAGCCGTAGAGAGACTGGCACAGGCGAGCCGGTCCGAAGGCGAGGCAAAGGCATATGTAGAGCGGCAATTGGTAGAGGCTCAGAGCGCCATCGCCGACAAACTGGTCTGGAAGGAGGTCCTCAGTCAACTGATCCACCAGGCACCCGCCATTGCGAAGGAATTGATGACCCCTGCCGAGAAGATAGAGAGCATCCGGGTTCTGGATATTCGCGGGCTGGGAGGAGGAGCCGACTCGGGCAACGGTTCCACTGTTGTAGAGCGCATCCTGTCGGCAATCGTTAGCTCGGGAGCGGTCGTCCCTGTCCTGAGAGAAATCTTGGACCTTGCCAAGGTGGAGCCCGGGAAGATCCTTTCCCTACTGACAGAAAAGCCGAAGGAGAAGCCTGACCGGTAACTGGGCGGTTTCGCCCAGACAGAGGGGGCCCTGGCTAAAGATTAGATAGGGGGGCCCCTTTGTCAGCCTAGAGAGACCAGCAGGATGAGTTGCGTTACAGGAGGGGGACAACGAGTCGCAACAGATCAGACCAGAGGAGGGAAGGTCAAGGTGAGGAGGATACTGAACTTACTGCTCGTCAGCATAGTGGCGGTTTGGTCACAGACCGGGGTCGTCGATGGCACCCCGTCTACGACTTACTGGACGCCCTGCACCACGGACATCCAGGCACCTAATAAGTGGCATCTAACTTACGACACCTATTTTCCGATAAGGAAACCCAGTCAGGCAGCCTTTCCGGTGACGATCGGTCTGACCTACGGGGTTCGGTTAGATCGGAAACTTCAGATGGAGGCGGGTTTTGACTGGCTGGAATCCACGCGCTTTCCCCTCCTTTTCAATGCTAAGATCGGCTATTTAGAAGGGGCTCTGGGACCGAACGCGCCCGCCTTGCAGATTGGCTTCTTCAACTGGGGGACTAAGTCAAGGGTGATGAACCAGAACTGCATTCACATCATCACGGGCAAAACCATCAAAGGGCTGGGGCGAGTCCACTTCAGCTACTATAGGGGAAACAGGGCGAGTCTTGGTGGAAGAGATCAAACGGGCTTTATGATCGGATGGGACCGATGGATTGTGCCAGGCAAATTTATGCTGGCAGGAGACTATGCGACGGGAAAGAACGCCATCGGAGGCGGCGGGGTCGGACTTTACATCTTCTTCACGGAGAACATAGACCTTTTGGTCGGACCGGTCTGGTTCAACGATGGCACGATCAATGGCAAGTGGAAATGGACCTTCCAGATCGACATCAACTTCTGAGGGGCTTAACGGCGCAACTTTCTGACGGAGGAAAAGTCTAACAGAGTGACGGCCAGCCAGGGGGCTTGACAGCCCTGAACGGGCGGCTGAAGAGTAGACAGCAGGGAAACTGCTTTCGCTACTCAAAAAGCACTCGCCCCACCAGGGGCAGAAGAAGGAGGGGTTGAAGTAATGAGGAGTGACAGGAGGTTTGGCCTCCTCATCAGTGTGCTCTTGGCCCTGGGACTACTGGGCGGGGCTCCCAGGCCAAGCGCTGGTCAAGAACCGCCCAGAGATGTGCCGATCACTCACTGGGCGTATGACGCCGTCCGGGAACTTTACCGATTGGGCATCCTTGAAGGTTATCCTGACGAGACTTTCAAGGGACGACAACCGATGACCCGCTACGAGCTCGCCATGGCCGTTAAGAGGCTCCTCGATGCCATTCGGGAGAATCCGGAAGTCCGCGAACTGCTACGGGGACCAGCAGGACCAGCAGGTCCAGCAGGTGAGCAAGGACCGCCGGGTCCGGCAGGGGCTCCGGGACCAGCAGGACCGCCAGGACCGCCAGGACCACCAGGGCCACCAGGACCACCAGGACCGCCTGGTCCCGCGCTCCCGCCGGAACAGGTCAAGCAGATTCTCCATCAACTGATCAAGGAGTTCCGCCCCGAGTTGGAGAGACTGGGTGCTCGGCTGGACGACTTGGAGGCACGGGTGGCGGAACTCGAGGGGAAACCCCGAGTCCCCAGACCGCCAGTGCCGGCTGAAGCCCTTCCCGTCTCCATAAATGTGTCCCACATCCTTGATGTGGACAGTAGGCGGTCTGGTTCTGCCACCTCTTTGCAAGTTCGGGACCGTTCTACGGTTACCCGAGTGGACCTGCGTGGGGAAAGGCAACTCAACGAAGACTGGCGCGCGAAACTGGAACTTTCCTGGGTGATCGGGGCGGGAGCACCACCTCTGCCTCAGAGGGAGGTCACGGCGCTGGAAATTCGTGAACTGTCCCTCCAGGGTCCCGCCACCCTTATCAAGAGCGGAACGCTGACTGTCGGAAGGCAATATGTTAAGTTCGGACATGGGTTCTTGTTCTCTACGGAATTAGCACCTGTTGACGGCTTCCGCTTTGACACCAGAGCGTTGGGTCTGGACGTTACTCTGGTCGGCGCGGATGTCCCCGACACGGGCTTCTTTGGCTATGCTGGTTACGACGGCGTCGGTCCGTTCGTAACCCCTCAGACTGGCAATGATTCCGTAGCAGCACTTCGCGTATCCCGAGGCTTTCTGGGGGGCGACAGGCTCAAGTTGGGCTTCAACTGGACCAACTCAGGTGCTCTTTCCTATCGGGGCTACAGCCTAGATGCCACCTTGAGGGGGCTTTCGGGTCGCATCCTGCGAGAAGTTCGCGCCGAATGGGTCCGGATGGTCGACAATGAAGCCGGTCTCAGCCCTGCCGGTGGGAAGAACTTCTGGTGGCTGGAGGCGGACATCTTCAAGACCGATCGCATTGACATCACGGCCGGTTTTGCTGATAGCGGTGCCGCCTTCACACCGCAGAGGACTTCCGTCTTTGCCCCGTTCTTCGTCACAGCCTCCGACTTGCTCTTCCGAAGACCTTACGCAGTTGGCGCTGTTGAAGGTGGCAATATACTTTCAGATTCCGTCACGGAGTTGAAAGTCAGCCTCCGAGTAATCGGCGGTAAGCCGATCACCTTCCGATGGTTCAATGGTGACAATCCTGCAGGCGCCAGTTTCGGCAGCACCTGGTCTATCGGTTATCCCGGCTGGAAAATCGGCGACACCATCGGGGTTGACCTTCTTTACGGCAACAAGTCCGCCGGTGCTGGTGCGAAAGTCCAGTATCTTGGCGTAGGTGCTCGCGCCGCCTTCTAAACTCCCTTCCTCGGAGTCGCTTTCCCGCCGCCCCGTCCACCCGGACGGGGCGGTCCGCTTTTAGATGGGAAAGAAGAAGTACAATCGGGAACCGGTGACTTAAGGACATGACTCAAATGAATCAGCGGGCACGGGATTTACCCCTAAAAGCCGTCAGAGCCAGTCTGCGGAAACTCAGAAGATTAGGGGCGTCAGCAGCCGCCGTCCAGCAAACACGCGCGGGTTCCTACCGCTACTGGGACCCGGAAATCCTGGTCGTGGACAGGACCCTTGAAGACATCTACCTGGACTTTTTCCGGCGCTCCCAAATCCCTGCTCGCTTTATCAGTGAGGAAGTCGGTGACATCTCTTTAGCAGACGATCACCATTTCGTTATCTTCTGCGACCCGTTTGACGGAAGTGCCCTCTATCGCAGACGAATTTCTGCCTTCTGGTTCACTGCTGTCGGCATCTATACCGCGAACGGGAAGCCGATCAGTGCTGCCGTGGGGGACGGGTTATCCCTTGAGATTATTTTCTCAGCGGGTCCGTCCGCCTTCTGTACCCACTTGTCTCGTTCCTCCTTAAAAGAGCCGGTTCGTCCGTCCGAGACCAATCGGTTAGCCGACGCTTACCTTGCGACTTATCTGATGAAGCCCCACTTCCTTTACCCGACCGTTGAGAACTTCAAAAAACTGTTTCAATCGGTCAAGATGGTGATCCCCAACGGCGGTCCGGCGGGCTTCGCCGATGTGGCTTCGGGCAAGTGCGATATCTACCTTGCCATCCGCCAGCCTATTACAGAAGTTTTCTCCGCCCTCCCGATCGCCTTAGCCGCCGGATGCGTAGTAACCGACTTTGAGGGAAAGCCCGTGGCGATGGTCACCGACATTAACGGACGCTTAGATTTGGTCGTGTGTGCCAATAAGGAATTACATCAGCAAGTCTTACGCTTTTTGACGAGAGGTGTAAAGGGTGACAGACGATCGGCTGAAAGCGACCCATTACTTTGACCTATCCGGTCTCTCTTTCCGAGAGATTTTTGACGATGTTGACTTCGTCTGGCAGGTCATCCCCAAAATCGGATCGTTCGTGGAGGCAATGCTCAAGGAGACGATTGCTGGTACGGTTTTAGACGGCGCTTTTCTCGATGGAAAGGTCCAGATCGGCGAGGGAACGATAGTTGAACCGGGCGCCTACCTGATCGGTCCGGTAATTATCGGTCGCAATTGCGTGGTCCGAAGCGGTGTCTACCTTCGTGGACCCGTTCTGGCAGGAGATGGGGTGGTTTTGGGGCACTCTTCGGAGTTCAAGAACTGCATTCTTATGGACTATTGTCAAGTGCCTCATTTCAATTATGTCGGTGACTCTGTCATTGGCGTGCGGGCTCACCTGGCCGCCGGGGTGATCGTCGCTAATTTGAAACTGACCCGGGATCAAATCGTCCTTCGGTTGGACGGCGCCGAGTATCCGACGGGCTTGACTAAATTCGGCGTGATCCTTGGCGACCGGTCGGAAATCGGCTGTCAGTCGGTTATCAACCCTGGGACCCTAATCGGTCCCGAGACCGTTGCCTACCCCTTAAGCAGCCTGAGAGGTTACTACCCGCCACGGAGTCTAATAAAGACCCGAGTGTCCGCCGAAATCGGTCGCCGGTCTTAAACCGAGCGGGTCCATAACATCTGTTTCCGTCGCCTTGAGCCAGAGGGACGAACCTCGCTGTCAATTGTCGCCTGTCGGTCCAAGATCCCTACGGTAGACATTGAAAGTCAAAAGAAAAGCCGATTGATCGGCGTGGTCACAATTTAGGCAGGATGGGGAATTGACCGGTGAGCGTGACTATCGCCAGCGGTCATTGTCCGTTTGTGTTCTGGTCCTTCTGGCTGATAGGCTGGAGGATGACTGTTGACGGAGCGCGGACGGGTGGTAGGCGAAGGACGCCGGACTCGGATGAAACGATCTGCTGGTCCTTTTCTTTCCCATCGGCGATGACTTTCATCGTGTGCTGCAAATCAGTGGCGGGATAGGGTCCAGGGAAGACCCGAACGGAAACAGTGGTCGGTTGCGTCGGCTGGAGATGGAGGATCAAAACCTTCTCATCAGCCTTGACCGATACGGGGACTGGCGGGTCCACAATTGCCATCCGCCGAAGGTAGAGCCAATCGTGCCCATTGACCGATGCGGTTACCGCCTGCGCCCACCCGTCGCCAGCAGCTGGCGTCGTAGCCGAGTTGTTGTAAACCCAGTAAGGGGACGATAGGGAGAGAACGGTGACCTGTCGGGATTGATCGTCGGGATTGAAGAGGAAGATCCCCTGTTCCGATTCGGTGATCCAAACGGGCGGAGGCATCTGGAGCGATTGGAGGGAGATGCGGGATCGACGTGTGATAAGAGAGCCGTGAAAGTATTCAAAGCCGGGCTGACCAGGCATCCAAATGGCCCATAATAAGGTCGGGGCGAAAAGGGCATAACCGCGTCCGTAACGATTGATGAAGACGGCAGCGATTTCCAACCGTCCTGCTTTGCGACCTTTCTTAGCAAACCGAGCAGTCGACAGAACCGCCCACGGATCGGCAGTGAAAGAAGGCGTCAGACCGACGATGTAAGGAAAGGCTCCCAGCGGTTGACCCAGTTCCGCACCTTCGGGGATTTGGGGAAAAAGAGGATGGGGTGAGAGGACAACCATGTTGACCCGCAGATTCTCATCAAAAAGGACTCGGCGGAGGCTGACGATCCCGAGAAGGCTCTGCAGGGATGGAGGTAGGGAAAGAAAAGGGTCCTCCGCTTGGAAAGCACCGGCACCAAAGTCGGCGACAAGAATCCCTCCTGAGGCGACAAATTGAGAGAGGATTTGTTGGGCTTCGGGAGGCAGGTCCACTGCCATCGGAGCGAAAAGGACGCTGTATCGGTTGAGGGGAATGCGCGCCAGGTCCTCCACTCTCAGGCAGTCCGTCGTTCCCCAGGGATGGAACCGCAATCCGGAAAAGAGCCCGGCAGGCTCGGTCAGTCCCAGCCGCCTGGGAATGGCTTCCGACCTATCGGGGGAAACAGCGAAGCCGTAAAGGGGAACCCCATCCCTACCTACCGGTCCTTCAGAAAAAGGGGTGTAGAGGATGGCACAGGGCGAGCGGGGCACCAGGGGACCTCCGATTTCTTTTTTCCACGCCGTGACTGTGCTCGTCACCAGACCCTTCAGCGTCGGGTCCTCAATGAGGCTGGACCAGTCAAAGAAAAAGAAGCCACAGGCACCCTGTCCTATGGCAGCACCCATCCAGTTAGCCAACACAGTAGGGCTAACGGGAGAGCCGTCGCTCCATCTGGTCGATAGGCCGGCTAAGGCGAGGCGCCGACCGGCTCTGCGAGCAATAGCGACGGAATGACAGTTATGGGTCTGCAGGTCCCATTCCGCCCGTTCGGGGGAAAGGAGCGGAAGGGCGATAGAGTAGTCATCGGGAACAGCAGCGAGACTGCGGTAGGTGGTCAGGGGTCCGGCGATAAAAAGTCGTGAGGGATTGGGATCGTATTTGCGGACCAGGCGTGCCCAGAGGGCGAGGAGTTCCGTCAAAAGGGCATAACGGTATGCTGCAGCGTCAAGGGACGGACGCCCGAAGCGGATTTGAGAACTGCGGTCGTCAGCTGATTCGGCTATTTGCTGAGTGACAGTCCAATCGGTTAGAGGAAAGCCCCACAAGTTCGAGAGATTTTCAATGGTCCGATAGCGGGACTGGAGAAAGGAAGGAAAGCCCCCGTCGTCGTAAGAGAGGGCTTCATCGGGACTTTCGCCGAGGGCGTAGGCAATGAGCCCCTTTCGGTCCCGAAAGGTCGGGATTAGTTTCTGAAGGCAGGCGTTGATCCACTGAACATAAGCGGGGTTGTAGGGAGAGCAGACAAGGAAACTGGGACCGACGAGGGAGGGAGGGGGTCTGAGGTCGAGAGCCAGAAGGTAGGGGAGCCCTTCCCTTTCAAAGGCGTCAGCGAGACCCAAAGAGGTGGAGACATCAAGATCGGTACGGGCGCGGACGCTGATCCATCCGACGGTCATTCCGCACGCCTTGAATTGACTGACCTCGTCCGCCGAAGTGATCCCGTAGGCAGTGACCCACAGATCGGGAGGAGCTAAAGGTTGTGCCCCAAGAGCCCCGCAAAGCGATAGAAGCCCGGAAAAAAGCCCGATCAGACACCCTTTCCCTCTCATCGCCTCAGTTCTTACCGTTACAATTGTGAGAGGAGGGTTTCCGGGTGAGCATAGATGACCGAAGAATTGTCTTTGGCTGCTTGTGGAGCAGATGCAGAAAAAGTTTTGCCCCCTTTTCCGTGGGACGCCGTCGTGGCGCATTATGAAGAGATCGGACTAAAGGGGCAAAATCGCCCGATCTTTGTCCGCGCGCTGGGACGGAACTTGGCGCAAGCATTGCAGCATATCCCGGCACGGGTTCGGACCCACTGGGACCGCATCGTGATCTCCGCACCGAGTGAGAGTCTGGTCGCCGCCCTGGTGAAAGCGTCCCGTGTGTTTGGAGTTGCCTATTTGGCTCCGATCCGCCTTTTGAAAAGGAACGTAGAAGAGATGACGGCAGTTGCTGTCGAATACTACAGGGCGCTGGCGAGCCAAGGGGCATCTTTCGCCATTCGGGTCCGTCGTGTAGATAAATCTTTCCCGGCGACTTCCCAGGAACTGGAGCGGACCATCGGTGCCGCCGTCGTACGGGAAACGTCGGCCCCGGTCCGTTTGGACTCGCCAGAGATACTGATTCACTTTCGGGTTTACGAAGATAGCGTCTACCTCGTCGGTCCTAGAGTAGAGGGACCAGGGGGGCTGCCCGTCGGAACAGCGGGCAAGGTTCTGACTCTTTTCTCCGGTGGGATTGACTCCCCTGTGGCTGCTTGGTTCATTATGCGACGGGGCTGTCTCACCGATTTTATCCACTTCCATGGTTTCCCTGACCCTGAACCCGTTCGGGGTTCCAAGATCCTTCGCCTAATTGAGGCTTTGACCCATCCGCAGGGTTTTTCGGCGCGCCTGTTCCTTGTCCCTTATTATCCCTTCCAGTTGGCTTTGTTCTCTGCGGCGATCCCGCCTCAATTAGAATTGCCCTTATTCCGGCGGTTTATGGTCAGGGTCGCGCAAAGAGTTGCCGACGATTACGGTCATCAGGCATTGGTGACGGGCGATAACCTGGGTCAGGCGGCGTCTCAGACCCTTGAGAACCTCACCGTCACGGAGGAAGTCAGCGACCTACCCCTTCTGCGTCCCCTCCTCACTTTCAACAAAGCGGAAATTATTGCGTGGGCTCAGCGGATTGGAACCTACGATTTGTCCCTTGAGAAGTACAAAGACTGTTGTTCCATCCTCGCGTCGCATCCGGAAACCAAAGCTAACCTGAGAGCGGTTGAAGCCGCCGAATCGCACCTGCCTCTGGACAAAGCTGCCGCCCAATGCCTTTCTGAAATGGTGATATGGACGATCGGCGGTAAAGAGGAAGGCGCAGACGCCCTTCGGCGAGGGGCAACGCAACCGGCGCGGGAAGAACCTTAACGGTTCGGGCGGAGCGAGAAATGGCAGTCGGAGCCGTCATCGTTGCGGCGGGGCAGGGTAAGCGGATGGGCGGAAGCAAACTCCTTCTGCCTCTTGGTGACCGAAAGATCATTGAGCGGACCATCGCCCCGTTCTTGGATGCTCGGTGCGATCCGATCGTCGTTGTCATCGGTAGTCAGGATGAGAGGATGAGATCCCTACTGACCGGCCAGCCCGTTTTAATCGCCGAAAATCCGGACCCCTCATCGGAGATGCTGGACAGCGTCCAGATCGGATGCCGACAGCTGCAGGAGAGGGATTGGGCGGTCTTCTTTGTCCATCCCGGCGACATTCCTCTGGTGACTTCAAGGACCCTCCTGCAACTCATAGACGCCCTTTCCCACGACCGGGGTAAGAGGATCGCCATCCCGACTTTCAAAGGTCGGACGGGTCATCCCGTTCTCTTTGATCAATCCCTTTATGAACCGGTCCTAGGACTGAGGGGAGGATCCGGCTTGCGAAGTCTCGTTCACAGTCGGGACGATGTTTTGAAGGTGCCCTGCGACGATCCGGGGGTCGTTTTGGACATTGACAGTTGGGAAGACTACAGGAGAGCCGTTCATCTGTGGGCGGTTCAAAACCTTCTAGGACGGTCGGAAAGGTAGCATCACTCTTTTTCCCCGAAAACCCCTTTAGCGATCGGTCTCACAATCTCGGTGGAGGTGGAAGTTATGGGTAACGTCGTTGCCGTCAACCTGGCGAGTTACGGAAAGTATCGGGAAGGAGCTTTGGAGCATCTGGCATCCATTGGGATCAGGTATGTGGAGGTTCCGGTGCCACCGGCGGAGGAGGTGGAAACCCTCAGGGCGGACCTGTCCCGGCACGGCGTGCAACCGTCTACCTTGATGGCGAGCCTGGACTGGAAGAAAGACGGCTGGGAGAAGGATTTTCAGTCTCAGTTATCGACCGCCCGTGATCTTGGCGTCTCCATCCTTTTTGTCAGCGCCCACGCGGGGGAGCTCGGGAAGGAGGAAGCCTACCGACGGCTTCGTCACATGGGCGAGCGGGCAGGGGGGTATGGGATCACCATCGCTTTAGAGACCCATCCGGATCTGTGCAGCAACGCAGATGAGATGCTGAAAACGATGGAAGCCGTCGGTCATCCCCGAATCCGGATCAACTTTGACACTGCCAACATTTACTTCTACAACGAAGGTGCCGACGCAGTGACCGAACTGAAAAAGGTCGCCCCCTATGTGGTCAGCGTCCACCTCAAAGACACCAATGGGGGCTATCGGACCTGGCACTTTCCGGGGTTGGGAGAAGGAATCGTCAATTTCCCGGAAGTGTTCCGTATTCTGTCGGAAAGGGGCTTTGCAGGTCCCTACACAATGGAGATTGAAGGCATAAAAGGGGAGGACCTGCCGAAAGAGCAAGTGTATGATCGGGTGGCCCGGTCTGTGGAGTATCTCCGGCGTATCGGCGTGATGGAACCTTAGGGGGCGGACCGGGCGGCTGCGAGGGCTTCCTCAAGGTCAAGGGAGCCGACGTAAAGGGCTTTGCCGATCAGGCAGCCGGCTAAGCCGAGGCGCCTCATCTGTGCCAGTCGGCGCACATCATCAACGTTCGTGATGCCCCCGCTAACGATGATCGGGGCAGGGACGGCACGGCACAGTTCCTCTATGGCTTCCAAGTTGGGCGATGATAGGGTCCCGTCCCTCTTGATGTCTGTGTACACAAAGAGACCAATCCCCTGACCCATCAACTTCAAGCAGACATCAACGGGTGACAGAGCGGACTGGGCCGTCCAACCCTTGACTGCCACCTTTCCGTCCCGGACGTCAATAGCGGCAGCGATCCGATCGGGACCGAAAGAGCGAACGGCTTCGCTGGCAAAAACCGGGTCGGTTACGGCTCGGGTGCCCAGCACGACGCGGGATGCACCCGCCTGAAACACAGCTTGAATACTGCTTAGGTCCCTCAATCCGCCTCCCACCTGGACGGGGCAGTTGACGGAGGAACAGATTTGAGATATGACTCCTATCTGGGTCGGACGACCCGTCCGGGCGCCGTCCAGGTCGACAATGTGAAGCCACTGGGCGCCTTTCCTTTCAAAAGAGACGGCGACGGACACAGGGTCCGTTGAGTAAACGGTGACCGCATCGTAACGACCTTGCCGAAGTCTGACGACGCGACCACCTAACAGGTCTACGGCCGGGATAACGGTGAACGGCTGTTCGGTCACTCTGCCGGTCTCCCGCCTTAGCGATAACGATATTGAAAGGAAATTCCGTGCTGGTCAAAATTATAGGGGAACCGATCGGTGCCCAAAGGGCCGGAAAAAAGGTTCGTCTCTGAGATGAAATGAGAGAAGGATGTGGGGTTTTCGGTATTTACGGTCCAGGCGAAGATGTCGCCCGGGTGACCTATTTTGGTCTCTTTGCCCTGCAGCATCGGGGACAGGAGAGCGCTGGGATCGCTGTCGGCAATGGAGAGACGATTCAGGTCCATAAGCGGATGGGGTTGGTGGCGCAAGCCTTTGACGAGACGATCCTCTCGTCTCTGCAGGGGATCCTCGCCATTGGACACACCCGCTATTCAACGACCGGCTCTTCCTCATTCCATAACGCCCAGCCGATCCTGGAATACCATCGGGGGATCCCCTTCGCTATTGCTCATAACGGAAATCTTGTTAATTCCCTCCAATTGCGGACCGATCTGGCGGAGATGGGATACCGATTTGAAGGGACCAGCGATAGCGAACTGATCGCTCGGCTGATCAGCAGTTACGGTCACTTGGACTTTGAAAGGGCGGTAATGGAGGCGGCGAAGGAGCTGCAGGGAGCTTTCTCCCTGACTATTGCCACGCCGACGACCCTGATCGGAATTCGGGACCCGTACGGCATCCGCCCCCTCTCCATTGGCAAACTCAATACATCCCATTGGGTCCTCGCCTCCGAAACATGCGCTTTCAACCCGATAGGCGCTGTCTTCGTCCGCGATGTGGAGCCGGGTGAGATGGTAGTGGTGGACCAAAGGGGACTCCACATTATCAAGTGGACCGATGACGTCAACCCCGCTCTCTGTCTCTTTGAGTTCGTTTACTTCGCCCGTCCCGACAGCTATCTCAGGGGCGTCAATGTGCATCTGGCGCGCCGGCGAATGGGGCAGATACTGGCTCGGGAGCATCCGGCTGATGCCGACATTGTTATTCCCGTCCCGGACACAGGGATCCCCGCCGCCATCGGTTACGCTGAGACGTCCGGGATTCCCTATGGAGAGGGGTTTATTAAAAACCGGTATATCCATCGGACCTTCATTCAGCCGGTTCAGCGCCAGAGGGAAATGGGTGTGCGCATCAAATTGACAGCCATCCGAGAGGTTCTCGATGGGAAGGGAGTCGTTGTCGTGGAAGATAGCATCGTTCGGGGCACCACGACCCGTAACATTGTGGCGATGCTTAGGGAAGCGGGTGCAAAGGAAGTCCATCTCCGAATCAGTTGCCCACCGTATCGGTTCCCATGCTTTTACGGCATAGACACCGCTTCCCGAAGCGAACTGATTGCCGCCCAATTGGATGTGGAAGAGATTCGCCGTTATGTGGGCGCCGACACCCTGGGCTACTTGAGTTTAGAAGGTCTGGTGGAAGCCGTCGGGCTGCCCATCGGTCAGTTCTGTCGGGCGTGCTTTGACGGCAAGTATCCCATTCCGATCCCAGAGAACGTGCGTCTCAGCAAAGATCTTTTGGAGCGGGAAGACCTTCTGCCGATCCGCCGTAAGTAGTCGGAGAAGATAGGGAGGTGAGGGTGTGGTGAAGAGGGGGCGTTGGGCACTCCCCCTTCCTTGGCTGGCATCGTTCGTCCTCGCCGTCTATGCAGAAAGTCAGACAGCACCATCGGGCAGGGGGGCGCTAACGGCTCGCGAACTTGTCGGCAACGTGTGGCTGGTTCCACCGAAAGGACAAAAAATTCCGATGACCGTAAAGACACCCGCCGGAGAGGGAGCGCGACTGATCACCGATAAACAGTCCGTTGCTGTCGTCCGTTGGTTTCCTTATGGCGCTCTGGTAAAGATGGCACCGCAGACAGAAGTCGCGCTGCAGGCGAATCGCACCCTCCGGATCGTTCAGGGTCGGGTTTGGATCGGTTCTCCACCACCTCCCCCGCCCTACCGCCGCTATCCCCTCCCCGTCTCAGCCGGCGACCTTCTCGTCATCGGCAGTCACGAGGCGATCTTCTCGGTTGTGGTGACACCTCGGAGAGCCTGTCTGGTTTCTGTAGATGAAGGGCAGTGTGACATCGTGATGCCGAGCGGACCCGTCCGAGTCCTGGCAGGCATGATGGCTCTCGTCGCCCCCAATCTCCCAAGACCGATGGTGTCCCCTGTCTCCGAGAAGGAAAGATTGCTCTGGGATGCAGGGGGTTTTTAAAGCTCCGTGCCTTCCGTTTATTTCGGTGGTGGCTGACCAGGGGGACTGATGTTTTTCCCTTTTTGCGGACATTCATTTCAGTTTGCCTCATCTCGGTCTACCTCATCGTTTCCGTCATCCCGGCGTGGAGCCAAAGGGTTCAGTCGACCCCCGTCTGTGGAAAGCCACCGGCATCACCGCACGACTCGGGTCTTCAAGGTCCGGAAGAGTTCCAGCCAGGAAACCATCAGCATATCTTGGAAGGTCGTTCCTTTTTGGCACTCCTCCTTAGTCTTGCCCCAGTAGAAACCGATCCAGCCATCAGCCACATCCTTTGAAGCCTCAATGAACTGACTAAGTTCCTGCGGTGAACAGTAGAGGGGGAAAATCTCTTCAATGACGACAGGCTTTCCTACCCTAGCGAAGCCCTTGAGAATCTCAAGCGCCTCGCCGGTCCTTCCGCTCTCGGGATAGAGATGAACCGATAGAAAGTCCAGTTCGGACCCAATCTTTTCAGGAACGAAGCCGGAAGTTAATCCGGGGCGATCCAGGCTCCAAGAGACCAATCCGACGGTGATCAGATGTCGTCGGTCGTGTTTGCGGATGGCAGCGACCAGATGGCGAATCCATTGGCGTGCGACTTCGGACCGCTCCCGCCCCTTTAGGTCACGGGTAACGAACTGAGTGTAGTGCAGACCGGCGAACCCGGTACCGACCCACTCTTTTACAGGCTCCGCGCCGGGAACCACCGGTTCGTTCATCAGATCGTAGCAGAAGACGGCAGGGCTGGAGGCACCCACTTGGGCGATGCCCGCCCAGAATCTTGCCTGCACCGCCCACCTCCCTTCCTCGTCCAACTGGTCATACCAGTCGGGTGTCTCCGTCTTGCGATAGCAGCCCAATCCGGTAAGGATCAGGTAGAGCCCCATCCTCTCCGCCAGAAACACCAGCCTCCTCAACTGGTGGATGGAATCGTCTCTGATTTGCTCAGGGCTATGAAGGAAGGCGCCCGTTTGAAGGTGAATGCGCACAATGTTGGCTCCCAACCCCTTCATTTCGCCAAAGTCCTCTTCCACCGTTGCCCAGTCGTCATTCCAGTATTCTTCTATCAACCTTCCATCCGGTTCGTGGCGGTCATAATTGAATCCCCACGGGATGAACCGGCGACCGGACGAAGACCCGACGAAGGACCGTCCGTCTGCCGACAACTGAATCCACTCCATTTGACGGGCGGCACCGGAACTCTTGGACAGATCGCCCGTGGGCAAGAAAAAAGCCGCAGGGATTAGGAAACCGACAAGCCATTGACGGACAGACGCCAACGCAACTCCCCCGTTTCTGTGCCTTTTATGTACTTAGCCGACTCTACCGTTGTGAACATCATCTTTTGTCACGCGCGCCTAATAATCAGTATTGTGGCCGGAGCTGGTATCGGAAGAAGCCTAAATCATTTCCTTCAGATAAAAAATCGTCAGAAACTTCCCAACTGGATGGTTTGCCGCCTGATTCCCGTGCCTGTCGTGAATCTTTCAAAGCAGCCGACACGCTACCTTTGGCGGGTCCACCAGTTTCTACTTAGACAGATCGGTGCCATCGGATCTCGTGAGTCCCCCCAGCAACCGTCGGTCAGCCTTTTGGACCTGAAGGCGGAACTGTGCCAGCGCTTCTATCGGTTGTGCCGACTTTGCCCGTGGGACTGCCGAGTGGACCGGTCACGGGGGGAGAAAGGAGTCTGCGGTCTTTCCGATCAAGCGGTTCTCTTTCGCAGCGGAATCCATTGGAATGAAGAACCCGTCCTGCGCCCGACTCAAGAACTTTTCCTGACCGGGTGCAATATGCGGTGCCTCTTCTGTCAGTCATGGAGGGGAATTGTGCAGCCGCAACGGGGTCAGGTTCTCAGCCCTGCCAGGTTCGCGCGGCTGACGAATGAGAGCCGTCTTTCAGGGGCAAACCATCTCCACCTGGTCGGCGGCGAGCCGACAGTGAGTCTTCTCGCCATCCTCAACGGGTTGCAGTATCTGACCCAGCCCGTGCCAATTGTGTGGAACACGAACCTCTTCTTAACGAGACCAGCAATGGACCTGCTCAACGGAGTGAGCGACCTGATCGTTGCGGACCTCAAATTTGGGAATGACGAATGTGCCCAAACGGTGGCGGGGGTCCGACCGTATTGGGAAACGGTGACGCCCAACCTCCAATATGCAGCGAAATTTTCCGATGTGATCGTTCGTCACCTGCTAATGCCGGGTCATGTAGACTGTTGCTGGAGGCGAGTGGCTTTTTGGCTCCGGGAGAACCTGCCGGGGGTTCCGGTCCATCTGATGTTGAATTACTGCCCGGACTGGAAAGCCTTAAGGGACCCTTTGCTGAACCGGTTCTGCTCAGAGGCGGAGCGGCAGGAAGCCTTAAAAATTGGACGAGCCATCGGCGTTGACCTTCTTACCGATCCGATGGGCGGATGTCCCGTCCCGTCCCGACCGCCTTGGTCCTGCTGGACGGACCGGTCGGGTGCCACCCATCCTCATGGCATAATCAAGGATGGGCCGATGGGTCACCGTGATGGAGAGAAAGAAATCTGGATCTATCCCGATGGCACCGTCGCCGTGCCAGACCTAACAGCGGAGTTGGGCGCCGTTTTGACAGGTCTCGTCCGACGACCGAAGAGAACGAGACGAGCGGCAGGGGAGCGCAGGGTGGGACGTGAGCAGGTACGCCAGCGTCCGTGAGGAACTAGAGACTCTGATCCGTGCCCGCTATCCGGTGATTTACGCCGTCACTTGGGAGGAAAACCGACTGGACGACATCCTCTCCCAGATTGCAGAGCGGCGGAACAAGAGATATTGGGTCTGGTCCATCTCCCGGGGTCTCCTTCCTTACGGGACGCCCCTCCCGTCCAAAAAGATAGACGAAGCCAGTCGCGATCCGGCTGTTGCTCTCGACCGAGTCGTTGACAGTTTAGAGCCCGCCCTCTATGCTTTTAAAGATTTCCACCCGTTCTTGCAGGATCCGCTGATCGTGCGGAAGATGCGGGAACTGGCTCAATTTCTCAAGGGAACTTACAGCACGCTCATCCTTTCGTCACCTTTCAACCGGATCCCTCCCGAACTGGAGAAGGATGTGGCGGTCGTAGAGTTTGGTCTGCCCGATGCAGAGGAACTGCGCAGCCTCTTGGACCGAACGATTCGGGAAGTCGGTCAAAATCCGGCTTTGAAGGTGGACGTGACGGAGGAAGAGAAAGAGAGAATCGTTCAGTCCTGCCTAGGGCTGACCCTCGGGGAGGCAGAAAATGTTTTCGCTAAGACCCTGATTATGCGGGGCAGCCTGGGGGAGGAACACCTGGACGTGATCCTCCATGAGAAGGAGCAGATCATTCGCAAGTCCGGTCTGCTGGAATACTACCACACCACAGAGGGGCTGGACGATGTAGGCGGTCTCGACCTTTTGAAGGACTGGCTGAAAAAGCGACGCTTAGCCTTCACCGAAAAGGCCCGTCATTACGGTCTACCGGCGCCCAAAGGCGTCCTCCTTCTTGGGGTTCAAGGTTGCGGAAAGTCGCTGACGGCGAAGGCAGCGGCTTCCCTTTGGAAAGTGCCTCTGCTCAGGATGGATATGAGCCGAATCTTCGCTTCCTTGGTCGGCTCATCGGAGCAGAACCTGAGGGAAGCCCTGCGGATTGCCGAGAGCGTAGCGCCGGCGATCCTTTGGATCGACGAACTGGAGAAAGCCTTCGCCGGCTATCAGAGTTCCGCCCTTTCGGACGCCGGAACGACGGCGCGGGTCTTGGGTCTCTTCCTCACTTGGCTTCAGGAGAAGAGGAGACCCGTCTTCGTCATCGCCACTGCCAACTCCATTGAACAACTGCCTCCCGAATTGCTGCGGAAAGGGCGCTTAGACGAGATCTTTTTCGTAGACCTGCCGACGGCAAAGGAACGGGGGGAGATTTTTGCGATTCATCTCCGGCAACGGGGGCGGTCCCCTGAAAAGTTTGACCTTTTGCTACTCAGCCAGAAATCTCAGGGCTTCAGCGGGGCGGAGATTGAGGAAGCGATCATATCGGCGCTTTTTAATGCCTTCAGTGAAGACCGGGACATTACGACCGAGGACATTCTCAAGGCTCTGTCGGAAACGGTTCCCCTATCGGTTACGATGAAGGAGCAGATTGAAGCCTTAAGGGAGTGGGCAGAGACACGAGCGCGACCGGCATCCAGCCAGGAGAGGGAACCGGTCCCCGTCGGACCGGTTCGGCGCCTGGAAATTTAGGAGGTGAGAGCCGTGTCGGTGATCTTCGTTCTCACACCTGCTTTTTTCGGCGGTTGGGCAGCCCTACTGACTACATTAGGCGCAGTCTGCGCGGAGTTTGGGATGCGAGCGATCGTTTCCGGCGTACAACAGCGGCAAACCGTCTCAGGCACCCCTCGGGAAAAGAGGAAGGGACTGCTTCTGGACTTACCGATGGCGCAAGCCATCGGAGAGGTTCTGGAACGGGATCAGTCAGTTACCTATCAACTGGGTCAAATTAAATTAACGATCAGCAGGGATGCAAGGGGGCGCGTGCGACTCCATCTGGATGGGGAAGGTAAGACGGAAGAGGAACTCCAGGCTTTTGGAAAACAGATCGTTCAGAGGCTACTCCAGAAAAGCGCTTATGACAGGGTCAAGACGGAACTAAAAAAGAGGGGGTTCACTATCTGGGAGGAGAAAGTAGATGACAAGCAGGTGATTCGGCTGCGGGTGCGGAGAATGGCATGAAGGACGAAATCCTGCCCAGTCGGTTCCGCCGTTTGGAATGGGACGAGCGTCCTGATCTTCAGCAGGGTCAGGGACAGGCGCCTGTCTATGACGCGGAATATTTTCTGAGGGAAGGGGAGAGAGCCTTTTACCGACGGGACTATGAAACGGCGCTTCTGAATTACTCGCGAGCGTTGCGGTTTGACCGGGACTGTGAGAACGCCTGGGTCGGTCAGGTCCGGGCACTGATGGAGACGGGGGAACTGGATGAGGCGCTAGTCTGGTGCGATCGGGGGCTGAAACGGTTCGGTGACTCGCCTCTCCTCCTTGCGATTAAAGGTTGGATCATGGGTCTGTTGGGGGACACGGAAAAGGGTCTGGGCTTTGTAGATTCGGCTTTCCAAGTGAAGTCGGAGGACCACCCCCTTTTGTGGCTGGCGCGCGCAGGAGTCCTATTTCTAGAAGAATCGCCGAACGCGCGCCACTGCCTGGAAAAAGCGATTGAAATTGGCGGAGCCCGCTGGCAGGTCCTGGTGGATGCGGGACGCTTGGCTCTCCGTTACGGTCTGGCCGAGGTAGCCCTTTTGCACGCCCAGAAAGGCTTGGAAAAGGCTGCCGACAGGCCCGAGTTGTGGCTTCTCGCCGGGGAAGTGTATCAGGCTCTTGGCAGCGACCGCCAAGCAACGTCCTGCTTTGCTCGTGCCCGGGCTTTGGATCCCCGCTGGGAGGTCCCCCGCCAATACTTGGAGGCCGGGAGAGTCGGAAGCAGAAATTGGCTCGTGAAGATCCTATCTTTTTTCGGACGCTGAAGGAGGCGATCACCCATGCCGCTACCCCGACATCACGAGTTAGAAATCGAGATTGATCCGACGGGAAAAGTCCGGGTCACAGTCAAAGGGGCTAAGGGGAAGAAGTGCCTGGAGTATGTAAACTTATTTGAGGAGATCCTTGGCGGAAAGGTTGAGGAACAGCAGCTGACCAGCGAGTATTATGAACAGCCCGTTGAAATCGTGACTCCAACCAGAATAGGAGCACAAGTGCGCAAGGCGCGCTGATCCCGATGGAGCGGTGCCCGTCCTGCGGTCAAATGAGTATGAGATACGGTTTCTGCTCGTCCTGTGGCTTATCCCTTACCGATCCTACGGGGGCTTCTCTGATGCCGCCTCGTCGCCGGTTTCGGCTGGTAAGAGAACCTCCTTTGGAAGCGCAGCGCATCCGGAGAGACCGATTGTGGAGGGGGCTGATTGCAGTCCGCAGGCGGTGGGACCATTGGATAGGGAGATATCGGCGGTCCGCCGTACGGAACCCGAACTTACTGGTGCTCACCCTTCTCCTTCGCTCCCTGGTGGGCGTTGTTCCTGGCGTCGGTCACTTGCTCCACGGTGACGTACGGACAGGAATCGTCTTTCTGAGCGCCGCCGCACTCTTGGCATCGGTCGGGCTTCTTCTGCAGGGCTCTCCGATCTCACTCGCCGCTCTGCTCGCTCTCCTGTGCCTTTCGCTATGGAGTATGTACCAGACGTGCATCCTCCTTTGGGGGCGATGGAACCTTCCCCCGTTGGACCGGGTGCAAAAGGTCGGGTTCGCCCTGACCATCCTGTCAATATGGTGGTTTGTCGGGGCTTTGATTTTAACGGCCCTCTCAGGACCGCTGGGTCTGACCGCTGTCGGGGATGCCCCTCACGTGATCGTCGTTGGCACCTGGTTTCAGCGTCTCGTCTTTTTCGTCACAGTTTTGGTCATCGCATTTCTTTTGTGGCGGTTTCTGACTCGGGGAGGCGAGGGGCGGTGGCGAACGGGGATGTGAGGGAAACCGTCGGGCGCGCCTCGTCTGCCAGAGAAGCGTTGCACAGGCTGCTCCGTTACGCTGTCAGTCAGGGTGCTTCTGACCTTCACCTTATTGTCGGCGTTCCTCCGATTCTGAGAGTCCACGGGGAACTAATCGCTGTTCCTGGGGAGCGATTGACCCGGGAGACTGCTGAGGCTCTCTGTCTGAGCATCCTGACGGAGGGGCAACGGGAGATTTTTGAAAGAGATTGGTCCCTCTGTATCGGCTATACGGCGAGAGAATTGGGCTACTTTCGGGTCACCCTCTACCGGCACAAGGGCAATGTGGAGGGTGCCATTCGTATCGGTCGGCAGCAACTGATGACTCTTGAAGAGACGGGGCTTCCCGAAGTTGTCAAGGAATTGGCTCGCAAAACGACCGGGTTAGTGTTGATCGTCGGTCCTGCTGGGTCTGGAAAAACCACATCCTTTTACGCCCTTTTGGACTTCATCAATCGGGAGCGACGCTGCAAGATCATCACTGTTGAGGATCCCGTTGAGTATTACCATAGCAACCGACTGAGTGTAATCGTTCAGCAGGAAGTAGGAACGGATGTGAAAGATTTTGCCAGCGCCCTGGTCCAGATTCTCAGACAGGATCCCAACGTGATCGGTATCGGAGAGATTCGGGACCGGGAAACTCTGTCTATCGCTTTACAAGCGGCGGAGACCGGTCACTTAGTGCTGGCGACCCTTCATACGGGGCGGGCTGTGGAGACGATCAACCGGATCATTGATATGTTCCCTGGTCACGAGAAGAGTCAGGCGCGATCCCAATTGAGTGGAGTTCTGCAGGCGATCATTTGCCAGAGGCTTCTCCCCAGAATCGACAAGCCCGGACGGATTCTCGCCTACGAAATCCTTTTTGCCACCACCGCCGTTCGGTCTATGATTCGGGAAGCAAAAGGCGACGGAATGCTCTTTTCCGCAATGCAGACGGGTCAGGAGTATGGAATGCAGATTCTTGAAAACCATCTCAAAGACCTTTATGAACAGGGAATCATCACTTACGAGACCGCCATCTCTAATGCCCAGTACCCCGATCGCATCCGACCCGGTGCCGAGTTAGAGGAAGCCGAATCGGCTCTGTGAAGTTTTTCCCCGTTGATCCCTTCCTGAGTTATCCTATTGTCCGAATGAAGTGGTGGAGATTTTGTGTAACGACGATACCATCCATTGTCGCTTGGGCTGCAGTAGCGGTCGCCGTCGCAACGGCTGAAGGAGGTGGACGGAGTATGGCGACAATCGTGCCGTCTCGTCTCCGGTGTGAGTATCGGGTCAACCCCTTGGGCATTGAGACCCGTGAGCCTCGTCTGAGTTGGATCTGCGAGCCGGCAGACTCCAGCGCAAGGGGACTCAGGCAGACCGCCTACCAGATCCAGGTAGCGTCTTCCCCCGATCGGTTACAGGCGGGACATCCGGACCTGTGGGATACCGGTAAAGTGCCGTCATCCCAAATGAACCAGATCGTCTACGCAGGTAAACCCCTGACCTCGCGGATGGAATGTTTTTGGAGGGTCCGCGTCTGGGACCAGAACGATCAGCCGTCTCAATGGAGCAGCATCGGAAAATGGACGATGGGTCTTTTAGAGAAATCCGACTGGATCGCTGGCTGGATCGGCTACGATGAACCGTATCCGGTAGAGCCCGTTGGAGACCTTTACCTACCGCCGCCTCCCCATCTGCGGAAGGAATTCGACGTCGGTCGTCCCGTTCGTAGAGCGGTCCTTTATGTCAGTGCCCTGGGCACCTGCGAGGTTCGGATGAATGGCAGGCGGATTACAGAAGATTATTTCATTCCCGGCTGGTCCGACTTTAGAAAGAGGGTCTACTACCGAACGTACGAGGTGACCGACCTGATCAGGGAGGGGAGCAATGCCATCGGTGCCGTCCTTATTGACGATTGGTATGCCGGCTACTGTGGCGGCTGGAATAAACGCAACGCCTTCGGGGGCGAACCCCGACTGCTGATCCAACTGGAAATTGAGGACACTGAGGGAGACCGGCTAACGGTCGTCACCGATGATTCTTGGAAAGGCACTTACGGTCCCCTTCTGGAAGCAGACTTCTACCACGGCGTCACTTATGACGCTCGTAAGGAGATGCCGGGGTGGGATCAACCGGGATTTGACGACAGAGGGTGGGGTGCGGTCACCGTGTCAGACGGGATACCGCTAGAGTTGACGGCCCATCCGGGACCGCCGGTTCGTAAGGTGAAAGAGTTGGAACCGGTGAGCCTCGCCGAGCCGAGACCTAGGCTCTTCATTTATGATATGGGGCAGAATATGGTTGGCGTCGTACGGCTGATCATCGGCAATGCGCCTTCAGGAACCCGCGTTCAACTCAGGTTCGCTGAAATGCTCAACCCCGACGGAACCCTTTACACACCTAACCTGCGCAGGGCTCGCAACACCGATACCTACATCTGCAAAGGCGGAGCGGAGGAAATCTTTGAACCTCGTTTTACCTTCCGGGGCTTTCGCTATGTGGAGGTAACGGGACTGCCGACCCGACCCGATCGCAATTTTGTCCGGGGGATTGTCCTTCAGTCCGATGTCCCGATGGTCGGCGACTTTCAATGTTCCCATCCCCTTGTTAACAAGCTGGTTGAAAACATCCGCTGGGGACTGAGAGGCAACTATCTGGAGGTACCGACCGACTGCCCTCAGAGGGATGAGCGACAGGGCTGGACAGGCGATGCTCAGATTTTTGCCCGAACGGCGACCTATTTGGCGGACGTTTCGGCTTTTATGACGAAATGGCTGACCGACCTGAACGACGGTCAAAGGGAAGATGGCGCCTACCCCGATGTGGCACCTGTCACCGGTGCCGGCTTTGGCACTCCCGCCTGGGGAGATGCCGCCATCATCATCCCCTACATCCTCTACCAAGTCTACGGCGATACCCGGCTGATTGAGACCCACTACGAGAAGATGCGCAGATACATTGATTACCTCAAAGCCAACAGTCACGATCTTTTGAGACCAGACATCGGATATGGGGACTGGGTGCCGGCTGGTCCTCCAACACCCAAGGATGTATTGGCAACCGCCTACTTCGCCTACGTGGTGCGTCTGATGAAGGAGATGGCGCTGGCGATCGGGCGGAAGGACGACGCCGCCTCTTACCAGAACCTCTTCGATCAGATCCGGGACGCCTTCGTCCGTGCCTATGTCCAACCCGACGGAAAAATCAAGGGGGAGACCCAGACCGCATACGCTCTCGCCCTTGACATCGGTCTTTTACCCGACGACTTGAAACCGCTGGCACTGCAACACCTCCTTAACGACATAGAGTCTCGTGGAAACCACCTATCAACGGGATTTGTCGGAACCCGACATCTGATGAGGGCATTGTCCCAGTTTGGTCGCCACGATGTCGCCTACCGATTGCTCCTTCAGGAGACCTATCCGTCTTGGCTCTACATGGTGCGGATGGGAGCGACAACGATCTGGGAGCGATGGGATTCGTGGACGGAAGAGCGGGGCTTTCAGGACCCCGGAATGAACTCTTTCAATCATTACGCCTTCGGATCTGTCGGTGAATGGATTTTCTCAACGGTGGCGGGAATTGACGCAGAGGAGCCCGGATTCCGCCGCCTGAGAATCCGACCGATCCCCAACGGCATCGGTCCCGTTCGGGCATCTTACCAGAGCCCTTGGGGACCGGTCCGTGTTGAATGGAGCGTCCGAGACGGGCAGTTCCATTTAACGGTGCAAATCCCGCCGAACGGTTCCGCTATCGTTATCCTACCAGCAGCCGCAGCTACGGGAGTCACCGAATCGGGGCGAGCCCTGCAGGAAGCGCCGGGAGTCCGGTTAGTGAAAGAGGAGCCAGGGGCCATCAGATGCGAAGTCCTTTCCGGCACTTACTCTTTCATCTGTCCTCTGGCCCGACGTTGATCTGTCGGAGGGTTAGAAGGAGAGCCAGGTGGGAAGCCGATTCTCTAATCTGGTGACGATTCCCTCTCAGCTGGAACCGTTCCACAGCCACCCGTTCGGGGGTGCTGACGGCAATGAAGACGGTTCCGACCGGTTTGTCCTCTTCGCCTCCAGTCGGACCGGCGTAGCCGGTGGTGGCGACTCCCACATCGGCTCGCAGTCGGCTCCTGACCTGACTCGCCATTAGGCGGGTACACTCTTCACTGACGGCTCCTTTCCCCGAGAGGACGGACCAGGGAATGGACAAAAGGGACATTTTCACCCCTTCCGTGTAGGCAACGACGGCGCCCCGAAAATGGCTACTGGCTCCCGGCACTGATGTGAGCCGTCCGGCTATCAAACCGCCCGTCACGGACTCAGCCGTCGCAACCGTCCAGCCCCTCTCCTTCAAGGCTTCAAGGACGAGAGCTTCTAGCGGATCCTCCCCTGCCCCGATGAACCATTGCCCGACCCTCTCCAAGATCGCCTTCTCAAGGGTTTCGACCATTTTGGAGGCTTCTTCCTCCGAAGGCGCCTTCGCCGCAACCCTCAGCCAGACCTCCCCTGGCTTGACCAATGTGCCGACCGATGGGTTGGCTCCCTGTATCAGACCTTGCAACCGATCGGTCAGACCCGACTCTCCAATCCCACTGAACCGCAAGACCCGGACCTTCAAGACGTCCTTCCCCGATAGCGACCGGAGACGGGGCGCGACCTCTTGCTCAAACATGGCTTCCATCTCTGACGGGACCCCAGGAAGGACAACGATCGTCTTCCCGTCTCTTTCCGCCCAGATCCCCGGAGCCGTGCCCATAGGATTGAACAGCGGCGTGGCGCCGGCAGGCAAATCGGCCTGCTTGAGAAGGGTTGCCGTCGGGGGAATGGGGCGAGACTGCAGGCGATCGGCCAGCCAGGTCTCGGCTTGGGGATGACGGGTCAAGGGGACGCCCAAAGCGAGCGCCACGCCCTCCGCCGTCACATCGTCGGGGGTCGGTCCCAAACCGCCGGTCATCAGCACCAGGTCACACCGCTCCAGTGCCTCCCGGACGACGTCGCAGATCCGCATCGGATTATCCCCCACCGTCGACCGACGATACAGGTCAATTCCCAAGTCAGCCAAACACCGGGAGAGGAAAGCAGCATTGGTGTCCACGATTTGACCTAAGAGGAGTTCCGTTCCCACACTGATGATCTCGGCAACCAAAAGAAGGACCTCCCTTAAAAGGACACTGTCTCCCAGACCGCTTCACAATTGTGCCTTAGTGACCGATAGGGGTATGAAAGACGGATATGGGAGGAGGGCAAGGGGTTGTTGATTGGATTTTTGACATCTCCCTTCCGGGATTGGAGCCTTCAGGAAGTCGTTCGTTTTGCAGCGGAGAACGGATTTGAAGGTCTGGAGGTGGCTACAGGCGTCGGTCAGGGGCACCTTGATGCGGTGCAGGTTTTGAAGGATAAGGGACGGACCGTCCGAAGGATCCTGAAAGGGTTCGGGCTTAAGATCACTAGTTTGGCTCGCTACATCAATGTTCTCGACCCTGAACCGGACAGGAGGAAGACGCTGATCCAGGAGTTGAAAACCGTTGTTGATGCGGCGGAAACTTTGGAAGTTCCTGTCGTGTGCACGATGGGAGGCTTTCCTCTGCCTGGCAAAACCAAAATGCAGACTATTGAAGAAGAGGTGCCCAAGGTTTTTCCCGAAATCTGCACCTACGCCGAGCGGAGGGGGGTCAAAATTGCCTTGGAAAACTGGTATCGGACGAACCTGCAAGGGCTCCATCACTTTCAACGATTCTTTGAAGTCGCCCCCTTTGACAATCTCGGTCTGAACTTTGATCCGTCCCATCTGGTTCATCAGGACATTGACCACCTATCCGCCACCGAGCGGTTCGGATCCCGAATCTTTCACTGCCATGCCAAAGATGTAGAGATTCTTTGGCATCGCAGGAGGTGGCTGGGAAATTACGATGAGGGCTGGTGGCGCTATGTGATTCCCGGCTTTGGTGTTATTGACTGGGGTCGGTTCATCGGCGCCCTCCGACATGTCGGCTACGACGCCGTCCTTTCTATAGAGCACGAAGATAGTGCCTTCCCTCGGGAACTGGGCTTCATTAAAGGTAAGGATTTTCTGAGCCAGTACGTCTAGCAGTCGTGCGCAGACGACAATGAATTAGTCACCATCGCTTTAGAGGCATCGGGACGATGGTCGGGATTTCAGACTTTTACAAAGACCGAACCCTCTTGATTACGGGAGCCACAGGATTTCTCGGCAAAGCGTTAGTAGAGAAGGTCCTTCGCTCCGTCCCTGACGTCAAAAAAATCATCTTGCTGATACGGGGAAAACCGTTGCCCGACGGCGGATGGATGGCCGCAAAGGAGCGGGCTGAGAGAGAGATCTTCCGCGCCCCCCTCTTCACCACTCTGCGCAGACGCCTTCAGGACCGCTTCCTTCCTTTCATAGAAGAGAAAATAGAGATCGTTGAAGGAGACTTGAGTCAAGAGGACCTTGGTCTGGATCGGGTCGAGAGTGAAAGGATCGCCAGAGAGACGGACATCTTCATTAACAGCGCCGCCGTCGTTGCCTTTGACGAGAGGCTGGATCGGGCTTTGGACCTCAATGTCCTCGCCGTCCGTCGCCTGCTTCAACTGGTCAGACGGAGTCAAGAGGCACGCCGCCGGTTGTCTATGCCCCGTCCGCTTCTGGTGCACATATCAACCTGTTATGTCTGCGGGAATCGGTCGGGCGTCGTCGCCGAGGAGGCACCCGACCCGACTGGGATTAAAGAGCAACTGACCCAGTTTCTGCAGATTTGCAAGGATATTGAGGCATCGCTGAATGATGACGATACTCCGTCTGTTATACGGGAGACTTCCTTTCGGGAGCGGGCAGTGGAAGAGGGAATGCGCCTCGCCCGCTCGTTCGGTTTCAACGATACTTACACCTTCACCAAGTGGCTTGGGGAGCGCCTCTTAGTCGCCGAGAGGGGAACGGTTCCTACGGTCATCGTGCGTCCCGCCATCATTGAGAGCACCCTTAAGGAGCCGGAAGGCGGCTGGATTGAGAATCAGCGGATGGCCGATCCGCTTATCGTCGGTTTTGCCAAGGGTCTCTTGCGCGATTTTCCTGGTGATCCCGAAAGCGTCGTCGACATCATCCCTTGCGATCTGGTCGTCAATGCCCTCTTAGCCATCACGGCGGACTTCGGGTCGCGCATGAACGGCGACAGATTAGCCAGCGGGTCCCCTTGTGAGGTCTATCAAATAGCTACCAGCACCACTAACCTGCTGACCCTGGGGGAGATGGTCGATTACTGCTCTGAATACTTCATCAAGAGCCCGTTGATAGACAGAGACGGGCGCCCGATCCGGGTCCGTCCGTGGACCCTGCCGTCGCGAAAGAAGTTTCAAAAGCGACTGGACAGGAAGAAGAAGATCCTTCAATGGCTGGAGAGGTTGGGAAAGAGGATCGGTTTCCTTCCGATGTCTCGCCGATGGCTCTATCGCCTTTCTACGGTCAAATCGGCCCTGAACCGGCTGGAGCATTATGTGGCGATCTACGCACCCTACACCCATTTTTACGCCCGCTTTTCAACGAAGCGGACCGAGCAGGTTTGGGAGCGAATGGACGAAAGGGAACGGGAGCAGTTTCCTTTTGACCCCCGCTCCATTGACTGGGTCCGGTATCTTCAGGAGGTCCACATACCGGGTCTGAAGCGGCACATCCTGGGGATTGCTTCGGCGGGAGCCGACGGAGAGGAACTGGAAACCCTTCCGGACCTACTGGCTCGCGCCGCTGCCCGGTTCCCGAACAAGGTTGCTCTGCAGGTGAAACGGAACGGGCGCTGGATCCGGTGGACCTACCAGCAATGGCATCGGCAGGCGATCGCAGGTGCCTGGCGACTGATACGGGAAGGTGTCCGTTCGGGGGATAGGGTCCTTCTGTGGGCGCCCAACGGTCCCGGATGGGCCATTGCCTATTTTTCGGTCTCTTTTGCCGGCGCCACTGTCGTTCCGGTGGACTGGCAATGGTCAGCAGACGAGGCAGCGGAGATTGCCCGAATCAGTTCCGCAATCATCGGCCTCTGCGACGACTCCCGAGAAGAAGTGCTGACCCTAAGCCTGAAGAGGCGAGGCGTAGCCACCAAACCCCTCTCGCTCTCTTCTCTTCTTACGGAAACAGAGACTGAGGGGGTCCGCGGGCTCGTCCGCCAACCGGTCAGCGGAGACGACATAGCATCCGTCATTTTCGTGACTGGTCCGTCGGTGGAGCCCAAGGGTGCCTGCCTGACCCACAGCAATTTCCTTAGCAACTTGAGGTCCATCGTGACGGTCCTTCCTCCGATGCAGAATGACCAGTTTCTCTCCCTCCTGCCGCTCCATCACGCCCTGGAGTTCACGGGCGGGCTGCTGGTGCCGATGTGGGGGGGTGCGACCGTCACCTATCCAGAGAGTCTGCGTTCCCGAACCGTTCAGGAATTGATGCAAGAGGTCGGTATCACCGTCGTCATCGGCGTCCCCCGGGTCTTCCAGATTTTTTACGAGGGCATTGAGAACGAACTGAAGAAGCGGGGTCGGTTTGCCCTTTGGGGCTTTGCTGCCCTAAAGTTCCTCAGCCGCCTCATTCACAGATTAACCGGACGCAATCCTGGTCGGTCCCTTTTCAGGGCGGTCCATCAGAGGTTCGGCGGACGGATCCGGGCCTTCATCAGCGGCGGCGCTGCTTTACCGCCCCACATCTTTGATGCGTTCCAGGCGATGGGTTTCCTCATCTGCGAGGGTTACGGACTGACGGAGACCTCTCCCGTCGTGACGGTCAATCCGATGGACGCTCCCAAGAGGGGATCGGTCGGCAGACCGCTACCGGGAGTGGATGTGGTCCTGAGGGACCCGGACGAGGACGGCGTCGGAGAGGTCCTTGTTAAAGGTCCCAATGTCTTTCTCGGTTATTTGGGAAACCCGGAAGCGACCGAGAGGGTCCTGCGGGACGGCTGGCTTTACACCGGCGATTTGGGTCGGACCGACCGGGACGGCTATCTCTACATCACCGGTCGGATCAAAGATGTGATCATCACCGGCGCTGGGAAAAATGTCTACCCCGATGAAATTGAGGCGCGCCTCGCAGGGCTCCCGCTGGTTCTAGAATTGTGCGTCGTCGGCATGTGGGACGACGAAACGATGGGCGAGCGGGTCCATCTGGTCGTCAGACCCGATCCCAGTGCGGTTGGTCAACTGCCTGAGGAGGAGTGGAGGAAAGAGATTCGCACGGAGGTGCAGCGTCGTTCGGCGCACTGGCCTTCCTATCAGCGCATCGCACAGATCCATTTCTGGAACGAGGAACTGCCCAAAGGGATCGCCCTTTCACCGGATAGGGTGCAGGTGAAAGGGAGATTGCTGATGGAGTTGAAAGGGGTTGTAGCGAGGGAGCAACCCAGAAAGGAGACGCCGTCGCCTTTTCCTCAAGACCTTCTCGGACAGATTTCCCGCCTGATCGCCCAAATTACCCGTAAGCCCGAACGACCGGTTACCCCGGCAACTCCCCTGGACGAGGTCGGTCTGGATTCCCTCCTTCGGCTGGAACTTTTAGTCGGATTGGAAAATCTGTTCAATGTTTCCCTTCCCGAGTCGGTGGTGACCCAAGCGCGGACGGCCGGCGAAATTGCCGAGGTGATTATGGAACGGCTGGGAAGTCGTCCGTCGGTGATCTCCTATGATGGAGCGTCCCCACCCGATCTCCGGAGTCGGTTGGAGGCGATCGATGAGGAAGAACTGATGCGCTGGACCCAGGAGACGAAGACCGTTCGGTTCCTTCGTCAAGCGACGGTCCGTCTCCTCACCGGTTTCTATCACCGGTTCCTAAATCTTCAGGTGGCGGGTCAAAATCATATCCCCTCGGACCGACCGTTTATCATCGCTGCCAACCACTGCTCCCATTTGGACACGGGCGCCATTTTGGTTGCCTTGGGAGAGAAAGGGTCCTCCCTCTTTGTCCTTGGGGCGCAGGACTATTTCTTTAACAACCGGCTGAAAGGATGGTTTTTCAAGACCTTCTTAAAGGTCGTGCCGTTCAGCCGTTACTCCAGCCCACTGGAGAGCCTCCGGATTGCGGGTGGGCTTTTGCGATCCGGCTCCTCCGTTCTCATTTTTCCGGAAGGAACCCGGTCGGTGACAGGGAAGCTCCAGCCCTTTAAGCCCGGTCTTGCCCTTCTTGCGGTGGAGACCTCCGTGCCGATCATCCCAGCGCGCATCGATGGAACCTTTGAAGCCCTTCCGAAGGGACGGCGGTTGCCCCGGCGGGCGACCGTCCGGGTGACCTTTACCCGCCCGATCATTCCTCCCGATTGCAAGGCAGAGGACGATAGACAGCAAATCTACCGGTATCTGACCGAGGCGGTGCGCCGACAGATAGAAAACCCCATTTCTGCCTGAAGGGAATCGCCGCCTTCTCTCCTGGTGGCCGAGGCAAAGGGAAGCGCTGGGCTACCTCACATAGGCGGCAGTGACGCCGCCATCTACTGTGATGGTGCATCCCGTCGTTTTGCTGGACCGATCGCTGACCAGCCAGAGGACCGCTTCGGCGACATCTTGAGGATAGACATTGACTTTCAGGACCGTCCGCTTGCGGTAGAAGTCCTCCAGTTGGGACGGATCAATTCCATACTCTTTCGCCCTTTGCTGTCGCCACTCGGAGGTCCAAATCCGTGAGCCTTCCAGGACAGCGTCGGGAGCGACACAATTGACCCGGATGCCGAAGGCACCGCCCTCTTCTGCCAGCGACCGAGCCAGATGGGCTTCAGCGGCTTTTGCGGCATTGTAAACGGCAGCTCCCTTGCTGGCGACCAGCGCATTCTTGCTGGTGATGAAGACGACACACCCTCCAATCCCTTGAGCCTTTAAAATCCGGAAGGCTTCCCGCGCCGGCAAAAAGTATCCCAGAGCCAAAACGGACATCAGCCGATTCCAGTCTGAGACAGTGGTCTCCTCAATCGGTTTGGCGAGAGCCAAACCCACACTGCATACCAGGATATCAAGACCCCCGTAAGTCAAGACTGTCTGCTGGAACAGGCGACGGACACTGGCTTCATCGGTCACATCGGCACCGACGCCAAGGGCTCTTTCGGGACCGAACGTCTTAACAATCTGTCCCGCAACTTCCTGGGCACCGTTCTCATCCAAGTCTGTAACGACGACATGAGCGCCCTCCTCAGCCAAGCGGAAAGCGATGGACCTGCCGATTCCCCCTGCCCCGCCCGTCACCACGGCGATCCGACGTGCCAGTTCCCTTTCCGGAGGCGCCAGACGAAGCTTGTAAAGTTCCAAAGGCCAGTATTCAATAGCGGACGCTTCCTCATCGGAAAGGGAGGTATACTGGTCCAAAGCCCAAGTGCCCTTCATCACTTCTATCGCTCGGTGGAAGATAAGAGCCGACTGTCGGGCGGTAAATTTGTCTTTGCCGGTCGCTACCAGACCCAGACCAGGAAAGAGGGTGATCCGCTGATAGGGGTCGTGCATCTGAGCACCGTTTTTAACGGTTCTCCTGTAATAATCCTCATATCGGGAGGCGTATTCCTCGCTCAGCCTCCGGATCGCTCCGGCTACCTCTTGGGGTGATTCGGCGTTCATACGGACGGGAACCCAGAGGGGATAGTGCTTGGTGTGAACCAGGTGATCAGGGCAAGCAGACCCGATGAGGGAAAGGGCTTGGCTATGTTGCGAGCCAACGAATTGAAGGACTCGGTCCGAATCGTCATAGTGGAGGAGAACCCGCTTTCTCTTGCTGACGGCGCCCCGCAAGACCGGCAACAGTTCCGCCATCAGGGAGTCTCTGCGGTCCTTCGGTACCGGTTCAACGGTGAGACCGCCGAAAACCTTCTTTCCTATCAGGGCTTCATCCACCACCTCTTGGGCTTCATTGACCAGGCGGACAGTGTTCTCGTAGCATTCTTTATGGGTTTCACCCCAGGAGACGAAGCCGTGTTTTTGAAGGATGGCACCCTCCGCCTTGCGGTTTTCCCGGAGGAGCTGCGCCACCGTCTTGGCGAGGGGAAAGCCCGGGCGCACATAAGGAACCCAAATCAACCGGTTGCCGAAGAACCGACGGGCCAGTTCCTCCCCGTTAACAGCGTTGCCGAAGGCTAAGATGGCATCGGGATGGGTATGGTCCACATGAGCGAATGGGATGAACGCGTGCATCAGAACTTCAACGGACTGGCGGGGTCCCCCCGGCTTAAAGACGCAATGGTCGATGTAGGCGATCATCTCTTCGTCGGAGAGAGTCTCTCTTTCTTCAAGAGGCAACAGATCGTCCAGCCGAAGTCCGGCAAAGTCCTTGGCAGTGGCGGTCGCCAGATCGGACCCGCTCCCTTTTACCCATAGGACCCGGGTCGGTCGCCCCCGATGATCCCTCTCCTCCGATTTACTGCTGGTGTTGCCGCCCCTCCAGTTCACAATCGCTGGCTCGGCTCCCAACAGACGGGACCGGTAAGCCAGTAATTCAACCTCCGTCGCGCAATCCTTCGCTTCCTGATCGTTCCATAGGGACGGAAGCGCCGGCATCCTGATCACCTCCAGCCTTCCCGCTTCCAATTTTGGCAAAGGAAGGGGACGGGAAACAGTCAGAGTCGTTCCCCTGTTGCCTTTTTTCTAACGCCCCAGCCGGGACGGTCCGTTAAGCGGAAGAAGGGACCGGTCGCCTCAAAACCGGCTTCAAAGGGAGAGTCGGAGATAAAGAGATGAGTGTCCAGGTCAAAGAAGGAGAAACCGCCGGCACCGCAAGCCAAATGGGCGGCAGCGGTCAGACCCAGTTCGGTCTCCACCATCGCACCTATCATTAACAAAAGTCCGGCGCTTTTCGCCTGTTCAATGATCTGCAGGCTCTCGGTAAAACCGGTCTTCATCACCTTGATGTTAATCCCGTCAGCTGCACCCATCTCAATCAGTCGCCGTGCCTCATCAAAACTCGTCACCGATTCGTCGGCAATAATCGGCACCTGAGACCGCTGGGTAAGCCATGCCATCCCGTCCCAGTCGTCCTTCTCCACCGGTTGCTCAAAGAGTAGGACACAAACGTCCCCTTCTTCCAACCGCTGAATCAAAGAAAGCGCCGTTTCGGGGCGATAGGCTTGGTTAGCATCCAGTTGGACAGAGCATCCCGGCGCCTGCCTGCTTACCGTCATGATCCTCTCGTAATCCTGGTCTAAATCACCGGAGAGTTTGATCTTGAACCGACGGAAGCCGAGAGACCGGAACCTTTCTGTTAATGCCCTCACCCCCTCGGGAGGAAGAATGGGGATCGTCACATCGGTCTCCAATTGTGAGTGACTTCCCCCGAAGAAGCGCCAGAGGGCGATCCGTTGGCACTTCCCCAGGGCATCCAGGAGAGCCATCTCCAGACCGCCCCGAACGGCTCTCTGACCCTCGGCGAGTTCGTTGAGATTCTCCTCCGTCAAAAGAGAGGGCAACGTCCTTCCGATCAGGCGGCGAAGGGACTCAAGGACGCGCCCAGAGGAAGCCATCGTCTCCCCCATCAATGACGGTGACGGAGCCACTTCCCCCCAACCCTCCGTTCCGTCCTCCAGTACGACCGTCACAAACCAGTTAGCAGTCACTTCCGTCGTTTCCCGGCTGATGGCGAAAGGGGTGTGAAGGGGCATTTGGAGAGGCTCAAAGGTAAAGTCACGAATCCGGAGATCGGTCAGATGACACCACCCTTTCTCCTTGCAGAACAATTGTTTCTGGGACCGACAGTTTGTGACTCACCTTTTTCATCAGCGTACGGGCGTTTGCCACAGCGAAGGCCTTTTGATCATTGTTGAAATAAGCAAACACTTTTCGTCCCGATTCAAGCCAGCGGACGATCCGCTCCGCCCACAGGTCCAGTTCCCTATCCGGGAAACAGCCAGCGTAACGCCCACTATAGCCGTGGAACCTCAGATAAACGGCGGGACGGGAAACGAACTGGTGAAGAAAAGGCGGAAATTCAGGACCGACGGGAATACAGTGGGCGATCCCGAACGAGTCCAATAGATCGGTCAGTTTCTCTGCGTCCCACCAACTCCGATGGCGGAATTCCACAGCGTGAAGATGATCGGTGGGCAAAAGTCGGAAAAAGTCGGTCAGGCGCTGCCAGTCGGCCCTCAACGATGGCGGTAGCTGCCACAGAAAAATAGCCAATTTCTCCTTCAGGGCGAAAGCGGCTGAGAGAAAGGATGCCAACAGTTCCTCAACCCCCTTGAGGCGCTTTCGGTGGGTGATGAGAGACCAGCCCTTCACAGCGAAAAGGAACCCGTCAGGAGTCTGTTGATACCACTTTTCAAAAGAGGACCTTTTGGGCAACCGGTAGAAAGAACTGTTAATCTCCACCGTATCAAAGTGGCGGGCGTAGAAGGAAAGCCAATGGGAGGACGGAACATCGGACGGATAAAAGGTAGCCTTCCAATGCTGATAAACCCATCCCGAAGTGCCGATCCGGACCCGTATTTTCAAGAGGAAGACACCTCAGAAAAAACCTTGGTCAGATACTGGAGGCTCTCTCGGGCAATGGCTTCAGGACCGGGGGAAAAGTCGAAAACTTCCACGCTCACGAAACCGTTGTAGCCGACGTCTCTCAACGCTCGGGCGAGGGGAATCAGGTCCGTATCTCCCATCCCGGGACCCTTGAGGTTGGCGTCGTTGGCGTGCACATGGTAGAGGTGGGGATGCGCCAGATGGACGGCTCTGTCCAGAGGCAGCGACTCAGCGCAGGCGCTCTTCACATCCACCATCGTTTGCAAATTGGGGTGACCGACTTGTTGGACGAACCGGACCGCTTCTTCTAAGTTCGGTATGAAATCCGTTTCACCGGGAAGCGCTTCCAAGCAGAAGATGACCCCTGCCTTCTCCGCCTCTGGTAAGAGATAACAAAAGAGGTCTACCGTCCGTTGCCACGCTGCGGTGTAATCGTCTCCAGCGACTAAGGACCTTTGCTTGGGAGAGCCGACGACCAATATCCGCCCGCCGAGGTCCCAGCAGAGACCGATCAGTTCCGACAGGTAGTCGCGGGTCGCAAGCCGGATGGAATGGTCCGGATGGGTCAGATGAAGACCGTGGGGACCGACCAGGAGCCAATGGAGACCGACAATTTCAAGCTGAGCCTCATGAGCCATCTCCCGAATTTCCGATCGCTGGCTCTGGCTGACCTTATCTGCCCGCTCGGCAAGGGTGAAGGGTGCGATCTCCACTCCGTCGTATCCGATGCGGCGGAGGAACTGAAAGGTGTCCCCTACCGTCCAGGACCGGAAAATCTCGTTGCAGATGGCAAACCGGATGGGCATCCTGATCACCCGTCGCCCTGCATTTTGGCACGAAGAGCGTGCTATAATCGGGCAGGGCTTGATAGCCCTGGAGGAACGAGAACCGAGGTAGGAGGAGGGAACGATCAAGTCTGAAGTCGTTGGCGGAGGGACAGATAACAGGCTGTGAATAAAAGCGACGGGAACGAAGTTTCCCTCGTTGTGCCGGTGGGCGATGCAGCCCACCTGTCCCGGGTGGTCGGCACGCGAGACGAACATTTGCGGTTTTTGAGAAGGGAACTGCAAACCGACATCGTCGCCCAAGAAGGTGGGTTGCTCGTTCACGGCAGAGAGCCGGAAGCCCGGTGGGCAGCGGACGTGCTGAATCAGATGGTGCGCGTGGTGGAAAGGGGAGGCAGCCTAACGCCTTCCGATGTTCGCTATCTCCTGCGTGTTACTCGATCGGGTCAGACCGTGGAAACCGACGAGTTGCTGACCCACACGGTCTTAGTGACGGAAAAGGGGAAACGAATCGTTCCCAAGACCCTTGGGCAAACCCAGTATGTCCGCCTGATGCGGCAATACGAACTGGTCTTCGCGATCGGTCCCGCCGGCACGGGCAAGACCTTCTTAGCCGTAGCCACCGCCATCGCCGCCCTGAAGGAGAAGACGGTCAGCCGAATCATCCTGGCACGACCCGCCGTGGAAGCAGGGGAGCGGCTGGGCTTTCTTCCCGGGGACATTTACGAGAAAGTCGACCCGTATATGAGACCTCTATACGACGCCCTCTACGATCTGATGGAGCCCGACCGGGTCAGCCGTCTAATAGAACGCCATGTGATTGAAGTCATTCCCCTCGCTTTTATGAGGGGACGGACCTTCAACGACGCCTTTATTGTCCTGGACGAGGCGCAGAATACGACCTCATTGCAGATGAAGATGCTCCTGACCCGGATGGGTTTCGGTTCGCGAGTGGTCGTCACCGGCGACATCACCCAGATCGATTTGCCTCGTTCCCGTAAGTCCGGTCTGGTCGAGGTTCAGGAAGTGCTCAAAGGGGTTCCCGGTGTTGCCTTCGTTTACCTGACCGAGCAGGATGTCGTTCGCCATCCGCTGGTTCAAAAAATCGTTCTCCGCTACGACGAGTGGGAGAAGAGAAATAGGCTTTCCTCAAGCGGTCGGAGTGAACGCACCGATGAGTAGCCGTAGCGGCACCGAAAGGCGGCGCTCGCGACAGGCACGGATGTCGTTGGGGAACCTAAAGCCGCTGGTAACTGCTAACCGGGTCTGCCGCTTCCGATCGTTCCTTTTCCTTCTGACGGCGCTGGTCCTTTTCATCGTGACAGCACCCGGTGGCATCTGGGCACCGACATCCCTCGCCGTCGGGCAGCGCCTATCTCAAGACCTTTACGCTCACAGGCAAGTACGGTTCGTATCGGAAACCCTGACGGAAGCGAAAAGAAGGGAATTTGAGGCGACCGTTCCGAAGGTCTATAAGAGAGACCGTCACACAGAGGATTATCTAAAGGCTCTGGTGCGCGATCTGTTTGACGCGATCGTCACCCTTTGTTCCCAACCTATGGGAATGGGCGAAAAGATCCAAAACATTCGCCAGAAGGTCGGCATATCGGTGTCCGATCGGTGCCTCCGTGACCTGCTGGGTTCCAACCCCCTGAGCCTACGATTTGGCGAAAGGGTTTTATTGACGTCCCTGGAAGCGGAATGGAGTCGGGGTCTCGCTCCCAATCCGGAGGAAATGACAGAGGCGCGGCGGCGGGTCTTGGGCCAGGTAGACGCCCTCCCCGTTTCTCCTCAGCTTCGGCGGGGTCTGCACGGTCTGGTCTCCCAAGTGTTGCTTCCCAATATGGTCTTTGATCCGGAAGCGACCCAAAAAGCCCGGGACCGAGCCCGCAACGCGGTGAAGCCGGTCTGGGTCACCGTCCGCACCGGTGAACTGATCGGTAGAAAGGGAGACCTGGTCACACCCCTTCACATAGAGAAAGTCAAAGCCCTGAGCATCAACTGGACGGCTCTACTGAGTCTTTTGGTCCTTTCGCTGATTCTGACCTACGGCTTCGGTCTGTTTACACGCACCTTCCTTCCTCACATCTATTCCAAAAACCGGTCCCTGACCCTCTTGGCACTCGTCTGGCTCCCCACCCTCACCCTCTTTCGCCTTCTCAAGCCGGTGACAGGAGCGGAGATCGCCTTTCCCCTGGTGACGGCGGCGTCGTTGGTCGGGTCGATTCTCGTCAGCCCGCTCGTCAGCATTTTCGCTTCGGGATTAGCGGGTCTGGCTGTCATCGGCAGTTCCGTTATGGGATGGCAGGCATCCCTCGCAGGGGAGTTGCGGCTCTTTCTTGGCACTGTCGTCACCGGTGTCGCTTCCGCATTCCTGAGTAACGAGTTGCGCACGCGGGCGCAACTGCTGGAGGCAGGATTTTTGGTCGGTCTTCTCTGCCTTGTCCTTCAATTGTCTATCGGCGCCATTTCCGGTGAGACCGTTCCCCTGACCTGGGATGTGGGGGCGCCCCTTCTCTTCTGGTCGGCAATGACAGCAGGTCCCTCCCCTGCCCTCTCGCTGGCAGCCATCGCTCTTCTGGAGCGGCTTATGGGGGTCACGACCGTCTTCCGATTGATGGAACTGTCCAGCCCTCATGCCCCTCTCTTGAGAGAACTGGCGGAGAAGGCGCCAGGAACTTTCCAGTCGTCGCTCATCGTCGCCCGTCTCGCTCAGGAAGCAGCGCGCGCCATCGGAGCCGACGACCTTTTAACCTGGACGGGAGCACTCTACCACGATATCGGCAAGTCGATTCGTCCCCACTATTTTGTTGAGAACCAGTATGGGAGAGCGACCAACCCCCACGACGCCTTGAGTAGTCAGATGTCCGCCAAGGTGCTCTCCTTGCACGTGGAGCGGGGAGTGGAACGGGCTCGTCAGCATCGCCTCCCCCAGCCGATTTGCGACATCATCGCCCAGCATCACGGAACCAGTTTGATGACCTTCTTCTTTCAAAAGGCTCGGGAAGAGGATCCAAGGGTCGACCCGTCTCAGTTTCGCTATAAGGGACCCCTCCCCCAGACGAAGGAGGCAGCGTTAGTCATGTTGGCAGATAGCGTTCAGGCTGCTGTCCACGCCTTGTCCAATCCCAAGCCGGAAGAGATAGAGGAGGTCGTTCGGCAGGTCGTCCGGGAGCGGCTCGACGACGGTCAGTTGGCGGAGACCCCGTTGACTTTAAGGGACCTGGAAATCATTCAACGCTCCTTCGCCGAGACTTTAAAGGCGATTTACCATCATCGTATTGAGTATCCGAAGCTGGAGGCTAAAGAGAATGAGATCACCGTTGGTCGCCACCATAATGGTGGTACGGTTGGGACCTCTCAGCGTGCCCCCGTCCCTCAAAACGCCCATCCGTCGCCTCCTAAGGTCAGTCCTTAGGTCTGAGGGAGTGACATCGCCCGTTTCTCTAACAGTTGTCCTGTGCGACGATGCCCACATGGAGGAACTCAACCGCCGCTACCTGCGGAAGTCGGGACCCACGGACGTCCTTGCCTTTCCCGACGTTGAAACGGTGGAGAACGGAACGCGTTACCTCGGCGACATTGTCATCAGCGTGACGACGGCTCACAGGCATGCTCGCCGGTATAAGGTTTCGCTACAGAAGGAGATCCTTCGGCTCTCCGTTCACGGGCTCCTTCATCTGTTGGGATATCGCGATTCCCGTCCGGAAGAAAGACGAGCAATGGCGGTCAAGGAACGATCGTATTTGAAGGCTTTTGACGACACGTGCAATCATCGGAAAGCAAGGGCGTCGGGTCTCAGAGCATTTTAGAATTCCACCTATCTCTACGCAACGGTGCGCTCAAATCCGACCAAGGAGAGATGAGAGATGTTTTGGAACTATAGGGGCGATCCGAGGATGTGGGCATGGCTGGCTCACCGGGTCACCGGCATTATGATCTTTCTGTTCCTTCTCGTTCATGTCGTAGACACCGCCTTGATCGGCTGGGGTCGGGACGCCTACGATACGGTTATCGGTCTCTACCACCATCCCCTCTTCCGAATCGGTGAGATCTTCCTTGTTGCCATCGTTCTCTTTCACGGTATCAACGGGCTTTCGGTGATTCTTCTTGAGCTGGCTCCGTCCCTCGCCCTCCGTCACAAGTCTGTTCTGGCAGGCACCCTTGCCGTCTATGGGGCTCTGACGCTCCCGGTTGTGGCCGTCATGGTCGGGCAGATCTTTCAGAGCCTTCATCTTACCTCGTTCCACTGGCAGAGTCTTAAAGGAGCGCGTCCGTGGTTGATGGCGCTCGTGCCGACCCTCGCCGTTCTGCTCCTGGCACCGCCTGCTACTACGGCGTCCCCTTCCCTTTACCCCCGTCCTACCGAGAAGGGATTGGAATTCTACGGTTGGCTTTTTATGAGATTTTCCGGAGTCGCCCTGATCTTCCTCGCTCTCGGGCACCTATGGATCATGCACCTAATGGACGGCGGCGTCAGCAGGATTAATTACGACTTCGTCGCCCAAAGGTTTTTAACGCCCTTGTGGAGGACGTACGATTTGTTGCTGCTCGGTCTGGCGATGGGTCACGGCGTTTGGGGGATGCGGACAGTCGTGATGGACTACATTCACAGACCGATCCGACGCCTTCTGGCTTTGTGGACCTTATACGGCGTCTCTGCCATCGTTCTGTCTTTGGGTGCTCTGATTCTCTTTACCTTTGAACCACAGGTCGGTCCGTCGTAGCCGGGGGTTCGGCGACAATGGATAGGGTGACGATCCATCGGTACGAGGCTGTGGTCGTCGGTGCCGGGGGCGCCGGGTTGATGGGCGCCCTTCATCTCGCCCAGCAGGGAATTTCTTGCGCCGTCATCAGCAAACTGTATCCGACCCGATCCCACACGGGAACCGCTCAGGGAGGGATCGGCGCGCCCCTCGGGAGCCTGGAGGAAGACCACTGGGAGTGGTACGCTTTTGACACCGTCAAGGGCAGCGACTATCTGGCGGATCAAGATGCCGTCGAGACTATGTGTCAAGAGGCAACGGAATGTGTCTACTTTTTGGAACATATGGGGCTTCCCTTTGACCGCACCCCTGATGGCAAGATTCTCCAGCGGCGGTTCGGCGGGCATACCCGCAACTTCGGGGAGGCTCCGGTCCGCAGGGCCTGCCATGCAGCCGATCGGACCGGACATATGATCCTTCAAACTCTCTACCAGCAGTGCCTGAGGAGAGGCGTGCGTTTCTTTGACGAATTCTTCCTGACTGATATCATCGTCCGAGAAGAGGAGGTGCCGCCCTCCTGCGTCGGTGTCGTTGCCTTGGAAATAGCGACAGGGGATCTGCACATCTTCCACGCCAAGGCGGTGATTTTAGCGACGGGAGGATTTGGAAGAATCTTCAAGATCACCAGCAATGCCCACACCCTGACAGGCGACGGATGCGCCGTCGTCTGGCGGCGGGGAATCCCCTTAGAGGATATGGAATTCTACCAGTTTCACCCGACCGGCATCTACAAGATGGGCATCCTTCTCAGCGAGGCGGCTCGCGGCGAAGGCGCCTACCTCCTCAATGACCTGGGAGAACGATTCCTTCAACGGTATACGCCGAAACTGATGGAACTGGCACCGAGAGATCTGATCAGTCGGTATATGTATTTGGAGATAAAGGAAGGGAGGGGAATCGGGCGGAGAGATTATCTTTACCTGGACTTAAGGCATCTCCCAAGAAGGGTCTTGGACGAGAAACTTCCCGACATTACCGAGTTTGTCAGGACCTATCTGGGATTGGACCCTGCGACCCAACCTGTTCCCGTTCAGCCGACAGCCCACTACGCCATGGGCGGCATTCCGACCGATGTGTTCGGTCAGGTTCTCTATGATGAGACAGGTAGAAAGGTCAACGGTCTCTACGCAGCGGGCGAGTGTGCCTGCGTCTCGGTGCACGGCGCCAACCGATTGGGAACCAATTCCCTTGTGGACATCCTTGTCTTCGGCCGTAGGGCAGGGCTGCACATGGCATCTTGGTGTCGTGAGCAGGAGTGGACTCCCCTCCCTGATCGACCCCATCGGCAGACCGAACAGATTCTTTTGCAGATCCTTCGGACCGATGGCAAGGAGAGACCGAGTAGAATCCGACAGGAACTGCAGGAGACGATGATGGACCATGCGGGCGTCTGGCGAACGCAAGAGGGTCTGACCCGTCAATTGTCTATCGTTCGCAACCTGAAGGAACGGTTAAAAAGGATTCGGCTGGACGATACAGGTCGCCTCTTCAACCTAGACCTGTTGGAAACCTTGGAATTGACCTACCTTTTGGATTGCGCCGAAGCCTTGGTGGCGAGCGCTCTCAATAGAAAGGAGAGCCGCGGTGCCCACTACCGAGACGACTACCCTGGACGGGACGACAGTAACTGGCTCCGTCACACTTTTGTCCGGTGCACCGGTTGGCAACTGGGTTCCGCTGACCACCGCTTGGACTTTTCTTACAAACCGGTCGTCATCACCAGGTTCCAGCCGGCGGAAAGAAAGTACTGACAGCGCCGGCGGTCTGGTCCGTTCTATTCTTCAGAGATGGGGCGATGGGGATGAGAGAGAAAAAAGCCGTCATTGGCGTAGATGTCGGGACCCTCAGCGTTCGGGCAGGCCTCTTCCTGACCGATGGGAAGTTGCTGGCACACGCATCGGCGCCCCTTGACTTGAATCGTCCCAAACCCGACTTCGTTGAGCAATCGTCGGACCAAATTTGGGAAGCGACAGGCCAGGCGGTCAGGGAAGCCGTCCTTCAGGCGCAAGTGGCGCCTCAAGATGTCGTCGGACTGAGTTACGACGCCACTTGCTCGCTGGTTGCCCTTGACCGAGCCGGCAAACCGTTGAGCGTCAGTCCTACGGGGGAGGAACGATGGAATGTAGTCGTCTGGATGGACCACCGAGCCGTCTCTCAAGCCGAGCGGATTAACGACGGACGGTATTCCGTTCTCCAATATGTCGGCGGGAGGATCTCCCCCGAAATGGAACCTCCGAAACTCCTCTGGATCAAGGAAAATTTCCCTGATCGCTGGAAGGAGGCAGGTAAGTTTTTTGACTTAGCCGACTTTATGGTTTACCGTTCGACGGGCAACGATGTCAGAAGCCTTTGCACTGTCGTCTGCAAATGGCTCTATCTGGGTCACGAGGCGCGTTGGGACCAGACCTTTTATCAGCGGATCGGACTGGAGGACCTTCTGGACGGGAGCAAGGTCAGTGAACATGTGCGTTCAATGGGAACTTTTGCCGGCTATCTGACCGAACAAGCGGCGGCAGATTTGAGACTGACGACTGAGACCGCCGTTTCCGTCGGCATCATAGACGCCCACGCCGGTGGGATCGGAGTTTTGGGCTCCCTTTGGGAAGACGAAGGGGTGGAAGGGACTCCTCTCGATCTTCTTGAAACCGCTGTCGCCCTGATTGGAGGGACCTCCTCTTGCCATATGGCTGTCTCTCGGGAGCCTCACTTTGTCCCGGGCGTTTGGGGTCCCTACTACGGTGCGATGATACCCGGGATGTGGCTGACGGAGGGCGGTCAGAGTGCCACCGGCGGTCTTCTCGACTATGTGATAATCGACAGCCACCTCTATCCTCAATTGGAGCAGATGGCGAAAGACCGGGATGAAACGGTCTATCAGATTCTCAACGAGCAACTACAGACGATGGCGGCAGACCGACCGATCTGGCTTCTCACCAAAGACTTTCACATCTTAGATTACCATCATGGAAACCGGTCACCCCATGCGGACCCTCGCGCCCGAGGGGTGGTCGACGGTCTAACCTTGGACCTCTCCATTGAGTCGCTGGCGTCCCGCTATTACGCCACCATTCAAGCCGTCGCTTATGGGACGCGAGAGATCATTGAAACAATGAATCAGTACGGCCATCGCGTCAGCAAAATTTACGCCACAGGCGGGGGCACCAAAAACCCCGTTTGGCTTCAGGAACACGCAGACATTACTCAGTGCGAGATCCGCCTGGCGAGGGAAGCGGAGGCGGTCCTTTTAGGGACGGCGATTCTCGCCGCTGTCGGCGCCGGTGTCTACCGGTCCATTCCTGAGGCGATGCGGGCGATGTGTCATTCGGAAGGCACCATACTGCCACGATCTGAATCCTTCCCCTTCCACCAGGTCAAATACGAGATTTACAAAGAGATGTATCAGCAACATCTGCGGCGACGGGAGCGCATGTCCCAGTTCGGTTGAACTACCCACCAGCCTAAAAGGCTGCCGACCAGCTTGATGGCATTTCTCTACCGGAAGCGGAATCACGACCGCGCCTTGACAAAAAAGAGCCCTTCTTCCCGGAAGGCTTCATACAGAGCGACGATGTTCTCAAAAGGCAGATCGGGACCGACCTCCCCGTGGAGAATCAAACCGCCAGCAGGAGTGGCGAAGATTTCGATCGTTTCTCTCACATGACTGCGGACCTGATCGGGAGTGCCGAAAGGAAGGATCCCTTGACGGTCCAGGTCTGACCGAACGCACACTCTTCCCGACAGTCTCGTTTTGAGTATCTCCCTTGGAAAAAGGGGATGTTGAGGATTTAATACGTCCACACCTAATTCCAGCAGATCGTCCCAAATGTCTACGGTCCAGCCGTCAGTGTGAAAAAAGACGAACCTGCCGGCATCCTTCACCATTTCAAAAAGGATTCGGTATCGGGGCTTAAAAAAAGACCGCCATTTTTGGGGATGGATGAGGAGCCGACCTTGCGAACCCCAGTCGTCGGCGAAAGCGATCCCATCGGCGCCGGCTTTCAGATACCTCTCTATCAGTCCCACATTCCACTTGACAATCCGATCCGCCAGATCGTATAACTCTGACCGGTCGTCCGCCAGATCTATCAGCAGATTTTCCGTCCCTCGCAGAAACTGCAGCCGCTCAAAGAGAGTCCCGCCGCTACCGAGGGCGAACCAGGAGTGACGATCTCCCTCTATCCGGGCTCTGAATGAATCAAACTGTTCCTGAGGCGGAAGCGGCGGAAGGTGATACGTGCTCAATTGGTCCCAGGTCTCCAGAGCCGGCTTTTTGACCTCCCCTGTCGTATACCCTTTCAGCATCAGCCACTGACTGCCCCATTCGTCGGTGTAAGTCTGAAAAAGACCCTCCGTTTCTGGCATCGGGGGAACGGAAAAGAAATGGTTGCCGAAATCGTCGGGAAAAGAGTTGAGAAAATCTACTAACTTTTGACCGTGTCTCCAAAAGGCGCCGGGAAAGACGGCATGGTGAAAAGGGATGCGGTCGGGTCCCTGAAAAGTAATGGCGGCAATGACCCTCTCCCGGCTGGTCATTTCCTTTCCCAATTTGGCACCTCCCACTTTAATGGTTTCCTTCCGGTCTGCACGGCATCGGACGAAGGATCGGAACCATCCCCTCATCACCTGGCGACGAACATTTTTTGCAGTTCATACAATTTAACAGAGATAAGAGAAAGGAGGGTATGAGAGTGCGGGTGGGTATCGTCAGTTTCACGGACGGAAGGAAGCGGGTGGCCGACGCCTTGAGGAATGACTGTCTGAGGTTTCAGAAGCGGGTGGAAGACTGGCTCAAGTCGGAGGGGCACGAGGTCGTCCCTTACGATCAGGTGGTCTGGAACTGGGAAACGGCGAAGAGAGCGGGCGGATTGATGAAGGCATTTGGCTGTGATGTGGTTGTCTTCAATTTCAGCGTTTGGTCTTTTCCCGACTTTACCGTCCAGTGCGCCCAGTCCTTTGACGCCCCGATTCTTTTCCTCGGTAACATCAATCCGGGATACCCCGGTTGGGTCGCCTTTTTCGCTTCAGCGGGTGCCCTGGACGAAATCGGCAGACCTTTTGGGAGAGCCTTGGGCGACATCTCTGATCCGAAGATTCAAGAGACGGTGCGCGCCTTTTTCAACAAGGTCCAGCCGGACCGACGGCGGAGAGGGAGGGAGGCGGCAGAGAAGCTGCAGGGTCTCCGCTATGGGGAATTTGACGGACCGTCAATGGGAATGTATACCGGGCATGTGGACCAAAGCCAGTGGATGGCTCAATTGGGAGTCCATGTCCATCACGTCAGTCAGTTGACCCTTGCCTGGAGGATGGAAAAGATTCCGGACGATAGGGTCCAGGCAGGTCTACACTGGCTCGAGAAGATGGCAGGGGCGATTGAGTGGGACGGCACCTACCTGACCCCCGGGTTGAACGGCACCCTTGCCCGTCAGGTCCGCCTCTATCTGGCGATGAAAGACCTTTGTAAAGAGGAAGGGCTGGACTTTTGCGGGATTACGGGGCAACTGGACTTTACCGAATGGGAACGGGGCATCACGATGGACTTACCGGAAGCCCTCCTCAATGATATCGCCGACTGGGAGGAGAATCCCAAAAAGGTAATCATGTGCGCCACCGAGTGCGACAGCAACGGGGCACTGACCATGCAACTGATGCACCATCTCTCAGGGACACCCGTCCTGTTTGCCGATCTGCGCCACTACCATTCCGATCTGGACGTCTATGACCTGGTCAACTCAGGAGAGCATTCGCCCTGGCTTGCCAAATACAGCAGCGATCCGGCTATTAACTGGAAAGAAGTCCATCTGCGACCCGCACCCAGTTTCTATTTCCCGTGCGGAGGAGCCAGCGTCGCTTTCTTTTCCGATCCGGCTGACCCGGTCACCTTTGCCCGGATCACCCGATCCAAGGGACGATTCCGAATGCACATATTGAAAGGTAAGTTCGTACGATTCGGGAAGGAAAAAGATGACGAACTGGCACGAATGACGACCTGGGAGTGGCCGCATGCGTTTGCCCGGTTCGACTGCCCTGTAGAGGCGATCGCCCAGAACTATTCGTGCAATCACATCCACGCCATTGTCGGTGACTGGGTCGGGGAACTGGTCGCAGCCTGTGAAGCCCTGGATATTGAACCGATCGTCTTGTCCTAATCGTCTAACGACTTCCAGAAGCGCCCTCCGGAAGGGCAGGGAGGGCGCAAGCCGTTTGGGCGCTTCTATTGCCTCACTGGCGGCGCTTGCCGGACGATGGCGAGGCATAATCGCTGGACGGTGAGGAATGAAAGTTTGTGAGAGACGAGAGGTCAGAGGTGACGGGGATGAAGCGGTTCGCTTTCCTCATTCACCCCCTCGACATCAAGAGGGATGTGGCGAGACGATATCCGTGGGCGAGCCGGTTACCCGAATGGGTTCTGGAACAGATGCTGAAGTTTCTGAGACCCCAGGTCTTGGGAAAGGTGACGGGCGTTCGGTCAGCCGTTGGAGAGACGGAAGGCTGGCTGATAGGAGTCCCGATGACCCCGAGGGGCTTTATGACCGATGAGAGGCGCGCCCTCAGGCTGCTCCTGAGAAGTTGCCAGATAGCGCATCAATTGGGTGCTCACATTGTCGGTCTGGGCGCCTTCACTGCCATCGTCGGCGGAAAGGGAAAGTGGATCGCCGAGCACTCACCGGTTCCCGTCACGACGGGAAACAGTTATACCGTCGCCACTGCCCTGGAAGCGACAGTGACAGCCGCCCGATGGCTGGGTTACGACCTGGAAAACACGTGCGTCGCTATCGTCGGTGCCACCGGCTCGATTGGGCGCGCCTGCTCTGCCTTGATCGCTCACGGCCTCTGGCTCAGCGGTGGGGACGGGGCAAGGGCGCGCCCCTGTGAGTTGGTTCTCATCGGTCGCAACAAAGACGCCCTCCAAGAGATTGCAGAACAGGTCAACCCGGACGGTTCTTTAAAAATTGAGATCAGTCAGGATGTCGCTTCCGGGCTGAAAGAAGCGGACATCGTTTTGGCTTGTTCCTCCTCCGTCGCGTCGATCATTGAGCCGGACTGTTTGAAACCGGGCGCCGTTGTCTGCGATGTGGCACGCCCGAGGGACGTTTCAGAAAAAGTCCGGGACCAGAGAGATGATGTGCTGGTCTTTGACGGCGGGATCGTTGAGATCCCCGGGCATCCCCGCTGGGAATTCAGCATCGGCTTGCCCGACAATCTGACCTTAGCCTGCGTCGCAGAGACGATGATTCTGGCTCTGGACGGTAAGGTCACCGATTCCTATACCGTTGGACCCGAGATCCGCCCGCCCCAAGTTTATGAAATGGCTCAATTGGCGCGAAAGCACGGGTTCCGTGTCAGCGGTCTCAGAAGTTTTGAGCAGGTGCTCGATCCCGATCAGGTCGCCACAGTCCGAAGGAAAGCAGAAGCCCTTCGGTCCGCCCGATGAGGTGGCGGGTCGCTCCCTTTTTTCATAACCTCAGCCCGCTCCTCGCCTTTCTCCTCCCCCTCTCTTTTTACTTGCCGTCCCTCTGGACATCTTACTGCTTTTTCTCTGATAGCGGCGATTTCTTGACCGCCAGCGCCTTATTGACCATCCCCCACCCGACCGGCTATCCCTGGTACTGTCTCCTCGGCAGGCTCTTTTTGAGTTTGATCCCTTTCGGCGAGGCACCGTGGCGAATGGCGCTTATGACCGCCCTCTTTTCCGCCGCCGCCTCTCTCGCCGCCCTTCACCTGCTGCGGGCACTCAATGCACCGGACCGGATCGCTCTCCCCTCAGCCCTTGCCATCGCTTTCGGAAGGCATCTCTGGGTCTCGTCCCTGTCCGCCGAGGTATATAGTGCGAATCTGTTCCTGCTCTTCTTTTCCACTCTCAGTTTCGTTCGTTTCCAGCAGACAGGCGACAGAAGATGGCTGTTGAGCCTGGCGCTGGCGGTCGGTTTTGGTTTTTCCCATCACGGTTCTTTTACTCTCGGTCTCTTTGGTGCCCTTCTCCTAACCCTTCTCGTTTATCGCCGCTGGGATCAACCGGTCCGTGCTCGTGACGGTGCCCTTTTTTTCATTTTCTGCCTACTGCCTCTCCTGTTCCACCTCTATCTGCCGATCCGAGCAGCAAAGCCGATCGGTTACCGCTACTGGCAAGAGACGGGGGACGATCCGTCCCGATCTCTCAGAGACTTTTTCGCCTTCATTACGGCTCAAAGGTATCGCCATAGGATGACCGCAGCCCCTTGGCTTAAGCGATGGCAACGGTTAGCGGAATGGTGGAAGACGGGATCAGCTGTTTATGGTCCCCTCTTTGTTCTCGGACCAACGATATTTGTCTGGATGGACACTGTCCCGCCCTGGTGGCTTGCCATTGTTGCCGGATTCGTAGTGTCCCACCTGCTTTTTTTCACAGGCTACGATGTCCCCGATTTATCCTACTTCTTCATTCCTTCCTGGAGCTTGACCGTTGTGGCGGGAGCCCTTGCCTTGTCGAAACTGAACCAAAGGGTCGCCCGGTTTCCCTTCCTGCGCCTCGGGATCTGGATCCTCGTTCTCTTGAGTGCCGAGTTTTCCCTGATTCAGGGCGCCACAGCCACCTTCGTCGGGGACCGGCGAAGGGGTCGGCGCTATCTGGAAAATGTCTTTCGGACGGCTCCTAAAGGTGCGGTCATCATTGCCACCGCCGATGATGTCCTTTTCAACCTCTGGGCGATGCAGACGTTGGAAGGCAGGCGGAAGGACCTGGAAATCCGGGCGATCTATCAATGGAATCCCGCCTTTCCCCTGCTGAAGCCTGTCGTCTCTACCAGCGCAGACCTATACCGTTTTGGCGATCTGGGTCCGTGGCGGCTGATTCCTTACAACCGCTGGTTGGGTCAGTTTGTCCCTGCCGATGAACCGATGCCGTCATCCCCCTGTCGGAATCACCGGGTACCAACTGTCCACCGATCCTGGATGGAGAGCCCAGCAGAGGGTGTGCACTCAGGAACCCTCGTCCCTGCCCACGCCCGAGTCTGCGTCCGAGGGAAGAATCGGGCGCGCTTGGGATACCTCTGGATCGTCAAAGCCACAGACCGACCCCTTACAGACGACAACGGACCGGCTTCAGGCAAATGGGTCTGGTGGTGGTTTCTCCGGATCCTTCCAGACGCCCCTGAAGGCGATCAAAGGGTCTTCCATTTGGACGAGTGCCTGCCCATCATTTACGACGCTCCCATCGGTCGCTACGAGGTCCGTGGGGTTTTAATCCCGGCGAAAGAAATTGCGTCAGAATCGGCAACGGTTTTTCGGAGACTTTGGATCCAGTCCGATAGGATAGCAACGGTCGCCGTCTGGGGGAGATGAACCAGACTACTTAGCCTCGGATCGCTGACTATCTGGAATGAAGAGGCCCACGGTCCTGTTGTTTTCGCCAAAGACCCGACGGGCGGACTCTATCAAGTCGGTATCGGTCACCCTCTCCAGAGAGGGCAGATACTCGTTGATCTGCCGCCAGTCGCCGAGAATCTCGTAAGCGCCAATATGGTAGGCGACTTCCGTGACGCTATCCAGCGACCGGAGGAAGTCAACGGCTTCCCTCCGCTTGACTAGCCGCACCTCTTCTTCCTTCGGTGCCCTCTCCATCAGAGCCTGCAGTTCCGCCAATATAATCGCCTCAACTTCCTCCGGAGAGGACGAGCCTGATAGGGTGCAGGAGATGTTGAAGAGCCCCCCGTCGTTCATAAGGAAGTAGTTGGCGCTAACGGAGAGTGCCTTCCCCGCCTCGACCAGGGCACGGTAGAGTCGCGATGTTCGGCCCTGACCCAGGACGCCGGCGACGATCCGGAGGGCGAACGGGCAGACATCGTCTCTGCCGTCCTTACCGTCGGGGCTACGAATTCCTCGCACCCAAGAAGGGATCGGACCACGAAAAACCAACGCCAGCAGGGGCAGTTCTCCGTGTCCCGTCACCTTCACCCGCCGCTCCCCTCTCTGCTCGGGTTCTCTGACAGGTCGGACTTTGGGTATCGGGCGCAAGTCAATCCCGCCGAACCTTTTCTCTATCTCTTCAAAGACGGCATCCGGCTCCACATCCCCTGCCACGACCAGCATCGCATTATTGGGTCCGTAATATTTTTGATAGTGTTCAAAAAGATCGTCCCGGGTCATGTTCTCCAGATCGTCCCGAATTCCGATGATGGGGACGCGGTAGGGATGCACTTGAAAGACCGTTTCCATCACTTGAACCGCCAGGCGATGCTCTGGGTGATTCTCAATCATTTCCAATTCGCTGAGGATCACCCCTCGCTCCCTTTCTGTTTCGTCCGGGTCAAAGAGGGCGTTGATCATCCGATCGGCTTCTATATCCAGAGCGATCGTCCAATTCTCCTTAGGAAGGGTCTCAAAATAGGCGGTGTGGTCGTAGGTCGTATGCCCGTTTAAGATGCCACCATGTTTCTGAATCAGTCGGGCAATTTGCCCTTTCGGGAACCGGGGCGTCCCCTTAAATAGCATGTGCTCCACCCAGTGGCTAATCCCCGTAATGCCCAAATGCTCGTAAGCCGAACCGACCCGATAGAAAGCCCAGACGCTCACCACAGGAGCTTTACTGTTGGGGTGGATCTGAACCTTTAGACCGTTGTTCAAGACCCGCTCTATCGCTTCCACCTGGAACGAACGGATCGTCACTTTCATTGCCACCTCCAGGCGGAATACAGAATAGCAGGCGAACTTGGATTGCGTCAACGGCCAACCGTCGCAGGACACTATCCCGACGGCTTAGGGGACATGACCGACTGGCTTTCGGGCTCCAATAGGGTGGGGGTGACCAGGATAGCCAGTTCCGTCTCCCCCGTCTGAAACCGTCGGCTGGTGAAGAGTTCCCCTAAAATCGGTATCCGTCCGAGAACGGGAATCCGATTGACCGTTTCCGTTCGCACTCGTTGAATCAGCCCACTCATGGAGAGCGTCTGCTCCGAGTCCAATTCGACGATCGTCTGAGCCAGACGGCGCCTCTTGCCGGGGATCAGACTCCCGGCGATGACGATTGCTGTCGTTGGGTCCAGTTCGCTGACCTCTGTTTCCACCCTCAAATTGATCTTGCCCGTCGGTTCCACCGTCGGGGTGACCTGGAGGGTGATGCCGAACGGTTCGTATTTAATCGTCGTCGTTGTCCCGACGGCCGATACGACCTGCGCCTGGAGGATAGGAATCTCCCCACCGACGAAAAAGCGAGCCTTTTGCCCCGAAAGAACGACCGTGCTGGGAGCCGAAAGGGTCCTGGCAAGATTTTTTTGCTCCAGCGCCCGAATAAAGGCGACGATCGGTGTCCTCTGGGCGATCCCCGTCACCCCACCGGTAGCGGGGTTTACGGCTTGTCCGATCTGCAGTTGTATCGGCATCGGCGACGCTGCCGTCAAGGCGGGATAGTCAATGCCCAGTTCCTTTAAAGCGGACCGGTTGACTTCCACCACCCGAAGATCCACCCGGATCTGCCGACCACCCCTCACTTCAATCAAGTCCAGGACACGGCTGGGTGGGGTCGGAGGGGGCGGGGGAGTGGGACCAATCAGGGTGAAACCCGTTAGCAGGCTGGTCGTCGCCTCGGTTCCTGTTGCCGTCGGCTGACCCGCACCGGTCGGTCGTTCCGGCGCCGGTGCCGCCTCGCCTATCAAGAAGTTAGCAATGCGCAGAGCCTTTTCTTTTTCCGCCTGGGTGGCAACCGTCCCGGTCAGGACCACCCCCTTCTCGTCCCCGAGGACTTGAATTGTCGGAATCCCGATGGCTTCCTGGACTTTTTTGGCAAAAGCCGGCTCGGACGGAGCGGGAAGGACCCGAACCCAGTTGAGGACTTTCTGCCGTGCCTCCCTTGCTACCTCGTTTATCTTTTGCAATTCCTCCTGCGTCGAGACGATCCCTTCAATGACCAAGGCCCCCGCCGCCTGGCGGATCTTCACTGTCGGCACAGGGATCAAACTCTGCATCTCTTCCGCCGTTAGGGGACGGACGCTGATGAGGTTGACCACTTTCGGGCTATACAAAAGCGCCGTCTTCTCCGCCCGTGCCGATTCCTCCGAACTGGAAACCTCTCCCTCCAGGAGCAGCATTTCTCCGACCCGCCGCACCCGCACAGAGGGGATGCCGATGATCTGCTCAATGTCTTCTGTCTTTACTTCCGGAAGGGCAGGAGGCTTCTCCTCCACCTCCTCTGCCACACGGACCAAATCTATGACCGTCGTTGAGAAAATCCGACCGAGAGCCAATGCCCTGTCTTTCTCCTCTTGACTTTTTGCCGTGCCTGACAGCACGAGGGCACCGCGCACCGCTTCCACCCGAATGGTGGCAGGAATAAGAGCCTGTAGATGCCGCTGCAGTAGGGAATCGGAGACAACCGAAACCTGATACAGGTAATTGCGCCTGTCGGTTACAACTATTAGGGTTGTGGAACCGACCGCCCGGCCTAAGACGGCAATGGTCGTTGGGGACAAGATCTGCACATCGGCGACACCCGGGTCCGCAATGCTAACTGATTTCACAGTCGGAACGGTCACCGGCACCGCTTTACCGACTTCCACCTGAATCCTCCTGTGGTGGAAGACCGGCGCCACCGGCACCGACGGGCGTCTCCGTTCCCGAGAGGCAAGCGCCAAAGTTACCGACTGACTTGATTCCCTCCCCTTGCCTTCACCGACCAGCCCCGATCCTGGCAACCGGACCGGGTCGGGTCCGTTCCGCACCCTCAGCACCTGACCGACGGTCAAAATCTGATCCTCTTTTAGGTTGTTCCAGCGTTTCAGTTCCTCTACCGTCGTGGAGAACCGCCTGGCGAGGCGGTAGAGGGTGTCACCAGGCTGGACGATGTAACTGTTCCATGCGTTATCGGCAGACGATCGGGCACAGATGTGGATGAGACACAGCAGGGCAAGAATCCGTGTGAAATTCAATGCCGTTGTGCCCACAAATATTCACCCGCCTACGGGCATCCCTTCTCTCGTCCCCCTCCGAGCCCCTGCAGTTTAGACATCTTTCGCTGAATTAGGTAGCGAAGTGAAAGCGGTGACCCCAGGATGGTAGTTGGAAGGCACAAGGGGGGATCGCCCCCTTAACAGTTTTTGCTCAAGCAGGGAGAAGTGCTGTCGCACGTCTGCTCATGCTAGGGATTCAAAAACTCAACCGGGGCGTAGTCGTCGGTCAAAATCGGCACATCAAGGGTCGGAATCGGTCTCCTATAGAGATCCGCCGCATAGACCTCCAAAGCCGAAATTTTGAGTTGACCGTTTCTCAGCATTTGGCTCGTTTTCTGCCTGATCTCAGCGAGAGTCAGCCGAAGCGGTTTCTTAGGCGCAATGAAAATAAGGTTTCTTTTTTCCGTCAGCCATGGGTTTTTTTGGTAATCTACCGGGAAGATGTAAACTTCGGGAAAGACAGTCCGGTAGGTTTTGAAGATGGACCGGGAGAGGTTGGATCGGGGACCTTCCAGCCGACCGACCAAGTTGAAGACAAGAGCCCCTTGATCCGTCAGCCGGGACCGAGCCAGTTCCAGAAATTCCTTAGTCGTCAAATGAAAGGGCAGGCTGATGATCTCCTGGCGACCCCCATAGTAAGCGTCCAAAACGATCAGGTCATAGGTTTCCGCCCTTTTTCTGAGGAACACCCTTCCGTCGTCAATGAAGACTGACATTCGCTCCGTTTCTTTGAAACGGAAAAACTTCTCCGCGACTTCTTTGACGGCGGGGTCAATTTCGGCAATATGCATAGTCATTTGAGGATAGTCCTCGTGAAACCGATTGGGAGCAATGGCACCTCCCAGACCGATAAAAAGGACTTTCTTCGCATTGGGGACAAAGACCAATCCCAGATGGAGGTAATCGGTATAAGCAAAGACGGCGCGCTTGGGATCGTGCAGGTCCAGCCCGCTCTGATAACTGGCGTCAAATCGCAGGTAGCGGATCCCTTGAATGTCTTCAACGATGATCCGATGGTAGAGACTGTCCCTCTCGTAAATGACCCGTATCAGTGCAGACCAGGCAACCGTCGGAAGGAGACACAGGATCAGCATAAGGAGACGATTCGTCACCCTGTCTCTGAAAGCCCTGTCGTGGAGGAGGCAGAGAAGAGCGGTAACGAGAAGGAGGAGAGCAGTTAAATAGAGAACCGAACGGACGCCGAGATGAGGGAGCAACCCGAAGGCGGTGCCCAGGGTGCCAACGATGCTGCCGACAGTGCTCACAGCATACAGCCCTCCTGCGGTCCGACCGGTCGTCTCCACTCCTTTAGACGCCACTCGGATCAGGTAGGGAGAGGCAGTGCCGATAAGGAAGGAAGGGGTCATCAAAAAGAAGGCGGAAGCGATAAGGACGCCATAGGTTCCTGCCCAGTGATCAAAGATGTTTTCAGCGACTTGAGGGACGCCACTGACGCCGATGTTTGGCTCAAGAGATAAAAGCCTCTTCTCGAAGGCGGGAATGAAGGCGATAGCAACGGCGGCGGCAAGCAGCAACAACCCCAAAATGGTCGTACGGGGGAGCCGGTCGGCGATCATTCCGCCGGCAAAATAGCCCAAACTGAGCGCCGCCAGAACAACCCCGATGACACTTGCCCAGGTGGTAACGGCACTACCGAAGTAGACCGTCAGAAGACGACCGCCGGCGATTTCCAGGATCATCAACGCCGTCCCTGATAGGAAGGCGATCACATAGATCATCGGGAAAACTGACGGACGAGGATCGCTCCTTTAGACCCGATAACTCGCCCGAACGATTTTCATCGCCTCCAGCAGTTCCCCGTAAACGGGAAACTGCTGGACCAGTTCAAGGACCTGCCCCCGCACCGACGCAAGGCTCTCTTCGGAAGGATCTTTGAGCACCTGGGTGATCAGGCGAGCGATGACTCTCATCTCATTTTCCTGCATCCCTCTGGTGGTGACTGCCGGGGTGCCGATCCGAAGCCCTGACGCCTGGGCGGGAGGTCGCTCGTCAAAGGGTATGGCGTTCTTGTTGACAATGATTCCTGCCTTCTCCAGTGCCCCTTCCGCTTGTTTTCCTGTCAGACTAGGGTCGAAGGGTCGCAAGTCCACCAAAAGGAGATGGTTGTCGGTTCCACCCGAAACCAAACGGAAGCCCTGCCGCATCAATTCCTCTGCCAGGGCTCGGGCGTTGGCAACGGTTTGAAATTGGTCCTGGCGGAAGGTTTCGGTCATCGCTTCTTTCAAGCAAACGGCTTTCGCTGCAATAGAGTGCATGAAGGGACCGCCCTGAATGCCCGGGAAGAGCGCCCGGTCAATGGCCGACGCCCATTCCGATGTGCACAGGATTAAGGCGCCCCTCGGTCCCCTCAGGGTCTTGTGAGTGGTCGTCGTGACGAATTGGGCATAAGGGACCGGCGACAGATGGGCACCAGCAACGACAAGCCCCGCGATGTGGGCAATGTCAGCCATCAACAAGGCACCGACTTCGTCGGCGATCTCCCGAAACCGGTCAAAGGGGACCGTCCGGGGGTAAGCGGAATAGCCGCAGATGATCAGTTTGGGACGATGCTCCCGAGCCAAACGGGCGATCTGGTCAAAATCCAGCGTTTCCGTCTCCCTATCCACACCATAGGAGACGACAGTGAACAGTTTACCGACAACGGTGAAGGGAGCCCCGTGGGACATATGACCCCCATGGGCGAGAGCTGGTGCGAGGATCGTATCGCCCGGATTGAGGCAGGCCGTGTAGACGGCGAAATTGGCTTGAACGCCAGCGTGCGGCTGCACATTGGCGTGTTCTGCCCGGAAGGCTTCCTTCGCTCTCTCTCCTGCCAACCGTTCCACCGCATCTACGAACTGGCAACCGCCGTAATACCGTTTTCTGGGGTAGCCTTCTGCATATTTGTTCTGCATGGGATTGGCGAGAGCCGCTAAAACGGCAGGGCTTGCGTAATTCTCGCTGGCGATCAGGTTCAAACAGTTGGTCTGACGCTCAATGTCCGAAAGAATGGCTTCAAAAACCTCAGGATCGGTCTCGTAAAGTCGTTCAGCCCAACTCGCCATACCTAATCCTCCCGGTCTTTTTTCCTTGCCTCGGGGAGCCCAAGGACGCCACAATGTTAGCATAGGACATCTCCGATCGCGAAAGCGACCAAGGGGGAGTCAAAATGAAAGCGAAGAAGCTGGCAGCGGTCATTTTTGTTCCTTTTGCCTTCTCTCTGACCGCCTGCCGCAGTGGGACGGTGCAGCGACTGACGGACGGCTCTGATAAGATGGACCTTCAGCCGTCCGTCTCCCCGGACGCCCGGCAAATTGTGTTCTGCCGCTTTAAGGTCCTGACCCTACTGGACTTGCCGGGCGGTCGGACGCGAGAACTAAAGGTGGAAGGACTTTCCAACTTTTCCAGCCCCGTTTGGTCGCCCGACGGGAAAAAACTGGCTTTCAGTGCCAACCACGCAACCAGATATCACGAAGGACCGACAGGAATTCACATCATCATCCTGGACCTGGACTCAAACAAGTGGGAGTGCGTAACGCCGGACGCTAACTTCAATACGGCGCCGTGCTGGTCTCCTGACGGCGAAAAGATCGCTTTCACCAAAGCGGTCCGAAACGGAAACAAGATCTGCATCTACGACTTGGCAGCCAAAAAGACAAGGGAACTGGTGGTCGGTTCGGCGCGGTCCGCCTCCTGGTCGCCGGATGGGAAGACCATCGCTTTCGTCGCCGGGGCACCCAGCAGGGACATTTACTTGATTGATGCCGATGGATCGGACCAGCGGCTCTTAGTGGGCAACGATGAAACCGATGATGAAGAGCCGACCTGGACACCGGACGGCAAGTTTGTTGTCTTCACCCGCCAGATTCGGATTACGGAGGCGCCGGAGTCTCGCGACCTTTGGGCCGTCCGGGTCGCCGACAAGACGGAGTTTCAATTGACCCGTTGTCCGAAAGGGTTCTGGGCGATGGCGCCGTCCTGCACCCCCGATGGAAAGGCGATCGTCTTTGCCCTCCGCAGGAGGGACCATGCGGTCTTGAGAATGATGTCAGTGAATTGGGAGAATCCCATCCCTCAGGATGTCCGTTGAAAGACGGGTCGTTCCTTCAAGAGAGGATAACCCATCTCTTCTCTCTGTTTCAGATACGCCTGGCAGCAGCGGCGCGCTAGTTCTTGAACCCGTTTGATATACCGGCTCCGCTCCATGACGCTCAACACGCCCCTACTGTCCAGCAAGTTGAAGATGTGGGAACATTTGAGGGTCCACTCAAAAGCCGGTGCCACCAGCCCCTGTTCCAATAGGCGCCCTGCTTCCCTCTCGTAGAGGTCAAAGAGGGTGAAGAGGAGAGAAACATCGGCTCGGTCAAAGTTGTAGACGCACTGTTCATATTCAAATTGCTTGTGAATCTCTCCGTAACTGATCTCTTCATTCCAGGGAAGGGAAAAGATGTCGGGAGCGCCGGTCAAAAAGAGAGCCAGGCGCTCCGGTCCGTAGGTGATCTCCGCGCTGACTGGGTCCAGTTCAATGCCGCCCATCTGCTGGAAGTAGGTAAACTGGGTGATCTCCATCCCGTCCAGCCAGACCTCCCAGCCGAGGCCGGAGGCGCCCAGCGTCGGCGCCTCCCAGTCGTCCTCAACGAACCGAATGTCGTGGTCTGCCAGGCGGATCCCCAGATGAGCAAGGCTCTCCAGGTACAGTTCCTGAACATCGTCAGGGGGCGGTTTGAGAATGACTTGGAACTGATAGTAATGCTGGAGGCGATTAGGGTTCTCGGCGTAGCGTCCGTCGTTGGGTCTCCGGGACGGTTGAACGTAGGCGGTTCGCCACGGCTCAGGACCCAGAACCCGCAGGGCTGTTCCGGGATGCATCGTCCCCGCCCCTACTTCAATGTCCAGGGGCTGGAGGACGACGCATCCCTGTTTTTCCCAAAACCCCGAAAGTTCCAACAGCAACCTTTGGAAAGTCATCCGATTTCCCCCTGATCAAGAGAGTCCCATGTCTCGGGACCGTTCCAGATGGGGTCGGATCAACCGAGCGACGGCATCAAAGGTCAGCAAAAAGTAGCCAGCGAACTCAGCCGGATACAGCAGTTTTAAGGAGATGGTAACTCCTCTGGGAAGGAACGGATTACCGATGGGCACCTCGACAAAGGGCAATTTAGGCGGCTCGGGCTCGGGATCATAGGGACCGGAAAAGGTTAGGACGATGTAGCCCCGATAGTTCCTTTTATCAGGATGAGAAGTTTCAAAGTGCCTTCGGGCGACATCCCGGTCCCCGCCGTATCGGGCGATCTCGGCTTCTATCAGTTCAGGCGGAAACAGGCGATTACGGCTCAGATAGGGGAGCATATACCCGATCTCAACGATCAAGGGCGTTCGGCCCTGCTGGTGCCAGGCGTCCAAGACCCTTGCGGCATTGTGAATTAGCCAGGAGACGATCCGGACAATCTGTTCAGCCGAATAGCGATACTCCTCCGCCTCTTCATCCCATTCGTCCGTTGATCGCGACTCAACTGATAGAAGCCTTTGCAATTCCCACCAGGCGGAACTCCTCTGGCTTGCCGCCATCTCGTGCAAATCCGCTTCGCTCTCCAGATCAAAGCCCACTTCGTCATAAACATAGTCGCTGCGAAGAAGAGTGTCCAAAAAAGGTGCGATAGCATACGGATCGGGAAGTTCCAGGGGGAAACGGGACGGTATTGGCGCCGCATCTTTCAAAGGAACCTTGCTGGGGTCGGTCAAAAGAAGGATCGTTTGCACAAAGGGATTTCCCAAGTCTTTGACGAAGGTCCGGGCAGCCTCTGCCGCCTTTTGCAGCCTTTGGGCGACTTCCGGACCCCGAACGACTTCCAGCCGTAACGATGTCTCCCTTCGCACTACCTCGGCGACGGCGGGCAGAACCACCTCAAGAAGTTCTGGCGAGGGTGCAAAGAACCACAACTCAGCCCTCAATTCCTTGTACCCCCACGACTTCAACCGCTCATCGGTGAACAGGTATCTTTTGATCAACTTCTTTTTCCAAGTAGACGGCTTCAACTGGCGGGGATAGGCTTTGAACTTCTCTACGATGTCGACCGCAACGGCTTCGTGACCTCTCTTGAGACCAATTAGGTCTATCGGCAGTTCTTTGCTGCCCCACCACTCTGCGTCGTAAAGGACCCGATCGCAATCCTCCACCAGCCTTAGGTAGGCTGCGACGGCGTGCTGCTTTAAGACAAAATAGTCCACAAGACGATCCCTCTTCTCACAAGTCACCGATTTACCAAAATTTAGCACGAGAGGGAAAGGGTGACGGACATAAGCCGATGCGGGTCCGCCTGATCGTCCATGACCCCCTCCCAGGTCCCCTGAATATGGCGGTCGACGAGGCTCTTTTGCTCTGTCACGAGGCCGGTCTTTCACCACCGACTCTCCGAATTTACCGGTGGAACCCTCCCTGCCTTTCGTTGGGCGTTCTGCAGAGTCTGGATTCTGTCGACTGGCTCGCCTTTCTGTCGGCAGGCTGTGACTGCGTCCGCCGACCGTCGGGGGGCTCCGCTGTCCTTCATCAAGACGAGGTTACCTACGCCGTCGTGATCAACCCGACCCTCTGCCCTTCCGGTTCGTCCATCCGCGCCACCTTCCGGTGGATTTGCGACGGACTGATCAGCGGACTCAAGATGCTAGGGATTGAAGCGGCTTTCGCAAGCGCTGCCACCGGCGCTGACCCGTCCCGATTGTCCTCCTGTTATCATCGGATCGCTCCTTCTGACCTAACCGTGTCCGGACGCAAACTCTGCGGATCGGCTCAGGCGAGGAGGCGATCCGCGCTTCTTCAGCACGGGAGCCTTCCCCTACGGTGGGACATGCGCCTCTTGTCCCACTTTCGGTCCTTAGACCGGACGGATTCAGTCACCTGCCTTGAATGGATTCTGTGCCGACCAGTCGCACATGAGGAAATTGTCCGGGCTCTTATTCAGGGCTTCTCACAGGCGTTGAGGTGGGAACTTAGAGAAAGGTCCCTGACCCCTCTTGAGTGGTCGGTCGCTCAACTTCTCCTTCAGCAGAAATACGGATCCTGGCATTGGACAGCGAGAAGGGGGCAACCGAAGGACCTTCGTCGGATCAGTGATGCCCTTGCCTCGCTACGCCTCAAGGCAGGGTCTCAACAATGATACGGTCGTTAGTGTAAATGCAAAGGGAAGCGGCGATGGCAAGGGCTTCCCTGGCAATAGTCGGCGCATCTAGGTCAGTGAAGAGAAGAAGCGCCTTTGCAGCGGCTGCTGCGTACGGACCGCCGGATCCGATGGCTAGAAACCGACCATCGTTGAGAGGGTCGGGTTCAATGACTTCCCCTGCCCCTGTCAGGAGGAGCAAGTCCGTCGGGTCGGCGACGATCATTAAGGCTTCCAGCCGTCTCAAGACCCGATCGGTCCTCCAGTCCCGAGCCAGTTCTAGGGCTGCTTTCCTAAGGTTCCCCCGGGTTTCTTCCAATTTGTCCTCAAACCGCTGAAAAAGCGCGAGGGCGTCGGCGACGGCGCCGGCGAACCCGGCGACGACCTTTCCATTGTAGAGCCGACGGATCTTGCGGGCGGACTGTTTAATGACCGTCTCGCCAATCGTTACCTGTCCGTCACCGGCAAGGGCGACACAGTTTTTTCTTTGAACGGCAACGATAGTCGTCGCCGAGCCCTTCATAGATGAACCGACCGGCTGATTCCGGTCTCGTGCCGGAACCACCGGAAAGGATTCTGTCGCCTGCTTACATAAACAGATCTAACGCCCGCCGCCCTTAGGAGGCAAAGGAAGCGCCCCCGCTTCAGCAGCACCAGGCTGGGGCGCCGTCTGAGCACCGGGCTGCGTTTGAAGCACGGGCTGATAGCCTCCACCCCTTCGGAAGAAGCCAAAGTAGACGGCGACCACCGCCACAATCACCAAGACGACAGCAACAATTACCTTCTGATTGCCTGCCATCTCTCTCACCCCCATGCGGAACCCGTTACGTCGTTAGGCTCTCCGGTCCCAGATGTAGGCGACGAAGTCCGCAATGGCGAAATACGGATAGGTGTTGCCTATGAACGTTGTGCCTCTGAGGAGGTCGGATATCTGAAGAGCTTTCACATTGCCACCGACGAAGCCCACATTCATCCGACCGTTGTGATGGGGGAAGTTTTCAGGCGGGATCCTGCCCCAAAGGTTCTCGTAGTGATGCCGCGGCCAGGTGCCCCCGTATTTGATCCAGTAATCTCCGCTGGAGGGAACAGCGGGAACGCGCCATCCACCGAACCACCAGGCGCACGACCAATTGTCTCCACAACCCGTCGGTCGGGGCGGGTCAACAAACCAGTTGCCGCCTCCGTCAGCGTCTCCCGAAGGCGTATGATACCAGGTGCTGTCCACAATCATCAGCGTGTTGGCTGGGTTGGCTATGATCGCTTGGGGGACGCCGATGCTCTTCGCTGGTGAATTCATCGGGCTCAGGTAGACATGATTGTAACCAGCGTCCGTCTTGATGCCCCAGCAATAATACCAGGTCCCGTTGGAGTCGCGGAAGCACCACGACTCATTGAGAACACTGTCCACCTGGTCAGGGTCAGATGGGCACCTGTGGATCTGCCAGTTCTTGACATAGGGATCCACCAGTTCCGGCCAGACATAGTCCCCCGCATCGGGATCATAGAAGACGAAGAACGATGCCGGAGAAGTCATCAAGGGCACCATGCACTCATCATAGTCCTGACTGTACATATTCATTGATAGCGTCAGGTTCTTCCAGTTGCTCGTACAGGTGCTCGCCCGGGCCTTCTCCCTCGCTTGGCTGAAGACTGGGAACAATATGGACGCCAAAATGGCGATGATGGCGATCACCACAAGGAGTTCAATCAGGGTGAACCCTCGCAGCAATCCGCATTCCAGACGTCTGAGTCTGCGCATCGCTGAACCCCTCCTGTTGTGATGAATATTATAGCAACTACTCTAACGCATCCCTCTGTCCATGTCAATACCCGATCGCTTCCGACCGACTCCTTTTCTGTAGACGCTTCCCCCGTCCCATTTACTCAGCAAGCGGGGTCTCGTGACCTGCCGGCGGCAGCGACGGGTTGGGAGGTGGTTGAGGCAGCGGGAGGACAAAAGTCTTCACCAGGTAGCCAACGCGAACGATGATGATAACGACAGCAAGAATCCCTACCCCACATTCTGCATCTCTCCCCCCTCATCAGAAGTCGTAAGTCGTATAGGCGGCGCAGACGCAGTCAAGCACTTTGAAGGCTCCTGGGCAGGGAATCTGGGGAATGCGCTCTCCATTCCCCCTGATGATCTTGGCATGCCCGTCCAGAAAGATGTAGTTGCATCCCATATGGTGCCGGCTCTCACCGACGCCTTCCCAGCCGCACTCACATCCAAAGGCTGTGCCGATGACATAGGGAACCCCAAAAGCCCCCTCGTTGATCAGCGCCGTGAAACGGTCTCGCTGGATGGCGACTTTTGAAATCGTCTCCATCTAAAGACCCGTGATGAGAGGGAGGGAAAGGAACTAAACGGCTGGCAACACCGTCAAAACAACGAATGAGGTGATAGGAATGCCGAAAAGGGCAAACGGTTTGGCTGGGGGGGTTTGTTCCTGTCTGATCGGCGTCGGGATCTGGTCGTTTCTTTCGGCTCAGAAGCAAGGGTCGTCAAGCGAGCGATCCCCTTACCTGCCTCCGCCCCTCGACCTGAGACTGATGGGAAACGACAAGTGGCTTGCTGGAAGCCGCGTGTCGCTTCGGGTGGTCTGCCGGGACGGGCGATCGGGTTCGCCAGTCCACGCCCGGATCTTTTTCCTTTTACGGTCCGATGGAAGGGAACGAACCCTTTTGGAGGGAAAGACGGACCGGTCCGGATCCGTCCAAGGTTCCTGGCTGGCGCCCAAGGAGCCTGGTACCTACCAGTTGACGGTGAGAGCCGAGACTTCTATCGGCAGGGAGGAGATATCTCAGGAGATCCAGGTGACGGAATCGGGACAGATTCTGTTGACGACCGACAAGCCTCTGTATCAACCCGGTCAGAAGGTGCACATCCGTGCCCTGTGCTTGTCCCGAACCGACCACTCGGCTCTCACCGACGACTCTGTTCTCTTTGAGGTCGATGACCCAAAGGGCAACAAGGTATTTCGGGAGGAGGCGAAAACTTCCGATTTCGGCATCGCTTCCTGCACCTTTCCCCTCGCTGACGAAGTCACCTTAGGCACCTATCGGGTTAGGGCAACGGTAAAAGGGCGAGGGAATGAGGGATCGTCTATTGCAGGGGCTGAGAAGACGTTCACTGTTCAGCGGTATGTCCTCCCGAAATTCCAGGTTCGGATGGAGACGGACAGGAGTTTTTACCTGCCCGGGCAGCTGATCAGGGGTCGGATCCAGTCGGACTACTTCTTCGGCAAGCCCGTCTCAAAGGGTCAGGTGGAGGTCTCCGTCAGCACCTTTGCCGCCGGCTGGCATCCTTTGGGAGAGTTGAAGGGTCAAACGGATGAGAAGGGATTTTGGTCCTTTGAGTTCCGCCTTCCCGATCGTTTGGTCGGTCTTCCCCTTGAGGGGGGCAAGGCGCTGGTCAAACTGGAGGCGTCCGTTACCGATGGAGCCCGACACGAAGAGCGGTCGGTTATCACCGTCCCCGTCAGTTCCCAACCGGTAGAGATGGCTCTGGTTCCCGAAAGCGGGCAGCTGAAGGTCGGTCTGCCGATGAAACTGTTTGTCGTCACCACATACCCCGATGGCTCTCCTGCCCCTACAACTTTTGAACTAGCCTGTATCACCACCGATCAAGAGGAGGAGGTTTTCCGCGCGAAAGGCAAGACGCACCGTTCCGGCATCGGTGAGGTTACCGTATTGATTCCTCGGTCTGCTCTCCCGGTCAGTCCGCGAAACGCCGTTCGCCCCGGATGGAGAGAGGGTCCCTTCATAAGAAGGAGACCGCGATTTTTTGTTGGGGAATGGGAGACGACGATGGTAGTAAAAGGGACCGTTCGGGACGAGAAAGGTTCCGTCGCCCACTGGGAGAAGCTGATGCCCTTCTCTGCGGGAGAGGATCAAGTTCTCCTCCGAGTGGACAAAGGGATTGCTAAGGTCGGAGACACTTTGTCTTGCGATCTGTTGGTGCGATCCAAAGGGGCAAGCGAACAGCCGGTTTTTCTGGACGGGATCGTCAACCGCCAGACCGTTTTCACGAAGACGGTGGAGATCAGTAACGGCAGAGGGCTCCTTTCAATAAATGTGACGCCTGATCTGATCGGCACGCTGCTCCTTCACGCTTACAGGATCACGCCTGAAGGGGACATCATTCGGGACACGAAGGTGGTGATCGTTCAGCCGGCAGATCGTTTGCACATCAGAGTCACTACTGACAGAAACCAGTACAAGCCCGGCGAGGAAGCGCGAGTCACCTTCTCCGTCAGCGACGGGAACGGCAGACCCGTCCCATCGGCTATCCAGCTGCACATCGTTGATGAGAGCCTCTACGCCCTGGCAGAATCCCAGCCGGGTCTGGAGAGGCTCTACTTTCTCCTTGAAGAGGAACTGCTGACGCCTAGATATGAAGTGCACGGCTGGGAATTGAAGCCGGTTCTGCTGCGAAGAGATCGGGAACCGGAGCCGGTCGCACAGAAAGCGGCAATGATTCTCCTGGCTGCTGCCTCTCCTCAAGCCAACTATCCCCTGAACATCAGCAGTTACCAACAGAACCTGCAAAAAGTGCGGGACGCATGGGCCCAATATCTGACCAAGGCAGGAGAAAAGATTCATAAAGCCTTTATCGCTTATCGGCGGATGAAAGGGACAGAACCCGGGGGGGCAGACCCCCTTCCTGAACTCTTAAGGGAACGACTTCTCTCCCGCGCGGATCTGCGCGATCCTCTCGGCTTCCTCTTTCGGATAGAAAAGATAGGGGCCACTTGGAGCGATGGATTCCGCCTGATCAGTGCCGGTGTGGATAGAAAGTTCGGCACCAACGACGACTGGTCTGTTTTTGTCTCCCGGGGTGGGCAGGCTCATGCGGTAACTCAGCAGGACCTGATTTTTGCAGACGGAGCCGTAAGAAAAGAGAGGCTCGCCCCTGCCTTGCCGCGTTTGGTTTTGCAGGCTGCCAAGGAAGTTCCAGAACAACAAGGAGCCGGCATAGGCGGAGGGGAGCCGGAGCCTGTCCGCGTTCGCCAGTTCTTCCCCGAAACCCTCCTTGTCGTGCCTCAATTGATTACTGATCAGAATGGAACGGCATCTCTCCAAGTGCCTTTGGCTGATTCCATTACTACCTGGAGACTGACGGCTCTCGCCAATAGCAGAAGCGGTCTCTTAGGTAGCACCACCGCTCCGATCCGGGTCTTCCAGGATTTCTTTGTGGACCTGGACCTTCCCCGGGTCCTTACCCAGGGCGACGAACTGGAAGTACCTGCCGCCATTTACAATTACCTGGCGCAACCCCAGAAGGTCCGCCTCGTCTTCAAAGCAGGAAATGGGCTGGACCTGATCGGACCTGCTGAAACGTCTCTGACACTGGAGCCCAACGAAGTGACCTCCGCTGCCTTCCGGATAAGAGCGTCCCGATTTGGTGTGCACGAACTGACCTTATTCGCGTACGGAGAGGCGATGAGCGATGCCGTCAAGAGAACCATTGAGGTCGTTCCCGACGGCAAGGAAACGATGAAGAACATCAGCGACCAGATCGTCGCCGACGGTAAAAAGACGGCGGTCAGGGAGGCCACCGTGACCATTCCGGAAGGCGCCATTGACGGAACCGAGCGGCTCTGGATTAAGGTCTATCCGGGGTCTTTTTCTCAAGTGATGGAAGGTCTGGACAACCTGCTCAGGATGCCCTTCGGCTGCTTTGAGCAGACGAGCAGCGTTACCTATCCCAATGTGTTAGTTCTGGACTATCTGAGAAAAACGGGACAGGCGCAGCCTGAGACAGAAATGAAAGCCCGCCAGTTCATCACCATCGGCTATCAGCGATTGTTGACTTTTGAGGTGCCCGGGGGAGGATTCAGTTGGTTCGGTGATCCGCCCGCTCACCAGGTCCTGACCGCTTACGGCTTGCTGGAGTTCAGCGATATGGCTCGGGTCTACAGCGTGGATGAAAATCTGATCGGTCGGACCGTCCAGTGGCTGATTTCCCAACAGAAGGCCGACGGTTCCTGGGAGCCGGACCGGCACGGAATCGCCGAGGGAGCCGTCAACAGGCAGAGCGATATCCTTCGGACGACCGCTTACATTACCTGGGCAGTTTCCTCGGCCGGCGCCCAGTTTCGGTTGGGTGGAGAGTGGACCAACGCCGTTAAAAAAGCCATCTCTTACCTTGACCTCAAGAGGGCGGATGCAAGGGATGCCTATGCCCTTGCTGTCCTATTAAACGCCGCCGTCGGCGTTTACGATGCGACTCAAAGCGATCGGGCAAGGGAACTTTCAGACTGGAGCGCCAAACGCCTCGCTGAGACGGCGCGCCAGAGCGACCAAGAAGCCTTCTGGGAGACGAAGGAGACGACGCCTTTCTACGGAAGGGGTGAGACCGGTGACCTGGAGACGACTGCATTGGCTGCCTATGGTATCCTTCGTAAAGGCGCTGATCTGCCCCTGGCGACTAAAGCCCTGACCTATTTGATCCGGAGAAAGGATCCCTTCGGAACCTGGCAGACCACGCAGGCGACCATTTGGTCACTGAAAGCGTTCCTTCAGGCGCGAACCGTTCGGGCAGCGGAAGGTCGCCTGACCGTCCGTGTCAATGACCGTCCCGTCGGTCAATGGACTTTGGATCGGAAGACAGCTGATGTCCTACTGCAAGCCGACGCCGGTGCCGCAGTGAGGGAAGGAGAAAACCGACTGACCTTAGAGTTTATCGGTCAGGGCAGTGTCGTCTTTCAGGTCGTCAGCCGCTTCTACATCCCTTGGTCTCTGGTCCCGCCGCCCCGCCGGGAGCCTTTGGAAGTCGCTGTTGAATATGACCGGACCGAGGTCCTTACCAAAGAAACAGTCACCTGTCAGGTCCGAGTGCGTAACACAACTCGGACGGCTGCCAAGATGCTGCTGGTTGATGTCGGTTTGCCTCCCGGTTTTGATCCCGTCACCGAGGACCTCAATAGGCTTGTGGAACGGAAGACGGTTCAGCGATACGAGCGGACCCACCGGCAGATCATTTTTTACATAGACGAGATTGCCGGCAATGCCACCGTGCAATGGGAGTTTCGGTTGCGGGCTCGCTACCCCGTCCGAGCCAAGACGGCCCCGACGACGGCCTATCTTTACTACGAGCCGGAGCGGCGATCGGAGTTCCGCCCGATCGTCGTCCGATCGCAATAGTCGCCGATAACAGGGGGAGGGGCACATCCGTAACGAAGGGACCGGTCTGCCCCTTCCCGGTCAGGGGATCACCCCTTCCAGAACGCGCCGGACCGCTTCCGGCGTTGGCGGGAGGGTTTCGGGAAGGGGAAAGGTCTGCAGAGCCGTCTGGGGGTCTTTGAGACCGTGACCGGTCAGGACGCAGACGGCAACGGGTCGGTCTCTGACCGATAACCCAGACTCCTTTCGCCGGTCAAAAGCTTCTTCAAAGTAGCCTTCGTTCGCCAGCCGTAAAAGCCCGGCGAGACTGGCTCCCGATGCCGGTTCTACGAAGAGACCTTCCTTTTGAGCTAGGTATCGGTAGGCTTCCACAATGCTGTCATCGGGGACAGCGATGAAGGCTCCTTTGGACTCGTCCCTGGCTTGGAACGCCTCCTTCCACCGGGCAGGAGAGCCGATGCGGATTGCTGTGGCGATGGTTTCTGGTTGGGGGATCGGATGACCGCGCACCAACGGAGCGGCGCCCTCGGCTTGAACGCCGATCAGGGCGGGAAGAGAAGAGATCTTTCCGGCAGCCCAATATTGTCGGTAGCCCATCCAGTGGGAAGTGATGTTGCCGGCATTGCCGACAGGTAGGATGTGGAAGTCTGGCGCCTCGCCCAATGCGTCACAGATCTCAAAGACGCAAGTCTTTTGACCGTCCAAACGGTCGGGATTGAGGGAATTGAGAAGGGCGACGGGCATCTCTTCGGCCAGCCTCCGGACGATGGAAAGCGCTTCGTCAAAGGAGCCCATTACAGGGCAAACGACGGCGCCGTGGGCGAGGGCTTGAGAGAGTTTGCCGGCGGCGATCCGACCCGACGGCACAACGATGGCGCAGATCATTCCTGCGACGGCGCAATAGGCAGCGGCGCTGGCGGATGTGTTACCGGTTGAGGCGCAGACACCGATTTTTGCTCCCCGCTCGACTGCTTTGCTAACGGCGACCGTCATCCCACGATCTTTGAAACTTCCCGTCGGATTAGTCCCCTCATATTTCAAGTAGATTTCCAACCGGTCCCCCAAAAGGCGCTCCAGGCGCCGGGCGCGGATTAATGGGGTATTGCCCTCCATCAAGGTGATGACAGGCGTCGTCGCGTTGACCGTAAGGAGGGCCCGATAGCGGTCAATCAAACCCCGCCACTGACCGGTAGACCGAGAGGCACCCACTGTTTCCCTATCCTTCTTGAGGTGACGGAGACGGATGTCGTTCAGTCAGGTTCCACCCAAAGGGCAGGGCAGACACAGAAAACCACATCCAAGGCTGTGATTTCAGAGAGGGACTGCTGAATCGACCGAAAGGGCGCCGGGTGGGTGATCCAGACAATCTCTGCCCGGTCTCCTCTGCTTTCCTTCTGAACGACGGAAGAGATGCTGACACCAAAGTGGGCAAAGACAGAAGCAAGGCGTGCCAAAACGCCGGGGCGGTCGGCTACCTCCATTCGGATGCAGAAGCGGCTCTTGACTTCGTCGATCGGTCGAATTCTCGGATTGAGACGGCAAGTGCAGACGATGCGGGCTCGGGACCCGTAAACGATGTTGCGGGCTGCATCCATGATGTCAGCGATGACCGAGTTGCCCGTCGGAGCCCCGCCGGCACCCTGACCGTAGAACATCAGTCGCCCGACATTTTCCCCTTCGACCAAAATTGCGTTGTAATTGTCGGATACGGAAGCCAAGGGGTGGGTTTTGGGGACCAGTGCGGGGTGCACCCTCAGTTCCAAGGCGCCATCTTCCTGTCGGGCGCTGGCGATCAGTTTGATGCAGTAGCCTAATTCGTCGGCATATCGCACATCGGTCAATTGGAGACAACTGATCCCTTCCCTGTGTATCCGGTCTATAGGGATTCGGAAGCCGAAAGCGATGGCGCTGATGATCGCCAGTTTGTAAGCTGGGTCCCGACCTTCCAAGTCGTCGGTCGGATCTGCCTCGGCAAAGCCTTTCTCCTGCGCCTCCTTCAAAGTCTCCTCAAAGCCTTTATGGTCCCGTGCCATTCGGGTCAGGATGTAATTGGTCGTGCCGTTTAAGATGCCGACGATCCGGTGAATCTTTTCTCCCGCCAAACTCTGCTTGAGAGCGGTGATGATCGGAATGCCGCCCGCCACACTTCCCTCGAAGAAGACATCGGTTCCGACCTCTCTCGCCGCATCCAGGAGGAAACTCCCTTTCTTGGCTAACAGTTCCTTATTAGCAGTCACCACCGACTTGCCCAGTTCAATGGCTCTCATCAGGCACTGATAGGCAGGCTCAAGTCCGCCCATCACCTCTACGACGATGTCCACCCGAGGGTCCTCAACGACCGACATCGGATCGGTTGTATAAAGGTGTTGAGGCAGTCGGACGGGTCTCTCTTTGTTCGGGTTGCGGACGGCGACCCGAACGATTTCCAGGTCGCATCGGAGCCTGTGGGCGATAGTGTCCTTCCGGGTTAAAAGGATGCGTGCCGCACCGCACCCGACGGTGCCCATTCCGAGGAATCCCAGACCAAGGGTCGTCCGATCCTTCGTCACTTTCGCTCCTCCAGCAGAGGAATTTTGGCACGAGCCTTTAGCCGCCCCGGACGACGGAGACGACCCAATCGGTCAGGTCCAGGGCATCCAAGGTCGCATCGCCAGTGGTCTCTCGTACCAAACCGCCCTGTCCGTTGCGGAACGTCTGGGTAGAAGTCAGGGGAAGGGAGATGAAGTCGTTGCCGGTCGGACCCAAGGCATCGATGTTCCTTTGCCCATTAAAGGTAGGGTCCAAAATCAGTTCGTCTACGCTTATGAAGTTCATTTCTATCCGCTGAGGGCGATTGGGGAAATTGACGAACAACTGCCTGATGTCTAAGGTGATCTGCAGTTCATGGGCCTGCAGACGGTCCGTCTTCAAGGGAGCGCCCAGATAGGAAGTGGTGAAGGGGGGTGTGAAGGTATCCAGGCGAAACATCGCCGACTGATTCTGAAGATACTGAACGAAAAACCGGCAGCGGGAATCACGGGATTCGGGGACGACCCAACCGTTTCCCCAAGGGCGGGTCAGCGCCGGCAGAGGTCCCGTCCCAGGATCGCCGTCGTCGTCAATGGCGATGAAATAGTAGTAGGACGGCTCCAGAGGGGCAGCGTAAGTTAGGGTGACGATCAGCCGATCGGGGGAAGCCCTCGGTGTGGGTGCTTCGGGGAATTTGGCACAGCCGGCGATCAGAAATAAAATGGCTGCGGGGGGAAAAAGAAGCCTCATTGCTGGTCGACCGAACGCAAGAGAATGCGCAGACGGCTGAGACGGCGCTTTTGAATCTCCTCAACGATGAAGAGCGCTTGAGGCGTGACCACCTTGTCCCCCGGCGTCGGAAGTCGTCCCAACCGATCGAAGACGAAACCGCCGACGGTGGCGAACTCCCCTTCCGGCAGGCTAATGCCGGTCAGTTCTTCAAACTGGCGTCGGTCCATCCGGGCATCAACGATGAAGGTCCTGCTGTCCAGTTGGTGGAACAGTTCCCCTTCTCTATCGTGCTCGTCCCTGAGTTCGCCGACAATCTCTTCAACGATGTCTTCAAAGGTCACCAGACCGGCGGTCGCTCCGTGCTCATCTAAAGCGATGGCGATCTGGACCCGGTGCTCCCTCATCTCTTTGAGGAGTTCACCGACCGATTTGGTTTCGGGAATGAAATAGGGAGGTTTGGCTAATCCCTGCAGGGTGATCCCTGGCGACGGCTCCTTCATCCCGTTGAGGAGGTCCATGGCATAGACGACACCGACTATGTTATCCAAACCTCCTTCATAAACGGGAATGCGGGAGTGACCTGTCTCCAGGATTAGTTTGACCGCTTCATCGGGTCGGGCGGTGACCGATAGGGCGGCGATGTCGGGAGCTGCCACCATTATGTCCCGGACGAGAATCCCGTCCAGTTTGAGGATCCGGCGGGCGAGAAGGAGTTCCTCCGGCTCAATGACCCCTTGCTCCTTCCCTGTCTCCAATATCGCCATCAGTTCGTCTTCGGTCCTGACTTGGTAGGGGTTGTCCGACACGCCTAGGAGTCGGAGGGTTGTGTTAGCAATTCGGTAGATGACGGCGCTGAGGGGAGCCATCACAGCGGAGAGGAATGACCATAGACGCCAGCCTCTCAGGACCAGAATTTCGGGGTGGCTGACCCCGATGGATTTGGGCAAAACCTCACAGAAGATGACGATGAAGAGAGACTGACCAAAAGCGACGGTTTCCGCCCAGCCCGGAAAGTGTCTCTCCGCTAAAAGAGTGGTGAGAGCAGCGCAGGTCAGGATGAGGACGCTGATACCCATCACAAGGCTGGCGAGAGTCCTCCGGTCGTCTACGAGAGAGAAAGCGGCGGACCGAGCCAGACCCTTCGCTGTCCGCGCAAGAACCCGAAGCCGACCTCTATTGACAGCAACGAGCGCCGACTCGCCGAGGGAGTAAAGGAAAATCAGGACCGTACAAAGAAAGATCAAGAAAAGGGTCAAAAAAGCGATCCCACTCTCAGTCACCGGTCGGGTCGCCCCTCGGAACGGTGATTCGGACCTTACTGATGCGCCTTCCCCTCATTTCTGCCACTTCTAGCCCGATCCCGTCCACCTCCACCCGATCGCCGACGGACGGCACTTTTTCCAGGCGGTCCAAAAGCAGTTCCGCCAGATTGTCGTACTCCTCCTCGGGCAGCTCTATGCCGAGAGATTTCTCTATTTGACGGATGCTCGCCGAAGCTGAAACGAGATACCCGCCGTCCCCTGCCGGCTGTATCTGGGTCACCGTCACATCGTATTCATCGTAAACTTCTCCGACGATCTCTTCTAACAGGTCCTCCACCGTCACCAGACCCGCCGTTCCCCCCTCCTCATCCAGAACGATCGCCATTCCTTTCCGTTGCCGCTGCATCGCTCGGAGCAGGTGATAGGCTCTTTGAGGCTCGGTCGCATAGAGGGGCGGGCGGGCCAGTTCACCCGCGGTCCGGACCTTCTCGCCCCTAAAGAGTGCCCCCAGAACATCCTTGGCGTGAAGGATTCCGACGATTTCGTCGCGGGTGTCCCGGTAGACGGGAAGGCGGGCGTGACCCGATCGGACGATGACATCGGCCGCCTCTTCCACCGGAATGTCGGCTCGTATAGCGACCATGTCCACCCGGGGAACCATCGCCTCCGCGACTCGGATATCCTTGAACTCCAGAGCACTGGCGACCATTGCCCGTTCTTCTTCTCCGATGATCCCGTCTTTTGTCGCCCTCTCTAGATACGCCAATATTTCCCCTTCCGTTATCAGCGGCGGACTCTTAGCCGAACCGAGACCGATCGCCCAAAAGATGGCGTCTACCGTCCGTTCACTGATCCATAGGAAGGGCATGAAAAGCTTTTGACCGAGAGCCACAAGGCGCGCCGAGATCAGGGCGAAGGATGCACCCCTGACGGTCCCGTAAAGTGCCGGTGTCACATCGATGAAAATCAGTAGGAAAAGGACCGTCAAAAAGGAGAGGACGGGACCGAGCCATCCGATGCCGATTTGATGACTCCACCGGTAGGCGACGGTTGTCAAGAGGGTCTCGGCCAGATAGGAGGAGACAGTGATCCCCGCGATGATGCTGGCGATCAGCCGAGCCGGTCGGTTGATCAGAGCCAGAGCCGTCCGTCTGCTACCGTCTCCTTTTTCCCTCTCTTTCCACAGCCCCGTTCGCGCCGCACTGAGAAAAGCGGTCTCCGACGCGGAAAAAAAGACTGACAGGAGGCACAAAACCAGGGCGAGAACAACTCTCCCTCCGTTGCCCAATAAATCTCCGTCGGTCATTTCAGGCTGAGCAGTCCCGTCCCCTTATTTTAACCTCCTCAAAGGCTGGGAAGGGTGACCGGCAGGCGCCCCCGGAACGGCGTCTGCCCTGCTAGCACCTTCACTCCCGCTGTCAAGGAAGCGGGACAGTCGCTGTAGGTGCAGATCAGCCCTCTCGCACCCGCAAACCGGACCAGCGGATAGGGACTACCAAAGGAGGCAACGCAGACGGGCACTACCTGGCTCAATCGGGAACACAGCTCTGTCAGCGTCGTCGGCACCCCCGAACTCTCCGGTCGGTAGGCTTCCGCTCTGGGGAACAGGCAGATCACGACCGCCTCGGGCTTTTGCGCAGCGACCACACCGACCAGTCTCTGGACTTCTTCCTGCGAGGGTTCCGGGGTAACGATCTCAACAGAAGACCAGTGGAAGGTGCGACGGATTTTTTCTGCCAGTTCGTCAGACGGCTTCTCACCAGTCCATCTCCGGGACTCGGCTATGATGGACAGGAAGTGACCGTCCGAGGAAAGGGGTAAAAGATTTTCGTTCCTAATGACCGTCACCGCCTCTTCTGCCACCCGCTGCGCCACCTCTTGATGGGCAGCGCTTCCGACGACCTCTTTAACTGCCGAAACCGCTACGTTTCTCTCCTGATGGAGACCACACCATTCCTTCGCCTCCAAGACCCTCCTGACAGCGTCCCGGAGTCGGTCAATGGAGATCTGCCCTTCCTTGACCGCCTTCAGGACCGCCTCGTAACTGACCAGAGCGTCATCAGCCAACAAAACGTCAGCGCCCGCTTGAATTGCTCGGACGGCTGCTTCCCCCATCTCAAAGTTATGTTTGATCGCCCACATCGCCATCGCGTCGGTGAAGACGACACCTTTGAAGCCTAGCTGCTCTTTCAGTAGCCCCGTCAGGCACCGATAGGAGAGAGTGGCAGGCAGACCCTCTTCTTCTTCTAGAGCCGGAAAGTAGATGTGGGCAGTCATAACCGCGCCGACGCCCGCACCGATGGCAGCCCGGAACGGTTTCAATTCCACCTGGTCCATTCTCTCTCTGCTGTGGGGCACGACCGGAAGAACCCGATGGGAATCCTCAACCGTGTCGCCGTGACCGGGAAAATGCTTCGCCGTTGCCAGACATCCCTTCCCCTGACATCCTGCGATCCAAGCGACCGCTATTTGGCTGACCCGGTCGGGATCGCTTCCGAAACTGCGAATGTTGATGATGGGATTGTCGGGATTGACATTGACATCTACGACGGGGGCAAAGGCGCAGTGCACTCCCAGCGCCCGCGACTCCACTGCCGTCACTTCTCCGCAAAGGCGAGCCAGTTCGGTTGAGTCGGTGGCGCCCACCGCCATGTTGGAAGGGAGCATCGTCCCTCCCCGGACGATGAATCCCGTCCCCGCTTCAAAATCGGCTGTAATCAGTACCGGCAGGGGCGCGACTTCTTGAAACCGATTCGCCAGTTCCGCCGCCGACTCGGGATCCGGCATGTCCTTGCCGTAGAAGATCAAAGACCCGACCTTCCCTTCCCTCACCCAGCCGATCACTTCTTCCCGACGGTCACCGACTCCCGAAAGAATGACTTGCCCGACCATCTCTTCCACTGTCATCTTCTGCAACTGTTCTTCTGCCCAGGTCCCCATTTTTCCTCCCCCTTTTCCTTTTACTCCGCTTCCTTACAACGGCGGACTCCACCCTTTCACCGCCACCACCTCACCCCTCAACTCTTTTCCAACTTCCACCACCAACCGACCGTTTGTCAAAGAGATCGGGATCCGTTCCAAGACCCTCCATTCGCCGTTCCTCCATTCCCCCGCGTCCAAAATCTTGATGCCCAAATCCCGACGCCTCTCAAGAACGATCCGTCGCGCTCGCAGGGGCAGGAACACCGGTTCCCCCGAGTCTCGGATATCCTGACCGTCCCGACTGAAAATAGCATAGTGTCCGTCGCTCTCCGCGATTCTCTGACCTGCGACCGTTATCACCCCCCTTCCCTCCGCGACGGTAACCGCCCCTGCCTCCTCCACGATCATTCCCGCCTCCCACGGTCCCAGTCCCATCTCAACCGTCGGAAAACCTTTTGCCGAAATCTGACCGTAGAAATTCCCGTCGGAGCCGTTCACCACTATCAGCGCCCGACCGTTGGTTAAGGGTATGAGAAAACAGTGCAGGACCGGAAGGTCCGGCGTCACTCGGATCCTTTCAACCCCTGCCCGATCCAAAACGGCGCGGTAACGATTGATTTGTTCCATCGTCTGCTGCCCGACCTCGGAAACGTCCCACTCCCAACACTCAGAATGACCCGGACCGCTCCGATACACAGCGCCGCCCCGCTTAGTGAAGTCGCTGAGCACCTTTTCCGCCTGATCCGGCAGAACGAGGGCTCCTGGGACAAAGATGGCTTTCACGCCGGCGATCGTCTCTTCCGTCAGGTGCCCATCGCTAACGACGGCGAAGTCTACCCGCAGGCGAATCAAGGTATCGGTCCCGATCAGCGCCGCCCGATAGGATCGGGCTCCTTCCGCCTGTCTCCTGCTGAGATCGGAGACGACAAGGAGGGTTTGGGGTTTCCTCCACACGGGCTGAAGCCGACCCAATAGAAGGGCGCAAGCCCGATAGGCTTTTAGCGCCTCCCTTTCCACGCCGTCGCAGGTGTAATTGAGACCCCAAGGGAAGACTCTATCGTCATCGTCCCTCCAGCACCAGTTCTGGACTTTGCTACCGCCAAGACCAAAGGCGTAGTGGGGAATTAAGAGAAAAAGTTGCCAGCGGTCCTCTTCCGTCCTCTTTATGTGATAGCCACTACCCCCCAGCTCCGTTGCCCAGGCGGGATGGGTTTTGACTCCAAACTCCCCCACATTGAGGGATTTGCCCTGGAGACGATGGTCAATCAATTTGAAGACGGCGGGGAAGCGGATCTTGTCTTTGATCGGCTCATCAAAATAGCCGATGTTCGCTAAATCCAAACCGTCCAGGGTTTGGCGCAAGTCCAGCCCGCCGATAGGGACTTGATAGTATTCGCTGGTTGTCGGATGATCCGGGTCCTCCCTTTTGATAGACGCCACCAAACGCCGGTTCCACTTCTCCGTCTGACCTAACTGCCAGGTCAGATCTCTCTGCTGATCATTCTTCGGGCGCAACTGATAGTCGCCGTTCAGATAGTAGATGAGCCCATCGGATCCCTTGTATCGGCGGGCGAACTGGGCGACGAATCGTTCCTGCTTTTCCAAAGTCTCGTCGTCAACGGCGACATCGTGACCAATCAGAAGCCCCGCCATATAGACGACCCCTGCCCTGTGACACAGGTAGAGGGCGGCATCCAGCTGCGACCACTCCTCTTGAGAAAACTGGTGCTCCTGGGGGGTGTATTGAAGGTTCTCAAGAACCCTTACGCCAAAGTCCCTACACTTGACAATCTGATCCCACCAGAAGAGAGGATCCCTTTGAGACGGAGAAGAGAACCAGTTAGACCAGGTGTCGGTGCCACAAAGGAAAGTCGGTCTGCCCTTGAGCCAGAAATAGTTGTCCCGATACCGGAAGTTTAGAGACTGGGGGAAAGAAGTACCCGCCCAAACGACAAATCCCGCTTCTCCACGATCGTAGGTGACTTGTCCAACTTTTACGGTCACTGACGCTTTGTAGAGTCCCTCTGGGAGTTCGCCTGCGTTAAAGGTCATGTCAACTTCCTCTATGCCTCCGGCACCGACCGTCACCTTTCTCTCTGCCCTACCGACCGGTCCCGATCGATCCCTCCCGTTTAGGGGCACCTGGGAAAGTTCCGCCGACAGTGAAACCGTCTCTAACTGTTGCCCAAAATTCGCTACCCTCAGCCTCAGGGTCGGCTGGTCCCCGGGACGGTAACAGGCGAGGGTGAACTCGTGCGAAATGAGATAAACTGCCCTTCTCATTCTCTTTAGTAGGGGGACGAGGACCTGACCGGTAAATCCTTCCAATCGGGTTAAGTCCTGACTGTCTACACCAAAGAAAGCCCAAACCGATCCGGTGAAGGGACCGGAATGATGGATCATGAGAGCCCCCGCTGTCCCTTTCAAGCGACCGAAGCGATCCTTGCCCGCTACTAAAGGAATCCAACGGGCGGTCCTTCGCAAGACCCCGACAGCCGAATAGCCGGAGAAACCATTGCCGTTGGCGCTGTGGACGGTCCAGGGTCCAGAGAAGGGTGCCACACTTTCCAGCCGGTTCACATCCCGGAGGGGATAATCGGCGTCAAAAAGGCCCAACTGAAGTGGTCCCACTTCCAGACCGTCTGCGGGGGTACCGTAGCGGGTATTAATGTAGGGCGGGGATTCCACCTGTTCCAACCGCACGTCATCAAAGAAGGCTTGTCCCTTTGCCCTGTAAATGCCGAACCGGATGGAAAGGGAGTCCGCACCGGCGGGGACGACGAGGGTCGACGAGACCTTTTGCCATCCGCCACTTCCCTTGACCTGTGCAATGTCTCTGGGGGCGATCCAGCGTTCCCCTGCCATCGGATAGTAAGCGACGAAGGCATATCCACTCCCGACCACATCAACGGTCTTGATCCAACCGGACAACCGGTAGGTTTCGCCCGGCTTGACCGGTATTTGGGTCCTCCATCCGGCGCCGCCCCCCTCTTCGGCAACGGCGACACCGACCGCTGTAAACCCCTCTGCCGCACCCGTCCGAGTGACGAAGCACGAACGGCTGTCCGACCTCTCCCAACCGATCGGCTGACCCGCCGGATCCAGCGCCTCAAAGCCGGGATTGGGCAAGACCTGCCGCACCGTCAGATCCGATTCCTTCCAGGGACGGTAACCGTTCCCTTCTGCCACCATCGGGAGATCAAAAGCATAACCGCCGAAGCAGAGGAGATCTACGCCCGATGTCAAAAGTTGCAGGAGCCCCTTATGAGCGATTAGCGGGAAATAAACGGAATTGGGAAAAGCGATAATGCTGGTATCCTTTTGCAAATCAGACAACCGATCAGGGTCCGAAAGGTCCCTAGCCCGTATCCGCTTTGTTTTGTAACCGGCTCTAAGAAACGCCTCCTCCAGGCTTTGAAGACCGACGGCGCCCCCTGTCTGGGGCAGGTCCGGCTCAGCGAAAATCAGCGCCCGATCCCCAACTCCCAACGCCTCGTCCCTCCCCTCAAGAATCTCCTGACCCTCATTCATCCGAAACCCATCAAAGTAAACAGTGCCGTCGGCATTGTAGAGACCGCACCGCACCTGAACATAGAAGGTGCCCGGTTGGGTCTGCCAATGGTAAGTGGCTTCTTTCCAGTTTGATGTCCCCGTCGCCTTGACAAAATCGGTGAAAGAGACTAACTGACCGGTCCCGTTAAATTCGTAGACGGCAGCGAAAGCGAAACCGCTGTTCACTGCCTGGACCCCTTCGGTCTTGACCTGAACCCGAACGGTATACCGCCTCCCGCCGACTACAATGACCGTTTGAACGGCGGAGTCTCCCGATTTCACGCATTTGAGAACCCGCCGTCCCTCTGGAGAAGAAGGAATCTCCGCAATGACGGCACTTCCGTTCAAGGTCCAGAAAGCCCGCCCCAGTTCAAAGCCTCCATTTCGGATCAGTGGAGCGGGCATATTTTGACAGCCGACGAAGCCGGTGAGGGCACCGATAATCAGGAGAGCGATCACCATTCCAGCGTTAAGGGTAGGGACAAAACAGTCCGGTTCATCCCTACGGTCTGACCGGCTGGCTGTCCAATGCCTTCCACGAACGAGCGACCGCTCGCACCAAATCCCTGACCTCATCGGTTGCGACCGTGCGCATATCCAGAAGGACCGCATCGTCCTGAACTCTGCTGAAGACTGAAGGCTCTCCTGTTCTGAGGACCTTCGCCAACATGTCTGCCGAGGCGCCGTCGGGAGGCGCTACCTTTACACACCAGGTCGGAAGAAATTGATCAGGTAACGCACCGCCCCCCACTTGGGAGAAATCGGATATAATGGAGACCCGATCCCTGGGGACCCCCGACTGAACAATCCCGTTCAGACACTGCCCTGCCGCCCGTCGGATCTTTTTGTGATCTCTCCCGATCATCATTAGGGTCGGGACGCTCTTCCACGCTGTGTCTGCATCCCCATACTCAAAAAGCGTTCCTTCCAATGCTGCCAGAGTCAATTTGTCCACCCGAAAGGCCCGATAAAGGGGATTTTTCCGCAGTTTCTGAATCACGTCCTTTCTCCCGACGATGATGCCCGCCTGCGGTCCCCCCAGCAACTTATCGCCACTGAAACTGATTAAGTCAGCCCCCTCTCTCACACTTTCCTGGACCAGCGGTTCTTTCTCAACTCCTCCTCTGCTGACATCCACCAGCGCCCCGCTGCCCAAATCCTCCACTACAGGGATCCGGTAGCGGCGACCCAGGGCGACCAGGTCGGACAAAGAAACTTCCTCGGAAAAGCCAACGATCCGGAAATTACTTTTGTGGACTTTCAGAATCAGTGCCGTCCGGTCCGTTATCGCCGACTGGTAATCGGTCAGCCGGGTCTTATTCGTCGTCCCGACTTCCACCAGGAGAGCCCCGCTCTTCCTCAGAATTTCCGGAATCCGGAACCCCCCTCCAATTTCCACCAGTTCGCCCCGTGAGACGATCACTTCCTTCCCTTCGGCAAGAGTGTTCAGGATGAGAAGGACCGCTGCCGCATTGTTGTTGACGACACTCGCCGCTTCCGCTCCTGTGACAAGAGTCAAAAGTCTCTCAATCCGCAGGTCCCGGAAACTCCTTTCGCCTGTCGTCTCGTCGATCTCTAATGCGCAGGGTCTGCGGGCGGCGGAAAGGAGCCGATCGACAGCCCGCTGACCCAGAAGGGACCGTCCCAGCCCCGTATGAACGATGATCCCCGTCGCATTGATGACGCGGGGCATTAAAGGAACGACCTGGCGAACGGCTTCCTGTGCCCGTCGGGCGACGTCCTCTCGGTCGGGAGGCTCGGTCCGCATTCCCCTTTGAATCTCGTAACGGATGCCCTCTAGGGCGGTGCGCACCGCTTCCCGGAGAAAGACGGCGGGCAGACCGACCGCCCAGTCGGCTCCTCTCACCATCTCAAGAACCTGATGTGCCGGCGGGATCGTCCTGAGTAACTCCTCGGTCGTCTTGCTGTCCTGGGGCGGCATCAGTGACCTACCCTCTCCCTCCCTATTAATTATTAATTGGAAACGGTCCCGTGAAATCATGGTTAGCCGTCGGATAACGACGAGAACGGCGGCGGGGCGACCGATGGAGAAACCGGCTCCTCCGGGATACAGAAGGCTCATCGCCTCAAACTTTCAGTCAACGATTGGAGGTGTGGGAGTGCCTTTCTTTCATTACCGTTCCGTTGAAGCCCTGACGGAAGAGATCCGCGCCTTGGGATTAGACGGGGAGATTCTCCTTGCCGATCAGGCACGGGAACTTCTGCGGCCCAGGTCGGTCGCCGACAAGACGATCTGGAACTCCCTCGCCTACCATCCGATGGAGGGGTGTGACGGAACGACGGACGGTCGTCCTTCGGCATTGACCGAGCGGCGGTATGAAAGGTTGGCAGAAGGGGGCGCAGCCCTTATTTGGATGGAGGCGACTGCCGTCAACCCCGACGGGAGAGCCAATCCCCGCCAGTTATGCCTTACGGAAAAAACGGTCCCAGATTTTGAGCGCGTGGTCCAGTCGATCCGGCAGCGCCATAAGAGCCGATTCGGAGACGACAGAATTCTTATCGGGCTTCAGTTGACCCACTCGGGTCGCTACAGTTTTTCCGACCCCAAGCCGGCAGTGACCGATCCGGTTTTGGATCGGAGGCTCCCGCCCCACTGGTCCGGCCGTTACATCAGTGACGGTGAATTAGAGGCGTTGACCAATGATTTCGTCCGCTGCGCCCGGCTGGCGTGGTCGGCAGGTTTTGACTTTGTGGACATCAAGCAGTGCCACCGGTATCTGTTAAATGAACTCCTTTCAGCTAAGACCCGTAGCGGCAGATACGGCGGCGACAGGGAAAACAGAACCCAGCTGGCACGGGACATTATCGCTGAAATCAGGCGGGAAGTCGGTGATCGGCTGATTCTCGCCAGCCGGATCAATGTCTTTGACGGACCTGCCTTCACCCGATCGGGTCAGCCGGAAGAGTATCCCCGCCCCTTCCTCTATGGCTTTGGCTGTGACGAGGACGATCCGATGCAAATGGACTTGACAGAGCCCCTTTGGTGGATTGACCAGATGATCGGCATGGGAGTTAAGATGATCAATGTGACGATGGGCAATCCCTACGCCAACCCCCACATCGGGCGTCCCTTTGACCGTCCTCCATTAGACGGCTATCCGGCGCCCGAACATCCCTTGGTCGGGGTCGCGCGCCACTTTGAGGCGACGGAAAAGGTCAAGAGGGCGGTCGGAAATAGGGCTCTCGTCGTCGGCACTGGCTACAGTTTCCTCCGCCAGTATCTCTGGATGGCGGGCGAGAAGAATGTGAGGCTGGGACGAGTGGACGTCGTCGGGGTCGGGAGAGGCTCCCTCGCTTATCCCGACTTTGCCCGAGACCTTTTGGAGCACGGGCGCATGGATGTTCGGAAGGTGTGCCTCGCCGTCAGTTTTTGCACCACTCTGATGAGAAGGAAGGACCATCCCCTCAAGCAGGTGCCGACCGGCTGCGTGCCTAGGGACCGGCTCTTCGCCCGACTTTATGAGATGCTTCTGAACGGTAGGGACAATTTGTGAAATCAAATATTTACAAAATCTCTCCTATGTGGCATAATGGGAGCGGTGAATCGGATGGAACTGATACGAGTTCGGGAGCGGACGACGGTGGCTATTGACGGGCAGGAAATCACCATCTATCCGGCTGGGGAGGCAGGGGAGGAATTGACGGAGGAAGAGAGGCAGTTGATCGGTCGGTCCGTCGTGCTGGCGAAACTGGAGGAATTTCTTAAGTCCGATCCGGTTCGGAGCCTGATTAATCTGGCGCGGAGTCACTCTTTGTGGCCGGCGTCGTTCGGACTGGCGTGCTGCGCCATTGAGATGATGGCGATGGTCGGACCCCGCAATGATGTAGCCCGCTTTGGGGCAGAGGTCTTTCGGGGTTCGCCGAGGCAGGCGGACCTGATGATCGTGGCAGGGCGGTGCTCGTGGAAGATGGCGCCTGCCCTCAAGCGCATTTATGACCAGATGCCCAACCCCAAGTGGGTAATTGCTATGGGCACCTGCGCTTCCTGCGGCGGGGTGTTCCAAAACTACGCCATCGTTCAAGGAGTCGATCGGATCGTTCCGGTTGATGTCTATATCGCCGGCTGCCCACCCCGCCCCGAGGCGATCCTGGAAGGAATTATGAAACTCCAGGAGAAAATAAGAAAAGAGCCTTGGGGAGCCCACCGAAGGCGGGAGGTTCCTTAGGCAAAAAGGAGGGTCCTTGATGGCAACTTCCGAACTAACGGAAACGAGAGAAGAGAAGGCAACGACCCGACTGTCCCATCCCCTCCTCCGGGCAGTGACCGGGACCCGGGAGACCTTCCGGAAGGGCGATTTCCTTTTCTACGAGGGAGACCCGCCGCAGTGGCTCTACCTGATTGAGGACGGGAAGGTCATCCTTTGCAAGGCGATTGGAGCAGGCGGGAAGAGCATCGTCGCTGTCTGCACGAGGGGAAATCTCGTGGGCGAACTCCCCGTCTTCGACCGGCAACCATACGACACCGATGCCGTTGCCCTAACCGATGTCGTCGCCTACCGGCTCAGTAGGGAATCCCTCCTTTACGCTGTCCGATCCCGACCGGCTCTCGCCGAGCAGATCATAACAGACCTGGCCTCTCGGCTTCGGTCCGCCCAGGAAGCCATCAGGCTCTTAAGCACTGTCGGCGTGGAGAAGCGTCTGGCATCCCTCCTTCTCAACCTTCTCAGCCGTTTCGGAAGGCGCACTCCGGAGGGCATTGCCTTAGATCCCAGTTTCACCCGTTACGATCTTGCGGGTATGGCGGGCACGACGGTCGAGACGACCGTCCGAGTTTTGAGCGATTGGGCGCATCGAGGCATCATCCGAAAACATCGCCGGCAGATCATCGTTCGAGACACCCGTCAGCTAGCAGATTTGGCGAGACCGTAACATAATTTGTTCAATGATGTCTTAACAAAAACGGAGGAACCATAGATGACAACTCCAGCGGGGACAGACAGAGGATCAGGGATGCGCACCGCCGAAAGGGAGCGCACCAGGGGATCGGCGGCAACTCGTGAGACACTCCTGAGGCTTCTGAAAGAGTGGGGGCGGGCAACGGCGAACCAAATAGGCAAGGCATTGGGAATCAGCAAAGTCGCCGTTCACCATCACCTCAGAGCCTTAGGCGAAGGTGGCTGGGTCTCTTACCGAACCGTCAAAGGGCGGCGGGGCAGACCCGCCGAGGTCTTTTTTCTGACCCAAAAGGCGGAGGAGTCCCTCTTCCCTAAGCGATATGATCAACTGGCGAAAGTGGTTCTGGACTGTGTTCATTCCGATCTGGGAGACGATTATGTGCGGGAGGTCTTCCGGAAGCATCGGCAGATCCTTTTTGCAAGCTTTCTGAACTCAACGGAGCCCCTGGAAGATAAGGTAAGGGCTCTGGCTCACTATCTGGATCGGGAAGGCTACCTGGTCAAGTTTGAGGAGAAGGAAGACGGCTTTCTTTTGAACCTTCACAACTGTCCGATCGCCGTAGTGGCGAAGGCGTATCCCCAAGCGTGCGCTGCCGAATTGGAGATGCTGGAGACCATCGCCGGCACGCCAGTGGAGAGACCGTGCCACCAGGCGCAAGGCGACCACTGCTGCACTTATTTCATTCCGAAAGAGAATGTCAGCAAGGAGGAGAACTGATGGACAACACAGACGCATTGGTCATCCGCGGACTGCGAGTGTCGGTGGAGGGCAAGGAGATCCTTAAGGGCGTTGACCTGGTAGTGCCTAAAGGAGAGGTCTACGCGCTAATGGGACCCAACGGGTCTGGCAAGAGCACCCTCGCTCAGACCTTGATGGGTCATCCCCGATATGAAGTCTTGGACGGAGAAGTCCTTTGGAAGGGAGAGAACCTTTTGGAACTCTCACCCGACGAGCGGGCGAAGAGAGGTCTCTTCCTCGCCTTTCAGTATCCCGTTGAAATCCCCGGCGTCGGTATGGGCAATTTCCTTCACATCGCCTATCAAGCCCGCACCGGTCAGGAGGTGCCTGTCGGCAAGTTCCACAGGCAACTCCTTCAGAGGCTCCGCCTTCTGGATATGGACCCCTCCTTCATTTCTCGGAACCTCAATGAAGGTTTCTCCGGCGGAGAGAAGAAGAGATGTGAGATTCTCCAGATGGCGATGCTGGAGCCCGAGATGGCGATTATGGACGAAACGGACTCAGGTCTGGACATTGATGCCGTTCGGATCGTAGCGTCCGCTGTCAACCGTATCTACGCCGAATCTCAACGCCAGATGGGTGTTTTGATCATCACCCATTATCAGAGGATCCTTCGCTACATTCAGCCCTTGCATCGGGTCCATGTGATGATGGATGGGAGGGTTGTCCTTTCCGGCGGTCCCGAACTGGCAGAACAGTTGGAGGAGATGGGCTACGAGTTTCTGGAGAGGAAACTGACTGAAGAGGGCGTCCTTCCCGGTCCGACCCCAGGGCAAGAGTTTGGTCATTAAGGAGGGAAAGGGATGATCAATCAGGAAGAGCAACTCAAGCAACTTTCTGTATACCGATACGGATTCCGTGACGATGACGCTCGCTACGACTTCGTCGTCCCTAAGGGTTTGTCCCGTGGGGTCGTGGAGGCAATCTCCGAATACAAAGGCGAACCGGACTGGATGCGTCAGATACGGCTGCAGGCTCTCGAGATCTTCTTCCGCAAGCCCCTCCCCCTATGGGGCGCCGACCTTTCGGACATCAACTTTGACGAGATCACCTACTACGCCTCCCCGACTCGCCGAAAGGTCCAGTCCTGGGACGATGTTCCCGAATACATCAAGCGGACTTACGAAAAACTCGGGATTCCCGAAGCAGAGAGACGCTTCCTCGCCGGTCTGGGAGCCCAATATGATAGCGAAGTGGTCTACCATAAGATTCGGGAGGACCTAGCCAAGCAGGGAGTCATCTTTGTCGACACGGACACAGCCGTCAGAGAGTATCCCGACATCGTTCGGGAATATTTCGGAACCGTCGTCCCTGCCGCCGACAACAAGTTTGCCGCCCTCAACACAGCCGTCTGGAGCGGTGGCAGTTTCGTCTATGTTCCGCCGGGTGTCAAGGTTGAGATGCCCCTCCAAGCCTACTTTCGGATCAACGCCGAAAATGTGGGACAGTTTGAGAGGACACTGATCATCGCTGAGGAGGGGAGTTTCGTCCACTACATAGAAGGATGCACGGCTCCGATCTACGCGACCGATTCCCTTCACTCAGCCGTCGTAGAACTGATCGCTAAGAGGGGAGCCACCATCCGATACACGACCATTCAGAACTGGAGCCATAACGTCTACAACCTGGTCACCAAGCGGGGGGTCGCTTACGAGGACGCCAGCATCATCTGGGTGGACGGCAACCTGGGTAGCAAGATCACGATGAAGTATCCCTGCGTCTATATGTTGGGCAAAGGCGCGCGAGGGGAAGTCCTGTCCGTCGCCTTCGCCTCTGCTGGTCAGCATCAAGATGCCGGAGCTAAAATGATCCACGCCGCCCCATATACCACCAGCATCGTCACCAGCAAGTCCATCTCCATGGCGGGTGGTCGGGCGTCCTATCGCGGAATGGTAAAGGTCTACCCTAACTGCTCCGGTGTCAAGGTCAATGTCCGCTGTGACGCTCTCCTTTTGGACGAGGAGTCTCGGACGGACACCTACCCCGTTATGGAAATTGAAGAGGAACGGGTGGAAGTCGCTCATGAAGCGACGGTCAGCAAAATCGGAGAGGAACAGTTATTCTACTTGACCAGCAGAGGTCTTTCGGAAGAGGAAGCCCTTAAGATGATCGTTAACGGCTTCTTCCGAGACTTTGCAAAGGAACTGCCGATGGAATACGCGGTAGAACTCAATCGGCTCATTGAGTTGCAGTTGGAAGGATCGGTCGGTTAGCACCGAAAGAAGCGCCTTCCCAAAAGCCTCGCAGAAGTCGCAAGGAGGATCGCAAGTGGCATCGGTAGAGAACCGAATATCAATCAGCGATTCACGGGTCCTGGATCTGATCAGCAACGGAGATCCCGACTGGCTCAGGACGCTACGCCACCAAGCCTGGACGACTTTTCAAGACCTCCCCATGCCCAGCACGAAAGATGAAGACTGGCGCCGACTGGACCTAAGGGGTTTCCGATGGGAAAATTACCAGATTCCGTCTCAGCCGACCTACCCGCCGCTGACTGATCTGACCGACCTGCTTGAACCGATCCGAAAGGCCCTCTCGCCCTTAAGCCGTGAATCGGTCGACGCCCTTCTGGTTGTCCACTCAGGAAGGATGGTGTTCCGCTATCTGTCTGACGACGGTAGGAGAAAGGGCATCATCGTTGATGACGTCAGGGGGACAACGGGCGACAGAGATGTGCACTGGCAAACCTACCTACACCGATTGATTCCACCGTCCACCTCTAAATTTGTCGCTGTCCACGCAGCGCTAATGAATAGTGGGACGGTCGTCTGCGTTCCCGAAAGGACGAGATTGGAGAAGCCGATCTACCTTTTCCATTGGCTGGACGAGCCGGGCTCTGCCCTCTTTGACCATCTTCTTCTCATCGCCCGAAAGGATTCCGAAAGCACCTTAGTCGTCCATCACGCCAGCCCTGAAGATCTCTCGTCGGGTCTGCACAGCGGAGCAGTGGAAATTTACGCCGAACCGGGTGCTCGGGTCAATGTGGTGGCTTTTCAGCACTGGTCCTGGAGTCTCTACGACTTTCGGTTCCTGAGGGGTCGCCTTGAAGATAACGCTTACGTGAGATGGTGTCTCGCCAACTTGGGTGCGCGCATCTCCAGGATTGATGTCCACAGCCAGTTAGCCGGCCGAGGCGCCGCTACCGACATGCTCTCCATCACCGTCGCCGAACAGAATCAACACATAGAGCACCATACCAATCAGGAACATATCAAAGATCGATGCAGAAGCGATCTCCTTTTCAAGGTCGTTCTTCTGGACCGAGCCAGTTCCGTTTACCGGGGGATGATCCGGGTCCATCCGAAAGCACAGGGAACCGACGCTTACCAGGCGAACAGGAATTTGATCCTCAGTCCGGGAGCCCGAGCCGACTCGATGCCCCTTCTGGAGATTCAAGCCAACGAGGTCCGATGCACCCACGGCGCCACCATCGCCCGCCTGGACGAATTGCAACTGTTCTACCTGATGTCGCGAGGTCTGCCCCGTAGGCTGGCAGAAAAAATCGTGGTCGACGGCTTCCTTAAGCCCGTCGTCGATCGGTTCCCTATCCCTTGGCTCAATGAAAAGATCCAAATGCTCTGGCAGAGAAAAATCGCCGGGCTGTAGGAGGTTACGGATCAGTGGGCAGATGGGTGGAAGTGGCAAACAAAAGCGACATCCCTTCCGATTCTGCCATTGCGGTCCAGGTAGGGGAATGGCGGATCGCTATCTTTCGGGTAGGCGACAACGAATTTTACGCTACAGACGATGTTTGCACCCATGACGAAGCGTCTCTGGCAGAGGGTTGGTTCGCTGACCGATACATCATTGAATGTCCTCGTCACGGTGCCCGCTTTGACGTGCGAACGGGAAGAGTCGTTAGGATGCCCGCCGCTTATCCGGTCCGGACCTTTCCACTGCGTCTTGAGGGCGATCGGGTTTGGGTGGAACTACCAGACGAAAACGGCTAACTTTCGGCGGGATTGCTCCGTCTCAATTAAGGAGTGAGGGAAGTGATTGCGCCCCTACGGTCAGAGGCGCTCGTAGCGGAAGAAATTCGGAAGGACTTCCCGATCTTTTCCCGGAAGGTGAGAGGATCCCGAATCGTCTATTTGGACAGTGCAGCCACCTCCCAAAAGCCCCAGTCCGTCATTGAAGCCGAACGGAACACTTACCTGTCATTTAACGCCAATGTCCACCGAGGCGCTTACCTGATTGCAGAAGAAGCGACGGCGGCATATGAAGAAGCCCGAAGGAAAATGGCTCGCTTCCTCCATGCGCCCGATCCGTCTTGCATCGTTTTTACCAGAGGCACGACGGAAGCCATCAACCTAGTCGCTTACTCTTGGGGTTGGGCCAATCTAAAGGAGGGCGATGTCGTCCTCATCACAGAGATGGAGCATCACAGCAACATCGTCCCTTGGCAGCTGATCTGTCAACGGACGGGCGCTGTCCTCAAAGTCGTCCCCATTCGGGACGACGGCATCCTGGACGGCGACGCATGGAACGCCCTTTTGACCGATAAGGTCAAACTGGTTGCCGTCACCCACGTCAGCAATGTGTTGGGGACCATTAACCCCATTAAAGAAATTTGCCAAAAGGCTCATTCTTTAGGGGCGTGCGTACTCGTTGACGGAGCCCAGGCTGCTCCCCATCTTCCCGTAGACGTTCAGGACATAGACTGCGACTTTTATGCCCTCAGCGGTCATAAGATGGCAGGTCCGACGGGTAGCGGAGTCCTTTACGGTAAGAGGGAACTCTTAGAGGCGATGCCTCCCTTCCAAGGCGGCGGAGAGATGATCCGAACGGTCACCTTTGAAAAGACGACTTTCAACGACGTTCCCTACAAATTTGAAGCCGGCACTCCCGCCATCGCCCAAGCGATCGGCTTAGGCGCCGCAGCCGACTATCTCGAGCGGATCGGCAGGGATCGCATCCGGACCCACGAAAAGACCTTGACCGCTTACGCCCTTTCCCGTCTTCAGGAACTTCCCGAAGTGATGATTTATGGCAAGGCGGACCCGGAAAACAGGGGAGGGGTCATCGCCTTCAACGCCGGTGAGATCCACCCCCACGATCTGGCAACCTTTCTGGACGCCTACAACATCTGCATTCGGGCAGGACACCACTGCGCCCAACCTTTGATGCGCCGGCTGAATGTCGCAGCAACTGCCCGCATTAGTTTCTACATTTACAACGACGAACAAGACATTGACTTCTTTCTCACTGCCCTCAAAAAGGCGTTGGGATTTTTTAAGAGGTAGCAAGCCGAAACTCGCTGCATCTAAAGAGGCATACCACTGACATCCTCGCCGGCACCACCACAATCGGTCACAGATGCAACCGGCGTCACAATTGATTTGCGTTCGTCCATCACCACGCAAGGAACTGACGGTCCGTTAGGGGCGCAACATTGTGGAAGCGATAAAAGAGGCGTGTGAAATACAGCAAATTATCCTAATAACCTACTACCCCGAGGTTGTTAAGAAGGCAAGGCTTGAAAATATTCTTCTCGTCAGCCGTGATGAAGAAGGTTTCTTAACGGTAATGCGCCTAAGAGAAAGGGAGGAAACGAGACTTCTCCTCAAGCCTAAAATGGGTCGTGACCAAATGTTCGTGGGCCCGATGCGCAAAGCGTTCGTCTGATTCGGCTGATGGTTACCTTCGTGGAAGGGAGACGATCAAAGTCGGAAATACGGGGGGCAAAAATGAGGAGCCTGACCGTTTACATCGCCGTTGTGCTTATGGATATAAACCTTTCCTTTGCTCTTACGGCATCGGCAGCACGACGGGACGTCTCGCCTAACCTCACCCAATCGGTCTACATTGCCGGGTTCGGGCACAATAGGACGGCGACGGCAGTTCACGATCCGATCTGGGCACGGTGTCTAGCGATCAGCGATGGCACCACCACTGTTGCTTTGGTTGGTCTGGACTTCATCGGCTTCTTCTATGAGCCGGATGTGATCGCCGTTCGGGAGAGGGTCAGGCGTCTGGTCAAAAAGCCCGTGATCGTTCTGATTGCCTCCACCCACAATCACGAAGGACCCGACACGCTGGGGCTCTGGGGTCCTGAAGTCTTTCAATCGGGGCGAGACGAAGGATATGTGGAGTGGGTTCGGGAACAGATTGCCCTTTGCGTTCGGGATGCGGTCGGGAGCCTGCGCCCCGCCATCCTGTCCTTTTCGTCGGTCCGCAGCCCCCGCCTCGCCCAGCTCCAATACGATTCCCGCCTGCCGCTCGTGAAAGACGAAACCCTTGCCGTAATGCGGGTTGACGACAGAGACACGGGCAAGACGATCGGCATGTTAGTCAATTATGCCAATCATCCCGAAAGTCTGGGGAGTAGGAACCGCTGGATCAGTGCTGATTTCCCTTGGGCTCTTTACGAGATTCTGGACCGGCAAACAGGCGGTGTCACCCTTTTTTGGAACGGCGCCATCGGAGGTTTGATCAGTCCGCTGGGTCAAGAAGTGGCAGTGACCGATCCGGTCACGGGTCAGCCAGCGCCCGATGGGAGTTTCCGTAAGGCAGAACTGATCGGCAGGGCAATCGCTGAAGAGGTGCTGGCAGCACAACCGTCTACGACCCTGCGAGACGGGTTTTTAACGGTGCTCCTAAAGCCCGTTTTTGTCCCTCTTCAAAATCCCCTCTTTCGCGCCGCAGCCGCCAAGGTCATTCGGAGACCGGTCTACACCAAAGGACAGAGGGATGTCCGAACAAGAGAAGCGGAAATCAAGATGAACGGCGTCTCGGTCAAAGTTTCTTCCGTAGTTGGTCAAGACATCCGAACAGAAGTCGGTCTGGTGGCTGTTTTTGGAAAAGAGAAGGAGCGACCGAAAGCCCTGTTTCTGCTCATCCCCGGAGAGATCTATCCCGAACTGGTCTACGGAGGAATCGTCCGCTACCCGGGAGCTGATTTTGAGAAAGCGCCGACGGAGCCCGTATTGATGGATGCTGTCAAGAGGTTGGCACCCAACCACCTTTTTGTGGTCGGGCTGGCCAATGACGAAATCGGCTACATCATACCCGAGTGCGAATGGGATGAAAACCCACCGTGGCTCAACAATGCGAAGGAGAGACCCTACGGAGAAGTGAACTCGGTTGGAGTTACCGCGGCTCGGAGGATCAATGAAGCCTTGATCGGTCTCTTGCAACGGATCGCAAGAGGGGGACGGTTCCCTCTTCCTGAGCGCACCGAAGCCGCTTTCACGAAGTCAGTTCCTCCAAGGCGGTGAGACGGGCGCGAAGGGACTGCTCCGCCGTCTCCAGTTCCGTCAGCCGTTCCTTTAAAGTCTGTACGACTTGGGGGGGTGCTTTCTCCAGAAACTGAGGGTTGTCAAGGCGAGAGTGGGTGCGGTCCCTTTCCTTCTCAAGTTCTGTGAGGCGTTTGATCAGGCGCTCGCGGATTTTACTGACATCGCCAAGGTCTGTTAGCGGGAAGAAAACTTCCGCACCGTTGACCGATTCTGAGAAGGCGTGGGGCAACCGTGCTCCGGGCGGCATCCATTGCACCTCCCGCCACCTTCCGACGAACCGAAGCCACCAGAGATTCTCTTCAACCGCCTTCCGCTGCCTCTCGTCGCCAGCAAGGACCAAGGGGATAATGGCGGTCGGCATTCCCAGATCCGCCTTAAAGGCGCGCACCGTGCGGACCAGTTGCGTAAGGAAAGCCATCGTCTCCTCTGCTTCCTCGTCCGTCTGAAACAGATCTAGCAGGGGATAGGAAGCCACCAAAAGGTAGGGTTCCTGGTCACTGGGATATCCCAGCCGGTGCCACAATTCTTCGGTGATGAAGGGCATGAAGGGGTGAAGGAGGCGGAGAGAGACGTCTGTGATCATCTTCAAAGTGGACCGGTAATAGGGAGCAAGTCGGTCGTCCGAAAGGGCAGGTTTGCTTATTTCCACAAACCAGTCGCAAAACTCGTCCCAGAGGAAGTTATAGAGCGCTTTTCCCCCCTCAGCCAGGTCGTGATTTGCGAAACATTGATGCACGAAGTTAATGGTCCGCCGGCAGCGGGATCGGATCCATCTCTCGGCGACCGTTGCCACCCGGTCAACGGTCTCTTTCCAAGACGCTGCGGGACCCGATTGAAGGACCGAGTAGACGAACCGAGCGGCATTCCACAGTTTCTTACCGAAGTTGCGAGCCATTTCCAGCCGCTCTTCGTGAAACCGAAGGTCCTGAGACCCCTCGGCTTGGACAATCAGACCGAACCGAACTCCGTCGGCACCGTAGTGACCGACCAGGTCCATCGGGTCGATGCCGGTGCCGAGGGATTTGCTCATTCGCTTCCCTTCCCGTGTCAGGACCGTCGGGTGGACGAGGACGACCCGGAACGGAATGTCGCCCGCAAACCGAACGCCTGTCATGATCATCCGGGCAACCCACAGATGAAGGATCCCTCGGTCGGTTATCATCAGGTCGGTCGGATAGTAAGTCTTGAGGTCGTCCGAGTCATCGGGCCAGCCCAAAACCGCATGAGGCCAGATAGCGGAAGAGAACCAAGTGTCCAGGACATCGGCTTCTTGGATCAGATGGGAGCCGCCACAATCGGGGCAGTTTTTTGGAGTCGTTAGGCTGGCGAAAGGCTTGGCGTCCTCAAAGAAGTGGTATCGCTCCTCACCGCCGTAACGTTTCTTTTCCCACTTACCTTGATTGCAGTCGATGCAGTACCAGACCGGTATGCGGTGACCCCACCAGATTTGCCGGGAAATGCACCAGTCCTTTACATTCTCCAGCCAGTCAAGGGTCAGGCGCAGGAAACGGTCGGGCAGGTAGCGAATTTTGTTCTCCCGGAGCGCCTGAAGGGCATCGGCGGCGAGCGGCTGCATTTTGACGAACCACTGGAGAGACATCAAAGGCTCGACAACGGTCTGACAGCGGTAGCACCGTCCTAAAGGAACGCGGTATTCCTCCGTCTTTTCCAGCAGACCTGCCTCTTCAAGGGCTTTGACGACCTCATCGCGGGCGGCAAAACGGTCCCGACCGACAAACCGTTGGGGAACATTGATCATAACTCCCCTCTCGTCCATAACGAGGGGTTTGGGCAGCCGGTGGCGGTCCGCGATCTCAAAGTCAGCGGGATCGTGAGCGGGGGTGACTTTGACCGCACCGGTGCCGAAATCGGGGTTAACGGCATCGTCGGCAACGATCGGAATCAGGCGACCGACGAGAGGCAGGACGGCGATCCTGCCGACTATGTCTCGGTAGCGCAAATCGCGAGGATGAACAGCGACAGCGACATCGCCTAACATCGTCTCCGGTCGGGTCGTGGCGACTGTGACAAACTGCCGCCCATTGACCGGTTCCTGAAGGGGATAGCGGATGAACCAGAGGAAGCCAGGCTCCCCTTCCTCGGACCGCTCCACCTCCAGGTCACTGAGCGCCGTCAGACAGCGAGGGCACCAGTTGACAATTCGATAGCCCCGGTAAATCAGACCGTCTTGCCAGAGGCGAAAAAACGTTTCCAAAACGGCACGGGCGTAGCCCGGGTCCATCGTAAACCGTTCCCTAGTCCAGTCAAAGGAACATCCCAGCCGTCTCATCTGGTTGGTGATGATTCCGCCGTATTGGTTTTTCCATTGCCAGACCCGCTCCACGAACCGGTCCCTGCCCAGGTCATGACGGGTCTTTCCCTCCTTCGCCAGTTCCTTCTCAACGACCACCTGAGTGGCGATGCCGGCATGATCGGTCCCGGGAACGATCAGCACGTCGTCGCCCATCATGCGCCGGTAGCGGGCGACAATGTCGTGAATCGTCAGGTTCAAAGCGTGACCCATATGAAGGGTCCCGGTCACATTGGGGGGAGGAATGGTGATGCAGAAACGGACCGCTGACCGGTCGGGGCGCCCGGAAAAAAGACCGGATCCTTCCCAGATCTCGTACCATTTCTGTTCAATTTCCTTCGGATCGTAAACGGGAAGAAACTGCTCCACCCTTATCCTCCTAAGCGTTGCCAAAGGATCGGTTTTGCGTCACATTCTAACATGGTATCGTTCCTGACTGGGGTCTTGACGGCGGACCCGTTTTCGGCTATAATGAAATTAGCACTCGGAGCATGAGAGTGCTAATAAGAATCGGGAACGGAGGTGAACAGGGTGAAAGTCAGACCGTTAGGGAACAGGGTTTTGGTGAAGCCGAGGGAAGAAGAGGAAAGGAGCCCGGGAGGAATCATCCTTCCAGACACGGCAAAGGAAAAACCGCAGGAGGGTGTGGTCGTCGCCGTCGGACCGGGCAAGTTGCTGGAGAATGGAGAGAGGCGACCTGTCGCCGTGAAGGTGGACGATGTTGTGATCTTTAGCAAATATGCCGGTACGGAAATCAAAATCGGCGGGGAAGAATACCTGATTGTGGACGAAGACAGCATCTTAGCGGTAAAGGAAGAGGTCAAGGAAACGGCAAAGGTTTAGGGAGGGGACAGCAGATGCCTAAGGAACTACTTTACAGTGAGGAAGCCCGCAGAGCCCTGGAGAAGGGAGTCAATGCCGTCGCCAGTGCAGTAAAGGTTACCCTCGGACCTAAGGGTCGCAATGTGGTTTTGGACAAGAAATTCGGATCTCCTTCTATCACCAAGGACGGGGTAACGGTAGCGAAGGAAATTGACCTGGTCCAGCACTTTGAGAACTTGGGCGCCCAACTGGTCCGAGAGGTGGCGAGCAAGACCAACGATGTGGCGGGAGACGGAACGACGACGGCGACGGTTCTGGCGCAGGCGATGGTCCGAGAAGGGCTGAAGATGGTAGCAGCCGGATCCAATGCGATGGCGCTGCGCCGGGGCATTGAGAAAGCCGTCGGGAAGGCTATTGAGAAACTCAAGGAGATCGCTATAGAAGTCAAGAGCCGGGACGACATTGAGCATGTGGCATCGATTGCTGGAAACGACCCTGAGATCGGTAAGATGATTGCCGAGGCAATGGACAAGGTCGGAAAAGACGGAGTGATCACCATTGAAGAGAGCAAGGGAATGGAGACGACGGTGGAGTTCGTAGAGGGTCTCCAGTTCGACCGGGGCTACCTGAGCCCCTACTTTGTGACCGACCCGGAGCGGATGGAATGCGTTTTGGAAGACCCTTACATCTTGATTCACGAGAAGAAGATCTCTTCGGCAATGGATTTGATTCCCCTCCTGGAGAGAGTCGTCCGTCAGGGAAAGCCTCTGTTGGTGATCGCAGAGGAGGTAGAAGGGGAAGCTTTGGCGACGCTGGTCATTAACAAGTTGAGGGGCGTCTTTCAGTGTTGCGCCGTCAAGGCTCCCGGCTTCGGGGAGAGAAGGAAAGCGATGCTGGAGGACATTGCCATTCTGACGGGTGGCACCTTCCTTTCGGAGGAGTTGGGTGTCAAACTTGAGAATGTCACCCTTGATATGCTGGGTCGAAGCCGAAAGGTGGTCGTCAGGAAAGACGACACGACTATCGTAGAAGGCGCCGGGACCAAGGAAGCGATCCAGGGGCGGATCCAGCAGATCAAGCGTCAGATTGAGGAGACGGAGAGCGACTACGACCGGGAGAAACTGCAGGAGCGGTTAGCGAAACTTTCGGGCGGTGTAGCGGTCATAAAAGTAGGGGCGCCCACGGAGACGGCAATGAAGGAGAAGAAGATGCGGTTTGAGGACGCTCTCAACGCCACCAGAGCCGGAGTAGAAGAAGGGATGGTCTCCGGCGGAGGCGTCACCTATCTGTATCTGGTGCCGACTTTAGATGAATTGGAGAAGCAGATGACTGACGAGGACGAGAAAATCGGCGTGCGGATCGTGAAGAGGGCGTTAGAAGAGCCTGTTCGGCAGATCGCCGAGAACGCCGGCTGGGAAGGATCGGTCGTCGTTGAGCGGCTGCGATCCTTTGAGCCCAAGGAGGTCAACGGCGACACCCACTTGGTCGGATTTGACGCCGCCAGAGAGCAGTTCGTCGACATGGTGGAAGCCGGAATTGTAGACCCGGTGAAAGTGATCCGCTGCGCTCTTGAAAACGCCGCCTCCATCGCTGGTATGATTCTGTCCACAGAGGCTCTGGTCGCCGAGAAGCCGGAGGAAGAAAAGGCGAAAGCGACCCATCACCATCCCCCCATGTAACGCGCCGCCGTGCCAGGCCAGCGGGATAGGTCCCCAGCCGTCCCGCTGGCTCTTTTTGTTTGGGGGCGATTGCGGACTTTCGGATAGGGAAAATTCCCGACGCCCTTTCACATCTTCGGGTAGCAAATTGAACCCGGAAAGGAGGGTTGAAAATGATCTTCTCGAAGACATGCCAGTATGCCATCTGGGCAATGTTGGAACTGGCGAAGGAGTATGAAGCCGGCAACGGTCGCAAGCGGGTCAAAGCCAACCAGATCAGCAAACAGTTAGAGCTCCCCTTCCCTATGGTCGCTAAAGTCCTTCAGATGCTGGCACAGGCGCAACTGGCAGAATCGGGCAGGGGACCTCAAGGCGGTTTTAGACTTCTCCGCCCTCCTGAAGAGATCACCCTTATGGACATCGTGGTTGCTATTGATGGTCCGGGTCTGCTGGATCGTTGCGTTCTCGGTCTCCCCCGATGCAACGAGAACAACCCCTGCCCCGCCCATAGCTACTGGAACGAAGCGAGAGACAGCGTCCGTTCGTTTCTCCAGCAGTCCAATCTCAAAAAACTGGTCGCGCGCTCGCCGTCTGAAAACTGAGTCAGTCGGTCCGTCGTCGTTGCGGCGTCGGGAGCCCGAAGCGACGGAGTCCTGCTGCTTTCAAACGATCGGCACCGCTATGCTTTCAAACGATCTGCACGGCAATGGGGAAAAGGGTTGTGAAAAGGGGCTACGACGCCGTCGTCATTGGGGCGGGGCACAACGGGCTAGTCGCTGCCAGTCTTTTGGCGAGGGCAGGTCTCTCCGTCTGCGTCTTAGAGGCGTCTTCGCTTATCGGCGGCGCCTGCAGGTCAGAAGTTCTTTGGGATAAGTATCGTGTCTCCACCGCCGCATATGTATGCGGTCTCTTGCACCCTGCCGTCATTAGAGAACTAGAACTGGACCGAAGGGGTCTCACCGTATTGAAACGGGATCCCAGCTCCTTCACTCCCCTCCCCGACTCAGGCTATCTGCTTCTCGGTCCTGACGACCGGTTCAATGCCGAGCAGATTGCTCTTCTTGACAAAAGAGATGTAGAAGCGTTCCTTCAATATGAGCGGGACTTGGAAGCCATCGGTCCGATTGTCGATCACATCTTCCTTTCGGTCCCGCCGTCTTTTCCGGTCGGTTCCTTCACCGATATTCTCCGGTGGACCCCTTTGGTGAACCGGCTGTTTCAGGTGCCTCCGTCGGGGCGCCTACTCCTCGCTCAAATGCTGTCTTGTGGCGCTTGGGACGTCCTCGATCGGAGATTTCGGTCCGAACTTTTGAAGATCACTCTCGCCACCGACGGGATCATCGGGTCTCCCCTGAGCCCGACTTTTCCCGGCACCGGGCTTGTTCTCCTCCATCACACGACCGGAAGCGTTACGGGCAAGAGAGGCCTTTGGGGCTATGTCCGCGGCGGAATGGGCTCTTTGCCGGAAGCCATTGCATCCTATGGGAGAGAGAAAGGGGTCACTATCGCCACCGAATGTCCGGTATCCCGAATCATCACCACCGACGGCAGGGTCAAAGGGGTCGTCCTAACGGATGGCAGAGAAATTTCCTGCCGGACGGTTCTCTCTAACGCCGATCCGAAAAGGACCTTCCTGACCCTTTGCGACCCTCAAGACCTTCCCGCTGAATTTGTGGAGCAGGTAAAACGGATTAAAATGAGCGCGTCTGCTTTCAAGATCAACTTGGTCTGCGATCGCCTCCCTAACTTTCGGTGCCTGCCCGGAGACCGACCAGCACCCCACCATCGGGGGACCATTCACCTCTGTCCCAGCCTCTCCTACGCAGAGGAGGCTTTCGCCGACTACTTTTACGGTCGCCCCTCCTCAAAGCCGATCATCGAAATGTGTATTCCGACCGTCCTAGATGACTCCCTGGCACCGCCCGATCGTCACATCGTTTCCCTTTTCGTCCAGTACGCGCCCTACTCTCCTATTGGCGGATGGGGCCAAGCGAAGGACGAGTTTGTGAGACGCGTCCTGGAGACAATAGATGAGTTTGCACCGGGCTTCTCCTCCTCTGTTCTCCATCTTCAGGCTCTTAGCCCCCAGGATTTGGAAGCGGAGTTTTTTCTGACAGGCGGCAACATTTTCCACGGGGACATGACTTTGGATCAGGTTTTTGCCTTCCGACCGGTGCCCGGCTGGGGTCAGTACAGAACTCCGGTCAAGGGTCTGTATCTGTGCGGTTCGGGCGCCCATCCGGGTGGTGGCGTCACCGGCTGTCCCGGCTGGAACGCAGCCAGGGTGGCTTTGGACGACTGGAAGAAACGACGCATCGGATGAGAGCAACCGTCCCGATCCGGTGGGCGCCGATCGGCCTATGACACCCTCTGCTCCTTACCGGTTTCTGCCGATCGGTAGAGGGAAGAAAGGATTTTCATTATGGCGACGCCATCTTTCCCGTCCGTTAAAGGAGTTCGCCTCTCCCGCACGGATTGGAAAAACTCCCTCATCGCCTCCCGGTAAGCATTGCCTTCTTCAACTTGCAGGCGGACCGTGACCGGCTCTCCGAGGAGGGTCCGATACATCTCCAAAGGCGGAAGGGAGGCACCTCCTTCGGTGCCGGCAATCAGGGTCCCCCACTCGTCCGACCGAATGTTCAATTGCCAGCAAACCTCGAAGAGCAGGACCGCGCCGTTCTCCAACCGTAAGAAACCGCCTGCGTAGTCTTCCACATCGTAGACGACTTCGGACTCCAACCCGTTCTTGACATCTGCCGGCTGCCATCCTCTGTCCAAACGAACCCCCTTCGCCCCGATGCCGTTTAGGGTGAACCCGCTCACGCTGAAGACTTTTGGTCGCCCCATCAGCCACCAGGTCAAGTCAAGCAGGTGCACCCCGATATCTAACAGAGGTCCCCCGCCCGATTCTTTCTTCCGAGAAAACCATCCGCCAGGCGCTCCGCGGCGGCGAAGGTATGTAGCACGACCAAAGTAAACGGAACCCAATTCCCCTGCTTCAATCAGTTTTTTGAGAGCCTGGCTATCGTGACGGTAGCGCATCTGCAGACCGTACATCAGGATCCGACGGCGCTTGTCCGCTTCCTCAGCCATCTGCTGCGCTTGTCGGTCATTGAGGGCAGGCGGTTTCTCACAGTAGACATCTTTTCCCGCCCTCAACGCTTCCATTACGATCGGATAGTGGAGGTAGGTCGGCACGCTGACGATGACAGCGTCCACATCGTCCCTACCTAAGAGATGACGGTAGTCGTCGGTAACAAAGGGAATCCGATGCTCATCGGCAATGCGTCGGGCGCGAGGCAGGACCGAATCGCAGATGGCCGTCAGGTGGGCGCCAAGGGCGCGCGCATTGGGGATGTGGGCAACTTGAGCGATGGAGCCCGCTCCGATAAGTCCCACTCTTAATCCGTCACCGACCGCCACAGTTCCACCCCCTGTCCTAGTTGCCGACGGTCCTATGGGAGGACCTTCAGGCGACGGGCGACTTTCTCTGTTGCCCCAAGGGCAAAATCCAGATCCTCTTTAGTGTGGACCGCCGACAGCATCATCCGTATCCTTGCCGATCCCCGTGGCACCGTCGGATAGCCGATCGCTTGAGCGAAGACCCCCTCTTCAAAGAGGAGCCGGGAAAACTCTTGAGCGAGGGGGGCCTCCCCCAATATGACAGGCGTGATCGGCGTCTGGGTTTTGCCCGTATTCAGTCCCATCTCTTTAAGTTGACCCTGGAAGTAGCGCGTGTTTTCCCAGAGTTTTCGAACCCGCTCCTCACTATGGAGAAGCATCTCCACCGCCCGAAGGCACGCCGCCACATCCCCAAGCGTTACAGCACTACTGAACAGAAACGGTCTCCCCCTCTGCCGCAAATAGGCAGCCAGCTCGGACCCGCTCGCCACATAGCCGCCGACGACACCGAAGGCTTTGGAAAGGGTGCCAACTTCCACATCGACCTGACCGTGCAAGCCAAAGTGGTCGGTAATGCCCCTTCCGCCCCGACCCAAAACCCCTTCCCCGTGGGCATCGTCTACCATCACCATCGCCTGATAGTCTTGGGCACATGCAACCAGGTCCGGCAACGGAGCGATATCGCCATCCATGGAAAAAACACCGTCGGTAATGATCAGAGCCCGTCGGAACCGGTGGCGGTTCTCCTTCAGTTTCTCCCTCAAATCGTCAGGGTCGGTATGCCGATAGCGAATGATCTCCCCTCGCGACAGCCGGCATCCGTCAATGATGGACGCATGGTTGAGTTCGTCAGAAAAGATGCCGTCTTCTCTACCGACGAGAAGGGGAATAACAGCCAGGTTGGCGCAGAAACCGCTCTGAAAACTGACCACATCTTCTGCACCTTTGAATTCGGCCAACTTCCTTTCCAGATCCAAATGCAAAGTCATCGTTCCTGCGATGGTGCGGACAGCGCCCGGACCGACGCCATACCGTTCAATGGCTTCAATCGCCGCCTCTTTCAGTTGCGGATCGTTGCAGAAGCCCAGATAGTTGTTGGAGCACAAATTCAATACGTTCTTACCGTTGACCGTCACCCAACGACCCTGAGGGCTCTCTATGGTCCGAATCACCACTTCCAAGCCTTCTCGGCGCAACTTCTCCATTTCTTCTCCTACAAAAGCCAGAACCGGTCGGACCATAGATTCCCCTCCTGTCCGTCTTTGCTATGCTATCACCCGATCGCAGGAGCGTCAATCGGGAGCCACTCTGAGAGGAGGATAGAAAAGTGGCTGTCTACCAGCCTTCTGCCTTTCTGGGCAACGGACACGTCCTTATTACTTTGGGTCGGTCCGGAGAACTGATGGGTTTCTTTTATCCCCGTTGCGATTATCCTAACAATGTCCGCGAAGGATTGACAGGTCTCTTTCATCCTAAGGCTGGTTTCATCTGGCTTTTTGACGACCGATGGAAGAGAAGTCAAAAGTTCCTCTCCCCCTTTCATGTCCGAACCACCCTCCTCTGGTCTGACGGTTCCTTAAGCGTCACCCTCGACGACCGCCTGGACCAGGTGGACCCGGTCTTGCACAGGACTTGGATTGTGAACAGTCCTCCATCACTACGAGGGCTACGGTTGTTTCATTACTTTGAACTGACTTGCGGCGGCGCTTCCTATCAGCAGGCTGTTCAGGTCTTAAGGGCGGGCAGCGGAGAAAGACCGGTCATCCTACAATGGTTTCAGTCGATTTGGTGTGCCGTGCGGGGAGACCCTGCCTTTAGCATATGGCAGTGCGGCAAGTCTCATCGGGGGTCTTACAACCATCCCAAGGACGCTCTTGTAACGGGTCGCCTGACCGGCCAGAGCCTAGAGATCGGTGCCGTCGGCTTTGCCGTCGCCAGTCCCGAGGTCTTGACCGATGGGGCTCCTTCTGTCCACACTGTGACCATCGGTTTCGGAAGGAGTAAATCGGAAGTGCTACTGCGAACAGCCAAGGCTGGGACCGGTAAAACGACTCCAAAATCATCTCTGACAGTGCCTGGTCAGACCGATTCCGAAGGGACGGTCACCGATTGGGATCTGTTGACTCGTACTTACCGAGCGTCCCAGGGAATCCTCCATTGTCTTTGGGACCGAAAGGCTCATGCACCGATCGCCGCTCCCGAATTCGATCCGACTTTTGAAGCGTCCGGAGGATACGGTTACTGCTGGTTCCGCGATTCGGCGTTCATTGTGGATGCGCTCATCCGTATCAGAAGATGGGAAGACATTGATCACTTCTTCACCTTCTGCACCTCCGCTCAGTCGGAAGAGGGCTACTTTCACCAACGCTGCTGGCTGGACGGTACCTTGGCGCCGGCTTGGAGCGAGGACCACGACGCCCTTCAACTGGACCAAACGGCTTTGATCGTTTGGGTCGCTGACAGGTATGAACGGGAGACGGGGTCGGTGCTTGGCGATCCCGTTTATTGCGCCTGCCAAAGGGCTCTCTCTTTCCTTGAAAATCGCCTCTTGGGCGGTCTTCATCAGCCCGGTCACGATCTATGGGAAACGTTTCAAGGCACCTTCACTTTTACCCAAGGATCCATCGTTGCCGCTTTCCGTTCCGGCGCGCAAATGGCACATAGGAGAAAGCGAGACCGGCAAGCCGGCCACTGGCAGCGTATGGCAAAACAGGCGAAGAGAGCTCTGTTGGGGTACTTGTGGGCGGGAAAAGGGTTTCTGAGGGGCATCTGTGGGGGACGAGAAGACCCGACGCCCGATGCCTCGGTCCTCGGTCTGATTTTTCCTTTGGAAATCTTGAGTTTTTCAGAACCGGAGGAGCGGAAGATGGCGGAGACGGCTCTGGAACAGACGCTCCAACACTTATCCGTCCCGACTGCCGAAGGGGGACTCGCCGTCTATCGGTTCGCCGGTGACGGCTACGCCGGGGGAATGGCGAGCACGCCCGCCACCCTATGGCTGGGGTTAGCGGCGCTGGCTTTTTACGGTCCGAAAGGGTCAAGAGACCTTTCCCGAAGGGTTTTGACCGCTTGTTATTCTCACACCACCGAGGCGGGATTCCTCGCCGAAATGTTTACACCCGTCGGGTCCGGCTTCTGGGCTGCCGGGCACGGCTGGTCGGCAGGCTGGTTCCTCATTCTTTGTCATCGGTTAGGGTTCATGTTAGGAGAGGGGTCTGATTTTCTGCGCTATCATAAGAGCATCGGTGAGGGCGGGGGCGGTGACGGACATGAAAGTCGTCCTAAGGGCTTTCGTTTGTGACTTTGACCTGGCTCGGGCTCGCGAGGAATTCGGCAGACTTAAGGAAGAATGGAGAATTGACGGTATCAGTCTGGTCGCCGTCAACCCCGCGCGGGTCCTCTTCTTGCCTGGCGGACCGACCCATCGTTTTTTCTGGGTGGAGGAGGGCAGCCTCTGCTTTGAGCCTAATAGACCCTGGTATGCCGACCTTTCCGTCTTTCCCGTTTATGACGCCGAACTGGCAAGGACGCAAGCCTTCATGCGGGTCACTCAGGCAGCGAAGGAAGTCGGTCTGACCGTTATGGCAGTCTTGACTTGCAACCACAACCCGGCTATCGGCCGGCGCCATCACGACTTGACAGTTCTTAACGCTCTTGACGATCGTCTCCTTCACGCCCTCTGCCCTGCCAATCCGACCGTTCAGGAACTTCTTTCCCGCCTCGTCGGCGACCTGTGCACCAATTACCCCATTGACGGCGTGGAACTGGAATCGGTCGGCTATCTCCTTCTCTCTCGTTTAGCAGGGCTGGTTTCTGATGTGGAGATCACCCCTGCTATTGACTTTTTAATTTCCCGTTGCTTTTGTCCGCATTGCATCCGTGCCGCCACTGATAGACGAATCGAGATAGAAAGGGTGCGTTTCTTCGCCCGGACGGAACTGGAGCAGTTTTTCATCGCTCCTACCGACTTTGCCAATACCCCCCTTGAGTGGGACATATGGGCTTCCCTTGTGGAGGGCGTCGGTGAACAGGTTCTCTATTTGAGAATGGGGATGGTTTCTATGCTCCTGAGCAGCGTGGTCGGAGCGGCGAAGAAGAAGGACAAAAAGGTTCACATTGAAGGAGATCTCCTACCCGCTCGCCTTTGGGTCGTCGGTTTGGATCGCCAAGAGATCGCTCGACTGGCTGACGGCATTGAGGTGGACGCAAAGGAGGTTTCGCCCGACCGATTGCCTGCTTCCCTCGCTCTAAACAGGCAGGTCTTCGGTTCTCAAGCAGAAGTTTGGGTCCGGCTCCATCCGTCGGAACGGTTCGTGCCCAACCGGCAGGCTTTCCTGTCTCAAGTCCGCGCCTGTAAGGAACAGAAGGTCTCCGGTGTCGTCTTTGCGGGCTACGGAAGTTTGCGCCGCCAGAATTGGTCCTGGATCCGGGAAGCCGTCGCTCTCCTCAAAGATTAGCCCTCACCTAGGTGTCAAAACGGCGACAAGTCCGTCAGGCCCTGCGTCCGACCGCGCCAGTAGTACAACCGGTCGCCTTACCTTTGGAACGGGACCCTCCTGACGCAACGGTTTCCCTCCTGCGATGCCATCCAACAGGACCCGCCACTCGTTTCCGACGGACTGGGCGGAAAGGGTGACTTCTGAGTCGCCCTGGCGTAACTGAATGCGTGGCTCCGCCTGCCATCTCCATTCCGCCTTCCCGACCAGATGATTGCCCTCCACTCCCAGAGAAGCCAGGACCACACCCATGTCTCCCTTGAGGAGCTCACAGGCAGGACATCGCTCGTGAATCCGGTAGACCTCTACCGACCACGTCTTGGGCCAGTCCCCTGCGTTAGTGGGCGATCGTCCTGGCGAACGGTCCAGTTGAGCGACCAGCTCGCGAATGCGTTGCTGCCGCACCCCGCTGGTCAAGAGAGAGGGAGCCGAAACGATCAGCGTCTCCCCCAAACCGGCGAACCGACCGTCAGGGAGGATCCGTGCCTCATTGAGCAGTTTCGCCACTTCCTCAGCGGACCGATTTCTAAGCCGGAAGGTCATGAAACCGGGCTGCACAAGCGGGCTGTGCCACCCACCCGGCGGATCGAGAAACGGAAAAACCGGATCCACGACAAAGCCGGGGCGCCACCAAAGAGGTCGCCCGATGACGACTACGCTAGTGTCAACCGGTTCGCACCAAAGGAAAGAAAGAGGACCGCTGCTTGCCTGTATGCAGAAGAAAGAGGGGGCAATAAAGGCGTGCGGTCTAAAAAATGGGCGGGGCGTGACGACGACTGTCTGACTAGACGGAAGTGAAAAGCCAAAGAAAAAGTTTGGCGTTTTCACAACGAAAGAGCCCCCTGATAGGAAACTACCGGGGGAGATAATGATCGTGCCGCACCGGCTTCGGTCATCAGCCGCCAACTGGGCACACGCGAGCAACCCCGTCAACAGCAAAACCAGTCGCCGCATCGCCCCGACCCTCCCTTTTGGTCTGTCTCTACTCCGTCTGCGGGCTAAATTATAGCGCACGGAGTGTTCCGCCGGTTGTCGGTTGTTTTCTCTGTTATTCTTCCAACACCACTGAAGTGTCACCGTAACCGCCGGGCAGAGGTCCCGCCGACAAAAGGATCTCCCGCGGAGCACCCGCATAGTCTTTCCCTGTCCGAAGTTGCCAGGTAATCAAGGAGACTTGACTAAAGTCGCATGACGGTGCGCAGCGTGGCGAAGGAGCAAGCCGGGTCTCCGACGAAGGATTGTAAAAAATGCCCTGATAGACCCGCCCGATGCCTGTCCGAATAAATACATGGGAGCTGTTGTCCCGGGCGTTAAAGAAAGTCATGCCCGCATAGGGTCCAGAAGTTATAGGGGTCAGGATCGTATTTCCGACAGCCGGGGGCATGTAGCCCCAGTCCGGTCCGTAGCCGGGTTCAATTTGAAAAAGTCCTGACCTCACATAAATAAATACCCCTCGTCCTACCAAACTGCCCTGAGATGTTAGACCGTTACATAACACATGCACGCCAGGTTCCAGGATAAGAGTTCCACCCGCGTTGACATTTATTCCTGGATGGACGCCTGGAGGAAGTGTGTAAGGGGAATTGACTGCAGTAACGGTGATCGCCCCCGTCACGGAGCCACAGTTTGCTGCCTCAGCAGGCGGCTGTAGATTAGCGAGGGGATCGGGAAGGGGTCCAGGAATTTGGACGGGAGTAGGCGATATACTTGCCCGGAACCCGATGCGCCATCCCCCCACCACTTGGAGGGGCTGGTCGCTAACGAGACTTGTATAGTTCTCAACAACGACTGCCTCCGCGTGGTTTGAATTCACCACCAAACCCCCGCCCGTAACCCGCAAAGAAGTCCCGACGCCCACGGTCAGAGCGCCTCGGCTACTTGGATCCAGCACCATGCCACCGGCGCCCCCACCTCCGCCCCGCGCTGCTGCCCTGGCGCTAAGCCTCTTATTGGTGAAGCCAATCACGCGAGCGAAGTAGTAGGGGACCGTCCGCCATGCCGTCACCCGAATCCTCCTGGCATCGGCTGGTCCTCCTGCTGAGGGCGGGGCTGGCGTGATGACCTCAACGAAATCCGTCCCGATTTGGTAGCAAGTGCTATTGGGATCGCTTCCCGGAGGACAGCTGGCTACGGTTGGCGAGGGGTTATTCGGCAGGTTGCGGGAATAGTATTCGGCTGCTTTCGCCTTCGCTGCGCTCGGCCCGTCTCTCAGAGACTGCGCGCCTGCTAGAGCGGCAGCATCCACATTTACTTGTAGGTCCTGACGGGCAAGGATGGCGGAACCGATGTCCACCACTAGTGCCGCCATGACGAGCAAAGTTACAATGGTTAGGGCAAGGATAATACCTACAGACCCATGGGCTCTCATGTCCCTCACTGATGCACCCTCAATAAATGATAATCAGGATAGGGCAAACCCGTCAAGGATCTTGGTCACGAATAGGGCGTTGGGGCTTTACCAGCACTGGTTCAGGCTGAGGCTCATCATCCAATGGTCACTTTTCATACCCGGTCGGCTGACGAGGGGATTTTCCATCCAGCGCAGGCTGAGGGTGATGAATCGGGACTCGGTCAGCCGATACCGGTAACTGAGACCCAAAAGGTCGGATCGGACAGAGGAAGAACCGGAGTCGTTCTTAAGCCGGGCGTAGTCTAACTGCCACTGGACGGTTTTCAGAGGGCTAAACTCCAATCCGAAGCTCCAGTCGTGGCTTAGAGGGTAGTTAGGAACACCCAGCCGTTCTTCCCAAATACCGACCAGTTTCAAAGTCGGACTGATTCGCAAAGACAGATCGGCTCTGTGCATCTTGTAAGGCGCCAGTTGCTGACGAGCGAACAGGATCACAGGCGTCAGGGCAGAAGGGTTCGGAGACCCCATCCAGTCTCTTTGCTGCCAGTTCTGACCCCAGTCGGCTGGCATATTGGTAAAGTTCTGAACCCTTAACATAGAGTCCCGACCCAGAGGGAGGTGCAGAGCCAACTCCCTCATCGGTAACTGACCCTGCTGATCACGATAGATGGCAGAGCCCCACACCAGGCGAGCGTCTCCCAGCGGAATGACGGCCCTCCAGACCGGTATCTCTTTCTCATCACCCTGAAGCGGTCTCAGTTTCCAGTAGCCAATTCGCAGAGCGACGTTATCCTTTCCCGATCCGGGAATCTCAAGAAAGACTTTCTGGTCTTGCGCCTCTTTCTCCGCCGTTTCTCCCTGACTGACCTGAGCCGTGATGTGCACATCTCCGCTGGTCGCAACCACAGACACGGTCCGGTAATTGATGACATTTCCCTGGACAACGGTCGACGGGACGACACCTGCTTGTGGCGCCGGTTGTTCTCCTTCTTTCGCTTTCTTGGCTAATTCCTGCGCCGTCGCCCCCGCTTCTTCCTCCAACACGCCCAGGCGCCAATATCCGATCTTCAGCCCGGTTGCGCTCTTTGTCGAACCCGGAATGTCTAACTGGATCTTCTCTTCCCCGCTCCGATCGTCCCCCTTCTCCATCCGACCGAAAAAGGCGCTCGCTTTCAGCCCTGACGGCTTTTCCGTTAGCCAGCCGAAGCGCCAACCCCGCGCTGTTGGATCTCCGTCGGATTGGGACCGTAGGCGAACAATCCGCACTTCCTGCCTGCCCTCGCCACTTCCCTCCCTTATAGCGGACACCTGCTTTTCAATCTGCTGGCGAGACCCCGTATCCTGACTTGTCACGCCGGTAGCCAGGGCAACTCCTTTACCGGCACGTAAGAGGACACCATGACTCCTAACGGTGACCCTCCTGTCTCCGTCCGGTCGCTTCTCAAGCCGACTGGTCAGCTGCAGACTCCCTCCCAAAGGGACGGAGACAGTGCTCATCAGCGTCTCCTTCTGGCGCTGTCCTGTTTCTTCTTGCGTCGTCCGATCAATTTTTAACTGGACGGCGCTTTTCGAGTCGGTCTCTATCACCGTCCTGTGGAGGCGAAAATCCTGCTCCCTTTCCCCTTCCTTCTTCTCAGACAGTTGACGGTTGACGGTGACCCTCAACCCCGATAGCAAGGGCAGAGAAGCCGTATGACTGAAGGTGAGGTAGCGCTCTCTCACTTCTGGGGTCTGCGCCGCCGGTTTGAGTTTCCATTCCCCGATTACGATCTGTCCGGATGATGACGGAGAGCCTTTCCAGTGGACCATTGCTTCCGTGCCGGACCGTTCGGGACGCTGTCCTTCCCCTTGCTGCCGCCCTTCTCCCTGACTCCTCGTCACCACGAATTGGAGCCCTTCCGTCGCTTGCCAACTGAGTCGGTCGCGGATCTCTTTCCAGCCCCGGTAGTGTGCCAATTCGCCAGCACCGACTTTTTGGAGGGTTTCAGGCGACACCTCTGGTGACACTTCGTCCCGGATCCGCTCCAATCCGATCTTGCCCGACTCCAATGTCAGACCGTATAGGAGCCGTTCGGCTCGCGCTCCGTCCCTCTGACGGCTGAGCCTCTGAAATCGGATCTGGTCATCCTTGGAAAGAGCAAGGCTGAGTTCCTGGGAGAGGGACGACCATCCGTAACGGCTCAAATATTTCTCCAATCCCGCGATTTTGATAAAGTCCGGGCTCGCAGACGCATCCAGTCTCTCCCTGCTTTCACTGAATCGCAGACCACCGGAAAGCAGTTGCCCTTCCGTTCGAGACTGACTGACGAGGGTCGTACCCCGGGAGAAACGCACTTCCTGTCTGCTGAAAGTATCTTTCGGGCTCAACTGCAAACGAAACTGCTCTTTGCTGGCGTGCCAGCCGATCCACGGCAGGAGTCCGCCGGCGCCAACGACCTTCAGAGCCTCTGGGTTCGTTCCCTCTCCGACCGACAACCGCTCACGACTCCACGCTGCCTTTCCGTCATTAAGACTGACTCTCTGCCCCTCCTGCTTGAAAGCACCCTCAGCGCTGCGCAGGTCCCGTCGGCTCAACGCCCACTGTATACCTTCCTCTTGGTAACCGTATTCGGATGTTTTGACCTCCAGGCGACCTAAGGGAACCAGTTCACTCAGGGTCAGGGGCGTTAGCCATTGGTCAGAAGAGGAAAGGAAGCGGTTTGCCAGCGAGACCTGACCCGATCGAACCCCAGAGCCGAGCCGTTCGGCACCCTCAACTCTCAAAGCGCTCTGACCGATTCTCAGACCCGAACTCTCAAAAAGGAACTGGCGCCCTTCACCGACATATCCGTCTTGCTGGAAGGCAGTGACTCCGAAGGCACGAATCTGAGTTTTTTCCTCCGGCTTCCAAAGGAACTCCCCTTGCCGGACCCTGAGACCGGTCATTGCAGTCAGCGGAACAACCAAACCGGTCTCTTCGGCAAAGGCTTTGTCAGAGGCACCGGTCGCCGCGAAAAAGTCACGCTCTGCCTCCGCCGATTGAAAGGACAGGCTCAAGGCGCCTGACGGTGCCCGATAGGCGACACCAGTGTGGCGGAAGGAACCTTTCCACAATGTCAAGCTCCTGCCAGGGGTCGGTTCAAAAGACGATCGTCCCCTGAAGCCCATGGCCGATGAGAGCAGTCCGTCTGCCTGGTCCCCTCCCGCTGTGCTGAAGAGAGGTGTCGGGGCAACCCATCCGCTCTGGAATCGTCCGACAGTGAATTTCCAACCGCCCGACGAATAAGATGTCAGACCGCCGACCAGAGTCTTTCCGGCCACCGTCTGCCCTCTGTCGTCCCCGATCCTGTGGGGGGGCTGGTTCTCATGGAAGAAGCGGATCCCCAGACCCTTCGCTCCCGGCAGGGGCTGAAGGACAAACTGACGAAATCCCTTGTCAGAAGAGAGAACTTTCAGGGAGGACGCCAAGTCCTGTCCCGGAGTAGTTCCCTCAAGACAACAAATAGAGAAAAAAAGGACAGCGACCGATGGGACTGTCGTCCAGATCCGATCGGTCATTTTTTTCACCGCCGAAATTTTACCACGAAACGCCCAACTGCATAATCGGAACAGTCGCCGTCCGGCTTCGGTATCGCTCTGCGGACCAGGCAATGGGCGGTTCCGGACTCAGGGGTTCCTGGACCCGAGGGCGCTCGCGCGTCGTGGAAACGACTTTCAACGCCACGCCGTAGCGCTCATACAGTCTCTGACTGGAAGGAACTAATGAGAAAGTGATCCGAGGCGGCAAAACTGACCAGTCCCTTTCTACCGTGACGATTCCCATCGGCTTCATTCCGCCTTCTACCGGCTCTTTCTCTGGGGCAAGAACCTCCGTCTTCTCCTCGCGTGCGATTAGGACGGGCTTCTCTTGCTCTGTAATTGGACGGCCCGGCTGCTTCTCTGTCTCACCCGTCTGTATCCCCGAAGCCTGCGTCTTCGGGGTTTCCTGGACAATGAGTGGCTCTTCCATCGGCTCCTTTTCAGACTCTGCAGGTTCCTTTGTCCCAACCCCGTTGACAGGACTAACTACCGAACCGGTTCTTTTTTCTGCGATCATCGTCTCCGTTACAACCTGGGGGCTTTGCATTTTCGCAACGTTAGCGAGCACTGGCTTCTCTTTTGAAACGGGGCGCCGGGGACTTAATGGTAGCGCCCGAAGCGGTCTTCTTTCAGCCGCCGTCCTAACTTTGCTGGGTACCGTTGATGGTCGGACGGTTACGACTGTCCCCTCAGTTTGGGGGCTTAAGACTGGACTGGGCGGTGTGCTGGCGGTTTGCTCCGGACCGGCAGCGATGGGTGATCGGAGAACAACGCTGGGATGTGTCAAAACTGCCGTCCTGTCGGAACTAATCCGGGGTTTCCAGCCGACCGCTACCAGAAAAAGAAGGTAGGCGAGACCGAGACCCACAGCAGCCCGAACGGTCCAGGTGACTGCTGTCTGACCCTTTTTTGCCGATGTCAGTCGCGCCTTGATCGCTTGCTTTTTAGCCGCCGATGCTTCGAGCCGTGGCAAGGTCGCCAAGGCACCGTCCAAATTGTGACTTACATGCCATTTCCTGAGGCACTGGTCACAGACGCTGAAATGAGCGCTAAGGGAGGACCACTCTTCCTCATCCAGTAGACCGTCGACCCAATCCCAGATCATTCTGTCCGCAGCGGAGCACGCGATAGGCAAGACGGGTGCCGCGTGGCGATACCGAATTTTTGCCTTCTCCCTCTCCTCGGCGCCGGCGTGAAGCCGAGGCAGAGTCCTGAGGAGCCCTTCTATTTGCTCCCACTGGACCAGCAACGTCCGGCAGCGACGACAGTTGCGCAGATGCTCCGAAAAAGGGGAAGCGTCCCTATGGGCATCCGTTTCGCCTTTGAGAATCCAGCGTCGGACCTCTAAGCAGGTCTGGTCAGGCATTCTGGTTCGTCTCCGAATAATTGGACAAGCAAAGAATGAGGACAGTTTCGGTCGGTCCTCAGGGGACGGGTGAGGGCTTTCCTTCAATCAGTTGAAGCCATTGGGCGTTCTGCTCTGCCGGTGCTGGGAACCAGCGTCCCCAGGCGCGGGCGTAGACAACCCCCGAATCGTCCTGGACTTCAGCCGTCGTTTCGTAGACGTTACGCTGGACCGCTACGGGGTAAGCGACGACACGGACCGGTTGACCCGGAGGGAGGGGTTTGATGAATCGGACTTTAAGTTCGGACGAGAGGGCGAAAAGACCGGAGTGGGCATAGATCGCCCAAGCCATGGCTTCGTCCAGGACGGAAGCGAGGATGCCTCCGTGGACGATCCCGGGATAACCGATGTGCCGGTCAGAAGGAACGAAATCGGCGACCACCTTTTCGTCTTCTTGACGGAAGCGGAGACCCAGGCTTCCTCTTCTCTTATCGCCGCAGACGCAACAATGGCGGTAGAAGGGCAAAGGACGTGTCATACCCCGATGCCACCGTCTCTTAGATTAATGCACGCATCTTGACGCCGTCGGAGGGGACGGCTATAATGGCGGTGCCCGGTTGCATCGGGGCGACACCGTCGAAAGGAGCGAACGAAAATGGCTAAGCCAAAGTTTGAGAGGATTAAGCCCCACCTGAATGTGGGGACGATCGGACATGTAGATCATGGGAAGACGACTCTGACCAGCGCCATCACCTTGGTTTTGTCAAAAACAACCGATCCTCAGACGGGGAGACCTCTTGCTCAGTTCCTCCGCTATGAAGACATAGATAAAGCGCCGGAAGAGATCCAACGGGGTCTCACGATTAACATTTTTCACGCTGAATATGAGACCTTTAGGAGGCACTATGCCCATATTGACTGCCCGGGTCATGCCGACTACATCAAGAACATGATCACCGGCGCAGCCCAGATGGACGGCGCCGTTCTGGTGGTCAGCGCGCCGGAAGGTCCCAAACCCCAGACCCGGGAGCACGTTCTCTTAGCTCGTCAGGTGGGCGTGCCGGCAATTATCGTTTATATCAATAAGACCGATATGATGGACGATCCGGAACTGGTGGACCTGGTGGAACTGGAGGTTCGGGAACTATTGACCCGCTACGAGTTTCCGGGAGACAGCCTGCCGGTCGTCCGCGGGAGCGCACTGAAAGTCCTAGAGTGCGGGTGTGGAAAGAGAGACTGCGAGTGGTGTGGTTCGATCTGGCAATTGGTGGACGCCCTGGATGAATACTTCCCGATGCCTCAAAGACCGGCAGATTTGCCCTTCCTAATGCCGGTTGAGGATGTCTTCAGCATCGCCGGGAGAGGGACGGTCGTTACCGGAAGGGTGGAGCGGGGCACCCTGCGACCGGGCGATCCGAGCGAGATCGTCGGGTTCAGCCCCCAGCCAAGGCAGACGGTCGTCACCTCCATTGAGATGTTCCGAAAACTTCTGGACGAGGCGCAGCCCGGAGACAATGTGGGACTCCTGCTCAGGGGTGTAGACAAGAGAGAAGTCAGAAGGGGTCATGTTATCGCCAAGCCGGGCTCCATCAAGCCCTATTCCCGATTCAAGGGTCAGGTTTACATTCTGACGACCGAGGAAGGAGGGCGCCGGACCCCCTTCACCAGCGGCTATCGCCCCCAGTTCTACTTCCGGACGACCGATGTGACCGGTGTCATCACACTTTCCGGTGAGGTTCAAATGGTGATGCCGGGAGACAATGTGGAGCTAGAGGTGCAATTGATCTACCCGGTGGCGCTGGAGCAAGGACTGCGATTCGCGATTCGGGAAGGTGGGCACACCGTCGGCGCTGGTATCGTCACCGAAGTTATCGAGTAAAGAGGGGCGGGTTTTCCCCCTCTTGACAGCCGGCACATCCGCCTTTATAATTTGTTATTGTCGGATCACTAAGGGAGGTGGATACAGTGCCGGCACGCACCGCAAAAGACGTGATGACGACCCGGGTCGTAACCGTGACACCTTCCACGAGCATCGCCGACGCGGCAAAGACCTTAGTCCGCCGCAAGGTCAGCGGCGTTCCGGTCGTTGACGAGAAGGACAAGACAAAAATCGTGGGGATTGTGACGGAGGCGGACCTGTTAGCGGCAGGACCGGACCATCGGACGGTCGCCGATGTGATGAAGAAGCGGGTCACTTCCGTCACACCGGACGCCAGCCTGGACGACGTTGCCGCCATGCTGGTCCAGAAAAAGATCAAGAGGGTCCCCGTCGTTGACCAGGGCAAACTGGTCGGCATCGTCAGCCGAATTGATGTCCTAAAGGCGCGCTTCGGTGAGTAGCGCAGGGGAGCGGCTCCGCCACCGCATCGGATCTGCCGAAAGTGCCCGAGGGGACAAAGGGACGGTTCGCCCCTAAAAGGGGGACGGCACAAGTGTCCATCGGGTGCCGATGATCCGTGCCCATTATTGCCCTCTTGACGGATTTCGCCGATCGGGATGTCTATGCCGGTGTCCTGAAGGGGGTCATTCTGCGAATTTGCCCCCAAGCGGCGATCGTTGATGTGACCCACCACGTCAGTCCGTTTGACATAAGGGAAGGCGCCCTATTGCTGTGGGGATCCTTCCGCTACTTCCCCTCGGGGACTGTTTTCTGCTGCGTAGTCGATCCGGGAGTGGGTTCGGCAAGGCGTCCGCTCGCAGCGAGGGCACTTGATTGGACATTCGTCGGTCCAGACAACGGGCTCTTGTGGTGGGCGTTGGCAGAAGCGGGTCCTTCCCAAGTCGTAGAGGTGCGCAATAAAGCATACTGTCTTCCGGTCGTCAGCCGCACTTTCCATGGCAGAGACATCTTTGCTCCCGTCGCAGCCCATCTGGCGAACGGTGTCCCCCTTGACGAATTAGGGCCCGAAATACCATTAGAGAGCCTGACCTCTCTCCCGCCCCTCCATGCCCTGATCGGTTCAGACAGGATCGTTGCGGAGGTCATTCACATTGACCGTTTCGGAAACGCCATCACCAACCTTAGAGAAGAAGACTTTGAGGAGTGGTTGGAAAGTTTGGGATGGCGGTCCTGGGAGGCACGGATCGCAGGCGAGACCTTCTCCTCCATTGCCTCTCATTATGTGGAGGTGCCGAAGGGAACCCCCCTTTTGGTTTTCAACAGTTATGGACTGTTAGAGGTCGCCGTCCGGGAAGGGAGCGCAGAAAGGACCCTGGGGATTCGGAAAGGGGACCGTTTGGACCTTCGGGCGACGGGCCGACCGTGAAGAGAGCGACGCCGTTATCGCTTCCGATCTCCCTTTCTCTTCTCCCCGTATTGCTTCTGGCGGTGCCGACCAATGGCAGGGTAGGCTTGTGGCGTAAAGATTTCAGTGTCGCAACCATCCTTATTTCCACCCACGACCTTCCCTTCGCCTATCAGGTTCTTTTAGGCTATTACTTGCTTCAACGGCTGAGCAATGTTGACGGCCTGCTGGTATCGCAAGTCTGGTGGGTCTGGGGTGGAGTCGGTCTCTCTCTCGTCACGGAGCCCGATCGAGAAGCCGTTTCCCTCATCCGAACTCTTGACGATTCCGACATTGTCTTGGTTGACCAATTTCGGACGATCCGCAAGCAGGCGATCCGCCAGATGGAGATATGGAGAAGAGAGGAACCCACTTCCCTTCTGTGGCGGGCGCGTCTTGCTGCATTCCACCGGAGCCCGTTAGAGGCGGAAGTTAAACGGGCTAAGGAAGTGACGCTTGATTCTTTTGAGAAGGCATTAAAAGGGCTCAACAGGCGACCGGTCGTTTTGGTCACAAGACAGGGGAACCGTCTTCGTATCGTCCGCGCCGATCGTTTTCCACATGGCAGAAACCTTTCCTATGGTCACACAATCCGCTCCCAGACCCAGGAAGCGAATCAAGTCCATTGGTTAGCTTGGGCGCCTACCTCCTTTCGCCCAGAAATAGGGCTGATCGTCGGCTGTTTCGTCGGTAACGGTCTGACTTCGTTCTTCGTAGGACCGTTTAGGGAGACAGACCCTCTCGCCTACGATGTGCGTGCCGATTGGAACCTCCATCCCGTTGGTGGTGAGATTTACATCTACCTCGCAGGAAGACCGGACCGATTTTCATCTCTTCGGAAAAAGGCGTATGAAAGATTAGCCGCCCTCAGAAAGGTTCCTTTATCTGAGCACGGACTGAAGGGTGTCCGAGAGCGTGCTATCCACAGGCTGCGCCTGTCTCTTTCCGATCCATTGGAAGAAGGGAGATGGCTTTCGGTGTGGCTGGCTGCCGGGCATACGGAACAGGACTTTCTGTCCTTAGACCAGGCAATTGAGGGCATTACAGCTGATGATCTCCTTAGGGCTCTTACCTTTTTGCCTTTGGTCTGGACAGAAGTAACAGACGGACGTTGGACCTACGCTTCCACGGTGGCGGGAAGGGGAGCGGAAGGACCGGCAGGAGACACCCATCAGTAAGCGACAGCGGATCGGCATGGTCGTTGGGAGCCTACTATTTCTCTTCATGCTTTTTGCTCCCATACCGTTACCAGGTACTCAGAAGCGACTGCTGTCCGTTCTCTTCTTGACCTTCAGCCTCTGGATATCAGAGGCGCTTCCTTTACCAGTGACGGCTCTTCTGGCGATGGTCTTGATCGGCCTGTGGGGGATCCTTCCAGCGGAGCAAGCCTTTAGCAGCTTCGCCAACCCCATCATTTCCTGTTTGCAGGCGTTTTCATCCTTTCACGGGCGGTGCAGGTGCACGGACTGGACCGTCGGTTAGTGTCCCGGTTCTTCCAATTCCCTTTGGTATCACGGACCGCCTTGCGGTCGTTAGCGAGCGTCGGACTCCTAACGGCGGGTCTCTCCGTCTGGATGAGCAACACGGCAACAACAGCCGCCGTTGTTCCGATCGCCCGGCATATTCATCAAACTTTTCCGGCGGCACCGGAGAGGAAAAAATCGTTCGGGACAGCCCTCTTTTTGACCAGCGCTTATGCATCGTCCATCGGGGGCATCGTGACACCGGTCGGCAGCCCGACCAAACTGGTGGTCCTGGGTCACCTGGAGCGCTTAACGGGTCGTCGCCCCGGTTTCATCCAATGGATTCTCATTGCCGGACCGGTCGGAGTTCTGCTTTTCCTCCTCTGGCTTGCCCTCGCGATCCGCCTTTTCGGTCCCTTTCCGCCGGAAGGACCCGTCGTTCGTCGTGAGACCGCAAGACTCATGAGAGGCCACGGGCGGCATCTCTCCCGTCGCCCCTGCCGCAGCGACTGCTCTCGGCTGTAGCCTGGCTTTCCTCTTTCCTATCTCCACACCGCCCAACGCCATCGCCTACTCCACCGGCTTGATCCCTCTCCGTCAGATGATCAGGGCAGGAATTTACTTAGATCTCTTCGGCATCGCCGTCGGGTTCCTTACGATACCCGTTCTGCGTTAGTCGTTCCGCCTGTAGCGGCGGCGCTGACTACATCTTGTCGGTCCGAGCAATGATGTGAATCGGATAAAAAGAGCCAGGGGCGGGAGTGGTGACCAAATTGCACGACCGACTGTCACCGGGTTTAAGTTCAAAAGATAGGAGGGGAAACTTTTGATGGCTGTGGACGGTCGGCAACTGAATCAGCCTACCGTCCACGACGACGGCACCCCGCACGACACCACCCGCCGACTCACATTCCACCGTCGCTACATAGGGGCGGGGGGTGTCATTGACGAAGGTGATCCGCACCCGATAGAGGACGCCGTAGTTCCCTTTGAGAACGCGGTCGCCCGCCCCCTGACGAACCGGCTCCCTACCGATGCTGATGTGGGTCCACCGTTCACCCGCACGGTGAGTAGCGGATATGTCCTTGACGGCTGTTTCAAAGCGAACGGAACCGTCGTCTGAATCCAGGATCTGGGAGAGACGGGAGCCGTCCAAAGGAGATACTTTCGTCGCAGATGGGGCAGACGGTGCAACCGTCAAACGGTAAAAAAGGTCGGATCCGTCATCATTGCGGATGTCCAGGATCATACTAATGGTGTCCCTTTGTAGGAGACCGAACGGGAAAAGCCCGTAGACGGTCTGAGGGGGAATCAAAAGGCTGACCGCGGAATCGGTGCGAAGACACTCCAGATAATCCCTAACAGCGACATGACCAGCCGTCAGTTCGCTATCGGAAGGACCACCGATGCCGCCTCTCAGAGAGATACGGGCTGGCTGGTCGGAGGCGTTGATGATTTGCAGGGTGTGGGAGAGGAGCCGTTGGGTGCCGTTTCGGTGGTGACTCAGGAGACGGACAGTGACGCCTCTTCTTAGTCGACCAGCAACCAGGACACCAGGTTGGGTGATCGTCTCAGGATCGTTACTGACGATGAGAGCCCCCGCATCCCCAGGTCCCTGAAAACTCGTTCGGTAAGCGACCGGGATCCGTCGATCAAAGGGCAGAAGGTTTGGACCGCTGGCTTGCACTCGTACGACAACAGAGTCCGAAGCCCTGTCGGTCCGATCAGTGATCTGATACGACCATCGGGCGCCAAACGGGGTCTCCAAGCTGTGCCAGAGGGCGTTCTCTACCGCCTCACCGATGAGCCAACGGGAAAGGCTGGGACCTCGGATCCACGCTACCGGTTGGTTTGAGAGGCGAGCCGACCGAAAGGCGACCCATATCGTCATCCGTAGGGATACTCCGCTTCTTCTGACTGTCACATACCCTCTACCGGGACGGGTGCCGGTGACACTCACGCCAGTGCCGTCCGCTTCCACTATCGCTATATTGGGAGGGTCAACGTTGTGATAGATGACGCCGGACGCCGTTCCCCCAAGGGGGATGCGAACCGTCTCACCCACAGCAATCTGCCATTGGGCTGCCGGAGCAGATAGAGAGGTAAGGGACAAGAGGGACCGCAGAGCGGAAGTCCAAAGGGACGCCAGGCGGTCGATGCTCATTTGTGCCGCTCGTGCCGACTCACGATCGGCTGTGAGAACCGGTTGACCGTCCAGGACGATTTGAAACCCGCCCGGCACCTTGATTGCGCGAATTGCTTTAGGCGGTCTTCCTTCCAAGAGCGCTCGGCGCAGACGCGCCGCCAGCCGGTTGGCTTTCTCCCAGGCACCCGGTCCCCGAATCCGCAGAACCGTTGACCCATCAGCTGCGATCTCTGCCGTCGGTACCAGACCGCCGGGCAACGACCGAACTTCTATGATCGGTGCCATCAAGGGTGCGGACTGTCCGTCACCTGCCTCCTGGCTGACCAGTGAGGAAGGTGGGATGAGGCACAGAGAGCAAAGGATCAGCAGAAACCTAACCCTTAGAACGACCCCGATGTCCTCTTCCTCCTTTCCTGCCCCCCTCAGTCCCCGCCTCAGCCTGATCGATCCTTTGCTTTAGCGCCTCCACCTTTTCTTTTAGATGACGAAGGACTAAAAGAAGTTCTGGAAGGCGGTTCAGAGACGCCTCTATCCTGAGCCACTGCCCGTGGAGGCGTGCAGGATAGCCGCCCCACCGGCTTGCGGGGGGCGTATCGGTCATCAGCCCAGAGCGCGCTACCAGAACGGTTCCGTCACCTACCGAAACGTGGTCTGCAATTCCTGCCTGCCCACCGATTTGGACCCGTTCCCCTACCCGAACACTTCCCGCCATCCCCACCTGTCCGGCAATCAGGCACAATCGACCGATTTGGCAATTGTGAGCGACCTGGACCAGGTTGTCAATTTTTGTCCCTTTCCCGATGCGGGTCTCTTTGATCGTCGCCCGGTCGATGCACGTGCCGGATCCGATCTCTACATCGCTCTCTATGACGACACGCCCCACTTGAGGCATCCGGCGCAACTGATCCTGATCCCAGACGAAACCGAAGCCGGGTCGGCCGATGACAGCGCCAGGGAAGATGGTCACCCGATCGCCGACAAGAACGCCGTCCAAGAGACAAACGAAGGGATAGATTCGGCAATGAGACCCGACGGTAACCCCGTTTCCGACATAGACGAAGGGATAAATGACCGTTCCGTCACCAATGACTGAGCCCCGTCCGACATATGCGTAGTCGCCAATAGAGACGCCTGCTCCTAATGTCACCGCTTCTCCGACCAGTGCCGTGGCGCTGACGGAAGGTGGCGGGATCGGCTCGGGGTAAAGGAACTCAAGGAGGCGCACCAGCGCTAGTCGCGGATTGTCGACCAGGACCGTTGGCTTCGCCTTTTGAGCCAGAGACGGGGTCGTCATAACAGCCCGGGCAGCGCCCGAGTAGGCGATCCGCGCCTGCTGTTTCCTCCAAGCGACCACGATGTCGTCCGGTGCCGCGTCTTCCGGCTCAGCGATGCCGCCGATAGGTATGGATTCGTCCCCTTGAGTGCGACCCCCTACGATCTGCGCCACTTGGGCGAGGGTTAGCGGTGGGGACCTGTCTGATCTGATCATTGTGGTCACCTGCTTCTCCGTCACTGACGAAAAGCCGTCGTCTCCAGACGGCGAGCAGTTCTTCCGTCTTGTCAGGCACTCTCTCGGAGGGCAGAAAACGAACGGTCCAATTCTTACCCTTTGCGTAGTTAAGGACGAATCTCTGGGCGGATCGGCGCGCAACTTCACGAAGCGATTCCCACTTCTGACGGAAATTTACTGTTGTAAGGGGAGGTGGTGAAAAGACGGAAGGAGGGGGAGAGAGATTTTCTTCCTCAGTCAGGCGACGGATACCATCTAAGGTGACAAGGGGCTCATCGGGCTGCAATTCCCTTTCTTCGCCGTCAATTGCGTCCGACCCTCTTTCAGGTGCCGGAAGCGGCGCTCTTTCCGTCAGACCGCCACGCAAAGCTTGTTCATCCAACTGCTTCAGCCGCTCGAGAATTCTTTTCTTCTCTTCTTCGCTCTTGGCGAGAGACAGTTGAAGCCGCAACTGAGCCCGCTCGCGGGATTGCTCCTGAAGGATGGCCCCAGAGGCGCGATCCCACAGACGCTGTGGTCGCCCAGTAGCCGGACCGGACGCCCTTTCTATCCGAAGGTTTGACAAGACGGAGCGCATCCGGACCGTTTCCAAAACCCAAAATTTCTCCCATTCAGTCTGCCACTGCCGCTCCGATGCATCGTCAAAGGGCGAGGTGAGAGAAACGGGGGCAAGGGGAACCAGTGCAAGGGTTTGTCTCTTCTCATACGGTTCATACGGTGCATGCGACCTTTCCAACCCGTCGGCTAATCGCCAAGCGGGATGCAGACGGGCGAGCCGATCTAAGTCGACCCACACTTGCAGCCGGCGCAAACCGCCCTGGGCGTAGGCAACAGCGGGGAGAAAGAGAAGGGCGAGGACAGTCGTTCTCATTTTTCTGTTCCTTGGGCTGGACCAAATGGCTGCGGCGATGACGGCTGTTGGGACTGGGACTGGAGTGCCCCAACCACTTCATCTGTTATGTCTACGACCGACCCCCTGGCGTAGTAGAAAACGGATCGGTCAATAACCAGGTCTAAATTTTGTTCGGAGGCGATTTTTTCAATCGCCTTGGCTAGCTTCTCTTCCCGCTCCTTCCCCATCTCCTGCTCTATCCTCTTCAGTTCCACATCCAGAAGATTTTTCAACTCTTCAATGTCGGACCGACCGTCCTTCCAGAGGCGGGTCAGCTGCTCCAGGGTCGCCCGATCGGACGGGCTGAGCAGTCCGGAAGGCGTCTGGCGGAGCCGTTGGAGGACGACTTCCCGATCGGTCTCTACCTTCCGCAATTCTTCCAGACGCTTTTCGTCTTCGTTGGTTCTCGGTGTTTTTGACAGCAGCATTCTTAGTTCCGCCCATTCCAAACCGGAAAGGAGGAGATAGCTTTGTCTGAGATGAATCAGTTCCGTATAAGCCCGCCTCCGCTCCTCGTATTCGTTTCTCAAACGGGAAAACCGCTCCGCTTCCCCAGTCAGGCGGGCGCTATGGACGAGACCGACCCTGAGACCTTGCAGGGCAGGAGACGACCGATCCCAGGCAAGAAGAACCGTCAACAGAGCCACAAGGAGGGCTAGTCGCACCATCACCGTCTCACCTCATTTGCGCTCGCCGGCATTGAGACGAGAAACGATCTGGTCGGTGACATTGAGGGACCCGTCACCGTAGAGGACGACTTCTTCCTGATCGTATAAGATCAACTTCAGCCCCAAATCCTGTGCCACTTTCGCTGCCGCATCCCTGATCCGTTGCCTGTGGTAATGGGTCAGGCTCTCCCTGATCTGCCCCAGTTCCTGCTCCTTTTGCTGCTGCAGTTCCATCAGGCGTGATTCGTTGTCTTTCTGCAGGGTCTGCAGATAGGTCAATCGCTTCCTGTCCTCATCGGTAAGGTTGGGTTTCACCCTGAGGCTATCAATCTCTGCTTGACGCTCGTCGGTCAGTTGGCGGAGTTTTTGAAGTCGGGCTTTCTCTTCGGCGGTAATTTTGCCCTCACTTTCCTTTCTCTCCAGTTGATCCAGTTCGTCCCACTCCGCCTTCTCTAAAAGCCTGCGGGCGTTGAGCGCCAGTTTAATCTGAACGATCCGAGTGCGGAACCCCTCGTCGTCTCTCTTGAAGGCTTCATAGTTCTGCAATAGCTTTTCCATATCCACCAGCCCGACGGCGACGGGCTGAAAGGCAGGTCCGCCGACCGATCGGTTAATAAAAACGGTGAAGGAACCGACGGCAAGGAGCAGTAGGAAAGGGGTCGCTTTTTTCACCATGTGTTCCCTCCTTCACTAAAAGGCTGCGCCGACACTGAAGTGAGTCTTCCTACCTTCTTCTCCTAAACCGAAATCAAGACGAAGGGGAGCGAAGGGCGTCAGGATCCGTATCCCGACGCCGTAACCGACTTTCGGCTTTATTCGGCTCCTGGGCGCACCCTGCCCGGCACGACCGAGCCTTAGGTCTATAGAGTTGGGTCCGCCAAAGGCGTCCCCCATGTCCAAAAACAGCACGCCCTGCAGTTCTTTACGCAGCCTAACCCGCCACTCGGCATTGACCACGAACATATGGCGACCGACGAACCGGTCAATACTGTAGCCCCTTAGCGTTTCGGCTCCCCCGACGAAGAAGTTTTCAAAAACCGGGGCGCTTCCAAGAGCCGTTCCGAAAAGGACCCGGCTCGCCAAGACCGTGTTCCTGCCCTTCGGCACATAGCGCCTCCAGTCCAGAAGGATTCTCAAAAAAGTGTGACTGCTGCCGAGAAATCTGGGCACCAGTTCTATTTCGCTGTCAAGGTAAGTGCCTTTGCTCGGATCAAAAGGAAAGTCCCGGGTATCCAGCAGGCGGCTGAAGGCGATACCGGTAACGGTCCCCTGGTCTTGGCGGGCGCCGGCGAGAATCGTTCCGCCGACCAGCCGCTCCTGGATAAAATGGACCCGTTCGGCGCGAAACTTTAGTTCCTGAGACAGATACTCGCCGTGCGGCCGGCGGGCGCTGAGCCGGATTCCCCTCCGGTCTTCACTGAAGAGGAGATCTTCCGCTACCGACGGTCCCGCTCCCAGAAGGATGGTTGAGGTAGGAGACCGGAAGAACCGCCTGTCAAAGAAATTAACAGCGATCCCCGTTCGCTTTCTATCCACCCAGGGGCGGTAATAGTAAAGGTCAAAACCCTTCCGATCAAAGAATTCACCCATCAGCCGAATTTGTTGCGCCGTCCCCAGGAAATTGGTATCCTGGACAGCAACGAACCCAACCAACTCGTTTCGGGAACTGAAGCCCAGACCTGCGTTGGCAATCCCCGTCCTCTTTTCCTTCAACCTGTAGACGACCTCTACGCCAACCTCTCCTGTTTTCGGATCCACTAGGTCCCTGGGTTCCACAGTGACTTCTTCAAAAATGTCCAGAAGAAAAAGCCGACGCCGGTCGGTGTCGATCAGCCGACGGTTAAACAGTTGCCCTGGACGCAGGCCCAACTCCCTGAGGACCGTCTTTTCTTTAGTCTTTGGCTTCTTGCCCAAGTCCAGTTTGACGGAAAGGACCCTGAACTCTTGGATCGGTATGACGAGGGTCCCATCCGCCGCGACCTCGGGTGTCAGGGGCTGACCGGCAAAACCGCTGTCCCAGTAGAAATCCTGAATCCGTTCCAGGTCCCGCCGGAGAGTCAGGGCATTAAGGATCTGACCTTTCTCCGTTCGAATTATGGTCAGGAGTTTTTCTGATGGAATGGCTGTGTTGCCTTGAAACTGGATGTCGGTAATTACGGGATTCTCAAAAACCCGGATGACCAAAAGGACCCGCCCGTCCGGAGTGAGAAACGGCTGAGCCTGAGGGGGAGCGGAAAAGAAGCCCATATCGTCTATGGCTTCCAGGTCCTTCTGCACTCGGTCAAGGGAGAAGGGCATCCCTGGTTTTGTGTCCATAGCCAAAAGGATGCTCTCCGTTGATACTTTACTGTTCCCTTCAATGCGGATCTCCGCCACTTCCCTCCCCTCAGGGTCCTGAGGGAAGCAGGTGCCGATCAGAAGGGAGACTAATGTGACTCCCAAAATCAATCGCAGCGCCACGGTATGAACCCTCCCGACTAGTTAGACTCTGAATAAGAAGTGTCACGATCCTATTGAAGAAGGTGAGCCAGTTTTTTTCTGAGGGAAGTCCGAGCACGGAACAGCCGAGACTTGACCGCTTCAACGGAGCAGCCCAGCACATAAGCGATCTCCTGATAACTCAGGTCCTCAATATGGTAGAGGACTAAGGCTGCTCTCTGATCTGCTGGCAGTTCCGAGATGGCTTTCTGGATGATGAATTCTCTCTCCTTCATTTCTAAAACCCGCTCAGGCGTTAGGCTGGTGTCCTCCCAGTAGGGATTATCCGCCTCGTCTTCCTCCCCTTCCCCATCTTCCAATATTTCCCACCGATGCTCCCGCTCCCTGTGGAGTTTTTTAAGGCGGTTCTTCCACAAGTTGTGAGTGATCCGAAAGAGCCAAGTGAAAACTTGAGCGTCGCCCCGAAATTGGTCATATGCTCTTCCGGCGTGCAGGAAGACCTCCTGAGCCAGATCGTCCGCTTCGTCCCGATCCCCTGTCAATCGGTATGCCAGATTCAATACCGAGTCGTAATAAAGGTCTACCACTTCTTCAAAAGGAGGCTTGCGTCGGTCAGGATGCGGAGCCCTCTTTTTTCCCTCGCTCGGCGAACTTCGCACCCGTCCCAAATTGTCTCCTCCCTGTCCTCAGAACCGCACCGATGTCTGGACCCGGATTTCTGACCTCTCTTTCTCTTTCTTCCAGGTCACGGATGTCCTGTTCCCGACAAAGTATTGCACCTCAACGGCTGACGGATCCAAGGGCGACAAGCCTCTCCGGTAAATAAAATGAAGCCGGGGCGTCGGAGAGAAACCCAACCGAAGCCACCCTTTCTCGGCCCGTTCCGATGCCACCAGCGACAACTCGCTCAGTCGCAGCGCCTCGATAATCGGCTCCGTTAAGGGGGCGAACAGTTCTCCTGTCAGACCTTTCACAAAGGTTCCTGAGACGATTTGCTGAAGGTCTCCTGCTCCCGTGACCGCTCCAAAACCCAGCCCGAAAAGCCTCTGGATGACCGTCGCTTCGGGCAGAGGGGGGCTGGTCATTACGGAAAGCATCGGCAGCAGTCCCATTCTTTGCGATTCTTCATCTATCGGACCCGACAGGCTGATCAGTATTTGGTAGATGTCCAGCCTTGTCTCCCCCTCCAGGCGGATTCGGGATCGGGTCTGGATCCGACCTTTGACAGGATCGTTCGCCGTCCGAAAACTCACTTCCATATCGGTGATAGCGACTACCGAGGCGGGCAATCGTACGGTCCCTCTACGAGACTGGATGATTCCGGATACCTCTGGGGCGTTGAGGGTTCCCAGGGCACGCATCGTCCCGGTCAGAAGAAGGGTCGCCTGCCCGGTCCGCAGATAAAAGTTCTTTCCGATGTGAACGGTCAGGTCCAGCGGCAGTGACGGGAGAGCGGATCCCGGAACGATTCTTACCGCCGACGGAAGCCCCCGCGACTGACCGTCGTGGACGGTCAGCGCCCCGAAAATGGTCGGAGTCCCCTCGCCTTCCTCCTTCCTGACCTCTATCGTTCCCGACAGCCGTCCACTGACCTCTGGCGTGCGCAACGACCAGCCCTGTGCTTTTGCCGTCAGTCGGACCGGTCCGTCTTTGACGACGACGCCTTGACCAGCGACACCCCAAGCCATCCGATATTGGGCAGTCCCCGTCACCGAAAGCCCGTCGGAAGCCATCCTGTCAACGGAAAGAGTTACGTCCTGGTCCCTTAACGATGCCCTAAAGATCGCCTCCCTGATAGGGACAGGTAACGGTCCCACCGTTAGTTGGGCACCGGAAAGGCGAACGATGACTTCGCCCCGCTCTTCCCCCAGTCCCACTGCAGACCAGTCCGCGATGGAGAAAACGCCCCGTCCCTCAAATCTCCCACCGCCGAAACGACCATAAATTCGAGCGACCTGAATTTGGGAACCGTCGGCTGTTAAATCAACGGTCACATCCTCAAGAGGGGGGATCAGGGCCCCTTTCACTAAGCCTATCTTTTTTGCTCCCGCTCGGAGAGACCCCCGAACTTGTGGCTGATGAAAACTGCCCGTAATTTGCACCTGACCCTCCAGCCAGCCTCCTGTCCAGTCCAAGGCGGTGAGTCGGTGATCCGGATCTTCCCACTCCGACCGTTCTACAGCCACCGTCAAGTCCAGTCGTCCCTGATCTTTGATGTCTACGCTACCCCAGAACTGCCACGCAGGACCGGCAGCCAGCAGGTACGCCTGCCCTGCTCCCTCTGGAACGGAGAGGACGCCGTCGCGGTATTCAAAAGATTCGGCACGGACCGTCGTCAGGCGAACCGTTCCGAGGTCCAGATCGTCCGCTGTTAAGGCACCGGTCACCTTGGGCTTCGTCGTTTGACCCGACACGTTCACGACGCCTGACAGGTTTACTTTTCGGAGCGGAAGGGGTTGGTGACCGATCAATTTCAAAAGATGGTTGACCGTCGGTAGGTCCAACTGTCGCCCCTCAAATCGCCCGTCAATAATCCCGTCTTTTTTCATCAGGACCGATCCCCATGCCTGACCGGATTCGGACCTTAAATACTCAACGGACGCGATCCATTCGTCCCTCTCCTTCAGCAGATGCAAACGGGATCGGAGCGGCGGAAAGCCTGCGAGACGAAAGCCGCTGAGATCCGCCGTTCCCCTGACGGCTTGGACTTGCCGTGCCCTCCCGCTCACCTCTCCCTCCGACCAAAGAAATCCGTGCATCGGGCGAGAGAAGCGCTCATCGGCTTTCAAAGCAGGGATGACGGAAAGCGCCAACGACTGAAGGGAAGAAAGGGACCAATTGCCGACCTGCCAGTCCACCTGCCACTCCCTTGATTCTCTATAACGACCGTGTGTCGTCAGGGAGCCCGTTCCGTTCCGAAAGGCGAAGGACCAGTTCACCTCCGCACGACGCCACCGCTGATCCTCTTCGGGTAGGCGGACCTGTAACTGACCGTCACCGTCTCCGAATTTTTCAGACCCATTGCCCAAATCGCTGACCCGCCCGCTAAGGACCGCCTCCCATCCTGTATTTGTGCGGACCGCCCTTCCTTCACCTTCTAAACTCCCGTTCAACTTTGCAACATCCAGTTGATCCGACGAAGGCAGTGCCTTCGCAATGACGCCGACCGGAACACGTGAGAAAGCCGCATCGATAAAGGAGGGCTCCTTCTTTTCTTTACTGATCTTACCCGAAAAAGTAAGCTGTCCGCTACCGACACGGGCGGAACCCTGGTCAAAGGAAAGAACCGTTCGGTCCCATTTCCAGGACGCTGTCACTGACTCAACCGGAACCCCGTTGCAAACGACGAGGGGCGTGGTCAGGACCCCTTCAGCCCTCAGCCGCCCGTCCCAGACGGCTTCCACGTTTGTAGAAACCGACCCGGCAAGGTCCAGACCCTCCTGGTTCTTTGAAAAGCGCTTGAGGGGCAGTCGGACCCATTTCCCTTTAAGTTTCAGTTTGCTGGCAGTCGTTGGGTCGGAATGAAGAGGGATGTGAAAGGTTCCGGTAAAGTCGCCTTCCCCGAGATCGGAAAGGATCTGAAGGGAGCGGATCACTCCGGTGACCGTACCGGATTTTGACAGCCCGTCGGTGATCGTTCCCTCTGCTCGCAGCCCCGCAGATGCCAGAGTCCACCCCTCTCCCCTCCCCATTCCGACCCGAACGGCACCGTCCCACGCAATCTGGCGGGGATGATGACCCTCAAACCGAACCCACCCCCTCACCGGCACTTTCAGAGGGGCAATTTCTTCCTTTAGCCGGATCCGGAACGCTGTCAGTAAAGCGTCCAGCCTCTTCGCCGTCACAGAGAAGACTCCTTTTACTTCTTCCCCTTGTCCTGATGCTGACCCGGAAACCTCAAAGGAACCGCCGGTCGCCCGATAGATTTTCAGGTCCCACTTCCGATCGGCAGAGGACCCTTCCGTTGCCCAAGATAGGACGCCTTCCTTCAGGGCGAACTCCCGTCCTTCCTTTCCTTGCCATCTCAGATCCGCCCACGAGCCGTTTCCGAAACAAGACGCAACACTTAAGCGCCCCTTTGACAGAGCGAGAACGCAGGCGAGATTGCCTATGACGGCGTGGGATATGCTGATCCGATTGCCACCGACGAACGATCCGGAGGCCGTCGCATCCCGGACCGATCCCGAAAGAGTGACGGAGAGAAAAGAAGAGGAAGGCAATCGGCGAGTCAGCAAATCCTGCCCCGAGAAAGAAGTGGTCCCGGAAAAGGTGCCGGAAAGCGCCCCATTGCCGACCTGTGTTAACCTCAAGACATCATTCAACGGCAGTTCCCGAACGGTGGCGGAACCTACCAGATGGTCAGTTGCCAGGTCCCATCGGAAGCGACCGTCTGTGAAGAAAGACCGTCCGATGGCTACCCGAAGGTCATCCGCCTCTAACCACTGGGCGGACAAACGGCTTTTTTGCGACCCGAAGAGACCGCGCAGGCGACCTGCCATCTGCGCCCGCACCTTCAGATCCGACACCGTTGCTGAGACGAGGACAGTCGCCTCTCCAGCCAACTGCTTCCTCTCAAAGTCCCAGAAGAGCCTCAGATCTGACAGGGTCGCCTTCAAATCGCTCAGCGGCTGTGGGGCAGAGGGTGACCCCTCCGCTTCAACAGCCCCCAACCGACCAAAGACACCAACCGGCTCGGTTAGGAAGAGGGCTTCGCTGACGGTAGCTCTCCATCCCTGAGCAACCTTTCGCCCTTCAACGGAACCTCCTGACCACTTCCCTTTGACGATCCAATCCCGTGGCGACGAGAGGAAAGCGGAAACATTCAGGGGACCGCTCAAGAGGAGATGGACGGGTATGGAAAAGCGACGAGAGAGCCAGTTCAGTCCCCTGACGACCCCCTCGGATGTCCCCGTTGCTGTAATCGTTACAAAGTCCTCTCCGCCATCGCTCCAACGGAGTCGCCCCGAAGCCCATGGCGCACCCTTTACGGTCAGCCCGAACCGATCCAAACCCCCCTGTCCGTCCCGGACCCAACCCTTTAGGTCCAGGACGGCTTCAGGAAGGTCAGGAACCGTCAGAATGAAACGGCTGGAGCCGATTCGGGCGCTTCGTACCCGGACCCCATGCGAATCCCATTGCAACTGTGCCTCGCCTGAGACCTCTCCGCCGACGAGGTCGATTCTCTCAAACGGCAACGGGAGTTTGTCCGCAATGGGCATCAAGGCTTCATGGAAAGGCGCGACGGGGAACCGGACCAGCCGAACGGTTCCCCTTCCTCTCTCCCCAGATGGACGGCACTCCGCTGTCAACGTCCCTTTCGCTAAACCGAGGCTTGCGGTGAAGTGCCCGGACCAGCGAGATTGGGACCCCTCCAGCGTTCCGTTCCACCGAGCCCAAGGAATCGGAGGAAAGCTGATCCGCCACCGTTGCGTTCGTTCGGGAGACAGAACGAGCCGGCGACCTTCCAGCCGTCCCGAGAGCCTCCACGAGGTGTCGCGGTGAGCCAGATGCAGCGATCCGCTGATTTGACCCTTGCAGATGCCTTGGGGAAGGAAGGGAGCAAGGAGCGACGCATTAAGATCGCTGCCTTCCCATCCCAACTCAAATCCTGCTTGATCACCGGAAACGGTCAACCGACCGATCCCGAAGTCGGGATGGGGTTCAGCGAGTTCTATCGTCAGAGACCAGACAGAAGGGGGCGGATCGGACTGCCATCGCCCGGTCAGCCGCCCTCTCACCGGTCCCATCGGTTGTCCATCGGGTCTCGCCCAGCCGACTTGCACCGGTCCCAACTCAATGTCCCAAACGACGCGCTTCGCCAGCCCGTCAGCCCGGTAGGTCAGATCCGCTTTCTCAAGGTAGCCCTTTTCAAATCGCACCCGTTCGTTTAGCCAATAGCGCAGTCGGCTCGGCAGCAAGTCAACAGGCACGGAAGAGAGGGTCACCTTTCCGACCAGCCAAGGGGCGGGAACGGACAGGGGAACAGAAAGGTGCAAACGTACCGTGCCAGCGGCTCTCCTTTCCGGACCCCGTGAGGAACCGCTCAGGGTCAGATCCAAAACGCCTTCAGCAATCCGACCGACTCCGTCTGCATGGGAGACCTGCCATTCAAAGGGTCTGCCGGAGGGAAGCGGCAACAGATCGTCGCGAAACCGCAAGGTCCCATACTGGATGACGATCTCCTCCACCCCGATGCGGAGGTGGGGCTTCCTCCGGCGAATTAGCGGATCGACATTCCAGACGCCGTTCTTATCACGATAGATGAAAAGTTGCGCTCCTCTAAGAGTGATCCGGCGAAAGGGAATCGCTGCTCCGTCTTGAGGCAAGCCTTTAGTGACGAGGCTCCAAAAGGTTTGGAGCGACCAACGGAAGGAGAGGCTGCTGATTTTGAGAAAGGGACCCGTTGGCGAATGGGGGTCGGTTGCGATGCGTATGTCGTCAGCCCAAGCGCCGGTGAGACCGACTCCGGCGTAGCCGACGGTCGCAGGAACAGCAAGCCGATCCGAAAGTGTTCTACTGATCCATTGAGCCACCTGGTCAGGCGCCGGGAGGGCGCGCTGCAGTCGGTGGACAAGAAGCGCCGCCATTGCTGTAAGAGCGAAGAGACTAGTGAGAAGAGCCGCCCGTCCTTTCATCATCCTCGGCTCTCGCCGAAAAGAAATCTCCTTTGCTTGTCCAATGTTGACGCAAAAGGCATGCGAGGGACGACTCCTTCAGACGATCCGAAAGGTGACGGGAGAAGGAGAAGACGACATCGGCGAGGTAGGAACTTCGGACGAAAGGACCGGAGAAGACGAACCGGAACCCCATTTCGGAAGCGATCCGGCGAAGGTCTTCAAACTCGTCCGGTGGCACATAGCGGTCGACGGGGAGATGGCGAAAGGTCGGTCGGAGATATTGACCGATGGTGACCACATCGCACCCGGCAGAACGGAGATCTTTCAAGACGTTAACGACTTCGTCCATCCTTTCCCCCAAGCCGAGCATCAGACCTGATTTGACGATAAGGTCGGACGACCATCGCCGGGCAAAGGCGAGTACTTGAAGGGACCGTTGGTATTGCGCCTGAGGGCGGACCAGAGGGTGAAGGCGTGGGACGGTTTCTAAATTGTGATTGAAGACATCTGGACCCGCTGACAGGACGATAGATAGGCTATCCTGCGCGCCTTTAAAGTCAGGAGTTAAGACTTCTATCGTTGATTCAGGGCAGAGGAGGCGGATCGCCTTAACGGTTCGGGCGAACTGAAGGGCGCCACCATCGGGAAGGTCGTCTCGGGCGACGGAAGTAACGACGACATGGCGGAGCCCCATTTGGCGCGCCATTGACGCCACCTTTGCTGGCTCAAAGGGATCTACCGGCTCGCCCCGCCCCGTTTCGACCGCGCAAAAGCCGCACCGCCGGGTGCAGTGGGAACCCAAGATCATGAAAGTTGCCGTCCCTCTGGAGAAGCACTCTCCGATGTTCGGGCAGCGGGCACTCTGGCAGACGGTCACAATCCCCTTTTCCTCCAAAATCCGCCGCAATGGCAGCGACGCCCGCCTCTTCGGCACCTTCTCCTTGATCCAACCAGGAGGCACGAGAGCGGACTCTTTCATTGCGGCGGGGCTCTTCGCTATTCTCATTCCTCCGTCGCTTCCGCCCACTTGCGCACCCCTTCCCAGACCCGCACGGAGAGGCGAAACCCGGGAAGGACCTTTTTCAGTTCCCGGTGCAGTTCCCATGCGATGTTCTCCACCGTCGGCGTCGCAGTCATCACCTCATTGAGCATCACATGGTCGTATCTCCCTAGGACATCCCAGACCCGCCTCTTGAATTCGTCAAACTCCAGCAGCATATCCGATTCCAGCTCCCGCTCTATGACGATGTCCACTTGGTAGGTATGTCCGTGGGGTCGCCCACATTTGGGATGACCCGGTATGAAGTGACCGGCGTCAATAAATTCGGTTCGCGCCAGCCTTACTTTCTTCATCCCATTTCCTCCTTCCCTTTTCTTCCCCCTGCGGTCGCTGTCGCCGTCATCCGGCGCTACTTATATATACGCGGACGATGGGGAAGGAAAGGACCTCTGCAGCGGCTATCGGCTTTGCCGTAATCCTCTCTTCCATCGTTATGCTCGCTCCTAACAACCCCGTCTGGTTGACCAGCCCGATTTACGACTTTTACGCCTCAGCGGATCGGGTCCCTCTCCCCTGGACCCCCGTTCGGGTTTGTGACAGGACCCTTCACGTATGGGGTCGGTCTTTCTCCTGGGCAAATAGCCTGCTCCCTTCCCAAATCGTCAGTCAGAATCGGGACCTGTTAGCCGAGCCTCTTCAACTTGTCCTCTCCGCCGGCGATGCCCGATCCGTCGTCCCCCTCCGCGCCTTCCGGATTCTGGATAGGAAAAAATCTTCGGTCCGATTGCGGGCGGTAGGAACCATCCAGGGCTTCTCCTTCTCCGCCCTTGCCACCCTTGAGTTTGACGGTTTTTTATGGCTCCAGTTAGAGGGAAAAGACACCACCGGCAGAAGCCGATCCGTTCGCCTTCAAGTCATTGCGACTCTGCCCGCCCAGACCACAACCCTTTACCAGACTTTTGCCCGCCCCTTAGCCGGCTGGATTGAAACCGACCCCATCCCCTTCTCTTGGGTCTGTGACCCGCACAATAAGATCGTCAATTTCTATCACTGGTTCGGCGATGAGGACGGCGGCATCGGATTTACCTACTCGTCCCTTCAGCATTGGATCCCTCGCCCAAAAGAAACGTTCGCTACCCTTTTCCCGGGTGCCCGCTACCATCGCTATGTTATTCATCTTCTGGAAGTCCCGGCGCCCGTTGAAGGGCGATCGTTTTCCTTTGGCCTCCAGCCCACGCCGATAAAGCCCCTCCCGGCGGACTTCCCGATGATGAAAGGAGCCACCCTCTTCACCGAACCCTGGAGGGCGATCAACCGGTTGTCTACAGATGTGGACATGACTCTGATCTGGCCGGTCCCCGTCACCGATGCGATGAAGTCCCTCAACGATCCCTATCACATAGACTCCGCTATTGTGGAACAAGCCCACCGATTCGCCCGGCAGAAAGGGATCGCTTTTCTTGGAGTCGCCCATTGCCCCCAGAAGATTTCTCCTCTAATTGATGAGTTTCCCCAATTCCAAGACCAATGGAAAGTGATGCCTGAGTCGGTGATGGACTGGGAAAAGGTGCCCCACTATCAGAACTGCGGCAAGTCTCTGACCCTGCGAAAGTGGCTCTTTTACGGTTGGGCGATTGAAAATGTCCTGAAAAGGGGCTGGGACGGTCTTTACAGCGACGGGTGGATGACCGGTCAGATCGCCTGCTCTCATGCCGCTCACGGTTGCGGTTGGACCGACCAATCGGGTCGTCGTCACCTAACCGTTCCCGTTCTGGAAGGAAGAGAGTTTAACCGGGTGATGGCTCTCTTTCTTGAAGACCATGTCCGCGCGCCCCTCCCCGCTACTGCTCCCCAAAGGAAAGGCTTTCCCCGATACTATTTCTGGATTCACTCTTGGGAGTTCGTTCCTCCTCTGATGGGTTTTGGCACCGCCTGGCTGACCGGGGAGTTTACGGGCTGGCCGCTAAAAGGTCCCAGCATGTTGACCCCTGAAGGAACCTACGCTAAATGCCTCGGTTTGGGTCTCTTCCGCGCCCGCTGTCTCTCTACCAATTGGGGCGTTCCCAATCTCTTTGACCCGCTGATGAATGAGGCTGCCGAAAATCATCCGACCGACCGGCAGACTCGGATGGCTCTCGCCTGGTTCCTTCCTCACGGCGTGCCCATCGGTCTCTTTGAGCATATGAACAGCAACACCCTTGTCAGGATAATGCAGATCTTCATCAATTTTCAAGCCCGCAAAGCCACCTTTTACCCGTGCTGGAAAGAGAACCCTTATTTGTCGGTTGAAGATCCCAAGCAAAGAGAGGTCGCGCTGGGTCTGTGGGTCGCGCCGGACGGGCGGCGGTTGCTTGCCGTCCTTTCCAACTTAAACGAATCCCAAGAGGTTTCCCCTCGTCTGCGATGGAAAGGAGAGGGGCGACCTGCGGTCCGGGACGGGGAAACTGATGAGAGCATACCGTTGAGCGATCGTTGGCTCACCCTCCCGCCCCTAAAGCCCGAGACCTTCCGCGTCCTCCTAATTGAACGGTCCCACTGACTCGGTCGCCGGCACTTTGCTGTCAAGAGAACGAAGGTGGAGAAGAAAGGAATCAGAATGTCGTGCCGACAACGAGGCGGGCGGAGAAGAAGCCACCGGGAGAGCGGGTGAAATCACGGACCAGACCGCCGGGACGATGGAGAAGAAAGGAACTGAGACCGGTCAAAGAGTGACCGGCGAGAGGAAAGCCGCGAGGCGCGTACCCGATGCTGACTTCCATACGCGCCCAGGGTGCCGGGAAATAGGCGAAGGCGGACATTAGGACCCAATTGGTTATCGTCGCCCCCCTCCACCGAGTGTAGAAGAAAGAGGCATTGGATTGCCACACCCAATTCTGATCAGCGGGAATGTCAAGACCGGCTCCCGCCCCCACAACCCAAGCCCGATCGGTCGGTATCCTTACACGCGAATAGGAGAGACCAAGATACCGGGTCATCCTCCTACCCCTTCTGCCTTGGACAAGGGACAGGGTCTGCCCTTTTGGTCCTTTCATCGTTGCCGTCGCAGTCGGCGTCGTGACGGTGCCATCATCGGGGCGGAACCGTTCATAGGAGAGAGCGATTCCTTCATCCCCGGACCGCTGTGATAGAAGGTAACGCACGCCGAAGCGCAGACAGTCCGTCTCAAATCGGTTGCGTCTATCTCGACCCCGAAGCCGCAACTGTTGCATCCCCACCCAGGCTTGCCAATTGCGGGAGGGGCTGGCGTGGAGAATCCGTTCGGTGGACCGAAACTCCCTGCCCGATGCTTCGGCTGCTCGCCCCGTTATCTCACCGAAGAGGCTTGGAAACCACGGGAGGGCAGACGGCAAGTCCAGTCTCGCGGCAAGTTGCGCAGGAGCCAATGGCTCCCTCTCGGTGATTTGAGGCAGTTCCGTCACCAGCGGTCCAGCGGCTGTTACCAATTCCTTCTCGCCGGCAACGACCCAATCGCCAGCAGTTATGATGCCGGTCCGTTTCAGAATCTTTCCCTCAGCCTGGTCACCATCGATGGTTAAAAGCCGGACATGACCAACGGCTTCCTTGCCAGACGCCTTAAGGACAGTGAAGATAGACTCCGCAGCCGACGGGACAGTGAGCAATCGGAGCCTTACACGTGTGCCCGTGACCTGCGTGACTATTCCGTCATACCCTTGGGTTCTGTTTGGGGGGACCGCTCCGACGACAGTCCCCCCGACCAGCGCCAGCCAAACTATGAAGCGCACCTAATTGGTGATATCCACTTCCACCGAATCAACAGGACCGAGGACAGGACCACCGGGCCGAGCCTGGAAGAGGACAGTGCCATCTGCCAAAACCGGCACATTGCTGATGTTAATTTCCCCGTTCCCATGAACCACCCTCAAGCGCCCGCGAACGGGAGGGTAAAGAGTTGCCGCAGACGGATCTACTCTAAACTCAACAAAGGCGTTCTCAATGACCTCTCCGACCTGAGGGAGTTTGAAACGAACGAAAGTCGGGAAAGTGCTTTTGACGGCGACCCCCTGGACATAGACGATGTAGCAGATCTTAAACCTGCGAACTGCCAGTCTCCTTCCGCGCGGATCGGTGAAAACCAAGTTGAAAGCGATTTCACAGATTTTCCCCGGCCGCACGCCCACAGGCTGCAACATGACCCCACCTCTACGGTCAACGGGCACTGTGACAAATTGTCGCTGCCGTGTTTCAGCCTGCTCAACCTCAAAAGTATCCTCCGTCACCAACCCGGGGAATGCCAGGGGCGTGGACCCCGCCAAGAAGATCAACAGAGGCGCACCCACTACCGGAGGCACGGGAGCCAGAACGTTTTCAAGGACCTGCCCTGCGACGGTCAGTCGGTAAGTGTTGACTCCTGTTTGCTCAACAGTCGTCGGTCCGTCTGGTGATTCAACCGTCTGTAACCTGGTGTCCCCGCTATTCTCCACCACGTTCAAGCCAGGTTCGGGTCCTTCACCAGTGCATCCCATGAAAACCGCTACAACCGCTACGCTGACGGCCACCACCACAAGTAATCCGAACCGTCTTTGCATGTCCACCTACGCCTCCTTTTTCCTGATGATGTCCTATTATGCCATTTAATCGCAGGAGCGTCAAGGATCTGGATCACAGATCCCCTTCCCACTCAGCGAAGCAGTCGTAAGGATGGATGGATTCCATTGAGACGCATCTCACCCGAGCCCACGATCCGCGATAGGCTTCCCTCAAGAGAACGACACATTGCCGGACGACATCTTCAACGAAGCGAGGGTTCTGATGCATCTGCTCAACGACCCGCTTCTCGTCAGGGCGCTTCAAAAGCAGTCGCACCGGTGAAGAAAAAGACCCCTCCGCCAAGACCGCCAGATCCTGTGCGTTGACCTTGTTGCCGTTCGTTTTGACCTCTATCCTTAAACTTCCTCTCTGGTTGTGGGAAAGCCCGCCTGTCATCGCCATCGCGCAGGGGCATGCCAGCGCTCCCATCACCTCTACGCCGATGCATTTCTCCCCCGTTGCCGTGTTGTAAGTAGCAAAGATCTTGTAGGGATGCCCCTCCCGGTGGGTCTCCGATTCGATCTTTAATGTGCAGTAGGCAGCATAGTCATGCGCTTTCAAGATGTCCTTTGCCAGCCTTTCTGCCAAGTCCTCAAAAGAGTTTGCCTCCATAGGCATTTGGAAGGCTCGGACGATCTCCTCAGCAAAGCGGCTCATGTGAACGCCCCTCTGATCGGGAGGTAAGTTGACCGATACTTCTATCGTAGCGAACACACGGATATTTTCTCCGCTTTTGCGGACCCGGACCGGATAGCGGAAGTTCGTAACCCCCACTCGGGTCAGATCAATCCCATGCTCCGGTCTCTCCGACTGGACGTCGGCAAGACGCTCCCATTCCGTTTCCTCTATCGTCGGTATTCTTTCCGTCTCCATCCTTATCACCCGACGCTCCTTAGACAGTGAGACCGCCTCTGGGATCTATCGGCGATCGGCACTTTTGACCGCCAGGTAAAGTCCGCAATAAGAATAACGCATCAGCCAGAACAACAGTTTTCCTGCTTCTATCCGTTTCTTGGTTGACCAGAGACGAAACAACCCTGATAGGATACCCATTTCGTCGCTCAAGTCCCTAAAGGTGGGGGCAATTGCAAAGGGATCCACCAACTCCACTCTCTTGACACGAAACCCCGCCCCCTCAAGGGCACCAACCCACTCCGGTCCTGTCAATACCTCGTAATCAGGAACGGACAAAAGTTGCGCGATCTGCCTGTTCCATTGTTCCATCTTTGCCTTTTTCCAGGTCAGTTCCAAGAGGACCAACCGACCGCCCTCCTTCAGGACCCGCCAGGCTTCCTTAAGTCCCCGAGTCTTATCCACTAAGACAAACACCGACTCAGCATAGGCTCCATCAAAGGCATCGTCTTGGAACGGAAGGGAGCACACATCGGCAATGCAAACAGAAACGCGATCGGGCGCAGACCAGACTTTTTCCCTTGCCTTTGCCACCAGATTGGGCATCAGATCAACTCCGATTATTTGTGCTTTTGACCATCGGGCTAAGATGGAAAGGGTCCTGCCCGAACCGCAACCCAATTCAATGATCCGTTCCCCTTCCTTTGGGTTTAGTAAATGAAGGAGACGATAAGTGCCTTTCAGACCTCCCGGGTGAAGGGTGATACCGATTCGGTCAAGGCAGGTGAGAAAGTCAGTCGGTGACTCTTGTCTCATCGTTGCTGATTCCCTATGTGTTCACAGCGGACTGAATGATGCCATCACTCCATGAGCAAAGCCATGTCAAAATTAACGGTCAAGTTGGGAAGTGGCAAGGGAAAGAGGTGACCGAAATGCGACCAGCGGTGGCAGCGTTTCTTGCCATTCCCCTTCTGGTCCTGGCGTCCCCAACCACTGCACAACGGACCGTCACGCCCGTCTCCGAGATTCTGAAGGGCACGCACACCAACCAGACGGTGACAGTGGAAGGGCGTAGCGGTTACATCGTCCGAGAGGAGTCAACACCAACAACCACCGTCTACACCCTCAGGGATGACTTCGGTGATGAAATTCGGATCCGAGCAAGTAATATAGAAGGTCTGCAGATGGGCGTCACCTACCGGGTTCGGGGCACCGCCATTAAGTCAGGTCGGCGATATTACATCATTGAACTTGACCGGGTCAACTTGGGCACGCCACCACCCGTTCCCGTTCCTCAACCGCCCCCTGTCCCCTGGTGGCAAGAGAATTGGCTCCCTCTCTCTATCGGGGCTAGTGCCATTGTTCTCGCTCTCCTTCTCCTTGCCCTCTACATCTCAAAGACGAAGCAGGAAGCGCGAGAGGAGATAGAAGCCCTCAGGCGACGGGAGGAAGCCCTGAGGCGTCAACTGGAGGAAGCGGTTAAGCCCAAAGAGCCGGTTTCCCCTCCTCCCGCGCCCACTCCCCCGTCCCAACCCCTTACCGATCGCCCGACGGATTTCGTTAGTCCCGAAGTCTTCGTCCCACCTAGAAAAGTTACAGAAGAGATGTGGGGAACCCTGGAGATCATTGGCGGTCCCGATCAAGGAAAGAGGATTCCGCTGGGCGGAAGGCGCATCGTCCTCGGAAGGACCGAAGGGGACATTCGTTTCCCTAACGATTCCACCATTTCCTCTCAGCACGCTGAAATCGTTGCAACCTCTGACGGACGGATCCTGTTCGTAGATCATTCCAGAAATGGTTCAAAGGTCAACGAAAAAGTGGTTCACTACTCTCAAGTTGAACTGCAGTCGGGCGATACGATAGAGATCGGACTTACGATGCTGAGGTTTACTGGCAAAGCCCCAGCCCCTGTTGCTCCGTCTGCTCCGCCTCTTGCCGAAGAGGTGCCCTTGTCCCAGCAACCGACACAGTTGGGCGTACCGATTGTAGAGGATATCTCCCGTGCTCCGACAGGTCTTTTCCTCGGCGCCGAGTTGGAAGTCCTCCGTGGTCCTGACAAGGGAAAACGCTTTCCTTTGGTGAAAACGACCACCACCATCGGTAGGTTGGAAGATAAAGATATACGGCTGACCGACATCACCGTCTCCAGAAGCCATTGTGTCTTAGAATTCAGAGGCGGTAAGTTTATCCTTCGTAACGAAAGCACGCAAGGCACAAGAGTCAACGGTGAATTGGTGCAGGAAAAAGCACTGAAAAACGACGATGAAATTGAAATGGGCGGGACAGTCGTTAAGTTCATAACAGTCAAAAGTCCTTCAGAGTAAACAAGAGGTGATAAGCCATGACGCCACTGAAGAATTGGGCTAATGTGAACATGATAGGGGCTATCCTCGCTTTCTCCCTCGGGGCGGGTTTAGGCATATTGAGCATTAATGCGCGGGCAGATTGGTCAAAAGCAAAGCAGAGAGAGAGAGGTAGAGGTAATCCCACCTTTATTGCGTCATCTATTGGGTGCGCCTGCAGAAATTCATAATCCCCTTGCTTCCCTTGAAGCAAAACATTTTCGTGAGTTGTCCTCTTCTTTCTTTTTTTCAGCCTGATTTTTATGGTCTTAGGTGCGTGGTCATTTGTCGTTGGGAAGAATTATAACCGTGCCGATACGACTCTCGGAGAAAACTTTATTAAGTGCCCTTTTTGTTTCAGTAGCAATGTTATCTTTGATGTAAAGCTGTTCAGACATGAAGACTCAGTTATGTGCCGTGATTGTCAAGCCCGTTGGCGGTTCCATTTGACCCCATTTTGGGGGACTATGACTCGCCTTTGGTTAACAGATTTTGGCATTGCCTTAGGGGAAGAAGACAAAACTACCATTCCGAACACTAATGACCCAGAAAAATGGCTTGAATGGGCAAGACAACGATTTCGGCAAGGACAACGCTTTATGCCTTCACCATTCCCCTAGACAAGAACAGGTAATTTTCTGTCGTTTTTGCGGTCATCCCAACCTGCCTGATGCCAACTTCTGTTCGGCGTGTGGCAAGAAATTGTAAACTTAGGTGAGAGGGCTAAATTCAAGATGAAATGCTTATCCTGCGGTAAGGAAAATCCTGAAGATGTGAAGTTTTGTATCCACTGCGGACAGGATTTGGTATCCGCTAAAGAAGCGACGAACTTAGAGCCAAAAAGTCATTCATGCCCCAACTGCGGTTTTGAGAATTTACCTGAAGCCCGTTTTTGTTCTCAATGAGGTGCAAGCCTTTCAGGTGCTTCCCAATTGGACTACTTAAGAGCCTATATCGGCTGGATTGTCGGTGGAATTGCTGTTGTTGCCTTCTTTGCTTTGTTTTTAGCCATCAATAAACCTTGGATTCCAGCTGTGAAGTGGAAAAAGACATCAGGTGACATGGAGATTGCCTTAGCCCCTGTGGGTCCTTTCGGCAGTTTACAAGGTCTGCTAGTAGAAACAAAAGGTGATGCTTACCCGATTTGCACATTCCGTCAAGAGCAAGTAAACTGGCGCAGCACCACTTGTTCCCACTGCGGGAAAAGTTTCCGATGGGTTACAACTCGCTGCCCTGCCTGTGATGGAACGGGGATTTGCAGTTCATGCGATGGTAGCGGGAAAGCCGTAAGCGAAATGCGGGGCGAAAAAACAATCATAGGCGATAAATGCCCGTTTTGCAAGGGGAACAGTAAGTGCCACTTGTGCGAAGGAGATGGTGTATTTGGAAACAAGGCGAGAGAATGACACTGGACTCACGGTAATTTGACCCAAAGGGGTGAGAAGAGAGATGCTATGTACAAATTGTGGTAACAAAAATCCCGAAGGAGTGAGGTTTTGCATCCAATGCGGAGTTCAAATCCCCACGGCGCCAGCCCCACCAAAAGAGATACCACCACCAATTCAATATCCAACGCCCTATTTGAGCGGACTATTGCCCGCTTATCGCCCTTTCGGCATAGTCTTTGCTGTCGTTTACAGCGCTCTTTCTTCTTTGGGCTGGTTTGGCAATTCGGTCTATGTTCCTATAGTAATAGTAGCGACCCAACGCTCGCCTTCTGAACCTGTTCCGCCAGAAGGCGCTTATGCAAGTTTTTTTGCGTTTTTGTTTTGCAGTTTATTTGGCATGCTTTCTGCAACAGGCGCTATCGCTCTCTGGCTCCTAACACGATGGGGGCGTAACTTGGTTGCCCTATTGCAGTCGCCGAATGTGCTTTTGGGTATCATCACAATGGCAGCAGCAGGTTATCGTCCCATTCAGGCAAGTGGGTTGTCGGGAGTATTGGTTTTGTAGGGTTTGATAGAGATTGCCTTTCCCTTTGCCATCATGACTTACTTGCTGTCCAGCAAGGTAGAAGCATGGTTTAGGGAAGGGTGAGATTGCTTAAGGGGTGAATTTGAATGGAAGGGCAAAGTAAGAAAGTGACCTTAGGCGTCATTGGGGGAGTTTTAGGCGTCATTGGTTTAGTCTTGTTCGCAATTTGGTGGAGAAGGACGATTTGGTTGGTAATAAGTGCCCTTCCGCTGGTCTTTTTAGGCTTAGGAGTTCAAATGATTTTGAAGGCTTTTGGCACTTCATGGCAAGACTTAATCCTTTGCATCACCCGAACTGCTAAGGAAATTGTCACGCCTGCCCAGTCAAGCAGTTATCAAAGGACAATAGGAGTAACCATCCAATGTCCCAAATGTGGGGCGAAGATATTGGAGGGCACAAAATTTTGCTTGCATTGCGGAAATCCACTGCCACAGCCAAAAATTTGTCTCAAATGCCAGAAGGTCAATGCCCCTGAAGCCGTCTTTTGCGGTTATTGCGGGACAGAACTGTAACCACAGGTTTTATGCCTGAGACGGGCAAAGGTAGGAATGGCTATGTTGTGTCAATAGGCGTGTAGAAGACCGTAAGGCGACACATCGCCATCGTGATTGAAAAAGCCTACTTAGTTTCTCGGTGGCATCATAATACCGTTTCTGAAATAGAGGATTATAGGGGCTGAAAAGCCTCAGGCTATAGAGCACAGAATCTACGACTTTCGGACAAAAGGGTGAAGGTGGCGAAAATGTTAGGGTTAAGTCAAATCGGTCGTTATCAGTTGCTTCAAGTCATCGGCAAAGGAGGGATGGGGATAGTCTATTTAGCGAAAGACCCCTTCCTTCAGCGCCTTGTTGCTCTAAAAGTCCTTTCACCTCACCTTGCCTCCGATGAAACAGTCATTGCAAGGTTCATAAACGAAGTAAGAATTTCTGCCTCCCTTCAACATCCAGACATCGTCACCGTCTATGAAGCAGGACAAGATGGTGATATCGTTTTCATGGCGATGGAGTATGTTGAAGGAAAGGATTTGGCAACTTTGATTCGTCAGAGGGGCAAGTTTCATCCTGACGAAGCGATAGCGATTTTGAAGGCAGTGGCTTCGGCACTTGATTATGCCCATCAAAGGGGAGTTATTCACAGGGATGTAAAGCCCAGCAATGTTTTGATTAGCGAAGATGGGGTAGTGAAGTTGATGGATTTTGGGATAGCGAGGGTAACAGGGGGAGAGAGGCACACAAAGACCGGTGTTTTGGTAGGGACACCTGAGTATATGGCGCCAGAGTTGTGGGAGGGTAAGGATGCGGACAAGTTTTCGGACTTGTATTCCTTGGGGGTTATGGCGTATGAATTGCTGACAGGGGAAGTTCCTTTCAGAGGTGACACACCGATAGCGATAGGATTCAAACATGTCCATGGGCACGTTCCGAAGACGGGGATAAACGAGGCAGTCGATGAAGTTTTGAAGATAGCGTTGGCGAAGGAGAGGGAGAAGAGATTTCAGAATGGGATGGCGATGGTTAAGGCTTTGGAGCAAGCGTTGAAAGAGGTTCCGGCAGGAGCAGACAGGAAGGTAACGCCGGTGATGACCGATGTAGACATTTATAGGCCGCCTGAAAGAGTTGAAGGAAAGGAGGCGTGGGAGGGGGAGCGTTATCAGGAACACGTGTTGCCCTCCGTTGAAAAAGCAGAAGGCATGGACATAGTTTTGAAGAAAGGACTAAGATGGTCGGGATTAATTGTTTTGTTAGTCTTCTTGGGAGTGACTTTTACTTTCGTCTCCATTTTTGTGTTTCCTTCTTTTTTCAAGTATCGTGCTCCATCAGTTCGGCTTGGAGTGACCGCTCGCCCCCCAATTTCCGCCCAATCGTCGGATATACAAAATGTCCATCTGATAACAACTTTGACGGGGCATACAGATGACGTGCAGTCCGTTACCTTTTCCCCTGACGGGAAAATTTTGGCTTCGGGGAGTTGGGACGACACCATCAAACTATGGCGGTTAGAGTAGGGGGCATGCAAATCAGAAGGAAGAAATAGGCGTAAAAGGGGAATGCAAATTTGGGTTTTGATGCCTATGGGCGAATAGCCCAATAGTCATCTTTAAGGGAGGGGCAATCGTGTCGCAGGGAAGAAGTTTGCCGATAGAAGTAGCCGTCTTAACCGATGTGGGGAGGATGCGAAGCAATAACGAGGATAGTTACCTTGCCTATCTTCCGCCCATTCAGGAAGGAGATAAGTTAGGATTGCGGGCGGTTATGATCGTCGCTGATGGAATGGGCGGACATGCTTTGGGAGAACTTGCCAGCCAAACGGCTGTTAAAGCCTTTACCGAAAGGTTTTTTGAGGCCCTTGCAAGGCAACCTGGGAAGATGGAACACGCCCTTCACAATGCCTTAGACGATGCTAATAGCGCCGTTTACCAATTGGCTCAAGAAAGGGCAAAGGGTCGTCCGGGAACGACGTTAACAGCCTTGGTTTTAAGCGATGATAGTTTCTACATCGCTCATGTCGGTGACAGCCGTGCTTATCTTTTCCGTGACGGTCAGTTGCGCCAATTGACGACCGATCACACCTGGGTTGCCCAAGAAGTCGCCGAAGGTCGCCTCAGACCAGGAGAGGCGCAGAACTCTTCTTTCAGAAACTACCTGACCCTGGCTTTGGGAAGCAAACCGACCGTAGAAGCCGAAATCCTGGCGGGAGGGCTGAAGGAAGGGGATCTTTTTTTGCTCTGCTCCGACGGACTGACGGTGCATCTTGGGGATCAGGAACTGGCTGCCCTGCTGAGCCGTTCACCAAACTTACAGGAAACATCCTCCCTAATGGTCACCCTGGCAAACGACAGAGGGGGGCACGATAATGTGACCGTCATCTTGTCCCAGATCGGGCGGAAACAGCCGCCAAAGCCTTCCCGTCTCGTTAGCGAAGCCGAAACGCCAACTCAGCCTTCCATCCCATTGCGGGTAATAAGAAGAAAAAAAGGGATCCGATGGGCACAGGTTCTTTCGTTGAGCGTCCTTGCGGTAGCCGTCGGAGTGACTTTGGGATGGTTTGTGGGTTGGCTCTCAAGCCTATGGCAGAAGGCGAAGGTGCCTCCCCAGCCCCCACCTGTCATCCTTAGACCTCAAAGGTCTGTCCCAAATCGGGCAACGTCCCCCGAGCCTTCAATTTCTCTACAGGTCAGGCTATATAGCGACGGCTTGTCTCTGACCGGGCTCAACTGCGACATCCAACCTGTTGAGCAAAACAGGGATCTTCAACGAATCAGGGGCGGAGTCCTCATCCGTTTCCGACATCCAGAAAGGAGCTACTCCTCCCTACGGAGCGGGCAGGCAAAGATCGTCCTTAGGGGAAGAGGGGCCGATAAGGAGATTGCCTTCCAAAACGTTTCCTCTGTGAATGTGCAAATCACGGAAGGCAGATGGGAGGTCCACTACCTAGACGAGGCGGACACAGCCTTGCTCCTGTGCAGCGTGGACATCCAACCGAGGGGATGATAAAAGTGTCCACCGTTTTTTACATCGCACGCTACGAAGTCGTCCAGGTCATCGGAAGAGGTGGAATGGGTATCGTTTATCTGGGAAGAGACCCCATCTTGAGGCGATATGTCGCCGTAAAAGTCCTCTCCTCTCACCTTGCTTCTGATCCGTCAGTAGTTGCCCGATTCATCAACGAAGCAAGAATTGCTGCTTCCTTTCAACATCCCAACATCGTCACTGTCTACGAAGCCGGTCAGGATGGAGAACGGGTTTTCATCGTGATGGAATATGTTGAGGGGAAAGATTTGGCTTTTTTGATTCGCCAGAAAGGAAAGTTGCATCCGGACGAAGGGATAGGGATTTTGAAGGCGATAGCCTCTGCCCTTGACTACGCCCACCTAAGAGGGGTGATTCACCGAGATGTAAAGCCCAGCAATGTTTTGGTTAGCGAAGATGGGGTAGTGAAGTTGATGGATTTTGGGATAGCGAGGGTAACAGGGGGAGAGAGGCACACAAAGACCGGTGTTTTGGTAGGGACACCTGAGTATATGGCGCCAGAGTTGTGGGAGGGTAAGGATGCGGACAAGTTTTCGGACTTGTATTCCTTGGGGGTTATGGCGTATGAATTGCTGACAGGGGAAGTTCCTTTCAGAGGTGACACACCGATAGCGATAGGATTCAAGCATGTCCATGGGCACGTTCCGAAGACGGGGATAAACGAGGCAGTCGATGAAGTTTTCAGGGTGATTTTAGCAAAGGACGGGAACAGCCGGTTTCAAAGTGCTAGTGCGTTTGTGCAAGCCTTAGAACACTCTCTGAGAAGCATCTCGGTGTCTTTGCCTCGTGGGGGACAAACTCGTCCACAGGAGAAAGTTGCGACGGGAGTTGGAGTTTATTGGCTTCCAAAGCGGGTCCGCGATTAAACAATGGATGACAGCAAGCAAATATCAGTCCAAACTCTAACGATACAGGAGAGGATTTCGGTTTTGCAACGGAAGATGAACTGGCAGTATGCCCTTTTAGCCAGCATTGTCATAATGGGCTTTGAGATTTCAATTTTTCTGTTGCAAGACACGACCATGAATCGTTCAGCACCCTTGGAACTTATTGGTCCCTCCCCTTGGCAGACTTGGACGGACATGAAGATGGGGCGTCCTCCATCACCTTTTCCCCTGACGGACAAACTTTGGCTTCGGGGAGTGATGACAACACCATCAAACTATGGGGAGTATCCGATGGAAGGTTGATTAGAACTTTGACGGGGCATACAGATGACGTGGAGTCCATCACCTTTTCCCCTGACGGACAAATTTTGGCTTCGGGAAGTGAGGACAACACCATCAAACTATGGAGTTTGGAGTATGGTAGGGGCGTACGTCGGGAGGAGCCATCAGAACCTGAAATTGGGATAAAACGAATGGTGAAAGTATATTTGAAGCCAGCCAAATGTGAGTGCGAAGGCGAACATGGCAACATCTTTGTGGTTTACTCCGACGGCACAACTAAACAACTTAAACAGGATGGACGGGGCTACCAGCCCAAACTGGCGCCTGATGGAAAAACTGTAGGCTGGTTGGAAGGATTTCATCTTGAAGCGGATGCTCCGCTGGCTGAGGAATTCCTGACGGGCGACCTCGTCCTCTATCGTGACGGACGAATTTTGCGAAAAATAGAAACAGGGCTAAATGCATCTTGGGATTTCAGGGAGGGAGGAAAGCAAGTAGCGCTAACGGGTTCCCCTACACTTCGCTTCAGTCCTTTTGAATACACACTTTATGATGTGGATACTGGTCGCTTGATTGCAAAATGGAGTGATGAGCGGGAGGAAAAAGGCGAAAAAAACCTTCGTGGGCTCAGGGTTTGTAGATTTAAAGATAGGCATTGCCATCCAATGGGCATGAAAAGAGGGTGGTTGCTGTGCCAGAAGTAACTGAAATGGAGTTAGCAGCGTTGATGAGGGGAATGACGGACCAGCAGAGGATGCTTTTCATCAGTCTATACAACTCCGGTAAAAAAGATCGCAATATTGCCTTGATTCTCTCTGTCCTGATTGGATATATGGGCATAGACCGGTTCTATGTCGGAGACATACTTCTTGGGGTGCTCAAACTTTTGACGGGGGGATGCTGCCTGCTTTGGTATATCGTGGACTGGTTTCTTATCATGGGAAGAGTCGACGAATACAATAGGAACAAAGCCAGAGAAATTGCCGCTTCTGTTCGTGGACCTGGATATGAGGGTCCTTTGCAGCCGCCCCCATCGCCCGGCGGTGGCTCACCAAGCGCTTTCCCGCCTACAAGCGGACAAGGAGAAAGGGCAGAACCGTCTCCTTCGGCTCCCCCACCGGCAGCGCCAGAACCTACTCCAAGAGCGCCAGCCCAGCCACAAGCCCTTCCCGCTAACCTGCTGGTCTGGTTAGAAGTCATCCAGGGAGGGACTGTCGGTCAGAGGTTTTTTGTCCTTACGCCCGACAATCTGGTCGGGCGATCCAGCGAGAGCGACATACAAGTCATTGACCCGTCCGTTTCTCGCCACCATTTCCGATTGAAGTTTCAGAACGGACAGTTCATGGTGCAGAACGAAAGTGCGCACGGAACCTACGTCAACGGTCATCCGGTAGCCCACTGGCAACCGTTGAAGGACGGAGATTACATTCAGGCGGGGCAGGTCGTCTTTCAGTTTCGGATGCAAGGAAGCACATAAGATGCATCGGACGAGACGACGACCGACCGCTACATTTGCAATGGGGCTCGCCATCGCCTTTGCATGTTCGGTGTTGCCGACGGCACGGTGCGAACAGTTACCTTCCTTTACACTCTTCGCCGCCGGGGACATCATGCTGGGGCGCGGGGTGGGGCGTTTGATTGACAGATTAGGACCTGAGTATCCTTTCCAGGCAATGCAATCATTCATTAGCCAGGCAGACATCGCTTTCGCTAACTTAGAGTCTCCTCTCACTCCAAACGGACGGTTGGTTCATCCCCGTAACCGGATGATTTTCAGTGCTCGCCCGATCGCCGTGCGCGGTTTGGTCTATGCTGGTTTCGACGTTCTATCTGTTGCAAATAATCACGCGACCGATTTTGGCATACGGTCGCTATACGACACCATTGATATTCTTCGACCGAACGGGATCATCCCTTGCGGAGGCGGCCGGTCATATGAAGAAGCCCACCAGCCCGCTCTGATCCATGTGAATGATGTAACGGTTGCGTTCTTAGCGTATAACGAGGTACCTGGTCCCGTCAGAGCAAAGCCAGGACAAGGCGGCGTTGCATGGGCCGAAATCGCTGTAGCCCAGAGAGATGTACACAGAGCAAAGGCGATGGCTCCCGTCGTCATCGTTAGCATGCACATGGGCAAAGAGTATGTGGACTTTCCGCAAGGGTTTCATCGCAAAGGATTCGTAATTGATTTTGCCCACGCTGTTATTGATGCAGGCGCTGACATCGTTTTGGGGCATCATCCCCACACGCCCCAGGGCATCGGGTTTTACAGAGGCAAACTTATTGCCTACAGTTTGGGCAACTTCGTTTTTGATCAGAGAGAGCCTTGGCGGCACATTATATGCCTCTGGCTTGAGGTGAGTGAGAGCGGTCCGGTGCTCCAGATGCAAGTGATCCCGATCTATATCAGTCGCTATCAACCCCGATTATCAACAGGAAACACTAGGAAGAAGATGATTGATAAGATGACGCGTGCCTCTTGGACACCCTTAACCTTTTTTGAGGAGGTTAAAGGGGTGGGACAATAATGCGGACTCTGCCCGAGCAGATTGGTCGGTATCAGATTCTTGAACTGATCGGGAGCGGTGGGATGGGGGTCGTTGTTAAGGGATTCGACCATATCCTTCAGCGGACCGTTGCTATAAAGATTCTGTCCCCTCACCTTGCCCAAGATGAATCAACCGTAGCAAGGTTCCTTTCGGAAGCGAGGGCAGCGGCATCGCTCCAGCATCCCAATATCATATCGATCTACGAAGCAGGCGAGAGTAATGGACTTTACTATTTCGCAATGGAGTTCATTAACGGTAAGGATTTGGCTAGTTGGATTCGGGAAAAGGGGAGACTTAGCCAGGCGGAAACAATTCCCATCGCCGAGCAGATTGCATCGGCTTTGGATAACGCCCATCAAAGAGGGATCATTCATCGGGACATAAAGGCAAGCAACATCATGGTAAGGCCCGATGGATTGGCTAAGGTAACGGATTTTGGGATAGCGAGAGTTTTGGGAGGAGAGAGGTTCACGCAGACGGGAGTTCTGGTAGGAACCCCTGAGTATATGGCACCCGAATTGTGGGAGGGGAAGGAAGCAAGTAAATCAAGCGACATTTATGCCTTTGGTATTTTGGTTTACGAGATGTTGACAGGAGAAGTGCCATTCTCCGGGACAACACCAATAGCCGTCGGATACAAGCATGTCCATCACCCCGTCCCTGTAGATAAACTGAAAGGCAAAGTCAGTGATGGGTTTATAGAAGTATTACAGACAGCGTTACAGAAATCCCCTGATCATCGCTTTTTAAGCACTGTGGCTTTTGTAAGGGCAATGAGAGACCAGCAGATCACCCCACCACCGGTCTCTATCTCAACCAAGTCTCCCACACATGAACCAATTTCTTCTGGCACGACCTCTCCCGCTATCTCTCCCCCCATTAGCCCTCCGATTTCAACAACAATTCCAACAACCACTACAACCAGAACGGTACAGAGATCTCGTCGACTGGCTTGGCTGGCAGGATTATTAGTCGTTATAGGGTTAGGTGCTATTGTTGGAGGCAGTTTCTTAAATCGCTCGCGTACTCTATACCAACTAGAACAAAGACTTTATCGTGCGTTGGATGAGGGCCGCTGGGTGAGTCCGGAAGGCGACAACGCCCTTGAAATTTACCGTAAGTTGCGGGCGGAGTTTCCAAACAGTGCCACTTTTCGGCGGGCGAAGGTTAGAGTTCTGGACGTGTTGCGCGGCGAAATAGAGACCCATTTTGAAAACTGGTATCGGACGTCAAATGCAACGGACGAAGAATGGCAGGCTATCAAACAACTTTGCGAGTGGGCGCTGGATGCAGCGCCCTACGACAACAAACTTAAAGCCATGAGGCAATATTGCTATGGTCAATTGGCTTTTCGGCAAAGACGTTATGCAGATGCTATCCAGGCATACAAGGAGGCTATCCAATTCGACCCTGATTGGGCGTTGCCATACAACAGCATCGGTGTCGCCTACGCGCGACAGAAAAGATGGACAAAGGTGTTAGAGTGGTGCTCGCGGGCAAAGAGGCGCGATACTGATTGGGCTTTTCCTTACTTGAACATGGGTTGGGCTTTTTACAATCTAAAGCGTTACGATGAAGCAGAGCAAGAGTATAAAATGGGGGCACAGTTAGCGCCCACCCGACCAACAGTTTATTGTCACCTCAATTGCATACATGAGAAGAAAGGGCGGCTTTTCGATTCCTTGGAAATGGCGGAGAAGGCGATGGAAGTTGCTCAGCAAAACCCAGACCGTTGGCAGACACAGATAAAGGATTTGCAAAAACGGATAGAACGGTTGAAGCGCAAAGTCGGCCTCTATGATATAGAGGTGACGGATGAGTGAGAAATCAACGCTTGCTCCTTATCCTTGCCATATCTTTCATTTGCTTTCTGATCGCACTTCTGTCCTTTAGTTGGTGGTCGATAAACTTGCCTGCCCCACAGGTCTTTGACGTGATGATTGTCAACGGGAAAATTGTTGATGGAACAGGGAAACCACTCTTTGAGGCGGACATCGGCGTTCAAGACGGTAAAATCGCTGCCATTGGTTCTTTGCGCCGTGACACTGCTCCTACTGTCATTGACGCTCAAGGATGCCTCGTGGCTCCCGGTTTCATTGATGTCCACACTCATGTAGAAGCCAACTTGCCGAAGGAAGGTCCTTTCCGAGCACCTAACTTTATCCGACAAGGTGTAACGACGATTATAACGGGGAATTGTGGGAGCTCAGTAGAAGATGTGGGACAAATGTTTCAAAGATGGAAACGATACGGTTCACAGGTTAACATCGGCACACTGATTGGACATAACTCGGTGCGTCGCAAGGTGATGCGCGATGCTACCAGAGCACCAACCCAAGCTGAACTTCGCAAGATCAAAGAAATGGTGCGCAAGGGGATGGAAGATGGCGCATTGGGTCTCTCAACGGGATTGGAATATTTGCCCGGCATGTTCGCCCCTAAGTGGGAGATCGTCGCTTTAACAAAAATTGTCGGAGACTATGGTAGGTTGTACGTCACCCATATGAGAGACGAAGGGCTCAAGGTCTTTGAAGCATTAGAGGAAGCGATCCGTATTGGGGGTGAAGCCAAGGTTCCGGTTCATATTTCCCATTTTAAAGTAGCGGCGCCCAGGTTATGGGGATCGGCTTCAAAAGCCTTGGCTCTTATTGATGGATACAGGCGGAGAGGGATCCAGATCAGTCTGGACTGTTATCCCTAGACCAGTTCCAGCACCAGTTTGACCGTTTTACTACCCAAGTGGGCGTTAGCTAAAGGGGACGGGCAGTTGAGAAGGTTCTTACGAGATCCGTCTACCAGAAGGGCGATTTGGGAGGGTCTGATCGGGGAAGCTAAATCAAAGGGCGGGGCGGATTTCTCCTTCGCTCGGGTCGCTTCCTTTTGGTCTGATCGTTCTTTGAACGGGATGAGACTATCAGAGGTGTCCAGTTCCGATAGTTTTTTCCTCGGGAGGCTTCCGTCCCAGCCCCTTTCCCCGATGGAAAGGGAAGGGCTGATCATTGTTGAATTGTTGAGAAGGGGCGGCGCGCAGATGATTTATGACTGTATGCGAGAAGATGATTTAATAGCAATCATGGGTTATGAAAATACGATGTTCGGTTCGGATAGTTCGGTGCGCCATCAGGACCCGGCGGTCAAGCCCCACCCGAGAGGTTACGGAACTTTTCCAAGAGTGTTGGGTCATTATGTGAGAGAAAGAGGGACGCTGAAGTTGGAGCAGGCTGTTTTCAAGATGAGTTACTTACCGGCGAAAGTGTTCGGTCTAAAAGGAAGGGGGGGATTCGGGTCGGCAATTTTGCGGACTTGGTCGTTTTTGATGAGAAAAGAATAGGGGACAGAGCGACCTATGAACAACCTCTGGCGCCTCCGGTTGGAATCTATTTTGTTCTGGTCAACGGGAAGATTGTTTACGCTAACGGAGACGAAACAGGCGCGTTTCCGGGAGGACCCCTGAGGAGGATGCCCCGACCTGTCCAAAGCCCCGAAAGTCCTTTCTTCCCTTAGGGCAACAGTAGCCGTCTCACTCTGATGAAGGTGTGCTCACGGTTTTGACCAGGGGTAAGGCTTGTTCAATTTCTTCCTGGTCCACCATGACGATGCAGTCCCAAGGGCAGACATCGTAGCAAAGGCGGCATCCTGTACATCGCTCCACTTCTATGATGCATACCTTGTCGTTGTAAAAAGGAGCCGACGGTTCGCGAGATGTGACGGCGATGCAGTCAACAGGGCAAATATCAACGCAGGCTTCACAGCCGGAGCAGAACTCCGTCTCAATCCAGGCTTTCTCTCCCCGTTTCTTTTTCGGTCGTGCTGGTGCTGCCACCGTTTCCTCCTCCTCGTCTCATCCATTAGCGTAGCATCTCTATCCTTTTGTCGCGATGATCCCGCTCAATTTGAGGGACCGTTCATCCCCTAATTTGCAAGCCCATTTGGTTTCTTATCTGCTCCTTTATCCGCTGGACGATTTGGTCGGCTTCCTGCTGGGTCAGCGTTCTGTCCGGAGCACGAAGGATGAGGGCGTAGGCGACGCTCCGATAGCCATTGGGAATGGAAGCACCCCGGAATTCGTCAAAGACCCAGACTTCTTCCAGAAGGTCGCCTGCTTCCCGACGGATCAGGTCCGCTACGGTAGCGGACGGGAGTTCCTCAGGGAGGACGACGGCGATGTCGCGACGGATGGACGGCGTTGACGGGATTGGTCGGGAGATCCGTTGCCAGCAGGCAAGGGAGGCGATGGCTTCAAAGTCCAGTTCTGCAATGAAGATGTCGGAGGGGATATCGTTTCTTTGGGCGACGGCGGGATGTAGCTGCCCCAAAAAACCGATAGAAGCGTCTCCGACGTCCAGTCGGGCGGAACGATAAGGGTGGAGAAAGGCTGGTCCTCCCGATCGGAAGCGCACCCTGTCAATACTTAACCAAGAAAGGAGATGCTCTACTATTCCCTTCAAGGTGTAAAAATCGGCTCTGCCTGTTTGAGGGGGCAAGTTCCAGGCCCGACCCCAGCAGGAACCGGTTAGGGCAATGGAGAGAAGGCGGGGCTCGGTCTCCTCCATAACTCCGACCCTACCCGACCGATACCGGCGACCCAGTTCAAAAACCCAGACATCGCGCACGCCCATTCGGATGTTATGGGAAAGGACCTGAAGAAGGGACGGGATCAAAGAGACCCGCAGAACGGTGTAATCCTGGGTCAACGGATTCACGAGGCTGAGGGACCCCTCCTCCCGGTCTACACCCCAACCGCTCTCTGTGTCTGGATGCGTCAGGCTGTAGGTAATCACCTCCCTGAGACCGAGGCGACAGAGAAACTCTTTCACTTTCTGCTCTTGAATTCTCCGGACACTGTCGCCCCGCCCCGATACGGCTCCCTCGGGAAGGCGGGAAGGAATTCGGTCGTAGCCGTAGATTCGGGCAATTTCCTCAATCAGGTCGACTTCCCGGGCGATGTCCGCACGAAATGTCGGGACAGAGACCCCAATCCGTCCGCTGTCCGACTGTGCCTTGAGCCCGAGCCTGTTGAGTAATTGCAACAGTTCATCGGAAGGGATGTCAACGCCGAGGAGGCGCCGGACCCGATCGGGGCGCAAGCTGACCTCCCGGGCATGCAACGGTGCAGGGTAGACATCTATAACACCACCGATCACCCGTCCGCCGGCGAGGCGAGTCATCAGCGCCGCTGCGCGCTGTGCACCTCTTGCCGTGCCGTCCGGATCCACCCATCTTTCAAACCGGTATGACGACTCGGTCACAATACCGAGGCGCCGGGAAGTGCGACGGATGCTGATGGGGTGGAACTGAGCCGATTCAATCAGTACGCGTCGGGTGAACGGGCTGATGGCCGTTTCCAGACCGCCGATGACGCCAGCGATGGCAACGGGTCGCTCCGCATCGGCGATGACCAGGACCTGGTCATCCAGTAGCCTTTCCTGTTGGTCCAGCGTCCAGATCTTTTCGCCTTCCCGGGCACGGCGAACGATGATCTGCTTTCCTTTCAAAGCATCGTAGTCAAAGGCGTGGAGCGGTTGACCCAATTCTAAGAGGACGTAGTTGGTGATATCAACGATGTTACAGATAGGACGGACGCCGCAAGCTTCCAGTCGCCTCTTCATCCAGTTCGGGCTCTCTCCGACTGGGACGCCGTCTACGATGCAGGCGCTGTATCGGAGGCACAGTTCGGGCTCGTCGACTTGTACGGAGATCAGGTCGTTGATACACCCTCCGTCCGCCGTGACGGGCCAGTCCGGTTCTTTGACCGGGCGGTTCAAAAAGGCGGCTAACTCACGGGCGACACCGAAAATGGACAGCCAGTCCGGTCGGTTGGGTGTTATTTCCAGGTCAAAGATCCAGTCCCCTTCCCTTTCGTCTAAGGATTCCACACCGATTCCGGCGTGCTCCATCAAACGGGCAATCTCGGTCGGACTTTCTTGAATGGCAACGTAATCGGTCAGCCAGGAAAGAGGAACTTTCACTTTACCCCTACCTCCGAAGGACCGTCCCTTTCAGTCAAACTGTCGCAGAAAGCGCAGGTCATTTTGATAGAAAAGGCGGATGTCGTCAATACGGAAGCGAAGCATCGCTAACCTTTCCACACCCATTCCAAAGGCGTATCCCTGCCATACATCGGGGTCGTAACCGACATTTTCAAGGACCTGAGGATGAACCATACCGCATCCAAGGACTTCTACCCAACCGGTTCCCTTGCACACACCGCAGCCGGCGCCCTGGCAGACCAAACAGCCGATGTGAACCTCAGCACTGGGCTCTGTAAAGGGAAAGTAATGGGGGAGGAAGCGGGTCGGCACCCGAGGACCGAAGAACCGATGGGCGAAGGCCTCCAGCGTCCCTTTCAGATCAGCAAACGTTACCGAATGATCTATGTGCAGCCCTTCTACCTGGTGGAACGTGTGGGAGTGGGTCCGGTCCACGGGGTCCCTCCTGTAAACCCGACCGGGGGAAACGATCCGGATGGGAGGCTGTTTGCTTTCCATTACCCTGATCTGAACTGCCGAGGTTTCCGTCCGGAGGAGAGTCGTTTGGGTGATGTAGAAACTGTCGTGCTGATCCCGAGCAGGGTGATGAGGCGGAATATTGAGGGCAATGAAATTGTGATACTCGTCTTCCACCTCAGGTCCCTCAACGACCTCAAAACCCATATCGGCGAAGATCCGGCAGATTTCATTGACGGTCAGGGTGATCGGATGGAGACCGCCGGCGATCCAGATCCGCCCCGGTAGGCTGACATCAAGCCTTTCCGTTTGCAACTGGGTCTTGCGGATCTCGTCTGCGATCTGACGGGCCCGCTCTTCCAATCGCTCTTCCAGCCAGACCTTCAGTCGATTGGCAGGAGGACCGACCTGACGGCGTTCCTCTTCCGTCAGGGACGAAAGGCGGCGAAGGACCTCATTGAGAGAACCCCGCCTCCCCAAAAAGCGCTTTCTTAGACTCTCTACTTCTTCCACTGTCCGGCATTGGCGGAGGGCCTCTTCTGCTTCCCTCTCCATCTCTGCGACTCTTTCTAAGAGACTTTCGGCTACCGACATCGTTGTTTCTCCCGGCATCGCAATTGTATCTCCCCAAGCCGTTCAGAGAGAGTTCCTTTGAGATGTCGCGACCTGCTCGATCCTCTCTTTGAGTCGTTCCGCAGTTTGAATCCACTGATCGGTGTTGAAACAACGCTCCACCAGGATCGGTTTTTCTGGGGCGAGAAAGAGGTAACGGACCGATACCTTCTCGGCACCGAATATCTTGTGTGCAGCATAAGCATACGCCTGAATCGTAAAGCCATAGATCCCGTCATCACGGCATCTCTCCTGTGCGTCCCCTTCCCCCTCTACCTCTTCTGTCTTCAGGTCCACAACGACCCAGGAGAATCCATCCTTATAAACCATATCCCACCGACCTCGGATGAAGAAAGGGGGATCGGAAGAAACGGCGACCTGAAATTCCAACTCCTTATAACGCTCGGATGAACTTATCGCCCGAGACCACTCTTCATCGGCAGACAGCCGCCGGACGATCTTCAGAACGGCTTCCACGTCTTCCTGTGAAAGGGGAACCCGCAGTTTTCGCGCCAAACTGAGGATCGTTGCCTGATCTGGGTCCAGTAGATCGAGCTTCGCCAGTTCGTGAACGACAGAGCCGACGCCCTTTCGGGAAAGAGTCACCCCGTCCCACCGCCATTCTTCGGCATTAGAGAGCAGGGAGACGGGAACGACGATCGGTGCTGACCCGATAGGGAGCCGGACCGTTTCGTCAGGCATCGTTGCGTCAGGCATCTCGGGAACGACTTCGGGGTTTTCCAGCCATTGCTCACCTAACGACTTTTTCCTCTCCGCCTCCTTAGGAGCAGAAGGGGCCTCACAGACTTTTAAAGTTACGAATTCCCGCACGCCCTCGGGAAGGACCCAGTCATCGGATCCCAACTCAACTCCAAGAGCCGTAAGTACCTCGGACAAAATTGTTTCGTCTCGCTTACCATCCGTCCGCTCGGAACCGATAAGGTAGAGTTGATCCTGCGCACGAGAGCAGGCGACGAACAAGATGCGGTAACACTCCTGACTTTCTTCCTCTATTCGTTTCTTGTCCACACTATCAAATTCCCTAAGCCGCTCCCTTTTAATTTGGGGATTGAGAGGGCTCCTATAGCGGATAGCGGCGCCTGCCGACGGATCCCAGACGACATCTTGTGGACTCGCCCGTGGATGCCCGATTTCACCCAACATCGGAACAAACACGACAGGAAACTCAAGACCTTTTGAACTGTGAATGGTCACAATCTGCACGGCATCAGCAGTCGCACTTTGAGGCGGTTCCTCAGCGATGCGAATCTCCGGACTCGCAATCTCTCTCAGGTGTCGGACCAGTCGATGGATCGTCAGGTTCAGATTGCGCGACGCCTGATCGGTCAAGCGGATAAACTTCCGAACATTAGCCAGGGCTTGCTTCCCGTGGGGCAAGGCTGTGAGAATCGCCTCATATTCGGTCTCTTCCAACAGCCACTCCAAAACCCTTACCGCGCCCTGGTCGAGTCGCTTCGCACCTTCTCTCAATAAGTATTTTCCCCAATTCAAACGCTTTGCTTCTGCTGAAGAAATCTCGGAAAGTTGTTCGCTTTTCCATTCTTCCGTTCCAACAACGGCTTGCCAGTTGAGAAGTCCCTTTTGGCGCAAGAGCAAAAGAGTTGGGTCCGAAATACCAACAAAAGGGGACCGGAGAAATGCGGCAGCGGCAAGGTCATTGTCCGGTTCCGAAATGGCTTCCAAAAAGGTGATCAGGTCCTTTATCTCCTGCGTTTCGAAAAAGCCATAGCCGGACAGAACATGATAAGGGATTGCCGCTTCTCTAAATACATCTGTCAAGACGTTGATATGTCTTGTGTCCCTGAGAAGAACGGCTATGTCGCGGAAGTGGGTCCTACGATCTTCTGAAGAGTTACCGCTAACAATCTTTCTGATCGTCTGCGCGATTGCCCAGGCTTCTCTCCTTAAAACTTCCGTTCTGGACTTGGTTCCTCGGTAAACGGTGATGGTGACGGGAGGACTAAGCCTGTCAGAACGCACAGCGGTTTGACCGACAACCTCTGCCCTCTCTTGGAATAGCCTACTAAATAGGTAGTTAAGAAAGCGAACGATCTTGTCACTACTGCGATAGTTACGTTTCATTTGGCAGGCCCATCGGCGCTGTCGAAACTCTTCCTCCAGGGACCTAAGCTTCTCCACCATGGCGCCTCGGAAACGATAGATGGATTGCATGGGATCGCCGACGCCAAAAAAAGAGACCCGACCTTCATCCCATCCGCACAGACTTTTTATAATCTCCATCTGAAGGGCATCAACATCTTGGAGTTCGTCTACGAGGATGTAGCGATATTGGCTCCGGATACGGTCACGGACACCGTCGTCCTGCAGCAAATTCCAGGTCTTGATCAAGAGGTCGTCAAAATCTAAGCAGTTGCGTCGCCATTTTTCTTGGTCGTAGTGGCGTTCAACAGCAGTGTAACACTGTTTCCAATAGTCACGAACTCCTGGACGGTCAAGTTCGTCCACGATGATCCTTAAATCACCGTCGGATCCTACCGAGTGAAGGTACGCCCTTATCTTGAGAAGGTGCTGGAGAATTCGCGATGTTTTTTCGTAGGACCAATTTTCGACAATGAACCTTACAGCGTCATGTAACGGGTCAAAGGAATCGTCTAAGACTTTGATCAAAAAGGAATCCGTCACCTCCGACTTTAAAAGATTTGCAGCCGTTTCGTCTAACCCTGTGAACGACGGATCCAGTCCCAACTGCAACGCGTGCTGGCGCAGGAGGTCGGCGCAGAAACTATGGATGGTCTGGACTTGAGCGTGACCCAAGCTGTCCAGCAAGTAACGGGCTCTCTCTCGGTCCTGTTGATCGTGTGACTTCTGAACGACATTTAGAAGTATTTTCTGGACCCGAGTTTTCATTTCCGCCGCTGCTTTTTCAGTAAAGGTAATTGCAGCGATATTGTGAACATCCCAGTCTCTCCTCTCCATTAACAGATGGAGGTAATGGCTGACGAGGACGCGGGTCTTACCAGAGCCCGGTCCGGCGACGATTAACAGGTTTTGACCGACCGAAACGGCTAGTTTTTTTTGCCCTTCGTCCAGCGGGTTTCCGTTTTCGTCGCAGAGCCACAAAGGTGTCGCTATTGGCGTTTTATGGGTCATCCCGGCGACCTTATCCTCAGGACCTGTAGGTGATCCTCATAGATCCCTTTCTACAAAAAGCCTGGCGCCCACACATTTGGCAGGCGCTGCTGTCGTACGGGTCAACAGTAAAGTGACCTTCCGACATCTCTTGCAGAGCGGTAAGGACATAATCTTTAGCAATCCGGAAGGCCTCATCTATTTTGGGAAGATTTTGAGACGGCGCACGGCACGAAGCACCATACTTTCCCTCTGTCGTATACTCCAGCGCTCGGAGGAACACAAACTCTTGAGCACCCAACACCCCCGAAGAAAGTGGGAGGACCAGATGAAGACCTTCTCGGACCTCCTTCGGGCCAGGCGCTCCCCCCGTCTTGTAATCAACGACTCTCAATTTTTCAGGGTCTGCTCTCGCTTTATCGACCCGGTCCGGTCTCATTATGACGATAAGGTCTGTAAGAAAACCTTCTCCCCCCCATTCTGAAGCCTTTAGCTTTATGTCCTCTTCCACCTTAAGCGGGACCCACTCCATAGCCTCACGTTGCTCTGCGCTGTGAATTTTCCCGCAAAGAAGTATGACTTCTTTCTCCAAGGCTTCAAAGAAAGGCTTCGGAATCTGGTCCCGAAGACCGTCCAATTCCTCTATTGCTATCTCTTTCAGCCTTTCTTGGCTCGGCAATTGACCCGTTACGATGAATTCTTTCAAAAACTTCGTAAGTACGCCGTGCCATAGGGTTCCTCTCTGTTCAGGTGTTGGTGTGACCGCTTCTCTGACCGGTTTCAGACCGAGAATGTGCTCAGCAAAGAAACGGAACGGACACGACTTGTAATCCTCCAACGCGGTGACCCTCAATCCTTTCGTCCGCCATGTTTCCAAGGGAAGCCGATCGGAAATTTTCATCCCTCTACCATCCCACGTCCCCCCTTTGGGCTGGGTGTATCTCTTATATTCATCCTTCAATCGCATGCGAAAGTACGGTGATCGTAAAATCGATATACCTGCCACAGGCTTTGTCGTTTCCCATCGGTTAAAGCACTTGTAAACACTCGCGATTTTCAGTTCCCTTGAAGAAAGGATCTCGTCATCGTCGGGAATGACATCGCCCGTTTGTTTTTGAATTGGCGGGTTAACTCCGCAGATGTTGCGTAAGACTTCCTGTGCGGCGGTGTAAAAGAGAGAGGGCGATCGCTCTCTACCGTCGGCGTCACTATGACACCGACTGAGAACAAGAACTGCAGTGGCTGCACCAATCAATTCCGAGAACAAACTGCAAAAGGACTCTTTGTGACGAACCTTGGAATGAGCAAGAGGAAACTCGGTCCGATCTTCCAGTTTCTCCCTTTGGGCATCAGTCAAAAGTTGAAATGTCGGCTGCGACGGCGGAAAGAACCCGTCGTGCAGACCGAGAATGATCACAGCAGGAGCCGACAAGCCCCGCCCCGCCTCCGCATCCGCCACCCTGACACCTGGGACCATATCCTTTTTTCGCTCACGGACTAAAGAAGTGATGATTTCTAAGAAATACTCGATACTGATGTCGCAGTTCCAGTCCCTTAAAAGAGTGAGATAAGACAACAGACCCTCAACGATGTCCTCTTTTCTGCCGCGGTGTGCTAACCATTTGTCAATCAAACGGATCCATGCTTCTGCATGTTTTGAAACGGGAGCCTGGATCGGTAATGAAGAGACTTCTCGAAGAAAATGAGCGGCTTCTTCGGTTAGGTCAAGGTATCGGATCCAATTTTCTGCTTCATACCGAAAGATCCCTTTCCTGATAAGGTCCATTATTTTCGTTCGCCGATCAGGGTCTACAAGGGGACGACATCCGTTTTTAATCCGGATATGGGGGTCAAAAAGGAGGGCTATGACCGACTCGCTGTCCCAACCGTTCCGTCGGGCGCTCGCGATCGCCCAAAGGGTTTTTTCTAGTGGGTTGGAACTGCGTGTCTCTGGCGTCAGGATATTGAGGGGCAGGGAAAATCGGGATGAAACCCACTCCAACGCGGGCAAATAGGTATCATGACCTGGAACAAAAAGGAGCGCGTCTTGGAAACTCTCAATGAGACCGGATTGGACGAGTTTCTTTACATAACGGACCGCAGTCTCGACCTCCTGATATTCACCCGCACATTCAAGAAAAAAAATCTGCTGATGACCTTGAGAGTCGGCGAAAGTGCCGCTGCTTCCTTCCTGTTCGGAACTATTTTCATTCCATTGGAATATGTTCGCCAACAAATGTTTAATAGCACCATAAACGGAAGACCTCACCGTCTCTTCATTGGGTTGCCACTGACTTGTTACAAGTGCAACCAAACGGCGGGCGTCTGGAACGGCTGATGTGTTGAACTTAGGGTAGAAAAAGAAAAAAGAAACGCTCTTCCCGTTTCCTTGCACTTTACTGACAAGTTTCCGGACGAATTCCCACTGGAGTTTCGCCAGGAAACGGAAGCCGTAGATCAGCAGCGGTCGCAAACAAATCGGTAGGGGCTCGCTGTCTAAAGCCTCGGAAGCCCTTTGGAACATCTGAGAGGTGGTGTAAAGACCTCGGTCATTCAAAATTTCTCTGTACCGCACCCAAACGGAGCAAAGGTGTTCTGACATTTTATCGTTTAGAACGGAGCGAACTGTATCGGGATCTAATCCGGCCATCTCGATCTCCTCAATCGTTTTATTGATCTGTCGGATCATCCCAGGCGTTCGCCAACCTTGGTCTATGTTCAAATCGGTTAGTGCCTGATAGGTCGCCAGCCACTGATCAGCGACAGTTGCCCAAGAGTCGCGGGGGCTGTCACCAAAAGCCAGATCCTCGGCCAACCGGTCCAGAACGATCGTGTGTTCGCCCAATATCCCTCCTGTCCTCTGGCTCAGGCGCATCAGGAGCCGCTGCTGCATCGCTGTCGTCGGAACGATCAGCGTCGGTCTTTCCTTTCCGCTGCTCATCCAGATTTCTACGGCTTTATCCTCCAGGCTTGTCCAGTCGCTTCCAAAAAATACCTTCATCGGCTTCACCTTTTTAGTGCTATCTTTGCCGCCCTACCCAGACCTTAGGTTGTCTTTGTTTTCTCATTTTTGGCTCCTCCCCTCCTCTGAGCGGCGAGGCTTCCTTTTCCTACAAGTCAGCGTCAGTGTCCTCTCCGTCCTTTTCCAGATATGACTAATCTCTGAGCCATCAAAATTTTTCACGGAACACGGCAACCTTCCCTATGTCCTTCAAAACCAAACCCTTTCGTTCCGCTTTTTCAGATTTCGGATAGAAGCAATAGGACGCCGTTGTTGGAACCGACGCCCGATTTAGAAAAAGTGGATGAAGGGTATGCCTGAGAGTTCTTCTATCATTCTCCGTTTACATTTTTAGCACCCTGACAAAGTAAAAGAAATCAATGGCTCCGCCCACCCAGCCCTATTTTATACTCCTAATCGCTCATCCGGTGGGCGTACCTGTAGGGCTGAAAAGGCTCTGCCTATTTTTTCCCGGGATCAGACGGATTGGTTGACGCGTGTATCCGACGGACAGAAGCCATCGTTCGTATTCCGCCTCCCGCTGTTCGTGGTGCTCCAATAGCAAAATGGGGCGATGGCTGAGGATGGTCTGGCAGGCTCCCCAGATCACCCCCCCTCGGCGCCTTCCACATCTATCTTGACGATCTGAGGGGGCGGAAGGGCCGAGTGAGACAGTAGGGTGTCCAGACGAAAGGACGGGACGTGAAGAGGGCTTGCGACGACCAGATGCCCCGTTCCGGTTGATGATCCGGCAGCGAAGGGACGCCGGCCATCTTCATCTGAGAGGGCAACGGGGAAGAGAAGGACGTTACTGAGCCGATTGAGGAGAATGTGACGCTGAAGGATCCAGGCGTTGAAGGGAAACGGCTCAAAAGCCACGACTCTCCCGGAAGGACCGACCCACTGGGAAGCAATGAGAGAAAACCAGCCGAAGTGGGCACCGACATCGTAGGCGACCATGCCGGGGCGAAGTAGCGACATCCAGAGAGCGGTCATTTCGGGTTCGTAAGTGCCGGCGAAAAAGGACCCCCGACACAGGACGAAGAGGCGCATTCCCTTAAGAGGACCCTTAAGGACAGGGAGAGGAATACGGGCAGCGAGAGGACCAAAAGAGCGCAGGAGAGAACGGACCTCCTCTAGGACGCCTCGGCTGACCCGTCGCCTTCTTCCTATCCGACTGTCCTCCCTTCTGCCGTCCGTTTTACCTCGCCGTCGATAAACAGAATACCGCTTTTTATTGTGGAATTGCCGATGCAACCCCGATTAACAACCGGGGCGGAACCGAGGGAGGAGCCCCGCCCCCTCTGATCCTACGGTTTCATCGGATCGTACCAGTCAACGGTCGGTGCGCTGCCCGGGATTTGCCGCCAGGTCTGCTCAAACCGATGGGTCTTGGCGTGACCGTCAACGAAGCCATATTGAGAAGCGTTTAGGTGACGGCGAATGGCGAGGGTGGTCGGCTCCTGCTGCGAATGATCCCAGAGGAGATCGTTCATCATCATGTCCATCACTCTCGGCGGATCTCCCCAGAACATGGGCATAAAATGGTCGCCTCTGATGAGCATGCCCGTTTTGGTGTTGAACTCGCCAAGTTCGGAGCAAAAGACGCAGCGGGAAGGCACCGCAACAGCGGCGAGAGAAAAGGGGCGGGGATTCATCGCCCCTCCGTAAGGTGGATGAAAGGGATCAAAGTAAGCGTTCATACCGTAAGAGGTCGTTCGTAAAGCCCTTTCGTTCCATGCTGGGCTGGTGTCGGACGGGCACCGATGGAGGAGCCGGGTCCGAGAGTAGGGCTGGATCAGATCGACCCAACTGCTCGCCGACGACATCATAGGCATCCGCACCGTTGGGAAGAATTCATCCCAGTCTTGGATGTACATCCAGGTTGCCATCGCTAACTGTCTCGTGTTGCTCAGACAGGAGACGCCACGGGCTTTCTCACGTGCGGTGCTAAAGACAGGGAAAAGCACAGCCGCAAGGATCGCCAAAATGGCGATGACGACCAAAAGCTCAATCAATGTGAAACCCCTTTTCATCGGTACAAACCCCCCTTTGAACGTTTGGATTTTTAGGAAGAAAGACCGAAACAGCTCCAAGGGGGGCGCGGGGGTTCCCATAAATCGGATGTACGAACGGGAATGGTGATACGGAACGCCAAAAAATTCGGAAAAATAAAAGGCTGACTTTCGGGGATCAACAACAAACGCTGAATTAAAAAAGGCCGTTCGGCATTCCTCAGAATTACTTCTAAGAGGCTTTGATCGCACAGTTGACTCAAGAGCAGACCCTCCGCCGGAGTCTGCCCCTTACCACAACAGCATAACTCTTCACCCGGACAATTCTGACAAAAACAATAAAAGGAATGGTCATTCCGAATCTCAGTCGGTCCCGATACAAGGAAGAGGCTTAATTGTATCGCAAGGCAAAGCACCGTGAAAAGAGATGTGATCCGAGACAACCGCATCATCATCTCCAAAAATCTCAATTATACTGCACTTGAGACCGCAGGGACACATACGCACCTTCCGCTATAGCCGAGCAAGCTCCAAAGCTCGGTAGGTTTACCCGAGATGCTCGGCGACGCTCTCCGGTTGCTTTTATATGGGTTGATCGTAACAATGCCGTTCGCTGCTTTTTATCTTTCCTCTAACCAACGCGAAGGCTGGGTTTAGAAGCTGTGGTGAAAGGCTGCGGTATTGGAAATCCGCAAGGGGCGGGTAAATTCGTGGGTTACTCAACGGTTTCGTCTGCCGGGCGTCTCCGCAGGTCCGATCGGATACAAGGGAGCGACGATTGTCTGTCTGGAGCCAAGATTGGGACCGAGGTGCGCTCTTGAATAAAAGTCGCCCTTGCCCGGGCGGACCTGACGGGGGCTCCATTGGTTAAGATCAAAAAGAAGTGGCGGCTGAAACTGGCGATCTTATAGGTCAAACTCAGCGTCGTCAGTTTGCGCGATCTCTCTCAGGTCCTTGGGCGCGCCTGAGTTATCATACGAGAGCGCCCTCCGATCGTGTTACCTAATGGCTGACCGAAAGGCCGTCACTTAGAGCACCCGATAAATTTCCAGGAGAGCAGGTGAGCGAGGCGGTAAGAAGAGGGAAATGGTGATGGAGTCACCATTTTGACGCAAGGGCGCAGTCGGGCAGTGGACTTGGATGCGATCGTTGAGACCGATTTCTGAGAGCCGAAAGCGAAATGTTTTGTCGGCAGGCGCATCAGAAAGGTTGAAGACATTAATGACGGCAATCGGTTCGGAAGGTTTTCCAGCAGCGCCCTGTAATGTGTGAGTGTGAACGGTCTCGTCGATTCCGTAGAAATCTCCGTTCGTGTAAAATCGTTTAAGGCGAAGGTAGGTCCCCATCGCTCTTTTATGAGCGGTCCATACCTTCGGGTCGGGATGCTTTCCACCGACTCCGAGGTGCTGGCAGGTGCTGGCGTACCACCAAAAGATCAAGGCGTTTTCGTTGTCCTTACGAAGGTCAATGTGAAGGTAGATGGGAATATTGTAAGCCAGCCGCACATAGTAAAGGCTCAGGGCTCGTCCGGTCATTAGATCGGTCATCGGATCCCACATAAATTCGTAGCCCCACAGTTCGTCAAAAGAGTCACGAAGTCCGTGAAGGAAATAGGTCGGTGCGTAACGGACATTAACCCCGGCGACAATCGGATCGTGAAGTTCAATCAGAACGCGCGGAAATTGCCTTTTCACTTCTTGAATCAGCCTGAGATACGAACGGCAATGCTCGCTTCTGGTTAAAGGAACCGAGTGTCCGTGCCGGTGATCGTAACAGGCGCCGGTAAACCCGCTGCCGTCCAACATAAGGAAGCCGGCGCCGTCCCCGCAGAGACGGAGGAGACGTTCCGCCTTCGTCTTGAGGTAGGACGGTGCCGAACTGCAAAGGGACGAAAGGCTCTTTCCGTCAATGCCTTTACGACGAGCGTCTTCGGGATAGGCGGTTATGTCCGACCAGCCGGCAAGGGGTGTGTGAAGGGAAAGTTGAAGCGAGTAGCCGTCCTTCAACATCTTTACGAAATCCTTTTGACGACCCAGCCGATCCTCTGCCCAGATTGAGGAGGCGAAGGATGTATCCCAACCCGGATCAAGGTAAAGGGCTTCACAGCCCAATTCCTGTGCCTTCCTCGCTTCCTCCTCCATATCCTGCAGCCGATAAAATTGCCGACGTCTCTCAGGAGTGTCGGGACCCCACCAAAGGGGATTATCGTACAGTTCGTTCCAATGGACCGGTGGGTTATAATTTTTCGGAGGTGTGTGACCCAGCCCATCCATCCAGTGGCGGAACGCATAATATCCACCTCTCCAGCCGCCCGTGACCGGAATCATTCGGGTGACGCCAAAAGTAACCGACTGCCCTGGCTGCAGCGAATGGGTCTTTTCTGGATCGCCCAATTTCCAAGCTCTCGCCCCTCCGAAGATTAAAACTTTTTGTTCTCCTTCAATTCCAGAAGCGGTCAGTACATTGAGAGCAGACCACTCCATCTCCTCCCTATTGTATTTGGCAATAACGAGACCGTGGTCACCGTCTGAATCCAGCCAAACCCATCCCTCGGACCCGAAACTGCCGCCGGTGCGGTAGCGAAGGAATTGGGGCACACCGGGATAGTTGACGAGATGGAACCAACCGGACCGCCATCCGATTTCCTCAGCAGAAAAGTCCAGCAATTGTCCCGATTCCGGCTCCCTCCGGTAAGGGGTGGCAACGAAGCGGCATCCGTCCAGGTCGCGGTTCCACCCCTCCCTATTGAGCAACCGTTTTGCGAACCCAAAAGTCCTCCCTGCAAGGTCGGCAGGTAGGCGACCGATATTTGTCACAGCGATCCTTTCTTCCAGGAAATTGGACCCCATCCGGAACTGGTGTACTATGAGAAGGTGGTCTTGGGTTGCTATTTCAACTCCATATGAAGGTCGACTTAATGGAGAACGGTTTAGAAGAATGAGTTCTCCCGTCAAGGTCACTTGCACGTTTCCGTTTTTATAACGGATAATTTTCGGCGCCGATTGAAGTTTGGGCAGGGGTTGGTCAGGGCTTCCATAACAATATCTGCCGTCGGCATACTGTCTTTGCGTGCGCTTGTCCCATAACACCCCTGGGTTGATACCGCCGCGGGTGCTGATTCGTAGTTCGAGAGATGAATTCGCAAGAACGATTTCCCCCCTTTTATTGTTGTAACGAACGAGGGGACGGGTCGTTTCGGAGGTTTTGTACGACGGAGTCTTACCCTTCAGTGATGGGGGTTTTGGCTTTCTGCGTTTGGTTTCCTGGCAACATAGATCAGCGACCGCCCATTCGGCTTCCGCGCCGCGCCAGCACAGGCGGCCAGGAGGGACAGGGGGGTGAACGATTGTGATTTGTCCCAAAACCTTGCCGCCGTTGCGAACGGTGCAGACCACCCGATCCCAATCTTGCTCGATCGTGAGGCGAAGCCAGCCGCTGTAAGGTTGAAAAGTATAGGAAGATGTAGGGGACAGGGGCAGGGAAGGTCGGGTGTACAAAGGACTGATGCACACCTTATCTCCCTCTCTGGCGAGACCGATCTGCCAGATATCAGGCTCATCTTCTGCCAATTGGGTCCGGCCGACGGTGAGGCGACCGGAAAAGATGGAGAGGGAAAAATCAACTCGGCAACCGGAGTCGATGAGAGGTGTGTCAAGGAGAATGGTGCCGTGCCGCCCTTTGGCGTGGTAGCCTGCCGGCAGGGGGAAAAGGGCTGCCGATTGGCTGATGAACGCCTCTACCGAAGGAGAAGTTGCTCGTGGTGATTTGGGTTGTGACGGAAGCACTTCTGGAGCAGTCCATTGAAGAAGTTCAACGCAGTCGTAAGCGACCCAACTGCCGTCTTTTAAGACGATCGTCAACTCGTTGTCGCCTTTGCGAATCACCGAACGAGGAAGGGGGATAGTGAAAGAAGCGGGTTCACCTTCCTCCTGACCGAAAAAAGCCCGACCTTTTCCACGGGTCATCCGTCTCTCCCAGACCTTATTTCCGTTGACAGTGACGACCATCGTGGACGGCAGACTTTCGTGGCTATCGGCTAATGCAACGTGCAAGGCATAGACACCGTCACTAATGTCGGCGAGGAGAAAGCGAATATTGAAAGGCACCTCTGCCCTCCCTCCCCAGGCGCTATCGGCGCTGCTGGGGTGGAGGAAGGGGAAGCGGGAGAGGGGCGTTTCACCAACGACGAATTGAACTCCCTTTGGAAAAACTTCTGCGAACCGACGCGCTTGATCGGGCGCTAAAGCAAACTCGGTGAACCGCCTATCAGGATGACCGATCTGCCAAACGGTTCGAATGTAATTTCGGCTCACGACACCACCTCCCGATGGGAGACCAAAGAGGAGCGCCAAGACCAATAGCGATGCACCGCCGATCTGTTCGCGTGCTTGATGAGCGCGTTTGATTCTCATTAGCGATGGGGTCGTTTTGAGCGTCGGATGTGGTCGGCGGCTACTCTTTGAAACCAACGGTGATAAAGTCGGGCTAAGATGCCGATCAGAATACCGATGCCGGTAAAGATCAGTAGGTTGCCTAACAGAACATCAACCCGATGGAGACCGACGAAATCCCGGTCTAGGTCGATTCGGATTCTCCAAAGGTAGAAACGCCATAAGGCGTAGAGGCCGGGTCCCAACAAACCGGTAAGGAAACCTGTCAAGAGGTAAAGCGCTAAGGGAGCCCGTCTACGACCGATGATGAGGCTGGCGGTAACAGAAAGGAGAAACCACGCGAGGGAGAAGACGATTAAGATGCGATCGAACTGGTCAATGGTGATCAGTTCTTTCAATTCCTCTTCCTGCATAGAGATGCGACCGCCGTTGATTGTAAAGCAGCGACGATGGGACCATAGCGTGGGAATGCGGGAACCGTGCTAAGGTTTAATCGTCAATGGTGGAGAGAGGCGGAGAGGTATGAAACTGGCAGTCATCACCGACGAGGTCTCGCAGGACTTTCAGAGAGCCGTCCACTGGGCGTTGGAGAGAGGGTTGAAAGGGTTGGAGTTGCGATCGGTCTGGGGAAAGGGTCCCCACTTGCTGAACGACAGAGAGGTGGCGAAGATAAAGGATTTGGTGGACGGTTCGGGGCTTGCCATTTGCTCCATCGCCAGCCCCTTTCTCAAATGCGACTTCGAACGATCTCAATATGAGGAGCATGTGAGGATCCTAAAGCGGTGCATCGTGTTGGCGAAGGAGTTGGGGGCGCCTTTGATCAGAGGCTTCACTTTCTGGAGGAAGGAACCGGGACCCAGTTGGAACGAGATCGTCGCCCGCCTGAGGGAACCGGCGGCGATGGTCGGGCAGGCCGGGCTGATCTTGGGGATTGAGAATGAGCCTTCGACGATGGCAACCAACGGGAGGAAAGTTCGTCTAGTCTTGGACGAGTTGAACAGCCCTTGGGCGCGGGCTGTTTGGGATCCGGGGAATGATGTGTTTGATCCCGACCGAGAGATTCCTTACCCTGACGGATACGAAGCGGTGCGCAAGGTGATCGGTCACATTCATATTAAGGACGGGGTCTGGAAGGCGGAAGAGGGCCGGTTTGAGGCAGTGCCGGTCGGGGAGGGAGAGGTGGATTATCTGGGGCAGTTTCGTGCCTTGAAGGACGATGGGTATGACGGATGGGTCTCTTTGGAGACCCACTACCGACCTAAGAAGGTCCTGGATGAGTCGCTAACCCAGATGCCGGTAGGGGACGCCTTCTCCCATCTGGGGGAAGAGGGCAGCGAGGTCTGCCTGAGCAACTTGAAAAGAATAATGGCAGAGGCAGGTATAGCGGTCGGCTGACAAGAGGTCAGGAGGTGGATCGGTGACAGGGACGGTCCGCACACCCATAGTGGACTGCAATACCTGGGTCGGTTTCTATCCTTTCCAAGATTGCGACCTTCGCCCAGAGACTTTGTTGGGTTTAATGAGAAAGTATCAGGTGGCGAGAGCCATCTTCGTCCATACGACGGCCGTCTTCTTCGACCCGCAGGTCGGCAATGACATGGCGATTGTGGTGGCTCGCGAGAGCGGCGGGCTGTTGCTTCCGGCAGCGACCGTCAATCCCGTTTATTATCGGGGGATAGAGGAACAGGTGAACCGGCGGAGAGAGCAGGGGTTCCGCCTGTTCCGTTTTTTCCCGCTTTTGCAATCTTGGGAGCCCCGGTCAGCCGTCTTTCGGTACCTGGTGCAACTTCTAAACAGCCACCGCCTCCCCTTTCTGATTGAGTGCCCCCGACCGGGCTGGGCGACGGATATTGGGGAGGTTATCTCTTCCTTATCGGTTCCCGTCATCTTGACCGATGTGCAAGAGGCCAATCTGTCGGAAGCCCTTTTGGTAATGAAGGGGATACCCCACCTTCACCTGGACACCCACAGTTTGACCCACCCGGGCAGTTTGGAGACGGTTGCAAGGGAGGTAGGGGCTCAGAGAATGGTCTTTGGGAGCGGCGCCCCCCTTTACTATTTTCAATCGGCGCTGCTGCCCCTCCTTCATTCGGATTTGACGGAAGAGGAAAAGAACTGGGTCCTGGTAGAAAACCTGAGGCGGATCGTACAGGCATAGGGGGAAGAGAAGCGATGGTCGACGCTTTCGGGGAGTGGGGTTGGCACACCTTAAGGGAGGGAGAGGAGGGCGAGTGGAACCTGATCCGAACCTGGGCTCAGCGCTACGAGGTCAGTCAATTCTGTCTCGCCAGCGCCGAAAGTATGAGGGGCGACCTGGTGAGAGGGAACAACCTTTTGAAAACCGTGGTCAGCAAGGAAGAGCGGATTAAAGGCTATCTTGTGATCAACCCTAACCATCTGGAAGAATCGGCGGAGGAGATGAAGAAGTATCTGAGCGGAGGGGATTTTGTCGGGATCTTGCTGCCGCCGGCGCGTCTGGCGCGACCGTTGAATTCGTGGCGGACGATCGAGATGCTGAAGATGGCGCGCCGCTACGATGTCCCTTTGGTGGCTTTCCTTGAGACAGAATCGGACGCTGGCGGTTTGGTCAGCCTGGTGCGAAGATATCCGGGTTTGCGATCCCTTGCCGTCCTTCTGCCCGGATGCGACTGGTTTGCGGCACTGAGAATCATTTCCGAAGTGCCCAATGTGGCGGTGATTGTGACAGGATTATTGACAGAGAGGGGTCTGGTGGAGCAGGCGGTCTCTCTCTTGGGCGAAAGGAGGGTCCTTTTCGGGTCTGGCATCACAAGGGTCCACATCTGTAGGGGTATTGGAATGGTCTTGGAAGCGGATGTGACCGACCGACAGAGACAGATGATTCTAGAAGGGAACGCTCGTGCCTGGCTAGGTCTGTAAACGATAAAGCGGGACACCGCAGGGGGCGGGACCGTGGAACCGAAAGGGATCGGCAGTCAAGGCACCGTTGACTCTCTTCTGAAGGAAGCCGACCGCCTCCGATATGAAGGACAGTATGACGAAGCGGAGCGGCTCTACCGTCAGATTCTCCAGGTGGACCCGTACAATGCCCCCGCTCACTGCGGATTGGGGTTGGTTTGCTGCTTCCACGAGGGGCGTTTTGAAGAAAGCCTGGAGGAATTGCGCCGGGCGGTAGAACTGGACCCTGATAATGTTATCTATCGCCTCCATCTGGCAAAAACCTTGACCATGCTGGCTCTCTACGAGGAAGCGAAGAAACAGTTCGAGAAGGTATTGGAACTGGACCCGACCAATGAGGAAGCCGTCAAACAATTAGGCTATTTCGCTGATTGGGGTATCTGAGAGAAGGAGGAGAAGAGTTGAAACGCTTGATGGTCACAGCAGCGGTTTTTGCTTTCCTGTGGCCGACCCTGGCGGCGTTGGACCTAGCCTCCTATCGGTCCGTATCGTCGTCGGCAATAACGGCTACGGAACTGAGGGAGCATCTCTTTTACCTGGCTTCCGACCAGTTGGAAGGGAGAGGGGCGGGTACGGTAGGGGCTCTGACCGCCCGCCAATATATTGCCTCCCTCTTTCACGACTTTGGACTCCGCCCGATCGGCGATAACGGTTCCTATTTCCAGTCCTTCAACTTTATCGGCCAGGTGCGGCTGGGAGAGGAGAACCGACTGATCGTCAGGAGAGGAGACGGCGCCGTTCGGACCTTGGAGCCTGGATCGGACTTCTTGCCCCTTGCCCTCTCTTCTTCAGGTACCGTATCCGGTCCCGTCGTCTTTGCCGGCTACGGAATTTCGGCGACAGAGAGAGGATACGACGATTACAGGGGAATAAATGTAAAGGGTAAGGTAGTCTTAGCCCTGCGGGGCGCGCCGGGGAACGATCCGTCTCTGAACCAATGGGCGAGTTTCCCGATGAAGATACGGACCGCTCGGGACAAGGGCGCCGCTGCCTTGATCTTAGTTTCCGGTCCTCTGAGTAACTGGGAGGACAAACCCGCTCCCCTCTGGTCAGAACCTCTAATGACCGAATCGGGTCTGATTGCCGTGACCTGCAAAAGGAGAGTGGCAGAGTTCCTTTTCAATTTGAACGAGGTCCAGGAGCGGATTGAGACGACCCGAAAGCCTTTCTCCTTCCCCATTGAATCTGCAACAGTTGAGATCACTACCGCCCTGGTCCGGGATACGGTCACCGATGCCAATGTGGTGGGTCTTTTGGAAGGGTCCGATCCGAAGTTGAAGCAGGAGTTCGTCGTCGTCGGCGCTCATTACGATCATGTCGGGGCGCGGACCGGTGAGAGGGGCGGGAAGGAAATCTTCAACGGCGCCGACGACAACGCATCAGGGACGTCGGGTCTTCTGGAGCTGGCTCAGTTCCTTGCCTCTCAACCGACCAAGCCGAAACGATCGCTCATCTTCGTCGCTTTCGGTGCTGAAGAGAGGGGATTGATCGGTTCCCAGCATTTCGTTCGCCATCCGCCGGTCGCTCTCAGTCAGATCGCCGCGATGTTTAACATGGACATGATCGGTCGGCTGAGGGAGAACCGCCTTTTTGTTCTGGGCGTTAACTCATCGCCCGATTGGGCTCCCCTCGTGAACGAAACCCTCACCTCCTTCACTGTTGAGGACTCCCCCGGAATCTTCGGAGCCAGCGATCATTTTCCTTTCTTTCTTCAAAAGATACCGGTCCTCTTCTTCTTCACAGGGATGCACGAGAACTATCACCGTCCCAGCGACGATCCGGAAACGATTAACTATGAGGGAATCGAGCGGATCGTGCAGGCGGCTGCCCGATTGGTGACCCGGATGGCAAACCTCCCGAACAGACCCCGTTTCCATCCCGAGGCACGACCCGCTGAGAGACCGATGGCGGGGGTTCGGGTGACCATCGGGATCGTCCCCGACTACACGAATGGCGGTCAGGGTTTGAAACTTTTAGGCGTGCGCCCGGGCAGCCCTGCCGAAAAGGGAGGACTGAAAGCCGGAGATGTGATCGTTCAGGTCGGTGCAAAACCGGTCAAGAACATTTACGACTTTACGGCAATCCTCGGCGAACTGGAGCCGGGCAAACCGGTAGAAGTGATCGTCGTCAGGGAAGGGAAGCCACTGACCCTGTCGGTGACGCCCCAGCCCGTTCAGCGGAAGGAGCTGGAGTAGAGGGGAGGAGGGAAAATGGCTCGTCTGGTTCGTCACGATCGGAATAGACCCTATCTGGTAGAAGTCGGACAACAGAAGGTTGCCATCTGCGCCTGCGGGCTGTCAAAGAACAAGCCCTATTGCGACGGGACTCATCGGATTACCTGGGACGAAGCGGAAGGGACTTTGAGCACCTATGACGACCAGAATGTGAGGTATCTGGTCCGTCTCGTGGACGAAGATGGAAGGGTCGTTGAGATTCCTTCTGCCTACCCTCCGGAATGAAGTTGTCGGGCGATGGGACCCTTTTGAACGAAAGGTCCACCATTCGCTTACGGACGGAGTTTGACCGTCGTCCCAGGAAAGGGACTGCCTCGTCAGCCGCAAGCGATCACGTCGGGGACTGTGCACGGTCCGAAACGGACGCAAAGGCATGCGGTCGATGCCGTCTGTTAGAGGGGTGCCAATTGTGCCCGATGCTTTTTGGGGAGCACCGATCGATGTCTGGAAGATGATCCAATGACTCACGAGCCACTGACTTACCGAGACGCCGGGGTGAATGAGGCAGCGGGAGAGGAGGCACTCTCAGTCCTTTTACGACATTTGGCGGGCACGTTGACCGCAGTGCCTGAAGGGGACCTTTTGGTGCCGTTTGGCTTCTTCGCTGCCGTGGTGCGGGTCGGGGACGACCTGGCTCTGGCGGTTGCCACCGATGGAGTTGGGACTAAGGTTTTGGTCGCTCAGATGCTCGGTCGGTATGATACCATCGGCATTGACTGCGTGGCAATGAATGTGAACGATGTGGTGTGCGTCGGGGCGCGCCCGTTCCTTTTTCTGGATTATCTGGCGGTGGAGAAGGTGCGACCGGAAGTGACGCAAGCCATCGGCAAGGGTCTGGCGGAAGGTGCCCGTCAGGCGGGTGTCGCCGTCGTCGGTGGGGAACTGGCGCAACTACCGACCTTGATCCGCGGTGTGCAAGAGGGTGTGGGCTTAGACCTGGTCGGATTTTGCCTTGGGTTGGTCCATCCCGATCAGGTGATAGCCGGAGACGATCTGGAGCCGGGCGACGTGCTCATCGGGCTTCCCAGTTCAGGTATTCATAGCAATGGCCTCAGTTTGGCAAGAAAGGTCCTCTTTGATCGGGCAGGGCTGAAGCCCGATCAGTTCGTTGACGACATCGGGACGACGGTCGGAGAGGAGCTGCTGACGCCGACCCGAATCTATGTTCGGACGGTTACGGCTCTGATGGAGACCGTGCCAGTGAAAGGGCTCTTCCACATCACGGGCGGGGGGCTGCTGAACCTTTTACGGTCCCGCACTCCAGTAACGGTGACGGTGACCCGATGGGCTCCTGTGCCGCCCATATTCGGTCTGATTCAGAAGTTGGGTTCGGTTCCGGAAGAGGAGATGTGGACCACATTCAATATGGGCATCGGCTTCTGCACCATCGTTGCGGAAAAGGACGCAGACCGAGCCCTCTCCCTTCTGAAGGACGAGGGCGCCCTACCTTTGGGGTTCGTCTCCGGCGTCGGGGAAAGGAGACTAATTTTGGCGGACCGGAGTCTGACCTTTGAAAAAAGGTCGTGACCGTTAGGGGGAGAGGCCGGAGACGGGGGGCGAAAGGGAAGGATCCCTCTCAAGGGGAACGCTGACCTCCAAGTGTCCGCCGATGGTGCCCGGGCTTTCCCCTTCCACAAGGATGCGGACCGATCGGGCACCTGTCACAGATGTAACGGAGTAGACGAGGGACTGAAGCCTCAAGTGAGCCACTTCAGAGCCGACCCAAAAGTTTTCCGTCACAAAATCCTTGCTCAGATTCAGGGTCAGCACCCCGTCCGCGACATGAGCGGATAGGAGTTTGGTTCCGGGAGGGACCGCCGGATCAGGGAGAGGGGCGGGCGGATGGGAGAGGAGGGAGATGGCTTCCTTCAGTCGCTCCTGCGGGTCCCTGTGCCGGGGCACTATCCGATGGATAATGAGCCGATCTGCCGATAGGTCAGGGAAGTAAATGACCACAGACGGGGGAGGGGGTGCATGATTGCGACTCTCTGGCAAGCGGCGCGACGGCCAACCGAACCAGAAGAGGAGGAAGAACACAGCAAGCAAGCCACCAACAAGGAGCCAGCGGATCACGTTCTATTCACGCCTCCGCTCTAAGGTTTCCGGAATTTGGAAAAAGTCCAAGATGCCTTGGAAGAGCGCGCGGGCAATCTTTTGGCGGAAGGAAGGCTGTTGCAGTAGAGCGGCATCCTCGGGGTGGTTGATGTAACAGTTTTCTGCGAGGGCGGAAGGCATGGTTGTGTGGTGGACCACATAGAACTGCCGAACCCGAACGCCATTTCCGCCCCGTCCCAGGGTCAGCAGGCGGGAATAAAGGGCTTCCGCCAGGACTCGGCTCTGAGGGGACCAGTAATAGACCTCTACCCCGCACTTTTCTCCCGGTCGGGGATGGGCGTTAATATGGATGCTGATGAACGCGTCCGCTTGCAGGCTATTGGCAAGGGCGACCCTGTCGGCAAGGGGAACATAGGTATCGTCCGATCGGGTCATAACGACCTGGAAACCCGCCTTCTCCAGGAGGGATTTGAGCCGAAGGGCGATGTCAAGGGTCAGGACCTTTTCCACGAGAGGGTTTTTGACCGTCTTGGGATGAGCCGTCGCCCCTGGATCCTTCCCTCCGTGACCTGCATCTAGGACGATCAATAAAGCGCCGGGTCTCCCGCCCGTGAGCGGCTCAACGATCAGAATGAAGCCCCTCTCTCGGTCAAACTGGAGGACGCCCCAACCGGGTTGGCGTAGGGAGACGATCAGGATTGGCTTCTCGTCTCGCTGCGTTAAGTGAACGGACGCAATCGGTCCGTCCGTTAGCGGTGCGACGACAGGAGGAAGGAGGGGCGTCGCCGGGAGGGCGACGATTAGTTCCTTTCCTCTGTTTTCAATCGACGGAGGGAACCGCTCGGCTCCGGGCAGGACGATCCAAGCCCTACGAGGCTCAGAGGCGTGCAGGGTCACTTGACCGACCCAGGGAGAAGGTCTCTCTTTTTCCTGAATTAGCATTTTCCAAGTTTCGGTGCCGCCGACCTCTCGTTCCCTACCGACCAGCCAGGAGGAGACGGGCGTCAGACAGTCCGCTACCACTCGCACGATGTTAGGGTTTTGGCTGAACTGACCGATCCGTATCCTCGTTATCGGTCCAGCAGGCGTCTCCTCAAGGGCGATATCGTCAGTAAGAAGGGTTCCGGGAAGATCGATATACGCTCGGTTGGGATCCGATAAGGTGCGCACCTTTGGGGATTGGTTCAAAGGTCGGCGCACTTGCACTTCCAATAAATAGCCTTCCGTGACGGACCGAACTTGGGCGCTGAGGACGGGAATGCCGATCCGAATCAAATTTTCGTTCCGGCTACAGACACCCCTCAGCGAGACGACCTCACAGAGGCGGGGTAGGCAAACGAACGGATGCCCGTCCACTTCCCGAACCAGCGGACCGGACGATCCTTCTTTTCCCTTATCTTTCTCACTGTCCGCCGGGAGGGGGAGATCGGTAGACTTGCCTGAGGGAAGGGAGAGAACCAACAGCCCTCTCTGGGAATCCCACTGCAGACCCAGCGGTTTGAGCCAGTCGCCGACGGCGACCCAGGGGGGATCGGTCCAGAGAGCCGGGACACCTTCGTAGACCTGGTCCAAGACGACAAGAGTCGCCGGCTCCGGCTCTTGGGCAGAAAGGGGAAGGGGAGTTACCGACCACGCGGGTGAAATGACTAGCAATGCGAAAAGAGCGACTGACCGCACCACGCTCCCTCACCCGGATGAAGGACTTGGTCGGAGAGATCTCAGCGGTGGCTATTTCTCTGCCGACCCAGATACCCCTCAGAGACCCGCTTGATGAAGGTGATCAGATAGGTCAATTCCTCGCTGGGCGGGAGTTCCGCTTCAATGCGTTCCAGTCCCTGGCGAATGTTCAGGCCTGCCCGATAGAGGAGCCGGTGGGCTTCGTGCAGGTCCTCACGGGCGGAAGGAGGGATGGAGGCTCTTCGCAGACCGACCACATTGACCCCAACGATTTTGGCAGGTCTGCCGTCGGCTAACATAAAGGGGGGAACGTCTTGGACCACTTTGGACATTCCGCCGACCATTGCCAGCCTGCCGACGGTCACATATTGATGGATTCCCGTCATCCCGCCAATACTGACCTGGGATTCAATATGAGCATGACCGCTAATGCCCGTATAACTGGCAACGGAGATCTGATTTCCCAAGACGCAGTTATGACCAATATGACAATAAGCCATGATCAGGTTCTCATCGCCGATGAGAGTCGCTTCGTCTTCCCCTGTCGCCCGGTGGATCGTCACATGCTCCCGAATGATGTTACGGTTTCCGATAATTAAGTAACTTCTCTCCCCTGCGAATTTGTGATCCTGTGGCTCGCCTCCTAGGACCGTTCCGGTATAAATTCGGTTCTCGGTGCCCAATCGGGTATATTGCCGGACGACGACAAAGGGCTCCAAAATGGTTCCATCGCCGATGACCACATCATCTTCGACGATGCAATAGGGACCGATGACGACTCCCTCGCCGATCTCCGCCTTTGGGCTGACCACAGCGGTGGGGTGAATAAAATTTTTGCTTTCTTGGGTCAGAAGTTCCGTTTTTTCCATGACTGGTCAGCGAGTCGTTGAAAGACCTGACACCCTGGTCCCCAACGAGGCTCTTCACCTCACTTTATTCGTTAGACAAACCGCAAAAAGTGATGTAGCGGGGCTTTAAAGCAGCCCAGGTCTAAGGGCAAGGGTCATCTGCCCTTCGGCGACCAGCCGATCGCCGACGAAGGCTTCTCCCTTAACAAAGCACATGTTGCTCCTTACGGCGGTCACTTCCACCTGAAGGGTCAACTGGTCGCCCGGCGTAACAGGATGGCGAAAACGGGCGTTCTCCACCGCGACCAGATACCCCTCCAGACCTTTATGTTCCGGAACGCTCAGGATCGCCACTCCCCCTAACTGAGCCAAGCTCTCCAAAATGAGAAGTCCCGGCATCACGGGGGCAGACGGAAAGTGCCCCTGGAAAAACCATTCATTCCAACTGACCATCTTGATCCCACAGGCTTTCTTTCCTGGCTCCAGTTCCGTCACCCGATCTAAAAGAAGGAAGGGGTACCGATGGGGAAGCAGTTCCATTATCTGCCGCACGTCCAGCCCTTTGCCCGCTTCAACCATTCAACCCTCCGCCTCCTGAGCCACCATTGACCGAATAGTTTGGCACAGCCGCAGATGCAGAGAGTGACCGCTTTTAAACCCTTCTATCGTTCCGACCAGACGGGCTCCCAAAAGGGTTAGGTCTCCCATTAAGTCCAGAATCTTGTGGCGCGCCAGTTCTTCTGCAAACCTGGGCTCCGTCAGATAGCCTTCCGTTCCGATGATTAAAGCGTTCTGGAGGTTGCCGCCCAGCCCCAACCCCTGATCCCACAGGGCTTTTACTTCTTCAATGAATCCGAAAGTCCGAGCGGGGGCGATCTCCTTCAGGAAATCGTCACCGGCTGCGAAAGAGAACTCCTGCCGTCCGACGACAGGGTGTCCCGGTCTTGCGAAAACGTATCGGATTACAAGCCGGTCACTCGGTCGGAAACGGATCCAGCGGTCGCCGTCATTGACTTGAACTTCACCCCTGACCGTTATAAAAGGTGCGGGAGAATCCAAGTCCTTTAGACCGGCTTCCAAAAGGGCGCGGGCGATCATAAGACCGCTTCCGTCTCCGGCAGGAATCTCCGGTCCGTCGACCTCCGCCACCGCATCGGTCAGCCCCAACCCGGCACAGACACCGAGGAGATGCTCAACGGTTTGAACCGTCACCCCGTCTCTTCCCAGCACGATACGCCTTTGACTGTCGACCACGTAATCCAGATCGGCGGGAATCTCCACCCGATCCCTCGCTCTTCCGGCTCTAAATCGCAATCCAAAGCCGGCGGGTGCCGGACCGATCCGAACGGTCGCCCTCTCCCCCGTATGGAGTCCCATCCCCTCAACGGATGCTATTCCTTTTACCGTCTTCCTCGTCGGGAGCGACCTTTCTCCTGTCATCGGGATCCCATTCCTAACGCCCTCTCAAGAGCCTGCTTTAATTGTTCCTTCGTCCGCTCCTTTGAGAAGAGAGCCGCCCGCTCCCTTGCCCGTGTCGATAGTTGCATACGCAACGACCCGTCGGTCCAGAGGACCTCCATCCCTTCATAGATTGCCGGAAGGCTCTTCGGGTTGACCAGCAGTCCCCCATCACCGACCACTTCTCTTTGGGCACCTTCGTCTCCTGCAAGGACGGGAGCCCCGCACGCCATCGCCTCCAAGAGAGGCAGACCGAAACCCTCCTTCAATGCTGGCGACACCAGCCCCCGACACGCCGAATAAAGAATCGGAAGGTGCTCTCTCGGTACATACCGCAAGTATCGGACCCCCTCGCCCCCCCTCTCAATCCTTTTCACTTCTTCCCAAAATGGAAGGAGGTAGCCGACCCAAAGGAGGGTCGCCTCCCGATGGCGCGCCTTCAACATCCGAAAGGCTTCCAGAATCGCTCCTACATTTTTGTTGGGCTTGGCGACGCCGACGAATAGGAGGAAAGGTCCGTCTATTCCGTAAAGTTCCTTTAACCTATTTTGTGCCCCACCGACCGGGCGGAAATCGGGATCAGGATAGGGATTGACGACGGTGATTCTGTCTCGTGACACGCCTAATGTCGCCTGCAAATCTGCTGCCGTCGCCTGAGAGATGGCGATGAAATGATCGGTCCGATCTTTGAGGGACGGAAGGACACCGGTAAAAAGAAATTTCCTACTGGGCGGGTCTAAGAAGTCGGGTCTTTCCAGCCACATGACATCGCAGACGGTCACTACCGTCCGCGCCCCCGTCCATCGGGTCAGAGGGGGAACATAACTGAGGTAGAAGAGTATCGCGTCAATGCGGTCCCTCAAAAGCCACAGAGGGACGACGAGGCGGAGGAAACCGGGACCCCGATACCGCCGCCACTGAACCCGCCCGCGCCACCCGAACGGCACTGAATCGGTGCTGTAAAAGAACCAGCGTGCGGGAACCGATTCAAGGGGCAGGGCATTGAGAAATAGACGACCGACATTTTCGACGCCCGTCGTCCCTTCTGCCGTCAACGGGCGGGCATCAACGGCGATCCTCGCGTCGGGCACTCCTTCCCTTACCGGTCCCATTCTAAAGACTTGACTCTCCCTGATTATGGCTTCATTGTCTCATTGACAGCAGATATGGTCATTCTCTTCTATGCACCTTTGGAACTTTTTTCTCAGCCGACCGGTCCGTCCGTCTATGTCCGCCACCTGCTCTCTTCACTATTGAAGCAGGATCAAGACAACGTTTACCTGGTCTGGTATGGACCCGCCTTCAAGATGCCACCGGTCCAAGCACCGTTCAGTGGCGCCGGTCATAAGGTCCGCTTCTTCCGCACCCCCGCTCCGACCCGTCTCTGTTACCATCCCCTCGCCCGCTCTTTTTTCTACTCCTTTTCTTTCCTCCCCCTCGCCGAGCATATGCTGGCTCATCCCGATGTCTTCTTTTCACCGTTCTACCCCTTTTTTCCCTTCCGGAAAGGCGCCCTTGTCCTAACGGTTTTTGACCTTACGACTGTGACCCACCCTGACTGCTATCCCCGCTCCCTTCGGCGCAATAGTGTCCTCACCCTTCTGTGGGCAAAGAGGGCAGGTCGCGTTATCACCTTTTCCCAATGGGTCCGCCATCAGGTTCACCACTTTCTTGATGTTCCCGCCGAAAGAGTGATGGTCACGCCTTTGGCGCCTGCCCCTTTCTTTCGCCGTTCACCCTTGGCGGAGCAGCAGCAGGTCCGGTCCCGTTACGGTTTGTCGTTTCCTTTCATCCTTTTCGTCGGTACGATCCAGCCAAGGAAAAACCTTTCCGTCCTCGTTCGCGCCTTCCAAAAGATTTGCCGGTCCTTTCCCCAGCATCGCCTGGTCCTTTGTGGCGAAAGGGGCTGGCAAAGCGAACCGGTCTTCCGCCTGATTTGGGATTTAGGTCTCAGAGAGCGGGTGATCCACCTGAAAGGCATACCCGATCAGCAGTTGCCGCCGCTGATGGCGTCGGCGGATCTCTTCGCCTTCCCCTCTCTGGCGGAAGGGTTCGGTCTGCCCCCTCTTGAAGCCATGTCCTGTGGCGCGCCAGTCCTCTGCTCCACTGCCCCCGCACTGCCTGAGGTCGTCGGTGACGGTGCCCACCTTCTTCCGCCAGATGATCCTGACCCTTGGGCTGATGCTCTCGCTCAACTTCTGTCCGACCCGGAAAAGAGAAGGGAACTGGCGATGAAAGGACTTCAAAGAGCCCGTCGGTTTACCTGGGAAAAGACGGCACGGGAGACTTTGAAGGCTTTCCAAAAGGCGACCGGGTCCGGTATTGGCTGAGGGGCGTGTGAGTTTAATGGACGAGGAAGTCCAATTGAAGCGCCCCCGATCATCTGACGACCCTCTGTCTTTTTCGGGACCCCCTTCAAAACTGGGACGGCGAACGAGCCCTTTTCTCCCTCCGATGGGAGGGCCCGACCAGAAACAGACCCGATGCACCAGATGGCTCTCGTTCTTCCCTCAATCCGTGTCAATGACCAGAATCACAGGGTCAGGAAGGGGGTTTTTTGTCAAGAACCATCGCCTTAAACCGCCAATGGAGAGCGAGAGGATGCTGGTCCCGGTAATGGGGCGACGTAGGATCTTCCGACTGACCGGGAGGTAAAACATTGACCCCCGAAGGTGGCGAAGAGACCTCAATCACCTGAATGTAAGCCCCTCTGTTGGGACCGGGGATGGGAGGGAGAGGGTCAAAGCGCCAAAGAGGCTTGCGGAACCCCCATCTTTCAGGGGTCGGACCTAGTTCTTTCTTCATTTTCTCTAATGCCTTGACAACTGCCGCGACCAATACGTGATCCCGACTCCTACCTGACAGGTAGTACCGAGACGGTCTAAGGGACGATTGTTCGCTGAGGATGTGCCAGAGGAGACTGGGTTGCCCCATCAGGCGAAACAGACCCGGTTCGGGGAGAGGGAACGGTTTGTCAGAAAACAGTTCCTCCTGAAGGGCTTCAAACCAGCGGTCAAAGAAGGTCGCACCGATACTTCCCTCTGACCGCTGATGGTCCCATCTCTTGAGGAGGTCCCCGATCAGTTGGCGGTCGTCGTCGGGCAACCGGTCGGACCTTTGAAGAGCTTCTAACAGCATGGGCTTGAAGTAATCGGCTCGGACGTCGTATCCTTCAATGTCAACGAGGAAATTGATCAGGTCAGCCATCGTCACCTTCTTTCGGCTGCGCAGGAGCCGTTGAATTCTTTCCACATGATGAATGGCGCCCCAGCGCGGCAGGTCGCCGTTGTCCCAGTCAGGGGATGGCTTGTTATTCCAGTTGGCAAAGAAACCTTCCGGCGGATTGACCGATTGTGGAAGTTTCTCAAAAGGAATCGTTCCCTGCCACTCCGCCTCCCCCGTCCCGGGTCTGGGTAATCGGGGATCGTGTTTCCTTCCCCGGATCGGATAGGCGCCGCAGTACCAAAAGCCGATATCGCCGTCCTTTGTGGCGCAGAAAAAGTTGTGACTGGTTTTGATGAAACGACAAAAGCGGGCAAAGTCTGAGAGGGTGCGCGCCTTGTGGAATCCGTAAATTGCTTCAAGGGCACCCATTTCCCCAGCAAAGTACGACGCCGATCGGGCAAGGGCTTTGCTTTGTTCCCTGTCAACCGATAGAACGGGTCCGTGAACGGTCCTGAAGAAGGTGACAGAGACAGGCTCCTCCTTTCCCTTGACCCGAAAGGTCTCTGTCCGCCTCTCCATCTCTCTCCATTGACCTTTGAACAAGTAACGGGAATCGTCGTCGGGATGAAGCGTCTCAACGAAAATGTCTACATTATCGCCGGCACCGCTGGTCGTCGTCCAGGCCAGGTATCGGTTCATCCCGATGAGGACGATCGGAATGCCGGGAAAGGTCATCCCTCGGACGTCAAACCGGGGGCAGGAGAGGCGAATCTCGCAAGCGATGGACGGAGTGCCCGTCGCCATCTGGGGTCCACCGACCAGAAGGGGCTTTCCGGATGCCGACCGTTCGGGACCGACGACCATCGCGTAACTACCCCATCGGGTGAAGAGACTGAGTTTTTCGCACCATCGGAGACTTTCCGACTCTCCGGCGTTGCATGCGGCTTGGGAAAGGGACCGATCACTGACTAACGGCAGGGAACGAGACGTCTCTGCCTCGCTCCGGAAAGCTGTTGCTCCGGACCGCCGGGTAGTGGTAACGGGTGCTTGCGGATCGTTCTGCCAGGCGATGTCGTTGAAAATTTGGTCGGCTTCGGGTCCCAAGACCCTTTTGAGAAACTGATATAGTTGAAGCATTCTCAATTCTTCCCCGCCCGAACTGCCGAACCGCTGCGCCATCATTTGACCGATGGCGACGGTGTCCGTTACGATCCAAGGTGAAAGGGTCGTCCTTCCCAATTCTTTTAACCGGGTCGGCACCGGTCTCCTACCTTTGTTGACTTCCTCAATGTAACGGTTCACACCATCAGCAAACGCGGTGAGGACTAACTGAAGTTCGGCGTTTAGTTGGCGGAACTGGCGGAGCCGCTCTTCCTCTGAGTAGCCCAAGAGCCGTCTCTGCTTGTCCTGGTCCAAAGCGCCCTCTCCCATCACCTCTGCCAGTTGCCCCTTCGCCGTTCGGCGATAAAGTTCCATCTGACCGAGCCGATCTTGCGCCTGGGCGTAGCCGCAACCGTAAAAGACGCCATAAAGGCTCTCTCCAAAGATATGGGGAACCCCAAAGGCGTCCCGGAATATCAGCACCTCTCTGCCCGCCACCGAAAGTCGTTCCTGAGCCGCTAGAAAACTCGCGAGACTAAGGATAAAGAGGGCGACCGAACCGTGTTTCATCTGCCCTTGTTCCTTCCCCCGTGCGACTTAGGTCCGATTATCGCGCCCAGCAGTGTTAGGGGCTAGCCCTTGAGCCCGCGACCAGAGGGACCCGACCTGTTGCGCCGTTTCTTTGAGCAGAAAGTAGGATTCACGGATCGCCTCCTCCTCAGAAACAATCCTTCTGAGAATGCTGAAGCAGGCAGTGAAGCCCCACTCGCTCGTCGTCTGGGCTGGAACGGTCACTTGTCCGGCGATGGCAATCACCGGCTTTCCAAACTTTTTGGCTACTTGAGCGACGCCAAAAGGGACCTTTCCGAAAACCGTCTGCTCGTCCAGTTTTCCCTCTCCCGTAATGACCAGGTCACATTCTTGAATTCTCCTTCCCAGTTCAACGACGTCCATAACCAATTCAACGCCTTTCTGCAATCGGGCGTCGCAGAAGGCTAACAGACCAGCAGCCAGACCGCCAGCGGCACCCGCACCGGGAACGGTCTCCACTTCTTTCCCCGTTTGCTCTCGGATCACACGGGCATAGTGCCTCAGCGCCCGATCCAGTAGCCGGACCTGATCGGGGGTGGCACCCTTTTGGGGTCCGTAAACGACAGAGGCACCGGTCGGTCCCGTCAGCGGATTCACCACATCACAAGCGACGATAAAGGTCGCTTGACTGACGAGGGGATCTCTCCCCGAAAGGTCGATAGAGGCGAGGCGGAGGAGGCAAGCCCCACCGAAAGGGAGATCGTTGCCCGATGTGTCGAGAAGGCGAACCCCTAAAGCCTGAGCCATCCCTGCACCACCGTCGTTAGTCGCACTCCCGCCGACGCCGACGATGATCCTCCGGCACCCCTGCTGAAGGGCAGACCGGATCAACTCCCCGACCCCATAAGTGGTCGTCTTGGTCGGGTCCCTTTTTTCCGGCGGCACCAAATGAAGTCCGGCCGCCGAAGCCATCTCCACAACAGCCGTCACACCGTCTCCCAAGATGCCGTAAAAGGCGTCAACGGGCGTCCCCAAAGGTCCCGTCACCTGGATCGGCACCCTTCTGCCACCCGTCGCTGCCACCAGGGCATCAACCGTCCCCTCCCCTCCGTCCGCCATAGGTACGGACTCTATCTGCGCCGTCGGAATCGCCGCCCGCAGCCCCTCGCCGATGGCTTGACAAACTTTTTGAGAAGGGAGACAGTTTTTAAAACTGTCAGGAGCGATGACGATTTTCACCCCATCGCTGACCTCCTCTGCTTTTTTCATCCGTGTCATAGTTTGAAAAAGGCATCTTCTGAAAGACCGCCTTTAAAGAAGGAGGTAAGGAAAGTGGACGCTGTCGTCTTCTTTGAGGATGAAAGGTGGAAGGCTTTCAAGCCCTTGACCTGGACGAGACCAGCCTGTCTGCTGCGAACGGGCATTTTCCCTCTTTGGGAGAAGGTCGCTCGCCTCTTTCCCGGCCGATCGGTCACCGTTCACACCCGCAGTTATCTAACGGCAACCCTAAAGCAGCGTTATCAGAAAGAAGGAATTCAAATCAACGACTGGGACGGGCTGTACGGAAGAGAGTTACTACTCGTCAACGGTCGGACACTGTTGAGACCGACTCTGGCATCCAAGGCTGAGAAACTGGAAAAGGGAGTCGCTTATCTTTCGGACGACGAGCTGGTGGCTCTCTATTTAGATGCCTCCCGATCGGGCGAGGCTTTGAAAATTCTGCGTCGGAACCAACCGTTGACCAAGAGCGACATGGATGCCTTGAAAAACCTCGCCGCCAAGCATCACACCGTTGATGAGAATCTTCTTCTGCGCTATCCGTGGGACATAGTCAATGCAAACGGGGAACTCATTACGGAAGAGTTTCCCTTTGCCGTCCAGGGCGTCGCTGTTCAAGGGAAGATGGAACCGGGGGCGGTCCTTTATGGCGGAGAAGAGACGAAGGTTTACTTGGGAAAAGGGAGTGTGATTCATCCGACTGTTGTCCTTGATGTCAGCCACGGTCCGATCTACATCGGGGATGGGACGACGGTTTATCCACCGACAAGAATAGAAGGTCCCGCATACATCGGGAGGGATACTTGGATCGTCGGCGGGAAGATCCGGGAAGGGAGTAATATCGGAGATGTCTGTCGCGTGGGGGGAGAGGTGGAAGAAAGTATCATCCTCGGCTACTCCAATAAGTATCACGACGGTTTCCTAGGTCACGCCCTTGTCGGTGAGTGGGTCAATCTGGGGGCACTGACGACCAATAGTGATCTGAAGGACACTTATGGACCTGTCCGGGTCGAAATTGAAGGTGAAGGAAGGGTAGATGCCGGAACAAAAGTCGGGTGCTATATCGGCGATCATGTTAAGACATCTATCGGGGTTCTGATCTACACCGGCAAGAAAATTGGCGTTTACAGTCACGTACACGGCGTCGCAACGGAAGATGTTCCGTCGTTTACTATCTGGACCAAAAGCCTCGGGTCGGAAGGAGATAAGGTGGAACTGCTATTGGAGAGCGCCACGGAAATCCATGAGAGGGTGTTAGCCCGAAGGAAGATGCCAACCACACCCGAAGACAAAGAGTTGGTGCGCGTCCTGTTTGAGGAAACGCGACAGGAGAGGGAGAGAGCAGAAGTAAGGATCGGAAGACCGGTCCTTTAGAAAAGTCCCCTGCCGATCGTTGGAGAGGTAAGAAAGGACCGCCAATGGATCCGATAGACGTGTTGGTTAGGAGGAAAGATACCGTTGAAGCGGTCCATAAGGTTTACGCTGTCGCTTTTGAGGGTGAAAAGAGGGTGGCCGTGTTCGGCGACCCGCACTGGAAAACCTATTGGAGAAGCACTGCCAAACCGTTCCAGGCGATCGCGCTCGTTCACTCGGGTGCAGCCGACCGGCTGGGGGTGACGGCGGAGGAACTGGCGATCGCAGCCGGTTCCCACGCCGGCAGCGCCCGGCATGTCGGGATCGTCGACGGAATGTTGAAGAAGGGAGGGCTGACGCCCGGTCACCTGCAGTGTGCCCCCCATGAGCCCTTTGACCGGACGGAAGCCCGCCGCCTGTGTAGAGAAGGAAGGGACCCGACGACTCTTCATAGTAACTGCTCAGGAAAGCATGCTGCCATGCTTCTGACGGCTCAGGCAATTGGTCAGTCCCTTGACACCTACACCGATCCGTCCCATCCGGTCCAATTAATGATCCAGCAGATTCTTTCTGAGGCGACCGACGATCCTGCCATCGGGGAAACAGTCGTTTCCGACGGATGCGGAGCGCCGATCTGGGCGTCGCGACTGGAAGATGTCGCCCGAGCCTTTCAAAAATGGGCGACCGGAAACTTTGCCTATGGAGAGGCGTCGCGCCGGATCTTTCAATCGATGATTGACTATCCCGATATGGTGGCGGGAGTCGGGCACTGGAACACCCGGTTGATAGAGGAACTGAAACCGCATTTTGCAGGGAAAGGCGGAGCAGAGGGTCTGTTTGGGGGAGCCTTTGCCGACGGGAGAAGCCTTGCTGTCAAGGTCCTGGACGGTCAGCACCGCGCCACGCCCATCGCCGTCACCGCCTTGATGGAACGGTTGGGATGGCTGAGCTCTTTGGAAAAGGAGCGACTGGCGGATCTGATGGAAACACCGCTGACTACCCTTTCAGGCAAACAGGTAGGGATCATTCGCCCTGCCGTTCCTGTTCGTTAGAGATGAAAACCGATGGACCCAATGGCACACCGGACCGGTCTCAGGTTGAAGCGCAATGAAGGAGTTACCGTCGGCACGACAGCGATCCTCGTCGGCATTCTCATCACCCTTTCCCGCCTTACGGGAATCATCAGGGACACCGGACGGACGACCCTTTTTGGCAGAAACTGGCAGACGGACGCCTATGTGTCAGCCTTCAGCATCCCCGACCTAATCTATTTCCTCGCTTCTGGCGGTGCGTTATCGGCGGGATTTATTCCGGTCTTCTCAGGGTTCTTAGCAAAAGGAGAGGACGAAAAAGCCGTCAAGACTTTCCAAGTCCTTCTAACTTATTTAGGTCTCCTTCTAATCCTTTTGATCGTCTGTTTTGAAATCGCCGCTCCGTCCCTCGTTTCCCTTCTCTTTCCGGGAATGAGGGAGCAGCCGGAGAGGCTGCAATTGACCACGACCCTGGCGCGCATCCTTTTGCCTGCCCAGTTCTTTTTTGTTCTCGGCAGTCTGTTCAGCGGCGCCCTTTTCTCCCTCCGCTATTTTGCCGAACCACAAGTTCAATCCATCCTTTACAACCTTTTGATTCTTCTCGGCGGGATCGGCGGATCCGTTTGGGGAAAGGAATGGACCGGTGGCGGTGTGGAAGGAATGGCGATCGGCGCGGTGACCGGGGCTATGGTGGGCGCAGGGCTGGTTCAGTCTCGCAAACTCCGTCAGTTAGGCGTTCCCCTGAGTTTAAATTTTGACTGGAAAGACCCAGGTGCGAGGGAGGTCCTTCGGTTGGTGATTCCTGTCGTCTTCTCTCTATCGGTGACCCAAATAACGGCGATCATCCTTCCGAGGAGTTTTAGTTCCTTCCTTGAAGAAGGGTCAGCAACGGCTGTCGAAATGGCGAACCGTGTCATGCAACTGCCGGTCGCTCTCTTCGGCGCTTCCGTTGGCATCGCTGTCTTTCCGATCCTCTCGGAAGACGCTGCTCTTGACAGAAGACATCAACTGAAAGGGTCTCTGACTTCAGCGTTAAGAGCCGTTCTCATCTTGACAGTGATAACGGCTGTTCTGATGGCGATCCTTCGCGAGCCAATTGTTTCCGTCCTGTTTCAGTATGGACGCTGGTTGCAACACGATACGGAAGAAACGGCGTGGGCGCTTTTGTTCTACAGTTTGGGTGTGCCGGCGATGGCGTCGCAGCAAATATTGGCAAGGGGTTTTTACGCCTTGAGGGAAACCTGGACACCCGTTTGGGTCGGCGCCATTACCCTAGTGTTAGCATGGGTCTTGAACTTTTTGTTTGTCCACACACCCCTTCAGCAGGGCGGGCTGTCCCTCGCCTTCTCCCTTTCTTCCTGGTTCAATTCCTCGCTTCTCTTCCTCCTTCTCTCCCGCCGCTTGGGAGGTCTAGAAACCTTGCGCCTGCCTGCCCTCGGCGGTTCCCTATTGCTCGCAGCCACCCTCTCAGCAGCTGTTGCCCACGGAGCCCTGCTTATCCTTCCGTCCTTTGACGGGGTCTCTCGTCCGATCCGACTCCTTCTTCCCGGTTTGGTCAGTGTCCTCGTCTATGTCGCTATCCTATCGCGCTGCCCGCTCCCGGAAGTCCGAAATTTTGCCGTCTCCCTCATTACAAAAGGGAAGCGGCGGCTCTTATAAAAGTGAACCGCTGGCTTATCATTGTTGTCACTTACAACTCTCAAGAAGTGATCGGCGACTGTCTTTCTTCCCTTTTGATTGCGGCTGGTGAATACGAGAGAATAAAAAGGGCAAGCGGCTTATGCCAAATTTGTGTCGTAGATAACTGTTCGTACGATTCAACAGTGCCCATCGTGAAAACCTTTCGAGAGGTCACTCTGATAGTCAGTAATGAAAACGGCGGCTTCGCGCGGGCGGTCAATATGGGACTGCGCCAGTCGGACGCTCCGTTCGTCTTTCTTCTTAATCCCGACTGTCTCGTGGATCGCCGCTGTCTGATCGCGTTAACTAATGTGTTTGAGCAACAGCCTCAGGCGGGCGTGTTAGGTCTCCATCTGAGAAATCCAGACGGAACGTTTCAACCCTCCGGCGGTCCCTTTCCTTCTCTCGTAGATTTCCTTCTGTCACTTTTTCTGCCGCGCTCCATCACAATAGCGCGGCGATTTCGGGCTCGCCAGTTCGATCCCATTGAGCCCGTGGATGAGGTATCAGGTGCTGCTATGGCGGTCCGACGATCCGCCTTTCAGGCGACAGAGATGATGGACGAAAGTTTCTTCCTCTATTTTGAAGATCTGGATCTATGCATGAGGGCTAAGAGGGCAGGTTATCGGGTCTTTTGGGTGAGGGACGCTCTCGCCTTCCATCATTGGAGTCTTTCCATTAAAAAGGTGTTATGGGTTTCCCGGCCCGCTTTTATGCACTCCGCCCTTACCTATTTTCGGAAACATTATGGCACTGCTGCAGCGACTTTAATGCGCCTCTCCCTGCTCTTCCGATACGTCACCAGGTGTGTTATAGGAAAACCACAGCCCCTGGAGGTCTGGCTCTCATGGCGTGTGCTCTCGTCACGGGAGTTGGATTTCCGGAAATTGGTCAATCAAATATGTCGCCCCGCCGGTAGTTAAGCCAGGTTTTTACCTTCGGGCACGGCCCCATTGCGCGAATGCCCGATCGTTTTACCCTTGGGTTAAGACCGGCTGTGTCCTTCTCCCTGTGGCTTTTTATGAGTCAACACAAATTTAACGGCTTCCGCTGCCACCCGCCGATCGCTAAAGGGATACCGGTTTCGCCCGACGATCTGGTAATCTTCGTGACCCTTTCCGGCAATGAGGACAAAGTCTCCGGGTGCTGCTTCCGCCACCGCTCTGTAGATGGCTTTTCTTCGGTCTGGTTCCACGATAAAAGTTGCCTCGTCAGGAATGCCCGTAACGATCTGGTCAATGATCGCCATCGGATCTTCGGTCCGGGGGTTGTCTGAAGTAACGATGGTAAGGTCGGCTTTCTCGGCTGCGATTCTTCCCATTCGAGGTCTCTTTGTCGGATCTCTATCTCCGCCGCATCCGAAGACGACGATGACCCTTCCGGAAGCGATCTCTCGGATGGCGTCGAGGACTTTTTCCAAAGCATCCGGTGTGTGTGCGTAGTCTATCAGGACGTGGAAGGGCTGACCGACGGAGACCGGTTCCAGCCGACCGGGCGGGGGGATAAAGGTCGCGATGGCTTGGGGAAGGATCTCCAAAGGAACCCCCATTTCCAAGGCGACGGCACAGGAGCAGACGACGTTTATCAGATTGAACCGGCCCAGAAGGGGCGCCTCAATCGGGACCGATCCGCTGGGGGTGTGGAGGAGGAAGGAAAGGCCTGATGGCGTCAGGGTCCCTCTTTCCGGTCGGTAGTCACTGTCCTCCCGGCTGCCGTAGGTACGGACGGCGCCCCGACTCACCGTTAACAATCTCTGCCCGTACGGATCGTCCCTGTTGATGAGGGCGATGACATTCTTCCCCGCCCGAAGCCCACGATCGGTCAGTTCGGTAAACAGGCGCCTTTTGGCTTGGAAGTAAGAATCAATGTCCCGGTGGTAATCAAGATGGTCATGGGAGAGGTTAGTGAAGACGACGACATCAAAGAGGCAGGCATCGCAGCGGCGTTGGTCTAAAGCGTGAGAGGAGACTTCCATTGAGAGAAAGAGAGCCCCCTCACGGTGAACTCGGGCGATCTGGGAGAAAAGTTCCGGTGCGTCGGGGGTCGTCTGATCCAGGTTGGCGAACCGGTTGGCGAAAAAAACGCCGGTCGTGCCCAAAAGGGCGCAGACGGGCTTGCGGTGAAACTGATTGAGGATGTGGGCGATCAGATAAGTGATGGTCGTCTTGCCGTTAGTCCCCGTAACGCCGATGACTTTGAGGAACCGGGTCGGGTCACCGTGATAGCGGTGGGCGAGGACCGACAGTGCCGTACGGGTGTCGGGGACGAGAATCAGCGGTTTGCCGAGGGTATCAACCGGTCGGGATGCGACGACGGCTACCGCACCTTTCCTGACGGCATCGGCTGCGAATCGGTGACCGTCATCTCTCCGTCCCGGCAGACAGACGAAGAGGGATCCGGGAAGGACCTGTCGGGAATCGTGGGTGATATGGGTGACAGGGACGTCAGATGGTTGCCATTGGGCGCTGTCAAGCCCCTCGATCAAATAGGTGAGACGGACCCCTTCTCCTTCCACATCCTCAACATTATACCGACTGAGGGGAGCGGGCGTGCTATAATCGCTGCCACCGATTTGCTGAAAGGGAGGAGAATCCGCCGGTGCCACGAACGAAGACCGCCCTTCGGGCGCTACGGCAAGCGGAGAAGAGACGGCTCAGGAATCAGTCGTATCGTTCTCGGATGCGAACCTTTATCAAAAAGGCACGGCAGGCGCTAGCTGCCGCAGAGGGGGGCGGGAGGCTCAAAGAGGCTCAAAAAAGCGTCTATGAAGCCTGCCGGATCATTGATAAGACGGTAAGCAAAGGAGTTATCAAGAAGAACACCGCCGCACGCTATAAGTCCCAATTGATGAAGGCTCTCAACAGACTGATGACGGAGAGAGCGATGTCGGAATCAGGCTGAAGGGGCGACGGGCAGTGCCCGCCAATCTGACTCCAGAGTATCTGGAAGCGGAGCGCCAGTTCCGGCAGGCGCAGAGTCTTGAGGAGCAGATAGAAGCCCTCCAGAGGATGCTCGCCCTCCTCCCCAAGCATAAAGGGACGGAGAAGATGCAGGCGGACCTGAAGAGGAAACTGGCGAAACTCAGGGAGACCGAGCAAGCCCGGAGGGCGAAAAGGAGCGGGGGCGATCCCTATTACATTCCCCGTCACGGCGCCGGTCAGGTCGCTTTCGTCGGTCCCGCCAATTCAGGAAAGTCCCTGTTGGCTACCCAACTGTCGGGAGTGGCTCTGGAAGTCGCCGATTATCCTTACACGACTCAAAAGCCTGTCCCTGTGATGATGCCCTTTGAGGACCTTCAAATTCAGTTGATAGACACGCCGCCAGTGATTGGAGAGGTGGAAGGTCCCCTAGCCAGTTTGATCCGCCGAGCGGACGCGACGGTCGTCGTCTGCGATTTGTCCACCGACGAGTGTTGGGAGCAGGTGACCCTCTTACTGGACAGTCTTGAACGGAGGCGGATTCGCCTGGTGGCGAACGCCACCCCGGACGATCCGGTGAGAGGTTTCGTTGAGAGATACGCGATCCTCGTCGGAAACAAACGGGACGCACCGGGTGCGCAGGACCGTTCGGCTCTTTTGAAAGAACTGTTCTCTTCCAGTCTGCCTTTCATCGCCGTTTCAGCCGTTCGGGGAGATAATCTGGCTCATTTGAGGCGCATGATTTTTGAGCGGTTGGGGATTATTCGGGTCTATGCCAAGCCACCGGGGAAGGAACCCGATATGGAGCGCCCCTTCATTCTTAAGAAGGGAGCAACGATTGTCGATTTGGCAGAAGCGGTGCACCGAGAGTTTCCGGAAAAGTTGAAATTTGCACGGGTCTGGGGTTCGGCAGAGTTTCCCGGTCAAGCTGTCGGACGGGGCTTCGTTTTGTCCGATAGGGACATCGTAGAACTCCATCTCTGAAAGCCCGTCAGAATAACGCAGGGGAAGGGAAAAGGGTGAGAGGGTTTGATACGAGGTAGGTCTTGCGCCCTCGGTTTCGTCAGCGCTCTGCTGGCGGGGGTATCGCTGTGCCAGCCGTCGGATAAGGCGAATGAGTTTCGGAGGGTTGAAGGTCGGGTCAACGGGATGATCGTCAGCCTGACGCGGGTGACCCTGTCCGTCGCTTCTCCCGGTCACGGGGTCAGTTATCTTCACATTCCTTTGAGCAAATCACCCAATTGGGTTCGCGTCGGTATGGAAATAACGGCTTTCTGCTCTTTTAGAAACGGTGAATGGTGGGTGGAGGAGATCCAGTTGTTCACCCCACCAAAAATTATCATTCCTCAAGAGACGATCGTGCGGATGGCGACCCCGCCTTCCGAACAGAGTCTTTTAGTGCCCTCCGTCACCCTAACGGAACAGCCGTCGGGAAGTCGGGAGAAGGTGAGCAGACCGTTTAGTCCCTTAATCGTCAGCCCATTGGAATGGGAAGTCCAAAGACTTCTCCCCCATTATGCGGCAGGAGTGCGTTTTTTTAACCGCTCCCTCCCGCCCCATTTAGCCGAGGGGATCGCAGCCGGGATTTTGCGTTCCAGCCTCCGATACGGACTGGATCCGAGGCTGGTCGTCGCCCTGATCGCTTGCGAATCGTCGTTCCGTCCCGACGCCGAAGGAAAGAAGGGGGAAATTGGGCTCGGTCAACTCCTCCCTTCCACAGCTCAAGCCTTGGGAGTGGATCCGAAGAATGTCCTTCAGAACATTGAAGGATCCGTCCGTTATCTGAAAGCCCAACTGGACCGATTCGGGCAGATAGACTTAGCCCTTGCCGCCTACAATGCGGGACCCAATGCGGTCATCAACGCCGGAGGCATTCCTCAGAACGGCACGACACCCCGTTATGTCTCCCGAATCCTCCTCCTCTACCGCCAACTGTGCGGGCGGTGACGGTCCCGGTCGTTAAGAGATTCCGGTCGCCATCGGCTATAATCTACGACAGACCGGAGGGGAAAAAATGTCGAAGGTGAAACTGACGGCTCTGTCCCCAAAGGGCGGGTGAGCCTGCAAGATAGGTCCGGAGGACCTGAACCGCATTCTCGAGCATCTGCCCAAAATTCCCAATCCGAGGGTTCTCGTCGGCATAGAGACGGCAGACGATGCCGGTGTGTACCAACTGACGGACGACCTGGCGATCGTCCAAACTTTGGACTTTATCACTCCGATCGTAGACGATCCTTACGCCTTCGGAGCCATAGCCGCTGCCAATTCTCTGAGCGATATCTACGCGATGGGTGCCCTCCCGGTCACGGCGTTGAACATCGTCGGCTACCCGTCCGGTGAACTGGAAGGCGATCTGATTGCTGAAATCCTGCGGGGCGGTTATGAAAAACTATCAGAGGCAGGCGTTGCCGTCATCGGCGGGCATACAGTGGACGACCCCGTTCTCAAGTATGGGCTATCGGTCACCGGCGTCGTCCATCCTCGCCACATCATCACGAACGCCGGCGGGAAGCCGGGTGACCGCCTGATACTGACCAAGCCCCTGGGCGCCGGCATCATCAATCAAGGGTTGAAAACCGATCGCAGTCCTACCGCTTCCGTTCAGGCGGCAATGGAATCTATGTCGGTCCTGAACGATCGGGCGGCGCAGGCGATGAGGGAGGTCGGCGTTCACGCCTGCACCGATGTGACCGGTTTTGGTCTTTTGGGTCATCTGAGAGAGATGCTGATTGCTTCAGGCGTTTCGGCTAAGATCTGGGTTTCCCAGATTCCTGTCTTGGAAGGCGCTTTGGAACTGGCGGAGCAGAAGATCTATCCCGGTGGTGCAAGGAGTAATCGCCGGTTCGTTGAGCCGTTCGTCCACTTTGAAGAGGGCGTCTCTGAGGCGGAGAAGATGGTCCTGTGCGATCCCCAGACTTCCGGCGGTCTCCTGATTAGCGTGGCGGAAGAGAAAGTAGACGAAATTCTAAAGAGGATGCAAGCGTTGGAGGTCAGATGGGCAACGGTGATCGGTGAGGTCATCTCTGACGCCAAAGGGGAGGTCTGGATTTACCGATGAGTCATAGGCTGGGAAGACGGCGGGTGGCGAAAGGTCTGTTGGCGACAGGGCTTGCCCTTTTCGGCAGCCCTGCCCTGCCCAGTAGAGGCGACGAGCTAGCACAGTTGACCATAGAAATTCCCTCCCGACCGCAGAGAAACCGACCCTTTCCGGTGATCATTCATATACCGGCGGACGTCAGTGACGATGGCGACCTCCGCTGGGTTGAGGTCTTTCTCGGGGATCGGCTGGTCGGCCGGTGGGAGTTTACCCGTGGGGTCGTGCAGACCGAGATAAAGGTGATCCTGACGGCGGACCGAGCTGAGGTGCTGCGGGTTCGGGATTATTACGGTCGTTCGGTCAGCCAGCGCCTTACGGTCGAAGCGGGTCATTAGATCAGGGCGCTGGGCTGTAACAGCGGAGAGCGTCCAAGACGACGGTGCCCTTGGGCTTGTGTTCCGGTCGGAAACAAACCAGGTAGATGGCTTCGAACCGGAGAGTATCGCCGGTGACGGGAAGATCGGCGATAACCTCCTTCCACTCTCCCGACCAGTCAATGGAGGGTGCTAAGTCCATCAGGATGGGCAAGCCATCGGCGGATCGGAGGCGAGCCCTGAGCCAGCATCCCTGCCCATCTCCGAGCACCATCAGCGACAGTTGGAGAGCCCCTTTAGGCAGATCCTGGTTGATGACGACGTAGCCGGCACGGGTGCCCGACGCCTTGCTGAAGTCGTAGAAGATCCGCAACGCCCCCTGACCGCTAACTTTGGGAGAGGAGACAATCTCCGCCGACCAGTCGACCGTCTGAGGAGTCTTTTCCAATTGGATATGGGACAGGTCTTCCAAATCGTGAAGGAGAAGCCACGACGGCTGGGAGAGAAGGACCGATGCGGTGGCGACGACCCCGCGGTAAGTGGCGACCAGGCGCCCACTGGATGGAGGGGAGGCGAAGATCAAGCGGTTTCCTTCCATCCTTCCGATCAGAGGGTCCACCCTCCATTGGACGGCTGAGTGGTCTACGGCGACAGGCACTCTCTCCCCCTTTGAGCCCCGCACCCATGCCCGGATGGAGAGGGTGACGGAGCCTGCGGGCGAGGCGATGATAGGGTTGGGAATGATCGCGAGGGCTTCGGGGAACTGGTGCAAGGTCAGTAGTAAGGTAGCGGGCGAGGCGGACGGATCAGCGATGGAAAAGGTGACCTTGACGTCCTGACGGGAGAGGGGCAGGGTGTCGGGAACTTGCAGTCTGCCGTCGGACCAAATCAGGGGCAGATCGGACGGCTCCCACCGGACCTTGACGGCGTCCATGGGGGCAGGAATGACCCGATACGCAGCATCTTCGGCGGAAAGGCGAATCGGAATGGAAGAGCCTGCCAGCCAATGGTCAGCAGCCGCCTGCGCCAGGATCCGGATCACGGGTTGAGGGGGGAAGAGATTGAAAAGGGCAAGGGCGTTGGCGATCGGACGCTCCCGACCGTCGGACGGGCGGTTGGCGATTTGCCCTCTAACATAGAGGGTGGACGAACCGCCACCGTCCAGGTTCATCGCCTCGTCGCAGCCCAGCCCTTTGAGAAAGTTCGCCAGTTCAGTCAGACGCATCCCTTGGCTGTAGCCAGGCTGGCGTCCATCCACGACGATGAAAAAGAGGGAGTCCTTTTTGAACCCGACCGCCGTCCTCGGATGAGGCGTCTCGGAGAAGGCACGGGAAAACCCTTCCTCCTCCCAGGCGACGTAGGCGACACCCCGACGGATCAGCCGGGGACCTCCACCGATCGCCCAGACGATGTCCTCGGGTCGGCACCTCTCGTCGTCGGATGTGATACGAAAAACGACACTGACTCGGGAGCCGACTTCTGGAACGAATGCCGGTGCCGAAGAGGCGCTCCTTCGGGACAGGACTAGACCTTTTTCTGAAATCGGGCTATCTCCTTCGGTCCGGATTTCGCTAACGGTTCCGACCCAGGGGCTTTGGGGGCGGATCGCGTCGGTGCCCGTCAAAAGGACTTCAACGGTTCCGGGCGGCGTTCGGGTGGAGGCACCAAAGGCGGAAGAGTAAGCCATCCAACCGTTAGCGGTCAGGGGCTGGTTGAGACCGTCCACCCGGTCTTCCTTACCCCCGGACCAAACGATTTTTCCTTCTCCCCTGAAACTGGCGATGTAAAGGGACCCGTCCTTCATAGCCACCAGGACCGATCGAGATGGGAAAGGCATCCGAATCAACTGTCCGTTAGCGATGGAGAGACCCAAAGGTCCCCCCTCCTGAGGAGAGGATCCAAGAGAAAAGTAGTCTCCATTAATGGCAGCAGTCACATAGCCGATAAGAGGTTCCGTTGATGCCACGATCTGAGAGAGGGGAGATCTGCCCAACCGGGGCTCGCGACCCAAGAGGGGCTGAAGGACCAAGTCGGGAGGAAGGGGACGGTTGATGCGGACTACTCCGATCCAGGTCGGTGGATCAGACCGGCGCAGTTCCTGAAAGACGACACCGGGGGCGATGATCTGGCTAACGGCGATCTGCCATTGGGCGAAGGCAACAAGGGTCGCCAATAGGAGAAAGAAAACGAAGAAGAATCGCCTTAAGATCCTCCTGACAGCCACCACGAAAAGCCATTTTATCATAAAGGTGCCGATGGGCGGGTCGGTTTCGCCCAAGGCTCGGCTACAGCAGCAGGCGATGGAGAGATGGAAGAGAAAACCCTGACGGCTCTGGAATACGATAAGGTCCTGTCATTGGTTGCGGAGAAGTGTGCGACGCCGATGGGACAAGAGCGGACCCTAGCGGCGCGACCGGGCACTTCGTTTGAAGAAGTGGAACGGCGGCAGAGGGAGACGACCGACGCCCGTCGGCGGCTGGAAACGGATGGGGAACCGCCGTGGAGGGGAATGGGGGACATCCGTCCGATCCTTCAGCGAACCCGCAGGGGCGACCTCCTTTCCGCCGATGACCTAAACCAGTTAGCGAAGGACCTGACCTTACTCATCTCCACCCGCCACTTTATCCTGAAGAGCCGTCAGGAGGATCAGATCCAGCACATCGCGCACACCATCGCCGACCATTCCCGCTTGTTCGCCCACATTCGCTGGGCAGTGGATGAGGACGGTCAGATCCTGGACCGGGCCAGTCATAGGCTGGCGCAGATAAGAAAAGAGGTCAGAACTTTAACCGCCGAAATTCAGAGCACGGTCCAGCAGATCCTTCGCGACCCCAGCTGGGCGAAAATCCTTCAAGAGCCCTATGTCACCGTCAGGGACGGTCGCTACTGCTTTCCCGTCAAGGCGGAGTTCAAAGGAAGCGTTTCTGGAATCATTCACGATCGGTCGTCAAGCGGTCTGACTTTATTTGTGGAGCCGGACGCACTGGTTTTGCCGACCAATGAACTCCGGCTCCTTCAGCAACAGGAGAGGGAGGAGATCCATCGGATTCTTAGAGATCTGACCAATCGGGTGGCAGAAGAGGAGCCTTTACTCGCCGCCTCCTGGGACCGGCTGTCCCTTCTGGATTTCATCTACGCACGGGCGAAATTCTCTCGGGATACGCGCTCTTGGGAGCCGGTCCTCCTTCGGGACTTCCGGATCCGCCTGCGCCAAGCCCGACACCCTCTCCTTCAACTGCAAGGCTTCGTCGTCCCCATTGATGTGGAGCTGGGCTACGAATACGATGTTCTGGTCATCACCGGACCCAATACAGGCGGCAAAACAGTGGCTCTGAAGACCGTCGGTCTCCTCTGCCTGATGGCTCAGACGGGACTCCACATCCCGGCGGCGGAGGATTCTCAATTGGGTGTCTTTGAAAGAATCGTCGCGGACATAGGAGACCCCCAAAGTTTGGAGGAAAGTTTGTCCAGTTTCGCCGGGCATGTTCAGACAATGATCCGACTGTTGGAAGACGGGGGATCGGGGACCCTCGCCCTCTTAGATGAATTGGGTGCTGGGACCGATCCGGAAGAGGGTTGCGCACTCGCCAGATCGGTCCTCCTTACCCTTCAACAGGAAGGTGTCCAGGTGATCTGCACGACCCATCTAACGGGTTTGAAAGTTTTTGCTCACTCCCAGCCCCGAGTCGCTAACGCCAGCGTCCTTTTTGACCCGGTCACCCTTCAGCCGACCTATCGGCTAGTGGTCGGTGTCCCGGGAAAGAGCCACGCCTTTGATGTCGCCCGGAAACTGGGGTTGCCCGAACCGGTCCTTCGCTTGGCTGAGGAACAGAAGAAGGGTCAGGAACGAGAGTGGGAGACAATGCTGGAATCCCTCTTTCGGGAGCGGTCCCAACTAGAGCACGACCGTCGGTCGGTCGCCGCCCTACGGCAGCAACTGGAGGACGCTTTCAAGGAAGCGGAGCAGATCAAGGAGCAAGCCCGCAAGGAAAAGGAAGAGACGGTCCGTAAGGCGAGAAAGGAAGCCACCGACCTGATCCGGCGGCTGGAGGCTCAGGTGGACGAACTCTTTCGTACAGCCCGCCGACAGCCCCACTCGTCTTCCCTCGTGAAAAAGGAGATCCGCCGACTGAGGGACCAGGTCGCTGCGTTAATGCCGGAGGCTCCGGTCAGTTCAACGGATCGGGTTGCGGATTGGGAGGAAGGTATGACGGTGCGGATTCCGGAACTGGATCTCATCGGGACGATCCGATCCGTTGACAGGGATCGCCAGGAGGTCCAGGTGGAAACGCAAGGTCTCGTCTTTTATGTCCCCCAGGACCGGTTGGAAAAGGCTCCGGCGAGTCGGGAGAAAGCGACCCATCCGATCGTTAGGCTGACACCTCCCGTCAGCGTGCCGACAGAACTGTCTCTCATCGGCAAGCGAGTCGCTCCGGCTCTGGAAGAATTGGAGCGGTTCCTGGATCAGGCGCTATTGGCGGGTCACCAAACGGTTCGGATCGTTCACGGCAGGGGAACGGGCAGACTCAGGCAAGCGGTCCACGATTACTTGCGGACGGTTCCCACTGTCCGGGGGTTTGAACTGGCACCCGCCCATTTGGGTGGCGACGGCGCCACTATCGTTTACCTCCAGCCCGTGTAATCTGCCGGCAGATCCCTTCGGACGGTGACGCCTCGGTACGCCAGGTATTCTTTGATCTGCCGAATGCGGTAGCGACCGTAATGGGTGATACTCGCGATCAGCGCCGCTTGCGCCTTTCCGACAGTCACGGCTTCGTAAATGTGCTCCGGATTACCGGCGCCGCCCGAAGCGATGACAGGGACGCGGACCAATTCCGCAACCCGTTTCGTCAGCCCGATGTCATAGCCTGCCTGCGCCCCGTCGGCATCCATACTGGTCAGCAAAATCTCGCCGGCGCCCTTCTCGACCGCTTCCACTGCCCACTCCAACGCGTCCCGACCGCTCGGCGTCCGCCCACCGTTAATGGTCACTTCCCAACGGCAGTCCTCGTCAAACCGCTCATCTCCTTCAAAAGGTCGGCTGGCTCTCCCGACTCGCTTGGCATCTATCGCCACAACGATGCACTGGCTGCCGAACCGTTCGGCAGAAGCGCGGATCAAGTCCGGATTCAAAACGGCTGCCGTATTGATGCTGACTTTGTCGGCTCCCGCTTTGAGCACTTCCCTGATGTCCTCAACGGTTCTCAATCCGCCTCCGACGGTGAAGGGGATGAACACTCTCTCCGCTACCCGTGATGCCAGCTCCGCAACGATTTTCCTCTTCTCTGGCGATGCCGTGATGTCGAGGAAGACGAGTTCGTCGGCGCCCTCGCCGTCGTAGAAGGCTCCCAACTCCACCGGATCACCGGCGTCCCTCAATTGCAGAAAATGGGTGCCCTTCACCACCCGCCCGTTGGTGACGTCCAGGCACGGAATGATTCTTTTGGCTACCATCCTTGGTCGGTAATAATTTTGGTCAGAAGAGGCGGCTGACGGGCACAGAGCCCTTCGGTCACACCTCAACTCTACCGACCAGACGGCTCCAAACGGCAGCAAGGGTTCGGGTCAAGCCGTACCGCTGAAGGTGGGAAAGGAAAAGGATCCAAGCCCGTTGCCACCGGGGTCTCTCTTCCGGTCTCCTCTCCGTCAGCCAGCCGAAAGGGAAGGTCAACAGAAGGCGGCTCTTTGCCGGTTGTCTTTCCTGAAGAATTTGATGGAGTTCGTCAAAAGAGTAGCCCATCCGGGTCAGCCGATCTTGTCCCAACAGCATCAGGTAGTCTCTAGCCAGGCGCCAAAACTGGGCATCTTTTAGGGTCTCCTGCCACAGACCGACTCGGGACGCTTCCGGTTTCTTGAACCGATACACCTGCTGGTCGCCCAGGGTCCATCGGGGAAGGAGATTATTCCCGTAGTCAATCATCTCTGGATAGTAAGGGATGTGAAGGAACTGACAGATCCTCTGCAGGGACTGTTCCGGTTGCCGGACCATCTTCTCGTAATGGACGACAAGGGCGTGAGATCCCAGAATCGTTAGACCGTTCAGCAGAAGGTCAACGGCTCGAAACAGATCGCTATGGACCCAGTAGAAGGAAATGAGATTCTCCCGGACGAGAGAGGTTTGATAGATAGAGTGGAGGACCGCCAAGGGGTTGCGCAACAGGATCAGAAAACGAGCCTTTGGGAACGACCGGCGAATTTCTGGAAGGATCAGGTAGTAGCGGGGTGTTTTGTCTAAAAAATAGCGTCGGTCGCCACGAGCCCTTTGGTAGAGGAAGCCATACATTCTTCGGATTCCCTCAAAAAAAGCCTCCTCTCCCTCGGGGAGAAAGTGGAGAAACTCTTTGATGGCGAAGGTAGCCGACCGGGCTTGAAATTCTGCCTGCCATCCCTCTTCCTTTAGGACGAACAAGGGAGGGAGGAGGAGCCACGGCTCCCCGGTCGTGGCGATGTCGGGATGGACCGCCAGCATTCGTTGCAGGAGAGTGGACCCGGAACGGGGCTGGGAGACTAGAAAGACCAGATGCTCCCCCGTCTCGACCATTCCCGTTCCCTCTACCGGGGTCCGTCTATCCTTCCGATACGGACGAATGTTTAGACGCAGTCTCTGAGGGGATAGCGGACGAGCTGCCCGGCCTGCCTCCCGCCTTACAATTGCTGACGAGGAGAAGGGTATCGCCGGGAGGAAGGAAAATGCGCAGCTGGCTCAAAAGTTTGGGCTGGGGCGTCGTGACTCTGATCGCACCTACTGTTTTGGGGAGGGCGTGTTTGATGGCAGGTCAACAGACGCCGGTCCAGGAGTTGCTGGAGAAGCGGCTCCAAGTCCGATGGCGGGACGTTCCCAAAAAAGTTCTCGCTTTCTATTACGGCTGGTATGGCAATCCGAAGGTTTCGGGGCGCTGGCACCATTGGGAGGACGTGGACGAAGGGAAGGCGACCATCGGCAGTTCCACCCACTATCCTCTTCTCGGACCTTACGACAGTCACGACCGGGAGATCCTCACGGCTCACTGTCGGATGGCAAAGGAGGCGGGTTTGGACGGCTTCATCTTCAGTTGGTGGCATGTGGGAGACTTTCACGATCAGGGGCTGCCGATCCTTCTGGATATTGCCGAAAAATTGGGGATGGAAGTGACCATCTACTTTGAGACAGTGCCAAACAGCGATCGGACGGAAGCCCTACGGTATGTCCTCTATCTGTTAAACTCCTATTCCCGCCATCCGGCTTGGATGAAGGTAGGGGGCAAGCCCGTCCTCTTCATTTACGGCAGAGCCATCGGAGAGATCGGTCTGGACAATTGGGTCTGGGTGATATCGGAGGCGGAGAGAGCCTTCGGTCCCGCCGTCTATATCGGGGATAACCTCTCGAGCCGCGCCGCTCAGATCTTTGACGGCATCCACACTTATAACCCAACAGGAGAGACGGCGGGTAAGAAACCAAACGAAATTCTTCTCTGGGCTAAGGACCGATATCCCAAATGGGTTGCGACGGCGGGACCGGATCGCATTGCCTGCGCCACGATCATCCCCGGCTACGACGATCGCAAACTCCCTGACCGAACGCCGCCCCGCCCGATAACCGAAAGATATGACGGGAGAACTTACCAGGTCCTTTGGCAAGCCGCCCTGGAGGCGAACCCGGACTGGGTCCTGATCACCAGTTGGAATGAATGGCACGAGGGCAGTGAGATAGAGCCGTCCAAGGAGAACGGCGACCGGGAACTGAAAGCCACCAGAGTTTGGTCCGAAAAGTTTAAAGCCCTTCCCCTCAGGAAAAGGGAGTGAGCGCCCGAAAGTCGCCAGGCGATGAAAGGACACTCTCTGCTTTAGGTTCGGCCCATTTCAAACGGTGCGCCGCCCAATCGTCTCGGTGGGAGCAGGACAAACGGTTTTCATCGGTCTTTGGTTCAGCAGTTTGCTCCTCCTCTCACCGTCCTTTGGTCAGCCCGTCGTCCCCGATTGGCATGGATCCTTTCTTCAACTGGACGCCAGCAACCTCGTCTGGACCAAGAGGCAATGGTCGGACGAGTTGAATGCGATGAGAAAATTGGGTATGGAGGTCCTGATCGTCGGAACCGCTGCATACGACGACTATTCCTTCTACCGGTCTCGGCTGTTTCCCCTTTGGGACCAGTGCGGCACAAAAGACCCCTTGGACACCTTGTTGAAACTGGCGGAAAGGAAGAGAATGCAGGTCTTCGTCGGGCTCTACGGATGGGACTGGCAACAAAATCGCGACTTTGATGAATTCGCCCGCCGTTGCGTCGCTGTCGCCGAAGAAGTCTGGCACCGATATAAACGCCACCGGTCGTACACCGGATGGTATCTCTTGTCCTGGGAGATCGGTAACGCCCCGACTGAAGACAATCCCGCCGTCGGGGCGTACCGACGGGTGATCTCTTTTTTGCGGTCTCGCACGCCTGATCGCCCGATTCTGATTGCCCCCTATTTCACCCTGGACGTCAGCCCCGATGCCTTTGGTAACGGCTGGCGGCGGCTTTTGGAACTCCTCAAGCCCGACATCGTTGCCCTTCAAGACGGCGTCGGCTGCGGCCGCAACCTCTCCCCTGAAAACATACGCCCCTACTTTCAAGCCCTCAAGAGCGCCTGCGATCGTCAAGGCGTTCGCCTCTGGTCGGATTTGGAGATCTTTGACATTCCATCCGGATGGACACCGGCGCCCCTGGACCGAATCGCTGCCCAGTATGCGGCGATCAGAGACCTGGTTGAGAAGGTAGTCGTCTTTGAGTTCAATCATTACTTGAGCCCCGTTAGGGGTGGGAAGGCAGGGGAACTCTACACCCAATGGATGAGCCGGTTCTTTCCCCAACGGCGGCTGATAGATGAGAGGGAACGAAAGAACCGCCTGAAACGGTCCGCTGACTTTCTTCGGTCGCTGTTCGTTCCCGAAGTCGGTCTCGTTAAGGAGCATCCTGCGTCCCGGGTCCTCTGGTTAACCAATGACAACTGGCTGGTCGCCCGAGCCCTGACACAGCGGGACCCGACCCTATCACGGCTGATTCAAAAAACGCTGACCCGCTTCTTCACCCCAGTACCCGACCGCCTGCGCGCCTTTCTAGATGGCGGACCGGTCAGCGTCCCTCCCTTCCGGCAACCCCGGTTCGGTCCTGCTGCCCGGATCGGCGATTGGGAGATTCAGTTTGAAAACGATGACGGACCGCCTTTAGAGGATTGGCATCGGTACGCCGACTTGCTCTGCATCGCCGCGATCACTGCCGCACGGCGGAAAGAATGGGATCGGGCCCGCCAGTGGCTGGCTTGCGCTGCAGCGATGTGGGACGGAGTGGGCATCCGGGACCGAGCGACCGTTCATCTCAACCGGTATGCCACTTACAAGTTAGCCCTCCTCCTGATGGCGGCTCGATCCGTGCGCGCGCGCCTACCTTTTGCTGCAGAAGTTGAGCATCGGCTGTGGCAACTTCAGGCGATGAACGGAGGCATCACGACCGACTATGACGAAAAGGGGCGTCCGATCGGCACCCAAAACGCCGAAACGACAGCGCTGACATTGTTGGCATTTGGGCAGGAGCCATCAACGAGAGCCGATCCCGTCAGCCGTTAGGGACCTATTCGTTAAACCGATAGACCTCCCTTCCGGCTATCGTTCCGTAGACATTCCAGAGCCCGCCGGAAATGAAGTCGCCTAAGACCAGTCCGATAAAGAACCGGCTCAACCCCTGATAGTCGCTGTAAGTCCCATACCGAAGGACAAGGGCTTTCGCCAGCCAGGCAAGGAAGAGGGGGAACCAGACCATCTCCATTGACCAGGTGCCGGAAACGGCGTAGCCGACAGGATGAAGGGGGAAACCGATCCAATAGATGCGGATGAAATGGAGGAGCCAAACGAAAAGGAAACCGCCAGCAGAGAAGGCGATGGCGCCCCCGTTGGGTTTCCACGACTCGGTCAGCCAAGGGATCAGATACTGGTTGTAGGCTTCCCAGCCGAACCATCTTTGGGCACCACCGACTTGGGAAGTGGCAGCACCCAGACGGTAGTAGGGCTCTAAGAGAAGAAGGCAGGACGATGGGATTCCGATCAGGACGGCAAGGCTGATGAGAGCCAGGAACCGTCCGCTCTGACCCAATTCCTGACCGATGTAGAGCCCCTCCATTGCCGTTGGCATCGGATGGCTCCTGTGGGCTCTGTTGAACCAGTAGTAAAGGGCGAAGACGGTAAGGGTGCGGCGCGAAAAGGGGGCGGTGCCGATCAGCCGGACAAGGACCGATCCGGGATTGGCGAAGTGAAGATCGTGCACCGGCGCTCCGAATTCCCCCCTCAGGCGCCCGACCGTCAGGGAGACTCCCGTATACGCCAGAAAGAAGAAGAGAGCCCACCATCCCTGCATCCCGGCGTGGATAGAGAAGCCGATGACAAAGAGAAGAGCCAACACAGCCAATGTGGCGGACAGCCCTTTGACCCACATCCCTCTCTGCCGCCCCTCAAACCGCCACCCTTTAAAAAGATAGTGACGGGCGGAATAGATGATCAGGACCGCCAGACCGAGATAAGCCCCGAAAGACTGCTCGTGGGGATAGGGAGGGTTTGCCATCCCTCCTGTGGGATAACCGAAAGCGGCGACGATCACCCTCTGGGCCTTCCAGAACAGATAGAAAACCCAACTGGAAAAGAGGATGTCCACGGGAAGGAGGAAACCGATGCCGATGGCGAAGGGGAAGAAGTTAATCGGGGTCCAGCCGATGGCGTTCCAAGGTCGGGAGGTGATCAGGGGACCCAGGTCTATGCGGTGGGTGTGCATTTCAGGGAAAGCCGGCGAGACGACCGCGTGAAGGTTGTTCAGGCAGTTGACGAAGGTCGGTCCGATAGCACCATACCAGAGCCGTTTATCGAGAAAGAGAACGGGGTCGGTGAAATAGAGGGCGAAGCGAGCCAGCGGGAACGAAAGTTTTTCGCTCCGGACCCACTGGGGCAGAAAGAGCAAAGAAAGGGAAAGGAAGAGAATCAGTAGAACCAGCCAGAAGACCCACCAGTAGGATAAGGGACCCAGCCAAGCCGTTAAGTTTTGAGGATACCAAAGGGAAGAGTTGCCGATGTAAAGGTCTCGCAAGGCGTTGGTGTCGGTGACGATCAGCCAGGACGGCAGATGGGGGAAGAGGATCTCCTCGTAGCGGTTAAAAGGAGTCTTGAAGTAATGGGTGTGACCGATGACGGCGAGGAGGACCTGAGCCTGGTCGTGACCGACTAGGGCGCTTCCAACAGCGACGGCGAAGTAAAGAGCGATCAGTTCGGCACGGGTTAAAGGTTGCCAGCCGGTTAACCAGCGGATCAGTCCATTGAGAAAGAAGAGGATCAGAAGGACCAGAACGGCATTGAAGTAAAGAGAGTAGGTTGTCGGATGACCGGTCCATTTGACGGCTTCCATCCAGCCGACCCAATAAGCGTTCAACGGAATGAGGAAGAGGGCGAGGAAGATCGTGCGGGCCCGCAGGGGCGGCGGGGTAGGAACCGCCTCTGTGTCCTCAACAGCACCTCTGGGTGCAACCTGAGCCATTATCCGTTCTCTTGCACTTTCGTGGCACGGGAAAGCGAAACGGTCCCATCTTTCAGTCGCTTGACCAGAGGACGAACGAGACTGAGAAGAAGGCGGGCATCAGACGAAAGCCCGACGAACTGAAAGCCCTGATGGAGACGCTCCATCGCTTCTTCTGGTGACGGACAGTGGATGCCGCAGGCTTTGCCTGATTCCAAAGCCGCATCCAAGACCCTTTGGACGCAAGATTGCCAGCGAGGCGATCGGCGGAAATCTTCCTTCAACAGACCCAGAGACCCTGCCAGATCGTTGGGTCCGATGAAGACCACGTCCACACCGTCGACGGAAGCAATCTCTTGAGCGCGGGCAACGGCGTCCTGGTGCTCAATCTGAACGGCAACAAGGATTTGAGAGGAGGATGTGGTGAAGTAATCGTCGCCGTGCCACATGGCAGCCAGCCAGCCTCCGACGCTCCGCACCCCATCGGGAGGAAATCGGCTCCATTGGACGGCCTTTCTCGCCTCCTCCGCATTCATTACCATTGGAACGAGCACACCCAACGCTCCGGCGTCCAAGGCTTTCTTGATGCAGACCGGGTCGTTGGCAGGAACACGAACGATGGGAACCGAAGGCGTGGGGAGAAGAACCTGAATCCCCAACACCATATCGCTGTAGGAAAGGGCACCGTGTTCCGTATCAAGAACGAGCCAGTCAAAGCCAGACTGAGCCATAATCAGAGCTAGATGGGGAGATCCCACACTGAGCCACGATCCGACGGTGGCTTCGCCCGTGCGCAGTTTGGTTAGGACACGATTTTCCGTCACTTTTCCTCCTCGCCTCCACCCATATTGTGGGAGGTTGAGGGGGAACGGGTGTAGGAGCAGAGGGGTGGGGGTGACGGATCCGACCGATGCCATCAGAGAGAGGGTTGGACCGACCCCCCTCCATTCCGCCGTAATGGTGTTATCGTATACCTGAGACGCAGAGGCTGTCGGGATCATCATGCGGAGGGGAATGACCGTCGGCGTCTCTCTGGTTCTGATAGCAACCGTAAAGCTGGCGGGACCGAAAGTCACCATTAATCGGGACCGAGCCCGAAGCCTGTTTTTGCGGTTGGTTTTGATAGATAGCGGACGAGAAAACGAAGGAGAGATTTGCGGGATCGTTTCGGAGATCCTCAGCCAATTGGGTGCCGAACGGGTGACGGTAGATAAGGCTTCGGAGACGCTGGGCGGCACCGGCGGAAATGTTCTGGCATTCTTCAAGGGAAGTAGAGACGCACCGCCCCTTCTCCTGAGCGCCCATCTGGACACGGTTTCGTCAACGGAACGGATCAGAATCGTTGAGACAGAGGATGCCATCGGAACGGACGGGACAACGATCCTCGGAGCGGACGATAAGGCGGGGGTGGCACTGATTTTAGAAGCCATCCACACGATAAGGGAACAGAATTTGCCGTCACCCCCTTTAGAAGTGCTCTTCACCATTCGGGAGGAAAAGGGTCTTAAGGGAGCGAAGGTTTTTGATACGGGTCAGGTCAGGTCCCGCTACGGGCTGGTGGTAGACGGTTCGGGTTCGCCGGGCGACCTAATCGTCGGGTCGCCCTACCATTGTCGTTTTGAGGTAACTTTTTTCGGTCGCGCCGCTCATGCGGGCGTTGAGCCGGAGAAAGGTGTCAATGCCATTGCGATCGCGGCGGACGCCGTCTCCCGATTCCCGTTGGGTCGGCTGGATAGGGAGACGACAGCGAATGTCGGCCTGATCACAGGCGGTGTGGCGATGAATGTGGTGCCCGACCGTTGCACCGTCGTCGGAGAGGTCAGGAGCCACAGCGAGGGAAAGATGCATCGGGTTCTCAACCGACTTAAGAAAGCGTGCCAGCGGTCGGCGGGTCGTTGGAGCGATCGGCTGGAATGGAAGCAGGAGATCACCTTCGCTGGACTGACTCTTTCAAGAAAGGAGCCGATCGTTGTTGCCGCAGCAACAGCCGTCCGCCAGTTAGGGTTCAAACCCCGACTGGTGCGAATCGGCGGGGGGACAGACGCCAATGTGTTGGTCACGAAAGGGATCCGTTGTCTCGTCCTTCCGACAGGCGGAAAGAATTACCATTCCACTGAAGAGCAACTGATCCTCAAGGATTTCTACCAGTGCGGCGACATTCTCGCTGCCACCATCGTCCAGTGGGCAGGGGGGGGCATTTGATGAACGTTGAGATTCCTTTGTTTCCTTTGAAGGCGGTCCTCTTCCCGGGCGGTCGTCTGGTCTTGAGGATTTTTGAGGAGAGATATAGGGAGATGCTGCGTTACTGCCTGGACACGGGAAAGGGCTTCGGGGTCGTTTTAATCAGAAGCGGCTCTGAGGTCGGCGGACCCTCCGACCCCTTTCTTGTCGGAACGGTCGCAAGAATCGCTCACACGGAAGCATTGTCGGAAAACGAGTTTCGCCTTTTGGTCATCGGGATGAAGCGGTTTCGGATTCAGGAAATCGTTCGCTGGGAACCGTTCCCGGTCGGTCGGGTCTCCCTTCTGGAGGATCGGTTCAGCACCATCCCTCGCAACCTGACGACCCTGGGTAATCGCCTGTCCGCTCTCCTGTTCCGTTATCTGGAACTCGCTGAGTTGCAAGAGCCCGTTCGGTTAGCCGATTTGGTCCTGCCGACTAACCTGGCAGCTCTCTGCTACCGAATCGGCGACCTTCTGCCGCTGCCCCTGACCGTCAAACAAAGTCTTCTGGAAGTGGAGGATGTGCTGGAACTAATGTTGAAAGAGATTTCCATTCTCAATCATGAGGTGCGACGCCTTCAAGCGATGAGAAGATGGTCTGAGTTCCTCTCCCGCCTCGCCGATAGAGCCCTTCCTTCGGATCAGGCACATTTAAACTAAGGGACGCCGCCAATGATCCGAATCTTCACAGATGCTGCCGTTGACGGCAATCCCGGACCTGCCGGAATCGGCGTCGTCGCTGTCAGCGATGGAGGGCAGATTGTCGCCAAACGGACTGCTTTTTTGGTTCGGGCGACGAACAATGTGGCGGAATATGTCGCTCTTTTGGAAGCCCTCAAGCTCGCCGAAGAACTGAAGGCGTCGGCGGCAGAAATACTGACCGATAGCCAGTTGGTCACCCGTCAACTGAGCGGACGGTATCAGGTCCGGGACCCGGAACTCAAGGTCTTTTTTCTGCAAGCCCAGGAGCAGATCCGCAAACTTCCCCACATTTCCGTCAAAGAAATCTCCCGAGCCCAGAACCGGCAAGCCAATTCCCTGGCTCGGGCAGCATTGAGGTGGAAAGGACATCCGCCGCCGGCATCGACCGCCGCTGTCAAAGTCTCGGCTTCCCTCCTTGCGGCACCCCTTCTAAACCTCGTCCAACTGATCCGAGAATTGGAAGCGGCGGGGGTGGACTGGATTCATATTGATGTGATGGACGGTCATTTCGTCCCGAATATAACGTTCGGCATCCCCTTGGTAGAGCAGATTCGGTCCGTCACCTCCCTTCCTCTGGACGTCCATTTAATGGTGGAAGAACCGGCGCCCCTTCTCAAATCGTTCGCTCAAGCGGGTGCCGATATCCTAACGATTCACTGTGAGGCGACCCGCAACCTCCATCGGGACCTGGAGACGATAAGGGAAGCCGGTGCCAGACCAGGCGTCGCTATCAATCCCGGAACCCCTGCCGAATGGGTGCGACCTGTCTTTCCGATCGCTGATTTGGTATTGGTTATGTCAGTGGATCCGGGACGGGCGGGTCAAACCTTTCTCCCTTACGTTCTCCCAAAGGTCCGGCTCATCCGGTCCTGGGTCAGCCAACTGGATCGGGAAGGGGAACTGGAGGTGGACGGCGGTATCAATGAAGGGACGGCACCAAAGGTGGTGGCAGCGGGAGCCACCGTCCTTGTCAGCGCCTCTGGAATCTTCCAATCCGGTGGCAGCATCAAGGAAGCAACCGATCGGCTGCGGCAGGCAATCCGATCGGCAATGACTACTTCCTTCGCCGATGATCAGAAAGGAGAGACTTGAAATGACGATAGAACTTCCGATTCTGCCGGTGACCAGCGTCGGGAGTTTTCCCAAGCCCGATTATCTGAGGGAGGCACGCAACCGGTTTCGGCGGGGTCAACTGTCTCAATCGGAACTTTCCCAATTGGAGCAGCGCGCCACACAAGAAGTCGTTGCCCTTCAAGAAGAGGTCGGCGCCGACCTTCTCGTACACGGAGAAATGGAACGGGGGGATATGGTGGAGTTTTTCGCCGATCATCTTAAGGGCTTTGGAAGGAAGGGTCTGGTCCGAAGTTACGGAAACCGTTACTATTACAAACCGGTCATTACCGGTCAGATAGAGCGAACAAAGCCGATCACCTTGGAGATGATCCTCTACGCCCAATCTTTGACCAAAAAGCCGGTTAAAGGGATGCTGACGGGTCCCTATACGATCTACGACTGGAGTTTTGACGACCATTACGACCCCTTTGACAAGGACCGGGAAGGGCGCCGGCAGGCGGTCTTGGCTCTCGCTCATGCGATTCGGCAGGAAGTTGAGGATCTGAGGAAGAACGGCATCGTCTTCATTCAAATTGACGAACCCGCCGTTCCGACCCATCCTTCCGATATTGACATCGCCTTAGAGGCGATGGAATATCTGACGAAGGGGGTTGGTGCTTTCTTCATCACCCATATGTGCTACGGTGACCTGCGACCAATCTACGATCAATTGACCCGCTTCCCCGTCCATCAGTTTGACTGGGAGTTCACCAATAATGCCGACAAACTCTATCCCCTCATCAGCGAGAAGGGCTACCCCCCTGAAAAGTCCGTCGGGTTGGGCGTCGTGGATGTCCACAGCAGGCGGTTGGAGTCGGTCGAAGAGATAGAGCAGCGGATCCGACAGGCTCTGAACTATTTGAGACCAGACCAGATTTTCCCTGATCCCGACTGCGGTCTGAAGACCCGGACCTGGGAGGAAGCCAAGGAAAAGTTGCGGCGCATTGTAGAAGCGACGGGAAGAATTCGGTCCGAGATCGAAAAGTCCGGCGGTCCCACCAGACTCCTCTTTGACTTCACCGAATCAGTTCAGGTGAGAGCCATTCCCTGATCGGTCCGGGTCGTCTCCGTCCGTCTTTCCAATTCACTCTTTCAGAGGAAACAGGGGCGTCTGATCCCCCGCCCAATTGAGGAGTTGATGCTCTTCTTCTTTGGAGAGGGGCTGGAACCTTTTTATGAGTCGGACTGCCATCCGAAAGAGCGTCTCGTCGCCGGGAGGTACGGCGACGGAAATAGGGCGGGTCAGGGAAAAGCGCAGAGACCAATCCGCCCACTTTTCTTCCGCTATCGGTTCATACCAGCATTTGGGGTACAGCCGCCCGTCGGTTCCCGAAGGCCAGTAGGTTTTCGCCATCGCCTTGATAGCGATGATGGCGGCACCGACCTGTTGAGCCTTCTCCACCACCTTAGGACCGAAAGGACTCTTCAGCCACGAAAGAAAATTGATCGGGAACATCACCGTATCAAAAGGGAAGCGAGAGAGAGCTTCCAAAGCCGCTTCCTCCGAATGGGCGGAGAAACCGATCAACCGAATCAGACTCTTCTCCCGCGCCTTTAAGAAAGTCTCCATTGCACCGTTCGTGCCGAAGACCTGTTCCACATCCTCTCGGGTCCTGAGTGCGTGAAGTTGATATAGGTCCAAGTGATCGGTCTGAAGCCGTCGGAGCGACTCCTCTAAGGCTTTCTGCGCACCGGCGCGATCCCTCTTCTCCGTTTTGCAAGCGAGAAAGACCTTATCTCTCAGACCTTTTAGAGCGGGACCGAGCCGCTCCTCCGCATTCCCGTAGGTCGGCGCCACATCAAAGTAGGTCACTCCCTGATCGTAAGCCCATCGGACCATTGTGTCGGCTTCTTTTTGGCTCAGATTCATAACGACGATCCCGCCCATAGCAATGGATGATACTTCCACACCTGTCCTGCCCAATGTCCTTCGGGGAATCTCTTCCCCCGTTGCCGCCATCGTACCGATACCTCCTCCGAGCGCTGCCAAAGTTGAAGAAAGAAACTGACGGCGGTTGACCTTCATCGCCCATCCCTCATCTCGACAAAGGAACTGTGGCAAAGTTTAGGAGGTCCCGAAGGCAACGGCAAGACCGGATGGCAGTGAGGAAGCAGACGGCATCCCGACAGGAAGAAGAGAGAGAGACAGTGCCGATCCTTCTCGAGGCGGTTTCCGTTCTCTGGATCGTGGCGGCTTTAGCCGTCTTTCTTTCCGACGAAAAGATTCAGCAATGGATTTCTTCGGCCTTAGCCACCATCGCCCGGTCGGCAGGCGGCTGATCGGTGGGGACGGTGCGTTACCAGGACGATGATCGCCTATCTCGATTGCTGGTCCGGCATTAGCGGCGATATGCTTTTGGGCGCTCTGATTGATGCCGGCATTGCGCCGACGGACCTGGAAACGCCTTTAAGGTCCCTCCCCCTTCCTCAGTGGAGGATGACGATCCGCAAGGTTCGCAAGGGCGCGATTCAGGCGACGGCAGTGTCCTTTGAAGTGCCTCCTGAAGACGAGGAGAGAAATCTCAAGGAGATCACCCAGATCCTAAAGGCTTCCTCCCTGCCGGCGCCGGTTATAGACCAGGCTTTGAAGACCTTTACCCTTTTGGCGCAGGCGGAGGGGAAGGTGCACGGCGTTCCTCCTGAGGACATCCATTTTCACGAAGTCGGCGCTTTGGATTCCCTTTTGGACGTCGCCGGGGTGATTTTGGGCTTTCATCTTCTAAATGTGGATCGGACGATCGTCTCACCCCTCCCGTTTTCCCGATCAACGGTCGCGACCCGCCACGGTCCCCTTCCGACCCCTGCCCCCGCAACCCTGGAAATCCTGAAAGGGGTCCCCCTCGTTCCTTTACCAGTAGAGGCTGAGACGGTAACCCCGACAGGTGCCGCTCTCGTCCGCACTTTAGCCGATGCGTTCGGATACCCGCCTCCGATGGCGATACAGACGATTGGCTACGGCGCCGGCTCCTCCGACCTGCCGATCCCCAATGTCCTTCGGCTCCTCCTCGGCAAGCCCACTGAGAGAGCCAGCGACCTATCCGTTCAGCGCCTTACGGTTCTTGAGTGTGCTTTGGATGACCAGACGCCGGAGACCGCCGGTTATCTGATGGACAGACTTTTTGAAGAGGGTGCCCTGGATGTCCTTTTCGTCCCCGTCCAGATGAAGAAGAGCCGACCTGGCTTCCTCGTTCAAGTCCTTTGCGAGGACGGCATATCTCCTTACCTCCTCAAAGTCCTTTTCACCGAGACGACTTCCTTGGGCGTGCGGACCTACCCGGTGACCCGATGGGCGCTGGCGCGTGAGTGGATCGCTGTGGAAACGCCCTTCGGCACCGTTCGGGTCAAGGTCGGGCGCTATTCGGGAAAAACGATCACCGCCTCTCCCGAGTATGAAGACTGCAAGCGCTTGGCTCAAGAGAAAAAGGTTTCGCTCAAGGAAGTGATGCAACAGGCCCTCGCCGTGTTCTACAGACGGTACGCTTCAGCGAAAGAGACGGAATCGGTTGAAAAGCCAGAGGATTGATTGGAAGACGCAACTCAACCGACTGATCTCCGACCGGTGCCGGGGTGCGGTGCCGTTGACAGCGGCAACGGCGCGCCTCCTTATGTCAATGGAACGGCGAGGCGTCTCTCTTGACCGGATCCGCTCGGCTGTCCGGTCGGTTCAAAAGGCGCACCGGTCAATGGCTCCCTTATGGCATTTGAGCCGAACAGTCGCCGCCTCCCGCCGGGAGACGGTCAAAGGACACCTGATAGAGTTTCTCTCCCTCCTCAAACAACAATCGGATCAGGCGGTCAGAAGGCTGGCACAGGAACTGCTGTCGGGAACGGTCATGACCCATTCGTTTAGTTCCCTGGTCTTTCGGGGTTTGGTTGAGGCGAAACGGTTGGGAAGGAAGGTGAGAGTCATCTGCACCGAATCCCGTCCGGGCTCCGAAGGGGTGAAGCTGGCGGGGCTCTTGACCGAGGCGGGCTTACCCGTTACACTGGTGCCTGATGTTCAGTTTTTCCGCTGGATAGGTGAGTGCCAATTGATCCTTTTGGGCGCTGACGCCCTCCTTCCCGACGGGCTGGTGCACAAAGTGGGAACATACCTTCTCGCTTGCGAAGCGCGACGAAGGAGAGTGCCCGTCTGGTCGGTCGCCACTTCCCTGAAATGGATGCCCGTCCGCTGGCAGCTGCCCATGATCGGCGTCGCCTGCCGGATCGCCCCCGAGCCGATCCGCCAGGACCTTTCTCTTTACGATCTGACCCCTTGGCACTTGATTTCCCGAGTCATCCTTGAGGACAGAATCATTTCCGGGCGTCGGGTGCCGGAAGTGGTGTCCGATTTGACCCGCGGAAAAGGAGACGGAGAGAGATGAAGAAGGCTTTTATGACGGCGATCTGCTTTCTTCTTGCCGCTGCGACGGTCGGTCAGGACATATGGAAGCAGACGGTCGGTCAAGCGATGAAGGAGAAAAAAAAGATTCTCGTCTATCTAACGGACCCTGACTGCTTAAATTGCGTCCGTATGGCGCGCCAGACGGTGGACAACAGCCAATTAAAGTCTCTTCTATCTCAGTTCCGGATTCTCAAACTTCCGGGACCGGAGCAGTCGTCCCTTTTCCGGAAACTGGTACCGAAATGGAGCGTGCCGGAGAAGGCTTTGGTCCTTCCGGCGATAGCTGTCTTTACGCCAGAGGGGCGGCTCATTGATTGGGTGGAGGGGCATCTAAATGAACGAGCGTTCGCCGCTTATTTGGGGGTCGTCCTTAAGGGGGGGCACAGCCAGTCGCTGCTCTTGGGGTATCAGGCGGGGAAACGGGATTTGAAAAGCCTCTTTCAGGCGGGCGTCTGGTATTTGGAAAGGGGCGACGGACAGAAGGGGCTGCCTCTGATTCAGGAGGTGATCCGAAGGGACCCGAAAAATGAGAAGGGATATGGAGCGAGCGCGCGCCTTCACTTCGGTCTCTTTTACGCCCTTCACCGCCCCCAGCGGGCGCATCTCGCCATCAGCGCTTTTCAGGAATTGATCCGTCTCTTTCCTAACTCAAGGGAGGCTCAAGAAGCCCGTTTCTATCTAGCGGTCGCTCACTTAGCCTTGGGTCAAGATCAGATGGCGAAAAAATGGCTGAGGGAAACTTTGTCCCGTAACCCACCCCAGCCGATCGCCCGAGCCGCTGACCGGCTGCTGGACTTTTTGAATCGGGAACCTCCCGCAGACCTGCGTCGGGGCGACGAACCCAACTGACCGTCCGCCACCGTCCCCGGCAGGAGACCGATGACGGTCCATCTCAAGGTGACGGAGTTTGTCCTCTACCTTTTCATTCTTGTAGCAACCTTCGTTCTCGGTGCCGGGATCGTCAAGCGGGTCGGTCCCGCTTCCGCGTGGGCGGGCGACAGGCTGCTCTTTTCCTTCGCTTTGGGGCTGGGGCTCCTCTCCTATGGCGTCTTCTTCATCGGCTTGCTGGGCTGGCTCAGTGGCTCGGTGCTAGCCATCCTCATCGGCGTCTGCTTCGCTTGTGGTCTGATTCTGATCAGAATGCCCGAACGTCCGCACCTGCAACGAGCGTTTCCGTCCGACAAACATCTCCCATCTCAGCCGATCCTTCCCGAACTTCCTTTCATCGCCCTCCTCGTTCTGATCAACGGAATGACGTGGATCCTTTGCTTTCTCCCACCTTTGGACCTCAGACTGGAGTGGGACAGTCTCTCCTACCAACTCGCCGTCCCGAAGATCTATTGGCAGGAGGGGAAAATCCGTTACATTCCCTTCACCCATCACGCTCAGTTTCCCTCTCTGATGCCGATGCTCTATCTGATCGGTTTGGCGGTGACCGGGGGGATGTCGGCAACAGGAGATCCTTCCGTTTCGGTGGCGAAAATGTTCCACTGGACTTACTTTCTCATCATCCAATTCACCTTGCTGATCTGGGGAGCCTCCCTCAGCCCCCGTTCCCTACGCGCCGGGCTGATCGCCGCTTCCCTTTTCGCGTCCGTTCCCGTCGCCCATACGGAAGCCACGACCGCTTACAGCGACCTCGCTTTGACTGCCTACATTGTTTTGTCCATCTACTGCCTCAGCCGTGCCGACGGTGACAGTCGGTGGCTCCTTCTCGCCGGGTCCTTTGCCGGCTTTGCTGCCGGCACCAAGTATACGGGTCTCTCCGCCATTCTTTTCCTCCCTTTTTACCCCCTCCTGTCCTTGTTCATAAGACAAAAAGTCCGATGGGCGTCGGTGGCTCTGTCCTTTCTTATCGCCGTCGCTGTCGCCAGCCCCTGGTATGTCAAGAACTGGCTCTGGACTGGCAATCCTGTTTTCCCCTTTGCCTTCTCCCGCTTCGGCGGGAAGAACTGGTCGGCGGAGATGGCACGCAGTTACGACCTGTCTAATAAGGAGTTCGGTGCCGGTCGGGACCTTCGGTCCGTCCTTTTCCTTCCCGTTTCGTTAACCTTCAACGAAGTGCGATCCTCCCCTTGCGCCCGCCAGTGGCTGGGTTTCTGCCGGAAACCCGGCGACTGCGCCAGCCAGTGGAAGTGCCGTCACTTTGAAAATCAAGACATTCCCGACATCAGCCTCGGTCCCTTCTTCCTCGTTTTCTTAGCGCCGATCGTTGTTCTTTTGGTCAGTGAACCGCCGCCCCGTCTCTTGTTCCCTCTCGCTGGTTTTCTCCTTTGGTTTTCCTGGTGGTTCTGGTCCGCCCAATACCTTCGCTACCTCCTTCCCGCCATTGGCCTTGTTTGTTATTTCTCGGGGGTCGCCGCTGATCGGTTGATTCGGTCCTCTCTCCTGACCGGATGGATCGTCCGGATCGGCACCCTTGTGGCGATCACTTATGGATTTTTATTCCTTGTGGCACGAACGGCGACCTGGTGGGACGTCGCCCTCGGTCTGACCCCAACGGGAGAGGTGCGAGGGCTGATGGAGCGCGCGATCCCGGGCTATTCTCTCCTCCGAATGATCCGGTCCTTACCCAGCAAGTCTGTTATCGCCACCTACGGCTATCCCTTCGGCTTTTTCATTGACCGTCCCTATTACTGGGCGGATCCCGGTCATAACCGGCTGATTCAGTATGAAAGGATTCTTTCGGTGAAGGACCTGATAGACCAATGGAGAAGTAGAGGCACCGACTATGTTATAATCCATTGGCGGTTTGTAAAGGACTTGAGGTTTACTAATTGGATTCGTCAAGGCTTAAAAGAAGGTCTCTTGCAGAGGGTCGGTGTTAGCGGCGAGGTGGAACTGTTGGAGGTCGTAAAGGGGGACCGACAATGAAGGGAGAGGGTCTGACTGCCGACCGGAAACTGACCGATTGTTGGGGTCGATTAGAGCAACGGTTCTCCGACTACTGGTCGCGCGGTCTTTTATGGTTTGTCGCAGCGGTCGCCTCCTTCGCTGCCGCGGCGTGGCTTCCGTCAGGAGATTGGCGACTGAGTCTGAGGGTCGCCATCGCGTCGGTCGTTTTGGGGTTCGGGCTTGGGTTTTTGAGGCTCATCGGCTTCACCACTATGATCTTCTCCCAAACGGCAACCTTCGTGACTGTTTTTACGGGGACCGATTGCCCGGAAGCGCCCCGACGAAGGATCTTCTCCCTTTACACAGGCGCTATGGAAGCTGGTTTCATTCTTGTGGAAGCCGTCGTCCTTTTCATCCTTGTCAGTTCCTCGACCGCTATAGCGGAAGCGTCAGAGAATTCGTCTCCTAATTTCAGTTACGCCTGGCTGGTCCCTCTGGTCTACGGCTTTTTTGCCGGCGCTTTCGCCGTAAAAGGGATGTTGACGGCTCTGGGATGGGCCTACTGGCTCAGGAACAAAGCCGAGGAAAAGATGAACTGGATGGGAAGCCAGTGGCTCCTTTCAACTCAAAGATGGACCCTCAATTGCGTCCGCCTCCTACGACCGACATCCAAGGATGGCACCCGGTCTAGTCCTTCACCAATGAACGCCGCTTCTTTTTTGGGTATCCTCGTGCTGGTCATTGCCGGTGCCCTTCTGACTCTTTTTGTCCTCGCTGTGGAGCGTTAGAAAATGGGAAGGGGCGCCCGCCTCTTCCTTCTACCGGGATCCCTTCATCTTCTTCTCGCCCTCGCTTTTCTCACCACCTTTCCCCCTTTCCGAGCCCCAGACGAGGGTGCCCACTTGAATTACGCCCTTCACCTGATCCGCTCCGGTCGCTTCCCGGTCTTTCAAGGGATGGAAGGTCGCGTCACCTACGAAGCCCACCAGCCACCCCTCTTCTATCTCACCGCAGCCCCTTTTCTCGTCCCCTGGTCAAAGGAAGGGGAGGAAAACCGGGCCCTGTTCGTCGCCCGTCTCTCTTCTAGCCTCTGGGGTCTCCTGACCGTCGGAACGGCAACTGCCCTCGCCTTCGTTCTCATTGCCGACCCCGCATCCCGGACGATCGGCGCTCTGATCGCCGGCCTTTTCGCTGCCCTTCATCCCGTCCATTTGCTGATCAGCGGAAGCGTCACCAACGACTCGGCTGCCGGCGCCACGGCAGGTGCCGCTCTCCTTTGGATTTGCTTCCTCCTCATGAGAGGTGTCCGGTCCCGCCTCCCTCTCCAATCGTCGGTGGACGGTCTGATCACCGGAACGGTCTGCGGTCTGGCTCTTCTGGCGAAGAGCAGCAACATCTTCTTTTTTCTCTTAGGAGACCTGCCCGTTATCACCCTTCTAGCTGGCGTCGGACCCATTAGGAGAAAGGGGCGGACTCACCGCCATAGCCCCCTTATGGCACTCCTTTTTCTCTCGTCGTTCTTCCTCTCTTTCGCCCTCTCAGCAGGCTGGTGGCTTGTGCGCAACCTGCGTCTTTACGGCGACCCGCTGGCGATGGCTGCCTTTCTTGAGGGCTTCCGCCAGTCACCGGGTCCCCAATACTTCTTTGAAAAGGCGGGGCTCACCCCTTTTCAATACGCTGTCTTGGTCAGTCACGTCTCCTGGTTCACTTGGCTGGGCATCTTCGCCGAACCTAACGAGGTTATGAAGGGGCTCGCTCGGATCAGTCAAGGCGAGGAGCCGACTCTCTCCTTTGTTCTCACCGCCTGTGCCATCGGCTTCTGGCTCCTGATCCCCCTCTCTCTCGGAGTCGTTCGGTCCTTTGCCGAAATGGCAGAGAAACTGCGCAAGGGAGAGGTATCCCAAGGACTCGCTCTGATCCTTCCCTTTCTCACTCTTATCATTGTCCTCGCCGAGTTCGTCGCCTTCAACATCCGATTCTTCCAAGGGCAGGCTCGCTACTGGTATGCGGCTCACCCTGCCATGGCTTACCTATATGCTGTCGGTCTGATCAGGCTCCTGCCGACCCAACCGCCCGCTCGGCTCGTCAGCTTAACGATCGGGACCCTTATCACACTGTCTCTGATCGTCCTTTTCATCTGGGTCCCGACGGTCGGATTAGATTACAGATGAACCAGCCGGGGTGCGACCCAGTCCTTAACCTTTTGAAACCGCTCCTTCACCGCCTCGGGGCTTGCCGTCCCTGTAACGCCGATCTGCTCAATCGTTAGTGACGCAATGAGATTGCCGATCAGTGCCGCCTCCACTGGATCGGCACCGAGGCAGAGGGAGGGCACAATGCCTGCAGTGACGCTGTCACCGGCTCCGGTTATGTCGGTCGGTCCCATAACAGGCACCGCCGGTATGTGCCAGATCCCCGACTCAGTGAAGACCAGTATCCCTTTTTCTGCAACGGTAACGAAGACCGTCTTTTTGTTTCTCTCGTAGAGGGCTTTCCCGGCGGAGAGGGCGTCGTCAAGGCTGACCTCCCCCTTCCAATCTGGCGCCAGCGCCGTCACTGCCTCATATTTGTTGGGCTTGATGATGAACGACCGAAAGTCGCCGATCCGCTCCCTTGAATCGGCGTACGCCACCTTTTCAGGATGCCTTTTTGCCCAGTCTTCTAAGTAGGAGCGAATTGTGTCCGTTATGACCCCCCAGTTTCTTTCGGGAACCTGGTCGGCGACGATCAACCCGTCCCGATCCTGCAACGCCTTCTCTGCGGCTTTTACGACCTTCTCCTCTAACTCCTTGCTCAGCTCCCCCCGATTCCTTATGTCCAGCCGGTTCAACTCCCTCACCGATCGGTCCTCTTTGAAGAGGAGAGGTTTCGTGTAGGTCGGCGTCATTACCTGATCGGTCACGATCAAGTGCCGGGTATCGGCACCTAGTGCCTCCAGTCCCCTCTTCAATTCATACCCTTCCCCGTCGTCTCCGATGACGCCGACGATACGGATCGTCCCTACCTTCAGAGCCGAAAGGTTAGAGACAACCGTTCCTGCTGCCCCAGGGTAGGGTCTCACCCGAAAGACCTGATAGGCTTCTAATCCCGTCTCCAGGGAAACTTCCGTTAGTCGGTCGTCGCAGTCCAGGTATCGGTCCAGGAAGAAGTCGCCGATGACGACCAACTCGACCTTTGGGAAATTGTCCAGGAGGAAAGCCAGTCTCTCTTCCGTCACCTTTGCGCCTTACTCTCCAGCAGGTGCATCACTCTCTTGTGGAGGTTAGGTATTGTCACCCTGTGGTCCCCTGGGAAATAGAAACTGTGACCACCGCCGGCGACGGTTCGGACCAGCAAGGTTTTGAGAGGGCGGAAATAATAAGCCCACTCGGTCTTGGGTGGCTCTTGCGTCGGGTCGGGGAGGGGCGCCATATCAAAGACGCCGACCGTAAAGCGGTCTATCCTTCTCCCTTCCTGATGAGCCACATTGCGCGCCATTGCCAGGGCTTTCAAAAAGACTTCCGGACCCATCACCTGACTTCCGATGTTCAAGACCACACCGCTCTGCAGCCGGAAGACGGTCTGGCAAAGGATCAAAAAGTCCCGATAGGAAGTGGCACCCAAGGCAGCACCGTCACAGTTAGGATGTTCGTGAATGATGTCGTAGCCGATGCCGATATGAACCGTCACCGGTATCCCAAGACGGTAGGCAGTGGCAAGGATGCTCACATCCCGATGGGGAAACCGATGCTCCTCAATCGCACGCCCGATGGCTTCCCCCATCCCCAATCCGTCCCGGTAGCCCGCATGGATCGCCTCGTTAATGAGACCCGTCTCCTGCCACAGACCGAACTGCCCCTCCTTTATATACCGGGCAACGCTCTCCGTCGTCGCTCCGATCAGAGCCAATTCAAAGTCGTGAATGGGACCAGCCCCGTTCATCGCAATGTGGACGGGAAAACCCTTTTCCATCAGATCGATGAAGTATCGGGAGAGACCGTTCTTAATCGGATGGGCACCCATCAGGATGAGGATCGGCGCCCCCGTTTCCTTTGCCCCCCTCATCTTTTCCGCCACATAGTCCAGACCCGGATGATCGTAATCGGCGACCGGCTCCCCTAAATCCCTGACTTCCGAGAGGTGAAAGTCATGGACCCGCTCCCGAAGGGGCTTTAAATGCAGTCGGCTCCTGTCAAACAATGGGAAAGGCACGCCCTTCCCCCTCCATCTTTCCTCTAATAAATTAATCCCCTCTCAAGATTAGCGGACAGATAGGAAATCGCCATCGCCCCTTAAACGATCCGACCTTTTTCCCCTTCCCGATGCGCCCGCGATCCTCTTTCCCGATCGAGGAGAGTGATCGGGTTAGTCGGGAAAAGGTTCAGGCGGACCCTGACGCCTTAAGAAGGGCTCTCTTAACGGCTGCGACGGTCATCGGGATTTTGTAGGCGTTGTGGGCAAGGGGTTGCGCCTGAGCGACGACCGCTTGCCCGGCTTTCTCCGCCCGGACGGGAGTAATGGGCTGCCCCTTCACCACTTCCTCGGCTTCCCGTGCCCTCCATGGAATGGGAGCCACTCCTGCAAGAACGATCCGGGCATCCCGGCAGATGCCCCTTTCCATCTCCAAAACGACGGCGCAGCCGACCAAAGCGAAGTCAAAGGACTGTTTCTCCCGAAACTTCACATAGGCACTCTTGGTCTCGGCACCAGGTGTCGGCAGTTTAATGAAAGTGACCACTTCATCGGGCTCCAAAATGGTCTCGTGGTCCAGCCTCTGGGACGGGAGAACGAAGAAGTCCGACAGGGGAAGGGTCCGCTCGCCTCTTGGCGAAGCAAGGGTGACGGAGGCATTGAAAGCGATCAGCGCCGGTGCGCAGTCAGAGGGATGGACGATGTAACAGGGTCCCCCGCCCATAATGGCGTGATATTTATTCTCACCGTTGTAAGCGAAGCAGATGCGACCGCCTTTCTTCAAGCAGTGGATATCGTGATGGCGGTAATACCAGCACCGAGGGCGCTGGCAGAGATTGCCGCCGATGGTGCCGACATTTCGGATCTGAGGAGTGGCAACAAAATGGGCTGCGTCCGCCAGCGCCCGATATCGGGTTCGGATCGTCCGGTCCGACTCAATCTGCGTTAAGGTCACGAGGGCACCGATGGTCAGACCGTCTTTCTCTGTGAATTCCATCTGATAAAGGTCCTTAACTCCCTTAAGGTTGACCACCCGTTGAGGGGAAAGGATCCCTTCCTTCATTTCCCCCAAGAGATCAATTCCACCTGCTAGTATCTTGGCTTGCTCGAAGGAGCGGCCTAAGAGGGAGAGCAGGGACTTAAGAGACGACGGCTTGGCATACTCAAAGGACCGCATGTCTCCTCCTCCTTGTCAGCGTCTGGGACAGATTTTATCCCATCGCGACTAAAAGGGTTGGGTCGGAGGACGGGTCAGGTTTTCGAAAGTGGCGTAGCGAGGAATGAAAGCCACTTCCACGGTCGTCACCGGTCCGTTCCGGTTTTTTGCGATGATGACTTCAGTAACGAATTGCTCGGGTCGGCTGTCCTCTTCTTGGGGCAGTGGCGACGGTTCGGTCGTCTTCTTTCTCGCCCTTTCGTAGTAATCGGGGCGGTAGAGGAAAGCGACCACGTCGGCTTCTGCTTCTATGGCACCGCTCTCCCTCAGATCGGCTAAAAGGGGTCGCTTGCTCTCCCGATGTTCCACAGATCGGGACAATTGGGAGAGGGCGATGACGGGGACATCCAGTTCCCTAGCCAAACTTTTGAGGGACCGAACGACCTCGGTCACTTCTTGTACCTTGTTCTCTCGCTGTCGGGGCGAGCGGACCAACTGAAGGTAATCAATGATGATCAGGCCCAAACCCTCGCTGGCTTTCAGCCGTCGCGCCTTGCCCCGAATCTCAAATGGGGAAAGGTCCGGTGTATCGTCCAAGAAAATTGGGGCGTTGTAGAGTTGATGGGACGCTTCTGCCAGCCGGACATAGTCGGGCTCCCTCATATATCCCGTCCGGAGCCTGTGGAGATTGACCCGAGCCAGAGCGCAGAGGAGCCTCTGGACCAACTGCTGCTTGCTCATCTCCAGACAGAAGATGGCGACGGGGAGTTGCTGGTGGAGAGCCACGTTGGTGGCGATGGACAAAGCGAAGGCCGTCTTCCCCATTGACGGGCGGCCCGCCAAAATGATCAGGTCCGAAGGGTGGAGCCCGCCCAACAGTTCGTCCAGTTCCGTAAACCCCGTCGGAATTCCCATTAAAACGCCGGGGGTTCGGGACCTCTGCTCTAAAAAGTCATAGGTCTGCTTAATCAGGTCGGTCAGAGGCTGGAACTGACCGGCGATGCGCCTCTGTCCGACACGAAAGAGGGCACCTTCCGCTCGGTCTATCAAACTTTCCAGGTCGCCATCGTGATGGTACGCCCAGTCTATGATCTGATGGGCGACCTGAATTAGGGTCCGCAGAATGGCTTTCTCCTCCACGATCCGGCAATAGTCGGCGACATTGGCGATCGAAGGGACCATCTCCATCAACTTCAGAAGATACGCCTGACCGCCGCAAAAGTCCAGTCGGTCCTTCCTTTTCAACTCCTCCGCCGTTGTCAAGAGGTCTACGGGATCACCCCGATTGTAAAGGGTCAGGATCGCCTCGTAGATCTGCCGGTGGGGTTCGTAGTAGAAGTCCTCCACCCGGAGAATTTCAGAGGCGATGGCGACGGCTTCCCTATTGAGGAGCATGGCTCCCAGACCCGCCTGCTCTGCTTCAATACTATGAGGAACCGTATACATCGCTGGAGAACCTGATGAGAGCCGAGCCGCTTCCACTCCCGGAGACCCCCTTCCTCAGCCTGAAGCCGGCACGATATTGACCTTCACGCTCGCCCGCACTTTTTTGTGCAGCCGGACCGGAACGGTATGAATCCCCAAGGTCCTGATCGGCTCCTCAAGGGCTATCTGGTCTCTTTCCAACGAAATTCCCAGGTTTCTCTGGATCGCCGAGGCAATTTCGTGAGGCGAAACGGCGTGGTAGAGCCGTCCCGTCTCACCGGCGGGAACGGGAATCTCCACCAAGGCTTCATTCAACCTCTCGGCAAGGCGCATCGCTTCCCGCTCTTCCCTAATCGCTCTCTCTTCTTCCCTTTTCTTCTGGATTTCAACGGCTTTCAGCAATCCGGTACGGGCTACCTCTGCCAAACCTTTTGGAATCAGGTAGTTGCGCGCGTAGCCGTCCGAAACTTCCACCACTTGCAACTTCTTTCCCAAGTTGGGCACATCTTTCTTCAAGATCACTTTCATTGCTTCTCACCTCATCGGGGGAACCGGATCTCCAGTCCCGCTCCCAAGTCCCGTCGCCGACCCAGGTCCTCTATCCCCACCCTGACAGAGAGGGGCGGAAAGAGGGACCATCGGAGCCAGGAATTGACCTGCCACCGATCCGGGTCAAAGGCTTCAATATCCCAGCGAAACTGGTCCGTCCCCCAGCCCAGTCCCAAACCCAGTTTGGACCGAACGATCCCAGATCGCCACATTAAAAACCTGTTAAATTTGCCCTGAATCAGCAGATTTAGACGCGTCCCCCTCTTATCGGTATGCGATCCGATCTCCAGCCCCGTGCCCAGCCCAGGAGTCTGCAAGTTCAGTGCCGTGTCGGCATTCAATTCATCCCTTTCCGGGTTCAGCCACACGGATCCCGCCGCTTCCGCTTCCCACCGTGTGAGAGGCTCAATCCGCTTCAGAATCCGCTCCCCCTCTTCCGCCGCCCGCCTCACGATCCGGATCGTCGGACCCACTTGCTGAAGCCCCTCCCGGAGACTCCCACGCGTCTTCTCCTCTTCCAATAGGGAGCGCACTTGCTCCGTTATTTCCCTCAAATCGGCACTGCTCTTGCGCAAATTCTCCCCGATCTGACGGAGATTTTCCTTCAGTCCGCCTTGCGTTATCAGCCAAGAGAGTCCCTGAGTGATGGCGTGAAGTTCCTCTGAAACCGACACCATGTTCGCTAAAAGTTTTTGCCAGTCTCCTTTGGAACTGCTGGTCAGTTCCCGCAACTCAGCGACACTTCTCTCTAATTCCTTCAAAGTTTCCCTCCCTTGCGCCGTTAAAGACTCAATGCTGGTCAGGCTCTTTTTCAGCCCCTCTTTAACCTCGGGATCGGAGACGATCTCTTGGACCGATCCGACCAATTTCTCAGCACTGCCGATCAGGTCATTCAATCTCCCGACCGTCCCCTGATCGGAAAGAGCCGTCTCTAACAGCTGGCTGCTCCTTTCCAAGTGAACGAGAGAGGAGCGAATCCGAGACTGAACTTCTGGGTCGGAAAGCAGCTTTCTGAGGGACGCAACGGCGGAGCGGGCTTCCGCAATAGTCTTGGGAAGTTCCTCTGTCATTCGTGGGTCACGCATCAGGCGCGCTAGATGAGCTGAAGCTTGGTCCAAGTTATTGGCAAGAGCCACCCACTGGGGTCGGGACGCTAATTCGTCCAGTCGCGCGATTAAGGAGTGAAAGCGCTGGAGCGATCCCTGCACGTCCTGGGGACCGATGGCGCCGGTGATCCGTTTCAGGTTCCGCACCGACTCAGCCAGATCAGCAATGGCGCCACGCAGTTGTTCCTGCGTTTCAGGGGAACCCAAAATCTCCCGGAAATCGTCAATAAAGCGCACCAACCGGGGAATAATCTCTTCCACTGATACCGGCTCCATTCCCCTTACCACATCGCCCTTGCTGATAGCGGGACCGGGGACTTCCGGATTGGTGATATCCACATAGGGTCTCGGTATCAATGCGCCGACGCCGATGCCAATTCGGGAGTTCTTGTAAACTGGGATCGGTTCCGTCAGTCGGACGAACACCCGGACGGTATTGGGCGGCTCTATCGTCACCTTCTCCACGACCCCAGCCTTAACGCCTTGAACATAGACCTCCGATCCCTCCTCTAAGCCGGCTACCTTACGGAATTCCACGATAAACCCCATTCCCTTGACCGCCGGGACGAAAGACCGAAGCCACAAGGCAGCACCGACGATAACAGCAAGACCGAAAAGGGTGAAGAGACCCGCTCGTCTTGCGTGCCGTTGCCTGTCAAAGCCCATCTCTTTCTCCCTCCCCTGCTCTTTTTTTCACCGACTTTCAGTCAGGGGACCGACACTTTCCCCCTTGACGAACTGCTGGACGACGGGGTCGTCCAATCGGCTAAATTCGTGCGCCGGCACGCAGGCGGTCATTTTTCCCTTATGGAGCATTCCGATCCGATCGGAGCACCGGATGGCGCTGGAAAGATCGTGAGTGACCACGATCCCGGTCACCCCTAATTGGTCCCGCAACCGGACGATGAGATCATCAATAATCCCAGCCATAACCGGGTCGAGTCCGCTGGTCGGCTCATCGTAGAGGACCAGATCGGGTTGCGCTACAAGGGCGCGAGCGATGGCAACCCGTTTCCTCATTCCCCCCGAAAGTTGTGCGGGCAGCAGATCCTGTGCCCCTTCCAATCCCATCAGTTGGATCAGTCCTCTAGCTCTCTCCACTCCCTCCTTTATCCCTTCCCTTCCCCATCGTCGCCCGTAGATGAGAGGAAAGAGGACATTTTGCTCCACCGTCATCCAGTCAAAGAGCGCGCCACTTTGAAAGACAAACCCCATTCGCGAGCGCACCCGCTCGTTGACTTCCTCTTCCGAAAGGACGATCAGGTCCTGACCGAACACACGGACGATCCCCTCGTCGACAGGAACCAGCCCGCCGATGACTTTCAGGAGAGTGCTCTTCCCGACTCCGGAGACACCGACGACGGAGACGATCTCTCCCTTTTCCACCGTTAGGTCCAAACCGACAAAAACTTGCCGGTCACCCAACCGGCAGTTTACATTCCTCAGTTCAACGAGGATTTCGTTCATAAAAGCCCTATTCTGACGGCAGGTTCCGATAACCGACCGTCAGCCACAGCCCATCTTTACCAACGATGACACCGTCTGCTTGCAGCGCCGATGCCAGGTAGCGATAGGATGGGGTCCAATGGGGTGACAGGTGGGTCACGGCGAAGAGAGCCTCCTCTTTTAATAGCCCATTGTTCAACAAGGCGTTCTTCAATTTGATGGCTTCCGAAACATTGAGATGATCATCGGTTGCTGACCCGATGCCAAAGGTAGCGTCGACGACAGCGATGTCCAGGCGGAACTGCCTCAAATAATCCCACGTCTCCTCCGGAAACCAACCCGTATCGGTTGCGTAAAGAATCGCCCACTGGTCTCTTTCTATCAGGTAAATGAAGCACTCCTCCCCTTCGGAACCGAGATGAGCCGCTCGGAGAGGATGGACGACCGTCCTTTCGTCCAGCCGCACCGGCTCAAATCTTTTTACCTTTCTCACCTCAATTTTCAAATCGTATCTCCCACCCTCCTCCTTCAAAACGGTTCGGCACCCCTCCGCAACCAGGCTGTTTCCGTAAACGGTCAGAGGGATCAGTTCTGGCACGAGGAGACTGTCGTCGTCAGCCCCCTTTCTAGCCCAATGAACCGACCGGCGCAGCAACAACACTTCGGGACTGAAATGGTCATAGTGGGAATGGGTTATCAGCAGGTGACGGACCTTGTAGAGTTCCACGCCCCATTGGACGGCCGACCGAGGAAGATCGGGTGGGCAATCAATCAGCACGTCGGGATAGAGGAGCGCGCAAGAGAAGCCTCTTTGGTCTTCCCCACTGTCCTCCCGTGCCCGGGCACAGTAGTCGCAGGCACACCAGGGCGATGGAGAAAGGTCGGATGAGCCTGTTCCCAGGAGAAGAAAACGGATCATTTTTGAACTCCTCTCCTCTCTTTGCTCTCCTTCCCACCGACCCCACCCCGTCTGCTAACCCGCAAGGGCGGTAAAATTTTAGCGATGATCGGCTGGGATTTGAGGCGTTTCGGTTTTTTTCCCATAGCAGCTTGGCTCCTCCTGTTCACCGGCTCTCCGACATCGGCGCTCCCTTCTGAGTGGGAGTCGTTGGGTTACGACGACTGGCATCTCAATGCCATCGCCAAAAGGCTGGCGGAGACCGCTGGTTCCCCTGTCTCCTTGAAAGGTGTCGTCGTTCTCCCCATCGCCGAGGCGAATGCTTTCGTCTCAGAGGATGGTTTCATCGTCGTTACCGAAAACTTACTCAATGAACTGGATGGACCGGACCAATTTGCCTTTGTTCTCGCCCACGAACTGGTCCATCTGATCAAAGGACATCCCCGGAACCGAGAGACCAACCCCACTCGATTAGACAGAATTCGGACCGAGTTAGAGAGGGGCACGGGTGGTAGCGTGGTCGGGACCACCTTGGACCTGCTTTTAGGCGTCGTCTCCAGTTATTACAGCAGGGGAAGGGAGAGGGAAGCAGACGAGGAAGCGATCCGCTTAATGGCACTGGCAGGGTTTCGTCCTTCTGCCGCTCTCACTTGCTTGCGCCGTTTGGAGACCCGTTCGGGCTTCCTTAGTTGGTTTCTTTCCCATCCCTTTCCCGCCGAGCGGGTCGCCATTGTCGCTGCACAAGTGCGAAAGTGGACCCCCCTGACCGCCCCGTCGCCACCGATTCCTCGCCCCCCGCACGGGCTTCCGGAAGTCTTTATTGACCTGCGATGGAGCGTGCCGGGTCCCCTTCGGGGTGAGCCCTCTGCCGTATGGGCTCGCTCCCTTGAGGAAGCCAGCCGAATTTTCTGGTCCGCTCTTTCCCTTCAGGCAGCCAAGAGGAAAGCACCTTTCCTTCCCGCTCGCCCCTGGCAACGGTACCGCTCCCGCACGCTCCAGCTATCCGTTGCTCTCAACGAGATCATCTCCCACCCCCTCTCCTCTCCCCCAGGATGGCAACAGTGGATCTTTCGGATGACCTGGACCCTATCAGATCCGGGACATGGAAAGGTCCTTGCTGGGTCCGATGAGAAATTTGTCGTCTCTCTCAATGGTACGGAACCTCTTTCAGAAGCATTGCCGCCTCGCCTCCGCCCCATTGCCGCCCTTCGTCTCGCAGAATTTGTTATCAAAACTGCCCCCCTCTTGCTTACGCCCGATTCGTAGTTGGGTAGGCAGCGAAAAGCAGCGGCGTCAAGAAAGGGCACCCTTAACGAGGCGGGGGATTTCGTCAGGCATGTCTGCTACAGCGACGCCTGCCTGTCGGAGCGCCTCCATTTTGCTCTGAGCCGTTCCCATCCGTCCCATAATGATCGCCCCCGCATGTCCCATCCTCTTTCCTTCCGGCGCCGTCCGACCGGCAACAAAGGCGACGACAGGTTTAGTCATTCCCGTCTTGATATACTCGGCTGCCTCCTCTTCGTCCGTTCCCCCGATTTCGCCGATCAGAACCACTGCGTCGGTCTCGGGGTCCGCTTGCAAGAGGCGAAGAGTCTCAACAAAGTTCAAGCCGATGATCGGATCGCCCCCGATCCCCACGCAGGTGCTCTGACCCAGCTGGGCACGGGTCAAATGAGCGACCACCTCATAAGTGAGCGTCCCGGAACGGGAGATAACCCCGATCCTGCCGGGGAGGAAAACAGAGGCAGGCATGATTCCGATCTTGCACTGACCAGGGGTGATGATTCCCGGGCAGTTGGGTCCGATAAACCAGCGGTCTTTTCCAGTGATTTCAAAAGCCCGAACGACTTTCAGCATATCGTGGGTCGGAATTCCTTCGGTGATCACGACCAACCCTCTGACCCCCGCCTCAAGGGATTCCAGCATCGCCTCCGCAGCAAACGGCGCAGGAACAAACACCGTCGAAACATCGATGGGACCGAATGCCTCTACCGCTTCGGCGACGCTGTCAAACACCGGAACACCGTCCACCGTTTGACCCCCTTTCCCCGGTGTCACCCCGGCGACCACCTGCGTCCCATACTCTTTCATTAATCGCGTGTGGAAGGCGCCTTCCCGCCCTGTGATTCCTTGCACGATCACCCGCGTGTTTCGGTCCACAAGGATCGCCACTCCATACCCCTTCCTTTCCGGTCCTCTCGTGAAAGTTTATCAGTGACAAAAACCCGCTCCTAGTTAGCCACGAAGCAAAGCAGAGGACCGATGAAAAAGGGGCGGCACAATTGGGGTGAGGATGGGACACCGGTTTTTGAGGCTTTATGTGCTCATCGCCTGTCTGATCTGTAAAACGGGAGCGTTCGGTTCGGAACAATGGTCCACTCTAAGGGGCGACGTCGCTCGTTCCGGCTTTTCGTCCGTAAACTTGTCTGCGTCCTATGGACTTCTTTGGGTCCGTCACTTTTTCGACCAGAGGATCGCAACGGCCGTAGAGCCGATCGTTGCCTACGGATTCGTTTTCATCGCCACCCACAATGGTCGCCTTTACGCACTAAAAGAAGAGACAGGACAACCGGTGTGGTCTTTCTCCATTAAAGGTGCCTTCCTTCACTCCCCGTCCGTTTCGGGCGGGACCGTCATTATCGGCGGAACGGACGGATTTCTTTATGGTCTGGACGCGCTCTCGGGTCGTCTGAAATGGTTCCGGGGTCCCTTCTCGGGGGGGTTCGCAGCGTCTCCTTGTATCGCAGCAGGTAAAGTTTTTATCGGGACCCGATCCCGCCTCTTCTTATGTGGGGCAGTTGGGACCGGGAAGATCCTGTGGACCTTCCGGACAGACGGTCCGGTTTATCAAACGGCATCTTTCCATAAATCGCGGGTGTATGTCACCGACGAATCGCTGCGGGTGTATTGTTGGGACGCGGACTCCGGTCGGCTCCTTTGGACGTCCCGCCGATTGAATGGGCAGTCTGCTCGGGACTACTATCCTGTGATCGTCAGCAAGGGACCAAAGACCTATGTCATCGTCCGGACCAACCCTGCCGACCTAATGAGCCGTCGGATCTCTGAGGACCGATCCTTCCTGTGTCAACGGGTCGGTGTGGACGACTCTGATTGGAGAAATTTAGAGGCATGGATTAGGACCGACCAGGCCATCGGCTCGCCGGAACTGTGGGAACGGGAGCAGAGAGCCATCATCGATTATTTGAAGAGGAAACCGGATGCCCAAACTTTCTTTGTATGGGACGGAGAGACAGGCGAGGAGGGTCCCATCGCACCGGTTCTCTGGACTGGAGGCTGCCAGGGGGTCGGACCGCCACCCGTTGCCCTCCAGGACCGGCAGGTCGCTACCTTCTACCGAACCGCCTATGGTAACTGGAACTTGGGCGTCGCCCCTCTGATCGGGGTCGGCATACTGGACATCGCTTCCGCCCGCATCACGCCCCTTCACCACCGTCACGGTCGCCAGCCTCCCTGGAATACCTTCTGGGGCACTGCCGATGAAGCCCAAAACCTTCAACAGATCGGACGGGACCTCCTTTTTATCCATCAGGGGACCCTGAGCGCCTTCAACACCGACTCCGCTTCATTGCGAACCTTATGGGGAAAGCGGGACACTTGGGGCGGCTTTCCTAACCTGCCGTGGGCACAAAATGAATGGCACGGTCCGGCAAGGGGAGGTGTCGCTGTCAGTAACCGACGGATCTTCTGGATTACGGGAAGCCGGATTCTGGCTCTCGCCCCGTCCGGTTCGGCTAAAGCCGTGGACATCGGCTTAAGCCCCAGCGACTTTAAAACGGCGACGACCCCAGCGTCCTATTTGCCGAAGAAAGGGGACCTTCAAAGGAGCCTGGAAAGCCATGTTCAGGAACTGATCGGCAGCGACTGGGCTCCCTTGATTATCCAGCCTGGTCTGGCGGGTACTTGGATCCTTTACGATAACAGCGGTGACATCATTGAGACCCTCGCCTGGGCGTATCCCCACCTCTCCCCCTCATTAAAAAAGGATGTTCTCACTTATGTGCGCCATCTGATTGACCGACATCCGCCCCTCACCGACCGATGTCGGCTGGCGCCGATAAATGGAAAGCGTAGGGAGTCGTTCCGCTTCCGGCCCGATTTTCTCGCTCTTGATGGTCACGAGCGCCCCCATCCCTTCGGCAATCTCTTTGCCCTGTCCCTCTTCTCGCAGCGATCGGGAGACGGGGCTCTCGTTCAACGGATGGAGCCCTTTATTCTACCGTCGTGGAACGACTTCGTCAGAAAAGTTGCCCTACCGTCAGACAGTCACCGCTTTTTTGTCAATCGTTATTTGAGTTCGTTGCTCAGCCTGCAGGGGGAGAAAGGTCTCACAGCTGAGGAAAGGCAAAAATCTCTGTCCCAATGGTCGGACGCCCTCGTCGGTCTGTGGAAGAGGGCCCAAGAAGAGTCGCGACTGCGAATATTCTCCGGCATCAGGGAATGGGACGATAGGATTGCCAAAGGGGAACCGTTTCTCCTTGCCGTCCGACCTCATCGGGCTCGGCTGCTTCTTTTTGACGATCTGACCCCACAGGTCGCGTCCCTTCTTCTGAAGCGGTGCCCTGAATCGGTGCGGAGGGTTTGGAAAGTTTTTTCGTCTCTCTGCCCGACTTGGCACATCGTCGGCGGAGAGCGGCAGATCCACTATGGGGAGAATTTCGTGGATCCGCCCGATTTTGCTGAGAGCGCCTTCCGTGCCCTTGCCTTTCTCACCGGGTCATCGGCTGAAGAACTGATAGCCCGCCTGGATGTTCCCTACTGCCCCGCCGATCTCAGTTACATCGTCAAGGTCAGCCTGGTTTTGGACAAACTCTCCCGTTCGGGGAAAACCAGCCTGGCGAAGTAGTCGGCAGGTCAGCAAGATTCGGTTCAGGAAAGTTACAATGACGAAGGGGTGATCCGGCAATGTTAGCGAAAGTCAAGATCGCCGTTGTCGGTGCCAGCATGGTCGGCTCGGCCTGCGCCCTTAAACTGGCGCAGAAGGAACTGGGTGAGATCGTGCTGGTAGATGTGGTGGAGTTCCTTGCGGAAGGAAAAGCCCTGGATATGGCCGAGTCGGCGCCCCTGGACGGATTTGACTGTCCCCTCATCGGCAAGACCAACGAATTTTCCGTCCTTGCCGGCTCTGATGTCGTCGTCGTCACGGCAGGCGTCGCCCGAAAGCCGGGAATGACCCGGATGGACCTTCTAATGACGAACGCGGAGATCATTGAGAGCATCTCGGCATACCTTAAGGAGTACGCACCCGAGTCGGTCGTCATCGTCGTCACCAATCCTTTGGATGTGATGACCCAGATCTGCTGGACGGTGACCGGTTTTCCGCCCGAGAGGGTGATGGGACAGGCGGGGGTCTTGGACTCCACCCGGATGCGTTACTTCGTCGCTCAGGAACTGGGCGTCTCCGTCAAGGATGTGCAGGCAATGGTCTTGGGTTCCCACGGTGATCAGATGGTGCCGCTCCCCCGCTTCACCACCGTTTCAGGCATTCCGATTACCGAACTGCTCTCCGAGGAAGCAATAGAAAGGATCAATCAACGGACTCGGACGGCAGGGACCGAGATCGTTCAACTCCTCAAGACCGGCAGCGCCTACTATGCACCGGGAGCTGCCGTTGCTGAGATGGTGGAAGCCATCGTCCGGGACAAAAAGCGTCTGTTGCCCGCCAGTGTTCTTTTGCAAGGTCCGTATGGCTTGAACGATGTTTTTATCGGCGTCCCCGTGCTCCTTGGGCAGAGGGGTGTGGAGAAAATAGTCGAGCTGAAACTGACGGACGAAGAGTTGACGGCTCTTCAGAAGAGCGCTGAGGAAGTGCGCAAAGGCTTCGCTGATTGGAAAAAAGAGAAAGAAAAGAAGGGAGGCTGAGGTCCCGTCCCCGCACCCTCTGTCCTCTTGATAGACACCCGACCTTTTTGGGGTTACGACTATGGACCGACCCATCCTTTAAAGATGTGGCGCTTGCGCTTGACTCAGGAGTTGCAAGCGTCGTATAATCTGCTGAAAGGGTCTGGGAGCCAAGAGACTGGCGGGGAGGAGCAACGGGATGCGCGGGCACAAGTGGTGGCTCCCAGACCCGCCACCTACGACGAGTTAACCGTCTTCCACGACGAGGATTATTTGAACGCCCTCGTGCAATCGGACGACGGCGTCTGGTCTCCTCACCTGTCCCAATACGGGATCGGTACTCCCGACTGCCCGTTGATGACTGGGCTGGCAGAAGGATCGTTTCTGACGGCGGGCGCCTCCCTTCTCTGTGCGGAAAAGATCCTCTCGGGAGAGGCGACGATCGCTTTCAACATGGCGGGCGGTCTCCATCACGCCATGCCGTCCTTCGCCTGGGGGTTCTGCTACGTCAACGACCCCGTCGTCGCCATCTACCGATTGCGCCAAAAGTTCTCTCGGATCGCTTACATTGATTTAGACGCCCATCACGGAGACGGAGTCCAACTCGCCTTCTATTCGGACCCGACCGTGTTGACCATCAGTTTCCACGAGAGCGGACGCTACCTTTTTCCCGGCACCGGATTTGAAAACGAGATCGGCGAAGGCGAAGGGTATAGCTTCGCTCTGAACTTCCCTTTTCCTCCCCAATCGGGTGACGACGTCTTCAGAGAAGCCGTCGACGAAATCCTTTGGACCGCCCTTGACCGGTTCGGCCCTCACGTCCTTGTCACTCAGTTAGGTGTGGACACGTTCCGAGGCGATCCGCTAACTCACTGGCAACTAACGACCTTTTCTTACCTTCACGTCTTGAAGGGTTTGAAAGAGACCCGCCTCCCGTGGCTGGCACTGGGTGGCGGTGGCTACGATGTGGCTAATGTATGCCGGGGTTGGACCCTTGCTCTGGCTCTGATGTTGGGTCGGGACCTTCCCGATGCTGTCCCGGACGAGTGGAAGACTCTCGCCCGGCCCTATGGCGTTTTGCTGAACTATCTGCGAGACCGCTCCCCCACCGAGTCCCCTTCCTGGGTCCGGGCAGACGTCCGGCGGGTCGCCGACTGGCTAAAGAGGAACCACCCGCTCCTGACAGACAGTCACTGATTTAACGCCTCACCACGACCGATGGAGCGCTCTCTCTTTTAGACCAGTGAGTAGAGGGCGCCATGGAGGACCGATCGGGCACTGATCAAAGCCGTGTCCCTCCCCGCCAGTTCCAAAATTACCTGCAAAAGGATCAAACCTCCGACGATCACCAGCTCCCTCCCTGGCTCCAGACCCTTCACTTGCTTCCTCTGTTCCGTCGGAACGGAACTGAGCAAGGTAAGCCAGTAGTCAATCAGATGCCACCGGATCGGTAGTCCGTGAATCCGTTGCGGGTCAAAGGAAGTCAAGTTCAGGCGGAGGATGGCGAGGTTACAAGCAGTCCCCCCAGCCAGCAGCAAGATGTCGCTGCCTTGAAGGAGCCATCGGGCAGGCGCCAAAACCGTTCTGGCGTGTCGGAACGCCTGCTCTTTCTCCGCCGGCTCAGGCGGATCCGTCCGAAGGAAAGTTTCTGTCAAGGTTTGGGACCCGATCGGATAACTCAGACACTGTTGGGGGTCGCCGAAGGTTCCGACAGAGATTTCTGTGCTCCCTCCCCCCACGTCGGCGACGCCAAAACGAGCGTCCGATCGGTGCCCCAATGTCAGACCGGAGGTCGCACCGATGAAAGAGAGCGTCGCCTCTTCTTCTTCCGAAAGGACCCGAACGGGCAAGCCCGTTTCCGCTCGCACCCTTTGGACCAACGCTTCGCCGTTCTTAGAGGACCGAACCGCTTCGGTGGCGAAAAGGAAAATCCGATTGGGCTCTTTACTTCGGAGTCGGCGCACCAGGTCGGAGACCGCTTGGACCGTCCGGTTCATCGCCGAGACCGTCAAATTGCCGTCGCCGGCGTCGGCACCCAATCGGGTGATCAACCCTCCCGTTTCCTCATCGGTCCAATCGTCGCCCTTGCGCCGGGAGATAAGGTAACGAACGGCGTTGGTGCCTATGTCCACGAGAGCGACCCGCATGCACCTTTCCCGCTACAATGGTGACATAAAAAAGATAAACCGGATAAAAACTTCGGACCGGGTGGCGTAGAAAATGGACTGGAAGTGGGAAGAGAACGGTTCCGTCACAACCCCTTTCGGTTTTGTCGCTTCAGGAGTCGCTTGTGGAATTAAGGCGACCGGGAAAAAGGATTTGGCTCTCATTCTGAGCCAGACGCCGGCGGTAGCAGCTGCCACATTTACCACCAGCAAAGTGAAAGCCGCACCCCTTTTGGTCAGTAGGGAAAATTTGCGGCCGAGAAAAGCCCAGGTCCGCGCCATCGTTGCCAACAGCGGCAACGCCAACTGCTGCACGGGCGAGAAAGGTCTGGAAGATGCCAGGAGGATGTGTGAGGAAACAGGGACGGCACTTCAAATCCCTGCCCACCAAGTTTTGGTGGCATCGACAGGAATCATCGGGCGGCTTCTGCCGATGGACCGGGTGGTAGAAGGGATCCGAATGGCTTCCCAGCAACTGTCCCGCGACGGCGGTCTCGCCGCAGCGGAAGCGATCATGACCACTGACACCTTCGCCAAATCGGTAGCCCTGAAGGTGCTGATTGGCGGCGCTGAAATTCGGATCGGCGGGATAGCTAAAGGAGCCGGAATGGTCGCACCCAATATGGCGACGATGCTGGCTTTCCTTACTACCGATGCCCGGATACACCGCAGCGCCCTTCAATCTGCCCTTCGGTCTGCCGTTGACCGAAGTTTTAACAGCATCACCATTGACGGCGACACATCGACCAACGACACCGTTTTTGTCCTTGCCAATTGGCAGGGCGGAGGTCCGACCCTCTCGGAAGGTAGCCCGGAGTTCGAGACCTTCCGATCGGCGTTGACCATCGTCTGCCAGGAACTGGCGAAGAAGATCGTCCGAGATGGAGAGGGTGCTTCTAAGTGGATTGAGGTGCAGGTGCACGGCGCCGCTTCAGATCAAGACGCCCGATCGGTCGCCTTGACGGTCTCTAATTCCGTCCTTGTCAAGACGGCTCTTTTTGGAAACGATCCCAATTGGGGTCGCATCGCCGCAGCCGTCGGGAGAGCTCCCGCCCGGGTCCGGCTTGACTCCCTCTCCATACGGATCGGCGACTTGGTCTGTTTGGATAGGGGCGAACCCGTCCCCTTCGACAACGAGAGAGCCCACCAATGGCTGAAAGAGCATCGAGATGTTACGATTGCTATCGACCTGGGTTTGGGAGACGGAACCTGGACCGCTTGGACCTGCGATCTGACATTGGAATATGTCCGGTTCAACGCTGAATACACGACTTAGGGATAGGCAATGGAGACGCCGCACACTATCGGCCGGTTCACCGTCCTGAGGGAGATCGGCAGGGGTGGAATGGGTCGGGTCTATCTGGCTCACGATCCCCATCTGGACCGAAGGGTCGCGATTAAGGTTTTATCGCCTTCCCTATCGGGTGATCCCGAGGTGGTCGCCCGCTTCCTCTCGGAAGCCCGCATCGCTGCTTCTCTTCAACATCCCTCTATCGTGACCATTTACGAAGCAGGTGAGGTTCAGGGTCAGGCGTATATCGTTATGGAGTATGTGGACGGTGATGACCTGACCGCTCTCCTCAGACAGTCCGCTCCGTTGCCGACCAAACAGGCTTTCCTTCTCCTCAGCCAGATCGCAGCCGCCCTTGATTACGCCCACAGCAAGGAAATCATCCACAGGGACATCAAGCCGGGCAACATCTTGGTCACAAAAGACGGGGTCGCAAAGTTAATGGACTTTGGCATCGCCCGGGTGGTCGGCGGGCAACGGCACACAAAAACGGGCGTGCTGATCGGCACCCCCGAATATATGGCTCCGGAAGTGTGGGAGGGAAAAGAGGCGGATCGCTCTTCTGACCTCTATTCCTTCGCCGTCGTGGCTTTTGAAGTCTTCACCGGGAAGGTGCCTTTTACCGGCGCCACACCGATCGCTATCGGCTTCAGTCATTGCCGCGACCCCATCCCCAGGACAGGTCTAGGTGAGACGCTGGATCGGATTTTCGAGCAAGCACTGGCGAAGGACCCCCGCTACCGTTACCCGACCGCCCAGTCTTTCATTCTGACCCTGCAAGATGCTCTCTACCTTTCCCCAGAGGTAAGGCGAACCGCCCCTCGCCCCCCACAGACGGTGCCTGTGTGGGAAGCGAGACCTCCGATTCCCGAATTTCCGACCATCCCTTACCAGGTTACGCCGACCTATGCCCAAGCCGAAACCGTTAGTCGCCCAACGGTCTCCAAGGCAATTCCGTTGATCCTGATCGGAGTTATGGTCGCTGCTGGTCTTGCCGTGGGGGTTGCTATCGCCTTATTCCTGTCTCAGAGAGGAGGGGGAAGCGATTTACGGAACCTATCGCTGGAGACCAGCCTTTCAACCGGTTCTCAACCTATACCTGAACCTATAGAGGAGACGGAGCCGACGCCGACTGCCCGGCTGAAACCGTATCGGAAACTAAGCGGTATCAATCAGTCCGCCGGCGGCGTCGCCATCTCCCCTGACGGAGTTTGGGTGGCTTCGGGAAGTCAATATCTGGACTCCGACCAGGGAGGCACCCTCTGCATATGGAATCTAGAATCGGGCGTTACCCCGGTGAGAGTCCTGAAACGCTTTCCATCAGCGGTCCGTCAGGTCTCCTTTTCTTCTGATGCCCGATTCCTTGCCTGCTTGGCAGGCGATAGGATTACAAGCTACAAAGTCGGATCCTTCGAACTTGGTTGCGTCGTCGAAACCTCGGATCCCACAGCCATCGCCTTTTCACCGCGCGGTGCCTTCTTTGCATCCGCTCGCGAGGGGGGCTTCGTGGAAATCCAGCAGTACACACCGACAGGTCAGACGATAATAGCAGAGGAAACCGCCCTTCCGCCCATCCGCCTTCCCCGTCGCGTTTTGTCCATTGGCTTTTGTCCCACATCAAACGAGATCGCCCTCGGCAACAGTTCAGGGGTTATCGGCGTGTTTCGCGTCAAGGAACTAAGGAGGGATCCAAGTTATGTCAGAAAATGGCAGGGGCACGGGGGTGAAGTGCGATCCATTGCTTTTTCACCCGATGGCAAGGTGCTTGCCTCTGCTGGTGAAGACGGTCGTGTCTGTATCTGGCAAAGACCTGATTGGAGCCGTCTAAAGACCCTGGACCACGATTTGCCGCCCGGCTCGGGAATTAACGCCATCGCGTTCTCCCCTGACGGTCAGTGGCTCCTTTCGGGGAGCGATGACGGCATCATTCGCCTCTATAGCACCACTACCTGGGATCAGTTGGATGCCGTGCAGGCTTTCCAGGGAAAGGTCGCAAGCCTTTCCGTCGCTCGCAACGGAATCATTGCCTCCTCTGGCGATGAGGACCTGATCAAGCTTTGGACCATCGCCATTAGCCAAAGTACTGAACCGGAAGAGGGAAACTTTTAGTCGATACCGAAAAAGAGCACCATCGCCCTTGCCCCTGCTGTCGGGAACTCTCCCACTTTTTTCACCGACTGATGCCCCCTTGACTGACCGATTCACTGATTTCCCGCAACACAGGCAGAGGCTAACCATAATCTATTTGATCTTTTTCCTCGGACAGGAGGAAGGACAGTGAGACGGAACGAGATCACCCTGGAACAGAGAGCGCAGGTCCTTATTGAAGCCCTTCCTTACATTCGTCAATTCTACGGTAAGACGTTCGTCATCAAGTACGGGGGCAAAGCAATGGAAGACCCGAAGGCAAAGCAGGCAGTCCTTCAGGACATCGTCCTGCTCCGATATGTCGGGATCGTTCCGATCGTCGTCCACGGCGGTGGACCCGAGATTACTGAGATGTCCCGGCGACTCGGTCTGAAGGCTCGCTTCGTTCGGGGGATGAGGGTGACGGATCAGGAAACGGCTCAAATTGCCGAAATGGTACTGACGGGACGGATCAACAAGGAATTAGTCGTCCAATTGAACCAAATGGGGGCTGGTGCCATCGGGCTTTCGGGAAAGGACGCCTCCCTTTTGAAGGTCCGCAAGATCTCCCCCGAAAGGACCGGCGGTGTGGACATCGGCTTTGTCGGCGAGATCGTTGCAGTCGATACTCAAGTTCTCACATACCTGTGCGAAAAGGGCTATATCCCCGTCGTCAGTTCCATCGGTGCGGACGATCAGGGGCAAACCCTGAACCTGAACGCCGATACGGTGACGGGCGCCATCGCTTCTGCCCTTGAGGCGGAAAAAGTAATCTTCCTGACCGACGTGCCGGGGATCTGCCGAGACAAATCCGATGTCTCCACCCTCATTTCATCCGTCACGGCAGCGGAAGTCCGCTACCTTCTCCAGTCCGGTCTGGTCGATGAGGGAATGGTCCCCAAATTAGAAGGATGCCTCCGGGCACTGGACGGCGGCGTCCGTAAAGCCCACATCATCAACGGCTCCGTCCCCCACGCCCTCTTAATGGAAGTTTTTACGGACAAGGGAATTGGAACAATGATTGTGCCTTGAACGACGGTCTTTACGTCCGTAAGACACCATGCCGATCAAGGGGTTGACCCAATTTCTGGCGCTGGCATCCATTCGGTAACAGGCACTACATCCGCCTTGTCTGTTGGATTCCCCGCATTGAGTTGGAAAAACAAAACACTGATTCCGTGACGAAACCGAATCCGCCTTGAGCGAACGGCTCACCATAGTGAAGGCGCAACTCTTGACAATGGGGCATCCCGACCATGCCCCGTCCCAGGAGGCATCACACATCTGACGCAGCGCCCGAATCGGCATTCGGCAGCGGGGACATTTCTCTGGCGGGATGGTCGCCCCGCACCGAAGGCAATAGGTAGATGCCACAAGCGCCAGCCGACGGTACTCCCTACTGCGACCCCACCTTAACTTCTTGGACTCTCGCGACTGTGACCCAACAGGATGGCATAATCAGAATAACAAAGCGCCATCGTCCATCTAATCTATGGACCCTTTGAAAAACGGGAGGAGCGGATGATGGTCAGAAACGGGTCAGGGGCGCGCCCAATCCTACTATGCATTCTCTCCTGCTTCTTTCTCGCTGCGGTCCTTTTTGCAAGGACGCAGCGCAAAGGAGATGAAGGAGCGATCCCTGCGCTACGACCATTCAGTTTGAAGGTTCCCCTTGACTTCACGATCCCTAAAGCCCGAACCGGCGACGAATGGTATTTCAGCGTGGCTCAGCATCTGACCGTTCAGACCCAGCGACCGTCGGCAATCCGTCACAGCCCGAAAGATGCGAGGTTGTTCGGGACAATTGAGATGGCAAACCGATCGTGGGCTTTCGCCCTGATGCGTTCAAAAAAGGGTGGCACTGCTTTTGACCGTTTAGTGCTGGACAGCAACCAGAACGGGGATCTGACCGATGACCCCGTCCCTATCGCAAAAGTTCGCACTTCAAAACGTTATCTGCCCGGGAAACGATGGACCGAATGGCGGGTTTCTTTCTATCCGGTCGGTCTCAATATCGCCATCAAAAAAACCGCCGTTAGGCATGCTTTGCTCCTTAACTTTGAAGGTCAAGATCAGGGAATCTACGAGGCCCGCTACCGCACCTACTGCTATTGGTCCGGCACCATTCCCCCTCCTTTGGGTCCGCTGAAGGTCGCCCTCATAGATTACAACAGTAACGGACTGCTGGGTGACGAGCCACCAAAGCACCCTGACGTTTATCATCTGGGTCGGGGTGACCTCTTTTTAACAGACGACAACGGCGACGGTAATCCTTTCAACGATGGAATGCCACCCCTTCCCAAACTCCTTCACCTAAAAGGAGGCTACTATCAGTTGTCCCTGAACCTCCTGGCGGGGTCGCCGACCCTCACCCTCGCACCTTACCGAGGGCCTGCCGGCATCCTTTCGGCGCCTTACCCTCAAATGGGCTTAGGCCTCTTCTCCGACCGTTGGGGACCTCTGATCGTCCGCCTCCAGAACGGCAAGGCGCTCATTCCCGAAGGGACCTACCAGATCCTGGAGTGGGAAGCCACTGCCCGGGACGACCAGAATCACCTTTGGAGTCTTGGCGCTTATAGAGCAGAAGAGGGAACAAGGGGGACGGCGGCAACGACTTTTTCCGTTCGTAAGGATTCCTTGACACCATTGCCGATCCCATCTACTCTGAGAACGATCCTGACCGTCGAACATAGGGACACTTCTGTAGAATTCAATTTGACCCTCATGATCGGTTCCTTTAGAGTCGGTTTCCTCAGGAAAGACAAAAAGAACCCGCCCGAACCGATTCTGAAAATCGTGGACGAGACAGGGAAGGTCGTTACCCAGTTGAAGTTTCATTACGGGTGAGGGTTTGCTTGCTCGCTCTCGTGGAGAGCGCCTAAGGACCTGACGCCGGGCACCAGTTTGAAGGCTATTGTGGAAATGGAGACAGGACCATGGCAACGGGAGGCGTCTGAGCCCCTCCGTTTCCATTTGAAGGAGCCCCGCAGGGACGGCGCCTTGGCGGACCGATTGATGCCCAGTGGCGATCTATGTGCGCGCAACCTGAGACAGATCTCTTTGGCTATGATGATGTATGTTCAAGATTACGATGAGAAATTTCCTCCCGCATCTGTGTGGATAGATGTCCTTCTCCCCTACGTCCGCACCGAGGACGTTTTTGACTGTCCCGAAGGAAACGGAGAGTATGGGTATGCAATGAACGAGAAACTTAGCCGTCTCTCGCTTGCCGAGGTTCGCTACCCCTCTGCTACGGTGATGATCTACGAGTCAAAGATTCGCAGACGAAATCATTTCGGAACGGGTAAAGATTTGGACTATCGTCACTACGGCGGAAGTTGGGTCGCCTACTGCGATAGTCATTGTGCCTGGCATCCCGAGCAAGACAAACTCCACTTTCAGCCCTGAGAAAAACGTCGCCCGAGAGACACAGGGAGAGGCAGTTCAATAGCTTTCAAAGGCTTTCTGAATCTCTTTCCTCAGAGCCGCGCGCGCCCGGTGGAGAAGGGCTTTTACGGCTAAGAGGCTGACCCCAGAGACTTGGCGAGTTCCTTCTCTTTTACGACGGAGCCCCGCCTGATCTGGTCGCTCTTCCAGCCGCAGTGCCAATTCTGTAAAGAAACCCAGTCATTGGTGGAGGAGATAGCCCAACTGTCTCCTCTGACGGTGCCCTGCCCGACCCGATCTTCGCCCTGTATGTGCTGAAAGCCGCCGACCAGATCACCTTATAAGAAGCCGACCAGTTGGAGGAAGTAGACCGTCGCCTTCGGGCGCATGATCACTACCTTTGAGATCGGGAGCGGACCTGAAAGTCTCTTTTTGCTGATCGGAAGGGAGCGTTGCCGTCGAAAAGAGAACCCATTGCTAAAATGGAGATGCGGCGATGACGAAAGGCGGTGGGTTGTGAAATGGGGCGACGATCCCTTCCGGTCGTTTTTTACTTCCTAGTGACTATGGTTTCCGCCGGCAACGGGCAGTTGACCAACGGCGGATTTGAAGAGATCGGTCCCGATCGGTTTCCGGTCGGGTGGTCGGGTTTCTCATCCGATCCGTCTACTTCCATCATCCGGATCACCACTGATTCGGTGGAAGGGCGTTTCGCGCTCTACATGGAGGCGACAAAGGAAGGGACGGTCGGTCTCAATCGCTTTTACCGTGCCACACCCGGCACGCCGACACAGGAGATCGGATTCCTTCTTCCGTTCAAGAAGGGTGCCCTGATTTTCCGCTACAAACTGCTCAAATCCGCCGGAGACAATGTGAGGATGTATGTCATCCCGATGAAAGACGATAATGTAGAAGGGGGAGGGGACCGAGCGGTCTATGTCCTTCCCCAAGCCTTCGCCGGCGACAATAAATGGCACACGGGCGTTTTAGCCTTTAATTACGCCGACCGCCCTCAGGTCGCCCGCATTCAGATCGGCGCCCGAATCAATGAAGGGGGGCGCCCTGGTCCCGGTGCGGTGATCTTTGACGATTTAAAGCTGGTGGAGGCAGCCGGCTGGCACCTGCGCCTTGCCGGTATCCGAGTGGACGAAGGGATAAAGCCGGGTGTGGAAGGGACTTTTTCCGTACTGCTTCACAACACCGGCGACGCTCCGGCACCCGTTCAGGCTTACCTGACCCCACCGGCACCGGTCAGAGGAGAACGTCTCCGGCAGCCACCTTCCATTGACCCCGGCACCGTCGCCCCTGTTTCTTGGCGGCTCATCGGCAGTCGGAAAACAGGAACCCGAGCCACCATCCAATGGGATTCAGGTCCGTCCCAAACGGAGACGGTTTCCCATACTTTTTCAGCCCGACTGGACTTAAAGTCCCTCTCCTTCTCGAGCGCCGTCCTCTTCAGGGGCGCCCGATATCAACTGCGACTGCATCTTTTCAACGAAGGCGATGCCGTTCTGGAGGGACTGCCCATTCGGCTCACCGTCTCCGACGCGCTGCGGCTCGTTGAAGGTCCTCCCCTTCAGACCTTGCCCCTTTTGACTCCGGGAGCCACCGTCCTGTCTTGGACAGTTGAGCCCCGACGGATAGGCGAGGTTCAGGCGAAAGCCGAGATCGGCGGCGGTCCGGGCACCTTCCCCATCGGCTGCCGAGCCCTCGTCTCCCAGACCATCAACCTCAAATCCCAATCCACTCTATTAGTCTCGTCCCGAAAGGTTCGGCTTTTACTTCCCAAAAACGATTTCGGCTACGGCGTCATCAGCGTGGAGGTTCTTAAGGACGGTCAGTGGAAACCGATGGCACTGTCGCCCCAATTCCTCTTGATCCGCTATCAAGATGTCCGCCGGCGCGACATCACCCGCCCTATCACTTCCCAGCAGCCCGTGACCCAGCCGGACGGGACCGTCCAGTTCCCATTCAGTTGGCAGGACAGGGACGACGGAGCCGTTTGGTCGGGTCAGATCAGCTTCCGACCTGACGGCGACTCGATCGTCGTCTCGTGGGATGTGAGACTGGACAAGAAGAAGCCGATCATCGGCATTCAGGGTCCCGTCTTCTTCGTCGGCGACAACCATTTCGGTTCCCGAAAGGACGCGGCCCTGCTTCCTGGTGTCTACTGGCTGATGAAGGATGAGACGAGCCGGGACATCCGCTTTACCGATCCCCCCCATCACCTTCACATCGTTCCCCATCCGTACAAACTGACCCAACCGATGATGGTCCTATCAGAAGGCGGCGCCTATTTTGGTCTCCTATGGGATCCCCTGCAGAACTGGACCGAAGGGGAAGGTCAAGGCGCCCAGACCGGTCTCTGCCCTCAACCTCTCTTCGCATCCCCCAACCATCTCTCCGACCAGGACAATCATCTGATCGGTCTGATGGTCCCCAATGTCCCCGCCTGGTTGGAAGAAAACAAGCCCTGGGCGACCCGACCGATCACCAACAATGCCTACCGCTTGACAGCCCGCATCGTCGGCGGATCGGGAGACGTTCTGAGTGCCTACGAAGACTTTTTCACCTACTTCTCCCTTCCCCCTGTGCCGCCCTTTCAGCCGGAAGAGGTCTTCACCCGGAGCCAGGCGGAGCCCCAACCGCCCCGGTTCGGTCGGCTCCTTTCCTGGTTGACGTCGGCGCGCGTAGCCGCTTTAGACGACGTCAGGAGCCAGAGAGAGGACGGTTCCTGGGGCTATGTTCGGGACCCCAACTTCACCATCCCCAACCTCGCTAAATTTGCCCCCCATCGCTCCTTAGACGAGTATGGGAAGGAAGGGGATACAACGGTCGGCACCTGCACCTTTGTCAACAGAAGGGCGATGGCTCTGCTCCGGTATGCCCGACTGACGGGATCGGACTGGGCGAGGAAAGCAGCGATCAAGGCTTTGCACTTTATTGACCGAAACTTCTTACGCCCGGAAGGCGCTCAGACATGGGAAATCCCCCTCCACTGCCCTGATGTCCTCGCCTCCGCCAACGCCATCACCGCTTATTTGGAGGGATGGACCCTGACGGGCGATCTGCACTACCTTCAGGGCGCCGTCTATTGGGCTCGGACCGGTCTCCCCTTCATCTATCTCTGGCATCCCCCCGATCGCCCGACGATGATGCTCTTCGCCTCTATCCCGGTCTTCGGCACCAGTTTCTTCACAGCCGCACCCTGGTTCGGCACCCCTGTTCAGTGGAACGGTCTGGACTACGCCTACAGCCTCCTCAAACTGGCGAAGGCACTGGAGACGGTGCGACCAACAAAAGACCGCTGGTTCGATCCCCAATTTTGGAGACAGTTGGCAGAAGGAATCACCGTTTGCGGTGCTCACATGCAAGCCGCCGTCCGACATCCGAAAGGTTTTTATCCCGATAGCGTCTCCTTGACTTTCTCCTACCGCCCCAACGACCCCGGAGTCATCCCTCCCCACGGCATCGTCCGCAACCTCTGGTTCCTTCTCAACCAAGCACAGGACCCAGAGGACTACGAGACGAAGGTTTTGGTTCAGGGCGATGCCTCCCTTCACATCACTACCGAAGCCTTTTTGCAGGATGCCCGGCTGTCCGACGGAATCGCCTCCTTCACCATCTTAAGCCCGCCAACCGACCGGGAACTGATCACGCTGGTCACACCGTTGGAAAAACCGGCAAAAGTCTCCCTTGCCGGTAGGGAACTACCTCTTCTGATCGGTAATGCTCGGGGTCCGGGATGGCGCTACCGAGCCGACCGGGCGATGGTGGAGATCAGGATCGCCGGCATTCAAGGGACGGTGACATGCGTTCTCTTCGGCGTCCGCATCGTCTCACCGCCGAGGGAAAGAGTCTGGGAGAGACCCGTTTGGAACTTTGATACCGACGACGATCCGGAGGATTGGACCGTCGCCTACGATCTGACCGAACCCCTCGTCTCAAACGGGACGATGAAACTGACATCGACAGGTTTCGACCCTTATTTCCACAGCCCACCGATCCAAGTAGACGCCACTTCCGTCCGCACCCTTGTGATCCGAGCCCGTTTTTACTTTCCTCCGGGAACGGTCCCCGACGGTCAGGTTTTCTGGATCCGCACGGATGACCCGAACTGGACCGAAAGCAAGAGCCTCCACTTCCCTTTGCCTACTGACGGACAATGGGCAGAGATCCGGAGGGATCTGTCCACTTCACCGGAGTGGAAAGGGACCGTCACTCAGATTCGCCTGGACCCCGGATCGGGCACCGGGATAGAGGTGGAAATTGACTCTATCCGGCTAGAGTAGAACCTATTGCCCGGGCGTCTGAGGCACAGGACCAGGCGGTTGGGGTTGCGGTCCTCCAGGACCACCACCCGGCGGTCCAGCGGGCGGTCCGAACTGTTTCTGCTCGACCACTTTGAACCCTGCGGGGGGCGTATAGGCGAAATAATTAGCAGGTAGTTTCGGATTCTTCACGATTTGGTGGAATACCATAACGATCGTCACAGACCCCTTGCCCGTCGGAACTGGAGTCGGACCTCTCCCCTGCCCCTCGCCTCTGGGTCCGCCCATCGGCAGTCCCGTCATCGTCATCTTCATCTGCTTGACGGTGTCATCGTCTATCCAGAGGTCCATCGTCGGACCGTCCTTGAGGGTGAGCCGGACGATCCGGCACACCTGCCCGCCGATTCTCTCCTTCCCGACAAACTTAGCAGAAGCGACGTGTTTCAGGCTCTCTTCAGACAAGGCGAAGGAACTGGGATCGGCGCCGGGAAAGCCCATCCCGATCCCTGAGGGCATCTTTCCGGTCTTTGGGAACGGCATTTTAATTACTTGTTTCATAGGGGGGATTTCAATGTAAAGGTTCTGCCCGTCCGAGACGACGACCTGCTTCATCTTCCCGCCCTTAGGATCTCCCGGAATTGGCATCTCCATCGTCATCCGGAACTTATCCGGCCTCTGAAAGGTCAGACCCATCGGCATCGCCATCTTCATTTCCATTCCTTCGCCCTGCATCGTCATATTCATCGTGACCATCATTCGGAAGGTTTGGACCTTCTCCCACGTCTTCGCCACAGACTTGAGGAAGCTGATCGCGTCGTCCTGAGCCCTCGCCCAGGAGGATAGAAGAAGAAGCACCATTGCTGCACCCGCCCAGCGCCCTAACGCCATCCGAATCACTCCTTAACTCCTCCGTGATACCGATAGTTTAGCGCCCCTTTGTTCGTCGTGAGGGATGGAGCGCACGGGAGTGCCGTTAAAATCGAGATGCCACTTTTCTGGCGCTGCGCGGCTGACGGCGCGTGGGGAAGCGTAGGGAAGGGCGGGGAGCTGGCGAGGTTTTGGGGTGGGTCGGGAGGTGAGCCCCAGGGGGGTGGCTCCCCGCCTCTTCTATTCAGCTTCCTGTTTTCTTTCCTCCTCTTGGTTGCGGGGGCGGGACTTGAACCCGCGACCTCCGGGTTATGAGCCCGGCGAGCTACCGACCTGCTCCACCCCGCGTCCTCCTTAACTAAATTATAGACCACAATCCTCCGCCGTCAATAGTTCAGCCTCTCTTCTCGTCCCCTTCCTGTCTATCAGGGAAAGACCGATCGATCTCCTGACAGAGAAAGTGAAGGATGATTAGATGGGCTTCCTGAATCTGGTCCGTCTCCTCTGCCGGCACCCGGATGACCAGATCCGCCCAGTCTCCGTCAGGGCACCGAGCCCCAGTCAGCAACACGGTCATCGCTCCCCTCTGTCTCCCGGCTTGCAATCCTTTAAGCACATTCGCCGACCGACCGCTGGTGCTCAGACCGATGACCAGATCCCCCGTCCGGGCCAGACCGTCCACTTGCCGGGAGAACACCTGTTCAAAACCGTAGTCGTTGCCAACGGCGGTCACGGTAGCCGGATCGCCGACCAGGGCAACAGCCCGCAGGCTCCCCCTCTCTTTCTTAAACCGCCCTAACAGTTCTCCTGAAAAATGCAAGGCTTGAGCAGCGCTCCCTCCGTTGCCAAAGATTAGGATGGTGCCCCCTCGCTTCAAGCGGTTGAGGACCTCCTGAGTCAGGAGTGCCACGACATCGGCAACGGCCTCGCAGGAACGGATCACCTGCGCCGACTCCTTCACTTTCGTCTCAAACCGTTCCTTCACCCAACCCCCGTCGTTTCCCCTTTCCATCGGTCGTGAAGCCACCACCATTGCTCGGGCACCTTGCGAATCTCCCTTTCCAGTTCCCGGCAGAAGGTCTGGGTCGCCTCTTCCACCTGGGAGGGGGCGACCCGTATCGGCTCCTTAAGAATGACCCGATGGGTCCCGCCTTCCAGCCGATGGGTGAAACCGAAGACCAAGAAGGACCGAGCCCTTGCGCTGAGAAGAGCCGGGGTCTTGTAAAAGACCGCTCTCCTTCCGAAAAAGGATACCGTTACCGCTCCCCGATCCGCACCCGGATTCTGATCCGCCAGAATCCCCAAAACTTCCCCTCTCCGCAGAACAGACAGACCCGCTGACAGGGAACCCAACTTTTCCAGTACCTTCATGCCCAGTTTCTCTCTGATCCCTTTCACTAAACCCCAAACGGGCGGATTTTGGGGTCGGGCGATGATCCAGAGGGGAAGCCTTTGAGCCACGGCAGCGCCCATCAACTCAAAATTCCCCAAATGACCGGTCGCAATCACCAAGCCCCGGCCTTCTTTTACGATTTTCTCGCAGACCTCTAGCCCCTCAACCTTCACCCGCTTCAGACCGCCCTTAGGATCCGACCCTAATTTCAGGAACTCCAGGGCAGTAAGAACGGTGTGGTGGAATGTCTTTTGCACCAGTTCCTCTCGTTCTCTCCCTTGTAACCCCAGCGCCAGACCGATGTTATGAGAAGCGATCACTCGCCGATGAATCCAGAACTGATACAGGATCCGACTGAACACGGATGCTATATAGGGAAGTCGGGACCAAGAGCACCGGTCGGTTAGCCACACGATTAGCGGGACGAGGACGCCGCCCATCGGCTGCAACCAGCGGCTTTTCATCCGTCTTTCCTCTCTCTCTCCGGAGAACGACGACACGCCCGTTCTATTGCCTCCTTAACCGATTCTTCCCCAAATATCCATCTCAAGGTCACCGTCAGTTTCAAAAGGGGTATGGGAAGATCCCACAATCGGTCCAGTTTCACTTGATCTTTTCCTGTCACCACCACACCCTCGGCGCCCGACCGCCTCGCCTCTTCCCTGATTGGCAGCAGATCCCCGACCCTAAATTGATGGTGATCGGGGAAAGCGAGAACCGTTAACAATCGGCATCCCGTCCGCATAACGGTATCAGCGAAATAAAAAGGATCGCTGACGCTGGTGACGCCGATCAATTTCGCCCCGCCCCATTTTTCTAACGGATCGTAAACAAAACCCCCAACCACAGGCACGCCACCGGACCAACTTTCCAACGGTCCGATAAGCCGATCCCCAACGTCGCCCGTTAGTTTGCTCAAAACGATCACATTTGCCCTCTTGAGGGAGTCCAGGGGCTCGCGCAGAAGGGGATAATCGGGTCGCACCGGCACCGTTGCGTCCCAAAGGACGATATCACAATCTCTCATCAGCCGCCGATACTGAAACCCGTCGTCCAGAACCAAAACTTCCGCTCCCTCTCTGACCGCCCGTCGCCCGGACGCCACCCGGTCCCGATCGCCGTAGACCCGCCAGCCCTGCCGACCGTGCTCCTCTACCTCGTCCCCCTTCTCTTGCACAGGTGTCAAGAGAGCCGGTTGCCGTCCCAGTCCTTTCACCCGGTCGCAGATCCACCGGGAGAAGGGGCTCTTCCCGGACCCACCCAGAATCAGGTTGCCGACGCTGATCACCGCAGCGGGCAGCCGGACGGGCTCTCTCGGCCGCAATCCGTTGCGAACTTGCGCCCACCTCCATCCGGCGTCTCTGACGATCCGAAGGGAATGCCAGCGACCGTCCCGAACGGCCTGCTTCACCCATCCCTCAACCGCTCCCCTCCATCCGCCCATCCAACGAATCAAATTCCAGTAATCCTGCCGGTCGATCTCAATCATTTCTTTTCTGCTGTCGTCGCTTTGCCTCCATCAGGACCTCAACTCGAGCGACGACCCTGTCCGTAGCGCCCCTGTGCCGGGAAAGCAGTTGCCTCGCTCTGATGGCAATCTCCGTCCTCATGTGTTCCGAAGTCAAGAGCTCGTCAACGACGCGCGTCAGGTCCGCCCCATTGCGGACGAGAAAACCGCCGCCACTGGCGACCAGCTCTCTCCCGTGAAACCGAAAGTTGTCAATATAAGGACCAAAGAGGACGGGCACCCCGAAGAAGGTGGGTTCCATCAGATTGTGCCCGCCTCGGGGGACCAAACTCCCTCCGACGAAACTCACCGTCGCCGTCCCGTAGACTTGCGCCAGTTCTCCCACCGTGTTCAAAATCACAACCTTCGCCTCGCCGTCCCTTCCTTTGTCCACCTCCGTCCTCAGCCGTCCCTTCAGCCCGAATTTCCGGACCAGTTCCCGCACCTCTTCCGCCCGGTCAATGTGACGGGGTGCAACGATCAAGCGAAGGGAAGGAAACTTCCTGACCAGTTCCCGATACGATCTGAAAAGAATTTCCTCTTCACCCGGATGGGTGCTGCCAGCGACGAAAACCAAATCATCTGGTGCGATCCCGAGGCTTTGCCGCAATGCCGAAAGATGCCTTCCCGACCCTGGCTCCACGCGATCCAGTTTGAGATCCCCAGTCACCTCAATCGGTAGGGGATCTCCGGTGATTTCTACCAACCTCTGCCGGTCGTCATCGGTCCGCATCAGGCAAAGGTCCAAATGGGAGAGGAGCCATCGGTAAACCCATTTGCCGGGACCACGACGGGCCCGGGCATACGTCGCATCGGAGATCCGACCATTGACCCAAACGGTCCCAACGTCCCACCGCTTCGCCGAGTGCAGTAAGTTTCCCCAAAGCTCCGTTTCTATCAGTAAGAGAGCATCGGGACCGATCCGTCTCATTGCCCAGTCGGGGAACGGCCACAGGTCAAAGGGGAGAAAGAAGACCTCATCGGCTGCTGCCGCCGCCTTCCGAGCGGTCTGGCGCCCCGTCGCCGTGACGGTCGTTACGAGGATGAAGGCGTCCGGCCACCGTTTCCTGAGGCCGATCAGGAGCCGACTCGCCGTCATCATTTCCCCGACGGAGACAGCGTGGACCCAAAAGCGCGGCTGCCGACCGTCACACCTTGAGGTTAGGGGGAACCGACCCGTCCACTCCCGAAGGGCTTTCCAGGAAGTTCCCGACCGAAGGCGCCGCAGCCCATACCAGCCAAAGGCGGGGCTAACGACCCAGCCCAAGAGAACGTAAGTCCACCATACGCCTTTCTTGCAGGGACATCCCGACATCAGCACCCGTCTCCTGATGACAGATTTTGAAAGAGGAAAGAGAAAGGCGACAGCCCACCGACCGCCGGCATAGAAGGAAAGGAGGGAACCCTATGGAGGCACTGACCAGATGGTTGGACCGTCGCTTTGCTCTTTCCGAATCAGCAACGACGGTCCGTACGGAACTGCTGGCGGGTCTGACCACCTTTCTCACCATGTCTTACATCATCTTTGTCAACCCGATCATCCTCAGCAAGGCGGGTATGGATTCGGGAGCCGTGATGGTCGCCACCTGCGTCGGTTCCGCCATCGGTACTTTCCTTATGGGTCTCCTGGCAAACTACCCGATCGCTATGGCTCCGGGAATGGGACACAACGCTTTCTTTGCCTTTGTCGTTTGCAACGCATTGGGCTTCACCTGGAGCCAGGCTCTGGCAGCTAACTTAATTTCCGGGAGCCTCTTCACCCTTTTAGTCCTCGCCGGTCTGAGCAATGCCTTCATTGACAGCGTGCCCCATTCCCTCAAGCATGCGATTGCCGTCGGGATCGGTCTGCTCCTGGCGATGATCGGTCTTCAGTGGGGCGGCTTGATTGCTCCTCATCCTGCCACCCTGGTCACCCTCGGAGACTTGACTTCAGCGTCCGTCCTGATCACACTCGTCGGTTTCGTCGTTATGTGTGTCCTCTCCCTCCTCCGGGTCCGAGGTGCCATCGTCATCGGGCTCTTAGCCAGCCTCGCCGCCGCCCTCCTCCTTCACATTGCCAAATTTGAGGGAAAGGTCATCTCCCTCCCTCCTTCCGTTTCCGCCACCTTCCTCGCTTTTGACTTTGCCGGTCTCGCCCGCCACTGGACCGACCTCATCGCCGTCGTCTTCGTCCTCCTTTTTCTTGACATTTTTGACACGGTCGGCACCCTCATCGGCGTCGCCGTGCCCGCCGGCCTTTTGAAGAACGGAAAACTGGAAAAAACGAAGGAAGCCCTGTTGAGTGACGCCATCGGCACCGTCGCCGGCGTCTGCTTCGGCACTTCAACGATCACCAGTTACATTGAAAGCGCCGCCGGAATTGCCCAAGGAGGGCGAACCGGTCTGACGGCTGTCACCGTCTCCCTTCTCTTCCTTTTGGGTCTATTCCTTTACCCCCTCGTTCAGATGATGAGCGCCGCCGTCACCGTGCCCATCCCCTTCGCCAGAGATGACATTCCGCCCTTTACCCAGCATCCGATTATTGCTCCTGCCCTCCTTTTCATCGCCGTCCTGATGATGTCGGGAGTCCGCCACATCCCCTGGGACGACTATACCGAAGCCATTCCCGCCTTCCTCACCTTGATCATCATCCCCTTGACCTTCTCCATCACCGAAGGGATCGCCTTCGGGTTCATCACCTACGCCTTTTTCAAACTCGTTACCGGTCGGACGAAGGAAACCCATTGGCTCCTCTATCTCCTCTCCGTCCTATTCGTCGTCATGTTCGCCGCACGCCACATCGCCCAGGTTCGGGTCGCCTAGACCATAATCGTTTATAGCGACCGATCGATGTGATAAACCCTTACTAGATTTCTTCGCGCGGGGGTGCGGTGCGAATAATAGGATGGAAACAACAATGATTGCTTAGCCGTTCCTGTTTCTGTCTGGCTGTGCTGTCTCTCCCAAAAGAGTGGTGCCGTCACCGTCGTCAAGTCATGTCGAGAACCCTACCGCTACCGCTCGTCTCGTCGTTGATGTGGAGACCCGAGAAGTGACGGTCACTCCCTTCCTCGGTCCATCGCCTAATCGTGGGGTCTTCACCGGATCCGTTATTTCTTTCACCTCCTCCCCACTCCTGCATCAGCCCGGTAACACAGGGCTGAAAGTGCTGAGAGTCTCCTTGACGAACCGGTGGGGTGTGCCGATCGATGTGCTTCCAAACGGATCGGTCACTGGTCTGCGGGTCGTTTTCAGTCCTTTTACCAATGTGGGTGCCTTTTTGGATTTGAGACCTCTCGTTCAAGTGAGCACATTGGCAGGGACAGGGGTATCATCCAGTAATGACGGACCTTCTGGTTCGGCTACTTTCAGACAGCCCATTGGAATCGCTGTGGATTGATCAGGCAATGTCTATGTCTCTGAGTACGCCGGTAGACGAATCCGGAAGATCGCTGGAGGGTTTGTGAGCACATTAGCGGGGAGCGGAGCGGCATCCAGTGGTGATGGAGCGGGGACGGGGGCGTCAGGGGATACCGATGGTCCTGGTGATCTTGCCACATTTCGGAACCCATTGGGGGTAGCGGTGGACAGTGCTGGAGTGATTTATGTGACCGAATGGAGCGGTCACAGGGTGCGGAAGATCCAGCTGACGGGGGCAGATCCGAGGCAGGCGACGAGTTACACAGTGACGACCCTTGCTGGGTCACCGACGGCGGCGTCTGGTTTTGTTGATGGGATGGGGACCAATGCGCGGTTTACAAATCCGGCAAGATGACTGAGGGAGCGGACGGGAACTTATATGGGGCTGCAGCGGGGAATCATCGGATTCGTCGGGTGAGCGTGAGCGGAGAGGTCATAACGATAGCGGGGACGGGGACTGCCGGTACTGCGGACGGATCGGGAGATGTAGCGACATTCATTCAGCCGTATGGGATTGTGGCGGTTGGTGAAGCGTTGATTGTAACGGACCGATTGGGTCAGACGGTGAGGCAGATCGGGCAATCACGCCATCCGCAGGATCAGTGGAGACGGCGTTGTCAGCACCATTGCTGGCGTTATCGGAATGGGATTTGGCTCCGCAGACGGCTCTGGTAGACAGGCGCAATTTAATTCCCCTTCTGGTGTTGCCGTGACAGCCGACGGGGAAACGGTCTACATTGCCGATACCGGGAACCACAAAGTCCGCATTGCGGTCTTGACTCCTGGCACCGACGCCAGAGAGCCGGACAACTGGACCGTCAGCGCCATCGCCGGCACGGGAACAGCAGGCAACGGGATGGGTCCGGGGAACACCGCCACTCTGAACGAACCGTTCGGCATCGCCATAGAAGGTGATTCGGTCATCCCTATTACTGAGCGAGCAGGCAATAGGGTGCGACAGATCATTTAGCGAAGCCGACGTCGCCTCTCTGCCGCCAACTGGTATGTGCGCTTGACGGCAGGGGGACACATCAGCAGCCAATGGAGCCTCAGGAAATACAGACGGTGTCGGTAACGCTGCACGCTTCAACCAACCGACCGGTATCGCCGTCTTCGGGAACGGAACCCTTTATGTTGCCGATCGGAACAATCACAGAATACGAAGGATCGTCACAGCAGGAATGGATAACCAAGGGCAAGTGACAACTTTCGGTCGCTCCACCGGATCAGCCCATCAGGAGCAGTCGATACGGTTGCCGGAACAGGAACAGCGGGAAATACAGACGGACCCGGTGGCGCTGCCACCTTCTACAACCCTGCTGCTATTGCCATAGATTCAGCAGGGAACCTTTATGTCGGTGAAGCGCCGGCTTTTCCCAGAATCCGACTCCCTGTGCGCAGCATCAGCCCCTGAGGCGCGCAACCGTCGCTTCTGTGGTGATGGCGATGGTGAGACATAACACGCAAATCGCCTTTCTCTTGACCATCTCTGGCTCCGCGCTGCTCGCGCTCAGCAACTTCGTCCTTGCCCAGTCTCACGTTACTGCGCCCACCCTGCCCCGCGGGGGTGTCGCTGACAAGTTGGTTACCGTAAACTTCCGCCAATTGGTGGAATGGGAGGAACTGGCTCCTCCCCTTGTCCAGCCAAAAGTTGTCCCCTCCATGCCTGTCCCCGTCCGAATACCCTTAACCCCGTATTCCTCCCTGCTTAACCCTTTCTCCGATCCCCTCCCCCCTTCTTCCCTTCCCGCAGCCGACAGGGCGGTGGTTCCTCACCTTCCCACCCTTCCCTCGCCACATTCCGGGCACTGGAAGATGACAACACAGTAATTCCCCCGGACACTCATGGATCCGTCGGACCGGCGCACACCATGATCACACTAAACACATAGGTCCGCATTCAAGACCGCTTGGGGAATGATCTGGGACCGTCTCTCTCAATACTTTTTCGCAATCCCTGGGTAGCGGTGTCAGTGCCTTTGACCCGCGGGTCGTCTACGACCCATACGGTCAACGGTGGATCACTACCGCCGCCGACAGCGTCGGACAAGGGGACGGTTCCCTTTTGGTCAGCGTCTCACAGACATCAGACCCCACGGGAAATTGGAACCTGTATCGGTTTGATGTGGATTCGGCAGACGACCTGTGGGCAGACTACCCAACGGCCGGCTTCAATAAAAAGTGGATCGTCGTTCAAGCAAACCTTTATACCAGCACGGGCTGGTTTTCAGGAAGTCGTATATGGATTTTCAACAAATCTGACCTGTATGCCGGTGGTTCGGGTCAGCACACGAAAAGAGATGTCACCTATGTCGGTGGTATTTTCCCCGCCACCACATCTGCCGTGTGCCAATACTGTGGGTGGTGGTAAGGGATGAGGATCTTTCGGACCGGACTGGTCCTTATGATGATGCTGGTGACGATGATGATGACCCAAGGGAAAGAAAGGGAAAGAAGCAGCGGCACCGAAAGCCGACCGTGGGTCGGCGCCGTTTACTTTTACTGGTATGAGTGGGACCGACCGATCCAGTGGGGCAATTGGCTGGGTGGCATCCACAACACGCCTCTCTACGGCTACTACGACAACCGCTCTTTGCAAGACAACTTCCAATCGCTACTGCGAGCCTGCGACTGGGGCGTTTCCCACTTTTTCATTGATTACTGGGGAGCCCCTTGGAAAGGAGATGACGGCGAGCCGAGGGAAAGAACCGTCCTTCGGGCGGCCGAAAAGGTTGCCTCCCTGGGCTATCCCATTTTCGTCGGCTACTATCAGGACGGCACCAACTTTGCAATGTCCGATTTTTCATTGAATATCTCAGAGAAAAGAGATGCCTACGTATGGTTGAAAGAATACGCCTCATCTCCCGTCTGGACATGGATGAACGGAAAACCGTTCCAAATGGTGTATGGCAGAAACGGCTTACCTCAGGAATCGCCGAACGACGCTGCATTCAGAAAATGGCTCAAGGGAATTTTCCAGAAAATTGAAAACTTGAACACGGATTGGGGCACCACTTTCCATTCCTTTGACGAAATATCAATGGATTTTTCAAAAACTGGTCCCGTCCGCGCCTTCTCCATTGCTTTCCAGTTCGAGATGTGGAAACAATCGTGGCTTAAATTGGATCAATTGATACAGAAAGAGACGGGATTTCCAGGCTTATTTGCCTCCTTTGATGCCGGATACGCACCTTTCAAGGGATACGGATTTGAAAAATTCATTAGAACTTTCGGCGGGAGTCACTCTTATGGGGGCATTTTCGGTCCTCCCCATCAGATGGATGCCCCACGGTTCCTCCATGCCGCCATTGCCAGGAAACGGAACACCATTTTCTTTGACCATCTGAAGCACCGCTACTTTGACTGGGGTATCCGCGTGCCTGGCACCGCATACCCTCCCGATCCTTTCCATTACGATCGCTTTTGGGTCGGCAATCTCATGCGCCCCCTTGACGGCGTCCTCCATCTCAGTTGGAACGAATGGTGGGAAGGTTCCAATTTGGAGCCTAGTATGGAGGGAGGGAAGACGTTCTGTGAAAAGCATCTCTTTTACACGACCCTTTGGCATCTGACCTACCCATCCGACCGAAAGGGCACCACCTCCGATGTCGGACTTTTGGTCAACGACTGGATCTTTGAAAGGGGCGACGGAGCGCCGGACGACCTTTACTCTGCCCTTCAGGGACTGAGGTCCGCTCAGATTCCTTTTGAATTGATCCTTCCGTCGGAGGTAAATGACCAGTTGCTGTCCCGCTATCGGATCATCGTCGCGCCGTCGGGGTCCGTCGGATTGGGTTATAACCGCCAGTGGAAGCAGATCCTCCCGTTGCTGGAGGAGTGGGTCAAAAAAGGGAAACGGACTTTAATCGTCTCCCACTATCCCTTTGAAACGATCGGTTCCGAAAGGGGCGAAACGACTCAACCAAAGCGGCCGTCTCCTGTCAAGGGATTCAACTATTTCATAGATGTGGGCGTCGGGGAAGATGAGAGCGTCCTGATAACGGGATGGGGCGAGAGAGAGAACTGGGGCCCGTTGCCACCAACCGCCTTCGGCGCCGGAAGCCCTGCGACAGTCCGATGGACCCCTTCCGTCGGAAACAGGACTTCTTTCCTCGTTCCCCTTTTACAGGGCGCCGACTGCCTCCTCCGATGGCACGGCAATGCCATCTGGCCTAACAAGGTCACCATCTTTCTGAACGGAGTTAAGGTCGCCGAGGAAGCCGTTGAGCCGGGCTGGCGAATCTATCAAATCCTTCTCCCTGCCTCCGCCATTGGGTCCGCCCGCATCGGTCAGGTCACTTGGCAATTTCATCAATCCCACATCCCGGGCGAAAAGGAACCGCAAAAGTTTGCCGGCGAGCAGAGGGTCTGTAATTTCGCCCTTGACTGGATTCAAGTCTCCACCCCTGATGTGGCGGCAGGGGAAAGAAAGGGGCTTTCCTGGGCGCCCGAAGAAACGGCTCGGTTCCAAAAGCCTAAGTCCGGTCCCTTTTATGCCCGCCCTGTCAATAGATCGGTCCTCATCCCCAAAGGGATTGTTCTTAGCAGTTACACAGACGGTCTTCCCCGGGACATCCTTGTCCGAGAGAAGACGCCCCGCGGACCGTCTTACCGGCTGATCGTCAACGGGCTGATGACCGACGACCCCTACTGGTGGTCTCAAGTCTTTTTGCTTTTAGGAAAACGGGTCTTTCCTGTCGCTTCTGTTGCCGATGGAACCCTTCGCCGGAAGATAATGGCACACATCCGGTCTTCGGGGGAAACGGATTTCCTTTTGGTAGAAAACCGGGCGATGCAAACGACTCGGATTACTTTTTCGGTCCCCCAACGACCCTATCCCTTGTCGGAAATGGTCGCTCTCGCCCGGGACGGAACTGATTTTTGCTTCTTAAACATCCCTACCTCCCGAACATCGGGGAGAATCGCCTTTTCCGACATGGTTACCTACTACTCCGTCTACCAGATCACCTGGTGCCCCCTTCGGGTTCACACCCAACTCCCGACCTTGTTCCCCGGTCAAAACAAGGAAGTCTCTTTGGAAGTGGAAAACCTTCTGTCTCAGCCAATAAATTGTCAACTACAGATCCTTTCATCCGTCGTAAGCGTTCAGGGCGATCCCGTCACCGTCACCCTCCGACCGAAAGAGAAGAGAAAACTGACTCTCAACGTCCGTATTGCACCCTTTGCCGATTGGGGTGTCAAGACTATCTGGCTGGAAGCGGTTTGGAGGGACCGCCAGGATCGCAAAGCCGTCTTCGTTCGTCAATTGACTATCGGTCGCCCTTCTTCCGTCCGATGCCTGACTTCTGCTACAACGGCTCCCGACGGGACGGTCACCGTCGCCAACTCCGAGCCGACCCCCTACGGTGACATCTCCTGGTCATCCCCTCTCTCGATTTACCCGATGGATTCAGCACGAAATGTTATTCTTTCCATCGAAGACCTCTCCGGAAGAACCGTTGCCGTCCGCCCGATCGGCAACATCGCAGGCGACCAATCGGTCCGCGTCCCGATACGGATGCCGACCGAGTCCCTACCGCCCGGTTGGTGGAACGGACGGGTCACCTTGCGATGGGAAGATTCCCGTGGGCATCAGTCCGTATCGTGCCCGATCCAAATCTGGAACCTTCCACGGCGACTCGCTGGTCAAAAGAGGGCGAAAGGTATCATCGTCCATTCGCCGCCGCCGACGTCCGATCCCCTCCCCCTTTTCTTTCCCTATCCCGATCCCACACTACCCAACTTGACCGCTGTCGCGGGATCGGGTCATACCATTGCGGTCGGTCATGATCGGCAGCGCAAGATGATCATCGTTTTTCCGGACCGGAAAGCGATACGACCGTTCTTTCTCTGCGATGTCGGATCGGACGGCGACGAAGACATTCTCCTCTCCGGCTTCAGTTATCGGGAACGATGGCCCGGGGGTGTGACCGTACGGTGGACCCCGGGCGACGATTCCGTTACAACCCTCACACTCCCTTGCCGCCCTCAGTCGGACCACCTGCTCATCGTAACGGGCTACAGTATCGCCGCCAATCGGGTCAGCCTTCAGGTCAATGGCGAACGTGTCGGTGTGTGGGATATAACTGCCGGTTGGAAAATCTACAGTCAATTGATTCCCGCCTCCGTCCTTTCCGACGGAAGACGCCTCAGTGTGAAGCTGATTTACGAAAAAATGATCCGACCGGCGGAGGTGCATACGGGCACCACCGATAAAAGAGCGTGCAATTTGGCGATCGACAAGATTCAAATGGTGCCGGCTTTTGAGGGATCGGACCGAGTCGTATACTTGTACGAGACGGATGCTCCGACGATGAAGCCACCGCAGGTCGTTCGGCAAGGTCCTTTGGTGCGGGTCGACAATGGCGTGATCGTTCTTGAGTGGGATGAGAGAAAGGGTGGCACGATAACGCAACTGATCTCCAAAAAGACGGGTCGCCATTACGGTGCAGACGGTATGGGAGCGGGACTGGGGATTTTCGGCACTTTTGATCCCCGACAGCCGGCAGTCACCTCTGACCGTTTCGTCAGGGACGATATCGGATGGCAACGGCTCCATCTTGCTGACATCACCGTTTCAGACCTTTCGCCCGGGCTTGCCGTCGTTGAGGTGACGGGCGACGGAAACTGGAAGGGACATCCTTTCCGCTTTCTCCAGCGTTATCGGATTTTCACGGGAAGCCCGATAGTGGAAGTGGAAGCGTCGGCGACACCGATTGGCAGCGCTGCGCCACTTCCCGAAGGATCAGAACTGATCGTCCTGGAGAGCCGCTTCCTGTCCCGGTATTGGACGAAGACATTTCCCAACTTTGTCGGTCTGGGCGATCAGCCTCCGGAAGTCTACGGACCGGTGACCCATTACGGATGGCGGACGGGAAACTTCCTACCTCCCTTCGTCACCTTCTTTCATCCTGACGATCTGGACGAATCCCTTTCTCTGATTGTGATGGAAGCCAAAGGGGTAACGGGAGTCAGGCAGGGCTTTTGGAGCGAGAAGAGACGCGCTTTTGCAGGTCCGCGGCAACTCGCTGTTTGTGAGGTTCTTTCTCAACCGCCTTCCTCGGCATCCCTTCGTCTCTTTCTCGTTCTCCACCCAGGTCACCATCGTCACGCTCAAGAGATTCGGGACTGGCTAATGGCGGAAACGTCCGTTATCCTCTTGTCTGAAGATCGGTCCGGGGCGTCTGGGCAACAGAGTTCCCGGCAACAGGAGCGATAACCATGGGCTTTTTGACCTACTCGGTCTTAGCCATCCTCGTCGGGATCGTTTTAATCATCATCGCTCAGGCATTCGTTCCCCAAAAAGCTGTCGTTCTCCAGCCCGATGAGTCGCTGCTCACCCGTCTGGACTTGCTCGCCTTTGACCAATTTGCCGAACTGATGACCACTCTCGTCAGCAGGATGGGTTTGGAGGTTGACTTTTACGAGAGAGGGAACGATGGGAGGGAGAGCGTTCGGATCCTTGCCGAGAGGACCGACGAACTTTCCGGCGGGCGATATGCGATTGTCGTCCTTCGTGGTGCGGGAGAGCCCGTCAGCGTGGATCAGGTCCACAAATTACGGCAGTGGGCCCGCTACGAAAACGCAATGAAGGGAATCCTCATCGCTCCCGCCGAGTTTACCAGGGATGCGGAGAATGTCGTCTCGGCAATGCCGGGAGTTCCCGTCCAGTTGGTGGACGGGCTCCGATTTGAAGAGTGGCTGTCAGAATACACGCCCCAGGAAATTGCTGACCTTCCTCTACCACTGACGGAGAGGCGAACGAGAGAAGAGTAAGACCCGAATTTTCCGTCCGTCTTCCAACGCCCCCTTTATTTCTGTAGGGTTCCAAAAAGAGCCAGCGCCCTTTGGCGGATTTGCAGCACCCGGTCGGGGTCGGGAAGCAACTGAGTGGACCGAAGACCTCCTGCGTTGGGGATATCGACCAGAGACCGAGCCGACTCTAAAACATCCTTCGCCCGTTCTGTCGCCATGCCGGAAAATCTTCCGTCTGTGACCCCTTCGTCTACTGCCTTCAGTATCCAATAGTCCTCAAGCCCCTCTCGCACCTGAATCAACCGGAGAGAAGGAAGGGGATCCGACGATCCGACCGGATCGCCAGGATAGACCAGATAGCCGTCCCCGTTAGGATACCGAATCCAGTAGAAATTCTTTCCCTCGTCGCTCTGCCTTATGTAAGAATGCCAGCCTCTCTCCCAAGGATTATAGGTCCACCAGGAAACACCCCAAAACTCATATCCGTTCACACCATATTTGAAACACAAGTACGGTAACAGGCGCTCAATGGCCAGGTAGGGGGTATCCAAACAGATCTGCCCATCGGTAGTAAACAATACCTCACCGCCCTCCTCTTGAATCTTCTTGATGTCACTGGCAGGGCAGGAACCGTGGGGACCGACACCCCAAATGTCCAGACTCCCAAGCCAGTCGGGAACCAGATGCCAGGTGCTGGAGTAAATCCGAATTCCAGGCACCGCCTCCTTCGCCAGAGCACACAGCCGCTTCATTTGGTCTTTGATTGTCTCGTGCCAAAAGTGGGGCTCATCAGAAATGTAGTATACAAACTTATCTCCCCAGCCGTTGCCTTGCACATGCTTGTAAAACACCCGGAGGGCTTCCTGATAGGCGCTGACGTATTCCTGACTGAAAGGTTGGCGACCAAAGATCGGCTGGGGTGTGTAAGCCCATCCAAAAGAGTAAAGAAAATCAGGCGTGTAAAGGACGCTGACCTTAAGGTCCTCTATCAAAAAACGTGCCATTTCGTCAAAATCGCCGCTGTCTATTTGGATCCGCCCGTCCCGGAGATGAAAGGTCGGTTGGGGGAAGACGAAACCGGGAGAAATTCGGAATTGGGTCAGAAACCGGTACCATTTCTTGAGCAAGTTTCTATCGGCGAGGAGGTGAGGGACGATGGAGCCCCGCAGATCAAAAGTGACCTTCAGGGGGCTCTCGTCAGGGAGGGTTAGCGAAACGACCTGAACCCTAAGGGGAATCTCAAGGAAATGGTCGTCGGCGTCGATTCGGAGTTTCCCGTTGTAGTATCCGGGTGGCGCATCAGCGGGCGTATAAAAAAGGATCAGAACCGCCTCGGTCCTGTTCGGGCTGACAGGGAACGGCGAAAAGGGGATCAAGGGGTCGGGCCAGTCGCCCGCCCAGCCGTCGCTGAAGCCAAAGCCTTTGGGACGGTGCCGGTAGCCTTCGGGCAATCGGGAAACGTAATAGGCGCTAGGCTGGTCAACGGGAACGGTCACGACCCGCCACAACTGAGGTGGCGGCAGTGAGTCCCCCCTTGCGCTCCGAAGGGCTGTTACGGAGATACGGACCGACTTGAGCGACTTGGCAGATCGGAGGGCGATCTGGAGGGGTTCCCACTCCCGTCGTGCCATTACCAGTGTCATTGATGATGGAGTGTTTTCCGGCGGTGCGTCCGGGAAGACTTTGATAAGAGAGTTGACGACCCATAAGGACAAAGGACCGAGACCGGGCTTTTTAGTCCCCAAAAGGTCCCGATCGCCGACGAAAGCGCGCACCACCTGGCCAAAAAACACACCGTCATAATGGAAAGTGCCAGGTGTGTTAGTGGTCAGGTGAAGTTCAGCGAAGCGGGCATCAGCCGGGCTCTCTACAAAGGTATGGGTTTGCACCCAACCTTGGGAACCGCTGACCGATGGGCTGGTGTTGAAGAAGGGAGCATCACTGGTCAGGCGATGGTCGGCGTCGTGCCAGTGCCCGTGGAGTTGGACGGGACTGGGATTGTTCTCTGCCTTGATGAAACCGCAATAGAAGTAGAGGCGCCGGGGCTGGACCGGGACCGAAGTCCGCCAGCCGACCCAATTTCCTTGCAAAGACGGGGAGACGGTCATCGCAAGGGACCTTTTTCCGAAGAGCCCTTCTGAGGGTAGAATCGTCAGACCCGATAAGGCGTCGGCTCGCCAAGCCGACGGCTGATCCCCCTTTTCACCTTCAAAATGGAGATCGGGAGCCAAGTTGACAGGGCTGTGGATAAGAGCGATGTAATCCGCCAGACCCTCGCTGTTGCGGTACGGAGAGACCAAAAGGTCAAACCTCTTGACAGAAGAGGGGGGCAGGTTTGCTTCAAAGAGCATCGTCGCCCCGATCCGCCAGTGGGGGAGGATCTGGCGACCCGGCGGCGCCTCCGGATCAAGAACGGCAAGACCGACGGGACCTTTAAGTCGCGAGAACCGCCACAAAACCTTTCTCAGGTCAGCAAAAACGAGGGTGTGGGACGGTTGGCTCGGGAAATGGTGGACGATTAGGGGGAACCGTTCTTGCCATCCGGAGACGGCGCTTCGGGGAGGGGGCGACAGCCTTTCGGTCAGTAGGACCCGCTCGGTGCCGACGACGGTCACCTTCAGGTGCAACGGGTCAGGGTCTATCGGGTCCAGGGAAACGTCGTCAAACCAAGCGGTGCCGGTTCCATAAAGGACGGTCCCGACGGTGGCGATGCGCCCACCCTGGGGGATCGTCAGGGTCCACTCTACCGGGCGCCAGTCGTAAGTACCCTCACCGGCATTGAGGACCCGATTGACCAGCCAGTCACCCTTTTCACTAAAGACATGGATGAACCAGCCGGCGACGCCGGTGACTCCTTCCGCCCGGACCCACCCCCGGAACCGGTAGGTTCTCCCTTCAACGGCAGGGATTCCGGTCTGGTGAAACTTGACCCAAGTCGGCGGGGCGCCAGGGTCAACGACAGTCTTGACGGACCTTCTGCCCGACCGGGCGTGTTCCGTCACCCAGTAAAGGCGATGCTGACTGTCTTCATCAACCCGTTCCCATCCGGCAGGGTCCCGGTCGCCGGCTTCAAAACCGCCGCTGATCAAGGAGGTCCGGGCGAATTCCGGCGGCGCCCAAGCGGAAGGATTGTCGGCGTAAAGATAGTAGCGCCGGTCCGTCCGGGATGGTATGGAAGTGAGGAACGACACCCGGTCGCCAACCTGAAGGAGCCCGGATCGTCGGGGGGCACCGTCGGGCGTTATCACATCGTACATCAATTCCTCGCCCCGGTCGGTAACGATGCGCAGAGCTTTGACCTCTCTCCCTGCCAGAGGAAGATCGGGACCGACGACGAGAGAGATCGGGTAGTGGGCGATAGGGTTGGGACCGACGTTCTCAACCCGGACGGTGATCAAAGTGCGCCAGTAGCCCCCTCCGGGGTAGGAGAGGCTGTGATCCCACCCCCAAGCCTGAGCGGAGAGGGCGAAGATGACCAACACTCTCAAGCCTTTCATACCCCCGTCTCCTTTTCCGAAAGCATCGTCCTGCTCTGTGTGGAATAAAGGATGAGGGGGATCGGCTCGATATGTAAGGCGCTGGCATTCTCAGGGGTCCCCGACGAGACATAATCTATGGAAGCAGGGATCGTGCACGCCCGGTCCTCCCGAAGGAGGTGATGGGCGGTGGCAGGCTTAGAGTGGTATAACCTGGTCTATGCCATTCCCTTCGTAGCAGGTCTCGTCTTCGTCGTTATCAGCCTCATCGGTCTGGCATCGGGGGATGGTGGGGAGGCGCAGGAAACGGAAACGGAGGGGGCCACAGGAGGGCACGACACAGAGGCGCTTTCCGATGGGGACACAGGACACGACTACGGAGAAGATGTGACGGGATCCATCGGTCACGACACGGAAGGCGCCCACGACCAGATCGGTCACGAGGGGGCATCCGCCGAGCCTGAGGACGTTTACCACGGGTTGACCGATCAGTCCGGTGGCGGGGCACAGAGTGAAAAAATTTCCCCTTTTCCCGGCGGGAAAGTTGTAGGGCATGGAGGGAGACACGTCGTGGAGCATCACGGATCGGGATTCGGGACGGCTACCGTTTTAAACGTTCTGGGCGTCGGAAGGGCTCCGGTGACGATGCTGATGCAAAACTTTTTGATACTCTTCGGCGCCCTCGGCTGGCTGACCAATAGCATCCTTGCAGGGTTGCGCCTATCACCCGGGAACTTCCTTTGGCTTTCGGCGCCCGTTGCCGGTGTCGGTGCCCTTCTGATCACTCGGGCAACGGCGGATCTGTTTGCTCGCATCTTCGGCTACACGGGACCTCTCGCTCAGACCAAGCGTCAGTTGGTGGGGTTTATCGGAAGGGTCCTCTATGATGTGACAGAGGAATCGGGATGGGTGCTGGTTCGCGACCGTTTTGGAAATAGAAGGCAACTGGCGTGCCGGACGAGAAAAGGTCACCGGCTGATTCCCAGGGGAAAGGAAGTCATCCTTATTGACTACGATGAGGCGACAGGGCAATACGTGGTGATTGAGAGCAAGGTTTGAGAGCAGGGTTTGAGAGCAGGAGGGGACGATCATGGTCGGATGGGCATTTCTTTTCTTGGTGTCAATGGTCGTCTGTTTTGGGGCGTCTCTCATGCCCTCTGTTCCCCTTGTTTACCGACCTTTCCTCGTCGGTAGCGGCATCGCCTTTCTCATTGCCTTTTCCTTCTGCATTTATGCCCGTCTGTATGTCAAGCCATCGGCCAATAGAGCGTATGTGCGAACGGGTCTGGGGGGCGTGAAGGTCCTTCTGGACAGCGGCGGGCTGGTCTTCCCCGTGGTCCATCAGCTGGTGCCCGTCTCCTTAGAGACGATGAAATTGGAGGTGGAAAGGAAGGGCTATGATGCCCTGATCACTAAAGACAATTTGCGGGTGGACGTGACGGCAGAGTTCTACATCAAGGTCCAGCCCGATCCCGATGACGTGATAGCGGCTGCCCGGTCGCTGGGTGGCAAAGGTGTGGATTCGGCTCAGGTTCAAGAGTTTGTATTTGAGAAACTAGTTTCGGCTCTCCGGTCGGTGGCGGCGACGAAGGATTTGATTGATATCCACGCCAATAGAAGGGATTTCGCTCAGGCGGTCCTGGACATTGTTAAGGACGACCTTAGCCACAACGGGCTGACCCTTGAAACGGTCACCATTTCGCGCCTGGATCAAACGGACCCCAAACTCCTCTCGGACGACAATGTCTTTGATGCTCAGGGTAAGAGGAAGATTACAGAAATCACCCAAGCCCAACTGGTGGAAAGAAACCGGATCCAAAGGGATGCGGATCGGGAGATCGTTCAAAAGAATGTGGAAACAAGAAAGCAGGTATTAGAACTGGAGCGGGCGCAGGCGGAGGCGGAAGCGACTCAGGCTGCGGAAATCGCCAAGATTCGCGCTGCGAAACTGAGGGAGCAGCAAGAGTTTGAAATCGCCCAGCAGTTGGCAATCCAGCAGGCGCAAATCAGTCAGGCGCAGGCGATAAGGGAAGCGGAAATTGCCCGCGAGATCGCCATCATCCAGAAGGAACTGGAGAAAGAGAGGCAAGAGATCGCCCGCCGGCAGGCGATTCAGGTGGCGGACCGGCAGAGGGAGATAGCCATTGCCGACCAGGAGGCGCGGAGAGCCGAGGCGGAACGGGCAGCATTAGAGGCGCAAGCCCAAAGGGAACGAGCGAATCAGCAAATCATAACCGTCCAGCAGTTGGCAGCTGCCGATCGGGAGGCGCAGACCAAACTGATCGCCGCTAAACAGGTCATTGAGCAAGACCGGATCAAGAAACAGACAGAAGCGGAAGTTTCCGCGTTTGCTGAGGTGAAGAGGGCAGAGGCAGAAAGAGAAGCAGCGGAATTGAGGGCGCAAGCCAGACTGCGATTGGCGGAAGCGGAAGCCCAAGCCAGGAAGATAGCAGCGGAAGGCGAAATGGCTCTCAAGATGGTGGACGTCAATGTGGACAAGGAGCGCGTCAATGTTGAGAGAGCGAGAGTGGATGTCGAGCGACAGGAACTGGAGAACAAGCAGACCTACAGTCAGGCGGCGCTGGAATTTGAGTTGCAAAAACTGCGCATTGAAGCCAGTCGCGAAGTCCAGGAAGCGCTAGCCCGGTCCATTGGTGAGTTTATGAAGAATGGGCAGTTTGCCATTTACGGCGATCCGACGACGATGGCGAGAATGACCGAGCTGTTCGTCAGGGGGTTGGGCATCGGGCGGATTATGGACGGGCTTCTGGCAGGGACCCCGGCGCCTGTCAGAGAGGCTATCGGAAAGGCTTCGGGCAATCTGGGCGAACTGCTCAGGGACCTTATTGAAAAGTTGACCGGACGCCCGGTCCAGCAAGAGGAGGTCGAGCGCCTCTTAGAGCCGTCTGGTCGGACAAATCCGGACGAATCTCATGACATCTCAGAAAGGACTACGGACGACACGGAAGCCAAGGGCGTCGGGTAGCGAAAAGATAAGTCGGGAACGGAAGACCCCACCGCGCACCCACCGTTGACGCTCCCGTCCGGTCGGAACCTGTCAGAACGACTCCGGCCGGGCACCCCTGCGGCGCCTGGCAGGGAGGGCGAACCGTTGCTCCCTTCCGGGCCTGGCGGGTTGACCCTGTGCCACCGCGCAGGACCCGACCTTCTTCACCGCCCCAACAAGCCCGTCACCGAACGAAACCGCCGCAAGCAGGAATTCAGCCCCGCTATCGCCGGTTGCGGGTACAGGGCACGGCGAGCTCCCCGCTTAGCGCGGTGGGGATTTTCCTTCTCTTGTGAAACTTATCCCTCCCCATCAATCAGCCGTTCCAAAATTATTTTGCATTGAATCAACTGGTCTACGGAGACCCACTCGTCTGCCTTGTGAGCGTTTTCAATGCTCCCCGGACCAAATACCGCAGACGGGATGCCCGCCCGGACCAGTTCACCGGCATCGGTCGCGTAGGGAACTCCTATCACCCTCGGTTCCCGACCCACTACGGTCATCGCCACTGTCAATCGTTCCACAGGGGGGCTATCCGGCGCCACTTCCATTCCCCCGTTAACGAGAATGGGGTCGTCCAGTTCCCCTTCCGCCTCCAGAAACTCCGGCTGGTTCATCAGAAAGCGCCGGAGTTCGTCCCACGCCTGCAACGGATCCTCGCCCGGAAGGGTCCTGCGGTCCAAACCGACCTCGCAGAAGTCGGGAACTAAATTGAGACCGCGCCCGCCCTTAATTGAACTGACCGTCAATGTGGCACTACCGACCAGGGCATGGCTTTTCATCCGCAGTGCCGAGGCGTATCTGTCTAAGGCGAGGAGCAGCCTGGCCATTCGGGTGATGGCATTGACCCCTTGGTCCGGTTGAGAAGTGTGGGCGCTGACCCCTCTGGTCCTCAAGAAACCTCGGACCACTCCTTTGTGGGCAATCACCACCGACAGGGCTGTCGGTTCACCGACGATAGCGTAGTCCGCCCCAATCCCCGACGCCACCAACTGTTGGACCCCGGTAAAGCCGTTTTCCTCGTCTACAACGGCGGCTAAAAGGACATCCGGTCCGTTTCTTTTTTTGGCATCGGCTACTGCCTGAATCATAGCGGCGAGGCTGCCTTTTGCGTCACAAGATCCTCTCCCGAAGAGACGATCATCGCTGATGGCCGGATCAAAAGGATCGATGCTCATACCCTCCGCCGTGACGGTGTCCATGTGTCCTTCCAAAAGGAGACGCTCCTTCCCCTTCCCGGTCCTCCAGATCAGGACATTGGACCGACCGTCGCTGACCGGTTGGACTTCTACATCCAGCCCTTTTTTCCTCGCATAGGATGCGATGAAGTCCGCGATCTCTTTTTCGCCGTTGCCGTCGGGAAAGCAGGGATTGACGCTCTTGATGGCGATCAGATCTCTGGCAAGGCGGACGACATCGTCCATCCAAGACACCTCATCGGGTTGCGATGCATTCTACTTCTACCTGAAATTGCCCGGGCGGCTGCGCCTGAATCGTCGTCCGAGCCGGATAGGGTTCTTTAAAAAACTCCTTGTAAATCTCGTTCATCTTTGGGAAGTTCGCAATATCTGCCAGAAAAAGGGTGACTTTGACGACCTTGTCCAGACTGCTTCCTGCCGCTTCCAAGATCGCCTGGACATTTCTCAGAGCCAGTCGGAACTCCTCCTCAAAGGTCCCGTGAAACGGATCGCCCGTTTGCGGATCAATGGCGACTTGACCAGCAACGAAGATCAAGCCATCAGCGATAATGCCTTGTGAGTAAGGTGCCTTTGGAATCGGTGCCTTGTCCGTGTAGACCACCTGCTTCACTCGTCCTCTACCCCCTCTCGTGAGGTCTCGCACTCTTTTGTGTCATAGGTTAACACATGCCTATATCATTATTGAGGAACCGTGAGACCCGTCTGGAAAGTCTTGACGCCTGAGAATATCGTTCTCAACTTAACGATCGCTGCCCCCTTAGAGCGAGCCGTTGCGTGCCTTGTGGACTCTCTCCTGATTACAGCCGGGAATCTGGTCGCCGCTTTCTTCCTCGGGGCCGTGACCTCGGTCGGTCCCATAATTGGTTTTTTCCCTTCGTCTTTGAGGGACGAGGAGTTGGTAGTCCGTGTCGGCATCCTGTTCTTTTACCTGTTTCCCGTCTCTTTTCTCTCTTACTACATCTTGCTGGAGGGTTTCTGGTCGGGTCAGACCATCGGCAAGAGAGTTTTTCGTCTGCGGGTTTTGACGACGGAAGGCACTCCCCCTGACTTAACAGGCGCCGCCATCCGCAACATCCTCCGCATCGTTGACTATTTCCCCGGAACCTGCGGAGTCGGTTTCGTTACGATGCTCATAAGCCCCTATTTCCGTCGCCTCGGCGATTACGCCGCCGGAACGATTGTGGTCAGGGAAGGCTTTCTCCCTCCGCCGCCCCCTCCTCCGTTGCGATCGCTTCCGTTTACCAAGGGAACCTTTCTGGATCCGTTAGCCTTGTCCAATCTGGCCCGACTTTCCGATAAACAGATTCTGGCTCTCCGCTACTTCCTGCTGAGGGCTCCTTACGCTCCCGAGCCGACCCGATCCCGGGTCGCTCGCGATCTGGCGGCAAAAGTCGCCCGGCTTTTGTGGGACGGCACCGAAAGGGATCTGACCGACCCTTTCGTTTTTATTCAGGAAGTCGTCGCCGCTTACGATCAGAAGTCAGCCAGAGGATAGTATCGGAAAGGTTGGCTCACCGCTTTGCCGCATATCGCTTGACCAAGTCTTGGACCGACCGAAAGTGTTGGTGGTCCGCTCCTCGGATCATCTCATAGACAGCCATTTCAGAGGTAACGATGTGCGCCCCGGATGCTGCCAGGCGGAAAAGGGAGACCTCCGTGTCAGGCTCAAATCGGGAGGAAACCGCATCTCTAGCGAGAAAGACCTCCCACCCCATCTTTAAAGCATCCAGACCCGCCTGGGTCACGCACACATGGGCTTCGATGCCGCATAAGAGAATCTGATGCCTTCCCAGGGAAGCCAGGGAACGGCGGAATTCATTACCGGCGAAGGGACTGAAGGAAGCTTTGACCAGAGGTCTGTAGGCGTCCCCGAGAGCCTGTCGGATCTGTTCTACTGTGGGACCCAGTTTCTCGGGACTTTGCTCCGTCACAAGGATCGGAACGCTTAGGACTCGGCAGGCGGAGATGAGAAAGGTAATCCGGTCAAGGAGACCGTCGGGTCGCTGGACGACGGGCAAAAGTCGCTCTTGAATGTCGACGACCAGAAGGACCGCCCTCTTCTCATCCAATCGCGCCATTCCCTTTCACCGGAAGAATGATGACGAAGAGTTTGAAAAAGTGGAAAAGACCCGTCAAAACATAACGGACCGGTCGCTACAATGAAGGTCGAAAGGGGACGACCAAAGGTGAAGAGAGCCCTATTGAGCGTGTGGGACAAGACCGGTATTGTAGAACTGGCAAAAGGGCTGAGGAACCTCGGATTTGAGATAGTCAGCACCGGCGGGACGGAGAAGGTTCTCCGGCAGTCAGGATTAGAGGTCTTGAGCATCGGTCAAGTCACGGGCTTCCCTGAAGTCCTCGGTGGAAGGGTCAAAACGATTCATCCGGCAGTTGCTGCTGGTCTTCTGGCGAGAAGATCGGTAGCCTCCGATATGGAGGATCTGTGCCAGTTGAAAGTCAACCCAATCGACCTAATAGCGGTCAACCTATATCCCTTCGCTCAGGTGGCTTTCAGCGGGGCGGCGGAGGAGGAGGTGCTCGAAAACGTCGACATCGGCGGGGTGACGCTGCTCCGTGCAGCGGCAAAGAACTATCGGGATGTGATCGTCCTTTGTGATCCCGCCGATTATTCATCCGTCGTCGACCGTTTGAGAGAGGGCGACGTCAGCATCGCGGAGAGACGCCGCCTGGCAATGAAAGCATTCCATCACACGGCATTTTATGACTCCTTGATCAGTTACTATTTCCGGGAAACGGAGGGTGAGACTTTTCCTGAATGTCTGACCCTAACCGGGCTGAGAATTCAGCAATTGAGGTACGGCGAAAACCCCCATCAATCGGCTGCCTTCTACCGTTTTCCCTGGTCACAAGTTCCGTCAGTCGCCACGGCAACCCTTCTGCACGGGAGGGAACTTTCTTACAACAATATCGCCGACTTAGATGCCGCCCTAAATCTGGTCCGTGAGTTCTACGAACCAGCCGCCTGCATCATCAAACATACCAACCCGTGCGGATGTGCTATCGGGTTCACCCTTGCCGAAGCCTTTGCAAAAGCCAGAGACGCCGATCCTGAGGCACGATTCGGTGGGATCATCGGCGTCAATCGCCCGGTGGATGAGGAGACCGCCCGTGAGATCCTCGTCCCCGGCAGTTTTTACGAAGCCATCATCGCGCCGGACTACGCCCCCTCGGCTCTGGAAAAGATGAAAGCCCGGAAGGGATGGGGGGAAACGATTCGGATTGTCAGCCTGAACAGAGGCGATCATCCTTTGTCGCCGGCATCCTGCGCTGTTGAACCGGTCTTCAAGTCGGTCGCCGGCGGTCTATTGGTGCAGACGCCGGACATCAATTCTGATGGCGACTGGTCAGTGGTGACCGAGCGCGCCCCTACGGAGGAAGAGGAGAGAGACCTCAGGTTCGCTTGGAAGGTCGCTAAATGGGTAAAGAGTAACGCCGTCGTCCTTGCAAAAAATGGGGTGACCGTCGGCATCGGCGCCGGTCAGATGAACCGGGCTATATCTGTAAAGATCGCCGTGGAACTGGCTCAGGAGCGCGCCCGAGGGAGTGTGGGTGCCAGCGACGCTTTTTTTCCGATGCCCGACGGCCCGGAAATCGCTGCGAGGGCAGGCGTCACTGCCATCATTCAGCCCGGCGGCAGCAAGCGGGACCCGGATGTCATAGCGACCTGCAACAAATACGGTCTGGCAATGGTCTTCACGAAAAGGCGGCACTTTAGACATTAGGGTACGCCTCTTCCCTTCCGCTATTGGTGCGGCGGTGCAGCCCTTCTCTGGACCGACCAGCCTGTCGGTTTTTATATTATTTGGGAAGTTTGTCTTCGCCGTAGGCGATCCTCAGAGGGTCCATCCGATAGAGTCCCGGCTTCAGTCGTGGCAGAAATGCCGTCCGGCGGTAAACGACCGACCCGGATCCGGTGTCGATGACGGCGGGGACGGGCCCATGACTTTGGTGCTGCAGACCTGTTTCCGTCGCTTGGCGAGGGCCGCAAGGCTCGCACTGCACCAGGAAGATGGCAAGCCTGGCACCGACCTACCCTCCCGGTCCGTCGCCAGACCAGTACTCTCGGCGCTGGGGGGCTTAACTTCCGTGTTCGGAATGGGAACGGGTGTTTCCCCCCCGCTATGGGCACCAGACTTGCCGTCCTGTGGTCTCCCGTTCCACCAGGATTTTAGCGCAGGGTCACCGATCGGTCAAGAGTCCGAACGGATAGCCCGAGACAAGCGCCCTTCGGCTAACTGGGCTTTGAGGAAGGGGATCAGTCCCCCCGCTTCAAGAATCTTTCTCATAAATTCAGGGATCGGGCTGGCGTGAAAGGTTTGGTTCGTTGTCAAGTTAACGATGGTGCCGGTAGCGATATCCACTTCTAATTCATCGCCGCTCAAGATCCCGTCGACAGCCTCGCAGCACTCCAGGGCAGCGAGACCGATGTTGAAACAGTTTCTGTAAAAGATCCTGCTAAACGATTTAGCGATGACGCAGGCAATGCCCAGACCCTTGATGGAAAGGGGAGCGTGCTCCCGAGACGACCCGCAGCCGAAGTTGTAGCCGGCGACGATGAAGTCTCCCGGTTGCGCCCGTTTGGGAAAGTCCGGGTCGATCGCTTCCATACAGTGCTGAGCCAGTTCCTGGGGATCGGTCGTCACCAGGTATCGGGCGGGAATGATGACATCGGTATTGATGTCGTCACCGAACTTGTGAGCCTTTCCTGTGAAGCGTCGGTCCATCGTCGATAGGTCACTCCGTTGAAACGGTCTGGTCCGCCTGTTGATGGACGGGAACGATTTTGACGAACCATCGGTCTGCCTCGTCACTGAGTTTCCGGATTCGGTTCGCTTCCTGATATTGATCGGTTCTTTCCAGTTCCTCAGCGTAGGCGAGAAGGAGTTCCCGGATGCTCCGCGCATCTCCGTCGGTAACGGGAAGAATGCTGACCTTGGCGCTCTTGGCGATCCGGCGCTGCAAGGCTTTCTCGTCAAACCCTTTGTCCGGCGTCAGTTTGACGTAGATGACCCCGCCCGTCATCCCAGCACAGATCCAGGGACCGGGATCGCCAAGGACGACAGCCCGACCGGCAGTCATATATTCAAAGGCAAAGCCTTTCAACTGGGCACGGGCGGCGATGTTGATCAGCCCCTGGCTATCGTCAATCGGCTCTTCAATTTCAGCACCGAAGACAACATCAACCCCTGACAATCGGATACACGCACGGCTGTCGGCGTATCCTTGGACGATGAAAAATCCTCTCTGGGCACCGTAGCCGAAACTCTTCCCGACGCCACCGTCTATCCGAACGCCGTCGTGAGTGACACCTTTGAGAACCAAGATGGTCCCGCCACAGGCACCCTTTCCGACCCCGTCCTGGGCTCCGCCTTCAACCCGGATGGTGATCTGGGGAATGTTGAAGGCTCCCAGACCGTTGCCGGCGATGGACTGCTGAAGGTGAATCCCCACCCGTTCCAGTTCCCTCAAGCGGGGTAGCGGCGCCGCCCAGGTCCCTCTCGGTGCCGGCAATCCGATCACGGCTCTCATGATGACACCGGATAGGTGGGTACCGATAGCCCGATCGGAGGCACCTATCCTTCCGTCCTCGTATGTAATCCGCTTCCCGTTTCTCTCTACTTCCTCCAAAATCACTTGGCTGATCATGCGGGTGGTATAGCCCAGCGGTCGGTGCAGGCGCCGGTCCGTCGGCGACCCATCCGACCTCTCTGGAACTGGCTTGATTAAGTCGGACAGGTCGATCAAATCCCTTCCACGGGTTTGAACCAGCAAGTCGCTCTTTCCGACCAAATCCTGAAGCCGGTCGTAGCCCAACCGACCGGTCATCCGCTTCAGTTCGTCGCCCATTCCCGAGAAGAATCGGACGAGCCGGTGAACGCAGTCTTCAAACTCTCTCGGTTCAAACCTCCTCAGTCCCCTCCGGCGGGCTTCCTCCAGACTCTCAATTTGGGTGGCGATCCCGACGTGACAGGTGTCCAGTTGGCACCCGCGACAGATGGTACAGCCGATGGCGACCATAGCCAGGGACCCAAAGCCGACCCGATTGGCACCCAAAAGGACGGCTTTGAGGGCATCGGTCGCCGTCCTCATCCCGCCGTCCGCCCAAAGTTCCACCTGGCCCCTAATCCCCGCTTCCGTCAGCCCTCGGTGGGCTTCCTTGATCCCGATTTCTACAGGCAGACCGACATATTTGAGGGCGTGAACCCGGGCGGCACCGGTCCCGCCATCAAAGCCGGACAGGGTAATCACGTCGGCCCCCGCCTTGGCGATCCCGACGGCTATGACCCCAATGTTCGTAACGATCGGGACCTTGACAATGACCTTGGCTTTGGGATTAATCGTTTTCAGTTCGCTGATCAGTTGTGCCAGGTCCTCAATGCTGTAAAGGTCATGGTTGTTATTGGGCGAGATCAGGTCTACTCCCGGGGTAGCGTAGCGAACGGACGCCACCTTCGGCGTCACCTTTCTCCCCGGCAGGTGCCCTCCCTCTCCCGGTTTAGCGCCCTGCCCGATTTTGATTTCCAACCAGTAGGACGAGTTGCAATAGTAGGCGTTGACACCGAACCGCCCCGAGGCGACCTGCTGACCCCGATTGAACGGATACCGACCGATCATATCCTTCAACTCGCCGCCCTCACCGGAGAGAGCCAGCATATTGAGCCGGTAAGCGGCTTCTGCGTAGACTCGATACGCCGTCTCCCCTTGAGAACCGAAGGACATAGAGGAAATGTGGAAGGGAAGGTCGTGTCCGCCGACGCCGATGTCTACTTTTTCGGGCGGAACCGCTGAACTCCACCTATCGGGAAACTGGATATCCAAAAGGTGCCGCAAAGAAACGGGATGCTCCCGTTCAAGGGCTAACACCCGCTCTTCATAATCGCGGTAATCTGTTTCCCCCGCCGCTGCTCGGGATGCTGCTTTCCAAACGCTGGGATAAAACCGGTAGTCGCGTCGGAGTCGGGCTGGTTGATTTGCAGGCTGTTTCAATACCCCCTGCAGGCGATCCCAGCGCCGACGGACCTCCCGGTCCCAATCGTTTAGCGTCAGTCCCCCCGAGGGGCTACCATAAAAGTTCGGACACTCGGTGATTCGGAAGATTTCCTCTGTCAATCCGATGGAAGCGAAGTTTCTGCCGTATCCCCTCAGTTCATGGGTTCCCATCGTCGCAATAACCTTTTCCAGACCTTTGGTCAAGGCGGAGAGACAATGAAGGAGGCGGGCGGACCGCTCCCACTCGTCGGCGGTCACCGGCTCGCCTTTGCCACCACAGATCGCCACATCCCATATCAGGTAGGGGACGACGGCGTCGGCACCGAGGCTGATGGCGAAGATAAGGTCATGAAGATTGCGCAAGGCACCCGACCTAAGGATCAGAGAGCACCGCCGGCGCAGATTTTTCTTGCACTTTAGTTCCTCTTCTTCAACAAAACGATCGCGGAGTCTCTGATCAACAGCCGCGAGAGCGAGATGGGGATCCAGAAGGAGCCGTCCCTCTTGAAACGCATCGGTGTCGTCCAACACGAGAAGGACGGCACCTCTGCGCACCGCCTCTTCGGCTTTTTCACACATCTGCAACAGCGCCTCTCGGATACTCCCTTCCGACGGATAAGAGAGAGACAGCCAAGCCGTTTTTTCCACTCCAAAGAAGGAGATGACTTGTTCCAAAGTGAAGGAGCCGGTTTCCCGGGCGATGCCTTCTGCATGAGAGGAGGAAAGAAGGCCTGCCGACTCAAGGTAACTGGCTTCTACCAGAAGGGGAGTGTCCAGGACGAGGATCGGATCCGCCCGACCGTTAGTCGGCAAGTCCAGCGGCGGGCGGGGTCCTAGGATGGTCTGGGTGTTGAAGTGCTCCGATTCTCGCTCCCTGTCCATAGACGGGTTGGTGACGACGGCGACGATCTCTTTGTAATAGTCGGACAAGTTGTGCCCTTCACGGGCGAGGACAGCGAGGGGTCCGTCATAACCGAGGGAGCCAATCGGTTCACTGCCGGAATCAGCGATGGCTTCAATGTATTCCTGTTCTTCGTTACCCCACCCAAAAGCGGACATGATGGGAGCCTTCAGCCATCTCTGCTCCGTTAGGTGATCAGCGACAGGGAGAGAGAGAGTCCTTGGGGGCGATAACGAATCGTGCCCTGGCGCCTCCTCGTCGAATCCCGCTGCCTCAGAGAAGGGACCAGAAGGGGGATCCTGTGGATAAGGGGCGGCGAAAACAGGCGCGCGAACCGGGACCGGGTGGTCCACTCCCAGCCGCCGACACCACATTTGACACAGGAGATGCTGGAGTTGATGATAGGGAATGACTTCAACGGTCTGGTCGGAGTGAAGCCGGAGGGCAATTTTTTCACCAGGTGCCAGGGGTTTGGGGTTCCGGACGAAAGTTTCAATTCCGAAGACGCCCCTCTCACTGGTGGCAAAGATCTCCCGCTCGGTCTCTCCGAACCATAGGGGTCGCAGACCCAGGGCGTCGACGCTGAAGATGCACTCGTTGGCGTATCGGGTGACAAGGGCAGCGGGACCTTGAGCGAAGGGTCCGAAAGCAGTGCGGATATGCTCGTAGAAGTGCGCCAGTTCCCTCGGGAGTCGTCGGACCTCGTCGGCAACGGGGGGAAAGAGGATCTCCATCGCTTCGGCGAGAGAAAAGCCGAACTGGACAATGAAGTGGTGAAGGACCCTGTCCAAATCTTGAGAGTCCGAACCGTCCCGGGGCAACTGAACGCCCAGCAGGCGGGCTTCTCTTCGGAGTTTTTCAATGGTGTTGATCTCACCGTTATGACCCAAGAGAGCGAACGGCTGTGCCCGGTCGAAAGTGCTCCAGGTGTTGGTGGAATATCGGCAGTGACCGATGGTGACCCGGCTGGTGCAATCGGGATCGCCCAGTTCGGGGAAATAGAGGCTGATTCCCGTTGGACTGCCGTACAGTTTGTAGACGACCACATATCGGCTCATGGAGACCGGCTGAAGGGGGGACTCCCGCTCGATCCTCATTTGAAGGTCAAAGATCGCCCGGTCCCAATCGGCGGGTCCGCCGGGTCCCTCAACGAGACCAGCGATCTGCCAAAAGTCCGGTTCCGTTCGCCGGGCGTTTCTCCCCAGAGCCTGGCTTCGGGTCTTTCCTCGTCGCTCCAACAGGATGCGCATCTGATGCGCCTCAAACAAACGCCTTAGGTATTGGAGCCAATATTGGTCGTCTTTCCTATGAGCCTGAGGAAGGAACAGATGGGAAAGGAAGAGGCGACCACTGTCAGCGAAGGCTGGTGAAACCCCAGCCAATCGGAAGAACTTTGCCCAGAGCATCCGGGGGATGTCGATCATCAGACCGCAGCCGTCTCCCTCCCCGTCCACCGTCCCCGAACGGTGTCCCATCTTCTCCAGGGCGTCCAGGGTCCTCCGGATGCTCCCGTGGCTGGGTCCGCCCTTTCGGACGGTGCAAATGAGAGCACACGAGTCATATTCGTCGGTCATTGAAAAAGTTCTCTCTTTCTCTTCCTGTCTCAGGCTGCCCTCCACCACAGTCCCTCTTTTTTGAGGATTCCGGATGTGTTTAACGCCCTACAGTTTGGCACAAATTCCAAGTCCTGTTCTGAGGTCGGTCAAATGTCACCGACCGGTCCTTAACTCCTTCATCCCTCTCTCCAGAGCAGATAAGACGAAAAAAATGTCCGATTCGTCGACCCACCCCATATGGCTGATCCGGATGATTTTTCCCCTTAGGTGCTCTTGACCTCCCGCAACTTCAACGCGGAACTGGCGACGCAAAAGATCAACCAAGGAGGATGCCGAAAGGGAAGGCGGGACTTTGACTGCTGTCAGGGAGCAGGAGGCGTATTTAGGATCAGCAACTAGGGGCTCCAGACCCAATGCCTGACTGCCTTCCCGTAGCAGATCCCTGAGGTGACGATGGCGAAGGAAAACTCGTTCCAGACCCTCGTTAAAAATGGCGGTGAGCGCCGCATCCAGACCGAAGAGAAGGGAGAGGGTCGGGGTGTAGGGATTCTGATGGCGGCGTTGAAACTCACGGGCGGACCGGAAGTCCCAATAATATCGGGGCATCTGGGCTTTTTCAACAGCATCCCACGCCCATTCGCTAACAGCGACCAGAGCGACGCCAGGGGGCGTCATCAACGCCTTCTGAGAAGCGGCGGCGACCGCGTCAATGCGCCACTCCTTCATCGGCAGGGGCATCGCTGCCAGCCCACTGACGGCATCGACCAGCAGCAGGCATCCCGCCTCCTTTACGATGGGAGCGATCTCCTCAATGGGGTTGACAACACCCGTTGAGGTTTCATTCATCGTGATGAGGACGGCTTTGAAAGGATGCGGAGGAGAAGAAAGGGCGTCCGCCACTTTTTCCCGTGTCGCTGCCTCACCCCACCCAATCCGCAGCCAGGTCACCTGTGCTCCGAACCGCTCGGCAATCTCACCCCATCGGTCACCAAAGAAACCGGTCGTGATCATAAGAACCCGATCGCCAGGACTCAAGAAGTTGACGACCAGGGCTTCAAGGGCGCCCGTACCCGATCCCGGAAAAACAAAAATATCTCCGTCGACCTCAAACAATCTCTTCAGTTTCTCCAATAAACTCGCGAAGAACTGTTCATAGGCCGGTCCCCGATGGTTGATCATCGGGCGCAGCATCGCCCGTTCCACAAACGGAGGGATCGGCGTCGGACCGGGCACTAACAAAAGTTCTTTCTCGCCGAACATCATCGTGATCGTGCTCCTTTCCGTTGATCACCTAAAGGATCGGTGACGCCAATATTTTGACCAAAGTAACGGTTTGAAATGAGGGAAAGGAGAGGATGAGAGTGGGGATGAAGGTTCGACTGTCCTGTCAGCCTCTGACATGGAAGCGTTTTGAAGAGGCGCTCTCAGACATCGCCGAGATCGGATTTGACGGCATTGAGGTGCCCGTTGCATCGTACCGGGACCGCCTGCAAGAGGTTCGGTCGGCCCTCGATCAGTACCGACTGACGTGCTCAGCCACCTATGTGTCTGGATCCTTCTGGAAGGGATGGAACGAAGAAGCAGACCTGGCAGTCAAAGTGGCGGAAGCCCTGCCCCAATTGGGCTGCAGCATCCTGATTTTAGCCTCGTCGGGATACCAGCCGAGACCCGATCCGGCGCCGAAGCGACATTATCAGAGATTTTGCGAGACGGTCAATGAGATCGCCGCAAGGACGCAAACGTTTGGCGTGACGACAGTTTTCCACAACCACGCCTGGACCCTGATTGAGTCACCAGAAGAAATTGATTTTTTGATGAAGAACACGGATCCGGACCTGGTGCGTGCCGGATTTGACACGGCTCAGTTAGCCTATGGCGGCGCTGACCCGGCGACGACTTTCCGAAAGTATCGGGATCGGATCGGTTACCTACACATCAAAGACTTAAACCCCTCCCTAGCAGGTCTGACTCTCAAACAGAGATACGAAGTCGGTCCGGTGAAGCATGTTTTCTGGGAACTGGGTCGGGGCGCCATCGGAGAGGCGGGTTTAGTGGCGGTCCTCGACGTCTTAAGGGAAATAAACTATTCGGGTTGGATCGCCGCTGAATTGGACAGCACACCCCTGACGCCCCGCATCGGGAATGCCAACAACTATATGTGGCTGGTGGAACATTTGAAGCCCGGGGAACGCTCTTTAAGCTGAGGTCGGATCTTATGACCGTTGAAGTCGTCGGTTGTAAGGTCTTCTTCATCCGACTCTGGATGCGGATGCCGCTTAAGTTTGGTCGGGAGACGGTCACAGAGGTGACTTGCTCTCGCGTCGCCCTGAGACTACGGTCGGACGAAGGCGTTTTAGCAGTCGGCTGGGGAGAAACTCCCCTTATTCCCCAATGGGCTTGGCTATCGGATCTGTCTTACGCCTATCGCTTAGAGAGGATGAAAGACCTGACCCGCCGTTTGGCTGAGGTCCTTCCCATCGCGTCGGCATCTGGTGACGTCTTTGAGGTCGGCTGGCATTGGATGGAAGGTCTTTTGCCCGACCTTCTCAACCGATTTGGTTCAAAAGGGATCGGTCAGGAACCGATACCGTGGCTTGCCGCCCTGATCTGCCTCTCCCCTTTTGACCTGGCTCTCCACGACGGTTGGGGACGTCTACTGAATCGCCCAACATACCAAACCTACCGCCCGCCATTCCTGAGAAAAGACCTCTCTTTCTATCTCCGACCTGCCTCCTGGTCCTTGGAACCGGTCCATCCTGACCGATCCTTGACAGAAAGAGTCCCCAAGCCATCGGTTACCTTTGAAGGGCTCTCTCCGGCACACTTTTTGGATCCCGATCCGCCCCAGCAGTTGATCGCATGGCATTTGGTCGGCGCAAGGGACCCCTTGACCGAAGAGGATCGGACCAAAGATGAACCGGACGACGGTCATCCCGTCCTGCTGACGGATTGGATCGCTCGGGACGGGCTTAAGTGCCTCAAGGTGAAACTCTTGGGCTCTGACTGGGACTGGGATTATCAGCGCTTCCTTCGGGTCGGTCAGATCGCCAGAAAAACGGGCGTACAGTGGCTATCGGCAGATTTCAATTGCACCGTGCAAGACCCGGATTATGTCAGGACTTTTCTCGACCGCCTCCTGAAGGAAGAGGGTGAGATTTACCAAAGGCTTCTCTACATTGAGCAGCCCTTCCCCTACGATTTGGAAGAGCATCTGATTGATGTTCACTCTCTTTCCGGCTTGAAACCGATCTTTATGGACGAGAGCGCCCACGATTGGAGGTACATTCGTCTCGGCAGGCAGTTGGGGTGGAACGGAGTGGCACTAAAAACCTGCAAGACCCAAACGGGCGCTCTCCTCTCGCTTTGCTGGGCTCGCGCCCATGGAATGGCGGTAATGGTTCAGGACCTGACCAACCCGATGCTGGCTCAGATCACTCACCTGCTTCTGGCAGCCCACGCACGAACCCTGATGGGCGTTGAAACCAACTCTATGCAGTTCTATCCGGAAGGATCGTCCTTTGAAGCGAAGATCCACCCCGGAATGTTCCGTCGCAGGAACGGAATGGTGGATATCAGCACCGCTACCGGACCGGGGTTCGGCTACCGCATAGACGAAATCGGAAGACCCCTTCCCGACCCCGATTGGGTTTCCGGTCATTGGGACGATCCCTCATGAAGAGGATCGTCACGGTCACTCTCAACCCTGCCATTGACCGCACCCTGGTGATCCCCAGCCCCGTTTTCGAGAGAGTCGTTCGGGTTCTTGAGACTTATGAGTACCCTTCTGGTAAGGGAGTTAATGTGGCACGGGTTCTCAAGAGAAGGGGTTTTTCTGTCCTTTGCTTGGGCTTCTTTGGCGGCGCTAATGGCAAGAAGTTGATTCAGGGGTTGCAGAAGGAGGGTCTGGACCACGACTTCACTCTGATAGAAGGCGAGACGCGAGGGAGCCTGACAATAAGGGATCCGACCTCCCGGCTGGAAGGGCATCTGGTAGAATCGGGACCCTTTATCTCAGAGAAAGAAAAGGTTCATTTCTTGAAGGTTTATTTGAGATCTTTGAAGGTCGCCGAGTTCATCGCCCTTTGCGGATCACTACCGCCGGGACTGGGCGAAGATTTCTACGCCCTTTTGGCATCCGAGGCGCGCAGGGCGGGAATACCGGTGGCTTTGGATACCAGCGGGGCACCTTTGCAGCGAGCCCTTCTCGCCAAGCCCCAAATTGTCAAGCCTAACCGCCAGGAACTTTCTCAAATCAGCGGAAGGTCCTTGGTTACTGAATCGGATCTCAAGGAAAGACTGGTCCGGTTAGTGACGGACTGGGAAGTCAGCTGGGCGACGGTCTCCCTCGGGAAAGAGGGAATGATCGGAACCGATGGAAAAACGATGTGGAAAGGCGTGCCGCCCTTAGTCAATCCCGTCAATACGATCGGCTCTGGCGATGCGGCTCTGGCAGGTCTGATAGAGGCCTGGGTGACGGGTCGGTCCCTTAAGGAAGCAGTCCACCTTGCTGTGGTGCTGGGCACTGCCAACATTCTGGTCGACGGACCCGGTTACATCCGAGAGGAAGACGTTACGAAATTGATGGGGACGGTGCGGGTCTTTGCCCTTGACTGAAAGATGGTGTCATTTAAGCCAGCGACCGCCGTCAACGGGGATGATAGCGCCCGTGACGTAGGAGCATCGGATGCAAAAGAGGACCGCTTCAACAGCATCCTGAGGCGTTCCGATTCTACCCAGTAAGGTTCGGCTCTTCATCTTCTCCGCCCACTCGTCCCCGTCGCCAGCGTCCGGAGGCAGGACAGTGCCCAGCGCCACGGCGTTCACCCGAATTTCCGGTGCCAAGAGCCGAGCCAAACCGACAGTCAGGCTGATGACACCCGCTTTCGAGACGCAGTAGGGCAGAAATTGGGTCCAGGGTCGCAGGGCGGAGGTGTCGGTGATGTTGACAATGACCCCATCTGTCGTTGACTTGAGATAGGGAGTAGCATAATACGAGCACAGAAAGACGCTGGTCACGTTGGCCTCAAGAAAAGTTCGGAAGACGTCCCCGTTCAGCGTTTCCCAGGGAGTCCGATAAAAGATCGCCGCATTATTGACGACGATGTCCAGCCGACCCATCTTATGATGGACCGTCTCCATCATCTCCCTAACTTCATCTTCCACCGTCAGATCGGCACGAACGGTGAAAGCCCGCACCCCTTTTTCGGCAGCGATCCCTGCTGTCGCTTCTGCTTCCTGTGCCGAAGTCCGGTAGTGGACGGCTATCGATGCGCCCCGATCGGCTAACGCTTCAGCGATGGCTTTACCCAGCCTTTTTGCTCCCCCGGTTATGAGAGCGACCTTTCCTTTCAGTTCCATAAATCCTCTCAGTCCCCTCTGAGGACCGACTCGTAGACCGCCAGGTGACGCTGGACCGCGTGCTCCAAAGTATTGGTTCGCCGGTAAAGTTCCGCCTTTTCCTCTAAGTATCTCAAAATGTCCCGATCCTCTCGCACCTTCCGGACCGTCTCTGCCAAATCTTCGGTGCTGGTCGTCAAAAGAATCGCTTGCGATTCCTGTGCTAGTTCCCTGATGGGAGGCAGATCCGTTGCGATGATCGGCTTACCATAGGAAAGGGCTGTCATCAGAGAAGCGGAACCGGTGACGGTCCGAAAGGGAGCCACCACCACATCGGCCGCCGCCATGACCGTCGGCAGGTCGTCTTCGGACACATAGCCGAGGAAGTTGACCCGATTGCGACATCGGCTTTGGGCTACTAATTTCTGCAGCCTTTGATAATAGCCGGAACGGTCCAAAGGGTGGGGACCGCCTGCCACCAACAGGACGGTGTCGTCAGGAAACGATTCCATCGCGCTGATCAGGGAGTCGTAACCCCTTCTCTCGACGACGAAGCCGAACCCGAGGAGGACGAACCTATCGGTGATATTGAGTCGCCTGCGGCTCTCTTGACGATTCGCAGAGGCATTGCGATCAGGCACCCAGAGGGGTATCACGGTCACCCTCTTCCCCGTCCAAGAAGAGAGCACCGACCCGGACGACCGACTGGTAGCAATGAGATGCCGAATGAAAGGAGACCTGAAAATGCGCACCTGCTCCCAGACCTTCAAGGCTTTCATAACCAAAGTTCCCGATAAGTCTATTTCGTGAACGGTCACCACTGTCGGGCAGGAGCACGCTCTAACAAAAAAAGGGAGCAGGTTACGAAAGGGCCTCAACCCACCGAAGAAAGCGGGAACGAATTGCACGTGAACCAGATCTGCTGAAGAAGTCAAACGAACAGTCCGTCTCAGATAGACGCGCTCCCGGAAAAACCCGCTCGTTAAACCTTGGGACCTCCAGACCTGGGGACCGACGGGCAAGACCGTAATAGCGTGTTGGCGATAGCGACGCAGACCGTCAACCAATTGGCGGGTATACTCAGCGATGCCACACGGAACCTGCCAACTGGCCACCATCGCCACTTTCTTGGTGGCGATACCGATGGTCAGGACACCTCTATTTGCGTAATCCTTTCGCCGGCACGCTCCGCTTGGCGGATCTTTTCGTCCACCATCGCCCGGATGGCTTTCAGAACTTCTACCTCGGCACTGATCAGATGTCGGGCTGCTTCCTCTCCGATCAGAGAGACAATGGCATCGCTGATCCGCCTTTTGAGAGACTTTCTTTTTTTCCTCGGTTCCTCTCCCTCTTCTTCTTCAACGACTTTCACTTCCTCTGTGGGCGGTCTGCGGCGAGCCATTGGCATTCCCTCCACAGCAGCTTGCTGATCTTGCCGATAAAATTATGGGGCTACTTGAAGGGGAGGAGGAGGTTTGTGATGGACAAGGTCAGGATCGGATTCATCGGATGTGGTGGGATTGCCGGTCTTCACATGAACAACCTTTCCCGCTTAGAGGGTGTGGAACTGAAAGCCTTTTGCGATGTGGACGAGGACCGGGCTCGGTCTTGCGCTGACCGATTTTCGGGGCGCTTTTACACTGACCACAAGAAAATGATCGAGAACGAGGAACTGGACGCCGTTTATGTCTGCATTCCGCCCGCTGCCCATACGGATCAAGAAATCCTCGTGGCGCAGAAGGGCTGGGCTCTGTTTGTGGAAAAGCCTGTGGCGAGAGACCTGGACACCGCCCGGCGGGTTCGGGATGAGATTCAGAAGGCGGGGATCATCAATGCCGTCGGCTACCATTTCCGCTACATGGATGGAACCGATCTGATGAAGGATCGGCTGGACGGGAAGACGATCGGTATGGCTCTCGGTTACTGGATGGGTGGACTGCCCGGTGTGCCTTGGTGGAGGCGATTGGACCTTTCGGGAGGGCAACTGGTGGAGCAGACGACCCATATCTTTGACCTGGCGCGTTATCTGGTCGGTGAGATCGTTCGGGTTTGCGGGGCAACGGCTCTCCGATTCCTCCATCAGATGCCGGACTTAGATGTGCCCGATGTCGGTGCCGTTGTCGTCTGGTTTGACAACGGTGCCATCGGAATGATTGCCAATACGTGCTTGCTCCCGATGGGTTACACGACAGGGCTTCATATCATCACACCTGATCTGATCGCCGAACTCTCTTGGGGAGGTGTCAAGTTCATTCATCCCGGTCGTCAAGAGGAGATCCGCCACCGACGAGACGGTCATCAGTATGAAACCGCCGTTTTTGTTGAAGCAGTCCGGACGGGCAATCAGACAATAATTCGCAGCGATTACGCCGATGCCGTTCGCACCCTCGCTGCAACTCTGGCTGCCGTACAATCCGCCGACAAGGGCGGAGTTCCCATCGTTCCCGAGAAGGGGTAGGGATCAACTGGCTTTAGGTTTTGACCATTTGCTTCTTAAGGGCAGCAGTGATGAGGGGATCGAGATCGCCATCCAGCACCCGTTCTACGTCGCTGATCTCAACCCCCGTTCTCAAGTCCTTGACCAACTTATAAGGGTGCAGGACGTAACTTCTGATCTGACTGCCAAAACTGATTTCGGGTTGGTCGCCCCGAATCTGTGCCAGTTCTTCCTGTCGCTTCTTCTCTTCCAGTTGCGCTAGTTTGGCGCGCAAAAGTTTGAGGGCGACTTCCCGGTTGCGATACTGGCTCCTCTCTGACTGACAGGTCACCGTCAGACCGGTCGGCTTGTGGGTCACCCGAACCGCCGTCTCGTTCTTCTGCATATGTTGACCGCCCGGACCGCTGGACCGAAAGGTCTCCCATTCCAGATCGTCCTCTTTGATTTCCACCTGCAGATCGCCGCCGACATCAGGGATCACATCCACTGCAGCGAAGGAAGTGTGACGGCGATGATTGGCGTCAAAGGGAGACAATCGTACGAGGCGATGGACCCCGTGTTCGGTTTTGAGAAACCCGTAGGCGTAGGGTCCCCTCACGAGAGCCGTGACCCTCTTGAGCCCTGCCGCTTCCCCGGGACCGTAATCTAAAACCTCAAATTGAAAGCCCTTGGATTCCGCCCAGCGGCGATACATCCGGGCGAGCATCTCCGCCCAATCCTGAGCATCTGTTCCACCGGCTCCCGGGGTGATGGTCAGAATGGCGTCCTGCCCGTCGTGAGGTCCGGAAAGAAGTGCCTTCATCTCGGCACTTTCAACGGCGGTCTCCAGTTGTTGAAGGTGGCGGCGCAGGTCTTCTGCTAATTGAGGGTCCTCCTCTTCGTCGACCACCGCCGCCAGGTCCCGAGCCTCGGCGACTTCTTTCTCCAGCCGATCATACTCTTCAATCTCGCTGCGCAGGCGCCCCTCTTCCTGTTGAAGGGCTACTGCCATGTCCCCGTCCGACCAGACGTCCGGCTTGCTGAGTTGGGCTTCCAACTGGGCGATGCGCTCTCTCTTCTTTGCCAATTCAAAGAGCATCCCCCAGGTCTCTGACCCGGGTCAGCAGCTCTCTCGCTTTCTCCTCCATTCGGCTCATAAGGATCTCCCCGTTTTCCCGATGGTATCGTGCCCTTTATCTTTTTCAGGTTTTTCAGGTGTGTCAGCCTTCAGAGGGCGAGAACAGGTCCCCTGACTGGTCCGCACCCGATAGGGCGGGGACTCCCGTGCGGATCGTCAGCTGTGCCGTAGTCGGGTCCAGGTCCACCGTAACGGTATCCCCTTCCTTCACTTCCCCGATGAGGATCTTCTCCGACAACGGATCCGCCACATAGGACTGAAGGACCCGCCGTAACGGACGGGCACCGTAATATTTGTCGTATCCCAGGTCTGCCAGTTTCTCCTTCGCCTCATCTGTCACGATCAGTTCCATGTTCTTCTGCGCCAGTTCTTCCCTCAGCGGTCGCAACTCCGTGTCCACGATGTTCAAAACATGATGCCTCTGGAGGGGTTGGAAGATGATCACCTCGTCGACCCGGTTGCGAAATTCGGCGCTGAACCGCTCCTCGTAGAGTTTGCGCATCCTTTTCTCCATCTCGCTGAAGACCTTGGACTCAAGAGCCTCGTCGGCTTCCTGCTTGAATCCCAACCGTGCTTCGCCCAACTCGTGCTGAAAGCCTCTGTATCCGATGTTGCTGGTCATAATCAGAATCGCATTGCGGAAGTCCACCGTCCGCCCCTGGGCGTCTGTTAAGCGCCCCTCGTCCATTATCTGCAAGAGGATGTTGGTGACCTCGGGATGGGCTCTGTCAAACTCGTCCAGAAGGACGACCGAGAAGGGTCGGCGCCGGACCGCTTCGGTCAATTGACCGCCCTCCTCGTAACCGACATAGCCCGGCGGCGCTCCAACCAGTCGGGAGACCGTGTGCCTCTCGGTGTACTCGCTCATATCTATCCGGATCAGAGCGTCCTGAGTGCCAAATAAAAACTCCGCTAGGGCACGGGCCAGCAGGGTCTTTCCGACGCCTGTCGGTCCGAGGAAGACGAAAGCACCCGTCGGTCGCCTCGGATCCTTCAGACCCGCCCGTGCCCTTCGGATGGCGCGAGCGAGAGCGGTGACGGCTATGTCCTGACCGATCACCCTCTCTTTAAGAACTTCTTCCATCTTCATCAGCCGGCGGGTTTCATCCTCTGTCAACCGAGAGACGGGTACCCCGGTCCATTCGGCGACCACCATCGCCACATCATTTTCCGTTACCGTCGGCAGTTCTTCTGACTGCCTCTCCTGCCAACTCGCCTCCAGTTCCTGGACTCGCTCCTGCAGTTCCTCCAATTTCTTCCGGTAAAACTCCGCCTGATTGAAGTCCCGTTCCTGGATGGCCGTCTCCTTCAGTGCCCGGAGCCGCTCGATTTCCTTGTTCAACTCCGTCAGTTCCCTGGGAGGGAAGTTGTGGCTCAGTTTGACCCGAGCGCTGGCTTCGTCCATCACATCTATCGCCTTATCGGGAAGCCTTCTATCGGTGATGTAGCGTTGTGCCAGGCGCGCCGCTGCGTAAATGGCTTTCTCGTCCCAGATCACTCGGTGGAAGTCTTCGTAAGTCGTTCGCAACCCTTTGAGGATCTCCACCGTTTGCTCCAGGCTCGGCTCCCCCACATAGACGGGCTGGAACCGTCGCTCGAGAGCCGAATGCTTCTCAATGTATCGGCGGTACTCTTCCAAAGTCGTTGCGCCGATGCAGCGCAGTTCCCCTCGGGCGAGAGCCGGTTTGAGGATGTTGGAAGCGTCAATAGCTCCCTCGGCAGCACCAGCACCGACAATCGTGTGAAGTTCGTCAATGAACACCAGAATCTGCCCCTGAGACTGGCGAATCTCGTTCATCACCCGTTTCATTCTCTCTTCAAACTCGCCCCGATACTTGGTCCCTGCAACGATCGCCGCCAGGTCCAGCGCCACCAACCTCTTATCCTGAAGGGGCTCTGGTACATCCCTATTGACGATCCTCCGTGCCAGCCCCTCCACGATCGCCGTCTTGCCGACCCCCGCGTCGCCGACGAGGACCGGATTGTTCTTGGTCCTGCGGCAGAGGATCTGGATGACCCGTTCAATTTCCGAGTCCCTTCCGATGACCGGGTCCAGTTTCCCTTCAATGGCTAACTGGGTCAGATCCCTACTGAAAGCGTCCAGGGCGGGCGTGTTGGTCTTCTTTCGGAACTGAGGCGCTGACCCTGTCTCTTCCGCCTTCAAGTCGTATACCTTCCTTCGGACCTCCTCAAACCGCACGCTGTATTTCTGCAAGATTTTCGCCGCTAAACCTTGTTTCTCTTTAAGGAGACCCAGAAGGATGTGGGAGGTATCAATCTGAGGATCGTTCATTGCCCTTGCTTCCTCCGCCGCCCGCACCAGCACCTGCTTGGCCGGCGTCGTCAGACTCGGCTGACTGACCGGTCCGTGGGACGAAGCCGACGCTCTCAGCTGATTCTCCAGTTCCATCCGCAACCGATGGATGTCCACACCCAGCCGCTCCAGGATCTGCACGGCAAGGGTGTCCTCTTCCTCTAAGAGCGCCAGCAAGATGTGATCCGAGGAGATGTAGGACGATCGCAGGCGCATCGCCCACTCGTCCGCCCTGAGGAGGACCTTTCGCGCCCTTTCCGTGTAACGATCATACGACATTCTTTTCTCTCTCCCTTACGGAGCCTTCTGCCCAGCCCCAGGCGCCCCGATTCCTAAATTAATTCTACCATAATCTCCTTTCACTGGCAAGGACCTCATTGCTCCTCATCAATCGGCTCTCCTATCTCCCGGACAAAATCCCGGAACCTTCCCAGCAGGCGCCGGGTCACCGGTCCCACCTCGCCCGCCCCGATGACCCGTCCGTCCACCTTAACCACCGGCATAATTTCTGCTCCCGTCCCCGTTAGGAAGCATTCCTGTGCGGTATAGACATCGTGGAGGGTTAGAGGAACTTCCTCTGTCTCCAACCCCATCTCCCGACCCAACCTTAGGACCACCCTCCGGGTGATCCCCTTCAGGATCCCCATATGGACCGGGGGCGTCTTGAGGCGCCCGTCTATGACAAGGAAGATGTTCTCCCCTGTCCCTTCCGCCACATACCCGTCCCAAGTCAGCATCAGCCCTTCCATCTTCCCCCCCTCGATTGCCTCTATTTTTGCCAGGATGTTGTTCAGATAGTTCAGCGACTTGATGTTGGGGTTCAAAACCTGAGGAGAACTGCGGCGCACCGATACCGTCATCAACTCTATCCCTTTCTCATAAAATTCCGAAGGAAAAAGTTCAATCCGGTCGGTGATGATGATCACATTCGGACGGGGGCACTTCCTTGGGTCCAGACCCAAATCCCCTTCTCCACGGCTGACCACCACCCGGATGTAAGCATCCCTCAGCCCGTTGTCCTTTAGGGTCCGTTTGATCGCCTGACGCATCTCTTCTTTTTCGTAAGGGATCGTCAGCCAGATCGAACGGGCGCTCTCGTAGAGCCGGTCCAGATGTTCCCTTAGCATAAAGACCTTTCCGTCGTAAGCCCGAATCCCTTCAAAAACGCCGTCGCCGTAAAGGAAACCGTGGTCGTAAACGGAGACTTTCGCTTCCGACTTGGGAACCAACCGCCCGTTGATCCACACCGCCAATTCGTCCTTCTTTTCCACCGCTTCCCTTCTCCCTTCCTTCGTCTCCGTTCTCTCTTCCATCTTTTTCACTCCATCCCGATAGACGCACCGGCGGACACTTTTTCACGGTCGGAACCTTTTGGTCCCGATCTGCCGCCGGTCTCATCCGTTCCCGACTCGCTTGCCCCAAAGACGCTTCCTCATCACGGCAGACCGCCTAAAGAGAAAAAAAGAGGGGCAAGAGCCGAAGCGAGGCTAAGGGGCACCCTTTTGAGGGCGATGGTGCCGACGGGCACTTCCGGCGCCTCGCTCCCATCAATCCCTGCCCCTTTTATTGATTGTAACCCGCCCAAGCGCCTGTAGCGTCGGGTGTTACCCCGAAGGACTAAGGACTTTTTAAAGACCATAACGCACAAGGGGCGAAGGTATAAAAACGGTTGCACCCCGATCTGGGCGAGGGGATCGCATTAGAACCGATCTGTATGCTATGGTATGTGATCGGCACCATGTCAGGGGAATCTATCCTACCAAGGGAGCTGACGGCAACCCTTTTCCCCAACGTTCAGTTTATTTACGAACTGGAATTAGGCTTATGGGAACTATCGGCGCTGGGCGCCACCGTCGTCACAGAGAACGGCGACCTTAGACACATCCGGCTGAAAGACGTCGCCGATGACAGCCGCTTAATCCGCCGTGTCGCCTACTTTGAGCGGATCGGAGACCAAGTCACTGACTACACCTTCATCACTTCCAGAAACCGCACCCGCTCGGTCAACCAGTTTCTAACTCACTGGATCTATCCTTACAAGGGCAAATTCCATCCCCAAATGGTCCGTGCCCTCCTCAACATCGTCGGGCTGCAGCCAGGTCAGTGGGTGCTGGACCCTTTCTTAGGCAGCGGGACGACCGCTTTGGAAGCCCAACTGTTGGGAATCAACTGCGTCGGTTTTGACATCTCCCCTTTATGCGTCCTCCAGAGCCGGGTCAAGACGGAATCCCAATTGGTCGTAGAGGAAATTGAGGAAGCGATGGGGGCTGTCGTCTCTTCTGTCACATCGTCTTTGTTAAAGGGAGAGGGACGGACACGACTGCAGACAGTAGTAGGACAAATCCCAGAGGAACGGGTCCTAAATTTTTATAAGTGCGCCCAACTTCTGGCATATAGCGACTTTGTTCGCCGTCGTCGCGAGTGGGTTCCTTCTTTCTTGCGCAGTGTTCAGTTGATGTTGGCGTCTGTCAAAGACTACGCACAAATCGTCACAGAGTTGGGGCTGCAACTGGGAGAGGTGGACATCCGACACGGCGACGCCCGTGACCTTCCACTATTAGACGAGAGTGTGGACGGTATTATCACCTCCCCACCCTACTCCATCGCCCTTGACTACGTGGCGAATGATGCCCACGCCTTGCGGGCTTTAGGATATAACCTGGAGGCTCTTAGGGAACAATTCATCGGGGTGCGGGGGGTCGGATCGAGACGCCTCGCCCTCTACAAAGAGGATATGACACGGGCGCTTTCGGAAATGAATCGGGTTTTGAAAAAGGGACGCTACCTAGTCCTGGTCCTGGGCAACGCCGTCCTTCAGGGAAAAGAGGTCAGGACGGTGGAGTTCGTTACAGACCTTTGCAAGCAGATGGGGATGACCCTCGTCCGCACCATCGAAAAGATCATATTCGGTCTCTACAATGTCATGCAAAGCGAGAAGATATTGGTCTTCCAGAAAGCGTAGACTTTTTTGGATGACAGAGGGGAGTTACGGCAATATCAAGAAGTCATCCGCAGAATCATTGGTGCCTTTCAGGGAGCGGACTTCTCGATCGTTTTGGAATCAACCCTCGGCGTTCCACTAGGCCCCGTCAATCGGGACGATCTCTCTGATCCGGCTTTATTAGCCGATATCGCGGCGACAGCCGACGATCTACTGACTCGCTCTTTTTGCCATCCTATTGACCGGCAGGCTTACCGACAGTTAACCGGTCGGCAACCAGTGAACTTCCGACCTAACGAAGTGGGCGTCGCCCCAAAGGAGCGACGCCTCGAAAGTCGTTTACCGTCCGTCGCCCATGAAGGGCGACGAGAGAACGGAAAGAGGTCGCCGGAAGGGTTCTGGTCAACTATCGGGCAAAGGCTTCGTCAAAGCGCACCTTGCTGGCTTCAAATTCCCACGCCTTCGCCCTTTGGCAGGCTTCCCGGGCGCCGTATTCCCGCTCCATTCCGACATCTTCCCACTCGACGGAAAGGGGACCCTCATAGCCGACGGAGTTGAGGGCACGAATGATCTCCGGGAAGTTGACATCGCCGTGACCTAAGGACCGGAAGTCCCATCCCCTTCGGGGATCGCCCCAAACCAGGTTGGAGCACAGGATGCCTGCCCGTCCGTCCCGCCGGACTTTGGAATCCTTCAGGTGGACATGGAAGATCCTGTCTCCAAACTCGTAAATGAACTGAACGGGATCGACACCCTGCCACTGAAGATGGGACGGGTCAAAGTTGAATCCGAAGGCGGGGTGATGTCCGATGGCGTCCAGCGCCTGCTTGGCTGAGTAAAGGTCAAAGGCGATCTCCGTCGGATGGACCTCCAAGGCGAAGCGGACCTCTCGCTCCTGGAAGTAGTCCAATATCGGCTTCCATCGGTCGGCGAAGTCCTGAAAGCCTTTCTCAATCAGGGACCTAGGTGTGGGAGGAAAGTCGTAAATCAGATGCCATATCGACGATCCGGTGAAGCCGTTGACTGTCTTGACGCCGAGATTTTTAGCGGCGTCGGCAGTCCTCTTCATCTCTTCGGCAGCCCGTTGGCGGACCCCTTCCGGATTGCCGTCCCCCCATACATGGAGGGGAAGGATGGCTTTGTGGCGCTCGTCAATGTTATCGCAGACTGCTTGACCGACCAGGTGAGCGGCGATCGCCCACATTCCTAATCCGTGTTGAGCGAGGGTGTCCCTAATCCTTTTCACATACTCCTGGTCTTGAGAAGCCTTGCTGACATCGATGTGGTTGCCCCAGCAAGCCAGTTCCAGACCGTCATAGCCCCACGACTTAGCTTTTTCCGCCATCGTCTCCAGGGTCAGGTCCGCCCACTGGGCCGTGCACAGCGTAATCGGTCGCGCCATTTTTTCTCCGCCTCCTTTCTTTTTACCTCCCATTTTTTGAGCGGGAGCCTAAGCCTTCGCCCGCTCTTTAACTTCAGGAAGGATTTCTACCGTAATCCACCGGCGCTCTTGGGCGGAGCGCTCCATCGCGTCCAAAACCCTCTGGCATTGGAGCCCGTCGTAGAAGTCGGGAAGGAACCGTTCCTCTCCGGCGACCCCTCTTAGAAAGTCGTAAACGGTGTGGGTGAAAGTATGCTCGTATCCGATGATGTGACCGGGTGGCCACCAAGCGGAGATGTATTTGTGGATGCCCGGTTCGGTGACCATCACTTGATGGAAGCCGTGAATCTCTCCCGGATCGTCCCTCAGGTAGACCTCCAGTTCGTTCATCCTCTCCAGGTTGAAAACGAGACTACCGTTCTCGCAGTTAATTTCAAAGCGGTTGTAGTTCTTCCTCCCGGGAGCGAATCGGGTGGCTTCCACATAGCCGATAGCGCCGTTTTCAAAGAGGACGATGGAGAGGGAGGCGTCGTCCACATCAACCTCTCCCTTCTGGACGCCGGCACGACCTGTCAGACCGCCGACTTCTTCAGCGGGGAGAGGTCTCTCTTTGATGAAGGTGTGAAGGTAAGCGACGACCTCCACGATCTCACCGACCAAGAACCGAGCCAAGTCGACTACATGGGCGGCAAGGTCTCCCAAAGCACCCGACCCGGCAACGGTCTTTCTCAGGCGCCAGACCAACGGAAAGTTCGGGTCAACGATCCAGTCCTGAAGGTAAGTGCCTCGGAAGTGGAAGACCTTGCCCATCTTGCCGGAAGCGATCAGATCCTTTGCCAGTTGAACGGCAGGGGCTCTCCGGTAGTTAAAGCAGACGCCATGAATGACATTTCCCTTGACGACCGCCTCCAACATTTCTTCGGCTTCCTTCATATTTCGGGCGAGGGGCTTTTCGCAGAAGACATGTTTACCGGCGTCAGCGACGGCGACAGAGATGTCCCTGTGGGTGTCGTTAGCGGTCGAGACATCTACGATCTCCACATCATCTCTTTTGATCAGTTGGCGCCAGTCGGTCTCGTAGGCGTTCCAGCCCAGTTTTGCCGCTGCAGCGCGGACGCGTTCTTCGCTCCGTCCGCAGATGGCGGACAGTTTGGGGATCAGAGGCGGGTCAAAGAAGTGGGTGACCTGTCGCCAGGCGTTGCTGTGGGCTTTGCCCATAAAGGCGTAACCGACCAGTCCGATGCCGACCTCTCTTTGAGCCATTGCCACCTCCTCCTAATTTCCCGAGCCCTGTTGAAAAGGGCTCTGATATTTGATGTCTGCTTCCTTCCACAGTTTATCAATCAGTTTGGGACTGAGAAGGGCGATCCGCTCTACGGCGTAATCTTCCCGGACGATCTCTTTGATCTTCTCAAAGGGATTGGTCTTTGCCGGCTCCCGCTTCCTCAGCCAGACGATCCGGAAGGTGTCCTGACCAGCGATTTTGACGTTGATCGGAGGGAGGATCTCATTGACCCGTGCCCTTTTGAGGGCTTGCACCATCTCGGGAGGCAGTTCGGTATAGTCAAAGGACCCCTCCGATCCGGGAACGACTGATCGCTGAGCGGCGATCCGGTCAAATTCGGCTTGCAGATCGGCAGGGCGCGTCCGTTGGAGACGCAGGTAGATGTTCTGGGCTTCTATAAAGGAGAAGACGACGATCTCCCTTATCGTTACCTGCTCCGGCTGGTTATACCGTAGGAAATGGCGGCTGTAGAACTCTTTCAGTTCCTGATCGCTGACCGGTTCCTTTTGGGCGATCAGTTTCTTGAGGAGAAGAAATTTGCGCGCCTCATCGGTCAGGGTCAGGTCGCTGAGGACAGGGCGGGCTAACTGCTTGCGAAGGAGTTCCCTTCTGGCACTCAGTTGAGCCAACTGATCGCGGACCTCTTTTTCTGTGACGGCGATCCCCAGCCGATGGGCTTCCTGCTCCAAAAGTTTGAGGGTGATCAACTGCTTGAGGGTCTCATCACCAAAGTCCGCCAGAAGGCGGTCTAAAACTTCCCCCTTGGTGATCGGCTGACCGTTGACGAGGGCAGCAGGCTCTTCCGCGATCCAGTTCTGCCCCACCCTTGCGGCGAAGGACAGAGTCGCTCCCGTCAAGAGACCGATCAGGACCGCCCTGCCCCACCCACGCATCCTGATCACCTCTTTCATCATATCACCTGCAACGCCGTCGTCAAGAGGCAGACGGGAAAAAGATTCCTGACCAGAATCAAGAAATTAGGCGTCCCGATCAGGTTCCAATGTTAAGATAAAGAGACGGCAATAAAAGGCAGGTGGCAAAGGATGCGATTGCCCACCGTCGCAGGTGCTGAAGTCCCAACCGAATATTTGTCTCTGGCGGACGAGGAGATGATTGACCGGATAGAGGACCATAAAGCCCGGCTGGGGCAGCGGCTGGTGATCTTGACCCATCAATACCAGAGACCGGAGATCGTCGACAGGGGGGACTATGTGGGCGACAGCTTTGAACTGTCCCGGAAAGCGGCGCAGAGCGATGCCGAATACATTGTCTTTTGCGGCGTGCAGTTTATGGCGCAGAGCGCCGAAATTCTTCGCAAGGAGTTCCAGAAAGTCTATCATCCGGACCTGACCTCAGGCTGTCCGATGGCAGATATGGGGGATATGGACGATGTGCAGTACGCTTGGAACCAGATAACAGAGATTGTGGGAGAGGATCGGATCGTCCCGATCACCTATATGAACAGTTTCGCAGATTTGAAAGCCTTCGTCGGGCGCAACGGGGGAGCCGTGTGCACCTCCAGCAACGCTCGGGCGGTGTTGGAATGGGCGTTCCGCCATTTTGAAAAGGTCTTCTTCCTTCCCGACGAGCATCTGGGGAGGAATGTGGGCAAGAGGATCGGAATTGCAAAGGATCGGATGGCTGTCTGGAACTTTCGGAAAAAGTCGGACCCGCTGGGGGGCTTGACGGAGCAGGAGATTCGCCAAGCCGACCTGATCTTATGGAAGGGCTACTGCCATGTCCACGCCCATTTTAAGCTGGCGGATGTAGAAAAGGTCCGGACAGAGCATCCTGACGCGGTCGTTTTGGTCCATCCCGAATGCTTAGAGGAAGTGGTGGATGCTGCCGACGCGGTCGGGTCTACCAGTTTCATCGCCCGTTTCGTCCAGTCAGCACCTGACGGGACTAAGATCGCCATCGGGACAGAGATCCATCTGATCAGCCGGCTGGCGAGGGACCATCCAGGTAAAATCGTCTTCTCGGTCAAAAGGAGTATGTGCGGAAATATGTTCAAAATCTCCCTTCACGATCTCCTTTACACCCTCGACCACTTAGACGAGGGGGTCAATCTGATTTCTATCCCGGACGATATCAGGCAGGATGCCCGACTGGCACTGGAGAAGATGCTTCAGATCACCTGACCGCTGGTGGTGAGAGCATCGGAGGGAGTCAGCGGACCGAGAGAAGGAGCCGCCTTCTGACTTCAAGGAGGACGGACGGGTCCCGGGTGTAGTCGGTGCCGCTTCTGATGACCTTCTCCACTTCACGCTGGACCTCCTGACCGTTCCTCTCCGACAGAAGGAGAAGGAGAGCAGCATCCTCGAAGCCGTCCCTCATCGCCTCCCAGCGGAGGGAAGAACGAGGACCGAAAGTGCCCGGGTAGAGGATCCAATTGTCACCGGGAGCAAATCCCATATCTTTGAAGTCGGTCCACCAGTTTAAGCCCCAATGGAGCCAGCCCGACAGGCGATAGCGGTAACAGATCCAAGGTAGGAGGCGGGATTTGATCAGGGGGTAATCAATCAAACGGTTGAGGTATCGTCCCTGAGGAAGCCAGGCGGTGTAGAACCAGACCTCCGCCCCTTCCTGTTGTGCCTGCTGATACTCTTTGAGCCACTGCTCAAGAAAGTTCAATTGAGGGACCAAGACTTCCAGATGCCCCTGGACCTCCGACCAGGGCACATGGATGGCGTCAATCCTTTTAAGGAGTGGCGCAAAGGAATGGACGAAAGCAGAGTGATCTCTCCAGGACGCCACATTGACGGGGATCGGTTCATCGGCGATGTGAAGGAGAGTCTTTTCCAGCCAGCCCCTCTTTTTCAGGTGAGCCTGAAGGTGAGGAAGGAGCGCCTCAACAGGGACGGTCAGGGTCTGACCGGTGGCGATGTCCGTTAGGGAGAGAGGCGGGACGGTAAAGGTCGGGCACTCCCACTCACCGGTGGATCGTCCCCCTAAATGGCTCAATTCAATGCGCTCGGCGACACCCTCCTCCTCAAAAAGGCGGACGTATCGGTCAAACTCTGAAAAGACGAAGTCCCGTCTCCCGTTGACAGTATGGACTTTGAAGAGGGAAAGGGGGGTAAGGACGACATTTTGGTGCCCCCGCTTCATCTCCCGTGCGTAAAGGCGGAGGACCTTCCAGAATTCCGACGACCAAGGCGGGACCTTGTGGAACTGAGCGATCCGATCCAAACTGAACCAATTGGTTGCGTAGAGGGGGAAACGATCGGGAAGGGTGAGGGGAACGACTTGCAGGGTGAGGGGAAGAGAGAGGGAACCGGCATCGGAGACAATGGTGACGGCGCCTGAGTAACGTCCGGCGGGGGTCTCCTTTGGGACGGTCAGGCGAAGGAGGATGGGCTGATTGACACCCCCTTCTAAGTCGGCTGTCTCCTCTTCCCGGAGGGGATCGGGGAAGTCGGCGGGAGCCTTTCGGACCAACTCTTCATCGGGTGTGTGGGTGGAATTTTTCTCCACAAAGATGAAACCGACGAAGTGATGGGAAAAGTTGGAAGGATCAAGGGATCCCAGTCCGTCTTCCCGACAAAGGGGAGAGAACTGTATGGTGACATTGGATAGGGTTTTTTGGGGACGGATGACGATTTGAGCCGTCTCTTCCTCGTTGCGACAGGCGATCAGATCGATGGACCGCAAGGGGCAAGGAGGGGGGGGCGTGTCCCGAAAGACGTTGTCAAGAGATGAGGTGACCCAGACATCGGCGGGCAGGGGCGCTCCGCTGACATTCGTTTGGGGGAGAGGTTTCCATGTGATGTTGCTCTCGTTCCCGGACTGATCCACACCAGACACCCCCATATGCGTCGCATGGGAAGGAAGATCGGAAGAGGCGACGACCAGAGCGAAGCGGGACGTTCCCTTAAGGAAGAAGCGGCGGAGTCGCTGGCTACGCGCACCATTCCTTCGGACCCAGATGCGTGCCTCTTTGAGATCCCTCTCCGCCAGCGGAAAGGACGCCGTCAGATAGAGACGGTCCGGTGATCCAGCGAAGGGCGAGAGAGTGAGCAAAGGCGGTTGCGGCGGAACGGTGTCGCGAACGGTCAGGGGAAGAACGGCGGAAACGATTCGGGATCCAGTAATCCCGACAGCGCAAACGGCAGCGGAGAGTCTCTTAATCTTTTTGTCTATGGGGAAGGTGACCGATCTCTCGGTCCAATCAGCCATGAGACGGGGGACGATTCCCGAAACGGTGCGCATAGGTTTCTCCTCTAAGAAAACTTGAAAAAGAAGGACGCCGTCGGCGGATTCCAAATCCCATTCCAGCCGGACTTCGCCAAAGTCGGCGGGACCGGAACGAAGGCGGATCGGTCCTTTAGGTTCCGAAATGCCAATCAGGCGCCAATCGTCAAACCAGGCGATGCCGTCATTGGGCCGGTCGGTCAAAAGGTCAAAGTGGACCCAGACCGTATCGGGAGGGAAGACAATTTCTTTTTCAAAGAAGGTCCAATCGTTGGTGCCGGACAGGGAGGCGGCGGTGACGGCGTCAAACCATCGCCCGTCTCTGTTTAAAAACTCAATAAGCACGGAAGCCGAGGCAGAGTGCAAGTTTTGGGTTCGGATCCAGCCCCAAATTCGGTACCGACCGGGAGGGAGTTTGAGACGTTGAAGGGCAATGCCTCTATTACCCGAGCCGGTGACCTTGATGCAGAAACGCCCTGACTTGGGCGAGTCAGAGGTAACTTCCCACCGACTGAGACCGGTCCCTTTGCCGTTGGTTTTGAATTCATACCAGGGATGAAAGATCGTCCAGCCGGTGAGATCGTCTTCAAAGTCGCCATTGGTCAGGAGATTGAAAATCTGCCCGTAAGCAGAGGAATGGGACAGAAAGAGGGAGAAACAAAGAAGAAAGGCGCAAAGCGATGTTCGCCGTTTCATTCTGTACCAAGAAGGAAGCGGAAGAGACGACCGAAGAGAGAAGGTGACGGGGCTGGGGCAGCGGCAGGTGCCATCGGCTGGCGGGAAAGAGCACCGGCCAACTGAAAGACGGCTTGGGAGAGAGGCGATTGGGGGGAACGGAGAATGAAGGGGACGCCGTCGTTGAGAGAAGACACCGCCAGTTGACCATCCGAGGGGATTTGAGCCGACAGGGAGGTGTCCAAAAGTTCCTCTACCTGGGCAGGAGTCAACCCGCCGAACTGGGCATTGGCACGGTTGAGAACGATTTGAAAGCGTTCAGACGGATACAGTTTGCGAAACATTCCTAAGACCAACTGGGTGTTGCGAAGAGCGAGGACATCCAGGGCAGTGACAATGACGATGGCGTCGGCAGTATCTAAAGCGCTCAGAGTGATGTCGTTGAGGGTGGTGGCGGTGTCAACAATGACGAAACTGAATTGGTTCCTCAAAACTTGAAGGACTTTTTCGACGAGAAGGGTGGAGATCAGATCAGCCAGTTCCGGTCGGGTCGGAGCGGCAAGGAGTTGAAGACCCGAGTCAGGATGGGTCAACATGAAGGGCTGGAGCCCCTCCCAGTCCAGGTCGCCCTGGAACCGCTGGGCCAAAGAGGCGATGGTCGTATCAGGGGAAAGGTTGAGAAGCATCGTGGCAGAGCCGAACTGAAGGCTGAGGTCAACAAGGGCGACCGGTTGGGGGAGGCGACTGGCGAGGGCGACAGCCGTGTTAACGGACAGCAGAGAAGTGCCGATGCCGCCTTTCGGTCCGTAAAAAGCAAAGATTTTCCCCGGCTCAGGACCTCTTTGGAAAGTCGGAATGGAAGACCGCCGCTCGCCCCGCCGGATAGCCAATCGGAGGCTGGAAGGCAGTTCCAAACGAACCGATGCGAGAGGAATGACGTCCGCTGCTCCTGCCCGAACAAAGTTTCTGATCAATTGGGAATCGTCAACGGATGCGATGACGATGACTTGAAGGGGAGGATGTCGGGACGACAGCCGTTCAACGAGACCGTATGTTTGATCGTCAGCGAACTGGGAAGACACGATGATGACATCTGGATTGTAATCCATTCGGGCGGGCTCCAATTGATCAGGGGCTTCCACGATGGCCGCTAAGTAAACGTCGGAATCGCCTGAAAGGGCGGCTTCTACCGCTTGGCGTTCCTTCTCGCTTGAGAGGGCAGCGATGACTGTTATCGGCATCTCGAAAATCACTCCCTAAAGCCGACGCATTAGGGGCCTGTGGCGCCACCCGTTGGGGGAACTGAGGGACCAGTGGGCATGCCGGCTCCGAACCCACCGGCCGTTCCTCCCAGCCCTCCCATCTGCCCTAACCCGAGCCCGCCCCCCGGGATGCCGAAGGTCGGACGAGACAGCGGAGGTTTTTTCTGGTAGGTCCTCATCACTTCTAAGGCCTCTTGGCTGACAGTCACTTCTTCTTTGTGCACCGTCACCATTAGGACCAGTTCCGTTTCATTGCGCACGAACTGACGGCTCTTAAAGAGTTCACCCAAGAGGGGGATACGGGAAAGGACCGGAAAACGATTGACTTGTTCCCGCAGTTCGTCCTGAATCAGACCCGACAGAACGACCGTATCTCCGTCGTTGAGAATGAGTTTGATATCATCCAAGCCCCGGAACCGAAAACCGGGGACACTGGTTCCCAAGACATTAGTGGCGAGGCTGAAGTCGGGCGCCGTCACTTCTACCCGCATCTGCAGGAAGATTTCTCCTTGCGGGGTCGCCTCGGGAAGGAGGGTCAAAGTAATGCCGAAGGGGAAAAACACGACGCTGGCAGCGCCCGCCGCTCCAGCGGCGCCACCGAAGATGCCAAAGACAGGGATCGGAACCAGACCACCGACGAGAAAACTGGCTTGCGTTCCCTCCAGAGCCCTCTCCTGAGGGCTGGCGAGAAGGCGAGCGGCACCGGTCTGCAGGAGCGCGTTGATCTGGGCACCCAGAGGCGTCACTCTCCCCATCGGTGCCGGCACTGTCGATTCACCGACGATGGCTTCCCCCGGCACGACAGAAAAGATCCCTGCCGCACCCCCAGCGGCGCCAGTACCGATCAACTGAACGCGCCCGACATCAATCCCTAACCTCTTCAAAGCCGTCCGGGAAACTTCCAAAACCTTGACTTCAGCAAGAAACTGACGAACCTTTGGCTCTTCCACAACGATCCGGTTAACAACGGTGCCGAAACTACCGGCTCGCCTTTCTGCTGCGTCTCGGTCCGAGAGGCTTTTTACGGCTCCTGAAAGGATGATCTTGTCGTCCGCCACTGTGACCCGGACCGACGGGATGCCGATGGCTTCTTCAATGCTTCTCCTCATCCGAACGGCTTTTTCCTCCTCCGGGGACACGGGCGTCGGTGCCGGTTTCAAAGCCCGCACAGTTGAGACGACTTTCGGGGTCACAAAGGAGGCAATCGTCTCAACCGCTTTCACTTCTTCAGGAGTTTCCACATCTCCCTTGAGAATCGCCGCTACCGTTCCATCGGGGAGTGGAAGGACGCTTATGGAGACACCAAAACCTGCCAGGGCTTCTTCCAGCCTCTTCTTAATCTCGTCGGGTAAGGAGGGGACGACCTTCTCTTTCTCCTTCTCATCGGCTATGGCTGGAACGATGACCTCCACCCAGTAGGTGGCAAAGGCAGTCCGACCGTCCCGTTCCTCCCAAACGATCAAGTTGGTCTGCCCCAAGTTCTTGCCGTTCAAGACCAGTTCCTTTTCTGTCAGAACATTCGATGCCACAACCTGGGGATCCCCCACAACGAACCGCTTGATAAAGCCCTTTGTCACAAGGACGCCGCTGGTGCCTTTGGGTATGACGATCTTGGTCGGAACGTCTGGAACGAAATGGACGACAGGCGATAAGCGGACATTTATTTCCCTCTGGACGACGGGTCGCTCGGGGACCTGCCCGAAAATAACCGACCCGGTGAGAATGAGGACGTGAACAGCCACTGTCCACCGCTTCATACAGACCCTCCCTAAGGAGTTGCCGGCACCGATAGAATTTGACGCTGATCCCCAAGAACCGCCGTGATGATCCGTCGGTGTTGCTGACTGGGACCAGGTTGTGGTGGCTTGGGCGGCGCTGGGGTCACCCGAGATGGGAGAGGAAGGGGCGGCAGTGAAGGAGAAATAGCGGGGCGCGGTGAAGGAGGGGAAGGCAAGGGCGGTCTGGGACCCGGCTGGACCTGAACATCGTGGCGGCGGGCGACGGACTGCTCTAATTCTCTCCAGCCCGTGATCTCGCTCAACTTGACCGATTGCCACCCCTCGGCAGCGAGGGGCAACATCGCTTCAGCAGGAGGCAGGAGAGCGTAATGGAGACTGGCACCACTTTCCGTAGCCAGCGCCAGGGATTGAAGTTCTTTAGGGGTGACGGCGATGAAAAAAGTTATCATATCGGGGCGGGCTGAGGTGCCACCACTGGTCTGTGCCTGTTCTCCCCTCTGGGCTGGCGGCTGACCCGGTGGCGTTTGCCCCTCCCTCCCCACAACGGCACCGTCGACAGCCAGCACCTGGACCCGGTCCACCAAAGGGATAGCCCGCACGCCTGCAAAGACACCGTAAAGCCGGACGTAGTCGCCCGGTTTCACCCAGACAAAGGGCTGACGGCGTGGAATCGTTAGGACATAGCCCACTTTCCCTGGAGGGATTAGCGACAGCAAGGTGGCTTCCGTTAACGGTTCCCACACATCGTTGGGACCAATCTTTTCTCCTGCTCTGATGAAACGGCGCGCCATACGATAAACGACATCAGACGGATTGGAAAAGAAGGGGAACGATTCCGCCTCGGTCGCCTCGCCAACCGTCACGGCGTCAGGGGTGATCAAAGTCCGGGCGGGAATGTCCCGATTCGCAACAACAATCGGCTTCTTGACCTCTGGCGCCGGCGCCGGTGCTGGTCCTTGCTCAGGTCCGCCCTTCTGGTAAAAGTATAATCCAGCGACCAGTACCAAAACAATTGTCGCCAGAAGGGCAGGACGAAAATACCGGATTCTTCTGCGGATTGCAGCCATTTGAGACCCACCTCCCCCGAACGGGACCTAAAGCCACGGCGCTGATGAACCGGTCTGCAATTCTAACAAAAGAGCGAGAAAGGCTCCCATTGCCAAAGCCATCGCATAAGGCACCGTCCCTTTCTCCTTTGTCTCAGACCCGTTGACGGGCTTTGGTCCTGTTAGGGCCCAGATCCGAGCAACCGATACCACTCTCTGCCCAGCAGACCAACCATAGAAGATGAGGGACAGGAGACCGCCGAACAAAGCCCCATACAGGAAAGTCCATAGCGGGAAGCTGGCCACAGCCGGCGAAGCTACACCCTTAATGGCCCCATAAGCCATCAGTAATTTGACATCACCAGCGCCGATCAAGTTTAAGCCAAAAAACGGAAAGGCGATTCCTAATGCCATTAGGAGACCGCCCACGGAACGGGTGAAGGGAACCAACCCCTCCACAAGCCCCAGCAAAAGACCCACCCCCATTGCCGGAAACGTCAATAGATTTGGTATCTTTCGCCGCTTCCAATCGGTGATAACGGCGACGACGGACACGGCTAAGACGAGGATATTGCGCATCACTTCTACCCACTGTCCCTGAGGTCCCCCTGTGAAATCAGACGTTGTCCCCGTTGCCCTGTCGGTTAGCCAAAGCGTGCCAGCGACAGTTCCGATTGCCAAACAAACCACCAGCTGTCGGAAATAATGTTCCTTTGCTGGCATAATGACCTTTGGATGGCCGTCATGAGGAGATTGTAGTGTGCACAAGCAAAAAAGTAAATTCGTTTGTTCCCAGTGTGGCTATGAGAGCGCTCAGTGGCTGGGTCGGTGCCCGATGTGCGAGCAGTTTAACACATTTGTGGAGGAATTGATCGTTCGCCAGGACCGACGATCCGAGCGGGAGAGAGCAAAGGCTGCGGGTGGCGGCGCCCAACCGATTGTGTCAACCGATCTGAAGGGTTTTTCGATGCATCGGCTTGTTAGCGGACTGTCCGAATGGGATCGGGTCCTTGGGGGTGGGATCGTTCCCGGGAGTGGGCTCATCGTCGGTGGGGAACCAGGGGTCGGCAAGTCGACCTTGCTAACTCAGGTGACCGCTCATCTTGCGGAACGGGGCTTCAAATGTCTCTTTGTTACAGGAGAGGAGTCGGCGGAACAGGTGGCTCTGCGGCTGGAGAGACTGGGGGCTATTCTTCCCGGTCTGTGGGTTCTGGAGGAAAGGGATTGTGTCGCTATCGGTCAGTGCATTGGGGAGATGCGACCAGAAGTTGCCGTTGTGGACTCCATCCAGTCTACTTACCATCCGTTACTGACGTCCTCGGCGGGGTCTGTCGGTCAGGTAAGGGAGTCAGCAGGGCATCTGATTCGGGTCTCAAAAGATCAAGGGACAGCTCTCCTTCTGGTCGGGCATGTGACGAAGGAAGGTTTTCTTGCCGGTCCCAAAGTTCTGGAGCACATAGTCGATGGGGTTCTCTATTTGGAGGGGGAGGAGACCGCTCCGTTACGGCTGTTGAGGGCGACGAAAAATCGGTTCGGTCCGACGGGGGAAGTGGGTCTTTTTCAGATGACAGAGCAAGGACTGAAGGATGTTCTGGAACCTGTCGACTGGCTGATTGGTGCCAGAGGGTCATTACGACGGGGTAGCGCCGTCGCCCTCATTCTGGAAGGAAGGCGACCCCTCCTGGTGGAGGTGCAGGCGTTAGTTGCGTCAAATTACTCGGGAGTGGTCCGGAGAGTCGCAACGGGGGTGGATCTGGGGAGAGTCCTTATGTTGATTGCTGTCTTGGAGAGACATCTTCATTGTTCGCTGAGAGGGAGGGACGTGTACGTCAATGTGGCGGGGGGATTAAGGATTCGGGAACCCGCCTGCGATCTCCCCGTCGCAATGGCAATCCTTTCCAGTTTGTCCGACCGTCCGTTGCCCGACCATACGGTCTTTTTCGGGGAGATAGGGCTGGCGGGGGAGGTTCGTCCTGTCTCTCAGCCGGCGTTGCGGGTTAAGGAAGCGAAACGGTTGGGCTTTGACCGATGTATAGGTCCGGAAGGAGGTGAAAGAGAAAGAGGCTGGATAGGCGTGCCGTCTCTCGAAAAGGCAGCCCAAATGTTTCGTCTGTTAGACGCCGGTCGGCATCTTAAGAAAAGGGGGAATTGATCGGGCTTATGACTCGCTGGCATGAATGGGGCTATCGGGTCCTGTTGGTCGTCATCACCAGTGCTCTGAGCATTACCTTGGGATGGGCGGGTTTAGCCTTCAGCGAATTGTACAAGAACTTTCTTCGCGAGCGCAATTTCCATTTGGAGCAGAGGGAAGTGTTTCTGATCGGTCTGGGCTTCACGATCGTTGGTGTCCTTTTAGCCTTTCTTATCAGTAGCTTTTTGACCCAGAAGGTCTATCAATTGTGGGAAATGGTAGAGAAGATGTCTCTGGCGGAAAAGATGGCGATTCTGTTCGGTGTCCTTTTGGGTCTGGCTCTAACCTACTTGGTCCTCCTGATCCCCGTCTGGATTCTCCGAAGGCAGGAAGGCATCCCTGCTCTCCCTTTACTGTCTCTCGTGGTGCCGGTCAGTGTCCTTCTGATCTCTTTTTCCATCCACACCCTTCTGAAGATCAGAGATGTGCTTCAGTTGCCGACCATCGCTCAGGTTCTGTCGTCCACCGCCCCATCCCTTTCCCAACAGAATCACCGAGTCTCTTCTGCGCTAGATAAATTGCTAGACACCAGCGTCATCATAGATGGCCGCCTCGCCGATGTGGTGCGCACCGGGTTTCTGGAAGGGAAACTGGTGATCCCCAGTTTCGTTCTTAACGAACTGCAAGCCATCGCCGACTCTGCCGACGAATTGAAGCGGGCGAGGGGAAAAAGGGGAATGGCCGTCTTGGAGGAACTGAAGCAGCTTCCTTCTTCTGTCTTGGAATTTCAAGAGGAGATTCCACCGGAGGTCCAAAAAGCCCCATCGGTCGATGAAAAACTGGTCCGGCTCGCCAAGAGGCGCCGAGCCGCCATCATCACCAACGACAACAACTTGCAGCAGATCGCCCGACTTCGGGGCGTGCCCGTTCTTTCCGTCAACGAATTGGCAACAGCTCTTAAGCCCGTCGTCTTGCCGGGAGAAGAAATCAACGTCGTCGTCCAGAAGCCCGGAAGGGAAGCGGGTCAAGGGGTTGGCTATCTGCCGGACGGGACGATGGTTGTCGTGGAAAGAGCGCGACCTCACATCGGTCACGAGGTGCATATCAAGGTCACCAGCGTCCACCAATCCACTGTCGGCAAAATGATCTTTGGTGAATTTCTGGGAATCGTCCAGCGGAATGTGACGCGAGGGGAAAGCGAGGACCTGTTCGATGACGACGGCGGTAGTGCCGGCCGCCGGATCGGGGGCAAGACTTAGAGAGAGTCTTAAGGATCGTTCCGTCCCTTCAGATGACCTTCTGTCGGCTCTAAAAACGGATCCCAACCTTCCGAAGGTCCTTCTGCCTCTTTGCGGGCGCCCGGTCCTGTGGTGGACGCTGAAAGGTCTCTGCTCCACCCCGCAAATTCGGACCGTCGTTGTTGGCGCTGCGCCCGGTTATGAAGAGATGACCCAGCGAGTGATCGGGGAGAGCGGCTTCGCCAGATCGATCCGCATCGTTTCGGGAGGATCCCGCCGTCAGGAGACCGTTTTCCGTTGTCTCCTCTCTCTGCCGGAAGACACCATGTGGGTCGTCATTCATGACGGCGCCCGACCTCTGATTCGTCCCTCGGTCGTATCGCAGGTCTGGCGGGCAGCGCAAGCGACGGGAGCGGCGACGGCAGCGATTCCCTGCACCGACACGGTAAAAGAGTCCTGGGACGGCGTCTTGGTTAACCGCACCGTAGACCGCCGACTCCTTTGGGCAGCCCAGACGCCTCAGGTCTTCTCCCGATACCTGATCGAGAGGGCGCACCGGCTCGCTTTGGAAAAAGGCTGGGCGGGCACCGACGACGCCTCCCTCGTAGAGCAGATCGGTCTCCCCGTCCGCTTAGTCCGTTCCGATCCTTTCAACATCAAATTGACATCGGCAGCCGATTTTCTTTTCGCTTCGTCCCTCATCGGTCGAAAGGAACGGTCGGCGCTGTCACAAAAGGAATGAGGGCACGAGGGGCTATAGCGATCAACTCCAGCGTTCCGCGGCGACAAGGAGCAGACGTCAGGTCAGCTAGACTCAGACAGTTCCCACCCGGAGAGCCACTCACTCAGGGTGAGCCACAAAACGATAGCGGCGGTGTCGGACTTCTCGTCCAGGATTTTCCAAAGAAAATCTTTCGCGACTGTAGAAAAGTCCTGTAGACCCGACTCTTCTCCACTGATCTGAAGAGGACTGGTGAAGCGGTCGGGAACCAGTTCCTTCCAGGTCTCCAGGGCGAAAGCGAGAGATTCTTGTGGTCTGGTAAAGAGGGCTTCGCCCAGTTGAGAGCGAACCCGATCCCGGAATTCGTCCCAGGTCATTCTACCTTCTTTCACTCCTCATCGTCGCCGGGCTCCAAAAGACCCAAATCTCCCGACGCTCTCTTGTAGAGGACATTGACCTGCTTTGTCTCTGAGTTGACGAAGACAAAGAAATCGTGACCGAGCAAATCCATCGTGATGATCGCTTCTTCCAGAGACATCGGCTTCATTCCATATTTCTTGACCCTTCCGACCCGTAGTGACGGCTCCTGGACCTCAGAAGGGGAGGACTCGGTGACCCGATTAGGGCGGGAACGGTGGCGGTCAATAATTCTCTCTTTATGGCGCCGTACCTGCCGGTCGACCTTATCGACGGCCCTCTCCAGGGCGATCTGGATCGTTTTGCCCCTCTCCTGCCCCCTCAGGAGGTATCGGGAAACCTTCAAACTGATCTCCACCACATAGCGACCCCGCTCCTTCCGCACTTCCAGTTCCCCTTCTATGGGACCGTGAAAGAGACGGGTGACCGCGTGTAACTTCTTCATCGCCAACTCCCGAAACTGAGGCGCCAGGGTCACATCTCGGCTGATGACCCTCAGGTTGAGTCGGCTGGATTCGGAAAGTTCCTTCTCTGCTGCCACAGGCGCTACCTCCTTCATTTCTCTGCTTCCTTGATCAGAAGGACGACAGCGAGGGCACCGATGCCTTCTTTTCTTCCGATGAAGCCCAGCTCGTTCGCCGTCGTCGCCTTGATGCTGACTCTGCTTTCGTCAACGCTAACCAGGTCCGCCACGGACCGTCTCATCTCGGCTCGCCACGGTGACAGCCTGGGCTCCTCCGCAATAAGGGTCACATCGGTGTGAACGACGGACCATCCTTCCGAACGGATCCGATCTATCACGACACGGACGAACTGGCGGCTATCGGCGCCATGGTAGGCGGGATCGGACGGCGGGAACCATTCACCGATGTCACCCCAACCCATTGCGCCCAGCAAGGCGTCGCAGAGAGCGTGGAGACCGACATCGCCATCGGAGTGACCTGCCAGACCCTCGGGGTAAGGCACCGGCACCCCGCATAGGACCAAGGGTCGGTCGGGCGTCAGTGGGTGGGCATCCACCCCGATGCCGACCCGCCAGTCCATTGCTCCCACCAAATAAATTTTGCCACCGATCAACGATCTCCTCGGTTGCTGAGCGTCAAAATCAGATGTTAGGGCGCAAGACTGAGGGAAGAGGACCGAAATGGAGACGGTCATCTATATGGATTACGCCGCAACGACACCCCTGGACCCCAGGGTCCGGGAAGCGATGGAGCCTTATCTGACCGATCAGTTTGGTAACCCGAACAGTATTCACTATATCGGACGGCAAGCGAGGAAGGCAGTGGATGAGAGCCGGGAGATCGCTGCCCAGTTGCTGGGCTGCCGACCGGGGGAGATCGTTTTCACCTCGGGAGGAACGGAAAGCGACAACCTGGCTCTAAGAGGCGTCGCTTGGGCCTACCGCCATCGGGGTCGGCATCTGATTTCCAGCACTATTGAGCATCACGCCGTCCTCCACACCCTTGAAGCGCTTAAGGAAGAGGGATTTCAGGTCACCTTGGTGCCTGTCGACGGCGACGGATTGGTGGATCCGATGAGAGTGGCGGAGGAGGTCCGAAAGGAGACCATTTTGGTCTCCATCATGCACGCTAACAACGAGATCGGCACCATCCAGCCGATCGCAGAGATCGCCCGATTAGTGAAGGAAAGGAAGCCTGACGTTTTGGTTCATACCGACGCTGTTCAGACGGTCGGTCACATTCCCGTCTGTGTCACAGAGTTGGGGGTAGACCTTCTCAGTTGGTCCGGTCACAAGTTGTATGGACCGAAGGGCGTCGGGGCGCTCTTCGTCCGTCAAGGGGTCCGTCTTTTTCCTCAATTGACAGGCGGAGGACAGGAAAAGAACAGACGGTCCGGGACAGAGAATGTGGCGTGTATCGTCGGGCTGGCCGTCGCGATGAAACTGGCGATGGAAGAAATGGAAGAAGAACGGGAGAGGCTTGCCAGATTGCGCGATCGGCTGATTGACGGAATCGTAAGCAGGGTCTCCGACTGCCGCCTCAACGGTCATCGGAAAAAGAGGTTGCCCAACAATGCGAACTTCAGTTTCCTTGGGGTAGAGGGCGAAGCGCTGCTCCTCCAATTGGACCTGCACGGAGTCTGTGCCTCGTCTGGTTCCGCCTGCACTTCAGGGAGTCTGGACCCGTCCCATGTTCTTTTGGCGTTGGGTCTCCCCCACGAGTGGGCGATCGGGTCCCTGCGGCTGACTCTCGGCAGGCAAAACAATGATGAGGATGTAGACTACGTTTTAGATCTGGTTCCTAAGATTGTTCAGAGGTTGAGGGAACTGGCGCCGAAAGCAGCCCGATTGGGATTCGTCCCTTAGGCAAAGGGGGCCGAAACGGCACCAGATGATCGGGCGTTTTAAGAGACAGGAGGGCGATCCATAGTCGTGAAACGGCTGTGGCAGTCTTTTTACGACCAATTCATATCCCATGTCCTCGTCGTGCCCGAGCGGGACCCGGCAGCCCGGACGGGCTTTTTTGGCTGGGTGGAGATTCTTCTGTGCTATCCTGGCGTGCACGCCATCTGGATTCACCGGATCGCTCACTTTCTTTGGAGGTTGCACATTCCGGTCCTTCCGCGTCTGGTGTCCCATATGGGGCGATGGTTGACAGGTATAGAGATCCATCCGGGGGCAAAGATCGGGAAAGGGGTCTTCATTGATCACGGGTCAGGAGTCGTCATCGGTGAGACGGCGGAAGTCGGTGACAACGTTACCCTCTACCAAGGCGTGACCTTGGGAGGAACGGGGAAGGAGAAGGGGAAGCGCCATCCGACAGTCGAAGACGGGGTCGTCATCGGCGCAGGGGCGACTGTGCTGGGCAACATCACCATCGGAAGCAACGCCCGAATCGGTGCCGGATCGGTCGTCATCAAGCCGGTGCCAGCCAACGCCAGCGCCGTCGGCGTCCCGTCTCGGGTCGTTTCCATTAATGGGGTGCGGGTGGACTTACTGGAGCATCACCGCATTCCCGACCCCCAAATGGAAATGTTTCAGCAGCTCAGAAAAGAGATGGAAGAACTCAGGACCCGGCTGGAAGCCCTGGAGAGAATGACGGTCCCCGACGAACCCAGCATCCCATAGGGAAGGATCATCAGCGTCGCGTCCGCCCGGTCCCGATTGCCTGATACCCGTCTTTATCCACGTCAGGGATCCTGAGGGTTAACAGCGACGGTTCCTTTTCCGTTTTAACTTTGGAAGGGCGAAAAGGAAAAGGTGGGTGGAGACGGGACCTCCACCCACCGGCTGGGAGAGAGCTTCGCCGCTCTTCTCGCCCTTTCTAATAAGAGTGGCGCGCTCTTGCCCGACCGTCAATAAGCCCTCCGGTAACAGATGACCGAAAGGGGTGTATTGTAAAGTGAAACGGTTACGGTTTGGCTTCACTCTGGTGGAACTGTTGGTGGTCATCGGGATCATTGCGATCCTGATCTCCATCCTCTTTCCTGTATTCAGCCAAGCGAGGGAGAAGGCGCGCCAAGCAGCCTGCCTATCCAATCTCAGGCAGCAGGGGATCGCCCTCTCATTTTATGTTCAGGACCTTGAAGCCTATCCTCCCTTTTCTTTCGTCACCCACGGTCAACCGATTCGCTGGTATGACCAACTGGTCCCTTACATAAAAACGGTCGGGGTTTTCGTCTGCCCGTCAACGGGAAGACAATGGATCTGGGGTCAGGCAGGTCGCAATGCCACCTACGGTTACAACTATCAGTATTTAGGCAATTCCCGGGCCAACTGTCGGAATGTGCCGGTGCTGGAGTCGCTGATCTCCACTCCCTCTCAGACCATAGCCATCGCCGACAGTAAGGGAACAGGCGATCGGTCCTGCGACAATGATGAACCGACGGACCTGGATTTTCTGAACCCAGACTGCCTGTATAACCACGGCTACTCCATAGATCCTCCTTTCCTGCCGCCCTGCATAAACGGACCGGGGCCCAATCAGCCGTCCAACGCTGGTCGGTCGAGCTCCCTCCATCGCCGACATAGTGATGGAGCTATCATCGCCTTCTGCGACGGACATAGCAGATGGATGAGAGTAGAGGTCCTTCTTGCCGATAACCGGTGGTGGAACGGGAGATATCCCGAACCGGGACCGTGAACGGGTAAGTCCTAAAGGCGGAACGGGACGATCCACTTGAAGGCGAAGCGATTTTTTGTCTTGCGCGATCGGGGATCGCCCCAGATGAAGTAGAGTTCGGTCCCGTTCTGCCTCTTGATTCGGTAAGTGAGGGCGAAGTTGCGGATGCTGAAGTCACCCGATCTCTGGAAGTAGCGGAGGGCGACCCATTGGTCGGGACCGAGGATGCGGATAATGTTGAGGCTGTTGATAGCAACGGTCGGTGAGGGGCGGGCAGGCAGGTCTTGATAGCGACGGTCAAAGTTCAGCCGCACCCTCCAGACGCCCTTGGGGTCGTCCCAGCGGAAGGCAAGTCGGGGAGAACGGTAGGTGCCGTCGAAGGCTTTGCCGATGGTATAGCCGATCTCCCCCCTGAAAGGTCTTCCGCCTCCCCACTCTATCCCGATATTTGCGCTCCAATCGTCAAAAGGTTGGGGGCGGATATCGTATTCGGCGTGCCGGTCTTTATCCCACGCTAAGAAAATTTGAGTCTGATCGCGCAGTTCCAGCCAGAGCCAGATCCCGTAGCCCCGCCGGAAGAGCCGACCGTCGAAGGTCTCGCCCGTATTTGCGATGAAACTCACGTTTGCCGAACGGTAAGAGGTCGGGCGACGGGGGCGAAAGGATCGGTTGATGAAAAGGCTCCAGGTGCGGAAGTCCCGTCGGGGGGTAAAGGAGAAGAGGGGTTGAAAGCCGGGACCGAAGGCGGAAAGCCCGCCGGAGAAGAACCATCTCTCATCACCATAACGGAGACGGAAAAAGCCGGCACCGCCGTCCCGATTGGGATCAGAAGAAAAATTGCGGGCGTAACTGCCGGAAAGGGAAAACCTGTTGGCGGGACCAAAAAGAACCTCCCCTCCGGTGATGAGACCCAGGCTGTTTTCGTCACGTTTTTTGCCCTCTACGAGACCGAGAAAGCCGCGGGTCTGCACCCCAAAAGTCCTACTGAAGTCCAAAACCGTCGCCCGCTCCCGACCGTCCCCATCCAAGGTAGAAAGAAGACCGAAACGCTGGCTGCCGAACCCTCCGGTATATTTCAGCCCGGCATCAAACCGTTGCACCCTCCGGGAATAGAAGAGGCTGGGCTCGCTTCCCGTTCTCCAGGGTTCCTCAGGAGTCGCTACATTGCTGAAAAATTCCCGTCCTTGGACGAAAAACTCCCGGAAGTCCTCAAGAAACTGCTCCACGTAGGTCACATCAATGGTTTCAAAAGACTCTTCCACCTCGCTAAAATCGGGTTTCAAAACGAATCGGACCGACGAATTGGTTCGCCAGAGCCATTCACCGTCCAGCCCGTAGTGGCTGGAGGACGCCTCTCCGTTGTCAAGATCGTGTTGGGCGACGGTAAAGGCTTTCAAAAGGAACGCCTTCTGATCTGCCGGTCGGGCAACCTCCCGCTTAAGTTCCAGCCCGACTAAGTGAGGGAGGAATCTCAGATCAAAAGGTCGGTCGGGATGAAAAGCCCACCGGGTCATCTCTTGGGTTTCGCTCACATACCGGTCAAAACCGATGCCCCAGGTCGGCTGTCCCGGATCGTAGGTCAGGATGGAAAGAGGAATGGCGATCTCGGCAAACCAGTCTTGCTCCCCGATGGAGACGGCAGATGTCCATTCGGCGTTCCACCGCTCATTTCCGAACCGCTCGTCGGCACGGGTGCCTCGCGCATTGACCGTAAAACGATAGGCTTGCTGGTGCGTGTGGAGGGTGTCCAGGACGACGACGACCCTCTCGTCTCGCTCCATACTTCCGTCGTAACGGGTCTCATAAGCGCGGACCGCCTCCGGTCCGGCGATCTGGCAAAGGAACGCCACATAGAGGGTGTCCTTGGAAGCCAAGACTTTTACCGTGGTGTCCCGACTGGCAGGTTGCCCCAACCCAGGAGAGACTTGGCGAAAGCCGGTCAACGGTGGCGCCATCGCCCATTCCGGCTCGTCCAGTCTCCCGTCTATCGCGACGAGGCCTGTGACCATGGTAACCTTAACTTGGTAGTCTTCATTAACCCCAACAACAGGGTAGGAAGGTCTTTCGTGACCGATGGCGAGTCTGTCCAGAAGCCACAGGCACAAAAAGGGCAACAGCAATCGTTTTGGAAGCCTTGCCAAAAAAACATCCCCCTTCGTCTAAGCCAAGCCCATTAGACGCACCGTTTCATTGGAGGTTGCTGTCAGGGATTCGGGCTGTTGAAAACCAGTCCCCTTCTCGGTTGGGGGGCTCCAGACCGAGATGGTAAAAGGCTTTTTCCGTCGCCTGCCTCCCTTTACGAGTCCTTCGGACGAAACCGATCTGAAGGAGATAGGGCTCCACCAATTCCTCTATGGTGCGGCTCTCTTCCTGAAGGACGGCGCTGATGGCTTCCAAACCGGCTGGACCGCCTTGAAATTCCAGGATGAGGGCTTTCAAGTAGTCCCGGTCCATCGGGTCCAAACCGAGATGATCAATGCCCTCCTTCTCCAGAGCCTCAAGGGCATCAGCAGGTCCCATCTCCCCTTTCCCCCGCACCTGCCCATAGTCCCGGACCCTTCGGAGCAGCCGATGAGCGATGCGAGGGGTTCCTCGCGACCGGCTGGCGATGATGAGGGCAGCGTCCCGGGAGAGACGAATCTTAAGCAAGTCGGCGGCTCGCAGAACGATCTGGCACAGTTCTTCCTGCTGGTAAAAGTTCAGCCGGAAGCGCAATCCGAAGCGGTCCCTCATCGGTTTGGTCAATTGTCCTGCCCTCGTTGTGGCACCAATGAGAGTGAAGGGAGCGAGATGGAACCGATGGGGCGCGCCACCGGGTTTTCGGGAAAGGTTTATGTCGACCCGGAAACTTTCCAAGGCAGGGTAAAGAAACTCTTCCACGACCCGGGGCAAGCGATGGATTTCGTCTATAAACAGAACGTGACGGGGCTTGAGATTGAGGAGGTAACCCATCGCATCGCCGGGTCGCTCCAGAGCGGGTCCCGTCGTTGGGGTGAGACCGACGTTTAGTTCATTGGCAACCACATAAGCGAGGGTTGTCTTTCCCAGCCCGGGAGGTCCGTAGAGGAGGAGGTGCTCCATCGGTTCCCTTCGTTTTTTAGCAGCGCCGATGGCGATGCGGACCCGCTCCACGATATCTTTTTGACCGACAAACTCGTCCAGGGATCGGGGACGAAGGGTCAACAAGACATTTTCATCATCGTCCTCCGTTGGGACAGGGCTCAACCATCTCCTCTTCATCATCCGTTCCCCCCAGACTCTCCTTCCCTCTTCACTTGATAGACGAGGCGGATCAGATCTTCAACGGTCCTGAAATCGGGAGACCGAGCTACGGCTTGATCCAAAAGCCGTTTGGCCTCTTGCCGGGAGTAGCCGAGGGAGATGAGGACGTGAAGGGCTTCCTCGACCAGATCGGGGGCTTTTTCCTCCTCCCTTTCCTCGGCACGGATGAGGGCGAACTTGGTGACTTTGCCTTGAAGGGCAGCGATCAGTTCCCGAGCCCTCTGACGACCGACGCCGGGCAGTTGGGTCAAGGTTTTGATGTCGTTCTCCTCAATGGCTCGTGCCAGCCTCGGGACGGGGAGTCCGAAGAGAAGCAGAGCCGCCCGAACACCCAAACGAGGGACCGAGAGCAGTTTTTCAAAGAACTCCCTTTCCAGTTCGGACCGAAAGCCGATCAGCAGAGGCGTCGCCCTGCCCGGCTCCAACTGGAGGAGGGTAAGGGTGTGCAGTTCCACCGTCTCGCCGGGAGGGAGGCTCAGTGCCCACCGAGCGACCAGGTGGGGGACGACGACCTCGTAACCGACCCCATCGACGTCTATTAGAAGTTTGTTTTCGGATCGCCTCAGAAGACGACCCTTGATTCTGCCGATCATTTGCTTGTGACGGCTTTTTGGCGATTGAGAAGAAGGTGACAGACGGCTAAGGCAAGGGCATCGACGGCATCGGGCTCTATCTGCTTTAAAGAACGGGGCAGAGTCACATATTGGACAAGAAAGGACCAAAGGAACGACCGGGGTCGGGAGCCGTCGCCGGAAACGACTTTTTTGACGGTCGTCATCGGATAGGTAGCGATCGGAAGCCGGTTCTCAGCCGCGACGAGGTACAAAAGCCCAACGCACTGAGCCAAAGTGAGGACCGACTTCTGCCCGTAGGGTCGGATGTGAAGGTCTTCAACGACCAGCCCGTCGGGGCGCCACTGGCGACACCAGCGGGAAAGGGTTCTATAGACAGTCAGCAGCCGATGGGACAACGGTTCTTCCGCTTTCAGGCGCACAACGCCAACCCGTTTCACCGACCAGCCGCAACGCTCCTTGGAAACCAAAGCATAGCCCATCTGGCGGGTTCCCGGATCGACAGCCAAAATTACAGGACCAGACCTCATAATCCTCAACTGATTATGACCGGGTTCTCAAGATCGGTTCTATAAGGCAGGGGAGAAAAGTCTTTTGGAGAGTCTCATTTCTTTTGCGACGACAAGTCAAGGAGAACAGTTAGCAAAGATTGCAGCCCAAATGACTCAGATTCGCATAGAGGGTCCTCCCCTCTGGCTGGCACCTTTGGAGCCCCTGCGGTGGATGTTGCTGATGGCACCGGGAGCCGAGCCGATGGCGATCGTTGCCCGCTCCTTTGCTTATGTTGCCCTATCGGCGGGCGTGATCGGCGGAGCCGTCACTCTCAAAAGATCGGTCTCTTATGCCCTCGTCTCCGCCTTTACCATGGGTCTGACCGCCTTTCACGCTCTCTGTATCGGCTGCCTGTTTTTTCTGTGGCTGGACGGAGTCTTTCCCAGAGGTGTCTCTTTCCTTGTCCCTGAAAAAGCCCCTTATATCCTGGGCAACTTCCACGCTCACTCCCGACTTTCAGCGGGGTTTTTTGAGTCAGAAGACCTGGTCGTCTGGCACTATCGGAGGGGCTACCGGGTTCTGGCGGTCACCGATTCCAACCGAATAGACGGGAGCCTCAGGGCCCTTGACTGGTGCCGGAATAAGAAGTTTCCGATGGTCATCGTCACGGGCGAGGAATTTCGGGGACCCAATCATCTGATTCTTCTGGGAATTAAAAAAAGTTTGAAACCTTCTGAGTGGACGATTCCACAAGCCATAGAAGAGACGAAGAAACAGGGTGGCATTGCCATTGCCGCTCATCCTTGGAACGGTCGCTTCCCTTTGCAACGGTTAGCCGATTGGGGCATCAGCGCCGCTGAGTACTTTCCGGGCGTGGTGCGAGACGGCAAATCTCTCCAGCAAGTTATGAGAGATCTGCGACTGCCCGCCGTTGGTTCTTTGGACCTTCGCTATTCCCTACCAGCCGCTATCGCCACGGTCCTTCCTGCATCGGCTACGACGCCCGAGACAGTCATCAAAGCCATCAAGGAAGGACGGTGCGCTGCCCTGATGGTGCTGGACTCCGTCGTCCCCCTTCACCTGACCCCAAATCAAAAGTTAGTCCGTTCCTTTGGCATATTAGTCCGACAGAGCGGTCCGGTAGGTCTTCTGGGGGTTCTTTTTTGGACCCTTTTGGGGCTGGTCGCTCTTCTCAAAAGAAGGAACCCCTCCATCACACGGTATAAGGGACACCGCCCGACAGGCTCCCTTTTCCGCCCAGTGATGATCGTCCTTTCGAGTGTGCTACTTTCAAGTCTGGTCGCCTTTTGGACTCTGTCGAGGGACTTAGCGGACTTTCCGAGACTACCGGTCGGGTTCGCAATTCTCATCGGTCTCATCGCTTGCAGCGCTTCCCTTAAGGCCTGCTATTCTCTTTACCGTTAAGGGACTTCATCCTGAACTGTCCTGACGGAAGGAATGCCGTACAGGGGATCGGCGTTGAGGACCGCGTTCAGAATCGCTTCTGCCACTGCCTGCTGGATGGCGACGCACACGCCATGAAAGTCGCATCGCTTTCTTCCGACGGACAGTACGAAAGCCACATCTCCGTCATACATAGAGTGGGCGGGGCGAATGGCGAGGGCGAGACCATTATGGGCGTAGTGAGCCGCCTTATTGGCTTGCGTTTTAGTTAACCCCGCATCCGTGACGACGCAAACTAAGGTCGTGTTCTCTCCGACCATCATCGGCTGGAACCCCCAGCCCATCTCGCCCCTAAGCAAAACGCCTTCGCTGTCGACCCACTTTTTCGCCTCCCGATCCCAGGCACCGGCAACCCTCTGCCCGGTCCGGTAGTCCACGATGTCACCCCACGCGTTGACAACGGCAAGGGCACCGACATTCCCTTCTTCTCCCACTTGCTTGAAAGCCAACCCCAGCCCGCCCTTCATCGCGAAGTCAAAGCCCAAAACTTTTCCGACGGTCCCACCGGCACCGGCACCCACGTTCCCCTGCCGGGTCTCGTTGGGATGAGAAACCTGGCAGGCGAGGTACCCCCATTCCTTGTTGGGGCGAACCGTGGAGGAACCGACCCGCAGATCAAAAACGACACCAGCCAAAACGATCGGGACCTTCGCCACTTTAGCGTCGAAGCCCATGCCCCGTTCCGCCAGCCACTGAATGACCCCAAAAGCCGACTCCAACCCGAAGGCACTTCCCCCAGATAGGACGACCCCGTGAGCCCTCTCCATCAAGTGATAGGGGCTGCAGACCTCCAGCCCAATAACTCCGGCAGCGCCCCCTCTCACCTCTGCGCCCATGACCGCACCCTCTTCGGCAATCAACACGCTGACGCCCGTCGCCGCATCTATGTCGGTCACATGACCGACCCGAACGCCGGGAAAGACAGACCAGGACATCGTCTCACTCCTTCCTGCCGACGACCCACAGCCCGTAGCGAACCAGCCGAAGACCGGCTCTCCTTAGAGTATGGGATTGATCTATTCTCGCTAAGACAGTCATCCCTTTATACCGCTTGATGCGCTCCCTGAGGGAAGAGAGACTTCCGATGTGTTGCACCGACTCACCGGCATAGAAGACGACCCATTCGGTATCGGGACCGAAGGTGACTTTCTCATTGGCTGGTAGCCATTGGGCAACCGCCCGATGACCGCCTGACAGGGTAGCGACGCTCCAGCCGACCAGAAGGATGGAGAAGGTCAACAAGGCAGCGAACGGCAGACTCAGACCCCTGAGAAGGACACGATACGGTTCCGCTGCCTTAGACATCCTCGTTGAAAGGGCGAGGGCAAGAGAAGAAAGGCTGACCAGGAAAGCAGCGAAGAGAACGCCCCCGGTCAAAATAGGAATGAGATCCTCTCCGGGGGCAGGACCAAAGCCGTGTCGTGTAAGAAACGATTGGAAAGAGGCGTCTACTTTGGCGGGAGCGTAGATCGCAAGGGTTCCGGAACCGATCAGGAAAAGGGCTGTTAGAAGTAGGTCCAGAAGGTAAGCCCTCTCGGTCAGAGATCGGGCGCCAAGCCACGCGCAGGCAGGAACAGCCGGGAAGATGTAGTGAGGGAGTTTGGTAGCGGAGAGGGAAAAGAGAGCGACGACAGCAGCGACCCACCAGGACATCCAACGGTCGACAGAAAGGATTGAGGGTTCCCTTTTTGCAGCCGGCGATGTCAAACCCTTTCCCCACAGGCCCAAGAGGCGCAGAGACCAGGGAAAGGTCGAGAGAAGAAGGACCGGCAGATAGTACCAGAAGGGACCCCGATGCCCTTCCATCGGTGCCGCGACTCTCTGCAGATGCTCTTGGAGAAGGAAAACCTGCCAGAACTCCTCGCCGAACCGAACATGCATTGTGAGAAGCCAAGGGGCTGGGGTCAGGATGGCTAAGGCAAGAATCACCGTTAATTTTCTGACGGACGACGGAAAATTGCGGAAGATGAGGGGGAGAAGGATCAGGACGGGAAGGAAGCCGGGCAGACCTTTGGATAGGAAAGCGCAACCCATCCCAATCCCCGAAAGGACAGACCAAGGCAGCCACCTAACCGATGGCTGAAGGGCAATCCATCCGGAGAGGGATGAGAGAGTGACGAAGAGGGTCAAGAGGGTTTCGGGAACGGCCGCCTGGCTCAAGAGGGCGCTTATGGGCATTAACAGAAAGACGGGACCAGTCAGGGAACCGTTGGCAGGATCGCAATAGCGGACCGACCAAGCGGTTAAGAGCAAAGCGGTGATCAGGACGGCGAGAAGGGAGGGGAGTCGCGCCGCCGGCTCCCAGACGCCGAGAAAGCGATAAGAGAGGACAACTGCCCAGTAAGCGAGAGGGGGTTTTTTAAAGCGTGGTTTACCGTTGAAGTAGGGAGCCACCAGGTCATCCCGTTGGAGCATCTCCAGGGGGGTTCGGGCGTAATAGGCTTCATCTCCTGTTAAAGGGGGGGGCTGGCGATGAATCAGGACAACCGGAAGGTAGGCGAGGAGAACGGTCAACCACAGCCCGACAGAAGGGACGATCCGATTGACTAAGGTCGCCATCCGACGAAAGAATTTTGACCGCGTCCGCATTGTTATAAGGGCTCCGGAAGAGAGGTGGGACCGTTGTTCCGAGAGGCTCTGGTGAAAGTCCCCGCCACGATGGGGAATTTGGGACCGGGCTTTGACTGCCTGGGATGTGCTCTGAACTGGACCAGCGAAGTCCGCCTACTCGTTCCCCATAAAGGTGTGACGGTGTCTATCAGCGGAGAGGGCGCCAGAGACCTTCCTGTAGACGAAAGGAACCTTGTCGTCCAGGCGATAGAGCATTTTAAGCGGGTTGTTTCGCCCGCTGCGGCGGAGCCGCTGAGGGACGGATTTCGCCTGACCTTGGTCAATCGGATTCCCCTTGGTCGTGGTCTGGGCAGTTCAGCAGCGGCGCGGGTCGGTGGTCTGGTCTGCGCCAACATGGTCTGCGCCAATCCCCTCAGTCAGGAAGAAATTCTTTCTCTCGCCGGGGAACTGGAGGGTCACTTTGACAATGTCGCATCCGCGTTATTCGGCGGGATTGTTATCGTCGCCGTCAACGGTTCCCATCCCGTTTGGTGCCGGTTAGATCCGCCGCCTTTATGGATCGCCCTCTCCATTCCCGAATATTCCCTGCCGACGGGAAAGGCAAGGGAAGTGCTGCCCGAGACCGTTCCCCTAGCGGACGCTGTTTTCAATATAGGGAGGACCGCCCTGCTGATCGCTTCTTTAATGAAAGGTGACTGGTCGCTCCTTTGGCAGGCGATGGACGACCGGATGCACCAACCCTACCGGAGCCATCTGGTCACGGGAATGGAGAGGGTCTTCCGTGCGGCACGGGAAGCGGGGGCTTTGGGAGTTCACCTGAGCGGTGCGGGACCGACGATCGCCGGCTGGTGCGGCGACCGAGCCATGGCCGAATCAGTGGCGCAAGCCATGTGCCAATCTTTGAGGGAGATGGGCGTCAGAGGCCAGTGTCAGGTCATCCCACTCAGAGGGCAGGGGATCGTCGCCTCCCTTTCCCTAACGGATTCTCGGGAGAAGAAAGTATGACAAGGAAGGAAAAAGGTCATTGGGAAGAGCCTTCGGATCCTATGATTTGGGCGCCTGAGGGAAGGCTTTTTGTCGACCGGACGGCTCGTCTGATCGGACTGGGAACTTTCCTTTTGGGGATAGCCCTCCTTCTGACCGTATTCTATGGTGCCTATCAATTCTTCGGGTCCCTTGAGCATTCGGTCGGTTCCGCCCTTCAGGAAAGGAGCGGCGGACAGGCCGTTCGTCAATTGGTTCGGGACCTGATTGGCATCTCCCTCGCTTTTGTGATGGCTTGGGTCAGTTCCCTTATCGCCGGCAGAGGGATCCATCTCTACCAAGCGAGTGTCCGACACAAATGAAGGAGCCGTCCGTCCATCAGCGCCGGTTTCGGGCGGTCGTGAGAGGAATTGTCCAGGGTGTCGGCTTCCGCTATTTCGTCATCCGATCAGCACGGTCCGTTAATGGGGTAACCGGTTTCGTTCGCAATCTTCGGGACGGGTCAGTGGAAGTGGTCGCTGAGGGTCCCGCCGAGTCGCTGGAGATACTTTTGAGAGACCTTCATAAAGGTCCGCCGGGGGCTGTGGTGGAGACGGTCTCTGTAGAGTGGGGAGAGCCAACGGGCTCCTTCCAAACTTTTGAACTGCGCTGGTGATCAGTCCTGGGTCCCCTGCTCGCCCGATTGGGGCAGATCGTCACCATCGTCCTGATCATCGTTTTTTTCTTCCTTCTCTTTAGGGACCTATACTCCGCTCTCAGAGAGCGATGGAGGGAGGAGGCATCTCTTTCCTGGAGGGTCACAGTGACCGTTCTGATCATCGGTCTGACGGTCCTTCTGGTCCTCTCCTTTTACCTTTTGATCCTGCGACCTGGGTGAAGATCGGACTTTTGACCGGTTTGGCTTTTTTGTTCGTGACAGCAGCCGTCGCATTTAACGTGACGCCCCTAACGACTTGGGATGAGGCGGTCGTCCGTTCTCTTTACGCTCCCTTTTCCGGAGGCTATCTACGGGAGGGGGCGGTCTTTGTGACGGGGCTGGGGAACAGACCGACGGTGTGGCTGATCCTTCTTTTCTACTTAGCGATGAGAGGGGTTAAGAAATGGGGAAAGAGCAGAATGGCTGTCCGCTGGTGGGTCGCATCGGTCCTTTCCCTCGCCATCACATTGGGCGTCGCCGACGCCACCAGCGGAAGGCTCGTCAAGCCCCTGGTCAATCGCCCCCGCCCTTTGACTGGGGCTTCTGAAACGCTCAGCCGCTCCTACCCTTCCTCTCACGCCGCCAATTCATTTGCCGTCGCCACCCTTCTCAACGCCGTCAGTCCTCCCCGATTGCTTTGGTGGTTCCTCGCCGCTTTCATCTCTCTCTCGCGGGTCCTTTTAGGCGTGCACTATCCGACCGATGTGATTGGTGGTGCCCTTTTGGGCGTCGCCGTCGGCGCTATCGGTGTGAGGATCTGGACTCACCTTTCGGGTGTCCGATCGCCTCCGCAAGGGGAGGACCGCTCGTTGCCTCAGACCAATCCGTAATGCTCGTCCAATGGACGCTGATACGCGTCTACCGTTCCGTCCAGGACCTCCTTTGGGGTAACAGGTCTGCCGACGGCGTTGGATTCCAACATCGCGAAACTGCACGCTATGTCCATCAGACCTTCCCACCCGCTGGCTTCCGGCTTCTCTCGCTTCTCGCAGGCGCGGAGCCAGTCCCACTTCTCCAACGTAAAGGCGTCCTCAATTCCCATCGGAAAGAGCCTTTCCCTCTCTTCAGGCGTCACGACGGACGAGAAAATGTCCCGGACGGACCCTTTTGTACCGTCTTCGAGTGAGACGCGATCTCCGATAATGCAACCTTTCGACCCAAAGATGCTGGTCGGCATTCCGATCCGCCCGCCCCGCCCTGCCCAACTGAAGCCGACGGTGCCAAAGGCACCGCCTTCAAACCGGCACAGGGCGAAGAAAGTATCGTCGGCATCAGGTTCCAGCTGCTGGAGGATGTGTCCTTCCGCGTCGCGAACGTATCGGACCGGCTCAAGGATTGGGGTGAAGGCGAAAACCTGCTGCACTTCTCCGCACCAGTAACGGGCGAGATGCCACAGATGGGCGCCGATATCCAGGCTCGCTCCCCCGCCTGCCAAATGCTGGAGATGCCGCCAAGGGGTTTGAGCGACGATCTTGTCGGGAGACCAGTCGCTTCCCATAGAGAAACTGTGAAAGGTCTGAATGTCTCCGATAATTCCCTTACCGACGAGCCAGCGGACCATCCGAACATCGGGGCTGTAGCGAACGCTTTCGGCGACGGAAAGGACTCTACCGTTCCTCTCCGCCGCTGCCACCATCACCTTCCCCGCCCGTACCGTCACCGCCATCGGTTTTTCCACCTGCACATCTTTCCCCGCCTCCAGAGCTGCGACGGCGATCTCGTGATGAACACTGACCGTCGCATAGATGTCCACCAGATGGACATCTTCTCTTGTCACCACCTCCCGCCAGTCGGTGCTGACATCGGGAAGAACATCGTCGTGGATGTCGCTAACATACAGGTGAGGCTTGCCGAGAGGATCTAAAGGATTGGTCGTGACAGGGGTGCGGGGGAGCGGACCCTCGCCCCTCTTCCGGAACCGGAGGGCATCCTCCTTCCTTCGCGCCACCAAGGCGACGATCCGCCACGAGCGAATCCCCATTTCCCACAGGTCTTTGTAGGCGTGCAAATGAGCGGGCATAATCCGACCGCATCCGACTAAAGCGATCCCAAACTCTTTCTGTCCCATTTCCCCACCTATTTCTGTTCTCTTGTCAATTTGTGAACGGTTTCCAGGCTCCGGCGGATTCCGGCAATGGGGTCTTGGGGATCCAGTTCATACTCCACCATCAGGGCACCTTCAAAGCCCACCTCTTGCAATGCTTTAAAGAACCCTTTCAGGTCCAAAACACCCTCGCCGAGAGCGACATCGTGCTTTTCTGCGTTCACGTCCTTCAGATGGACCCCGTAAATTCGCGATCCTGCCTTGCGGACGGCAGCGACAATGTCGTCCCCTGCTCGCGCCCCGTGACCATTGTCGTAGCACAGCCCGATGCTCCTATGATGTCCCTCATACGCCTTAATGACGCTGTCGACCCCCGGATAGCGGGAACCCGGTCCGTGATTGTGGATCGCCACCTTGATGCCATACTCCTCCACCAACCGGTCTAATAGTGGAAAACTGTCAGGGTCTGGGTCGGCGGTCAGAATTTCGATAGCCATCTCCTTAGCAAAGTCAAAGAGCCGACGCATAGATCCTTCGTCAGCCGTTAGATGACAGACACCGTAGCCGATCAGCCGCACGCCGTGATCTTTCAGGACCTTCTTGCCTTCCGCCGCCTTCTCCACCGGCAAGTGACCGGGAAAGGCTTCCAGATACTCCAGACCGACCTCCCGGACCTTCTCCACCGCCTTTGCGAAGGGAAGGGTCCTGAGAGAGTAACTTTGCAGTCCCAGCCTCCACTTCACTTTCTTCCCCTCCTTTTCTTCTATCGGTCGGTTCGGACCCAACACCTGGCTTATGGAAGCGCCGCTGACTGCGGAAAGGAACGTCCTTCTCGAGATCCTCATTTTCATCCCCCTGTCCTTCGTACCTTATCCTCTAATGGCGATCCCTCTCTCCCTGAGCGCCTGCAACAGCGCCCGGTTGATATCATTTTGAACGATTCGCGACTTCTCTATCGGTTCTTCCACCCACACGACCAGTTCGTAGGAGAGAAGGTCTCCGACCCTGGTGAGATAGACCTTCGGTTCTGGGTCGGCAAAGACCAAGGGATGGCTCTTCGCCACTTGCAAGACACACTCTTCCGCCGCCTCCCCATCGTCCGTCGATGCAATGGCGAAGGGGATCGTCAGGGCAACGCCCTTGCCGGTAGCAGACCAGTTGATGACTGGTCCGCTGATAAACTGGGTGTTCGGAACAGCCAGAACGGATCCCTTTCCCGTCTGTAGGACCGTTGCCCGGGCACCGATGTGAATCAGCCGCCCCGTTTCGCCCCCGACCGTGACCACATCGCCCGTCTTGAGGGTCCGTTCCGTTAGGATCAAGAGACCGCTGACGAAGTTGTTGATGATGGTCTGCAGACCAAATCCGACCCCCAGCCCAAGGGCTCCGGCGAAGAAACTAAAGGAGGCGAAGCGAATATTCAGAAGATCGGCTGCTATGAGGATCCCGACAGTCCAGACGCCGACGGTCACCCATCGGGCGACCAGGCGCGCCGCCAGTTCGGTAGACAGCTCCCGCCGTGCCAGTCTCGCCTCCACCATCCGGCTCAGCCATCGGGCAGCGAAATGGACGATGGCAAAGAGGAGAAGCAGTTGAGCGATCGCAACGGCGGAAACGCCAATTCCCGCCACTGTGAAAAGGGGTGACCGGATGAATTCGTTGATTTCCCGAACGCCCATCGTCCCGCTGACCGGTCCGTCTGCCCTCAGACGTCCACCCGGCAGACCTCGTAAGCGTGGCGAATGGCGGAGACAGGATCGCCCTTGGGAATGAATTCTTGACCGACGAATCCTTGATAACCTAAAAGAGCAATGGCTCTCATAATGCCCCGGTAATTGAGTTCTTGCTCATTGTCCAGGTCCCTTCTTCCCGGAACCCCTGCCGTATGGAAATGGGCGATCCATTGGAAGTTTTCCTCTATCGTCCGGATCACATCCCCCTCCATTATTTGCATATGATAGATGTCGTAAAGGATGCGGACCCTGGGTGACTGAACCCTCTTGACGACTTCCACTGCCCAACGGGTGTGGTCGGCTTGATAATCCTTATGATCCACCTTACTATTGAGGACTTCAAGAGCGAGAGTGACGCCTGCTTCCTCCGCCTTCTTGGCGACCCGCAACAGCCCTTCAACGGTGTGTTCCAACCCTTCCTCGTCGCTGATCCCTCGCCTGCTACCGGAAAAGCAGATCAGAATCGGGATCTGATACCGTCTCGCCTTTTCCAGGTTGGCGAGGATCTCTTCCTCAATCCTGTTGTGGTTCTCCTTTCTGTTCAGACCGTCGGTAAGGCTCGTGTGAGCGCCATGAGTCACAATCGCTAGACCTTCCGCCCGGATCGTGTCCCACATCTCCTCGGGCAGCAACTCAAATCCTTGATAGCCGATCTTTTTTGCTTCTCGGATCAGGGTCAGCGGTTCCACCCCCGATCGGGCGAAACACCACCAGCAAAGGTCTTGACGGAAGGCTTCCATTCGTTTCTCCCCCTTTCCCTCTCCGACACCAAGCCAGAGCGACCCAACAGTTGCCACAAACCGACGCCTCTTCATTTTCTCGCCTCTTATTCTGCTACCGCCCGTTTATCAAAAACCTTCACCACTTCTGCCGGCTCCGGTCTGTAGAGTTGCCGCCGGTAGCCTTCCATTCCTCAATGCCCCTATCGTGTCACAGTAATGGGCGGTAGACAAACTCCATCCTTCGCCACCCCCAGCCATCACGTTTTTCCCTCGTAAAAAACCCCTGTCAGGGTGATCGGCAGCACCTGCCGGAACAAAAGGGACGGATCACCCCTTTTCGCCCTGCCTTCTGACGTTGTCATTTTAGATAACCAAAAGGTCACCGATGTCGGAAACGGAAAAGAGGCGGAAAGAGTCCGGCGGGCTTGCAAGCATCCGGCAGAGCGTCCTTCCGTCCTTGAGAAGGACGATGTCCGAATGGCTTTTTGGGGGCTTTTTTTAACTGCCGGGGCGACAAGCTGCCCCAGGGGTTCGTTTCACCCCCTCTTGGCAACCGACCCGAATCTGCTGATTTCGCTATGAGTGCTGACCGGACAGACACCGTTACTCAAAAGCGATCCGGAAGGGAAAGGGCCAGCGACCCTTGAAGAGGGGACTTAGAATTCCAGCCCAAACGATGCCGGTCATGAGATAGTGTCCCAAAGTTAGACCGAGGAAGAAAGGAATCCAGCGGCGGAAAACGCCCATTCCTCCGTAACGCATCAGCAGACCCTTGAGAGTCCAAACGAAAAAAGTCGGAAACCAGTAGGGGCAATGGTGGCTGTAGGCGTAGGCGATCGGGAAGCCAAGGGGATGGAGAGGGAAGGAAGGGAAAGACCGACGGAGACGGGACACGATGAGAGTAACGATGGCACCGTAAAGGGTGGCGCCGATTCTCCAGGGGTCGGGTCCCTCCGGCTTGTCCAAACGCTGACTCAAGAGGCGATAGTCTAGGGCTGCGACATAGGTCCTGTAATCGCCACCCCCCGTCGCTCCTTCCAGGAAGTTCGCCCCTCTCCTGTAGTAGGCGATGAGATGGCTGATGAAGGCAGCCCACAGCCCGACGACAGAGGAGATGCAGGAGAAGAGGACGACAGAGAATGGCGACAGGTCCGCGTCAACGCTAATTTTCACCCCGTCGGCGGCATAGGCAGAGTTGAGGAAGAGGTAGTAGTGGCGGGCGAGCCAGAAGAAGGCCGAAAGAAAGACCAAACTCTTAACACCGCCGAGGCTTGTCAAGCCGGTGACGCCGAAAGTGTAGAGGAGGAACTCCCGGGGAGCACCGTAAGGATAGACCCAGGTGTACGGCATGCCGGCTTCCGCGCGGATGCGGGTGTAGGTGATGAGAAAGACCCCAAGGACACCGAGGAACCAAAAAGCGACAAGGACCGATATTCCCCCAGTGACGAGCCAAAGGAAGGCGATCGTTAGACCCGAAGCGAGCAATCCGAAAGCCCATCGATAGGGACTGCCGCTGCGGTGGTGAAGCCATTCAAAGATCAGGAGAAAGGCGAGGGCAAGGTATCCGCCGACGCTTTGGGAATGAGGGAAAGGGAAGGAATCGCCGATGGACAGGACCTGGGGAATTTGCCAGCCCAAAAAGCCGACACCAACTAGGGCGGTCATTTTCAAGAGAAAGTAAAAGAACCAGACCGAAAAGAGGACTTCCTGCTGGACGAGGAAGCCGAAGCCGACCCCTTCCACCAGGGGATAGATCATTAGAGGTCGCAAGGCATTCCAAGGGGGATCTTGAAGATAGGGCGACCAATCCCACGCCCTTCGGACCTCCCGAAACAGGGAAAGGAGGACCATTAAGCCGGTCGGGATGGCGCCGATAAGAGTGCCCAGCCCGATTTGCCGGGAGGCGAAGAAGGGGCGTTTGCGGACACCGACGACCATTTGCAACGGCATTTGAGCGAGAGGGAAATTGAGGCGCTCCCGTGCCATCCAAGAAGGTGTCAACAGTAAGGGGAGGGCAACGGCGAAACACCACAGACCGAGAAAGAAAAGGGACCAGCGAAGGAGAGGGCGCAACCAGTCGGACCAGGGGACCTTCCCGTCCGCACCTTCAAAGAAACCCCGGACAATGGCAGGGTCTTTTGGCAACCACCAGTCGGGGATCAGACCCCAGAACTCTTGCAGCCGGTTCTCGGGAGACGCGTAGTAGAAAGATGCAGTCAAACTCGGGAAAAAGGACCGGACCCCTCCGTATGTGGTCGGGATCAGGGAAAAGCAGCAGAAAAGATAGGTTGCCAACAATTGGCGGTCGGAAAGGGGTAAAAACCGCCGCAATAGGAGGAGAAGGGAGATCATCAGAAGGACAGGAGCGGGCGGGTTTCCTCCTGCTAAATTGGCGCCTCCGGTGTACAGTTCTGCATAGAGCACCCATAGATTGATCCCGCCGGTGAAAAGGACCGAAACCAGCAGCGGGGGCAACCAACAACCGACCCAGCCGGCCACTCGCTTCCGATTGAGACCGGGAAGGGTCATGCCTCGGCCATATCGGTTAGGGGTAGGCGACGGTTCCAACGCCTTCTTAGGCTGGGAAGGAATCTGGCTCCCCACTGATCCGCCCTTGATGCTAGTGAGCGATCACTGTCGATAGATGTTCATCGAGAAGCGGCAGAGCGCCCGACGGCATTTAATAGCAGCGACCGATTTTGCCACGACTCACCTTTTCCTTTTTATCGTTCGGACGTCTCCTTCAACGATTCTTCCTTCGGCAGTGAATTGGAAAACATTTTTCCCCTTTCGGTCCCTCCTGATGACGCAGAAGGAGGCGTCAGTGGATACTTTCCAGTCCGGCTGGACGACCGATCGTTCCTTGCTTAGGTCCGGAGGTTGCCCGTCGGCATTTTCCCCATCCCCACTGATGATTAAATCCCGAATTCCGTCGCTATCGACAACTTCCAAAGCCACACGGCCGCCTCCACAAGGCTCGCCCGTCGCCGACTGAAGAGGGACGAGACGGACAGAAGATATGGGACACTCGTCACCCTCATAAGGGGAGACGACGGCGACAAAAGTGGTGGTGAGGGGCTCGGTCCCCTTTCTCCGGATCACCAATCGCGGGATCCACGCATCTTCAATGGTGCTAATGCCTAAAGCGACCCAGCCCTCTCCGAGCCAGAACTCAGCCCCCTTCGTCAGATCAAAGTAAGTCAGACGGACCGGTTTCTTCCCCTTCCGGTATCCGTAATGATCGTCCAAGAGAAAGATCAACTTTAAGGGACGATCGTCAGGTGCCGTCTTAGCGAGACGAAGGCGGTGGAGGTTCCGCATTTGGACCTCGGATCTGCCCCCATAGGGGGTCTCGGAAGGTCTCTCCAAGGTTCCGTCATCAGGGATGACCAGTTTTCCAAAGGAAGAATGGAAGAACTTGTCGTGGAGGGAGCCACCAGAAACTTGAAAAATGTCAACGACATAGAAATCCTTCTCCGACAGATCGATCAGAGCGACGGTGCGCTGGTACTGTTGAACGCCCGTCAGGTTGGGAGCCGATGCTCTCACCACCCGCACCCGATCACCGATCTTCCAGAGGGTCGTCTTCCCCGAACCGGGTCGCTGATCCTTTCCGTCGACGACAACAGTGTTGTGGGCAAGGGGGCTGAAGTACCATTGGGCTCTCGGGGAGTCCCATCCTCCAAACTGAACGGGTGGGTAACCGAAATCAGGAAGGAGGTCAAGACCAAAAGCGAACAATCCGATGTTCATGCCGTCGGAATGACCGTGGGGTCCACCCGAGTCGTAGTCCAGCCAGGCCATCCTCTCTCTTTCGCCTTTTCCCGACCGTAGGAGGGCCAAGCACCATTTTTCAAAATTGACGCTTTCCTGACGCAATCGGATACCGGATCGGTAGATAACGGTTTTGATCCGATCTTGAACTTTTTTAGGGTCCGGGGAAAAGAGATCATGAGGCAGACCGTCCGAACGACCGCCGTTGCTCCACCAGATCAGTTGTACCCAAGTGGGATCTTTTGTCAACTGGTAAAGTTTCCAAAACAGTGTGAAAGCGGAAGGGGTAAAGACAGCGTAAGAGTCGGACGGCAGTTGGTAGAAAGAGGCGCCGGCATAGTTAGCGTTCTTCCTTGCGAAGCCTCCCGCATCGCCGATGTTGGGATAGTATTGACATTGAAACCAGGTATCGATGTGAAAGCGGAAAGTTCGGTCTACGGAAAAGGTGCGAGCAAGGTCGGGCAGCAGGTCCGGATCAACCCGGTCAAAAAGCGCCAGTATCTCGGCGACGGCGCGGACAGCATAGGCAGAGTATCCGGCTAGCCCTTTTTCTCCCGTTACGCCGTCAACGGCAGTGGCTTCCTGAAGGGTTTCCCTCAGTATCTGGATCACCTGAGGGCGATTGGTTTCCCAAGACAAAACCGTTAACAGCACCGCTAGAGTAAAGGGGGTCCGGGGAAAGTTGGAAGTGATCTTGTGTACATTTTTCAAAGGGTCTTTCAGGAGCCCTTCCTCAATGTTGCGTTGAATGTCGACGAAGGACCGTTTTGGGTTCCCCGTTGCCGTCTCCTGGGCTTTTCTCGACAGAAAGGCAATCAGATCAGGGTCGTCCTTCATTCCGTCAAAGACAGCGTCAAAGATCAGGGCGAGAAGGCGGGTCTCCTCACAGGCATCGTGCCAGATGGAAACATACCCGTTGGACCCCAGATGTCTCTCGTAAACGAGGGCTTGGGACTTAAAGTCAAATTGGGGGTAGAGATCGGCGATCCGATCCAGAAGGATTCCAGCTTTACGGGCATAAATTGGGTTGCCGGTCACCAGATAAGCAGCTGCGAGATCCGCCAATCCGTCCAAAATGAGGGCCTTCCACTGACCATAGATCAGGTAGGCGCCGATAAAGCGCCACCTTCTGCCGCCGTCTCCATAGCCGTCACCGTCATCAACGCCGTAGCGGTGGAGAAGATCGTTGGGGTCGGGATGGTCGGCGTTGAACAGGAGGGACCGATCCGCCCGTTTGGGGTCAAAAACTCCCTTCTCGTCCAATCCGGAACGGTAAAAAGCAAAGAAGTCGTTCTTAGGGAAGAGGGAGCCGCATTCGGGACAGCGGACTTTCCACGGGGCTTTTTTGGGGTCCACGATCCAGTTGTACATCGGTACAGGCTTTTCGCAATCGGGGCAGGTGCCGTTAGACCAGACGTGCCAAGACCGGGTGATCGTGGGACCGAACATGAGAGACCAAATCTCATCGTCGGTCATCTTCAACCAGAAGTCCGCCTCCTTGACAATCCGATCGGCAGTCTCTTTCGCTTCGGGGAATCGGGCAATATTGTTGCGCAGCAGTTGCTTTAACCGGTCAGGGAAAAAGGTGCTGGTTCTCTTGGACGGAGAAAAAGGATCGTTCATCTCACCCACCGCCCCTGTGCCGACGATCAGCAAAGTCGGAAGGATTGCATTCCACCACAGCCTTTTGGCCATTAAAGGCTCCCTCCCGAAATCATCATCACGAACGGGACCGGTTTTTGAGATGGTAGTCAATGAACCGATAGGCCATTTCCCTGATAAAGGGGGGAAAGTCGTGGGGACCGGGAGGGTAAACGACAATGAGGTGACCGGTACTGGAAAGAAGGGAGAAAACGGGAAGGGCGGCGGCGACGCAGTCGCCGACACCGGAAACTTCAAAAATGGTGTCCTGAAAAGGAGCACTGATGAAGACGGATCGGGGAGCGATGGCTCCCAGAATTTCGGAGAACTCAAAAGGCATCCTCTTCGGATCCTTACCATATTCCGTGGCGATCCTCGGCATATGACCCCGATGGCTCCATCCGGTTAAGTCACCGCCGTAATATTTTTGAAAGGACGTGAAACCCGCGCTGGAAACGATCACCTTCAATCTTTCGTCAAAAACGGAGACGAATAGGGAGTTGTAACCGCCCAGGGAGTGACCGATGACGCCAATCCGGTCGGGATCGACGAAGGATAAGGATTGGAGAAGATCTACCGCCCGAATATGGTTCCAGATTCCTTTCATCGTGGCGCTGACATAGCCGAGGCTGTAAGGATCCGTCCGGTATTCACCGAATCCTTCTTTGATTCCCACTTCTGGAATGCCTCCACCGACGCAGTAATCGGGAGCTAGGGTGACATAACCCCGCTCCGCCAGTTCCTTAGCATAGTGCAGATTGGGATTGCCGCCCAAGCCGACCGGTTCGTCCTTTCCGATCGGGGTCGTCTGATGGAGGCACAGCATAGCCGGCAGTTTGTCGTTGCTGTTGACAAACACTTTTTCTGGAATCAGGAGATAGGCAGGCGTCCGGTCGGCAAGCTCCGGGCAGTAGGAGATCTTGCGCCGGATGAAAGGGCCGACCCGCACTTCCTCATAGACGATTGGGTCCAAGGGCACTCTTTTGCTTTCGTCGGGGAGAGGACCCATCACTTTTTGCATATTCAAAAGAATGTGTTGCCGGCGGACCTGCCATTGGTCCGGTGAGGTGATCCTTTGTTCCTTTCCTTGATCGTCAATGGAGTAGAGAAGGTCAAATTTGTTCTCATAAAAAGGGACCGACCAGGTCTCCTCTCTCACTCGTTTTCCACCCTGCCCTGATCGATAGCGCAGCTAAAGAGATGGGACCCACAGGCGAAGAAAAGGCGCCCCGATGCGTAGTCGCCTCCGACACTGATCGGCTGCGGAGGAAAAGCCATCGGAAGCAACCGAAAGGAACGCTGGTCGACCTTGGCAATGGCTTTTTGCATCAGGACATAAACGGTCCCGTCCGGTCCCTTGACAAAGACCCGAGGTCCCTGACCTCCGCTACACGGTCCGAGACCGGACCAGGTGTCTTCTTGATAGACCAGTTGCCTCTTGGCTGGGTCAAAGACGAAGTAGCGGGTCCCATCGGCAAAGCCGTAGATCCGTCCGGTCCTGTCATCGTAGATCAGGTCCCCATAAGTTTGGGCACCGCTGATAACGGCCTCATGCCAGACCAGACGCTTTGAAAGGGGATCCAGGATGTAAAGTTGCGCTTCCGTCGCCTTTTTTTCTCCCCCTGTTCCCGGCTGAGTGGTCGTCCCAACGACGATCAAACCGGAAGGGAGAGAAGCGATGCTGAAAGGGGAGTGATGTTCCAAAAGGTCGGTATGACGCAGGAGATGACCCTTCCCTTCCGCTCTGTTCCATATCAGCAGTCCCCCTCCGGTCGCTCCGTAGGCAGGCGTCCCAGCCAAAATCAGGGTCTTGCCGTCGGGGCAAGGATGCAGGTCGTGGGGACGATAAATGTCCGGATCCGCCTCGGTTAGGAAGAGGGGATTGGACCGAGGGTTCCCCTTCTCCGTTCCAGTCCAAGGGGCGAAGGGATTCCACTGAAGGAGAAAGCCACCTCCGTAGCCTCCGACGAAGAAGGCATCTCCCTGCCGTGCGACGGTGTTCCACTGCCCGAAACAAGGTCTGTTCTCCCACCTGTCGGTCTTGGGGTCGTAGCGGAAAAAACAGAAAGGAAAAGCGGTGCCCCCGCACACACTGCCGTCGGGAGCCGTCGCCACTGCCATAATGTGGGCACCCTCGGAGGAATAGGAGAAGGAAACGGAACGGGTCTGCCCTGTCGTCTTGTCCTTAACGGTTAGCCTCTTTGCCATCAGGTCACAATCAGTAAGGACGTCACCGTCAGGGAACTCCCGATGAAACAGCCCTTGGGTTCCTGTAATGATTTTCTTGGGCGGTGACGGTGGCGGACCGTCCAGAGGGCGGGCGGTGCCTGCATAAATCTCCAACCAGGGCGAATCGGACCCCTGGTATTTCTGACCGTAGACCCTCCCGTTTTGGGCGGGGTAAAGGTAAGCCATCCCCTGCCGTCGTTCCTCCTTTTTCATCAGAGGAACGACCTGCCTCGTCTCTGGATTGAAGGCAAAAAGATGCGCCTCCGTATAGCCCAGTCCAATGTAGACCCAGCCAGCATCATCGGTTGCCACGTATCTGGGATACTGAGCCCAGTTTTCTCTGTTCAAATGTCCGTAATCGGTAAAGGAACCCTTCGCTGGGTCATAAGATACCAGACCACACTGAGGATAAGTTGCGGACCAGATCACACCGTTTTTGTCTTCGGTCATACTCATCGCCATTTGTGGCTGAGTCGCAGCGACGAAGGTGAACTTCTTGGCAACAGGATCAAATTCCACAAAGTGACTGTTGAAGTGGGTGTAGTATCTATTGCGAGACGAAAGGACGGATGTATAAGGGCAATCGCCCCCAGTCGGAAAGGGTGTGGGAAACTCCTGACTTTCACCCGTCTGCCCGTCAACCATTAGGAGAGCGTATCCGCCTCTGTGATCAAAAAGCCAGATCAGCACGACGTTTTTGCCGTCACCGTCCATCGTCGCGACGATCCCACGGGGCTCACTAAAGGGCGTAGCGACACCGTGATCTGTGAAGGAACCGTCTTGCGTTGCCGACACGCTCACTAACCCTCCTAAGCCGATGCTCGCGATAACGACCAAAGCCCATCGTGCGAGACGTTTCATACGATCACCTGTTTAAAGGGGAAACAGAAGGGGCAGGACCTCAGCATTCGCCTGGGTTAAGGAGCCCATCGTCCCCTTCTGGAGAGACGCTGATGGGCAAAGATCAGCACAAAGAACACCGTTACCCCCCGAACCCCCGGAGGCGAGCCGGCAGGCGCAGAGCCGATGGGATGCCTGCCAAAGACGTTACGGCTGGTCGGCTGGCATGTTTTTTGAAGAAGGACCGCCCGCCTTTTCCTCCGATTGCTCCCCTCTCTTCTCCTCACCTTCCAACCTCTCCTCTCCTTCTTTTTTCGGACCAGGACCGGGCGGTCCCGACGGCTTAATGATTTTGGGACATCCCAATGCTTTCCGGAACGGACGGCGAAAGTAACGCAGGTCCCGGAAACCGACCAGCTCGCGGATGCGACGGATCGGTAGATTGGTGCCCTGTAGAAGGGACTGGGCACTGGTCAGGCGCAGTTTGATCAGATACGCCCAGGGAGTGGGACCGAGATGACGGCGAAACAGATGGCACAAGTGCCCCCTCGGGCAGGAGGCGCATCGGATGAAGCCGGTGGCACGCCATCGGCGGCATCACCGCCCTTTTGACCAAAAAATTTTAGCCCGGTCCCGCCGGCACATCAGCTCCGCCCATGCCGTCCCGCCCCTACCGATCCCACCCGAAAGCCGGTTTGGCGCCTACCAATCCCCGTCCCTTGCATAAGGGTACGACCAGAGGGCTACTTGGAGGACCACTGATTTCAGCCAGGCTTGGTGCATCTTATCCAGTTCCTCGGCGCTTTCTGCCTTCTTTGCCAAGAAAGAACGGATCGTCATACCGATCGGGTAGATGAAAGCAATCAGATAGCGCAAAGGGATGTGAGGTACCGAAGAGACACCATCGGTCACATTCTTTTTGGTCCGGTGATGCCGAAGACCGATCTCATGGGCGTAGTTGAGCCAATCCCGGTCATAGGCTCGCAAACAGGTGTCTAAGATCCACTGCCCGAACCGCTTGCGCACCGCCTGAAGGTAGCCGACATCCGGCTGTCCGTCGGGTCCGGAAAAGTAGTGAACTAAGTGAGGATGGGAACCGACCCATCCATACCACAGGTCGAGAACTTCCTCGACCTGATCCTTGAGAATCTCCCCTGCCTTCCGGAGGTACTTCTCGTCCTCTTCGGTAAACATCGTCGCCAACCGGAGCTTCTCAAACTCCTCGTCGGTGACCGGAGAGGACGCTGCCTCTGCCGTTCCGTATGTGTAGCCTGCAATCGCTTCGCCCATCGCTGCATCCTCCTTTTGCTTCAGACTTACCGTAGGGACAAATTATGCCGGGCGCAAAATCAGAAGCAAGAACTCAGGATCTGGATAGATACTTTCCAAAAAGTAGAAAAAACAGGGGAACGGAAACGGTCGCAGACGCTGTCCTCAAATGTAAGTGGACAATTCTCATCCTTGCCGATTTAGCCGACGGCTTCACCCGACCGTCCCAAATCCTGCGCCGTCATCCCGAATTGACGCCTAAAGTCCTATGGGAGAGGTTGAACAAGTTGGTCTCCCTCTCCGTCGTTTGCCGGCGTCAAGGCAGCGGCTACCCAAAGAAAACCTGTTACCGGTTGACGGCTGAGGGTCGGCGGCTCAGCTGCTGGGCGAGGGCGCTGACGGCGACCGGTCTCTCCGTCAGCCAATGGGAGGAGATCCTCCGTTGCCGCCACACCTTGCGAATCCTTCGCCTCCTTCTCCGCCAATCCGCTCGCCCGAAGGTCCTGCGCTTCCGCTTGTCCGTCACCGATAAGGTTCTCTTCGACCGATTGAGAAAACTAGAGTCGACGGGACTGGTCCAGAGGAGAATTCTTTCGGGTCGCCCGATTCAAGTCTTCTATGCCGTCACCCCCCAAGCGCAAGCCCTGCGCCCCTTGTTAGATCGGGCGGCTCCTCTTGACAGGGTCAGCCAACGATCGGTGCCGTCGGATGATTCGGAGTAAAGAGAAGCACCCTGCGCTGCCCTCACTGGGTTTCAAACGACGGATTTACCGGACGGGACCTTTTCCAGGGAAACGGGCATCCAATCTCCCGGACCGATCTCGTGAAAGACCTGCAATCCCTCCCCCAAATTGGGTCGGTCGGTCGGCAAGGGGATGATCGCTTCCCTTTCGTCGGCGTTTCCAAACAGGTAGGAATGGTGATCGGGATGCTCCGAGTCGGTGTAATCGACCCCATGGCGCGGTCTGCCGTGAATGTTGGCTTCCCGGTTCTGGAGATGGTCGGGGAGGGAACGAATCTGCACTTTGAAACGATCTTCATATATCTCACAAAAGGCGATGTCCGCCGGATAGCCTCCCGTTCCTGAAGCTAGGATGTGACAAATCCCCTCGTCCCGTCTGATGGCTGTCAAATGAAGGTGACCGGACAGGACGGCAACGATCACCTTATGGGACGACCGGACGATCTGAAGGAGATGCTCATCCTGAACCTTCCAACTATCAAATCCAAAACTTTGCCTGATGACCGCCTCTTCCCTCATCGGGACGAGGGGCGTATGGGTCACCAGAACGACAGGCGAGCCTTTAAGAAAACAGAGGGCTCTCTCACAGAAGCGGACCCTTGCGTCCGTAACCGAATCGCTCCTTCGGTGACCTGCGCTGGTATCCAAGACAATGAACCCCAGCCCGGCAACCCGAAAGACGTAATTGTGCCATTCTCTGCCAAACCAGTGATCGTACGCCTCATTCTTTTCTGGGGAGCCCTCTCCCTCGCCGTTTTCGTGATTACCGAGACATGGTAGAAACGGAACGGGCAAAAAGGAAAGCACTTGCTTGTGCAGAAACCGGAAATCCTCATTGTAATCGTCTATTCCGCCGTCAATGATGTCCCCTACCGATAGGACGAAGTCGGGTCTCTCATCCGAGGGTGCCCGGACCACCTGGTCCCTCGCCCAGAAGGCTCGCCTATTAGCCCCGGGATACCAAGGAGGTCTCCCCGGAATATCGGCTTTGATATGCATGTCGTTCCAAACGACAAACCGACAAACCGGACCCCCGCTGCCCAGCGACACCTGACCTCTCACCTCCCGCAGCACTCTAACCCACCTGTCAAGAGTTGGCAAGGACAGCAGTCACGAGCGGAGGGAGACCTGCCTCCCTCAAGGGATCCGATTGGGTTCCCTCTCCTCTTCTGGACTGTTCGTTCCAAATGTTTATCTGTGCCCTGATTCGCTGGCGAGGGTGAGGCTTCTTATTTGGAACCCTTGGTCCACGGCAAGGATTGACGGACGGAAGGAGAAGGATGCGACCGGTTTGTCGGGATAAGGATTTTCCCAGGAAAAAATCAGAGTGGGAACACTCTCCCCTGCCCTGTAGCAGAGCCAGGAATTCGTCCCGATAAGCAGGGGAAGGGGCAACGGTTGGTCGGAACCTCCTTCCCGTCCCAGACGGATCGGCAAGGTGACGGAAGCCCCGTCCTGGTAGGTTACCGTCCACTGACCCAGCGAGTGACCGACCAAAGACGACCCTTCGGTAGCAACGGACGCAAAAAGGGTGCGCACCTTCTGATTCACCGGGAGAAGCCATGTCCTTTCGGTTCGGATGCCGTCCCATCGGTATCGGTCCCTTCCCTTTAACAGGAACAGTTCCACCCGATCGCCGACTTTCAATTGGGACAATTTTTCTGCCTTCTGACCCGAAGGTCCCCAGTGGGCAGAAAGGACGAAGCCATCTTTTGGAATCGAGCTGTCTCCCTGATTCGCCACCACGTGCCGGACCCGACCCTTTTCGACGGACACCTCCACGCCCCATTGGTTCGTACCCGTCCGCCCGGACCCGTAACCGGGCTGATACAAGACCAGATCGCCCTCACCCCTATCCCGGTCCCACCCGTCGACTGTCAATTCGTCGCCGTTCGGCAGTCGGGCGATTAGAGACAGAAGGGCGCCACCGCCTATGTAATTCCCCCAGCCGTCTAGGAAGGCGAGCCGATCACCGACCCTCAACCGGGTAAGGAATTCATAGTTCTCTCCCTTGGGACCGAGATGAGCGGAGAGAACGCAACCGCCCTTCGGTATCGGCATATCTCCCTGACCGTAGGCCGACGTCGCCAAAACCGTCCCGTCAGAGGAGACGGCAACTTCGGCTCCATAGATGTTGGTGCCGCTGGATCTCAACGGTGCCCAGTAGAGGATCAATTGGTCGGTGTCCCGAGATCGGTTGATGCCATTGATCGGGACGATCCGACCGTCAGCGGTCCGAACGGCAGCTGCAGAGGAGAAATCCCCCATTTCCGCAATCGTCCCTCTGAGGGGGCGCACGCGGTGGGGCTGGCTGAAGTCAAAAGGGACGCCGAAATATTGCTCTAAGGAACCGGAAAGGTCCTCAGGGTAGCGGAGCCCTCTCCTTCTGCCTGTTGCGGGTTGGACCAAGACAGCCAACGGCGCCGGAAAAGTAGCCGTTGACCTGCCCCAAAGAATTTCCAGGGTTTTCCTTTGAAGTCCTTCCTTTAGGGCTAACTCTGGCGGGACACTGGGCGGTGCGACCCCTGGGTTCCACGCAGCCTGAGCATAGAGAGCGGGAACGACGGCGAAGGTGTGACCGGCGAGACATCCAGGCGGATCCGACCAGATCGTGCCCATCGTCGGCACTTGTCTGTGCATTGAGTAGGTAACCAGAGGGAATGGACTGTGCCACGGGCTGGCCCACACCTCAAAACCTTTCGCCTTCAGCCAATCAATGGCCGGATACTTCTCCTCAGGTTCGTAAAACCAATAGTTGATGATGACATTTTTGGGTATCAAATCCAGAGCCCGCCATGTGTGATAGGGTGGACCCCCGTTGGCCGGTCCGATCGGTCCTCCAATAATCCGCTCCCATTCGGGACTGAACAACATATCGTGCCAAATGACGAGCCGGACGTTTCTCCTGGACAGAAAGTCGGCGATTTTTGAGATGTGACCGGCCAAAAGGGCAGCTGCGTCGTAGCCCTCCCTGTGCAACTGGGCGAACAGATCGTTCGCTTCGTCCATCCCGCAGTGGAAAAATTTCACCTCCCCGAACACTTCCAGCATCTCTTCAACAATCGGAAATACAAACGATTGATACACCTGGGGATCATTGATTCGAAGGCCCGTTTCCGTGCAGTATTCCTTTTTCCGGTAGGCTCTCTCCAAGTGAGCGAGGAGGTTCAAGTAGGCGATCGGTTCCATCCCTAATCTTCTTCCGTAGTCAACGATTTCCTTCGCTTCCTTCTTGCTCCAGCGCTTGCCCTGGGCAATAGATCGGTCGAGGTCAAGAACGATTTGGGGTCCGAACTCCAGGGCGAAGGCGCGCACCTTTAGAGAAGCCAAAAGCCTAACGAAGGCCTTCAGAGACTCTGCTTCCCCCGCCCAGGCTCCCTGAATCATAAAGGCACGGAAGGAGGAGGCAGGAGAATCGTCAACGGTGATCCGCGGTACCGACCACCCTTTTATCGTCCGCCTCAACTGGCTACTCTTCAGGACCTGAAGCAGGCTGTGAACGGCCCAATAGGCCCCCAAGAGTCCCCCGGTCTTCATCACGACTGTGTTGGAGTCTATACTGAGGGCATATCGTTCCTCGCTTAAGCCCTTGGCTCTGTCCGTTTGAAAGGAGATGAGAGTGCCACCCTTCCCAAGACTTCGCGATCCAAAAAATGTCGCCAATTCCCGCTTCAATAACTGGGCCGGCAGTTCCAGTTCAGGCGGTGCGGCAACTTCAAAGGGCTCTTTTAACTGGCATACCCCTCGGGTCTGTAACCGAAAGGGGATGGGGACGATGAGAGGGGGCTCGTCCCTTCTCTTTGGAACGATCTGTTCAGACCGGTCGCTGTTCGCCATCAGACCGATCAGAACGGTCGCCCCCGTCACTATTTGCACCAGTCGGGTCGCTGTGACAGCCATCCTCGCCTCACACTCCCTAAGGTGCCATCATCAGCTTCACGGAAGTAACAAAGACGATAATCAAAACGAGACGGGAAAACTGATCCTGAGAGAGGCGGCGGTTGCAGAAGAAACCGATGAGGGCACCGATCAGGACACCCGGAAGACTCCATAAAGAGGATTGAAGGGTTGCTAAATTGATCAGATGCATTTGCAGGTAAGGGATCAACTTCATCCCATTGACGACAAAGTAGAGAACCGTTGTCGTCCCGACGAAGACATCAGGCGCCAGTCGCTGGGGCAATAGGAACATAGTGGTCAGAACACCGCCCTGGTGGGCAACGGCGCTCGCTACCCCTGCACCCAAGCCGAAAAGGAACCCGGAGAGGGGCGACGGTCGGACGCCTTTGACAAAACGATTGGGGCCTTTACTGGCGACGTGAGTGTAGGTAAAAAGTAACGCCATCAGCCCGATCAGTCTTTTGAGCAAACGATCGGAGATATGACCCAGGATCGGGGCGCCAAAGGCGATCCCCAAGATCATGGGAGGCAACAGGAGCAAAACGTTTGAGACGCTGATGCGGCCGCGATAGTAAAACAACGCCATTATGTCGCAACCAATCAGCAGGGGGAGCATCACGCCGACAGCCTTCCGCGCATCCATCACTAATGCGAAAAGGGGGGTCGTTAGGACACCCGCCCCCCCACCGAAACCCGTCTTGGAAAGACCCAACACGACCCCGCCCAGTTGCAAAAGAAGGAACGATGAAACAGTCAAACTGATCCGCTCCCTCAGAGCCTAAGAACCGAACGATCGTCCGGTGCCTCACCTACCCGAATCAACCAAGAGAAGGGGCGGGACATTGTAAATCTCTAGACCAAAGGCAACGCCCCTGACCGTTACCGACCAGATTTTGCCAGCCCAGTCATCGGGAACGACGACCGAAGAGTCATCAGACGGGACGGTCGCCTGTTTCCCGATCTCGGAAATCTCGCCATATTCGTTTAGATCTCTGTTGACGATGGTGGTGATCTGGCTGAGAGGGAAAAGGTACTGGGTTGACAGTTTCTTCCCGGTCCCTCCCAACTCCAATGTGATAGGTCCCTTACTGCCCGTCGTGCTGATGACGATTGCCCTTGTCCCTTTCGGCACGAAAAGAGAAAAGGTATGGGAAACCCTGTCAACATGAAGAGCCAAGGGGCTGGAAGGATCCTCCCTTTTCTGAACCCCGCACCAGAGTGCGAACGGGCGACCTTTCAGATTGACCGACAGACCGGTTCTCCTGATGGAACGGATATCCAGCCGATACCAGCCGGTGCTAATGCATCTGAGAAAGATTTCTTTTTGTCGGGAGCCACCGATCTGAGATTGTTGCCAGGAGAGGGGAACGGACCCGATCGGACCCCCTCGCCACGAGAAGGGGAGAGCGTTCGCCCCTTCGTCGGCGCCGGTAACGGCGGCATCGATCACCTCCCCTTTCCTTCCGTAAAAGAGGAAAGTCCCTTGGATGACAGTAAGACCGTCCCCGACGCCGATCGCCATCCGGCGCCCGAACTTTTTTGCTCCTTGACGGAGGAAGGTCGTCGCCTTGTAAAGATCGGGGCTCGTCTCTATTTCCAAGGCGATGGGGACCAGAGACCGCAGGTGCTCAAGGTCCTCCGAGAAGAAAGCCCGAATTTCCTCGGGAAGTGGGGGATCCGTTCTTTCGTCCTTCCATCTTTCTATTGGAATCCCCTTCTCTTTAGCAATCGTGACGAGCAGTTCAAAACGAACGGGAAACCACTCGGTGAACAAGGTAGCGTAGGAGTGAATCAAGCCGAAGTCCATAATGCGACGGATGAAATGGACGCATTGACGACCCGCCCTTAGGACTTGGTCTTTGACCCGATCGTCGCCGGAGACCAACCACTGCTGCGAAATCCGGTCATAGTCCAGCCACAGCCTTAGATAGTGGAGGTAACAGGCGAGTCTATCCAGCCTCTCAAGGACCTGGGGATCGTCGGTGCGGCGATAGGCGATGTTCAGGTCTTCCAAAGACAGGCGCAGGTTGCGGGGGCTGAATCGCTCCCCTCTGCTCCATCTTTCATAGATTCTTTGAACCGCCCGACCTGCCCTTTTGAAGGCTTTTTGAAAGAAATCGGCGACGAGGCGGCGGGGATCAGCATCAGGCTCCCACATCAGTCGGGACGCCATCCAGTAGCCCAGACCGTTGGGTCCCCAGTTGAGGGACGATTCGGCACAGTATGTTGTCAATCCCAGGGCGTAATAATCTTTAATCCGATCGGCAAGTTGATACACCTTTCCAGCTGGGGCGGCACCCGGTAAGTCAAAGTCCCAAGGGTAGACACTCAAGTAATCATACACGCCGACCTGAGCACCCAGTTTTTGAAAGGAACGCACCTGCTCAGCGAAGGACAGGTCGGTGTATCGGAAACCGGTCGTGACTTGAACATAAACACCCGGTTCAATAGGAAAGGACGGCGGGTCGCTGTGGTATGCGTAGGCGAGGAGTCCGACCCATTTGTCGGGAAACTCCTCCCTTACCGCCTTCGCGACAACATTCGCCAGATAAAAAGGTTGACCGGTAATCGAACCTAATTGTTGGCAGTGAGGGCATTCGCAATAGCCTCCCCCGTCGTTCGGCTCCACCGACACCATATGGGTCTCCGGTCGGGACCGAAAAATCTCCAAAGCTTTTTCAGTAACGATCCTTTGCACTTCCTGATTCGTCACACACAACTGAGTCGGTCTCCGTTGACCCGAAACCAGGGCGAACCAATCGGGGCGTTTGTCAAACCACGAATGGGGGATATATTGCTCGTAGGCGTGACCGGTGTTGAAAGGAAAGTGACCGTATTGACGGTTGCGCTTCATCCAGTTTTCGTAATCGGACCGGAGGGTCTCGTTAGGTGCCCCCCACTCGTACCAGATCAACCGGTGGGCGAAAGCCGGCTGCTTTTTCAACCGGGTGGCGACAGAAAGGTCCCTTTTTCTCGGGACGACGGTCCACACGGGGTCGGGAAAAAAGAAACGACATCCCAGATGCTCCAATAAGGTAAAGACAGAGTGACGGACCGCCAACTCGCTGTTCCCTATCATCCACAAACGGTCGCCGGTCGGCGCAATGAGAAAGCCCTCGGGGTTGAGAGACTTCAATTCCTTTGAGACGGGAGAGCCGGGCAGATGACGGGACACCCCCAGGACGATGAGGCGGTTCCGATCGGCGACAAGTTTATGATAAGGGATGACTGTTACGGGCAGTCGGGCGTTGGTCATTTTTTCAAGCCAGAAAGCCAATTCCTGCCCTGCTTCCCGCAAAGCCGACACATCTTCAAGCACGGCGATCTGCGCTACCGGTGTGCCCTTCACTACAATCGGAAAAGGAGACGGAGAGCAAAAAGTTGGCACCGAAAAGAGAGTCAGGTAAGCCACGCCGGCTATCGCCCGCACCGTCACCGCCACCCCGTTCAGAAAAGCGGTCTCTCAGCCGATCCGTCTCACCGAACCGGTGAGCAGGATCCGATCGTTCAAGTAGAGGCTGAGGAAGGGGACCGCGTGGGCGCCGATTTTCTGGCGATCCAAGCGTTGAAGATGCGACGGAACTCAGCCGCACCACAATGGGGACAGATCAGATTTTTCTCTTTCTCCTCTTTCTCAGAGAGGGAGCAACTGATCTCTACGACTTCCCCGCAACGTTCACATCGGTATGTGTATGTCATCGGTCGGTCACTCCCTAATTATTTTATTAATCGGGTAAGGACGCCTTCCAGGGGGGCGAAGGGACGAGGGGTCCCCAGGTTTTGAGTCGTGTCCGGTTCTGTTTCTTTCTTAGTCAGCACCTCGGTCGGTTGCCGGCACGACCATCACGGGCAGAACGACCGACTTGTCCTGGGGGGTCAGGCACGCTTTATCGTCGCAGGGTTGGAATTTGCAGTTGATGCGCACTGAGTAGGCGCCTTCCTTGAGCCCTTTCAGCTCCAGACCGATTTCCACTCTCCCCTCATACACGTTCATGGGACTTGGGATGTAACCGAAGCGCCGCTTTTTGGGTGGGGGAAAGCGGGTAGCGGTCAGCTGCACCCCTTCGGATGCGACGGAAACCCGGGTCGGCTGATAGTCACGTCCCGATGAAGATCCGTAAATGTGCCAACCTGGTGCTATGTGAAGGATCAAGGTGACGGTCGCAGACCGATTCACCGGAATTCGCACTTTGTCTGGTGAGACCCGAAGGCGGACGATCTCAAAAGCCTCAACCGCCTTTTTCTCCTGAGAGAGGTAAAGGTCCAGACCGGAGAGAAGAGACGGGCAGGAATGGGGCATCCGCAACATAAGCCCTCCAAAGGCTCTCAAGGTGCCAACGGCTTTGTCTCGCAACTCCTTTGAGTCTTTGAGAGCCGCAAGGCGGAGGAGGACCTGAACGGCGATCCCGTTGCCCGACGGCTCCGATCCGTCAAAGGAAGGCTTGCTGACGGCGATCAGGTCCTTCCTGTGGGCGGCGAACCAGAACCCGCCCGCTTCCCCGTCCCAAAGGTCGCGAATCATCCACTCCGCCAGTCGCTCAGCTCTCTCCCGCCAGACGGATTCTTTCGTCGCCTGGTATAGGTCCAGATAACCCAGAGCGAGGAAGGCGTAGTCGTCCAGAAAGGCGGGGACTTTCGCCTGCCCGTCCTGGATTGTGTGGAACAGTTGCCCCTTGGCAGGACCCGCCGTCTGCCACAAAAACTCACCCGCCTTCACTGCCGCTTGCAGAAGACCCTCCTCACCAAGAGCGAGAAAGCCCCGGGCGAGGCTCGAAATCATCAGTCCGTTCCACGAAACGACGATTTTTTCGTCCCGCAAAGGCCGCAGCCTCGTATCCCGGTGTCGTCGCAACCGGTCGACCCATTCCGCCATTCGGGATGGCGCCACCTCTTCCGATCGGCTTGGCGACTTTGAACTGAGGATCGGTCGCTTCAGCCGGTTGGGTATGCTGCCCCGATAGCCGGTATGGGGATTGATGAAGTTGCCTTCCTCACTGATGTCGTAGAGGGAACAAAAGAGGCGACCGTCTTCCTCCCCAAGAACGGCAATGACTTGAGGGGGCGTCCACAGGTAGAAAGCGCCCTCCTCTTTGGGACCGCCAGGCTTGGTAGGGCTCTCGGCGTCCAGAGCAGAATAAAAGGCGCCCTCGGGTCCGGTCAGTTCCCTCAATACGAATTGATAGGTCCGGAGAGCGACCTGACGGAAAAGATCGTTCCCGTCAAGGTAATAAGCCCTGCTGTAAACGGCAGCCAGTTGGGCGTTGTCATACAACATCTTTTCAAAGTGGGGAACCAGCCATTTCTCGTCAACGCAGTAGCGGTGAAAGCCACCGCCGATGTGATCGTAGAGACCACCGCAAGCCATTGGGACCAAACTGAGTTCGACCACTTCCCAAACGGGCAACCGGTGCGACCGCTCGTAACGGGTCATGAGGAAATCAAATGCAGAATGTAACGGAAACTTCGGTGCCCTTCCGAAGCCCCCGTGGACGCGATCGGCGGACCGGAGGAAGGCTTCCTCTCCCTTTGTCAGGGTCCTTTCGTCCAGAGCTTTCGGATCGTCAAAGACCAGGGAGAGTTCTGCAGCCGTTGCCCTGCTGGTCGACTCGGCCGCTTCGACCACCCGGCTCCTTTCTTCTCTCCAGAGACGCGCCACCTCAAGGAGGATCCTCCTGAACGCCTCCGGCGGAAAATAGGTGCCACCAAAGAACGGTTGTCCCTCTGGTGTGAGGAAAACACTCATCGGCCAGCCCCCGTGACCGTTGGTAAAGAGGAGGACAGCCCTCATGTAAATCTCGTCCACTTCGGGTCGCTCTTCCCGGTCCACTTTCACCGAGATGAACTGATCGTTGAGGATGCGCGCAATCTCGGGGTCTTCAAACGATTCCCGCTCCATTACATGGCACCAGTGACAAGTGGAGTAGCCAATGGAGAGAAAGATCGGTCGGTCCAGTTTGCGAGCCAGTTCAAAGGCTTCCTCCGACCAGGGAAGCCAGTGAACCGGGTTGTCGGCGTGCTGTCTTAAGTACGGACTGGTCTCTTGAGCCAGCCTATTGCGCAGAAGTGGTTCCATCCGTTCCCCATTCCTTCCTTTAACGAACGCCCGAACGGTCAGGAGGATAGAGGCGCTACAAAGGATAGCAGCGAGAAAGAAAAAAGCCTTGCGGGCGGTCAACTGAAGACCCACCTGCTCGGATCACCGTAAATCGTTAACGCTGCAGAACAGCCAAAAATCCCCGCCCGTCACGGCACCGGACCCATCATCGGAGCCAGGGCGGGCGTCAGGTCAAGGGGCGGACCGTCTTACAAAGGATAGCATCGGCTTCTTTCGGAGCCGATTCGCCATCCCAGCCGGTCCGGACGATGGCAGGAATGTTAGGAGAGACCTCTTTAATTCGTTGGACGACTTCTCTTCCGGTGATCCGAGGCATCCCCAATTCGGTGATCACTATGTTATAAGGCTCTCCTTTGGAAATAGCGTCCAAAAAAAGCCAGCCCTTCTTCCCCACGCCCTGACGACCAAACCAACTGCCCCTCTAGGCGGGAGTGGTGCTGACGGCGTCTCCGATCGGTGCCTCCGATCTCCCTGACGGATGGGGATCCAGAATCTAGGACCGCATCCGGTTCAACCGATTTACCACCTTGCGGGTGCGATCGCAACAAATTCCTTTGATTGATTAACGATTGGAACCGTCAGTCTCCTCGCAACGCGGCGGGAAAGCGCCCTAATAGCCTTCCTCTTTATCAACCAGACCGATGAGCGGCTGACCCGACAAGAATCGTTGAAGGTTCTCTTTAAATCTCTCAAACTGACGGGTCCTTGTCCGATCGCTGAGGCCACCGACATGGGGCGTCAGGATCACATTGGGGAGATCCCAGAGGGGACTGTCCGAGGGCAGCGGTTCGGTCTCAAAGACATCCAGACCAGCACCGGCGAGATGCCCAGACCGAAGGCTTTCAATCAGGGCAGACTCGTCAACGATGGCTCCTCTGGAAACATTTATGAAGTAGGCACCCCGCTTCATCGCAGCGAACTCCCGTTCGGCGAACAGGTAGCGGGTCGTCGGCGTTAGGGCAGCGGTGACGACGACGACATCCGACTCGGGAAGGACGAGCCGGAGACCCTCGTAACCCAGGAAGAGACCGTCAACGGGGAAGTCGGCAAGGCGCGCCTGACGCTTTTTAACCCCAAGAACCCTCATCCCGAACGATTGGGCTCGGAAAGCCACTTCCCGACCGACATTGCCGAGCCCCACGATCGCCATCGTGCGCCCCCTTAAATCGGTCAGCCGGCTAAATTCCCGCTTCCACGTCTTGGTCTCTTTGAGGCGGACAAATTGGTGGATCTGTCGGGTCAGGGTCAGTAAAAGGGCAAAGATATGATCTGCCATCGGGGCATCGTAGACGCCCTTTCCACTGGTGACGAGGGCAGGGCACTGGTGAATGGCGTCACAAACGCCGTCAACGCCCGCCCAGGGAATGTGGACCCATTGGAGTTGGCGACCAGCGGTCAAAACTTCCGCAACATAAGCGCCGACAAAAGCCAAATCGCTGTCCGCACTCTCCCCGATCGCCTCCTGGCGGTCTCGGGTATAAACGACCGTTCCTTCTCCCAAAAGAAGGCGCACCTCTTCCAGTTGCTCCGGCGTCACCTCGTGGGTGATCAAAAGTTTCCATCTCTTCATCTCTCCTACCTCCTCGGGACCCCGAGGGGGTAGAGGAGTCGCAGGATTTCGGGACGGTTCCTATTGCTGCTGGTGACGACGGTGACCCCTGTGTCTATCCTCCTGGGGATTTTTTCTCCCTTGAGGGCTTTGACCGCCATTCGGACACCCTCTTCCCCCATTCGGAACGGGTTTTGAACGATGAGTGCTTGAATAATCCGGTCGTCCAGAGCCTTGATCTCCGTCGGCGCTGCGTCAAAGGCAACCAGTTTCACTTTTCCTGCCAGGTTCCGGGCTTGCAAGACCCGTGCCGCACCGACAGCACCCGGCTCGTTTGCGGCAAAAATCCCCTTCAGGTCCGGGAAAGCCGTCAGCATATTTTCCGTCACCTGCATCGCTTTCTGAACGTCGCTCTGAGAGTAAAGGGTCCGCACCAACCGGACCTTCGGGTATTTCTTCAGACCTTCCTTGAAGCCTCTCTCTCTTTCAATGGAAGTTGCAGCGCCCGGGACGAAGGGGATCAGCCCGACCTTTCCTTCGTATCCGATGAGACGAGCCAGTGTCTCGGCAGCAATTCGGGCGCCTTCGATGTTGTCGGTGGCGACGAAACAGAGGGAGACATCGGGGTCCAGACCCGAGTCAATGGTGATGACCTTGATACCCGCTTTCAACGCCTTCTGAGCGACGGGAACCATCGCTCGGGCGTCACAGGCGGCGAAGACCAAGGCGTCTACGCGCCGGGTGATCAGATTCTCCAGAATCTGCTTCTGACCGGCAATGTCCGTTTCATCGCTGGGTCCCCTCCAAATGATCTGCGCACCCAGTTCCGCCCCCGCCTTCTCTGCACCTGCCTTCACCGCCTGCCAGAAGTCAAAGGCGACGCTTTTAGGGACGACGGCAATGGTGTAGATTTTGCTTTGAAAGGCTCCGATCATACCTGTCAGAAAAACAAGGGCAATGCCAGCGATCAAGGTCGATACGGCAAGAAATCTTTTCGTCCTCGTTTTCAGATTGATCCCCACCCGTTTTGCCTCCTCATGGTCCGACCGGATGCTATCGTCAAGTATGCCGCTTTTCAGACGGGATGAACAGTCGTCCAGATTAATTCGACGCCCAGGCTCGTGAGCAGCGACTGAAACTCGCGCAGGATCTGCCGGTCTTCCCAGACCTGACGGGGGATGATTTTTCTGTCCAGGCAAAAGGCAGCGAGGGCTCCCGCCGCTTCACCAATGCCCCACTCAACATGATGGAGCCGGTAACATCCGTTGCTGATATGGGTTGTCGCAATGTTCTTTGCTGAGGGAAGAAGGTTTTCCATCCGGACGGGGATGAGGGCTCCTAAAGGAATTTGGAAGGCGTAGGCGCCGATGTCCAGGTAGTTGTCGCCTCCTGTGCTCGGATGGAGGTCTATCCGGTAGCATCCGACCCCTACCGTGTCATCAAAAACCTCGGGACCTTTCAGACCCAGCAAAGCGCGGGCTTCTACACCCACATGATTCTCGGTCACTGTGAAGACTCCCTTTATCCGTCGGCTCTCCCGAATGTACGGGAACTTAGCGAACCCGTCGGGGGTTGCCGTTACGTCCGGACGAAGAAACAGACCCGGATAGCCGATCCTTCCGTCAGGTCGGGGCGCCTCCGTCTGAAGCCAGTAAAGGAGGCTCAAGGATAGCTGCTTCGCTTCCTCCAGACCCTTTTGCACCTCCTCGGGGCTTTTGTCAATGATGTTGGTTCCCCAGTAATCGTTCTGATACCAGTTGACGATCGTCACTTCGTAAGGCAGGGCTCCCGGCGGATAATGGTCCTTGCAGAGGATCCTTCGGTAGGTCCACAGGCAGATTTGGCGACCGCGCTCCAGCTCTTCTGGGAAGAGACCGGTGACGACAGTTTCCAGGGTATCGGGGCGGGGACAGGTCCAGTCCAAAAGCCGTCCGGTCCACGGCGGGTTTAGTTGAGGAACATAATCCCGCCAGCGCTCATATTGGGCGGGTTTCTCTATGACATGTTCGCCCAAAGGGTCGTAACTCAACGCGAAGCACCAGGTGAAACTCTGGACATTCTCCGGATCGGCTTCTGGCTTGGCATGGGGTTCTCCTGTTTCCCTCTGGCTCTCTGCGCCCGTCACATACTCTGTCCCTGTCAATGGAAGCAAGTCGCCCAGTTCGGTGGCGTCGAGAAAGTATTCCGCTTCAAGGGTCTCGGTGCGCCCCGTTACCGTTTCCAGAACGTCTACTGATCGGACCCGATCTTGATCCGTGTCTGCCGATATGGGTTTTCTATTGAGCAGAATCAATAGGTCGCCTTTGGCTTGAGGAAAGGCGAGCAGATGGGAGAGAGCCAGGAGCGCCATCCTCGGTTCGCAGCAGAGGCGAGAGACCCAGCCCTTGCCCGGATTGAGGAACGGGTCCTCCCGGGAAGCGGGAAGGAGGGGGTGGAGGGAACGATATAGGTCCCGGACACTGTTGCGGAGCCGCCGATAGGACTGGGAACAGCCAAAGGATTCAATCCACCGATGCTCGTCAGGGGGAACGGTTTGAGCCGTCCACTGCCCGCCGACCCAGTCCGTCTCTTCCGTCATCACGACCTTTTTGCCCAAGCGAGTCAGCGAGAGAGCCGCCGCGCAGCCCCCCAGCCCTCCCCCTACGATAACGACATCTGCCCGAGCACCTGCCACTTAAGAAAGCCCCCTCTCGTCCGTCGGCTCCTTTTTTCTGCGACCCGACGCCTCTTGGGCAAGGGACAGGAAGGTGCTTTCGTCAATTTTCAAGCCCAAATGAAAGGGCTCTTCCCAGAACTTGCGAAAGGCAAAGCCGCTGACGATCCAGATTTCGCCGGGTCGCCGCTCAAAGAGGAGCGGATAACTGACCTGACCGCCCGGCTGACGGACGATCACAATCGGCTCGGTCCAACTTTTTCCGTCGTCTTGAGAGAACGCCAGGGACAGTTCCTCCCGGTGCCAAGAGGACGGGATTTCTGTGTGCTGGGGAAGATCGGTCTTTTCCCACATTCTCCCCTCGGGATGGAGCCGGTTCCAGACGAGGAGGAGGCGACCGCTGCGGAGACGGAGAAGGTATCCAGGGGAATTGCTGGCATCTAGGGTGCTGGGCAGGATCGTGCGCCAGTATCTTCCCCCGTCGTCCGAGATCGCCTGCCAGAAGCGGTCCCAACTGGTCCGCAGGAGCATGAGGAGGCGACCGTCCGATAATTCGGCGACGGTCGGCTCGAAGGCGCCGTCGTGGTGACCGTGCCCTCCTAAGTCAATCCAGTTGCTCCTCTTCCATGTCTTTCCATCGTCGTCGCTGTAAAAACTGCAGGCGATCAGCCGCCCGGGATCGGACGTCAGATGCTGAAGAGGAACAACGATCCGACCCGCCCCCGTCTGAATCAGACCGAAGAAGTTCGGGTTGTATCCGCCGAGGATTCTTTGATGGTCCGTCCAGGTGGTCCCGTTGTCGGCGCTCCGGGCTGCCCAGACTTCCAAGCGGCAGTCGTCACCCGGCTCTTTCCTCCGTTCGTCCCAACAAAAACAGTAGGTCCTAAAGTTCAGGTAAACGACCAGGAGTGTTCCCTTATCGGTCCGAAGGAGGTGACAGGAACCGGGCTCCTTTGGGTTGATTCCGTCGGCGACCGGATGCGCCCCCGACCAAGTCCACCCGTCATCCTCGCTGATCCGGAAGCCCTGACCGTCTATGCATCCCAGGCTACCGTCAGGAAGGTTGACAAGAGGATAGGAGATAGAGTCAGGAAGAAATTCAGCTAGTGGGTGAACCCAAAGAGGGTGCTCCTCCCCTCTCCCCCCTTGACTCATCCTTTGCTCCATACCACCGTCCCTCCAGGAACCGTCCAAAGATATGAGAAATCTTGTAACGCCGTTTCGCCACCCATCGGTAGAGTCGGCGACCCAACTGGCGGACAAGAGGGAGAGAAAGAACAGGAGTTAAAGGGCGGGTGACCGGCAATTGTCGTGCCAGGCAGACGATGGCGTCGAAACCCCTGAACTCTTGCCCGTTTACCGACACAGCGACCATCTGCTGGCAGCCGTCGCCGGTGCACGAACAGTCGGTAGCGATCGCCCGAACCTGGCGGTTCCTATCTAAAGCGGCGACGATGCGAACGAAGAACTGGCAGAGGGGACAAGATGCGTCGTAGTAAAGGACCAGCGAAAACGGTCTGCCCATCAGTCGGCTCCGTCCTCCCTCACAGGGCTCAGCAGCCGGTCCAAGTCGGAAACGGAATGAATGGTCGCCACTTGCTTGGACGCATAAATCTGGTTCAGAAGATCAACGGCTTGACCGCTGACGAAGTCCCTTTCGCCGATCCCTTCGGGATTCATCACGATGACCAGACCTCTGGCTGCTTCCAAAAGCGCCCGAAGATTGGCGATGTTTCCCCATCCGAAGGGAACGTCTGTCAAGAGGACGACATCGGCCTTTTGGATCCAGGACTTCGTCTCCTCAATGGCCCTTTGGGAGAGGGGCGTAAACGGCTCCTCCTCAACGACAGGAATGTTGAGGAGACGGGCGGTCTCAAAATCAGAGTCGCCTCTGTTGAGAGCACCAGTGGTGACCCGACAGCCAGCAGAGACGAGGGCCGAGAGGATTTCCACACCCGTCCCCCCGCCGCAGATCACGTGGACCTTCAGCCCTACCCCTTTTCGGATCCGGCTTTCGGTTAAGAGGACAACCGGTCGTCCGGTAACGGGATGGCGGGAGACAAGGACGGGAACCTCGTAGACCTGCTGAAGGATCCGACGATTCATCACATCGTTGAAGTCGCCGGCGGCAACGATCTTCCCCGACTTCATCAGAAGGAACTGCCGACCCAAATGAGCCGCCAGATTCAGGTCGTGAAGGACGGCGAGGACAGTGATCCCCTGATCCTGGTTGAGCCTCTGAATCAGGTCCAACACTTCCGTTTGATACCTCAAATCTAAATTGGCAGTCGGCTCGTCTAGGAGCAAAAGTTCCGGTCGTTGAGCCAGGGCTTTGGCGATCAGGACTCTTCTCTGTTCACCTCCCGAAAGTTGAGGAAAGGGGCGATCTTTCAACTGGTCCGTTCCCGTCCATTTCATCGCCCACTGCACGATCCTGCGGTCCTCTTCGGTAACCGGTCGGAGAGGGGAAAGGTGAGGGGTGCGCCCCATAAAAACGATCTCTTCAACGGTGAAAGAGAAGGGAGAGGGGGGGACCTGGGGCACAACCGTTAGGCGTCTCATCAGTTCGGGAACGGACCACTCGCTAACCTCCTTCCCGTCAATGAGGACGACGCCGCCTTTCGGGGAGAGGAGTCCGGCGATGGTCCTTAATAGGGTCGTCTTTCCCGATCCGTTGGGTCCCAAAATGATCCACAGGTCACCCGATCGGACTTTTAGGTGAATCTTGTCAAGGACCAAATCGGAGTCGTAAGCGACCGTCAGATCCTGGATCGAGAGAAGGACCGTGCCACGGCGACCCGTCGGCAGGTCCACAAACCGTTCCCTCCCGGTCCTAAAGGAGACCGTTGCGTCAGATGTCCAGTTCGTCGGCGACTTCTTGAGCGTGGGTTTCTATAAACCGTCTTCTGGGCTCGACCTGTTCACCCATCAACACAGTGAACAGTTCGTCGGCTTTCTTAGCGTCCTGGAGAGTGACCTTGAGCAGGACACGAGTCTGAGGGCTCATCGTCGTTTCCGCCAGCTGGTCCGGGTTCATCTCCCCCAGACCCTTGAACCGCTGGACCGTCACATTGCGACCGAGCCGTTTGATCACTGCTTCTCTTTCCTCATCATCGTAGGCATAGTGGACCTCCCGACCTTTCCTTACGGCGAAGAGGGGAGGCTTGGCGATATAGACATGCCCGCCCTCGACGAACGGTCTCAAGTAGCGGAAGAGGAAGGTCAGGATCAAGGTCCGGATGTGGCTGCCGTCCACATCGGCGTCGGTCATGATGACGATCCGGTCGTATCGCCTTCGGGATAGATCAAAGGCGGTGTCGCTTCCCCGACCCTTTCCGTGACCGTCAGCGACCGATATGCCCGTTCCTAAGGCGGTGACGATCGAACGAATCTCTTCGTTACTCAAAACTTTATCCAAACGGTGCTTCTCCACATTCAACACTTTCCCTCTGAGCGGAAGGATCGCTTGAGTCCTGCGATCCCTTCCTTGCTTAGCGGTCCCCCCAGCGCTCTCCCCTTCCACGAGAAAGAGTTCGCACAGGGTCGGGTCCTTCTCGGTGCAGTCCGCCAGTTTGCCCGGCAGGCGGCTATCGTCCAGAGCCGTCTTCCTTCTGACCAGCTCGGCAGCCTTCTTCGCCGCCTCCCGCGCCCGTGCCGACTGGATCGCTTTCTGACCGATCCGTCTTCCGACGGTGCTGTTTTTATCCAGGTAGCCGGTCAGTTCCTCGTGGACGACGCGAAAGACGATCCCTTCCACCTCGCTGTTACCCAACTTGTGTTTCGTCTGCCCCTCAAACTGGGGATGGATCAGTTTGACGGAAATGACTGCTGTCAGACCCTCCCGCACATCATCACCGGTCAAGTTGTCGTCCTTTTCCTTCAACAGACCCGTCTTTCTGGCAAAGGCGTTGATGACACGGGTCAGAGCATTTTTGAACCCGCTCTCGTGGGTCCCCCCATCTACCGTCCGCACATTATTGGCGAAACTGATGATCTGCTCCTGATAGCCCTCGTGATACTGGAGCGCCACTTCCACATCTATCTCGTCAGCGACCTTTCCGTCCTGGTCCAAGGTTCGCATCCCGTGCAAGTGGATCGGACGGTGGAGGATCTCTTTGTTGCGGTTCAGGTGCTGAACATAAGCGGCGAGACCGCCCTTCTCGTGAAACTCCTCTTCCTGATCGGTCCGCTCATCCTTCAGGATGAATCGCAGTTGGGGATTGAGGAAGGCGAGTTCGTTCAGCCGGTCCCGGATCCGTGGCAGGTCCCATTCGACGGTCTCAAAGATCTCCGGATCGGGCTTGAAGGTGATGACGGTTCCCGAACGGTACGCCTTGCCGACGACCTTCAGCTTGCTGACCGGTTCGCCCCTCTCAAACCTTTGGTGGTAGACCTTGCCGTCCCTCTTGACTCGCACCTCTAGCCACTCGGAAAGGGCGTTGACGACGCTGACGCCGACGCCGTGGAGCCCGCCCGATACTTTGTAGGCTCCCGTGCTGAACTTGCCACCGGCATGCAACATCGTCAGGACGACTTCAACGGCGGACTTCCCTTCCTGAGGATGCTCGTCGACGGGGATTCCCCTTCCATCGTCGCTGACCGTTACCGACCCGTTCCTGTGAACGATGATCTCTATCCGGTGGCAGTAGCCGGCGAGCGCTTCGTCCACCGAGTTGTCAATGACCTCTTCCAGAAGGTGATGGAGCCCCCGGCTCCCCGTATCGCCGATGTACATTGCCGGTCGCTTCCGAACACCTTCCAACCCCTTGAGGACCTGAATGTGCTCCGCTTGGTAATCGGCAGTCCCTTTTGTCGTCGTTTCCTCCATTACTTCCTGCTGAGCCAACGGTCCTCCTCCTCAGATCAGGCTGCTTCTTTCTCCTTTCGGCTGGTCCTCTTCCTCTCCCGTTTGCGGGTCCCTTTCTTTTTACCCGTCCCTGCTGCCTCTACCGTCGGTGGTCGCTCCTCTTCCTGCGGTTCAGCGATGTGGGGCAACACCTCCTGTCCCGGTGGAAGGACTTCAACACCACCGGGGCGGATGAACCCTGTCCCCGCTGGAACTAAGTGGCCGATGATCACATTTTCCTTCAGACCGACCAGGTAATCGGCTTTCCCTCGGATCGCCGCATCGGTCAGCGCCTGGGTCGTCCTCTGGAAGGAGGCAGCCGACAGCCAACTCTCGGTGCTCTCCGCCGCTTTCATTATCCCCATCAAAACCCATTCCGCTGTCGCTTCCTTCCCTCCCCGCTGGCGGACCCGGGCGTTCTCCAGTTCAAAGACCGCCCGGTCTACGATCTGTCCCGGAAGGAAGTCCGTTTCGCCCGGATCGGTGATCCGCCTCTTGCGGAGCATCTGCCGAACGATGATTTCCACATGCTTATCGTGGATGTCCAGACCGTGGCTCCGGTAGACGCTCTGAATCTCCCTCAATAGGTAGTCCTGAACCGCTCGCACTCCTTTCAAGGTCAGTAGGGTGAAGGGGTTGATGGCTCCTTCTGTCAACGGATCCCCCGGCTCCACTTCTTGTCCGACGCGCACTTTGAAGTCGGCGTTGAACGGGACCACATAGGTCTTACGGACCCAGACCGAAGGCACACGGTGCTCCTTGAGTTTTTCCATCAACCGATCGTCCAACGCCTCCCCCTTGACGGCGATGACCCTGCCGCCCGACGACACGTCTTTTGCCAGGGGCTCGTTCAGATGCTTGAACCAGTCTCTTTCCGGCACCTCGGACTCAATGATGACCCTCCAAATCCCCGATCGGTCGATGTCCAGCACTTTCCCCTTGTATTCCGCTACGATGGCTTGACCGAGGGGCTTGCGGGCGTCAAACAGTTCCTCTACCCGAAGGAGACCCCGTCTTCTCGGCACGTGGAGGCGGGTCCACCATTTCATCCGTTGCTCTTTCTGCTCCTCCTCGGCGCCCCGGGACGCCTTCTTGATTTCATCCATCATATCCCTGAGGGTCATTTCGCCCCGAGAGTAGCGAATGATCTCCCTCAGCGCCCGCTCCCTGTGCCCTCTGAACTGGCGAATCTCCACCAGCCCCTGACCGATGACCGTGTGGAAGGTCCGGAGAGTGAACTGAGTGCCCGGCTCTCCGATGGACTGGGCGGCGATGATCCCAACGGCTTCTCCCAATTCGACCAGTTTCCCCGAACTCAGGTCCGTCCCGTAGCAGATCGCGCAGATCCCGTGGGGCAGCTCGCAGGTCAGCGGCGAGCGGACCCGGACTTTTTTGACCCCTGCCGCTTCTATCTCCCGCGCCTTCTGGCGGGTGATCATTTCTCCTTCCCGAACCAACAGGGTGCGGGTCTTGGGATCCCGGACATTTTCTGCAGCCACGCGCCCCCAGATCCTTTCTGAGAGGGTGACGATCACGTTGCCCGTCTCGTCGTAGACGGGGGTCATTTCAAAGCCCTGCGTCGTTCCGCAGTCTCGGGCTTTGATCACCACATCCTGAGCGACGTCCACCAGGCGTCGGGTCAGGTAGCCGGCGTCGGAAGTCCTCAGAGCCGTGTCTGCCAGTGTTCGGCGTGCCGAAAAGGTGCAGACGAAATACTCTAAAAGACTCAATCCGTCCCGAAGGTTGTTTTTCACCGGAAGGTCGCTGATGATCGTTCCCAGGGCGGTCGTCATCAGACCCCGCAAGCCTGCCAACTGGACCATCTGCTCTTTCCTTCCCCGCGCTCCGCTATCCGCCATCATAAACAGAGGATTGAATCGCCCGATGTGGGACATCACTTCGTAAGTGACTTTATCTATGACATCCATCCAAGTCCGGTAGATGCGCTCTTCTCGCTCAAAGTAACTCATCAAGCCCTGGGAGTAGGCTTCTTCTACTTGATCTACCGTCTTTTCCGCTTCTTCAATCAGCCGATCCTTCTGCGTCTCCACCCGCAAGTCGGAGACGGACAAGGTCAGACCGGAGAGGGTGCCGATATGGAACCCCAGGTCCTTGACATCGTCCAGGAACCGGACGACGGTCGCATTTCCGCACTTCTCGTAGATCTCCAGAACCAGGTCCCGTAGCCGCGCTTTGGTGATCGTCTCGTTCTTGAACGGAATCTCTTTTGGAAGGATGGAATTGAAGAGGATGCGCCCCGCGGTCGTCAGGAGCCACCGACCCCCTCCGTTGGTCTGCCGAACCAGGACCTCGTCCTGCCAGTGGAGCACTCTCCTCTCCAGCAACTCCAGCACCGCTTGCGGGGATGAGAAGACTCGGCCTAAAGGACCGAGGTAGGTAATCAGATGTCGGTAGACCGGACCTGTTGCGCCGCTTACGGCGACCTCATCTTCCAAACCGATCCGCCCCTCTCGGGCATACAGGAAGAGGGTCTTCACGTCAGGGAAGGAGGTCGGGCTGGTCTCCCCCTTCAGGTCTTTCTCTTCCGGATATTCCCTTAACTGGGTCAGGTAGTAGCAACCTAACGCGATATCGTAACCGGGAGACATCAAAGGCTGACCGTTGGCGGGGCTGAAGATGTTGTTGGTCGCCATCATCAACAGGCGGGCTTCCGCCTGAGCGGTAACGGAGAGGGGGATGTGGACCGCCATCGCATCGCCGTCAAAGTCTGCGTTGTATGGCGGGCAGACCAAAGGATGGATCTGGATCGCCTTGCCGTCCACTAAGACGGGCGTAAAAGCCTGAATGCCGAGGCGGTGGAGGGTCGGCGCCCGGTTCAGAAGGACGGGATGGTCTTGAACCACATTCTCCAGAGCCTCGTGAACGGCAGGGTTGTCGCTCTCCTCAAGGAGTCGGCGGGCATTGCGAATCGTGTAGACACCCGTCGTCTCCGAGTGCCGTTCCAGCCAGTGCATGAGAAATGGTCGGAACAGTTCCTTCGCCATCACCCTCGGCAGACCGCACTGCCACAGTTTCAGTCGAGGTCCGACGACGATGACCGACCGACCGGAGTAGTCGACCCTCTTGCCCAGAAGGTTTCTCCGAAACCTTCCTTCCTTACCCCGCAGCATATCGGATAGGGACTTAAGGGGTCGTCCGTTGGTCCCCAAAACGGGTCGGGGCTTTCGCGAATTGTCTAACAGAGCGTCTACTGCCTCCTGAAGGAGGCGCTTCTCGTGATTGATAATGCTCTCGGGCGCGCGGATCTCCCGCATCTTTTTCAGGCGGTTGTTTCTGTTGATGACCCTTCGGTAAAGGTCGTTGAGGTCACTGGTGGCGAACCGACCGCCATCTAACTGCACCATTGGTCTCAGGTCAGGAGGAAGGACGGGAAGGACTTCCAAAATCATCCACGATGGAACGTTGCGAGATTTGAGGAAAGCTTTCGCCATTTCCAACCGCTTGATGGCACGGGCTCTCTTGGGTCCGGTCGTCTCCTGAACCGTCCGCGTCAATTCTCGGACCAAACGCTCCAGGTCCAGATCCTCCAACAGGTCCCGGATCGCCTCGGCACCCGTTCCGACACGGAACAGATGTTCCAAATTCCGATTGAGTTTCCGAGATCCCGTCTCCAAAAGTCCCCTCAGGTCCTGGTATTCTTCTGGAGTCAGGGGCTGCTTATGCTCCAGTTGAGCCAAAAGTTGCAGGGAGGCGTCCAGGCGCTTCTTCTTTTCCTCAGCCTCCTGCTCCTTGTTTTCGATTTCCTTTTGAAGGGCGCGGATCTGCTCCTCTGCCTCGCTCTGGGGGATTTCTCCCTGACCTGCCCGTTGCCGGTGCGCTTCCTGGTCTCTTCTGAGAATGTTGGTCTCACTTCGGACCTGGGCGTCTATCTCCGCCTTCTCCAATTCCACCGCTCGCTGAAGGGCATCCCATTCCTGCTTGACCGCCTTCTGATCTACGAAAGTGACCACATAAGAAATCAGGTAAACGATCTTCTCGATCAATTTGGGCGACATATCCAATAAAAGGGCGATGGGGGACGGGGTGCTGCGCATGAACCAGAAATGGGCGACCGGCGACGACAGTTCCACATGCCCCATCCGTCTCCTTCGGACCCGGTTGGTCGTCACCTCGACCCCGCATCGCTCGCAGGTGATGCCCGCATATTTGCGCTTCTTGTAGCGACCGCAGGCGCACTCGTAGTCCTTGGTCGGTCCAAAAATCCGCTCGTCAAAGAGACCGTCCTTCTCCGGGCGAAAGGTCCGGTAGTTGATCGTCTCCGGTCTCTTGACTTCCCCGTGGGACCAGGACCGAATGTCTTGAGGCGACGCCAGCCCGATCCGGACCGCATCAAAGGTGATCGGACGGCGCTCTCTGGTCTTCTCCAAGGGACTCACCTCCGCCATTTTCTTCTGTGAACGTTACCTTACTCCCCCAGGCGTCCAACGGTCCCCGACCGAGCTTCGCGAGAAGCCCATTCTTCTTCCTCTTCCTTCAGTTCGACGGGTGTCCCGTCCCGAGTCTCCACGCTGACCTGAAGACCCAGACTTTGCAACTCTTTGACCAGAATCTTGAACGACTCGGGGATCCCCGGTTCAAGGACATTGCGACCGTGGGCGATGTCCTCAAAGGTTTGGACTCTGCCGACCACGTCATCGGATTTGACCGTCAGCATTTCCTGCAGGTTGTGGGCAGCGCCGTAGGCTTCCAGTGCCCAGACTTCCATCTCTCCCAGTCTCTGCCCTCCAAATTGAGCCTTCCCTCCGAGGGGCTGCTGGGTCACCAGAGAATAGGGTCCCGTCGCCCGGGCGTGAATCTTATCTTCCACCAGATGGATGAGTTTCATCAGATACATGTAGCCGACGGTGACCGGTTGGTCAAAGGGCTCTCCTGTCCTTCCGTCATACAGAATCGTTTTGCCCGTCTTCGGATCTATCCCGACCCGTTTTCTCGCCCGCTCCAGCATCCGCTCCTGAATCTGACGGGAAGAGGACGGAACCGGCAGGGACAGTCGGGAGAGGACGAACTCCTTCCCTTCTTCGGGCAGACCAGCGACCTGATCGGCAAGTTCGCTGGCATATTCATCCGCCAGCCCGCCTGGTTTGGGTTTCTTTGCCGCCAGTGACCACTCGCTGACCGCTAGACGGTAAAGGACCTCTTTTATTTGTTGGTTGACCGCCTCCTCCAGCCCTTCCCAAATTTCCGCTTCGCTGATCAGCCCTTGGAAGGGAGGGATCTTCAGCGATTGACCGTAGTAGTGAGCCAGCCAGCCCAAGTGGCTCTCCAGAAGTTGACCGATGTTCATCCGGGAAGGGACCCCAAGGGGACTGAGGAGGACGTCGACAGGGGTGCCGTCCGGAAGGTAAGGCATATCGGCTTTCGGGAGGATCTTGGCGATGACTCCTTTGTTGCCGTGACGACCAGCCATCTTGTCGCCGACGGAGACCTTCCTTCTTTGCGCCACATAGACCCGGACCATCATATTGACTCCGCTCTTCAGGTCGTCGCCAGCGATCGGTTCTAAACCGCCCTGACAGCGGGGATGCACAAGTCGCTCCAGCCGCTTCCAGTGGCGGACGATCTCTCCGCACTTTTTGCACCGATACTTATATCGGGCAAGGACGACCGTTCCGATGACGGTCCCCCATTCCCCGGGCGGGACCCGTAAAGAAGCGTCTTTCATATCTTCCGCCTTTTTGCCGAAGATGGCGACCATCAACTTGTCTTCTGGCGACAGTTCCGTTGCCGCTTTGGGAACGGCTTTCCCGACGAGAATATCGTCGCTGCGCACCTCCGCACCGACGACAATGATCCCGCTTTCGTCCAGATGGCGCAACTGATCCTCTCCCACATTGGGCACATCTCGGGTGATCTCCTCAGGACCCAGTTTGGTATCCCGAGCCGTCACATCGTAGGCTTCAATATGGACGCTGGTCAGAATATCCTCTTCCACCAGCCTCTGGCTGATGACGATGGCGTCCTCATAGTTGTAACCTTCCCAGACCATAAAAGCGACCAGAAGGTTTTTTCCGAGAGCCAGTTCTCCGCCCTTGGTGGCAGGACCGTCCGCCAAAACCTGTCCTTTGACGACCGTCTGACCCGGATGGACCAGCGGTTTCTGATGCCAGCACGTGCCTTGATTGGACCGACCAAACGTACGGAGTTGGTACCGTCGGATCCCACTCCTGGTCTCCATCTCTATGGAGGAAGCGTCCACACTCAAAACCTTACCGTCTTCTTCGGCAATGAGAAGGGGTCCGGAGTCCCTGGCCGCTTTCTCTTCCATCCCCGTCTGAACGAGGGGAGGCTCGGTCCTGAGGAGAGGGACGGCTTGCCGCTGCATATTGGCGCCCATCAGGGCTCGGTTAGCGTCGTTGTGCTCCAAAAAAGGAATCAGGTTGGTCGCCACGCTGAAACATTGGCGGGGGGAAACATCCATAAGTTGAACCTGCTCTCTGCTGACCCAGACGTAGCCGTGCTCGCCGGTTTCCGGCTTCGGTCCTCTGACGATGAGCCGTTCGGGAACGATCTGCCCCCTCTCGTTGACGGGAGTGTCGGCGGGAGCGATGTAATATCTCTCGTCCTCGTCGGGCGCCAGCCACAAAATCTGACCGGTGACCCGCCCGTTTTTCACGACCCGATAGGGGGTCGTTAAAAAGCCATACTCGTCCACCCGGGCGAAAGCGGCGATGTGACTGATCAATCCGATGTTGGGACCTTCTGGGGTTTGAATGGGGCAGATCCTTCCGTAATGGGTCGGGTGCACGTCCCGCAACTGGAGCATTCCTTTCGCGCTGTCTCGGGAGATTCCGCCAGGTCCTAGGGAGGTCATTCGTCTCTTGTGCTCTAACTCGTCCAGAGGGTTGTGCTGGCTCATAAACTGAGAGAGTTGACCCGATGCGAAGAAGGAACGCACGGCAGCCTGAAGGGGTTTGATGGAGATCAGAAGGTTGGGCACCAATTGGTCGCGAGCGACCGTTGCCATTCGTTCCTTGATCGCCCGCTCCATTCTCAACAAAGCCACTCTCAGTTGGGACTGGAGCAGTTCTCCAACGCTTCGGATCCTCTTGTTCTTGAGGTGGTCCACATCGTCGGGCACCAAACTGAACCAGTCGGCGTTTTTCAAGATCGGCGGAATCGTGCCGACTCTTTCGCCGTCTCGCGACGATTGAAAGATGCCCCAGAAAGGCTTCCCAGCCCGTTCGTCTAACGATTCGGTCTTCTCCCGGAAAAGGATCAGGGCTCGGGCGACTCCCACCAGGTCCTCCAGCGTCAACGTCACCCGGTCTAAGGGTGGCTGGTCCCCCAGCCAATCAACGAAACGGAGTTTCCGGTTCAGGAGATACCGGCCGACCGGACCCAGGTCGTATCGGCGCGGATCTTGGAAAAGATTGTGGATCAGTTCCCTTGCCTCATCGTAGTGACCGGGCTCGTTGGGACGCAGGATCCGCTGAATGGTCAATAGGGCGACCCGCTCGTCCGGGGTCGTTTCTCCCTCAAGAGTGTCGCTGATGTACGGGTCGCACTTATAGAGAGTAACTTTCCCCAGCCCCGATGCTAGGTAACTGTTGATCTTTTCCCGAACGGCATCGTCGACCTTAACGGGTCCTTTGATCACCGGCTTGCGGCTCCTGGGGTCCATTAGGTCGTCCAAAAGCCACAGTTTGAGGTCGTCCAGTTCCTCTCCCGCCTCTTTGATCGGCTGGCTGAATTCAACGCGCACACCGAAAAGGCGGACAATGTCGGCTACATTCCCGCAGGATAACGGTTCTTCGAAGACCGCCACCCCTGGGACCGATGAGGCAGCGATCCGTCCTTTCATCTCTCGGGTGACGATCGCATTGGCTTCCCCGAGGATCTCACCTGTCTCAGGGTCAATGACCGCCTCTGCTAACCTGCGTCCGATCAGTTGCGGATCGTCCTTGGACAAAGTGACGACCCTGGGGGAAATCCCCCTCGTCTCCCTGAGCCCCGAGAAGGCTTTCATCAGGAGGGTCAGGGGCATCGGCTTGGACCCACCGATCCGCACCTTTAGGACCGTTCGCTCCTTCGCTTTCTCCTCCTGTTTCGCCTCAACGACCGTCTCTACTTCCACCCAGTTCCCTTCCCTGGCGACGATCTGCGCCAGAAAGAGTTCCTTTCCCGTCAGTTCGTGAAGGCGGGATGAGAAGTAAACACCGGACGACCGGTTCAACTGAGAGACCACGACCCGTTCGGTTCCGTTAATGATGAAGGTGCCCTGAGGGGTCATCAACGGGAGTTCGCCCAGGTAGACATCTGCCCACTCCTTTACCTCTCCGGTCTCTTTGTCTACCAGCCGGACCTTCGCCCTTAACGGAGCCTCGTAGGTCAATCCCCTCTCTTTGCACCCTTCTGGGGAGAAATATTTGTGCTGATGGCATGCGCCTTCTTGGCAGGACGGACAGCCGGCAACGGGCTGGGGCGGTACTAACTGGTAGTCGAGAAACTCTAACACCAGGGTCCCTGAGTAGTCCTCGATGGGCGAGAAGGCTCTTAAGAGGTCGCCCAGTCCCTGCTCCAGGAACCAGTTGTAAGACTGTCTCTGCAGTTCCATCAGGTCCGGCGGTTCTACCTGTTTGAGCACCCGGGAAAGGTAATCTTTCTTTTCCTGCAGCCGTCGGAGGAAAGAGCTCTGGCGGGGGTGCGCCCCTTTACTAATCGCAGTCACACCCATCCCCCCTGTTCTTTTGACAGGGTATCTGTGCTTGTCCTAACAATTTTTTCTCCAGCAACGGCGCCCGTCTCCGTCACTGGATTTCAACGGTCGCTCCCACGGCCTCCAGTTTCTCTTTGATCGCCTGGGCTTCCTCTTTTCGGATTCCTTCCTTAACGGTAGTAGGAGCCGACTCTACCAGGTCTTTGGCTTCCTTGAGACCGAGTCCCGGAACGACTTCTCTCACGGCTTTGATGACCTGAAGTTTCTGATCGCCGATCGCCTTGAGGACGACCTTGAAGTCGGTCTTCTCCTCAACGGGCGGTGCTTCCGCTACCGCCGGTCCCGCTGCACCGGCGGTAGCCGCCACCGCCATCGGTATGGCAGCCGTCACTTGGAACTCCTCCTTGAACCGGTCGACCAATTGTTTTAACTCTAAAAGGGTCAGTCCTTTTAGAGCCTCAAAAATTTCCTGCACTTTTGCTGACTCAGCCATCTGTCCGTCTCCTCCTTCCTGCTGCGATCGTTTCTCTGCGACGGCTTCTAAGACGGCACTCAATTCCCAAAGAAGAGCGCCGATCCCCTGAAGCAAAGTGAAGAGAGGCGCCAAAAAAAGTCCGACGACTTCGGAGAGGATTTGAGACCGGGACGGAAGTCGGGCGATCTCCTCCAGTTCGGTCGCATCGGCGAAACGACCTTCCACGATGCCCCACAAAAAGGAGAGGGCTTCAAACTCGCTGTGCAGCCGGTCGACCATTTTGGGACCTACTGTCGCTTCCTCCAAACTAAAGAGGACGGCGATCGGTCCCTTGAGCTTCTCTTGCAACCTACCGTTGTATCCCGCTTCCCTGAGCGCCAGCCCCAAAAGCCGGTTTTTAACCACAAGAAAAGCCAGACCTTCCTTTTTGATCCGCCTCCTGATCTGACCCATTTGCTGAGCGTCCAGTCCCTGGTATGTCGTCAGGACGACCGACCGACTGTCACGGATCCGGTCAGCGAGCCAGCGAACTCTCTCTCGTTTTTCCGATCGGCGCATCTTTCCTCTTCCTTTTCCTATCTCTTCTCTCTTTCGCTAACCCCGCACCCGTTGGAGGGCTCGGGAGACGTCCACTTTGACTCCCGGTCCCATCGTAGAGGAAAGGGTCAGCGACCGAAAGTATTGTCCCTTTTGAGTCGGCGGGCGGGCTTTCAAGAGCGCATCGAGAAAGACCCGCACGTTCTCCAGAAGATGCTCCGTCGGGAAAGAGACCTTACCAACGGGTGCGTGAACGACGCCTGTCGGGTCCGCCCGGAAGTCCAGGCGACCCGCTTTCAACTCTCTGACGACGGCACCGACTTCATTGGTCACCGTTCCGCTTCGGGGTGAGGGCGTTTTGGGTCCTAGTTTGCGTCCCAATCGGGACACTTGCCTCATCATATCGGGTGTCGCCACTAAGTAGTCAAAGTCCTTGAAGCCCTGCTCTATCTTCTCAATCAAATCCTCAGCCCCTACCACATCGGCGCCTGCTTCTTCGGCTTCCCGAACCTTTTCGCCTTTGGCAATCACCGCCACTTTGGGGCTCTTTCCCGTCCCCCAAGGCAACTGAAGGGACCCCCGAACTCTCTGATCGCTTTTCCTCGCATCGACTCCAAGGACGGCGGTCACTTCCACCGTCTCGTCAAACTTCGCCGTTGCCATTCGCTTGACCAGTTCCACCGCTTGCGCCAGGTCGTAGAGACCCTGACGGTCGTATAGGCTTGCCACTTGTCGGTACCGCTTCCCCCGTGCGATCATCGTACCAACACCTCTTTACTTAAGCTCCATGGAAATACCCACCCCGTCCGGGGAAGGATAGGCGGGGGGAAGGGCGTCCTCCTTCATGGAACGACCTCAATGCCCATGCTTCGGGCGACGCCTTCCACGATTCGGATTGCCGCCTCTATGTCTTCGGTGTTCAGGTCCGGCAGTTTCGTTAAGGCGATTTCTCGCACCTGGGCTTTAGACACTTTCCCGACTTTTACGGTTTTGGGCGATCCCGATCCTTTCTCTACCCCCGCTGCCTTCTTCAGGAGTTCCGAGACGGGTGGACGCCTTAATACGAAGGTGAAGGATCGGTCCCCGTAGATCGTTACATCTACCGGTATGACCGTTCCGACCATTTCCTTCGTCGCTTCGTTGTAAGCCCGGACAAACTCCATCACATTGATCCCGTAAGGGGCAAGGGTCGGTCCGACCGGTGGAGCGGCTGCTGCCTTACCGGCGGATAGGTTCAGCCGGACTTGGGCAACGATCTTTTTTGCCACGGACCTTCCTCCGTTGGGTTATATGCCAAAATGTACAGTATAGCACATAATCTACAAAACCGCAAGATCAGGCTTGGATATGCCAGGGACTGGGAGGCCGACTTCAAAGACGTTCCACCTGAGAGAAGTCTACTTCTACAGGCGCGTCCCGACCCATCAGGTTCAGGAGCACGACAAGGGTCTGCTTCTGCGGGTTGACCTGTTCAATCTTGCCGACGGCGTCTTCAAAGGGACCCGACTTAATGCGAACGGCTTCCCCTTTATGCCAGATCGCGCGGACTCTGGGAGCCTCCTGACCGGAAAGGCGAAGGATTGTCTCCACTTCCTGATCCCTTAGGGGCTGGACCATCGGAAGAGATCGGCGACCCGAAACGGTGGCATGGGTCCCGACGAAACCGGTCACCCCGGGGGTCCTTCGGATCAGATACCAGGTGTCCTCGTTCAGAATCATTTCAACTAGTATGTAACCGGGAAAGATCCTCCGCTCCGTCGGACCCCGACGTCGCGATCCCGCTTCCTTCTCTTTCGGGATGACGATCCTCCCGATTTTCCCTTCCATACCTGTCGCTCTTACCCGCTTCTCCAACAGTTTCTGGACCTTCTCTTCTTGCCCGGTCATCACATGGACGGCGTACCAGCGCTTCCGTTCCTTTTGTTCCACCGATGAGACCATTCCCTCAGCCTCCGGGACGTAAAAGCCGGAAGATCAAACCGATCAGATAGTCAAGGATTGCTAGATAGCCTGCCGACACCACCACTACGATCAGAACCGCCAAACTGTGTTGCTTCAGTTCCGTCCAGGTTGGCTTTTCAACCTTTTTTAGTTCCGACCAACAGTCTGACAGAAAGTTTCGTGCCCTCTCAATCGGACCAGCGCCCCTTTCTATAGCAATCCGTCTCTTTTCCAGGGCTTTCTGGACCGCTCTCATTCTCAGCATCCTGTCATCAATCCCATGCGGGGCGAGGAGGATTTGAACCCCCGACCACGGGATTTGGAGTCCCGCGCTCTACCAAACTGAGCTACCGCCCCGACCGCTTCTGTTTTGGGACCCTTTCCCTTTTGTGATTTTGCCACGCCCTTTTTGCCCCGTCAATCGATCCGGTAGCCCCTTTTTCATCCTTCCTCCGGACGCAAGTGAGGGAAGAGGATGACTTCCCTTATGGACGGGCTGTTGGTCAGAACCATCGTCAGACGGTCGATGCCGATTCCCAGTCCTCCCGTTGGAGGCATTCCATATTCTAAAGCGGTGACGAAATCCCAGTCGCACGGGTGGGCTTCCTCGTCTCCCCTTTCCCTCAACTGTTCCTGAGCGAGAAAGCGCTCTCTCTGGTCTAACGGGTCGTTCAACTCGGAAAAGGCATTCGCCACTTCCAGTCCTCCGATAAACGCCTGGAACCGCTCGGTCATCGTCGGATCAGAAGGCTTCCTCTTCGCCAATGGAGAGATCTCAACCGGATAGTCTATCAGAAAGGTCGGCTGAATCAAGGTCGGTGCCACCCGTTTTTTTAGCGTTTCGTCCAGCATCCGACTCCAGCTATCCTTCGGTTCCACCGAAAGACCTAACTTCCTTCCGACCTCCCGGGCTTTTTCGTCATCATTTCGGAACTCCAGGAAATTCACTCCTGTCGTCTGATAGAGCGCCTCCAACAGGGGTTGCCGCCTCCACGGGCGGGTCAAGTCAATGACCGTATCCCCGAAGGAAAACCGAAGTCCCTGATGCACTTCCAGACACGCTGCCGTGATCAGTTCCTCCACCAAATCCATGATCTGATGGTAGTCGGCGTAAGCTTGGTAGGCTTCCAGCATCGTGAATTCGGGATTGTGTCGGGCGTCTACGCCTTCGTTGCGGAAGTTCCTACCGATTTCGTAAACCTTTTCCAGCCCCCCGACGATCAGCCGCTTGAGATAAAGTTCCGGGGCGATCCTCAGGTAAAGGGACATCTCCAGGGCGTTATGGTAAGTCTGAAACGGTCGGGCGAGGGCGCCGCCGTAGACGGGCTGGAGGATCGGCGTCTCCACTTCAAGGAACCCCTTCTCGTCCAAAACCCGCCGAATGGAGGATACGATGCGGCTTCTCATCTGAAAGACGGTCCGAACCGATGGGTTGGCGATCAGGTCCAGGTAGCGCTTTCGGTAGCGCACCTCTGTTTCTTTCAGCCCGTGAAACTTTTCCGGGATCGGGCGCAAGGCTGCGGTCAGAAGGGTTAGGGATTGGACCTCTACCGAGATTTCCCCGCTGCGGGTCTTCAGCACCGTCCCTTCAACGCCGACGATGTCACCGACATTTAATTGCTCCAGACGCTGATAGCCTTCCTCCCCAAGCAGATCGGCTCGCGCCATTATCTGGATCTTTCCGGCGCCGTCTAAGAGGTCGGCGAAGGTGACCCTGCCGTGGGACCGAACGGCTATCAGCCGACCGGCGACCCGCACTTTTTGACCCTCTAAAATCTCAAAAGATTGCGCAATTTCCCTTGACAAGTGGGTTCGGTCAAAGCGGGTGATAGCAAAGGGATCATATCCCTGTCTCCGCCAGTTCTCTAGATTCTCCAACCGTGCTTTGTAAAGGTGCTCTTCCGGCGATGAAGCCTTTTCCATCTTCTACTACTTCCTGATCTTTTCGACCCGATAGCGGGCGACGCCCGCTGGTGCCCGAATCTCCACTGTGTCTCCTACCCTCTTGTGGAGGAGCCCCTCGCCGACGGGAGACTGGTAGGATATCTTCCCCTCCAGCGGATTGGCTTCAAAGGGTCCGACGATTCGGTAGACCACCCTCTTGGATGTTGCCAAGTTCGTCAGTTCCACGACCGATCCGAATCCGACCCGGTCTGTCGGAATCTTGCTTTTGGGGACGACCCGAACGATTTTCAGCGCCTGCTGAAGTTCCTCAATCCGTCCCTGAAGAAATGCCTGCTCCTTCTTGGCGTCGTCATAATCGGTGTCCTCCATAAATTCGCCCACTTTTCGGGACTCCCGGATCTGCTCCAGAACCTGTTTCCTCTCCCGCTCCAAAAGCCGCTTCAGTTCCTCCTCAAGGGCCCTTTTGCCTTCGTCCGTAATCAGGATCACGTCCTCCTCAAACTCTTCGGCAAGGGCTTCGGACCTGGTCGCCATCTTTCGGTCACCCCTTTTTGTCTATTAGCACCACTCCGACAGCAAGTCAGACAGGGAACTTGCTGCCGCGTCGCCCTTTTATTATAGCCTATCTCTTTTGTCAACGCTACCGGTTGGTTCTTTGTTTCCTGTCAGGTTTTCCATTACACTTTTATGCACTGGCTCCGCTATAGCCCCGGAGAGCCACCCGCCAAAGGGCGGAAGCTAGAACGAAGAGGAGTAGTGCCGTCCCGACCGCCGTCAGCCCCGCCGTCCCGTTTAGGTTTCCCCGGACCACCTCGGCGGGGACGGTCGTGACGAAGGCGACGGGAATCAGGTAAGTCAGCAGGATTCTTGGTATCCCTCGGTAAACGCTGATCGGGTAGCGACCCGTCTCCCAGAAGGCCCACAAAAGAGCCATCAGATTTTCCAGCCGGACAAACCAGAAGCAAAGGGTCATCACCATCAGCATCACGGAGTAAACGATGACGATCCCGCTGGCGAGTAGGATGAGAAACCAGATGGGGTGGAAAAGGGACGTGAAGAGACCCATATCGACGCCGACATAAAGGACCAGCCCCAGTCCCGCCAAGCAGTTGATCATCCTCAGGACCGACCAGTAGCGCAAACTGACGAGAAACTGACTATTGAGGGGTTTGGTCAGCACGAAATCCAGAGTCCCTAACCGAATGTATTCCACCAGCCGACCGATATTGGGCTGGAGGACCAGTTGGAGGACTCCGTGAACGATCTGGAAGACCCCGACGACGGCTAAAACCTCCCGGTAGGTCCATCCGCCTAATTCCTGGCTGTGAAGAAAGTAGACCCGTACGACGCTGACAAACCAGAAGAGCCAGAACAAGGTTTCCAGGACCGAGAACAGAAAATGAGCCCGGTAACTGGTCTCTTCCGCTGCGCTGACAGCAATAAAGGACTTAAGAACCTGAAAGTATCGCCTGATCTGTCCCATCGGTCCTTTTGTCCCCTTTAATTTACGATCGGGACGTAGCAAGAAAACGATTGCTGCTGCCTTTCCCTAGAAGCAAGGGGCGAGGGGCCAAGGTCCCCTACTGCCTCATCAGTTTGCGGAGCCACCGGCGGGCATCAGGGGAAGAGTCCCAGACCCGACGGCAAGAGCAGTCCGACGGGAAGGGACGGCGCAGGAGCCAGGAGATGAGTTGAAACATTTGGCAACGGGAGGCGACCATCGTCTCTTCTACTTGCGAGTGGGTCAAAGGCACGGCGGAAATGCCGGCGGCGACGTTGGTAACGACGGCGATGGCAGCGTAGCAGATTTCCGCTTCACGGCATAGGACCGCTTCCGTCGCGACAGTCATCCCGACGATGTCGGCACCCAAGGACGCGAGGGCTCTCACTTCCGCTTTCGTCTCGTAACGGGGTCCTTCCGTGCAGGCGTAACATCCGAACGCAGTAAGGGAGAGATTTAAGTCGGTTTGGGAAGAGAGCAAAAGAGACCGGAGGGTCGGGCAGAAGGGTTGGCTCAGGTCGGCGTGGGCGATGGGGGCATCGGCGCCGTCAAAGAGGGTGAGAGGTCTTTGGCGGGTCCAGTCAATGAACTGATCGGGAATGACGAAGGTTCTGGGGGTCAGGTCGGGTCGGAGGGAGCCGACGGCAGCCGTGGCGACGACGGCATCAACACCAAGTGTTTTCAAGGCAAGAATGTTGGCGCGGTAGTTGATGGCGTGGGGGAGTAGGTGCCGATCGTGTCCGTGGCGGGGGACAAGGTAGTGGGTCTGACCGCTGACGGTAAAGGAGGCGATGAGACCGGTTCCGAAGGGTGTCGGTACGGTCTGAAAGGTAACGGGACCGTCAGCGACGGTTTGGGCGAGGGCGGTCATTCCGGTGCCAGCAATGACGGCGTAAGGGATAGGGTCTCACCAGCCGAGACGGGCTTTCAGTTGCCGATAGGCGTAGTCCATCAATTCTTTCAGGCACCGAACATCCTCGCGATTGTATTCTATGAGACGGGGCAGAGCGGCCGGATCGCCCCTCTGGTGGGCTTCCCAGAGGAAGACGGCGTCCCTTCCGGTCAGATATTTGACCGCATCTTTTCGGACGATGCCCAAGCGGATCTCAATCTCCTTTTGAGTCCCCCTGATCCCCAGGCGACGCAACAGGTCGCGCAGATCCAGGTGAACCCGGGGCAGGGGATGGGACGGAAAGGTTTTCTGAAGGAAAGGAATGTCAAAGTAAGTGCCGTTGAAGGTCACCATCAGAGAAGCGCTGGCGATCAGGGCGGGAGCCTCGTCCAGATTGCGGCCGCTGACGAAGGAGCGGTAGAGACCTCCTAAGGAGCAGCCGATGACGGTGATGGTGTCGTCTGGGTTCAGTCCGGTCGTTTCAATGTCTAAGAAGAGAGTCTGAGACGAAAAAGAGCCGTAGAGCCGCCAATGCTCTGAGGAAGGTAATGCCCGGGCGAAGAAAAGGGAATTGAGACGGGCGAGTTCTAATTGGGACCGGCGCAGTATCTCCACCCATTCGGGTCGGGGCGGCACTGGAAGCCTGCCGCCGTTGAGCGCTGTGATGAGATCGGACCAACAGCTGATTCCATTCTCCCACAACTGCCGCTCCCCTTCTGGGGTCATCCCTGGCAAGTGACAGAAGGTTACTTCTAGCACCCCACCGGTCTCTCCGCACCCTTAAGTTTGGATTAAAATGATGGCACAATGGCGTTGAAGGGGTCACACTTGTTGGGACAGGAAAAGAAAAAGGGAGAATCGGACCGATCGTGGTTAGCGGCGTGCGGATCAAACCAGTTTCCGATCGGGCAGGTACCGAGCCGACGCCTGCCGGGCAGGGACAGGTTAAGATTTCCTGTCAATCTCTTAGCCTACGCTATGGCTCCTTTCCTGCCCTCAAAAAGATCAATCTGGACATTTTAGCCAACCGGATCACTGCCGTCATCGGTCCGTCGGGCTGCGGCAAATCGTCCTTTCTTAAGTGCCTGAACCGAATGGTGGACCTGATCCCGGGAGCCGTCGTGGAGGGGCGGGTCTTTTTGGATTCGGTGGAGATATACAGTGATACGGTTGACGTCGCCTCTTTGAGGCGACGGGTCGGGATGGTCTTTCAACTGCCCAATCCGTTTCCGAAGAGCATTTTTGACAATGTCGCCTACGGACCGAGGATTCACGGGATCGGGAACAAGAAAGTTCTTTCAGAAATTGTCGAGAGGTCGCTGAAAAGCGCCGGGCTTTGGGATGACGTTAAGGATCGGCTTCACCAGTCCGCCCTTGAGTTGTCGGGCGGGCAGCAGCAGCGGTTGTGCATCGCTCGGGTTCTGGCGGTAGAGCCTGAGGTGATTTTGCTGGACGAGCCCGCCTCTGCCCTCGACCCGACGGCGACATTGTTGATAGAAGAACTTCTGTATGAGTTGAAGGAGCATTATACGATCGTCATCGTTACCCATAATATGCAGCAGGCAGCGCGCATCTCTGATATCACGGCCTTCTTTTTGAACGGCGAGTTGATAGAAGTCGGACCGACCGAGAAAATCTTCACCCGACCGGAAGACAGCAGGACCGAAGCTTACATCACCGGACGGTTCGGCTAAAGAAAGGGCGGCAGAGGAGCCAACCGATAGAGAGGCGTTGCGGGATGGCGATCATGGCGAGAAAGTCCTTTGAGGAGCAGATACAGGAACTGCAAGACGATCTACTGAGAATGGGGCGGTTTGTCGAGGGAGCCGTCGCCAAGGCGATGAAGGCTTTGGTCCATCAGGATGTCCGGTTGGCCAACGAGGTGATTCGGGAGGACGACATCGCAGACGACCTGGACATAGAGATAGAGACGAAAGCGATGAGGCTCTTAGCCCTCCAGCAGCCGATGGCGCGGGACCTGAGGATCATCGGAACGGCTCTGAAGATCGTCACCGATCTGGAACGGATTGGCGACCACGCCGTCGACATCGCCAAATTAGCCCGGATCCTGTCCACCCACACCTATTTCAAGCCCTTGGTCGACATACCGAAATTAGCCGGTTTGGCTCTCGGTATGGTCCACGCCTCTCTCCAAGCGTACGTCAACCGGGATATTGAACTGGCAATTCAAGTCTGCAGGGACGACGATCAGGTCGATACCCTTTACGAGAGCCTTTTCTCTGAATTAGTGGAATACATGATGAAAGACCCCCACCTGGTGGAACAGGCGACTTATCTGTTATTCGTCGCCTACTTTCTTGAGAGGGTCGCCGACCATGCGACCAATATGGCGGAACGAGTCTACTATATGGAGACGGGAAGACTGGAGCAGTTAGCCCGAAGTCACCGGTCCCGAGAGGAACCGACTCCCTGAAGCGTCAAAGAGGAGGCAATAGGTTTTTGCCTGCGCCGTGATGGGTCTAAAAGGAGACGACGATCACACCATCTCGTATGGAATCTGTCAATATGGGAAGGTAGGAGAAAGAAGCAGTGGCGGAAGAGAGAGTGACGGAGAGAGAAGAACAACTTAGTTTGCAGCCCTACATCGCTGTACTGGTTCGCCGATGGCCGGTCCTTGCCGCGATCGTCGGTGCCAGTCTTCTTATCGCTGGCGCTTATGTCCGGACGGCACAACCGATTTACGAAGCAACGAGTATGGTTCGGGTCGTGGCGCCACCCAGTCTCACCCTGCTGCCCGTCCTGCCTCAGAGCAAGACCCCGGAGACGATAGAAGTTTCAACGGTGGCACAACTGGCAGTCGCCTACTTAACGATCAAAGATGCCTTGTCTCGGGCGAGTGAACAGGCGAGAAACAATGCCTCCCCGCAGGTTCGCGAGCAGTTGCGAGCAATCCCAGCGGAGGAGTTTTCCAAAAGTATCGTTACGAAGACTCAGGATCCAGACATCGTTCGCATATCGGTCCGCCATCCGTCACCGGATATCGCCTACTTGCTGGCCAACAGCGTGGCAGAAGCATTGGTCCATCGCTTAGACGAAGAAGCCCGAGCCGAAGCCCGAGCCGAAAGAATTTACATCCAAGGGCAAATCCAGAGTCTTCAGAAACAGATGAACTCCGTAGATGAGCGTCTCGCTCATTTGAGGAAGAAGCTGAAAGTCGTCAACCTGGATGAGGAAGCGAAGGATTTAGCCGAGACGATCCGGCAGTTGCGGTTGGACCTACAGACCCAAATCGCTCTGGAAGAGGCAGCGAGGAATGCGGGAACCAGCCTGAGGAGTTGGGCCGGTCGGGAGGCACCCCTCCTCTCCGTCGATGTGGTGACCCAGGACCCCGTTTACGAGGAACTGAAAAAGCGCCTGGCTGTCTTGGAAGTGGAGAAGACGTCCCTTTTGGGTCGCTACCAGCCCAATCATCCCGAAGTGCAAAAAATTGAAGAGAGTATAGAAGCCACAAAGAAAGCCATGGACAGTCAAAGGTCCCGAACGGGATTGGCGAGGCAACTGGCGCCTAATCCCTTTTACGGATCCATTCGTGAACAACTGGCTCAACTGCAACGGCAGGAAAGAGAGGCGCAGGCAAGGAAAGAAGCCTTGAAGAGACTGTTGGACGAAACGGAACAGCGCTTATCAGCCTTGCCGGAGATGCAAAGGTCCCTCCAAGACCTGATCCGACGTCAGATGGTTTTGGAGCAGACATACACCAATCTGCTCAACCGCCTCTACGACGCCCAGATTCGGGAGGCGGCAAAGAGAGGGAGCGTCATCGTTGCCGACCGCGCCTATAAGCCCACCATCCCTGTTGCCCCTCGCAAATCCCTGATCGTTGTCGTTGCCATCGCTTTAGGGCTGCTTATAGGCACCTCTTCGGTATTCCTAATGGAAGCGATGAGTGTCTCCGTTGATACCCCAGAGGAAGCCCGCCAGATCATAGGAGCGCCCGTTTTGGCGATCGTCCCCTTTGTCAAGCCATCTCCAACCGGAACCGATATCTTGGACTTCATGACCTCCCGGAGGGCGGCTGCAGAATCGATCCGCAATCTGAGAACCAACATCCGGTTCCTTTCGGCGAGAAACCCGGTGCGGACCATCTTGATTACCTCTTCCGTCGCACGGGAAGGGAAAAGTTTTATTGCCACCTGCCTTGCCATCGCCTACGCCCAAGCCGGTCAGCAGGTAGTGCTGATAGACGGCGACATGAGACAGCCCGCCGTGGATCGGTATTTGGGGCTCGACAGGAGTGTCGGTCTCTCTTCCGTTTTGGTCGGAGAGTTAAGCCTGCAGGAGGCCCTTCAGACGACCCCGCTGGCTCCTTTGAAAGTTCTGGCTGCCGGCCCGACGCCACCGAACCCTGCCGAACTGTTGGAGTCGTCCGCCATGGTCAACCTTCTTAAGAGCACCGAACTGGAAGGGCATACGATCATCATCGACTCGCCGCCCCTTCTCCTGGTTGCCGACCCCAATGTGTTGGCGCCCTTGGTGGACGGGGTCCTGGTCGTTGTCCACGCAGGGCACACCGTTCGGGAAGCCCTTCTTCGGTCCAGAGACCAACTAACCTTATCGGGTGCGAACCTGATCGGCGTCGTTCTGAACCAAGTCAGCCCGCGGACAGGACGGGGTTACTATTACTATCGCTACTATTACTATTACTACCGCTATTGACCGTCTTTCCCGATCAGGGAATGGGCTCTTCTGCCAAAAGACCGTGCTTGATGGCGAACCGGACCAGGTCCGCTCGGGTCCTTACATTGAGTTTTTCTGCGATCCGCGCCCGATAGGTTTCCACCGTCTTGACACTCAGAGCCAGCCGGTCGGCGACCTGCTTGTTGGTAAACCCCAGAGCGATCAGCCGCAAAACCTGCCACTCTCGTTCGCTCAAATTCTTGACCGCCTCCCGGGACGGTTCAGGCGATTGAACGGCAGCGCTGACCAGATGCCCAGCGATGGACGGGTGGATGTAAACCCCACCTTTCATAACGGTCCGGATAGCGGTCGTCAGTTCTTTCGCCGCTGCCCGTTTCACCACATAACCGCTGGCACCGACCTGCATCATTCGCTTGAGATAGGTCTCGTTCTCGTGGACCGTCAGAGCGATGACCTTGATCTCGGGATAGCCTTTTTTGATGACCTCCGTCGCCTCCAGTCCGGTCATGTCCGGCATGGTGATGTCCATCAAGACCACATCCGGGTGTAATTGGCGGATCATCTTCAAAGCCTGGGCACCCGTCGCTGCCTCACCGACGACTTGAATGTCCGGCTCGACGCTCAGCAGAGACTTGAGACCGTCCCTTAAGATCGCATGGTCGTCAACGATCAGGACCCGAACGGGTCCATCGGGCTGTCCGTTTCCCGTCACCGCTGACCCCTCCTTTTCTCTGAGACGGCAACCGGTCCTTCTGCGGAGATGCCGTTTAAGGGCAGAAGGGCGCTGACTTGAGTCCCTTTGCCTGGTTTGCTGTCTATGACGACTTTACCCGACAGCATCAGTGCCCGTTCCATCATCCCGACGAGACCCAGTTTCTTCTCTTCATCGGCGTGATGGAGCAGAGCCGACGGACGGAATCCGATCCCGTCGTCGCTCACCGTCACCTGCAAGGTGTTCCCCTGTCGGCAGACCCGAACCTGGGCGGAATGGGCTTTGGAATGCTTCGCCACATTGGTCAGGGCTTCCTGAACGATCCGGTAGACGCCGATGGCGACCTCGGGAGCAAGGACCGTTCCGTCCAGACCTTGAAATTGAAGATGGCAGGGAATACCGAACCGCTCCGACCACTCGGAGCAGGTCCGCTCCAACGCCGCAGCCAGTCCCAGTTCGTCCAGAGCCGGTGGACGTAACTCCCAAGCGATGTGGTGGAGTTGGCTGGCAATCTGATCGGCGAGGCGCCTGAGGGAAGAGATCCTCTCGACCGTCTTCCCGTCGCCCAGGTCCCTCTCTAAAAGTTGCAGCTGAATTAAAAGGGCGGTAATCAGTTGACCGGTCTGGTCGTGAAGTTCGTGAGAGATGCGCCGCCTCTCTTCCTCTTGAGCCGTCACCAATTTATTCAAAAGGAGACCCCGCAACCGCTCCTTTTCCCTCAACTGCCTCAGCAGCCGGACATTTTTCAGTCCGACGGCGACCTGATCGGCAATTCCCTTTACAAAAGTCGGGTCCTCTTCTGAGAACGCGTTTGTCAAGGCGCTGCCGACAAAGAGAATTCCCAGGACGGTCTGATCAACGACGACAGGGGCCGAGAGGAAACTCTTGATCCCTTGACGCAAAAGCCACCTTCCGAAAGGGGTCGTTGGATTTTGCAGGTCGGTCACCCGAATGGGGGTCCTGTCCCGAATGCAGATCTCAAAGGGAGTCCGGGAAACTTTCAGGGGGCGTCCCTTCCAGCGTCGGTGGAGACCTCCCAGACGGCTCTCGGCTGACGCCACACAGCCACCAAAGGCGTCTTCCTCTTCCCGATAGAGACAAAAAGAAGCCTCGCTGTAGGGGAAGGCTTTCTCCAAACCTTTAACAACTGCTTCCATTATCGCAGGCTCGCTGGTTAACCTGTTGAGGGCGCTGACGATCTCGTTGAGGATCGTCAGTCGCTCCGTTTCCCGTGCCCGATCGGCTAACACCGCCCGTTCTAAGGCGGCAGCTGCTTGGGCTGCCAAAAGCAGGGCCAGTTCCTCGTCGCCCTTGCTAAAAAACCGGGCTCCGATCTTTTCTGTCATATAGAGACGACCGAAGGGGCGCCCACCGACAGGGATCGGCACCCCTAAGAAGGACCGCATCACCGGATGGTGGGGCGGAAACCCGTAGGCTTTGGGATGCCGGGTCACATCCCTTAGCCTCAGGGGCTGCCCACTCTCCATGATCACTCCCAAGACCCCTCTCCCCTTGGGCATTTCCCCGATCAACCGAGCCTTCTCAGGGCTCAGACCCGAATAGACAAACCGAACAATCTCCCCCTCTTCGTCGGTGACGGCGAGGGCAGCGTATTTGGCTCCGATGACCTGTCGGGCGGTGTCTACGATATGCTGGAGCATTTCCTCTAAGGTGAAGTCAAACCGTAACAATATCCCCGACCGAAGGAGTCGGATCGCTTGACTTTGGGTCATTCCAGTTTTTCGCCTCGTTTTTTCTGTCTTCATTGTCCTTTCTCTCCCTGTGGATGCTGTCAGGAAAAACCCGACAATGAGGAAAATCCCCGACCCGCCGGATCCCCACCGACCATTCCTTTCAATCGATTGTATCACTTCCTCCGTTAATAACAACCGATCGGGGTTTTCCCCGACAGAGAAGCGGACGCATCTTTCCATGATTTTCAAATCAGATAGCGTGGTGGGAAAAGATGGATTTCAACCGGAGACCTTTTACGGTCATATGGGAGACGACCCGGGCATGCGATTTAGTCTGCCTGCACTGTCGTGCCGATGCGATCCCCGATCGCAACCCTTACGAACTCAGTAGGAAGGAAGTATCGGCCCTGATTCAAATGATTAAAGAATTCGGCACACCCTATCCCCTGCTGATTCTGACGGGCGGCGACCCCATGAAGAGACCCGATATTGCCGATATCGTTGCGGAAGCGAGAGGCGAAGGTCTGCGGGTGGCGATGACCCCTTCGGCGACACCTCTGGTCACCCGGTCCGCCATCGAGAAACTGGCGTCAGCGGGACTCGTTCGGCTGGCTCTCAGCCTGGACGGAAGCACCCCTGAAGTTCACGACGGATTCCGGGGCGTTCCCGGTTCCTTTGTTCACACCTTGAAAATCCTGAGTTGGTGCCGGGAGTTCGGGATTGAAAGTCAGATTCACACCACCGTCACACGCCACAGCCTCAACTACCTGCCCCGGATCGCCGAAATGATTGCCGACTGGGGGATTAAACTGTGGGCGGTCTTCTTCCTGATCGCCGTCGGAAGGGCAGCCCGACCGGAGATAAGGAAACTGAACATCAACCCTTATCAGTTTGAGGAACTGTTTCACTGGCTTTATGATCTGAGCAAGTCCGTCCCTTTTGACATTACTCCCAGAGAAGGCTATCATTTCCGGCGGGTGATGATCCAGAGGCGAGCGCAGGAGATCGGAGTGCCCGCCGAGACTCTTTTGAAGCAGGTCCATAAGATCCCGACGCCTCCCGGCGATCTAATCCCCCGCCCCTCGCCCGCCGCGATCCCCCGGGCGCCTCTCGGCGTCCGCGACGGAAAGGGTGTCGTCTTCGTCTCTCACACCGGCGTCGTCCAGCCCAGCGGTTTTCTGCCCTTGGGCGGCGGAAACATTCGGACTCAGTCGTTAGCAACCATCTATCGTCACTCGCCTCTCTTCACCACCATCCGCAACACGAGCCTCCTCAAAGGAAAATGTGGTGTGTGTGAATTTCGGGAGGTGTGTGGAGGAAGTCGGGCGCGCGCCTACGCAGCGACGGGGGATTATATGAGGAGCGATCCGTACTGTATCTACAAACCCAAGGCTCTCGTGGAGCGTCTTCAGAGGACCCATTCGGCGGTGACCTAACGGTCCTGAGGCGACGACCGATGACATCGCGTCATCGGCTGTTGACGGTCTTAAAGGGCGGCATCCCCGATCGGGTTCCCTTTGCCCCCAATATCGGACAATGGTTTGAGTACCACAAAGCCAACAACACCCTTCCCGACGAACTATCCGACTGCCAGACCGAGTGGGATGCGATGGAGGCGCTCAATTGCGACATCTTTAGCCGCAGGCTGTGCGCGCCGGTCCGCCTCATTAATGCACCTTACGAAACGGTAACAGAGCCATTAGCGGGCGACACCTCCCGAACCTCTATCCACACCCCGGTCGGCACCCTCTCATCGGTCAGTCGGTTTGACCGAGCCAGTTGGACCACCTTCACCCTGGAACATCCCGTTAAGGACCCAGACCGCGACTTGCCGATTCTGCAATGGATAATAGAAAATAGCCAGTGGGGCTTTGAACACCAGTTGTGGGATCAGGCCGAAAAGAGGTTGGGTGAAAAGGGTGTGTTGATGATCCCCTTTTTCCAATCCCCCATTAAATTGATCCACAACTGGGCGGGTCAGCAGGAGGGAACGTTCATTCTCCTTGAAAGAGAGAAGGAGTGTGATCGTCTCTTTGAAGTGTACAAAGAAAAGGTGTGGAAGGTAGCGAGAGAAGCCCTGGACGCTTCCGCCCTGGTCTTCTGTCTGATGGACAATTTAGACAGTCTCTTTCACACCCCGACCCTGATCAAAAGATACGCTTTCCGTTTTTACGGAGATTTGGCCGATTTCTTTCATCAGAGAGGGCGGCTCCTTTTTAGCCACGGCGACGGACGGCTGCGATCGCTGATCGCTATGATCAGGGACACAGGACTGGACGGTTTGGAGGGGATCCCTCATCCTCCCATCGGCGATTTGAATCTGTACGAGGCGAGAAAGATCCATAAACGCTTCATCGTCATGGGCGGCATCACCGCACACGAATCGGAGGTGACCGGACCGGAGGCGCTGCCGTTTATCTTTGATTACTGCAAGGGTTTACTGGACAAAATGAGACCTTTCGGTCGGTTCATCTTCTCAACGGGGTGAAACGTGTCCATTCGTTCGCCGTGGGCGAACATCGTCGCCTTCCGGGACGCTTGTGAAAGGTTCGGCGTTAACTGAAGAAATCAAAGGAAGGGTGAACGCCTTGGCTGTTGAGAAAAAGGTGACCGGTCTGGCTTACAGGGAACTCAAGGAAGTGAGTTACGGTCGCGCCCCATCGCCAGTCGTCGCTGGCGGAGAGGTCGCTATAGGAAACGGACGGGTCATCCCTGAGGTCAACTTCACCCTCCCCCCTATGGTCCTTTCCGACGATACTTTTCCAGAAATCCGCAAAAGGTATCAACAGATGGTCGACAGAATTCTAAAACGAGCCGTCCAATTGAATCAGGAGTTTATAGTTCTGGAATTAGAACATTTGTATGAGATGACCCGTCATCCCCAGTGGGGCGCCTTGCTGACTCAGGATATTAAGGAAGTGATGGGGCAGTATCGGCAGAGATATGGAGTCAAGAGCGCCCTTCGGGTGACGGTCGCGGATATCCGGGATCAAGACAGACCGCCTCGGATGCGATCGGGGAGAGGCACAGAAACGATCGTTGAATCGTTCCGTCTGTGCGCCGATGCGGGGGCGGACATCCTGTCCATAGAGAGCACGGGCGGAAAGGAGGTTTCCGATAGGGCGCTTACCGAGGGAAATTTGTCGGCCTTCCTGTATGCCGTCGGTGTTCTGGGACCCGCCGATGTAGACTTTCTCTGGTCCGAGATCGTCTCCATCGCCAACTCCCGCCGCATCCTTCCGGGAGGCGATACCGCCTGCGGCTTCGCCAATACGGCAATGCAACTGGCTCATCAGAATCTGATCCCAAAAGTGATGGCAGCCGTCGCCCGCCTGGCTTCCGTGCCCCGGTCCTTGAGGGCTGTCTTGGTCGGTGGGAAAGGACCCCTGAAGGATTGTGGTTACGAAAATCCGATCATTAAAATCCTTACGGGCGTTCCGATCAGTATGGAAGGCAAATCGAGCGCCTGCGCTCATTCATCTCCCCTGGGCAACATCTCCGCTTTCGCCTGCGACCTTTGGAGCAACGAATCGGTTTCGGATGTCCGCCTTTTGGGGGGCTTTGCACCTGAGGTCTTTACCGAGATCCTGATTTACGATTGTCGTCTGATGAATGCAGCCCTTCAGATCGGTTGCTCCGACCACCTTCAGGAAGTGCTGGTCGCTTCCGATCGGTCCCGAGACCCTCAAGCGCTGATGCTGGACCCGTCGGTGATGTGGCAGGCAGCGGAACGGGTGGTCCGAACGGGTCCCGACCCTTTCCGCCAGACCGTTGAACTGACTCGTTTTGCCCTCGCCACTTTGCGGGAGGCTGACTCCCAAAAGGAGATCGTTTTAGATGAGAGGGAACGTCGCTGGCTCTCGCGCCTGGAAGAAGAAGCCGATCAATTGCCGGAGACGGCGGACTGTCTACGGGACGAATTGGACGAAGAGTATGCAAGCCTTTTCATTCCATCCGAATACGGGTTAGCAACGGAAACGCGATGATCGGGATCTACATAACAGGCAAAGGGGTCTATCAACTTCTCATTGAGTTGCCGAAGGGGCGAAATGTGACCGTCGGGCGATTGGGTCGGTTTTACTTGCCGGCAGGGCGATACGTGTATACGGGGAGCGGTCAATCGGGCTGGCGGCGGCGATTGGACCGGCACGTCAACGGGCGAGAGAAACGCCACTGGCACATTGACTATCTCCTGAAGCACGCGTCCGTCAAAGGCTATCGGGTCTTCGCCGGGGGAAAAGAGGAAGAGTGCTACTGGAATCGGAAGTTTTTGAAAATCGGCGGGAAGCCATTGATTAAAGGTTTCGGCAGCAGCGATTGTTCCTGTCCGTCCCATCTCCTTTTTCTGAGGGGAGATGAAAGACCGAGGCAAGGGGGTGACGAGATGGCGAAGGCAGCGACGACGACCAAGAAGAAGACCGGTCGTTCGGGCTGCGGGAGCAAGAAGAAGCCCTGCGGCTAAGGAACGACCCGTTGGGGAGCCCCTCTTCGGGGCTCCCCTTGTCACAGAAAGGAGGGTCGCAGATGACGGTAAGAGAGCGTTGGAAAAGGACCCTGAAGCGGGAGCAGTCCGACAAGGTTCCGGTCCACGACAGCCCGTGGGCAGAGACCATTCGTCGGTGGCAAAGGGAGGGACTGCCGGCGGAAATCCCTGTTGAGGATTATTTCGGCTACGAGATGGTCGGCTTCGGTTTTGATCAGTCGCCGATGTTTGAAGTCAAGACCCTCTACAAAAACCACGAATATGTCATTGAAACGACACCCTACGGAGGAGTAAGAAAAAACTTTCGGACCTACGCCAGCACCCCAGAAATCATTGACTGGGCTGTCAAATCTAAGGAAGATTGGGAGAAAATCAAACCCCGGTTAGAGCCTAGTTACACTCGGGTCGATTGGGTCTCGTTTCGCTACCGCTATCAGAGGGCTGTTTCAGAGGATAAATGCCTCGCCTTTTGTGCCGCCATCGGCTATGACCATCTGCAAAGTTACGTCCGCAGTGAGGAACTTCTCGTAATGATGCTGGAAGAACCGTCTTGGTTTCGCGACATGGCTAAGACGGTCGCCCAACTGGTCATCGCGATGGCTCAGATGATTATGAAAGCCGGTTACACCTTTGATGTGGCTTTCCTCTTCAATGATATGGGTTACCGAAACGGTCCCCTCTTCTCGCCCCGCCTCTATCGGGAATGCATCCTGGAATACGACACCATGCTGTGCGACTTCTTCCACAGCAACGGTCTTCCCGTCATCTACCATACCGACGGAGATGTTCATCTTCTGATCCCTCACCTTCTGGAAGCAGGTATTGACTGCCTCCAGCCACTGGAAGCCAAAGCAGGCATGGATGTGCGGAAACTGAAAGAGCAATATGGCGACCGCCTGGCTTTTATGGGAAACATTGATGTGATGAAAATGGCTGCCGACGATCCGTCAGTGATTGAGGAAGAGATTGCCTCCAAATTTGAAGTTGCCAAGGTCGGCGGCGGCTACATCTACCACAGCGACCATTCTGTCCCCCCTTCCGTCAGTTTTGATCAGTATTGCCGGGTGATGGAGCTGGTCAGGAGGTACGGGCAGTATTAGTCCTCTTGTAGGGTTTTCCCCTGGCAGAGGGGAGCGTGGGGTCCGAAAGACTGTAGGGAGGGGATGAAGGGATGAAGGGGCGGGAACGGTTCGTTCGCGCTGCTCTGGGTCGCCCCGTCGACCGACTCCCCTTCCCGGCTCTCTTTTACCCGATTCACGGCGAGACAGTGCGCCGGTGGCACCGGGACGGAATGCCCAGAGATGTGCACCCGATCCAACACTTCCAACTGGACCGGATAGAACTGATTCCGGTCTCCATCGGTCCCCTCCCCCACTACGAGAGAGCCCGACTGGAGGAGGCAGAAGAGTGGCGGCTGGGGCTGGAAAGGGATTTTAAGAGCCAGGTGGCGCCCGAAATTGCCGTGGCAGAAGAAGAATTCCCCGTCCAGACCCCGACCGACTGGGACCGGTTCCGAACCCTCCTCAACCCCGATTCTCCCGCCCGCTATCCCCGTTTTTGGGACGACTATGTCCGCCAGGAAAAGGGGCGGGATTATCCCCTGGGGTTTTCCGTCGGAGGTCTCGTCGGTTGGCTTTTAGAGTGGATGGGTCGGGTCACCCTCTCCCGACTGATCGGTTCGGAGCCGTCCTTCATCTCCCGGATTCTTGAGGAACTGACCGATTTCATCCTTCAGGTCGGCGAGAGAGTCTTAAGGGACCTGGACGCCGACTTTGCCATCATCTGGGAGGGCGCCGCCTACCGGGCTCTGGAAATCTTGAGCAGCCCAGAAGTCACGGACACCGTCCGCCGCCAATACCGGCGCCTGAACGATTTTCTCGAGACCAAGGGAGTGAGGGTTCGGATCGTTCACTTTGCCGGCCGGTCGGACGGCTTCGGCGACCTGTGGTGCGACAGCGGATGGACGGTGTTTGCGCCCCTGGACGCCGGTGCCGTGGATCCGTTCCAGTTGCGATCTCGCTACGGCGACGGTCTGGGACTGATCGGCGGTTGTGACCGCCGGCTGCTCTCTGCCAGTAAAAGGGAGGTGAGGGAGGCGGTCCTTTGGGCGGTAATCCTTTGGGAACGCCTCCGCTGTCTGCCGACACCCGACGGAACCTTGCAGGCGGACATCCCTTACGAGAACTTTACCGATTGGATCAACGCCTTCCGCAGGGAGGCAGGACAATAAAAAAGGAGGTGCCTTTTATGGACGAGACCTTAGAACGGCTGAAGGAAGCCATCATCAACGGCAAGCGACAGGACGCCGGTGAATTGACCCAGAAGTTAGTGGACGCAGGCGCCGATCCCAAAACGATACTGGACAAGGCTCTGATCGCCGGAATGTCGGTCGTCGGAGAGCGGTTTAAGAACGGCGAATATTTCGTCCCCGAAGTCCTGGTCGCTGCCCGAGCGATGAAGACGGCTCTTCAAATCCTCCATCCGCTCCTTGCCAAATCGGACATTCAGCCGATCGGGACGGTCGTTTTGGGGACCGTTCGGGGAGACCTTCACGATATCGGCAAGAACCTGGTCGGGATGATGTTGGAGGGCGCCGGATTTCGGGTCATTGATCTGGGCGTGGATGTGCCGGCGGAAAAATTTGTGGAAGCGTCGAAGCAGAATCAGGCTCAGATCGTCGGTCTGTCCGCTCTCCTGACGACGACGATGACCCACATGCCGGAGGTCATCCAGAAATTAGAGGAGGAAGGGCTTCGTCGGTCCGTTCGGGTCATCGTCGGAGGAGCGCCCGTCACGCAAGAATGGGCGGACCGAATCGGAGCTGATGGCTACGCCCCCGACGCCGCCAGCGCCGTCGATAAGTGCAAGGAACTTTTAGCGAGCCTTGCCAGCCAGGACTGACCAGAAGCACCAATGATGTCGTTACAGGAAGCCTTGACCCGCCATCGCCCTCTCTTAGCCGACGGCGCCACAGGGACGATGCTTCAAAAGACCGGGCTGGCTCCTGGGCAGCCACCCGAACGGGCGACTTTGGACAACCCCCAAGCCGTTCAGGATCTGGCTTTCCTCTACGCTCAAGCCGGTTCGGACCTGGTCTACACCAACACCTTCGGGGCTAACCGAATCCGGTTGGCTCGGTTCGGTCTTTCTCAGCAGGTTCGCCATTTGAACTTTTCAGCAGTCGCCTTGGCGCGCGAAGGGGTCCAGCAGTCGGGTCGGGCAGTCTTCGTCGTCGGCTCGGTCGGTCCAACCGGTGAACTTCTAGAACCTTTTGGTGACCTTTCTCCAAAAGAGGCTCAGGACGCTTTCCAAGAGCAGTGCTATTTCCTGATGGAAGCGGGCGTAGACGGGCTCGTCGGCGAAACTTTCACCGACCTGAATGAAGCCGTCGCTTTCCTCAGGGCAGCTCAGCAGGTGGCTTGCGTACCGATTTTTGTCTCCCTGAGTTTTGAACGGACGGGACGGACCTTCCTGGGATCCGACCCAGAGACAGCCATCCAGGTGCTACTCAATGAAGGGGCAACCGCAGTGGGCGCCAATTGCGGTGAAGGAATTGATCCCGTCCGGCACGCCGTCCGGAAAATGAAAGCCTGTCAGCCCGACGCCCTTCTTCTCGCCAAGCCCAACGCCGGAGTCCCTTATGCTCAAGGTCTTGAAATTCGTTACCCCGCCACACCCGAACAAATGGCAGACTTCGCACGGGAGATGCGACAACTATCAATCGCCATTGTCGGCGGATGTTGCGGCACCACACCCGATCACATTCGTGCTATGTTTCACGCCCTGTCCGCTTCCGACGGTCAAAACACAGGCTAATGCCGTTTGTTCCAACCAGGTCCGTTACCATCTCCTACTCTGTCGGTCAGCGTTTTTAATCTTCTAATGGTTGAGCTGCCGGACAATCGTCACCCCTTGGACCTGCCTTCCCTCCTCATCAGTAGCAACGACCCTGACCAGATATCCGCCTGCCGCCAACCTCTTCCCGTTGCCGTCACCATGCCAAAGGACCTGATGCTGCCCCGCCAAACGACTGGTTCCACTCTCCAACAGAGCGACTCGGCGACCTGTCAAGGTCAGAATCTCAACCCAAGTCTGGGCCGGTTTTGTCAATCCGAATTGGATAGCAAGGCTTCTGCCCCTCATCGGGCTGGCTTTCAACCCGATAATCTGCAGCGGTCTCGTATTGCCCATTTCAGCGATGACGGTGAACTGTCTTGCTGTTTCTCCGGGGTTTGGTGTGAACCGATAGGCACTTTGAGTTCGCATGTAAAGCCTCTTGCCCGTCCCTTGATCAACAAGCCACAGATTCAAGTCCTTGGGGGCGTAGCCGATGCCATCAAAGGTCACAATCACTTGCCTCTCTTCTCCGCCTCTGGTCCCATCGTCAGTCCGACGGAATTTCACTACCACGTCCCATTCCTGTCTCTGATGGAACCCAGTGCGCACATCAACCTTGTAAAGGTTGCCTCCCCGGTCCAGGAAGAAAACTTTCACATCTTCCTGCTCTTCCGGCGGAGGCGGAGGTTCACCGATGTGCAACCTTTGGGCTGTCGTGATGCCCATAATCGCTTCAGAGGCTCCGTCGCCTGTTGTTGCTGAGAGCCGTGCCACCCACCCTTCAGGCTTTTCGCTTCGGGACCGCCCCCTTGGATGGTCCATCGCAGTGGGAGCAGGGAGGATCAAGGTGGCATCTTGATGGGCGTAAACCCATGCCCCTTCCCACGCCGGGAGTCGGTCGCTGATCCCCGGCAGCACGCTGCTATCATAGATAAGTTGATACCGGCTACCGTCCCAACGCCAAGCGTAGGGCTCTATTCCCTCCTGCGGCTGCAAATCTTTCAACGCCTTCGTTCGTTCGTTGACGCGCACGTGAATGGCACGGACATCCCAATTAAGATCAAAAAGCCATGGGTTCCCTATCAGATTCCAACTGCCTCCCTTGAGGTTTATGGTGAAGGGTTGGGTGTCATCGGGAAGGTCGCCTCTCACGTTGGGTGTGACCGCCTGACTGAACCGTGCCCAAAAGCCTTTGCCGACCTGCAGAGCAAAGGCCGACCCAGCAGGGTAGAGGACATACTCCCTCGTCGTTGGGTCATACCATGCCCACCTGTTCTCTGCAAAATCAAAGACTGTCTTCGGATCGGTGATTTCGCTGATGACCGGCAGAGTCACCATCTTCAACCCCGCCGTTATCGTCGGTGGCCTGCCTGCTCTCGTCGTCGCTTGCGGTCGGTCCGGGTGGGGCTGCTCGTTCCCGACTTTATCTCTGGCAACAGCGTAGAAGCGATACTGATGCCCGAACCTACCTTTGAAGGTAGCCCTCCCACTGACTTGGCGCGTTTCACTGGGCTCAACGACTTGGAAGAGTTGGAAAGGACCACCATCCTCGGAAAACCAGATTTGGGCGTTGGCAATGCCGGAGGCGTCATCGGTGCCTTCCCACTGCACAGGGAAGAAAGGCAACGGCTGCTGGGACGGCATGGCAGCCACCTGCACGGTTGGTGCTTGCTTGTCCAAGGTCAAGACATGCTCGTTCGTCTCCATCGGCGGATTGACACCCAGGTGGGGATCAAAGATGATGTTCGCTTTGTTCCGTATGACTGTTCCCGAAGGGGCATCGGCTTTGGGACGAATCTGGAAAGTGACATAGCCTTCCCCTTCTGGGGGGTTGACATTGGGCGGCAGGAAACCGTCGGGATGATGCGCGCCGGTGGTAGGTTCTACGCCCTTAAAGGTAACGGTCAACTTCCGGGTGACAGGGTCTAAGCGACTGCGCACTTGAATGATTAAATTCCTTGCCGGTCGCAGGTCAACGTCCTCAGCAAGTCGCTGCGTCCCTTCGGGCAGCATCCGTTGATGGTTTCCAACACCGAAACGTGTGAAGGTCAGGCTGTCTAAGTCCAATTCGCTTTGTAGGACATCTTCTATCAGGACTTCTTCAGCGGCTGCCGTCGCCGTGGACAGGTTCTCAAAGGAGACGGTATAGGTAAGGGTGTCACTGCCCCGGACGAAGCCATCAAAGCCCAATGACCCCCCTTTGGCGTTGGGGTCATAAGAGGAAGTCACTGGATAGCCTCCAACACCTGATGGACTTTCTCCCGACACGCCCCTTGGTCCGATCAATCTTCTTCTAATCCGCTCTAATATGCCTCCTGCTGCTGAAGAGCCTCGCATGCACTGCTGGGCTTCAGAGGAAATGACTCCGAAGGTTGCTTTAATCGGGATCGTCGCCCAGTTGCTGATGCCGGCGGCGGTTGCAAGTTTATCGGCTATCCATTCAAGCAAAACAGCGTACGGTAGTTCACCCCGGTGGACCTTGCGGACAATGTCTACAGCATCTGCTAAAATATGGGCAGGGAAAGACCCCAAGTACCGCCGCAACGCCAATTCGATCGCGGATTTCAATCCTTCATCCTCAGCGCCCTGTTGCGCTAAGCTCAACCATTGGTTAGCGAGAGAGTTAGCATTCCTCAAAATTTCATACAGCCGAGCAATCTCCGCATCACTCAAATCCACATCTTGGTCTGCGAGTGCGGAACGGAGTTTATGCTGAATGACGCTGTCGCAGCCGGACCTCAAGAGCCTCGCTCCCGCCCAAGCGACGACTATTGCGGTGCCACCTACGATAATGAAAATCGCAGTGGTCACCGGCTCAATGCGGGTGGTGGGTCGCGACCTTTCTGGGGCAACCCGAACTAGAAGAGTGAAGTTCGCCGTCTCAAAAGGACGGACCGGCGGTAACAGAAAGGTAGCGGAGCGACCCCCCTGTCGGTAGACCCCTTGGGCGATTTCCTCTCCAGAAGGGGAAACTACCCGGTATTGCACTACGAAGTTTTCGCCCGCCGGCACGTTGGCGAGGGGAATGTCTAGAGTCACCACACAACTCTCAGGAAATGAGTGCTGATTTCTCACCTGGATGGTGAACGGCTCCCACCGTCCCATCCGGAGGAACGTTTTGTCATATAACAGATCGGCATCAATCTCGGGAACCTCCAGAACTGGTCCCCGCCACGTCAGCTTGCCGACGGAAGGGTGCTGCAGGCGGACAGTCGGGGCGACGGAGGACAGGACCGTGCCCAAGAGATGAAACCTGGCTACTACCTGCGTACCATCGTCGGAAACGGTTACCGCTTCCGCAGGAACCTCCCTACTAATTGCTGTGCCCACAGGAAATGTCAATGAAACGCGGGGTTCCGATGTTGAATCACCCTGCCGGGAAGGGGCGGTCCCCAAACTTAACCCCCGGATCGTCACATTTACCTCATCAAAGAGAGTGTGGGTGTTGTCAAAACTGATCTGAGGCGAACCGACGACTGCAGTAGCGGCAGCCTCTTGCGGATCCCTCTGCTCAAAAGATTGTATAGTAGCCGAGTTAACAATCGGCGTCCCTACAGCCACACCCCTTCTTATCCTCGCCCTGAAACCGACCTCCCCCCTTGTCCCAGTCCCTACCGTCGCGATTCGCCAAGCAATGCGTCGCGTCGTCCTATCGTAAGTGCCTCCATTGGTGATGCTACCTTCTACAGGGTCCAACTGTGGGGGCAGAGCATTTTCTATCACCACATTTGTGGCAGGCGCTTGCCCGCTATTGCCGTAGGTCAGGGTATAGGTCAGTTCGCTTTCAGGAGCGGCAAAGTTGGGCGTTAACCTGAATGCCAAGAGTCAGTCGGGGACCTGCCACCCGGATGGAATAGGCCCGAACCCGAACGCCTTCCACAACTCCGTGATCCCGAACCTCCAAGTAGTATCTACCAGGCTGGGGATTGGAAATTGTTAACCTCACAGGCGGATTAGACGATTGAAAAGCAGACCAATTTTCGTCGCTGCCAATTCTGCCCCGGTAGACCAAAAGAGAGGTATCATTGCCTTGAGACTCTACTGTCAAGTCCAGAGACCTCATTCCTTCAGGCACATCCAACTGCGACCAATCCACACCGTCATTGTGGTAAATCTGCCCCGTAAACAGTTCTCCGACCCTCACCAAAGGAAGACTGGTGGAGGCGCGCAGAATCATTTCGCCAGCGCCATGAGCAGTGACTTCCAAAAGGTATTCGCCTGCTTGGGGAGCAGCGACTTGCAAGAGGACATCCGGACCGTACTGATGTGCCAACTGAGTCTCTCGGGTAAGGGAGGCACTAACCGGAAAGCCAGGTTCCATCGTCCACAGTGTCACAAATAGATTATCGGCTCGCGGCGCATTTATTTGTAATCGCACGACTTCTCCACTTCTAACTGAAACGGTTCTCAATTCGTTTAGCGGAAGTTCAGTAATAACAAAGGTTACGGTGCGGGTCTCGCTGACCGCTCCCCACTCTCTTCCGTCAAAAGCCTGCGCCCGCCACTGATAGGTTCCCAGAATGATCGGTAGTGTCAAAGTCGCTGTCTCCCCACTGGCGTAGGTTGCCCGGTCCCAGCCCGTTGAGTCTCGCGTCTGATCAAAAGTGCGCACAACCACTCCATCCCGCAACAGATCAACCTTAAACCGGAGACCATCACCGTCAGGATCGGTGGCGGAAAGGCGCAGGGTGAAGGGAAGATCGCCAACAGTGGCACCCGATGCAGGGAAAAGCAGGGCAGGCGCGGAGGGCGGTCGGTTGACCCCTGCTTCCACTACCGTAAGAACCAGACCGTCTCCCACATACTCTGACCGAAAACCTTCGGGAAGGCTGAAAGAGGCGAAGTTGCCCGACCGAGAACCAAAAGCGAAGACCTGGAAGCGATCACCGATCGCCGGTCGGAAATCCCTCACTAAGGTCGCTCTGAAGGCACCGTCCAGCGTGGCGCTGACGGCATAGAGACTCCCGAACTCTCCAACAGCAACGCCGCCAATCCCGACCTCAAGAGACCCTGCAGCCGTTTGGGTGTAACTAAAGGTCCTGAGGGTTCCCCTTAACACTTGAACGAGTCCTCTGTTTGTTAACGGAACATTTATTTGGAAATACCGCGTCCCTCCGCTCTTAGTGATAGTCCCGGCATTGTTGATCATCCTTGTCCCGCTACCACCAGAATCACGAAAGCCCTGGGTGCTATCTACCTGAATGTCCAGAATCGCACCCTCTTTGTTGTCAATCTCAGCCTCATTCTCCAAAGACAGGGAAGCCTCCGCTGCGATCACATTTACCCTACCCCTATTGGTTATCCTCCGTCCATTCAATCTGCCGACCCTGATGTTCATCGTCCCATTGACAATGAATGCCCCCGTCCCTGTTATTTCCCCACTGCTCCAGTCCATCGTCCCAGTCACCGTCACATTTCCGCTCCCTCCCAGACTACCCCTCAGGTTCAACGCCCTAAGGGATGTATCAGCAATAAAGTTGACGGTCCCACTGACGGTCGTGTTTCCGGTCACATTGTATGTTCCGCTAATATTCGCTACGCCGCCAGAACCGGTAATAGACCCAACACTCACATCACCGGCGCCCTTCACCGATGACCCAGGCATTAGATTGTGCGTGCCGGAACCGAAATTAAGTGTGGCTCCTGACGATACCTCAAAGTCACCACTGCTGTCTCCTCCACCCTCAAGGCTTAAGGTGCCACTGTTGACATTGATCACACCGTTGTTATCCAGAGGCACCCAAATGGCGAAAATATCGGTCCCCGCACTCTTCATTATCGTGCCTGTATTGTTAATCCTCCTTGCCCCACTTCCACCCTGATCGTAAAATCCGTAGTAACGGTCTGTCCGAATGTCCAAAGTCGCGCCCGATTCATTGTCCAGTGAGGCAGAGTTTCTCATATACACAGTCGTCGCTGGTCCCATCAGAGTTATCGTCCCGTTGTTCGTTATCGTCCGCCCGTCAAGGTATGCATCGCCCGAAATGGCCATTGTTCCTTTGACGATGAACCGTCCCGTCCCTGTTATCATCCCGCCTCGCCATTCCACTGCACCGTTGACCGTCACATCGCCGGTGCCCGCAAGGGTTCCGCTGCCGATCTCCAATACGCTGTTGACTCCAAAAGTGCTCCCTCCGCTGAGGGTCAGAGTTGTGGAGGGTATGGAAAAAGTTTGCGTCCCGCTCGTTCCCCCGACTGTCAAACTGGCGACGGTCGCGTTCGTATCCAATGTTACGGTGTAAGTGCCGGCTACATCTATTACGACATCATCCGCCTCCGTTGGCACCCTGCCCAGGTCCCACTTAGTGGGGTCGCTCCAGTCTCCACTGACTGGGTCTTTCCACTTGATCGTTGCCCCCTGCGAAAAGACCCGTGCGACCATACCGACCAGCGTTAGCCCGACCATCAGAATGCCTATGGTTCCGACGAAGGATCGGTTTTTCACCATCACCTTCCCATCATTCCCTGACCCCGCTAACGACGGGTGTGCCGCACCTCCCGACCGTGCGCTCCAAAGCACCGTCGTTTCGGTTTCTCGGTAGCGAGATTATAAAGATTTTTTGACCGAAAATTAATCTTGTGCTGTGATTTTCGTCACACCTTACAGGGGCGCCTTAGGCTCTTAGTCAGGCAGGGAGCCAAGCGGTTGGTAGTCAGGCACGAAGCGAAGGGCGTCTCCTTTAACAAGATGCCACTCGGCTACCCTTCGTGGCTTACAACCGGTTGGAATCTCATACTGTTTTGGGGAGGGAGAGGAGATGAGAGTAGGTGTCGGTGTAGTACATCTGAAAGGTGATCCCGAGATGGTGATCGCCGGTGGAATTCATCCGGTTTTTGTCACCGATCAGGAAGGCGACTTGCGGGCGACGGCTGTTGTTTTGGATTCCGACGGGCAGCAAGTTGCGATTGTCAGTCTTGACGTTTTGATGATGGCGAAGGAAGATTTGGAGGAACCCCTCTCTCGGATTGAGAGGGAATGGGGAATCCCATCTTCCCACATCCTCGTCGCCTGCACCCACACCCACCACGCACCTTCAACGGTGAGGGTCCACGGTTACGATAAGGAGCTTCTCTTTGTCAGGAGGGTTCAGGACGCAATCGTGGAAGCCGTTGGACGGGCACGGGAGCAGCGGGTGCCGTCCGAAGAGGGTACGGGTCGGTATTGGCTGGGCATTGAGTCCAGCGTCGGACAGAACAGCCGCCTGCTCCTTTCCGACGGGACCATTTATTGGGGCGGACCGAGAGACGATGCTTTGCGCCCGACCGGTCCCTTTGACCCGGAACTGCCCGTCTTGGCTTGGACCGATCGCGACGGGCAGCCAAAAGCGGTCCTGTTCAATCACGCTTGCCATAACATCGGGACGGTCGGGGGTGCCGTCCGCTCTCCGTCCTTCTACGGTCTCGCCTGCCAGGGACTGGAAGAAGAGATCGGTGGGATATTCGCTTATCTCCCCGGAGCTGCCGGTTCGTCCCACAACTTGACTGTCGTTCCAAAAGAGGCGGTCAGCCGGATAAAGGAAGCCGTCAGGCGCGCCCTCGGGGAGAGCGAGACGGTTCCGCTGGAGCCCCTTCGCGCCCTCGCTAAGCCCTTTACCTATAGAGTCCGGCTTTTTGACGATCAAGAGGAAGAGGAGAGGGTTTCTTACTACTGCAAAAAGCGCCTCGGCGAAGGGGCGGAGCGGATCATTGAAGTGTTTCGGAGGATGAGGGAGGTCCTTTTGGGTCATCAGGGGGAGAAGAGGGTGACCGAGATCAGGGGGATCCGGATCGGAGAGATAGCACTGATCGGCTTACCGGGTGAAGTGTTTACCGTTTTGGGATGGGAGATTAAGAGGCGATCGCCGTTCCGAAACACGATTGTGGTCAGCCTTGCCAACGACTGGATCGGATACATACCCGATGAAGAGGGCTTTCGTTTTGGTGGCTATCAGGTCTGGACGGGATTTCATAGTTATGTGGAGGAGGGGACAGGGGAGAGGATGGTTGAGGAAGCGGTGGGACTTTTGAAAGAACTGGCGAGATGATGAACGAATTGCCGGGAGATCGGGTCCCGTCGTCCGACTGCCTTTCGTTCCATTGGCAGGAATCCTTTTCCTGATCGATCGGTGGCAGCGATAGGGGGCCAGAAGGAAGAAGAGATGAGAAGGACAAGGCGAGAGGACGGGAAGAGGGGATGAAGGCGGCGTTTTTTAAACTGCCGGGGAGGGTAGAGATTTGGGACGAACCGAATCCGGAGCCCGGGGAGGGAGACGTGCTGGTCCAGGTCCTCGCCTGCGGGATTTGTGGTACCGATGCGGAAGCCTTCAGGAGCCATCAAAGAGACTGGCACCGTAGGGGGCATGAATATTCCGGTCGGGTCGTAGCGGTCGGCGACGGCGTAAAAGGACTGAAGGAAGGGGATTTGGTCGCCGGGATCGGCTCTCTGCCGTGCGGTGAATGTCGGTCGTGTCGGTCGGGTGACGAGAGGTGCTGTGACCACCCTCGGGGTTTTGGGAGCGACGCCTTTGCTGAGTTTCTGTGCAAACCGGCGTCCTTTTTCTTTCCCATTCCCGATTTAAGACCGGAAGAGGGGGCGCTGATGGAACCGTTGACAGTAGCGATGGACTTAGTGAGAGACGGGGCGGTGCGCGGCGGTTCCCAGGTCGTCCTTATTGGGGCAGGGCCGATCGGCTTGATGACGATACCGATAGGAAAAGCTATGGGCGCAAAGGTCACTGTCGTCCACCCGTCTCAGAGCGAAAGGCGTTGGCGACAGGCACTGGACTGGGGTGCTGATTTCGTTTTTCATCCCGACAGAGAGGATGTGGTTGACCGGATCTTGAAATTGCTACCTGACGGAGCCGATACTGTGTTGGTGACGATAAAGCCCAGCGTGGGCATCCCCTTGGCAGCCCGGTTGTGCCGGGTCGGGGGTACCATCGCCTTTATCGGGATGGAGTGGAGGCGGGAGGCGTCTCTCACTTTGGACATTGACCGTTTCCACTTTCGCAAATTGCGACTGGTCGGCTCCAATCACAACCCTTGCTCTCTTCTTTACCCTGACGCTGCCGAACTGCTAAAAAAGAAAGTGATAAAAGCCGACGAATTGGTCTCCCATCGCTTTGGATGGAACGAGATTGACAGAGCCTTTCGTTTAAGCGCCTACGAAAAAGGATGTTTGAAGGTTATGGTCGGGACCCTATGGGATTAAGGGGGGAGGGAAATGTCGTTGCTGGCTATTAAAGGAGGAAGGCCTGTAGTGGAACCGGGCACCATCCGACCCTGGCCCCACATAACGGAAGAAGACAAGAGGGCCGTGATGGAAGCCTTGGAGCGAGCCTCACCCTGGCGGTATCCCTTTGAGGATGTAGTGGAACTGGAAAAAGCCTGGGCGGAATGGACAGGGATGAAGTACACTTTGGCGTGTAACTCTGGTACAGCGGCGCTGCATCTCTGCGTTGTGGGGTGTGAAGTCGGTCCCGGGGATGAAGTGTTAGTTCCTGCGGACACTTTTCTCGCTTCCGCCTCCTGTGTCCTTCACTCTAATGGCATCCCTATTTTTGTTGATGTTTGCCCTCTCACGTACAACATTGATCCGGCGAAAATTGAGGAGCGAATCACGGATAGGACAAAAGCGATCGTGGCAGTGGACCTGCACGGTCTTCCGGCGGATTACGACGAAATCCACGCCATTGCGAAAAAGCACGGACTGAAAGTCATTGAGGACGGTGCTCAGGCTCACGGTGCAACCTATAAAGGGCGTCCCGTCGGTGCTTTAGGAGACTCATCGGGGTGTAGCCTGAACGGGTCCAAATGCCTCTCCGGTCTGGGGGAAGGAGGTCTCTTCGCGACGGACGACGCGCGTATCTACGAATTGGCGCAGAGGGCGCGGATGTTCGGTGAAATTGTCGAGCCCGGTCAGCCCAGGCAATACAATGCCTATATGATGGGTTGGAACTACCGGACCGATCCCCTCCAATGTGCCTTTGCCCGATCGCAGTTGCGTCGGCTTCCCGAAATGACCCGATGGAGACAGCGCAACGGCTCATTCTTGACAGAACGGTTGAAGGAGATTCCGGGTATCCATCCTCCCTGGGTGCCTGAAGACAGAACCCATGGGTATTTTTTCTACCCTGTCCTGGTCCGACCGGAGGAATTGGGGCTGGAAGAAAAATATGTGGAAGCCTTTCGGGAGACCCTCGCAAAGGTGATGCAAGCGGAGGGCGTTCCCCTAAGGGCATGGCAGACGAGACCAGTTCCTGCGCAAACCCTTTTTCAGTTTCGGGATGGGTATGGAAAGGGCTGTCCGTGGTCGTGTCCCTGGACGAGGGAGGGAATCGTCTACGACCCCCAGGAATACCCGGTCGCAACCGATGTTTGTCGCCGTCGGTTAGTTTTAGGTCACAGCACCGACTCCTTCGGACCACCCAATGGGTTGGACTTGATGGAGAAATATGCCGAGGCATTTTATAAGGTCGTGGCCGAGAACAGAGATGAACTCATTCAATTGACCGTCGATGGGTAGCGATAGCAAATGGCTTTCGAATTTGATTGCGAGTTATATCGACAACAGGAGATCTGGTTAAATGCCTCTCCTTCGGGGGAGTGCCCATCAAAAGGACCCTGCGGGTTAAGTCGGCAAAAGCGCTTCAAACCATGGACGTAGGTTTCTGCAGAGAGAATCGCATCGTTGTGGGACTGAGTGCAGAATATGGTGCTCACGACGATACAATCGTCCCCTTGAAAGGAGGAATTGCCATGATATCAACGATTACGGTGTCGCTAATGCTCTCAAATGTGGGCACCTCCCAGTTGCGGTTGCCTGCACTGTTTTCTGACCACATGGTGGTTCAGCAAGGAGTGCCGATACGGTTTTGGGGCTGGGCGAGGGCAGGCGAGGCAGTAGAGGTTCGCTTCGGCGATGAAGTGAAAAGCACGATCGCAGGTTCATCGGGACGGTGGCAAGTGACTTTTTCCGCCAGACCTGCCGGTGGACCTTTTGAAATCAACGTCAGGGGAGAGGGGTCTGAACTTCACATCAGCGATGTGTATGTCGGTGAGGTTTGGGTCGCTTCTGGTCAGTCCAATATGGAGTGGCCAGTCGCGATGTCGCAAGACCCTGATAAGGAAATCCCTGAGGCGAATTACCCGTTAATCCGATTTTTTGAAGTGGGTCACACTGTGTCCGATAACCCTGTTGAAGATGCCGTTGGTCGGTGGCGGGTGTGTTCGCCGGAGACGGTCGGTGGCTTCTCCGCTGTCGCTTACTACTTTGCAAGGGAGATACACAGGCTAAGGAACGTGCCTATTGGTATCATTCAGGCTGCGTGGGGTGGGACACCTGCTGAAGCGTGGACGAGCCGACCAACCCTGGAGTCCCATCCTGTCTTGCAAAAAATATTAGACCGATGGCAAAAGATCGTAGAAGAATACCCGGAGGCGGAGAAAAGGTACAAGGAACAATTGAAAAAGTGGCAAGAGGAAGGGGAACGAGCGAAAGCGGAAGGAAAACCGATCCCCCCACCGCCCTGGCCGCCGTTGGGTCCCGGAAGTCCCTGGACGCCTTCGGGGCTTTTCAACGGAATGATCGCTCCCCTGACCCGCTACCCGATAAGGGGTGTGATTTGGTATCAGGGAGAATCTAATGTGGGGAGGGCTCGAGAGTATTGCGTTCTTTTCCCCGGACTGGTCTCTGACTGGCGCAAAGCATGGGGAATCGGCGACTTTCCCTTTCTTTTTGTCCAGTTAGCGAATTTCCTCCCCCGCAAAGAGGAGCCAGGCGAGAGCGACTGGGCGGAACTGAGAGAGGCACAAACCTTCGCATTGCGACTTCCCAACACCGGGATGGCCGTTGCTATTGACATCGGGGACGCACAAGACATTCACCCGAAGAATAAGCAGGATGTGGGGAAGCGACTGGCACTGATTGCCCGACGGTTGGTCTTTGGAGAAGACCTGGTCGCCTCAGGACCTGTCTTTGATCGGATGGTTCGTCAGGGGAGCATATTACGCCTCTTCTTCAAAAACGTCGGCTCCGGGTTGGTCTGTCGGGGAGACCGATTGAGGGGATTTGCGGTAAAGGGCAGAGACGGTCCTTTTGTCTGGGCAAAGGCGGTCATTGAAGGTGACACAGTGGTTGTGTCGAGCCCACAGGTTCCGGAACCTCAGGTGGTTCGCTACGCATGGGCAGACAATCCGGAAGCCAACTTGTATAACAGAGAGGGACTACCTGCCGTGCCGTTCAGAACAGATGCGCCGCAGGAGTGAGGTACAGTGAGAGGCTACAGGTATCTCCTCAATATGGCAAGGCCGAAGGGGTCTAACCGCGAGATGTCAGGGATGAAATACTTGTTGCCGTCAGCGTCGGTTATCAGACACTGATGAGGTTGGGGCTGGCTGATGGCTTCGGGAGCCGACCGGGTCCAGAAAGTGCGGAAACCCCGATCCGTTTCCACCTCCCAGTTCATCATGCCGAACCGATGGCGGACCCGGTAAATCCTTACGATGAGAGGGATCAAGTAGCGCCTGTTCAGTTCCTCTTCCGCTGCCTTTCTGCTTTCTGGGTCCAGTTCCCGGATGTCGCGGAGGAGACCGATCTCCGTGTTGGCGGCATCGCGAACGCTGATAAACCGCATCGGTTCGCTGAGGGCAAAGCAGCGGTAGAGGCGGACCTGCCAATAACTTATCTCCTCATCCACGGTCAGCCGAAGCAGACCATGGTGAAAGAAGAAACGAAGGGATCGGGGATCCAGCCAGTGGAGGTCGGGAAGGGAGCCGTCGGGATCGGGAGGCTTCCAGTCAGTACCTTGAGACATTACCGAACGACCGCCCGAATTCGGACGATGTCCTGATAGGTCTTGACCAAATTGTGAAATTCGCCGCCCTTCTCCATCAATTCATCGTGGGAGCCCATTTCCACGACCTGACCTTCCTTTAGGACGATCAGCCGGTCGGCATTGCGTAGGGTCGCCAATCGGTGGGCAATGGCGAAGGTCGTGCGACCTTTGATCAGGCGCTCAATGGCTTCCTGAATCTGCTTCTCCGTCTCCACATCTACCTGTGAAGTGGCTTCGTCCAAGATAACGATTCGGGGATCAGGGAGAACAGCCCGAGCGATGGCGATACGTTGCCTCTCCCCTGTCGACAATCCCTGCCCCCTCTCCCCGACCTGAGTGTCGTATCCTTCTGCCTTCTGAGTGACGACGAAGTCGTGGGCATTGGCAACTTTTGCTGCGGCGATGATTTCTTCGGGACTCGCCTGAGCCTTGGCGAAGGCGATGTTTTCCGCAATCGTTCCTGAGAAAAGGAAAGTGTCCTGGGGAACGAGACCGATCTGCCGTCGCAGGTCTGAAAGGCGAATCTGTTTCAAAGGGACGCCATCGATCCGGACCTCACCTTCATCGGCATCGTAGAACCGGCAGAGGAGATTGATGGTCGTTGTCTTTCCCGCTCCACTGTGCCCGACCAGACCGATCATTTCTCCTGGCTCAACAGTGAAGGAGATCCTTTTCAAAACCGGGCGGTGACTCTCGTAGCCGAACGTCACATTTTCATACTCAACCCGACCTTCAATTCTCGGAAGGGGGATCGCTTGGTCACTGTCCCTGATCTCGGCGGGTGTGTCCAGAATTTCAAAGAGGCGCTCAGCGGCAGTCAGCGACCGGGACGAAAAGTTCAGAAGCCAAGAAATGAACTGGAGCGGACCGTAAAACATCATCAGCAGCGACAGGAAGGTCATCAAGGTCCCCAAGCTGAGGGTCTCTCCAAGGACCTGGCGACCTCCGATATACCATACCAACAGGACCCCAAAACTGGTCATCAGGGAGACAGATCCGAAAAAGAGAGACCAGGTTCTTTCGGCAGCCACTGCCGAACGGGTCAGTTCCAGGCTCTCTCGGACGAACCGTTTGATTTCCCTCGGTTCCTGTGCGAAGGCGCGGACGACCCGGAGACCAGACAGACTTTCGCTCAGGATTGTGTTCAAAAGACCCCATCGGTGCCAGATCCGCCGCATCAGACTGCGGATATAGGGCCAGAAGATCATAGAGAGACCAGCGATCAAAGGACCGGGAACGATCACGATCAGAGCCAGTTTCCAGTTCAAGACGAACAGAAGGATCCCGATTCCGATCACCATCAGGGTGTTTTGGGCCAGGTCCTGAACGCCCCAAATCAGAAAGCCTTGAACCTGCCCCGAGTCCTGGTTGACCCGGGAAATGACGTTGCCCATCTGCTGCTTGTCAAAGAAACGGAAACTGAGGAGATGAAGGTGCTGAAAGAGTTGGGTGCGAATGTCGTGGCTGATCCGCAACCCGACCCAGACGGAAAGCCAACCTTGAAAAACGCTGATAGCAGAAATCAGGAGCCGGGACAGTCCGAGCGCGATCACCAGAAGAGCCAGCCATTTCAAACGGATGTCCATCGGGAGGGGGTCTTTGGGAGCCAGGACGATGTCCATCAGGGGCTTATTGAGAGTCGGAGGCAAGAGACCGAGAGCCGTTGAAAGGATCGACAAAAGGCTGAGAGCGATCGCCTGCCACCAGTAAGGTCTCAGGTAGCGAAGAAGACGCAGAATCGTTTTCCCTCTCGGGGTGCAAACGGGGCAGACCCGGGATCCGAAAGGCAGAGGGAATCCGCACTTTTTACACTTTTCCACCTCCTCAGTCCAAGGGGGAAGGGAATCGCCTTTGAGGAGGTGATTGAGACCTTTTGCCGCTTGTGCAAATTTCTTCGCATGGGCATTGCTGTAGCGCACCAGTTCGTCCCGGCTGCCGTCCTTTTTGCGAGCGAGAAGGGCGCCACCTCCGATCAGAGGTTCTGCAACAAACTCTTTGATTTCCGAAAAGGGGACCGACTTCTCCAGCGACACCCCCTCGCCTTCAACGGAGTAAACGGCGACGGAACCGTTCTGAGCAATCAGCCACCAGGTGCCGAAGGAGCCTTCCGGGGTGACATCGGTTTCCAGAGCCACCTGGACGCCATCGCCAGACAGATGACGACCCAGACCTGGCGGGATATCCTCTACGTAACTCATACAACCGTCCTCTTTATACCCCTTTATTATGTATCACCATGCGGAATCCTGCCCCAGTCACAAACCCGCGATCCAACCTTCTCCGGACCTTTTAGACGCACGCTAACATCAAAAGGGGGTTACCGGTGAAAAGGCTGGAAATGGGGGACACGCTGAGCGAAATCGTCCTCAGATTGGAAAAGCCTCTCACCGTAGAGGAAAAGACAGGCTGCCAGAACTTCGCCGTCGTCGGCGGTTTTGACCGATACATGGTGGCGTGGGCGGAGAAGGGGACCGCCATCGCCACCGATTCGGTGAAGGAACTGTTTAACCAACTGACTGAAATGTTCCAGTCGTATACCGATGCTACTGTTTTAGACCGCCGACGGATCCTCTTTCAAGCCCGACAAGTTCTCTCCTTGATTCGTTCTCAGCTGGCAGAAAGCCCCTCAGAGACGGCGACAGGTGCAGCCGCTGCGAAACAGAGAAGGAAAGCGCCCTCACCTTCTACTAAGAGTAAAATAGCCTTGGTGGGGGAGGCTCTTGCACCGCTCGGTCTGACCGACCCGGTGCGATTTCTGAAGGGTGTCGGACCCCACAGGGCACGGCTTTTGAAAAAAATCGGGGTAGAGACCGTAAGCGACCTGATCCGCCTGTATCCCCGCCGGCACGAGGACCGAACCCGTATCCGCCATCTGTCGGAACTGGAACCGGGGGAGAAAGCCAGCGCCCAAGTCACCGTCTTGGGCAGACCCGTGACTGTTGAGAGGAGGCACCTTTTGATCACTAAAGTCCCCGTTGGCGACGAGTCGTCGCGCGCTGTTCTCGTCTGGTTTAATCAGCCTTATTTGGAGAGACGGTTTTTCCCCGGCCAACGGCTGTATGTCTTCGGAAAAGTCCAGTTCTCATTCGGTCAGAAAGTTTTTTCCAGCCCTGAGGTGGAGGAGGTAACGGGCGACGAGAGCCTTCAAGTTGGGCGATTAGTACCCTTCTACCCTTTGACGGAGGGGCTGTCTCAAAACTTCGTTCGGACCCTGATCAAAGAGGTTCTTGACCGATCGCTGGACCAGGTGGAAGAGAGCTTGCCCAACGAGGTCCTCAAACAGTATCAATTGATGCCAGCACGGGAGGCGTTAGCCCAGATCCATTTTCCATCCTCTTTCCGGGAACTGGAAGGAGCGCGCTACCGACTGGTTTTTGAGGAGTTTCTGACTCTCCAGTTAATCCTTGCGTTGAAGAAACAGGGTGCCCGCAGGAGGGAAGGGATCCCTTTTCAAGTCGACTGGGAGCGGGTCCATCAGTTTGTCGCCCGGCTGCCTTTCGCCCTTACTTCCGATCAATGGAAGGTGATCCGAGAGATTCTGTCGGATATGGAAAAGCCAGAGCCGATGAACCGGCTGCTTCACGGGGAAGTCGGTTCGGGGAAAACGGTAGCAGCCGCCGTCGCTCTCTTCGTCGCGGTAGCGAACGGCTACCAGGCGGCTTTCATGGCACCGACGGAGATTCTCGCTGAACAGCACTATCGGGTCCTGAAGGACCTGTTTCAGGACCAGAAGATCAGGTTGGCTCTCCTCATCGGAAGCCTCTCCCCCCAACTCAAAAGCGCCATCCGCAACGACATCGTTTCCGGTCGGGCACAGGTCATCGTCGGAACCCACGCTCTCATTGAGGAGAGCACCCTCTTTTATCGCCTCGGTCTGGCGGTCGTCGACGAGCAGCATAGGTTTGGGGTGATGCAGCGAGCCCAGCTGATCTGGAAGGGAATTTCGCCGGACGTTCTGATAATGACGGCAACACCCATCCCCAGGACTCTGGCATTGACCGTTTACGGCGATCTGGAGGTCTCCGTCATTAGAGAACTTCCGCAGGGAAGGCAACGGGCGAAAACCGTCTGGGTTCCCCTTGGGAAGAAAAGACAGGCTTACGAATTTGTGAGAAGGGAGTTAGCGAAAGGTCGGCAGGCGTATGTGGTTTGCCCTTTGATTGAAGAGTCCGAGAAGTTGGACGACGTTCAATCGGTCCTCCGCCTCGCAGAATGGATGCAGAAGGAAGTTTTGACTGATGAGACAGTCGGAATTCTCCACGGGCGGCTTCCGACGGCGGAGAAAGACGCCGTCATGGACGCATTCAGGAAGGGACAGATCCAAGTTCTGGTGACGACGACTGTGATAGAAGTGGGCGTGGATGTGCCCAATGCATCGGTAATGGTCATAGAGGATGCTGACCGTTTCGGCCTTTCCCAATTACATCAGTTGAGGGGGAGGGTGGAGAGGAGCGACCATCCTTGTTTCTGCCTTTTGATCGCTCAGGCGGGCAGCGAGGAAGCGAAGGAGCGGCTTCGGGTTTTGACCCAGACCAACGACGGCTTTCTCATCGCCGACCAGGACCTGAGGCTTCGGGGTCCCGGTGAGTTTTTAGGAACCCGCCAGCACGGTCTTCCCGACCTAAAACTGGCGCACATCCTCCGGGACACGGACATCCTTTTGAAAGCCCGAGAGTGCGCTTGGAAACTGGTAGAAAGGGACCCGCATCTACAAGACCCCGCCCACGCCGGTCTGCGCCGCAAAGTCGAAGCGGTCGAAGGCGGGTCGGAACTGTTGGCGATTTCCTAACAGAGCATCTTACCCCTGTTCATTTTTCGCCAAATTGGCCTGTTATTCGGCTGCTGTCGCTTCTATGTATGGGAACCCTCTTCGGGATAAGCGAATAGTGCCCCTGACCCGAACGGGAGCACCCCAGTCCTCATACGGCGAGAGGTTGGGTGCCGCACCGGCGACATATAGGCAACCCGTTCCATCAGATAAAGCCCAATCACTGCGGGTGACGGGAGGACCATACCGTGTTGCAGGACCGTCCTCTGGTTTCCATCCGAGGTATTTTCCGTCTAAGGTGACGGTTTTTCCTTCATACCGTTTCGGCTCTGCAATTATCATTGCAATAGTGACCTGCTCGGCGTTGGCGGCTGGGCGCGAAACGATCAAAGTCTTTTCCTTTTCTCTCCATTCAACTTTCCAGTCTAAGACCTTTTCAAGAAAGGAAAGGGGAATCGCCAGACGATCTTCAACGATGCGGGGAAGTGTCTTTGAGTCCAGCGACGCCAGCCTTCCGTTAACTGCAATCGCGTGAGAACCCTTGCGCCATCGAATATTTTTTTCCTGGGCTTGGATGGTAAAGAGTCGACCCCGCTCGCTAACGCCAACTCGCAGTTTTAGAAGGGGAGCCCAATCTGCTATCGGGAGAAGAAGCGTGCCACCCTCTCGGAAAAGGGATGGGGCAGACGATTTTTGAAAACCGTCAACGACAAGGTTAACTCTGCTGATCGTCTTCGGCAGTCGTCTACCGAGTCCAGTTTCTTGACTACCGGACAGCGGACACAGGAAAAGCACAATTGAGGTCAGCCACTCCCACTTGATTCTCTTCATTTTCGTTGATATTTCCCGATCCTGACCCCGTTGCGTTGGGGAGGGGGCGGAAGCCGCCCCCTCCTCGTTGGCAGATAGCCTTACGTTCTGCTTGTGAACCAAATGGGACGCGGGATCAGATAGTTGGGAAGAAAGGGAGGCACCGCAAGACCGTCTTGATGTTCCGTTGTCGTTCGCTTCCCTTTCCTGACCCTTGCCGCCAAACCGGTCTTGGGCGGGAGAGCCCGAGTGATGCCTCTTGGCGGGGTCAAAGTCGTGGAGTTGACCGGAATGATCTGACCGTTCTCGGGATTAATGTCAAAGACATGCCACCAACGGACTCTATTAGGATCCCATCCTGAGAAGGTAAAGGTTCTCTCTGGGACCGTGGAGCCTCCCCTGAAGACCCGGACCGTGCTGGTCTCTGTGGAGGCAGAGCCAGCATAAAGGTGGACGGCGTAGGTATAGCGAGCGCTCCCTTGGGGCACTAGGTATTCAATGGATATGTTTTCAGGACCAAAACCGGTCGTGTCGTCCAGGTCCAGCCATGCACCAGGGATGGGGCTATTTTCCGGACCCGCGTAGAGAAAGTAAAGGTGATTGCCTGCTGCATCCCACAGGTGGCTATCCAGGTCCCGCGGCTCGGCGCCCCAGGTCAACTCAATCCGGAGGCTCAAGCCCCACAAGGCACCAAGGAACTCGTCCCACTGGGTCTGACGGGGAAAACTGTGGTCTGCATAGTGCCGGATGCTATTGTTGAAACGGGACCGGTCGGGGAGCCAGATCGTCAATCCGTGAGCATTCGGAAGATCTGAAGAGTGAAACTCTTGGACGACAGCGTTGGAGATCGCCGCCATAACAGAATCGCAGGCGCTGTCCACTTCTGGGTCATTAATGGCGTCTTTCAGCAACTGAGCAAAGTGGAACGCATCCCGGTAGTCATCCAAATTTGCACGAGTGCCGGCAAATCTCTGGCTCGCATTACGGGCGGAAATTATGTCAGCTCTGGCAGAGTTCAGGACCGACTGTTGTGGTCCCGATCCATCAGGATCCTCCATAATCGCTCGCGCCAGGGAGTCCAGTCCGCTCTGCACCGCATCTACCCGCGACAGGTCTGTTGCGGATAGCGTGGATCCTGCTTGGCTGCTATAGGCTTCCCGGTATGCCGCGACGACAGCGACAGCCAAGGCACGAGGGGTTATGTTCGGATTGCTCGCGACATCATCCAGGAAACGGTGATACTCCCATCCGTCCCCAGGCTCCAGATCTTCCGATGCGACCAGGAAGGAAGCGGCACCTTGCATCTGAACAGCGGTTTCCACTTCCGCCATGAGGCAGGCGTCAAAGCCGATGATGTCCACACCGCGCGCGTTTCGGACCGCCGTTGCGATTTCAGGCAGAGAGAGGGAATCGTTGCCGTTGGCTTCATCCCAGACGACATTGCGCGACACCGCTTTGAGTGCCGAGCGGTCCCGGAAGCCCAGCCCATGATCCCAGAGGATGAGGAAGTAACGATCAGCGGGATACTGTGTTTTTGTCCAGACGATGAAGTCCTGGAGGGTTGCAGGGTCGCCCATGTTGACTTCGCCCAGGTCGCAAATCATTGTTGAGTTGATAGTGTTGGTATCTGTGTCGCGGGTAATGTAGTAGCGCCGGGCTGTTGTCCAATTGCCATTGCTGGTATCGTGACCAGAGTGACGATCTATCTGAACGACGATGTTGACATCGTTCGTTGAACCAATCTGTTCCATCTCGTTGATGTCTTCAATCGCCGCCCCTTCCAGGTCGGTGTCTCCACCAATGTAGACCAATATCGTCCATTTCTTGCGAGTTTGCTGTCCGATAACGCGGAAGCCTACGGTGCCACCGCAATCGTCTGTTCCGTCCAGGATGTCCACGCCGGGGTCATAGACATCGTTTCTGTTGACATCTATGACGATGTCGTATTCTCCCGGTCTCGTCTGCGCAGGCCAGAGAAGGACGCATCCTTCGTTGGTGCAACCGCTCTCTACCGTATCGGCTTCCCAGAAATTGGCGCCAGCCGGTCCAGAAACATCCACGAGAGGGGTTCCGGCTGTCCACTGGCTTAGTTCCCGATGGGCTACGACATATTTCTTGACCCAACGATCCCTGCCCAGTTGCATGCGGGTGCTTGGGTTGATCAGTCCAAAGACATTGTCAGTCGTGTAGTAGGTGTCCTTGCGAGCGCATGTCCCTTCAGCGACCGAGATGTTGGCGATAAAGTGCCCCTGCTGGCGGCGCACTGTGGGCGACTGAATGACAATACCCGTTGTCATTTCATCGTTCACCACATCTACGCCCCTGTCAAAGACACCGTTTTTATTGACATCCGCGATGGCATCCAGGGATACTCCGACTGCATCTGCCGGTATGGAGGTCCAGACTACCGTGGCAGGAAAAGCACCATTTGCATCCGTAGTCACCCTTTCAGCCGTTCCTGATAAGGAGAGCTGACGGGTCCTCCCACGAGGCAGATCTGGCGGCGGGGCGTTTGCACTGGTCCCCGATAAGTCCACCAAAGGATCACCTGTCTGCCAAGAAGCCTTGTCCTGAACGATATAAAGGTCGACCTCGGAATTGAGCGGAAGACCCTGCCCCCGCAGCCGGATGTTCTGACCGGGCTCAAAGGACCGTACCGCGTTGCCCTGATCGTTCTCTATGAAGATGAACGGATCGGTCGGTCGTAAGCCCACAGCACGAAAACTCGCTCTGAGAACTTGACGACCAAAGCCACCTCTACCCGATACCTCTTGAACCTCAAGCGTGTAATCTCCCTCCTTGAGGTCATAATCAAGAATGGTTGCCGGTATCTGCCCAAGGGCGTTGGCAGTGAGACGGAGGAAGGCAGTGACTGCCCTCCCGTCAGGAGCCGTTGATGTCCGTGTGTCCGGCGGTCCGAACAGGAATAGGTGATACTGGGTAATCGCCCGCAGCGATGAGAGAGCGGTGACAACTGATCGCCCTGCCTGGACCGACCCATCGGACAGAGACTGGCCTTGAGAATCCGTCAGCGCCACGCTGATCTGCCCGGTGGGTCCACCCCCCGGAGCGAGTTTCTTGCGACCGCCCCCGCACCCTGAGAACGTCAGAGCACTGACAATCAGAATGACAGATGATGCGAACCAGAAAGGGAAGCAGAGAGCACGTCTTGAGGTGGAACGCCTGCCCGACATAATATCTCCTCCCCCTTTCGGGCACGAAGGCATTAATACACGTTCATTATATCGCGGTCAAAATACTATGTAAAGGAAAATAATCAGCCAGATCAGTATGGGAAAATCCCGTCCTCAGCCGACGGGCACACCACCGAGACGTCGGATTCTCGTGTGCGGGGGAGTATAGTCGGGAAGGATCATGGGCGAGACCCTGTCGGTATTGATCCCTGAACGGATCAATTGGTCGTGGTAGTCTTGGACATGCTTGAGCGTCGGTGATCCTATGACAGCGGTTTTTGCCCACTCTGCGGCACTGGTGCCCGCCCGCCGGCCGAAGACGAGGATGTCCAGAAGGGAGTTCCCCATCAGCCGGTTGCGACCGTGAACGCCTCCGCTGGCTTCCCCGGCAACAAACAGACCGGGGACGCTCGTTGCCCCATCGTCCTTAATAACAATCCCCCCGTTTTGATAGTGCTGGGTCGGATAGACCAGGATCGGTTCTTGGGTGATGTCGATTCCAAACCGAGCGTACTGCCGCACCATCGCCGGAAGGGCTCTTCGAATCGTCCCCTCTCCTCTTACGATGTCAATCAGAGGGGAGTCCAACCAGACACCGACCATCCCGGTAGGCGTTACAACACCCTTCCCTCTCTCGGTGCACTCTCGGATGATCGCTGCTGATACGACATCTCTTGTCTCCAGTTCGTATATGAACCGCTCTCCTTCCGCATTCACTAAGTGGGCTCCCAGACCACGAACTTTTTCGGTAACCAGTTGACCGATGATCTGTTCAGGATAAGCGGCACCGGTCGGATGGTACTGAACCGTATCCATAAAGATCATCTTTGCACCTGCCCGATACGCCATTACCAGACCGTCAGCGGTGGCACCGTAATGGTTGGTAGTCGGAAAACCCTGAATGTGGAGGCGCCCCATTCCTCCGGTCGCTAACACTACGCTTTTCGCCCTGACGATCAGATACTCCTCTGTCTCCAGATCGTAAAGAATCGCCCCGCAGCAATACCCTCTTTCGTCCAGCAGCAATTCCACGGCCGGTCGGAACTCAAGGGCTTGTATGCCCCTGTTGCGGGCTTCGTCCCTGAGGACCCTCATTATCTCCATTCCCGTGTAATCGCGACAGGAATGCATCCGCCTTCGGCAGGTACCCCCTCCGTGGACTGTGATCATCGTTCCGTCCGGTTCCTTGTCAAACATAACCCCCAACTCTTCCAGCCATTTAATGACAAGGGGGGCATCGGTGACGAGAGCACGGACCAGTTCGGGTATGTTGACAAACCCCCCGCCTCCCATCACATCAAGATAGTGGAGCGCCGGTGAATCACCGGGCTTGTCCGCTGCCTGGATGCCGCCCTGTGCCATCATCGTATTGGCGTCGCCCCAGCGAAGTTTGGTGGCAACCAGGACCCGCACTCCCTTCTCACAAGCCAAAAGAGCAGAGGCGGTGCCGGCTCCGCCCCCGCCTATCACTAATACGTCGGTGTCATAATCCACACGGGACAGGTCGAAAGTTTCCGGGTTGATCCGACTCCTCCCTTCCAACAAATCCGCCAGTTCGTTGGGCACCCGATCACCGGCGTTGGGACCGACGGCTAACGGACGGAAGGCGTCCGGTTTGAAGTCGGGATGGAAGGCTTCCAACAATTCCTGCTTTTCCTTTAGCCCCAGCCGGGGAAAAGATTGCATTCGCCGTCTGTTTCTCGTCTCCTCTAACTTTCCGATGCTCTCGCGCATCATTTCGGGATAGGACATCGCTTCCCTCATCTCCCTTTGCGGTCAATCTTCGTCCTTCTTTGCCGACGGGACCAGTTCCTCTGGTTCTATTTCTCTTTCTGAGTAGAGTTTCTTAAGATCTTCCGTTGAAAGGGACATCAGTCGCACAATGTTGTCGTCAAATTGCCGCGATGCCACTTCCTTAATTCTCTGAAGGAGGTGTGGTGCCGGCGGTGCGATGTGGCGACCGTAGAGCCGCCGTGCCAGCATCGCCACATTGTATTGGCTGATTTCTGCGGGACATCGGGATGTGCACAGACCGCACTGGAGACAGTCAAAAGACAGGTCGGCGGCTTTGGCTATATCGCCCCTTGTCGCGGAAGCGACAATCCGCATCACATCCAGGTCCTGGGGGCACACCTTCCGGCAGGTGTTGCACTGGAGACACCGGGTCACCTCCGGATAGAACCGCAAAATTGTTTCTGCATCAGGTCTCAATTGGTTAACGTCGTAGGTCTTTTTTACAGCCGGGTAAAAGGGAATCTGGGTAAGATACATTTTATCTTCCACAACGGTTTGGCAGGCGAGTCCGACGCGAAGGCGAAAGTCCCCTTCCTTCCTGTAAACGGTCGCGCAGGCACCGCAAAATCCCGCCCGGCATCCCACACCCCGGACGAGACGGTATCCGGCGTACTCCAGAGCCTTCAGGATCGTCAGACCCTTAGGGATCTGATACTTCTTTCCCATAATGAACACGTCCAACGATTCCACCTTCTGTTCGGTTTCCACAGCCATAGAGATCACCCTTCACGACTGTCTTAATCGCCTGCCCATTCCACCACCTGAGACTGAACCGCCCACGGATCGTATGGCGTACTTTCCTGGCAGAAGACAGTGAAACCACACCAATTGAAAGCGGCTACATACTTTCGGAGGGTCTCTTCCATCGCCTGGGAGACCTTCTCAAAGACTTCTGGGTCGTCCGTCGGTAGGCCGACGGCCTTCAGGGCAGTGCGGCTTAACTCTTCGACGACCACAGGCAGCCGTCGCGCCTCCACCATCAGATGAATTTGCATTCGCGGCGGAATCCTTTCAACTTTTTTCTCGTTGGTCATCACCGCTCCCCCTTTCCTTTGCAGCGGCTGTCAGAAGCCCGAGAGGACTGACCTGATGCTCTCTTTGGATCGGAAGCCCCTCCTCCAATCCGAGGGCTAAGGCTAGGACCTGGGTGAAGTAAATGACCGGAAGACGTCCGGTCCTACCGTCCGATGACGGTCCCGCTTGCTGGTATCGGTCCAAATTAAACTGACAAAGCGGACACGTTGTGACGAGGACCTGCGCCCCCAGTCGCACCGCCTTCTCTACAATCTGCCGGACACACTCCCGTGTCACTTCGGGTCGCCAGAGGGATAGGAACGACCCACAGCAATCGGTCCGTGCTGGGAAGTCAACGACAGGGCATCCGAGAGCGGACAACAGATCCTCCATTATGGTCGGATCTTCAGGATCGTCCATACCGATCTCTCGATAGGGTCTCAAGAGCAAGCAGCCGTAGTAAGGGGCAACACGGATGTCAAGGGGGCTCGTCACTCTCTGGCGGATTTTTTCCCAACCGATCCCGTCTCTCAACACCTCCAGGAAATGCAGGACGCCGACCCCCCGGTAAGGCTCGTCCAGAAAATCTTCTATCTTCCGTCTCAGTTGGTCGTCTTCTCTTAGAATCCGGTCCGCCCGCTTTAAGGTGTTGTAGCAGAAGGTGCAGAGAGTGACCAGAGGCTGACCTATCTTTTGAGCATCCATCAATATTCGCGACGGACCGAGGAGAGCCATAGCAGCGTCCTTGACCTGAGGGATCAGACCGCCACAGCATTGCCATTCGGGAAGTTCCACCAGACGAACGCCGAGGGCAGCGGCGCAAGCGCGCGCCGACCGGTCCAGTCCCTTGGCTTTCTGGTAAAGGGTGCAACCGGGATAGTAGACCAGTTCCATATCGGTCACCTTCACAGACTCAACTTGCGAAAGGCACTGACGCTCGCCTGTTGGGGCATTTCTGCAACGATTTCATTTGGAAGCAAAAACGGTCTGCGGTCCTCTTTCCCTTCCCTCAGCAAAAGGCTACGGATCGCCTCCATCACCCGCGATACATCCACACCCCTGGGACAACGGGTCATACAGGTCAGGCACCCGACACAATACCACGGTGCAGAACTGTTCTCTACTTCCGAAACCAGTCCCAATTGGAGCAACCTTATGACTTGGTGAGGCAGGAGATCCATTGCGAAAGCGATCGGACATCCGGCACTACATTTGCCACATTGATAGCATGAGAAGAGGTTTTGACCACTCAATTCCTCAATTTCCTGAATCCCGTTGCGGTCGGGACGGCTCTCAGGGAGTCTCAGAGGCACTTTCTTCCCTCCCCGAATCGGGGTAGTGATAACCCTCATCAAAAGCCCTCAGGTTCAACGATTCCGTCCCAGCCGGGACGCTTCCCTCAATTGCCTGCCGGACCGCTTCCGGGCGGATCAGCCCTGTCACTCTTGTCAAGTAACCGAGCATAACCATATTGGCGACGATCTTGCGACCCAACGTTTCAGCGAGACGGGTGGCGGGAACACGGAGAACCTTGTTTCGGTCCTCGGGAACGGTCTCTACAAGGTCTTCGTCAATGATCAAAAGACATTTCTCCGGTCTCTCAAGCCCGTAGGTCTGATAGGCTTCCTGAGACATGGTGACCAAAATGTCGGGAGAGACGGCTTTGGGAAAGTCGATAGGTTTGGTGTCCAGAACGACGTCGGCAGAGCAGGCGCCGCCACGGGATTCGGGACCGTAGGACTGAAGAAGGACAGCTTCTTTGCCGTCATACAGGGCAGCGGCTTTGCCTAGGATGTATCCGGCAAGGACGATCCCTTGACCTCCAAACCCGGATAGTTTGATCTCCTTTCTGTCACTCATTGCTGCAAGCCCTCCCAACGGCTCAGCACGACCTGACGATACAGGTCGTAAAATGTCGGTTTCTCCCTGTCCACAAAAGCACCGACAACGATTTTCCCCCGGAGACTCAAATCACACTCCTCTAAGGGCGCTTCCGGATTGTGAATGGTGTTTTCTTTGTAATACCGCAGTTCGTCCAAAGCGTCGCCGAGCCGGTTGCGGCGACCGTAGTTGACGGGGCAGGGGGAAAGGACTTCCACGAAACAGAAGCCCTTCTTCTGCAACGCCCGAGCAATGGAATTGCGCAACCTCCCCAGGTCCAAAACAGTCCACCGGGCGACATAGACGGCACCGCAGGCAGCAGCGAGGAGAGGCAGGTTGAAAGCGTACTCAGGGTTGCCGTAGGGAGTCGTCGTCGTCCGCCCCCCCACATGGGTGGTCGGTCCGCTCTGACCTCCGGTCATTCCGTAATTGAAGTTGTTGACGCAGATTACGGTCAGGTCCACATTCCTTCTCGCTGCGTGGAGGAAGTGGTTGCCACCGATGGCAACGATGTCACCGTCACCGCTGAAAACGACGACCTTCAGTTCCGGGTTAGCCAAGTGGAGACCGATGGCGAAGGGAAGGGCGCGGCCGTGAGTCGTGTGAAAGGCGTCGCAGTTCATATAACCTGCTACCCTTCCGGTACACCCGATCCCGGAGACGACGCACAACTTTTTAATATCTATTTCCGCCTGCTTTAGGGCTGCAACAAAGGCGTTGACGGCCGTTCCGATACCACAACCCGAACACCAGATATGAGGGAGACGATCGCGTCTCAACGCCCACTCGGTCGGGTGCTCTAAGTCCAGTTCTTTTGGCAGTTCCTCAACGATCTCCACATCAATCGGCTCTTCTAAACGGATACGTGCCATAAGACTTTCCCCCTAATAGTCCTTGGGAAGCCGGGAAAGTTGCTCTGCTGTAAAGACCGGACCGTCCCGACAGATATAGAGAGGACCGATATTACACCGCCCACATTTGCCGATGCCGCATTTCATCTTATTTTCCATCGTCGTGACGATCCGCCCTGGCGGAAAGCCGAGCCGGTCCAGGACTTGAAGGGTGAACTTAATCATGATCGGCGGACCGCAGACGACGGCGATTTTTCCATCGGGCGCCGGCGCCAGCTGTTCAAGAACCGTCGGGATGAGACCGACTTTCCCGGTCCATTCAGGCGTCTCGCCGCCCGGATCGACGGTCTGGATGAGGGTGACACCTTCCTGACGGGACCAGTTTACCATCTCCTCTTTGTAAACCAAGTCGGCGACGGTGCGGGCTCCGTTGAGGATCGTCACGTGACCGAAGTCGCCTCTGTTATCCAGGCAGAACTCAATCAGACCTTTCAGAGGCGCCATACCGACCCCACCGCCGATGATCAGAAGGTCCCGCCCTTTCATCTGTTCCATCGGAAAGCCGTTTCCGTAAGGTCCCCGAAACCCGATCGTCTGACCGACTTCCACATCCCTCAGAGCGGTCGTCACCTTCCCCATCAACTTGAAACTGCACTCAAAGTAGCCTCTCCGTGTCGGCGAACTGGCGATGGTAAAGACCGCTTCCCCTGCGCCAAAAACCGAGTACTGCCCAAACTGACCGGGTACGAAGGAGAATCGGTCCCTCAGGACCGGGTCTTCAAAAGCCAATCGGAGCGTCCTCAGATCAGGGGTCTCATCTTTCAGGGAAAGGACCCGAACCAGACGGGGTAGGTAAGGATTGGTCATCATTGGGACCACCGTTCCGCTAACTGATGGACGATCTTTAAGATGTCCAGCCCAGCGGGGCAGAAGATGCGACACCGCCCGCAGCCGACGCACATATTCCTCTCAAAGGTCTGGACAAAATAGGCGAACTTATGGAGAACCCTTTGCCGATAGCGGGACGGTTGATCGGGTCGGGGATTGTGACCCGACGCATGGAGTGTGAAGAGGGCAAAGGCACAGGAGTCCCAATTGCGACAGCGCACCCCTCCGTAAGCGTCCCCTTCGTCAGCGATGTCAAAACAATGGCAAGTTGGGCAGAGATACGCACAGATACCACAACCGAGACAGGTCCGCGCCACTTCCTGCCAAATCGGGTTATCAAACAGTTTCAGTAAGCCGTCGGTCAGGGGTCGGACGGGGGACGGTCGCCCGAACTGTTTAAGACTGGTACGATCGGGTAACCGCCCGGAAGGCACAACTTCAAAGAGAGATTTGTCAACCGCTGTCAGTTCCTCGCCTTTTTCAGTGATCACACCGATCAGATACCGATCAACTTCCTCTACAGCGAAGAGGTCGGCTCCCTCTTGAGATGAGGGGCTGTATCCGACTGCATCACAAAAGCAGCCGTCAGCCTTTTGGTCGCAGGCGAGGCTGACGAGGGTGGTGTGCGATCGCCGCTGCTGATAAAGGGGATCGGGCAGGTCGGTCAAGAAGACTCGGTCCAGAATGGTGACAGCGATCGCGTCGCAGGGGCGAAGGAACAGACCGACCCTCTCCTTCAGCGGCGGCTGGGTCTCCATCAGTCGCACCTGATGGCTGTCAAACCGATAGGCGAAGAGGGTCTCGTGGGATGGAAAGAGCCATTCCTTGAAGGGGAAGGAGCACGGACCCGGTCGCAATTGAATTTCTTCTGGATCGCTTATCGGGAAAAATTTGTAAATACCGTCCCGCTCGGTCGGAGCGATCACTTCCCTTCCGGAGGCGATGATCCCTTGAAGCCAATCCTTCAGTAACTCTTTTTTCAGGGTCAGCCATTTCATAGAATGAACTCCCCTGGGTCGTCGGGCTTAAAAGTTGAGAGCGGCGGTCTGATGTGCGGATCCTTTCCGGGCGTGTAGTGGAATCGGTCGCTGACCTCCTTTGCCAATCTTCGGTTGATCAGGTCCAGGCGGATGTGGGCTGGGCAGACGCGAGCGCATTCGTCACATCCGATGCACCGCCCTGCTAAGTGGAGGGCTCGGACGATGTTCCAGGACAGGTTGCCAACAGGATGGGGGCTTGTCGGAATCCATTGGGGTCGGCTCCTGTCTGAGATACAGGGCTGACAGTAACACAAGGGACAAACGGCTCGGCAGGCATAGCATCGGATGCATCGGCGGAACTGGCTGATCCAGTAATTCCATCTGTCGGAAGGGGACCACGACTCTATCAGGGCGATCTCCCGGTCTCTCGGGTCGGACGAGAGGGCTGTCTTGGGCTCCGACGGTCCGATGACATCGTCCGCGATCGGTCCAATTCGGTCAGGGCACGAGAGGCATTTGGTCGCCCACTTCCCATTGACCCTAACGCCCGAGCAGGAAACGGCAATCGCCCGCACTTCCTCCCTTTGAACTTGGTTCTCCTGGATTAAACCCACCAGACTCCGCGAGTCGCAGGCTTTAACGACAACCCCTATCGGTCGGAAAGACCGGAAGGACGGGTGGGTGAGATAAACGGTCAAGTTGTGGAGACAGTTTTCGTTGAAAATCAACCGGTTCGCCTGGTCGGCTTGTGTGATGAGGATCGGTGTGACTTTCTGAAGGGAACCTTCCCCATAGCCGATAATGGCGGAAACGACACCTGATTCCAGAAGGTGTCTGGCTTTCTCCCTGAGTTGGGACTGGATGGAAGAGAATGGGACAGACGGTTCCGTCGGGACCGTTTCCACCGATCGGTAGTCGCCGGATCGGTTGAGATGAGGGGGTGCTCCCGAAAGTTCAGCCCAGGGACGGCGGGCAGGACCTAATTTGCGGAGAGCCTCCACCCGGCTGTTAACCACTTGGACCCATTTGGTTGCTTCCGTGGCGCTGATCCAGGAGAAAGAAAGGCGCTCGGGATCCAGACCGAAGAAGTTCATCAGGGCGCGAAAGACGGCGAACCTCCTACGGGCGATCATGTTTCCGGTCACATAATGACAGTCGCCGGGATGACAGCCCGATACCAACACGCCGTCGGCTCCCTGCTCAAAAGCACGAAGGATGAAGAGAGGATCAATGCGCCCGGTGCAGGGAAGCCGAAGGATGCGAACGGATGGGGAGTAAATCAGCCGTCGGGTTCCGGCGGCGTCGGCGCCGGCGTATGTGCACCAGTTGCACACAAAAGCGATCAGCTTGGGCTCCCATTCTGCCCTCTTTTCCGTTTCCTTACTGGCTACAGGAGCCACAGGCATTCCAACCCTCCGTTAAGCGACCGCCGAGAGGGAAGCGAAGATTTGTTCTTCGGAAAAGCCCGCCAGATCCATTGACTTGTTCCGGCAAGCGACGACGCAGGCGCCACAGCCATTGCAGATACCGGAATTGACCCGAGAGACAACTTTGACCAGGTTGCCCGATCGGTCTCGGATCTCCTTTCTCTCTATGGCTCCGTAAGGACAGACCCTTTCGCATTCGAAGCAGCCGGCGCAGGTCACCTCGTTGACCGACGCGATCGTCGGCTCCCTCTCCAGGACCTTCTGACCGATCAGAGAAAGGGCTTTGCTGGCTGCGGCACTCGCTTGGGCTACGGTGTCTGGGATGTCTTTGGGACCTTGAGCAGCGCCCGCAAGGAAGACACCGGCATTCAGGGTCTCCACCGGTCTCAATTTGGGGTGGGCTTCCTGTGCGAACCCGTACTCGTCGACGGCGAGGCGGAGTTTCTGAACCAGGTCTTTATTGTTGGCTCCGACAACGGCCGTTGCCAGAACGACTAAGTCCGCAAGAACTTCTACCTTTCTCCCGCTTAAGGTATCAACACCCTCAACCAGTAACTTTCCGTCAAGACTGTAGACCCGAGCCACTGCCCCGCGGATGTAGAGAATCCTTTCCTCTTCCATCACTCTCTTGATGAATTCCTCATAGCCTTTTCCGGCTGCCCGGATGTCCATATAGAAGATGTACGCCGTGCCGTCTGGGACCTTGTGGCGATAGAGGAGGGCGTGTTTTGCCGTCGCCATGCAGCAGATGCGGGAGCAGTAAGGGAGGCCGTTGGCCGGGTTTCGCGATCCGGCGCATTGGATGAAGACGACCGTCTTAGGAACCCGATGGTCCGATGGCCGGACGACCTCACCGCCGGTCGGTCCCGAGGCGGAGAGAAGGCGTTCAAACTCCAGACCGTCCAATACATCAGGGGAAAGACCGTAACCCAGTTCGCGAACGTAGTAGGGGTCAATCAGTTCGTAACCGGTAGCGACGATGATGGCGCCGAACTTTTTCGTGATCCTTTTTGGTCGGTCGGTGTAGTTAATCGCTTGGGGGGCGCAGGCGTGAAAGCAGCGTTCGCAAGCCAGCGGAAACATATTGGGACCGTTGAGGCAGTTTTGATCGTCAAGAGTGTAGACAGGAGGCACCGCCTGAGGGAAGGGGATGTGGATCGCTTTTCTCCAGGATAGGTTGCGGTCGAATTTATTGGGAACGGCGACAGGGCAAACGGGAACGCAATCACCGCATCCGGTGCACACGTCCTCGTCCACATATCGTGCCTTTCTCTTGATGGTCACCTCAAAGTTGCCGACGTAACCCCGGACCTCTTCAACTTCCGAGTAGGTCAAAAGTTCTATGTTGGGATGATGGCTGACACTAACCATTTTGGGTGTCAAAATGCATTGAGCACAGTCAAGGGTGGGGAAGGTTTCGGACAGCCGCGCCATATTTCCGCCGATGGACGGCTCCTTTTCCACTATTGTGACCGGGATGCCGCTGTCGGCTATGTCCAAGGCAGCCTGAATGCCGGCAATGCCACCACCGATAATCAGAACGCGCGCGGTAATCGGCACCGTCACAGGTGTCAGGGGTCGGTTCTTTCGGATTTTTTCGATGATAAAGCGCAGATGTTGGTACGCTTTCTCCGTTGCCTTATCCTTGTCGGTGTGGACCCAGGAACATTGCTCCCGAATATTCGCCATTTCGCAAAGGAACGGATTGAGCCCCACTTTTGCGCAGGCTTTCCGGAAGGTCTCCTCGTGCAGCTGAGGGGAACAGGCGGCGACGACGACGCCGGTCAGTTTCTTCTCTACGATGGCGTCCCGAACTTTCTTCTGACCCGGTTCCGAACACATGTATACATAATCCTCTGAATGGACGACGCCGGGGATCCATCGGGCTCTTTCTGCCAGTTCCTTGACCCGAAGCGTTCGGGCGATATTCTCGCCGCAGTGGCAGATGAAGACGCCGATCCGCGCCATCAGTCTAAATCCCCTTTAAGGTCGTGTCGGGGTAGGTATTTCCCTGCCGCTTCAAAGGGATCGTAGCAACGCCCTTCGGCGACAGAGACAATGGCTTCCAAAATGGCTTCCGGTTCGTGCATCCTCCCGCCGGCGTTGGGGACAAGGAGGACACGGCATTTACCGGCGCTGCACCGCTCGACTTCGTAAACCATTTGTCCGTAGTTAATTTCGGGAACGACGAACCCCTTAATGTTCTCGGCGATCTGTCGGATGCGGTCGCACGGGAAGGGCCAGGCGGTTATCAGACGAAACAGACCGGTTCGGATCCCTCTCTCTTTTGCTTGGGCGATGGCTCGGGTCGCGACCCGAGCGGAAATGCCGTAGGAGACGACGACCACCTCAGCCCCCACCACATCCCTCTCTTCCCAGTCCAGAATCTCATTTAAATGGGCGCGAATCTTCTTGATCAGCCTGCGGACCAGCCGCTCCTGGGCGGTCCAGTGCATCACCGGATAACCCCTCTCGTCGTGAGTCAGGCTTTCAACGAAGACCCGGTATCCTTCCCCGGCGCGGGGCATAGGGGGGATCAGTTCCTCGTCCCAACGGCGGTAGCGAAACTCTTCTGGAGGGACAGTCGGGGTCGGGCGGTTGACGATCGGGATCTGGTCAGGGGGAGGAATGACGACTTTTTCGGTCAAATGTCCGACTTCGGCGTCCGCCATCAGTAAAACGGGCGTCCGAAACCGTTCGGAAAGGTTGAATGCTCTAACGGTCAAATCAAAGCATTCCTGCGCCGACCAGGGGACTAAGGCAATGATTTCGTAGGGACCGTGGGAGCCCCACCGGGCTTGCATCATATCACCTTGACCGACCAGTGTGGGCAAACCCGTTGAGGGTCCTGCCCTTTGCACATTGACGACGACCGTCGGCGTTTCGGTGATAATCCCCAAACCCAGGTTTTCCATCATCAAGGAAAAGCCGGGTCCGGAAGTGGATGTCATGCTCTTCATTCCGCCCCACGAAGCGCCCAGAATGGCGGCAATCGAAGCGATCTCGTCTTCCATTTGAATGTAAATACCGCCGACCTCTGGAAGCCTCTCAGCCATTCGTTCCGCTACTTCAGTGGCTGGTGTGATCGGGTATCCGGCAAAGAAGCGACATCCCGCTGCCAGAGCACCTTCACCGCAGGCGTGATCGCCCAAAAGGAAATGCTCCCCTGTCAATACTGCCGGTCGCCTTTTTCCCAACCCAGCCGCTGTCACTTAATCGCCCCCCGTTCCGAAACGGCTGGTGTCGGTATGGTTGCCGCCGCCACTGCCACCGATCCCGTCTGAATCGGGACCGACCAGATAGCAAATTCGGGGCAGACGAGCCAGCAGAGATTGCAGCAGACGCACGCCTGTGGGCGGACGACTTGCGGAGGATGATATCCTTTTGCGTTAAACTTACGGGACGCTGAAAGGACCGACTGGGGGCAAAACTCTATACAGAAGGAACAACCTTTACATCTATCCTCAATGATAACGACCCGGCCATGGGGGCGTGGTGGCAGAGGAACTATCGGCCTTCTCTCTTTGCGCACACCCGATCGCCTGTCTGTGATACTAAGCCCTGAATGTCCAAAATTGCTGTAGGGGAAATCACTGTCGGTGTGAAAAGGAAAGAGGTAGCGATTCCGGCAATGAGGAGGCGGATAGTGTTTAGCGTTGGTGATTCTTCGGGAGACCTGTATGCTTCTTTCCTGATTCAAAAGTTGAAACTATTAAAAGGCGAATGGTATGTCAGTGGGGTCGGCGGGGCACTGATGGCTTCTGCCGGAGCCTCCCTTTGGGGCTTTACACCCCCCTTTGGCGCTTTTGGCTTCGCCGCCAGTTTCAAAGTCGGTCCGTACCACTGGGTGCTGTATCGGAAGATGCGGCGCACCCTCCAATCTCATCCCCCTGACCTCTTTATTCCTGTGGACTTTGGGACCTTTAACCGACCGCTGGTGTGTATGCTCCGACAGTTGGGGAAGAAGGTGTTCTACTTCGTTCCGCCCAGTTTCTTCGGAGAATCGGCTGCAAGGGTGCGCCGGCTGGTAGGTCCGTCGGTGATTTTCAGTCCGATCTACTGGTGGCAGAAGGAAATTCTTCAAAGAGCGGGCGCCCAGATGGTGGAATTCGGCCATCCGCTGGTCGACATCCTTCGCCCTGTGCTCGGCGTCTCCCAATTGGATGCGCGCCATCGGTTAAAACTGCCGACGGACCGAATGATCGTCGGCCTCTTTCCCGGCAGTCGGCGAACGACCGTTTCGGACCATGCCCTCGTGCTGTTCCAGTCTGCGGAAACGGTCGCCCGTTACTGCCCCGTCCATTTCGCCCTCGCCCTCCCCCACGGCTGGCGTCGGGAATGGATTGACTCTTTCATCCCGCCGTCTTTTGACGCCCGTTCCTTGTCTGTCCATATCGGGACATCTCATCTGGTCCTTCGCGCCAGCGATCTCGCCATCTGTGCTGCTGGCACTGTCACTTTGGAAGCTGCGTATTTGGGTGTCCCGTCCCTCGCGTTCTTCCGGACCAACCTTGCCAATCGCCTCCAAGTTCACTGGCTCCGCTGGAGAGGTCTGTCCTTAGAGCGGCTGGGTCCTTTCGCCCTCCCGAACCGCATCCTCGGGCGGATCGTTATGCCCGAACTGGTCGCCTGGTCGGCAACAGAAGAGTCCCTGACCGATTGGTTCCTTCGTCTGATCGGCGACAGAGACCAGCGGGAGAAGATGAAAAGAGACTTGGAAAAAATTAGGGAGACGATGGGAGAGCCCGGCGTTTTTGACCGCATCGGTCAGTTTCTCGTCCAGTGGGTCGCTTCTGAGTGAGGTCACCGGTTTTGGGGTTATGGCACACTCTTTTTGGTCAACAGAAAGATGGAGCAGGCGCCGAAGGCGAGAAGAACCGATTCGGTTAAGAGGGATCCTATCGTTCGTCTGCTGCCCTTTATCGGTCGGTATTGGAAGCGCGCTCTTCTGTGTCTTCTGCTGATCTTGGCAGGGGATGGCTTGCGGCTCTATTTCATCTGGCTGACCCAGCCGTTGCTGAAGCCTTTGATCCGGGAGTCCGGGATGGAACTCCCTTCGGACCCGGTGATTTGGTCCCTTCAGAGCGTCCTTCGTCGCTTCTTCCCTGACGTCACCGATCGGGCGCTGGGTCTGATCGGCGTCTGCGCCGTCGGGGCGATCGTCGCCATTGCCCGCGCCGCCATCACCTTCGCCCACACCTTTCTCTCCAACAGCATCGCTCAGAAGATCATTTTAGACCTAAGGTACCGCCTCTACTCCCACCTGCAGCGGATGTCGTCTCGCTACTTTGACCGTCAGACGTCCTCCCGCCTTCTCTCCCGTATCGTCAGCGATGTGGCTGCCCTGCAGGGTCTGATCACCGTCGGCATTGAGGACATCGTCTCTACGCCTTTCCTAAGTGCTGGGTCGTTGGTGATGATGCTCCTTTTCAGTCCTCTTCTGACCGTCATCGCTCTCCTTCTATTGCCTTTGGTCGGCTACCTTCTAGTGCGGGTCGGTGGGGCTCTCCGATCCGCCTCGCATCAGACCCAGGTGGCAACCGGAGAGTTGGTCTCCCTCCTCCGGGAGAGCCTGGGATCCATTCGGTTGATCAAAGCCTTAGGCGCTGAGGAATATGCTTTGGCGGAATTTGACAGAAGGAACCGACAGGTCTATCGCCACAGTCTGCGGGGCATTCGCGCCCGTACCCTGTTAACACCGGCTACCGAACTGATCGCCACGATAGGCGTTTTGGCCGGGGTGCTGGTAGGCGGTCTTCTGGTCATTGAGGGTTTCCTAACGGCGGAGCGGTTAGTCCCCTTTATGATCTACTTTTACACCCTCGCCATCAACATCCGCAGGTTGAGTCAGATTCAAGCGGTACGGGAGCAGGTCGCTGGGGCGACCGCCCGAATTTTTGAGGTCCTGGACGCGCCCCCTGAGATAGTCGATCCCCCTGACGCGATGGATCTCCCATCGGTGACCGGTTCGGTCGTTTTTGAGAAGGTGCGGTTCCGTTACGAGTCAGGGGAAGAAGTGTTGAAGGGTGTCTCGTTTCGCATGGAGCCTTCCCAGAAGGTAGCGCTGGTCGGCTTAAGCGGTGTCGGCAAGACGACGATTGCTTTCCTTCTCTGTCGGCTCTATGAGCCAACGGAAGGACGGATCCTTATCGACGGTCACGATATCCGAAAGATTCGGCTGGAGAGCTTGCGCAAGGCAGTCGGTCTGGTCTTTCAGGACGCTTTCCTTATTGAGGGCACGGTCCGAGACAATCTACTCCTCGGCAACCCGGAGGCAACTCCTCAAGAGATGGAGCAAGCCGCTCGGTTAGCGAGAGCCCACGACTTCATCGTCCGTCTCCCCAATGGTTACGATACCTGGGTCGGGGAAGGGGGGAGCTTCCTCTCGGTCGGGCAAAGACAAAGGATTGCTTTGGCACGGGCTCTTTTGAGGAAGCCGGCGATCCTCGTTTTAGACGAAGTCACCTCTCACCTGGACGCAGAGAGCGAGTCCGCCATCCAGGAAGCCTTGGCGGAAGCGATGAGGGACCGAACGGTCTTGATTATCGCCCACCGTCTGAGCACCGTTCGGGGTGCGGACAAGATCCTCGTGTTAGACGACGGCATGATTGCTGAGGAAGGAACCCACGACGAACTGGTCTCCCGCGATAGCCGTTACGCTCGTCTCTATCGCCTTCAGGCCGTTGGCTGACGGACCGTTTCGGACGGCATCGGACGGAAAGGCTGGGGAGGGCGATTCCATCCGAAGTAGAACCCGATGGCTTGAACGATCCTTTCAGAGGCAGCCCCATCACCGTATGGGTTAATTTTTTTCTGCATCTTCCGATACTCGTTCTCGTCGGTCAAGAGGCGGGAGATCTCGTTTACGATCCGATCCTCTCGGGTGCCGATGACCCGAACGACGCCTGCCTCGACCGCCTCCGGACGCTCCGTCTTATCCCGCAGCACCAGGACCGGTTTGCCAAGGGTCGGTGCCTCCTCCTGAATGCCTCCGCTGTCGGTCACAACCAGATAGGACTGCTTAAGGAGCCGGACGAAGCCTTCGTAATCGGGAGGTTCGGTGACGACCAGATGATCCGTTTTTTTCAACTCATCGCCCACGATACGACGGACGAGGGGATTTTTGTGAATCGGAAAGACGATCTGTACATCGGGGAAGAGGATGGAGATGCGGTTGAGGGCGCGGGCGATCCGCTTGAGGGGCTCACCCCAATTCTCCCGACGGTGGGCGGTGACTAAGACCATGCGGTGGGGAGACGGCTCGACAGGTCCTAGCTTTTCCAAGGTCATCAACAGGGCATCGACGACCGTGTTGCCGGTGACGAAAATGGTGTCGTCCGCCACGCCTTCCCTGAGAAGATTCTCCCTCGCCGTCCAGGTCGGGGCAAAGTGAAGGTCGGCAACGACGCCGATCAGTTTCCTATTGACTTCCTCCGGGTATGGCTGAAATCGGTCCCCCGTTCTCAGCCCCGCCTCAATGTGCCCGACGGGTATTTTGTGGTAATAGGCGGTCAGGGCACCGATGAAAGCAGTGGTCGTATCTCCTTGAACGAGGACGAAATCGGGTCGCTCTCGCTCAAAGAGGCGATCGGTCCCGGCGAGGGCAGCGGCACTGAGTTGGGCGAGAGATTGATTCTTTTTCATCAGACCCAGGTCCCAGTTCGGTGTTAAGTCAAAGAGCCGAAGGAAAGGCTCCAGCATCTCTTTGTGTTGACCGGTAACGAGGATGCGGACCTCAAACCGAAGGTGGTTGCGAAGGCGATGGATGACCGGAGCCATCTTGATGGCTTCCGGTCGGGTGCCGATGACAGCGACCACCTTCACCTTTTGGGGCGGTGCCTGTTGCGATGAAAGAAGAGGAGTCAAAGACCGGTCACCTTCGCACCTGCCCCAGCAGGAAAGCCAGAAGGCAAAAAGTCAGAGTCAGCAGGTAAAGGAAGAGGACGGCAGACGATTGATCCCAGCCGCTGTCTATCAGACGATGATGAAGGTGACCCCTGTCGGGGCTGAAAAGGGACCGCCCCTCCGTCCAGCGCCGGAGAATAGCGAAAAGGGTGTCAGCGATCGGATAGGCGAGGACGAGGACGGTGACTCCTAAAAGGGAAAGGACGGCGACCCGTTTGACGGTACCGGCAATAGAAAGGGTGGCGAAAAGATAACCCAAACCCATAGCCCCCGTGTCACCGAGGAAAACTTTGGCGGGGTGGAAGTTGAAAGGTAGAAAGCCAGCGCAGGCCCCCGCCAATCCGGCGAGGGCGACGGCGAGGGCGAGATGGTCAAGACCTTGAGCAAGGCTGAAGAAGGCGAGGGTGACCGCTGCCAGCAGAGAGACCCCACAAGCCAGTCCGTCCAGACCATCAATCAGATTGAGGGCATTGGTCAGAGAGACGATCCAGAGGACGGAAAGGGTAAGGGACTGAAGTTGGGAGAGCGACAGATAGCCCTCTGCAAAGGGATGCTGAAAGAAGGTAATCCGCACGCCCAACAGAACGGGGATCAGGGCGGAAACCACCTGTCCGATCAACTTCACTCCCGGTCGGAGCCCTTTGGCGTCATCCAGGGTGCCGACAGCCGTGATGGCACCCAGCCCCAGGAGAATTGGGAAAAGGGAAGTCAGAGCGTTGGGCTGCAACAGTAGGGCGCCGAGCACTGAGGAAAGGAAACCCGTCAGGACAGCAACGCCACCCCAGGACGGCACCGGGTCCTTATGAATTTTCCTGGGACCGGGTAGGGCAACGATTTTCAACGCCCAAGACCATCGGATGACCGTCGGTGTCAACAGGTAGGTGACTCCCGCAGCCAATAAGAAAGCCAAACCGCAGAAGATCAATGCATAGGCGTCCATCAAATGTGACTCCCGCGTTTCCCATCCGTTTCCTTTTCTATTCCGGCGATTTTTTGAAGGCGCCGTATGTGACGGGATTCGCCGCTGAAAGGCGTTGCCAGGAAGGTTTCCACTATAGACCAGGCGAGTTCCTCTCCGACGACCCTGCCTCCTAAGGAGAGGACATTGGCATCGTTGTGGGACCGAGCCATCCGGGCGGTGAACTCGTTCCAACAGACGGCACAACGGATGCCGGACAATTTGTTGGCGACGATGGAGGTGCCGATGCCCGTCCCGCAGAAGAGGATGCCAGCATCTGCCCGCCCTTCTTTTACCGCCTGGGCTACTTTGAGAGCGTAATCAGGGTAGTCGCACGCTTCGGTGCTATAGGTGCCGACGTCCTCGCACCGGATCCCCAATTGCTTGAGCCGATAAACGATTTTTTCTTTGAGGGCGAACCCGGCATGATCACTCCCCAACACCAGTGATGTGAAGACCCACTGCCTCCTTTCGGTTTCTGCCACAAGACGTTGGCTCCTTCTGGTTCCTTCAGCGGAGTTGCTGTTCTACATCGTGGAAAAAGTAGCCGTCTTCTTTGGCTTTTGGAGGATAGATGGGGATGCGGACATAAAAAGTGGAGCCTTTACCCGATCCAGGGCTTTCCGCCCAGATCTGTCCTCCGTGGACTTCCACTAAGTGCTTGACCAGATACAAGCCGATTCCCGTTCCTCCTGCCGCACGGGTCTCCCGGGTGTCTATCCTCTCAAACTTGTCAAAGATCCGGTGCAGTTTCTCTTTAGGGATCCCGATCCCTTGGTCCGCTACAGAAATGAGAAGGGTATTATTTTCCCGGACGGCTCGGACGACCACATCACCGCCGTCGGGGGAGTATTTGATGGCGTTGTTCACCAGGTTGGTCAAAACGCCGTCAATTTTGTCCTCGTCTGCGACGATGATCGGCAACGGCGCCGGGATGTCGCTAATCAAACGATGTTTCTCCGTATAACTCCTCTGAACGGCGAGCACCTTCTCTATCACATTGCCCAGGTCCACCCTCACCCAGTTGGGCTGGAGAGAGAGACCCCTCTCTATTCGGGAGAGATTGAGGAGATCTTCTATCAACCGGCGGAGCCGGTCGGTCTCTTGGTCGATGATCTGGTAGAATTCGAAACGGGTCTCGGGGTCAAAGTAATTCTCCCGATCTTCCAGAAGGGTCGCCACGAAACCCTTTATGGCTGTCAAGGGGGTCCTCAGTTCGTGGGAGACGGTGGCGACGAACTCGGTTTTCATTCGTTCCACCCGTCGGATCTCGGTAATATCGGTGAAGAGAGCCACAATCCCTGTCGGTTGACCGTGCTCGTCCCTAACGGTGCCCGTCTGGACCCGGTAGATATGCTCCTCTGGTTCGGTAATCTCTACCTCATCGACGATTTCCGTCTTTTCCTCAAGGGCTTTGGCAAGCAGTTCCCGAACTCCGTCGTGGCTGATGACATCGGTATAAAGGCGACCGGTCGGCTCACCGTTCAGGGGCTTGGCAAAGGCGTTGAGGGCGGTCTGGTTAATCAGCCCGATCTTGCCGTTGGCATTCAACAAAATGACACCGGCGACAACACTTTCAAAGGCTCTCTCTAACTGCTCCTTCCTCTCTCTGAGTTCAATGTAGATTTGGGCGCCGGCGACGACGGAAGCCGACTGGCGAGCCAGGATCTCCAGCACCCTTCTGTCGTCTTCGGTAAACGACTGCCCTCGCCTCTTGTTGGCGACGACCAGCACGCCGATGGCTTTCCTCTCTACGACCCTCTGCTCTTCATCTCTTTTGTCCCACATCAGGGGGACGATCACGGCGTTGCGAATGCCGACCTCTTTCAGGATCTTTACATCAGGGTAGTCCCCTGCCTCAAGGGAACTGAGAAGGACGGGAACCCTCTGGCTGAAAACGTGACGGATGATTCCATCCGTCGGGACCGTCCCCAAGGCGCCAAGGGCCGACAGTTCCAGGCCGATGGACGGGGAATGGAGGATCAGAGCATCCTCATCGGTCCGATGAACGAAGAAGAAGCAGACCTCGGCTTGAAGAAGGCGGGCGAACTGTCCGAACATCCTCTGAAGGGTCCGGGTCAGTTCCTCTTCCGACGTGGGCGGAATCATCCCGGCTTCCGCCCGTGCCTCCGCCAACTGCCGCTCCAGCATGCGCCGCTGCTCTTCCATCTCGGCTATCCTACGGCGCAAATGCTCTAATTCTTTCTCCAGTTGGCTCTGCCGATCGGCGTCCATGACTGTCCCTTTCTGTTTCTCTGCGACCTGTTCGGCGTGTCCCTCCATCGGATCTCACCAACCTTTGGGAATCCGACTCTTTTAATTATGACCCGAACCGATGATGTTCGTTACTAAGTCGCAGGCATCATCTTTTTGGGCAAACAGATCCATAAGTTGCCCCTCCGCCGCAGTTCGCCGACGCCGATGAAAGTGCCGCCCGGTCCGTAAAGGCGGGTCAAACTCCCGTCCTTTAGCCCGGGATGACCCCAGATGGTCCCCACAATGGTGTCCATTCCGTGCAGCAACCTTTGGGAATCGATTGAGGAAAGAGGGAGGGGAGGAAAAGGGGCGAGCGCCTGATCGACTGGGAGAAGGACATCGGTGACCGAGCCGGTGTGCGCTTTTTCCTCTAGTTCCTCAAGGGTCAGCGCCTGACCGATGGAAAAGGGTCCCACCTTGAGCCGGACGAGGAAATGCTGATAGGCACCGCAACCCAACGCATCTCCTATGTCCGATGCCAGAGTGCGGATGTAGGTCCCTCGGGTGCACGCTACTTCCATAAGGGCTCTTTTGGGCCGATCGGTGAAAAAGCGGATCAATTCCAGTCGGCGGACGATGACTTTCCGAGGACTTCTTGGCACCACGATGCCCTTTTTCGCTAGTTGGTAGAGACGCCGACCGTGATAGTGCAGGGCGGACTGCATCGGCGGAATTTGCTCAATCTCTCCCGTGAACTTGGGAAGGAGAGAACGGACGGTTTCTTCTGTCAGGTCTGAGCAATCGGAACGGGAGATAATCTCTCCGCCCGCGTCTTGCGTCGTCGTCCGAATCCCAAAGACGACCTCAAAACGGTAGACCTTCTCCAGTTCGGAAAAGTATTCGGCGAAGCGCGTCGCTCGCCCGAGGCAGATCAGCATTAAACCGCTCGCAAGAGGATCTAAGGTGCCAGTGTGACCCGCCCGCCTGGTTCGCGTCCAGCTGCGGACGACCTCCACCAGATCGTGGGAGGTCATCCCCGCAGGCTTGATCAGTAAAAGGACGCCGCTTAACGATTCCTTCTCTCTCTCCATCGGGCTTAAGGATGGTCGTTAACCGATTGCGCCGCCAGCCGCTGACGACTGGCGGAAAGGACGACGGAGACGGCTTTCTTGATCGGCATCCTGAGCCGTAAGCCCGCCGCTGCCCGATGCCCGCCGCCTCCGAACGTTTTCGCAATCTGGGAAACATCTACATTCCCGTTAGACCTCAAACTGACGAAAACAGTGTCGCCTTCAGGCTTTCGGAAAAGGACGGCGATTTGGGTCCCCTCTATCGCTCGCAAGAAATTTATGAATTCTTCTGTATCCTCATCGGTCGTGCCTGTCGCTTGAAAGTCGTCTCTATCCAGTAGCGACCAGGAGATGCCCCCTTCGCTCCGGGCTCTCTTCAGCATTCGGGAGAGGAGGCGCAGGGACGAAAGGCTCCTCTCCTCCATCGTGAAGTAAGCACAGGTCCACGGATCGACCCCATGCTCCAAGAGCCGGGCGGCGATGCGCAGTACGGCGGGCGTTGTGTTGCCATACCGGAAAAAGCCGGTATCGGCTCCGATGGCCGTGTAAAGGCAGGTGGCGATGGGCGGTGTCAGCGTCCCACCAAGAGATCGGATCAAATGGTAGACCATCTCCCCCGTTGCCGAGGCGTTCGGCTCCACCCAATACACATCCGACTCAGTCCTCTGGTCATCCCCAGGATGGTGGTCTATGACGATCGTCGGGCAGGACCGATTCTTCCATTGGTCCGGTAGGTCCGCCCGATCCTTTTGGCTGAGATCTACCAGAACGAGCAGATCGCATCGGGACGTTCCGTTGCGGACCAATTCCGTTCCCGGCAGGAACCAAAACCGTCTGGGAACGCCGTGATGGAAGACGACGCTGATCTCTTTGCCGAAGGATCTCAAAATCAGACCCAGCCCCAGGGCACTGCCGACCGCATCCCCTTCGGGGTGAATATGGGAGGTGACGATGATCCGTTCAGACGAACGGAACCGATCAATCAGAGCCTTTGGTGGTCTCATCGGTCGCTTCTTTTGACGGACTCCTTCTTCGTCTCCGGACCGATCGGGTCGCGCCCTTTTGTGCCGACTCCTGAGCCAGTTGATCCAGAAGGGAGAGAACGTGACTGGCTTTCTCCATTCGCTTATCTATTACGAAAGTCAGGTGGGGAATAAACCGCCAATGGACACTTCTGTTGATCTCTTCCCTGATCAACGGCTCCGCCTTTTCTAGGGCTGCCAGAACTTCCTGATCTTTTAGCGATTCCTTGAGGAGGCTGACGTAGACCTTCGCCTTTTGGAAGTCAGGGGAGACACGAACCTCTGTCACGGTGACCCATTCTAACCTTGGATCCCTCAACCGGTGCAGGAGAAAGTCGCCAATAATCTCCCTGAGCAGTTCGTTGGCTCTCTCTACCCGTCGCGATACCGTCATCGTTACGATTCCTCACCGTTACCAAATCTCTACAGTCACATCCTGAACGATAAAACGACCGTCTTTTTCCACGAAAGTTACCAGAGCCATCAGCGACCGGTGAACCTGATCCCGATCGTTCGCCACGGAGGCGAAGGCGACCTGGGACCGCTTATGGTCGTCCAGGTGATCAGCCTCGCAGGCTGAAACAGGGAACCGGTCTCGGATCCGGTCCAAAAGCCTCTGGACCTGTTGTCGCTTGTCTTTCAGCGACCGGCTCTCTGGTAGCATCAGCTCCACTGTGCACAGTCCGACGAAGACAGCCATAAGGGATCTGTCCCTTACCGAGACGCCATAGATATGATGCCACGATCCTCCCTCCCACACCTCTTGCACCAAAATTACAAAGATAACGAGCGGTGAATTTTTGACGAGTGGTGAGACAATGAAGCGATACTGGATAGAAACCTTCGGTTGCCAGATGAATGTTCTGGACAGCGAGATTATGGCGGGTCTGTTAACCAAGATGGGCTATCAGCCTGCCAAAGGACCCGAAGAAGCGGACGTTATCCTGATCAACACCTGCACCGTTCGTCAAAAACCGGACGCAAAAGCCTTCGCTTATCTGGGTCAATTCCGCAGGCTGAAGGAATCTAATCCCGAACTGATCTTGGGACTGACCGGCTGTATGGCTCAGAGGGAAGCGCCGATCATCAAAGCCCAGGCTCCCTACCTGGACATCCTTCTCGGTCCCCGGAGCATCCATCGCCTTCCCGATCTGGTCAGGACCGTTCAGGAGCAGAGGAGACTGGTTGAGCATCTGGACCTTTACGATGATCCCGTTCCGCCCGATTTAGTCGTCCGCAAGAGCGACCTTTTTGCTTATGTCACCATCATCCACGGTTGTAACAAGAAATGCACTTTCTGCGCCGTACCGACAGCCCGGGGTCCCGAAAAGAGCGTCCCCTTTGGCCTTGTTCTGGGGCAAGTGGAGGAACTGATAGATTTGGGCTATCGGGAGATCATCCTACTGGGTCAGAACGCTAACGCCTACGGGCACGACCTTCCTCCCGTTAACGGTCGCCGACCGGACTTGGCGTTCCTTCTGGAGAAGATCAACGAGAGGACAGCACCGGCTCGGGTCCGAGTTCGCTTTACGACTAACCATCCGAACCAGATGTCCGATCGGCTGATCCGAGCGATGGCAGAACTGGAAAGTGTCTGCCAGCATCTTCACCTTCCCGTTCAAAGTGGCGACGATGAGGTTTTGAGGAGGATGCGGCGGGGCTATACGGTAGATCAATATTTGAGGATCATTGATCGGCTCAGAGAGACAGTGGCGGGGATCGCCATCGCAACCGATGTAATCGTCGGCTTCCCGGGAGAGACGGAACAGCAGTTTGAGAACACCCTTTCCCTAATGGAGCGGGTTCAATTTGATCAGGCTTTTATGTTCGCCTTTTCTCCGAGACCCAACACCGCTGCCGCCACTTTCCCCGATCAGATCCCGGAGAGAGTCAAACAGCAACGGCTGCGCCGGCTCATAGACCTCCAAAACGAGATCCAGCAGCGGGTCAATGAACGACAGGTCGGAGAGGTGGTGGAAGTCCTCGTTGAAGGTCCCAGCGAAAAAAATCCGAAGAAATTGACCGGAAGGACCCGAACCAATAAGACGACCGTCTTTGACGGTGATCCGTCCCTTCGCGGGCAGTTTGTTGCCGTCCGGACGACCGGTGCCTTTTTGTGGGGCTTTGAAGGCGTTCTCGTTTGCCCTCAGACAACCGACGAACATGTCCTCAAGCGACCGGCGACCCTGGACGGTATTGCGATCAGGGGCTGATAGGAGAACCTGCGACCCATTCCCTGACCGATCCCCTGCCGACTGAGAAAACTGTGACCGTCCGGGCAGCGGTTTCCAAAGGGAGGAGAGCCGCTGATGAGAGGCTGCGGTGCGGAGGATCTTTGGCTAAAGACGGCTGCAATGGCAACCGGTGCGGGCGACCACCTAGCGCCGGTCAGGCGCATTATTTGATAGTTGATAAGAGGGAGGGGGATGCTGTGAAAATCGCCTTTAGTACTTTAGCCTGCCCGACCTGGTCTCTGGACACGATCGTTTCCAAAGGGCGGGAGTGGGGTTGTGACGGAATTGAGTTGCGGGGATTAGAGGACGCCATCTATTTACCCCGCCATCCGCAACTATCGGGTTCTGCCGTGGACCGGACGAGGGAAAAGATTCGGAGTGCCGGATTGACGGTTGTGGCTCTCGGTTCCTCGGCTGAGTTGAGTGCTCCCGAAGACCGGTGGGATTCTGTTGCCGATGAGATCAAAGATTATCTTAGTCTGGCGGTTCGCCTCAACTGCCCGGTCGTCCGGATCTACGGCGGCTCGCTAAGAGACCTGTCGTGGGAACAATATTTTGCTCTCGTCTCCGAGAGGCTCTATCGGATCTCTGAATGGGCGGATTCGTATCCGGTTCGCCTCGCCCTTGAGACCCATGACGCTATCGTCCGGGCGAGAGATTTAGCAGAGATCCTCAGACGGGTCACTCGTCCGAATGTCGGTGCCGTTTGGGACATCCATCACTCCTTTCGCGCCGGAGAGCCGGTGCCGGAATCAGCGGATCTGCTTGGCAAGTGGATAGTGGACGTACACGTCAAGGATTCGGTTGCGACCGATGGCACCGTCCGGTATGTCCCTCTGGGTCAAGGGACAGTGCCCCTTCGGCAGGCCCTCGCCCAGTTAAAGGAACGGGGCTATGACGGACCGATCACCATTGAATGGGAGAAACGGTGGATCAAAGAGTTGGAAAAACCGGAAGTGGTCTTGCCCGGAATGATCGCTACCTTAAAATCCTGGCTGACCCAGTCAGACAGTTCCTGATTGATGTGGCACCTTTTTTGGTGCCCCAATGGCACAATAGAGGCACCAGTGAGTGCACGAGGAGAGTGACGAAGGATGCCTCGCAAATCTCTTTTTGCCCTGGCTGGGATCGTTGCCTTCTCCGTTCCGTTCCTGCAAGGATGTGATGTGGAGAGGGAGATAGAAAAGATCGTCGGCGTCTATTCTCAGGTCCACGTCTCTCTGATGTATTCCCCTTCCAGGGACCCGATCCTTGCAGAACTAACGGATTCGGTCGGCAGGCAGATCCGGCAGGTCATGCCGAGACGGGATATGCCCCTCAAGTTTCGGGTCCTCGATTCGGGTGAGGTCAATGCTTTCGCTCTCTCCAATGGTCGGATTTATGTCTTGCGAGGGCTTATGGAGATGATGGAGACAGAGGATGAACTGGCATCGGTTCTCGCTCACGAAGCGGGGCATGTGGCTGCCCGGCATACGCTCAAAGATGTACGAAGGAACCTCCTCCTGACTATCCTGGCCGATCTGGGCAATTTAGAAAAGATGAGCCGACTCGTTCAGACGACAGCCACTGTCGTTTGGACCCTTGCCGAACTCTCCTTTAGCAGGCAACAGGAGTATCAAGCGGACCGATACGGGCTCCGCCTGGCGCTCGTTGGGCGATACGATCCCAGGGGCTCCGTTGACCTTTTTGAGAAGTTCGCCAAACGGGAAGGGAGACCGTCCCGGTTAATGGTCTATCTGTCTACCCATCCGCCAGCCGTAGACCGGGTAGCGCGCGCCCGATCGGCTACCGAAGATATTCATACAATCATACCCAATTTGGACTCCGTTTCGGCTCACACCTTGATAGGGGACGGCTACCGGGACCGGTCCCTCTATCGCCAGGCGCTTTATCACTATCAGAAGGCACTGGAGCAGGCACCTGATCATCATCCCGCTCTTCTCGGCTCCGCCCGATCTTACGAAGCGTGGGGTGACCACCGTCAGGCAAAAGCAATGTATCGCAAGATCCTGGAACGAAATCCCGACGATCCGGAGGCAAAAGAAGGACTGGAACGCCTTGAGAAGGAATCGCCGGCTACCGAGTCCCCTGGTGAAGAAGAGGTCCCTCTGACGCCCTTTTACAGGTCCCAACTGGAACAGGAACTCAAGCAATGGCAGGTCCTGGAGCAGGAACTGACGCGACAACGGGACCGCCTCTACTCCGCCACCAAGTCCCTGGTTCTTCCCCTGCACGCTCTCTTGTGTGATCTTTTGCGACCGGTCCTTCGGACCGATCGGGCAAGCCTTCAAATCGGCAACCGGTTGACCGACGGGCAACTTTTGGGCATCGAGATTCTCCTTGCCGTCCATTCACTGGTGGAAAATTCAGAAGTTGCCTACGAAGACGCCATCGGCGCCTGTCGGCTTTGGATCGCTTCTCTTTCCGACATTTTGGAGAGGGGGAAAGGCGAACGGAGGGACTTCAAGGACATCCGATGGACCTCCGAGCGCGACCGGGAGCGGCTCTTAAGGGCACTGGGGAACGGGTCGGACGAGGCGGAGGAACTGAACCGTGTCGGAAGAAAGGTCACTTCCGCTGTCGGTCTCATCCTTCGGGACGGCGCCAACGCCGGGAGCGCAAGCCTTTCCGCCTTCGGTTTTCGCCAGACCTCCCTGATCAACCGGGTGGCGACCGAAGCCCTAACAGAGACGAGGCTGTTGCAAGAGGGAGCCAAAGAGAAAAAAGAGAAGGTCGAGAAAGCATTGATAAGCGCCTACCAGAGCAGACTCCGAGCGTTGGAGCAGAAGACCCCTCCTTCCGTAGCCCGCGAAATTCTCGCCTATCATCTGCGAACGGATGTCCCGACCGTTGCAGAAGTTCAAAAGAAGGTACCTATGGGCGCTTCTGCGATCATCATTGCCTATGCCAAAGCCGAGAAAGTTTCTCCTGTCTCCCTCGCCGAGCGACTGGACTTTACTCGGGACTGGATACAGGCGCTATCAGCGAAGGCGCCGACAGCAGGGACAAAAGTCGTCCTCAAATGGCTGACGACTGCCTGGGAGAGGGAATGGGAAGAGGAAGCCAAAAAGGAAGCCAGCGAGGAGAAGGAAGGGAAAGGGACCGGACAAAAGAGAGAGGCATCTTAGTCGTGCTCCTTTGAGGAGGGCGTCGGCTGCTCCGACCGTATCCGACCGTTTTCCACCGTGACGACAGTGCCTTTCGTGTCCCGAAGGCGAACTTGAAAACGGTAGGTCCGCCCGTCGGATTCGTAAGAGAGGAGGCGGTTTCCGTCAAAGGCGGAAAGGATCTTACGGGCATCTTTTTGAGGGAGACCCAGCCCCGAAAGGTCCGTCAAACCGACTGCGGACGGATATTCGTCACGACCTTCCAGGGAAAGGCAGAGGGCTCTAATGGCGACCATGCCGATACTTTGAGCCTGAGCGTCGTCGAGGGCTTGCTGGTAAATCTCTCGCCCCGCCTGAACGGTTTGAAGAACGGTGAGGACAGGGTCTAGCAGAAACCGCTCCCCTACATCTGCAAGCCAGTGGCTCATCCTCTCAAAAGACGACAGATCCAATTGAGCCAGTAAGTTCTGGAGAGCGCTCCGTTGCTCTGGAGAAAGGTCCCGAACCGATAACTGCTGGCGGATGGGATCAAAGGTGATCTGTTGCCCTTGGGTCAGGTCGGACGAGCTGTCTGGCGCCTCAACTCTCATTTCCCCGTCAAGGCAGGAAAGGGTAGAGAACTGTCTCTGGACGACGGCTTCAAATCCCGTTCCCTTCACTTCGGCTTTGAGATGAGGCGTTCGGACGATGAATCGATGGACCGTACCGTAGATCGGTCGGACCGAGAAAAGAGAGCGACCTTTGATCAGACCGAAGCTGACCTTCCGAGCCCCCTTGTCTCTGCCCAGAGCGCGGATCAGAAGGAGACTTTCCCCGTCAACGAGAAGTCGGCTCCCGTCTGGCAGGCGGACAAGGGCTTTGGAACCTGATGACGATTGAATCAGGTCTCCGGCAGCGACGGTGCCTTCCCTAAGGTCCTCGGCAGACCAATAGCCGGCTCTCAGGACTTTCACCGATCCGGTCAAAGCCGACAGGCGGGCGGTTCCTTCATCGCGATACCGATAAAAGGAATGAAGGGTGAGCAACGACAGGGGGATCAGGATGGAGAGGGTCACCACTCCCGAAAGGATCCATCTCCTCTTAGCTCTCGCTATCGCTTTCTTTTTCTGCAGGTGGAAATGGAGGGCTTTGATGTCGGTCTGATGAAAGGAGTAATCGGCGAGCGTCGGAGGCGGTTGGTAGACCGTGGGCTCCCAGACCAGTTCCGAAACGGGACCGGCACCGAAAGAGATCTTGGTCGCCTGCCGGGCTTTCAAATCCCGAATCAGATCCTCCGCCGTTGCATATCGGTCGGCTGGATTCTTTTGCATGAGACCCTGCAATATCCCGTTGAAATAGTCGGGAACGCCGTCAACGGGATCCGGGAGGACCGATAGGATCCGCTGGGATGTCTCTTCCACGCTGCCGGCCTGAAAGGGGTTCCTCTTGGTCAGCCATTCGTAAGTGACGACCCCAAGGGAATAGAAATCCGACCGAATGTCCCCTACAAAACCGGTCAGTTGCTCCGGCGCCAGGTAGGGGGAACCCAGTTTTTTTCGGACCTGAGCGACGCCGTAGTTGAGAACTTTGACAGTTCTGGGACTTTCGTCCGGAAAAAGGAGGTTGTAGGGAGTTATGTCCCCATGGGTGATCCCGTGAATGTCGGCGAACTGGAAAACTTTCGCCACCGTCTCAAGGAAGACGACGAGCCTCTCCAAGTCAGGGGCGGGATCCTCATCAATAACCCGCCTTAAGTTGCGTGCCTGAAAGAATTCCGTAGCAATGTAGTAGATCCCGTCCATCTCCCCAAAGTCAATCAAGGGGACGATGTTGGGATGGTCTAACTTCACCGCCTTTTCCAATTCTTGACGGAACCGGCTGATGGCTTGATTCCAATGGTCGTCGTCGGCATCCTCGGGTCGGACGAATCCCCGTATGACCACCCGCTCCCCTGTCTCCGTGTCGGTTGCCTCATAGGCCTTGCCCAGCGGTCCCTCTCCAAGAACCTGCCCCAGGAGATATTTGCCGATCCGGGTGACCTGAGCCTCAGCGCCGATTCGTCTCAAGCGCATCCGCCACTCGCCTCACCTGCTTTGGCAACCTTCAGTGGGCAGCCGTCCAGGGGTGACTATGACCGCCCCGCCTGTGACGATGTTACTGCGGTGGGCGCGCTCTGTCAAGGATTGCAACCGCAGACTTAAAAGGGAGACCATGACAGAGACCTGGCTCAGTCCTGCCCTCTCTAAGGGGCGCTCCAGCCGATGATGAGCCCGGGATGCTGAAACTTAAAAAGGAACAGTCCGACCCGCACGTCGCCGGTGCGGAGGGCGACGACACCGTGCCATTTCCTTCCGTCCATTTGGACCGTCGCTGTCAGGTCCTTGACGATCAGGACAGAGGTCCCCAGTAGGGGTGCCCAACCTCCGTCCAATGCCTTGCCCCTCGCCGTCATTCGTCGCCCGACCCCTAAGTAGGCGCGCGATGGGACTTTCAATAGAAAGGTCGTAGACCAGTTCAGGGTGGCAAAGATGCCGGGATTACCGACTCCCACCTCTTGAAGCCCGATGCCCACAACGACAGACGGTTTGAAACCCTTCTGCCGGCTGACCTGGTAGTTCATCAGCCACCGAACGGTCTTGGGCTTCCCCAACAAACCAATGCCGAGTTGCCACCTCTCCTCCGGGCGGTGCCAGATGAAGAGTTCGGCGCGCGTCGCCATCTCCTCGTTGAAGGCAAAACTGACCAGAGAATTTCCCTTCGGAAGAAGCGCTTCTGCCCGAGACCCGATCTCGCCTGCCCGACCGGCAGGCTCGCTTTGAACGCCATAGCCTGCCGGCGGTCACATAGGGCAACCAGTGCCCGATTGGGCCCATCCGCCCCCGACCACAAGAGAGACAAGTCCGATCATCAGCAACCGGTGCATCCGCCGTCCCCTCTACCGCTCGGACCTGAAGGATCGGCACACTCGCCACAACAATCCCCACTTCCTGAGTGATGAGACGAAGGCTCAGCACGGTTCTGATGGGACGAATGGTCGGCACGGCTTGGCTCCTTGGCGACCCGCAACCCTGCCCTGTTCAGACTTTCTGCCAGGTCCTGATACCGAACGGTTTCCGCTTCCCGGAAGGTGATCAGAAGTCCCCTTTCCCCTGCCTTTACCTCTCGGACACCTTTGACTTTTTTCGCTGCGGCCACCCCTTTCTGGCGATCGGATTGCGACCAGTTCTCAATCGGAACGACGAGAGTCAGCCGGTAAGGGATGGTTTTGTGGGTTTGCTTGACCAATTCGGAAACGGCCGTTTCGCTTTCCTTCAGGAGAACCGTCGCCGTCTTCTCCTTCAAGGACACTTCAGCCTTTTCTACACCCTTGATCCCCTTCAGCGCTTCTGTCAACTGCTTGACGCAATGATCGCACCGTAACCCCCCCACTTGGAAGGTCAGGCTCTGGGGCTTTTTTCTCTCTTTCTCCGACCCCTGCCCCAAACCGAGCGTCAGGGTCACCGCCAGCGCGAATATCCCAGCACCAAAGATTCTGCTTTTCTTTACCGCTATCATACTTACTTATCCCTCCTGCCGCCGATCTTACCGACCAAAGGGAAGGTCCGACGGTCCCCTCCCCCTCTAAACAGAAAGACGGATTGTTGTCTCTTGCGGTTCCCGCCCGGTTCCGACCGCGGTCGTCTTGTCCAAGACCTTTTCTCGCCTCTTCTCCAAAATCAAAGAGATGTTCCAGAAGCAGGCGCTGAGGGAAAGCAGCCGGACGGAGACGGTAACCGAGTTAAGACCAACAACACCAGTGTCCTTCGCTTCCGGCTGAGTTTTCCGATGCTCGGCTTCTTTTACTAAGTTCCGCTGGATGGCGCCTTCAGCCTTTGGTTTTTTCCATCTTCTCGCTTTGGTCCTCCAAGGTCGGATCCTGACGCCCTTTCACCCATCTTTGGGATTCCTCAATGTCCAGCCATCCCTGTCCGGATTCGAATCCCCTTTCACTTCCTACAAGCATATCGGCGCCGGCGCCTTTCTTTTTCTCGTTTTCAATCGGATCGTTTGGGGGCGCCGTCGGTGGTCTCGCGCCATGCGACTGGCTTTGGTCAAGCCGTCGCGCCGTCTATCGGTCCCGATAGGACCGTCTCGACCGTTGGCGCCAGACTCATTGGAAGGAGAGGTCTTGCCGCCCTTGCCCACCCGACCCCCCATGACACAATTTGAAGGCAGAGGGGGTTTGGTCTGATGAAGAAAGCCATCTGTCTGGGCTGCGTGGCTCCGGGACGGGGTCTGGAAGAGAGGATCGCCCTAATTCGGCAGGCGGGCTACGACGGATTGGAATCCCACCATCCCCAGTCGGAAGAGGAAGCCCGAATGGTCGCGGAACTGTCAAGGAAGTACGATTTGACCGTCCATAGTGTTATGGGGGGCACGCACTGGTCCCTTCCCCTTTCTTCTCCTGATCCCGATGTGAGAAAACGAGGCATAGAAGGCGTAGAGCAAGCCCTCCTTTTCGCCAAGGTGATGGGTGCCGAAGGGGTATTAGTTGTTCCCGCCGTTGTAGATGAGCAAACCGACTACCGAACCGCTTGGGAACTGTCGATGGAGTCGCTGCGGCATTTGGTCGGTGTGGCATCTCAACTGGGGGTTCAGATCTGGGTTGAAAATGTTTGGAACCGCTTTCTCCTTTCCCCACTTGAGTTCGGTCAGTATATAGACGCTTTGAATGCAGGAGCCAATGCATCGGAGAAAACCGTTGTCGGTGCTTACTTTGATGTCGGCAACATCCTCGCCTACGGCTATCCCCAGCAATGGATCCGCCTCCTCGGTCACCGGATCAAGCGGGTGCACGTTAAGGACTTCCGGGTCCGTGAACACCAATTCGTCTACCTGCTCCAGGGCGATGTTCCCTGGAGAGCGGTAAGGGAAGCTCTCAAAGAGATCGGATACGACGGTTGGATTACTGCCGAACTGCCTCCCTATCCCCACGCACCGGACCAGATGGTTTTTGACACCTCCCGACACATGGACCGGATTCTTTCTGGCGACCTGTGAGGGGCTGATGAACCGGAACATTCTTTGGGCTCATTGGAGGTTGCCTTATGTGACGGGATCCCATAGAGAAGATGCCTGCATCTTCTGCTCCAAGCCCGCTCAGCATCAAGACAGGGACCACCTGATCGTCTACCGCTTTGCGACCGGGTATGTGATCCTCAACGCCTTCCCTTACAATAACGGACACTTGATGGTCGTTCCCTACAGGCACGCCCCCCGATTGAGGGATCTGGCGGACGGTGAGTTAGGCGACCTGATGACGACGACAAAGATCTGCGAGGAGGTTTTGACAGAAGCCTTCAAGCCCCACGGGTTCAACATCGGGCTGAACCTGGGCCGGTGCGCCGGCGCCGGCATTGATGCCCACCTTCACATTCACATCGTTCCCCGATGGGACGGAGACACTAACTTTATGACCGTTTTGGGAGACACTAGGGTTTTGCCCGAACTTCTCTTCCAAACCTATGACCGGCTCAGACCTCTCTTTGAGCGATACGAGAAGGAGAGGGGGTGCCGCTAAAGGAGCCGTCAGCCCCGTCCGACGGAGACCGAGACATCCTGGGAGACGGTGATGTAAAGGGTCTCCCCCACGGAAGCCGGCGGGTGACCGATACCTTCGACCCGGATGATAGTGCCGTCGCCCAGATCAGCGGCGATCTGATACCGATTACCCAGATCCAATCGTTCCACGACCGTTACAGGGACGGCATCGTCCGTCGGATGAACGAGAGGGATCACCTGAGACGGGGACAGTTGGACGGTCGCTGGGCTCCCGACGGGGAGGCTTCCGGGGAGACGGAGACGGGCAGGACCGACCTGCAAATAGTAAGCGGCGCCGTCCCGAACGACTATGCCTCGGACCCTATTGATCCCTAAAAATTCTATCAAAAAGTCGCTCTGGGGATTTCGTATGACTTGCTCCCACGGTCCCCACTCAATCAGTCGCCCGCCCTCTAAAAGGAACACCAAGTCAGCCAGCCCGGCAGCGTCCGCCGGATCGTGGCTGACCAGGAGAACGGTCGCCCCGACTTGACGGAAGATTTCCTTAAGGCTCCTACGAACGGGTGGGCGGATTCGGGGGTCCAGAGCCGCTAGGGGTTCGTCCAGAAGGACCAGTTTGGGAGCAAGGACCAGCGCCCGGGCGATGGCGACTCTCTGCCGTTCGCCTCCAGAAAGTTGATCCGGCTTTTTATCCAAAAGATGTTCCAGTTGAAGGAGGGAGACCAAAGTGTGGAAGCGGATCTGGGTCTGAATGTTCCACATCCGTCGCAGTCGGGGAGCGAGAAGAATGTTGGACCGAACCGACAGATGGGGAAAGAGGGCGTAATCTTGAGGAACGAGAGCCATCTGCCTGCCTTCCGGGGGGAGATGGTGAACGGGAACGCCCCCGATCACGATTCTCCCAGAGGCGGGTCTCAGACCACAGAGAGCTTCCAGAAGGGTGGACTTGCCGGACCCTGACGGTCCGACGACGACTCCCAACTGCCCCGTCGGGAGCGAGAAATCGAGGGGACCGAGACGAAAGGAATCGTGCACAACGGTCAGCCCGTGAACCTCAAGACCCGACATCTGATCGGTTCTTTCTGTCCCCATCGCTAAAGTCTGAGTTTTGTCACCGATCGGAAGAGAAAGAGAGCGGTCAGGGAGACGACGACGAGGACGATGGCAGCGGCAATGGCTTTCTCAAATTGGACCGCCTGCATCGCCAGCCAGATGGAGATCGGGAGCACTTCCGTCTTTCCTGCCGTGGCACCGGCGAGAACGACGGTGGCACCAAATTCGCCCATCGCTCTCGCCCATAAAAGGATCGTGGCGGCGATCAGACCGGGACCGACCTGGGGAAGTTCAATGAAAAAGAAGGTCTGAGGCTGACTCAGTCCTAAAGTGCGGGCGACCACCGAGGTCCTGGGATTCAGCGACTCAAAGGACGCTTTTAAGACCCGAAGGGCATATCCGGAGATGACAGCAAACTGGGCGATGATGATCGCCGGAACCTCAAAAATGACCGGATGCCCCAGACTCTGTAAGATCTTCTCTATGGACCTTTCCCTTGAGGGGAATTGAGTGAAGAAAACAAGGAGAGCACCGCCGACGGCAATCGGCGGTAAGACCAAAGGGACATCCAAGAGGACATCCGCGAGGGCTTTGAACCGACCCCGATAATGGGCGAGCCAGTAGGCAGCCGGAAGCCCGATCAGGAGGCTGACCACCGTGCTGACCGTCGCCGTCCTAACGGATAGGCTGACGGCCAACCGAATGTCAGGGGACGCCATCTGCTGCATCAGGGGTCCCGCACCAGTGAAGATCACACACGCCACGGCAACGATCAGGACCAGTCCGGTGTAAAAAACCAGGCTTCCGCCAGCCCAGATCCAGAACAACCGGTTGGAAAGAACTCTCCCCTTACCGTCAATGGACAATGCTCTCAATGCGCACCCCTTTTTTTCTAACGCTGGCGCCTGTCAGAACGGTTTCAAATAAAGATAGGCGCCGCCTCCATCGTTGTCGTGTCGGGAGTTTTTCTGTCAAGGGTCCGGATGCTTCCGGTTACTGGGACGCCGCTTTTTCTAACGCAGCCGTACCGTCTTCATCATAGATGCCCCATTGGTCCCGAACCCAGAGAATCAAAAGATATCTCTCCAAGGGCAGTCCCCGGAAGGCGACATTAGTGGTGCCGTAGATGAAACCGCCACCGGGCATCCCTTTCTCGAGGACGGAGCGGCAGTGCAGGACGATCTCCTCTTCCGTTCCGGTCTGGAGGAGACGGCACTGGACCCCGCCCAGAAGGCAGACCTGATGGCCGGCGAGAAACTTAATGACGGCCAAATCCATATCTCTCGCCTGGCAGTCCAAGGCGTGGAGACCGTCGGGCTGACATTCAAGAAGTTGATCCAGAATCGGCATGATGTTTCCGTCGGTGTGCTTGATGACATAGTATCCCTGCTGCCTGTAGCCGGCAATAAGGTCCTTAAGGTACGGCGTAATGAATTGGCGAAACATTCGGGGGGAGAGGAAGGGACCTGTGTTGAAGCAGTAGTCGGAGCAGAGGGCGAAGGCGTCCAGTCCGCACGATTCCTTTAGCCTGCGCCCCCTTTCCAAAGCCGTTTGGACATTGACTTTTGCTATCTGATGCATCTCATCGGGTCTCTCAAAGAAAGCAGCGGCTACCTCTTCCATATCCGAACCGGTGGGGATGGCAAAGGTAGCGTCGCCGTGAGCCAATAGGAGGTACTGATCTCCCACCATCTGGCGGATCGCATTGACGGTCTCCGAAAGGGTCTCATCGTCGGCTGCGTGGACGACCATAATCATGCAATACTCCAGTTTCTCCGCTATGGAGATATAAATCTCGGCGTTTTCCTTTACCATTCTCTCTCGGGTGTGTCTATCGGCCGTCAACACGTTAAAAGGGCTGTGAAAATCGCGACCTAACAGTTCCGGCGCCAGTTGGAATTCCAGTTCAAAAGTCGGCACCTTGCCTGGCAGGGGTTTTCCCCGAGTCAGAGCGTTGATGGCGCGCTCCCGAGGCGTGACGGAACGCCTACTTGTCATCGCGTGCGAATTGGGACTCTTTGGCGAGAAGGGCTTCCCAGTTTCGGTCCACCTCCCCTTGGAGTTCTTCAATCAGCCGTTGATGGTCTCCGGTAAACAGGTGGCGGTAGCGTTGCTGTTTCTTCAAAAACTCCCCGAGGGGCAATTTCTGGCGGGGCTTATAAGTCACCCGGACGACACCTTTTTCCACTTCATAAAGGGGCCAGAAACAGGTCTCTACGGCAAGGCGGGAGATTTCCAAAGTCTCGTCCGCTTCAAATCCCCAGCCCAGATTGCAGGGGATCAAGACATTGAGGAAGGCAGGTCCGTCGGCTTGAAAAGCCTTCTCCGCTTTCGTCAGAAGGTCCTTCCAATGGGAGGGGGCACACTGGGCGGCATAAGGGATGCCGTGAGCGGCAACGATCGCCATGATATCCTTTCTTTTCTGTGGCTTTCCGAAGGATTGGGCGCCGGAAGGGGAGGTGGTGGTGGCAGCGTAATGAGGGGTCGCACCCGACCGCTGAATTCCCGTGTTCATATAGGCTTGATTGTCCATGCAAACGAAGACGAGCCGGTGCCCTCTCTCTAAAGCGCCGGAGAGAGCCTGGAGCCCGATATCGTAGGTTCCGCCGTCGCCGGCGAAAGCGGCAATCCGGATCTCCTTGTCGTAACGACCCCTCTTTGTGAGCGCCCGAAAGGCTGCCTCTATGCCGCTGGCGACCGCCGCTGCATTTTCAAAGGCGACATGAATGTAGGGGACATTCCAGGCGGTGTAAGGGAAGATGGTGGTGCACACTTCCAGACAGCCCGTCGCCACCGCCGATACGACGGGCTTGTCCGAAGACATCAGGATCCAACGGGCGACCAGCGGCTCCGGACAGCCAGCGCACGCCCGGTGCCCACCGGTGATGGCGAGCGGCTTTCCGGCTAACTCCCGTACCGAAGGCATCTTTTTGTCACCTCATACCGTCAGGATTTGAAACTCCCCACTCGTCAGAAGAGAGACAAATTGCTTCATTCCCGATATCGTCCCCACCTGAACCCTTTGCCTCAAACCGAAGTGGTCCAAGCAGGTCTGGCATACGAGGAGGCGCACCCCCGACCCTTCCAATCTCTTCAAAGAGTCCAGCGTCTGGGCTCTTTCCGTATTCATCTGCCAGTCGGTGACCAGCCAGACCCCTGTGTTCCAGAAGATAATGGTGTGGGGTTTTCGGTCCCCTTCATTGAGGAATCGGAAAAAGTTGGTCATAATCACCGATCCCACATTGTCGTCACCCCGACCCAAGGCATGGGCGCCGACGACAATGAGAAGGGGTCTCTCATCCTTCATCTCCCTATTCCCCTCTCACGCCCAGATATTTCCAAGATGGACCGACCGGCTTGCCACAAGCCATCTCTGAAAGGTCTTCAAGAAATCGGATAATCTGGTCCACCGTCAAATCCCGACCGCCCAAACCGAAGATGGCGTTGACGATCTTCGGCGCCGGTGCAGGGACCAGGGCTGTTGCCGATTGGGGACGCAGGGTGACTAACGAGTCGTAAAAAGCGGCACGGATGTCGGTGAAGAGAGGACCGCCGGTGCCGGAGAGGCTGTCTGCCCGGTCCAGGACCCCGACCACCCGACACCAACGGAGCGCCTCAACGATCTCAGCAAAAGGAAAGGGGCGGAACGCTCGGACTTTGACCAACCCCGCCCGCACTCCTTTACTCTTTGCCCTGACGACCGCCTCTTTCGCCGTCCCGCACACCGACCCCATAGCGACCAAGATCACTTCCGCACCTTCCGTCTCAAAGGGCTCCAAAAGGGAATAGGGCGGAGAGTCAAATTCTTTAGAGAATTCTTCTCCGACCGCTTTGACGATGGGGAGCGCCTGCCCGACGGCTTCCGCTAACTGGCGGCGATGCTCCATATAGTAGTCGGGAAGATCCACGGCGCCGACGGTGACCGGGCGCTCCACATCAAGAACCGAATAGGCGGGTCGGTAGGTGCCGATGAAGTTTTGGACGGCATCGTCAGGGAGGACCCGAACGGGATGGACGGCATGACTGATGATGAACCCGTCGGTGACGACGGCGACCGGAAGGCGGGCCCTCTCGGCGATGACGACCGCCTGGATCAGGGTATCGTAGGCTTCCTGAGGGTCTTCGCAAAAGAGGAGGATCCAGCCGGCATCCCTCATCCCCATCACATCGGAGTGATCGCAGTGGATGTTCAGGTTGGCGGAAAGTGCCCGAGCCACCACCGCCATAACGATCGGGAGTCGGAAAGCGGAGGCGATGGGCAAAAGCTCCCACATATAGGCGAGACCTTGGGAGGAGGTCGCAGTCATCGCCCGGGCGCCGGCAGCCCCTGCCCCGATGCAGGCGCTCATCGCGCTGTGTTCACTCTCCACGCAAAGGAACTCGGTGTCCACTTTACCATCGGCAACATATTGGGAGAAAGTCATAACGATCTCCGTCTGGGGCGTGATCGGATAAGCGGCGACCACATCGGGGTTAATCTGCCGCATCGCCAGCGCCTGAGCCTCATTTCCCGAAAGAGCCAGAATCTGATGGGAGATTTCCGAAACTTCCTGAGGGGGTCGCACCAGTTCCGTCATAGACCCACCCTCCTCTTTCAAGAGACCTTTTCAACGGGGAAGAAGGCTTCCTCATCGACCATCCTCAGGGCACGGGCGCGAGGCGGGCACTGACTGGCACACAGCCCGCACCCTTTGCAGTGCAGGTAGTCTATCCCGACCACTTTCAGCCGCGAAAGAAGAATGGCACTATCGGGACAAACCAGCCAGCACATGAGGCAGTGGACGCATTTTTCCAAGTCCAGTTCCGGGCGCCGCAAACGCCAGCCCCCCGTTAGATAGGCGTGGGCGGTTCCGCCCCGTTCTATCAGTCCCCCTGTCGGTAGTTGATCGTAGGTTAAAAGCGATAAGGTTTTTTTCTCCCCCGCCAAGACTTCAACCTTTGGCAAGGCGAGATCGGTTTCTTCAAAACCCCGCAGCAGAGCCCTCAGATTGTCTTGAACGGGTCCCTCGTCCCTTCGGCGCCCCTTCCCCAGACGCGCCGCCGTTTCCGTCTGCAGCGACTCGAGAGAAACGACGCCTGTCCGCGCTGCAAGGGCACCTAAGAGGGGCACATTCGGAATGTCCCGACCCAGGGTCTCCCGGGAGATGGCGGATGCGGCGCAGGTGACCAGCCGGAACGGCTCCCACCCATACGCCTTTTGGGCTTCCGCCGCTCTTACCGGCGAATTGAGAAAGATCCATCCTCCCGCCTTGAGCCCGTCGGTAACCGGAACCGTGGTGACCAGACGGGGATCTAATATGATGACGATGTCCGGCTCGGTCACTCCGCTGTGGATGGTAAAGGGCTCTTCAGCGATCCGGTTGAACGCCTGAACCGGCGCCCCTCGCCGTTCCGGTCCAAATTCCGGAAAAGACTGAGCATATTTTCCCTCTCTTATTGCCGACTGGGCGAGGATGTGGGCTGCCGTCTTGGCTCCCTGTCCCGCCCGTCCGTGCCATCGGATCTCTATCATCTCCCATCCCTTCTTTCCTCTCACCTTTTACCTATCCAATCCAATCACCTGAATTTTTCACCCTCTTTCTTTCCCCAATTATCGGGGAAAAACCCGACGCTCTTTCTATCGCCCCTTCTGGTCCCTAACCGCCCTCGTCATTGCCAGATAGTTCTCCGTCGGCACGCCGATGTGGATGGCATTGGACGATCCGAAAAAGAACCGACCGCCTGGTCCGAGTTGGCCTAACAAGTCCGCAACCTTTCTCTCTATCTCCTTTGGCTTGAGAAAAACCAAATCCTTCCCGCAACTGATTCCGCCCCAAAGGACCAATGAGGGAAATCGCTGACGGACGTCCACCAGGTCCATTCCCGCATCCCCATCAATTTCGCCATACCCCTCCAGACCGGCATCTTCAAAAAGAAGTGGGGCGATGGACCAGATGTTTCCGTCGGTTCGGAAGACATAAGGAACGCCGAGACGGTCAGCCACGGCACCGATCCTTTTCAGCCGAGGAAGGAGAAAAGTCTTAAACCGTTCCGTCCCGTAAAGAACCCCCCTCTCGTTTGCCAAATCACCGCCGCCCCAAAAACAGACCGCTCCCTTGCGCGCCGTTTCCTCCATTGCGATCCTATTCATCTCAGTCACGGCATCCAGATACCTGTGGACCAGATCGGGCTCTTCCACCAAAGTCTCCAACCACTCGGTCCGAAGGGGGATAGCAATCCCTCCCGCCGGCGATGCCACTGCGACGGAAGATCCGACCGATCGGATCAGATAATCAAAATCGTCATAGGCACCTGCGGTGGGGCGCCAGCCGTCCGCCACGCTCCTTTCTGCATTCTCTACCATTCTCCGGACGGCTTCCCTTCCCTGCCTCTTGACCGTATCGTCAATGCAATCGAAGACATCGGTGACGGGATCGTAGCGGTAGACGGAGAACCAATCGTCTAGGTCGCCATAGAGGAAGGTCCTTTCGTCCAGTTTCCTGGTCGGCCGGACTCCCAGCCGCCACGGGACGGTGATCATATCCCAGCCTAATGTCGTTGCCAGTTCAATTAAATCGTCAAGAGCCCGCTGGACGAAGGCGCTATGCTCCTCTTCCCCTTTCAGCCAGGCTTCGCTCTCCATCATCCTCAGATAGCCGCCACCAGTGAAGGCGGGACGCCCGAGAATTTCTGATGCGACCCGGCAGCAGACGCTCTGCTCAAAATAGGGGACCCGATCCGTCCAAAGACCCGAGAAGGTTCGGAAGGCGCGCTCTTTGCCGGTCATTTTGGTGCCGACCATCCGCTCCCGACCGGATATCTGCCCAATTTTCGGCACGCCTGATAGAAAACCAGAACATTCTCAAGGGGCGTGGCAGGGGTGATTTCGCTGGACGAACCGATGAAGAACCCACCACCCCGACCGGCGACTTCCATCGCCCGTCTCACCGCCTCCCTTATCTCTTGGGGTGTACCTAGGGGCAAAAGGAGAGAGCAGTCTATCCCGCCGACAAGGATCAGGCGCGACCCGTAACGCTTTTTCAACCTCTCCAAGTCCATCCCCGCCAGAGGCTCTAGGGGGTTCAACCCGTCTATCCCTGCTGCCACCAAATCGTCCAAGATGCCCCACAGATTTCCGTCACTATGATAAATCACCTTAATACCCCCGTCGTGGAGGACCTGAACGACTCTCTTCAGCATCGGCAAGAAAGTCTCTCGCAGAAAAGAGAGGGGAAAGAGGAGCCCATTTTTGTAAGCGATATCGTCTCCGACGAAGTAAAGGGGTGCTAACCCCGTTTGCGCCGTTACTTGGGCAATGCGAAAGGCGGTTTCGCCTGTCAGTTCCAAAAGAGTCCTAATCTCTTGGGGTGCATCGTAGATGAAGTAACTGAACCGCTCTTGACCCATCAGGTCATACGCTGCGTGAAAACCGCATCCGTGACCGGGGACATAGAGGGTGTAGGGAGCGAATTGATCCTGCAGGCGGCGGATATGGGGCACCCAATGGTCCCGAATCCATTCGTAAGAGAGCGGCTCGGCGCTCCGCAAATAGGCGGTCAGATCTTCCAGGCTCTCAATCTCATAGCGGACCTTCCAAGCGGTCTGTCCTGCGACCCGGTGCTCGGTAGCTGGTCCTGACCAGCCGGTTCCCTCCTCTTCCTTCGTGAAAGACCGCCCGTATCCCCGGCATAGGTCTATCCCCAAACCGTGGTACACCCTTACCATCGCCCGATCGTAATCGTCCCCTTCCTGCCGGAAATAGTTCACCACCTCCGGATTGTCAATGTAGTCCCAAATCGGAACCCGGTCGGGCTCTTCAAAAGAAGACGACGCTTCAATCCGCTCCCAAACTCTTCGGGTCAAAAGCCCCCCATAGCCCGGGCTGGGACGGACTAAGTCGTGACCGAAAGGAGACGGAGAGGATATCACAACCTTATCCCTTCCTTCTCGTCGTATTGACCGAACTGGTCGGCAGCTTCAAAGAAGGCGACGATATTGTCCCAAGGAACGTCGGGCTCCATCACATGAGTCGGCGCCAGAACGACACCCGGTGCCAAGAGTCTTATCGTGTCCCGAACCGCCCTCACGACATCGGAACGGGAGCCGAAAGGCAAGACCGACTGGGTCCCGATCCCGCCCCAGAAAGCCAATCGGTCACCGTAACGCTGTTTGATCATCTTTAGGTCCAAACATTCGGGCTGGATCGGGTTTAGTACGGTGACACCCACCTCGATCAGGTCGTCAATGATGGGACTGATATCGCCGTCGCTATGATACCATACGGGGATGTCAGGTCGTACGGATCGGGCGGAGGCGATGATCCGGGCGAGGCGGGGTTTGAGAAACTTGCGCCATATGGGAGGTGACATCATCAGCCCCGTCTGCATCGCTACATCGTCCCCTGTCTGGACCATATCGACTCCCGCCTCCGCCAGCCGTCGGGCAAAGAAGCAGGCGTGTTCGGTCAGTCGGTCCAAGAGCCGGTCTAAGATCTCCGGTTCCGTCAGAAAGCCCGCCAGGGTCCGCTCTAACCCTAGCAATTGCCAAGCCGTTTCAAAGACGTGACCGGCAAAGCCGGTGACGAAATGCCCCTGCCGGTGCCGTTCCTCTACTTCCTTCTCCAGATGGGAGTGGCAAATAGGATCCAAGACGTCCGCGAAGGGATAAGCATCAATCTCCTTGACCGATTCGGCGCTTTCCAGCGGGAAGACGTAACCCCAAAAGTGATAGAAACCGGCAGGGACGGTGTAAGTGCCAAAAATCGGGTCCGATAAGCGGGCGGACGGTGGCAGCCTCTTTTCCCAACGACTCCGGTCGGGCACCTCAGAGGGAGCGCAAAAGGAAACATATCGGACATCCATTTGAAAGTAGTTCTCCGGATCATCCCTCCCCGTTCTCCTGCGGAACTCCTCGTAAACGGCTGGTGTAAAGGAAGCCGTTCGGGGGCAACGGTCACACCATTGGCGATGAATGGCTCTGAGGACTCGCTCCCGTGAGGTCATCTTATCGTTCGGAAAAGGTGCCGATGTATTTTTCTATATAGTTCTTTTCCCGATAGGTTGCGATCAGTGCCGGGTCAATAGGATAGCGCCCCCACTTCTTAGCCGTTTCCACCATAACTTTATAGTTTCTCGGAACCACCCCCGGATGAATGGAGTTGCTGGAAGCCAAAATGTGCCCACCACCGGGCGACGCTTTAGCAATCGTCTCTTTCACCGCCTCCCGGACGTCTTCCTCCGTGCCGAAGGTCAAAACGAAAGAGCAGTCCACATTTCCGACCAAACAGACCCGGTCTCCGTAAACCCTCTTGACTTGACCGATGTCCATCCCCGCCGCCGGTTCAATAGGGTCAATGGCGTCTATCCCCGCTTTTACCATCATCGGCAAAAGAGACCAGATGTTGCCGTCGGTGTGTTTAATGTAAGGAACGCCTTCATCGTGAGCGGCTTCAATGCTTTTTTTCAAGTGGGGCAATATGTATCGTCTAAATTGATCGGGACTCATCAGCGGTCCATGGGCGTTTGCGTAATCGTCACCGGCGACAATCGCATCCGCACCCTCACGAATCGCTCTCTTCATCAGCCGCACCTTGTAGTCAATAACTATCTCCGCCAGTTCGTGCACTAGAGACGGACGATCCAAATAGTCTATTAGCAAATTTTCTAGTCCCCCTCTTAGGTAGTGGGAGAATTCGAAGACATCGTGCGTTAGGAAGACGATGGCCTTTTTCCCTTTGAACCTGTCAACGACGGACCGAAGGGTGGACAGTCGGTGGGGTGCCTCTGGGTCTGGGGGTGTGTATCGTTGGAGATCGGATGGCTTTTTGATCGGTCCCTCAACAGGGTAAGGATGTTGCACCTCTTCGGTGATCCCCCATATCACCCCCCATTCGTCTCGGACCAGTTGGCGGGTGCCTGTGAGGATCGGTCGCCCCCGCCAGTAAAGCTCCTTTTCCTCGGTTGCCGTCAGCGCCTGCAGTTTCATATCCTCAAAGACAGTGATCCCGTCCAGATCCTCCTGCTCCACAAACTCCTCAAGGCAGGTCGCTCCGAAGGCCGAAAGGGTCGGCTCGTCAATGATCAATTCCCAAAGGGGCACCCGATCCGGCTCGCCTTGACGGTGCAGAGCCGTTAAAAACCGTTGGCGACCCGTCATCTCTCACCGCCCCTAAGGACAGCGCTCATAATGGACCAAATCCGAAAGGGAGCGCCTGGGTCTCCTCTCAAAGGGTTCTGCTGACCAGCCAATCGTCAAAAGAGCGACCGGGATGAGGTCGTAAGAACAGTCAATGGCTTTGAGGATCTCTTTCTCGTAGAAGGCCCCGACCCAGCAAGATCCGAGGCCCAGCGCCGCTGCAGCCAATTGGGCGTAGGCGCAGGAGATGGTCGCATCCTGGATGCAATACAGTTGGGCGCCGCGCCTCCCGTATCGCCACTGACTCCTCGCCGGATTGGCGAGGAAGACCATGACGACGGGAGCCTCAGCGATGAACGTCTGATGGACGGCTGCCTCCGCTAGGGCTTTCTTTCTGTCGACATCTCTAACAACGACGATCTCGTAAGCCTGCAGGTTGCCAGCCGACGGAGCCAAATTGGCCGCCTCCAATATCTTTCGCAGAAGGTCCGGCTCCACTTCCCGTTTCTGATAAGCCCGAACACTATAGCGGGCAGCGACGACGTCAAAGAAATCCGCCTTCTTACTGTCACTAGCAGACCGTTTCGCCCCGCTCGCCATATTTTGTTATCGTTAGAACACCGCAACCAGCCTGTCGTCAGGCTTTTCCCTGATAGCGGCATGGTCCCGGCTGCAGGCGCCCCCGGTTGAATATCAGTTCCGATGGGGACAGGTAAGTTCGTAGTTAGGCGGAGAGGGCAACCAAAGTACCGTCAAAACCTCCTAATGCTATAAGCCCTAATGCTATAATCGTGCGGGCGGAAGGAAAGGCACAGGTAAAGGGCAGGATGGGATCGGATGTTACGGCTGAAAGTGGAGCCGGACGGAATAGAAGAGACCTTTACCCAGCCTTTTCCCCTCGTTCGGGCGCTGTGGGAGGCAGGGCTTTCAATGGAAACGCCCTGCGGGGGGTTCGGTGGGTGTGGTAAATGTAGGGTCCGGTTCCTAAAGGACCCACCGGAGCCGACAACGGAAGAGTACCGCCACTTGACCCTTGCGGAACTCTCGGACGGCTGGCGCCTTGCCTGCCGCCATTTTTTGGACCGGGAGGCTCATCTCTTCGTCCCCGACCAGTCCCGCCCCGGCATGGTGACGGTTTTGACGGCTGCAGTGGAGAGAGAGACGGAACGGGATCCCGCCGTCGGCGCCTTCCAGGTTACCCTTTCGCCGCCGTCGGCGGCGGATGAGAGAGGCTATCTGACGCGCCTGCTGGAGGGGTTGGAACGGGTGAGCGGTCTCTTTTTTTCTCCCGAAGCCGTCCCCCTTTCGGTCCTCCGAAGCCTCCCTCGGGTCCTGACCAGATCAAAGTTTTGCCTTCGTGTCATCGTTCATCGGGACACGTCTGAGGGGAGAAAGACCGGACGCATCCTTTGGGTCGGGAGCCCCTCCGAACAGGATCGCCTCCTCGGTCTCGCCCTCGACGTCGGCACCACCACCCTGGTCGGCTACCTTTTAGATTTGACGACCGGGCAGGAAATCGCTTGTTCGGCTCGACTCAATCCTCAGGTGCGCTACGGCGATGATGTCATCTCTCGCCTCTGTTACGCCCTTCAGGAGCCTCGGGGGTTAAGGGACTTGCAGAAGGCAGTGGTTTCTGCCATCAACGAGATCATCGGAGAGGTGTGTCAAACGGCACGGGTTTCAGAGTCGGACATTTTTGAGGTCGTTACGGTCGGCAATACGGCGATGCTCCACCTATTCCTTGGGGTCAACCCGGAGCCGATCGCTTTCGCCCCCTACGTGCCTGTCTTTCAACATTCTGTGACGCTGAAGGCAGCCGCTATCGGACTGAGGATCCATCCGGAAGGATTGGTGACCACGTTGCCGTGCGTCGCAGGTTATGTTGGGGCGGATACGACGGCAGTGGTCTTGACCCACCTGGACGATCCGGATGGAGACAGTGCCGCGGCTCTGGACATCGGCACCAATGGAGAGGTAGTCGTTCGGTCTAACGGTCGGTATTTGTGTTCGTCTGCAGCGGCGGGACCCGCCTTTGAGGGCGGGCGGATCTATCAGGGACTCCGGGCGGAGAGGGGAGCCATTTCATCGGTCGGTCTGGAGCAATCCAACGGATCCCGATGGTTTCGGGTGACGACGGTGGGCGGCGGGATGCCGGTCGGGTTGTGTGGTTCCGGGCTGATTGACGCGGTCGCGACCCTTTTGGACGCCGGGGTGACGGACGAGTCGGGTTATCTGGGCCGATCGGACCTACCTTCCGACCTCGCCGACCGGCTGATCTCCTTGAACGGGCAGCGAGCCTTCCTGTTAGTGGCGCCCGAAGTCAGTGCCCGTCCGGAAGGCATCGTCTTAACTCAGAGGGACATTCGGGAACTCCAACTGGCAAAAGGGTCGATCCGAGCGGTCACAGAGGTATTGGTCCGTCGTGCCGGTCTGAACTGGGACCAGGTCAGTTCCCTTTACCTGGCGGGAGCCTTTGGGATGTTCGTCAATCCTCGGTCCGCCATTCGGATCGGTCTCCTTCCCGCCCTTCCCCTCAATAAGATCATCGCCGTCGGCAACGCCGCAGGAGCCGGCGCTAAGTTGGCCCTGATTTCGCTCGCCGAAAGGCGGAAAGCCTCAAGACTCGCTTCCCTGATGGAGCACATTCCGATGACCGGCAACGAGGCGTATCAGGAAGGGCTGATGGAATTCATCGGATTTCCCTTGGGGTAGTCCCGGTCAGGCTAGGTCAAAAGGTCCTTCATCGCGCTTTTCTGAACCCTTGCAGTAAAAGGCGGTTCCATTTCTCAGACCGGAAAAAGCCAACGGTGTCCAAGTGCTCCATTTCAAACTAGATTTAAAAGAAGGATGAAGAGGCGAGGAAATCGCCGATGGGCGGGGACATCATTGAGCAGCTTGCCTCTCTCTTAAGTCGTCACAAGGTCACCCCATACCGCGCAGAAGGCTCCTCTATTTCTGTCCCGCCGGCGTCACCAGACGGTTTTTGTGTGACCTTTGAAGCCCATCCCCCGAACGAATACTGGGTGTGGTTTGAAGGATGGCATGAAGTCTTTAGCGATCCTGAGGAGGCAATAAGATGTTTTATGTTCGGATTGTCGGAGGACTGTCGCCTGGTGGAGGAAAGGCGAGGGACCTCTCCCTATCGGTGGACGGTCCAGAAAAAGGAGGGCAACGATTGGGCTACTATCTCGGTGACGGGTCTGCTCGTGTTTCCTTTCTGGAAGCGCAAGTCCGTTCGCTACCTTCACAATCACTGGATTAAACTAAGGAAGGGGGAGGAGGAGCGATGACATTTAGGGAGCGTTTTCGTCAGACTTTCCTCTTTGGGACACCCGATCGCCCTTTCTACATGCCCCACTGGTTCTGGTCGTCTACCATTGAGCGGTGGCATAACGAGGGACTTCCTCGGGATCAACATCTGGATGCCTTCTTCGGTTTTGACAGGTATGAGGTCGTGCCGATCAACCTGGGTCTTGTCCCCGCCTTTGATGTCGAGGTGTATTACGAGGACGATGAGTATCGCATCTACCGCAGGGGCGACGGTTGTATCGTAAAGGAGTATAAAAGGCGACCCGAAATGAGCATGCCTCAGTGGCTGGAGTTTTCCCTCAACGACCGAAACGACTGGGAGCGGCATTTCGTCCCCCGTCTCAACCCCCACTCGCCGGCTCGCTATCCCGTTTGGTGGGACGATTATGTGAGGAGGGTTCGCAATAGGGACTATCCCCTCGGCGTTCATGCCGGCAGTTACTACGGTTGGATCCGCAACTGGATGGGGCTAGAGCGACTCAGCGAAATGGTGTATGATGACCCTCGGCTGGTTCGGGACATTGCTGAATATATCGCCGATTTCGTCATTGAGACGATCAAGAGAGCAGTGGACGAAGTGAAACCGGATTTCGCACTGATGTGGGAAGATATGGCCATGAAAACCGGACCGCTGATTTCACCCGGCAAATTTGAGGAGTTAATGATCCCCGCCTGCCGACGGGTGTGTCAGTTCCTCCACGACAAAGGCGTGGACATTATCTTATTGGACAGCGACGGATATGTGGACCCGCTCATTCCCCTTTGGCTGAAAGCAGGGGTGACCGGCATCTATCCTTTGGAGATCGCCTCGGGTGAGGATCCGGTCAAGCTGAGGAAGGAGTATGGGAAGAGGCTAATGATGTTCGGCGGAGTGGACAAACGGGTCCTGGCGCAAGGACACGAAGCCATAAAAATGCACCTTTTTGAAGATCTGAAACTACCGTGGCTTTTTGAACAGGGTGGCTATACGGCTTTCGTTGATCACGCGGTCCCGCCAGATGTGTCTTTTGACAACTTCTGCTACTACTGGGACCTGGTCCGCTCGGTGGCTGAGGGGCAGGCAGAGGGATCCCTGCGAAACAGGTAAACGCGATCTGTTGTTCCCATGGAAACAAACGACGGCACACGAAGCCCCTGCTCGCTACCGAAAGGTTTCAGATCCGTTAGGTGCAAAGAGACGACAATAAGTGGCGGGCATATGATTTTCAAAGTCTTTTAACGAGGTGACGGGAACTGGACGCCAGGGTGTCCCCTCACGGACCGCTCTTAGGTCCTAACGACCTCCTGAAGGGACGGTACAGGATACACGGTATTTGCGGTAGTGGTGGCTTTGGCGCCGTGTACCGAGCAACTGATGTCCTAACTCGCCACACCGTCGCTATTAAAGAAAACCATCAGTACAGAACCTTCACAAGGTTTGAACGGGAAGCGAAGTTGCTGATGGGGCTCAGCCATCCCAACTTGCCGAAAGTGCACGAGGTTTTCATTGACCCATCGTCCGGGCGAGCCTACATGGTCATGGACTTTATTGACGGTATCACGCTTCAAGAGTTAGTTAAACGAAAAGGCTCTTTGACGTGGCAAGAAGCCCAACCGATCTTCGCCCAAGTCATCAATCCACTGACCTACCTCCATCAGCAAAAGATAGTCCACAGAGATGTCAAGCCATCCAACATCATTGTGACGAAGCGCATGGAGACGGTTTACATGGAAGTGGATGATTGGGAAGAGGTTACTGTGCCGCCACCTAAGTTGGTTGAGAATGTCATCTCTGATAAGACTGACCAGGAGCGTTTTGGTCGTGGGATGAATTACTGGAGGGATGGTCGGCATTTGGAAAATTTGCAACGGAATGGCTGGACACTTTCCGGTGCCTGTTGGGGCAGCACTGATGCCGTTGGTAGAAGACGACTTTATCAACTTGAAGTGACTTTGACAAACCATGGTCCGGGCGAACGACGCTGTCAATGCTACGATTTTCGTGGTCGTCGGCTGTGCAAGCATCTGGTTGCCTTATTGCTGGCTTGGGTTCACGAACCAAGTCTGTTCACAGTCATTTCGGAGAAAAAGGAGAAGCGACCTGTCAAGCGGCGGGTCCCGCAGCAAGTTGAGCGACAACATGCCGTTCTTGTTGACTTTGGTGTTGCTAAGGTATTGGAAGCCGTTGACCCGAACCGACCGAGAGCAAGTTCCATTGTTGCTTGGACGGATGGCTATTCGCCACCAGAGCAATATCAAAGCGGAGTTGAAGTTGATGCCCGTGCCGACCAATATGCTTTGGCAGCCACAATGGTCTTTGCGCTCACAGGACAAACGCCAGATGATGCCCTCACTCGCATGGAGAAATTCCGAAATGGACAGACAACGTTGCCGCCTAAACCGGCTGATGTCCCCGATGCTGTTTGGCAAGCCGTTGAAGCGGCGATGAGGTTTCAACCTGAGCACCGATTTGAAAACCTTGAAGAATTTTGGGAGGCAGTGCAGGGCAGGAGGAAAGCCCAGCCGACAACAACGCCAACTCCACCAAAAGCCTCCGCACTAATAAAGGTAATGACGAAATTGGCAGCAGCGGGACAAGCGATAGCAAATATGTTTCGTTCGTCACTTACGAGAATTTCGGAGGTGACCAACTATGGCGGCATCGGACGGAAGACTTATTAGAACCATTGGGTGGCATGAAGATCGGGTCTTCTCCGTTACCTTTTCCCCTGACGGACAGATTTTGGCTTCGGGGAGTTTAGACAACACCATCAAACTATGGAGTGTAAGGTAAATGAGGCAGACGGTGCTGTTTAGATAGGCTCAAATAGAGGGCATAGAATTTGCATGAGAATTTTGCGCGTGGACTTTCGTCCAAAAATGGATTGGTTACTTGCAAACCACTGAAAAGGTGGCTAATTTGTGAAGGAGGGCGGTGCTAAAGCCGAGCCAAAATGAGGTTCAACGGTCAAGGCTACTGCCCATATGAATGAGGTTGGGCACGCCGGAAGGCATGCCCTCCAACGCTTTGGTTAGTAAGCAAAGTTAAAAAGGTGGTGAGCGATGGTTTGTCCAAACTGTGGGCATGTCAATGTGGCGACGGCGAAGTTTTGTGCCAGGTGCGGGCAATCACTTTTGAGCCAATTTTGTCCCGATTGCGGTGCTGATTGCGCTTTGACTGCATCCCAATGCCCCAATGGTCATCCCTTACCTTTGCCTGCTCAGCGATTGCTTGGAAAAGGGATGGTTCTTACAGGTCGCTACCGAATTGAAAAGTTGCTAGGCTGTGGTGGTTTCGGCGCTGTCTATCTTGCGAGCGACACTCGCTTTCAGCAGCGTCAAGTTGCTGTCAAGGAAAACCATGACCCGTCGGTTTCGAAGTCCTTTCTGAAAGAAGCCGAAATTTTGGCAAATTTGCATCACCCGAATTTGCCGAGGGTCAGCGATTTCTTTGAAGAGCCTGTTCCGACAATCGCGCAATTCAGACCTTACATGGTCATGGACTACATTGAGGGAGAGGAACTTTGGGAACGAATTCAAAGTCAAGGCAAATTGAGCGAGCAAGAAGTTTTGGATTTGCTCAAAGGTGTTTTTGATGCCCTTGAGTATTTGCACGGTCTGCAGCAGCCGATTTTTCATCGTGACGTTAAGCCACAAAACATACGCATTATGCCTGACAGACGGACATTTCTCGTTGACTTTGGCATCGCAAAACTTAGTGGTGGAATGACGACTACGGGTTCAAGGGCAGCCACGCCACCATTTGCACCGCCTGAGCAGTACCGAATGGCGGGTGAGACGGACGAAAGGAGCGACCAATATGCATTGGCTATGACGATTTATGTCGCCCTGACAGGACAAGTTCCAACTCATGCCGAGGCGACGAGGCGAGAACAAGCAGTCACAACAGGTGCGCCTGACCCGTTAGAACCGCTGTCAAAAGTTGCCCCTGATGTTTCGCCCCGTATGGCGAAAGCGGTCATGAAATCTTTGAGTGTTAGCAAGCAGAGTCGGTTCTCATCCATCCGAGAATTTCGTCAAGCCCTTTACCCACCGACAATTGTCGGCATGACTCGTCTCCAATTTGTATCCACAGTTTTCGCTACTGCATCCGTGTTAACCGTTTTGTCTCTTTGCGGTTATCAATTTTGGAAATGGCGTCAACCCCTTTGGCTTGTCGCCGAGTTGAAAGGGCACAGTGGTGGTGTGACTTCGGTTGCTTTCACGCCCGACGGAGACAAAGTTTTGTCGGCAAGCCACGATAAAACGATCCGAGTTTGGGATTGGAGGAAAGGAAAGTGCCAGAAAGTTCTCAAAAGACACAACGACTCAGTGCGTTGTCTCGCATTGCTTGATCATAACCGTGTTGCATCAGCAAGTTGGGATGGGACGGTAAGGATTTCGGACTGGCGAACAGGAAAGCAACTGGCAAGATTCGCCGCAAACGTTGGACGGTTAAATGCCTTGACAGTTAACTCAAAAGGTGAGTGGTTGGTGGCAGGTGGAGAGCAAGGAATTTTTGTCCGAAGTGAAGGAGGGAAAGCGGATCGGATTTTGTCTAAAGGAATTGTCCGCTCCTTAGCATTTCACCCGAACGGGAAAGTCCTGGCAGTTGGTGATAGCGTTGGGCAAATATGGCTTTTGAACATCGTTCCATCAGAACCGACAGCGAGATGGCAAGCCCATCAAGGTGCAGTGACGGCGTTGGCATTCAAGCCAGACGGTGCGATTTTGTTCTCTGGCAGCGAGGATGCGACTTTGGCGGTTTGGGATGTTGTCAGCCGAAGTTTGGTCAAGCGCATAGAGGGATGGCATCAAAGGGAAATTCGTGCCGTCGCCTTTAGCCCAGACGGCAAGTTCGCCGTCTCATGCAGCATGGATGACCGGCTGAGAGTCTGGCAAGTTGAAGACTGGCGACTGATGTTGACAAAAGAAGGCGGGCGGAACTGGTCACTCACTCTAACATTTGACCCATCAGGCAAATTTTTAGCATCAGCCAGCAAGGACGAGACAGTGAAGGTGTGGCGGGTTAAGTTTTCGGCGACCGCTGGCTTGAATAGGTAGGTGCACCGGCAGACAACCCTTTCTCCCGACATGGATACGTTGTCAGGGTGGGAGGCAGGGTCCTGCTCGGGTGGTGGTTAAGGGGTGACAACCATTCTATCGTAAAACGAAAAGGTTACCATCTCCATAGCCACTCGAGATAAAGAAAGTGCCCGGAGGAACGCACAGGGAAAGTCGCCTGAACCACACCGCGACCGATTACTCTGCCCAAGTAGAGGCTCCAAGTAGTGTGGGAATCCTGGCGGTAGTCCAAACTCAGATCCAGGAGATCCATCAATTGGCTTCTTCTGCCGCTGGGACGACCGGAGAAACCGAAGGAGGAATTGTTTATCGCACCGGGACCTGCATACCACAGGTCCTCAGATCGGTGAAGGTAAAGACGATGAAAGTCCATCCTCAGGCTTAACCGGTCGGTCGGTTGATAAAGGAATTGGACAAACAGATCGCGATTATTCATCATGTTGAAGACGGGCGTTCGGGCATACTGGCGCGCCGTCGGGAGGATCTGAAAGAAGGTTTGATGGACGGAATCGCCCGGGTTAAAATCCCCCGATCCTTCAAAATACCCGATCCGAAGCCAGGGCTTTCCCTTCTCCGTCGTCCACCGAAATCCACCCTCTAAAGCGAGGGCGTGGGCTCTGTGGCTTAAAGAGCCCCAGTTGCCGAACTGATAGCATCCCCAAGCGAGAGAGTCCCACTGCCCATCTCCGTTCTTCCACAATTTCACAAAGTGACCGCCGATGGTTGATAGCTGAATCGGGCGCGCATCTGCAACGCGAGCGGCAACAGGACGGTTGTCAACCTTGACAACCGATGGCGGTTGCCTCTCATCCCGATACCAGATGGCGAATATGCGGCTGTCCGTGTCAGAAGAAGGGTGAAAGCCAGCGGACCCATATCCGAAGGTCACTTTGGAGAGATGGTCGCTGGCTTTGATGTCAAAGGCGCCCCTAGTCGGTCGGGCGAGGACAAAAGCAAAGGCTTTCTCTTTCCTTTCATCCAACCACCTCACACCATCAAAGCCCCTTTGAATATGCGAGAATCCGAAGGGACCGATTAACCTTTCCGCAATGCGCACTCTCCTGATCCAGGACAAATCCGGATTTTGGGGCATCCCCTCCAATCCTTCACCAAAATCCCATCTCCCAATCATGAAGGACTGGCTATTTGAAAATCGTGACCGGACAAACAGTTGACGCAAATTTAGAGCACCATCCCGACCGCCAGCGAACCTTCGGTAGGATCCACCAAAGCCCAGGTCGCCGATCGGAGCCGGTCTAACGGCACCAGACGGAAGACCCCAAAAACCCGTATGGATTACCTCAATAGCGCCACTGATTTTCTCATTAAGATTTCTACTAGCTGCCATTCTGGTCAGGGACCCGACGAAATGATAATCCTTGTCCACACGGGCAACACCTGGGTCAAAAAAGTTCCACTGCTCCGCCCTGATTCGGACACTACCACTGAATTCCCACTGCTTGCCGCTGGCAACGCCAGCACCAAGGGGAAAACACAACAATAAAGCAACCCAGAGGGCTGCTTTGGCTGTCATCAGGGAGCCTCCCCTTTCAGCCACCGGCGGACTTTCGCGCCAGGGCTTCCGCCTGTCGGGCACTGTCCAGGGCTTCTGCCAGTTCTTTCATCACCTCTTCGGGATTGTGGAACCCCATACTGTTCTCGGAAACGACCAAATTCTCCCAGCGAATATGAGCCTCCCGATAGAGGTCAATGGCTTTTTGCAGGACGGATCGGTCACCCTTTCCGTTCTCTTTGATTGCTTTCTTTGCGTCAGCGATAGCGTCTACAGCATCACTGAGGGCCGACTGGACTCTCTTCTGCACTTCATCAATGTGCTGCTGCACCCTGAGCACTTGCGCCTTCAAAACTTCGGGAGTAACGGCGTGGCATTGACCGCACGGATAGGCACCCAGGGGCTCTTTTTTGATGGCTTTATCCAGATACTGCAAGGGGCTGGTCAACCAGTGAGAAGTGAGAAGGCGACCCCTGACTTCCGCCTTTGGCATGTGGCAGGTGACGCAAGAGGCACCCGCCCTTTCATACTTGCTCTCCCAGAACAACTCGGTTTCCGGATGCTGGCTTTTCACCAACGTCTCACCGACGATGGCGTGAACCCAGTCCTGTCGATTACCATACTCCTCCTGATAAAACTTTTGAAGGTCCCTGACTTTTCTCCATCCAAACCGAAATCGGACCTGCTTATCGGCTCCCGCACCGCAGACATACTCGACATGACATTGGGCGCAGATCAAAATCTCTCTCTGCTGCTGATCGGCTTCCTCAAAGGAGCGGGCGTTCTTCTCCTTCCAGTAGGGGTTGACACCCTTCTCTTTTATGGCTTGAAGCAATCCCTTATTGATGATCCGCAGTTCGGTCCCGTGGGGATCGTGACAGTGGGAGCAGCTGACACCATATGGGTATAACTCTTTAGGGACAAGGGTGATCACATCGTCCCACTGGGCAGTCGTGTCCAGTTTCTTCCCTTTCCAAGTCTCGCCCCAATGGAGGGCAATAGGAGTTGCTTTGCAATTCAGACAGGCGGGGGATTTGCCCCGCTTCGTCTCCACATGATCCTCGAGGATGTAATGGTGACCCCTCTCTTCGTTATAGTCCTTTGTAAAACCGTGACCGGCAACGATTTTATGATAGAGAGGGAACTGGACTAATTTGGGCTCCTTTGAAGGATCGGCAGGGGTGCCACCGAAGAGACCCGCCTTCCCAGGTTCGTCCCTCATGTAGGTGTCATATTGGAACCGGTGACAAGACCCGCAGGACTCCGCTCGGTAGTCCACGACCGGAAGAACCTCTGCCGGATCGTCAGCGTCCTGATGGTCCAATGAGCCGGGATGGCAGGTCGTGCAGGAGAGTCCTGAGTGCGGTCCCTTTTTGGTGTCGTCCCATATGCGCCTGTGACAATCCCGGCAAGCCTCTTGTTCCTTGGGTTGTTGGGAAAGGGTCTGGGAACCATCGGAAAGCAGATAGAGGAGTGTCAGCACCGAGGCGCTGAACGCTCCCCACCACTTTTGAAGACTTACCCGACCAGCCATCAGCGACTCCTCCCCTCGGATAAGTCTGCCACCCGGCTACCGACCGGTGACCGTCGGCGATCCGAATCCGGGGGCTATTTGGGGAACGAGGTCGCCTGTCGGTGACCCGGGTCCTAAATCGTAGGGTCCTCTGTAAACCGTCGGCAACTCGGGTCCGAAGTTTCCGTGGGGCGGCGGTGAGGGCGTTTGCCATTCTAAAGTCGTGGCGCCCCACGGATTATCTCCGGCGACTTTCCCTCTCTTTAGAGACCAAAAGAAGTTGAAGATGAAGAGAAACTGACCGGCAATCAAGACAAAGGCGGCAATCGTAATCAACACATTGACCGGCTGCAGGTGCGAGAGGAAGTTGTATTCCAAAGGGGAAAAGATCCGTCTCATCATGCCGCTCATTCCGAGATAGTGCATCGGAAGAAAGGTGAAGTAGGTGGCGACGAAAGTCAGCCAGAAGTGCCACTTTCCCAACCGCTCCGACATCATCCTGCCGAACATCTTAGGATACCAGTAGTAGGTCGCTGCAAAAATGCCGTAAAGGACCGAACTAGCCATAATGGTGTGAAAGTGTCCCACGACGAAGTAGGTATCGTGAAGATACAGGTCAGTGCTCGCCGTTCCCAGAAACAATCCCCCCACCCCTCCCGTCGTCACGAGGGAGAGGAAACCGACGGCAAAGAGGAACGGCGTCGTGACCCGGAATTGCCCTCCCCACAAGGTGCCGGCGATGCACAGGAGAATGGTTCCGAAAGGTACGCTGACGAGGATGGTCAGGAGGGAGAAGGGCATGGCCAGGTAAGGATTCATACCACTAACGAACATATGGTGCCCCCACACGATACAACTCAGAAATGCCAGGACGAGACCGGCCCCGACGGCGATGGGATAACCGAAAAAGGGTCTCCGGGAGAAGGTGCTGACGATGTCTGCGACGAAACCCAGGGGAGGAAGAACGAGGATGTAGACTTCCGGATGCCCGAGGAACCAGAAGAAATGTTGCCACAGGATCGGGTTGCCACCCTCTCTCGGAATCAACTTTCCGGCCACATAAACGGTCGGCATGAAGAAGCTGGTGCCCAAGTGGCGGTCGAAGAGCAACAGGATGGCGCCAGCAGTCAAGACCGGGAAGGTTAAGAGAGCCAAGACAGAGGCAAGGAGCAGGGTCCAAATCGTCATCGGCAGGCGTCCTATTGTCATCCCTTTCGTCCTGAGATTCAGGATGGTGGTGATATAGTTGAGCGATCCCATTAGGCTGGAGACAATGAACAGAGCCATAGCCAAAAGCCAAAGGGTCTGCCCCAGTCCCGAACCAGGGAGAGCTTCCTTGATAGCGCTTAGGGGCGGGTAGACCGTCCACCCGGCAGCCGCCGCACCACCTTCCACCAGAAACCCCGTCAGCATCACGATGCAGGACAGGAAAAAGACCCAATAACTCAGCCCGTTCAAAAACGGAAACGCCATATCCCGCGCACCAATCTGCAAAGGGATAAGGAAATTGCCGAAGCCACCGGTCAGGATTGCGGTTTGGAAGAAGAAGACCATAATGGTTCCGTGCATCGTAACGAGGGCTAGGTAAAATTCGGGCTTCAAGTGCCCCCCTTCCGCGCCGTAGGGAAAGAACCGACCGAGAAACGAAAATCCCCTATCGGGCCAGCCCAGATGGAGCCGAATCAAGAGAGCCAGCAGACCGCCGATGAAAGCCATCATCCAAGCGGTCATGAAATACTGGACACCGATGTCTTTATGATCGGTGCTGAACCGGATCAAGCGCCGCCACAACGGCAAGGTGACAGCGGTGGGTGTGGGTCTGTGACTCATCCTGCTTCACCTTTCCCTTCATCGTCTCTCCACCGGGGGTGGGATGCCATGAGCCCGAGGACGCCCACACCGGAGAAGGAGACCGGCGCCAGCGGCGGCGCGCCTCTCTCTTCTGCCTCAGGCTTTTCCTCTCTCTCACCTCCTGCCCGTCCCACACCCAATCGGTGGGCATTGTGAAAGTAAAGACCACCTAACCCGACCAGAATCAGAAACCCACTGACCATTCTCAGACTTTTGACAGTAGAGTCGTTCCATTTGAAAAAGGCAACAGCCCCTGCGATCAGGCCCAGAACCGATCCGACGACCGCGACCCAGGCGACCAACTGCTCTGAGAATACTTCTCTGTGCTCCAGAACCGTTTCTATCAGAAGAAAGAGACCAGCGATGGCGATGAAGCCTGAGAGAGCCCGGGGCAGTCCCACCCGACCACCTCACAATGCGTCAAGGGATCAGTTCCGAAGCCGTCGGTTGCTGACTCAGCCAGTCCTCAAAATCCTTTTCCGGCTCAACGATCAAGATGCCCCTCATCTTGTAATGCCCCAATCCGCACAGTTCGGCACAAGTGAATTCGTATTGACCCCCTTTAGTTAGTGTCAACCAGATCCGGGTCGTCATCCCGGGGACCGCGTCCATCTTCACGCGCGCATAGGGGATGCAAAAACTGTGCAACACATCTTTGGACCTGATGAGGAAAACGACGGGGCGGTCAAGGGGCAAGTGGAGTTCTCCCTGCCCTGGATAAAAGAAGATGTCGTCCTTACCGGCGGGATCCCCTCTGTCAAGACCGAGGGGGTTGTCGTCGGTGACCAGTTTCAGATCCGTTCGCCCGAAACGATCGTCCTTACCTGGGTAACGAATCGCCCAGGCAAATTGCTCACCGGTGACTTCCACTTGCACTGGATCCTTCGGCGGTGCGCCGAAGATCGTTCCCCAGATCCTATTGCTCTTGTGGTCAAAGGTGATGTCCGCCAGAAAGAGGAGTCCGACAGGCACCCCAATCCACACCCACGGGCGTCGGCTGACGGCAGCCTTTTTCCCCTCCGGACCGAAACGCCACAGTACTGACGCCAGATACAGATGGGCAGAGACGACGATCACGCCCGTTACGACCAAAAGAAAACGGAACAGGTGGTCTATTTCCTGCCCAATCGGGCTGATCGTTTCCGGCATCCGCCGGGCAAACATGACCGTAAAGATGATCAGAGGAGCAAGAAAACCAACGAATCCGACGGACAATGCCCGTCGCTCCCATCGGTCGCTCCGACTCTCCGCCGTCGCTACCACCTCTCAACGGATTCTGGAAATCGGAATTGTCAGATTCAAAAAGATGAGAGGAAAGAACCGACGCCGCCGTCAGGGAAAAACCCTATTGCCTTTGATTGACTTACGGCGCCGACAGGAGTGGGCGCAAGCGCGGTTCCCAAAAGGGAGCCTCTAATTCCTCCAAACCCTCAAAGATCTGATCCTCTACTTGCCAAGGAGGAGGGTCGCCCCTGTCCGCTGCCCCTTTTAGTTTTCGGAAGCCTTCGCTTATCTCACCCGCCAAGGTGCCGACCGGGGTCTCCACCACCCCTTCCCTCAGGGCGGTTACTTTCAATCCGATCACCTGATACGGCAGAAGGGTCAGGATCGTTGACGATACGGGACTTACGGTCAGGATAACGGTATCTCTGTATCCGAGAGAGACTCTCCTGCCCTGGTCGTAGATAGGGAACTTTCCGCTAGGGAGGGACAAAGGCAATGGCACCGCCTCCTTTGAGCCTTTGCCCCACCTCCCGACCTGCCGACGAAAAACCGGTTGGGGCAGGAAACGGTCGCCACCTATGACCAGTACAAAATACAGGGGAGGTGAGAAGGAAATGCCGGTTAGAGTCTTTGACGAGACGGACATAGAAAAGGTCGGGGCGGTCCTCCGATCCGGTCAGTTGTCCAGTATCAACGGACCGGTGACGGAGGAGTTTGAGAGGGCTTTTGCTGAAGCCGTCGGGTCCCGATTTGCCGTTGCGATGAATTCGGGTATGTCGGTCCTCCACTCATCGGTAGCCGCTGCGGGTGCAGGTGCAGGGGACGAGGTTATTTGCGACCCGATGTGTGTCTTCGGCGCCGTCGCCGCCATGTATAACAACGCGGTCCCCGTTTTTGTTGACGTGGACCCGGTGACCCTGACGATGAACCCCGACCTGATAGAAGAGAAAATTACCGAACGAACCAAAGGGCTGATTGTCACTCATGTCTGGGGCTTGCCTGCGGAGATGGACCGGATCGTAGAGATCGCCCATCGCCATAACATTACCGTCATTGAAGACTGCGCCCACGCCCTCTTCGCCACATTTCGCGATCGTTTTGTCGGCACGTGGGGTGACATCGGTTCTTTCAGTTTCCAGATGTCCAAGCAGATGGCTTTGGGCGACGGCGGAATGGGGGTCACGGACGACGAGGAGTTGGCCAAGAAATTGGACCTCTTCGGTGGAGCCCCTACGTTTCTTAGTGTGGCTTATGGACTGCACTGGAACTACCGGATTACTGAGCAGACTTCCGCCATAGGTCTCGTTCAACTGGAGAAGGCGAAAGAGTATGTGAAGGAACTGATCGCCATCGGTCGCCTTTACAATCAGGCGGTCGCCGACTGCCGCTGGCTGGTTGTCCAAAAAGCACCCTATCCCGCTCAACATACCTACCACTTTTGGGCGTCCGTTTTCTGGGGTGATCACGATGGGGTTTCTATGGACGACTTTAAAAAAGTCTTGAAAGAAGAGAACTGCACTGTCCATATCGGTTACACAGGGATGCCCGCATACAAGCATCCTCTCATTGCACAAAGGATGGGTTACGGCAGAGGATGTCCGTTGGATTGTCCCTTCTACTCAGGTAAACACAATCGCTATCCCGACGGTCTGTGCCCCGTGGCTGAGGAAGTCATTCCCCGCCTCGTTCTGATTTACACTTTCTCTCACAAAGATTTTCACCGACGGAATGCTGATGCCCTTCACAGAGTGCTGCAACGGCTCTCTTAGTGGGATGGGATGATTGAAAAACCGCTCATCCCTCAAGGAGGTGGAGCGGGATTGATCGCTTTGGTGAGAGGACGGCGACTGCGTACCCCCCTTTCTGGCGCTGCCGAGGCGATCCTGCGTACGGAGGGAGTCCTCGGTGTTGAGGCGGACGGCGATGTCGGGAAGACGACGGCGCCGATCTGGTGCCTGCAATCCAGCCATCTTTCAGAAGACCAAGTCGGTCAGATCGTAACTTTCGTCAGCGGCGGCGGCAGTCTGATCGCTTGGCGACCGCCTCGTTCCCTTCTTCTCGCCCTCGGTCTCAGACCGACCGGTCGGGTCCTTGGATGCGGTTACCTTTCCTTTCCGGATCATCCTTTGATCCCTCCGACCCTTGCCGGTCACACCCTTCAAGTCCCGTCCCCATACGACCTAATGGAGCCGGGAGGGAATGAGGTCCTCGGTTGGTGGAGGGATCCTTTGGAGGGAGACCGGGTCTATCCTGCCATTCTCAGCGGGAGTAAGGGGGACGGACGGTTCATCCTGTTCACTTACGACCCGATAGAAGCCGTCGTGAAACTGCGTCAGGGTCAGCCCTGGCAGGCCAGCGACCAGTGGGAAGGAGATCCGGACGGGACCGGCTTTGTTAAGCCCAACGATCTGTTCGTCGGTCTTCTGGACTTTCGCTTCCGCCTCACACCACAAGCCGACCTCCACCAGAGGCTGATCTCCCATTTTCTGGATCATCTCGCCGCGGAGAGGGGATTACCCTTTTTGAGGGTATGGACATTTCCCAACGCCTTCCCTTCTCTCGGGCTTTTAACAGGAGATTCGGACTCAATGAAGAGAGAACATCTGGATCAGGTCCTCTCGATCGTCGAGGATTACGGCGCCCGGTATACGATCTATCTGATGGAGGACGATTGGGAATTAGTTAGTAGAAACGAAGCCAATGAAATGATCCGGAAGGGGCACGGTGTCGCCCATCATACCTGGGTCGGTCCCTATCCGTCTCTTGAGGAGATGAGGGAGGGGGTCCGGAGGCAGATCGACGGATTCCGACAGCGGTTCGGTTTCCAACCGTTGAGCCATCGGGGACACTGCTGCATTTGGGTCGGATGGGTCGACCAAGCCAAGATTCTTGCAGAAAACGGCATCCGGCTGGACGGGAACCACTATTCATACGTTCACCATCAATACGGCTTTCTGAGCGGTAGCGGAAAACCTTTCCGTTTTTGCGATCACGACGGTTCATCTGTTGATCTTTGGGAGCAGCCGACCCTTATGAGTGATGACTGCATGCTTCAAGATAAGACCCACATACCCCCCTTTACTGTTGACGGAGCCATTGAGAAATCTCGGGAACTGATTGACGCGTTAACCGATCGTTGGGGTGGGGTCTTTCACGTCTGCTTCCATCCCGTCTATATGAGGAAGGATTGGAACTATGCCTATACGGCACCCTGGATAGAAGCAGTGGCAGAGTATCTACAGTCAAGAGGGATCCCGACTGTGAGCGCCGAAGCCTGGGCGGATTTTGTGACGAAACGGGAGACCGTTCGCCTGACTAAAATGCGAACCCAAAACCGTCAAGCGGTCCTTGAACTTACCTGCCACGGCAACTTATCAGGCGTCACTTTCATCCTTCCCGAAAGGACAGAGAGAGCGGAATGGGAAGGGCAACCTGCCCCCGTCCTCGAGAAAAGATTGGAAGGGATCACCAAGAAGGTTCTGATAGGAAACCTGACTGAGGAACGACCGACCGTTTTGACGCTCCCTCTTTAGTCCGTCACTGGGGCTCAAGAATGACGATGTCCCTTCTCCGGTGCTTCGGAGTCACTTTCAGATCAACGACTTTGCCATCGACCAACTTTCCTTCAATGACCGTGCGATAGGGTGCGTGCAACTTAAAGTGGACGTCCCACTCCTTCACCCATGCCGGGAAAAGGAAGATTTTCTTTCCCTCAGTCTGCATCAGCATCGCTTGCAATCCTTTCATTAACACGCCTCCGTGATCTTGGTCGGGCGTCCAATCGTAATTGGGACCCCAGAAAGCGGGGAAACGGCACAGGGGATTTTTTGCCCGCGCCCGCCCGACAAGATACTCCTTTGCTTCCCGCGCCAGACCGAGGTAAGCCATGAAAATATCGTCCTGACGCCAGCCGAAATTCCCCCTATCCCAGCGGTGTTTCAATGCGTTGATCCCAAGTTCCGCGTTGGGTTTTTCGAAAGAAACCAATCGGAAGGGGAAGACGGCGTAAAGTTCTGGGTTCTCAACGTTCGCCTTATGGGCGTATCTCTCGGCAGGCGCCAGCATTGGGACGCCGTTTCTCTCCTCCACCGGCAGGGGCGGTATCTTTCTTTCAAACCTTTTGAGGAACGCCCACATTTCCTTGGGCAGTTTATCGGAAAGGGCAAGGAGTCGGGAGGTGACGGCGTGGAGACCCGCCACTTCCGGCATGGGGTTGCGACAGTCCCACCATGTTTCCAATGCCTGTGCCGGCTCGATCACCAGTTTGCCGTCGGGACCGACCGAGTAAATGTTATCAAAGAATCTCAAGACGGAGTCGGCGACAGGCACGACCTTTTCCTTCAGAAACCGCTCGTCCAGGGTGTGTTCGTAATAGTCAAGCATCATATAGACGAGTTCCAAACCGCCGACCCATTCGTATTTGTGCCATCGGGAAGTTTGCAGTTTATCTTCCCTCTCGGCGGCGGGCTTCTCCCAGCCGTAGGTATCCATGAAGACGGCGCCCCAGGGGTAAAGGCATTCGGGAAAGTAGGCGCCGTCAAAACCGAAGTATCGCTTCGTGCGGTATTGGCAAACTTTAAAAACTTCGCCCCCATACATCCGGAAGAAAGGTTGGAGGATATCAAAGTCTCCGCTGGTGCAGGCGCTGATGTAGGGCAGACGGGTGTTCTGCCACCAATAACCCGGACCCCATCGGCGGTAGTCCGCATCGTAAGGTTGACCGGGCCAGGGCATCACGAAGAGGGATCCGTTAAATTTGATCGGGTAGGCGCCCCGACCAGCACAGGCGGTTAGGAATCGCTGGAGAAGGTAACCCAAAGTCAAGTCATCGCCCGGGCGGTTTTTGTCTCCTAAAAGGAACTCCCCATCAAGATAAAGTTGCAGTCTGTCGCCGGAGATGACGGCGACTATGTGGTGCCACCTCCCCGGTTGCAACACTCCCTCTGCAGAGAGGACCCTGTTACCGACGATGAGACGCGCACTCTTCCCCGGAAAGGTGTCGATCAGGAAACCGTCGGCGCCGCCGGGAGTGATTTTATCCAGCACCCGCCCCCCTTTGTCGTCGTCTCGGACCGTCACCCACGCTTCGCAGGTGAACCCATTCAGTTCCTCTGGCTTAATGTTCCGGGTCGTTCCGACAGCCGGTTGCGTCAGACTGATCAGCACTTCTTTTGACTTCAGGGGCTCCTTTGGATCTCTCTGGAAAAGTTGGCGGACCTCTTTGGGATTTAAAACACCTTTCAGAACGGAAACCCGTGCGATGTGACCGGTAAATTGGTTCTGACCCGACTGGTCCATTCCCACTTTAAGGGGATGAGTGTTGGCTGGGACGGCATGGGCTATAGGCGCTGTTGATCTGTCTTTAATAAAAATCCAACTCCTGTCCCAGAAAGCAGCCCACCAGCGAAGGTGCTGGTTGCGCCTTCGGTTAAAATCTATCGCCTCAATTTTTTTCATCAGTCGGCGCAAGTCGGAGAGCCAATCTTGCGGCGACGACGGCTGTCTGCTGAGCACGTAGACGCTGAACCGATGTTGGGTCTTGTCCGGACTGGTCAAGCGCCGATTATCTAACGTTACAAATTCCCCTTCCGCCCGAATGAAAGCCCCGGTCACCCGATGGATCAGCGGATCACGCCAGGGAGCGTCCATAAGGTCTTGAAACTGCATCGTAAATTGGGGACCTTCCGATCGTTTATTGAACCGAAACCATCCGATACCGTCGGGTTGCCCTTCGACGATCGTGTCGGGTTCCACCACCGCATGGGGCGGATTGGGGGCGCCCGCATAAAGGTCGCTGGTCTCAAAAGTCAGGGGCATCGGCTGATTTCTCCAGAGTTCCAAAGACGCCGTTGCCGTTACCGGTCTTTTACTCGCAACGGTCACATAAATGACGGGACGGTTCGCGTCGACCCAGACCCGAATTTCAACGGTCTCCCGAGATTGGGGCGGTCGGGCGTGGATGACCACCTCCCCCCGGCGCAAAACTAACTCCTGACGGAACTCGGCTCCTTTGATAAAAGGATTGGGGGAAAAAGAAATTCGGACTTTGCCGACTTTCAGAAGGCGATTGTATTCGTCCCAGGCATCGGATTTACCGATGTAAAAAAGAAGATCACCGCCCTCCTCAACCCACAAGTTCAAGGTAATATCACCGTTGCCGAGGGGCATAGATCCCAATGCATCTTTAGACGGCGTCTCCCAAACGACGTGGAAATCCTCCAGTTTCGGAAACTCGTCTCTGGCTGAGGAGGGTTCCACCAAGGCAGCGATGAGGAGAAAGGTGCAAAGGAAAGTCACCGCCGCCATCCCGTCCATCTCAGACACCATCCTGTCAACAATCACTGGCTGTCATCAATCCCTGCTCCCACTAGGACAATAGCATACCATCGTTCTCTCATCCAACAGACGCTGCAACAAGTTGAACCTTAAGGAATTGAATGATCTGAAGCGGTTCTCCGTGCCGTCCCGTTTCGTTGAGTCTCGGGGCTTGTGGGCAATTGAGAGGGACGGGTCGGTATCAGCACGATGGGGCGGATGCAACGCTTCGTTGCCATCAGCCCCAGTCCGTTTGCCATCGGACGGTTCCGACGGCATATGACCCCGTACGGCGAAACTGCCGGTGAAACTGTTATTAAGGAACGGTCGGGCTGGGAGCGGCGACGCTGATAAGGTGGTGGTCGCCGACCCTGAGGACCCAGTCCTGGAATGACTCGGAACCGTCTCGCTCTGAAAGGTAGGCTGCAATTAACGACTCGAGGACCCTATGGACTTCTTCAGCGGGGACCCTGCGGATCAACGGGCGCCCGATGCGTGGCTTCTCGCCGACCCCGCCGCCGAGGATGATGTCAAATCCTTCCGCCTTCCTTCCATCGGGCAGATGACGGGCGGTTCCTTGAAGACCGATGTCGCCGACCCAATGCTGGGCGCAGGCGTGGGGGCAGCCGTCCAGGTGGATCCGCAAAGGCAGTTGTTCCCAAAGGTCATCGCCAAAAACGGACCGGAGATGGTTCAGGATATGGGACAGGCGACCCTTGGTCTCAGCGACACCATAGTTGCAGAAGGGATCTCCGGTGCAGGCGATCCCGTCGGCGATCAGAGGGCACGCCTTTGGGGGATAGCCCAGGTCCCTTAGGAGGGCGACCGTATCGTCGAGTTTTCCCTCGGGGATGTTGGTCAAGATGAAGTTTTGCTGTCGGGTGATTCGGAAATCGCCCCCCAAGCCGTCCAGCCAATCGGCCAGGCGGATCAGGTCCGATCCCCTCATCCGCCCGACCAGGACGGGGACGCCGATGTAATAGCGGGGCGCTCTTCCATTGTTACTGACTGGAATCTGCTCGTGGATGCCCATATGGTTGGTGTAACCGACCGGGCGCGGGGTTTGGGGGTAATCTTCCAGTGGACGATTAAGGGCTTGTTCCATCATCCTTCGGATCGCTTCGGGACCGTAATCGTCCATCATAAACTTGAATCGGGCTTTGACACGAGAGACCCGGTAGCGGCGGTTGGTCCTCCATAACTCCAGGATCGCCACCATAACGGGAACGGCGTCTTGAGGTTCAATAAACACACCGAGGGGTCGCGCCAGCCGGGGCGTCGACGCCAGTCCGCCACCTGCCAACACGGTGAAACCCTTCCGACCGTCCTTGACCGCGCCGACCAGCGACACGCAGTTGATCTCTGGGACGCTGCACCAGTAAGGGCAGGTGGAGATCGTGATCTTGTGTTTGCGGGGCAAGTCGCTGTATTCGGGAGTGCTGTCAAAGAGTCGGGACGCTTCCCGAATGATCGGGGTCGGGTCAAAGAGTTGGCGGGGATCTAAGGCGGCAACCGGGCATCCGGTAATGTTGCGAACCGTATCGCCGCAGCCACCCTTGGTCGTCAACCCCAGCCGTTGGATGCGGTCCAACACCCCAGGTAGGGAAGAAAGGTGCACGTAGTGGAGTTGAAAATTCTGTCGGGTCGTCAGTTCTATGTAATCGTGACCGTATTCGACCGATAATTGTCCGACACCCCGCAATTGAGAAGGGGAGACGATTCCCCCAGGGCATTTGATCCGGATGCAGAAGTAGCCAACTTTGGGCTTGTCGTGAAAGATTCCCCACCAGTGGAGGCGGACGATGTCATCTTCCGGAATGGCTTGGTAGTCGCATCCCGCAAGGTCGCCCAGTTCCTGGACGATGGTCTCGGGGTTCTTCTGACGCTTCAGCCGCTCAATATAGTTGCGCTTGAGGATCAAATCTTCAGACGGCTGGTTGTCCATTGCCGCAAGAGCCTCGGCGATGGCTCGGGCGATCTCTTTGCAGGGATAGCGGTCCTTTATTGGTTCCATCGGTGTCACCTCTTTTTAACTTTTCCGATTAACATTCTTAACTTTTAGCCGGTCATTTTCTTCCATGCTATAGGGGAATTCCCTGACACGCGTTCAAGCCGCTGTCGTCAACTTCCTCAACGGTGCCGGCGATGGTATCATCGGTCTGGAAGCGGATTCCGATCAGAGAGGCGCCGCCCGATGGGCGAGCCCGAGACTTTCGCGAAGCCGTCAAAGGGTATTCGCCTGAGGAAGCGATTCAGGAGGCGTCCCGATGTATCTTCTGCCGAAAACCGTTTTGCCGTCTGGAATGCCCGATCGGTCAAGATGTGCCCGGCTACATCCGCAAATTGACGGAAGGCGACTTTGACGGTGCCCTTCGGATCATCCTGAGGGACAACCCCTTTCCCAATGTCTGCGGACGGGTCTGCCCCCATCCCTGCGAGTTCGTTTGCCCGAGGGCGAAGAAGGGCGATCCGGTCGCCATTATGGCGCTCAAGAGAGCGGCTGCTGATTTCGGTCCTTACCTTCCCTTCCCGGACCCGGCACCGCCAACGGGCAGGAGGGTTGCCATTGTCGGTGCCGGACCTGCCGGACTGGCGGCGGCATGGCGCCTGAGGCTTTTAGGTCATTCGGTCACCGTCTTTGATCAGGCACCGGAGCCCGGCGGTCTTTTGACTTTTGGCATTCCTTCCTTTCGCCTGCCTCGTGAGGTGGTCTGGGAGGATCTAGACCGCATTCTTGCTCTTGGCGTAGACCTGGTCTTGGGCATGTCGCTGGGACGGCATTTCAGTCTGTCGGATCTGCAGCAGCGCTACGATGCAGTCCTTTTAGCCATTGGAGCCCTCAAACCCCGACGGATGGGGATCCCGGGGGAGGATCTGGACGGCGTTTGGCACGTCCTGGACTTTGTTCGGTCCGTCCACTCTGGTTCCATCCCACCTTTTGCTGGTAAAAAGGTAGCGGTCGTCGGCGGCGGTTTTTCGGCGATGGACGCAGTTCGCATCGCTCTCCGTTTAGGTGGCGACGCCTTCATCCTCTATCGGCGCGATCGGGACCAGATGCCGGCGTCACCCGAAGAGGTCCGCCACGCGGAGGAGGAGGGCGCCCGGATCTCTGTTTTGACCAATCCGATCCGTTGCATCGGGCGAGACGGTCGGTTGGTCGCCTTGGAGTGTCAGAAACAGCGGCTGGCGGAACCAGACGAATCGGGACGCCCCAAACCGGTCCCGATTCCAGGTAGCGAATTCATTGTAGAAGCCGACGTTCTCATTGAAGCCGTTAGCCAGGAGGTCGATTGGAGCGTTGTGCCCGAAACGGTTAGGGGTCGGCGGACCCTTGCTGTAGACGGTGAGACCCTTCAGACCAGCCTTTGCGGAGTTTTTGCCGCCGGCGATGCGGTCACGGGACCCTCGGACATCGTCCACGCCATCGCTTCGGGAAAGAAGGCGGGCGACGCCATTCACCAGTATCTGTCCGGACGGCTTCGCCCGATCATGGAGTCGGGCTGTCGGTCCTTCTGAAACCGCCGGGAAGGGGGGCCCGCTGCCACCAGCCCCAACTGACTACGGTCTTTCCGAAGAAAGGCACGACGAAGGGACGATCGTCACGATCCGATGTAGGAAAGGACCAAATCCCCTGCCTCTCTCGTGCGGACGGGAGGCGCACCTTTCGCCGTCGGCAGAACCTTTCCGGAAGCTAGCGCCTGGGAGACCGCGTCCTCAATATCGTCTGCGATGGACGGAAAGCCGAGATGTTCCATCATCAGCCCCGCCGTCAAGATGGCAGCGATCGGGCAGGCGACTCCTTTCCCGGCAATGTCCGGCGCCGATCCGTGAACCGGCTCAAAAACGGAGACCTTGCCGGGATGGATGTTGGCGGACGGTGCCAGTCCGAGTCCTCCCATAATAGCGGCGCCGAGGTCCGTTAGGATGTCCCCAAAAAGGTTGGTCGTCACGATCACATCAAACCGCTCGGGATGGAGGACAAACTCCATTGCTGCCACATCGACGTAGAGGCTTTCCGTTGCGACTTCAGGAAAATCTTGGGAGACCTCTGCAAAAACTCTCCGGTAAAGCCCATGCCCGACCGTTACGACATTCGCCTTGTCTACCAGGGTCAGTTTGGGACTTTTCCCTGTCCGCTGGGCTCTCTTCAAGGCATATTGGAATGCGAACCGGACGATCCGCTCAGTACCCGCCCGGGTGTAGATAGCGGGTTGGATCGCTACCTCCTTCGCCGTATGGGCTGCAAAAGAGGACCCCTCCAATGCATAGACATCTTCCGTGTTCTCCCGGATGACGATGAAGTCAATACTGCCGGGACCCTTTTCCCTCAGGGGCGAGGGGACGCCCCGATAGAGTTTGACCGGTCTGAGGTTCACATACAGATCCAAGTCAAATCGTAATTTCAGCAAGATCCCCCTCTCCAGTACGCCGGGGGGAACCTCAGGATGCCCGATCGCTCCAAAGTAGATGGCGTCGGTCTCCTTTAGCCGGGAGAGGACATCGTCGGTAAGGGTCTCTCCGGTCCGCAAATACCTTTCCCCGCCGATGTCGAAAAACTCGGTCTTGAGGGCGATGCCGTGCTTTTTCGCAGCGGCGTCAAGGACTTTCAGACCTTCCGCTATCACCTCCGGTCCGATCCCGTCACCGGGGATGACGGCAATGGTGATGGATGTCTTGTCGTCGGTCATTGCGCTCCCCCTGAACGCTTAGTCTCTCAGTCGGATCGCCGGCGTGAACGCACGAATAGAGTTGTCCCGAACGAGAAGATCAATCTCCGATTCATCAAAGCCGGATCGTCTCAATTCGGGGATCAAACGGTCGGCAATAAAAGTGAACGGTCGGATTTTCTCCTTCCCTCCCCTTGCTTCTCCGACCCAGTACCAACCCGCATCGTGAGAGATCAGGATTCTCCTCAGCAGCCCTTCCTTTTTCATTCTTCCCAGCCAGTCCAGGTGGAATGGGATGGGGCGAGCCCCGACGGCGTCCAACTCCACCCACGCACCCGTCTTTGCCCATCCTATCGGACCGTCCACATCTCCCACACTGTCGGCATGGACGATGATGAGGGAGGAGGGATCCAGTCCACTGTTGAGAACGATGGTCAGGACCTCTTCAGCTGCCCGCCTTTCCCCCGTGTGACAGGCAATGGTCAAGCCCGTTTTCCGGTGCGTCAAGACGGCTGCTTCCACCAGTTTCCGGTCGACGGGGCTCAGAGGACCAGGATCGACACCGATCTTGATAAATCCCGGCTTGATTCTCGTTCCGTCAATCCCTTCTTCCCACTCGCGAATCCAACGCCCCGCCAACTGTTCCGCTGTCTCGTTAAAAGCGTGTTCGGGAAGGTATCGATCTCCCGCGGCTCCGTAATATCCCGTGTTGGTGAGAATGGCAAGGTCGGTCCGCTCGGCTAGTTCCCTGAGAAGAATCGGATCCCTGCCGATGTAGGCAGGTGTGCAATCAACGAATCCGTTGAAACCCCGTTGGTGCAGGTCCTTCAAAAAAGGTTCCATGACTGCGATCACTTCGCCCCGATCGTATCGGGACGGACGGACATCTTTGGCTCCGATGAAATCGCAGAGGATATGTTCGTGGGGAAGGGCAGGGGCGAACTGGTGCGCCGGAATAGGTCCCTTTACGGTCACTATCTGGTCGTGGGAGGGACCGACGGCAAGGCTCACCAAAAAAGGCATCAATCCCATCAGTCCGTTTTCCTCCTCGTAAGACCGCTCACGGACAAATCTCTCGGAGATTTTAGCGGACGGAGAGGGGAACGCCTCGGGACCGATGACAGTCATCGCAATAGGTCTGTTGGTGACAGAGGAGACAGTAAGAGAGCGATCGCCTCTGCCGCTCCTGCCCGTGTCCCCGAGAAGGGTAGTCAGCTTCATCGTGGGATTCGGGAGGAAGTTCTGAATGGCACTTGTTACAGAAAGTCTGATCGTGGCATCGGGAACAGGTCTCCGGTCTTTCCAGAACATCTTTTGAATGCCTGGTCGCAAACCCCTTCGGATGAGGCATCGGGATGCCGTGGCAGTCCTGGCAGCCCGTCCGTCCGTGACAGGTCCGACAGGTCTCCTCGCTCTCCCCGTATTTTTTCCCGTGATCCTTAACAAAGGCGGGTGTGTGGTCCTTCGGCTTGATCTGGTCCCCCTCGTGACATCGGTAGCAGAGGGTCATCGGCTTTTCCTTCAGAAGGGCTTCGTAAGGCGAATGATGGGCGTCGTGACAGGCACCACATCTTGGGAGGGGATTTCCGATCGGATGGTGGAGACCTTTCCTGGCGAGGGAAAGGACCTCTTGATGGCAGCTGAGGCATAAACGATCCGTTCTATTTTTGAGAAGAGATCGGTAGGGAACCCGCAAGTGCACTTCGTGGCAATCTATGCAAGCGGGGGATCGGACTTTGCCTTTCTTCCTCTGACCGTGCGGGGAGCGGGACCAATCGTCCCTTGTGACCCGTTGATGGCACTGCAGGCAGAGGTCGTTCTTCTGCTCGGTGCTCAAGTCAGACCAGGAGACGATGTTTTTTCTTCGGAAGGTCACATGCCAGCCTCCGGGACCGTGACAGGCTTCACAGCCGAATCGTTCGGGAGGCAGTTTCTGATCCAGGAGGAGGGAACTGTGGCTTAGGAGCGCCCACTCCCTTGCCACTTCCCCATGACATTCAAAGCAGACGGCACTACCCACATAGCGGGGTTGTAGCCTCTGATACGCCTTCCGGTCCGGTCCTAGGCTCATCCCCCAGGCGCCCGCCAGGACAAGGGCAACCGTCGGCAGGAAGCAATCCCGTATCTTTGTCACTTCCGTTTCGGCCTCCGACCAGTATGTTGCGGTCTTCAATTCAACGCCTGGGCATCAACCCGGCGAAGCGGAACGAGACCCCAGAGGGTCGCCCCATCACGATCACTGACGGAGGAAAGGTGATCGGGGAGAGGGTTAGTGAGTAAGCCCGTCAACGGGGCGGCTTCTACTTCGTAAGCGTCCGGCAGGGGTTTGGGTGCCGCTCAGCCCGTTTCGGTGGGCAGCCGGTGCCCGCCGGTTCCGGTCGGTAGGATCCCAGATTGAAATGTCCTTTTCCGGGATTCTGGATATCACTGAAAAGAGGGCGTCTTTATGGAATAATTAGCGACGGACCAAGGAGCCGTGCGGAGTGAGGGAGTGGCAGAAAGCTTTAATAGGAACTGCGGTTCTTTTAATCGTCCTCCGCTGGACCGGTTTGACCGAGGGGGTTCAACGATGGCTAGCGGACCAGCACTGGCGCTGGCGCGCCGCCATCCGTCCGGCGCCGTTCCCTTCCGACATTCTCGTTATCGCCATTGATGATGCGACGTTAAGAAAGTTCGGTCGCCTCGCTCACTGGTCCCGGAAGCGGTACGGCGAACTGATAGACGTGCTCTCGGAGGCTCGTGCCGTCGGCTTGGACATCCTTCTGGTGGAGCCCGACCGTTTCGACCCTCAAGGTGACGCTGCCCTGGTGCGGTCCGTTAAGGAACATGGCAGGGTCGTTGTGCCCTTTCATATTTGGAAAGAGGCGCGTCCGCTGAGCACGGACGACCAGAGGCAGATCGCTCGCCTTCTGGAAAAATTACCTCAGGATCAGGGATCGGCTCCCGACCTTCCTTCAATCGCCAGTCACCTCCTGCAGCCGCCCCTGTCAGGATTGATCGGCGCCGTTTGGTCAACGGGCTATGCGGATCTGAACGCGGACAGGGACGGCATCTACCGCCAGCCCGTTCTGGTCCGGAGGACCGCTGACGGACGACTCGTTCCCCATTTCACCCTTGCCCTCGCCTGCCTTGCTAGCGGACAATCCCTTGAGGATGCTTTGCGGGGCGGGTTTTTGACCCTCCCGGGTCGGCGGATCCGTCTTTCCTCCGGCTCTTTTCTCCTTCACCCGTTTGCCCGACGCGGGGGAACCTATCAGCAGGGACTGGGCACCCCTGTGCCTCAGATCAGTTTCTCGGACGCCCTGGCGAAAGGGAAGGAGTTTTTCAGAGGGAAAATTTGTCTGGTCGGAGAGACGGCTGCCGGTACGACAGACATTCGCCCCAATCCCATTGACCAAGGGTTGAGAGGCGTGGAACTGAATGCAGAAATCCTTGCCAATCTTCTCTTCCTTCCTCCTGTTGCATCCGTCCCCGGCGTGCTGGAGTGGATTTTTTTTGGTCTTGCGGTCGGCTTACCTCTCTGGTTTTACTCGGTGAAAGAGGTCCGGTCGGCGATCGGTGCGTCCGTCGGACTTCTACTGATCCTGATCGGTGCCTACGAGGGGTTGTTCTGGATCCTTCGCTGGGTTCCGTCCTGGACCCTTGTTTTGACCGGTTGGCTGGGGGCGAACGGTCTGATGTCCCTTCAGAGGCTGCGACAGGAGGAAGAAAGGAAGCGGATTCTCAGGGAGACCTTTTCCCTCTATGTGGCTCCCGAACTAGTCGGCGAAATCCTCAGGAATCCGTATCAGGCGATGAGTGAAGCGAAGCGCCAGAAGGTCGCCATTCTCTTCTCTGACCTGCGCAACTTCACGACCTACTCGGAGCAGACGGCACCTGAGGAGATCGTCGCCCAGATGAGGGACTACCTGACGGAGATGACCGAAGCGGTGATGCGCCATCGGGGCGTTTTGGACAAGTTCATCGGTGATGCCGTGATGGCTCTTTTCGGTCCCTGGCTACCCGAAGGGGCGCCGACCAGTGCCCTTGCCCTGCTGACCGCTCGGGATATGGTCACCCGACTGGAGCGTCTCAACGAGCGATGGGTCAAGGAAGGAAAAAAGCCGTTCCGGGTCGGGATCGGCATTCACGCTGGAGAGGCTGTCGTCGGCAACATCGGATCCAGCCAAAGGGTCCAGTTCACGGCGTTGGGCGATACCGTCAACCTGGCGTCTCGCCTTCAGACCTTGACAAAAGACCTAAACGCCGTCGTGCTGGTCAGTGAAGAGGTGAAGGCCGATGCCGAGCCCAGCTTGTCGGGACAGTTTCAGTTTGAGGACCGCGGGCCCGTCACCGTTCGGGGTCGGGGAAAACCGGTTAGGATCTATCAGGTAACGTGGACGGAAGAGGAGAGGGAGGTGATGGACCGTGAGGCGGTCCCAGCCCGTCAGACCCAAGAGTGACGCCGAAACGATCCTGCAGGCGGTGAAGGAAGCGGAGAAGTTAATGATAAAAAAGGAGAGGGCTCGGCGCCGTAAGGAACGGTTCCTCTGGATCAGGCAGGCGCCCGGCTGGCTCAAAGGGATCCTGTTGGTCGCCGCCGTCATCCTCTTAGGGCTTATCGGCGACGGGATGAGGCGGGAGAGGAAGGAATTTTCGGCCCGCTTGGTCTCCTTCTCAGGAATGGTTCTGGTCCAAAAGCAGGGGGGAACGCCTCAACTGGCAAAACCCGATGAAATTCTTCAGGACCGGGACATCGTCCAGACCCAAAATGGGATGGCGACCATCGTCTTTCCTGATGGCAGCGCCGTTCAATTGGAACCCAACACGGCTTTTGAAGTCCGGCTCCTGGACTACGCCCGGGGAGGTGTCAGGGACCGATCCTTTATGGTCCATTTCGGAGCGGCGACGGCTTGGGTCTCTCAATTCTTCGGTCCCCGTTCCGAGGCGACCGTTTGCACACCGACTGCCGTCGCTGCCGTAAGGGGCACCGGCTTCCGAGTCGTCTACGACCCCAACACGAACCAGACGATGGTCCAGGTAGTGGACGGATTGGTACGGGTTCGGACGCCAGCCAGTGAACTGGTTTCCCAGGTCGGTCAAGTAGCCTCTGCCGTCGGTTATCAGATGGGTGCTCCGGGGTCCCTTTCTCAAAATGCCCAGCGAATGCTCGCAGCCTCGGTATCCCAGTTACGCCAGTTTGAACACCCACCTAACCTTCTTCAGCGCGCCGAGGAAATCGTGTTAAGTGTGACGGATCCTTTCCTTCAGGTCATCGGCTTGACACCTCAAGGCTGGGCGTTTTCAGCAACCAACTTCGCTTTGCGCACCGCTTGCGTCGAAGGACTCCGACGCTTGCGCATCCACATAGAGTCACTCCCCGGTGAGGAAAGTCCTGAATACCTGAACCCCGTCACCCTTCAGGAGTTGGGTCTCCATCCGGTAGAGAGGGAACGCATTCTGAACGCCTTTGCCGGAAGGATGATTGAGAGTTACCGAAAGGTAGGGAAGTCCGGCTACGTCGTTCGCGTTCGCGCCCGAGACCGCAATAGAACCGTTTTTGAAATGACAGAAGCACAGATCCAGCAGGTCCGGGAGTAGCGCGCCCGTCTCAGAATCCTCGCCTTTTTGCGGTCTCTTCCTCTCTGGTGCCTTTGTGAAAAAGCGCCAAAATGGGAGCCGGGAGGACCAGAGGGGATGGTTTCTCTGCACCGGCAAACTGTCAAGCCCTTTCGGAAAAGACTCGTGCCTGTCTTGAAACCGTCGCCGGGCGGCTTTGACTCCCTGGCTGTGTATAACCCAGCCGTTTTCAAAGACGAAGGATCCCTTTAAATGCTCTATCGGGCGAAAGATAAGACACGCAGCCACACGGGAGCCATCGGATTCGCCGAAAGTCAGAACGGTATCATCTGGAGGCGCCATCCTCATCCCGTGTTACTGCCGGATAGAGACGAGGACCGGTACGGCTGCGAGGACCCGAGGGTCGTTAAGGTCGGAGATGAGTACTTCATGACCTATACGGGAGTCAGCCGGTGGACGAAAGGAGGAGACTTTCGCAGCCACATTCTGCTCGCCCAATCCCAGGACCTGAAGTCGTGGAGGAAGCGACCGATTCACTGGGTTGAGTTTCCAACTTACTGGCGAGACCTGAACGCCAAAGCTGCTGCCCTGTGCCCGGTTAAGGTGCAGGGTCAGTGGCTGATGTTTTTTACCCTTGTCTGGGATCACTGGCGGTCCGCCATCGCTTGCGCCGTTTCTCCCGACGGTCAGCGCTGGTCCGTTCCCACCAACCAGTTCGTTCTGGCGCCCCGACAAGGCTACTTTGACGCCAGGGTGGTAGAAGTTGGGGTCGTCCCTCTCCTTCTGGACGACGTCATCGTTCTCATTTACAACGGGAGGGACACCAGCACCTACCGGGTGGGCGTCGCCGTCCTGGACAGCAAGGATCCATCCCGGCTCCTCTACAGAAGTGACAAGCCTCTGTTGGAACCCAGTCTGCCCTGGGAGACACGGGGGCTGACACCTCAAGTCACATTCGTTGCGGGTGGTCTTGTCAGGGAAAAGGCTGCCTGGACCCTTTACTATGGAGCAGCGGATACCGTTATAGGAATGGCGACGGACGAAGCGGAGCCCCTTTCTGCGCCCGACCCTGATGTGACCAAAGGGATCACCCAGACGGTCTCCAGTTTCCTGCACCGCCATCGCCGCCCCCCTCTTTTTCTCTTTCCGAATGGACAGAGGAGTTGACTCAGGTCGCCTGGTTAGCAGGGCTGGAGGCTCTGGAACTCTACGATGAGTCCTACGGCGTCCCTCTGGAGCTGTATGTCCGTCAGAGGGTCTGGAACGCCCTGAAAAGCCATTGGCGTCGCGAGGATCGCCAATCGTCTCACTCTTTCTCCTTGGAGGGGCTGGAATGGGACGGGGCGCAGGGTTTGGCCACAGACCCAACAAGTCTTTCAAGAGGATCAGGGTTCAGCGACAGTAGTCCGCTGATCATCCGACAGGCCGTCGCGCGATTACCTGAAAAAGAACGGTTCGTCGTTGAGAAACTTTTCTGGGAAGAGCAGACTCTTGAAGACATTGCCCGAGAACTGAAAGTCAGCGCCGTTTGGGTTTACAAGTTGAAGGAGAGAGCCCTCAAGCGCCTGCGCTTGCACCTTGAGGGGGAGTCAGTAAGTCGCTAACGGGTTAAAAATCTGATCGCCCGACGCACTTGTTGACATCAGGTGGTGGCTGCGGATGGGTACCGACTGTCCATTTCTAGTCTTAAAAGAGCACGGTCCCCTTTTTCTGATCCATCGGATTGCCCCTGATATTCAGATCGTGGAACTGGACGGAAAAGAGTTCCGTCCGCCTTTTCCGGTGCCGGGAGACCTTTTTATGGCGACCCGAAAGGACTCGTGGGACTCAGAGAAGATCGGTGCCGGCTCCCCGCCCTTGAAGACCCAAAAGGGCTGGCTCCAGATTTACCACGGCGTCGGTGTTCGGGACGGGAAAAGAGCCTACCGCCTCGGAGTTGTCCTCACCGCACTGGATGATTTCAAGCGGATCCTCTATCGGTCACCCGATCCGATTTTGGAACCGGGCGGAGAGGACGAGGGACCCGAGGAAAGTGCCCTCCAGCGGACCGGGTGGGTTCCCAATGTCGTTTTCACTTGCGGCGCCGTTCCAAAGGATAAGGATTCGGTGGAGCCTCTTGACGACGATGACCAGATCATCGTTTACTACGGAGCCGCCGATCAGGCTCTATGCGCAGCCCTCGGCACCGTCGGAGACCTTCTTCAGCCTTTGGGGAAATTGAGACGCTTCGGAGGCAACCCGATTTTGACAACCCGCAAGGACACTTTATGGAGAAGGACCGAGGGCCCGATCCGGTGGGAAAGGCTGGTTTACAACGCCGGAGCCATTCGGATCGGTAATCGGACGTTTATTCTCTACCGAGCACTGGGAGAAGACGGCATCTCCCGGATTGGGCTCGCCTGGACCAGCGACGGGTTGGAAGTAGAAGGTCGTCTGCCTTTCCCCATCTTCGGTCCCAAGGAGCCCTTTGAGTTGCCGTCGGATGAGCCAAAGCGAAGGAACCTCCAAATGGAACTCTATCAGATGGCTCGGGAACTGGGCGGCACCGAGGACCCACGGATCACCCTCATTGGAGACCGGCTCTTTATGACCTACTCCGCTTATGGAGATCTGGTCCGTATTGCCCTCGCCTCTATTTCGGTAACCGATTTTCTTTTCTCCTGGCGAAGGGCCACTTCTTACGAAGAATGGGAGGGGCGCTGGCACCGGCTGGGCATTCTATTCCCCTGGGAAGACAAGGACGGATTCCTCTTCAGTCCGGCTATCTGATCCCATTGGCGACCAGTTAAAAAACTGAGGGGCTTAAGCACTTCTTAATAGCGAGAGCGTGCAAGGGCTCACAAACCAAAGGCTGGGAGGGTGTTAAGATGAAGGCACACGAACTCAGAGGCTTCACCCTCATTGAACTGCTGGTCGTCATCGCCATTATTGCTATACTCGCCGGAATTCTGTTTCCTGTCTTCAGCCAGGCAAGGAGCAAGGCAAGACAAGTCAGCGATCTGAGCAACTTGAGACAGATGGGATCTGCCGTCCAGATGTATTTGCAGGACTACGATGAGTTCTGGGTGCCGATTGCCATTGATGTCCGTCCGGGCGTTCCCGGGACGGCGGTTTGGTGGCCGCGGCTGATCTACGATTATGTGCGCAACGCTCAGATCTTTCGGTCACCCCAGTTCTCCCTTCTCTACACAGAGACGGTCTTCAACTGGTTTAACGGTCCGGCAATGGCTCCCGTTGCTGAGCAAAGGGACGGTCGGTGGGTCCTTCCGGTCTCCTATCAGGGAGTCAACGGAGCGTGTTGGCTGCCGCCTCACTGGAGGTGCAGCAATTCGGCTTTTCTGGACGACCCAGGCGGGGGCTGCCCCCAGCGACGGCATTACGGGATGTTCTTTAGGGAAAAACCGGGAACCGGCTCCTTGGCGGAGGTCAGCCGCCCAGCAGAAACCCGGATTATCCTCAACGGCATCAACTTGGACGCCTGGCATCCCAGCCACTTTGACATCGTCGGTGACAACGGAGACTTCATTTGCGGATTTACTACCGTCGTCTATAATGTCAGCACCAGCGCTTGGTGGGATGAGACCTGGTCTATCAACGATGCCGACCGCCTGGCTCCTTTCACCCGCCACACCAACGTGACCTTCGCCGACGGGCACGCCAAGGCGATGCGCTGGGGGACCGCTTGCCCCAACGAGTTCACCGTTCAGGATGATAGGTTAACCGATCCTCTCCCTCGTTGCCGCCAGTGACATTGGTTAGTGAAGGGGTGATATGGCGTGAGAAGAGAGATCCCCTTGCCTGTTTTTCTTACCATTATCGGTCTCATCGTCCTGATCGTCGGGTTTCTCTTTTGGAGGATGATGTCCAGACCGACGGAAGTGGAATTGACGCCGGAACAGATGCCCACACCCCTCAGGGAGATGATCCAACCAGCACCCCGCCAATCACCTTAGCACGGTAACCGTTTACTGTAAGTCCGAGCGGGAGGCATCGTCTTTTCTGCCGAAACAAAACCGACCGATCGCTACCGGATGTTTCGTCGTACCGACGTCCTGGCAATATCTCTTTAAATCTTTATGGCCGAAACGAAAGTGCAAACGGTCGGTTTGGCGGAAGGGTTACGGGGCGGGACGACGCCTCCTCCCATCCCTTTTAGGACCCTCCTTTTGACCCTTCCCCTGATTGCAACTTTTGCCTATATCACCCCCTACAACGACTACGATATCGCCAACACTTTCATCGCCGGCAACCTGCTCCCCACATCCAGCATGGTCGTCCTGCTGTTGCTGTCGCTGATCATCAATCCCTCTTTGAGGCGCGTTTCCCCCAAGACCGCTTTTTCAACTCATGAATTGGCTGCTATTTGGGGTCTCATTGTTATCCCGTCAGGCATTGCCGCTGCTGGGCTCTGGCGCTACATCATCCCTCAACTACCCAACCTGTATTACCGAGAGTCTCCTCAAAACCGATGGGATCAACTTTTAATCCCCTACGCGCCTTCCTGGCTGGTCATCACCGATAAGTCCGCAGCCCGGTCTTTCTACGAGGGCAATGGCGGTCAGATTCTCTGGTCCGATTGGTCTGGTCCCCTCAGTTTCTGGTTCTCTTTTTCCGTCGCTCTTATCCTCTCAATTTTTTGCCTGTCAGCACTTCTGAGAAGGCAATGGACCGAAAGGGAGCAGTTCACCTTCCCTCTGGCCCAGATGCCTTACGAACTCGTCCGACAGCCGGCGCCAAACCATTTCTTTCCGCCGATCCTTTACACTCCCTCCCTATGGGTGGGCTTTTTTGCCTCTGCTTTTTTGCACACCTTTTCCGGTCTCCAGACCTACTATCCTGCCGTCCCCGCCCTCCGAAGGTTCCGCAGCCTTGGAGAATACATTTCCGGCTTCCCTTGGGACGCCATCGCCGGAACAAACCTCCATGTCTACCCCGCCGCTATCGGGCTCACCTACCTCCTGACAACGGAGGTCTCTTTCAGCCTTTGGTTTTTTTACGTTTTGGAGCGCCTTCAACAAGTCCTTTTTGCCCTCTACGGCTGGTCTGGGCTGGGCTATTCAGCCACCGACTTTGTTCAATATCAGCAGAGCGGTGCCATCCTGGGTCTCCTTTTCCTGATCGGTTATTCCACCCGTCACCATTGGGTCCTTATCATCCGTCAATCCCTCACCCGAAGCCGGAACAAAAGTAGACACCCCTCCGATGTTAATGAACCGCTACCCTATACCGTCGCCTTTTGGGGTTTCCTCACCATCTTTGTCTGCCTTTTTACCGTCCTCGTCCTATTGGGTATGGATTGGCCTTTGGCACTCTGTCTCCTTGTAATGGCGTACGGTTTCCACCTCGCCGTCTCCTGGATCGCCACCAATGGCGGCATGGTAATGGTTCAGATGCGGACCCTTCCTTTTGACCCCCTGATCGCCCTCTTCGGCACCAAAGGGTTTTCTCCGAGGGGAATTCTGATGATGTGCCTCCTTCAGGAAGCCTACGCCTACGACCAAAGAGAGTTTTTGATGCCTTCTCTTCTCAACGCCATGAAGATGGCTCAACTGACGGGGCTCAACATCAGGTCGTTAACCGGTTGGGGCTTTATTGGCGTCGTGACCGCTTGTGCTGTCTCGCTGTTCTCTTGGCTGAAACTTGGTTACACTAAGGGCGCCGTCACACTGACCCGAACCGCAACGTTTGCCTACCACGCGAACTATCCCTATACCCTTGCCGCTCAATATATAGATCCCGGGATGCCGTCCAACTCCTTTCGGTCTCTCGCTATGGCGGTCGGTCTCTTTGGCTTCATTGGACTCTACTTCCTGCGCCTCCGTTTCACCCTTCCCTTTCACCCGATCGGTTGGATCGTCTGCAGGGGCTGGGCGATGGAGCAGTTTTGGCTGATGATTCTCATCGGATGGTTCTTGAAGGCAATGATCGTCCACTACGGCGGTCTGACCTTCTATCGGTCCGCCCGACCCTTCTTCATCGGTATCATATTCGGTGATATGACCGCAGCCGCCCTTTACACCATCATCGGCTTTGCGACGGGAAGAAGCTACCCAGTTATGCCGCTGTAACTCCTGCACACGAGTCTCTTGCACCCTGCAAACTATCTTGTTTTCTCCCCAATCTGTCTCTTTTGCTGCTCCTCCAAATACTCCAAGTAGTGTTCCTCCTTCCAGTGTTCTAAAGGCAGTCTACCGGTTAACCAAGCCGGGTTCATCGGAAACACACCGGGCTTGAAGTGAACGTGATACAGGTGCCAGACGATGATAGCGAGGAAAGCCAGAAGAGCCTCGTAACTGTGAACGAGGCGGCAGACGTGCCAGAACCAGAGGGGAATGATGTGAAGAGCCGTCTCCTCGAACCAGAGAGCAAGCCCCGTTATTACCATAACAAAGGTTCCCCATACGACGGCGTAATACTCCAACTTCTCAATCCAACTGAAGCGACCGAATTGGGGCTTTTCCTTAACAAGTCCCAAATAGACGCCAATCATTTGAAAAATGTCCCAAAAATCCTTTCTGGTCCATATCAGATGTCGCATTTGTTCCCTTCCCCTTCGGGTCAGGAGATAGGCGATATGCCAGGGAATAAGAACCATCAGAAGGACAGCCCCGACCCGGTGGACGATAGCCCGTAACTCGGGCGAACCAGGGAACGAAAGCACCCGACCCGCCCACCCGGCTTCCGGATAACTCAGCGGCATCCCCGATATGACGAGGATCGTGAAAGAGATCACGAGAACTAAGTGCTGGAGCCTTTCGTTCAAGGTTAACCGCTCGACCGATTCATCGCTATGATGGCGGCTGAGGGCGTGGCTCGGGCGTTTCCTGATGTAACTTATAATGTCCAAACTCACATAAGTAGTGAAAAAACCGATCAAAGCAACGATGAGAATTTGATAGATCAATTCAACAGCCCAGTAGATAGGAGAGGCGGCGCGAGATCCGGTGAAGTGTACTTGCCCAAGGACAACCCCCTTCCCGATCCCCGGATGGCACTGCCCACATGTCTTGACTAAGTTCGCCGGATGGACCGGTGACCGTGGATCTTTGGACGGCAGGATCCGATGCGCCCCGTGACACGACCCACAGTGCGCCACCCGACTCACCCCGTATCGGTTCAGAATCCCATGGTAACTCCTCCGATAGGTCTCCAGCCTCTTCGTCGGTAACCCGATCTGCCTCTGAATCACCTCATCTTCATGACATCTCGTGCAGGTCGCCACAATGTGCTGAGAATGAACCTGCGACTCCGGATCCTTTGGACTCCTGATGGAATGCTCCCCGTGACAATCGGTGCACACAGGTGCCTCCTTTATCCCCCTCCTCCAGCCCTCCCCATGCACCCCCTCCTCCCATTCCCTCTCTATCCCCCTATGACAGCCCCCACATGTCTCCGGTAAATGCGGTCTCGCTACCTTCCCTTCAGGATCGTCCCCCCTCCTGATCCCGTGAACCCCATGGCAGTCCGTGCACACCGCCGGCTCCTTCCCAGGCGCCACCCTACCCCCCTTCACTCCCCTCCTCAATAACTGCCCGTGCACACTCCTCTCGTAGTAATACAACGTCTCCCCCTTCGGTATCCGATGCCATTCCACTAAATTGGCGTCGCTGTGGCATCGGGAACATGTCTCCGGTATCCGCAAACGGTGAATTTGGGACCTTCGGTCTTTGGCGGGCAGAATGTTGTGATGCCCGTGACAGTCCGCACAGGTCGGCGCGTCCGGATCCCCCCTCGCCACCGCCCTCCCGTGAACGCTGTCTCTGTACGATTTAAAAATGGACTCGGGAAAGGTCGGCGCCCCCCTTATCCGCTTCTCCAAATGACACGAAGAGCATTGCACCCGCTCTCCTGAAACGCGGTGTGGGATCTTGTTTGCGTTAATGCCCGTGTGACAGTCAGTGCACTCCAGTTCCGTATGAACCGACTGGAGGAAGGTCTTTTCATCAACATACATACTTCTCCTGCGCCCGGTGATATCAAACCCCATCAAGTTGGGGTCGCCGTGGCACTTAAGGCATACGGCTCGTCCCCTTGCTTTGGGATCGCCACCGGACGGGATCGGTCCACCGTAACCCGATTCTGCCCGTAGCCCGATCAGCAGAAGAGCCAACAGTACGACGGTTACCAGCCCGTATCGCAACGCTCCATTATCCTCCGGCTCGCACTCCAGCGACAGGGTCCCTTTGAACCGTCACCTGTATTCAACAGATGATTGTCCCTTATCCCCTTTGACCAAATGTTAGCCGTTGCCTGTGACCTACGGATAGGGGAAATCCCCGATTGCCCTTTCAAACATATGCCGTTGAGGGGGGCGGTAAGGTAAATCACCATAGGACATGGTGGTCTTGAAGCCCGTCTTCTTATGTAGAAAGGCGTGGAGTCAGCGGCGGTCCGAGGGGGACTTCCAAAAGCCATCGTCCTTGAGCCCGGCCGCCTTTCCCATTCATTTCTCTGCCGCTTCCCCTCTCAGAGGCATCCTGGTCCCTATCGGACCTTCAACCTCCGACATATAGGGTGAAACGGTGGAATATCTGGAGGATGTCTCTAATCTCCGCCTGCCGGGGTTCTATAATTCCGCTTCTTCTGATTTGCCACCGCTGTCCAGCGGATGATCTGCCGCCATCTGCTTTAACGAAACTTTACCGGTCAACCAGGTCGCACTGAACGGGAAGACACCCGGTCTCAGATGGACATAGTAAAGATGCCAGATCAGGACAGTCAGGAGAATTAACAGAGCCTCATAACTGTGGATGAGCCTTGAAAGATAGATCACATCGATAGGTAAGTAGCGCAAGGCGATATCCTCTCTCCATAGGATCAGACCGGTAACGATCATGATTAGGACGGTAAATCCGGTCAGATGATACATCAGTTTTTGTGCCCAGGTGAACCGACCGAATTGGGGCTTTTCTTTCGCCTTGCCGGTATGCCACAGGATCGTTTGAAAGAGGTCGGAAAAGTCCTTTCTCCGCCACCTCAGATGCTTCTTTTGCTCCCGTCCCCTTTTTGTCTGCCGATAGAGGAGGTGCCATACAACGACCGCAATTAATAGGATCGCCCCTATTCGGTGGATGATGCCTCTGACTTGTGGTGTTCCGGGAAAACTCAACAGGGTCTGAACCCATCCCGATTCCGGATACCGTAAGGGGAGACCAGAGATCATTAGCAGGACCACCGAGAGGATCAGCACGATATGTTGCGCCCTCTCGTTCGCTGTCCACCTCAGGACCCACCCCGCCTCTTCTTTTGCCTCCATTTGCAGAGTCTGACTTTCGTATCGCCTCAAATAATCCGTCAAGTCTATCCCGATGAATACAGTAAAGAGGAACCCGATGACCAAAACGATTCCCTGAAGGAGGCGTCTCAAAACCCAGTAAGGTAGCGATTGGGTGGCGGTACCCGCGAAGTGAATCCGGTCCACCGTTACCCCCTTCCCGATCCCCGGATGGCACTGCCCACATGTCTTGACTAAGTTCGCCGGATGGACCGGTGACCGTGGATCTTTGGACGGCAGGATCCGATGCGCCCCGTGACACGACCCACAGTGCGCCACCCGACTCACCCCGTATCGGTTCAGAATCCCATGGTAACTCCTCCGATAGGTCTCCAGCCTCTTCGTCGGTAACCCGATCTGCCTCTGAATCACCTCATCTTCATGACATCTCGTGCAGGTCGCCACAATGTGCTGAGAATGAACCTGCGACTCCGGATCCTTTGGACTCCTGATGGAATGCTCCCCGTGACAATCGGTGCACACAGGTGCCTCCTTTATCCCCCTCCTCCAGCCCTCCCCATGCACCCCCTCCTCCCATTCCCTCTCTATCCCCCTATGACAGCCCCCACATGTCTCCGGTAAATGCGGTCTCGCTACCTTCCCTTCAGGATCGTCCCCCCTCCTGATCCCGTGAACCCCATGGCAGTCCGTGCACACCGCCGGCTCCTTCCCAGGCGCCACCCTACCCCCCTTCACTCCCCTCCTCAATAACTGCCCGTGCACACTCCTCTCGTAGTAATACAACGTCTCCCCCTTCGGTATCCGATGCCATTCCACTAAATTGGCGTCGCTGTGGCATCGGGAACATGTCTCCGGTATCCGCAAACGGTGAATTTGGGACCTTCGGTCTTTGGCGGGCAGAATGTTGTGATGCCCGTGACAGTCCGCACAGGTCGGCGCGTCCGGATCCCCCCTCGCCACCGCCCTCCCGTGAACGCTGTCTCTGTAGGAGATGGCCAGGACATCTTTAAATCCGGGTGCGGGCAGCCAGCGCCGCTCTAGATGGCACGGAAGACAGGTCGCTTGCTCCAAGTGTCGGGGATGAGGAATCTGCTGCGGCACTACGTCCCGGTGACAGTCGGAACATTTCAGCCCTGAATGGACCGAACGGGCGAACGCCTCTGGGTCCACATAGACGCTCTTTCTTCTTCCCCGAATATCAAAACCGAATATACCTTTCATTGAATGGCAACGCAGGCAAGCCCCCTGTTCCTCAGTGGCTGTTTGGGACCGCACGGGAGGGGCCGCGGTGCCGCTGCAGTCTATGGTTAGGCTGAGCGCCCAGGAGGCAACAACAAGGACCAGGGCGGTCTTTTTCATCTTTCTCCGCCCATTTTTATTGACGGTCCCCTGCCACCCCCCGTCTATCAGGTTATTCCCCACTGCCTTAACAAGGTTTGAATCGGAGGCGCATATCACTCTCCGTGCGCCGTTCCTAACTCTTCTGATCGCTGCCCGACGGTGACATCACTGATCTTTCCGATCGTTTTGTAGCGAACGAGCAGCAGAAGGTTTGTGACCAGTCGGTCAACGAGAAGGGTCAGACCAGCACCGCCTTCTCTTCAGATGGAGATCGGAGGCGGTTGGTCCCCCCTTTTTTTATAGAAGTGCAGTTTAGGGACTGATAAAGGGATCGGCTCAGTCAGGCAAATGACACCGGCGGCAGAAGGAAGGTTGATGGCAGGTGACACAGATCTGTTCTCTCAAGCGGGAGACCCGCTTACCTCCTTTCAACCCCAACTGACTTGCCAAATCGCCGTGGGTATGAATGAAGTCGGGAGGATGGGGCATGGGTAGCCCGTGACAGTCATCGCACGATCGGCTTCCGTGACACACCTGACACGATCCGCTGGCAATCGTCGGGTCTCTACTGTGCTGCTTTCGGTAGTCAAGGATGTGGGATCGGGGTCGGGTTTTGGTGTGACAGGACTGGCAGTTAGGATCCGTCCACCCGTGGCATCGCTGGCACAGAGCCCTCTTACTGGCCCCCTCTCGTGCGTGGTCGGAGAGAAAGGACCTCGGATGAGGGAGAGAGATGCCGTGGCAGTTTCGGCAAAAAGAGGACTGATGACAGGTCTGGCAGGAGCCTTCTCCTTTCTTTAAGGCTTCCTGAGCGTGCCCGCTCTTGCCCTGGTAGCCGTCTGGGTTATTGGGAGCCTTCCACACAAAATCGCTGGCCTTGTGGGACTGGGGGCGCGCCCTTTCCTGGTGACAGTTGGTGCAGAACTGGGACGAGTGACAGGTCGTGCAATCCTGGCGGGTCGGATTGCCCTCCTTTTCTTTTACGGCCAGCAGTTCCCCATGTCTGCGGAAGAAGTCGGCCAGCCTGTGACTTTCGGGGACGGCGCCATGGTGGCACTGATCGCATGAGACTTTGGTGTGGCACTGGTAGCAGAGCGAGAGCCCTGTCTTTTCCGACCAGCGGGTCAAATGACCCCATTGGGCAAGTGCTTTGCCGTGATCGGTGATCCAGGCGGTGTCGTGTCTCATTTTCTGGTGACAATCGGCACAGTAGGAATCGTCGTGGCATGACTGGCACATTTTCGGCTGCTCGGCAGCGTTACCGAAATGGAACTTCAGCCAGTATTGGTCATGGGAGGAGGGGAGCCGCTTCTGATGGCACGCCTGACAGAAGAAGGGGCGATGGCAGGTGTTGCACGATTCGGGGTCCTTGCGCACTTCAAATTTATGGTCCGAAAGCCAGGTCGGTTCAAAATGCGACGGGGGCTTTTCCGGGTCAACGGGCGGGATGGGGGGCATCCGGGAATTGGGTCCGATACCGACAATGTAGGCGACCAGAGCCGTCATCTGTTCGGGAGGCAATCGGTATTGAGGCATCAGCGTGTGGGCATTGAAACTGCCTGGGTTTTCCAGAATCGCCCGAACTTTTTCTGAATCCCTTTTTCCGCCCAATCCTAAATCAGGTCCGACCGGTCCCCCCCCTCCGTTGATCCCGTGACAGGTGTAGCACTTTAACTGTACGAATATCTCCTGACCGTAGCGCTCCAGGGGGGTTAACTGTTCTTCCGGCGGCATCGCCCTAAGTCCTTTCAACTGAAGGACGACGATAGCAAAAGTGACCGTCAGACCTGTGCTGATGGCGGGGATCCGTTTAGAGATGACTCGCTCCGGGCTCCTCTCCAGGAAAGGGACGACGACCAGTAAGAGAATGAAGGCGGTTGGGATAAGAAAAGACGCGATGAACTCTAAGTGAGGCGGAAAGAGTTTGATCAGTTCGTGGAGCCATAGGACGTAAAAATCAGGATGGGGTTTATAGGCAGTGTCCGACGGATTGGCGCGGGGCTCCAAAGGCGCGGGATAGCGGGTGGAGAGGATCAGCAGGGACATGGTCAAAAGGAGCGCCAGAAGACTGATGCGCGCCGTATGTTCGGGATGAAGCCGCTGGGTTTTGGGCACCCGATCCTCCTCGTCCACCCGAACCCACGGGGCAGCGACTCCCAAGTGATGGACCTGTCGGACATGGATAATGACGAGGATGGCGATCAGGACCGGAAAAAGGAAGCAGTGCAAGACATAAAAGCGCATCAGGGTTAGGCTTCCCAGTTCGGGACCACCCCGAAGGAAAGAGGCAACGGCACGCCCGATGGCAGGTAGGCTCTCGGCGATCTGAAGGCGGACAGCGGTGCCCCAGTAGGCTTTCTGATCCCACGGAAGAGCATAGCCGGTCAGACCGAATCCGATGATCAGAACGAGGAAGAGGACCCCAAGGATCCAGATCATCTGCCGTGGCTTTTTGTAGGCACCCCAGAGAAAGACCCGCAGGAGATGGACGACCATGAGGGGAACGATCAGACGAGCGGACCAGTAGTGAAGGGATCGGATCAGGGAGCCAAAAGGAACGCGGTGGTCTATGTATTGAACGGAGGCATATGCCTGGTCGGGGGTCGGACTGTAGTAGAACATCAAAACGGCGCCGGTGACGAACAGGACGGTCAGGCAGAGAAGGGTAAGGGCTCCAAAGGTGTGGGCCCAGCCGACACCGTTAGGAAGGGGCTGGAGCCAGAACCGACTCCAGGCAGAGACCAGACCCGTCTCCCTCTCCAGCCAAGTTAATAAGCGCGACATCTTTCGGGGGACTCCTTTATGCCGGCAACTCAACGAACAGATAGCCACCCTCTATTTGAACGGGAAACTCCTCCAGCGGTCGGGTCGGAGGACCCGCAAGGACCCTTCCGTCTTTGCCGAAGAGACCGTCGTGGCAGGGGCAGAAGAAGCCGTTCTTCTGACCGTCCCAGGTGATGGCACAACTGGCGTGGGTGCAGATATTGGACAGAACCTTGAACTGACCGGGAGCGATGAAACTGACAAAGACGGTCCTGCGGAAACTCCTTATCACCCATCCGTCCCTTTTTTGGTAACTAACCGAAACGGCAACCGGTCGCGTCGCTGAAAATTGGGAAAGGGGACCTAACCGGACACGGACCGTCGCCGGCTTTCGGAAAGAAGGTAGGACCAAAGCGAGAAGGGCCGGCAGTCCAAAGACCCCACTCACTGCCAGAGCCGATAGTTTCACAAGGATATCCAGCAGTCTCCTCCGCGCCATCATTTCTGCCACGGGACGCCTTTCTTCTCTAAAAAGGTTAACGCCCGTCGGCGACGATTCTGACAGACTGAGGCAACGAATAGGATGGCGGAAAGGACGCACCCCCTGCTTTTCAGCAGCCACGCAGCCGGAAGGCGAGGGGGCGCCAACTGTTTCTCCTTTGCGCCGCTCTGCTTGCTGTAAGGTCGGTCGGTGGCTGTCAGGTAAAAACCCGAGAGAGAGATGGGACTTTTCACTGACAGCACGAGACCATGGGCACTGTAATCTCAAATAGAGGGTTTCCGGTATGAAATTCAGGATCAAGGGGTGAGGGCAGTGACCGACAAGTGGCGTCTGTTTTTGGGCGGCGTGATCCTTTTGGTTGGCGGCTTAGCGGTCGGCTACTGGCTTGCCAGCCGTCCGGCTCCCGGTCCCGAAGGCGCACCGCCTACCCGTCCGGTCCGGGCACCCTCGGGTCTGCCGACGGAGGCGACAGAACTGATCCGGACCAGAGGTCTAAACCCGGACGATGTGGTAGCGGCGCTGGCGACTTACGTTCCGACGGGCAAGTACGACGAATATCTGATGTTTTCTTCCGGCGGGCACAGCGGTCAGGTGTTAGTCGTTGGACTCCCCTCCATGCGGCTGCTGAAGACGATCGCCGTCTTTACGCCAGATCCGTGGCAGGGCTACGGGTTTGGCGTTCGGGAGACAGCGTTCACCAGTGCCCTTTTGGACGGTCGGGATCCCTTCAACGGCGTGCGGGTCAACGGTCGGGTGATCTCCTGGGCGGACACTCATCATCCCAACCTGAGCGAGACCAACGGTGACTACGACGGTCAGTTCCTCTTCATCGGCGATAAAGCCTCTGCCCGGTTGGCGGTCATAGACCTGAGGGACTTTGAAACGAAACAGATTGTCAAAAATCCCCTCGGCTTCAGCGGTCACGGTGCCGCCTTCGTCACCCCCAACACCGAGTATGTGGTAGAAACTTCCCAATACGCATTACCTTTGGGCGGAGGCTACGCTCCAATCAGCCGCTATAAGGAAGAATACCGGGGATGGATGACCTTCTGGAAGTTTGATCGGAAGACCGCAAGAGTCATTCCCCAACAGTCCTTCGCTGTCGAACTGCCCCCCTACTGGCAGGACCTGGCGGACTGCGGGAAAGGTATCAGCGACGGCTTCGCCTTCTGCAACTCCTTCAATACCGAACTGGCAACCGGCGGGATTGAGAAGGGCAATCCGCCTTTTGAAGCGGGCACCGCTGAGCGGGATATGGACTATCTTCACATCGTCAATTGGAAGAAGGCGGAGCAACTGGTCCGGAACGGCAAGGCCAAAATCGTTAATGGCCTGAGGGTCCTTCCACTGGATGTGGCGGCGAAGGAGCAGGTCCTCTTCTTTGCACCCGAGCCTAAGAGCCCTCACGGGGTGGACGTCTGCCCCTGCGGCAATCACATCGTCGTCGGCGGAAAACTGGATCCCCACGTGACCGTCTACTCTATGAAGAAGATTCTCGATGCCATTGAAAAGAAGAAGTTCAGCGGGCGGGACCCCTACGGTGTGCCGATCTTCTCCTTTGACGATGTCAAAGAAGCCCAGGTGGAAATCGGTCTGGGTCCTCTTCACACCCAATGGGACAATCTCGGTTACGCGTACACCAGCCTGTTCCTGGACTCGGCCGTCGCCAGGTGGACGATGGGCGACTGCAAGTATAAGGCTTCCGAAAAGCCTTGGACCCTTGTCCAGAAGATTTCGGTCCGATACAATGTCGGTCATATCGCCTCTGCGGAAGGGGATACCGTCGATCCCGACGGGGGGTGGCTCGTGGCGCTCAATAAGTGGACCGTTGACAATTTCGTCAATGTCGGTCCCCTTTTGCCCCAGACCTTTCAACTGATTGACATCAGCAAGACCGGAGAAACGGGGCGTGTCGTTTACGACATGCCGATCGGTCTGGGCGAACCCCACTATGCCCAGATCATCAAGGCAGACAAAATCAAGTCGTGGGAGATCTATCCAGAGGTCGGCTGGGACGCTCTCCGCCAGACCAAGCACCCCAAAGCCAGCACCAAGGGGGCGATCAAACGGAGGGGCAAGACCGTTGAGGTACTGATGACCGCCATCCGGAGCCACTTCGAACCCGAGATCGTTGAAGTCAACCGTGGCGATCGGGTGATCATCCACCTGACCAACTTAGAGCAGACTCGGGACGCCACTCACGGGTTCGGTTTGGGAGCATTCAATGTCAACGCTTCCGCGGAGCCTGGTGAGACCGTGACCGTTGAGTTCGTCGCCGACCGGCCAGGGGTCTTCCCGTTCTACTGCACCGAATTCTGCTCAGCTCTCCATCTGGAGATGGTCGGTTACTTGATTGTCAAACCGTAGACAAAGAAGCGGAGGAAAGCGGTGGTCTATCAGTGGGTACCGAGAGGGCTGGCAATAGCCGGCGCGGTCCTTATGTTAGGTTCTATGACCCTTCCTTACTGGAAGGTCCATGTCTTCGCTCCCCAATATCCAAAAGGACTTCAGCTGGTCGCTTATGTCCATCGTCTCGACGGCGATGTGAGGGAACTGGACATCCTCAATCATTATATCGGAATGAAACCCCTTGAGCGAGCAGCGCAGTGGGAGCGAAAAGTTTCCGTCTGCATCTTTCCAGCCCTCTCGGCACTCCTCATTCTCTCCGCTCTCGTCCCTTGTCGGTGGATCTTTCTTTTCCTTTTGCCCCCACTATGTGTCCCCCTCGCCTTCTGCGCTGACGTGTTGTTTTGGCTTCACCACTACGGCACGCACTTGGACCCCACAGCGCCGATGAAAATTAAGCCGTTCCTCCCGCCTCTGGTCGGTGCGGGAACCATTGCCCAGTTCCGCGCCTTCGCCTCCTTTCAGATCGGGTTCTATCTGAGTTTGGTCGCCCTCGCTCTTGCGGGCGTTGGCGGCTACCTGAGGTGGAAAACATGCCCCAGACGGGTTTCCGTCGTCAGCAAGGAAGCGGTGCCGCTCATCGTCTCTTGCTTGCTCCTGGTCCTCATCGGCGACCGGGCGTTTGGTCTGTCCCTACAAGACCGGATCCGTACAGCGTCCCCGGGTGAGACCATCTTCGTTCCTCCCGGAACTTACTACGGTCCGATCGTAGTCACCAAACCGGTTCGTTTGATCGGTGAAGGGTCGCCTGTTTTAGACGGCAGGGGCACCGGGTCGGTCCTTTTCGTCAGAGCAGCCGGCACCCTTGTCAAAGGCTTCGTCATTCGAAACAGCGGTCAGTCCCTTCCCGACGAGGATGCAGGGATTGTCGTGACGGCACCCTCTTGCCGGATTGAGCATAATCGGCTCAAAGACGTCCTCTTTGGCGTCGTTTTGCACCGTTCGCCGGGAACTGTCCTTCGGCACAACAGCCTATCGGGAAAGAAACTACCTCTCCCCCGACGGGGCGACCTGATCAAAGTCTGGTATAGCGATCATGTGGTCTTGTCTCACAACCGGGCATCGGAAGGTCGGGATGTAGTCCTCTGGTTCTCAAAGGACCTGAAGGTGAAAAAGAACCGTGTCTCCGACAGCCGTTATGGAATCCACTTTATGTATTGCGATGGAGCCGATGTGGTGGACAACACTGTCAGCCACAACGCCGTCGGAATCTATCTGATGTACAGCAGGAACGTAATCGTTCGGCGAAACCTTCTAATGGAAAACCGGGGACCCAGCGGTTACGGTCTGGGACTGAAAGATCTTTCCGATTGCCGCATCACCGATAATCTGATTCTCCGCAACCGGGCAGGCCTTTTCGCCGAAGGCGTCCTCCGTTCGGAAATACGGTCCAACTACATCTGCGGAAATGACATCGGCTGCGTCGTTTTCGCCTCCTCCTACGGCAATCATGTTAGGGACAACGCTGTCGTCGAAAACGGAGAACAAGTGGTCGTCGAGGGAACGGTCGCTGACCGGGGCAATTTTTGGACGAGCAACTATTGGAGCGACTATTTGGGTTATGACCGGGATGGGGACGGTATCGGGGAGACGCCCTACCGGTCGGTGCGGATGTTTGAAAGCCTCCGGGAGAGGAAACCGGCGCTCAGGCTTTTCTCCTTTAGTCTGGCGGAAAAGGCGATTGACCTGGCTGGTCGGCTCTTTCCTATCTTTGCGCCTCAGCCCCGCTTGACCGATCCGACCCCCCGCATCGTCCCGATCGACCCGCCCTTTTCTCTCCCCCTACCCAACCCGTCGCCTCTCCCTCTTGGGGTCCTTTCCCTCCTCCTTACGGCGTCGGGGCTGTATCTGCTTCGCCCCTGGGTTAAAGCCAGCGATCGTCTGCAACCGACCGAGACAAAGAAGGAGGCAATCGGTCCACACCCTGTCTCCGTCCGGAACTTGACCAAATGCTACGGTGCCGTAAGAGCCCTACAGCAGGTTTCCTTTGATGCTGGTGCGGGGCAGATCGTCGGTCTGTGGGGACCCAACGGTGCGGGAAAGACGACTCTTTTCAAATGCCTTCTCGGTCTGGTCCCTTACGACGGATCGGTTCGCATCGCCGGGTCCGATCCGCTTCGCCAACCGAAAAGGGTTCGGTCCCTCATCGGACACCTTCCTCAGGACGTCCGCCTCCATCCTGATTTGACGGTCAAGCAAACCCTCTCTTTCTACGGGAGCGTGAGGAAACTATCGCGCCGGAGAATTGAGGAGGTACTTGAGCGGCGGGATCTGAAGGAGGTGGAGGAGAAAAAAATCGGGGAACTGTCCGGCGGATGGCGCCAGCGCGTCGCTCTTGCCATCGCTCTTCTTTCAGATCCTCCCATCTTGTTGCTGGACGAGCCGACCGCTAACCTCGATCAAGCCTCCCGGACCGAGTTTTGGTCGCTGATCCGAAGGCTGAAAGAAGAGGGAAAGACGATCCTTCTCAGTTCCCACCGATCGGACGAAGTCAAGCAACTGACCGATACTGTTATCGTCCTCCAGCAGGGAAAAGTCACCGCTTATGGACCGACGGACCAATTAACCGACATCGTGATGGAGAAGGTCTGTCTGAAACTGCCCGTCGCCAACGCCTTCCGGGACCGTGCGATGGAGATTCTCATAAGTCAAGGTTTTTTAGCGTCGTCCAACGATAGCGGTATAAAGGTTTTCGTTCCGTCCGACGCTCGTGCCGGACCGATCGTCGCTTTAACGAGGGCAGGCATCACCGTTGAGACTTTTGAAATGGAGGACGGGGGGAGCCCGTCTTGACGGCGGAGATTTGGGATTGGCGAGCACTGGTGACCATAGCCGTAAAGGAGTTGCACGACGCCCGCCGGCAACGCTGGTTCATCCTCTTTGCCGCCGTCTTTGCCGGTCTCTGCCTGATGATCGGCGCCTCCTCCTACTTGAGCGCCGGAACGGTGACTCTGGGCAGTTTTCCCAGAACGGCAGCCAGTTTAGTCAACCTGGTCGTCTTTTTGGTCCCTTTAATGGGTCTGCTTTTGGGCTCGGCAACGATGGCCTCCGAAAAAGAGAGAGGAACCCTGCCGACCCTTCTCTCTCAGCCGATCACGATCCCTGAAATTCTCCTCGGCAAGTGGCTCGGGGTCAGCGTAGCATCCTCGGCGGCACTGTTGATCGGTTTTGGTCTGGCGGGGCTCGCCCTATCCTTTTCTGCTGGATCGGATCAATCGACCCTTTTCATCGGCGTCTTCGCCTTCACTCTCCTCCTGTCTCTCTCCAGCATCAGCATCGGCGCTCTGATCTCTTCCTTTTCGTCCCGATTCAGCCTGTCGGTGACGATCGCTTTGGTCGTCTGGTTGGTTTTTGTTTTGATCAGCGACCTGGGTCTGATGATGGGTGCCGTTGCCTTCCAGATTCCTGTGCCGGTCCTCTTTTGGCTCTCGGCGCTGAACCCTTGCCAAGTTTTCCGCCTTCTGGCTCTCCGCCTCTTGCAAGGCGACTTGGAACTTCTCGGACCGGCAGGCGCCTACGCTGGCGATTTCCTCGGTCCCTTCTTTTTCCCAGCCCTCCTCTCCGTCTTCACCCTCTGGATCATCGTCCCTCTTTGCGCCGCCCTCATCTTCGCCCGCCGGTGGTTGGAATGAGAGCCTTGTGGGTCCTTTTGCTGGGTCTGATCGGTTGTGGGTCACCGGCAGGTCCTCCCGTCATTCGCTGGGGTGAGGAGATCTGTGACCGTTGCCACATGCTGATTTCAGATCCCCGCTTCGCTGGGGCTCTCCGCCTGGCTGACGGGACGACCCGGCAGTATGACGATATCGGTTGCTTGGCTCGGGACCTAACGGAAGGTGATCTTCAGGCAAAGGAAATATGGCTGCGCGCCTATGATCGCGATCAGTGGTTGGAAGGTGAAACCGCTTGGCTGGTTCAGAGTCAGAGGATCGCTTCGCCTATGGGGTTCGGGGTCGCAGCCTTTGGAGGGAAGGATTCTGCCCGGACCCACTCCCAGCGTTGGAGCGGTTCGGTCATCTCTTTTGCCCAATGGCTTGAGTCGTTCCAACCCCGTGCGCCTAAAGGCAAGCAGAGCGGCAAGACCTTTGAAAGCAATGAGGATCAAACCGATCAGTAAAGGGAGGATTAGTATGCGGCTGCTGTCACTGATCGTACTGCTCCTCACCACCGTCACCGGTGCTTTGACTCAAACGGGTTCCATCACCGGTCGGGTCTTGTTCAGAGGGACTCCGCCTAAGCCCAAAGAGATTTCCGCCAGCGCGATGAAAGCGGCGGACGCCAAGTGCGCTGCCCTTCACCAGGGCAAGGGAATCACCACTGAAGAAGTCGTAGTCAACCCCAACGGCACCCTCCGCTGGGTTCTGGTTTGGGTCCGCGAAGGTGTTAAGGGAACCTTTCCGCGTCCGACGAAAGAAGTCCTCGTTGACCAGGTCGGCTGCGTGTTTCGCCCACACGCCGTCGCCGTCCAGGTCGGTCAGCCGGTTATCTTCCTCAATAGTGATCCCCTACTCCACAATGTCCGAACCCAGTCAAAGAAAGGCAACTCTTTCAATATCGCCCAACCGCTGAAAGGGTCTAAACAGGTGCGCACGTTTCGCAATCCGGAGATCGGTATTCCCATCCGTTGCGACGTCCACTTCTGGATGTCGGGCTACCTCCATGTCATTCCCCATCCCTTCTTCGCTATCACAGGTTCGGACGGGTCCTTCACCATCACCGGACTGAAGCCGGGAAGTTACACTGTGGAAGCCTGGCACGAGAAACTGGGTAGCCAAACTCAGAAGGTTACTGTTCCGGCTGGGGGATCGGCGAAGGTAGAATTCGCCTTTGCGGCGAAGTGAAGAACTAAGGGCAGGCCCCGGGGGAACCAGACCCCGTGCCTGCCCGCCACCTTCTCCCACCATCTAGTGGCGGAACAATCGAGTAAAGATCCTTCCGCTGTTTTGCGTCCTCCTGTTGGTGCAAAGGGGGCTAACGAGTGACCCCTTGCCCCATTTGAGAGGCTCCCGGAGCAGCCCCGCCGGGGCGGGGAGCACCACCGAACTGTTGAACCTGCCGCATCACTTCAGGCGGCGGTCCCATCCCGCCCCCCATCGGCTGACCGATCTCGCCGGGGGCTCGGGGTCTCAGAGACCACCAGGCGATCGCCCCGACCAGGACGAGTGCGATCACAAAAACACAGACCGCAGCCCATAGGGGAACAGGTCGGCTCATCTTTGGGTCCCCCCTTTAGTTCGGTGCCGGACCGTAGGGATCGCAGCCGGGAATGGTGGTCCCGACAAAGACGCCAAAGATGGGGTAGATATTGCGACCCCATCGGACCCAAACAATCGGCGATCCCCTAACGTCCGGACAGATCACATCATAGGGACCACCTAAGCGAGACGTCCTTGTCCGTGACCATTGGACCCACTTGGCGTGACCGTCGGCGAAGAATCCGTGGGTGCCCCCCAGATGGGGCGTGGCATTGGCTGCCTTTTCAGGTCGGAGGATGGTTGCCGGACATCCGCACTGAATCTCATCCATATGCGTCCAACCCCGTGCGAACGCCCACCTAACCTGAATTCCCTCCCGACTCTGCGCCCACGGATTAAAGTAGGTGTTCGCGTTGTCCCCTCCGACGACAGCGTTAGCCGGTCGCCTGATCTGAGACAAATGGAACTGATCAGGCTGACCGAAAATCGCCTCCGAGAATCCGTAGTCTACGACGATCGGTTCCCACCGTGGAGTCGCCCAAGTGAGGAAACAGCCTGACTTCCAGGTCCATCCCCGAGGGTTGGATGGACAATCAAAAATCTGCCAATTTCTCAGGTAGGGATGGATCTTCATATACCAGTCAGGGTTTGCCCAGGACCACGCCCAGGCTCCGTCCGCCCCTCAAGGAGTTTCATGTTTCGGAAACTTTTCGTCGTAATCCTGGGTATATTGGTAGAGCGCCATGCTGATGTTCCGAGAGTTGGACAGGCACTGCGCTTGCCTCGCCTTGTCTCGGGCTTGGCTGAAGACCGGAAAGAGAATGGCCGCCAGAATCGCAATGATCGCGATGACGACCAGTAATTCGATTAATGTAAAGCCTCGGCACTGCATCCGCCATCCCTCCTTTGCTGGCTTCAAACGACCCGTTGCTACCGAACCCCCTGTTGCTCAGGAGGACGAGGGTGAAACGGCGGCTGTGAACCGCCTTTTAACGGCACGAACGGGACGCGCCCCTCTCTCCTGAGGAACTCACCGCGCTCTGTGCTGACCGTGCGTCTTATGCCGGTCAGATAGGCAATGCCAATGGCAATCGCAACAGCAAGGACTAAACTGACCGCGGCAAGACGGACATACACCTTATTCATGGCACCCATCACCTCTCCGTTGAGCACCCGACCGGTTACTCCTCCCTTCGTTACAGTAGCGGACCCTCCCCCTGGTCAAGACAGTCGGGAAGGATGACTCGACAAACAGTGGCGCCAGACGCCCCTCGCCTTCGTCCTCCCTCCCATCCCCTTTGCAATGCCATTATAGGTCAACCCCTAATCCATCCGATGCCCGCCACCAAAGATGTCCCATATGGAAATCAAGCCATCAGGGCGTGGATCGTGAGGTCGGAAGATCTTAGCACAGTCTTGAGCCAGTTTGCTCCACTGGAGCCACTTGGCATGACCATCTGCAAAGACGAGGATGCTGCCATTGAGATGCCGGGTGTTCTGCGGAGTGCGCCGGTCCGGGGTGCAGGCCGTTCGGCAATCGTTTGGCCAGATACTTCTCCTGCCTCCGCATACGGTGAAGTGCGTGCCATCAGCGACAGCGCATGTTTCACTCGGAGCGGGAATCTGGGACAGGCGGAAAAGTTTGAATACATTCCAGGCGCAGTCCAGAGTGCCCGTAATTGCCTGATTTGTCCCAATGGTGATTTGGATGCCAAGAAAATCAAGAGGGAACGCATGACCCCAGGCATCGCAGCAGAAGTATGCAAACGGTGCGTTCGGGTTGAGAACTCTTCTTAACGGTGGGAAGGGACTGCGACCTGACGGACAGGACCAGACCTGCGCGTTTCGGATGTACGGATGAATCTGACCAGCAGGCGCCGTCTGAGACGCCCGGTAGGGCGTATGGGGAGCAGCACAGGAGGTCATGAAAGGGAACCCTTCATCGTAGTCCTGAAGGTATGCGACGAGACCCATCCCGATGTTCCGCATATTAGACATGCATTGCGACTGGCGGGCTTTTTCCCTCGCTTGGCTGAAGACCGGAAAGAGAATGGCCGCCAAGATGGCAATGATCGCGATGACGACCAAAAGTTCGATCAAGGTGAAGGCCTCATTGCGAAACCGGTCCGACAGACCGTTACAGTTCTTCATCTTTGACCCCCTCCCCTCCCTTATGGTACAGATGGTTGCTGGAAGGGTGAGAGGCTTTTTTTGATGGAGATGGCGGAGCTTCTTGATAAGAAACCGACGGACGTAACGCCCCTAAAACGCCCCTTTATCTGGGAACTATTTCACCGCCGTCGTCGGGGCGCTTCCCCTTCTATCGCGCCTGGCTGAACACCGGAAAGAGAAGAGACGCCCAGATAGAAACGAAGGCGATCACAACCAAAAGTTCAGTCAAGGTGAAGCCCTCATTGCGTTGGGCAGCGAGAAGACGGATTCCCCTTCCCATTTCCATCCCTCAGTTGATAACCGTGGCGCTTATCTTGGAAGTTTTGATAACTTTTTTGCAAAGAAAGGGTGAATTTCCCTCAGCGTTTGAGGAGCAGAAGTGGGGGATTCCACTAACGACAATCAACTACTTAAGGGACAGGGATCGGGGCGACCACCACTCCCTTGCGATTGGGTCTCTTCATCAGAGGAGTCCAATCACTGGAGTCGGAACCGGGGTAATTGATCCAGACCGACCAGCCCGTAGCCCCTACCCAGGATGTTCCGATGCTGGATGAACTTGGTATGACCGTCGGCGAAGGTCAGGATGGAGCCCAGGTGGTGACGGGTATACGCTTCGGTCTGCAACGTAGGTACACAGAAGGCAACGCATGTATTGGCCCAGACGATCCGAGAGGTGATGTATTCGGGCGGAAGTTCCGATCCCCCGATATTGGAGAAGATCAGACGGCTTGTCGGAACGATATCTTTATGGGAGCAATCGGAGACCAGAACCACATCAGCAGCTCTTTCCAATTTGGCGATCGAACCGGCGTTGGAGCAATGGAGAGCAAGCAACTGATTGTAGCCGTAGGAGAAAAGGATCCCAGCAAACATCGGATGAAAAGACCAGCACCAAGCCCCATAAACGGTCCCGCCGACAGCGTCGGCGAAGGCTTGTTTGCATCCGCCGTAAGGACCGGGATAGATGTATGAAGTTCCTCCGCTGGGGTCAGAGAAGATCTGAATATTCTTTAGGTAGGGGTAGATCCGATGGGACCACCTCTGGAAGGGATCACAGGCTTCACTAATGGAACCGGGCACCGTTGTAACGACGTCCCCTCCTGCGTAGCTGATCGCCAGGCAACCCGTGAGCCCACCCCAATTCTCAAAGGGAGTCACTTTCTCGTCGTAATCGTTCATATACTGCATAAAGGCGAGAGCCTGATTGCGCAGGTTGCTCATACACTGAGACTGCCTTGCCTTTTCCCTGACTTGACTGAAAACAGGAAACAGAATGCCTGCCAGAATCGCAATGATCGCGATGACGACCAAAAGTTCGATCAAGGTGAAGCCCTCATTGCGTTGGGCAGCGAGGAGAGTCGTCCGCGCTCTCATCTCCATCCCTCCCCTTTTAATCATTTGCGATGCAAATAGGCGAAAAGGGGAGGCTTTTTTTGATTTTAGAAGCGGACGTAATTGACAGAGAAGTTCAGGGCGGATTTTTTTTTGACTATCTCCCGAGGCTGTTACCAACCTATGACTTTCGGGGTCTGCGTCTCCGCACAGATCGGCAGCGATTACATTGGGGCAGTGCTGTTATCGGCGGAATCAGCGGGACCGCGTCCGGTAGGTATCGGGTGGAACGCCGTAAGCGCGGCGGAAGACCCGCTGAAAGTGACGCAGGTCGCCAAACCCCACATGCCTGGCCACTTCACGGACCCGCCAGTTGGTTCGCATCAAAATTTGCCGAGCCGTTTCCAACCGCAATCGCAGAAGGTACTGCCACGGCGTCATCCCGACCGATGCACGAAAGACCCGGCACAAGTGCTCTGGGCTCATCCCGCACTGTCGGGCGACAGCGCTCAGGCGCAATTTTTGGTGAAAGGATTGGTGGATGACGTTCAGGGCTTTCGCTACACGGGGATCGTCGACTTCCGCTGGAACCAGAGAGGGGGGCGGGTCAAAAACAAGTCGGGGGGTGCTCCGAGCAAGAGCAAGGAAAAAAGCCGTCAGGAGGACCCGGCAACTGAGGGATCCCGGTCCCCGATCAGCGACCTCGTCGGTCCACCAGCGGTAGAGGCGCATCGGCACCCGATCGGAAACCAGATAGGGGGGTCCAGAGGAAATCCCTTCGGCGGTGAACGCCAGCATGCGCACCGAAACGCCTTCCCTCTCAACGACCATCCGAAGCCATTCGGAAGAATGAACCCACCACCCTCTCTCGATCGTCAAGTTGGTCCTCTCGCCCGAATAATAGCCGAAGCCGGAGTCAACGATGAAGGTTCCGTCTCTCCCGCAAATGGTTAGGGAGCCTTGGAGAACAAATAGAAAGGACGGTCCCAGAGTGCGGTCGGAAAGGACGGCGCGCCGCTTCTTCTCCTGAGTTGTCGTCTGCGCAACGCGGTGGGTATTGACAAACAGGTCGCAGCCGTGCTGAATCAACCGGGGCACTAGGCGGGTATAGATAGCCGATACGATCCCGCCCCAGTGTCCCTCCTGCGACCCAAATGGCTCCCCTAACGCGGGCACCGTCACCAGCCTGACCCGCCCTTGGAGAAGTACTCATCTTTAATTATAACGCGCCCTTTTTGGGGCAGTCGCTCGGCTGCCTACGGCTTCCGCTCGCCCCAGGGATCCACTTCTTCCGCCTCCCAGCAGAGACGGGTCAGTCCACACAGGTCATAAGCCGTGACGACCGTTTTGAGGAGGTCTCGGACGGGACCTTCGCATCGGCTCACTTCATGTTCCGTCGGCTGACGCCCCAGATGAGCGGAAAGAACCGTCCTGCTCAGTTCCCGGACCAGCCAGGGGAGCGATTCGGGACCGATCCTCAGATGGAGCCTTACAGGCGCACTTTGCCCTTCATCGGTAGTCCGCTCGGTCATTTCGGCGCCCTCCCCTTGCCTTTTAAATGGTTAATCAATAGTTCCCCGCCGCCGTCAGGATTTTGCCTTATTGGTCTGTTCTGCAGGCGCCGCCCAGGACCGTGGACAGGTCAATAAGTGAGAGGTGAATTTCTTGAAGGACGGCGGGATCAGTCTCACGGGGGACAGCGGTTAAAAGGGTCGCGCGCGCTTCAAAAGTTCCCAACCGTCCGATCGCCCAGGCGGCGTGCTCGCGGACGATCGGATCCGGATCCTCCATCAGCAGCTGCCGAAGGACCGGCAGGACCGACGGGTCCCGCAGGTTCCCCAGCGCCACGCAAGCGTTCCGGACCAGCCCTCTCCGTTTCGCCCTCATAAGGGCACTGCCGGAAAAGCGATTTCTAAACTCATCCTCGGTCAACCGAACAATGTCTATTAGTTCCATGAGGGACCAAGGTCGGGGACGAAACTGTTCCTCTCTGGTCAGAACAGCCTTTCGGTTCCAGGGACACACCTCCTGGCAGATGTCACAGCCGAAGATCCAGGTTCCCATCAGCGGTCTCAGTTCCCGAGGAATGGATCCCCTCAGTTCTATCGTCAGGTAGGAGATGCATCTTCTGGAATCTAACAGGTAGGGACCGACGAGGGCGCCCGTCGGACAAGCGATGAGACATCTCTGGCACTTGCCGCAATGGTTTCTCTCAAAAGGGCGATCAGGCTCTAGCGGGACATTGACCAGAAGTTCCCCTAAAAACAGATAAGACCCCTTGCGGGGATCTATCAGACAAGTGTTTTTACCGATCCAACCCAGACCGGCGCGGACGGCGAAGTCTCTCTCCAGGATCGGTCCCGAATCGACGCAGATGTGCCCTTCAACTTTCGCCCCGATCAGCGCCCGTAGATAGTCCAAAAGCGCCCGAAGTTTAGCAGTCAAAACCTTGTGATAGTCCCTTCCCAGACCATATCGCGCCACCTTCCCGACGAGAGTCGACTGGGGCTCCGGCAGCGGCTGGTAGTAATTGAGACAGCCGACGATGACCGATTGGGCGTCGGGAAGAAGGCTGCGAGGGTCCGCCCTCTTCTCCCTGTGACGGTCCATATAGCTCATTTCGCCGTGAAAGCCCAAACGGAGCCACCCCAAAAATCGGGGAAAGGATCGAGGAGGTGATGCCGAAGTGACACCGATACCGTCCAACCCTAGTTCCAAACCCCGGCGCTTTACCAAGCGAGAGAGAAGGGACGGGGAAAAGGTGTGTTGGGAGATGGTCGCGGCGGACCGGTTGTTCGGTTGTTCCAACCCACGCGTCACCGTTCCAGATAGGGCTGGAGTTCAACGAAATTGATCATCAGCTCCTGACCGATGGGACCCCCCGGCAACCGATCGGGTGTCCAATCGGATATCTCCAGGCGCCCCGTCTCATCTTTCGGTCTAAAGACCCGATAGTAAAAATTCATCCAGAACCGGTTCTCGCTGTTGAACGGTCCCAGATGATGGGCATAGTTGCTAGGGACGATGGCGTCAAAAGAGAGGCTTTCCAGAACCTCGACATTGCTGAGACCGATGGAAAGCCCGTGAGGTGCCGGTTGGGATTTCCCCTCCTTTAGGGCTCTGTAGTCACCGGAGATTACTTTGACGGAGTAGAGCCTTCCCGGTGTCAAGCCCCTTATTTGCTGGCTGACGGCGTTGGGTCCGGCGCCCCCTCGTCTCATCCAGAGAAAGGTATCCCCCTTTCTCATCCTTGGCCAGCGCCCCTGAAGCCAGCCATATCCCGGGTGCGTCCTGACCTGGACACTACCCGTCTCCGCCATTACCGCATTCCATCCGTCCAGTCCCTCTTCAAAATCGGCGTTTAGAAGATGACCGGATACGAACCGGAAACCATACCGATGGGACAGTAATTCCGTCTCCCCTTCTATACCGTAGTGCCGATAGAGACGGGCAGCCCAGCGGACCGTCTCTTCGTCGGCATAGCCGCATGTGTATTCCATTAAACCATACACACCCTTAAATGCCGGATCGGTCGCAATCCTTTGAAATTGCATGTCCATCCATACCTTATAGTCAACAGAAGGGTCCACATTGAAGGTTTCGGTTCCGATTATCGACTCGTAACCGAAACAGATGATCAGCCCCGTCTCGCAACCGGGGATGGTTTCCTTCCACTTGATCGTTTCTTCCGTTAGTGACCGAACCAGCGCCGCCTCCGCTGCTGCCATATTTGGCGGCTCGGGAAGGTATCTCTCCCAGGCGATTTTCCAACCGAAATCTAAAATCATCCGAGCAAATTTTGTGCTTTCTCTCGCCTGATAGAGGGATGTAGAGTAAGGGTAAAACAGTTTTCCCTTGTAGCCCTTGTCTACCAGCATCCGTATGGAATCGACGACCGCTTGATAACGGGGGCTGTCGTTACCAAAAAATTCGTCCGCGATGATTCCATCATAGATCGGCTCTCTTATCCCTGGTGAGGTCAGCCAATACTCAAAAGCCTGCTGGGCTGTCCCATCAGTAAAAAACGGCTGGGCGGAAACCTCAACGACCCACCTTTTCCCCTCCCTCTTCCATCTCTCAACAAACGGTCTCTCTTCAACAGATCCCGTCCCGACGATTGTATTGACATGGGAAAGCACCCACTGATCAAGGAAATCCCAGTCGTATGGTCCGAAGTTGCTGATGTGAGGATGGTAGCCGAACTTGCAAAAGATCAGTTCCGGTAGTGCGCGGATCGTTATCGTTACCGTCCGTGCCCCGCCTTCTCTTTTGATGTGCAGCCGGTGAACCCCTCCCTTCATCCACCGCATCAGTTCAAAGGTTCTTTCGGTAATGCGGCGAAGAGGAACGGGAGGAACCAAAGGTTGATCGTCGAGCAGGAGGGTTAAAAGCCTGCAGTCCCTTTCATCGCCTTCGAGCCGAATCAACACCCACCCGTCACGGGGATGGTAAAAATCAATCGGTAGGTCAACGATTTCTTTCGTCACTGAAGCCACAGCCAGTTCCGCTACCAGGTTGTTGAGCCAACGGATTTGCCTTTCCAATCTTGCGTTCCCCTGCGCTGTCAATCCGGCTCCGACCGGTCCATTGGTTGACGGAGCCGCTGCGATCAGCAGCACCGTTAGACCGATGGAAAGACGGTAAAGGATTGACGCCAGGTCAGGAGGGCGATGGATGAGACTGATCAATCTCCGGGCGCCTGATAATGAGGAAGGACCCGGGTTTATCAGGAAGACGGACGGCGGGCGAGCCGACGGGTCAGACCCACAGAAAGACGCGCCTCCACCGGTAGTCCAGTCGCCACAATCCGACGCTTCGGGCGAACTCAACAGCTTCCTCATACTCCCTCGCTGTTATCCTCCTATTAATTTCGGGATAGCGATTGGGACCGACCAGCCCCGCCGGATAGTACTGGTCCATAATGTTGACATAGGTATCGGTTCCCAACTCTCGTGCGATCCACGAAAGAATCTCCTTAGTATCGTCTAGCCCACCGGGCATGATCAAATGCCTCAATAACACACCTCTGAGAGCCAACCCCTGAGGAGAGAAGACCAACGGTCCCACTTGCCGATGCATCTCTTTAAGGGAATGGCGGGCGACCTCAGGGTAATCGTCCGCCTTTAAATACTTCTTCGCCTTGGTCCGGTCCCAATACTTAAAGTCCGGCATGTAGATGTCGACCAGCCCTTCCATTAGGTCCAGGCTCTCCTGACTGTCGTAGGCGCTCGTATTGTAAACGATCGGCACCTTCAGACCCTTATCTACAGCAATTAAAATCGCTTCGCACACCTGAGGGACGACATGCTCGGGGGTCACAAAGTTGATGTTGTGACAGCCGATGTCTTGAAGATGCAACATCAGAGAAGCCAATTCGTCAGAAGTGACCGGTCGCCCGCCCATCCCCATGCGGCTGATGTCAAAGTTTTGACAGAAGACGCATTTGAGATTGCAATAGGCAAAGAAGATAGTTCCGCTGCCCCTCCAGCCTCTGAGGCAGTCTTCTTCACCGAAGTGCGGTCCGTAAGACGAGACGCGTGCCCATCGCCCGGTCAAGCAGGTGCCGACGTCGTCGGACCAACGATCTACCTCGCAGTTCCGGGGGCAAACCCGACACTTTCGGAGCATCTCCCGCGCTTTTTCCGACTTCTCCCTTACGACAGCCGGCGTTAGGGTCGCTCGGTAAACAGGCTCCCATCCTTTTTCCGCGACGAATCCATCGCAGAAGTCAGGGAGACCTTTCATCTCCATCACCCATTCCCGACCGTTCTCCGCCCGCCTTGCCGGCGGGTCGCCCAGATCGTTTCCAAACCGACCTGATTAATCGCGACGTCGTAGTCGCCGCCGCTCCATTTCCTTCTGCCACTCGTCCCTCTTCCACCGTGCCCGCTCTTCCGACGAGTGCCACTGAGTCATTTGCTCCATTATCGCGACAGCCGACGGTAGATCGCCCCGCCTGCGGTAGATATCGGCAAGGACATGCCGGGGTATGGGGGCGAACTTCAGTTCGGGTCTCCGGAGCAGGTTCTCTAAGATCTGGGTCGCCTCTTCAAAGTAGCCATTGCCCGCCATCGCCTCTGCCGTTACATAGCGCTCGTTGATCGTGTTGGTTGCCCCTCTGGCGACCGGATTGTTGGGAGCCACCGCCGCTGCCTCCCGCCACTTTGCCAGAGCCATCCTCATATTCGGCATCCGCTCGTAAGCGTGGGCAGCAATATGGAGAACCCAGTCGACATCTTTCGTGAACTTTCCCGGCGCATTCAGCGCCTTCTCTAAATAGTACGCAGCCCGGTAGGGATCGCCTAACTTATCGTAGGAGGTCCAACCGATTCCGAAGAGGAGACCAAAATCGTTCGGATTTGCTTTCAGACCCTGCTCGTAAACGTCCAATCCCTTAAAAACCCATTTCCGCCGGAGTTCGGGATCCTTCTCTTCCGCCCGCAGGTTATACGCCAGGTGCCAACCGGCAAAGTCGTAGGCGTTTGCGAAGGTTGGATCGAGGAAAGTCGTCACCCGCAACAAGGGAAGAACTAACCACCACCTACCGGTGTCACGGAAAACCTCCGATTGTTGCCAGACGACGGCTGCCAGAAGCCGCCCGAGCAACCGAAACCCGTTGGGCACCTCTGCCCCTTCTGGCAGCACCCACCGCCCTCTCAATGCTACCGTGCTCATTAGCCACAAAACGCACAAGATCCCGATGACCGACGCTTTCCTTTCCATCGCCCGTCCCCCTAGATCAGCGACGCCTTCGTTTGCCTTAGGTAAAGGAACAAACTGATCACGACCAATCCGTAACTGACGATCCACACGACATTGATTACCGTCCACGGAATCGCTTGCCAGCCTTCCAACAGAACCGCCGTTTGCAACTGGGCAACGGCTGTGAAGGGGACAACGAACGTCCAAAAGTCTAAAACGGTTCGGAACCAGAGCCCTCTCATAAAACTCATGGCTTCCACAATCGGCTGGGCGAGCACGATCGTCCCGCAAAAACATATCGCCCAGAGCAAAAAGAAATTTCTGTAAAGAACGGCGGGAAAGTAGAAGAGGCTCAAGAGATAAGTCGTTAATGCGAGAACGATCGCGAACTTGACACTTGTCGGAATTGATATCTCGCGGGCGATAACAACGGAGTTGACGACTTGAAAAATAACCTGAACTAAAATGGCTTGATTTAAGAGACGAGTTAAATTGCGATACGGATACAATATTGGTGCCGTTAGATCTGACGGATGGAGACGATTCGTATAAATCAGAATAACCAAAGTGTTAAATAATAATGCTAAAAACAAAGATAACGAATTAAAAGTATCATAAATATCTGCTACGGCAACATTATAAATGAGCATTAAGCCTATGAAACTAATAACTATCTGATAAAGGATTGCCCATCCGACGATAGTTTTTCTCGGTGCTATCTCCATCGGTTCCCTCTTTGTTCTATCTGGCTTTCTACACGGCCTTCACGTTGATCCATTTATTAACATTTCCTATGGTGATTAGGTCAGATTTAATAAATGGTGGAGCGATGACCAAGACCTGTTGGGGCGGGATGACGGTTGGCACAGGAAAGTTCCAGAGGAGCAGCACGGGGCAGATGCTGACCGGTTCGGTTCCGTGCGGTCCCTCAATCAGTTGAACGAGACCCCGGATAAGGGCGTAACGAGCCGGTTGTCCGTAGATTAAAACCGAACCGCGAGCCGGTGCCGTCAGTCCGCCGATGACCCGCAGGAGCTGACGTGAGAGAGGGGAGGGTCCGTTAATGACAACGGTTTCCCCTTCATCGGCGGACAAGTTGAGTCCTTCTACGATAGGGTAGGCTTCCGATCGGACCGTTAGATCGTTGATTTCAAGGGCTTTCATCGGTTCCTCTCACTCAGCGCGAACGGGCTGACGGGCTGCAAGGGCGAGGGCGAGCCGCTCTGGCGTTACGGGTGCCTCTGACGCCCAATATCCTGTGGCGTCGCCGATGGCACTGGCGACGGCTGCCAAAGCGGCGGTAATCGGAGGCTCTCCAATTCCTTTGGCACCGTAAGGTCCGTTCCGGGAGGGGAATTCCGTCAGGACGGTCTCCATCTCAGGCACATCGGAGGCGGTCGGTATCCGGTAGTCCGCCAGATTCGGGTTGATCATCCTGCCCTGCTCGTCGTATTGCATCTCTTCCATCAATGCCCAGGATGCGGATTGAAGGGCGCCCCCTTCCGCTTGTCCCTCACATTGGGTCCTGTTGATGATCCGCCCCACATCCAGCCCTTGGATGCACCGGAGGAGTCGGGTCTTGCCCGTTTGCGGATCGACCGCCACCTTCACTGCCTGAACAAAAATGTTGGTGTCGGAAGGATCGCCACCGAAACTGCCTCTGCCGACCAGTGGACCGGTCGGGCGCCTTAAGGACGCCTGGGCCAGTTCGGCGTACGACAGTCCCTTTTCCGGATCGTCCTTAACAAAGGCTTTCCGGTCGGCTAAAACGACCTGGTCTTCTGAAACATTGAGTTCCTGGGCGGCGAGACGAACCATTTGTTGGCGCAGGTCTTCGGCAGCCCTTGCGGCTGCGTTTCCGACGCTGAAGGTGACGGTGCTCCCGCCGCTGGGGGGTGAGAAAGGGGCTGAGTCCGTATCTCCCCTTACGATCGTCACATTCTCGTAGGCGAGTCCTAACGTCTCGGCGACGATTTGAGCGACTGCCGTCTCGGTGCCGGTCAGGTCCATCAGCCCCGTGAAGACTTTCGCCGTTCCGTCTTCGTGCAACGAAACGAAGCAGGCGGCAGGGGAAGAGGCGTTGCGCCAGTGACCGAGGGCGATGCCCCAACCTTCCCAATCCTTCTTCTCCCTTCCGAACCAACCCGCCTTCTCTACCACGGCTTCCAGGGTGTCCCTGAATCCCGGTTCGTCCCTCAAGTTCTTTCGCCGCAATTCAACGGGGTCCATTCTTAATTCGGCAGCGATCTGGTTGAGTTGGGTCTCTCCTGCAAAAAGGACCTGCGGGTATCCCGGTGCCCGATAGGCGCCCATCGGAGGGGTGTTGGTCGCCACCTCATAGGCGTCCCATTGAACATGGGGAATCTTATAGAGGCGCGCGAAGGCTCCCGTCGCCCATAAGGCACCGCCTCCCACTCCCACATTCCAAAGGGCAAAGGCTTTTCGGGCGACGATCGTCCCGTCCCGCTTTACACCCGTCTTGATCCGAACGTAGAGACCGGGTGCCGGTCGGGCGTCCAAAAGGTCCTCTTCTCTCGTGTAAACGATCCGAGCCGGTCTCTTTGTAAAGAGAGCCAATAGGACGGCGTAAATGTCGGCGACCCCTCCGAACTTACCACCAAACCCACCGCCGATGGTCATCCCGACGGACCGAATCCGCGACAGGGGAATCCCCAGCGATCGGGCGATGTTGCTCCGAATAACGAAGTGTCCCTGGCTGGACGACCAGATAGTAATCTTACCCGTCTCATCCACGGCGGCTATGGCAGCTTGGGGCTCAATGTAGGTCTGATGGACCCGATGGACCAGATATTCATTTTCAAAAATCAGGTCACTTTCAGCGAATCCCTTTTCCACATCCCCTTGGCTCTCGTGGTCTTCATCGACGACATTGTAAAGGAGCGACCCGTCGGGCGCCGCCACCGGCTTCCGATCTTCCCAAATGAGCGGCGCTCCTTCCTTTACCGCTTCCCTCGGATCGGTAACGGCTGGAAGGGGCTCATACTCCACTTCCATTAGACCGGCTGCTTCCTTCGCCGCTTCCAGGGTCTCCGCTCCGACGAGAGCGACTTTTTCGCCGTGATAGCGGACCTTGTCTTGTGCCAAGAGCCCCCGAATCTGCTGGGCGGCGTGCACTTCTTCCTCAATGACCAAGGCAAAGTCCCGACTCAGATTGTCCTGAGTGATGACGGTTACTACCCCCGGCACCTTCAAAGCCTTGGAGGCGTCGATTTTTTTGATCCGGGCGTGGGCGTAGGGACTGCGGACGAAGTAACCGTAAATCATTCCCGGCACGACCAGGTCAGCCGTATAAAGGGCTCTGCCTGTCACCTTATCAAAAACGTCGGTCCGAGGCACCCGACTGCCCAACACTTTATAATCGCCCATTGTCCTGCCTCCTTCTCTCGCCCTGTATGTATTAACGAGGGACGGGTCCGGTCGAATTCAACAGAAGGTCCGTAAGAAGCCGCTTGGTTAGCCGATAGACCATCAGCCACCGATACTCGGCGCTGCCTCTCTGATCGGTAATGGGAGAGGACGCTTTCTGTGCCAAACGGGCGACTTCATCTATTAGGGTCGCATCGGGAACCGATCCGACCAATCGCTCCTCCGCTTCCCGAGCCCGGATCGGTCTCGGAGCGACGGAACCCAGAGCGATCCGGGCGCTCTCTACGGCACCGTCCCCGTTTGTTTGGACGGCGAGCGCCACATTGACTATGGCGATGTCCATATATCGGCGCACCGCCAACTTGTAGAACTGACTGGAGAAGGACGGCGGCTTCAACGGAATCTCCACTGTCGTTAGCACTTCGTCCGGATCCAGAACCGTTTGACCGGGACCGACGAAAAAGTCGTCAAGGGCGATCTTTCGTTTGGAACCTTTCTTCTCGACGATCAACTCAGCGTCCAAAACGAGGAGAGCGGGCAAGGTGTCTCCTGCCGGCGATGCGGTGCAGATGTTGCCGCCGATGGTCGCCAGGTTCCGGATTTGCACCGACCCCACTTCCCCTGCCGATTGCGAGAGGACGGGAAGGTGCTCCCTTATCAGCGGCGAGTGTTCCAGTTGGCTCATCGTCACCCGGCTCCCTATCCGAACCATCCCATTCGTCCGTGTCAGCTCCGTAAACGGCTCGGTCCTGGGAACCTCAATGACCACATCGGGTCGTAGCCGACCCCTTTCCATAAACAGGATCAGGTCGGTGCCCCCAGCCAGCAGCCGCCCTTTTTCTCCCCAGTGCGCCCGTTCTTCCAGCGTCTCTGAAAGGTCCTTCGGCGCCCGATAATCAAAGGCATCCATCTCCGCTCGCTTCCCCTTCCCCTCTTCTCATCCTCTGGAGCGCCCTTTGGTTTCGCCCGATGCAAGGAACTTAGACGAACGCTTCTTTTAACGCTTCCAACTGCTCCACTGAAGGAGCGATCTCCTGCTGGTAGAGGGGCTTGTGAGCGAGAGCAGGGATCTGCTCCTCCAGAGTCGGCGTCTCGTCGTCCACATAAAAGAGCCCGATCGGTATCCGTTCGCCCCACTCGTGCGCCTTTTCCCACGCTTTGTTCAGATCGTGGGGATCGTAGCCCGGCTCTTCCTCCAGTTTGTAAACCCTCTCCCGGAACCAGTCGTAAGTGTTGACCCGGTTGAAGATCACGCATGGCTGGAACACATCTATCAAGGCGTACCCTTTATGTTCCAACCCTTTAGCGATCAAGTCGGCAAGGTGCTTGGGATCGCCGGAAAAGCCTCGGGCGACGAAGGTCGCTCCTGCTGCCAAAGCGATGGCAATCGGATTGACGGGATACTCAACGGTCCCTTCTGGTGATGTCGTGCTGACATACCCCTTCATACTGGTCGGAGCGTACTGACCCTTGGTCAGTCCGTAAACCATATTGTCCTGGACGATGTGGGTGATGTGGGGATTGCGCCTCATTATGTGGAGCCAGTGATTGCCTCCGATCCCGTAACTATCGCCGTCACCGTCAACGACGACCACCTTCATATCGTGGTGGGCAAGGAGAAACCCTTGAGCGATCGGAACGGGACGCCCGTGAAGGGAATTGAAACCGTTGGCTCTCACATAGTCAGGAAGTTTGCTTCCGCAACCGATGCCGGAAAAGTAGATGACCCGGTGGGGAGGCAGTTTCAACTGGATCATCGCCCGTTTAACGGCGTTGAGAATCCCGTAGTCACCGCATCCGGGGCACCAGGTTGGCTCGACCGGGCTCTGCAGGTCTCTCATCGTGAGGGTCGCTGGTGCGCTCATCAGTGGCACCTCCTTATGTTAGACCCGGACCAGGGCTTTGCCCAATTCCACGGCGATGAAGTCCGGGTTCAGGGGTCTTCCGTCGTACTTGGTGATCTTGCCGTCGGGTCTCCTGCCGGTGTTCATCGTGAGCCATCGGGAGAATTGAGCCGAGTAGTTGGCTTCCACCGCCACGATCGTGTGGCAGCGGTCTAAAATCTCCCCGACCGCATCCCAGTTGAGGGGATGAATGTCCACAAAGTGGAGCATATTCACCCTCATTCCATGGCTGTTGAGCACGTCAACGGCTTCCCGAACGGGACCGTAACTCGACCCCCAGCACAGAAGGGTCGTCTCCGCATCCTCCGGTCCGTAAAACTCGTAAACCCCCATATCCTCCTCGGCGCAGACCGACAGTTTCTTCATCCTCTTGGTCATCATCATGTTTCTGTTCTGCGCCGTCTCTTCCCAGTCGATGAACCCCTCTGGGGTGTGCTCTTCTCCCGCTACCGAGTAGACGGCGGACGGGTGACCGGGCGGGATCCGTAGGGAGATGCCCGTCTCCGTCCACTCGTATCGGCGATACCCCCCCTCTGTCGCCGCTCGCACTTTCTCCTCTTCGTGGGGCAAAACCAGCGCTCCCCTTTCAATCGACCGAACGACAGAGGCGATGTCAAAGGCTTCCTTTTCTACCGTCCGGATCGAGTTGGCTAAAAAGTTATCGGTCATCAGAATGACCGGCATCTGATACTTCTCGGCGATGTTGAAGGCCCGTGCCATGTGATAGAAGCATTGCTCCACACTCCCTGGCGCCAAGACCGCTCGGGGGAACTCGCCGTGACCGGCATGAAGGGCGAACAGAAGGTCTTCCTGTCCCGTCCGAGTCGGTAGACCGGTTGCCGGTCCCGGTCTTTGAGCGAGAACGATGACCACCGGCGTTTCGGTAGACCCGGCGAGGCTCAGCGACTCCACCATCAAACTGAATCCGCCGCCGGAAGTGCACGACATCGCCCGAACGCCCGCATGGGCGGCACCGATGCAGTGAAGGATACCCGAAATCTCGTCTTCTGTCTGGCGGACCACCAGACCGAACTTGCGCGCCTGTGCTGCCAGAAACTCCAAGAGGGTCGATGCCGGCGTCATCGGATAGCCGCTGACCATCTTGCAACCGGCAGCTAGCGCCCCAAGTCCCAGGGCTTGATTTCCGTTGATCACCATCCTCTTGGGGGCACCAGGGATCGGGTCCAACTTCCAGTCAAACAGGGGAGCGTATCGCTTCCTCGCCTCTTCGTAAGCGGCTTCCGCCACCCGCACGTTCCGCTCGGCGATCTCCGATCCTTTCCTTCTCCCAAAGTTGTCCCGGATCACCTGTTCAATGTAGGAAAGGTCAAATTCGCAGATCCCTGCCGCTGCTGCCACAGCAGCGGTGTTCATCATCAATTTATTTCCGCCGACTTCGTCGGCGATCTTCAAAAGGGGCATCGGCATCGGGATCAGATCGACCGCCGATAGGCTTTCCGGATCGACCTTCAGCCCCTCATCATAGAGGACGCCGCCACCCTTGATCAGTTCCGCCGCATGATCGTGAACGGTCCTCTCGTCAAAGGCCAGGAGCAGATGAACGGTGGTGTCGTGACTGTAAAGGGGTCGGGTGCCGACCCTCACCTGATACCAGTTATGCCCGCCTCGGATCCGGGACATATAATCCTGGACGCCGAAAATGAAGAGACCTGCCCGCGCAATGGCTTTGGCAAAACCCATTCCCGAAGATTCTACCCCTTGCCCCGCCTCTCCTCCTAACTTGATCGTGCAACTATTCTTGACCATTCTTCTTCTGCCCCCCTTAGGGAATCAGACCCTCTAATTATCGTTACGACCCGCCAGCCTCTGGCGTTGACCCTGCTCAATCAACGCCATCCAGACCCGGCGGGACCGTACGGTCCGTTCCAAGTTTTGTTCCCATAAGGATAGCATCCCTTCCAGACCCGTCAATGCCCCCTCCCGTTCGTCCTTAAAAAATCCGGCAGTCTGCAGGAGCCGCCTCAACACATCTGCCAGCCACCGATCGGGCGGCGTCTCCGGCTCTTCCAGCACCCTCAGCCAGTCGATCATATCCGCTAACAGCCCCGCCTCCGGTGTCTCTAACAGCCAAGCACCTTCCACCACTTCCGCCATCGTCTCAAAGGCTAATAGTGCCCGCCAATCGGTTCGGATGCGGATCGGGATCCAAAGGACCCGAAAGTCCGTCACCCGGTCTAACTCCCTCCCCCTCGCTAACCAGAAACGCACCAGAATCCCATTCTGACCCAACACGACCATCCGGTTAGCGACCAAAAGCGCCCCCTGAGCCAGCACCCGGATCAGACCCCGCTCTTCCGTCCAGACCGACACGATTCGGTCCTTCTCTCGGAACGGTAGGGATCTGAGAATTAGCCCGTTGGCGACCGATTGACGGCTCACCGCCATATGAGACCCTTTCCCGCCGTGCTGGAGAGTCCTGACAGAAAGGCAGGATCCCTTTCCCGGCTCTTGCATTATACTTTAGCCTAAGAGAGGGGCCCGTGGTGCAGCCTGGCTAGCACGTCGGCCTGTCAAGCCGGAGGTCGCGGGTTCAAATCCCGTCGGGCCCGCATAGAGCCAGGGTAGCTCAGTGGTAGAGCATCGGACTGAAAATCCGGGTGTCGGCGGTTCGATTCCGCCCCCTGGCACTTTCCCTCATCACCCGTCCGATTCGTCCTACCCCTTTTCCATTGAATCCAAAACAAAGCGGATCGCTTTGTTTCTGCTTGTTGCGGTCCTCGGCGTTTGCCACCCAAAGAGTCACCGTTTCCCTTTCCCGGTCGCTGACGCCCCGCTCCCCAACAGTCCTCATCGTATCGGAAGGGACGATCGCCGTCCTACAAAACTGCATTCGTCGGCTCCCGGTCCGACTGTAGAAGGGGACTTTTGGCTCTCGATCGGCACCGGCGACGGCAAACGACCCCTTCCGAAGGTTCTGGAATGTGACCTACCGCTGGGCGAAGAAAGGGCTCTGTATATCGGGCTGAACCCCTACCGAAACCTCATGAGGGTGCCCATCTCAGCCCAAGTCTCGGGCTCCGACCCAGGGATGATTCAGGTCGGTCGGGAGGTCTTCAAAGGGAAAGCCGTCACGATAGAGCCTCTGAGCAATCCTTCTTTTCTAAATCTGACCGCCGGCAACGAATATCGTTTCTGGCTTCTCATCAACGGGGAAGGAAGAGAGCCGGGCACCTATGACGGTGAGGTGAGACTCACGATTGAAGATCGGTCGGTCACTGTCCCGGTCCGAGTGACTATATGGGACGTGCGGGTCCCCGAGATAAGACCGTTCCAATTTTTCGGATACGGCACTATCGGCGAGTTAGCCGGTGGCTCGGATGTGACTCCTGAGAGCCTGCGCCGGTTGGATGCCCTCTTTTCCGCTTATCGGCGCATCGGTGGGACCGTCTTGGACTTCACCCTATCTTGGTGGACGATTCTGCAAAAGGCAAAATTGGCTGATACTAAAGAGCCTTTAATGACCTATGTCAAAAGAAAGCCGGCTCCCCTCTCTTCAGAGAGCCTGCCCGAACTGGATCTGAGTTCCTTTGACCCTTGGCTACAGAAAGCAAAGGATTATGGGATCCTTCGCGTCCAGACTTGGCTGCCCTTTTGGGAGGACCAACAATGGCAGGTGCGCTTTTTGACCCTGATCTCCAAGAAAGGCGCCATCCCGCCAGAAAGGGAGGAAACAGAGAAGGAACGGGTGACCCAATGGGTCCTTTGCCAACTGCGTCGCTACTTCGAAGGGCACCAGTTTACCGGTTTCTTCTGCAAAATCAGCGATGAGATTCGTCCCGAGGATATTCCCCGATACATCCGAGTTGCCCGGGTCGCCCGGCAGGCAGGATGGCGACCCTTCACGACGATCACAGGGCTGACGGCTGTGACCTCAGAATCCGTCAACGCTCTCAACCCTTATTGCGACCAGTGGCAGGTCAACAGATTGGTCAAGGATCTGTTCACTCAACTGCTAACAGAGCCCTTTCGCCTTGAATGGAAAGAGGCACCGCTAGCAGGGCGGTGGCGTCCCTACACCAACGGCGATGCCCAAGCCACTTACGCCCTGCCTGTGTTCGGCTCCTTGGTCCCCGAAAAGCGAGAGGAGGTGGACCGAATCATCGTTCTGGAAGACGGCAATCCTCTCGCTTTGCGAGGTGAAAGCCCCGTCAGTAACCGGGAAAAAGGCGTCTATTTCCCCTTCAGCCCTAACCTTTATCTCTCGCCGACGGACGGGACCAATCCCAACGAGGGCAAACACCGCTATCTTCTGCGCTACAGCGTAAAAGTTCCTGATTCGTCGTCCCGACCCTTGTGCGCCATAGATGGAGACGACGAGGTTTGGTTTTACGGTGGGGGTGCAGTACGGCAGCCTTACCTCCTCCCTTACGAAGGGGCTATCGTCCTTCCCCTTCTGGCTGTCTTGGAGCGAGTGGACGGCTATGCCTTTTGGGGCTTCCAAGTGGCCCGGCAGGACGCTTGCATCCTTTGGTATGATACCCCATCCGGGTCCCTCCAGTTTGGACCCACCTATCTTGGGCTGAGAGACGGCTATCACGACGCCCGCCTTCTACACTGGGTCCTCCGAAACTTAAAACTCATCCCGCAAGAAGCCGTTGCCTCGGACAGAAAGGACGCCCTCCTTCGGATCGGCTGGGCGACTGATTGGCACCCCCGCCACCGCACCCTTGTCAATGTCCGCTCCCCCGTCGAGATAAACCGACTGCGCAAGGAACTGCTCTCCGCCATTCGGACTTCCCTTTCAAAAGGCTAAAAATCAATCGCTTCCCGCAGCCGGCGCCTTCTCCCGTCATCACTGATAACCCCACCAACTTCCCAAACGACCGACCCTTGGCAGACGGTCACGACCGTGAGGACTATCGTGAGGACGGTTCGGGTCCGTCTCCCGATTCCCCGTCTCCTTACCCCGCCACGGTCCTATCAATTCCCTTCCGTCAACAATGACAGCCTAGAGCCCTTGCATTGGGTGACGGGGCGCCACCTTATGGAACGACCTGCCTTCGTCTCACTGCGACCGCTTCGTTCTTTTGCGATGAAACCGCAAAACGGTAATGGAATGCTTCGGGAGGATCGGGCGGAGGGCGTTCTCCACGCTCATCTGCTCCCCTTTGGGCGTCACCGTCTCGGGCATGGCGAAGTTGTTGGTGTCCCGGTAGGACGATGCGGTCAGTCGGTAGACGGAAACCGTTCCTTCAGGGTCAAAGGCGTGGAGATCAAGAGCCACTCTTACATCCTTCTCTGGATGGCGATTGATGAGCGAGAGAAACAGCACATCGCCCTTTTCTGACAAACTGGCGGACGCATCGACCACGGGCGTGACGCCTCCGTTAGGCGCCGTCCCTGTGGGGCCGTCCACTTTCTCCGGCACTCGCCACTGCCCGGTGTTCCGGACATAAATCCAGAAGGCCCAATAGATGGGCGTTTTGACGACCTGAGTTGCGTTGGTTCGGATAGCGCCTAGAACATTGACCGTCTGCGCCAGATTCGCCATCGCAACGAAATCGCTGCATCGGTGAAGGGCGTGAAATACCCCTGCAGCAAAAATGGCGTCCCGTAGTGAGTAAAAACTTTCGAAGCCTGTCTGTCCCGTCTGATGGGGCTCCCACACATTCCATTCATCAAAAGCGATCGGTATCTTCCTACCGACTGGCGCTAACTTGTCAATGATCTCCTTTGTCTCCCTCAAAATCCTCTCAATGCGGCAGGGCGCGCTGGCGACGACAGTGTAAATCTGCCCTGGATCGTCCGCCGGATTGTATCCCTGATAGTAGTGCACTGATAACATGTCCATATGGTTTCCGGCGATCCGGACGACTTTTTCATTCCACCGGTCCCAACCGGAACCTTCCACGCCGACCGTTATCAAGTGGGCTTTCGGATCGACTTTCTTCATCGCGCGGTAGAACAGTATGGACTTAAGGGCGTACCTCTCGGCTGAAAGGTGCCCTAACTGCCAATTACCATACATCTCATTTCCGATTCCCCAAAAAGGTACGGCGTAGCCTTTTTCCTTGCAGTAGCCCATCCAGTCCGCTGCTTCGTCTTCATATCCCTCTCCCGCATTGGCGCAGATGTAAGGGGCTGCGCCCACATACCGGCAGAACCGAATGAAGTCGTCCGTCCCGAAATCGTTCCACTCCCACGCATTCCACGCCCGATCCCACCGGGGCGGTCGCTTATCCCGGTCGCCGATGCCGTCTCTCCAGTGATAACCGGAAACGAAATTACCGCCTGGCCAGCGCACCACCGGCGGACCGATTTCCTTGATCGCGTCCAAAACATCTCTTCTCATCCCGTTCCAATGATCTGCGGGCATTAAGGATGCGGCGCCGATCCAAAGGGTCCCCTCACCTTTGAAGCTGATGACGAAACGCCCTTGGTCGGTCGCCTCGGTCACGGAAAGGCGAAACGGATAGGTCCGCCACCGCGGCTGTATCCCCTTCAGCACCATGCGGGCAAAGATTTTTTCTCCTGCCCTCAAACTGACCTCTATTTGGCGCACCTTATCACCGCGGACGACCACCCGCCCGACATACGGCTTTGGGAGGAGACCGATCCCTCCCTGCTCAATGCCGTGTTCCGACGGACCCTGCCCGACAATCTTCTGACACTGTCCGCCCACATAGAAAACCGTCCGGTCGGCAGACCAGGCGGCGTCGGCACCGAAAGGCTCCCATCCCTCTACCACACCCGCAGATCCCTCAACACCATGCATTTTTCTGTTGTAAAGTAGTTCCGCCCAGATACCGCCGTAAATACACCGCCCCAGATGTTCTATAAACTGACCATAGATCATCGGATTGATCCGAGATTCCTTCCGATCGGCAGCGACACGGACGGAAACCCTAATGGGCTCTTCCGTTGCCGGTTGGGGTGTGACGATTAAGTCGGAGAAGCCGACTGACAGGGCTCGTCCCTTTCCCCAAGTTTTTACCACATATCCGATTTTCCTTGGCTGAAACCAAATCAGCGATTCGCCGGCATACTGCCAGGGCATCCGACCGCCCGTTCGCCAGTAGAATCGCAGATACAGCCCTCTCTTTTCAACTTTCAATTGGAAGGACTTACCGCCCGCCTGAGCCCACAATAGGCGCGCCTCCGCCGTTCGCTCCAGCCATAATTCCGGCTCCCTCATATGCCAGGTCGTTGCGCTGTAAAAGGGTCCCCAAATCCAAACGTACTTCTCAGATACGGCGACGGCTATCCCGCAGTGAAAGTCCGCATCTTCCGCCCATTCCGACAGCCGAACGGAACCCTCAGCATCCCAGTCCCCGTCAGGAAGTGCTGTAAGGACCATTGGCGCCTCAAACACACCCGACCAATGGTTAAATCCCTTTTCCCTTTCGGGAACGCTGACCGTCCAGCCCTCGTCGGTTCGCTTCCATTCACCGCCGACCGGAGCCCGCCATTCCCATCCCGCCGGCAGTTGCTGACACACCCCACCGCTCCCAATCACAAGAATCACCCCTCCTAACAGGATCGTAACGAGATGGTGCCCCGTCGTGCGCAGGCGCGTCCAAGAGAAACGACCGCAAGACAAACGACCGTCAGCGATACAGCGCCCCTCTTTCATTGTGCTCTCGTCCAACCGGTGACCTCCTCTCCCTCTGATTCTACCTTTCACTGTTGACCGGACACGCTGGCGGGATCGCCCCGATTGTCCGATAGAAAGGGTTTGACGGCTCGGACCAGTTCTTTGACCCTACTGGCGAGGAAGGACGGATCGCTGTGGTATATCTCTGAGACCAGGGGCGCCCACACTTCCTGTGGCTCTCCCATCAGTGCCGACCCGACGGCTTCGTAATAGACCAGGAGAGGCAACTCCAATGAGAGCCGGCGAATCAGAGAGAGACCGTTTGCCATCCGTCCCTGCCGGATCAGCGCCATTGCTTTGACGGCCTGCACTTCTTGACGGTCGGAAGGCACCTTTCGCAGCGCTTCCTGAGCGGCGTCCGGGTATCCTGCCTCGGTCAGTGCGACCGCTCGCAGCAGAAGGGCCCAAAAGTCACCAGGTCTGAGTCGTTCCGCTTGATCAAAAAGCGACTGGGCTTTCATCCAGTCGCCTCCTTCAAGCGCCCTCCCGCCCCGCCACATCAGAAACCGAAACGTTAGGCGGCTAATGACAGGACATGCAAACGCCTTCGGTAGCAACGCCTCGGCAAGGGGTTGGTCTCGCTGTTTGCCGATCAGGAAACGCTCCAAAAGGAACGCCAGGCGCGCCTGCAGGTCCCAATCATCGGCGACGGGTGTCGCCTCTAATAACTGAATCATCTCCCTCAACTGAGAGGACTCGCCCAGAGCCAGAGCCAGACCGGTCCGTGCGACGAGATTGTAAGGAGAGGTGGAGAGAACCTTCCGAAAGGTCCGTTCTGCCGCCCGCCACCGTCCCAAGTTCAATTGCGCCCTACCGATCAGCGTCCGGACGCCGTTAGGGCAGGTTCCCGAAGAAAGGGAGGCGACGGCTTGATTGAGGGCATCGGACCGGGACCGGCGGGACTGGACGAGGGCGTAGTGCACTCGGGCAAACGGGTCGGTTTCGTCCGACCGCATGGCTGCTTCAAAACTGACCAGAGCCTGCCGATCCCTCTGCCAGGCGAGGAGAACATGCGCCTTGTAAAAGTGCCACAAGGCGGAGAGCCGCTGAAACCATCGGCGGAAAGGCGACCGAGCGGCTTTGTGCCGACTGTCCCCATCGCGCCCACTGTGCTTCCCCATTTTCAGCCGACACCCGTCCCGCCTCAAATAGTAACAGGAAAGGGATGGCGGTGATGTCTTTGCCATCGGGTCCTGGGGGTGGATCGGACAATCAAGGTCGTCAACGGGTTCCGTTCCATATCGGAATCCTCCCCTGCCGACTGTCCGACCACCGATCGCGGACATCGGCAGGGGGGCAGTGGAGAAACTGTTCTCTGTCGTCAAAAAGGCGCCCTGCCGGAGCGAGCAAAGGTGCTAACGCTTCAACGGATCGTCCCCGCCACCACCGCGCCGCCCCGCAGCCCTTCCTTACCTTGATCCGGAGGCAACAGACCTTTTGGTCGCTTCGCGGACGACAAACCCGGCACCATCGTTCGTCGCCCCGTTCAAAGATCCCACCATCGCCCAAACAAAGAAGCGGTCGTCCAACCCTTCAGTCCCGTCCACCGTCGTTAAGCCGATTCCGGCAGGGTCTGTCCTAATCGTGCCTTCAGCGATGGGAACGACCCGCCCATTGGTGAGTCCTGGGTCACTCAACTCTGACCGTCATCTCCTAACGGTTCCAATTACCTATCAATTTCCCTAAGTTGTCTTGTTCATAAGCACCGCGTGCGCCCGACGACTGCTCGTCACAAAGTTCCCGACCCCCACCCAGTACCAACTCACTATCGGTACCCCCTAAGGGGCTTGTGTCGTCAACCAGTGCCTTTAAACCCAGCCAGGCTTTGCCGTCGTTTCCCTTCTCAACCCCGAACAACATCACGTGCAGGTTTTCCCCGATCCAAAACGCCCTGTTCTTGACGAAAGTCTCGTACCAGCCAGGGACTGAGGGCAGGTCCTTCTCCATGTACTCCTGCCAGGAAATCGCGTCCTTCAGCGAAAAGCGCCGCCATTCGTACTTCGCCCAGGGCATGTATCCATCTGCAGTCGGGATGACGATATGCTCTCCGCCAGGCAGGTATTTGACGCGTCGACGTCTCCTAAGTTCCTGGAGAAGGACTGACATTTTGAAAACCTGCTCTTTGACACGCATTTTGGCGTCCGTGACCAGCTTCCTGATCTCGTCGTCGATTGAACTCATCTTCTAGCCTCCTTTGCTTTTAAGATTTGTGTCCGGAGAGCCTTCGCCCGGACCCTGGCTTCTAACCAGGCGCATCGCTCCTCTCTCTGGGAAGTCGGATCTTCTTCTTCTGCCTCTGACCCCCGTTCCTCCAATACCTCGGCCTCTCTCCTTCACGCCTCCATCCTTCGCTACTGGACTGAATGTCCCGAACAATTTCTTCCGCTAACCCCCGTAGCACACAATCCAGCTCAACTTTCTGTATCGCGTTTTCTATTTCCTTCCTAATTCGTCAACGCCTATTTTAGTACTATCTCAGAAAAAGGCAATAAGAAAAGTGCAGATATTGCGCAGTAATTTGCAATTTTTCATCACGTCGAATCGCCAATCAAATTGCTGGCAGTCCTTGCACGGATAGGCGTCTTCACAGTCGTCTACGAACCGGACAGAAGAGACCCCTACGTACGACAGACCGCTTGCCGATGACCGATCGGAACTGTCGACGCGATTTTTGTTCGGATTAGGGGGTGAGATTACCACTCCAAGTGGGATGCGGAGACGGTCGGTGGTCCTACCAACGGGAAGAATCGCCCCGAGAGCGATCCCAACTGGGGAATCCGTAAGCCGTCCCGAAGGTGCCACAAGATCCGGGCGTAATCCAGTGCCCGACCGAAATGGTCCTGCCGCCCCCGCACATACGACCGATTTCCCGCTTCGTCATACTCGACGATGTAGTTCATCAAGTGCCGGACCAGATCCTCTGCTTCCCTGGTTCCCTTCCGAGGCAGGACAATCTTACCGGAAAGGACCTCGTCTACCGTCCCATCCATCAGTTCCGTGCGGTTGACGGTCAGATAGGGGATCCCTTGCCCAAACTCCTTGTCTTCTTCTCCAAAGGCCGCCGTGCGACCCGCCGTGTCGTAGATCAGCAGACCTCTAACTTCTGATCCCAGCTGGCGAATCAGTTTTTTAGCACTATCCTTATACGGCATCGCATTGACGCCAATAGCACCCACCTTCAAATCCCTCACCCGATTCCTAATCCCCTCCCACTTGCCCGGACCTTGAAACTCTTCGACCCATATGACCCTCAACCGACCGTCCGCCCCCGCTTCCAAAACAACCAAATAGTTGGAATCCCCCACATCGACGCCCGCCGTACGAGGGGCTGGAGGGTCTTGAATCCCACAATCAAAGTCTCCGAAGAAACACTTTTCAGGGGTAATCGGCTGGCGCTCCCCGCCCGAATAGGGAAATCCCAAAACCGAATTGTAAAACCGTTCCTTTCGGCGGACGGAAAACTGACTCCGGTGCCACAAACGGGCGACGTCTTTTGCCGTCAAGGTGGGGCTGTAAAGTTGAGAAAGATGGTAGCCGTGCACTTCCCGCTCTGGTCGCTTCGCTACCCATTCCTTTCTGACATGGTCAAAGGTGCGGTAGGTTCGTTTGCAAAAGGGACAGCAATAGACCCACTCATAGTCGGGAAACCAAAGATGCGGGCTCATATCTGGTCCCCAGAGGTTCCGACCCTCTTTCGTCACGGCAGCAAGGACAGACGGAAAGTTCTCCTCCAAGTTAAACCACTTTCCGCAATAAAGGCAGCACAGGTGAAAGAACCTCTGGTCACTCTCGGCGAACCTCTCGTCAATACCGTAGCCCGCTACGGTCGGCTGGGAAAACCATCTCTCCCACTTGAGAGGAGAGTGATAGAGGCGCTCGTGAAGGGCGACGGTCAGTTCCGGCTTCAGTGTTTCCACTTCGTCAACAAAGATGGCGTCAAGGGGGAACATCCGAACATCTGCTTCCGATTGGAGCCCCATATAGAAACACCAACCGTTCCACAACTTCTTTAACCTCAGATTATCCCGTGACCGATACTTTTTAGGGACTTTGACCTTCTCTTCTCCGTCGCCGCGGTCCGTATCTTCCGAAGCATCGGCGAAAAGAGCCTTAAGGAGCTTTGGATTGGCGGCGATCAGGGGCTCGACCCGCCTCTGCACCTGCAGTCGCATATAGGGGACCGACCGCAAAAAATAAGCCGAGGAAAAACTTTTGTACGCCAACCAGAACTGAAGGCGGATCATCAGTTCGGTCACTCCCTTTTGAGCCGCCTTCTCCACGACCACGATCGGAGCGGTGTCCCTGGCAATAGCCAACAGGTCATCGTGGGTGTCCAGCCGGTACGTCTTCCCGTCCGGCAACAGCAGGGAAGAGATAAAGGGAGTGGGATCGGATAGGGTAGGGCACCCGCCGCCCCGATCGGAAAAGCCGAAGAAGCGGGAGGAAATTTCCCTCAGTCCGACAAAAAGGTCAGTCAGCAACCGCACCGGTTCCTTTCCTCTCCCTGACGTATCGGATCAAGGTCTCCGCATCATTTTCCCTCAGACCCCACGACTGGCGGCGGATGTAGGTCTCCGTACCGACCAGCCGGAGCCGCAGTCGCTTCGCCAGTTTATAGACCCGATCGTAGGTCCATATCTCCCCGGTTAGCTGGCTCAATTCCTCCGCCACATGACCCAAAGGAACCTTCTGTTCATCCATGCCTGCCTTCCCTCCTTTTCTTGACTCCTTTACGGCGTCTCAGAAGGGACCCATCTCCCCTTCCGTTCGCCCGCTTTCTTTTCCCTTTTTTGTGTGTCATCCTAACAGTAGGATAGCACACATAAGAGCGGGTGTCAAAAAGATTAGGGGGCAGGAAGAGATGTCGGGTATTGGACTTCGGATCAAAGCTCTGAGGCAGAGAATGGGCTGGACCCAAACGGAACTAGCGCGGCGCAGTCAGATTGACCGGAGCCTGATTTCCCAGTGGGAGCACGGAAGGCAGGACCCGTCGACCCGCCACCTTGTGAAGCTGGCTCGGGCTTTCGGGATCCCAGCGGAAGCCCTTCTTTTGGGGACCGCGTCCGCCCCGTCCGGGTCAGGTGGCGGCATCTGGCTTCCTGTCGTCAGCCGAGTGCGAGCCGGGGCTGCCGCTCCGCCTGTGCCCGTCGAGGAGGAAACAGTCGCCGTCACCCTCGACGAAGCCCTATCAGCCAACGCCGTCATTGAAGTGCGGGGCGACAGTATGGTTCCCGAACTCTTTGCCGGCGACCGCTGTGGGGTCCGCTGGCAGGATTACGCCAGTCACGACGACCTGGTCGTCGCCCTGATTGACGAGTTTGACGACATCACCGTCAAGCGATACCAAGTCAAGGGCGACCAGTTCGTCCTGGTTCCCGCCAATGACGCCTTTCCTTCCTATTCGTCAAAGGTCCACCGGATCCGCATCCTTGGAAAAGTCATCTGGGTCAAGCGCTGGTATGAGAGACCCTAAGGAGGGAGAGACCCTCAGTCGCCGGGCGAGAGCAGCATCATCAAGCCGATGGCGAGAAGGGAAACGATGACGATCCACCGCTCCAGACCCTCGGGGACCTTCTCCAGGAGAGCCGACCAGCCCCGACTGGCGAGGGCGACAGAGCCGTTGAGAGACAGGACGGTCAAAAGAGTGCTGACGACCGACACCAAAAGCCCTGCCGAAGCACCCATTCGGGCTGCGGCACCGAAGGCGATCGGGACGATCCCAAAACAAGGGGACAGAACCAGCGCTAAGGTCACCGTCAGGGTCGTCCCTTTCTCTTCAAAACGGTCACTGTGAAGGCAATAGGGATGATGGATGTGCTTGTGACCGAACACCTGAGGCTTGAGAAGGAAGGCCAACCCCAGACCTAAGATCAAGAGACCGCCCAACCGGTGACCGATCGGAGCGAGAGAGGCAACGCCCCCTCCCAAAAAGACCGATGTAGCGGCAATCCCTAAAGTTACGGCACCGTGGGCTGCGGAAGCGATGAAACTGGTTTTCACAGTCCTAAGAGGGGACCAGCCGAAGGTCCTGCCGATAGCCACAAAGGGGAGCCAGTGGTTGGGCATCAGACCGTGAAGGACGCCGATAGACATCCCGCTGAGCAGATAGGGGGCGAGCCCGGTGTCTAAGAATGGCATGTAACTTCCCGACCGATCGGCGCTTTTGGCTCAGGAACGATCCGACCCATCCCTCGCCTCAGCCCCCGACGATTCGTCTCGTCTTCTCAAAGGCGATCTTTGCGACAGCGAACGGGTCCTCTTTCCAATAGTCTCGATGGAACAACTCAACAGAGATGGGTCCCTGATAGCCCCTCCTGACGACTTCCTCAACCAACTCCTTGAGGGGGAGATGCCCATCGCCGGGCATCACCCGCACCTCATCTCCCGATTCCTCCCTACGAGCGGTCGCCGGGACATCGTTAAAGTGAAGGATCCCGATCCGGTCACCGGTCAAATCCGGAACATCTTCCAGGCGAGAACCGCCCCGCCAAAGATGGAAGGGATCCAAAACGATCCGGGCTTCCTTGTCTTGGGTCCTCTTGACAATCTCCCACGCGTGGTCCACTCGGTAAACCTTCGTCGTGAACCCCAAAAACTCCATCATCGGCAGGACGCCGACCTTGCGCCCCTCTTCCATGAGAGCCTGAAACCGTTTCGCTGTGTCCTCAATGTCCAGGGGACGGGTCTCCATCCGGACCGACGGGCTCGCCACCACCGCCCGAGCCCCTAACTGACCTGCCAGTCTCAAAAGATCGCGACATTCATCCATCGCCCTCATATAGGCGTCGCCGTAAGCATCCATCCAGCCGTGGAGAGCGATCATGCTCGGGACCGAAAGGCCTGTCTCCTCCAGGAGTTTGACGATCGTGTCCAAATTTCCGCCGGCATTCTGATACGCCCGGATATCGGCGAACCACAGTTCGACCGCCTGAAAACCCGCCTCCGCCGCCGCCCGAATCTTGACCTCCAAACTCGCCGGCTGAATCGTGCTCGTATTCAAACAATAAACCAGCCCCATCTCCTTTCCTCCTTGCCCGGACCGCTCCCGCTTCTTTTCCGTCCATCGCTGACTCGGCTTATATCATAATGCCCCTCACGACCTTTCTTTTTGAGTCCATATTTCCAACCGGATGCGGGAAGTGCGGACCAGTTTCGTCTCCCACGGCATCGTCGGTGAGAAATTGACCTCGGTCACCTGCATTAAAAGACTCAACCCGCCAGCTTGATAGTCTGTGTCCAGGACCTGGCTGACGATGTCGGTATAATCGTGAAGGAGTCGAGCCGTCGTCTCTTTATCCCTTCCTGCGACGGCAATCCAAACCACACCCATTCGTCTCTGTCGGAGCCGTCCCTTTGGTCCGACCGTTCCCGTCTGTTGGGGATATCGGTCAACGTCCACACCGAGGCGAGGGAGAAGGACTGGCGCAACGGTGCCGAAATCTCCATATTCGTATCCTGACGGAAGGGGTAAACCTTCCTCCGTCAGGCGGGGTGGTAATTGATCCTGAAGGTAAGCGATCAGATGCTCAATAAGTTGTCTTGTCTTGACCATAGGAGGTTCCCTCCATCTGTTGCACCCTTTCTCATCCGACCGTCCGTTCTTCGATCGTCGGAGACCCTACCATTGAGGTGCATCCCGGCGGATCAGAGGTTCTTCCGGAAAGGTGCCTAAAGGGCGGTCGGGGCTCGGTTTTTGCGTTTGGTCGGAGAGGATGAGGGTGCCGGAGGCGATGGCTTTGACGATCTCCCTCGCTCTTTCCTCCAGAATGTCGGCGAAGCGGGGAGGCTGGGGATCAGCCGTGCCGACGGTCCGATGCCGCCAGACTCTCGCCGCCGTCAAGTCCGCACAGACGGACCGGATCAAGCCGACGGCGTCCGACCCGGTGATCGGCAGTTCGTAGCGGGCGGACAGTTGGGATTCAACGAGGGACTCGACCTGATCCATCCAGGCTCGCACTTGGAGGTCCGACGGATCAGTGTTGGGACCGATCTCCTGAAGGGGTTTGGGCAAGCGCATTCGGACGTCGTCCAGTGTGTGGTAGATCGCCATCTTCGGTCACCGTCCTTTCCCTAAAACCGTTGCTGTTTTCCGTCCCGATCCTTTTTGCCTGAGAAAGGCGGAAGGAAGTTATTCCTGCCGCGTGAAAAATCGGCGGTGCATTGAACAAGGTGGCGGGCGCCCGTCCGGCTCTGGGTAGGGTGTTGTATTGGGGCGCGACGTCAGGTAGGGGCACGATATTTCGCGTCGATGCCGTCTTTTAAAACGGTTTAAAGGTCTCCCCCTGCAGCGTTTCCGCCCTAAAAATATGCCAAGTACCATGCCGAGTAGGTTGCCAGAGGAGCACCGAGCGGGGCATGCGATGATAGATGGAGAAGAAGTCTCAGTCGTGAACGGAAGAAGCGAGAAGGAGTTTCAGTCCGTCTTCGGTTGCGCGGCTTGCTGCAAACAGAAACACCACTGGGTGGCTTGCTACGAGCGTAGGGGATGAAATTAAGAGGCGGAGTCAGGAGGTAATCCGTCCATTCCAACGTGTCTGGCAGGACTGTTGGGGTGGAGTCGCAAGTCGCCTCTCTCCGGATTGCGAAGCATCGGGTCTCTACCATAGACGCCGTCCTGTTCTTGGGTCGGCAGGCGGGGTCTGCTCTTGGTCGGATCATCCATACAATACCACCAGTTTCTTGCGAATTGAAAGGTCTCCGGAGCGGTGTCGGGACCGATGTTCACACCACCTTCTGCCCATTGCGAGGAAAAAAACACGATAACGTTGTCGGTGAAGACACCACTGCGGGAGGGGACAAAGCCAGGAGCTTTGGTTTCTTGAAGGATGCGCAATGCCCAGCGTTTGGGGCGGTATAAGGTATTGAATCGCACGACCGCTCCGTCGACTCCGACGAAGGCGATGGGAGCGCTGGACCCGATGAAGGCGTTCCCTTCTACCACGATGTCCCTCGCCTCCCATAAGGGACCCTTCCACTGGCTGAGGGGAGGGCGGAAGAATTGAAATCCGGTGCTCCCGCCGATAGCGATGGCACGGGCTCCCGCATTTTCAAACCGGTTCCGTCGGATCCGTATGTGACGGGAACCGCCCTTTGCTTGGATGCCAGAACCGGTGTCGGTAACGGTGTGGCTGAATCGGCTATTTTCAATCACACCGTTGTGACAACCGACGATGTCAATTGCGGAGCCGTCGCTGCTCCATCGTACAACCGTGCAGTTCTCAATCCGGAAATCATCCACACCCGATAGTTTGATCCCGTCCCGATTTCCATCAGGACCTACATCAGATACCGCCAGCCCGCGCAAGACGATATGATGGGCAGGTGTGTCATAGGAAGTACCATCGTCGATGTTCAATCCGTTCTGACGGGCTCCGGTCAGGACAAGGTTGTGCAGTTGGAGGTAACTGGCTTCAACGAAATGGATCCCCTCATCTCCACCTTTTATGATCGGCGGATTGTCGGGGTCGAGACCGGCAATGATGATAGGCTTGTCGGGTTGACCGTTTACATCGGTAAAGTAGAAACCGCCTCTATAGACGCCGGGCTCGATCAGGATCATCGTCCCCGGTTGAGCTTGCGAGACGGCGTCCCGCAGCTGGCGCTCATCTCCAACGATGACTTTTTTGAGAAATTGCCCCTCGCAACGTAAACGACCAGCCAATTCCAGGTCTCGCCGCTCCTCAGGACCCAATTGCTCATATTCTGCCGACAATCCCACAACGGCTGTCCAGATCCCAGTCACCAGCGTCAGGGTGAAGTTAACAAAGGAGATGCGCAGTTCCGTGACCGTCATTCTTTCTCCCCCCGAGTTGAAACTCAATCGCCTTTTCGGATGTTCTCGGCGACCGCCGAGTCTAATTGACCTACCCCCGTTACCAGACGATCAGGGCTTTTTGTGCCCGACACGGTAGTGGGAGGGCGACGTCTCTGCCTCGCCCTTTTTTCAATTGATTCAGCCCATCAACCGTTGACGGCGTTCCGTCGTCTTTCAGCCAGATCAGTCGTGCGGATTGAAGATTGAAATTCGGGGCGAACCGAAAGGGACGCAGGACCAGTTCGCTACTGTTTTTGCCGATCGTAACGCCGATTTGGCGGTTTGATGGCCGATTGAGGGTCACTTGACCGTCGGTGATGACAGTTCCAAAGTCGTATCGCTTTCCGGCGGCGTCGCAGAAAAGATAATCGGACGTGTTGATGAAGGTGACCGTTCGGTCACCGACAAGAGTCCGATATTGTGTGATAAGGGGACCCCGAGCATAGAAGCCGTATTGGGGTAGGATGAATCTGTGACCGTTGACCGTGACGGTGTACGGTTTCTCTCCGAAGTTGACGATGACCTCTGTTCTACCGGCAGTCGTTCCGTTCCGTCCGAAAACGGTTCGTTGAACGTCCCGGTCAGGGGTCAGCCATTGGTGGGACAGCATCTCTTGAAAGGCGATCTGCTCGTGGAGTTTGCAGACGTGGCGGTAACTTTGGAGGAGGCGGCGGCGCAGTTTTGGGTCTTCCCAAAGAAATCCCGCCTTAACCCCATCACCGACCCAAAACATCGGTGGCGTTCCGTAAAGAATGTTAAAGGCATCCTTCTTGTCGGTCAGTTCGGGGGCAAGTCGGTAGAGGAAATCGGTCGTATCGCCCCAATACCAGTAACTGACGACGCAATCGTGGAAGACAAGTTCCCACAACGGCAACCGGCGCCGATGACCCAACCCCCATTCCAGGTAGGCTTCTCCGATTTCCTCTTTCTTTTCTGGCGGTCGCAGGTGACCCGCCGGCCAAGTGAAGAAGGGGTTAATGCTCATCATCCCTTCCCAGTAGTCAAAAAGATCGGCACCCCACCAACGACCGTGCTCCCCGCCGAGGACCAGTCCCAGATCCGTTCCGACCAATTTCGCTAACTTCCGCTTGGCTTCCCTATCTTGAGTCCTGTCGTGAGAATGCTTCGGGTCGTAGCACTCAATCAACCAGGTCGCTGTCGTGACGTCTAGAAACCACGCATTGTGTGGATGCTTTGCCAATTGACCCTCAATATATTTTCGTGCTATATCCAGTTGTAGGGCGGAGCAGCGCTTGTGGGAGGTGTGTTTTTTATCCCAAGTTACCCAGGAGACCTGACGTTGGCCGTCCGCCCGCAACACACAGTCCTCAATGCTACCGACGTTATACGGTGGGTCGTGATTAGGGCAACAGGTGTACAAGTCTTCATAGTTGTCGTAGCGGCTGTTTAGATAGCCCAGAGACCGGACCGACTGCATCTCTTCAGCAGCCCAAACGCCGTTGACCAGCAACCTCTCAATTCCCGCGGCTTTTGCCTCGCGGGCGAACTGAGGGTTGCCGCCCCACACATTCGGTGCGCCCGCCAGGAGCCGCACCTGGGGGTTTCGTTTGGCTTTCTGTTCCAGAGTCAGCAAAAGTCCGGTGCGTTTGGCATATCCTCGGTACTGTTTGCAAAGGGCAACGTAGCAACCTTTTGCGACAAAGATGTATCGGACGCGACGGGGATAGCCAAATCTGTTAACCGTCGGTTCGTGGTAAACAACGGGAGCCAAGAGGTCACCCTTATCGGTTTTTACCCCTTCGGTAATGCACAGGCCGTCGTCCGCGCTCCTTCCATCCCAGAGGACCATATAACCCTGCTCGCCGTCCATCAGTCCGACCCAGGGCATGTCCAGTCTGCCGTAAGTTTCCCACCACTCCGATTGGAATCGTTTATCGGTTACCGGGACAACAATTCCGTTTCCGTAGTAAGGGAGGAGCAGTTCCGACTGGGCGCTTAAGGGAAGGAGGGGCGGGAGGACTTTAAATCGTCCGACCTTGCGGTTTCGGTCATCAGTATCAACTTCAACGACGAAACATTCGTCCTCCAATCCGATGGTGACTGTGACTGGAAAGGTGTGCCCGTCAGACGATGCAGCATCGGTTTCAAAAGTGATCCGATTCCTACCTACTGCTAAGTTTCGGAAAGGAGCGAAGGGCGGTCCGCTGGTCCAGGTTGACTGCGTTCTCTTGTCACGGACGGCGAAGCTGCCTGAGGGGTCTAACGTAAGGACCAGCCATCGGCTTTCCAGAGCCACCGGCTGACTTGGAGGCCCTCCCATTGTCGCCACTACGATCCAAAAAACCATCAACCTCACCTTCCTTGATGGGGTCCTCCTCGTCTCTAGCATTTCTCTCCGCGATCGGAGGCTGGCATCCCCCGTTGATTTTATGAACGCCGTCACCGTCCCGTTAAGACAAAAAGAGGATCGGAGAGTCAAGACCCAGCCGGTGCAGCCAACCTGGGTCCTTCTCTCCCCTTTCCCGCCGACGAGATAGGCGATGCAACGGTCAGGTAGTGGATCGGGGAAGGCCGCAGCCCCATGAGCGGTTGCCTTTCTCATCAAAGAAGAGGGACTTTAAATGCGGATGATGATACACCGCTTCGGTGTCAAAGACGTTTCCCAATTTATTGTCCTTGAACCATTTGCGGGCGGTGATGACCGATTGATGGCACCAACTGGTTTCCGCCATCATCTCAATCAGCCTTCTCTCCTTGACTGTGTCGAGCCGTCATTCGGCTTCCTCCACGGTCCCACATGCCGGGACAACGCAAATAAGCGGAAGGAATAGTTTCCTTCCGCAATGACAGCGACTATAGAGACAGGAAGGTCGACAGAAGATGAAGAAGGAAGGGACGCAACCGGGAAAAGGAGAGATCGTTATGCAATGGCTCAAAAGGCAATTGTTGAAGCCGTTGGCTAAGGGGTTGCTGAAGATGGTGTTAGGAGATCTGGCGGAGATAGCCGTTTACGCTGTTAGGGAATTGGCTTCATACGAGACCTTGACGGATCAGGAGAAGCGGCGCCGGGCTTATGAGTCGGTCAAGACCGAAGGGCTAAAAAGAGGGCGCGCCCTGAGGGATTCCGCCATTAACTTAGCCGTGGAACTTGCCGTCCAGTTGATCAAGTGATGAACCTGCCAAACTTTCTGACCACCATCGCCCAATTTGTCAACGCCGTCGGTTTCCCCGTTGCCGCCGGCATCTGGATGATGTGGGTCATCTCCCGGATGCTGGTGCTGACCGAAATCGTCGCCGCTCTGGTTCGGCTGGACGAGAAGATAGAACGGGTCCTTCTCCTCCTGCAAGGGGAGCCGGAGGGGGAACAAAAGTGACGGTCCTCGAAGGCTTCCAAATCCTCGCCTGGTTCTTCTTTTTCGGATCCACCCTGGTCTCCCTTCTGGTGATGAGCCGGCTGCGCCGAATCGTTTACAACCATCTCCGCCACAGGAGAACGGCTTCCTTTCCTTTGCCCCGCCGATCCGGTGACCCATCGTCTGAAAAGGAGCCGTCTGTCACCGGGGATGACCGACACCCGCCGACCCTTCGCTTGACCCTTTTCGTCGCCCTCAACCTACTGGACTTGATTCTGTCTTTCTGGTCTCTCAAAAAGGGGCTCGCGTTGGAACTCAATCCCATCGCCCGCCTCCTTCTTACCTTTGGTCCCTTTTGGTTCGTCCTGTTCAAAACCGGCGCGACCGTTGTCGCATCCTTTCTTCTCTACCTGGTCCATCGCTCGTCGCCTCGCCTGGGCAACTGGGCACTGGACTCGGTCAATGCCATCGTCGCCTTCGTTCTGATCTGCGTTTACGGTCAGGTCTGCGTTGGGATCGTTCGATGATTCGGTTCGCCTTCGCCTCCCTTTTAGCATACGAGTTCGGTTCGACTGAAAGGATGGCTTCGGAACGGTGTCTCGTCCGCCTGGCCGGTCAACTCTCCCCTTGGGACGCTTTGGTCTGCGTTGAGTCTCCCTTTCAGGACCGACACCGAGCCTGGTCTCTCAAGCCTTCGGTATTGGCTTCCGCTCTCGCTCTGCCCGCCGAATTCGGGATCCTAACCGATACCGACATTTTTTTCTCCGACTCCTTCCTTCCCCGCCTGACCGCCTTTCTTCAAGCCTTTGACCCGACCTTTCCCGTTCTGTGCGCTTCCGTTACCTGGGGGACCGAGGACGCTCTCTTCGGCAGCCAGGTTCCTTCCTGGGTCGCCTCGCGCATGGAAGCTGCCGGGCTGTCCCCGTTCCGACCGGATATCTGGGTTTCCGGCTCCTTGGTCATCGCCAGTGTCGGCGCTAGGGATTTTGTCAAGGAGTGGGCGGAACTTTCCCGCCGCCTGACGGGGACCGCCGACGAAGTGTCGCTGATAGCGCTTTTGCACAAAGAAAAATCCTTGTCCTTTTTCCCTTTGCCCCGGTCGGTGCACGACATTCACACCGGCTCCTTCCCGTTGCCCGATGCGGGCGCCGTTTCCCTATCGGCCAACCTGGATCCGGGCACCTGGTTTCGCATCGCTTTCTCTCCTGATCCCTTTCTCCTTTGCAGAAACAGGGAGGCGGATGGCTAATGCCGATCAGAGATCAGACCGTTGCAAAGGTCCGGTTCCGTGCGCCCCATCCGATGGTATACGACGGGGTGGGTGTGTTGGAGCCGGGAGCGGTTTTGACCATTGAAGACTGCTTTCGGATTTTCGGAGACGATTGGGCGCCGGGCTTTTTCTTTGAGCCGGTCGTCACGGCAACAGAGCAGCGATCGGATTCAGAAACCGCGACGGGGGGTGAGCCCTAATGCCTGTTGAAGCCGTTGGCAATCTGACGAAGATCGGGCTTGGTATCACCAACTCGGAAACAGCCGTCGTCGCTGCACAGATTCTGCCCGATGCCGTCTCATCGGAACTGGGACCGCGAGTGGAGCGGGTGTTCCGTGGCGGCGGAAGGGGTTCTCTCGGTCCCAGAGGCGCTTACACCGCTCGGGTCTGGGTCGAGGGGGGATTGATTTGCGAGGCGACCCCGACGGTCGTCGGCTACCTCCTCCACGCCCTCGGTCTGCCGCCAACCAGTTCGGGCGCCGGTCCCTATACTCACACTTGGAGGCTGGCGACGGCGCTTCCTTCCCGATGGCTTTCCGTTGCCCACGCCTTCAATGATCTCGGCCGCCAGTTCGCTTTCGGTGGTCTCGCCGCCAGCGCCTTGCGTCTGTCTTGGGACGCCGACCGAAATGAGCCCCTGACTCTGGACTTGGACCTGATCGGGACAAAGTTTTTGATTTTCAACAACGAGGCGACCGTTTTAGGTTCCGCCGGCGGAGATGCCGGCGATCCCTTCCTCTCTCCTTTGGCGAAAGTGGAGTTGCCCGACGCAACGGTCATCAATAAGTGCCTGTCCGGCAGCATTGAGATCACGCTGGAGCGGGACCTGCGATGGACCGTTAGAGGCTCCGTCTTCCCCAGGGGTCATCAGCCGTACCGGGACCTGACCGTTCGCGGATCTCTCTCCCTGACTTTTGATGGGGACGATGAGATGAAGCGGTTCCTCAATCAGATCGGTCAGACGGTCTACCCGATCGGGCATAAGAACGATCCGGGAGCCGACGCGGTATCGCTGGAGGTCTTCTGGGAGCCGTCGTCGGCAGCTCAATTTCGTGTCCTTCTGAACAAGGTCGTGCTGACGAGGGCGGGGCATCGGGTCAGGAGGGGGGAACTGATCGTCCAGGAGTTTGACTTTGAAGCCTACTATGATGCGGCGGCTCAGCACACCATCCAATTCACCTTGATCAATAGTGCCAGTTCCTATTCTCCCGGCACGGTTATCGGCGGTGGCTATGGAGAGTAGGCAAAGGGAGGAATCGGCAATGGCAGAGGAGAGAATTGCGGACCTAATCCCCCCGGAACCCCAACAGGTCGCTGTCGGTCCCTTTACCGTTCCCCTGAGGCGGCTGACTCTGTCCGACTGGGCTGCCATTGAAGGCCAGTTCGGATCGTTGGACGCCTTTCTGGACGCCTTCAACGGGAAAGGGATCGTACAGGCGGCACTTTTCGTCTTGTATCGGCTCATTAAGAAGTCGGACCCGTCGGTGACCCTCAGCGGGGTCGGCGACAGTATAGACGACATCGGTCGGGCGATGGAACTGGTCGGTCAGGTCCTTCACCTCTCTGTCCCCCAAAACTGGCGGGAGGACACCGATGTCCCAAAAGACCTGGGCGCAGGCGAACGGGAGGTTGGCATCAGATGATCGCTCTGCTGATGAAGCATTTTCAGCTGTCTTTGAAAGAAATTGCCGATCTGGACCTTGTCCAGGTTCGGTCCCTCCTGACCCAGATCCTTCCCTCCCCGTCCGGCCGCATGACACCTGTCTTGGGTGACTTCTTTCCTGACGATCTGCGGTCCCTTTTGGGGGTGCGAGAGTGATGGCGGGTAAAGCCTTTTTCGTCCGCTCGGAAGGCGCTGACAGGGCTCGCAAAGCCCTTTTTGCGGTTGTGAGGCGTCTTGAGGTCCAGCGAAGGGAACTTGGCACCCTTTCTTCCGCCCTTCGCTCCCTTACAGGGGGGCTGTGGCTGTTCCGAGGGACGATACCGACGGCGGCTGGGAGGCGGAACGGTTGGCTGTTGCCGAAAATCAGCAGTCCCGGCAGCCCCGATTTCCGATGGCACAGCCGGAAGCCGATCGCTGGTCCAACGACCGGCGAGGGTCCGTCCGATCAGGTGGTCCCCCAGGTTCCGACTGTCAGCGCTGTTGCGAACCGGCTGCCCGACGGAAGGAACTTAGGTGCCTTCGTGCGGAACTTGGGGAGGGCAGCGTCTTACATCGGCAGAGCGGCGAGAATCATTGTTAAGAGCCTGGGCTCTCTCGCTAGCGCCTGGCGAAGCGATAGAGAACCAGCCGAGCGATCGGACCCGTCCGAACGCTTCCGACTGATCGCCCGTCCGTTGTTGATTGCCTCAGGAGGGTCGCTCCCAAAAGGGCAACCGGCAAAAGGGATCGGGCGGACCGTCCGCTGGCTGACGGAAAACCTGGAGAGGGAAATCGGGAGCCGGCGCCGAATTGGCGTCACCGGCCAATTAACAGCGTCCCCTTCGGCACGACTCTCCGAGATTTGGGACTTCCATCTGCGTCGCCTGCTTGTGGAAATTTGGGAAGGGGGGCGGTTCTCTTCTTTCGTTGAGCGCCTGATCAAGGGCATTCGTGGGGAACTGGTCAGACAAGTGGCTGACCATCTCATTAGAGCCACCGCAACCATCGCCTCCCGAATCAGCGAAAAAATTTCCGACGCTCTGACGCGGGTTGTCACCCGTCGGCCTCTGTCCGTTCCGGTCGGTCTCGGCGAACTTGCCCTTGTCGGTGGTCTGAGACCGGTTGAGGAAGCCGCTGAAGGCGTCGGGAAGTTCTTGGGTCATATCGGTCGGGAAGTTTTGAAACCGTTTGGGATTCGGTTGGGGAGGAAAAAGAGGCGGGTTGCCCCCCCTGTTCTGACCGAGCCCATTCCCCTCGGCTGGAGCATCTGGGGCAGTCCCTTCCAGGTCACGACCGCCATTTCCCTTAATTTAGATAGCCGCCAGGTCGGTTCGGTCCTCGTTCGGCAGGTGGTTTAGTCGGTGCCGGTCCATCTCCGTCGGCAACTGTTAGGCGACGCTTACGGAGACTATAATTTCCTCGCCGATCCGTCCGCTTCTGAACCCTTCGTTTATCCCTTCGCCGAATCGGCCGCCCGAAAGACCGTCCGGGACGATCGCTGGTTCCAGCCCGCCCCCGGTTGCGCTTCGTTCCCCTTCGATATGGCCGCCACTCATCCGAAGGTCCTGCGCCTTTCAGCTTCGGTTGCTACCAACGTTTCCCATCTCCTGACTCAGTCCGGTCTGCCCGTTATCGTTCGGTTTGACCGGATCTATAGCCTCGGGACACCGACCGACGGCACCCGCTACATTCTCGCCAACCCCGATACGGTCGTCGCCAGTGCTACCGAGCCTATGGCTGGGACCGATTCGGTGGAACTGACCTCCTTAACTCCTGGAACCCGATGGCGGGTCGGATTGGAGACGCCTTCCGGCGGAGGAACGATCTATTGCGCCGAAGTCAAAGCCTGGGAGTTTCTGGATTTGGAACCGTTCCTTTCGTCCCTCTTTTTCTTTGACGCTTCCGGTGATGTGTTTACCGTCCCTTTCGGTCGGTCCTTCTCGGGTCGGGGAGCATGGCTCAGGGAGAAGTCGTTTCGGATGGAACTTTTGATCTCTCGGTCGGACCCGACGACCCTTTCCTATCTCCAGGCGCTGATGACCCCAGACCCGCAACATCCTTTGGAACTGTTCTTTGACAGCTACCTTTGGAAGGTTGCCCCTCTGTCGTGGAGAATCCGCCCGTTGGGCCCATTGGTCCTGTCGGTCTCTCTGGAGATGCGTTTCCTTTCCGACTGCGGTCTCTTTCAGGATCGGTATCGGGTTCTATTCGGCGGTTGGAACTCTTTGCCGGTGACCCATACGGTTACCCCAACACAAGCGACCATACCCATGCCGGCGGAGATTCGGGTCTCTTTGCCTGATAATCACGGCGGTAGTTACCTAAGGGTCATTTGCCAACCCGCCGATCAAATGATGACCCTGGCGATTTCCCCATCGCAAGTCGGTCGGGTCTTCGTCTTTCGTGAAAACGGGTCGGTCTGGCGATACGATCGGTCTTTGGAAGGGCAGACGGGACCTCTAAGGGATGTCACCTCTCAGTTGAAGTTGAGGGACCTTTCGGGAAACGAGATCACCAACGGTCCGCCTCTTTTGCATCCGACGGACAATAGGGTGACGGTCGAACTTTTGGACAGTTCGTTCAACCGTCTCTCCTCCCTCCCGACGAATACTTCCGGCATCCTATCGGTCGCTTGGACGGAGAGAAAAGGGGAACTGACGCTCCCGTGACGATCCGATGCCGATCGAGTTGAGACGAGCTCTGATTTCCGACGTTTGGGGCGATTGGGATGTGATGAGGGAACTGTCTAAGACGGCTCCCGACCCGATCGCCCGGAATCTGACTTACTCTCAGGACGCGGAGATTTCCGACCGATGGCGGCGGGACGGCGATGGGGTGACCTTCCAGGTTTCGGCTCTCACCCGGGTCTTAAGGCTTACCTCCACCGCTGCTCGCTCGGCCCACCACTATGCTCCGTCATCCCTTCTTCCGGCAAAAGTGCGGGTTTATCTCGCCTTGCCAGCGCCACCGGCTACGTTGGAATTGGGGAATCCGGAGACGCAGGCTATTCTTTCCGTCAGCACCGCCGGAAACTATGAACTGACAGCGTCCCCTCCTGGATCCCGCTGGCGGGTGGCGGTGAAAATTGACGGTGGGGGCTCCAATAGAGATGCTCTGATCTTCCGAACCCAGTTATGGGAGTATCTGGATTTAGAGCCGTGGCTTGACGACATCTGGACAACGGACACATCAACGCAAGTCGTCACCGTTCCCAAACTGTTCACCTTCAAGGGCTCTCACTTCCGAACGACCGGCAAGACGATAGAGGCAGTGCTTCTTGTCCCCCGCACTGCATCGGCTTTTGTCTCTCAATTGGAAGACCTGCTCTCCTTCCGATCGCCCCATCGGTTTCCTTTGGAACTGTTTATTGACGGATTCCTTTGGCGGGTCGGCGTCTCCCGGTTCTCTCAGTCGCTGATTTCAGGCACTCTTTATGAAGTGCGCCTCTCTTTCACCGTACTGTCCCCCTTCGCCCGGTCCCACGACTTTAGACGGGTCATTTCTTCAACGACGAGCCTGCCGTTTCAACTGACGACGACCCGACCGTCTTCTCTGGCGCCCACGCCCCTCAGTTTCAGCGTCCGGCTGAGCAGCGGTGCCTCCCCGGCGACAATCCGGTTCACCCTTCAGCCCGTCAATGCCTCCGTCTCTTTCAACCCGGATCAAGTCAATGGGCTTTACAATTATTGGTTTTCCGAATCGGGCAAACTCTTTTCCGCATTGGAAGGGGCGAGCGTGGTGACGGAAAAGACCCCTCTCCTCTCCTCCCCCTCTCCCGTCCCGTTTCGCCTGCTGCCCGGGACGAATGTCCTGACGGTCGAGTTCCTCGACCGATCGGGCAATCAGATCACCTCCGTACCCAATCCCGTTTGGGTCTCCTTTTTCTGGTTTGACCGAACGGCGGAGTTCTTTTTGAATTGAAGGAGGTGAGGGAAGAAAGTGGACAAGTTCGTAGTCAGCCGCTTAGGGTCAGCGCAGCGGCGTTCCTCGTTCGTCGTCAGCGACAGAAATGGCGTCTTAACGGGAGTTTGCTTGGGTCCGTGGGTAACTACCAGCCTTCCTTGACCCGATCGAAAACGGAGGGGACGAACGAGATGCCGTCTGAAAGGATCGCTTGGTCACCCAATCGGGCGAAGAGACCGAAGGGAGTCGTTCCGACCGTGATCGTTTTGCATTCAACGGAAGGGCGCTTTGACGGCGCCGTCTCCTGGCTTTCCAATCCTCGGTCTCGGGCATCGGCTCATTTCATTATCGGACGGGACGGTCGGGTCGCCAAACTGGTCCCCGTCACGGAGGTCGCTTGGCATGTCCGAGGCGCGATCCGATGGGCGGGATCGCCCTCTTCTGTCAACGCCGTCTCCATTGGGATTGAATTGGAAGCCTATCCGGGCGCCTATGACTATCCCGACCCTCAACTTTCTGCCCTTGCTGAACTGATCCGACAGATTTGTCAACTCTACCCGATTGAAGCCATCGTCGCCCATAAACATCTGGACCCGAAGCGCCGATCTGATCCGACGCAGTTTCCCTGGAACCGATTCTGGACCCATCTGATCGGAAAGGGGGCGCCACTATGAGCGACTTCGTCATCACCATCTTCCGAGGTGACACGCCGACCCTGGAGTTTACCTTTACCGACCCGGAGACCAATGCCCCTCTCAATCTTTCTGGCTGGACCCTCTACTTTGCCGTCCAAACGGCGAGCGGAGTCGTCTTCATCAATAAGGCGATGACCGTAACCGATCCCGTCAATGGCGTCGCTCACGTTTCTCTGACCGCGACCGAAACCGACACCGTCGGCATCCATACGGCAGAAGTGGAAGCGAGGAAAGATGAGGAAATCAGCACCCTCGCCCAAGGCGTCGTGACGATCCATCCCGACATACGGCAATGACGAATTTCTGTTGTCGTCAGCCAAGAAAGGGATGCCTCGTTCGGAGTAAGCCACGACCGTTGCCTTTCTACGGCACTGTGCTGCCCTCGGTAGTCAACTAAGAGCCGGAACGGGAGGTGACCGCAATGGCAATCAAAGTGAAAGTCAAACCGATCTGGCGGGCGTCAACGACGACCGATGTGGATTTTGACAGCGTCTTCGTTCGCCAGTTCACCGACTTTGCCAACATCTCCCCGCCCAACCCGCCCGACACGGGAGCGATCCGCCTCTTTTCCGACGCAACCGACGGTCGCCTGAAGGTCAAAAAAGCCGACGGCACCGTCGTCAAACTGGAAACGCCCGATTGGACTTTGATTGAAAATAAGCCGACCCTGATAGAAAGACGCCGGGGGCAGTTTCAGCAGTTCTCGATTGAGGGATGTCAAACGGGTACGGGGGTCAATGTCACGGGCTTTGCAATCACCGCTCAAGGAACCCCTCTCGTCATTATCGTTTCCGACACCCGTATCGCAGGAGTTCAAACGGCGGCGACCGCCGGGTCCGTTGCCGCTCGTTATAGCAACGCACTAATCCGACCGGTCCTCATTTCCCTTCTCACCGGTTCTATCGTCGCCGTTGAGACGACTAATGTCCGTGCCTTCGTCGGTCTCGCTTCCGGCTCCGTTGGTACCATCGTCGGCTCGGACACGGCTGCTGACAGCGCTCATGTTATCGGTTTTCTCAAAAGGAGCACCGACACCAGCTGGCAATTCGTCGTCAATAACGGCTCTGGGACCGCTACTTATGTAAATACCGGCATCGCCTACACCGCCAACACACCCGTCTACTGGACCTTGCGCCGGATGGGACCAAACCAATGGACCTGGCAAATTCAAATGGGAGCCAACCAAGCCTCTGGATCTACCTCTTCGGGGCCTTCGGAGACAACCGATGGGGTCTTTTATATGGCAGCCGTCGGCACGACCGAAGCCGTCGCCAAGACCGTCGCCCATCCGTGGTGCTACGGCGAACTCGTACCCGCCTTCTAAAAGAAGCAAAGGAGTGACTGGTAATGGACGCCTTTTCGGCTCTGGATTTTTCCGATCCGACCACTTGGGAGGTGATCTGGGAAGCGATGGTGAGAAAATCGTTTGAAAGCATCGCCGGTCAGCCCGCTCTCCTCCAGCAACTGAAAGGCGGGCATCTTCAAGGGAGTTAGCGACCGACCGAACCTTCTTCATCAGCGTCCGGGACTTCCTTATCTCCCAAGCGCCTCAAAACAGCCTGGAACGGGCGATCCTGCAATACGACTTTTCTGACGGACCCAACCTGATCTGGAACCGGCTCCTTTACCGGCTCGCGGACGCCTTCAACAAAGGAAGTATCTAAGCGGATAAGGCTCAACGATTGAGGAACGGAAGGACCGAAAAATTGAGGGGACCATGCCATCGTTTATCCTAACCGTTCGCTCCCCTTGGGATGTGGGCTGGCAGTTAAAGGGGATCGTCTCTCATCCCGACCTTTCCGTCACCCTTTCGGATGTCGGTTGGGTCGGAGAGGTCTCCTTCTCTCTGCCACGGAACGAATTGGACTTCGTCCGACTGGGAGATGAGATAGAACTGATCACAACCGATGACCAATCGGTCCTCTGGACCGGCAAAATCGTCCATCTCCGCTACACATCCCATCTCGCCTCTTTTGATGTCGTTGCGAGGGGGATAGGGGAGTATCTTCTGGATCTGCCGGTCGACGGGATTTTGGTCAGAGACCCATCCCGCACGCCCTTTTATTCCTCCACCCTTTGGCGCATCGCCTCCATCGCAGGGCGACGGCATTGGCATCGGTTGGCTGTCCCGTCCGATCCCCTCATCGGTGGTCCCGCCGGAAGGGTTGCAGACTTTAGGGGGCAGACCTTAGGCGATGTCTGGCGATTCCTCCTCAACCAGAACAAGGACTTAGTTCTCAAACCGTCCTACCTAGACTCCAAAGGAACGGTTCTCCTCGCCGTCGCCGAACGCTCGTCAACGGTCACGGTCATCCCGATCCACCAATTTGGGGATTGGGAAGTAGAATACGAATCCCGGACGATTCAGAACCGAATTCTCGCTTTGGACAAAGGGGAAGAGAGCCAGAACCTGATCCCCGATCCCTCCTTTGAAGACATCACCGGTCACTCGTGGCAAGTGCACCATCTGCAGGGATCTACCGACTGGACGGTTAGGAGAGTTAACTATGGGCAGACGCCACAGTCGCCGACCTTCGTCTCCCATCTGACGGTCTTACAAGTCAATCTACCGGCGAGCAATCCGCCGACAGAAATCAAAGTCTCTACCAGGGAGCCGATCTCTCTCACCGCCAACGACGATCAGACGGCGCGCACCTACACCTTGACCCTTTACGCCCGAGGGCAGGGAGCGACGATCAGAGGATTCCTACAAAAGGCGGACACGGGGGCAGTGACGACGGGCGGAGTCATCACCTTAGTGCCCGCTTGGACCCGATGCACCTGGCAATTTGGGGTCGGTCCGTCGCAAGCGGGTAGCTACTATGTCGGAGTCATCATCGGCGGACATACGACCGATCCCGTAACGGTCACCTGTGACCACATCATCTTCACCCGATATTACGGAACGGGCGCGTCTCCGAATACGATGCCGATGGCGATCGGATCGGCGGACGATTCCCATCTTCCCGACAACAATCCATTTCTATCGGGCGCCATCTACGCACCCGTTCTGAAAGTCAGTTGGTCCACACCGCCGACCTACATTATCTGGCTTTACGGCTGGAATCTATCGGGGTTGGGGGGCTGGAGGGGCGACTTGTGGAATCCGTTTACGAACGAATCCTGGTCATTCACGGTCGACGCAAGCGATCCCCATCCGGCGCCCGACAGTTTGAGGGTTCGGTTTGACAGCACGGAACCGGCGATAGGGGACGTGACCTACTTTGTCCGACTGCACACATCGCCTGGTGGGACGGGCTACGCATCGGAAGCCCTCTACGGGATCCGATACGCAAGGGAGGCCCTATCGGACGCCGAAAAGAGCCCCTATCACCAGGTTCATCAGGAACCGCAGGTCATCTTCAGGGGAAGCCTGACCGATTGGGCGGACCTAATCACTCCCGACGGATCCTTAGCAATACCCGGGCTGGCCCTGGCACAAGAGACCCTACCGATCGTCTCCAATCAACTGCACATCACAACCGGGAAATTAATCAGTCAAACCCTGACAGCTGGATCCCGGGAATTCACCCTCCGCGCCCTCTTCAGGAAAATGAAACGGGACCAAGCAACCAAGAGGCTAACGGAGAGGGTGTGAAGAGTCCTCTGAACCCAGTAATGGGCGCCGAGATTGAAAATAGGGGTCTGACTGATGGAAAGGGAAGGTGGGTTCTCGCAGACGGTTGAGCCGCTTTGAAGTTAAAAAACGATGGTGGCTTAAAGGAGCGGTAGGGACCCAGGAAGCGTCAACCCAGTGGCGTTAAAGAAGTCTCACTCCGCGTGATCAGTGCCACTGATTGGGCCACCGTGTCATCCTTTGATTAACTTTTGGGGTGGGAAAGAGATGAAGTGCCGGGCTTGCGACTTGGACAACCCGAAGGTGTGCGCTTCTGCATTTTTTGCGGTTCTCTCTTAAAGGAGCAACAGGCGCCGGGCGGCGGGCGACGGCTTATGGGGCGCGTCAGGTGGCTCGTCTTGACCATCACCCTTCTTATCGCCGCAGGATCGGTCCTCTTTGCTTTTCTCGCGCGCTGGTATCGGGCGCCATCCGTGACCGCCTTCTTTCCCGCCGACACTGGTTGGATCGTTGAGGTGGACTTGCAAAGGGGACTGGAGATTTTCAATGAAATGAGAAAGATTCGTCCTGTAGCACAGGCAGTGGCCGAACTGGAGAAGGACTGGGGTCTCTCTTTTGAAAGGGATGTTGTCCCCTGGTGCGGGCAGATGGCGCTGTGTCCGTCGTGGGGAGGAGATAAACGTCACGAGCCGCAACGCGCTGCACTCGTCATGGAAGTTCGTGACTGGGATCGCTTTCTTAAATGCGCCGACATCGTCAAGGAAAAGGTGATTGGGTCCAACTCATGGAAAGAGGAGACATATCAAGGCATCACGATTCAGAAATGGCAGACCGCACGACAGCCGCCCATCGGTCTCGCTTTCCTCAAGACCCACGCCATCGCAGGAATCGGCAAGGGTGCGGTAGAGAACGTCGTGGACACTTGGCTCGGTAGAAAGCCCTCTCTGTCTCAATCACTGGGGTGGAGGCTTGCTCGGGCGCGAATGGGTGACGGACACCTCCTAAAAGTCTATATGAATCACAACACGCCTAGCGAGGTAAGAAGCCTCTTACTCCCTCCTGTGCCCTTCGACCGAACGCGAACGACCGTTGCGCAGCTACCGCTGGATGTGGCTCTCAGTCTTGCAGTGGAGGAGGACCGCATAACTGTTACATACATAGCAGTGCCGACTTCTGATGAAATGCAAAAAAAGTTCCAGAAATGGGCTTCCCGACTTCCTGTAGCAAAAGGCAACTTTCTTTCGTTACTTCCGGAAAACACTGTAGGGGTGTGTTACTTTAACAATTTGGGTGAGTGGTGGGAAATGACGATAGAGAGTCTGGAGGAATTGGGCGCAGACCAGGTGGGAATAGAGGAAGAGGAATGGGAAGACTTTAAGACAGAAATAAAGCCTTTATCTAAGATATTCAAGAAGTTAAAGGGTGATTGTGCTTTGGCTGTAACCTGGGATGAGCAGATGGGATGGGGAATCCTTTTTGTGGGCGCAACGGAAGATGAAGAAGAAGCGAAAGACAGTTCCCTTCGGCTCAAGGACTTCGTTGAGCGAACCGGCGAGATGACAGTGGAACAAAAGGGAGACCTGTTTTTCGTTCCAGAATTAGTGGACACGGAAGAGCCCTTGTTTCCGCTGCGCTTCTGCTGGACGACTCGCGACCGATGGCTTGTAGTGTCCAGCCATCCTGATTGGCTTGAGAAGCAACGGGCGAAGCAGGAGAGCACTCTGGCGGAGACAATACGAAAGACTGTCTTCGGTGCCAGCTTCGATTTCCGATGGCTGGAATCTTTTCTCAAGCAGGCGCAGAAGCAAGTTGTTTCAGAATCGGAAAAAGAACGGGTCCGGTTCCTCGAGTGCCTCAATCTGCAAGGCGCCAGACTTCACGCCTGGACAGAATGGGATTCGGACGGTCGCTGGTCTGCATTTAACCTTGAGTTAACAGGATGGAACTGGAAAAAAGCCGTTGAGGCAACGGTGGAAAATTTTGGAGAAGTAGCACAACAATCCCGAGAAAAGGCTCTTCAGGCGGCATGCATGAGCAATGTAAAACAACTAGAACTGGCGATGCTGATGTATGTGCAGGACTATGACGAGTATTTTCCCCTCCACACCGACTGGTCAAATTCACTGTTGCCTTATTTAAGGAATGAGAAATGTTTCGTATGCCCTGCTCGCCCTCAACTGAAGAGGGGCTATGCCTATAATAGACGAATAAGTGGGCTCCCCTTGGCGCGCATCACGTATCCAGACATCACGGTCAGCCTATATGAATCAAACAAGGGTGGCTTTAACCCGTCCGATTCCGGTCAATCGTGGATTTCGGGCGGCGTCCACTCAGGGGGAAATGTCACAGGTTTTGTTGATGGACATGTAAAATGGTATCCGTGGTGGCAGAAGGATCAATTGCGTTTTCGTCCATAGCGCTTTAACCTTTGCTTTGTCTGTTGCTGTCAAAGGGCGTGGGGTCCAAACTAAGAGGCATCGTGAGAGAAAAGGAGAGGTATAGGTGAAGCAAATGCCTATCGCCGTTCAACTTTACTCTGTTCGCCACGGGTGTGCTGAAAATCTACCGGAAACGATCAGGGAGATCGCCCGAATGGGCTACGATGGGGTGGAGTTCGCCGGCTATCATGGCTATAGCGCAGCGGAACTGAGGCGCCTTCTGGACGACGCGGGTCTTAAGGTCGCCGGAACGCACACAGGTGTAGACTCCCTCACTCGTGATAAACTGTCTGCAACTCTTGAATTCAATCACATCCTGGGCAATCGCTATCTGATCGTCCCCTGGGTCGGAGAAGAATGGCGGAGGAGCAAAGATGACTGGCTACGCCTGGCTAACTTCCTCAGTGAACTATCTGATAAAGTCAAGTCAGAAGGTTTCTCAGTCGGCTACCACAATCATCATTTTGAATTTCAGCAGACTTTTAATGGAGACATTCTGTGGGACCTACTCTTCTCCCACACACCCGAGGATGTTATAATGCAGTTGGACACAGGCAATGCGATGCATGGTGGCGCCAGCGGACCGGACCTTCTACGGATCATTTTCCGCTACCCAGGACGCGCACGGACAGTGCACTTAAAGGAATACTCGTCTACTACACGAGAAGCCCTAATCGGAGAAGGCGAGGTCCCCTGGAAGGACTTCCTTAAACTATGCATAACCATAGGGGGAACCGAGTGGTTCATCATTGAGCAGGAAGTTCCGACTCTCTCCCCCCTTGAATGCATCCGAAAGTGTCTGGAGAATGTGAAAGAAACTTTGGCAGATCTACCTTAAAGCCCTTTTGGGCGGTTTTCGGTGATTGCCGAAAAGCCGATACCGAGCCCCCCCTGTTGCACGGCGCCGTCAGACGCCTTACTCGTGACTGTTTCCTTAGCCTGATCAGTCTTTGGTCCTATGACCCTATGTTGCACCTCGTGCAAGAGGAGGGCGGTCGGACACCATTACCGACGTCAAGGCTGTTACGACTCCGACGGTTCCAGGCGGCAGAAAACGGTGCCGGACCAACGAAGGAGGAGGGCGGAGATGAGGAAATTAAGGAGGGTCGCACCGGCGACACCAATTACCAAGGAGGAGGCGAGAAACAGGAGGACGGCAGCAAGGATTGGTGGTGTTATTACAAGGGGGAGTAGGAGGACGAAAAAGAAAAAACTTATGAACCGCTGAGCAGGGTCGGTCATTTTGGGGAACAAGAGGGACATCAGACAAGCCAGGCTGTTGAGAGTCAAGGCAAAGCCAGGTCCCATCAGAATGACGTAGAGGGTCCAGTCGGTCTCCACGGCAAAAAGAAACCGCAAGCCCTTACGCATCAGCAGTTCAGACGGGCAAAGGAATCGGGAGATGTGGGACAGGATATATAGCAAAGTAGCCAGAACGGTGTAGCCGATGGTGGGCAGCAGCGCTCGGGTCAACGGACGGACCCACGGTCGGAACGGAAGGGCTTTGACGATGTCCAGCCGCCCACTCTCTCCGTGAAGTCCGCTAACGGATCCTGCAGCCAAAGAGGGGGCGATGATGGAAAGGTAAGCGAGAGCCAGATGGGGAAAGCCGAATACGGCGAGGACAAGGAGGCGGCGAGTGGGCGAGGTCGGGAACGGGCGATGGGAGATCCAGATGGCGACGACGAACCACAAAAGAGAGAGAAACAGAAGAAAAAGGACCCAAGATCCGTTGGCGCGGAGAGAGACGAGGACTTCTTTCCAGAGAAGAGCCCACGGTCCGGAACCGAAAGGGGGGAAGGAAAGGCGGGGTCTCTTTCTTGCTCCGATGGCAACCTGAACGGCCCAGAGACCCTCGTAATCTCCCCTCCGCAGTGCCTCCCGGATCCTGTAGCGCCACTGGCTGACCGTGATCGCGGGCTCGTAAAAATTCTCTCTCTGTGAAAGAAGGACGATCAAGGAAATAACTGTCAAGAGGAAGAGAAGTGCGATATTGACAACAGCCTCCTCTCCCCTGCCCGTGAAAGCGACCAAGCAGACCTCCCAGGTTGAGGTGATCGGATATAGGACCGTTCGCGCCACGGACGACCCGATAAACTCGTTCCAGGCGACCGACCAGCCTACCTGACCAGACCGACCGACCATCCACCCGACTGCTGCCAGAAGGATCAGAGAAGAGGACCAAGCGACGATCGGCGGTAGAAATCGATAGGGTGGTCGGCGGCGGAGGGAAAGAAGGTGGATCCACCTGCCTGCGTTAGTTACTAAGACGATCAAGAGAGTCAAGGCCAAGGGAGCCAGGATGATGTACTGGCGAAGATACTGTCCTCCGGTGCCAGCGATAACGGTGAGGGTGATTAAAACCAGCCAAAGGATCAGTCCGAGAACTTTTATGTAATCAAAGGTCAAGTGAAAGAGGAGGACCGTTCGCCTTGATACAGGCGCGGGGAAAAGGAAGTTTACATCGGACGGTGAAAAGGAGAAAAGTTTACCGGTAGCGCCTAAAAGTAACGATTGACTAGCCACCATTAGAAGGAGTGCATAAAGGATAGGTCCTAAGATTTCGGGCGGCAAGTCAAGGCCTGCCTTAGAACTTCGGTGGGTCGCCGAAAGAAACACGGAGATCAACTGACCGAACAGCCCGACGACGAGGGTAAAGGCGATGACAGCGAAGCCGAGGAGACGGAGGGGCGATTGGGTTAATTGGATCAGACCATTTTTGAGGCGGGTCAGTTCAAGCCAGAGGAGGACGGCCATAAGACTGCTGATCCTCCGTCAAGGCGAGAAAGACTTCCTCTAAAGACGCGTCCTGACCGGCGGAGACTCTCGCTTTCAGGTCGTCTAAACCCCCTTCCGCCACCAGTTGACCCTTGTTCAATATCAGGACCCGATGGCACCACTCTTCTGCTATCGCGAGGATATGGGTGCTGATCAAGATAGCCGCACCCCTTTCTGCTGATTCGGTGACGAGAGCCTTCACCTCCTTTTGCCCCCGCGGGTCCAGCCCCATAAGGGGCTCGTCCAGAAGGTAAAGGGATGCCTCCCGAACGAAGGCGCACGCAAGGGTAAGTTTCTGCTTCATCCCCTTTGAAAGAGTGGCGACCAGATCGTACTGCTTCTCTCTCAACTGCAACCGTTCTATCAGGTCAACGGCTCTCTCCCGAAAGTTCCTATCACTTCCGTAAGCTCGGGCGATGAACTCCAGATGCTCCCAGACGGTCAGCAGATCGTAAGGATTGGGCGTTTCAGGAACATAGGCAACCCTCTTCTTAACCTCAATCTCATTCTTCACACTATCGTAGCCGTTGACAACAATTGTCCCGTCGGTCGGCTGAAGGACTCCGCATATGGTCCTCAAAATCGTCGTCTTACCTGCACCGTTCGGTCCTAAAAGGGCGACGATCTCACCGGACCGAACCTGAAAGGAGATGCCCCTGACAGCGGGAAAAGTTTGATAGTATTTGACCAGGTTTTCAACCCTCAGGATCCTTTCGCCTTCTCGACTCAGTCGTTCCTCTCTTTCTGTCGCCGTCTTTGGAAGAGGGGGATTGGTGCTCGGCTGGTCCATTAAAAGATCGCCCTTTTCAACACCGTAGACCCTTTGAAAGGAGGTCGGTGGACTTGCGGCGGACTCGGGAAGACTTGATCAGAATCTGATCGGTCTTCAGTCCCAAGAGAAGGGTCAGGACGAAAGCGGCTCCCCATTTGTCCAAGGGACGGTTCTCGCTGCCGCAACGGGGGGACTGGACGCAAGACGGGCATCCTCCTTCACAGGGGCAGTCCCAGATGGAGTCTCGGGTGACCGTCATCAGCCCTGTGAGCCTTTCAAAGGCGGCTTCGGAAAACCCGACGCCCCCGGGATAGCCGTCGTAAATGAAAACGGTCGGCAGGCGGGTGTCCCTATGCCAAGGCGAGTAAGAGATGCCCGCTACATCGTCCGGATCGGCGCTGACGACCAGAGGCATGAGACCGATCATCGCATGCTCGCTGGCGTGGAGGGAACCCATCAGATGGAAACCGTTCTCGTCCATTTTACTGACGAGGGTTGTGTTAACGGTAAACCAAAGACCGACGGTATCGTACTCCTCGGCGGGCAAATCTAAAGGTTCGGCGGAAAGAACTTGGTCCGTAACTAACCGAACCCTCTTGAAACCCAAAACCTGCTCCCGGACTTTCAGCCTTCCGAGGTAAGCGGTCCCGTCGGCGAGGCGATGTTCCTTCCATATCTCCAGCACTTCCGTCTCCTTATTCTCAATCGGGACGGTGTAGTAATCCACATCGGCTCTCTGAACCCATACCACCTTCATGTTGAGGTCAAAACCCTCGCAATAGTACGATGTGCCCGAATGGAAATAGATGGCGTGGGGATGGAAGGTGCGGTAGAGACGCCCTCTATCGGCTAGACCGATCATTTGCTGCGACCCACGCTCCCGCACTTCCAGTTGGTTACCGGTAATCGTCCGAAGTCCGATCAGGTCGTGGGGCCGCTTGCTCAAAAGCCATCCTTTCCTTTCTCCGGTGCTGATCCACCCTTCCCTCTCAAACTGGTCGGTAAGTTGGGAAAAGAGGGGACCGAACCAGTTGCCGTCATGGTCCGATAGGGGGAGTTCGTAGGCAGCGCACATCAGATGAGCGGCGGCGATGTAGGGATTCTTCAGTGTCACTACCGATGGCTCTGCTTTTTTGAAGAGGAAATCGGGGTTGTGGACGATATGTTGGTCAACGGGGTTGGAGGTGGCGACGAGAAACACTAACCCCTCCCGATTCCTTCCGGCGCGTCCGGCTCGCTGCCATGTGCTGGCAATGCTTCCCGGATAGCCGACCAACACAGCGGCATCCAACTCACCGACATCAATGCCCACTTCCAGAGCACTGGTCGCCACCACACCTAATAGTTTCCCTTCAAACAGTCGGTTTTCAATCTCCCGCCGCTCCTCAGGGAGGTATCCGGCTCGGTAACTGGAGATCTTCTCCGCCAGATGGGGTTCGTCGGATTGGAGCAGTAGGTCCCTGCAATAGCGATAGAGGAGTTCGGCGCCTGCCCGGGACTTGGTGAAGAGGATGGTCCGCACTCCGTTCCTGATTAGGAGGGTGAGAAGTTTGAGTCCTTCCCGAGAGGCGGAAGCCCGGACCCCTTTCGCCCGGTCCAAATGGGGAGGGTTCCAAAGGACGACCGTTTTCGGTGGGGAAGGAGAGGCGTCCTCTCCGATGATGGTGAAGGGGAGACCGATCAAGTTGCCCAAGGCTTCGTCCGGGTTTCCCAAGGTCGCCGATGTGCAGATGAAGACGGGGCGGGATCGGTAAAATTCACACAATCTCAAAAACCGCCGCATCAGAAAGGCAAAATGGATCCCGAAGATGCCCCGATAGGTGTGCAGTTCATCGACAACGACGAAAGAGAGGTTTCGAAAGAAGGGGACCCACAGTTGGTGATTGGGCAGGATGGCAGTGTGCAGCATGTCGGGGTTGGTTAAGATGATCCGGGATCGGTCCCGGACGATGCGCCTCCGTTCCATTGGGGTATCGCCGTCGTATGTCGCTGCAAACAGTTCTGGAAAGCCCATTTCGTTAAGTTTTCTGACTTGATCCTGAGCGAGAGCCTTGGTCGGAAACAGGTAGAGAGCCGTCGCTTGAGGATGAAGGAGCAGATGCTCCAGGACGGGAAGGTTGTAACAGAGGGTCTTCCCGCTGGCCGTCGCTGTGAAGACGCCTACATTCCTGCCCTGCCGCGCCTCTTTAAGAGCCAGCGCCTGGTGCCGGTAGAGGGACCGGATCGCCTGTCGGTCTAATGCCCGCCGCAAGGCATCGGGCAGGGGAGGGTCGGGGTCTTCAAAAGACGGCGCCCTCTCCAAGACGGTCAGAATGTGAACGATCTGACCCGTGTATTCCTCAGCCATCTGCAACTGGGTCAGGAAAAAATGCCAGGATGACCGACGCCCTCTCTCTGGAACCGACGCCATCGGACTACCCGTAAAAATTTTGAGGGGATGAAAGGGGGAAGGTCAGCGCCCCTCTTTTGGGTCAAGGGAGCGGCATAATGATACGGGTCGACTGAGAAGGGGTGCCGCCGTAGCTCAGTGGAAGAGCGGGGGATTTGTAATCCCCAGGTCGTGGGTTCAAGTCCCACCGGCGGCTCCATTTTTTCCGGCGGTCGTTTTTTTGACGGGGAGTCTGCTGGGGAGTAAGGGTGTCAGAATGGAGCGGAAGCGCCTGATCGTTGCCGGTCTGGGGGCGATGGGAAGTGCGGTCGCTTACCACGCGTGCGTTTTAGGCGCCCGAGTGATCGGTTTGGATCCCATCCCCCCACCCCATCCCTTCGGTTCGTCTTATGGAAAGTCTCGAATCATCCGGGCAGCCTACTTTGAGGATCCCGCCTATGTGCCCTTGGTTCAGAGGGCTTACGACCTGTGGGAGGAACTGGAAAGGGAATCGCAAAGGAGACTGTTGACGATAACTGGGGGACTGATGATCGGACCGGAAGACGGTATCTTGGTTCCCGGAGCACTGAAAAGCGCTCAGGTTCATCGGTTGCCATACCAACTGTTGTCTCCTTGTCAAATTGAGGAGCGGTTCCCGTTCCTGCGCCTGCCCAAGGGCTTTGTCGGTGTGTATGAGCCAAGGGCGGGGGTCCTCAATCCGGAGGCGTGTGTCGCTGCTTATCTGGACCTGGCAAGGAGGAACGGGGCGAACCTTCGTTTCGGCTGCCGGCTCCTGTCTTGGGCCGTCAGGAATGGTGTGCTAGAAGTGGAAACGGACCGGGGCGTTTTAGCAGCCGACGCCCTTGTTGTTTCCTTAGGACCGTGGCTCCCCCGTTTCCTAACCGATCTTCCCCTTCAGGTAGAGCGACAAGTGATGTTTTGGTTTGAGCCGTCCCAGGATCGGCAACATGTGACTCCCGACCGCTGTCCGATTTACATCGTTGAGCATCAGAGGGGGCGATTTTTCTACGGGTTTCCCGATATGGGTGATGGTATTAAGGTCGCCCGCCATCACGAGGGGGAGACGGTAGATGCGGATCGGGTTAACAGAGCCGTCGCTTCCTGCGAGGTCGAGGAGATCCGCCGTTTGGTTCAGCCCTTTCTGCCTGCTATATCAGGACCTTTGAAAGAGAGTCACGTCTGCCTTTACACGAACACCCCCGACGGTCATTTTCTCATAGACCGTCACCCTGATGGGGACAGCGTCTGGATCGTCAGTCCCTGCTCTGGTCACGGTTTCAAATTCGCCTCAGCCATAGGAGAAGCCGTTGCCCGGTGGATTTTGGAAGGGGAGCCGGGACAGGACCTGAGCCTATTTCGCCTGAATCGGTTGTTCCGTAACTTATAAAGTCCTCTCTTTCTTGACATCTGATGGAACATTCTTTGATTGCCGGGACCGGACTTAACTCACCACAGGTGCGCCGCTAGTGATCTCACCTCTGGGGTCTGTATCCCATCCCGCCACAAGGCAACCTGCTCAGGATCGCACGGACGATTGGGACTTATCAAGAGAGCCTTTCCGAGCCTAATGCGGCGGTTCTTGACCAAAGAAAACGCCGTTTCCCGGTGCCCTCAAGGCGTCTTCCAAAATCGCCAACGAAATACAGGCAACGATCCCCTCTTCCGTCCCTCACAACGGTTTGTAGATTCTATCTCTGAGAAAAGTAAGGCTTGAGAAGGGTCTCGACGCCCTTTGAGCCTTCCCTATATCGTTCATACCCGCACTCACCGAACAATTCTAAATGATATCGCGACGACCGGAACACGAATCGTTTGCGAACGATAATCAGTCTGTGGCTCAACTTCTATCGGTAGCAATTCCAGGGCAGCGCTTTGCTACCCGGCATGGCTGTTACCGTCCGCCGAGACGCAAGGTTGTGATCCCTTGGACGACCCGACCTTCCTCGTCGGTGGCGACGATCCGGATCAGGTAGAATCCAGGTCCCAACCGTCGGTTTCCGTCGCCACCGCTATGCCATACGATCCTTCTGGTTCCTTCCACTAATCCGTCCCCCGCTGGAAGCGGCAGGACTCTCCTACCTGTCAGAGTCAACACCTCTGCCGTAACCGCCGCCGGTTTGGTAAGGGTGAACTCTATCAGGGCTCCTCCGCCCCTTCCGCTCATCGCTCTGAGACCCAAAATCTTCAGCGGTCTCTGACTGCCCCTCTCAGCAATCAAGACGAACCGCCGCTCCCCCTCCCCCTCTTCCGGCACAAACCGATATTCGGTCTGCGTCCTTAAATATCGTCTGGTCTTCGTTCGTTCGTCTATCAGGGTAAGAGTCCAGTCTCTCGGTGCATATCCGATGCCGTCCCAGGTCACGATGACCTCACGGGGTCCTTGCCTCCCGCGCGTTAGGCTTGGACTCCAAGAGACGATCAGGTCCCACTGTTGTTTCTGAGCCGATCCGGAGCGGATGTCGGCTCTATAGTGGTGTCCCTCCTTTCCGACGATGGTCAGTTGAATGGGAGCGGTAGATCCCTCGGGTGGGTCGGGCGGCAGCGCGACCCTGAGTCTGTTCGTATCGACGATCCCCACGAGAGCCCGAGACTTATGACCACCCGCTTGCGCTTGTAGCGTGGCGGACCAACCGACTGCTCCCTCTGGTGAGCGACTGGGCGCGCTCACTCTTCTCTCACCCGCGGGGGGGAAGATCAGTTCCCCATTCTGATGGGCGTAGACCCAGCATCCCTCCCATGGGGACAATTGTCCGTCCGCTCCCGGCAGTGCACTCCGGTCATAGACGAACTGATACGCATCGCCGTCCCAGCGCCAGGCGTAGGGCTCCACCCCTTCTCCCGGCGATAGGTCCTTCAACGCCTTGTTCCCTTCGTTCCCCCGGAAGGTGATGGCGGAGATGTCCCAGGTCAAGGAAGACAGCCACGGATTGCCGATCAGGTTCCACCCTCTCGTGACGGAAATGGAAAAGGGGCGAGATGGGTCAGGAACCTCACCCTTGACAGAAGGGGTGACCGGCTCTCGGAGTCGAGTCCAGAACCCTTTTCCGACAGTTAGTTGCGCAGCTGCCGGGTCAGGGTAGCGGAGATACTGACCGGTGACAGGGTCATACCAAGCCCATCGGTTCTCCTCAAAGGGAACGACTCGGACCGGGTCCGGTTGCTCGGACCGGACGGGTATGGTGATCAAGCGCAGCCCGCTTGGCAGACGGGGCGGAGAACCTGCCCGCACCGACGCCTGGGGCTGATCCGGTACCCCTGTTCCGTTGCCCACCCGGTCGGTAGCAATGGCGTAGAAACGATACCTGTGACCGAACCTACCCTGAAAAATCTCAGAGCCATTGATCTGGCGCCTTCCTTCCGGTCGGATCACCTTCCAGAGCCGATAGGGACTGCCGTCGTCAGAAACCCACAACTGAACTTCTTCAAGACCCGACTCCCTGTCATCACCCTGCCAGCCGATGGAGAAGAAAGGATGAGGCGCCGAGACAGGTGCCGTTACCTGCACGACAGGCTTTGCGTTGTCAAGGGTAAGGGTGTGTTCGTTTGTTTCCAGCGGCTGGCTCCCCGTTAGGTGCGGATCAAAGGTGATGATTGCGCGGTTCCTGATCACTGACCCGGACGGTGCGTCGGCTCTCGGTCGGATCTGGAAGACGACGAAACCCTCACCCTCAGGACTGTTCCGATTGGGTGGCAAGAATCCGTCAGGATGGTACCTGCCCGTCGCCGGATCAATCCCGACGAATCTCACCCTCACCTCTCTCGTCGCCGGATCATAGGAACCCCGCACCTGAACCACCAGGTCGTCTCTGACCCGCAGATCTTGACCGATCTGTCGGCTGTTCTCCGGAAGGGCGACTATGTGGGATCCGAAACCGAACTGGACGAAGGCGAGAGTATCGGACTCTAGGTTCGGATCAAGAGTATCTTTCAGGAAAACCTCTTGAGCCGCTGCGCTCGCCGATGCTAAATTCTCAAAAAAGATCCGATAGATGATGCCTTGATTTCCCGACAAAAACCCGCTGACTCCCGTCGGTCCCTCTTTGGCGTTGGGATCCCACGACTGGACCACAGGTGCCGGTCGGGCGGTATGGTCTTGAACGGTCTGAGCGAGAACTTTGCGGGCATATGCGCTGGCTTTCACATACTTTCCCGTGTGGGTCATTGCCACTTTCATTAGTCGCGTCAATATGTCCAGACCCAACCCAAGACCCGTGGTCTGACCCGCTTTAGATACCAGCCAGCCCAGGAGAATCTCTGGCGGCTGGCTCCCTTTCACCGTGTCCATTAAGATTCCGGCTCCTTCTTCTGCTAATTGTTCGTCGAGATTGGGATATTTCTTCAGCAGTAAGTTCTTGAAGGCTGCCGATCCTGCCTGACTGAGAGCCAGGTCGGTCGCTTCCTTCAGGAGATCGTTCATCAGGTTATACTGGGACAGATAATCGTCGGCTAACCGTTCCGCTTCTCTCCGGAAGTCAAAGTCGTCCGGGAAGGGCGAATCTATCCCCATTTCTGCATCAATCCTCGTCATTTCCGTCATGATCCCGTGAACGAGGACGGTTTTGAAGATCCGAGCCCGAGGCAGACCCATCTCCCTTGCCTGCCGCGCAACGAAAGCCCGAAGGAAGTTGCTGGAGATTAGGGTCGCTTTCACTCGGACAGTGAGCTGTCGCGGTCCCGTCTGTTCGCCACTGGGAACCACTTGCACCCGTAGAGAGTGGGACCTCCAGTTCCAATATCCGGGAACCCCAAGCACCCACCCCCCATGGGGATTAAGGGAGAAGCCTGGTTCGTCGTCTCCTGGCTTCCAATCTCCCTCCGCTTCCACCCGACCGTTCCCGTCCACCATCCGGTAACGAATCCTTACTCCCTCTGCCGGGTCCAACTCAAAGCCCAAAATGACGAAGGGAGTGTCGGGAAGGTTGCAGTGATTGTTAATCGTCAGGGTGTAGGTCTCTTCTGCGCCTAAACGGATCCTGCTTGGTCCTGCGAAATTTACGATCAGAGCGGGCGTCTCTATGGGTACCGTAGTCCCCCTCACCACTCCGCCGGCGGTTTCGTCCGCTACCACCCTTACCTCCACGGGGATCCGGAAGTTTTCAAGAACCCCCCCAAACCATTCAGGGGCGATCTTGTCAAAGATGGAAAAGGTCGCCTTTATTTCTGTTGCGTCTTCCGAGTAGGTGATGCGAACCGGCTCAATCACCGACTCCGAAACACGAGCCCATTGAGGGGGCACTAATAGCACCCTCGTCCCGTTGATCAGCCACCTCCCCTTGACGGTAACAGTCATGAGGTCAAACTGGGAAAACCGAGTGTCCGTAGAGATTTCGCTGATGACGAAATTCGGGGCAATGACAACTGCCCTTTGATAGGTCCGGCTTCTCCCATCCTGTCGGGTCAGGACCAAGTCCCAAGTTCCCAGGTCTTCCCGACCGAAACGGAAAGTGGCCGTTACCGCATAGCCCGCGAACCAGTCCCGGACCTCCACCTGGGTAGCACTTATCTCTCGCCCGTCCTTCCTTAACTTGGCAGAAAGCCCCGGTCCCACATCGGTCACTGTCAAGCCTAAGGTCCCAGTCCCCGGCTGATCAAGAACAAGCCTAATGGGCACGGGGGACAAGATCCTCATGAACTCGCGAAACCGAAGGTTCCCTTGCGCCTTTACCGAAAGTTGGGTCGCCTCGACATTCCAGTGACCGTCCAGTTCCGGAAGGGTTCCCGGGAAGGTAACCTGAGCCTCGGTTTCTGACAGAGACAGGACCGTGCCATCGATAGCGCTATCGCCCCTGATCAAACGAACCGAGAGGGGCTCACCAGCAAGAAAAGATCCCCTCAATGTCACTGCCGGAGCCGGTTCTCCCGGGATCAAAGCCACTTCCGACGGCTCTACTGCCGCCAGCAGAAGGGGTCTAACAACCGACAAATTTGCCGAAGCCTCTTGCCCATTCGGATTCCTGACAACCAACGGACCCGTCAGTGAATTCTCGGAAGGATGTGAGTTGAAAAAGGAAGCCACGGAGGAGAAATCAAAGGTCGCCTGGACTCGCCGGCTGGTCTCCCTGGTGACGGAGAGAGCGTTGATCGGACTCAACCCTGAGCCACTTGGTGGCTGAAAAGAGACGATCACTCCCTCAAGAAAGTAGTTCCCCGCAATCGTGACCTGTTCCCTGCGGGGAAAGACCGTTGCAGGGGTCAGGGTGGAAATGACCGGTGTCGTCAGAACGGTTAGGATCTGATTCTTCCTTGCCTCCGAACCGTCCGGGTTGCGGACGATGACGTCCCATACACTTCCCTCCGGCTGACCCAGCAGGTTAACGGTGCCCATTAACCTCTGAGTAGAGACGAAAGTAACATTGGTGGGTTCCAGGACGGTTCCGTTGCGCACCAAACGGAAGGTGGCACCGCTTTGGAAACCCTCACCGAGAACAGTAACTTCTACGCCGGCCGCTGCCGGCGCTTGCCTTGGATTGACATCTAAGACGACAAAGGCGCCGACGGTGGGTCTCCGGTAAATGTTCAGTCCATAGAGATGACCGTAGCCTGAAGCAACAGCCAGATGGTCGCCAAAAGGAGCCGCTTCCAGGCTGGCTCCGTCCACAGAGGCGATGGAGACCAAATCGGGCAGGCGTCCCAGATCAAAAACTCTCAGTCCGTAGTAATAGGAAAGGACGACAGTTGTTCCCCAGAACCGCACTCGGGTTGCTCCGCCTGGGTTGACCGAATTGTCCCACATGGCCACCTGGCGGGGTGCCGACGGATTACCGACATCCACGACAGCCAGATCGCCCTCCCCGCCCACGGCAGCAAGGTTTGAAAAAACTTCCACATCCGAAGGCACAAAGGGCAAAGTAAGCGATGCCCGTTCCGACGGACGGGCGGGGTTGGATATGTCCAGAACGATCAAACGCCGGTCGGATGACGTCAGTAGTGCCAGCCTATCCTGGACGGTCACATCAGTGGCGAAGGCGCCACCTGACAAGGAACCCCGAAAGACACGGATCGGACTCCCACCGGAAATGTCCACCACATCGTAACCCCCGCTGTGAGCGACAAAGAGAAAGTTGCCTGCTAAAGCGATTCCGTAAGTGTTGAATCCATCGGGGCTATAACTCCCCCGGAGCGTCACCAGGGGAGGGGAGGACGCATCAAATAGGAACACATTCCCATTCCCAGGCCGACTAAAGAGGTAAGAGACAGCGACCAGCGATTCTGAAACGACAACCCTCTTATTTCCCGTCGCACCGGTGGACAGTGGCCACAAGGAAGCCCTACGGGGCGCAGCAGGGTTCCTGACATCGTAGACAGCCAGACCATCTTCCTCAGCACAATAAGCAAAGCCTTCATTCACCGTTACAGCCCCTGGTCCGATGCCCGGATAGGATCCGAGCAGTCTCAGTGACGTCGGATTAGTGGTATCGTAAGTGTGAAAACCCAAAAGCCTGCCCGCCAAAAGTGTCCGGGATGAAGGATCAAAAGCCAGGGGCAACCGATCTCGTAACCGAGCCACCTCAACCGGCGCCGTCGGGCTGGATACATCGACGACGAAGAGGCGAGAAGTATCAAAATCACCAACGTAGACAGTTGTTGCGGTGACAATCAGGGGAAACCAGGGGTTGTCACCGATCGGTAGCTCCGCGACGACCGTCAGTGCCGAAGGATCGGAAACATTGACCACCCGAAGGGCACCTCTGACCGATCCCCACCGTCCACAAGATACGAAAGCGTAACCCCCTGAAACACCGACCGACCGAGCGACCCCTATGTTGCCAAGAATCCCGATTCGGGTTGGGTTATCGGGCTGTGTGATGTCCCAGACGCTGAGTCCTGCCGTCCCCTCCGTCAGGTAAAGCCTGTTACCGACGACTGTTCCTCCGTCCCCTTCCAATTCACCCGTTAGAGCCACTTCCCGAACAACCCGAGGGGTTGTCGGATCCGACAGGTCCATCACCTGCAATGTCCGCCCCGTTCCAAGATAGGCGATGTTGCCTTTGACCACCAATGCGTCGGGAGAGAACGAAAGCGGGAGACTATAGACCAACCGAGGGCGGGCGGGATCCGATATGTCCACGACGGAAAAGGTTCCACCGCTTCGACCTTCGGCAAAGGAAAGGATGTAAGCGTAATTGCTGGACAGCAACACCTGCCCGCCTATCAGGTTCGGATCCGATAACAGATAAGCGACTTTCCTGGCATCGTCCGGGCGGGATATATCGTAAACCGCGACAAGGATCCCCTTTTCCGTCACAAAGACATAGGGGGATCGGACGGCCAACGCCGCGAAAAAGTCGCCCGGAACCCGACCGACCAGCTGAAGACCTTCCGCTTGACGGGAAGGGAAGATTCTCTGGTTGAATCCAGTGGTCGGGGTCCTTACCCTCTGCCCGTAGGTCAGCAAGGAGATGCTGACCAGCCCCACCAGGGCGATCAGAACCGCCCTAAGTCCTCCCCGCCCGCTCCCTTTTTTTCCATCCATCTTTACGCCTTGCCTCCTTCCAATCCGTTCCGCCCCGTCCGGAAGCATAAACGGGGACTGGTTGCATCATTTTCGGATTTCCCCGAAGTTCAACGGCTCAACTGCCTTTTTCTAACTTCGCCCTTTTGTCGGCACCGAATCCTCTCGGTCCTTTAGCAACCGACAAATCAACTGACCGCATCCCGATTCCCTCCTCGCGAAGGCGCAATCGGGCTCTTTGATAATCGACACATCTCTCTTCGGATGTAAATGATTCCGATCACAGGAGCCCAGTAGGGGAGGAGCACGGAACGACTTGGCTTCCATCCCTGACGGCTTCACCAAGAAGGGCAGGGCATACTTTAGTAACTTGTCAGAAGGCATGAAGAGCGGTATAATCCGCAAGGTGCCCATGGTTGGGAGCGGAGATATGCTCAGCAAGTCGACGACTCACAGACCGCAGGGAACCTTACTTCGCCCTTTCGTGCCGATGCCGTCCTTCATCTGACTGTTTTCTAAAGGAGGAAACATAAATGAACCGAAAGCCCGTCCGGCTTCTGATGCTGGTTTTCTGGGGTTGGTTGGGGGTTATGATGCTGGTCGGAATAGAAGGGGCGACCTCCTATCAAGGTAGTGCGCCCCTTTCCATTCACCCCCATTCGCCTTTCTATTTCCTGTATAAAGGAAAGCCTTTTCTCCTCGTCGGCAACTATACCTGGGGCACCTTCTCCGATGTCGATTACGACTACAAAGCCATGTTGGACACCCTCAAAGACAACGGACTGAACTTCGCTCGGGTATGGGTTTGGTGGGGGTGTGAAGAATTCCCCGAACCTATTAGCCGCATTCACATCAACCCTTACCTGCGCACCGGTCCGGGCGACGCCAACGACGGCAAACCAAAATACGATCTGACAAAGTTCCATCCCGCATTTTTTGAACGGTTGAGGTCTGTCTGCACGGTGGCCAAATCGCGCGGGATCTTTTTGCAGTTGACCCTCTTTGATGCGTGGATGATCAAGCATCCCCACCTTTGGCGCCTGCACGCCTATCACCGGGACAACAACATCAATGGTGTGGATGGCGATCCCCAAAACACAAAGAGGGGCACCGATGGGGAGCAGGGCTTTTGCTCCCTCAACAACCTAAAGGTTCTTGAGGCGCAAAAGGATTTCATCCGCAAAGTCGTAGATGCAGTCAACGATTGCGACAATATCTTCTTTGAAATCGCCAACGAGAACTACTACAACGAAGAATGGGAACGACACCTCTGTGAATTCATCCACGAATACGAAAAGAGAAAGCCAAAACAACATCTGGTCATGCCGCTTGACTTGCCAAACCACGACTATGGTGGTATCAAGACGTGGGACTTACAAGAGCTGCACAGCAACCTGTTGAGAGCGCGCGACTTGAAACAGCCCCTCATCTTTGACACCGACGGCATCGGCAACCCTGACGATGCGACGGTGCGCAGGGCGGCATGGACGGCGTTTGTTAGCGGCGGGCATGTCAGTTACCTGGACGACAGCCTTCAAATCGGAACAGAACACAAAGGAGACTTCAAAGGCTCCCGGCGCGCGACCCTGCGGCGACAACTGGGGCACCTGGCGGCTTTCACCAGAAAAGTTCCCTTCTTCCAAATGCGACCGGACGACCGGCTGGTTACAGCAGGTAACGGTTTTGCTATGGCATCGGATAGGGAACTCGTCGCCTACTTGCCCAGCGGCGGTAGTGTCGCCTTGGAGTTGAGCCCTTTTACCGGTCGCCTTACTGCCCGCTGGTTTGACCCCCGCAAGGGACAGTTCAGTGCCTTAGTTGAACTGTTAGGTGGTGCGCCACACGAATTCACTGCCCCCGATGGCAACGACTGGGTGTTGTGGATACAGAAGCCGCAGGGCAGTCAGAAAAGCAGATAGGGACCCTCAAGGGGCGAGACCCATTGAAAAAACCGAACAACACCGTGGCAGTTTGGTTGCCTTCGTGCTTCGCGCGGCTTCGCAAAGCGCTCATTCTTCCCGCTTAAGCCCGACCTTTCTAAGGACAACTCACTCAGCTATTAACGAGCCTTCTAACAGCTCCAAAGTGTCACGCCACCCAACAACGCCTTGCCGCCTTTGATCCATGAAGCATTTAATGATCTCCTCTATCCTTTGCACATACTGGGGCTGGAATACGACAAAGCCATTGGGTAGCCAGCGTTGAAATCTTCCTGCCAACGAAGCAAACAGTTGCGCTTCCCTCCTTCTTTCGTTCGTCAGGGCTCTGTCCGCTCTTTTCTTCCACTCGTCCGGACCTATGATAGTGTATGGAACCTCCATCAAGAGCAATGTTTGCATTTTGCGGCGAGCAAACCGACCGCCCTCTCTGGCTTCGGTGCGATATGTCTCCTTTTTGATCTGAATAATGACTTTGGTGTCTCCAGCCCTTACCAACGCGTCGATACCTTGCATGTCCAATTCCGCGGACGCCTCTATAACATAAGTGCAATGTGCTAACCAACTGTAGCAGAAATGGAACTGAGTCAACAGCGAAATAAGAGTCCGATATATTCTGGCCTTAAAACCCAAGTGGGCAAACTGAAAAGAGCAACCCCAAAAATACTTGCGGATAAATGTATCTAACGGTGATAGATGGGTTTGCCACCAGTGTTGGAAAAACGACTCAAAGTCGGGAAACTGTTTTTTAGTGGGCTGCCAATAAGCAGTATAGATCGCTGCAAGAGGGTTTAAATCCCTTGGTAAATCCTGCTCCACCGTTTTTATTGGCAGCAACTCTTGTCGGTAATCGGCCACGGGTATACTTGCAAGGAACTTCTCAAATCTGCCCAGCCAATCTGTCCTCGTCATTCCGGTTTGGCCTCAAATGGAAGAGTTGACTTTTCTATTTGGACACCAAACTCTTTTGGCAACGGGACACGCTTTAGCATTGTCCGGGTCAGGTGGGGCACCATCTCTCGGTATAGAGATCGCAGATGCTCTTCCACAGGCTCGCTACATAGGTAACGGACGATCGCGTGCAAGTCAAGTTTCATCACCCGCTCAACGAGGTGAAATTCCTCACGCCAGGGGTAGCACCGCTCATCAACAGCAGCAACCATCCGCGTGCCTTTCGTGTGTCCGATAACAATATGGGGATGCCCGTAGAAGGGACGCAAAGTCGGGGCTGCGTCTCTTGGCATCCAGAACCCCGAATAGCAGTTTTCATAATCAATCCCTTCTGGTCTCAGATTTCTGCCTGTCAGAATCGGAACCAAACCCCTTGAAGGCTTTCTCACCACTTGAGGGTGGGACCGAACCTGCGGACTGCGGGCGGCAAAGTGAATTTCAAACAGCTGTTCAAGAGGAATCCCCTGTCGTTCATAAGCCAACGCTTGTGGTGTTTCAAAGCGGATAATGTCACCGCTCCAGTCGGGCTTGCTAACAACAAGCCTTTCCCGATCGTAGAGCATCAGACCTTTCTTGCTCTTGACAAGCAAAAACACGACGCAGGAAACATTGCGCCCTGGGAACACTTTGCCGAAATAGTAAACCGACAGATGACCTGAATTTGCCAGGAACTGGCGCAACTTAGTAAAATCGTCCAGCACCAGCCAACTGGCCGGAACGACGAAAACCAGTTTGCCACCGGGATTTAGGAGGTTGACCGCGTGCTCGATGAAGGCTCCGTAAATGTTAAACTTGCCGTGCCATGTTGTAAAGCGTCGCTTGTAAAGGTCCTTGCGATCCTTAAGGGTGTGAATAGGGTAATGAGTCTCATCCCCGATAATTCCGTAGGGCGGATTGCCAATGACGACGTCAAAGCGTTCGTTGGGCTGCCACAGAAGAAAATCTCCTTCGAGGACAGTCGCGAAGGGCACCTGGCCTTTAGCGTAGCGGACCGATGCAGGGTCAATGTCTATGCCTACAAATTCGTGACCGAGACCGTCGCGTTCCGCGAGGGCTTTCAAAAAAGGGCAATCTCCGCATGCAGGCTCCAAAATCCTACTATGTCTGTTCATGGGCTGGGCTAATGCGACCATGAACTCGACCAGTTCCCTTGGGGTCGGCACGGCACCCAGTGCTCTGTCAGCGCTCCTCCTGCCTCCTATCATTGTTTGATTTGATTATAGCGTTGAGCTCCAGCCCGTCCACCGCTTGGGGCTCTTGGCGCTCTTTGAAAAATCCCACTGTCCGACACAGGCACGAATAGATCCTGGTGTTCTGCTGAGGGTGGCGAACGTTCCGCCCAGCAGTTCTGATGCCCTGTTTTCTTGTGGCGGAAGGAATAGTTTCCTTCCGGAGTTAGGAGCACAAATAAGGTTGGGAAAGGGAAGGCGCGAGGAAGGGCGGAAGGAATAGTTTCCGTCCGCTTCTTCAGACACGATGACGATAGAAAGGAGTGAGATGCGAACGGAAGGGAGAGACCAAACGATGGGAAAGGGATGGACAGATCAAGAAGAAGTGGATGATCATCCGATGGAGCAACATTGGGTCCATCTTTTACCGATCGGTGAATTTCGCCATCCTCACTATGGTCTTTTGGTGGTGGACCGAGCCTTTTTGGAGAAAATAAAGGACCGCTTTGACAGGGGTATCTTGGGTCGCGAAGTTCCGGTCAATCTGGAGCATCAATATGGAGCCGAAGGCGCCGCCGGTTGGCTCAAGTCTCTGGAGATCCGACCAGAAGGGCTTTTCGGTTTGATTGAGTGGACGGATTTGGGCAAATCGGTTCTGCAGAACAAGCGGTTCCGTTATCTGAGCGTGGAACTGTCAACGGTTTACGATCCGACGACGGGAAACTATCGGGAGAGCGTTCTGACCGGGATAGCCCTAACCAACCGACCGTTCTTTAAAGGGCTGAGACCGCTGACAGCAAAGGAGCCCCAATGGGTCGTCAACGAAGAGGTGGCAGACCTGCCCCTTGACGACGATCCCGATCGGGAGTGGGACGCCGACGAGAGCGAGCGGCGCTGGCGTCGTTGGGTCTCCGATCGTCAGCCCGAAGAATGGGATGAAGACGATTGGAACAGATACCGCAAGAGGTTTTTAGTCGTTGACGATGCCAATCGGCATCTACTTTCCGCTTATAAACTCCCCGTCGCCGACATTGTCAAGGAGGGACCGCGGATCCTTCGGAGGGGTGTGGCGGCAGCCATTGCTGCTCTCTCTGGGGCTCGGGCGGGTGTGAACTTACCAAAGGAGATTATTGAAAAGGCAATCGGACTGGCGCGACAACTTCAGGAAAAATTCCGTCAAGGAGGTGCTGTTGAGATGTCCGACCAGCCCCTTCAGGGATCGGAGCCCTTCGCTCAAGCCCATTGGTCGGCTAAAGCGGAACTTCTTTCCGGATGGCTGAGAGCGATGCGGTTTAGCGAAGGGAGAACCGCCCTGTCACCGGCTACCTGTCACCGGCTCGGTCAGGTCCTTGCCGAACTGCCCGACCATCTGTCCCGAAAGGTCCTGGAGGCTCTTTCGGAGATGCAACTCGTTCCCCTCAGTGAGATTGGCTTTGCTCAGGCGTCGGAGCCGGAAGGAGATTTCGTCTCCCTCGTCCAGCAGATCGCATCCAGCAGAAACCTGCCGATAGGGGACGCCTTAAAAGAAGCCGCCTCACTGCGACCTGACTTGGCAACCGATTACTACCGGATTCGCCTTTAAGGAGGTGACCGTCTATGGCTAAAGCCGCACCGGGAATCGTCGTCTCCTTCCCCGCCGGAGCGGACCTGCGCAACTACCAGTTCGCTCCCGTCACTCTAAACGCCGACGGAACCGTTCTGCTGGCCAGCGACAATCAAGTCGCCATCGGCATTCTCCAGAACAAACCGGCAGCCGGTGAGCCGGCGTCGGTGATGATTAGCGGCATCAGCAAAGCCGTTGCCAATGGTGCCATCACTGTCCCCTTGACACCCGTCGTCAGCGCCGGCAACGGTCGGATCCGCGCTGCCACTACCTATCACACCCACACGGAAAACACCGCCGCAAGTTACACCCAAAATGCAACGACAGCCCAAGGACAGGGCGGATCGTACATCCTCGGTTTCGCCCTTCGGACCGCTGCCACTGCCGGTGAAGTGATTGAAGTCTTCCTAGCGCCGTTCCGATTCTGAAAAAACCATACCGAAAAGGAGGTGAAAGAGAATGCCGGTTTCGGATAGCAGAGACCTGATCGTCGACACCCTCTTAACGCAAGTCGCCATCACCTACCGACCGGAGGGATTTATCGGGACCCAGATCCTCAAGCCCGTTTCCGTCCGGTTGGATTCGGGTAAAGTCGCCCGTTTCGGAAAGGACGCGTTCCGGTTGGACAATTTCGCCCGACCGCCCGGCAGCCGCGCCTATCGGGTCGACTGGTCGCTGACACCCCTCTCCTACACCTGCACCGAATACGCCGTTGAAATCGCCGTCGACGACCAACTCGCCCGCAATGCCCAAACTCCCGTTGATCCTTTTACGGCAGCCACCCAGCAGTTAGTCGATATGCTGACTCTCGATCAGGAGAGACGGATCCTTCAAGCCATTACGACCGATCCGCAAGTGGCTTCTTTATCTCCCACGCCCAAGTGGAACCAATCCAACTCCACACCCCTCTCGGACTTACGTTTTGCTATCCAGTCGGTGCAAAGGACGATCGGTCGCCGACCGACGACTGTGGCTCTGAGCCGGCAGGTTTGGGAAGTCCTTATCGACCATCCCCAGATCACTGATCGGATCAAGTACACCACCCGCGACTTTACGTCCGAAATCCTCGCCCGACTGCTGGACGTTCGGGAGGTCCTAATAGGGGATGCCGACAGGAATGTGGCTCCCGAAGGGCGACCCGACGACCTCCGATTCATTTGGGGTGATACGGTTGTCGTCGCCTTCGTCCCTGAATCGCCCGGTCTGAATGTTCCTGCCTTCGGCTACTGCTTCACATCGGTCCCCCTGACCGCCGAACGGTACCGCGACGAGCCTGCCTCGTCTACCGTCATTCGCCTCCGACATGCGACCTCCGAAGTCCTCACCGCACCCGACGCTGGATACCTCCTCACCGATGTGTTAGCGTAGCCAGGCGGGGGGCAGGGACGATCGTCCCTGCCCCCTCTCCTCGCCAAGGGGATGATGACGATGATAGGGGAATGGATACGGAAAATCCAGGCGCCCTTGCGCAGACTCTTCTCCGACCGTTTTAAGGGCGTCACGGGAGGAGACTTGACAGAAATAGGATTCGCCGGCACCGGCTCTTCTTCTGCGGGCGGAATCGTTGATGAGCACCTTCCCGACATCTCTTTTCCCAAAAGCATTCTCCTCTATGGCAAAATGAGGCGTTCCGATGCGACGATCCAGGCTCTTGAATTTGCTCTCACCCTTCCGATTCGGGCGACCGACTGGAGGATGGAGAAAGGCGGCTCGTCTCCGACGGCACAAGAGGCAACCGAGCTGATGACGGAAACCTTCTTCGCCGGTATGACGGTGACTTTTGATGACTTCCTCAGGGAGAGCCTGCTGGCTCTCTTTTACGGTTTCGTTCCCTTTGAGAAGGTGTACGAGGAACGAAGGGGGTATCTGACCTTCCGCAAACTGGCAGCCCGTCATCCGATGACGGTCGAGACCTTTCTCTTTGATCCACAGGGCGGTCTCGCCGGGCTGATTCAGTCGGGTGTTGATCCGACGGGTCAATGGCGTCGGGTGATTATACCGATTGAAAAGTTGTTGGTCTTTATCTGGCGCAAGGAGTTCGGCAATCCTTACGGATTCTCTCTCCTTCGTCCGATCTACAAGCACTGGACTCTCAAGGACCTTTACTACAGGCTCCACAGTATCGCACTGGAACGCTGGTCCGCCGGTATCGCCGTCGGCAAAGTTCCGGCGGGCACTCCCCAAGGGGACCGAAATCTGCTGTTGAATCTGTTAGAGCGGGTCCGAACGCACGAGCATTCCGCTTTGGTCATTCCCGAGGGATTCGTTGTGGACATCCTGGGCGGGCAGGTCGGTTCCGCTCAAGCCTTCATAGACGCCGTTCACCACCACGATACGATGATTGTCAAGGGTGTGTTAGCCCAGTTTCTCAATTTGGGGCAGGGCCAAGTCGGTAGTTGGGCTCTCTCCCGAGACCACAGCCAATTATTTCTCTTAAGTTTGAATGCTGTCGCCCGATGGTTTTGCGATACGGTCAATCGGTACGCAATTGTGCCACTCTGCCAAATGAACTTCGGTAACCGATTTAACGAGTTCCCTCGGCTTACCTTCACCGACCTGCGCATGGTCCTCCACCGGGACGAGTTAGTTAAAGCCATTGCCGATCTGGTCGCTCGTTCCGTCCTGACCCGTGACGAGGAACTGGAAAATTGGGTCAGGGAGTTGATCGATCTCCCTCGCAAGAAGGGATCGCCCGGTCCGGTCGGGGTCGGTCGCAACGGTTCGGGCGACGATAAGCCGGCGGACTTTCCATTGGCACGCGTTGCCTTGACCGGTAGGGGGGACCGCTGAGTCCGTCGGAACTCGCCAGCGGTCCGTCCCCGTCTGCTCAGTGGAGAGACAAACTTGGGGGATAGATCAATAACCCGTTGCTGACCGATTTGTTGCCTGTCTGTTAGGTGGTGTTGTCTTCCGATACGTCAGCGAAAGAGACGACGCCGTTGCCTTTGTTCTCCAATTCCTTTCTCAATTTGACGGCAGTCGGTCGGTCGACAGTGAGTTGGACGACGATGTTTTGGTCTCCGTAGGTAACACTGTCTACGGTTGCTGATTGATAGAGGCGGGCGAGGATCGGCGCCTGATCCTGAGGAATGCGAACGACGAGGCTGATGAACCTTTGCTTTTGATATTGCTTGAGGATTTCTTCCTGGAGGCGGTCTATCCCCTGTCCTGTCAAGGCAGAAATGGGAAGGGCTTGCGGATAACGGGAGAGGATCGCGTCCCGATCCCAATCGTCGGGAACGGCGTCCCATTTGTTGAGGACCAACAGAAGGGGCGTATCGGCGACCCCGATCTGATAGAGAGTCTGGTTGACGACGGCGATCTGCGGGTCCATTTTCGGATGGGAGGCGTCGGCAACATGGAGGAGGAGGTCCGCCATCCGGACCTCTTCCAAAGTCGCATGGAAGGAGGCGATGAGGTGGGGAGGTAAGCGACGGAGGAACCCGATGGTGTCGGTCAGGACGACTTTGTGACGTCCGGGGAGGGTCAAAATTCGTGTCGTTGCGTCCAGGGTGGCGAAGAGCCGATCCTCAACGAAGGTGTTGGCTTTCGTCAGCGCATTCATTAGGGTCGATTTGCCGACGTTGGTATAACCGACGAGGGCAACAGTAAAGAGGTCCCTCTCTTTCCGAGAAATAACCGTTTGGGTCGCCCGCCTTTGGATTTCTTTGAGTTGCTGGGTCAGGTCGGAAATGCGCTTTCGGGCGCGCCGCAGGTCGACCTCCAACTGAGTCTCGCCCGGTCCTCTGGTGCCGATCCCTCCGCCCAACCGAGATAGGTGACGCCACATCCGTCGGAGGCGCGGCAACTGATACTGAAGTTGTGCCAGTTCCACCTGCCGCTTCGCCTGCAGCGTTCGGGCTCTTTTGGCGAAAATGTCAAGAATCAGTTCCGTTCTGTCCACGACCCGAATATTCAGAGCCTGCTCTAGGTTACGAACCTGGGCTGGGGTCAGATCCTGATCAACGAGAATCAGGTCGGCTCCCAATTCCCCGGCGATCCGGCGGACTTCCTCTACCTTCCCCCTGCCGATATAGAAGGCGGAGTTGATCTCGAAGAGTTTTTGGGTGACCCAACCGACCACTTCCGCACCCGCCGTATCGGCAAGAGCCTCCATTTCGGAAAGAGACTCTTCCGGGTCGTAATCCTTGCCCTTACCACCGCAGAGGATTAGAGCTCGTTCCCGGACCGAACTACTAACTACCGTAGCCATCTCTTCCTACCTAATTTTGCCATAGGCTCGCCTAAGCCACTTGCCATCCCTGAGGGACGAAGAGGCGATTGAAAAGGTCAATGGCATACCGATCGGTCATTCCGGCGATGTAATCGCACACCTGCCGAGTTTTTTCCCCTTCGCTCAATCGGGACTTCTCCCCGTAAGGAGGGGGCATCTGTTCCGGACGTTCGTAAAAGTAATCAAAGAGGGAAAAAATCACCATCCGGCACTTCTCCGTTTCCGCTTTGACTTGAGATGCATCCATATACACCTTTTGAAAGAGAAAGTCCTTGAGCAAATTGAGGGCGGATGCCACCGGCTCGGTCAGTCGGATCGGACCGCCTTCAGGGGTTGATTCAATCACATTGAGGACGAGGGTCGTGATGCGCTGGGAATGGGTCTCGCCGAGGACCCTTTTGACCTGTTGGGGAACGTCCTCAGGCTTTAAAACGCCTGCTCGAAGGGCGTCGTCCAGATCGTGGTTGACATAGGCGATCCGATCGGCGATGCGGACGACTTGCCCTTCCAAAGTAGACGGAAGGTGTTGGTCCTCTTCACCTGCACCGACATCCCTCCCCCCTTTGGAATGATAGGCGATCCCATCAACTACTTCATAAGTCAAATTGAGTCCCCCACCGTCTCGTTCCAGATACTCAACAATCCGCAGGCTCTGCTCCACATGGGAGAAGCCGCCGGACGGATCCTTGCGCCGGTAGGCTTCATCAAGAGCCGATTCCCCCTCGTGACCGAAGGGCGGGTGCCCCAGATCGTGCCCTAGGGTGATGGCTTCCGCCAGGTCCTCGTTCAGCCGCAACGCCCGGCAGATCGTCCGCGCAATCTGGGCGACCTCCAGGGTGTGGGTCAGACGGGTGCGGTAGTGATCACCCCTCGGTGCGATAAAGACCTGGGTCTTATGCATTAATCGGCGGAAGGCTTTACAGTGCAAAATTCTGTCCCGATCTCTTTGAAACTCCGTTCGGACCGGGCATTTTATTTCCGGTCTCTTTCTTCCTTTGGTCAATGCACTTTTGGCTGCATAAGGCGACAGCCATTCCAATTCCCATTTTTCTGTCACTTCTCTCGGTGTCATTACGATCACCAAGTGTAGATTTTTTCACAACTACCGCTATCCTTTTCCTGAGCCCGATTGACTCCGTAGCAGAAAGGGGTTAATGTAGGAAAGGAAGAGGAGGAGGTTAAAAGTGAAATTCAAAGGGAATCGTTGGGCGTTTCCTCTCGGTGGGATCGGGGCACCAGGGTTCTCCCTTTCCGGATCGGGACGGCTGGTGGCTTGGCAAATGATGAATAACTTTCATTCCGGTCCCGATGGCGTCGACGGTGCCGTTGTGCCCTTATCCTTCTTTTTGCTTTGGTGCCACGATCAATCAGGTCCGCGGGTGTGTTTGCTGCAGAAAGAACCGGTCGGGCAACTACAAAAGTGTGTTACTTCCGTTGAGGGGTACAATCGGTTTCCTCTGCTTCGCGTTGAGTATCAGACGGAGATGCCGGTGGAGGTATGGTGTGATGCCTGGTCGCCTTTTATCCCGACAAAGGCGAAGGAAAGCGCCACGCCGGTGGCAATTTTTGAATTTGCCTTGAAAAATAAGTCGCAAACTCCTTTGGAAGTCGCTCTCCTTTTTTCGTTGCAAAACATCGTCGGATGGGAGGGGACGCGTTCCCTTCCTTCTCTGGAACATGAGGAGTTCATCGGAAACAGAAACACAGTCCAGATCCGTTCCGGAGAAGGTCTTTTGGAATGCAAGGCAGAGTCGGGGGTCCGGGATTCCTTTGCAGAGCCGATAGAACTTTACACTTTTGATCCAGAAATTGCGTGGCTGATGCGTTTGACAGAGAACGTTCAGGTCAGACTCCTCGACGCGCGACAGCCTCTAAGCCGCCGACCATCAAAGGAAAGACGAGCCGTTCTGTGGTTGACCGATCATACGGGAGGAGTAACGGAAGAGGAAATCGATCGGGCTCTCTCTTGGGCTGAGGAGGGGGGTGTCGCCATTTTCTCCGGTTGGGACCGTCATCCCCTTCTCTTCCTTGATCGGTGGGCGCAAAGGGAAGGAGATTCTGTCCTTTTTGATTTTGAAGATGGGACGTATCGGGGTTGGGAGGTTAGTGGGAACTGCTTTGGAAAGAAGCCGGCAGAAGGGACGCAGCCTCGGCAGCAGCCGGTCTCCGGGTTCCAAGGTCGGTATCTGATCAACACGTTCATGCCAGATGACACGACTACGGGAAGGGCTCTTTCCTCATCCTTTACCATCGACAAAAGGTATCTCCACTTTTTAATCGGCGGTGGCAACCATCCCGGTCGGTGCTGCGTGAATCTCCTGATTGAGGGCAAAGTCGTCCGGTCGGAAACGGGCAGAAACAGAGAGGAGTTGCGACCGGTGGTGTGGGATCTTCAGGAGTATGTTGGTAGGGAGGGGCAGCTGGAGGTCGTCGATGAGGAGACAGGTCCTTGGGGGCATATCCTCGCTGACTATTTTGTACTCAGTTGGTCACCTCTGCCTCCGGTCAGGGACCCGGAGAAAGCCCGAAGGGTTTTGGCCAGCTTCCCCTGGCGATGGTCTCGGCTCGAGAAAAAAGAACAGGGGGGCATGTCGGTCGACGGCGACGGCGATTTGGTAACGCTAACGGTCGGACGGTATTTGAAAGCGGACGGGCTGGACGGCGGAGAGGTTTTGGTGCAGACCCCCGATAGGGAGCCCCTTGTGGTCCGGGCACCGATCGGTAACGGGGCGGTGCTACTGGTGATGGGAGCGCCGACGGATTGGGCACCGATCGGGGACAGGAAGCGATTGATCGGAGCCCTTCTGATGAAAGGGACGGGCGTCTCTTACCGACCGATGACAGGCTGGTGGGAGACGGCACCTGCCTTTGGAACCGTCACGAGTCAGGTCGTCGGCGACGGGAGGGATTGGATCCTTTCCGGATCCGATGACTATCGGGACACCGAAAAGCTCCTCCAGACCTTTGGTCGGTCGGGTCTTTTAGATGTGCAGAGGGGGATAAGGTCCACCCGTCCTTCGGAGCCGGGCAAGACGGTGGTAGGAGCCTTGTCAGGAAAAATCCGTTTGAAACCGGGCGAAACTAGGTCCCTTCGCTTTCTCGTCGGATGGAATTTCCCCAATCGGTACCGCACCGAACGGTACGGATGGGCGCCTCCCTATGAATACCGGTACCGTATCGGCAATCAATACAACCGTTGGTTTCAGAGCGCCACCGATGTGATCGCTTTTACACTAAAAAATTACCGCACCCTCTACAGTCAAACCAAAACGTTTTCAGATTCCCTGTGGGATTCTTCTCTACCGGAGCCGGTTAAAGACGCTGTCGCCAGTAACCTGGCGATTCTGAGAAGTGGTGTGATGATCTGGCTGGAGGATCAGCATTGGGTCGGCTTTGAGGGTGCGGACAACTGCTGCCCGATGAACTGCACTCACGTCTACAATTACGTTCAATCTGTCGCCTTCTGCTTTCCTGAACTGGAACGGTCGGCGAGAGATATTGAGTGGAAAGTGCAACAGCATCCGGAGAAGGGTTACATACCCCATCGGGTGATCCTGCCTCTCAACCTCCCGAGGTTGTGGGAGAGAGGGATTGGAGGTCCCCATAATCCTGCCCTGGACGGGATGTTGGGGGCGATCCTCAAGACTTATCGGGAGTACTTGCTGACAGGAGATAAGCCATGGCTGACCGACTGCTTACCCCATATGGCTCTTCTCCTCCAGCATATCTTTGCCACATTTGATCCTCAGGCGGACGGTGTGATAAGGGGCGAGCAGCCGAACACCTACGACATTCACACCTTCGGCAGTAACACCTTCATTGGCAGTCTCTACTTGTGCGCGTTAAAAGCCTTTTGTCGGGCTGTGGAAGCGGTCGGCAGGGAAAAGGAATGGGAGGCTCTGGTAAAGGAGTGTCAGGAGAGGATCGCCAAGGGGCAGAAGGGCTATGTCGATTCGTGTTGGAACGGGGAGTATTTCATTAATGCTTACGATAGCCCGGGAGCAGACCCGGAAGTTTACGAGAGGTTTAACTGTTGGGGTCCGGGATGTCACTCCGATCAATTGCTGGGGCAGTGGTGGGCGTATCTTTTAGGGTTGGGCGACCTTTTCCCTAAGGAGTTGATCCGATCCGCCCTTGGGAGTATCTTCCGGTATAACTGGCGGCGGAGCCTGAGAGGGTTCCGCCACTCCCAGAGGGTCTTCGCTGCCGGCGATGAGAAGGGACTGATCGTCTGCACCTGGCCGAATGGCGGCAGACCCCGCCAGCCGATCCTTTACTGCGATGAGGTTTGGACCGGTCACGAGTACGAAGTAGCAGCCCTCCTTTTCTGGAACGGTTTTCTGAAGGAAGGGTTGGAGATCGTCGAGGGTGCGCGCGCCCGTTACGACGGAACCAAAAGGAACCCCTTTGCCGAACTGGAGTGCGGTCACTATTATTCTCGTGCCCTGTCCAGTTGGAGCCTTCTCATCTCCCTTGCGGGGTTTCAGATTGATGCCGGTCGTGGTCGGTTAGAACTGCGCCCCGTTTTGGGAGGTCACCTCTCCCTTCCCCTTTGCGGAGGCATCTTTTGGGGCGTCGGGGAAAGGAGGGTCGGGGGGAGAAACCGGGGCTGGGCGATAACGGTCCAAGAGGGGTCCCTCTATTTGACGGAACTGATTGTGGGAATCAAAGGGATAAAGGGGGCTTCTGGTGGACGGGTCACCCTCAATAAAAAGCCGGTTCCGTTTGCCATCGAAAGGCGGGGGGACGATCTTCTGATCCAATTTCCGCAGGGATGCACCCTCTCAAAGGGGGACACCCTTGTGGTGGCGATCTGAAAATCGTCAGCCGGTCAGGGTTCCTTTGGTGGACGGGACCGATTGGGCGCGCACGGGCGACACAGCGGACGCGTGTCGGAAGGCAACGGCGAAGGATTTGAATCCGGCTTCCACGATATGGTGGCGGTCGGTGCCCGAGAGGCGTTTCAGGTGGAGGGTGAAGCGCCCGTTGGCGGAAAGGGACTTAAAGAACTCGGTGACCAGTTCCGGGTCAAAGGAGCCAATGGGTCCGGGGACGGGAAGGTCAATGAAGGCGAACCCTCTCCCACTGATGTCTACGGAGCAGAGGACAAGGGCTTCGTCCATCGGCACTAAAGCGGAGCCGAAGCGGTTGATGCCCTTGCGGTCTCCCAAAGCACGGTCGATGGCTTGACCTAAGGCAATGCCGACATCCTCCACCGTGTGGTGAGCGTCAATATGTAAGTCTCCTTGCGCCGTGACGGTTCCGTCCCAAAAAGCGTGGTGACCCAAACTGATCAGCATATGGTCGAAGAAACCGACACCCGTCTGAGAAGTGAACTGTCCGGAACCGTCCAGGTTGACAGAGACCTGAACGCGCGTTTCTTTCGTCACCCGTTCGACGCAAGCCGACCGGTTCATAACAGCCACCTGGGTCATTATGATAGGAAGAAGGGATCACTGTTGCAGCGCCGCCGTCCGGGAAAGAGTCAGGAGGGCTCGGCGCAAGTCTCGGGCGGATGCTGGTTTTGGAAGGAGGAGATCGGCTCCGATAGGCGTCGTCTCAGAAGTCCAACCGGACATGGCGACAATCGGGGTTGAAGGGGAGAGGTTCCTGAGCCGCCGGATCAGTTCCTCCCCGCTCATGTGGGGCATACCAAGGTCCGTCAGGACGAGGGTGAAGGGATTGCCCGATTCAAGACCCTGACGGAACTGGGCGATCGCTTCGGGACCCGTTGAAGCAGTGACGACGGTCTGACCGAGCTGCAACAGGGTTCGCGCCAGTGAGTCGCGAACCCGCGGGTCGTCGTCGACGAGGAGAATGCGGTGGGACGGGACGGGCGCCTCGCCTTCCGAAGGGACCCCGGACTGACCGAAAGACCGGACCGGCAAGAGGAGCCGGACAGTCGTTCCGACACCGAGGTCCGATTCCAGTTCCAGAAGCCCTTCGTGCCGGTCGACCACACTGGCGACCATCGTCAGACCCAGCCCTGTCCCTCGCTCTCCCTTGGTGGTGTAAAAGGGCTCCCGGCAACGGCGTAAGGTCTCCTCATTCATACCGACCCCCGAATCTCTGATTTCCACATAGACATATCCGTCCCTAAGTCCCGTTCGGACGCCGAGCGATCCGACGCTTGCGCCTTTGGCGACAATAGCATCAACGGCGTTGAAAATGACATTAATGAGAGCCTCCCGGATTTCGGCACCGATTCCGGCGGTGATCGGCAGGTCCTTCCTTAGGTCGCACCGCACTTCAATCGTGACCCCTTCCCTGTTGGCGGAGTCAAACCATCGGGGGCGGGTCAAATCCACTGCCTGTTCGACCAGTTCGTTCAGGTTCAGCGGTTCCATCTCTTCTTGATGGACTTTTTTCTTGTAAAAGACCTGAAGGCGGGTGATGATGTGGACGATATCGTCGGCGGTGCGCTGGAGGCTTCGGGCGATCTGCTGAACCTGCTCGTCGGGATGGGATTCCAGAAGTTCCACGGAAGCCACTAAGGGAACGAGAGCGTTTCGGATGTCGTGGGCGACTCCGCTCGCCATTTGACCGAGGGCGTGTAGGCGCTCCTGTTGGATCAGCGCCGCTTGAGCCGCTTTTAAATCCTCATAGGCTCTGACCAATTGATGGAAGAGACCCGCATTGCGAAAGGCGACCGCTAAATGGTTGCAGACGCTGCGGGCGTATTCGCAATCTTCGGCAGTGAAACCGACGGCGTCCCTTTTCGCCGCAACTAACGCTCCTAGAATCTCCTCGCCAAAGGAAATGTCCACTTTGAGAAAACTGGTCCAGCCGTGACGGAGAAGGAGGCTCGCCAACGGTGACTCCCAGTCGGCAACCTGGTTGCGCAGGGAAATCTGGGAATGAGACCCCGATCTCATCTCCCACCACCATCGGTTGATTCTCAGTGACTCTTCAGGCGTGTTGGCTTCCTCTACCATCGGTCGGGCGTCTTCATTGTGAGCCAAAACTATCGGCTCCCTTTCCGGTCCCTCTTCCATCACCAGAGCCAATGCCGTACCGGGCATTAAACTGGTTAGTTCCTCGGTTGCAATCTGGGCGATCTCGTGGACATTCAGACGCATATGGGCTGTCCGGACGACCCGAATCAGGCTCTCGGTCCATCGGACTTGCCTGGTCAGTCGTTGAAACAGACCGATCCGTTCTCGGGCAATGGCTAAATGTTGACCGATCGTTTCAAGGAATGCCTCCTCCTCTTCTGAAGGTATCCTCCCTTCCCCTTCTGGTTGAAAGATGGTCACGTTGCCCACTTCTTTTCCGTTTTCCCGAACGGGAACCCGCAGGTAGGGCTTTGTAGAGGGAAAAGGCAAGGAGCGATCTAAAGAAGGGATCTCTTCAAAAACCCAGGTACCGAGTGCCCGATAAATGCACGAAACCGTGTGAGTCAGACCGCTCAGGGAGGCAACGGTCAAAATACCGGAAGGAAACCGAGAGGGATCCACAATGCAGACGCTGGCGTAAGGGCAATGGTACAGTTTGGTCAGGTGTCGGGCGACGACTTCGGTCAAATCTTGAAGGGACCGACACCGAGACAGGTCTGTCTCCAACTGGTGCAGACCGGTCAATCGGCGCAACCGCTCCTCGGCGAGACGGTTGCGGGCTTCTAACCGCTCTGCCATCGCGTCAAAGGCATCGCCCAGCTTCTGAAACTCATTCAATGCCACGGTGCCGACCCGTACCGATAGGTCGCCTTCCCTCAGTTGGGTCGTCGCTTGGAGAAGTGGCTTGAGAGACCCAGTAATGGACCAGGTGGAACCCAACCAGGCGCCAATCAGCGATGCAAAGCCTGCCAGAAGAAGAGCGAAGAAATGTCGGTTAAGAATCTGGTCCTGCTCCCTGGTAATGGCTATTTCCGGAAGGAAAACAACGACCCGTCCCAGTCCGAAGGGAGCCATCGCATAGATCCTGCGCTCCCTCTCCTGCCCCAATCGCCAGGTGCCCTTGGATACCTGCGAGTGTACGAGACGGGCGAGACCGGGATCGTCTTTCACTGATCCCCCGACCGACACGCCGTTTTGGGACAGGCGCACGACGACTTGCCCTGTAGCGTCCGCGACAGTTACTGCCAATTCTTTCGGCAGCCGACCGGGGTCTAGGTCTTTAAGCAGCCATCGGGGATCAATCGCCGCATACACAACCCCCTTGACTGCTCCCGACGACGGTTTAATCGGATAAGCGAAGCAAAGGCTGGGCAGACCCGTAATCGGATCCTTGCATAGATTACTTTTATTGAAGTCTCCGCTCCGGATCGTTCGCTCAAACCATCCGACCATTGCGACGGAAGCCTTCGCTTTTCCTGACTGGGCGCTGCAGAAAACGGTCCCCTTCCCATCCGTCGCACCCAGATTCCGAAAAGGGGACGGTTGGGCAAGGAGTCGTTGGTAGAGGGCGGAACAGATTTTTCGGTCGTGACCCTCCGGGCGGTGGACTTCCGCCACGATAGACAGTATTTGGCGGACTGTCTCGCTTAATTGCTGTTCCCTTTGGGAAAGATAACTGGCAAAGGACAGGAGCTGGAGGGAGGCGTCCTCGGCTAATTTCTCCCGAACTTTTAAGCGGGAGTGATAGAAGACCAGTCCGCTTGGAAGGAGAGCGGCAAGCAAAGTTAAGAGAAGGCGACCCCTCACGCTATTGACGAAGCCGACCATGTGACCACCCCCACACTTTTAAGGCTCACCGAGGTGATGGTGCTCCGCGACCGGCTCGTTTTTTTCGGGCAACAGCATTGCCTACCCCGGCCTAAGTTGCGCTTCACTTAACTAAATTATATCAAAACCTCCTACGACGTAAAGACTCCATCAGTTGACCAGTGTCATAAGCGGACGGTTTTTCTTCATGACAAACTGGCGGAACAGAAAGGGAAGGGCTGACAATGGGAGAAGAGAGGACAAAGATCTGGGTGCCCACCAGCGGCGACGGACTTCTACTGCCTCCCGAGAGACGGCAGCAAAAATTGGAGATCGTTACCACCCGATTAGAATGGGTAAAGGAGATAGCCGATCGGACGCTAGGGAAGGTGGCGCGACCCGTCTTGGACATCGCTCAGAAGTCGTCGCTGTGGTATATGACTTTTGGGCTGGCGTGCTGCGCCATTGAGATGATGGCGACCGCCGGACCTCGATACGACTTTGATCGGTTCGGGATGATTCCCAGAGCGTCACCGCGGCAGGCGGACCTGATGATTGTCGCTGGGACCGTCACTTACAAGATGGCTCCTCGGGTTCGGGTCCTTTATGAGCAAATGGCGGAGCCCCGATATGTGATTGCGATGGGCGTCTGTGCGACCAACGGGGGACCGTTTTACGACGCCTACTCGGTTCTGAACGGAGTCGATAAGGTCGTTCCCGTAGATGTGTATGTGCCCGGGTGCCCCCCAACGCCAGAGCAGTTGCTCTGGGGCGTACGGCTTCTCCACGAGAAGATTGTCAAGGGAGAGAGAGCCGATCCCGATAAGTTGACCGAAGCGGCGATGGCTCTGGCTTCGGCGAGGGGTTAAGAGCAGAGGGAAGAAAAGTGGAACGGAAACCCCAAGTGAAGGTCCCACCGGTGCGACCGTCCCTTTGGGACGATCTGAAAGACGCGGTCGTCACCCTTCTGAAAGCCCTCTGGGTGACGATGAAGAACTTCGGGCGGAGCGTTTTCCTTCGGCAAGCGGTCACCATCACCGAGCCGTGGGGCTCGCGCCCGATCCCCCTGCGCTATCGGGGCGTGATCGGTCTGACGATTGACAGAAGAACCGGCAAGGAAAACTGCATCGGCTGCCTCGCCTGCGAGCGGATCTGTCCCGATCACTGCATTCATATTGAAGTGGAGGACGAACGGGAGGGGCATAAGGGCAAGTACCCGACCGTCTTCATCATTGATAACAATCTGTGCAGCCTGTGCGGACTTTGCGTGGAAGTCTGCCCGGTCCCCGCTTTGATCCACACCTCTCTCTGGCAGGTCGGCGGCTATGCCCACAGGGATTTGGTCTTTGACAAGGAGAGGCTCCTAAAGGTCGGCGAATGGCAGCAGCAAGTCTGGATCCAAAACGGCTTGGGAACGGCAGATCTGGTTACCGGAAAGAAGTCTATGCAGATGACCGATGAAGAGTGGCGTGCAGAAGAGGAGAAGAAGAAAGCCGCCGCTGCGGCGAGAGCTCAGAGAGCCGCTGCCGCACGCGGGCAGGCAGTGAGAAAGCCGGCGGAGCCACCTTCTTCGCATCATCAGACCTTATAACGGACCTTGCGGCAGGCGGAGACGGGCGCCTACCCGGAACTCACGAGGGAAACGGAAGCGTTATCTCCATTGAGGCATTTCGTTCTCAGATTGTACCGGCGGGAGAGAAAATCTAAGGGACTGCAAGGAGGTATCGAAGTGGCAAGGATGCTTCGGATCGTCGTACTCCTTATTCCCTTAACGTTGCTTGCTTTTGGTCAGCAGGGGCAGAGAGAGCTGCGGGTCTTCGCCGGGGCAGCCAACATGCCACCCCTCAAGGAGGCGGCTAAGTTATACGAAGAGAAGTATGGCGTTAAAGTGTGGCTGACCTTTGGTGGCTCCGGGGTTGTCCTTTCCCAGATGAAACTGACCCGCAAGGGCGATGTCTATGTACCGGGCAGCGACGACTTTATGGAGTTAGCCGTCAAGGAGAAGGTCGTCGATCCCAAGTCCGTTCGGATCGTTTGCTGGCTGATTCCCGTCATCAATGTCCCCAAGGGGAATCCCAAAAACATTCAAGGCGTTGAGGATCTAGCGCGACCTGGGTTGCGGATTGCCATCGGCCGACCCGGATCCGTTTGCCTGGGAGATGTGGCAGTGGAGATATTGCAGAAGGGCGGTCTCTACGATTCCGTAAAAAAGAACATCGTGACAGAGGCAAAGGACTGCGCCGATTTAGCCGGTCTCCTCAAGCTGGGGACCGTTGACGCCATCATCGGTTGGGACGTCTTTTCCTACTGGTATCCCGACACGCCCGTTGAGGTGATCCCGTTCCCCGGCCAACTTTTGAGAGTTCGTCACATCCCTGCCGGGGTGACGGTCTTCGCTTCTGACAAGAAAGAAGCCCAGAGGTTCGTCACTTTCCTGGCGTCCGGAATGGGCAAACTCTGCTATGCCAAGTGCGGATATTCTATCAAACCTCCCAAGGTGACGGCTGAAAACGAAGCTTCTCGACAGAAAAAGCGTGGCGATTAAATAGAAAGGAGCCACTTCCCCTGGGGACAAGAAGGGAAAAAGATAACTTCTCTTCAGCAACCGCCTGCCACCGGGGTGCCGACCTTCCTACCGTGGCTCCGGGGGCAGGACTCGAACCTGCAACCTACGGGTTAACAGCCCGCCGCTCTGCCTATTGAGCTACCCCGGACCTCAACTAAGTATAGCGCGAACGTTAGCGGCAATCATCAGGTCTTGACACGGTCACCCTTTTGCGGCATAGTGAGCTTACAAGCCGGGGTGCGAAGAGGAATGTCTGTTGCTGACCGTGCCGACAGGCGGGTGGAGGATCGGGCAGCGCAGGCGTTCTGTGCTTATTTCTTTGCCTTCTACTTCTGGCGCCGGTAACCGGCGCCAGGTCCCCTAAGAGCACTGCCTCAGGTTGCTTTCGTTCCAAAAAGACAGCCTTAAAGGAGGTGCCTTTCAAATGATCGTGGTTTTGGGAAAGGGAGCAACAGACGAGCAGATTCAAGAAGTGCGAGAGAGGCTGGAGTCCGCCGGATATCGGTCAGCCGTCTGGAGGGGAGTGGAGAGGACCGTGATCGGTGCCATCGGAACGATAGAGGAGCAAGTGAAAGACCGACTGATAGAGCAACTGGAGAGCCTTCCCTTCGTTGAGTCGGCGATCCGCATTCTCCGTCCCTACAAACTGGTCGCTCGGGAGTGGAAAAGGGAGCCGTCAGAAGTGACGGTCAACGGTAAGAGGATCGGGTCGGAATATTTCGTTGTGATGGCAGGTCCGTGCGCCGTCGAGGGACGGGAGCAACTGCTAATGACGGCGAAAGGAGTGAAGGAGGCGGGTGCCGATATCCTGAGGGGAGGCGCCTTCAAGCCGCGCACTTCGCCCCACACCTTTCAGGGGCTGGGAGTGGAGGGGCTGCGAATTCTCAAAGAAGTCTCCGAGGAGACGGGGTTGCCGGTGATCACCGAACTAATGGACCCGCGCGACTTGGATGCCGTCCTCGAAGTCGCCGACATCATCCAGATCGGCGCCCGAAATATGCAGAATTTCACCCTCCTGAAAGCCGTCGGAGGAGTGAAGAGACCTGTCCTCCTTAAGCGGGGGCTGTCGGCAACGATTGAAGAATGGCTTCAGGCGGCGGAATACATCTGCGTCGGGGGCAACGATCAGGTCATCCTCTGCGAAAGGGGTATTAGAACCTTTGAGACCTACACCCGAAATACATTAGACCTGTCCGCCGTCGTCGCCGCTAAAAAGTTAAGCCACCTGCCCGTCGTAGTCGATCCCAGTCACGGGACGGGAAAGTGGGATATGGTGATTCCCATGTCTCTTGCTGCCGCAGCATGTGGCGCCGACGGGCTTCTCGTAGAGGTGCATCCCGACCCTTCCAACGCCGTCTCGGACGGACCCCAATCCCTGACTCTGGAGCGGTTCGCTGAATTGATGAGGCGGATTGAGCCGGTAGTGGAGGCGGTTGGCCGTAAACTCTATCATCGCCCGTCTTGCCACCTAACGGCTGGCGAGAAAACCCAGGTGTGACCGGACGCTATACTTTGCCACCGGGTGGCGCCGGTGAGAGGCTGGCTGATGATTGGTACGTCGTTCGTGTGTGCCCTTGCCGCCGCTCTCAGCCAACCCTTTCAGGACGATTTTTCCCGCTATCCGGACGGCAGTGAGGGCGCACCCGATTGGGAGTTGACCCAGATCGGTTTTCAGGTCCAGAAGGGTCGCTTCGTCGCTTCGGTAAGGGGTGGGCGGGTCTACGCGGTTTGGAGGAAGGTCCCTCCCGCAAGGAGAATGGTCCTGGAGGGCACCGTTACCATCAAGGAACCCCTGGGCGATCAATGGAAGATCGCCGGCATCGGTCTCTTCCAGGACTCAGCCAACTACTGGCACTGTGCCTTGGTTGAGGCTCCAGAGAACCAGGGGCGGCGCCGCTTCTTTGAACTGGCGGAGATGATGGAAGGTGTCTGGCTGGCCCACGGGGGTCCGCACCCCTTGACAACTTTGGAAGAGTGGACGCTGAGGTCTTGGGATTACGGTGTTCCCTATGCCGTCCGTCTCGTCCTGGAAAAAGACCGAATCATCGGGGAGGTAAGAGATCCGGACGGCCAAACCATCTTCCGCTGTATCCGCCTTCTGGACAAAAAGGCGATCAACTGGGGGACGGCGATGTTGGATTGCGACGGATTCATCGCCGCGTTTGACGACCTGCGAGCGAAGGTGGCGGATCGGATGGCAGAGATACAGCGGCCGAAAACGATCTCCCCTCCCTACCGGTCCCTGCCGCTGGATGGTGCCCCGGCAAGGGTTAAGGGCACCGGTTTCTTCACCGTTTCTCAAAGGGACGGAATTTGGTGGCTGATAGACCCCAACGGCTACCCGACCGTCAGCATCGGAACCGACCATTGCAATTTTCGGGTCCACTGGTGTGAGAAACTGGGCTATGCGCCTTACCATACGGTCGTCAGCGCCAAGTATGGGACGGAAGAAAAGTGGGCGGAGGAAGCGGCGCGCCGGCTCCTCTCCTGGAACTTCAATGTTTTAGGTGCCAATAGTTCCGTATCGGTGCGCTACAGGGGGCTGCCTCATACGGAATTCGTTTCCTTTGGCTCCTCTTTCGCCGACCGGTCGGACATCGTCCCCAAGGTGCATTGGACTGGCTTTCCCGACGTCTTTGACCCTGCGTTTGGGACGTTTTGCGATCGGTTGGCGAAAGAGAGATGTGCTCCCTATCGGGACGATCCGTGGCTGGTCGGCTATTTCCTCGATAACGAATTGGAATGGTGGGGAAAGTCGGGGCGACCATGGGGGTTGGCGGAAGAAGCCTGGAAGAAACCGGCCGATCGCCCCTGCAAAAAAGCCTTAGTATCGGTCCTTAAACGGTTTTACAATAATCGCATCTCCTCCCTGAACCGGGATTTCGGAACAACCTTTCAAGTTTGGGCGGAGGTTCTGAAAACCCAGGATCCGCCCCGACCCCAAACCGAGCGGGGTCAAAGGGCATTAAGGGAATTTGTCGCTGAAGCTGCCGGGCGATACTTTCGCGTGACCAACGAAGCGATCAAGCGCCACGATCCCAATCATCTCAATTTAGGGTGCCGGTTTGCATGGGATGCGCCTCAGCCTGCATGGACCGCATCAGGCCAATACTGTGACATCGTGACCGTCAATATGTATCCGAGAGCCGATCTGGAAAACCGGTCCGTCCCCGGCATTCGGGAACACCTGATCCGCCGATATGAATGGTGCCGGAGACCCATCATCGTCACCGAATGGAGTTTTCCTGCCTTAGATTCGGTGGACAGCCAAGGGCGCCCGCTGCCGTCCCGCCATGGGGCAGGGATGAGAGTGGACAATCAGGAGCAGAGGGCCCAGTGCTACGCCCTCTTCCAGAAAACCATCTTCGCCCTCCCGTTTATCGTCGGCTCCCACTACTTTATGTGGGTGGACGAGCCCGCCCTTGGGATTTCCTCAACTTTTCCCGAGGATAGCAACTACGGTCTGGTCAGTGAAGCCGATATTCCTTACCCGGAGTTAACTCAAATGGCGACTAAAGTCAATGGGCAACTGGCAAGAATCCATTCGGGTAAGATTCCGGATATCATATTCCGAATAGAGACCGACCGCCCTGTGGTGGAAAATCTGGGAGACGCCTCAGCCCGTTTCACTCTCAGGATCATCGAGAAAGGGCGTGCGACCGATCGGAAAGTGAGTTTGAGACCGGGGCGTCGGCTCATTATCAGCCTCCCTAAGGTCAGCGTTCCGGAGGACCAAGCCCGCTACCTCCATATTTGTGCCGATCCTGAAGACCAGGTGGCAGAGAGGGACGAGTCGAACAACTGTGGCGACCTGGTGCTTCCGCCGGCACGGAAGCCAGACATTCTTCCCCACATCTCATCCGAACAGGTGAAAGGCATCGTCGTTTACAATCGGTCTCCGGTTCCGATACACGATGGAGTCGTTTCCTTTTCCTATCGCGAATTGTGGACTTCAAAGTGGCGCCCGTGTCCGTATGTTCGTGCCGATAGAGAATGGCATCTGCTTCCCCATCAGGTCGATGAGAAGGAAGGAACGCTGACCGTGCGGATCGCTTCTCTTGATCCGTTTTCTTCCATTACCCTCTGGCTGGGCAGACAAAGAAGCGGTCAGCCACCGGTTGGGGAAGGCGTAGCCTTTAGAGGGACGGCACAGGGCGCCGGCTTCGTTGTCGACACGGGCGTCCTTCGGCTGATCAAAAACAGTGACGATGGGGACGCGTTTGATAGAATCCTCATGAACATTGACGGCGCGGATACGGAACTCGGGCGCTTTCAGCCGTTGGTTTGGCAGGTCGTCGGCGGTCAGAATCTGTGGGTCCCGCCCGATCGGTTGGAAAAGGTTGAGGTGTTGGACCATGGACCAGCACGCCTCGTCTTGGAGATGATTTTTCGGACGGACCGGGGGAAGGAGAAAGTGATCCCGCAGGTCGGTCCCGGAGGGGTGTTAGCGCCCCTCCAGTCCGAACCTCAGCCCCACCGTTGCGCCTTCCGTTTCACCTTTTATCCTGAAAGACCATACTTCCTGTCACAGCTGATCTGGCTGGAAAATTCCGGGGACCAGCCATACGAGGTTAGGGGCTACTACCACTACCTTCTCCCCAACATCGGTGGCTCCGCAGCCGACGATGAGGTCGGCGCCCCGGGTGTTCCCAACTACTGGCTGCCGGTCGTCTCTTGGTTCGATTTCAAAGAGTCGGTCCATTTGGGTCTCTTTCCATTGGAAAAAGAGGATCGGGTTCAGTTGGGCTTCTGGAAAGATGAAGCCGGTCGCCCCCATCCTGACTGCCAGTGTCCGGTTGGTACCGTCTTGAAACCGCAGCAAAGGTATCCTGAGAATGAGAAGGGGGCGGAACCGGTCATCGTCATTTTTGGCGCCAAAGAGGCTCCCCAGTCACCCCGCCCCTGGTCGTCCCTCTACCGCCGAGTCCGGGCGGCTCATCAAGTCAGGACATTTCCGATCCCCTAATCCCGATCTTCCCGCGGCTCTGGGAACGGCGAGCGAAGGTCGTGCCGTAGCGGTCCGGTGGCTCACCGATCGGGTTGAATCTTGCCTTGTGGCGGGTTTGGAGGAGGCGAGGTGCCTTCATCACGATGATAGAGCTGGGCGACAATCTGGCACCCTATGATGTCTCCTTCCACATTAACGGTGGTCCGGAACATATCCAGGAAGCGGTCAACAGGGAGGATGAGGGTGAGACCTGCAAGGGGGATGCCGACGGCTTGATAAACGAGGGGCATGGTGACCAGTCCTCCGGCTGGGATTCCTGCAGCACCGATGGCAGCCATGTTGGCGGTAAGGAAGACCAGTAGTTGCTGCGGGAGGGACAGAGGAATTCCATAGGCTTGGGCAACGAAAACGGCAGCGACCGCCTCATAGAGGGCGGTGCCGTCCATATTGATGGTTGCCCCTAAAGGAAGGACAAAGGACCGAGCGTCACGGGAGACCCCTGCCGTCTCGGCGCAGTCCAGAGTCACGGGCAAAGTCGCCGAACTGGAACTGGTGGTAAAAGCGGTCAGGAGAGCGGGGAAAAAGGAACGGAGATAGACGAAGGGAGATGTCTTCGTAATGAGATAGAGGCTGAGAGGGAGAAAGATGAGACCGTGAACGGCGAGACCCAGGACGACGACGAAAACGTAGCGGGAGAGGGGTATCAGGACGCCCAAGCCAAATTCTGCTGAGAGATGGGCGGAGAGACTGAAAACGCCGATAGGGGCGAGGGCGATGAGCCAGTGAACAATGACAACGGTGACATGCAGACCGGACGTCAGGAGGCTGCGGACGGGCTTGCCTTTCTCACCTGCAGCCAGAAGGCCGGCGCCGAACAGGAGGGAGAGAAAAATGATCGCAAGGGTTTCCCCCTCGGCGACCGCTTGAAACGGATTGTTGGGTATGGTCCGCCTAATGAGATCAGAGAGGCGGAAGTCGGGCAGTTGGGGAGCTGTCTCTTCCCCTAGAGGCATCCCTACTCCTGGCTGGAAGAGATTAACAAGGAGGAGTCCGGTCGTCACCGCCATCGCATTCGTCACAAGGTAGTAACCGATCGTCAAACCGCTCAGTCGCGACAGGCGGGCGACATCTCCAAGGTCGGCGATGGAAAGGGCTAGGGTTGGAAAGATAAGAGGGACAACGATCATACGGAGGGACCGAAGGAAAAGGTCACCCATTAATTCAACAACTTGAAGGGGAAAGGTGAGAGAATAAAAGGAGAGGACCGAACCTGCCACGAGCCCAAAAACGAAACCCAAACTGGTCCGTACCAATCCTTTGTTATGCAGTGAAACCACCTCTTGTGAAGCGGACGGTTTCAATGGAGAGGAACACCATAAATTTTGACGCAGGCGGTCTCGTCTGTTTATCGTTAAACTTTACGGTGAAACAGGTGGGTCTATGGACGCGTTTGAGGAAGGGCTTCTGATCGGATTGCTTCTGGCAGAGGGACATTTCGGCGGCGACGGAAAGCAGCCACACATCACCATTAGAAGGCATGTCCTTCATGAGCCCCTCCTGCGCTGGCTCGCAACAAGGGTTCCCGGTTCCCGCCTCTACGGTCCCTACCGTCACGGCGGTCGGAACTACTTTCAATGGATGGCAAGGGGGAGTGCCCTCACCGATTTTCTGATTCCTCTTTTGGACCGCTATGACTGGCGTCAAATGGACCCGGAGACCTACCGTCAATATGCACGGATGAAGGAGCGATATGGGATAAAAGTAAGAGAGGTCGAGATGCCAATGGGATCGCCCCCACCGTTCGAGGTCATGGACCACACCGCTGATGTGGGAATCATCGCTTACGGAAGGGACCTTGCGGAACTTTTAGAAAACGCCACCGCCGGAATGATAAGTTTGATGGTGGACGTGACTATGGTCGCTGAAAAAGAGAAAAGGGAAATTGTCGCAGAAATCCCTTTTCCAGCCCCGGAAATGCTCCTTCTAAAGTGGCTCAAAGAAGTCCACTCCCTTTTTGAAATTGAAAAATTCGTTACCCGATCCGTTAGGATCAGCCAGATAACGGATGAGACGGCAAAAGGGGAGGCATACGGCGAAACCTTCAACCCGAACATCGCCCTCCTCCATCACATCAAAGCCGTCACCCATCATCTCGTCTCCATTGAAAAGACCGATCATCATCTTAAGGCGCAAGTCATTTTTGATGTTTAGGCGGAAATGGGTCGGCTCTCTCGTTAGCACGATCGGGATTTGGCTATCGCTGGCAGGCGTCGTCCCGTTTGTTGACAGGACGGCTCTGGTGCTGACGGAAAGGACCGAAAGGAGCGAACGAAGGAGGGATCGGGTGGACCGAATTTCCCCTTTCCTTTTATCCTGGTCTGATAACTGGCTGACCATTGAAGGTCAAAAGATCCCAGGCGGTCCGATCCGGATCCTTTATTTAGAGGCATTCTGTCGGCCGGGAGCCCACAACCGGTTATGGGATCAGACGGTCATTCCCCACAGAACGGTCAAGATATCAAAGGGAAACCGAACCGACCGAATCGTTTTGAAGACAGTCCTCAGCGACGGCGTGGAAGTTGATCATCTGATAACAGCAAACGAGGAGAGCGTTTGCTTTTATCTGACCTGCTCCAACCCCACCGACGCACCTTCAATCGTTCAATGGGCACAGCCGTGCATTAGAGTCGATCGCTTTACTGGCGGCGATCAGGAGACTTACTTGAGCAAATGTTTTGTCTTCATAGGGGGCAAACTGACACGGATGCCGACGCCGCAATGGGCGACCCAAGCCCTCTACACACCGGGGCAGGTGTGGCGCTCCCCCGGGTCCGACCGGAAGATGTCAACCCGCGTCCCGTAAACCCGTGCCTACCCAGTAACGGTCTCATCGGCTGTTTCTCTGCCGACGAAAAAATGATCCTGGCGACCGCCTGGCGCCCGTGGCATGAGCTGTTTCAAGGCGTCTTCACCTGCATCCACGCAGACTTTCACATCGGCGGCTTGATGCCCGGGGCAAAGAAGAGGATCAAAGGTCGGGTCTACATAATGGAAGGAGACATTCCCCGGCTCCTCGCCCGGTATCAAAAGGATTTCGGTCAGTAGGGAAGGCGACCGAACCAACGGGCGGCACTCCCGTGGCAGGACGTTAAAATTGACAAAGATCATATAACTTCTTTCAAATATTAGCGAATAATATTCATGGCTAGGCAGGTGTATCTAAATCCTTCTCTCAATGGGCAAGTTGCCTAGGGCGAGGGAACGGGATGCCGATCCGGCGACGGCAGAAGGTCAGCCGCCAGAGGGCGGTAAGGGTTTCCGATCAGGTCAAGGACCTGATCCGGGCGAGCATTGTCGCCGGCGAGTTGCGACCAGGTGAGCCCCTGCCCGGTCGGCTGGAGTTGTGCCGCCTCTACGGGACCAATCGGGTCGCCGTTGACCGAGCCGTCCGCGATCTCGTTCGGGAAGGTCTCTTGATCAGTATCCGAGGGAAAGGGACGTTTGTCGCCGAAAGACTTTATGAACCCCAGCAGGCGGTCCTGACCTTTGGCGTCGTCTGGTCCCATCCCGTCACCTTTCAGGACAACATCTACTGGGGTCCCCTCCTCAGGGGAATTGGCTACGGTGCGTCGGAAAGGAGCATTCGGCTCCTCTTCCGCCAGTGCCCTTCCGATCAGTTCGCCGATCTGGTCGGCAACGGGCAAGCGGACGGTCTGATCGTTTTAGCACCCCACACTTCCGACTTCGCCGTTCTAGAGCGGCTGAGGCAAAAGGCGATTCCCTTTGTCGCTACCTCCTCTGCTTTTGACGACCGTCGGCTGCCGTGCCTCGACACCGATAATTACGACGGGGTCCGACAGGCTCTGACCCATCTGTGGTCGTTGGGTCATTGTGAGATCGCCATTGTCAATTTGGCTTTGGAGAGCACCGATCTCCTTCAGCGATGGCAAGCCTTCCAGGAATTAATGGGAAAAGAAGGTTGCCTCTTGGATCCTCGTTGGGCGGTTCTGTCGCCCTCTTACCAGTGGGGTGCCGTCGAACAATGGGTCCAACCGTTGCGAAAGTGGCTGGAGGAAGTGCCCCTTCCGACGGCTCTTTTCTGCTGCGCTTACGAGATGGCTCTGGCGGTCCTGAAAGTCCTGAGGACCTTAAAAATTGAAGTTCCTGAGCAGGTCAGCGTCGTGGGATTTGATGACCCTGCCTCCGCAGGCTTTTTAGAACCCCCTCTGACGACGGTCCGTCAGCCCTTGGAGGCGCTAGGGAAAAGAGCCGTAGAGAAACTGTATGAAGCGATGGAAAGGGGGGTGAGACCGGAGGGAACGGAGTTATTGAAGCCGGAACTCGTCGTCCGTCAGTCAACGGGACCGGTCGGTCGATCGGGACCGAAAGCGGTACCTGTCAACCAATAAAAGGAGGTGCGAAAGAATGAGAGTCGACTGGGCCGTCTACCGCTTACCTATTGCCCGAAGGATACCAACAGGGGGGCGAACGGACATGAGAAGGGGCTTCACTCTAATTGAACTTCTTGTCGTCATCGCCATTATTGCGATCCTGGCAGCGATTCTCTTCCCGGTCTTCAGCCAGGCGCGGGAGAAGGCGCGCCAGACCCAGTGCATCAGCAACCTGAGAAACATTGCGATGGCGGCGATGCAGTATGTCAACGACTACGATGAGCGCTTCATGCCCCACGAGTGCTGGGCGTGTGGCGGACAGTGGGGAGCCCGACACGACCCGCACCAGAGATGGAGTGTTCGGATCCAGCCGTATACCCGCAACATCCAGATTTTTGAATGTCCGTCGGGTGGCACTGAAAGGATCAATACCAGCCCGCCCAACTGGTCACCGGGTGGCGACCCTGACATTTGGGGTCCCCTGTCGTATGCGTGGGGATGGGCCTTCCCAAGGTCGTGGAACGGGATCCTTCACAGCCTGGGTGCCGTTCCAAGGGTCCTCGGATACTGGTCCTGGTCTGAGATGAGGTCGACCGGGCGAACGCAGGCGGAATTTGCCAAGCCGGCGGAGACGCGCCTGATTGCCGACTCGGCTCATAAGGACGGATGCTGCAACCGGACGGTCGTTCCCAACCATTGCGGCTCTGCTTGGTGGTGCGGCAATCCCGAGGGCGGTCCGTGGGACGATGCCAAAAGGGATAAATACACCCGCCACCAGAAAGGCTCTAACTACATCTTCGTCGACGGGCATGTGAAGTGGCGGCACTGGATGAGCATTTACCGTCCCGACAACAGCATCATCTTCGCCATGAGCGGTCCGGAACTGCGCTATTAGGAGGTGGTTCCTATGGGGCAGAAGGTGCCCGTGCCGGTTGCTGTACTTATCGTTCTGGTCGCGCTCCTTTTAGTGGGTTGGGTCGGTTTCCGATTCTTCGGACCCAAGCCCCAAGGTTCCTTTGGGGAGTTTCTCCAGCAAAGCCCTCAGGGCGCAGGTCCGACTGGTGGACTGATGCCAGCCCCAAGACGTCCGGAAGAAAGAAGGTTTCAGGGGCGCTAAGCTGCAAGGCTGGTTGCCCCCCTCCCTCGTTAGGGGTCTCCCCGGCGGGGGACCCCTTTTCTTTTGGTAGCCCGATCGTTAGATAAGCATTATCCTAAACTTTCGATCTACCATGACCAGAAGGTCTTTCCTGACCTTCCTTGCCTCCTCTGCTCTCCCAGACGGACGCCCCCTAGAACGGTTGTCGGGAAATGACCAAAGGTTTTTAGAGAAGGTTCAGAGAGCCGCGCTTCTCTATTTCGTTGAGCAGATGGATCCGAAAAACGGGCTGGTGCGTGACCGGGACCGAGACGATGCACCCGCCAGCATTGCTGCGACCGGTTTCGGGCTGGTCGCCCTTGCCATCGCTGCAGAAAGAAAGGTGATCAGCAGAGACGAAGCGCTCAAACGGGTCCGAACATGCCTTCATTTTTTCTCTCGTGAAGCGGAGCATCACGGCGGCTTTTTCTTTCACTTTCTGGATTTCAAATCGGGGGAACGATATCAAGAGAAATGGAAGTCAGAAGTCTCCTCCGTTGACACCGCCTGGCTATTAGCAGGGGCGTTAGTCGCGAAGGTCTCTTTTCAAGACCGTAGCATTGCCGCTATGGCAGATCAGATTGAGGAGAGGATCAACTGGAACTGGATGCGCCAGTCTCAGGAGACCCTTTCTATGGGCTGGACGCCGGAAGGAGGCTTCCTACCCGCTCGTTGGGACCATTATGCGGAGCATCTTTTGATGCTTCTCCTCGCTATCGGGTCGCCGACCTACCCCATTCCCGCCGACTGCTGGAAGGGATGGCAGCGACGGTGGACGACCTACAAGGGGCATCGGTTCCTTTGGGGACCGCCCCTCTTCATTCACCAATATAGTCACGCCTTCGTTGACTTCCGAAACTGGCGGGACGAAACCGCTGACTTCTGGGATAGTTCCATACAGGCAACCCTTGCCAATCGGCAGTTCTGTATGGACCGGGCGGATCGGTTCAAAAGTTATGGTCCCGACTCTTGGGGGTTGACGGCCTGCGACGGACCGGACGGATACCGGGCCTACGGCGCTGAGGAAAACTGGCACGACGGAACCGTTGCCCCCTGCGGACCGGCGGGTTCTCTCCCCTTCGCTCCGAAACGTTGCGTCTCCGCTCTCCGGCACTTCTACGAAACTTATGGCGACCGGTTATGGGGGCGATACGGCTTCCGTGACGCCTTCAATCTCGACCGTAACTGGTTCGCTCCCGATACCCTCGGAATTGATCAGGGGATAACGGTCCTGATGATAGAGAATGTGCTGACAGGGAAAGTGTGGCGATGGGCGCAACAGATCCCTTCGTTAAAAAGGGGAATCCAAAGAGCTGGTCTGATTCGGGTGAAAAGGGTTCATCGGCAGTTCTTAGAAATTAAATAAAATTAAATAGAGCCAGAGGCTTATCCCTCGCCGACTTGGACCGACCCCAAAGGCAGCCAGAAATCCCTTTCCACTCCCTTGTTGGCCAGGCGGACGACAGGACGGTGGCTCAGAGGGTCGGCGATCGACAGGGATAGGAGGTAGGTGTCGGAAGGGAGTGGGGGCAAGGTGACGGAAACTTGGACTTTTCGGCTACCGGGCTCCCATCCTCTGATGCTTTCCTTCGTCGGCAGGGGGACCCGCTGCCTATTGTTGGTCAGACCCAGGACGATCCGATCATCTCTATAGGGCGGGGCGACCCCGACGTTTTCGAACAACAGGCGCACCGTCAGCCTCCGGACGATCCGATTAGGAAACTGGGCTTTCCTGAGAACGATGCGGTATCCCAGTCGTTTTAAAAAGCGCTCCACTTCGGGGCGGGCAACAGAAGGGATCGGGGCGGACTTGTTGTTCATGTAGGAGGCGTGAAAGTTAAGGGCGTAGTCAAAAATGAAGGGCAGGTCCCAACCCTCTTGGACCCATTTGCGGATGTCCCAGCACGATTCAAAGGCGACGGGAGACCGCTTCCAAGCGTCCTGAGCCTTCCCTTTTGCAACAGCGTGGGGATAGTAGTCGCGCATATGGTTCCAAGTCTTTGAAAAACCGCCCATATCCCCCAGGCAATCGGCACGCCATCCGGCGCCTTTCTCGACGGCATACTGGAGGGCGTTCTTCTCCAGGGGAAGGACGACCCGGTCGCCGCCGATCAGCATCACTTTGGGGCGGGTGGGAAACGCCGTTAGGTGGGCGTCAATAATCTTCTGGCAGGTCTCGGGGCTCGGCATCGGCAGACCTGTCCCCGACATATGCCACTCACCCCACAACCCGACGGAACCGATGTCCACCAGATCAACCTGAGGATGCCGGTCGTATCGCTCGCCGAAATGATGGATCAATCTCAAGTGGTAGTCCAAGGCTTTGGGGTTGTCCAGGTCAGGGGTGTAAAAGGGACCGGACCCGTTGTATTTGTACGAGCGGAAGGGCACGCCTTTCTCTTCCAGCCATCGGGGGGAGTAGGAAGGTTGGGAGGGGGACGTGCCGCAGGTCATAATCCGAAAGGCAAGGGTCTGACCTGCTTCCTTCGCTTTCTCTAAAAGGCGGTCAAAAAGCTCGTGGTTGAAGGCGCCGTCTCGGGGTTCCAGTTCCGACCAAGGGAACCGGAAATAGGCGACGGAACTGGGCAAACCGTCCAGATGGGGATCCTCATGAACGAACTGGTGAAAGGTTTGCCAGCCCATACCGGGGTTAGCGATCAGTTCGTCCGATTCCTCAAACGCTACCGTCACCTCCTGACCCTCCCCATCCGTTCTCTCATCTGCAGAGGGAGAGGCATACAGCGACCCGAGGGCGGCAAAAGCCAGATGAGAGAACCAACTTCTGCGACTCGCCCTTTCAGACGGGCTCACGATCGTTCGCCTCGCCCTCATAGCTTATCACGCCCGCAAGGAACGGGATCGGATCAAACTTGGAAAAAAGGAAAGTGGGACCGGGCAAATGATTCTTGGTCAGCTCCAATACTGGTTCTTCCTATTGGCAGGCGCTTTGCCGATCCTGATCCATCTCCTCTCCCGCAGGGTGCGGCGCAGGGAGCCTCTGCCGACCGTTCGGTTTCTTGAAGAAGCGATGCGCATGTCTGAGGGTCGGCGACGGATCCGGGACCTGATGCTCCTCTTAATGAGGAGCCTGGCGCTGCTGCTAATCATGGGCGCTCTCTGCCGCCCTTACATTTACAGTTCTCTTCCCCTACCGCCAGCGCCGGCTAGCGCCGTTCTCGTTTTGGACAACACGATCAGCATGACTGGTCGGGAGCCGACGGGCAGTTGGTGGCAGATCGCCGTCGAATGGTGCCGGTCGTTCGTTGATCAATGGACCGGCGAAATCGCCTTCCTGACGGCGGACCGGTCGGGTCGGATCGTCTCTTTCACGACCGAAAAGCCCCTTGCCCTTCACACCCTCCAGCGGGCGACCGTTAGCAGGAGGGTCCACGACCTCACTTTCGCACTCCAGTCGGCGGACGCAGCCCTGGAGAAGCGACCCGCTCTCTACAAAGTGATCGTTTTGGTAACGGACGGTCAAAGCCAACCGATCCGTTCCGGGCATCTGCCGGTCCTGACCCATCCCCTCAAAGTCGTCCTGGTCCGGTCGTTACAGCAGCCGGGAAATGTTCGGCTCGAAGCCCTTTCCCTTCCGCCGATGGACCCGGGGCGACTGCCGATCGTCGTGACCCGCCTGCGGAATATGAGTCATCGGGATATAAGAGGCACCGTTCGGGTGCGGATCGGCCGGAGTGTGGCGAGCGATCGGACCGTTGCCCTGCGTACCGGTTCCCGTCAACAATGGAGGACCGTCATCCCCAAGCGCCTGACGGTTCTGACGGATCCTACGGAGGGCACCGTCGGGCAGGTGGAGTGGGTTGCGACGGATGGTGATGTCCTGTCCGCCGATGATCGGCTCCCCTTTCGGATCATCCCCCACACGGCGCTTCAGATCGGGATCGGTCTGACTGCCGGAAGGGAGAGAGCAGCCCAGGCGCTTCGGGCGACGGGGCTGAGGGTGGTACCCTTCACCAGCGCCAACTTATCCAGCTGCGACAGCCTGATTGTGTTTACCCCTCGGGACAGGGTATCGGCGGAACGGGTCGCCCGATGGGTCGCTCGGGGGAAGGCTGCCATCGTCTTCGCCGACAACCCCGTCTCTCCTCTCTGGACGATCGTCTCCCTGCGCGTTTCCAAAAAGAGGTCGCTAGCCCGGTCGGTCCGTTTCGTGGATGAGGGTTGGGTTCCCCTCCGGGGTCTCTATCTGGCTCTGCGGACCGTCTGGAGCCGATCGGAGTGGACCGTCTCTGCGACTTCTCCTTTGCGGGCGCCCCGTGCATCGTTCACCGGTGGCATTCCTTTTATCCTGGAGCATCGGTTCGGTGGCGGGCGCTTCCTCTTCGTCTTTGCGTCCCCCGATCCGAGGGAGAGCAACCTCTTCTTTACGGCTGCCTTTTTGCCCCTTCTTCACCGGCTCGCCGTCTACGCCGCCTACAACGGATTCGTTGCCGAGAGGGCGGAAGAATTTGCTGACTTTAGCGGTTCCGTCCCGGTCTGGGAGAGCGAGATGCGCCTGCCTCCCCTTCGACTTTTTGAGACCCAACTCAAAAGGGCAGGCGTCGCCCTCGTTAGCGGACGGGACCCCAACTCCATCTCAAGTTTGCAACCGCCCTGGAGGGACCTCTCCCCGATCCTCCTGCTGGTCGGAGCTCTCTTGGTCGCCCTGGAGGGTTTCATCAGCGGGTGGGCACTGCGGAGGGGCACCTGACCTGTTTTCGGGGCACGGTCGGTCGGGTCCGTCCGGTCAAATGGGGCTACTGAGGGAAGAGACCGTCTAACGCCTTCTTCAGACCGTCGGGAACTAAGCCGAGGTTGAGACCGACCCGAGCCCATGACCTGTGCTTCTGATAGTGAGAGAAGACGGTCGCCCGGTCTTTTTGAACGGCTTTTGCGATACCGAGACCGACGATGATGCTGGACCAGGTCAGTTCCTTTCGGAGACTCTGCAAATCGTCCCTTGGCACCTGGAAAAATTGACCGACCCGGTCCAAAACGAACCAGTCCGCCGGCGGGTTAACTATCGTCATTTTCTCCAGAGCGCCGAGGAAAGCCTGAGTCGCCGTAACCTCTGCCGCCGTCATCACCCGTGCCATACCCTTTTTCAGTTTCTCTTCCATATGGGGCATCGGTCCGATGGGGACAGGGGCTTCCCGGACCATCTCTTTGAGCAGACCGATCAGAGACCAGACCTCAGCGACGACCTGCTTTCCGCTCTCTTCTATGTCTCCTTGCACTCGCTTCACCAGTTCCTCCTGACTCGGCTGGTGGAGGGACGGTGCCGAGGACGACCAGAGAAGGCCCAGGCTGAAGCCGGCAGCCAGCAACAGCAGATGTCGCGCCACGTTTCATCGCCTCCTTCCTGAACTAAAACGGTCCGACCACGGAGCCGATACCGACGCAAATCCAGTAAAAGACCAAAGCCCACCCGACCACCGGAAAGAGAACGGCGAGGAACAGAATCAGGGAACCAAAGAGACTGTGCCATAACACGGTATCAGGCAGGACCAAACCAACAGGGACTTTACGACCGACAACGAGGATGGACGGAACAACTCCGACGGAAAGGAGAATGAAAAGGGAAAGAGCCAAAAGCCCCGCCACCGCTGAAAGGGGAGGGTGCTGTTTTCCGTAATGACCCAGGAGAGCCATCAGGACCAATAGCAAGATAGCCGTCAGACAGCCCCGCCAGAAACAGGCGCGGGACTGGTGGTTGATGGCGGCAATTCTTTTGTCAGTCCAGGAAGGGAACATTATTGAGAAGAGGGTTGCATAGCCCGTTAGGACGGAAATGACCAAGATCACGCTGAAGAGACCGGTGACCGGTCCCAAGGCTTTGGCGGCGGAATCTTCCATCGCAGCTCCCCTCCTAAGTGAAGGGACGGGTCAATTGGCGAAGGAAATCGAGAAAGGGACCCGAACCCGTCAGCCAGGCGATCCAGCGGGCGGCGTAAACGGTCAGTCCCGTGCCAAAGGAAAGGAAAAGGGTCGCCACAGCCACAGCCGAAAGGAAAAGGGAGAAAGCCACTTCGCTGACGGGCTGGTCTTCCTTTGAGGCGCCAAAAGCCGTTCGCTGATAGGTAGCCGAGACGGACAGAAGCGACTCGTTTATGAGGCGACCGACTTGATCCCACTCAGCAATAACCTTCTGGCATCGGGGGCAGGAGCGAAGGTGAGAGAGAGCCAACATCTCATCCTCCTGGTCAGCGACCCCTTCCGTCCAGTCGTGAAGAAGGGGAAGAAAACGAAAGCAGTCGCCCCTCATAGGAGCCCTATCTCCTTAAAAAGAACCCGCAGCGCTTCTCGCCCGCGAAAGAGCCACGATTTTACGGTGCCGTCAGCCACTCCCAGCAGTTCGCTTATTTCCCTGACAGACATCCCCTGCCCGTAGCGCAAAAGGAGAGCGGATCGCTGCGTCTCGGGAAGCCGAGAGAGGCAGAGGCGAATCAATTGCTGTCGGTGATAATCGTTAGAGGGATCGGGATGGAAGCCGTTCGGGTCCCAATCAGCGGTTTCCGACCAACTTTCCCCTTGACTCGAGAACGCCCGGAGGAGACCCTCCCTTTTCTTCTTCTCGAGCCAATTGAAACCCAACCGCACGGTAAGGGTGACCAGCCAGTTCAGAAAAGAGCCTTTCCTGGCATCAAAGTAGGGGAGGCGATCGATCGCCCTCAGCAAGGCTTCCTGAGTCAGATCCTCCGCCTCTTCCCTATCGCCCAGGAGGTGGTAGGCGACGGAGAAGATGCGTGGTCGGAACCGGACCATAAGGATTTGCAAAGCGTCCCTATCCCCTTCCGCCGCTCGGTCGATGAGACGGATCTCTTCCATCTGCCGCCCTCATAAAGAACATACAGCGGCAGGGTTCTATCGGTTGCATCGGCGGCGGAAACGGAGGTCTGAGGAAGGATGACGGGAAAAGAAGCGAGATTCTCGGCTCTGGCTCTTCTGCTTTCCTTGCTGCCTATCGGAGCGGCTCCTCTGTTGCCAGGCGACCGCCTTCCCCCCTATCCCAGAGGCGTGCAACTTCTGAATGAAGAGAAGTTTGAAGAGGCGATAGAAGCCTTCACGGAAGCCATTCAGAAAGACGAGACCAATGCCGACTGTTACTTTTATCGCGGTTACTGCTATTACAAAGTGAAGTCTTTTTTTAAGGCACTCTCGGATTTTCGCCGAGCCGTTCGGATTGGTGGGGAGAGGCAGGGCGAGTTCGTCTTCTGGAGAGGGGTTGTGAGGGAGGAAATCGGCGATTTTGCCGGCGCGATCGCTGACTATACCGAAGCCCTCCGGCTCGACCCTAAGAAACCGTCGCCCCTCGTCCGGCGGGGCGTCCTCTTCTGCAGGCGGCGCCTAATCAAAGAAGCGATAAGGGACTTAACCGTCGCAATTGCGGCGGTGGAAGAGGAAGATCGTTCCTGGTGTTACCTGTGGAGGGGTCGTGCCTTTCTGACCATCGGAGACCGGGAGAAGGCTCGCAGCGATTTTGAGCACGCTTACCGCACCGCCACTAAAGATACCCAGAAGCAGTCGGCAGAAGATGCGATGGAGGCGCTGGTCGAGGGAGAGACAAGCCATGAGGAGAAGGCGAGCCTCAGTCCTCCTCTTGGTTCCATCCGGCTCCACCAGTCCTCGGGCTGGGTCCCTTCGGGTGAAAAGGTGATGCTCATCGTTGAACCCTTTGGCGGACACCCTGTCACAGCCATATGGCGGCAGGAGCCCGCTGACCCTTCCGGTGTTTGGGACGGGGAAGGTCTTTATCAATCCTGGACGGCGCCGTCCGTTGACCGACCAGGTCTCTTCCGTCTGCATGTCCAAGTCCAATTTCCGTCTCACCCTTTAGAGGCGTCCGCTTCTGTCTTCGCCGTCCCGAAGGGGGGTGCGGACCCGTCTCTTCTGCCGGAACTCCACCTCACCTATCCGTGGGAGAATGGAATCGTCAATGTGGTCGGTGAGGGCTGCGTGCTCCCTTTGAGGGGATTCGTTTCCGACGGCGACTATCCAGTCCGCAGCATAGAGGTTCGGGACAGCAACGGGGACTGCTTATACAGTTCCCCTCAGGAAGAAGGGATCTTCGAGATACCCCTAACGAAATTTGGCATCCCAGGTCCGAAAACTCTGACCGTCCGAGTCCAGGACCGAACCGGGCGGGAGGTTGCCGTCCCGTTGACGGTGATTAATGACGACCGACTCCTCCTCTCCCACGCTTCCTGGTATCTCTCGCAATACGCTTCTTTCGGTCACCCGCCCCAACTGGAACGATTCGGCGAACCGACCGACGGCACTGATAGCCGACCGATCGGCATCTGGACGTTTCAGGAGGTAGAAGACTTTTCCGATCTCATTTTGGAGGCGTGCGACTTCTGGAAGAGATTGACCGGTCTCCGCTTCACCCTCGTCCGACCCGACGAAAAGCCGCCGACGGATACCTACATCGTCATACAAAACTGTTTTAAAGAGAGGAAAGGGAACGCTACCGCTAACGCGCGCAGGGAGCCCGCCCTTCTCCGACCGGTCGGGACCCTCCACCAGGGCACCATTCGGTTATTGGCACGCTGGCTGGAAGTTGACCGGCAAGAGAAAATCGCCACCTTAGTTCACGAGATCGGGCATATCCTTTTCCTTCCCCAAGGGCACACGCAATGCGGATCCCTCATGGATTCCAGCGCCTCTGAGAATTTCTATTTCCATCCATTCATGCAGGTGGCGGTCCGACTCCTCTACGGGACCGGACGGTAGGGTGCCGGCTCTGTTGCTACTGGGCGAGAGGTGGAACGGGCACTCTGGAAAAGATCGCTTCCTCTTCTCGTCGGACGGGGTGAATCCGTACGGCGATCCGGCCGCTCCTTAGTCCATCCAGCATGAGGTCCGGTTTTTGGATTCCTGCCGATTTTCAGTGAGTTGTGACCTTCGGCATGTAAACGGTAGTCGTCCCATGAAGCCGAAGGGAAAGGTCTCGTGCGGCGCCGTCTTGGGCGATCCGCCCTTTGATCCTCTCCAGGTCCTGCGACCGGATCAAAAGACGGGGACGGACCGGCGCGTCCTTCTCAAGGCAGACGGCGGGATCCGATGTGGGAAAGGGGACGAAAGGAAACGATGAGAGTAAAACCGTGCTCATGATGACGGGTTGAGACCGGGTTTTAATCGTTAAATCCCTCCAGTGACTCTGACAACCGCTTCCAACCCTCTTGCTGGAGCATCTGCTCCAGTTCGCTTCCTCGCTCCACCCCTTTAACGATGAGGTCTTGAAAGACCGGCTCCCGCCAAAAGTCTCCGGTCTCCCAAGCGTACTTGTGAACCCGGAAGATTTCGTTGGTCTCCGGGTCTTTGACATAAGTTTGATCAGTCAGCAGGTTAGTCCAAGCGGTTGCCATCCGACTATTGAACTCCTGTGACTCCTTCATCATCCGCCGCACCATCCGCGTCTCCTCAATATGTTCCCGACCCCACGCTTCATTAGCCCATAGCGACCATTGAGGGTTGTAGTCCAAACTGCGTGCGACGGCGCCAAGGATCGTTTCTAATCCTGCAGAAGCCGGATCGTCGGGTACTTGGATCAGATGCACCCTAAGGGACCCTTGAATCATCTGAGAGGAAGCCACCGCTGACGGACTGAGTCCGACGGAGAGGGAAGCGTCCACAAGGGCGAACCGCCTTTTTCCGCTCCCTGTAGCAACGAGGTTCTTTTTCATCTCTGCAAAACCCATCTGGGAGCCCATCAGGAGCGCCATTTTTTGTCCTTCCATCTGGATTCGCTCCCTCTGTTCTTTAGCAAAAGGGCTCTCGGGAAGATCCTGAGACGTGACGACATTCCATTGGTGTCCCGTCTCCCCTTGCCACAGGGCGAGGAGGAAGGAAATCATCTCCTCTTTTGACGAAATGAAAAGAGGTTGGGGCAAAGGGAACGACTGACCGTTGATGGTCAGAATCGTCTGCCCATTACCACCGAAAGGCGTCTGAAGAACCGAGGTAACGAAATTTATAAAGTCATTCCTTAGCAGTGCATCGCCCTTCTTGACCAGGAAAGCGCAGAAGCGTGTCTTATCCATCTTGATCGCCGTGCCCGCAAACTCAAATCCTTCGGGAATATGGATTGTAGAAGCAACCATCCCTGTCTCACTGCAAAAAATCTTCTCCTCTCGCCACGATATTCGCTCCTCAGGAGGAAGAAGACGAAAGGAACGAATGATCTCGACCATTTCCCTGGGCTTTGCCCGTTGGGGATCTGCCGGAAAGAAAAGGGAAATGAGAAGAGCCGCCTTTCTGCCCGGAATGAGAAGCGTCACCTCCCGATAGGGATGGGGTGGCATCATCCCGACCGAAGAAAGGGTTCCCCAGGTAATAGCTAGATTGGGATCCAGATAAAACGGATAACCCAAACCGTCGCCGACTAAAAGGACCATTCCCTTTACACTTTTGATATAGAACTGAGGGTTGGCGAACCCGAAGGGAGAGGCTTCGTAAAATTGCGATCCCCTCTCGCGGAGCCATTTTCTAATGACCTGATTTAGCCCACCTTCGTAGCGCACCCCGCAGATGAGAATGAAGTTGTAGGCATCGTGCATCAGATATCCGTAAGGCACGATCCTGAGGGACCAGAACGGTTTCAACCGGACGGAGATGCCGTGCAACGGATCGGTTACGAGACCCTCATTTTCCTGCAAGAGGGTCGCAGCCGACACGGTCGGGAAGAAAGCGGCAACAAGGGAGCCTAGCACCGCAGCCCCGTAGAACGGGACCGCCGTCCGAAAGCGATCGGTAGCGATCTCTTTCATTCTTTTCACCACCCCACGTCTGATTACGTTCCATTGTAATAGTCAATCAAACGGGGATCTGTGACAAGAGTCAGACGGTCGGTCCGATGTCGGGAGGCGCAGGTTCATAAGGTTGACTAACGTACGAGAGTACGGATGATGGTAATCGTGATCGGTGAGAAAACGGTAGTGATCACAATCAGGGAGGCGCAGAAAGGGGAATCGGAGCCGGCTTCGTTGGCTAAGACGGCGGCGTTGACGGCGGCGGGAACGCCTGCTCCGACGATCAAAACGGCAGCCGTTCGGGGCGACAGAGGTAGCCAAAGGGTCAATGCCAGCATCAGCAAGGGGGAGAGGATGAGACGTGTGAAGGCGGCACCGGTCAGAAGAGGGATCTGGTGGAGCCCGCGGGTCTCCCTCAACTGGAGACCGAGTAGTAACAGGGCAACGGGAATCATACCAGCCGCCAGACGGTCAACGCTGGTCATCAAAGGTTCGGGAAGGCGGACGGAAAGGGAGCGGAGAGCCAATGCAAGGGCGGCGGCATAAAGGCTGGGCATCTGTAACACCATGCGCAGCGCCTCATACGATGGCTTTTGACTCCTTCCTAAGAGGTAAAAGCCGAGACTGAAGGCAAGGACATTGGTGGTGGCGTGAACAACGGCTTGAACTCCGGCACCGAAGGATCCGAACATCAATTCCATCACCGGAAGCCCGAAATTTCCCGAATTTCCCCAAGCGGAAGCGACGCAGACAGACATTCGGGTCCTGTCTTCTAACTTGGTGAACGAAGTGATCAGTCCCATAAGTCCACAGAGGAGCAAACTGTTGAGGACGACAGCGACGATGATCCAGAGCGCCTCCTTACCGGAGAGACGGACATTCACCAGCCGGGAGAAAACCAGGGCCGGAACGAGGAGATAGATGTTGACCCGCGAAAGGGTTGGGATGTCAAGGTGAAAGAACCGACCGAGAAGAAGACCTGATCCGATGATCATCAAGATGGGAGCGACGTCGCGAACAAAGACATCAGAAGCCTGCAGAATGAGATCCGTCATCGGTTAGAGCACCTGAAAGCATTATGACGGAGTCGCTACCGGTCCTGGACGTGAAACAATAGGGCGGGGAGGCTGGGGAGATGTCCGATGTATTGAAGGGTCGCACGTTAGCGGTGATCGGTTGCGGGGCCATGGGGTCGGCTCTCCTTCGCGGACTGGTCACTTCCGGGGCGACCAGGCCCGACCAGATCATCGCCTGCGATATTGACCCCCGACGGTTAGAGGAACCGAGAAAAATGGGCTGTCACGTCAGCGGGGACAACCGGTCGGCGGTGCAGAGAAGCGATATCGTTCTCCTGGCGGTCAAGCCTCAGGTGATAGATGAAGTCGTCAAGGAATTGGCTCCGCTGATCGATTCCGATCGCCATTTGATCATCAGCATCGCTGCGGGGATTAGCCTTTCCCGATTAGAGACTCTCTTGCCAGAAAACACACCAATTGTCCGGGTGATGCCCAACACGCCGGCGCAGGTTCTGGAGGGGGCATCGGCTCTGTCCTTTAACGCTTTTGTTAAAGAGAATCAGAGGGAGGTCGCTCGAGCCATCTTCTCTTCGGCCGGTAGCGTCGTGGAATTGGACGAGAAGTATCTGGACGCGGTCACGGCTCTGTCGGGGAGCGGTCCTGCATATGTCTTTCTTTTCATTGAAGCCCTTGCCGATGGCGGCGTGCGGGTGGGTCTCAGTCGCGACATCGCCTTGACACTTGCCGTTCAGACCGTTTTGGGTGCTGCCAAAATGGTCCGGGAGACGAAGGCGCACCCCGGCGTCCTGAAGGACCAGGTCGCCTCCCCTGGGGGAACGACGATTGCTGCCCTCGCCGTCCTGGAGGGGAGGGGCTTACGGGGTGCGGTGATAGAAGCGGTCTGGTCGGCCTATCAAAGAGCAAAGGAGTTATCGGGACATTGAAAAACGTCCTGATCAGGAGCGCTTTTTGACCCTCTCGGTCGTTACCATCGGAGAAGAGATCATCCAAAGGTCCCAGTTGCCGGACATGTCTGAAGCGAAGGCGATTCTTTTGCCGTCGGGCGACCAGGCGGGGTCGCGGAGGTTTCGCCTGATCTGGGTGACTTGAACGGGTCGTCCGCCGTCGGTGAGGGGAAGGGCCCAAACCTCCCACTGTCCGGTCCAAGCTGAAAGGAAGGCGATCCATCCGGTTGATGAGACGGTCGGACTGTCTATCGGTCCGACAGCATCGGGGATTTGAACGACGCCCCGACCGGTCAGGGGACAGGTCCATAGGGAAGGCTCGCCGGCGAGGTTACTCCAGAAAAGGAGTCCCTTCCCGTCCGGGGTCCAAGATGGTCTGCGGATCTCCCGACCGGGGAGGCGAAGGGCCAGGGTCTGCTGGCTCCCGTCGGGGTTCATCACCCACAGGGAAGGCTCGCCCGTCCGGCGAGATAGAAAGGCGATCTGGCTGCCGTCGGGGGACCATACGGGCGATTCCTCGTGGTAAGCGGTCAGACGGGTCTCCCGCCCCGTTGTAAGGTCCAGAGTCCATACATTGGCTGCCCCCGCCCGATCGGAGATGAAGGCGAGCGTCCGACCGTCAGGGGAAAAAGAAGGACTCCAGTTGTTTCCCTGTTTGGTCAGTCTTCGGCAAGACTTCCCTGTCACGTCGACCAGCCAGATCTGTCTTCCGCCCTCTCTCTCGGAGACAAAAGCGAGGAACCGACCGTCCGGACGGAAGGCAGGACTGTAGTCGGGAGCCGGATGGTCGGTCAGGCGGATCAGTTCGCCGTCTTCTGACCCAACGGCACAGAGAACGATCGTCAAACTGCTCAGGACACTCAAACGAAGAATGCTGCCCTCCATATGCTCGCCACCCTCACCCTATTTTAATCGCTTTAAAAGAATGAACGATAGCTGCTCCAAACTTGAGTCGGTGAGAAAGGATGGGGAATCCGACTCTCATCTGCACCAGTCCGGGGCAGGCGATTTTTTCAGACGAGCCCAATCCGGTCGTTGAGAAAGGCACCTTTCTGGTGCGGGGGATTTACTCTGCTATCAGCACCGGAACCGAAATGACCCTCTACTGGGGCGATTTCCCTCCCGATAGTGTGTGGGCGCGACTGGCGCGCTACCCGATTCGCCTCGGTTATAGCCATCTGGGTGAAGTCGTGGAGGTGGGGGAAGGGGTTGAGAATGTTGCCGTCGGTGATCGGATCGTCGGATGGAAGTATCACTCCCTATTTCATCTTTATCGGTGGGATGAAGAGTGGGCGAGGGTGCCCGAGGGAGTGTCTGACGAGGCGGCGGCTGTTTTCGCTCTCGCAGTGATTTCCCTCAACGGTGTGCGCCGGGCGAAGGTTCAATTGGGTGAGAAGGTCATCGTCTTTGGCTTGGGACCGATCGGGCTTTTCGCCTGTCACTTCTGCCGGATGGCCGGTGGGCGACCAGTGATCGGTGTGGACATCTTGTCCGAGCGGAGAGCCTATGCAGTGCAATCGGGTGCGGTTGATGTCGCCCTGGATCCGACCCAAGCCGACTTCGCTGAGCAAGTCAAAGGCTGGACCAAGGGGCGTCTGGCGGATGTGGTCTTTGAAGCCAGCGGTCATGCCCGCGCGCTCCTTGAAGCGGTTCAGGTCGTCCGGCGACAGGGTCGTCTGATCCTCCTCAGCAGTCCCCGCCAACGGGTCGAGTTTGACTTCCATGACTGGTGCAACTGGAACAGCCTCTCCATCATCGGTGCCCACACCTCCTCCCATCCCCCCAACGAGAACCCTGACGATCCTTGGACGCGGCAAAGGAATTTGGAACTTTACTTTGACTTGATCGGTAGGGGCGAAATCATGGTCGACAAAATGATCACCCACCGATTCCCATGGACCCAGTTGCCTGACGTTTACACCTTTCTCAACCAAAATCGGGGGAAGACAGGGATCGTTTTGATTGATTGGAGAGACGGCATCGTCTGATCAACGGAGGGTGATGGGGTGCGGATCGCATCCGTTGAATGCTTTCCTGTCCACCATTCGGTTGTCGGGACATTTCGGTTCTTTCCCGTTGATCCCAAATCTGGCGAGCGGGTCCGGTCATCGGTTCTTGTGAAACTGACCACGGAAGACGGCTTCGTCGGTTGGGGGGAGGCGGTGCCGACACCTCTCTGGTCTTACGAGACGGCCGAATCGGTCGTCACGACGATCCAGAACCATCTCTCACCTGCCCTCATCGGGATGAACCTTTGGGAACTGGACGCACTCCATAGGGTGATGGACCAGAGAATTGCCCCTTCCTTCACCAGAGGGCAGCCGATAGCCAAGAGTGGGCTGGACCTCGCCTTTCACGATCTCATCAGCAAAATCCTTAACATTCCCCTTCCTCATCTTTGGGGTAGAAAGGGGAAGGATCAAATCGTCTTGAGTTGGACCGTCAATGTGACCAGACCGGACGAGGCGGAGGAAGTTGTAGAGGAGGGGAAACGGCGCGGTTATCGCAACTTCAATATTAAGGTCGGACCTGACCCCAGAAAAGATAGGGAACTGGCGCGGATCGTCCGACGATTGGCTCCTGACGGCTTTCTCTGGGCGGACGCTAACGGCGGTTATGACGTGCCTTCGGCACTGACCGCGGTGCGCTGGTTGGCCGATGAAGGGGTGGATGTTCTCGAACAACCCCTTCCAGCCAATTGCCTATCCGGCTATCAGGAGCTGCGGCGCCGCGGTGGCCTTCCGATCGTGATGGACGAGGGGATCGTTTCGGTTCGGGACCTTCTGGAGGTCTGGCGGCTGGGCTGTCTGGACGGTGTGGCGATGAAGATCGGTCGGATGGGTGGGCTTCTGCCGGCGCGGCGCTGCCTGGAAGTTCTTTTGGATCTGGGTCTGATGTTCCTCGGAAGCGGTCTTACCGATCCGCCTCTTTCCCTGGCCGCTCACCTTCTCCTCTATAGCTCTTACGACATCCCCTTTCCCTGCGCCCTGAACGGTCCTCAGTTTCTGAAGCCTTCCGCCATCTATCAAGGTTTGACGATCACGGGCGATGTCGCAAAGGTGCCGACCGGCACGGGGCTGGGAGTGTCCCTAGCGGAGACCCTACTGCGCCCATCGGAGTCGTCTTCCTGAAGGCGATCCCTCTTTCATTGCCAACCGGTTTCGTCCGCCGCCTCAGGCGCATCGCCCTTTAAGGGTTTGGCAGGCGCGTGACCCGTTCTACCCAGCGCCCTCTTGACCTCCCAAAGGCAATCCAGAGCCTTTTGCCGGGCGTTGGCAACCGCCGTTATCTGTCTCTGCATATTCTCTAACGCCTCAATGCCCCTAACCAGATGAGAAAAGGCGTCGGAAACAGCCCCCTTTACATCGCTGACCGCCTCCGCCAGTCCGACCCGCTCCGCCAGAAGGTAGAGGCTGAGCAATTGAGGTAAAAGAAGGCTGTAAGGGACGATGACGACTTTGTGCCCAATCGTTGGATCGGGACTGAACTTGACAAAAGAGTAAACTGAGTCGGGTACCGCTAAGATCGCCAGCCCCACCGATCTCGGATCGGTCAGATATCTGTCGTGAATCTCTCTCGCTTTCCGCCTGACCCTCTCCTTTAGGTTTTGCAATGAGTCTTTTAGCGCTTTCTGTGTTTTACCTTCCGTTCCCTGACCTTCCTGTAAAGAGTCCTGGTTCAATTCGGACAGCCGGTACGGATCGCCATCTTCAAAAGCCCTGCTGTCAATAGGGACCAACTTGTCGCCTGAGAGGACGAGAGCGAACTCAACTTCCCCTGACCCCATCGGCACATTGCGGCGCACCATCGTCGTCGGCAGGTCCTTAAGGGTTTCCTCCACTATCCTTTCTCCCGTCGGTCCCCTCCTACCGACGAGGCGTGAAATGTCTTGATCCATCTTCCTTGTGATGTCCTCCAATGTCTTGACGCTGAGTTGGATGTTGGTGAAGTCCGCTTTCAGAGGGGACACGGCTCCCTCAACTCGGGAGAGGCATTGGACGGCCTCGCTGATCCGCTTGGTGACTTCGGAATGAAGGGTATTCTGGGCGAAGGTCTGAACATTTTCCACCATCTTCTCCAGTCCGTACAATAATGCGCGAGTCTCCTGAAGGGATCGTTCCAACTCCTTGGTTTGCTCTTGAGTGGCGAGTCGGCTCTGCCCTTCTCCCCATCTCTTTTCCAGTTCCGCCAACTGGTCCTGAAGCCGATCCAGTTGGAGGGTCCGGCGGAAGAAAAACCATAGGACGAGACCGACAGCAAGACCCGTGACGACACCGCAAAGGAAAACCCATGTCCCTTCCGACATCTCCTCCCCTCCCCCTTCTTTTGGGGGGTAAAACAAAAATTTAAGGTTGCGACCTTAAAAGGAAGGTGTTTGCGCTTGCCTCATATTTTACCCATTGACGGTTCTCAGGTTCCTAATGGAGGTGTCGGACCGATGGCATAATTTCGGAAGAGTCGTCGGGCTTTGAGAGGGATCGCTCGGTCAGAAAAAGGGCGAGCCTTCCGGCAACGGGTTGTTCTGTCACGGGCGAAGGAGGAAGAGATGGTGCGGCGCCCCATTGCTGTTGCAGTGCTTTTGGGTTTCTTTTCGGTCGGTTACGGGCTGGGACCGAACGACATTCTGCCCCCCAGCCAGTTGCGACCCGGAATGAAAGGATATGGTCTTTCGGTCTTTAAAGGAACGCAAATAGAAAAGTTCCCGATCACTGTTTTGGGGGTACTGGAGCGAGCCGATTTTGATATGGACTTGATTGTCATCCGGGTGGAGGGTGGGACAGTGGTTCGCCGGCAGTCGGGAGTGGTTGCCGGGATGAGCGGCAGTCCGATCTTCGTCAACGGGAAGTTGATCGGTGCTATCGCTTGGGCTCTGGAGTTGTTTCCAAGAGAACCGTTCTGCGGCGTCACACCGATCACAGCGATGATGGCGTGCACGGAGCCGGAAAAATTCCCGCCCCCACGGTTGGCGGTCGGCACCGTCAAGCCTAAGGGCGGCACCCTTGTCCTTGGGGGCAGGGCATTTCGGCGTTTTCGGGTTGCCACTCGCCTGACGGAAGTTCCTGCCGTCAAGAGCCGGCTCCAGCCTGGGGAAGGCTTGATCCACCCGATCGCCACTCCTCTGTTCGTTTCGGGAGCGCCTCGGTCTGCCCGAAGGCTCCTCCAGAAGTTATTGGAGCCTTACAATGTGATGGTCCTGGACGCCTTTGGCAGCCCGTCCTCTGTCCCCGTTAAGGACGCTCCCCTCCAACCAGGCAGTGCCGTCGGTGTCCGGCTGATCGGCGGCGATATAGATGCAGTCGGCATCGGCACCGTCACCTGGGTGGAGAAAGACAAGATATGGGCTTTCGGTCACCCGATGATGCAACTGGGTAAGGTCGACGTGCCCCTGACCAGCGCCTACATAATGGACATTTTGCCGACCTACATGTTCTCGTCCAAAATTGGGGTGGCACTTAAAGAGAGGGGTCGGCTGACTCAGGACCGCGCCTTCGCTGTTGCCGGCGAACTGGGTCCGACTTCCCCGAAGGTTCCTATGATCATTTCCCTTGCCGACGCCAGCAGAAATTTGCGGAGGCGCTACCGGCTGGAATTAGTCACTCATAAGGAACTGGTCACTTTGGGTGCTTATGTGGGGCTGGGGGGAGCCCTCGCCGTTAACATTAGCCCTTTTGAAGAAGGATCCACCTACATGGAATTGAAGGTGGAAGCGGACGGTTTACCGACTATTGTCCGAAAAAATTGGTATCTTAACGAGGGCGGGGGGCTCTCCGGAATTCTCATCATTATCGGCGGCGGGAGCCGAACATCTCCCGTCTCGGAACTGGCAGATGTCTTGGAAGCCATTAGGAGCAACCGGTTCGGAGAGGTGAAGTTGAAGAGGATAGAAGCCTCTCTCCAATACGCACCCAAGAAGATTTCCGCTTGGATTGACAGCGTTACCGCCAGAAAATCCCGCGTCAAACCGGGAGAGAGGGTACCGGTCACTTTTCGGCTGAAAGGTTGGGAAGGTTTAGAGAAGACCCTGACAGTGGACCTGGAAGTTCCGTCTCGGGCGCGACCGGGGAGGATCCGCTTTTTGGTTGCTGGAGGGATGATGGGGGAAGCCGTCCGTCAGCAATCGGGCTACCGCAGACCCCGACCCCGATCGCTTAAGGAACTGTTTGACCAGCTTCAGGATGTCTACGCGAATAACGAGGTGGTGGCGGCGACCAGCCCCTTGACATCGGGCGTAGAGGTTGCCGGTTTGCGATGGGAGGGACTGCCGGCCACCCTCGTGGAAGTCCTGATGGGGATGGGGTCCAGCGACTTAGTGCCGATCCGGGACTACTGGGAGAAGAGGTTTCCTTTTGATTACCTTCTGACAGGAATGGCGTCCATCTTTTTGACAGTAGAAACGGAAGAGAGGGAAAAAGAGGCACCCGCCCGACCACCGACAGCAGCGGGACCGCCCCCTCCGATGGGACCGGAAGGACCCGAAGGACCTGGGGCTTCTCCCCCACCCCCTGATTCCGACACCGAGTTCACCCGGTTGGCGGCGTTGGCTGACCGTCTGATGACCGTCCTTTCCCAAACCAGGGATCCGGTGGAGAGAGCCTTTTGGGAAATCCAGTGGAGACGCGCCTACTGGACCGCCTTCTTTGCAAGCCCGAACCTCGTCAACCTCACCCTCCCCGGCGGTAGCGACCGAAGGGAACTACAGGAAGGTGGTCAGGAAGAGCCTCTGCAGCCGCCCGGATGGGAGGAAGTGGAGAGCCTGGAGCCAGGCGGTCCGGAGCAGGAAAAGAAAGAGGAGCCGCCTCAGGTGACGCCGCAGCCTCCTTCTCGCCCATCCCCTGCTCCCAAAAGTCAGCCGATCGCCCGCACCCCAAAGGTATGGTCGCTGATCAAAGGTGAGGACTTTCTGAAAGGGAAATTGGACGGCACGACCGTCAGCACGGACGGAACGGTGTCTTTGGGATATCAGAGCCGGGTCGTTTACGACCCTCAGGAGACGATCGGCGCCTTCTGCCTGCTTCCGACCGATCGGGGGGTTCTCGTCGGAACCCTCAGTCCGGCTCGTGTCCTTCTCATCGGCTCGGACGGGAGTAGAAAGATCCTCGCGGAGGTGACGGAAGAGAAGGTCGTCACCGCCCTGACCGTGGCTTGTGACGGCTCCCTCTGGTTCGCCTGTGGGCCCAACGGATCGGTCTACCGAATTCCTCCCGGAGGCAGCCCTGAGAAAGTGGCGACCGTTCCCGATACCGTTTGGTCTCTTTCACCTTGGAGGGGGGATCGGATCCTTTTGGCTACGGGACCTTCCGGCAGTCTCTACAGCATCCCTTCTCAGCCACAGACCCGTCCGGTAAAGCCGGAGGTCCTCATCCAGTTCCCGGAACGTCATCTCATTGCCACCGCTACCGGTCCCGATGGGACCGTCGCCATCGGCACCAATCCCCGTGGGAAGGTTTATGCCGTAAAGACGGACGGGACAGTGGAACCGATCTTTGAGTGCCCTCAAAATCCCGTCCAGTCTTTGGCGATTGATCAGAAGGGGCGACTTTACATCGGCACCAGTGGCGCTGCCGTTGTCTATCTCCGAGAGCCCGAAGGGAAATGGAAGGAATTGCGCCGGTTCAGTCCGGAGCGGCACATTATGGCGATGGTCGGTCTTGAAGACGGCGTCCTTTTGGCGACTGGGTCGCCCGGGAAAATTTACCGATTGACGGGAGACGGAACCGTCACCTGGCTTTACGACAGTGAGGAATCGCATCTTCTGGCGCTCGGTTACCGGGAAGGAACCATCTGGACCATTCCGTCGGGGACCGGGGAAGTGCGACAGTTAACGAGGAACGAAAAGGGAACCTACATCAGCCCCGTCCTGGACGCCCAGCAGGTTTCCCGTTGGGGGGTGTTAAAGTTTCAGATTTCGGGACCGTCCGATGGGCAAGTCGTCGTCCAAAGCCGGTCCGGGAACACGGCTTACCCGGACAAGACCTGGTCCCCCTGGACTCCGGGCGCCGTTAGTCCCGGTCTTCCCATCGCCAGCCCACCGGCCCGTTATCTTCAGTTGCGGTTCCTCCTTCGGTCGGCAAGCGGTGGTGAGGCGCCCAAGATCTCTCGTGTGGAGCTGGTCTATCAGCCCAAGAATCAGGCACCGAAGGTGACCCTGCAGGAGCCGCCTCCGGGACGATTCGTTTCCGGTATCGTCACCGTTCGTTGGAGGGGTGAGGATCCCGACAAGGATAGCCTCGTCTACGAAGTCTCCCACTCGGCTGACGGGAAGGAATGGAAGGCGCTTGCGGTAAAGCCTCCGTCAGAAGAGAAAAAGGAACCGCCGAAGCCCGCTGAAGAGAGGAAGGGAACGGGTCAGGGAAAGGAACAGGGGCAGGAAGCCCCACCCAATCCGGAAGCCAGTAGTTCAACGACACAGACCAGCCTTCAGTGGGACACTTCCAAAGTCTCGGACGGTCGCTACTGGCTCCGGGTCGTCGCCAGCGACGGGAGAGCTAATCCCGATGATCCCCAATCGGCTCAAGATGTGCTCTATCCGATCATTGTAGACAACTCCCCGCCCGGCATCTTCTCCGATCAAGTCAAGAGAGACGGGACCAAACTTTTGGTGCCCGCGACCGACGGTTGGCAGATCGCCAGTGCCGAATACCGGTTCGGAGAAGGGGAATGGTACGCAGCCTATTGCCAGGACGGTATCTTTGACGGACCTTATGAAGTTCTCGTTCTGGACCTCTCTCGTGTTCCCGCTGGTGCTAAGGAGATTCAGGTGCGGGTCCGAGACGGAGCCGGTAACGAGAGAGTGGAGACGATCAAGGTGCCGATGGCGTGATCAACAGCGCTGCAAACGGGGGCACAGGATTGAGGTCGTGCCGCAGGGCGCTGAGGGTCCATCAACTTTTATCCCTTTGCCATAATATTCCCCGTAAAGGACTTTTGGGGAGGGGAAGCAATGCTGACGGAAGACAAGATCGTTCAGTATAGAGACCAGGGATTCGTCCTCGGCGGTCACGTTCTGACCGATGAGGAAGTAGAGGAACTGAGGGGCGAACTGGACCGAGTCATACGGGATCAGGGACGCACGGACCGAGCCCAGCCGGTTTTATTGAGGAATCTGAGCGGTCGGGACGATGCGCCCGTTTGGCAGATTGTCAACATCTGGCAAGCCAGCGAGCCGTTCCGTCGCCTGATTTTCCATCCGACCATCGTTGAAGCAGCAGCCCGCCTATCCGGCGCTGAGGAGTTGAGGGTCTGGCACGACCAGATTCAGTACAAACCGGCGGAGAAGGGCGGGGTCAATATGTGGCATCAGGACTCTCCTTACTGGCCCATTCTCCAGCCGAAAGACAGTCAGATCACTGCCTGGGTAGCTCTGGACGATGTGGATGAGAGTAACGGTTGCATGAGCATGGTCCCCGGCTCTCACTTATGGGGCGTTCAGATCGACTTCCTTCATACCCTTAAGGACTTTGGTGACATGCCCGATGAATTCCTGGGAAGGAAAGTCCAAGTGGTCCGCTGTCCGGTCCCGAAAGGTTGGGTCCACTTCCATCATCCCCTCACCTGGCACGGTTCCCACAGCAACCGGAGCGGAAAACCCCGAAGGGCTCTGGCGATTCACTATATGACGGAAAGGACTCACTACGACGCAACTGGGGATCACGTAATGAAGCCGTTCGTCGCCGTCGCCGACGGAGAAAAATTGCAGGGCGATGGCTTTCCCCTTGTTTGGATCAACGGAAAAGTGATGCCCTTAAGAAGCCAGGTCGCCGTCTAACTTCTCTATCTCACACCCGTTATACCTCGTTGCTGCATTTGCTGTATCGGCAAGTGGAACAGTTGGGGCTAGGATGTTGGAGAAGTCCGGCGGGAAGGGGTCAGAGAGATCCTCTCTGACCGATGCCTTCCCGCTAAAGATTCCCGTTCGCTTGCCCGGATCAATCGCCAACAGAGGGATCAGGCGCATCGGTTGCTTCCTTTACTGCTGGCTCGTCTTGCGTTCCCGCCAGTTCTTCCCGTTGAAGAGGCGGTAGTGCCGTTTGGGCTGCTTCTCAAGGAACGAAGCAACCACCGATAACTGGTGGGAAGTTAAGTTCGTTATGCGCTGGAGATTGGGCATGTGCCAACGCTTTCTCGGAAACGCCACCAAACTGCCATAATCCCGACCGACTTCTGTCAGCAAGTGTTAAATCCGAGCAAGGGCAATTGGTAGGCTTCATCGTCCCGTATTGCTTGCTCGCTTAAGACCGGTAACCCGATGCCCCAGACGGTCTTCAGCAACCGCACGATGGCGCCAGTCCATGCAGTGCCAATAGCGACGTGATAGGCGTTCAGTCCTTTCTTCATCGCGTGCCGGACGATCGGACGATCAAAGCTGCAGACATCGAAAGATGTGTATAAGCCGAAAATCGTCGCGGCGGTTACAAGGACGATCGCTACGACCTTTGGCTTGCCTGTTGTTGGGTCGCGCCTTCGTTGAATATCCGGCTCAGCGTAAGCAGCACGGACTACCCTCGGATAGATACGCAAGAGTTGTGCCTTTCCTATATAGCGCACCGTTGTTGGCTTTCCCGCTTCCTTCGCCTGTCGTTCCCGTTCCTTATCCTGGTAGAGACGGATTTCCCTAGGCGGTCCGATCTCTTTCCCGATGCTTGCCAAGATCTTTCTTAGCTTTTCTATGTCATCTACGGTCCTTATGGGACGCACGATGCGATAGGCTAGGCGATCAACCAGGCGTTTAACTTCAGGCGATGCCATAGACAAAACCTTGGCGCCTATTTGCGCTACTTTGTAAAGGGTCCGCTCGTCCCATTCTGGGAGGACACGTTCCAGGTCGTTCGTCGTAACTCCAGTAGTGTCAGACGCAATAAACTTACGTCCTTCTGTAGTTTGTATCAGCGATGATTTGCCGGGCTCATCTCCTTTATGATTTTTCTCTCGCCGTCGCGAGCTTCCGATGACACCTCACAGCGTAGGGGGAGCACCGCGTCAGGTCCCGCCCCCCTATTCTTTCTCTCGAGCCAGGGGATAGAAAGGAGAACGGCATGGCGATTCAACAGAAACCGTCGCTGCCGCCATCTTGTGTTATCGTTGTAACGAAGAAGGGGTGGTCCAAAAAAGTTTCGGTGGACATGCTAAGTCTTCAGAGTCCGTATCGCAAGGGGGATACTTTGTTCCCCGGAAACGCTGATGGAGGATCAGAAGGAGAGAAGGCGAACGCGAATTAGGATTTAGTGACAAAACAAACCGAATGCGTAACTAACCTTATTTCTTTTCTTCACATGTTTCACTGATAAAAAATGGACGAATGCCAGGAGCAGGTGCGTAGGGCTCGGAGACATCAAAAGGAGGAGCGATGGAGGATGGAGGCGGTAGAGATTTTGAAGCGCGAGCACCGGGTCATTGAGAAGGGACTGGAGGTCCTGCAGGTCATCTGCGATCGGTTGGAGAAAGGCGAGAGAGTGGAAGAGAAATCGGTCGAATCGGTACTGGAGTTCCTTCAGGTGTTCGCCGATCAGTGTCATCACGGCAAGGAGGAGGGGATCCTTTTTCCGGCTTTAGAGGCGAGGGGAATACCCAGAGAGGGCGGTCCCATCGGTGTGATGCTAACGGAGCACGAAGAGGGGAGGGCTCTCCGGCAGCAGATGGCGGAAGCGTCAAAGGATCTGGGTCGTTTAGAGAACCGTCAGTCGTTGATAGACGCTGCCCGCCAGTACATTCAACTTCTTCGGAATCACATCTTCAAGGAGGACCATGTCCTTTTTGCGATGGCAGAGAGCGTCCTCCTCAAAGAGGACGCCGATCGCCTTGTGGAAGCCTACCAACGGCACGAACGAGAGGAAATGGGAGAGGGCGTTCACGAACTGTTTCATAATAGGATCCACCATTTGAGGAAAGAGTTCGGTCTTGAGTAAATCGGATCAAGGGGAACCCAACGGATGAAGGGTCTTTTGGGGGTGATCGGTGTGGCGGTCGGTGTGGTAGCGGCAGCGAGCTTCGTCGCCGGTCCCGAGACAAAGGAAGCGACCGACCCAGCGGGAGCGGCTCCGACACTGAAAGAGTGGAGAGCCGTTCACCTTTTTGTGACTAACCCGGAGAATATGGGGTTGGTCCATAGGGCAATAAAGGAAGTGATGAAACCGATGGGTGTCAACACGATCATCCTTGAGGTCAATTATCGTTTTGCCTTCCGGTCGCATCCGGAGCTGGTGATGGAACCGGCAGTGACGGAGCCGCAGGCGAAGGACCTGGCAAAACTTTGTCGGTCCCTCTCTATCCGACTGATCCCCCAATTTAACTGCTTGGGCCATCAATCTTGGGGCGAGACGACCTTCCCTCTTTTAATGAAATATCCGCAACTGGACGAAACGCCTGAGATTCCGAAGAACAATCCGGGGATCTACTGCCGAAGTTGGTGCCCCCTGCATCCCGATGGGAACAAAATCGTCTTCTCTCTGATTGACGAGATATGCGACGCCTTTGAAGCCGATGCCTTTCATATCGGAATGGACGAGGTTTTCCTGATCGCGTCCGATCAGTGCCCCCGATGCAGGGGGAAGGACCCGGCGGAACTGTTTGCGAAAGCCGTCCATGACCTTTATCAGCATCTGGCTGTGGAAAGGAAAAAAACGGTCTTGATGTGGGGCGATCGTTTGCTGGACGACAAAGAAATGGGCTATGGGGAGTGGGAGTCCAGCCGCAACGGAACCGCACCGGCGGTAGATAAAATTCCCAAAGAGATCATCATCTGCGACTGGCATTACGGTTTGAGAGAGACCTATCCTTCCGTCCCGTTTTTTGTATCAAAAGGATTCAGGGTCCTTCCCGCCAGTTGGAAAGATACCGAAGCTGCTGTCGCGTTCCTGCGCTATGCACGAAAGTTTCCTCGTGAAAAAGTTCTTGGTCATCTGGCGACGACTTGGGTCGGTGCCGACGATCTCGCCAGGGCGCTCCTCCATGAAGGGGAGCCTTCCGTTACGGCGCAAGAGGCAGGTCAAGCCCTTATGGCTTGTATGAAGCAGATGGGTGGGTCTTCCGACCGTTAGGCTTTCTCTTTCTGACGGACGACTCGGTGAATCTCTTTGACGGTTTCCAGCAGCGGCGCAACCCAGGAGAGAGGGATCATATTCGGACCGTCGGAGAGAGCCGTATCGGGATCGGGATGAACTTCCATGAAGATGCCGTCGACACCGACGGCGACAGCGGCACGGACTAAGAAGGGAGCCAAATCCCTCAAACCGCCCGAAGCCTTCCCTTGACCGCCCGGTCGCTGGACCGAATGGGTCCCGTCAAAGATGACGGGCACTCCCCCTTTTCTGATCCACACCAGATTTCTCATATCTACCACTAAATCGCCGTAACCGAAGAAAGTCCCCCTCTCCGTCAGGAGAATGTTCCGGCAGCCGCCGGCTAAAACTTTCTGAGCGGACAGAAGGAGCGTGTTAGCGTCGGCAAACTGCCCCTTTTTGATGTTGACAGCCCTCGCCCGCCGCCCGGCTTCCATCAGTAGGTCCGTCTGCCGACAGAGGAAGGCAGGAATCTGCACCAGGTCAACGACCTCCGCAACGGGCGCTACTTGCCAGACCTCGTGCACATCGGTTGTCACCGGCACCAGAAGAGACGAGCGGATCGTCTCTAACACCTGTAGCCCCCTCTCCATTCCAGGACCCCGAAAGGTTTGATGGGATGTCCTGTTAGCCTTGTCAAAAGAGGCTTTGAAAATGAAAGGTAACTGCAGGCGATCGGTTATTTCCTTGAGCCGACCGGCTACTTCTTCACATAACTGATAGCTCTCAATGACACACGGTCCAGCGATGATCAAAAGTTCCGTTCCGTCCATCGTGTAGGGACCGACGGCGACCGGCTCGTTGAGGAGCGACCCGCCCTCTGTCATCTTCCCTTCCTTCCGTCCTTTCAAGCGATCGGGAAGCGAATCTGTCTCAGATAAGTGAGGGACTGGTGCAGGTGTTCTTTGATTTTCTGGGCATCCCAAGGCTCCGTTCCGTGGGCGCAAAAGACCAGTTCGCCGGAAAAACCGCAACGGTGCACCGCATCACCCAAAGCCACAAAATCCGCCTGACCTTGACCGGGGAACTGTTCTTCCGGATACCGATGCCAATTCTCCCTCCACCAGGCGAGACCCCCATTCCTGTAGGAGGCGTCCCAAAGGTAAAGGAGCAGGATCCGATCGGCGAGGCGTCGGACAATCGTATGGGCAGGCTCGCCGACGACCAGGCTATGGGGCGGGGCAAAGGCAATGCCGATGAGGCTTGCAGGAAACCGCCGGATGAGCTCCTCCATCCGAGGACCGCTGTCAACGATCGTGTCGGTATGATTCTCTATCGCCACCCGCACCCCCGTCGCCTCGCAAGCCTTCAAAGCCGGGCTGAGAAACTCCTTCAGTTCGTCCCAGTCTCTTCCGACAGCGCTATTGACGACCATCGGCGCACCTAAATGACCTGCCACTCCCACTGCCAGAGCGAGCCGTTCCGGGTCGCTGGTGTAAACGGACAACGCCTGGATCTTTAAACCAAACTGCTGGACCTTCTCCTTGATTTCGTCAGGATCGTCCTGACCGAGCCGGATATGTTCCGCCCAGTTAGGAATCGACCAAAGGTCTATCCCTTGGAGCCCCACATCGGTCAGAGCCATCAGACAAGTGTCCAGATGATGATGAGCAAACAAAAGGGAGGCACAGCCAACCGCCATCGGTCTTGCTCCTTCCCGCTGGCTGTTCCCTAAGGTCCAGCCGCTCCTCTTTTCCCCAAAATTCTGACAGACCAGGGGGCAAACGGGCGTAAGGAGAGATGTCAAAGGGATGAAAAACGATCCGATAACGGTTACAATCCGTAAAGAAAGCGACCGGCGGCAGGGAAATGGGAGAAAGTTTCGGCTGGTCTCTACCGTAACGGCCTTGATCCTCTCTTCTTTTGGAATCATCCTTAGGGGAGTGATGGCAAGGGAGGAAGGGGTTGGAGAGATGGCGAACTGGTCTGGTAAGTGGATCTGGCTGCGACCGGAAGAGGAGAAGAGGCTGGGCGGCGACGGAAATGGAATCGTCCGCAACTTTTATCTCCGCGTCCGTAAGACTTTTCGTGCGCCTTCCGACGTAGAGGCGGCGACCCTTCGGATCACCGCCGACGCTCGCTACGTCCTCTTCGTCAACGGAAAACGGATCGGCAACGGACCGACCCGCTCTTGGACTCACTCCTGGTCCTTTGACACCTATGACATCAGTCCGGAAATACGGTCCAGGGAGGTTAATGCCATCGCCGTTCTCGTCATTCAGCCAGGGGAAGCCAACTTTCAGTATCCGTTGGGTCGGGGAGGTCTGTTGGCGGAACTGACCCTGAAGCGCCGGTCGGGAGCCGAGTCCGTCATCGGAACAGACCGCACTTGGAAAGTATCGCCGGATCCCGCCTACGACCGCCGGACCCAGCGCATCTCTTGTCAACAGGGTTTCGTCGAGCATTACGATGCGACCCAGGAGAAAGGAATGAACTGGACGGAACCAGCCTACGACGACTCCGGATGGTCACGGGCTGGTGAACTGGGTGCCCCTCCCCTGTCGCCGTGGCGGCGCCTGGTTCCCCGGACGATTCCCTTCCTGACGATCGAGCCGGTCTATCCGGCTCGGATCGTCCGTTATCGTGTCGTCCAGCCGCCGCCCGTTCGCCTCTCTGTGGATACCAAACCGTATCTGATTCCCGGCGATCGGACGGCGAACCCGAGGGGATTCGTCGGTCTTGCTGTCATCGTCGGGGAGACGCCGTCTCCCGCTCGCCTTCAGGTGACCGGTGTTAACGGTGTCGGACTCGGTGCCCGCCGGGTGCGTGTCAACGGACGGGACGCTTCCGTCTCGGGGCATACGGCAATTTTGGATTTGCAAAGAGGGACCAACCTCATCGTTTTTGATCTGACGGGTCACTACCACGACTGGTGGTTTACGACTGTCTGGAAGCCGGCGGAATCGGGACGAATGCCCCCCGTCACATTCCGCAGTCCCATCCCTTCTCCGACGCCCTGGTGTCTCGCCGGTCCGTTCCCGTCCCGAGACGACCCCCTCTTTCAAGAATTGTGGACGGCTCGCACCCCTCAAGAGGTGGCTTCCCGCTCTCAGTCAGAACTGATCAAACCGGTCGCTGGCGAACACACGGGCACTGATCACACCTTCGCCGCTGTCGTCTTCGCCGACGAGGTCGCGACGGTTCGGGTGCCGGCTGAATTAGAGGCGCTCTGTAGCGCCGGAGGCGGACTTGCCACTATCGCCCCAAGTCCTAAGGGCGATACAGAGATTCTCATCGACTTCGGAAGGGAACTGGTTGGCTTTCTTGACTTTGAATTGGAAGCCCCCAAGGGAACGATCGTTGACTTTTACGGTTTTGAAGCCATCCATCCGACTCGGGACAACTCTTTTGAGATCCAGCACACCTTTGGTCTGAACAATGTCCTGCGCATCGTTGCGAAAGAAGGTTGGCAATCGTACACCTCCATCGTCCGAAGGGGATTTCGCTACCTTACGGTAGTCATCCGCTTTCCGAAAGGGGAGAGGAGACCGGTCCGCTTCAGAAGGCTCCGATGTTACCTGAACACCTACCCCTACGAGGAAAAGGGATCATTCCTTTGCAACGATTGGAAACTGAACGCCATTTGGAAGATGTGCCGCTATACCTTGAGACTTTGTAGCGAGGACACCTATGTGGACTGTCCCGCTTATGAACAGACCTTTTGGGTCGGGGACGCCCGCAATGAAGCCCTGATCGCTTATGCCACCTATGGCGATTACCGACTGGCGCGACGGTGCTGGCTTTTGGCAGGGGAATCTCTTTTCCGATCGCCTCTGGTCGAGAGCCAGGTGCCGAGCGGGTGGCAGGATATTCTCACCGCCTGGTCCCTCCTCTGGGTCTGGGCGTGTGAAGAGTATCACACCGTTACTGGCGATGACCGATTCGTGAGGGAGGTTTATCCGTTTCTGTCTACCCAGATGAGCAACATCGTCTCACGGTTCATCAACAGAGACGGTCTGCTAGAGATTGAAGCCTGGAACATGCTGGACTGGGCTCCTATGGATACGCCCCGAAGGGGTGTGGTCACCCATCAGAACGCCTTGTTGGTGGAAGCGTTCCGAAGGGCAGCCCTTCTCGCCAGACGGCTGGGGAAAGAGGCTGACGGTCAACAGTATGACCGATGGGCGGAGCGGTTGAGAGACGCCATCAATCAGCATCTGTGGAACGGGGAGAGGCAGGCTTACATTGATTGCATCCATGAGGATGGGACAAAAAGCAGCACCTTCAGCGTTCAGACCCAAGCGATGGTCTACCTGTGCGATGCGGCGACACCGGAACGCAGAGAGATCATCCGCAGGTATCTTTACGGCAGACCTGACGGATTCGTCTGGTTTGGCAGCCCCTTCGCCCTTTTCTTCCTCATGGAGTGTCATGCCAAGGACGGGAGGATCGACGCGCTGATCGATCTGGTGCGGAAGGAATGGGGTGCCATGGTCGATTACGGCGCGACGACGGCGTGGGAAACCCTGACGCCCCGCACCCGAAGCCACTGCCACGCTTGGAGCGCTGCCCCCGCCTATTTTTTGACCCTTTACATCTTAGGCGCCCGTCCTGACGGACAGTCAACGGGGCTCCGTTCCGTCCTGGTTGCGCCGGAGCCGGTAGACCTCCTGTGGGCAAGAGGAGCCCTTCCGACCCCTTGGGGTCCCGTCTCGGTCCGTTGGGAGAGGGGAGACTCCCGCTTTCACCTGGCGGTCCGATTGCCAAAAGGTGTGACGGCTCGCGCCGTCCTTCCGCCCTTCGTCCCTGAGACGGCGACGGTCCGCCTGGAGACCTTCATCGGTGAAGCGACGGAACCGACTTGGTCCGACGGTCGGTGGCGTTCTTCCGTTTCCGACGGCTCCGTCGTGAGTCTCACAGCTGAATGGTGAGATCCGTGGAGACCGATGGCACTCCTTTGATCGGCGGTTCAGGGAAAGGGAAAAGGGTTTTTAAGCGATCTCTTGGACCAGATCGTCACCAGCATCGCACAGGTTAAGGAGGAAATGGATGATAGACTCATAGTCTCGCGCTCCGATCCGCAGAAGGGTTTGGCGGGCTTTTTCAAACTGACCCAGTTCCCTGAAGACCTCCGCCTTAAGGACCCCCTCGTCGGGGCGGGACTCGTCCAGGAGTTCGGTCAGCTTTTCCATATTTTCTCTGGCCCGTTCGGAAAGGGGCACGGGTTGGGGTCGGTCTTGTCCGGTCACGTCCCTGATAGGATCGTTATGCTTCCACAGAGCGAGAAGGCGGAGGAATTTTTCCTCTTCGGGACTCTCGACGAAGGCGCCGGCTAGGGCTTCATAGTAACCCTCTTCCGAAGGTTCGGCGACTTCGGGAGCCTTAAGCCACTCATCGGGCACCCCCTCGGTTTCAGAAGGGGCGACGGAGATGTGACCGATGCAAGGGGCATCGGCGAGCCAGTAGAAGGCACGGCAATGATGACACTGAACGAAGGGCGGGGGTTCGGGAAGCATCGGAGCGATCATTTTCCCGTCTGTCCATAATCGGGCGCCGAAGGTATTCCCAGAAATCAGGGTCCGATGACGGGCGAAAGCACCACAATGGGGACAGGCGACGACTGCATCGGGTCCTCTTTTCATTCCTTCTTCACCTCTGGCAAAATGAAACGGCTCACCAACCGACCGAACCGAAAAACAAACCGGCTGCGAATGAGATGAAAAACAAACCGGCTGCGAATGAGATGAATTTAGCGCCGCCAAAAGATTTGTGCCATATTTGGCTAAGAGCCTTGGGAGGGAGACGATGTCGGACTACGTTTCTGGAAGGAAGATTCCGGCTACGATGGCGACTCAGCATCCCGATAACGCTTGCCCCCCTTTTTGGAAACAGAACAGCGACGGGTTCATCAGTGCCTACGATGAGGTCAGCGAATGTTACTTGAGTTATGCCGAATTAGGTTGCGAAGAGTATATGTGGGACTGGGAGGGCAAGTTTGTTGATGAGGCGGTGGTCGACCGGCTCTTCAGTGAGCACTTCAACTTCTTTCTTGAGCACAGCCTCGGTCGGGACGTCTTTCTGACTTTTCGCCTTCCTAACATCTGGCTGGAGCGGGGCTACCGTCTGGCTCGTGCGTATATGAGCATCTTGACGGCGGAGGAATTGGCGAACGATCTCAAACTGGTGATCCCTCCCCTCTTTGAGGTCATATTGCCGATGTGCGACGAAGCCCAGAAGATGATCTACCTACAGGAAAGTTTTGAACGGGCGACGGAACTGGAGCGGCAAATGTTCGGTAACAGCCGCCCGTCCTACCGACTTCAAATCATTCCCCTGATTGAAACCCCCGAACTGCTGATCAGCGCCCGGGATCTGTTAGAAGATTATGTGAAACTCCATAGGGAAAAATTCGGTGGCGATCCGCCCTACATTCGCGCCTTTATCGCCCGGTCCGACCCTGCCTTAAACGGCGGGCTGGTGACGGCGGTCCTTGCTGCCAAAGCTGCCCTGTGCGAGTTCGCCGACTTTGAGGAAAAGACCGGCATTCCGACCTATCCGATCATCGGCGTCGGATGCCTTCCTTTCCGGGGCGGTCTGTCCCCCGATACAGTAAACGAGTTCCTTAACGAATACGAAGGGATGCGGACGGTCACGATCCAGTCGGCCTTCCGCTATGATCATCCGAAGGACGCCGTCGTCAAAGCCATCCGAGACTTGAATTTGGGGCTCAAACTCCGGTCCGCTCGCAAGCCCCGCTGGTCGGAAGACGATAAAGAAAAAGTCCGGCGCCTCCTTCAAATCTTCTCGGAGGCGTACCAGCAAGTGGTGGAAGGTCTGGCAGAACTGATCAGCGAACTGGCTAACCTCATTCCCAAAAGAAGGGAACGAATGCTTCATATCGGACTCTTCGGATATCCCAGGGGGCTCAGAGGGAAGACCCTCCCCCGTGCCATTCCCTTCACCGGTTCCCTCTACTCCCTCGGCGTCCCCCCGGAATTTCTGGGTCTCGGTAAAGGGCTGATCCAGGCAGAAAGGGAAGGTCTCACGAGCACTCTCCTGCGATACTATCGCAATCTGGCTCTCGACATCACTCGGGCGGGATGGTACGTCTGTGAGGAAAACCTTCGAATCCTTGCTTCTGAGTCACCCTTGTGGGATCAGGTCCGAGAGGATGTGGAGGTCGCCTGTCGGTTTTTGAATGTCACTGCGGGTCCCAAAGAGACCGATCATTACCTTCATAGAAACCTCAGTTCCAGTATCCTCCACTTGTGGAGATCGGGAGCCGACACGGGTCGCCTCAACCGCTACATGACCGAGGCAGGTCAAGTGCGCCGTTCCCTCGGCTAATCAGCGAAAGAGCCGGCGATGTTCAGATGAAGGGCAGGCGCCCAATCTGCTGACCGAGGGATGCAGACATAGCCCGTCACCGACCGATGAGACCCATTTCCTTTAGCCAGCGCCGGTCGGTCCAGGGGATCGGATCGACAGGGATGCCGTGAACATAAAGCGCCCAATGCAGATGGGGACCGGTGACGGCTCCGCTGTCGCCTACCGTCCCGATGACCTGACCCCTTCGGACTTTCTCCCCTTCCTCGACGGAACGGGAGTTGAGGTGCAAGTAAGCGGTCAACAGACCCTGCCCGTGATCAATGACGACAGAAAGCCCCTCAACGGTGAACTCCCTTGCCAGAAGGACCCGCCCGCTGTTGCCGGCGCAGACGGCCGTTCCCTTAGGTGCCGACAGATCTAGTCCCCGATGATAACCGAACGGATTGGATCGCCCCTCATAATACCGGCGGACCCCAAAGCCCGTCGTCTTTCGCCCGTCCACCGGAATCAGAAACGGTTCCGACCACAGAGCCTCCTCCGTGACGGTGCTCAGATAGGCTTTCCAGATCTCTCTTTCTTCCTCTCTTTCCGGCGCTTCATACAGGTTCGCTCTCCCCGGTGGCAGTTTGATCCTCTGGGTCGGAAACTGACCGGGAAGGACGGTCACGATGGCGGCGGGCTCTCGAGTCTCCCCGTCTTTCCACCGGATCGGATGCTGCCCCGCCTTTAAGTCGGCAGGAATGGGAATGAGGGCGCGATAGGAAGAACCGGTGAGAAAGAAGCGGATTTCCCTGCCCTGCCAGAGAAGGCGTGCGAAGGGCGGAACCGATCGGGCTTCGACGACAGCGATCCGCCCCGGCACCACGTGCTGCGGCACTACCTTCATAGGAACCGTCGTCTGGTTTCCTGAGAGAAAGGCGACGATCCAGAACATCTCGGCTGCTGTCACCCCGTTCCCTGCCCTGCCGTGACGAAATGGCAAAGTTTCACCGAAAGGGCAAAATAAAGATGGCATCTTGCCGGTCATCTGGCAAGAGGATAGCAGTGTCCTAGCGAAGGTGAGGACCCTGTCGTCCTCCTGGCTGACCAAATCGGGGCGGAAACAGTCTGCCCCTGCCTCTTTGCGACTTACATAATTTTTCAGCGCCGATACGGGACGGAGGGGTCAACCCTTGGCATCAAAGAAAGACAAGGGATCGGAGAAGAAAGCCGATAGACGAACAAGTCAAAGACCTAAAGCCGAACGGGGGCAGTGGGACGGTCAGCCCCTTTTGATCGTGGAGTCACCGGCTAAGGCGAGGACCATCAGGTCCCTCTTGGGTCGGTCGGTGACTGTGGAGAGCACTATGGGTCATATAATGGACCTGCCGGAAAAGAGGTTTGGGGTGGAGATTGAAAAAGGGTTTGAACCGGAGTATGTCCTCAGACCCAAGCGAGAGACGATCGTAGAACGGCTGAAAGAAGTGGCGAGGCGAGCCAGGGAGGTGTATTTGGCGTCCGACCCGGATCGGGAAGGGGAAGCCATCGCTTGGCACATTCAAAAACTGGTCGGCAGGGACGATGCGAAGAGGATAGAACTGCACGAGATCACCCGCCCGGCCTTAGAGAAAGCCCTTCATAGTCCCCGGACCGTTGATATGAACTTAGTTGAGGCGCAACAGGCGCGCCGGGTGCTGGACAGAATCTTCGGCTACAGCCTGAGCCCCCTCTTGTGGAAGAAGATTCGGAGTAAATTGTCTGCCGGTCGGGTCCAGTCGGTCGCCCTGAGGCTGTTGGTGGAAAGGGAGAGGGAGATTCAGTCCTTCGTCCCTCAGGAATACTGGACCCTGATCGCCGTCTTGACGCCTGAAGAGAAAGACAAACCCTTTGAAGCCCAACTGACCCACATCGGTGACACCAAAGTGGTCAGTCCGGAAAAACCGGAGAAAGAAGAAAGGGACGAGGAGAAGGAGAACGCAACCCCATCAATCGGCAGGAGCAAGGGCGGGGCAAAAAGCCCTCAGAGGGAGATCATTATCGGGTCGGAGGCGGAGATTGCTGCTCTGATCGCTCATTTGAAAGATGCTTCCTATCGGGTCATCAAGGTGGAAAGGGGCGTCCGAAGGAGGACGCCGCCACCCCCCTTCATCACTTCTACCCTTCAGCAGGAAGCCAGCAAGAGATTGGGATTCAACCCGTCCCGAACGATGCGGCTGGCTCAGGAACTTTACGAAGGGGTGGACATCGGTTCAGAAGGTCGGGTCGGTCTGATCACCTATATGCGAACCGACTCGCCCCGGGTCTCTCTAGTAGCCCAGCAAGAGGCGCGCGATTACATCACCAGTCAATTCGGTCCCTCATTTGTCCCTCCGACTCCCCGCCAATACCGGGCGAAGCGCCTTGCTCAGGAAGCCCACGAAGCCATTCGCCCGACTTCCCTGACCCGACCTCCTGAATTATTAGCCCCCTATCTGACGAAGGAGCAGTTGTCGCTCTATCGGCTCATCTGGAACAGCTTCTTAGCCAGCCAAATGGCAGATGCCGTTTACGACACCCTTACGGTAACGGTGAAAGCGGATGCGCCCGAGCCGGCGAAGGAAGGACCCGGTTGGTTATTGGGCGTTCAAACCTATCAGTTTCGGGCTTCCGGCAGACGGCTGCGGTTTTTGGGATGGTTGAAAGTCATGTCAGCCGAGGGAGAGGAGAGGGACGAGGAAGGGACCGAATTTCGGATCCCCGAACTTTCGGAGGGAGAGCCGTTAAATCTCTTAGAACTCAGACCTCAGCAGAGTTTCACGCGACCGCCGGCGCGTTATACGCAAGCAACGCTGGTCCGGGCGCTGGAGGAGTTGGGCATCGGTCGCCCGTCCACTTACGCTCCGACGGTGGATACCCTCCTCCAGAGAGGTTACGCCCGCCAGGACGGCAAATCACTGGTGCCGACACCTCTGGGCACTTTAGTCTGTGACCGGTTGGTCGCCTTTTTCCCCGATTTGATCAGCGTTGACTTCACGGCAAAGATGGAAGAGGAACTGGACGAGGTGGAGGAGGGAAGGAAAGAGTGGCGGGAGGTGGTGACCCATTTTTACGACCCGTTCCGACGGGCTCTGGAAACAGCCCAGGCGCAGATGGAGCGAGAGAAGAATCGGGTCACGAACCGCTTTTGCCCCCTCTGTGGTTCGCCGATGGTCCTTCGCCACTCGGCTTATGGACCTTTCCTATCGTGCAGCGCCTATCCGCGGTGTAAGGGTGCCCTGCCGGTAGAGGAGTCAGAGACCCGTACCTGCCCCAACTGTGGGGGTGTGATGGTCAAGCGGAACAGCGGTGGGTTCGCCTACTACCGATGCCTGCGCTATCCCGAGTGCCCTGGCTTGGAACCGCTGGAAGGAACCCAATTGGTCCGATGCCCCCAATGCGGTAGCGGTTTTTTGCTGCCACGGCTTGTTAGGCGGGGTAAGAGAAAGGGACGGATCTTTTACAGTTGCTCGATTTACCCGTCCTGTCGATTCGCTCTCTGGAACAAACCCCTTGCGGATAACTGCCCTCAATGTGGCTTTCTCCTCGTAGAGAAGATCAACCGGCGCGGTGAAAAGCAGATCGTCTGCATCAACCCCGATTGTTCCTACGCTGCACCGGTGGTGACTGGGGAGACGGGAGAAGAGAGGAGGGTAACAGAGAAGGTCGCTACCCTCCCCGACTCCCCTTCACGGGAATAAAATGTCGCCGAGCCCAAATCGGTCGGGTCCCGGCCTAATGGACAAACAGGAAGTGGACCCTCTTTGCCCAAGGAGAGCCTTGGTGCTCGTTCCAAAGTTTCCCCCAGGCTTCTTTGAGCCCTTCCAGGCTACCCTGCTTGTAGCGAGAGACGCCCAGCCAATAGAGGGCTTCCGGCTGCAATTCGGGAGATTGGTCGGCAACCTGTTGGAAGCCTTTCTCCGCCCGATCAAAGTCTTGACGGGAAAAAGCAGCGTGAGCCAGACCGAGTTTCAACTGAGCGAGGAAATCGTCGGCAGGGAAGGAACCTGCCTCCAGTCTCCACAGTTCGTTCCCCTGTTCATCGGCTATCAGCAGAGTCGGGGTCCAGCGGATCCGAAAGTTGCGGGCGAGGCGGGCTCCTGTCTCTTCCGTGATCATCACTTTCACCGGTATAAACTGCTCATTAATGAACTGGCTGACCCTTTCGTCGGGATAGACAGCGGCGTCCAGCCGCTTGCATCCCCCTCACTGGGGAGAGGCGAAATCGGCGAAGACAAGTCTCGCCGACTGCCGTGCCCGGTCCAGAGCCTGGTCCCAATCGCTCATCCATGAGACGGACATTATTTGCACCCTCCTCTTCCAGATTGCCCCACAGGATAGCAGGAAAGGGAAGAGGAGGAGTTGATAATAATCAACGGTCTTTCAGATAAGGCGACCGACATACAGACCGCAGGCAGCCGGTGCGAGAAAGAGAGGGGGGTCCTTCTCAAAGGACCGACCCATACTCTCCACAGAAATCCCTTTCTGCCTTAAAAGGTCGATAGCGGGACGACCGTCCTCCCAATAGACCAGATGTTTCTCCGGAATGCCGGAAAATCTCAGTTGCCCCTCCAGCACCTTCTGGAACCGATCCTCTAAGAGAGGGAAGACGACTGTTGCCTGGGAGTGAGAGAGGACGGTCAAAACGGTGATGGTGTGATGGCTGATTCCTTGATGGCGAACCCGAGGGTCGGCGAAACTGATGCGGGGAGCAAAGAAGGGGCGCCCCTTTAAAGTGACGACGGCATCTAAAATCGGTGCCATTTCCACGCCGGCGAACCCCAGAGGCGTTCCGGTACCCAAATGACCGGGTCCTGAGGCGACGATAGCCACGTCGCACGCCATGACGCGGGCGGCAAGGAGACCGGTGTAGGGATTAACGGCTTCCAGATCCCCACCGAAAGCCTGTCCGCAAGTGATGGTCACATCAAGGAGTTGCGCCTCCTTCAGTTCCGCGACCAGTTGACTGAACTGAATCAAGAGGCAGGCTGAGTCCGTCATCACATAAGCGATCCGTGCTTGCGGTCTCCTCTTCTTGACACCGGCACAGGCGGGAGCGAGGAAACTGTGCAAAGGACAGAGAATGACCGGCATTCCTTTCAAATCGGTCGTCGCCAAAAGTTGCGATCGCAGAGGGCTTCCCTCTTCTTCCACGGTCATCACATTGACCTGATGGGGTGTGTAACGCAGTTTCATCACCCGACCCGATTGATAGGAATCCCACTCCGGATTAGAGAGGTTGGCAACGACAAAATGGTAGCCTCCCGTCCCCAGCCCTAAATTTACCGCCACGACATTTAAAAGGACGGTGTCGCCGGGAGAGCAGCGTCCTGTCAAGTTGGTGTAACAGTAAGCATAGCCTTCCGGCTCATCGCCGAAAGCCACGTTCAAAACCTGAGTCCCTGTCCATTCCTTGACAATCTTTTTCACATAACCGGTTACTAACCTCGGCACCGCTGTCACCCACTCAGGAGGAATGCCCAGCCGACCCGGCACCGACCTTCGGACCCGACCCCATCCCGATCGCCGCCTTTTTCTGAGGAAAAATTTAATCCGATATGGAAGAGAAGGAAAGATCGGCAGTCCTTTACGAAACGGCAGAGACCGTCCGTTTTGTGGAGAGGGAAGGGGAGACGTACCTCTTTCACTTCGGAGAGGGATTCCTTTTTGATACGCTACCCGTCGGGACAAGGGTCATCTACCCGAGACCTCCTCTTCCACCTCTTGACGATCGGCGCAGTGAGATCCGCAGGGCACTTTTGCAACCGGTCGGGACCGATCCCCTACCGGCACTCGTCCGGCGGGGAATGAAGGTGACTATCTGCTTGGACGATCTCTCCCTTCCCCTGCCGCCGATGACTCGCCCCGACGTTCGCCAGATGGTGGTCGAGGAAGTCCTGGACATTTTGACAGAGAGAGGTGTGGACGATATCCATCTGATTTCCGCCATCGGTCTCCATCGCCCGATGACCGTAGACGAGTTGCGGGAACAGTTGGGCGATGCGATCGTCAAGGCTTTTTATCCCCTCCGGCTTTACTGTCACGACGGAGAAAATCCGAGACGGCTCGTCTTTCTGGGGAAGACGGAGAAGGGGGAGGAAGTTTGGATCAACAGGCGGGTCGCCGAAAGTGACCTGGTGATCTATGTGAACATCAACTTGTCGCCGATGGACGGTGGGCACAAGTCGCTGGTGACCGGTCTGACCAATTACGAGACACTCCGCCACCACCATAACGCTTCTACACTTCTCGGTTCCTTCTATATGGACCCTGAGAGATCACCTTTCCACCAGGTCCTGGAACGACAGGGTCGGTTGATAGAAGAGCAGATCCGTCACTTCCAGATTGAGACGGTTCTCAACAGCAGGACCTTTCCGTTTCCTTTTCAGTACTTGGAAAAGAGAGAGGAGCAGTGGACAAAGGGTGAGGCGCTGTGGGCGCATATCGTTCGGAAGGCGGGGGCTTTGGCTCCCTACGAACTGAACCGACGGATCTGGCAGGCGATGCGGGCGCCTTACGGATTGATCGGGGTGACGGCTGGGACGGTGGAAGGGGTTCATCCGATCACTCTCAAGCGATTAGCGGACCAGCAGGAAGTGATCGTCTCCGGTCAAAGCGACATCGTCATCTCGGGTGTCCCTTACCTTTGCCCCTACAATGTCAACAGCATCATGAATCCGATCCTCGTCTTCTGTTTAACTCTCGGCTACACATTTCACCTTATGTCCATCGGTCAGCCGCTTCTCCGTCCGGGCGGGGTGCTCATTTTCACCCATCCCCTCTACGAGCGATTCCACGAGCGGCATCATCCCAGTTACATCGCTTTTTGGGAGCGCGTTGTGACAGAGACAAGAGATCCGGTCGAAATGCAGAGCCGCTTTGAAGAAACCTTTGCTAACGACCCAACTTTCACCTATTTGTACCAGAGGGACTATGCCTACCACGGTGTCCATCCGTTTTATATGTGGTATTGGGGATCGTTAGGTGCCCGATATGCCGGGAAAGTCATCTTCGTCGGCGGCGACAGGCGAGTGGCAGAACGGATGGGACTCGCCGTCGCAAAGAATATCGGTGAAGCATTGGAGATGGCAACGGATTTGGTCGGTCCCAATCCCTCTATCACTTACTTTCACTTTCCGCCGATCTTTACATGCAGGGTATTGACATAGAAGGGGAAATGTGATAAATAAAAAAGTGACCTGCCGGGTTCGGGGTTCCCGGCGGTTAGAAAAAAAGTAAAGGGGGTGCCAAACGGTGGCGATGAAGAAGGCCGCTAAGAAGCCGGCCAAGAAGCCCGGCAAGAAGAAGTAGCCTCTTCATCCTCGACCCAAGGGCGCGCTCTATACGGGGCGCGCCTTTGTTTTGTATGACCCTTATCCTTTCTTTTCCCTTCAGAAAAATGGCAAACTGACGAAAGAGGAGGGGAGGGACCTGCCTCCCATCTCAACGGGACGGAAGAGGACGGACCCAGCCGTTTCTTCTGTGGGTTCCGCCCCGCTACTTTGGAGGTGAGAACGGATGGCAGAAGGCGTCGCGCTTAAGGAAGGAATAAAGGTTGCCCCCGGTCTCCCCGATCTTCCTCCGGCACCTGAATCGGTTGAAGAGACGGGTCTGTCTCTGGACTTTATCGCCGATTTGGTCTGCAAGACCCTCCACACCAGAGGGACCCTGTATGGGAGTGAACTGGTGGACGCTATTAAACTCCCCTGGTATGGTGTGTTAGATCAGGCGGTGCGCTACTTGCGGGAGGAGGAGATGGTTGATGTCCGGAGAGGGACGGGGCAGTTTGAGACCCAGTGGCTCTACGCCATCACAGCCAAGGGGCTTTCCCGCTCCCGTCAGGCGATGGACCAGACCGGTTATGTCGGTCCCGCCCCGGTACCCATTCGGCTTTACACCGACTACATTGAGCGGTATCAGGTTCCCTGGGAAGGCTTGACAGAGGAAGTCTTGAGGGATTCCCTGAAAGACTTGGTCATCAACGAGAGACTGATCCGAAAGTTAGGTCCTGCCTTCAACTCAGGCAAATCTATGTTCCTTTACGGCAACGCCGGCAACGGGAAGACCTCTATCGCCGAGCGGTTCGCTCGTGCCCTTACGGGTGGAATGTTGGTTCCTTATGGGTTGGAAGTCGGAGGGCAAGTCATCCGGTTCTTTGACCCGGCTTATCACGAACCCGTGTCCGTCGATGAGGAGAAACGCCGATCGTCTGATCGGCGATGGGTCCTCTGTAAACGACCCTTCATCGTCGTCGGCGGCGAATTGAGGATGGAAAACCTGGAACTGGCTTACGATGAGGGCATCCGCTGCTACACGGCGCCCTTCCAATTGAAAGCCAATGGCGGCGTCTTTATGATTGACGACTTCGGTCGCCAGAGGGTTCATCCCAAGGACCTGCTCAACCGTTGGATCGTGCCTCTGGAGAAGGGTATTGACTACTACACCCTCTTAACGGGTCAGCAAGTGGTGGTTCCTTTCAAAGTTCTGATTATCTTTTCGACTAACTTGGCTCCTAAAGACCTAGTCGAGGAAGCCTTTCTCCGCCGGATTCGCTACAAGATTGAGGTCGGCGATCCTTCGGAAGAAGAGTTTCGGGAAATCTTCAGGAGGGTCGCTTTTGCCTTTCGGTTTGAATACACACCTGAAGATTTAGACTACCTTATTGACAGGCATTACAAGCAAGCCGGTAGGGGTTTTCGGGCGGTCCATCCCAGAGATCTCCTCAATCAGGCGCGCGACTACTGTAACTATATGGGCTTGCCCTATAAGTTGACGCCCCAACTGATCGACCTGGCGGTGGAGACCTACTTCGTGGAGTTTTAGCATCCGGTGACCGTCGGCATCATCTCTGACGTTCACGGCAATTGGGAAGCCTTAGAGGCGGTGGCTCAGGTTTTAGAAGGCGCTGACGAGATCTGGTGCCTGGGCGACATTGTCGGCTACGGAGCCGATCCGAAAGCCTGCCTCAATTGGTGCCGACAACGCTGCTCGGTAATGTTGAAGGGTAATCACGATGAAGCGGTTGCGACTCTTCGGAACTTAGATTTCTTCAACCCGATCGCTCGGGAAGCCGTCCTGTGGACCCGAAGGCAATTATCGGAAGAGGATCGTCAGTTTCTCTCCTCTCTACCCCCATCTCAGCGGATCGTCAGGGAGAAGGAGATACCGTATCCCCTTTGGCTCGCCCACGGGTCCCTGAGGGAGCCTTTGGAAGAATACATCTTGGATGAGACGATCGCCCGAGTTAACGCCCGGCTATTAATTGAGGCGGCGGAAAGAGAGAAGGTCCCAGAAGGCGTTCCTCTCGTCCTCTTTTTTGGTCACAGTCACGTCGCCGAATCGTATATCTTCACAGATGAACCGACGAGGGGGCGCCACGCCTCTTTTTCCGTCTCGGGGCGGTTGCGACTGAAGCCCAGGAGCACCTACCTGATCAACGTCGGAAGCGTCGGACAGCCTCGGGACGACGTTCCGGAGGGTTCCTGTGCTTTGCTAAACACAGACGAAGGAGCGGTTGACATCGTCCGGTTTCCCTATCTTGTGGAACAGGCGGCGCGGAAAATTATCAGCGCCGGTCTTCCTCCAGAACTGGGCTACCGTCTTTTTTACGGTTGGTGAGGACCGATGGGCACCTTCGGTAAAAAGGCGCCGGTCGTGACCGCTGCCGGACTAACGGGTCTCCTTTTGTTGACGGCTGGTCTGGGGAAGGGATGCGGATCCGGTTCGGCACCGTCCAAAAGTCAAAACCTACCTTCTCTCATCTTTTCTTTTGACCCTGACCGTTCCTTTTCCTTATTGGAGGAACAAGTGCGCATCGGTCCGAGGGTGCCCGGATCCGATGCCAGCAGGCGAACCCAGGACTTGATGGCGGCAAACTTGACGGAAGCGGGCGCAACGGTCTTCAGGCAACCTTTTTCCGTTCGCTACCGCGGTCAGGATTATTCTATGGTTAATATCATCGGGTTGCGGCGGGGACGGGGACCGGGTCTGATCATGCTCTGCGCCCACTACGACAGCCGCCCCGTCGCCGATCAGGACCCCGATCCCGCCAACAGGAACCGACCGATCCCGGGAGCCAACGACGGTGCGTCCGGTGTCGCCGTCCTCTTAGAAATCGCCCGAGTGATAAAAGGAGCGTCCCTGCAGAAGTCCGTCGCCTTTCTCTTCTTTGACGGCGAGGACTTGGGTGACACCTTTGACGGCGGAATGTTCTTTGGAAGCAAGCACTTCGCCAGAAATATGACCGTCAACGGGCAGAACCTCAGAGGAGAAAGGGGTCTCCTTCTGGATATGGTCGGCGATGCGGATTTTCGGTCGGCAGACGAGCAGTATTCCCGACAGTATGCCCGTGCGGTCGTTGACTCCTTCCTTCTCGCAGCCCGACGGCTCGGCTTTCAGGACCGTTTCTACCAGCCCCCGCCTCTGTGGATCTTGGACGACCACATTCCTTTGAACGAAGCAGGTATCCCGACGGTCAACATCATTGACTTTGACTACCCTTATTGGCATACCCTGGCGGATACGCCTGACAAGTGCAGCCCCCAGACGCTCCGGATCGTCGGTCAAACGGTCCTTCTCTGGCTCCTCAGCCAGTAGGACTCCGCCGGTGCTATAATATAAACCGGCGCTGGCAGCGCCGGTGAATAACGAAACGATGAATCAAATGAAGACATTGTTTCTGCTGACGGTACTGACGGTCCTGTTCGTGACCGTCGGCAACTTGATAGGCGGACAGTCAGGGATGATCATCGCCCTGGCTTTTGCCGGGCTGATGAACCTAATCGCTTACTACTTCAGCGACCGGATCGTCCTTGCCATCTATCGGGCACGGGAAATCAGCGAGGCGGAGGCGCCGGATCTCTACAGCATGGTCCGGCGATTGGCTCAGCGGGGCGGGCTACCGATGCCCCGGCTCTATCTGATTCCGTCCCGCACGCCTAATGCTTTCGCCACGGGGCGCAATCCTTATCACGCAGCCGTCGCCGTCACAGAGGGCATTTTGGCAACACTGGACCGCCACGAACTGGAAGGAGTCATCGGTCACGAACTGGCTCATATCAAGAACCGGGACACGCTGATCATGACCGTTGCCGCCACCATCGCCGGAGCCATTGCGATGCTGGCGAATATGGCGCGATGGTCCCTTTGGCTGGGTGGCTGGGGCGGTGAAGAGAGAGATAGGGGAGCCAATCCCCTCGGGCTGATCCTTCTGATCGTGGCGATCGTTATCGTGCCGATCGCTGCCACTTTGATCCAGTTAGCCATCTCCCGGGCGCGCGAATTCATGGCGGACGAAGGCGGGGCGAGACTGTCGGCAAATCCTCTCGCTTTAGCCAGCGCCCTGAGGAAACTGGAAGTCCTCAACACTTACCGACCGATGGAAAATGCGGAGCCGGCAACGTCGAACCTGTTTATCGTCAGCCCCTTCGGATCCGAAGCCGGCGAATGGTTCATCAACTGGCTTAGGACCCATCCGCCGACAGAAGCGCGGATCGCCCGATTGGAAGCGATGGCTCGGGGAGAGCCGATTTTGTAAAGACGACCGATGAGAGAAAGAGTTTGGGAAGCGGCCGGGACTACCACCGGAAGACCTAGGAGCGCCGATGGCGCTACAGTGCCCAAGGGGGCACGCCGAACCCAAGTAGCCCGGCGCTTCCCCCGTCTTTGAGGTCACCTGGTCAGAGGCTCTGTCGTTCGCAAGGGGACTTATAACGAGATCAGCCTCTGAACGGGTCGGATGCCGCCATCATATGCGGAGGGTCGGCGACACTGACCGACAAGATTTGCGCTGAAAACTTTCTCTCCACAGAGAAGGCAAAAGAGGAACGCCGATCGGTAACGATGGCGGTAGCAGTCACCGCCCGGTAGGTTTCCTATCAGGTGCCTCTGTCTAAGGAGACCCCTCTTAGAAAGGAGTTTAAGAAAGACCTTTGCTCTTGAGGAGGGAAACCGATGACTGATCCGGAGCATAGGGTGCCACCTCGCCAAAAGGTCGTGCAGACCTTTCCGGTAATGACCAGCCAGGGGATTCCCCGCATTGATGTCCAACAGTGGCGACTGTCCGTCATCGGACGGGTAAAGGAGCCGCTCTCTCTCACCTACGACCAGGTCCGCCAGATGCCGTCGGTCGACCGGGTCTGTGATTTCCACTGCGTCACCGGTTGGAGTCGGTTAGGGGACAGATGGACCGGCATTTGGGCTCGGGACTTGATCGTTAGGGCAAAGCCCCTGCCTCGAGCTTCCTTTGTGTTCGTTCATTCTTGCGACGGCTATACGACGAACCTGGATTTGGAGATCGTTTTGTCCGACGGCATGCTGGTCTGGGCGGTCAACGGTCAGGAGTTAACGGTGGAGCACGGTTATCCCCTTCGCCTGCTGGTGCCCAGCCGATACGGATGGAAGAGCGCCAAGTGGGTCCACACCCTGGAGCTAATGGAAGAGGACCGACCGGGATACTGGGAAGAGAGGGGCTACCATATGAAGGGGGATGTGTGGGCGGAGGAGCGCTACGGTGTTCTTCCCCCTACCCCGTTCAAAGGGCGCCGTTAGCGGCGTCCTTGCCCTTCACCATTGATCTTTAATCGCATCAACCTTTTTCTCAGCGACCAGGTTCACAGAAGAGGTGACGGGCTGGATGTTCCAGTGGAGACGATGGCTGATTTACGTCGCAGCCTTCCTTTTCTCCGCACCCCTAATGGCCCAGAGGGATGTCCTAAGGGACCTAACGAGAGCCCTGAGGCGACCCCGAGCGCTTGGCGACGTCTTAATTCGGACAGAGATTTTGGTCGTAGCGCCCGATGAGATGGTCTTTAACCATTTCCGATCTGCCCTTCCGACCGGTGCCCGAGTCCAATATTTCCCTCTTACCGACCCTCTGTTGCGACCCAGCGATCTGGAGCAGTTTTCGGGCAGCGTCGTTATTCTTTTGGACCGATCCCGGGGACGCTTTCCCATTGAACAGCGGCACTTGGTTCCCTATGACCTGACCCTCATCCGCCGGCAGGACTTGGTCGTTGCCGGCGATCTGGATCAGATCAACCGTCAGGTCCGCTATCGGCTCTTCGTTTCGGCTCCCTCCCTTCCCGGACTTAAGAGGGGAATTTCGGACCTGCTCACAAGGACCGTTCGGGAGCCCCGGGATATGCGGTTCCAAATTGTCCGTCCTGTCAGGCTCTGGGTAGTCGTCAGCAATGGAGGGAAGGAAGCCTTTGAAGCCTTCTCCCAAGCGGCAGCGACCGATTTCCTGTGGGTCGCGCCCGAAGACCTTTCCGCTGCCGAAGATCTGTTGGTGACGGAGACAGAAATCTATTTGATGGTCCCACCGGTGCCCGACCGCCTTAAGCACCGCTATCCCTTTGATCCGGCCCGCCTGGGTCCCAATCAGAGCGTCGTTGCCCGCCAAAGCAAGGGTGGGGATTTCTATCAGGTCTTGATTTACGGTGCCTTCCCTGGAGCCCTTGACGGTCTGATCCGCCAGTATCCGGATCCTTCTCTCATCCCAGATGAACCCGTCATCATCACCCATCCAGTGGTCGGTTCCTCTCGTCGCCTTCTTGTCGTCCCGTTCGCTGATGTGCCTAGGTATCGGGAACGGGTCGGCGACTTCGCCGTTCAAACCTTTCGCGTCCTTCAAGCGTGCGGACTGGCGAAGGAAGTGATAATGGCTCCCAGACCCCCTGCCGATCTCACAGACTTTCGTCCCTTTCAGGACGGATCCGTTGAACCGTCTCAGGTGATCCAACTGGCGAAAGCAGGGGATGCGGACCTGGTGATAGCAGGGCGGCTGTTGGATTTTGAACCCTTGAGCGTCGTTCGCAACGAGATCACCTCTTCGCCCAGCCCCGCTGCCGATAAAAGAATCTGGATCGTCACTTCCTACCGCGATGAGACCCTGACGGTTCCCCTTGAGGTGCGGCTATATGACGGGCAAACCGGTGAGGCGATCTGGACCCGAACGATAGAGGGATCGGCGCGAACGTCTGTGCGCCTGACGTCGTGGCGGGCGGAGGGGCCGTATCCGCCTGCTGTTGAGCCCGACCGAACGGTTCCGTCCCTTCGCGAGCAACGACTCTACCCGTCCGCCGTCGCCGACGCCTTGGCGAAACTGGTGGGCGCAATGAAATGGGAGATTTTTTGGACACAGGAACAGTCCGGTCGGGTGATCGTTACTCCCGCTCCTGTCCCTCCGGTTGAGGGCATCATCGGACGGGTGGACGGTCCCTTTGTCTATCTGGATGTGGGATCCCATCAGGGGATCCGAGAAGGGGATGTGTTCCTTCTCTACCGGATCGTTGTCGTCAAGACCGAGAGAAAGGTCGTGCGGTTAGAAGAGGAAGCGGGTCGTGCCGTTGTTGTGGAACTGTTCCCTGAAGTATGCAAAGCCCGTTTGGAAGGAGAACCCAAGGTCCCCCTCGAAGCGGGGATGCGAGCCCGGCTCCTTCCCCGACCAGTCCCGACACGGGTCCAAGAGGCTCCTGAAACGGACGAAGAGAAAAAGGAAAAGAAGGAAGAGACACAGGAAGAGAAGTCGTCTCCGACCGAACCGTCCCGTTTCAATAAACAACCGTCGCGATGAGGGGAAGGCACCGTTGCCCTCCGCTAATCTTATCATTCGTGTCGGGCAGGCTGATTCCTTTCTGCCTTCTCTTGTCGGTCCTGAACCTTTTGGACAGTGCGCGCCTTTTCCAAGCCGAGGAGATCATCCTTCAACTGCCGGCGGTTCCTACCCCTTTGGGTCGGGTCCTTGAAGCCGTAGAAAAGCAGACCGGTCAGTCGTTCATCCCTCTGGCGGGAGTCGGTGACCTGATTGTTCAACTACCGACCGACCGGATGCCTCTGAGTCGGTTCTTCACCCATCTGAGACGGGTCCTCAGGGTCCGGATTCTGCTGTCAGGGCGCACCCACTACGTCCTTCCCGTCCCGTCACCGAGGGAACTTTTGGACCGCTTATCCCGTCACACACCTGCCTTTCCTCCGAATTTTCAGGGGAATCTCACGACCGTCTTTCTCACCTCGTGGGGCTGGCAAGAGGAGCCGTTTTCCGTTTCCTTTCAGGCGCCCGACCGTTTGGTGATAAAAGGGCGGGATTCGGTTTTATGGACCGAAGGCGACTCAGGCAAGGTCCTTCGCCTTCGTCCGCCCGTTATGGAAACGACCCATTCCCCTTTGATGGACTGGACCGACCCGACCCTAGGGGTTCAGGGGGTTCCCGCCCTCGGATTCGGGTGGAAAAAACTTAAGGGATGGGAACCGACCGACTCCGGCGCCGTCCTGGTGGCGGGCAAACCGGCCTGGGTCTTGGACCTGAGCCGATCGGGCGATCCCCATCAAGAGATCGTTTACACCTTTAGCAAAGTCTCCCTTCCTGGAACCGTCCTCACTTTCTACAAGGCACCTCAGGCACTGCCCTGGCGCGTCCGTTTGTATTTGGATGTAGAGAACCTGTCGGTCCTGAGAAGGGAGGTAATGGACCCCGGGTCCATCCTTCTTCAAACGGTGACCGCTGCTCCTCGGAACGGGGGTCCGGATCTGACGGTATCCGAGTCAGAAGTCAGGGATGTGGTCGGGACGGTGATCGGACGGATCCGCTGGTCGGATCTATCGCCGTCGCAAACTGCCGCAAGCCCGCCCGAACTTCCCCCAAGCGCCTTGGCGGACGACGATCCGGCCTGGGATGCGGTGCGGAGCGCGCAGCGAGCGTGGCGGGATAGGGACGATATCCGTCGGGCGCAAGCCCTCCTGGAGAGGGCGATTGCCCTTTCGTCCCATCCCGTCATTCGCTACCAGGCGGCGGGTCTCTTTGACCAAATGAGTCAACGGGAACGGGCTTGGCAACTCCTGACGCAAACCGGTGAGGAGATTTTTGATCATCCTGGGTCCATCCCTTTGGCAACATCTCTGGCACTGGCGCTGGGGAAGGAAAAGGAACTGATCGGGCTTTTAGAGGATCGTTTTCCGTCCGATCCGGCTGGGATCGGACCCGCCTTGGCTGAATTGACCGGTCTCGTTCAATGGAAATCGGGCCAATTCCCGTCCCTTTCGGCACATTGGCATCGAAAGACGGTGGAGGCGCTGTCGGCAAAGGATCCGAGGACTTTGGAAGACGAAAGCATCGCCTTTCAGTCGGCTCAGCGCTTAACCGTCATTGAATGGTCTCGGGACGCCTTCCCGGCTCTCCGCCAGTGGGTGGACGGAACGGCGTCGCTGATGGAACCGATCCGCTACGCCCTTCTGACCTGGATCGCCCTTGATGAAGGAAGGGAGGCGGAAGCCAAACGATACTGGCAGATCCTTCAAAACCGTTTTTCCGACCGTCTGGTCCTGCGCCTCTTCGTCGCCGAACTGGCGGAGGCTTACGGCTTGGAAAGGGAGGCGGAGAAGGAGTATCAGACGATCGCCGACCAGCTGCCCCTCTCGGAGGAAGGGAAACGCGCTCGGTGGCACTACCTGCGCCGGTTGATTGAGGACGGTCGGGCGGAGGCATCGGTGCGCTACTTTTTAGACAGCCTGAGGACGCTGAGGAGCGATCTCACCCGATCCAGTTTCGCTGGTGAGTTCCGAACCCTTGCCACTCTAAGCCTGCGCCACAATTTGATCGCCCGCACCGCCAACGGGTTCATCCGCAGGAAGGTTTTCCACCCTTACAGCCTTTGGCTATTTGACCTGATGGCTCACTTCAGCGTCAGCGAAGGGCAAAGGAAAGAGGCGTTGGGCATCCTTTCCGCTCTATCTGACAGAGATGCCTTCTGGGCGTTCCGATGGAGTCAGGAAGCCTTGGAAGGAGCCGAGTTAATCCGTCTGGACGAACGGGTCTCCGATTGGTGGCGGCGCTTCCCAAAGCAGCCCTTCTTCACCATGCTCTTTCCCCAACTACCGATCTTGCGCCTTCCTCAGGAGAAGCACCCTGCCGTCCTTCGGCAACTGGTCAGAGATGCTTCGCTAAGGTCAAAGGAGATAAAGAAGAGCGGTGCCCTCTCCCCTCTGGAGGAACAGATCGTTGATGCCCTTACCCTTCTCAACAATCCTGCCAATTGGTTGGACCGCCCTGGCGAGGTCAAAGCCCATTGGGAGAAACTGGCCAATTGGCCGGGTGAGGAAGCCGCCTCCGTCCGGACCCTTGCCCGCCAAGTGCTCGTCGCCTTCCACGGCTTCCATATGGATGCGCCTCGCTTCTTAAACCTAGTGGATTCGGCAATGGAGACGTGTCGGGACGAGACGAGCCGGATCGTCATCGCTCAAAATGCCTTACAGGTTCTCGTCCGAAGGGGGCAATGGGCGCCCTTATGGACTCGGCTCAGCGACTGGCTGTCTCGCCCCTACAGCGACTTTTTCAAGAGGAGCCTTTTGACCGCCTGGCGGTGGGTGGTCGGACCCTTTGCAGCCGATGCGACCGCTCAGCAATCCTTTCTGAAGACTTTGGAGACCCTTCCCGATACGGTTCCCTATCTCGTCGTCAAGGCGGAGGGCTATGAAGCCCTCAAAGGGACCGAATCGGCCCGCAAAACCTATGAAAAAGCGTCAACGATGAATCCTCCCGATTGGTTCTGGTCCGTCCTGGGAGAAGCCCACTTAAGGGCGAAGAGGGCGGAGAGGGCGGAGGAGGCGTTTTTAGAAAGTCTCACGGCTCGTCCGGACATGGAGAGAGCCGCTTTCTGGATCCAGTCTGTCTTGGACCAGGAAAAAAGACCCGATCCCTTCTTGGTCCGCCGATTGATGGCACAGTTGGGAATGCATTGGAATCTTCTCGTCGCCTTGGCGCCGTCGGAAGAACCCAAAAGAGCCTTTACTCTTATGCGGATGGCGGAGCGGTTCGCCACCTTTGATCCGACCGTCAGCCCTCAGCGCCTCTTCTCCCTTCGCCTTCAGACCGCTCAGACCGCTGCCCGTGCCGGCAGACGAGACGACGCCAGAAAAATCCTATCGCTTTTCCTTCAGGAGGAAGTCCCCGAAGCCTTCCGATCACAGGCTCTTGACCTTCTTCGTTCCTTCGCCCTCTGACCAACACGAAGGGGGAAAGTCGTCTAACTAAAAGGAACCGGCAACGGCTAAAATAGCCAGAGAGAGTGAGAAAAGAGAGAATGGGTCTATTTTGGAAAGTGACCGTCCTGGTGCTGGTCTCCGCCGCCTTCAGTGCCAGTCAAACTTCCTCTCGGGTCGCACTGGCTCTCGATTCGTATTTACGGACCCTGATCGTCAATCCGAAGGGCAAAAACGGCGTTCGCATAGAGATCGTCGGGCGGTCGGAAGGAGAGATGGATCAGGGGCGGTTGCAACTGATCACTATTTCTTCGTCACCGGCGCAGATCAAGGGAGTGTATCTGAAGGAATTTCGGGGGCGAGTGGTGGACGCCGTTATTGATGTGCCCGCACTCCTTCAGCAGAGGAAACTGATAACCGTTCGGGTTAAGGAATCGGTTGTTGACGGGGTCTTAGACGGGGAAGCCCTTGAGAAAATGTTTGCCTTAGGGAAGTCGACCCGTCCGATGAAAATCCAGGTTCAAGTCCTCAACGATGTCGTTCGGCTGACAGGAGTTCTAACCCTGATCGGCATTAATAACCCGTTTGAAGCGCTGTGCCGAGTCATCTCGAGACCGGAAGGACTGTATGTGATGATAGAGGAATTGAAAGTCAACGGCATACCGGCCCCTGGCTTTCTTCGGTCCCGACTGGAAAAGAAAATCAACCCTGTCGTCGACAGGAACGATTTGCCCTTCAGTCCCGAAATCCGATCCGTTCGGTTCAAGAACGGTCTGATCTTGGTTAGCAGTAATCCAGAAGACCCATCGGCAGCCAGATAGGGGGAGCAAATGGAGGAGAGAACCGAACCGGAGCAGGGCTCGGAAGAGGTTGTTTTGCCGGAGGCTTTGGCGGAAGGGACAAAGGGTCCGGAAGTGCGGGATCGCTGGCGCACGGCTTTCTTCTTTTGCCTTCTCCTTGTGATCGTTGAGGCGGTTGCCGTCCTTTACGCTGTGACCCAATGGATTCAGGAGAAATCGGACCGGGAGCGGTTTCAGTCGGCGTGGCAGCAGACCAGCGATGCCCTCGCTACTGCCGCAAAAGTTTTTCTGACCCGAGCCGATACGGAACTGGGCTACGCCAGCGTCGACTTGGAAGCCGCCAGTCGCCATCAACTTCAGTTTCACCTGGACGAGGCGGAACGATGGCTTAGAGAAGCCCTGCCTCTCTTATCGCCGACTTCTCAGGCTCAGGCCGACCGGATAATCCGGGAGCTCAGGGACTTGCCCGACCTCCTCACCAGAGATCCCAACCTCGCCCGTCAGACCCTGACTCAAATTCGGGACGACTTGACTGTCTTGGCGACTCGTCTGACAACCCCATAGGGGTCGGCGATGCGGCTCAAATTGCTCAAACTTTTTGGCTTCAAAAGTTTCTCCCGAAAGACGGAATTAATCTGCCCCGCCGGCATTACGGCAATCGTCGGTCCCAATGGGTCCGGCAAATCCAATCTGGTGGACGCCCTTCTCTGGGTTCTAGGCGAACAGCGGGTCCGCCACCTTCGGTCCCTTTCGGCTGCTGAACTCCTTTACTCAGGCAACGGGCAGACCAAACCTGCCAGCCTGGCGGAGGTGTCCCTGTCTCTGGAACTGGACTCGCACTCCTTCCCCAATTCCTCTCTTTTGAAAGGGCTCACCGAATTGGTCATCGCCCGACGCCTCTACCGATCGGGAGAGAGCCACTACTTTGTCAATCAGGTGCCGTTTCGGCATCGGGACGTGCGCGATCTCCTTCTGGAACTGGGTCTGTCGCCTGACAGTTACGCCCTCGTCAGTCAGTGGGAGATGGACCGGTTAGTCCGGGCAGATCCGATGGAGCGGAGAGCGGTTTTGGAGCAGGCAGCAGGGGTCTTTCGTTTTCAAATCCGCCGGCAGGAGATCCTCGACAATTTGGCAAAGACGGAACGAAACCTTGTGCGTCTGCGAGACCTTCTGAGGGAACTGGAATCCCAATGGCTCTCTCTGGCAGAAGAGATAGAAAAAGCGAAGCGGTATCAAAGGCTGCACGAACGGAGCCAATGGCTAAAGTCTGCCCTTTTTGCCTGGGATCATTTGGTAAGGTTGCGCCGTCTGGAACGCTTAAGGGAGGAGAGGGATCAACTGAGCCGTCAGATCGCCCAACTCGTGGAACGGGAGCAAGCGATCTCTGATGAATTGCATCGGTTAGAGGAATCGTTAAAGAGAAGGGACGCCCTCATTTTCCAACTTCAAGAAGAACTCGCCTCTCTCCGGGATCGGGAAAAGGAACTGGAGAACCAAAGGGACCGGCTCCGAGAACGTCTCTCTTTCGTCAGCCGTTGGCGGCAACAGACGGAGGAAACGCTGTCTGTCCTCAACGACCGGAAGGAGCGGATCAGGGCGGAGTTTGCCCAGACGGAAGGGCATTTGCAAAAGATCCGCTCCCTCTTGGACGACCGGAGGAAGCAACTACTGAAATTGAGGGAAGAAGAGAACCGTCTCCGATCGCAACTGGTCAGCCTGGAGGAGGAACAGAAAAGGGCTCAAGAAGACCATTTTGAAGCGGAGCGGTCGAGAAGCGAAATCGCCTCTCGTCTCCAATTCTGGACCCCTCTAAAAAAGACTCTTACCGATCGGCGGGACCAGCTTCTCAAGGAGAAGGGAGAACAGGAGAGGCGGCTGAGTGAAACATATGCTTCGCTTCAACAAGCGGAATCTGCTTTGCGTTTGTCGGAGGAGCGGTCGGCAAGGCTGGGGCAATCCCGTCGGGAACGGGAAGAGGAGATCAAGCGGCTGATGAGCGAGGATGCGAACCTATCGGGTCCCTTGACCGATCTGGAGCGGGAGATCATTGCGTTGGAGGCTAAGAAGGAGTCGCTGGAAGCCGTTGGCGGAGAGCCAGAGGCAATGGCGCATCTCTGGGAATCGATCAGCAAGGCGCTGGGGGATCAAGAGCCCCGGACGGTCGCCGATTGCCTTTTCGTTCCCCCTGACGTGAAGAAGGCTGTAGAAACTCTCTTAAGTGCCTATACGGACTACATCGTCGTAGAGCGGTGGGATCAGGCTATCTCTCTCCTTCCCCTTTTAGAGCGGAGTCCCCTAATGCCGTCAGGTCTGTTCGTTCTGGAAGGCGTCCGGGACGGCTCCCTCACGGCGCTAAACCCGCCGAGCAGCGATAGCATTTGGAACCGCATCACCGTCACTGATGAAAGGCTGAGGTATCTTTTGATGAAAGTGACGGGGGATGCAGTTATCGCTGAGGAAACGGCTTACCCCATCTCGACTCGGTCTCCCTTCCTACTGACACCGTCGGGGCAGAAGGTCGCTCCCTGGGGGCTGATTGAAATCCATCGCGAGAGAAAAGAGACTCCTGCCCAGCGATGGCGTCAACGTCAGGAACTGCAACGGCGCCTTCAGGAACTGCAAGGGGAGCGGGATCAGAAGGCAGCGGACCGGCAGAAACTCCTGTCCCGAATCCGCCAGGAATCGGATGCCTTGAAGGAACTGGAAGAGGAGGAAAGAAGAGAGCAGGACCAAATCCAGAAAGAAAGGGACCGAACAGCAAGCCTGAAAAAGGAGATAGAGAGGCTGACATCAGACGGTGGTCGGATAGAGAAGGAATGGGAGAGGATGGAGAGGGAACTAACGGAGATAGAGGAGGGGATGCGCCGGGATCAGGTCCTTCTGTGCAAAGCTCAGGAACGGGTTCATCAGAAGGCGGAAGAGGTGGCTTCCCTCAGAAGGAAGCGGGAGGAGATAGAAGGAGCCCTAAGGTCTACCCTTGAAAAGGCACGGGAGGCGGAAAGAGAGCTCCATCGCCTCCGGTCGGAGGAGGCGCGTCTGGAAGAGCAGGTGCGCTTCCTAACGGAGTCTCTTAAGGAGGTGGAGAGAGAGAGGTCTCAGCTGCTGGGGGCGATGGAAGAGCGGCGGCGGGAAGGGGAACAGGCGTCCTCAGATCTTTCGCACATTGAACAACAGTTGGAATCGGAGGGGCAAAAGCGTTATGAAACGGAGGGGCACCTCAAGCAGGTCAGGCGCGCTCAAGGGGCGGATCGGGATCGGGTCAAGATGTTGTCAGAGGAGAGGGAATCCGTCCGTTCTGCATTGGACGAAAAGAAAGAGGAAAGCCATCGGCTGGAACTGAGATGGTCTCAAACGGAGGCAGAGGAGGAGGAACTCCGCCGCCGGCTGACGGAAGAGTTTCAGACCGATATTGAAGACGCCCATCGACGGGCAGAGGCGTTGGATCAGAAGCAGTCTGCCCTGTCGGAACTGGAGTCCCTTAAGGCGCAAATGGAAGAGATCGGACCCGTTTCCCTTTCCGTCCTGGAGGAGGACCGGCGCCTTCAGGAGCGGATCTCGTTTTTGCGCGCCCAGATTGACGATCTGGAGAAAGGGATGGCGATCCTTCAAGACAACCTTCAGAAAGTAGAGGAACGGTTTGCCGAGCAATTTGTCAAGATCCTTGAGGAAGTCAGCGAGGCGTTCAACAGGATTCTCGATCGGTTTTGGGACGGTGCCAGTGGCTCCCTTAGGCTGACAGAGGGGGAGAGTCTGGCGGAGCGGGGTGCCCAACTGCATTTGAGAATCCCGGGCAAACCGGAAAGGGAACTAATGGCTCTTTCGGGAGGGGAGAAAGCCATCGTAGGAATCTGCCTCCTCTTTGCTCTGTTGACCGTCTGTCCCGTTCCCTTCGCCGTCTTAGATGAAGTGGACGCCGCTTTAGACGACCAGAATAGCGAACATTTCTGCCGTCTTTTAACCGACTTCGCAGAGAGAACCCAATTTCTCGTCGTCACCCACAATGCCCTGACCGTCCAGGCTGCCGACCATCTTTACGGTGTCACCCTACGAGAGGACGGCTCCTCTCAGGTCCTTTCCCTGTCTTTGAAAGAGGCGCTGGCGTGGGCGACCGAATCGTAAGGCGATGAACTGGAGACCGCTGTTAGGTCGGCTCATCTTCAACAGTTTGTCCCTTTATGCCCTTTCGGGACTTCTCGGTGACGACTTTCGTCTTACCGGTTTCGCTGGTGCCATCCTTTTCGTCTTTGTCGTCTCCCTCATCCATTCTCTCGTCCGACCGATCCTTATTCTTTTCAAAATCATCACTTTCCCCGTTCACCTACTTACCCTCGGCATCACCAGTCTTATTGCCAGCCTGCTTCTAAATGCCGTGGTCATTCTATTGCTCTGCCAACTTGGTCTGATCCCTGGTGTCCAAATTTCCGGCTTTTGGGCTGCTGTTAAGGCAACGTCCCTGTTGACATTAGCCAATGCCGTTGCCACAATCCTCTTCGAAGGAAGCGCAAATAAGGCACAACGATGACTCAATGTTAGGAGGGGGATCTATGGGCGTCGGATTGACGGCAAGAAGCGAATCCCTATCGGACACTTCAACCACCCGATCCGTTATATTTCGTAAGCTTGCTCCTGATATTCCCTCTACCACCCATGCTACTTTTGCTCTCTACAGATATCCTGCTAAGTTCATTCCCCAGATAATTGCTTACATACTTCGCAAGTTTGTCCCGCCCGGAGCGCTTGTGATGGATCCCTTTGCTGGCTACGGCACCGTCGGTATTGTGTCAAGAATTTTGGGATATCCCTACGTTCTCTGGGATCTAAATCCCCTCCTGGAGCACTTTCATCGCGTCGCCACAATGAAGCCACGATGGATCGCCCCTTATGATCTTCTTAATCAGGTGGCGCGATATAGCGGACCACCATTCCATCCCGAATGGAGCAACATAGGCCATTGGCATCCCGAAGCTTTTCTGCCACTTTTGACCAAAGCCTGGGGCTTCTACCACTACCAGGCAGATGAGGAAGCGAGGAATCTTCTGCTAATTCCCCTTCTGAAGGCAACGCGTTATTTCTCATACGATGACGAAAAGGTGCACAAACTCTATCGCTCTAAAAGGGCTGAACAAAAAGTTCAAACCCTTCTGAGGGGAGACTACGGCGCACTGTTCTACAAACTCCTCTCAGATCGTCTAGCGACGGTCCTTAGGCGCCTTTGGGAGTATCGTAAACTGTATAGTAAATCCTCACCCCGTAGCATTCGGGCAGATGTTCGTGGGCGCGTAGATGTTCTTTCCGACGACCTGCCCCCCCTAGACGGACCCGTGGACGCTCTCATCACCTCGCCGCCTTATCTGCAGTCTCAAGAGTATATCCGAACGGTAAAGATGGACCTTCTCTGGTTGGGATACAATGAAGATGAAGTAAGAGACTTGGCTAAAAAGGAAATTCCCTATCGCGATGTTCGCCCCTGTCCCGTTTATTCCGAGACCTTCGAGCAGCTGAGGGAGGAAATTACCGAGGCCCACCTGAGGATTCTTTTTAACCGATACTTCTGGGGTGTTCTGGGTGGTTTAGAGCGGCTCCAAAAGAGGGTTCGCACTTATCTGTTTCTATTTGTGGGTCGCGCCAGCATCCGAGGGCGTCCTATTCCTATTGACAGGATCTTTACCGAGCATTTCTGTGCTCTTGGATGGCGGCACCAAGTCACTTTGGTTGACAAGATCAAAGCCAGGGTTATGTTTCGCACTACTTTAAACCCTGCAAACGGGCTTCATAACGAGCCGATACCGGCAGAGAGTCTGATCGTTCTTACGAGGGACGGTCGTGCAGCACCATAGGGGCTCCGGAGCTACACCGCAGTCTGCCCTGCCCGACTCCCTGGCGCCAAGAAATATAAATGTGACCAACCTGAACCGTGGTCTTTTCGCTGCTCTCATGGGTGAAGCCCATCAATACCTTGTTGCGGGCGTCCTCCTGCGACTGGGTTTTTACGTTGCTCTCTTCCCGGTGCGGGGATTACCCTATGACCTCATTATTGTAGCCTACAGGGATAAAAAAGCTGCTCCCGATGACTTCGTCCTTATTAGAGCCCAGGTTAGAACGCTATCACGACGGGGAACGCTTTCTCTGACGGGAGGCAGGCGGGCAGGCCGCGGCATGATTACTCTGGAGCCATACAGGAGGGGCTATCGCTACACGACCCACCACAATGACCTCATTATCGCCGTAGATAGGTGCACTTTGGATCTGTACTTCATTCCCACACGCCTCACGACAGAATGGCCCGATTCCGTCTCCGTCAAACGCTTTAAACCGCTTCGTAATCGTTACCACGTGCTTCTGCAATGGAACGACAAGTACCTTTCTAACATTCTGAGGACCTAACCGCAGGCGAGAAGCATTTTCCGGTAACCGACGCCTCCCATAAGAGACTGATACGGAGCAAAAGACCGGGGCACCGCCACTGATTGAAGGAGATCAGCCCAGAATGGCATAATCAGCACAGGAGAGGACAGGAGGATTTAAAATGAGGAGCCTGAAAGGTTTCACGCTTATTGAACTTTTGGTTGTCATAGCGATCATCGCCATTCTTGCCGGTATCCTCTTTCCGGTCTTCAGCCAGGCAAGGGAAAAAGCCCGCCAGGCAAACTGTACCAGTAATCTTCGTCAGCAGGCGACCGCTGTCTTGCAATACATCCAGGACTACGACGAGGCCTTTCCGATGAGTGTTTACCTCTCTTTTAACAATGCCTTCCAGCCGTGCGCTCTGACGATGCTCGGGGCGGTGGAGCCGTATGTAAAAAACCGTCAGGTCTATCAGTGTCCTTCGGAGCCGCAAGCCTTTAATATTGACGACGCCTTTCGCAACCTCGGTCTTCCAGGAGGGGAATGCGGAGGTTTTGAGTTCGGTTCCTACATGTTCAACTTCGCCGTCTTTGAAGACGGGTCGGTGCCGCCCCTTCTCTTTCCGGTGCCGCCGATCCGGCTTCAGGAGATCCAGTTTCCTGTTGAAACAGGGATGAACTACGATGGAAATCTGACACTGCCTTCCGCCTGCAACTTTAGTCTCTTTGACTCGCCGGTCACCGGTCGGCATTCGGAGATAGCTAATGTGAACTTTGTAGACGGTCACGCAAAAGTCGTGAAAGTCCAGAGGTCTGGCTGCGTTGGCCTGAACATCAATGGCAATCCGGTAGAACAGTGGTGCGTCTCTCAAGAGGGACCCTATCGCCGCAGTTGTGGAAGTGCACAGCCGGCGGCTTGTTACGACGAAATCTGGGGGATTGCCGAACAGGACTCCGGCGGCTGGTGTGCCAGAGCCTTGAGATAGGTCTTTACTGCTCCACCGTCAAAGGAGGGGAGCCCTCAAAGGCCTTTTGGCGGGAATACCCGCCCTGCGAGGGTAGCGACGGTCGGTCTCCTTCACCTTCCTAAAGACGATAAGGGTGCGCCGACGGTCAGCCCCCGTCACCTCATACTCCCGAAACCCCTCCAATTTTCCGCCCAGCAAATCGGCAATGCCTTGGATCCGACTCCGATCTAAACCGATGTCCGACCCGCTGTATAGAACGGTGCAACCCCCGACCGTGACAAAAGGAAGGCTGTACTCCAAAGCAACGGGCAGAGGACCGACTGCTCTACAGACGGCATAGGAATAGGCTTGCCGGTGCTCCAAGGATCGCCCCGCTTCTTCGGCTCTTTGACACAACACCTGAACATTTTCCAACCCCAGTTTGTTCATCACTTCTTTTAGAAACTGTGCTTTCTTCTGACGGACCTCGCAGAGGGTCACTTGGATGTCCGGTCGCACGATAGCAATCGGAATGCCCGGAAAGCCGGCACCGCTCCCGACATCTATCAACCGTCGCCCTTCGCTTACGATAGAAAAAGCGACCGGCGCTAAGGAGTCTAGGAAATGGAACCGGACGATCTCATCGGTTCTCGTCCACTTGGTCAAATTCATCTTCTCTGAGCCTTCCGCCAATGCTTCCGCCAGAGCCTCAAACTGCGCCATCTGATGCCTGCTGATGGTCAGGTTCCATTTTTCAAGACCAGACAGAAGAAGATTGCCGATAGACTCCATCATTTCACTTCCAGAAAACAATTGTCCAACCGTTTTCTTGCGCTAACTCAAGAAGCCTCCGATCCGGGTTGACAGCGACCGGATGCCCTGTGACGGCAAGCATTTCATAATCGCTGACGCTATCACCATAGGCGAAAGAGGCAGAGAGATCCCACCCCTTCTGTTCGGCAAGGGCTCGGATTCTCCTTGCCTTTTCTGGTCCGATAACCGGAGGACCCTCACATTCGCCGGTGAAAAGATTGTCTTCTGTCCTCAACCGGGTCGCAATGAGATCTGCACTGAGCCACCGGGCGAGAGGCTCCACGACAGGCTCCATTCCTCCCGTAACCAACACGACCTTATGACCCCGCTCTTTATGCCACTTAATCGCTTTCAGTCCGTCCACTCGCACTCTCTTTTTCAATGTCTTTTCAAAATTCTCCTCATGCCATCTGGTCAGGTCATCTGCTCTCAAACCCCGATACCACTTCAGAAACTGCTTAACAAAATCCGATCGGTCCCTTCTTTCTGCGATATAAAGAGACGGTAGAGAGGCAAGAAAACGGACGGACCAGTAGAGAAAGTCCACGCCCCCAAGTCTTTGTCTTTGATACCAAATGAGGGGCTGTAGCACCGTCGTCCGGGTCAAAGTGCCATCGCAATCAAAAAATGCTGCGATCATTGCCTGACCCTTGTCAACACACTCGCCCGCCTCATAGAAACGAGACCGATCAACACTTTTATTCCCAACCGTTCAGACCTCTTGACAGTCTGAAGCAAAGCCATCAGGCGATCCGTGCGCCCCTGGAGAGGGTCCAAACGAGCACTCGGTTCCCGACAGATAGTGACCGTCCTCGGCTCGAATCAATCCCCACTCTCCCATTCGTCGTAGGTCGTTCTCCCAAATCCAGATGTAACATGCGTTTTCGTGAATAAGTAGTTAGAAACGGCTGCCAAATTAGCCGATTTCCTTTGCCGTCCGCCAGACAGGCGACTGCAGCAAACCCGATATTCCGTTATCACCGGATTTTAACCCAGCGCCGATAGGTCCTGGACCGATAGAAAGAGCAAAAGGAAACTTTTCGCATCTGAGTCGTCGTTATTCCGTATCCCTTTCGTGCCTAAAATACTCCCTGAGAGATTTGGCAGGTGTCCTTTTTGATACGGCGGGAGCAACCTCCCGAAGCGTGGCAATGGCTTTTTCGCTACCACTATAAGAATACCCATACAGTCGTCGGTCTCATTTCAGGGACTTCTGCTGATGGTGTGGACGCCGCTCTCGTCCGCATTTTCGGACCGGGACCGTCGGCTGCGTCCGTGGTCCATCATTTAACCTTTCCATATGACAAGCGAGTCAGGGAAGCGGTTTTGAGATGTTCTCAGGAAGGATCCGTTGAAGAGGTCTGTCGCCTCAACACCCAATTGGGGATCCTCTTTGCCCGCGCAGCGGAGAAACTGATAAGGGAAGCGGGTGCCCGAAGGGAAGAAGTAGACCTGATCGGCAGCCATGGTCAGACGATCCGCCATCTCCCCCCTATGAGAAAAAGAGAGAGGCAGGGGGGGACGCCTGGCGGGTCCAGCCTTCAGATTGCTGACCCTGCCGTCATCGCATATGTGACCCGCATCCCCGTCGTCAGTCACTTCAGACAAAAAGACATGGCAGCCGGAGGGCAAGGGGCACCCCTGGTGCCGATCCTTGATTCCCTTTTGTTCCGCCATAAGGAAAGGACCCGAATCGTCCTTAACATCGGAGGCATTGCCAATGTGACCGTTCTGCCGCGGTCCTCCGAAACCACTTTTGCCTTTGACACGGGACCGGGAAATTGCTTAATAGATGCCGCTGTATCGTTGCTATCAGGGGGCAGGATGACGTTTGACCGAAACGGTCGCTGGGCAGCTAAGGGAAAGGTTTGCAACGATATTTTAACGGAACTTTTAACGCACCCGTTCTTTTCTCAATCCCCTCCTAAGTCGACCGGACGGGAAACCTTTGGCGCCCATTTTTTCAGGTCGGTTATGGAAAGAGCAAAAGATTATGCCTTGACGTCGCAAGACATCGTCGCCACCCTAACAGCCTTCACGGCGGAATCTATCGTCCTATCCCTTGAAAGGTTTGTCTTTCCCGCTGCGGAAGGACCTTATGACCTCATAGTCAGCGGAGGCGGTCTTCACAACCCCGTCCTTATGAGGAGACTAAAAGACCGTCTCAAAGGTTCCGAAGTCTTGACTTCCGACGCTTTCGGTATTCCCGCCGATGCCAAAGAAGCCGTCGCCTTCGCCGTTCTCGCCCATCGGTTCGTAATGGGGCTGACCGGGAATATTCCAGGGGCGACAGGGGCTGCTGAAGAGACCGTCTTAGGCTCCCTCACCCTACCCTAACGGTCCAGAAAGGTGCGCAACGCCATCCGCCCTACTTATTGATCAGAACTTGACTGTGCGGCTGTAAGCCGGCTACGATTTTAGGACACACATCGGCGACCAGCCTTAACTGACCATTAGAAGGGGCAAGGGATTCAACAGCACCCTTGTGGGTGATTAAGGTGACTCTGTCGGCCCCCTTGAGGATGAGAGGGACTCGGAGACCTTTCACCTCTGTCCAGAAAGCGAGAAGGTGGCGCCCGTTTCGCTGACCGAAACGGTAGACGGTCACATCTTGCGAGCCGGTCGGGACTTTTTGCAGGAAAACGGTGTGGTTCAGCCAATCAGAAGTCACCCGGCACTCGGTCTGGACGTCGGGTCGGTAACCGATGCTGTTTTCGTCGTAATTCCAGGAGAAAAGGAATACCTTTTCAATTCCCAATGCTAAACAATGGGCGACGGCTTTCAGCGGAGAGAGACGGAGACCACCCTCGGTTCCGATGTGAGTCGTCGCACCCTCGGACAGATAGTCGCAAGTAATCCCCGCTAACTGCTCCGTGTTCCACACCGGTTTCACCACACCCTTCTCTCGCATCGGTCGTAGGTAACTCTCTATCGGTTTGGCGTGGTCAGGGGGTGCGAGAGGATAATGGATGCTGAGGACATCAAAGGTTTCCGGTCGCTCCAGCATCAGACGAAAAAGGGGAGTATCGCCAAGAAACAGTTCGCCACCGACGATCATACTCTTCTTTTGAACCGACCGGATCGCCTTGCTGGTCCATTGTAAGTAGCGAATGTAATCGTCAGCACTCCCCCTAAAGAATCCGCCGCCATCCGGTTCATTCCCTATCTGCCAGGCAAAGCAATAAGTGCCGAAGCGGGTCGTAATCTGACGGACGACTTCCGACCAACTGGTTTCGTCCTTAGGCGGAGTCAGGTTGAGAGTAGAGTCCCATTCGGAGTGGGGACCGGTCGGGTCGCGAGAAACCCAGTCCGCTTGACCGAGAAACTTGAGGAGGATGCGAATCCGTTCCCGATGGATCATCCGAAGGGCGCTTTCAAAACCGTTATAGTTAAAGTGATACACGCCGGGTGCCGGATTGATTCGGCTGAGGGGAATGTCGGTCTGAATCCACTGAAATCCGCTCTTCTTTAAGGACGCAATGAAGGAAGGAAGTTCCTTCTCTGTAGGAAGAAGGACGCAAGTGCCAAGGATCTCCTCAAATAAAGGAGCGGTCTTCCCTGCGACTTTAGCCGTTTGAAGGCTGCAAAACCAAAAACAAAAGACGAAGGTTGCGACAGTCAATGGAAGCAATAGATTCCTTCTCCTCATTTTCTCTCTCTTCTCTTCCCGACACACCGCAAGAACGAGGGGCAACTACATCACTATCTTAATGCTGACTTTACTAGAATGAACCGGACACAGGTCTAAGACCTTCAGTTCGCGTCTCCTTGTGTCGGAACCTGAAGGGGTCTCTGGAGAAACACAAAGGTGCCACCGCGACCCAGACGGCTCTCTATTCACCGCCGCCCAAAGATGCTCTCCCGTCACTTCCAACTGTCTGCCTTCTTTATCAACGATCAAAATATCCCGGCACCCTTTTGTCCAGCAAGAGATAATTCGGACGCCCTTCAGCCATAGGACAGGTTTAGGGTTTCCACATCCCGTCGGCTCCAGTTGGTCTAAAGGAGCCAGCGATGAAAGAGTTAAGTCGTCTAACGACGCTTCGGCGTCAATGGAGATTTTTCGTGTCAGCGTCTCTTCCGTCAAGACCTGTGAGCAATACGTTGTTAGAGCCCTTGCGAAGGGGACGATCTGATCCGATTCAATTTGAAACCCACCCGCCATATCGTGACCGCCGCCAGAGATGAGATAATCCCTGCACAAATGAAGGGCTTGCGCGACGGAGAATCCTTCGACGCCCCGAGCGGAACCCAGTCCTTTCCCATTTAAAAAGGTTATGACGAAGGCGGGTCTGTAAAACAATTCCACTAAGCGGGCGGCGATAATGCCGATGACGCCCGGACTCCAAGGTTTCCCCTGGTCCTCAGGCGATCTGACAATGAGGGCAAAATCAGAGAGTCCCTTACCCGCCAGAGTCACTGCCTGCTCAAGAGCCCCCTGTTCCTCTCTCTGCCGCTTCTGATTCTGGCTATTTAGATACCGAGCCCATTCGGCGGCGTCCCGATGAGACTGAGAAAGAAGAAGGTGGAGGGCAGGTTTCGGGTCTCCCATTCTGCCGGCGGCGTTGATCCGCGGTCCGAGAATATAGGCGAGATGCCAGGAGGTCAGGTTTGCTCTCCTTACCGCAGCCTCCTCCATAAGGGCAGACAGACCAAGATGCCTGCCGTCCTTCAAAAACTCAAGGCTCTTCCTGACGATTCCTCTATTTTCTCCGGCAAGGGGAACCATATCAGCAACCGTTGCCAGTCCCGCTAACTCTATCGGCAATTGCTGGTAAAGGTCTTGCCGACCCATCGTCCGAAGCAAGGCGCGGCAGAGGACCAGGGCAAGCCCGCCTGCACTGTAGGAGGTGAAATGCCAGTCGTCAGGCACTGCCTTCGGGTTGAGGTGGACCAGGCAAGGCGGTTGTTCCGGTCCCGGCTGGTGGTGATCCACGATTACGACTTTCATCCCCGATCGGTCGGCCTCTTCCATCGCCTCACGGCAGGTGGTTCCACAGTCAACAGTGATGAGAAAATCAATGCCCCTCCGATGCGCCTGGCGCACCATCTCCGGACGGACGCCGTATCCCTGGCGATATCGGCTGGGCAAGAAGATCAGAGTTTTCAGACCCAACCGGGATAGGGTCCAGACCAAAAGAGCTGAGGCGCAGATGCCGTCTGCGTCGTAATCTCCGTGGACCAATACCGTCTGCCCCGTCTCAATGGCGTCTGCTAGCGCATGGACCGCCCTCATCACCGACGGATTTTCTTCGTCGGCTCCGCTGTAGGAGGTTTGGAGAAAGGCATCCTGTTCCTTCTCTGTCTTCAGCCCCCGACTCAGAAGGATTCTCCGTAGCAGAGGGATTCGAAAGGATCCGTCTTTAAGATGCTGCGGCGATCGGATTACCCAAATCCTCTTTTCGTTCCACCAGTCGGGTCGAAACGCTTTCCAGTTACGCGGCAAGGTCGCCCTCCCAGTTGCGACTGGGTCTTTTGCTGATTATGGCGCTCTCTTAAAGCCTTCGTTGCCGAGCCCCTGGCAGGAGGGGTCAACCAGAATTTTCGTCGGCAAAGGGGGCGGAGTGGTCTCAGCATCCAAAAAGAAGAAAAGCTCGTTGTCGGTAGTGGGTTAACGAACGAGCAGGTGCCGCCTACTTTTTGACCGACTCAGTCGGCAGCGGCAACTACCGACGCCTGGGGGACAAAGCGGGGAGAGGGAAGGAGAACGGGGAGGGCGTTGGGCAGGACGCGGATCGTTAGAGGTGTCTGCGGACCGATCTCTCCGTCCAATTGGCTAGGAAGGGAACGGTCGCTCGCTACCGTGACCTGAACGACTTGCTGATAGACAACGGCTGGGTGACGGAGGTGCAGACCCAATAGTCCAAGGACAGCGAATCGGAAGTAGTCAGACTTACTCTGTGCGGGCAGGATGCAAAGGTCTAACAACCCGTCATCGGGTTTGGCTGACGGGGCGACCCGAAGGCCGCCGGCATAGACGGGCATATTGCTGACCAAAGTGACCCAGGCGTCTCTCTCCCATCGGTGGAGCGAACCGTCGGGCAAAGTTGCTTCAGCGACGAACCGACTCCAGTGATAGTGTCGGACCTGGCGGACTGCCTCCCAGAAATAGACCAAGGAGCCGAACAAGCGCTTGAAAAAGGGAGGTGAGGATCCTTCCATTCTCTGTACTACATAGGCGTCAAAGCCAATGCCCATGTTGGAGTGAAAGAACCGATGGTCAACTTGACCTAAGTCCAAAAGCCGCACCTGTCCTTTCAGGACGGATGTGAGGGCTCTCTCTGGATGAAAGGGGATGCCCATATTGGATGCAAAGACATTACCGGTTCCGATGGGGATCAGGGCGACCGGTTGCTGCTTGCCGGCATCCATCCAGCCATTAATGACCTGGTGAAAGGTTCCGTCTCCCGATGCGACGAGAATCAGGTCGTGATCACAATTGGCGATCCAGCGGACCATGTCCTCCTGTTCCGTCGCCTGAACTAACTGGAGAGTAATGCCGAACCGCCGGCCAGCGTCCACTAAGCGGGGACCCCAATATCGGGCTTTGCCCCCGCCTGCTGTCGGGTTCACGATCAAAAGGGCCTTTGAGAAAGGACAGCCAGTCATCCGTCTCCCTGGAAGGCTTTTATGCCGTAATTTCAGGCTCCGTTTCTTGATCCCGTGCGTAAATCCTTTCAATGGCAAGGGCTTCGCCGCTATCGGGATCTGCCCTGACGAAAACGGCGCAGAGAATTCCGCAACCTTCCGCTACCTCAAATTTGGACGGCATTTTGGTGAGGAAGTGGGCGAGGACTTCATCGATCCTCATACCGATGACGCTATTTTGAGCGCCGGTCATGCCGACATCGGTGATGTAAGCCGTTCCGTTAGGGAGAATCCGTTCGTCGCAGGTCGGCACGTGGGTATGGGTTCCGATGACAGCCGTCACCCGACCGTCCACGTAGAAGGCGAAGGCCTGCTTCTCACTGGTCGCTTCGGCGTGCAGGTCCACGATGATCACCGCCGGCGAGGGCGTCAAAAGGGTGCGGATCCGGTCAAAAGTTTGAAAGGGAGAGTCCAGGACAGGGTTCATAAAGATTTGACCCATCAGGTTGACGACCGCAATGGCAATCCGGCGGGACTCCAACTGGTAGACGCCCCATCCGGAGCCGGGAACTTCCAAAGGGAAATTGGCAGGGCGCAGGACCCGCCAGTCGCGAGAGAGGAGACCGACGGCTTCCTTCCGGTGCCAGACATGGTTTCCTGTGGTGATACAGTCGGCGCCGGCTTCAAAAATCTCCTGGGCTGTCCGATCGGTGATGCCGAGACCTCCGGCAGCATTCTCTCCATTGACAATGGTGAATTCCACCCCTAAATTCTTTTTTAGGTTCGGCAGGTGTTTCTTAAGAAGGGACCGCCCTGTGTGACCGACCACATCTCCGACGAAGAGGATGCGCACTGGTTCTGCCACTTGCTGACTCCCCTCGTTTGTCTGTCGTAAAAGACTGCCTCTGAAACCGGCGTTTAAAAGAGCCGGCTCGTCCGAAACAGATTCGGGACGTTCCATAATTTTGAGAGAAAACTTCAGGTGAGTGAGGGATGGCACAGCAAACGGGAAGGAACGCGGGTCCCCGCCGGGAGCGGTGGGCGAGTAATATCGGACTCGTTCTGGCGATGGCTGGCAATGCCGTCGGACTGGGGAATTTCTTGCGATTTCCCGTCCGTGCTGCGCGGTTTGGCGGTGGCGCCTTTATGATCCCCTACTTTGTCTCCTTCTTGCTAATGGGCATTCCCCTAATGTGGGTCGAATGGGCGATCGGAAGGTTCGGCGGACGCTTCGGTCACGGAAGCACCCCGGGAATGTTTCACAGGATGTGGAAGCATCCCTTGGCGAAATACATCGGAGTTTTGGGTCTCTTCGCCCCGACGGTGATTATGATCTACTACAGCTACATAGAGTCGTGGACTCTCGCCTACGCTCTTCGGGCATTTTTAGGACGTCTCCCCCACCCACCGACAGCAGAAGCATTTGGAGGGAACATTGAGGAGTATCTCAAGCCCTTTAGCGACTTCTTCGGCGGATATGCGGGACCGTCCGCTGGTGACGCTTTTACGAACTTTTCTCGCGGTGGGGGAACCTGGCGTTGGTGGCTTTGCATCGCCGTCTTTCTCGTCTGCATGGGCTTAAATGTCTGGGTGTTAGCCAGGGGAGTGGCGAGAGGTATTGAGTTGCTGGCAAAGGTGGCGATGCCCCTCTTGTTTCTCTTCGCATTCGTCCTGGTCGCGAGGGTTTTGACTTTGGGGCATCCCGTTTCCCCTGCCCATAGCCCGTTACAAGGAATCGCCTATGTGTGGGAACCTCAGTTTTATTTGGATAAATGCTCTTATTGCGGGAATACACTGGTACCTAAAGACGGTGGTCTTGAGTGCCCGAAAGAGCCTGAAAAACATCCGGTCACCGACCATCAAAAAACTTTCGTTTTGACGGACGGAACGACCTGGCTTGAGGCGGCGGGACAAATCTTTTTCACCCTTTCCTTAGGGATGGGTGCCATCCCCACTTACGCCAGTTATCTTGGTCCCGACGAAGATGTTGTCCTGTCCGGTCTGGCGACGTCGTCCGCCAATGAACTGGCGGAAGTCGTTTTAGGCGGCTCCATCGCTATTCCGTCGGCAGCTGCCTTCTTTGGTCTGAACCTGACCAAGAGGATCGCTGCCACTTACGGCACTTTCGGGCTGGGATTCATCGTTCTACCCGCTCTCTTTCGGATGATGCCCTTTGGCGACTTTTTGGCTGGCATCTGGTTTCTCCTCCTCTTCTTCGCTGCTTTCACCTCTTCGGTCGCTATGGCTCAGCCGGCTATGGCTTTCTTTCAGGATGAACTGGGATGGAAACGGGAGACGGCTGCCGTCGTCCTTGGTCTCTTTTTTTTCCTGAGCACCCAATTGGTGATCTTCTTTAGTGGCGTCCTCGACGAGATGGATTTCTGGGCGGGCAGTTTTACCCCTGTCGTCTTTTCTATGGTGGAACTGTTTGTATTTCTGTGGATCTTTGGAAGCGACCGCGCCTGGGAGGAAATTCACAGGGGAGCTGCTTTTGAAGTGCCCCGGATCTTTCACGACATCGGTAAATATTTCACGACCTTCTTCCTCGCCGTCGTCTTGATCTTCTGGTTCAAGGAACGGATCACCGGCTTGCTGACGGCTTCCCCAACGGTTTGGATGGCTCGGGCTTTTATGGCGGTTCTTCTTCTGGTGCTGCTGGGAGCGATTCACTACGCTTTTGAGGTTCGGAGGGCAAAGGTATGACCTGGAAGGGCTGGCTCTTTATGGCTTTCGCATGGTCCGTCATCATCGCCCTCTTCTCCTGGTGCTTTTACAAGGTTTTGACCCTCCCTGTCCGGGGCAACCGAGGCGGATCACAGACCCAAGACTGACCGGTCACCGAGCGTATTGCACAGCCCGCAGTTCCCTAATGACCGTGATTTTCGTCTGTCCAGGGAATTGGGTCTCTTTGGCTACTGCCTGGGCGATGTCCCGGGCTAATTTGGCTGCTTGGGCATCATCCACCTCGTTCGGCTTGACGATGACCCTCACCTCTCTCCCCGCCTGGATCACATATGCCTTATCCACTCCGGAAAAGGAGCGAGCGATGCACTCCAGTTTCTCCAGCCTTCTGATGTAGGCTTCAAAGCTCTCCCTTCTCGCTCCCGGTCGCGCCGCTGAGAGGGCATCAGCGATGAGAATTAGGACCGCTTCCACTGTCTGGGGAGGGATATCTTCGTGGTGAGCAGCGACCGCGTGAATGACCTCTTCACTCTCGCCGTAGCGCCGCAAAACCTCCACGCCGATCTCTGTGTGGCTCCCTTCCATATGGTAGTCGAGAGCCTTACCGATATCGTGAAGGAGACCTGCCCGCCGAGCGATGTAACTGTTCACCTTCAGCTCTTCCGCCAAGAGACCTGCCAGATGGGCGACTTCCACCGAGTGATCCAGGACATTCTGACCGAAACTGGACCGGAACTTCAGCCGACCCAGCAGTTTCAACAATCCCTCCGGCAGGTCGGTAACGGCTGCCTGACGGGATGCTTCCTGACCCGCTTGGAGAATCCGATTCTCCATCTCCTGTCTCGCTTTCTCAACGGCTTCCTCAATCCGGGCGGGATGGATCCGCCCGTCGGCGATCAGCATCTGTAACGCCATCCGTGCCGTCTCTCTTCGGATCGGATCAAAAGAAGAGATGACCACGGCTTCGGGGGTATCATCTATGATCAAATCCACGCCGGTCAGCAGTTCAAAAGTTCTGATGTTTCGTCCCTCCCGACCGATGATCCGCCCCTTCATTTCTTCCTGAGGCAACGAAACGACGGTAACGGTCATCTCCGACGCTACTTCTACTGCACACCGCTGCATTGCGGTTACCAGGATTTTCTTCGCCCTCTCCTCGGCTTCTCTTTTAATCGTTTCTTCCGCCTCAAGGACCCTTCGGGCAATCTCCTGCTGGAGTTCCTGCTCCACCCGGCTTAAGACCAGTTGCCTCGCCAGGTCAGGGGTCAGTCCCGAGATCCGTTCCAGTTCCGCCTGAGCGGATCCGACTAACTCCTCAAGCCGCAGCCGCTCCCGTTCCAAATCGTTCGCCTTTTCGGCGAGGGCGCGCTCCTTTTCGTCCAAAAGGGAATGTCTTCTCTCCAGCTGTTCCTCCCTTTGAGCCAGTCGCCTCTCCCATCGGGCCTGCTCTTCCCGCCGGTCCCGGTAATCTTCCTCCCAGCGCTGTCTTTCTTTCTCTATTTCACGTCTCAGCCGGTTTTCCAGTTCGGCTAAGCGGTTCTGACCCTGGTGGAGTTCCTTTTGGGCGTTCTGCTTGGCGGTCTCGGCTGCCTGGCGAGCCGCTTCGGCTGCGGCGCGAGCCTTTTCCAGTTTCTGATGGGTGGGCAGAATCAGGCATCGCCAGGCGATGACGAACCCCGCAGCAGCGAGCGCCAGTCCCAAGCCAATAGCGAAAGACCACTCCATATCGGTCACCTCGCCGAAAAAGTCGGGGCAAGGTTCGGGGACGGATCAGCCGGTCTCCGGTATCTCCGATTCCAGAACGCGAAAGGCTTCCCTCACGGTGGGGAAAGCAAAGCCTTTCTGAACGGCGGATCGGAAGGCGCGACCTCTGTCCGCTTCCGACGCACGCCCACCGGGACCGAGGCGCCTTCTGACATAACGGACCGCCATCTGGTTCTCCACCGCATCGGTCCAAGGCTTAAGAGCCTCTTCAATCAAATCGGGTTCAATTCCCAAACCCCTCAGTTTCTCCTCCACTTCTCTTCGGGAGTGAGGTTTGGAGTCGTCCATTGCCCAGCGGACGACGCTTTCCGCCAGTTCCCGGTCGTTGACCAGTCCGACTCCCTTCAGCCGGCGGACGACTTGCTCGCTTGCCGTTTTTGATAAGCCCCGCTCCAGGAGACGCTCCCTCAGTTCCCGGACGCTTCGCGCCCGATAGGTCAGAAGCCTGAGGGCGTATCGCCATCCTGCTTCTTGGGTCATTTCTCCCGTCCGATCCTTTGGCTTGCGCGTCGTCTTCTGGAACCTGCGCCCAATCACCGATCGTTTCCCAACCTTTCCCGACTTGTTCGTTCACGCTCCTGTCTTGTGAGTCGGAAAGTCCAAAGGGGGCATCCCCGTTCTCTTTCGGACCTCCTTTTCTATTTCGTCAGCGATTTCGGGATGAGCCTCCAGGAAAGCACGGGCATTCTCTCTTCCCTGACCGATCCGCTCATCCCCATAAAGGTACCAGTTACCCGATTTGGACATCACTCCGTAGCGAATGGCTGCTTCCACCAGGCTCGACATTCGGGAGATCCCCTTTCCGAAGTAGATGTCCACGACGGCGTCTTTGAAAGGCGGAGCCAGTTTGTTCTTGACGACCTTCACATCTATTCGGTGACCGACCGTTTCATTCCCGACCTTGATCGGCTCTCCCCTGCTCAAGCGCAGGCGCAAAGTGGCGTAGAACTTGAGAGCCCGTCCCCCCGGGGTGGTCTCCGGATTGCCGTAAAGAACGCCGATCCGCTCCCGCACTTGGTTGATAAAGAGCGCTGCCGTTCGGGACTTATGGATGGATCCAACTAGTTTTCGCATCGCCTGAGACATCAATCGCGCCTGAAGACCGACATGGGATTCGCCCATCTCTCCGTCCAGTTCGGCTTTGGGAACTAGGGCTGCTACGCTGTCGACGACGACGACATCCACAGCACCGCTTCGGACAAAGGCGTCGGCGATTTCCAAAGCCTGTTCACCCGTATCGGGCTGGGAGAGGAGCAGTTTGTCCAGGTCAACTCCCACGTTCTGGGCGTAAGTAGGGTCTAAGGCGTGCTCCGTATCAATGTAAACGGCAACCCCGCCCCTTTTCTGGGCTTCGGCGACGATGTGATAGGCTAAGGTGGACTTGCCGGAGCCCTCCTGTCCGAAAATCTCCGTGACCCGCCCCCTCGGAATCCCGCCGATCCCCAGGGCGATGTCCAGTTCCAAGGCGCCTGTCGGGATCGCTTCCACTTGCAGGCGCGCCGGTCGCTCGGTCAGTTTCATAATGGCTCCCTTTCCATGTCGCCTTTCGATCTGGGAGATGACCGACTCTAACATTTTCCAGCGCTCGTCCAGCCCTTTTCGGGCCGGTTGACTTGCGGGCTCTTCTGAAGGTTCGTCCTCTTCTATTAATGCGGCGCCCTTTCGCGCCATTAGTGGGCACCTCCCTTTCCTTTCCCGTTAATTGTGACGGGAAACGATCTATTTTGCAAGGGGACTTACCAGGAGCATTTTAGGAGGGGGACGGTTGGCTGTCGGTCGCTATGTTGACCCTTCCTCTCAGGAGTTTTCTAAGAGCTGCCCGGGCAGCGACCTGCTCGGCTTCTTTCTTGCTGTAACCCTTTCCCCTACCTAGAACCACTCCTTGAAGCCGAACTTCGGTAACGAATGTCTTGCGATGCTCCGGACCTCTGGTGCCGACCAGATGATAGGACGGAACCAGGTGAAACCGGCTCTGGGTGAACTCCTGCAGCCGGCTCTTGAAGTCCAATATCAGCCGGTCCTTCTCAATCAGCCGAACCCGTCCCCGGATGTGTTTCAGAATGAAGCCTTCAGCTGCCTTGAGCCCTTTCTCCAAAAAGATGGCGGCGACCAGGGCTTCCATTGCGTCCGCCAGTAGAGACGGTCGGTCTCTCCCTCCCGCCCTCTCCTCTCCTTTTCCGAGCAACAGGTAGGTGCCCAAACCGATCTTCTTAGCGATGGAATGGAGCACGGGCTCGCTGACGCAGACCGCTTTAATTCGGGTTAACTGCCCCTCGTCCATCTCGGGATAGGTTTCGTAAAGGTACTTACTGACCACCAGACCCAGGACGGCGTCCCCTAAAAATTCCAGCCGTTGATTGGAAGGCAGATTGCCTTTACCGTATTCGGCGCAATAGGAAGGGTGGGTCAAGGCTGTGTTGAGCCCATCCCATTTCTTAAAGGAAAGGCCGAGGCTTTGAGCGAGGGTCGCGAGAGCCTCTTTCCGCTCCCGCGCCAGGCGGGTCCCTACTTTCCCTCTCACCCGAACGAGGCGGATGAGATCCGGCTCGCCGGTCTGCCGATTTTCAGGAACAGGCCGACTCTCCCTCTCCTTCAACCCTCTTCAGCGTCCTTTTCGGACGAAACCCGTTTCTCAAGACCGTCGCTGCCTTTAACGGTTGCGGGGAGGCAATGCCGCTTCCCGTTTTCTTCTTATAATTCCTTTCTATCGTAACCTGCCACAACCAAGGATGCATTTTGACCGCCGAAGCCGAAAGAATTGCAAAGGGCGGTCCTGACTGTCGCCCTCCTTGAAGAATGAGGTACGAAATCAAGGTCGCATTCGGGGTCGGGCTGATCTAAGTTGATGGTTGGGGGCAGGATTTGATCGCGGATAGAAAGGAGACAGATAATGGTTTCCACAGCCCCCGCTGCCCCCAGGGTATGACCGTGCATAGACTTAGTGGAACTGACCGGAACGGAGTAGGCGTGCGTTCCTAAGACCGCTTTGATGGCTTTCACTTCCGTTGGGTCCCCGAGGGGTGTGGAAGTGGCGTGGGCGTTTATGTAGTCCAGTTCTGCCGGTGTCAGGCGGGCGGTTTTTAGAGCCATCGTCATACTTCTGGCGGGTCCGTCGCCGTCCGGTGGCATGGCTGTCAGATGGTAGGCGTCTCCTGTCATACCGAACCCTTTCACCACTGCCTTGATCGGTGCCTCCCTCCTGACAGCGTAGGAGAGGCCTTCCAAGATCAAAATGCCGGCACCTTCCGCCATTACAAAGCCATCTCGTGCGGCATCAAAAGGGCGGGACGCTTTCTCTGGCTCCTCGTTTCGGGTGGAGAGCGCCTTCATGGAACAGAAGCCGGCAAGGGAGAGGGGGGTCACGGCTGCCTCTGAGCCTCCGGCAATCATCACATCTGCCAGCCCCATTTTAATGGTCATAGCAGCGATGCCGATGGCGTGAGCGGAAGTGGCACAGGCGGTCACCGTCGCCAAATTCGGACCTTTGGCTCCGACGACGATGGCGATGTGACCAGCTGCGATGTTGGAGATCATCATCGGGATGAAACGGGGACTAACGCCTTTAGGACCCTTTCTGAGAAGGTTGGTATGATTCTCTTCCCAGGTGAAAGCGCCCCCGATGCCTGAGCCGATGCAGATGCCGACCCGTTCCGCGTTATCGGGACCAATCTTCAGCCCAGCATCTTCCAAAGCCATCAGAGATGCCGCCGTGCCTAACTGGACGAATCGGTCCATCTTCCGGCTCTCTCTCGGATCAATGAAAGCCTCTGGGTCAAAATCCCTGATCTCCCCGGCGATCTGACTGGAAAAGGGGGAGGGATCAAAGGATTGGATCCGACCGATGCCGGACCGACCTTGAAGGATCGCTTGCCAAGTCTTCTCCGTGCCCGTTCCCAGGCACGTGATGAGACCGAAGCCGGTGACGACAATCGGCTCCGTCTCGTCCCATAGACCCAAGGTTTAGACCCCCGCTTTCTCTTTCAAGCGCCTCTGAACATATTGAACGGCGTCGCCGACGGTCCTCAGTTTTTCCACATCATCATCGGGAATGGTGATGTCAAAGGTTTCCTCCAGCCGCATCACCATTTCCACAATGTCCAGTGAATCGGCTCGCAAGTCCTCAACGAAACTGGCTTCCGGCGTCACTTCAGAAGGATCGACCTTCAGCCGGTCTACAATGATCTCCCGAATCTGGCCGAACACATCCGCCACCTATCACTCCCTCCTTCTTCTCCTCGCTGATTTGTCAGCCCGTTTTAGTCTGCAAATCATAGCCAACGCAAGGCGTTTGGTAAAGGGTCCCTTCAGAGAAGACCGCCGTCTACGATGAAAACTTGTCCCGTAACATAACTGGCTGCTTCACTGACAAGGAAGGCGACCAGTTCTGCTACTTCCTCCGGTCTCCCCATCCTCCCCAGAGAGACCTGCTTAAGGATGGTCTCCTTCCGTTCCTCAGGCATTCCGCTGGTCATCTCCGTCTCAATGAAACCGGGTGCCACTGCGTTAACGGTGATATTCCTTCTCCCCAACTCTCGGGCGAGGGCTTTGGTGAAACCGATCAGTCCCGCCTTTGCTGCTGCATAGTTGACCTGACCCACGTCACCCCAAAGACCGACGACCGAACTGATATTGACAATCCTTCCCCATCTCTTCTCCATCATCATCGGTGCAAAGGCTCGGGCGCATAGGTAGGCGCCCTTCAAGTTAGTCTGAATCACCTCGTCCCATTTTTCCTCGGTCATCCGGGGGAAAAGGGAGATCCTGGTGATGCCGGCATTGTTGACAAGGATGTCTATCCTCCCCATTCTGTCACGGATGAAATCGTGCAGAGCCAAGACCTGGTCACTGCGACTCACATCGGCTTGAACAAAAAGGGGTTTTCTACCTGTCTTCTCTTCCGTTAGGGAAGCCAGTTGTTCCGCCGCCCCAAGGTTCTGGCGAAAGCAGAAGGCCACTTCAGCTCCCCTTTGGGAGAGGACGGTCACTATCGCCGCCCCGATTCCCCTGCTCCCTCCTGTCACAAGAGCCTTCCTTCCTTCTAACGAGAGGGACCCCAATGCGTTCACCATCGTTTCTTTTTCTTTCTCTTTTTCGTTTGGACCGACTCCGATCGGATGGGTAGCATCATAAGTTATCCAGAGACTGAAGGGTTTCGTCCAACGATTTGGGATCTTCAACGCTGAAGGTCTGAGCATCTGGGAGGGTGCGCCGGACCAGACCGCTGAGGACCCGACCGGGTCCGACCTCCACAAAGTAGCGGGCGCCCAGATCGTAAAGGGTCGTCAGGCAGTCGGTCCACAGGACAGGGGAAGCCAACTGGTCTATGAGAAGCCTCTTGATGGTGTCAGGGTCCTGCTCGGCTCTCCCCGTCACATTAGAGATGACAGGGACGCGAGGTTTTTGAAAAGGGGTAAAGGCTACCGCCGATCGGAACTTCTCCCGAGCGCCCTCCATAAGGGGCGAATGGAAGGCGCCAGTGACCTTGAGGGGAACGGTCTTGATAGCGCCGAACTGACGGGCGATCTGGACCAGGTAGTCCAGTGCCTCCTTCTCTCCGGAAAAAACGAACTGATCGGGGGCGTTGAAATTGGCGATCACGACGAGACCCCGCTTTTGAACTTGTTCGTGAAGGCGAAGGACCTGGTCTCTTTTGATGCCCAGAACAGCGACCATCGAGCCGGGGGGCGCCTCCTGCATCAATTCGCCTCGGAGGCAAACCAGTTCCAAAGCCTTTTCGAAGCCGAGGGCCTCAGCGCTGGCGACGGCGGTCCATTCGCCAAGGCTGTGTCCCGCGACCCATTTGGGTACGACCCCCCTTTCGGAAAGCAGAACATAGCAGGCGAAAGAGGTGGTGAAGATGGCGGGCTGGGCGTTACGCGTTTGGGTCAATTCCTCTTCGGGACCTTCAAAACAGAGTTTAGAAAGTTGCCTTCCCGACAGCCGGTCGGCGATGGCGTAAAAGTCTTGAACCTCGGGGAAGGACTTGACCAGGCTTCTGCCCATCCCGACCCTTTGAACGCCCTGACCGGGGAAGAGAAAGGCAAGGGACATCTCTAAACGTCTTTCCCCCTCAAAAAGTCAAGGCGCAGGACGACCAGGAGAGACCGGCACCAAAAGCCACCAATATGACCCGGTCGCCCTTTTTCAGCCGCTTTTTCCTGACAGCTTCCTCAAGGGCAATGGGGATGGAAGCCGCCGAAGTGTTTCCGTATCGGTCTACATTAACCATAACTCTCTCCATCGGCAGACCCAGTCTTCGGACGGCGGAGTCAATGATCCGGATGTTTGCCTGATGGGGAATGAGTAGGTCCACATCCTCCGGCGTCCAGCCCGCTTTCTCCATTGCTCTGCGGGTGCTCTCTTCCATCACCCGAACGGCGAAGCGAAAGACTTCATTACCGTTCATAGAGATGGTATGACAGCGACCCAGCGATGAAAGGGATAGGGGCGGTTGACTGGACAAAATGGCCTCGACTGTCAAGAGAGGGGCACCGCTCCCGTCCGATCCCAAGTCAAAACTCAAAAACCCTCTCCTGTCTTCCACCGGTCCTAAGACGACAGCGCCCGCGCCGTCGCCGAAAAGGACGCAGGTCTTTCGGTCGGACCAGTTGACCAGTCGCGAGAGTACCTCCGAACCGATGACTAAGGCTTTCCGACCGCCGTTGGCTGTGAGGAAGGAGTGGGCTACAGCCAGTCCATAAACGAATCCGGTGCATCCGACGAGGAGGTCAAAGGCGGGCACCTTGGGCGCCCTTAAGGCTTCTTGAACGTGACAGGCCGTCGCCGGGAAGAAGTTGTCGGGGGTAACGGTCGCCACAATGATCAGGTCCAACTCGTCCGGTTTCGTCTGTGCCGACTCCAGCCCTCTCCTTGCCGCTTCTATAGCCATCAAACCGGTCGTCTCATTGAGACTGGCAATGCGGCGCTCCTTTATCCCGGTCCTGGTCGTGATCCATTCATCGCTGGTGTCTACCAGTTTTTCCAGATCGTGATTGGTCAGGACCTTTTCGGGGAGGTAGGAACCGACCCCTATGATTCCGATCGCCGCCATCGGTCTGACTCCTTTACCGGGTCGCCCCAAAGGGAGTAAGGGAGACTTGTCGCAACCTCTCCTCCATCCGCTGGACCGTCCTCTTATAGACGTTTTGTCGGGCAACGGCAATGGCGCGGGAAAGGGCTTTGTTATCCGAAGCCCCGTGAGCGATGATGCAGACCCCCTTCACGCCCAGAAGGGGAGCCCCACCGTACTCCCTCCAGTCCAGTCGGCGCGCCACTCTCTTTAGCGACGACCGCAGGAGGAAGGCGGCGAGGCGACCTGAGAGGCTTCCTTTTATCATTCCCTTCATCTCTTCCCAAAGGAAAGAACCGACACCTTCCGACGATTTCAGAACGATGTTGCCGACGAATCCGTCGGTGACGACCACATCGACCTCACCACCGAAGATATCGCGACCTTCAATGTTGCCGGTGAAGCGGATCGGGGCGCGTTGAAGAAGTCCATAGGCTTCCTTGGCAGATGCTGATCCTTTGACCGCTTCTTCCCCGATATTGAGAAGGGCGACCTTAGGTGCTTCTATTCCCAAAACGGCTTCGGCATAGCAGGCGCCCAAGATAGCGAATTGGAGGAAATGCTCCGGTCGGCAGTCTACATTGGCACCGACGTCCAGGAGTAGAACCTGACCTTTTCGGCTGGGGAGCGGAAGAGCCAGGACAGGTCGGGTGATGGGCGGAAGGCAACCTAAATGGAGGGCGGCGCTGGTTACGGCAGCGCCGGTGTTGCCCGCACTGACGAAGGCGTCCACTTCCCCAGAAGCCAAAAGCCGCATTCCTGTAACGAGGGATGCGCCCGGCTTCCTTCGGACAGCTATCAGGGGCTGCTCGTCCATCCGGATGACTTCGTCCGCGACGATCCATCGGACCCGCCCCTTCAAAAAATGAGGGGGTTCCATCCGATCGCGCGCGCTGGCCGTGACCAATAGGAGGAGGTCCAGGTCGGGATGGTGCCAGCCGGCGTCAAAGGCACCTTCTGCCAGTGTGGGTGGGTCCCGGTCGGCACCCATCAGGTCCACCGCAACCCGCACGCGCTCCAATCCCGCTCTCCCTCTACCGCTGGGTCGGTCTGGCTTCTTCCTCTTTCTGCCTTCGGACCCACAGGACCTTCGCTCCCACACCTCCATAATACCCACAGAAGGTGCACGCCCGATAAGGGCGGTACGGTTTGCGACACTGTGGGCACCGTTTGACCGTCACATGGGGAACCTTATCGTGGCTGTGTCGCTTCCCCTTCCGCGACTTAGATACTTTCCTCTTTGGGACTCCCACTCTGGCATCTCCTCCGTAGATTGAGTCCTTTCGTCAGGCGGAACCGACCGTTTGGTCTCTTGCTAACAGTCGGTCCAAAGCGGACCACCGGGGGTCGGCAGGGATCTGGCAGTGGCAGAGCCCCTCGTTACGATTAGCGCCGCACATCGGACACAATCCTTTGCAGTCGTCAGAACACAACGGTCGCATCGGGATGTTGAGAATGAACGCCTGTCGGCACAGCTCAGCGATATCTGCTGTTTCCCCATCAAAAATGGCGGTCACTTCCTCGCCTTCTTCTACAGGCAAACCCTCAGCGATCCTGCGGATCGTTCGGATCTCACAGTTGGCTTCAAAAGTTGTCTCTATCCAGTGAGAGAAAGGGGTCAGACACCGACTACAGTTGAGACTAACATCTCCAGAAACCCTTCCGGTGATCAGCACAGCGCGACCGTCCATATTTCTCCCGACTGCGTCCCCTATGGCTTTAACCCGGGGTCCTCCGTCTTCCCAAAGTTGAATTTCCGTTTGGAACCGATAAAGGATGCTGTCGCCGGGATGGTGGATCAGGCGGCGCAGATCCATTTTTGCTTCCCTGCTGTGATACTCCTTCTGTGCCTTCATCTTCCATCCTTCCCTGAACCGACAGAGCGCAGGTTCGCCAGATTATAGCGGAAATTTGCCCTGCCGTCAACGATTCCTTCTTCCGATTCGGCTGCTCTATACTCTCATTCGGCGACGAGGAAGGATGGGCGATTTCCTTCCAGTGGGATCGCTTTTGCGGAGATGTCTTTTAATCGTCCTCATAGGCAGTGCCCTCTATTGCGCTTTTCAAACGGTCGGAGCCTTTCGGAAGGAAGCGGTATTTCTTTTTCTCAATGTCGGCAATGGCAAAGCCATCGCCGTTCGTTCTCCCGCCGGTCGGGTCCTTCTTATAGATGCGGGGACGGACGCTCATGGTCAGAGTCGAGTCGCTCGCTGGATCGCTGAGCGCCGGATCCTTCCGGCGTTGCGTCAGGCGGGCTGCCACCGCATCAAAGGGGTGATGGTCACCCACCCTCACGACGATCACTTCAATGCCCTTCCGGTCCTTCTCGGGGAGTTTTATCCCAGCCTCTTATGGGTCCCTCCCTATCCGGTCCGCAATCCGACCTTTTCGTCTTTCCTACAACAGGCAGGGTTGAAAAAGGTCCGCCTCGTTCCCTTCTTCAGGGGTCAAAGGCTCTGTCTGGACTCGGTTGACGGGCTCACCGCCGAAGTCCTCTATCCCGATCGCCATCCTCTTACGGGACTGGTAGACGGTGAGGTCAATGAAGCCTCTGCTATCGTGAGGGTGAGCTATGGCAGGGTTCGGGTCCTTCTGACGGGGGATGCGGGGGTGAGGGCGCAGGAACATCTTGTGAGGAGAGGAGACGATCTGCGGGCGGAGATCTTGGATGTGCCCCATCATGGGTTGCGCCACTTATCAAGGGAATTTGTCAGGGCCGTTCGCCCCCGATTGGCGGTGATCTCCGCTCGTCGGGTTGGTTCCGCCGGTCCAGCCGACGGGGATGTTGCTCCTGCCCTTGAGGCGATGGGGGCGCGCATCTGGGTGACAGGGGTCTCGGGCGATTTGACGGTGCGGACCGACGGTGCCCGTATCAGACTTGAAGGAGAGAGAAGTTTCGGGGACGAGGTGCTATGACGGGCCAACCGATTGAGGCGATCGGGGAACAGATGTCCCGGGTCGTTGAGGCCGTGGAGAGGGTCATTGTCGGGAAGCCCCGGGCGGTGCGGCTGGCGGTGACGGCTCTGTTTGCCGGCGGGCATTTGTTAATTGAGGACATCCCTGGTGTCGGCAAGACGACTCTGGCGAAAGCCCTCGCCCTCTCCTTAGCCGGCACCTTTAAAAGGATTCAATTTACCCCCGACCTTCTCCCTTCTGACATCACAGGGGTGAGCGTCTACAATCAAAAAACAGGGGAATTTGAATTCCGACCGGGACCGATCTTCGCCAATGTGGTACTGGCCGATGAGATCAACCGAGCCACTCCCCGAACGCAGGCGGCTCTTTTAGAGGCGATGGAGGAGATTCAGGTCAGCGTCGACGGGGTGACGCGACCCCTTCCAAGACCCTTTTTCGTCATCGCCACCAACAACCCGATAGAGCGCCACGGGACCTATCCTTTGCCGGAAGCCCAATTGGACCGTTTTTTGATGCAAGTGTCTCTGGGCTATCCGGAGCATCGGGAGGAGGTAGAGATTCTGGAACGGCAAGCCCTTATCCATCCTTTAGAAAAAGTCAGACCGGTGATGAAGGGAGAAGAGGTCCTGGCGGTGCAGGAGCAAGTGAGATGGGTGCGGATCTCCCCAGCGATGAAGCGATATATTGTTCAGATCGTTCAGCAGAGCAGGAATCATCCGATGGTGGAGTTGGGAGCCAGCCCCAGAGGGTCGCTGGGTCTGATGCGGTCCGCCCAAGGATGGGCGTTAATGCACGGTCGTACCTTCCTCACCCCTGATGATGTCAAAGATGTGGGCACCGCCGTTTTATCTCACCGCCTCATCCTGAAGGCAGAAGCCCGGGCACGGGGAATGACGCCCCAAGCCGTCGCCAGCGAGATCCTATCATCGGTGCCCGTTCCTCTGGAGAGATAGCGATGGCAGATTTACCCGATGAACTGCCCGGAAGTCTGCTGGCACCCCGTCTCCGGCGGACCGCCGTCATCACCGCCATTGTCTGCTTCGGTTTGGTCAGCCTGGTCCTGGGGATAGACCTGCTGTTCCTTGCCACCCTGAGTTTGGCTCTCCTGACGGCAGCCGCTTATCTCTTCGGATCGTGGAACCTCAAGCCCTTAAAGGTGGCGGTCCGGTCCGATCCAGAAGTCCTTGAAGGTCAGCCCGCAAAGGTGACTTTCACCCTTTCTAGCGAGGGAAGAGTTCCCCGCTATCTGGTGGAAATGGCGGTCAAGGTGCCTCCGGGAGCCGTTGCCCTGTCAGATCCTCTCCTCATATTCGGTCAGATCCTTCCCGGGCAGTCCACTTCCGTCACCCTTAAAATGGTCTTTCGTCGGAGGGGGCTCTATTGGATCGGGGAAGGGATTCTGGTTTCCCAGGATCCCCTCGGTCTCTTCGTCTCGGAGCGGTCCGTCAACCCGGGGAGTGAGATTCTGGTCTATCCCCGTCCCAAACCCGTCTCCATCAGCCCTATGGGGCAGGAGGAACGGGTCCGTTGGGAGGATGTGGAGGCGAGCCTGCCCCTACCGTCACCGTCAGGGACGGAATTTTACGGGGTTCGGGATTACCGACCGGGTGACGATTTGCGGAGGATTCATTGGAAGATGACGGCTCATCGGACGAACCTGATGGTTCTGGAAACGATGCCCCATCCCCAGCAGGGAGCCTTTCTTTTTCTCGACCGGCATCCATCCGCTTTTGCTCCATCGGGAGGTCTGGACCTTCTTGATGAGCTGACTCGAGTCGCTGCCTTTTTGGTCCGTCACTGGATCCTGTCCGGCTATCAGGTTCACTTCTGGGCGCCGCCCGACCCGGTGGTCCATCTCGAAAAGGACTGGTATCCTGTTTGGCGCAGCCTGGCTCTGATGGAACCTCGCCCCTACGCGCTGACAACTTTAGATGCCGTCCCGATGGGGGTTGTGCTGACCACGGACCTGTCGCCTATGATGGGTCTCTTCCGCAGAGGCTTCGGTTCGGGCTGGATCATCTGGACGCCTTTGCGGGAAAGGGGTGAACGTCTATAGAGCGGCTCTTCCTCTGGACATACTTGACGGCAATTCTCTTGATGTGGGCCGTCCTTTGGCTAACGGGGGTCGCTTTGGACCTGCCCGGATGGGGTCTCTTGGCAGCTTCCATTGTCACCGTCGTGCTGTCGGGCAACTACCTGATGACCCACGGTCGGAAGGTGTGGTCTCAGACCCTCGGGCGTGCCTTGTGGATCATCGGTCTTTTCTGGTTTCTTTGGGGGATTGCCGGCGGCGCCTTTCTTCCCCGACCGGGTTCTGTTGGCGAGACCAACCTGATCATGCTAATCGGTCTAACTACCGTTGTCATTTCCTTCCTCGTCGGCAGGCGATGGGGTCCCTTTTACGGTGCCCTTTCCTTTTTAATCGTCCCTAGTCTATCTCTTTTCGGTCTGATCGTTCCCGTCCATTACAGCGTCGAAACGGTCATCGGTTTCATCTTTGGGTTCGTTCTCGGTCTTTTTCTTGCCACACTGGAGAGCCTTCTGATTCGGTGGCAAAAGGGTCAAGTGGTGGAGGCGACCCCCCGATGGCTCCTTCGTTACTGCTGGTATCTGTCTTTAGGGGGAGCGGCAGGGACCTTGACTTTCGCCCTCCTTTTGGTCCCCCCTGCGACTCTCATCCGGGCACCTGTCGCTGAGCGTCTGTTCCGATTGGCGTCGCTCAGACCCTTCGCCCAATATGTCAACAACCAGGGAGTCGCTTTTTCTGAAACGTTTTCCATCAGCGGAGGAGCGATTAACCTTCCCGATGTGGTTCTCTTTCGCGTTCGGGGAACTCAGTATCACCGTTGGCGGGTCCGGTCCTACGCTCACTACCTCGGTGCCGGGTGGCGGGTCAGCACTCCTTTGGAAAGGGGGACGGGTCGGGTTCGGATTGAAGACAGCAAAACGGTCCTCGAACCGGACACCATTCCGCCAGGCAAGACCGTGCGGGCTTCCGTTCGGACCGTCGCGGTCGTCCTGACGGACATCCCAATTCCAGGGCGGTTGGTCCGGCTGGAAGTTCCCGGTCATCATCCTCAGGCACTGGCTGTCACGACTGCCGGAACCGTCCTTCTTCCTTCCACTTCCATTCCGGTCACCTCCTATGTCGTAGAGGCAGCGCCTGTTCCTGACGATCCGCTACAGGTGACCCAGACCGAAACCCTTGACTCCTACAGCCGAAGGGTCCTCACGGAGTTCCCCTCCCATTTGTGGCGGATTCAGAACTTAGCCCGGGCGATCACCGCAGAATACAGCGATCCTTTTGCTAAGGTTAAGGCTTTGGAGTCGTTTTTGCGGTCCAACTATCGGTACACCGACTCCCCTCCCGTGCTCCCTCACGACCGGACCGACGCGGTCAGTTTCTTCCTCTTTGAAGCCGGGGCGGGCGCCTGCGATTGGTTCGCTTCGGCTTTGGCTCTTATGTGTCGCTCTCTTGGGATTCCGGCGCGGGTGGTGACCGGCTTCTACGCCACCGAACCGGACCCGGAAGACCCCGACGGGTTGGCGATCCTCGCCTCCGATGCTCACGCCTGGGTGGAAGCCTTCCTTCACGGTATCGGATGGATCACCTTAGACGCCACCCCTGGTAGTATGGGGAGTTTCCGCAGCCCTTGGCTCGCCCGATGGATCAACTGGCTGTCCCGCCAGTCCCGCCAATACCTGACCAGCCCCTATTCTATCTGGTGGACGATGGCAGTCCTGTGGCTTTGGGCTCTCTTCCCTCTCGTTGCTAACGGGGTCCTTCTCTCCGTACGAGCTCTCCTGCCCAAACCGGCTTGGAGGAAAGTGGTTGCCACCTACCTGAGAGCCGTAGAAAGGGGGCAATCCATCGGAATGGAGCTGGACCCGTCGCGAACCCCGTATGAAAATGCCACCTTGTGCCGTCACATGCCTCAGTTTCCTATGGAAGGGAAACAGGCGTTCGGAAGGCTTACCGAACTGGTCGTTCAAAGTCTTTATGCCGATCGGGATCCGACCCCTCAGGACCTAAGGGACGCTCGCGAGGCGCTGAGAGCGTTCAAGAGATCGGTCGCCCGTTACCGGTCTTTTTATTTGCGGCGAAAAGTCGACTGGTCCCAACTGTATCGCTGGCTGCAGCGGCTATGAGGGGAATGGGAGAGCCGTGTTCAAGGCGCCCTCCGTTTCCCACGCCGGATTAGTCGTTTCCGAGCATCCCCTCGCTTCCCTGGCGGGGGTAGACGTCCTTAGGTCGGGGGGAACTGCCTGGGACGCCGGTATTGCCGTCTCTTTTGCTCTCTCCGTCGTCGCTCCCCACCTGTGCGGTCTTGGCGGCGATTTTTTTGGCCTGTTTTACAAAGCCCAGTCAAGGGAGATCCTTTTTCTCAACGGGAGTGGGCGGGCTCCCGCCTATTGTTCCGTTGATTTCTTCCAATCCCGCCGCATCCGTCAGATGCCGACCTACGGATCTCTGACCGTCACGATTCCTGGGCTCGTCAAGGCACTGGGGGAGATTCATCAGAAAATGGGCACCCGCCCGTGGTCCGATTTGGTGTCTCCCGCTGTCGCCTTAGCAGAGGAAGGCTTTGCCGTCTCGCAGAAACTTTCTCTTTCCATTCAGGCGACTGCGGAGAGGCTCTCTAGAGACCCAGGCTGTCGGTCGGTCTTTTTCTCCGAAAAGGGTCCGTTGGCAACCGGTGATGTTCTCCGCCAGCCTGCCTTAGCCCGGACCCTTAAGACCGTCGCAAAAGAGGGACCGGATGCTTTCTACAAACAGCCTTTGGCGTCCCGAATGGCCTCTTTTCTCGCTGCTGCCGGCGCGCCCATTTCCGACAGGGACTTTCATCGGCAGGATGCCGTCTGGGCGGAGCCCCTGGCCGTTGACTACGGTTCCTATCGCATCTTTGAAATGCCTCCCAACAGCCAGGGCATCGTCACCCTCCAATCCGTTGCCCTCGCTCAGGCCGTGGGGCTTTCGATCTTGACCGGCGTCGATCGTTTAGAGACTTTCGTCCGCATTTGCCAGGTGACGGCTGAGGAGCGCGGTCGCTACCTTTCCGATCCCCAAACGCTCCCGAGCCCGCCGGACACTCTTTTTTCTGCCGAGCGCATTGCCCTGTTGTCTCGCCAAATGGCAAAGGGCGCCGGTGGCGAGATCACAACGGCAGGGGACACCACCTTTTTCGCCGTCGTGGACGGACAACGCAATGGGTTCGCTGGCGTTCTCAGCATCTTCCACAACTTCGGTAGCGGTCTGCTGGATCCTGAGACAGGGGTCCTCTTCCACAACAGGGCAGCCCATTTCGTTCTTGAAAAACGACATCCCAACTGCGTCGGACCGGGCAAGAGACCCCGTCATACCCTCTCGGCTGTGATGGTGACGGACCGACAGGGCGGTCTGAAAGGGATGATGGGAACCAGCGGAGGCGATTGGCGCCCCCAGATTCATCTCTGGATTCTCCTTCACTGGTTGGACGAGGGACGGAGCCTTCAAGAAGCAATTGAGGCGCCAAGGCTTTTGTGGATTGAAGGGAAAGAGTTAATGGCGGAGCAGCCCTTGATCGAGTCACGGCTCCTTGAGAGGGGTTGGATCGTCCAGGGGGTTCCCTACCCGGGACAGATGGGGGTGGCGCACGGGGTGGAAAGGGTGGGTTCTGCCTTCCGAGGATGTGCCGACATCAGAGGGGATGGAAGCGCCCTCCCAGTTCCCCTCTTTTGAAGCCGGGGGCACTACAATTGGGACCGGAGGCGGGAGGGTAAGAATCATGCCATCGGATCGCTTAAAGCCCGACATCCTAAGAAAGGTCGTTGACTTGGCGTCCCGGTTGGAGGCAGAAGAGAAGGATAACTTGACAGTGGACGAAATTGAAGCCATTGGAAGGGCCGTTGGGATAGAACCCGTCTTCATCCATCGCGCACTCAGACAGATCGGAAAAGAACCAGCGCTGAGCAAGAAGGGGCTTTCCTACCGGATGAAGAAGGCCATCTCGGGCGCCTGGTGGGCGTCCGGTTGGACACTTCCCTTCATACTGGTACTGATCAACTTACCTTTGCTCAGTTCCGGTGTCGGTTTCTTCCTTGGATGGGGTATCTACCTTGCGGGAGGCATCCTCCTTACGGAGTGGGCGAAGATGGCCAGGTCAGAGGAAGTCGCACCTGGCAAAATGGTCTCTGACTTCGCCTCCACTGAATTAGTTGGTGAGGTCGTCTTGGGAGGGACGGGCACAGGGCGGCGAGGAAGGTCGGTCCTTTACTCCCGAACGGAGTTGCTTCAAGTCCTTTTCGCCCTTCGAAAGAGCCTGGAAGCCCAAAAGGAGAGGAAAGCGTTCTTAAGCGTGGATGTCGTCGGATCGTCAGAGATGAAGCGAGGTGCTCCCGAACTGGATGCAGAATACTCCTTCATTCGGTTCCTGGATTGGGTGGAAGAGGTGGTGAGGCGTTTTGGCGGAGTAATCCATAACGCCGCAGGGGACGGCGTGATCGCCCTTTTTGAGGATGACGGCGCTGCCGTTGATGCAGCCATCAGCCTCCAAAAGGAAATCACTCAATTTAATAAGGTCCACAACAGGCTCCCGACTGCTTTCCGGATCCGGTGCGGCGTCAGCGCTGGTGTCGTGCCCGTGGATGAGACCCTGCCTATGGGAAAGATTGTCAGTCCCGTTATAGATAGAGCGGCAGAATTGAGGAAGTTGGCTGAGCCTGGGGAAGTCATCATTGATGGTACCGTTCAGTCAGGGGCTCTTGCGCACCTCAGCCAGATCCGACCGATGGTCACCCCTGACGGCTCGCCAGCCTTTAGATGGTCTTAGGAGGCACTCCGTTTAGGAAAGAAAAGCCTTCCCAGCAGCACGTCACTCATTGACCAGAACGAATCGCTCAACGGGCGAAGGAAGCGAGAGAACGGTGCCAGAAGAGATGTGCTTGATATAGAGCCGTTGGGCATCAGATCCCGTCGGGACGAACAAATAGGCGAGCCATTTCCCATCGGGTGAGAATTGAAGGCTCCCATAGCTACCCTTTCTTGAATCAAGGGTTTGCCCTTTCCAGTTTCCGTCGCTGACGGTCCCGACGAAAAGGGTTCCCTCTTTCACGACCGCCCACCGATCACCGTGGCGGGAGGCGAGGGACACCCCTGAAAGGATCGGCTGGGCACGCATCGCCTCTTCTCCAATCAGAACCCGACTGATGGCACCGTTGACCAGGGCATACCACTGATCCCGTCCGTCAGGGAAGAGCCGTGCCGGGCGAGCGCTAGAGGGAAGGAACGGGAAAAACCTAAAGGCGCGACCGGGCGAACCGACCGCCCATTGGATTTCCCCGAACCGCTCGGTCACGATCAGGATGGACCCGTCCGCAAGCCAAGTAGCCGCTTGCACCGTTCCCAGGGGCGTGCGGTCGCGGAAGGGCACTTCCTGACCTCTCTCATCGAAGACCCTTAACCTCGTCTCCTTTCCACTACTGTCCAACAGCAGAAAGGACCTGTCCGGGGAAATGTCTAGAAGTTGGACTCTGTCGGCATAGAGGGATGCGACAAACTTGCGGCGCCCTGTTGCCGGGTCCAAAGTAACGATATGAGCAACCGGCGAACCCTCCGACCGAAATGCCAGCCAAACGACTTTTCTCGCCCGATCCGTTTCCAGTGCGTCAACAATTTTCCCTTTCAGATCCCATACCATCTCAGCCGCTGGCGAGTCGGGACCGAAACGGAGGAGTTGGGACTGGCTGAGAAAGAAGACGGTGAAGGCTGTCTTAGGCGGGGCTGCAGGACGGGAGACTCCGCCTTTCGGCAACGGTTCCAGAGTTTGCAAGTCCACATTGAGCTGCTTGGCTAATCTCTCCGCACGCTCGGGCGGAGAGGGATGGGTGGCAAACCATTTGACCAATCCCTTGTATCGCTTGTCGCCTAACTTCTTCAAGGCCGTCAATGCTGCCATCGGGTTGTAACCTGCCCGCTCCATATAGATGAGGCTACGGGTGTCTGCGTCCCTCTCGTGGTTCCGGCTGTAGCCCCTCTCGTAGAGGAGGAAAACGAACTGGCTTGCCGCCCTTACCGTTTCACCCGATCGGTAGGTCAGAAGGTCGAGAAGGGTGGAGCTGACCAAAAGTTGGCTTAAACGCTTGCGGATGTGGTCGCCGGCGACATGACCGATCTCGTGACCCAGGACAAAGGCAATCTCGTCATCGGATTCCAGCGCCTTGACAAGTGCGTGGGTGATGTAAATGAAACCCCCCGGAGCCGCTATGGCGTTCAGTTCCTTTTCCTCTTTAAGGACTTTAAAGGTGTACGGCATATTCGGGCGGTCGCAAACTTCAACGAGCCGCTGGCCGATTTTCTCTATCCGCTTTGTCAGCGTCGGATCGTCTAACACACCATACTCCTTCTCAATCTCCTTAGCGACTTCCCGACCCAAATTGATCTCCGCGTCCCGGCTGAGAAGGATGATCTGAGGGTGCAGGACGGAGACCAGAAGCAAAGCAACGCAACAGACGGATAGTCTGTTCAAAAGAGACACCTCCAAAAGTGAAGACTGTCAGGCAGGTGTGGAGGTTCGCTCGCCGATAGGTGATTGGGAGGCCCTGCGCCGGCGAAAGACTCTCCAGGCCAGGTAACAGCAGATCACCGATGAGACGGCAACGATTGTGCCTGCACTTCTTTGATAGAAGTAAAGGATGAAAGCGAGGGTGGCGAGAGCGAAAAGGAGGCTGATCCTTTTCCCTGAAAAAAGAGCCGCAGAGAGGCGAAGGAGCCGTTTCTCGTGGCGGGTCTGGGGCGGCGCCGGAGCCGAGATTGGGTCGGGAGAAGACCCTTGCCCCGATGGATCCTCTTCATCCGTTTCTTCCACTTCCGGACCAGGTGCCTGGCTCAAGATGCGAGATAGAACGAGAGGTCCCTCGGGAAGGGGAAATTTCTTTAAGCCTCGCAGGATGTTCTTCTTTACTTCTTCTTCCGTCTCTTTGGTCAGATGGTCTGCGAGAGCCTTCAGGGCTTCCTCAGAGGGGATGCGACCCAGGGCGTGAACGGCGGAGTTTCTCACACTCTTAAGTTCGCTCCTAAGCAGAACTTTCAACGGTTCAACGGCTTCCACAGCCTGAAGGTCACCCAAAGCAAGGGCAGCGGCGCCGCGAACTGTCAATATTTCTCCCGTCAGGGAGTCGGGTCCTAACGGAGGCATTTCGTCAAATAGGGCGTAGATAAGGGGTTGAACGGCTCTCTTGTCCCTCAGTTTTCCGAGAGCAAGGGCACTGTGGTAGCGGACCGTCTTGTCAGGGTCTCGGAGGGCTCTAATGAGAGGTTCCACCGCACGAGCGTCGCCCAAGCAGCCGAGGGTCGCGGCGATCAGGTGGCGCCCCTTGTAACTTCGGTTCTCTAAGGCGTTAATGAGGGGTCGGACGGCAGCCCGCCCCATCAGCAACAGGGACTCCCCTGCCTGGACCCGAAGGACTTCGTCATCGGAACCTAATTGTTCAATCATCCCTTCAATCAGGTCCATCGCCCGACCCGTCCTATTTTGCTGACGGTGTCACCACCGGTCATGAGGGGTATCTTCCCAAATATTTTGGACACCCTTTCCGCCGTGCTCTCCCATGCCAAAGCCCTTGATTAATTGTGGCATAAAAAGCAAAGGGAGGAATATTAAGGGGGGCGGGTCGATTATGCTTGAGAAAGATGCCGACGAACGGACAGCCCTCATCGCCGCTTTCGTCTTGATCCTTTGTCTAATGGCAATCGTCTTCGGTTACCGGGCGCTGACTTACCGAAGAAGGGCGGAGACGGGGGAGGCGGCACGGGCCGACCAACCCCCTCTCGCGGGCTCCAGCAGCCGTCACGCCTGCTAAGATGCCGGCAGCGCCAGGGACAGGACCACTTCCTGCCCAAGCGACAGACGATGGGTTTGCCTTATGTCTCTCTTCAGCCGACGGGGCGGTATCGGGATTTTTCCCCTGACCTATCTTATCTCTCAGCCTGCTACAATATTCAATTTGGCGGACGAGCGAACAGGTCGGCAAGGCGCCGTAACCGAGAGGCACAGGTGCGGGATTGCAAATCCCGATACCCGGGTTCGAGTCCCGGCGGCGCCTCCATCGGTCGTAGAAGAACGAGCCCGATCCCCTCTCGCGAGGAGCCACCGACAATAAGGGAAAAGCCTGACAAAAAATGAAGATTGCTTGTTCGTCTTTTTTAAAGGTGATCGGATCGGATGTCGGTTGGGGGAAGGGATGAGCAGGTTCCGATCACAGGCGATTGGAACATTCAGGATATGGTCCGCAAGTTTCCGGTGACCCGGAAGGTCCTGGACCGATACGGTCTTCCCGGCGGCGACGGTCCCGACGCGTCCCTATCTTGGTTCGCTCGGATCCACGATGTCCCTTTGGAAAGGCTCCTGGAAGAACTGAACGAAGCGGTCCGCAAATCCGGGTGGCAGGAAAGACCAGGGGCTTTCCGACCGTCCGTAACAGATGACATCTACCAACCTTTCTTTCTCGCCGGTGCCGGTCTGGCTGTTCTTTTCGGTGCCTTCTGGGGTGCCCTTTCGCTGACCCTAATGGGTATCACCGGTGGGATGCAGTTTGGCGTCCCCTACGGATGGCTTTTAGCTCACGGTCAGTCTCTCATGGGTGGGTTTGTCGTCCTGATGGTTATGGGTTTCTCCTATCAGGCGCTCCCCCGGTTTAAGCAGACCCAACTAGCTTATCCGTCCCTTCCCCTTGTCAGCCTTAGTCTCCTACTCACCGGCGTAATTCTGCAAGTGGTCAGCCATTTCTTTGTCCCGCCGCCGGTGTTTCAGGGACAAAACTTAACACCGTCCCTTCCGGCTCTGATCGTCGGTTCCGTTGGCACCGTCTTCCAGCTCGGTGCGGTCGTCATATTCCTCTTCAATATCGGGGCAACCCTTGGCACTTCCCCAAAGAGGGAGCCGTACGATCCGATTGTTTCCTCAGCCCTCTTCTGGCTCGCCGTTTCCTCCCTCGCTAATATCCTTCTGTTTCCCTACTGGGGGACGGTAACCGACTCGCCCACCTTTGTGCAACGGATCGGGTCGTGGAATGCACCGTTCAGAGACGCTCAAATCTTTGGATTCGCAACCCTAATGATCTTGGGGGTCAGCGTTCGCTTTTTCCCTCACGCCTACGGGTTTCCCAGCCCGTCGCCCCGATGGTCTCTTCTCATCTTTCTGTTCGGCAATCTGGCTCTGCTTCTGATGGCTCCCGCTTTCCCTCTTTACATCCCCACGCGCCACACCATCTGGCTCGGCTTCTATTGGCTCGGGTTGCTGATCTGGATTTTCATCCTGGTCGGTCATCTCTTCCAGGTCCGACTTTTTAGCCGACCGGAGGAATCGGACCGGTCGCTCAAGTTCTTTCGCCTTGCCTTCCTGTGGGGGATCGGTGGTTTGGTCATGGGATTGGGCCTGCCCCTTTACACCGTAGCCACGGGTCAGAGTTTTTCCCACAACTACTGGGCTGCGTACCGTCACACCCTGACCGCCGGTTTCCTTCTCCTGATGATCGTCGGCGTCTCCGGCAAAGTCGTCCCCATCCTCTCAGGCGTCGATATTCGGTCTGCCAACCCTCTCTGGACTTGCTTCCTCCTCCTCAATGGCGGGAACCTGGGCAGGGTGGTCGGGCAGGTGCTGATGGATTTCCCAGCGACAACCCATTGGGCCGGCGTCCTCGCTTCCGTTTCCGGATTCATTCAGTGGGCGGGTCTCGTCGTCTGGGCAGATGACCTGTGGACGACTATTGCTAAGGGGTGGGCTTTAACAGCCAAATCGGAAAGGTTCGGCGAGTTTGACAACATTACTCCCCAAACTCGCATCGCCGACGAGAAACCGTGTCACCGCACCGTATGGCAGCGATGATAGAGAAGTTGGCGAGGAAGGGGGTCTGACGGCTCTGTTGCCAGGGAAGCCGTTGCCCTGCTAAACGGTCGACGCTGTGTCCAGTGACGGGAGGGCGTCGTCCAACTGGTCCAGCGATCGGACGAGCCAGGGGTAACGATCTACCACCTGATCAAACGCCTCTAGTAGTTCGTGGACCATCAAGGCGCGGGTGATGATGAAGGTCTTTTCGCTCCGATGGGAACGACCCCAACCCCCGTCTTCATACTGGGTCGCCGCCAAAAGGAGCAGGGCGCGGCTCAACTGGAAATGGGTTTCAGTGGTAGCCCGGACTCCGAAAGCGAAGGCGACTCCGTAGGTCGCTTCAGGAGAGCCGAACCAATCCCCTTTTTCCGCTTGATGCTGTCCGAGCCAATGGATGATCCTGTCGATGGAGAGGGTGACGAGGGGAGAATCGGACCGACTGTTGAAAAGGCAATGGAGAGCGGGGAGGGCGCAGGAACGACAGCAGATGTGACGCTGCTCGGCAATTTCCCGCGCCACCCACTGAACGGCTCTCTGAACCCACGATGATTCCCTATCATAGCGGAGGATCCCGCACAGAGTGAAGGCGGTGACCCCGACAGAAACAGGGGGATAGCGGACCTCCTCTCCCCAATGGGTCGGGTAGGCCGTCGGCACCCTGGGGTTTTCCATCAGGCTCCCGTCTATGTCCTGCCTTTGTCTCAGCCAGTCAAGGGCTTTTCGGACGGACGGATGATCGCCGGGACAATCCAGTTCCGCCAATTGGTAAAGCCTCAGACCCGTCCAGCCGATGGAACTGCGGAAAGATCCCCTCGGAAATTGCTCGCTAACGATTCCTCGTATCAGCCGCAGTCTGAGGTCCTCGTCCCTTCGCAGTTTCAACTGAACCAGATTTCTCCTGAACGCCACTCCCGCCCAAGTCGGGGCTCTCCAGAGGAAACGGAAGGGATGACGGGGTCGGTTACGGACGATCCTCTGAACCTCTCGTAGCCGCTCCTTTGGGGACAAAGGGAGATCGCCGGTCCAATCCATCTTCCGACCTCTTTTAGGGATACAACTGTTCTCCCGTATCGCTGTCCTCTAAAATGATGGCGCTGACCGGACAGCCCTCTGCCGCTTCCCAAATGACTTCCTCGCCCTCACCGTCAGGGTCTATCACTATCGCCTTCCCCGATTCGTCCAGAGCGAAAACGCCGGGAGCCGTATCCACGCACTGACCGGAACCGATACAGCGAGTCTGATCAACCCATACTTTGATTCGTGCCGTCACGCTCCTCACCTCACCGAGGTCAGGACCGGTCTTAATCAGGGGATTTTAACATTGGGGCAGGAGGGAACAGGTTGCGGATCTATCGGTCTCTGGAAGCGGTGACGCCGACCGACCGAGTTGTTTCCATCGGCGTTTTTGATGGGGTTCATATCGGTCACCGAGCCCTGATCGGTCGTCTGATTGCTGTGGCGCAAGAGCATCGGCTGACGCCCCTTGTCCTCACCTTTCGGCGCCATCCGTTAGCGATCCTTCAGCCCCCGCCCCCGCCCCTTCTGACCACGGAGGAAGAAAAAATAGAAATTTTAGAGGAACTAGGAGTCGCCGAGGTTTTGATCCTGGACTTTACCGAGCAGGTTGCCCGCACCCATTATCGTGACTTCTGCCGGAAGGTGCTCAAGGAACGTCTTAAGTGCCGCGTTCTGGTCGCCGGACCGGACTTCGCCCTCGGTCACCAGCGAGAGGGCACACTGGTCAGACTTAAAGAGGTCGGAACGGAACTGGGATTTGATCTACAGGTCGTCCGCTTGGTGCCGTCGCCCACTGGGTCCCCGGTTTCCAGTCGGCTGATCCGATGGTGGCTTCAGTCAGGGCTGTGGGAGCCAGCGGTTCGGTCGCTGGGGGGATCTTACTCCATTAAAGGGCGTCTGAAGAAAGGATCGGGAAGGGGTCGTCAATTGGGATTCCCAACCCTGAATCTTTCCGTCCCTTCCGAAAAACTCCTTCCGCCTTTGGGGGTTTACGGGGGCTTCGCCAAGTGCCAAGGGGACGTCTTTGAAGCCGCCATCTACGTCGGGAGACGCCCGACCTTTGACGAGAGAGAGCCGGTTGTCGAGGCTCACCTTTTGCGGTTTTCAGGAGAAGCGACGATCGGGGAATGGGTCTCCCTTCGCTTGCGGCACTTCCTCCGACCGGATCAGAAGTTTGAATCCGTTGATGCCCTGGTCTCTCAGATGAAGAAGGATGTGAACCAAATCCTGGCTCTCCTTAAAGAAGGGGACCCTTAGCCGCCTATGGTGTGCATCGGTCGGATGTGGGAAGGGGCAGCTGCGTGGCGAAGGAGGCTTTCCACGCCCTCAAATTTCTTGAAGAAGACCTTTCGGATGAAGTCTTCAATTTCCTGATCGTCCGCCCCCCTTCGCAAGAGCGCCTTTAGGTCATATTGATCTTTACTGAACAGGCAGGGAACGATTTTTCCATCCGCCGTCAGCCGAATCCGATCACAGTCGGAGCAAAAGGGCAGCGTCATTGAAGCGATAATCCCGATCCCCCCCGGCGCCCCGTCGGCAAAAGAGAAGGTCAACGCAGTGGCACCCGGGCGCCGCGCCAGAGCAACGAGAGGAAAGACGGAGGAGATCGTCTCAACGATTTCCTGACCCGAAACCATCCTCTTCGGGTCCCAAACCTTCTGCCCGTCAAACGGCATATATTCAATGAACCGGACAGTGACCGCCAGATCCCGAGCCAGGGACGCAAAATCAACGATTTCGTCGTCGTTGCAGGATCGGGTGATGACGACATTAATCTTCACAGACTCAAAGCCGACCTCCAGAGCCTTCAGGAGCCCTTCCATCGTCTTCTCAAAAACGCCCTTCGTGCCAACGATAGCTTCAAACCGCTCTCTTCTAAGGCTGTGAAGGCTGACGGTCACACCTGTCAGACCCGCCGCCCTTAGGTCCTGCGCCTGTTCTGACAGAAAATAGCCGTTGGTGGTAACGGCAAGCGTCTCTATCCCTGGGATCCGGGAAAGCATCTGAACGAGGGACGGAAGATTTCTGCGGAGGAGCGGCTCCCCACCTGACAGGCGAATCGCCCTGACCCCCATCGCCGCAAGCACCCTGGCGACCCGGTGGATCTCTTCGTAGGTCAGCAGTTCCCCTTTCGGCAACCATTGGGGACTGGGAGGCATGCAGAAATGGCAACGGAGATTGCATCGGTCTGTGACGGAAATGCGTAGTTTCCGCGCCGTCCGACCGAATCGGTCGCGAAGAGGCGCGCTTCCGACCTGAGAATCGCCAAGATCACCTGCGAGATCCGAAAGCAAAGCGCCAACCTCCTGAGCCGTCACCATTGTAACCCCCAGAGAACGGTCTGGTCCTTGACCTGTGGCAAAATCCCATACCAGTGCAGCCGAAAGCCAAAACTAGAGGGCTCATTCCAGTGGAGGAAGGCCAATGGGTCGTGACAATCAGGGCAAGTATCGGGACACCCTGAACCTGCCAAAAACGAACTTTCGACAAAAGGGGAATTTGCCCGTCCGGGAACCACAGATCCAGGCGTGGTGGAAAGAAAAGGGGATTTACTGGAAAATGCTGGACCGTAGGAAAGGGCAGGGTGCCCCATCCTACATTCTTCACGACGGACCTCCCTACTCCAACGGCGACATCCATATCGGTCACGCTCTCAATAAGGTGCTCAAGGACCTGATCGTCAAATATCAGGCGCTGAGAGGCTTTTACACTCCTTACATTCCCGGCTGGGACAATCACGGTCTCCCGATTGAGCAGGGCGTTCAGGAAGAACTGATGGCAGAGGGGCTGTGGAGACCGGGCGAGCCTATGACTGACGCCCTTATGAGGGAATTGCGACGGCGGTGTCGTCAGTTCGCTCAATTCTGGACCGAGCGGCAGAAGGGACAGTTTCAAAGATTAGGCATCTTCGGACATTGGGATCAGCACTACAAAACGATGGACCCCGAATTTGAAGCCCGGCTGGTGGAAATTTTCGGCGAAATTTACCTGAAAGGTTACATCTACCGGGGCTTTAAGACCCTCCATTGGTGCTACCACTGCACGACCGTCTTGGCCGAAGCGGAACTGGAGTATCACGAAAAGGAATCACCCTCTATTTGGGTGCGGTTTCGGGTTCAGAAAGATCCGAGAACCATCCTCCCCAGCCAGGTGGACCCTGTGTATGCCTTGATCTGGACAACGACTCCCTGGACCATTCCGGGCAACACGGGTATTATGGTCCATCCTCAATACCAATATGCCTTGGTCAAGGGTCCCGATGGGCACTACCTGGTCGCCGAAGCCTTAAAGGAAGGGGTCTGTCAGGAAATATTCGGACAGTCGTGCCCGACCGTCAAAAGGTTCTTCGGAAGGGAACTGAAAGGGTTGGAGACCCGTCACCCTCTTTACGACCGCTCGTCTCCGATCGTTCTTGGAGAGTTCGTGACCCTGGAGCAGGGGAGCGGTCTGGTCCATACAGCTCCGGGGCACGGTCCTGAGGACTACGAAGTCGGCATCAGGGAAGGATTACCGATCGTCAGCCCTGTGGACGGCTGGGGTCGCTTTACCGAGGAAGCGGGACCCCGCCTCCAGGGTGTCCATGTCTATCAAGGCGACGGTTTGGTGATCGACTGGCTCCGAGAGGTCGGGGCGCTGCTCAAATCCGGAGTCACCCGCCACAGTTACCCTCACTGCTGGCGCTGCCGCAATCCCCTGATCTTTCGGGCGACGACCCAATGGTTCCTGAGGGTTGACCATAACGGTCACCGGGAAAAATCTCTCCAAGCCATTACGCAGGTGCGGTGGGTGCCACCGGAGGGTAAGAACCGGATTGCCACGATGGTGGCGGAACGCCCGGACTGGTGTCTCTCCCGCCAAAGAGCGTGGGGCGTCGGCATTCCTGTCTTTTACTGCAATCAGTGTCACCAACCCGTCGTCACAGAAGAGACGATCCGATCGGTCGCCCAGGCGATCCGGGAGGAAGGACTGGAAGCGTGGTTTGATAAAGAACCAGCCGACCTCCTTGCCCCTTCCTTCTCGTGTCCTGACTGCGGTTCCTCTTCCTTCCGAAAAGAGACCGATGTGCTGGATGTGTGGTTTGATAGCGGATGTACCCACCTGATCGTCCTGGAAGGGAGACGGGAACTCAGTTGGCCTGCCGACCTGTATCTGGAGGGGAGTGACCAGCATCGGGGCTGGTTCAACTCTTCCTTGATGGTCGCCATCGCCAGCAAGGGAGCGCCACCCTATCGCACCGTCTTAACCCACGGATGGGTCTTGGACGAGCAGGGTCGGTCGATGCACAAGAGCCTGGGCAATGTGGTCGCTCCCGATGAAGTCACTCAGCAATACGGTGCCGATGTCCTCAGGCTCTGGGTCTGCTCTTCCGACTACACTCAAGATGTGCGCCTCGGTCCCGAAATTGTCCGGCGCGTTGCTGATTCTTACTTCCGATTGCGCAATACGTTTCGTTTCGCACTGGGCAACCTATTTGATTTCGTCCCGCACCAGCACTACGTCCCCTATGACGAATTAAGGGATTGGGACCGATACCTCCTCTACCGGTTGGCGCGACTTCTGTCCGATGTTCGGTCTGCTTATGATGCCTTTGATTTCGTCTCCGCCTTCCGATCGGTTCAAACGTTCTGCGCAAGCGACCTTTCTGCCCTTTACTACGATGTGGCTAAAGACGCTCTCTATTGTCTGGCGCCGGACGATAAAAGGAGGCGCAGCATCCAGACGGTTCTTTTTGAAGTCGTCCGATGGCTTTGCATCGTCCTTTTCCCGATGATCAGTCACACAGCGGAGGAAGCCTGGCAGCATCTCAACAATTGGGCAGGCAAACCGGAAAGCGTCGCCCTCGCCGACTGGACCGATCCTCCTCAATTTTGGTTCAACGAAGAAGTCGCCGATCGTTACGGTCGCCTCCTTCTCGTCCGAGACGATGTGCACCGGGCTTTGGAAAAAGCCAAGCAGGAGCGGAGGGTCGTCAATCCCCTCGAAGCACGAGTCGCCCTTTATGCGCCCCCACAATGGACCTCCCTCCTAACCGCCTCCTCTTCGGAACTGCCGGAACTTTTCATTGTCTCTCAGGTTCTCGTCCAATCGGGTGCTCCTGAAGGGGATGCTACGGAAGGGGAGTCGCTTCCTGGGCTGTGGGTGACGGTCGATCTGGCTCCGGGCGAGAAGTGCGCCCGATGTTGGCAGCGGCAGACAAGCGTCGGCACCGATCCCGAATATCCAGACCTGTGCGAGCGATGCTCCCAAGTCGTCCGCTATCTAACGGCTCAAGTGTGAAAAGAGGGAGGAAACGATGATCCCCCGGGTGCTCATCATCGCCGGATCCGACTCGGGCGGTGGTGCCGGAATTCAGGCGGACCTGAAGACCGTTTCCGCTCTCGGAGCCTTTGGAATGACAGCCTTAACGGCAGTGACGGCTCAAAATACGACCGGCGTCTATGGTGTTATAGAGCTGGCTCCCGATTTTGTTGCCCAACAGATTGAAGTGTGTGTCACCGACATTGGTTGTGATGCAGTGAAGACAGGAATGCTCTCCACCGCTCCCATCATAGAATCGGTCGTCAGCCAAATTAAAAAACACTGTCTTGACAAACTTGTCGTGGACCCTGTTATGGTAGCGAAAACGGGTGCTCCCCTCTTGCACCCTGAGGCGAAGGACTCGCTGGTCCGTCACCTGTTTCCTCTTGCGACAGTCATCACACCAAATCTCGCAGAAGCACAGCAACTGACGGGGATGAAATGCCGTTCGGTCGACGATATGAAAGCGGTTGCCCGCACACTTCATCAAATGGGTCCCCAGTGGATCGTCGTCAAGGGCGGTCATCTGCAAGATTTCCCTTTTTCAGTAGACATCGTCACCGACGGGCAAGACATTTGGGAATTCAGTGCCGAAAGGGTGGACACGATAAACACCCACGGAACTGGCTGCATTTTCGCTTCTGCCATAGCCACCTTCCTCGCCTTCGGTCTGGATGTTCCCGCATCTGTCGCTCGGGCGAAGGAATTTGTTACGGCGGCCATCAAAGGAGCCCTCGCCATCGGTCACGGCTTCGGACCAGCTAATCCTATGGCTGAGATTTCCCAGTGGCGATCGCCCGATGTGTAGTTTGATTGGGAAAGCGGATCTCTAGCAGTTCAATGCCGAGTGTATAATGTGGCGGCTTGACAGAGGCGCTAGCAGGTATTTTTTGCAAATCCTGCGAGCGGACGGACGACCTCCCGGATGAGACCATCGCTCTCGTTGTCACTTCTCTGCCTTACTGGAACGCCATTGATTACGACCAACATACTGCCGATCCGACCGAATGGAATCGGACGCGGCGGGCTGGACCCTATGAAGAATACCTGGACTGGCTGCCCGTCTGGTTGGTACCTTGCATTTTCTGCTTTCCTGTTATAGCGCGTGGGGGATTTGAGGGATTACCGCCGATCTTCCGACTTCTTGCCTCTTTGACGTCGTCCGCAGCCGTTGTAAGCCCTCAAAAAATTCCTACGAGTCATTGCGCAGAAACCTTTTTCGTACGCCCTGATATCTAAGGGCAATGACGGATTGAACTATGGACGGCTTTCTCAGATGAGACAAGGAACGGGCGATCAAAAGATCTGCTCTTCGGTCGTCCATACGAATCTGCTGCGATTGGCGAGACCTCAGGGCGTATTCAGAAGAGCAGAGCGACGGACAAGAGATGAGCCGCAGGTCCCGACCTATGCGCCGGGGCAGCATTGATCAAACAAATGCGATTCATTATTTTTGTCAATACCCTACTGACTCTGGCGTTGGATGCATCTCAGGTTCGACGACCGATTTTCACGCGCTGGGACTTATCTTTTGGGAAAGGTGAACGGGTGATCCCTTTTAAGTGGACTCTTTAATTTCTGTGTCAAAACATAAGAAGATATTTTTATGGAACAACTTTCCGATCGCGAGCGGTTCCACAGGACGGTCCGCTGGCAACCGACCGATCGTTTACCTCTCTGGTCCGATCCGGTGCCGGACGAAACCTGGGCCCGCTGGTGTGAGAGCCAGTCGGACCCTAAAAGGCAAATAGAGGAGGCGTTCCTATTTGACCGTTACCGGGTCCATTGGTTTCACGTGGGTCCTTTGTTGCCTGCACCTTTGAGAGGAAAGGACGACGACTTGGACCGACGGGCCCAGGCCTTCTCCCTATCGGCGGTTCCTAACCGTGTGAACCTGACGCCCTCTCTACAGCGGGGGGAAGAGGAAGTTCCAACAGGGATTTGGGTCAGTCGGGGATTCTTCCAAACCTTGGGAGTAGAGGATTGGGCGACTCTGTGCCAAGTTCTCTATGCCTTGTTTGATCAGCCCCAAAAGGTGCAAAAGGTTGTGGAAAATTCGGTTCAACTGGTTCTTTATCAACTGAGCCGAATGCCCGCAACCGAAACCGTAGATTTCGCCGTCATCAATGAGCCGATCGCCAGTTTCCACCGACCGGTCCTCTCTCCCGAACTCTATCGTCGGTTCTGCTTTAGACCGTACCGACTTATGATAGATTACCTTATGGCGAAAGGGGTGGGGCTGGTTATCGTTGAAACCTACGGCTTCGTTGAACCCCTCATCCCGATCTGGCTGGACCTTGGCGTCGGCGGCCTGTGGTGTCATCATGCCAACGCAAGTGGTATGGACTACCGGATGGTGCGGCGCCGTTACGGGCGCCCCTTGATCCTTTTTGGGGGCATCGATAGCCGGTCCCTCTTAGGGGGCGCAAGGGAGATAGAAAAAGCCGTCGAACAGATCGCCCCGCTGGTGAAACAAGGAGGCTGCCTTCCCTTTTTGGACGACAAGGTCCGACCGAACATTTCTTTTGACGCCTACCGTTACTACCGCCAACGGCTGCAAATGATTGTTCTGTCCCCGCATTAAAATAGAAACGTAACGTCGGATAGAAGGTGTCACCCGATGGCAACCTGGGAAGACAGAGACTGGTGGGACATCGTCTCCCGTTTTATAGAACCGATCCGAAAACTGGTGGACCCCAACGAATGGGTCATCCGCCGGCTCCGCCGTCGCATTCAGGCGATGAACGACCAGGAGCAGGAAGTCCGAAAGTGGAAGGACGACGACTTTCCCAAGAAGACGTCTGAGTTCCGAGCAACCCTTTCTTCCTACACCGAGGACATCCGCAAGGAATACGAGGAGCAGTTGAGGCAGTATCGGGAATGTAAAGATCCCGAAGAGCGGTTCGCCTTGGAGGCTGAGGTGGCTCGGTTGGATTTGGCGGTCAAGAAGAAAGAGCAGGAATACTTGGCAACCGTTCTTCCGTTAGCCTTTGCCATGGTCCGGGAAGCCAGCAGGCGGACGATCGGTCTCCGTCACTTTGATGTCCAGTTGATGGGCGGCATCGTCCTCCACGAAGGCAAGATCGCCGAGATGAAGACGGGAGAGGGAAAGACCCTGGTGGCGACCCTTCCCGTTTATCTGAACGCTCTGACAGGGCGGGGCGTTCAGGTCGTTACGGTCAACGACTATTTGGCGAAGCGAGACGCCGAATGGATGGGTCCGATCTACACCTTCTTAGGCTTGACGGTCGGTTATATTCAACACCATATGCCCAGAGAAGAACGGAAAATGATGTATGAGCGAGATGTCACTTATGTGACCAACAGCGAACTGGGGTTTGACTACCTGAACGACAACTTGACTCAAGTGCCCGAAGGAGTCGTCCTTAGGGAACTTTTCTACGCGATCGTTGACGAAGTAGATAACATTCTGATAGATGAAGCACGAACCCCTCACATTATCGGTGGGTTTGTTGAAAAGCCGACGGACATTATTGAAAAAGCCGACCGGATCGTTCGCCAATTGCGACTTGACAAAGAGTTTACTCTCGATGAGAAGCATCGGACCGTGGCGCTGACCGATGCCGGCGTCCGGCGGGTCGAGGAGTTGTGGGGTCTCACCAATCTCTCCGATCCGATCAACTTTTCTATCTATCACGCTGTTATGAACGCCCTCCGCGCCCATCATCTTTACAGAGACGATATCCACTACGTCGTCAAAGACGGGCAGGTTATCATCGTTGATGAATTCACCGGTCGCCTTCAGTGGGGTAGAAGGTGGAGTGACGGTCTCCATCAGGCTGTAGAAGCCAAGGAAGGGATTCGGGTCCAGCAGGAGATGCAGACCGTTGCCACCATCACCCTTCAAAACTTTTTCCGAATGTATTTCAAACTGGCGGGAATGACGGGTACGGCAAAAACGGAGGAAAGGGAGTTCATCAAGATCTATGGGATGCCGGTAGTCGTCATTCCGACCCACAAACCGATGATCCGAAGGGACTACCCTGATGTCGTCTACAAGACAGAGATAGCGAAATTTCGGGGGATAATTGAAGAGATTCTCCACCTTTACATCATCAGCAGACCGGTTCTGGTCGGAACTCGTTCCATAGAAGTCAATGAGAAAGTATCGTCGCTGTTGTCCCCGGCTCCGTTGCAGGCTCTCGTTCTGTCGTCCCTGATCCTTGACAGGGCGTGGGACCGCCATAAAAAGAAGGAAATGACTCAAGGGGAACTGGACACGATCCGGCAGTCCATCAATGTGGGGCTGGACCAGATTGACATCGGGCGTTTGAGGCAGATGGCTCGCAAACTGGGCATTCCTCCCGATCCTTTGGATCAGGAGAACTTGGTGACCTTCGCCCGAAATTTGGGAGTCAAAGAGGATCAGATGGCGGAAGCCGTTCCTTTGTTAGAAAAGGCTCTTAAGGAGGGAATTCCTCACAACGTTCTCAACGCCAAGCATCATGAGCGGGAAGCCCAGATCATCGCCGAAGCGGGTCGGTTGGGCAAGGTGACAGTAGCGACTAATATGGCGGGTCGCGGGGTGGACATCATTTTGGGTGGCAAACCGGACCCCGAAAATGCCCCTGACGAGATCTGTAGGGATCCGAACTGTAAGGTGGAGTTTCTACACAATGCCGAATACCACGAGGTGGTCAAAAGAGGCGGGCTCCATGTTTTAGGAACGGAGAGGCACGAAGCCCGAAGGATTGACAATCAGTTGAGAGGTCGTTCGGGTCGTCAAGGTGACCCCGGCAGTTCACGATTTTACATCTCCCTGCAGGACGAACTGTGGCGCCTCTACGCCGATCCCAATTTGAAAGACCATCCTCTTCTGAGAAATTGGCCGGAAGAGTTACCGATCGCCAGCCGGTTTTTGAGCAAAAGCATCGAAGTGGCTCAGAAGCGGGTGGAGGCTCAAAACTTTGAAGCCCGGCGTCATGTCCTTCAGTACGACGACGTCCTAAACATTCAAAGAGAGGTCATCTACGCTAACAGAAGGAAAATCCTCCAAGGCGCTGATATGCGAGCCAACGTTTTGGAGTTCTTGCAAAGGACGATCCAAGTCTACACAGATCTCCACCTGCCCGATAATCTCTCTAAAGAAGAATGGGACTATGACGGTTTAGTCAGGAGCCTAGCTCAGATCCTCCCCATCGGAGCCATCTTCCGACCCGAAGACATTTTCAATCAGCCAAAGGATAAACTCCAGACGATCGTCTATAACGGGCTTGTCAACTACTACGACCAGAAGGAACAGCGTCTGGGTTCCGAATTTATGAGGTCGTTGGAGCGTTGGGCTCTCTTGCGGGTGATCGACGAAAAATGGCGAGATCACCTAGCTGATATGGATTACCTCAGGGAGCACATCCATCTCAGGAGTATGGCTCAGCAGGATCCCCTCGTGGAATACCGAAAGGAAGCCTACGAGATGTTTCAGGAGATGCTCCAGGGCATTCGGGAAGAGACGCTGCGCTGGGTCTTCTTCTTGGAACCGGTAGAAGAGAAGGAAGTGAGAGCGAGAGCCTCGCGGGTCGTCATCGTAGATAGAGATGGTGGCAATTCTCAAGACGAACGAAGACCCGCCCGCACCCAACCGGCACGGTCCCGAAGAAAAGTCGGACGCAACGATCCTTGCCCCTGCGGAAGTGGGAAAAAGTACAAAAAGTGTTGTATGTTAAAAGAGCAAAAGACCGAGTCTTGATCGTGGGCGTGTTACCGACGCTTTCAACGACACGAACTTCCGTTCCCCCCCGATGATCCCCCTCCTTTCCCACCATCCCAGGGCGATTGAAAGAATGTTTACACGAATCGCAGATCGTTACGACCTCCTTAACCGAATCCTTACCGTCGGTCTTGACAGAATCTGGAGACAGAAAGCGGTCGAATGTTTGCCACCTGATGGCAGGCTTGTCGTAGACATCGGAGTGGGGACCGGCGACTTTGCCTTTTACGCACTCCAAAGATACCCTCAACTGTTCGTTTTAGGGGTCGACCTGTCCGAAAAAATGTTAAGGAAATCGCGGGCGAAACTCAACTCTTGCCGATACTTTGGTCTTTTGGCAGACGCGCTCAATTTGCCACTTCGTGACCAATGTGCGGATGCCGTCCTGTGCGGTTTCACCGTTCGTAACTTTGAAAACCTGCACAGGGGGTTATCGGAGATGGCACGCATCCTGAAGCCGGGCGGACGGGCCCTGATCCTGGAGTTTGCACCTGTTAGCCCTGCCTGGCACCGATCCCTTTACGGACTCCTCGTTCGTTACGGGGTGCCCCTCGTCGGTCGTCTCTTTTCGGAAGCGATGGCTTACCGCTACCTCTCCCTCTCGATCAAGCAGATGGAGCCTCCCGATGGAGTAACCAAAGCCCTTATTGATGCCGGCTTCCGGTCGGTTTCTTACGGCGTGCTGGCTTTTGGCTTCGTTGTCTGCTTTCTGGCTATCCGATGACCCGAACCTTCTCCGCCCGAGGACCTCGGGGCGAGGAAGCGATCTCAAATTCCACCCTCTGACCCTGCCTCAATGATCGGAAACCCTGTCCCTCAATGGCACTGTAGTGGACAAAAATGTCCGTGCCGTCGTCACGGGAGATAAACCCGTAACCCTTCGTCTCGTTAAACCATTTAACCGTGCCCTGATACTTTGGCATCGCTCCGGACCTCCCGTCTTTCTAAAGGCACGCGTGCGGATCTATGCCCCTGCGTCCGGCAAGGTCCGGAACGGCAAAGGTCACGAACCCGACCGTGCTTCTTTGGTTACTGTGCCACAAAAACCGTGTCTAGTCAAGTTTTGATCAGTAGCGTAGTTGGGTCTGGAAGGTCCAGACGGTCGCACTCGGGTTCTTCTGGTTCTCCCAAGTGAGATTCATTCGGGACATCCGGTTAACATCGTATTGAACGCCCAACGCCCATCGGCTGAAAGTGTTTCGTGGCGTTGCCCTGTCGGGATCAAACAGGTCTCTCTTAGCATATAGGATTACCGGCTGGTCAGGCACCTGATATCCGACCAAGGCGTACCAGCCGTGCACCCTTGCTGTTGGTCGGGCTGCCGTACCGAAGTCCCGACCCCTAACCCACTCGGACCGAAAAACCAATCCCTCACGGCTCCTAAGGTTCAAGCCGATGACCTGCCGTTCCCTTTGGAAATTCAAAATGTTGGGAGCAGCGTCGGTGCCGAAATTCCGCCTGCCGATTCCGTCCATCATTCCGATCCAGGCTTTCCCCCACCGTCCGTTCCTTCCAATCGGCACCGCCAACCGAAGCATCCAGGACTTTCTCGTCGTCAAACTGTCCTGAGTATCCCGGCTCAAAGTTCCGCTGAAAAGTCCTACCGTCACCTCCTTGCCACCATCCAAAACCGACGAGTAAGCGATCCCTCGGTCTCTCAACCCGAAAAACAGTCGGTCCGAGACCAGTGCCCGCTCGGGCGTCCACCGGTCCGCCGACGATTCGATGACCTCTTCCAGGAGCGGAACTTTGAAGTGACCGAAAGTGACCGTACCATCGCCGACCTGCATCTGGAGATACGAGTCCATCAAGGCGATGTGGCGTCCCGAGCCGTCCACATGGATGCGATAGAGGACTCCTTTAACCGGCGTCACCCGCACGTCCAGCCGGCTCCGCCGCAAGCGGAACGTTTCTTTCGCTCGGTCCGTCGTCACATTGCTGGCGTCGGTCGGTAGCGCCGTGTTTTTCTCATACCTCATCTGGATGTAACCGCGGATCGTGATTGGTTCCAGTCGTTGGATCACTTTCTGGCTGGACTTTTGCTCCTTTAGAATTTGCGCCAGCTGCTCCTTCATCTTTTGCAACTCGCTCTCCAGTCTTGCCATCTCCCGCTGCAGCGACTCTACGGTGACCGGGTCTTTTCCCGAAGCCCAAGCTGTCATCAGTGACCCAAAAAAGACGACCGCCAAAACGACCCCCTTCTGCAATCTCTATCGCCCTCCCTACTTCTTTGTTTATAATCAACTAACGCCAAACCAATCGGGACGGATCCTCGTAACTTTCTCTATATAAAAAACCCCGGTTTCTTCTCCGTGGGCTGACCAATGGACTCAACAGGAGAAAGTTGGGGATGCTAACACCGGAAACGCAGAACCTCCGATCGTTCGCGAAAGAGGAAGGCATCCCTCCATTGTCAAAAAGTCGTTTCGGTCTCAATCTGCTCACCCGATCGGTCCCATAAAAGGGAAGAGCGGTCGTGGAACCCATCGGCTGAAAGTGTTTCGTGGCGTTGCCCTGTCGGGATCAAACAGGTCTCTCTTAGCATATAGGATTACCGGCTGGTCAGGCACCTGATATCCGACCAAGGCGTACCAGCCGTGCACCCTTGCTGTTGGTCGGGCTGCCGTACCGAAGTCCCGACCCCTAACCCACTCGGACCGAAAAACCAATCCCTCACGGCTCCTAAGGTTCAAGCCGATGACCTGCCGTTCCCTTTGGAAATTCAAAATGTTGGGAGCAGCGTCGGTGCCGAAGTTACGCCTTCCGACCCCGTCCATCAGACCGATCCACGCCCGACCCCACTGTCCGCCTTTGTCCAGTGGCGAGACAAGGCGGACGAGCCACGATTTCCGACTGGTCAGGCTATCCAGTGTCTCCCGGCTGACGGTTCCGCTAAACAGCCCGACCGTCACCGAAGCCCCGCCGTCCATCGTCCAGGAGTAGGCGACCCCTCGGTCCCGCTCCCCGGGGAACAAACGGGTGGAAAGGGTAGCCCGCTCGGGTGTCAGGCGGTCGCTGGACGACTCCAGGACCTCTTCAAGTAACGGCACCTTAAAGTGGCCGAAGGTGACCGAACCGTCGCCGACTTGCATCTGGAGAAAGGCGTCCCTCAAAACCAGGTCCCTTTCTGCCCCGTCAATCTGAAACCGGTAAAGGACTCCTTTAACAGGTGCGCCCCGAACATCCAACCGAACCCGCCGCAACCGAAAGTTTTCTTTCGCCCGACCCGTTACTAGATTCGTTGTGTCGGTCGCTAACGACGTATTCCTTTCGTATCGCATCTGTATGTAGCCGTGAACGGTCAATGGGTCAAACCTCTGAAGGACTTTCTGACTGGACCTTTGTTCCTTCTGGATCTGAGCCAATTGCCCCTCCAATTTAGCCAACCGTTCCTTCAGGCGCGCGATCTCTTCCTTCAGCACCTCGACGCTCGTCCGGGTTTCTGCTGATACCAATGGGGCTGTTAGGGTGAGCAACGCCAGCAACTGAACCACACGGCTCCTCTTCATTTCCTTTCCCCCTCATCCGATTTTCTGGTGCTGGTCCGGGCGCCAATCCGGGACACCGGTTCCGTTGAAGGTCCCTGCTGCCTTTTCGGAGTCGGCTTGCCTCATCCTCTCATTGGCTCTCCTTCGCCTCTCTTGCCAGAAGGGTTTCCAAAGTGACTCCGACTTGCGAACCCTTCGCGCCGAAAACGGACCCGACGAGTCGCTTTTCGAATCGGCTCTGAGCCAGTCGGTAGAGGGTCGGCGTCAGGGGCACGTATCCGACCTCTTTGACCAAGCGGGGTGCTTCTTTCAGATAGAAGCGAACGAATGACGCCACAGAGGGTCTGTCTGCCGAGTTCCTGCTGACGTAGATAAAGAGGGGTCGGGCCAAGTGATATCGGTTCTTCAAGACGCTGTCAAAGGACGGGGCGGACGGTTTTCCGTTATTGTGGCAGGAGCACTGGATTGCCACGGCTTTCAGGATTTTCCTGTTTTCCCAATAGTAAGCGAATCCGAAATAGCCCAAGGCATCAGGATCTCTGCTGACGCCCTGAACCAGGACATTATCGTCTTCGCTAGCGGTGAAATCGCTCCGGCTCGCTTTCTCTTTGCCTACGATTGCTTCGGTGAAAAAGTCAAAGGTTCCGCTGTCCGTGCCCGCTCCGAAGAGCCTCAGGGGACGATCAGGAAATCCGGTCCGCACTTGCGACCACCGGACGACTCTGCCTCTTGCCTCAGGCTCCCACATCGTCTTCAGTTCGTCGACAGTGAGGTGCTTGCACCAGGTGTTGTTGGGATGGACGACCACGCTCAAGGCGTCAAAAGCGACGGGCAATTCAATGTACTGAATCCCGTTTTCTTTGCAGGCTTTGTCCTCAGGTGCCCTGATCGGGCGGGACGCATTGGAGATGTCCGTTTCTCCCCGGCTGAACCGCTTGAAGCCCCCTCCGGTTCCTGAGATGCCGACCGTCACTTGAATGTCCCGATACTTTTTACCGAATTCCTCGGCGACCGCTTCCGTGATCGGAAAGACGGTGCTGGACCCGTCAATCTTGATGACCTCTCTGTGGACCAGGGAGACAACCGGAAGGGTCGTCCCCAACAGTGCGGTGAGCGCAAGGCCGAACAGGAAAGCCCTCTTCCGCTTGTTCACCTTTTTCCCCTCCTTACTTCTTTTGGCATATTGAGTCGCCATTACCTTTATACTCTGACAGGTCGTTTGGTCTCGTTGACCTTGGTCAATTTTAAACGACGCTTAACACTATTTCGCAAACAGTGTTAAGAGATTGTTAAAGGGCCCTACTTTTTTGTCGGGACCGATAAAATAAAATTGAGAAGAGAGAAAAAATGAAGGTCCTCTTCGTATGCACGGGAAACGCAGCGAGAAGTCAAATGGCGGAGGCTTTGGCCCGCTCTTTGGGTCTCGACGCTGACAGCGCGGGCACCGATCCGAAAGATCAGGTCCATCCCTTAGCCGTTGCCGTATTAAAAGAAAAAGGGATAGATATATCGCATAAGCGTCCGAAGAAGGTGGACTTGACCCTTGCTCAGAAAATGGATATCATTGTCACCCTCTGCCACGAGGCGGAAGAGGAGTGTGTTCGTCTCCCCGTGAAAGTCCCGATCCATTCCTGGAACCTTCCCGACCCTGCCCAGGCAACGGGAGATGAGGAGGAGCGAGTGAACCGTTTCCGCATCATTGCGGACGAAATCGAACGAAGGATCCAAATCCTAATAGAATCGTCTCAGAAACCGTCCCCTTGACAAGATGGATAAAAAGATTCTGATCATAGAAGACGAAGAGGCTCTTGCGAAAGCTATTGCTTTTGCTCTGACCCAGGAGGGCTTCTCCGTTACAGTGGCAACATCGGGGATAACCGGTCTCAGGAAAATTCTTAAGGAAAAATTTGACCTACTGATCTTGGATCTCACGCTTCCGGGACTGAGCGGTTGGCAGATTTGCCGGGAAGTTCGGTCGGAATCGGAACTTCCGATCCTGATCCTCACTGCACGGGGGGAAGAAGACGATCGGGTTCTGGGGTTTGAACTGGGTGCCGACGATTATGTCGTCAAGCCCTTCTCCGTAAGGGAACTGATCTTTCGGGTCAAGGCTCTGATCCGTCGGTTTGAAAAAAACGGCCCGACCGAGGATGCGCCCGTTACCATCGGAGATCTCGCCCTGGACCCGAAAGAGTGGACCGCCACCTTCAAAGGCAAACCTCTCAAGTTGACGCCAAAAGAATTCGCTCTCCTTCACATTCTTGCCCTTAATGCCGGAAAGGTGTTGACCCGCCCCTATCTTTTGGAGCGGGTTTGGGGTTACCAAGAGTTTATAGATCTCAGAACCGTTGACGTCCACATTCACTGGCTTCGGGAAAAGATAGAGGACGATCCTTCCCGACCCAAACGGATCCTAACCGTCAGGGGCATCGGCTACAAATTTGCGCCCTTTTCCGAAGAGACAAGCAGCACCCCATCTACCAAAACGGGAGATCAACACTGACCCGTCATTAAATGCCTTCTTGATTACATCAAATTGAGACAGCCTATCAAGATTTAAAATCACAATGCTTCCCTTGGTAGCCGACTCCGTTACGACCGATGAATGTGGCGGCATCATTTGTGGTAGTGTGAAGCGAGACCGCAAATTTTGGTTTGACATCGAGGGTCCAGTGGCGCGAAAATGTATTGATTGCGTTGTCCTTCTGTGCGAACGGGACATAACAGGCGCTTCGGATGTAGTGTGCGGCGTCGTCGCTAAAAGCCGCGACTTTTTAGAAGGTGGTTTGTCAATGTCTGACTTCTTCGCGGTCGGAAAGTGGTCAATCAGGGTTGGCAACGGCTTTGGGACGAAACTGATCGGCGCTCGCATGTTTGCGAGCCGTGATATATTTGTTTCAGGGGCTAAAAAGACGGACGGGTGATTGAAGAATCGGACTGACGGATTTTCTGTTGCCGATTGCTTTTTTTGTTGTAATGGCTGGGCTGGCGTGGACGGTCTGTCGTGCCCGGACGAGCCTTTTAAGGGGGGCTGGGTTGGGCGCTCCTCCAAAAAATCGGGAGAGTAATCCGCCGCCAGATGAGGCCGTCCCCCCTGTCAATATCAGTCAGATCTTTGACATTCTATTGGATCACCTTGATACAGGGATCATCGTCACAGGTTTGACAGGCCGGGTTCTAATAATAAACAGCGAAGCCCGTCGGATTCTTTTCCTAAACGGTCCTGTCATCGGAGCCCGCCTGTCTCAACTGCCCGTCCCTTACGAAATACTGGAATCGGTTCAAAGCTGCATTCAAAGTCTGACTCCGCAAAAAAAGAGGTTCACGATCTTTTATCCCACCGAGCGCACAATTAAGTTGACCGTTCTCTCTTTCGGGCGGATTTATGAGCGTGCCAACGGGCTCCTTCTGATCCTTGAGGACGTGACGGAATTAAACCAGGCGGAAAAAATGAAGAAGGACATGATCTCCAGCCTCTCTCACGAATTGCGGACACCGGTGAGTGCGATTCAAGCCATTTGCGATGCCTTGTTTATCGGCGCCGATGACGACGAACATTTGAGAAAAGAGTTCCTTCAAATGCTCAGGCACCAATCGGAGCGCCTCGGTCAACTGCTCAATAGCCTTTTGGAACTAGCCCGATTAGAGTCAACGATGAGCCTGGTACCGAAAGAGGAGGTATGGTTAAAGGGGCTAATAGATGAGGTCCTGTCTGATTTCATCTATAAGGCTGAGGAGAAAGGTCTGCAATTAATCGTCACGGTGCCGGAAGATCTGATGATGCACACGCATTCGACGGCTACCCGCCACATATTGAGAAACATCGTTGAAAATGCGCTGAAATTCACCTCGCAAGGCTTCGTGCGAATTGAGGCGAAGGAGGAGACGGCCGGCGGGGAAAAGTGGATCGGGATCAGCGTTGAAGATTCGGGTCCTGGCATCGCTCCGGATGATCTGGACAAGATTTTCCTTCCCTTTTATCAGAGTGGACGCCTCGCAACGGACGGGAAGAAGGGATCGGGTTTGGGGCTAAGTATTGCTAAAGGCTGGGCGGAAAAGTTAGGCGGTCGGATAGAAGTAGTCAGCCAAGTCGGCGTGGGGAGTCGCTTTAACATTCTGTTGCGAGCATCAAAACGGCATGGGGGCGTATAGAAGTGGAATCGGCGACCCGCAAGCCACGAACCAAGTGGCGCCGTGTGCAGAAGCCAAACGGGACCGCCCCCTAACTACTGATTAAAAATGGAACGGGATGTCAATGGGACATCTGTTGTCAATGGGCAGAAAGAGATAGCTTCCGGAAGGTCATTCAGTCTGTAGGACTGTGCCCGTTGTCCGCTATTCTGAACACATTCACCTTTGAGGGGACGAGCGACGGGGGGATGGGATCGACCTTTGAGTCTCGCAAGGCGGTGGAGGACGAATAAGGACGAAGCAGGACTGACATTCGTGCTGACCGGTGCGGTCGGTTACGGGTTGAAATTGCACGTTGCATCGGGTCTGCTAGGTTCCTCTCATTCGCCGGGGAAGGCGGTACCATCCGACATTCCATTGGCCTATGGAAGTTGTAAAGACCCATCGTCTCAAACATGGATCCTCAAGTTTCATGCCCTTGCGCAAAACCCATTTTTCTATACCAAGAAAGAAATCCGCTTCTCTGAGCAGCCGGTGCATCTGATGACTCTCTATGGGAGTTGGGCTAAATTGGATGATCCTTATGTCGTTTCTGAAGCCGAGAAGGCGAAGGGTCGGGTCGGGTGTACAATAAATCAAAATAGTGGCGCCGTAGGGGATTAGGTCCGATACCTCCTTTTCGAAGGTGGCCGTCGATCGTTGCAATGGGGTAACGCTGGCCGATGCTTCCCGGACTGACCTTAATTGAATGCCAAACCATATCAGTCCCGCCATCAGGATGAGGGTGCGTCGTAAGGAACTGGCGCTCAACGTGTCAGCGAATACCGCGAAGATAAGGTAGCAGAAGGGCGCCATCCATCCCAAATACCACTGCTCAGCCCCCAACCCTGCGCTGAGACAGGCTAAGAATGAACAGAGGACTATCCATCGGCTTTCTTCATCCTTCCTCAATTTGATACAAAGCCAGCCAGCAGCCAGAGCCAGCAAGATGGGAGGGGAATTATAGGAAAACGCATGGAGGGGTTTCATCAAATGAAGGGTGCCGATGGCGGCGAAGGGACTGCGTGCAAGGTGCTGTCCTTTCCTCATCATTTGTAGCTTCAACTGCCCAATGAACGACGGAAAGTCCTGAAAGGCATAGATGAACCAAACCGTCCAACCGATCATTAGAGGGATCAGGAACCAGACCGAGTTTGCCTTCGGCTTAAGGGTAAAAACTCTAACCGTGAGAATGGCGACAACAGGGATGGAAAGGAAGTGGCACAAGGAGGAAGCCGTTGCAGCCATTCCGGAGAAAAAGGACCTGCAAGGCGACGGTTTGCCGTCAGAAGGTGGGAACAGCAGAAGGCACAAAATTGTAAAGAAGGCACATAAAACTTCCATCCGACCGACATTAGAACTAAACTGGAAAGCGGCATCTGCAGCGATCCACAAAAGGGAGAGGGAACAAAAAACAGGGTTCAAATTTAACCGTTTGCACAAGAAAATTAGGGTGAAAAGGAGGAGGGTCCCTATTAGCCTGCTTAAAAGGCGAGCCGAGTCAACGGTGAAGCCCGCCCACCGGCACCACAAGGAAAGGATCATAAAGTAGATAGGCGGTTGCCAGTAGGTCCTCTCGCTGATACCCGGGAGGAGATCGTCTAAAAGGGGGGTGCCCATACCTTGGCCTTTAGACAAGTTCTCGGCGGGTTGCAAGAATAGCACCTCGTCAGGCCATAGTGGGAGGACGGCGTTTCCATAGTAGCAGACCAGCAATAAGAAACTCGCAATGATGAGGATTCTCAGTCCTAAATGGGCTGCCCCCGATATGAGGGCGCCGCTTTTCTTATCAGTGTCGGTTGTCTGCCCTCCCGTTTGGTCGCGCATTGTATTTCTCTTCCACGCCAGCCCCTTTGTTTCGGATAATTTTAAATCGTGACGATGGTGACAACGGGGCTAAAAGAAATAAGAACAGTAGATAAGAAAGGACGTCTCGTTTTTAGCTCGGTTCTTGGTCTCTTGCTTTCCATCCCCAATGCCTATTGGATTATGCAGGTGGAGGGGGTTTGGTTTGTTGGGGAACCGACTTGCATTTCTTTCTTTTCAAATGTGGGCTTCACCCTGGCCGTCGTATCGCTGGTCAATCTTTTAGTGGGAACTTTTGCGCCTCGCTGGGCGCTATCAGAGCAGGAACTGGTAATCGTCACGATCGTTGTGACTTTATGTTCGTCCCTTCCCGGTCACGACTGCTGGCAATTAGGCATCCCCCCGTTGGCGATGATCCACTGGTATGCAGTGGAGCAACCGACCCTCCGTTGGAAGGAAACCTTTTTGGACCATGTTCCCGACTGGCTGGTCGTCACAGACAGGACCGCTCTCAGGGACTTCTTCTACGGCAAAACCCATTTCTACCGATGGAGCCTCGTCGAACCGTGGCTGGGACCGATCCTTTGGTGGACTCTCTTTGCTGCCGCCTTAGGTGCCGTTTATGTCAGCCTGATCGTTCTGCTAAGAAAAAGGTGGGTGGTGGAAGAAAAACTACCTTATCCCCTGATTCAGATTCCCCTCACGCTGATCAAAAAAGACCGGCTGAAGGCGCTGGTTACGGGCAAAACCTTCTGGGCTGGGGTGACGGTTGCGACCTTTATTGATCTCCTGAACGGATTGAACGGCCTCTATCCGAGCATTCCGCGAATTCCGGTTCAGCACGCCGATCCCCCTTTGAGATGGGAACGGTTCTTAACGACCCGACCCTGGTCGGCGGCGGCACCTCCTTTCTTCAGTTTCCCTCTTTATCCCTTCATGATCGGTCTTGGGTTTTTGATGCCTTTTGATGCTAGCGTAAGCATCTGGTTCTTCTATCTCTTCCGGAAAGCCCTCCTCATCCTAACCGACTGGCTGGGTATGGTTTGGGGCGCTGGGTTTTTAGCAACGGGACCTCCCTACCTGCTTCAGCAATCGTACGGCGCCTGGTTTGCCCTTGCCCTCCAGTCCCTCTGGCACGCGAGAAGATACTTATTGGAAAATGTCTTAACAAAGAAAAGGGATCGGTCGGACGGCGAACAGCTCTCAGCGCAGACGGCGTTGCTGATTCTTTTAGGAGGATCGGCTTTTTTAATTTCGTTTTCCTGCGCTGGTGGTATGAGTGGGGTCATCGCTGGCGTCTACTTTGGTGTGTTCCTCTTATACTCACTGGCGATCGCTAAGTGCCGAGCTGCCCTCGGTCCCCCCGCTCACGAAATGGTCGGTCTCAACTCGGCTTACTTCTTCAGCCACACGATCGGAATGGGTCGGCTGAGGACGCCTGACAAGGTAATGATGACCCTCTACTGGTGGTTCAACGGGCGGGGTCATAGGACCCATCAGATGCCAATTATCCTTGAGGGTTTTAAAATGGCTGATGTCTGTCGGGCAGACAGTGCCCGGTTGCCTTGGATCATGATCCTGAGTATGGGGTGGGGAACGATTCTCGCCTTCTGGTCCGCTCTTGACCAGGTTTACCGCGTCGGCGGGCACGGCAATCCCTTGATAGACCACAATTGGGGTCAGTTGAACCAATTGAGGGTCTGGGTGGAGAGTCCGCCTCCCGTTCCGCAATCGGGCGTCGTTGCCATCTTTATCGGTGGTCTTATCACTTTTTTCCTTGACACAATGAAGAGTTATTTATGGTGGTGGCCGCTACATCCCGCCGGCTACGCTCTTTCTCTAACTTTTGGCGTCGACTATTTCTGGTCATGCCTACTGATCGCGAGTGCGGTCAAATTTCTCGTCCTTCGCTATGGTGGACAGCGTGCCTATCAGAATACGGTACCCTTTATGATCGGTCTGGTTTTAGGGGAATATACGGTCGGCGCCTTCTGGAGTGCCCTCAGTGTCGCCCTCCAGAGACCGATTTATGATATTTACATAAGAGTCGTTGCGTAAAGGCAGGAACTGATAAAAAGGCGATACAGAAGGTGGTTAGCAATGAAGACGGCGGCGAAAGGGATTTGCTTTGCGATGCTTTTATTGCTGTTTTCTGGGATAGGGGTGTGCGTCGGTAATGTTCAGGAAAGAGGCGTAAGGGGGGTAGGGAAGGCGATGGGATACCGGGACGGTGTGGCTGTTGTCGTTCGTGATTCGGCGATGGGAAATACCCGTTTTGCTACTTGGATTGTTGAACTACTCTCGTCGGCGGGCTGGACAGTAAAATTGGCGAATTTGGTTGACCTGGCCGATAGGGGCTGGTGGGAAAAGACGCTGCCTGAGTTGGTGGTGCTGCCTAACGGTCGCCGAGTTCCTGCCGACAGCGCACCCTATCTGGTTGATCATCTGAAGCGTTCCGGTCGGTTGTTGGTGTTCGGACTCCCTCTGTTTGAGGAGGCTCTCGTGCGTGTGCCGGGACCGACGCCCGCTTGGAAGACCGCTTCCGAAATAGAAAGGGAAAGGCACTCCGTTTATCCTCAAGGGTATCTCTTTCCTAACCTGACTGAAAGTGAGGTAAGGCAGTGGCGGTATGATGCGAGCCATCCGGACGCGCTGGGTAAATGGAGAAGAGAGGTGGTAGGTGGACCGGGTGCGAAGGAGATGCCCCAACCGGCGCGGATCGCCTTTCGGGCAGACCTGGAGCTTAAGGGGTGGGGTGTGTTTTCCCGACGGTTTGTTCAAAGCCCATTCCCTCCCGGTCACAGCCTGACCATCTTCTGGGCAAAAGGCACGCGGGATGTCCGACGCTTGATGGTGGAGTGGAGGGAAGAGGACGGGAGCCGATGGTACGCTCATGTGCCTGTTTCGGACGACTGGCGACGGGTCGTGTTGACACCGGAAGAGTTTCAGTTCCGTCCGGACAGTCCGACTAGAGGCAAGAGGGGGCAGCCCGGTGATTCCCTTCGGCTTGAAAAAGTACGGGCGTTAGTGTTTGGCCTGGAATGGGTGACGGAGCCGGGCTTGCACACCTTCTGGGTCGCCGGATTCGGAACCGCTGCTGATCCTTACGCCGGCATTTTGAAACCGTTCACACCACCCGTGATTGAAGGTTTGTCTCCTTCCTATAAGTTCTACCCTGTCGATGATATCTGGGGAAAAGATGACTACGGACTCGGATATTTTGGCTGGCCGACGAGGGCTGCTGTGTTCTTACCATCTTGGAAAAAGGGAGAAGGTCCCGTTCGTGCTGTATGCATTATCTCTCGGTATGTGGATCATTGGTTCCGGGAGAGAAACAGACGGCTGGTTCCTTTGGCGAGAAGTCAAGACGACATATGGATGTGGGCGGTGATCAGCGATGATTCCCAGTTTCGATCAACCTGGTGGTTAGGCATCGGCTTAACCGATGAAAATTTCTGGATGTTGAATAGAAACGCTTTCGCCCAATCGATGGGGCACATCCTCGACCAACTGCGTGGTGGTGTCTTCCTTCTATCAGGCGGTGCGGAGGATTTCACCTACGCTGTCAAAGACCCGGTACGGTCGGGAGCGGTGGTCGTGAACACGTCTGGGAAGGAACGGGATGTCCATTTGCTTTTTACAGCGGAAGCGCTGCCGTTACAGATGGGTACGCCCCCCTCTTTTCATTACTCCATAGGGAAAAACGTAACGGTCAAAGGTCACTCGCGGGTCACTGTAGACCCGATAGAGATGGCGCTGCCGGAAGGGAATTACCTTCTGTCCGTCAGCGTCGTTCCGGCAAGCCCGAAAGACGATTTTCGCTCAGACGCCATTTGCACAGATGTCGGGGTGAGAAGCCTTCCAAAGGCTCAGCCGGAGGATCGGATTAGGGTACAAGACGGTCATTTCGTTTACAAAGGGAGGAGATGGTTTGCTTTCGGTATCAATTTCTGGCCGCGGTATGTTGCCGGTCAAGAACCGTCGGAATACTGGGTGCACTGGCTGGATCCGTCCAACTACGAGCCCGGGTTAGTCGTTAGAGACCTTAACATTTTGCGGGAGATCGGCTTCAATTGCGTGAGCATCCAGTACAGCAACCCAAGGCAGGCGGTTGCTTTAAGAGATTTCTTGAGGCTGTGTCAAGAGTTTGGGATCAAAGTCAATTTGTTCATCGCTGGTGCCCATCCCCTTCACTTTCAGCCGGATTTGGTCAAGGAATTGATAGAAGCGGCACGGCTGTCGGAGCAACCGGCTCTCTTTGCTTACGACATCGCTTGGGAACCCACGTGGGGAAATTATCAGGAGCGCCGGCGTCACGACCGTGAATGGTTGCACTGGGTTGTGGAAAACTACGGCAGTCTTGACAGAGCAGAGGCGGACTGGGGCTACCAGTTGCCGAGGGGGGAAGACGGGCAGGCGACGGTGCCAAAGGACGAGCAGTTGACCCAAGACGGACCTTGGAGGGTGATGACGGCTGCCTATAGACGCTTCTTGGACGATTTCATCAGCCGACGATATAGAGCCGTCTGTCAGTGGATCAGAAATTTGGATCCCAATCATTTGATCGGCGCCCGGACGGGATACGGGGGCGGACCTTTTGGTGCGGAAGGGGCGCTCCCTTTTGACCTGACGGCGGGGGCAAAGCATCTGGACTTTGTATCGCCGGAAGGGTGGAACCTGGCGTGGTTGGGGGCGCGCAGCACAGCCGATTTTGAGCGGGCCTCTTTCATCCCTGCATACGCCCGGTGGGCGGGCAAGGGGAAACCGGTCTTTTGGGCGGAGTTCGGTCTAACTATTAGGGTCGGACCCTTCTCTCTCGAGTGGCATCGGGATGACCAGCGGCTGAAAGCGCAGGCGGACCTTTACTCTGCAATGTATGACCTGATTTTAAAGACCGATTGTGACGGAGCGATGGGCTGGTGGTTCCCCGGGGGCTACCGAATAGATGAGCGGAGCGATTTTGGGATCGTAGATCCGAGCGGTCGGCTCCGCCCGGCAGCCCTTGTGGCTAAAAACGTATCCCATTCTATCCTAGCCCTACCACTAACACGGCCGCCCGACTGGGAGGAAATAGTGATTGATAGAGACGAGAACGCACGGGGGGCGATCGCTCTCCTTGAGAAGTGGGGTGATAGGTGCCGGGAACTACTTAAAAAGGGGCGTTCGGTCAAGGTTCGGACACAAGCGACAGGGTTGACAAGTGATCATCACATCGATGTCGCCGTGGGAAACACTCCCTGGGAGCCGGGGAAACCGCCTAAGTTTCTCAACGGGGAGATCTGTCGGGTGCGGCTCTCTTTTGATGAAAAGAACTGGCAGGAGTTAAAGCCAGGTGAAAATGCTCTTGAAACCAACCGAGATAGACCCGCTACCTTCTATTTGCGGATCGACCTCGCCAATACGGGTGAGGTCACCTGGCTTCCTCCGAAAGAGTGTCAGGATCCTGACAGGGGAATACGGATTTTGATTGAAGTCGGTTCCGAGAGAATTGAGATACCCCTCCCCAAAGGGCTTGAGCCTTTTGGTGACTTGACACTAACGACCACACCCCTCCCGATCCCCCCATCAAAAGGCGGCCCGTGGCTCCTCCGTGTGACTCTTAACTGGAGACGGAGCCCTTTCGGAGAAATCTTTACTTCTCGGTGCCGCATTGACTGAGTTTGGCGCGGATCTGAGTCTTTGGTGTGCCTTCTTCCCTGTCGCCGTTGCCTGTTTGCTTTTTTACATTCGGATAAGAAGCGGTGGTGGTCCTCCCGGTGCTGCGTTGATTCACTGCGCTGTCACCGTCGCCCTTGTCGCAATCTCACTTTTGCTCATGTCCGTTGCGTTCAGCCATCGGTTAGGGAGGGCGCTGTTTTCATACCTATCGGTGCTCTTGGCTCTTCTCCTGGTCCTTCTTTGTTTCCTTTTCATTGGCCGAGCCTTGAAACGGTACCCGATCGGGACAGAAACTGAGGAAAGGACAAATAAAGGACCCGGAGCCGTTGAATCAAGGTCATTGCCTTCTGATGGGGACAAAAGGGACGATGTGCCAAACTCAGAGGGGTGACCGACGTGCCGTATGCACTGGCTCCGGATAAGACAGGGACCTTTCGTTCTTTCGTACAGTCTTTGCGGACTTTCTACAAGAGGCTGGAAGAGGGGCGGGTCGGGCAGAGGATTGTGCTGGTCTATGGTGATGACGATTTCCTCGTCGGGCGGGTCTTGCGACGGGTCAGAGATTGTTTGATCGGTCACGGAAAAGGTTGGGGAGATGTGCAGATTTTGGACAGAGATGAGGTGACTGCCGACGAAGTAGCCGATCGGGTCTTGCAAGCGCCGCGAGGGCTCTTTCAAGTTGGAAAAAGGCTGTTTGTTGTCCGCTGGTTCCGTTTTCCGACGGGCAGCGAAAAGGAAGCGAAAAAATGGGCGGAGAGGTTGATTAGTCTTCCGCCCGATACAAACTTGCTAATCGGAAGCGGACCGCTACCGCCCAAAACGGAAAAGGTTTTCTCAGATTATTTTCTTCTTCTTCCGGTCCTGTCGCCCAAGAAAGATCGGGACGTGACCGAGGTCGTGAGGATGCTTGCGCAACAGGAGGGGGTAGAGATCTCAGAGGAGGCGGCCCAGGAGTTGGTCCTTCGGCTCGGTCCCGATCTGCGGCAATTGGCGACAGAGTTGGAGAGGCTAATTCTTTTGGTTGGAGAGAGGAAAGGGATCAGCGCCGATGTGGTTAAAGAAGCCGTTCCCTCAATCCGGGTCGACGTCTTCCGGTTGATGGATGCCGTATCGGAGGGGCGCGGGAGGGAGGCGTTGGAGATGCTCGCCAGGATTCTGTTATTGCGGGAGTCGCCGGTCGGTCTTCTCTATCTATTGGCTCGGCAGTGGCGGTTTACCCTACAGGCTCGGTGGCTGCTGGACGACGGCTTCGTTTCTGAGAGAGAGATTGAAGGGGATGAGTCGGCTTTCAGCAACGCTCTGGCACGCCTATCGGAAGAGGTGCGCCGTCGCCTTCCAAAAGATGCCCGATTCAATCTTTTGGACCAACCGCCGTGGATGATTCGCCGGTTCTTCCGTCACGCCCTGTCGTTCCGGTCCGATGAACTGGTGAGAGGGATCGACGCGATTCTGCAGGCCGAGCGGGAATTCAAAACAGGGGGAGACCCGCAAGAGCAACTGTTTGTGCTGATTTGTCAGTTATGCAGAAGGGAAACGGGAGTTGGGAACAGGCGATGAGCAGGGCGGCTTTGTTGTTAAGTTTGGGTGCGACGGTCGCCTGGGGGTTCTGGGCTTTCGCCCTTCGGCTCGCCGGAGATAAGAATTACTACCTGACGGTCCTGTCGTCCACAATAGGTGGGGGACTTCTGATGTTGATCGCTTTTCTGTTACAACCCAACTATTCCTTTGACTGGAAGGCGGTGGCCTGGGGCTTTTGTGCGGGACTTTTGGGCACCAGTGGGATGTTTCTTTTCCTGGGGGCGATGAGTTCGGGAAAAACCTCTGTCGTCGTCACGCTGACGGCTCTCTATCCTGTCGTGACGATTCTTCTTAGTCACACCATCCTTGGAGAGCGCCTTGCCACCCATCAATGGGTCGGGGTCGTGCTGGCTATGGTGTCGCTGGCTCTGGTCGCCTCTGAAGGGGGGTGATCGGGTGGCGGTCGCATTGGCCGTTGGTGACGGCACCCTTAAGGTCGGTGCCACCATACCCCGAGGTTTCTACCGGACGATGTCCCCACGTATCAGGGAGATTCTTTTTCTCGACGAACAAGACAAAAGGGAGCCTGCCATTGACAGCGAAATTCAGGCGGTTTCTATCGGTCCGGTCGCCTTCGTCTCCATACCGGGCGAACTGTTCTGCCCCCTCGGGCGGCGGATCAAGAGGGCATTTCCGTTTCCTGTCGCTTCCGTCGTCACCCGCCCCAACAAGACCTTCGGTTACCTGCCGACTGCCGAGGCTTTCGTTGTTGGCGGCTACGAGGTCCGCTTCGGCCGCCCCTCCTGAGAAAACGGGACCGCGCTACCGAGACGGCCGGTTTGAGCCGATGTGGTAGACTTTTTCATCGCCGACCTGGAAGACAGGACGACCGTAACGGTGTAAGTGGGTCTGACCGCCAGAGAGGAGACGCTCCCAAAAAGTGTCTAAAGCGAACGCGATTCGGTGACGACGGCAGAAAGTGAGCACTTCTTCTAACGGTCGTTCTCCCTTCAATATCGGAACCGTCTGGCGCAACTTTTCCACAAAATTCAGGGTCTCGGCCCAGTGACCGATGAAAACTCTTTTGCCGGTGAGGACCGGAACGTAATTGCCGATCATCGGATTGCACAAGATGGCGCCAACGTCCGGCTGCTTCTCCAGCCAGCGGAGGAGAGCCACCTGATCCCGATGAAGAAAGTAGGGGGGCATCATCCGTCGCTCGGGAAGGAGATTGTTGCTGATGAGCCAGTAGCCGTTGAGGAGGAGGAAGGCGACGGAGGAGGGAAGGGTCAGAGCGACAAGGGCGGGTCGGTTGAAAGGCTTTTGAAGGAAAGGGAATCTCCGCTCCAGTTGGCTGACGGCAAAGGTAGCCAGGAGGGCGACCGGGACCTGGAAGCCTTCCATCATCTTTCTCTGGAAACTGACGGGAAGGTGGATGCAAATGAGAAGGGAGGCGAGCCAGCAAAGGGCGAGGGTGGGGACTGGGTCCCTTTGGCGGAGGGACGGCGGGGCGAAGGGGAGAGCGAGGAGACTCATAACGGCGAGCGTACCGAAACTGCCGATTAGAATCAGAGGCGGGGGCGTCAGGGTCGGGGTGAGGGCTTTTTGAAGAAATGCGGGGTCCTTTGAAAAAACCAGGGATTGAAAGAGGAGGACGAGGAGGGCTGGGGCGGAGGCGATCAGAAGAAAGAACCATCGCCGGTCAAACCATCGTCTCTCCCGTGCGGTTTGAAGGAGGCAGAGAAGAAACAGACAGAGGAGGGCGGGGGGAGAGGCGTAGGGGTGGAGGTGGGAGAGGGCGGCGCCGGAAAGGGAGGATGCCAAAAGGGGAAGGGTCCGCTGGTCCGTCGTCAAAGCGGAGAAAAAGAGCCCGATGAAGGTAAGGGAGAGGGTCGTTCCGAGGAGAGCCAGGGGAGCCACTGTCATCGATGGAAAAGAGAAGGCTTCTGGGATGTTGAGGTGGGGACTGACGTCGGTAAAGTAAAGGGAGCCGGATATGCCGGTCAGGTAGTCTCTGAGGAGAGGGATCCAGCCGAAACCGGAGGAGAAGACGGCAAAGAAAAAGAAGAGCTTCCGGTCCCGCTGGGACAGGGGCATTACAGAAGCGAACCAGCGAAGGGCAGAAAGGAACAGGATTGCAGCGGCGGTGCGGAACAATTGGTAGGAAAAGTGCAGGCTGAGACCCGAAAAGCGACAGAAGAGACCGAGGAAGAAAGCGAAAAGGTTGAAGAAGAGACCGGGATGGGGCTCGGTGGTGTATAGGTCTTGAATGAAAAAGCGCCCCTCATATGCCTGACGGGACCACATTAGGTGCACGTTCTGATCGTCGGGATTGTAGATGAGCCAGAAGTAGACCATCTGGGGTGGGCGGATCAGAAGGGCAAACAAGTAGGGAGCCCAAGAGGCGGCGAGAGCCGCAACGGACAGTGACCAAAAAAATCTCCGGTCCATCGTCTCACTTCCCTTGATGGTAATGCAGTGAAAAAAGTCCTTGACAGCCGACACCGATTGCATATACTGAAAGGGAAAGGAGGGAAGAAAATGGAATCGGTCGCCGTCCTTAGGCGGGTTCCCCTCTTTCACACGGTGCCGCAGGATGTGCTGCATCAGGTGGCTCGTGCAGTTCGGCGGCGATCCTTTCGGGAGGGGGAACTGCTGTGTGGAAAAGGAGAGACGGGGAAGACGCTGTTTATTCTATTGAGAGGTGACGTGGCTGTTGTCGGAGTCGACCAAGAAGGGAGAGAGGTCGTTCTTCAGGTTTTGAAAGAGGGGGAAGTGTTTGGCGAGCTTTCGCTGATAGACGGTGAGGGACGGTCGGCAGATGTGCAGGCGCTGACGGACGGGGAGGCGCTTCTCCTTTTGCACGCCGACTTTTTGCCCCTTGTTCAGCGGTATCCTCAATTAGCCTGGTCCCTTTTGCAGACACTGGCGAAACGTCTGAGAATGACCGACGAGTTGGTCTTAAGAATCGCTTGGCTCAATGCTCAGCAGCGGGTCGCCTGGGCATTGCTGGAGTATTCGGACGAAGGACGGACTCCCCGATGGTTGACGGCATCGACCCTCGCCAAGAGATGCGGTCTGACAAGGGAGACGACCAGCCGGGTCCTCAACCAGTTGATGAAGGACAAGACGATCGTCAAAGAGCCCGGCGGCACCCTCATCGTCAAACCGGACCGGCTCCGTCGCATCCTTAGAGAGGGTCAGCCTGTAGAAGAGGTAAGGTCCCTGGTCTCCTGAGGTTCCCTCCAACGACCAGCGGGGCTGACGACCCCTCCGGAAACGATCATCTTCAGGGCGTCTTCAACAGAGATGTCTACAGAAATGACGTCCTCCTCCGGGACGACCACCAGGATTCCGGTGATCGGCGTCGGAGTGAAAGGAATGAAGACATTGACCAGTCTTCTCCCTAGCGGTTGACCGAACGACTCGGGGCTTCTGCCTGTGACGAAGCCGATCACATAGTAACCCAGTTGGCGGTGGGGGACCAAAACGACACTGCTAAAAGAAATAGAGGTGGGACGAACGAAAAACTCCACGACCTGCTTGGCGGGCGGATAGAGGGTCTTGAGGAGCGGGATTTGAAGGATTAATTTCTCACCCAGGGAAAAGAGGCGTCTGCCGATGACAGTGGATGCGATGATCCCTGTTGCCAGAACCAGCAACAGAGCTGTCAGGAACCCGAGTCCGACGACCTGCCTCCCGATCAGGTCCGAAACCAAGTTATCAATCGGGCGACCGATGCTGTTATTGATCAGTTGAATGAGGTAGATCAGAAGGAGAATGGAAAGGGCGAACGGAGCCAGAAAAGCCAGACCCGTTAGCAAATATCTTTTGATGCTCAAAGGCGGACGGGTGGAGTACATTGGCCGACCTCCTCAGCGGACCCGAACGGTCTTTCCCTTCACCAAAGATTCCTTTTCCTTTAGACATAGGAGAAGGGCGTCCCGGGCCGCCTTTGCGGACAGAAGGACCGGTTCCTCTCCTTTGGCAACACACTGGACGGCATACTGAAGTTCGGTAGCGAAAGGATCCGCCGGTTTGAGCCGCACTTCCGTCCTCTTGCCGTCTTGGGTGTAGAGAACGGGTGGCTTTCCTGTCTGAGAGTTAAACTCAACGGTTGCCCGCTCAAAATAGGCGTCGTAGGCGTGTTCAAAGACGAGGCGGGGCATTGCCGGATCGCCGCCCTGAGCCGTTACGGCGAGATCCGAGTCCTCAAAATGGTATTGGCTGGAGAAGTATTCGGGCGTCTCCCTTTGTCTGTCGACCCATCCGACGGTCGTGACGGCTTGGGGAAGACCGAAAAGGGAAACGATGAAGTCGGCGTCGTGGATGTGCAGGTCCACGATCGGTCCCCCGCTCTTTTTCGGGTCGGCGAACCAGTTGTCCGCTGCCCAAGTCGGCTTAGAAATGATTCTCTTGAGATGCAATCCCTTCAATCGCCCGTAAAGGCCCGAGTCTTGGTAGTCCTTGATGATCCGGAACTCAGGGAAAAAGCGCAGAACCTGACCGACCATCAGGAGACAGCCGACTCGGTCGGCTTTCTCCAGCATCCGATCCGCGTCTCGAACGGTAAGAGCGATCGGCTTCTCTACCAGAACATGCTTGCGCGCTTCTAAAGCCTGAAGACTAACGTGGGTGTGCAGGTGAGTCGGAAGGCAGATGTCAATCAGGTCCAGATCAGGGTCGGCTAGGAGATCTTCCAGACGATCGTAGCGGCGGACCTGGGATAGGTCCTCTCTCCCCCCTGTCTCCGTCGGCAAGTTGCCCCGAACCGACCGCCAATCGCCGGCAAGTTTCTTGGGGTCTCTTGTGAAGACCGCTTGAACCTGTGCCCCTTTGACCTTCTTGTAAGCCCGGTAATGGGTCACACCCATAAAGCCCAGTCCGGCAACGCCAACCCGAACGACCATTGTGCTCCCTCCGTTTCCCTTTTCTTTCCCTTTACTTTGCCGCATCCTTCCTTCTTCCTTGACCACTTGCCTTCTTTCAAAGTTGTCTAATCCGTTGACTCCCTTCCGACCGAAAGGGGGACTGAAGGAGCGTATCACAGCCGAAAGGGTTTGCAAGAAGAGAGGGCGTTTTTATGGGCAGAAGGACGGGAAAGCTGTTGAATTTTTTGCGAGTCGGTTTGGCGCTCCTTTTTCTCTTTCTTGCCTTACGGTCCGTCTCTCTAACCGACTTGAAGAGGGGTTTTACGGGGGAAGCGGCGCTGGCAGTCGTGGTGGCGTCGGCACTTTACTTCCTGTTGCAATCCCTTTCAGCGACCCGCTGGTGGCTTCTGTCCCACGCCTCTTCCCTTCCGATGAAATGGACGGATGCCCTCACCGCCTTCTACTCAGGGATGTTTTTTAATCTCTTCCTCCCCGGACTCGTTGGAGGGGACGCCGTTCGCGCCTATCTCGTTGCGAGAAAGGCTCATCAATCCTTGGCGACTTCCCTGGGAGTCGTCTACGCCGATCGGACTCTTGGCCTCCTTGTCCTCATTGCTGTCGGCATCGTTTCTGCCCTCGCCGTTCACTACAGGGGTCCCCTCGTCTGGTCGTCTTTGATGTTGGGCGCCTCGGCGGTTCTGTTCCTATCCGCTTTATTGGTTTTCGCTTCGCAACTGCTGTCCCGCTGGTTAAAAGGGGAGTGGGGAAAGCGGGTCGGACGGTTCGGAGGAGGGATCACTTCCTTTCTCCATCAGCCGGGCATTCTTTTGTTGGTACTTCCCATTGCCGTCCTATACCATCTGTCCCTCATCGCTCTGTTACAGATGGTCGGCCGGGCGGTCGGGCTGGAAGGGGTCGGCTTCCCGACCTTTGCCCTGATCGTATCGGCGGGGACGGTCATCGGTGCTCTGCCGGTCACGGTGCACGGTTTGGGCTTGCGGGAATGGGCGGTCGCTCAGATGGCTCCCCTCCTTTCCATTCCTTCCCACCGGCTCCTTTTATGGGCTCTCTTGTGGCGGCTGATCAGTTGGCTGGTCTGCCTCCCGGGCGGTCTGGTCTATTTGATTTGGGCGGAGCGGACGGTGAAAGAGGATCTCTCTCTCCTCATTAAGCAAGCCCGTCAGTCCCTGCGGATCGCCGCAGCAAAGCGCTGACTACCGGGCGGGAAACAATCTATTGGATCCCCATCCCTTGACCGACCCAATCGGCATCGCAACCGGGTAAAATAGAGACAGGCATTCTAAGGAGTCCAGAGGAATGTCCGATGCATCGGGGTTCTGGCGGAGCCTGACCCGGGAGGATATAGAGCGGATCGTTGAGCAGGTTCTTGAAGAGTTGGCTCCCGAGGCGCCTCGGGCAGAAAAATGGCGGCAGTGGCGCCGGGCTTTGGAGGAGCGCCTCCATCGGTTGGAAGAGATGCAGAGGAGGGGCGAGCCTCTCCCTGAAAGCACGACCGATTTAGAGGAATTGCGCCGATATGTCGCCATCCTGCGGGAGGAAGAAATCATCGCTCAATTCGTTGAGGATCAAATCCGATTCGTTCTGGCAAAGGCAATGATCCGGGACCAGACGGCAGGGGAAGCCGAGGAGCTACGGGGGGAAGAATAAGGGGAATGATCCCGCCATCTCAACCGTCCGACCGCCGCCAGCGGCAGACTCCCGGGGTCCGATGGTTAGTCGGGTGTCTGCTCGGGTGCGGTGGGTTGATGCTGCTGATCTTCCTTATCAGTGTCGGTCTCATCCTCTTCCTTGTCTTCCTCGCTCCGGAGCATCCGACCCATCGGATCGTCGGAACAAATAGTGCGATGGTCCTCTACAGTCGCCCCAATCCGAGCGATTCCGGACTGCGAGAGTTGGTATTGGAACTGGAGAAGAGGATGAATCAGCGGCAGGAGGAGGATTTGCCCGACTGGCTGAGACCGTTGGTTCGTTCCGGTAGCCAACAGGAAGGCTCTCTTCTGTCTCTTCTTCCGTCGGAACTCACTCTGATCAACGAAGGGGGGCACCGACAGGTCGGTCTCGCCGCCAACGGGGGTGCCTATCTGAGGATAATGAGGGCGGTCTTTCTCTTCGGTAACGGTTACAGGGGCGCTCGCTGTCTGCCTAACAGGGCGGGAGCCGTCACCGGCTTTTATGGAGGTACCCTGGTCTGGGCGCGAAGCGAGGAGATGTTCCGAAGAATTGTGGACCGACTCGTGGCGGCAGCGGAATCTCCGCCACCGTCCGCATCGCATTTAAAAGGCGCTTACGATCTGTTTGTCTTGCTCCGGCCCGATGCTCCCCTTTGGCAAGAGTGGGGGCTTCCCGGTGCTTCGGCGGAGGTGGGGGTGGACATCGTCAGCGCTGATGAAGCCCTTTTGGAAGTTTATTCCCCCTCCACTCTTGGAGGGGACGAGAAAGCGATCCGCCGTCAGTTAGACCTTTTATCCCAACGGATGGCAGAGAGGAACCTGAAGGTCAGTTGGTCCGTTACCAAGGATTCGGGAGGTCTGCGGATCATCGGGCAGGTTGCAGGGCTTCGCTCCCTCGTCCGGCGCTTCCTGGTAGGACTGTGACGGAACTTTTAATGAGATACCTTCGCCAGCGCGGTTGTGTAGTCAAAATCGGGTGAGTTTTGCTTATCGTGGCATCGCACGCAGATGGAAACGGCAACGGTCGGAACGATGGGTCGGTCACCGGGCCTCTGCCCGTGAAGTCTCGCTTGGGCAGGGTCCAAAAGATTGGTATGGCAGTCGGCGCACTCAACGCCCCTGTTCTTCTTTTCCGTCACGACGCCCCTGAGCCGAAACTCAAGGGAATGACAGGTCAGGCACTGGCTGTCGATCCGACCCTTCTCTTCTAAGGTGACAATGGCACGGGCGTGACCGGTCTCTTTCCACTGATTGTATTGAGCCTGGTGGCAGGACCCGCAGAACTCAGGGGTCACATAATCCTTCTTCACAGCTACTTGAAGGAGACGAGCGGTCTCCTTCTTGAGTCTCTCCTGACGAACTTCAAAGTAGCGATCCACTATTCTCTTGACTCTGGGCTCGTCCGATTGACCGAAGATGGGAATCTCGGAAGGCTGGATCGTCGGGCGGGATCCGTCCTTCCCCGCCCAAATCAGTACAGAAAGAACATTAGACCGCAAGTGGGGAAGGCGATGAATGGGAGGAAGGTCACCATCTTGCTGGGTCGCACCATCGTAAGCGGCGGAGCGCAGACGAACGAAGGTCGGCTCATCGACCAAAAGGAGGTCAATAAGACCTTTCAGGTCCCTCTGGATCTTCTTCACTTCCCCAGAAGTGGCGTAGGAAACGCCGATCACAACCTGACAGCGTTCCCTAAGATGCCTAAGATACTCCTGGGCCCTTTTCACGGCTGCTTGGCTTGTGGGGGCTCCTTCGCCCAGGTTCACGACCCCTATCGTAAAGCCCTTGGCGTCGTTGCGCACGATAAAGGACGAGAAAGTCCCATCGTTCGGGGGAGTGAGGAGACTGATCCCCTTCGCCCACTTCTTTATGTCGGGATAAAACTGCATATCCCTGGGGCTGAGGGCGAGCGCCTCATAGCCCATAATCTGGTAGCATTGGAGGAGGTAAGGGATGACCTCTGCCGATCCAGCAAAGTCGCCGCCTTCCAAGACGGCGACCCGCGAACCCGCGCGGCGGGCGTAGAGGCTGACCTGATAAAGCCCACTGGCTACTTTAGACAGATCCTCCGCCCGTTTTCCGGGGCACCCGCAAATTTCCAGTTTTCCCTGCCGGTTCGCTGTGAAATAAAGGATCACATCCGCTTTCTGCTTCGGGATATCCGGAGCCTGGGTCACCCGTGGCGATCGCCGATACTGACGGAAAAGGGAGAAGGAGAACAGAAGAATCAGACCGAGAGCGACGATAAAACCGACCCAGTTACTGCGCCTCGTTAGTTCCTCTTCCGTCATCTTCGTCTCTAACCAACTAAACGAACCTGACGAGCATCTCCTCCCATCCCTTTTATAGCGCAGAGAGAAATGAGCGTCAATCGGGAAAGGGCGCCTTCCAATCCAGAGCCCGCCGGATCGGTCAGGGGGGTCAGGCTGGGTGGCAGCCCCCCATCTTGCTATCCTGCGCCCATTCTGAGAGTTTCGGCGCCGCAGACCAGCTCTTTCCGAGCTACGAACTTTCATTCAGGCGCCCGAAAAACCGTGTCGGAACGGACGACCAGGGTCAGACTTCACAGGCGCTTTGTCCATCGCTTCCTGCCCCGGGCCCGTTAAAACCGATCGGTTATGCCGTAGACACCGTCCCCCCGCCTTGTTCGGGGCCGGACCTCCAGAGTCATCGACCGCCACGAGTGGATCAAGTCCCTCTGCCTGCACCGCTCACGCGCTTACGGCGTCATCAAAACGCTCCTACCTTCTACGACCGTAAGGACTACCTCCTCCTTAACGACAGGTCGGTCAACGAAAGCAAGGAAAAACCAACGATGTCAACCGTCCTCACCCTACCTTTACAGTTCCCGAAGGGAAACCCGTTACGGACGTCGTCACGGTGCACGGACCTCAAACCACCTGCCAACGTCAAGGATCCATTGCAATACGCATAAACAAGGCTGGGCAGACGTCAAAAGGAGAACGACATCGTATAACACTCCCGCGCCGTGCACTATGGTGATGTGTCTATTGCAATCAACGGGGTAAGCAATTTTAGGTTGTGTGCACTTCCTTTGTCGCGACTAGGACGGTGACAAGGCGTGAGCGCGCGCAGTCGTGTTGTGGAAGGAAAGTGTTACGGACGAGGCGGGGTTATGATAAGTTATGGAAAAAGGGCTGATGGGTAATACAAAGGTGCGCGAGTTTGGGGATGGGTGTGTAGGTGTGTGGGTGCGGTTGAGTATCGTGGGGCTGAAATAGGGTGGTGGAGATAAAGGGTTAGAAGTGGTAGTGGACGGAACCGGCGGAAGGGAGAAGGGGCGTCTGGTAATGGAAATTAGTGGGTGCGGGTGACGGTCAGTCGGGCGATCAGGGCGGCGAGATAGCCGGCGCCGTAGCCGTTGTCTATGTTGACGACGGCTAGGCCGGGCGCGCAGGAGTTGAGCATGGTTAGGAGGGGTGCTAAGCCGGAGAAGTTGGCGCCGTATCCGACGCTGGTCGGCACGGCGATGACAGGCTGATGGGAGAGCCCTGCGACGACGCTCGGCAAGGCTCCCTCCATACCTGCGACGACGACGAGGACGGTAGCTTGTTGCCATTGAGACCGATGGTCCAGAAGCCGGTGGAGACCTGCTACGCCCACATCGTAAATCCTGTCAACCCGGCAGCCGGACAGTTCGGCGGTCAGGGCGCACTCCTCGGCTATCGGAATGTCAGCGGTCCCTCCCGAGATAACGGTGACAATCGGTTTCTGCCCTTCTGGGGGGGAGGGCGGTTCGGATCCCTGCAAAACGATCATTCGGGCGGTCGCTTCATACCGAGCGTCAGGGATTCGGGCGCGGACCGCTTCGTAATGGTCCCGTTCGGCTTTGGTCCCTAAAACGGTGACGGCTTTTTCATAAATCCTTAGGGCAATGGCAGCGACCTGATCAGGGCTTTTACCGCGGCACAGGATCGCTTCAGGAAAGCCCCGACGCAACAGCCGATGATGATCTATCTTGGCGAAACGGAGGTCCTCAAAAGGAAGGACCTTCAACACTTCCAGGGCTTCCTCTATCGTTGCCTCTCCTGACCGAACCCTTTCCAATAACTGTTTCAAACTTTCCAATCGCATTCCGATCGCCGTCTTCAGTTTACAGAGGTCCTACTGTGCCGTCTAATATTCCAGGGACCTCTGAGGGAAAGGATGGGGAAGAAACCGATGCAGAGATCCTTCGCCTTGTGGCTGGTGATCGTTTCGTCCGGAATACTGGTCGCCCAGGACTCGCCGGTAGAACTGCGCTGGAAATTTCAAAAGGGTCAGATTTTGACCTACCGGCAACAGTTAGAAGGAAGGATTTCTGTCGTCAGTGAAATCGGTGTGGCGACTGATTTGGTATTGAAGGGTCAGATGCGGAGAATTCAGATGACCGATTCCGTCAATGAGGACGGATCGGCTCTCCTGCTGGTGACCCTGGAGGGGACGGTGGAATTGACGGCTGCCGGATCGCCGGGACCGGGGATGCCGTCCGATCAGTCGGTCAGCAAGTATGCCATTAAAGACCGTCGTTTCCGTGTCCGGATGTCGGCGGACGGTCAAGTGTTAGACCTGGAAGAAATTAAGGAAAAGAAGGGGGCGGACGGAGCCGTCCCTGAAGTTTTGCAGGACCCGTTCCAGGCGCTGGCGATCAGCCCGGCGCTCGTTGCTCTTTTCCCGGACCGACTTCCTGCCGAGCCGTGCCGTCCGGGGAAGGTGTGGGAGATAGAAGAGGCGCGCACGGTACTGGGAGCCGGCGGACAGTTGATGAAAGCGAAGGTGAAGGGACAGAGAAAGTTCGTCACCGTGGAAAAGGGGAGTCGGGGTCTGATCGGTCGGCTGGAGAGCATCGTAGAGGTGTTGAATGTAGGCGAAATCCTTAGCGAGTCGGCGCCTTTAAGAGCCATGGGGATTGATTTCCAAGCGGACGGAACGTCCCGAACCCAATGGATGACGGAGCATCTAATTAATGAGGGCGTCAATGAGAGAACGGAGACAACGGTGACGACCAAGGGCACTGGTCGGGTCCGACTTCCCGAGGCTCTGGGAGGCGGTGCCTTTCAGTTTCAATGGGCGACTGAGATCAAGGGAACGGCCCGACTGGAGGCTCGGGAAGAGAGACCGGTCGGGAGGGAATAAACTCTGAAGAAAAGAGGGGCAGGAGCAAGCCTCTGGTTATCCCTTCTCCTCCTGCCCCTTTTTCTCCCCCAAGTCATCTGGGGTCAAGAAGAGCCAGTTTCGCCTTCAGAGCGGGTCATCCATGCGTCCTATCTGCCTGCGGTCAGCAAGGTTTACCGCTATCGGCTGATCGTCACCGGTGAGTGGCAGGCCCGCTGGATGGGTCAGGATTTGGTGGCTCATCTATCGGGTCAGGTGGACATCGAGCAGACTTGGAAGAAGGACCGGGATCGCTTGCGGTGTGACCTGACGATCCGAACAGGGACGGTGCGCCTCTTCACGCCCGGGGCTCCCAGAACCAGTCCGGTCGGAAGGATGACTCTGACCTTCTGGACCAATTCCTTCGGACAGATTTTGGACGTTCGGGGTGCGGGGGTGCGGTCCCTAGATGAATTGATTGCCAATTTTGACCTTCTGGCGGCGGGTCTGATCGCTCTTGTGGTGCCTTTTCCGGAAAAAGGGGTCCGACCCGGAGATGCTTGGCAGGTTTCCCACCAGTTGGGTCCTGAGCTGAACATAACTCTCGCTCAGTGCACTGAAAGGGTCGGGACACCTTCCGGACCCCTGCTAAAAATCCGCCTGCGGTCCCTTATTCCGATGGACCTGCTGGTGGAGCCCGCCCTTCGGCAGTTAATGGACCTAAGAGTGCGCTACCATACCGAGGGGGACGTTCTGTTCGATGTCTCATCCGGCAGGGTTCAGTCAGCATCGGGAACGATCAGGGTTCAGATGGGCTTCAAGGTGCCTCTCAGTGGGCACCCAGCCCAGCCCTCTGAAACCCCTTCGCCTTCGCCGCCGCGGGAAGGTAATACGGAAGAGGGTGGCGAGACGCAAGGAAAAGGCGAAGGGACGCCTCCCGAAGAGGGCTCATCGCCGGACCGACGCGAACCGTCGTACCCCCCGCCCCTCACCGCACCTACCTTTACCCTATCGTTAGACGCCCGATTTGAACTGATCCAAAGGCCCTGAGGGGTAGGGTAGCTTTGCCGACTGGGGACGGCTCTGAGCACGAACTGATGGGTGCCCCCTGGCGATGCCTCAGGCATGTCGGGATGAAAAAATTGACCCGAGAGAAAAGGCGGGACGGACATGACTGCTGAGCCTCATCTTCTGGTGATTTTCAGGGCATCAGCGGACTTGACCAAACGGAAGTTGCTCCGGGCACTTCTCAGTCTGGTTCACAACGGACTGCTTTTGGAGCCCTTTTATATCCTCGGCTTCACCGAACTCGGTGGGATTGATAAAGGTTTTCGTCATGGGGTGTCGGTGCATTTGAACGATAAAAAGACGAGCCCGCACCTCGCTTGGCTCCGCCAGCAACTCTTTTACTGGTCGGGTTACTATACGGATCGGGGGGCAATGGAAACCCTCAAGGAGAGGATCCGGCAAATGGGAGCCAATGGGGTCTGGGCGGGAATCGGCTCTACTACGTGGCGACCCTGCCTGAAGTTTTTGAGGGTCTGGTGGCGGACATAAGGGATGCCGGATTGAACAAAAGCACCGGCTGGGTCCGCATCGTTTGGGAGACCGTCCGTCCCGATGATTTCCCTAACTACACCGCCGGCAACTGGGGTCCCGAAGCCTCCGTCTCATGCGCAAGGACGGGAGACAGTGGCTGACGGTGTAGGCTTTCCGTTGTTCATCTTCCGGACCAGTCACTTTTCTTGCCGGTTTTACGGAACTCTTTTCCGGCTGCAATAATGGGTGGATTGGGTCTTTTCGGAGCAGAGATGGTGAGTAGAATCTATGGAGAGGAGGAGCCGTAGTGGCTGTCATTCACTATGACGCTAATGTTTCCGATGCCCCCTTGAGGGGCCAGACGATTGCCGTTCTGGGTTACGGGAGCCAGGGTCACGCCCACGCCCTCAATCTGAGGGACAGTGGCTTCTCGGTCGTCGTCGGTCTCAGGGAAGGAAGTCGAACCTGGGAGATAGTGGAGCGGGATGGTCTGAGACCCCTTCGGATCGCTGAAGCGGCATCAGCGGGCGACATCGTCGCTTTCCTGATCCCTGATACGGAAATGCCGGAGATGTATCGGGGTCACGTGGCACCACATCTGAAAGAGGGCGCAGCCCTTCTTTTTGCCCATGGATTCAACATTCACTATCGTCAGATCGTCCCTCCGGAGCGATGCGATGTAATTATGGTGGCACCAAAGGGTCCGGGAAACCTGGTTCGGAGGATGTATGTAGAGGGGAAGGGGGTTCCCGCCCTGATAGCCGTCTACCAGGATGCCACCGGTCAAGCAAAGGGGAGGGCTCTGGCGTATGCCAAAGGGTTGGGAGCGACCCGTGCAGGAGTCCTAGAGACGACTTTCGCCGAGGAGACGGAGACCGATCTCTTCGGCGAGCAGGCGGTCCTTTGCGGAGGGGTGACCGAACTGATTCGGGCGGGATTTGAGACGCTGGTGGAAGCCGGTTATCAGCCGGAGGTCGCCTATTTTGAGTGCCTTCACGAACTGAAACTAATCGTGGATCTAATTTACGCCTACGGGATCACAGGAATGAGGCGGTGGATCAGCGACACAGCCAAATACGGCGATGTGACCAGGGGCAAGAGGGTGGTCGGACCGCCAGCCCGCCAAGCGATGAGGGAGTTGCTGGAAGAGATTCAGACCGGTCAGTTCGCTCGGGAATGGGTTTTGGAGAACCAGGCGGGGCGACCGGTCTTTTCCTCCGAATTGAGACGGCAGAGCGAGCATCTGATTGAAAAGGTCGGAGAGAACCTCCGACCGATGATGCCGTGGTTGAGAGAGGGGGGTTAAGGCTTAACGGTTGTCCATTTGAGCAGAATAAGCGCCGCTTACGGACCGATGAGGGGGAACAAAAGAACCGATTCGTCGCAGAAGGAGGGGAAGGGAATGAACCGTCGGATGGTCTTGGCAGCGATCGGGTGCAGCCTTTGGCTCTTTTGCTTGGGCGCCAAGTTGATGAGCGGACCTACCCGCACCATCACCATTGTTTGGGCAGAGTGGGACCCGGCTAAGTATCTCAGGGAACTGTCAAAAGGTTTCACCAAGGAAACGGGCATCGGCGTGACGGTGGTGGAAATCCCCTGGGCTCAATTTCAGGATAAGGTCTTCACTTCCCTCGCTGCACGGGATCCGTCCTACGACATCATCATCGGAGACAGCCAGTGGCTCGGTAGGGGGGCAGAGGGGAAGCACTATGTGGAACTGACCAAATGGATAAAGGAGAACATTCCGATTAAAGACATTTACGAGCCGGCTCTGATCGCCTACGGCGAGTATCCCAAGGGAAGCGGACGATATTGGGCTGTGCCTGCGGAAGCCGATGCCGTCGGCTTTGCCTACCGGAGGGACCTTTTTGAGGATCCGAAAGAAAAATCCGCCTTTCAGAAGAAATACGGGCGCCGGCTGACGATTCCCAAGACATGGGACGAACTGTATCAGGTAGCCAAATTCTTCACCCGACCCGAGCGCCGTCTCTACGGAGTCGCCGTTTACACGGGAAAGCAGTATGACGGGGTGACGATGGGATTCCAGCAAGTCATGTGGTCCTTCGGTGGCGACTATGGGGATCCAAAAACCTTCCGGGTAGAAGGTTACATCAATGGACCGGATAGTGTCCGGGCTCTGGAATTTTATGTCCGGCTCGCAAAGGAGTGTATGCCGCCAGGGTCCCAGAACTACTACTGGTCCGAATGCCTGGACGCCTTCAAGAGGGGACTGGTGGCGATGACGATGGACTACTTCGCCTTCTTCCCCGGACTGTTGAGCGAAGAAACCAATCGTTACGCCAAGGTCACCGGCTTCTTTATGATTCCCAGAGGACCGAAAGGGCATTACATCAGCCTGGGAGGTCAAGGAATGTCGGTGTCGTTCTACTCGCGCAACAAGAAGGAGGCGCTTCAATACATCAAATGGTTCTGGCAGGAACGAGTGCAGAGGGAGTGGGCGCGCTTGGGAGGCTTCACCTGTCACAAGAAGGTGCTCAACTCCACCGACTTCCTCAAGGCGACCCCTTACAACCCAGTTTTTCGGGACAGTATGAAACTCCTCCGGGACTTCTGGGCGGTCCCCGAGTATGCGGAACTGTTGGATTCGTGCCAGCGCCATTTAAACGCCGCCATCGTCGCAACGGTGACTCCCAAACAAGCGCTGGACGCCATTGCGAGGGAACACACCCAAATCTTCCGCAAAGCAGGACGCCTCAAAAGACTCTGATTGGAGAAAGGGTCCTTAGCACCCTGGGCCCTTTGGCTATCGGGAGCGACCTTCCCCCGGCAAATAAATCGGGAAAGAAGATCAACGATGAAGTCTCTTACGGCTAGCAGGAAAGGTGTTCGGGTCCGGTCCCTCACCGATCAGCAACTCAAAATCGCCTTTATTGCGCCGACCCTCTTGCTGCTTCTGGCGATGAATATCTTCCCTCTGATCTGGTCCCTCTATCTCAGTTTCTGTGAATACTACGCCGACCAGCCGACGCCGGCGACTTGGGTTGGGATTGCCAACTATCGGAAACTTTTGTCTGATCCCCAGATATGGCATTCCTTTCAGGTGACCGCCCGGTTTGTCGTTTTGGCGGTCGGTTTACAGTTTCTGTTAGGATTCGGGCTGGCTCTCCTTTTCCATCGGTCCTTCGCAGGAAAAGGGTTTCTGTTAACCCTGTTTCTCATCCCGATGATGCTCTCGCCTGTCGTCGTCGGTCTCTTTTGGAAATTCATCTTTGATCCCAATTGGGGAATCATTGATTACCTCTTGCGGTTGCCGGGCTTTGAGTGGATCACTCATCCCCAACGGGCCCTTTGGGCTTTAGTGATAGTGGACGCTTGGATGTGGACCCCCTTCATTATTTTGACCTCTCTCGCCGGGCTCAGCGCCATACCTCAATCCCTTTACGAGGCGGCAGCCGTCGACCGGGCATCGCCGTGGTTCAAATTTCGCCACATCACCCTTCCCCTGGTTTCCCCTCTGCTGATCATCGCCCTACTGATCCGGACGATGGACGCAGCCAAGCTTTTTGACCTACCCTGGACATTAACCGATGAGGGCGGACCGGGCAATGCAACGGAGACGGTCTCTCTCCTCATCTACCGACTAGCCTTCAAGATGCAGGACACCGGCTCTTCCTGTGCCCTCGCTTACATCCTTCTGGTTATCATTATCGCTCTCAGCAATCTGTTTCTGAGGCAACTGAAGAAGGTGAAGGGGAAACTATGAGAGAGGCGGAAATGCTCCCTCTATTCACCCTAAGGGAAAAAATCGTTCATCGCCTCGCCATTTTCCTTATCGTCGTCGTCCTCATTCTCTACCTCATTCCCCTCTACTGGCTTGTCGCCACCTCTCTCAAGACGTCCCAGGACATTGATACCGTTCCGCCCAAGTGGGTTTTCCGTCCGGTCGCGGAGAATTACAAGCGGCTCTTCTTCACCGTCGTCACCGACCAAAGAGGGACCCGAATCGTTGGCACTTCAGAATATCCCTGGCGGTTTCTCAACAGCATCATCATCGGGCTCTTGAGCACCGTCCTGGCGGTCGGTCTGGGAACTTTGTGCGCTTACGCGACCTCCCGATTCCCTGTTGCAGCCAAGGACGATCTCCTTTTCTTCATCCTCTCCACCCGGATGATGCCGCCGATGGTCGTCGTCATCCCCATTTTCCTGATGTATCGCGCTCTCGCCCTTAGGGATACCCATCTGGGTCTGATCCTTCTTTACACCGCCTTCAACGTCTCCTTTGCCGTTTGGCTGATGAAGGGATACTTAGATGAAATACCCAAGGATTACGAGGAGGCAGCCATGCTGGACCGGCTGAGCCGATTCCAGGCTTTCGTCAAGGTGGTTCTGCCGCAGGCGCTACCTGCCATCGCCACTACAGCCGTCTTCTGTCTCATCAGTGCCTGGAACGAGTTCGCTTTTTCCTTGATCCTTACCGAGAACCGTGCGGCAACGGCTCCCAGGACCATCACCAGTAAACTGGGCTCAGCAGGCATTGACTGGGGTCAGATCGCCGCCGGTGCCGTCCTTTTTCTGTTGCCGGTTGCCATCTTCACTTTCATCGTGAGACATCATTTGCTCCGGGGCGTCACTTTCGGCACTATCAAGCGGTAGCCCGGCGTCTTTCAAGGGATAACGAAGGAGCCGTCGTCCCTCATCAGTCCGCTGAAGGAAAGACTGAGAGACCGAATTCTCTCCAGTACGGCAAGCTTCTCTTTTCCCTCCGCTATATAAGGCAGTCCGCCGGATAGAACGATGGGGATCAACGATCCGCCTATGACACCGTTCCTGGCGATCCGTAACTCCACGAGGAGTCCCCTCCGCCCCCAGAAGCTGTCAGCAGTGTGAACCAAGTTGCCCAGGCTGTAGAAAACCAGGCAGTCCGATAACCGCCGAACGCCCTGGACTCGGTGGGGATGATGACCGATAACGACGGTAAACCCCAATTCCCTCAATTGAGCCAGGACTCGTCTCTGCCTCTGATCGGGCTCAAAAACGGCTTCTGTGCCCCAGTGAATGAAGGCAATGATGGCTGAGAAGGGGCGGGGGTCGGCTTTCATTTGAGAGGCGATGCGCCGTTTCCAGTTTCCCCTCAGCGCGGCAACGCCGGGGCGCGCATCGCCCGCCTCAAAGCCGACAGGGACAATTTCCGTCAGACCAAAGAGGAGCACCCGGACGCCATTTTTCTCCAACGCCACTGGCGTGAAGGCTTCTTTGCGGTTCCTTCCCGCCCCGACTGTTCGGATGTTCCACCGCTTCAAGTAAAAGAGGGTATCCAAAAGAGCGTCGGGACCGAAATCGCATGAGTGATTATTGGCAAGGTTGACCACATCCACACCGTCTTGAGCGAGCAGTTTCGCCATCGGAGGCGGGGCGCGAAAGGTGTACTCCTTCTCCGCCCGTTTGCCTCTTTCCGAAAGGCAACCTTCCAAGTTCACCACGATGAAGTCAGCCGGCTGGATCGCCTGGCGCACACCGGAAAGCAGAGATGGCAGCCGCCCCTCGCTCCACATCGCTATGTGGTGGCGCCCCAAAATCACGTCGCCGCCGAAAACGATCCGTAGAGCAGGAGCCGCCGGTGCCGCCAGATGCGTCAACGGAAGAAAGAACAGCACGAGAGCCGTCGCCCAACCGCCGGCAGCGGGAGGAGACCTTCTACCCACCGGTGACCCAATCCTTTCTACCGAACTTCTCCCCATCCTCCCTTGCTAATCTATATTAGGCAACAGAAAAAGGAAACAATTTTAATCGTCTAAGCAACGGGTGACTGTATGGCGGAACTGGTAGTGGAAAACCTGGTCAAAACTTTTGGAGATGTCTGGGCTTTAAGAGGAGTCTCCTTTACGGTCAGCGACGGTGAGTTTGTCGTTCTGCTGGGACCGTCGGGAAGCGGCAAAACGACCGCCCTCCGGTGTGTAGCGGGTCTTGAGAAACCGGATCAGGGCGGTATCTTTATTGACGGCGAACGGGTCAACGACAAACCTCCTGCGGACAGGGACATCGCTTTCGTCTTCCAGAACTATGCCCTCTATCCCCACTTGACAGTTTCTGAGAACTTGGCTTTCCCTCTGCGGGCGGTGCGCACGCCGAAGGCTGAGGTGGAGGAGAAGGTTCGGAATGTCGCCCGAATCCTGCGCATCGAGCATTTGCTGCACCGCCGTCCCGACCGTCTATCCAGCGGCGAGATGCAGAGGGTCGCCCTCGGTCGGGCGATCGTCCGCCGACCGAAACTGTTTCTGATGGACGAACCTTTATCCAACTTGGATGCGCTGCTACGGGTCGAAATGCGGGCGGAACTGAAGCGCTTGCAGAAGGACCTGGGGGCGACCACCCTTTTCGTCACCCACGACCAACTGGAAGCGATGAGCATGGGCGATCGGATTGCCGTATTGGATCAGGGGGAGATCCAGCAGATCGGCACGCCCGACGAAATCTATCACCGTCCCTCCAACCTGTTCGTCGCCAGTTTCGTCGGAAGCCCCGCAATGAACCTGGTGCCCTGTCGGCTGGTGGAGGCGGACGGAAAAAAGTTGCTCCAGGTGACCGACAGCCCCTGGACGGTGGACCTGCCCCCATCCATCGCCCAGCCGGTGCGGCAAGGACGAGTCCCTGACCGTTTGGTCCTCGGCATCCGTGCTGAAGATTTGACCGTTTCCCTCTCTGCGGTTGACGGCGCGGTCCCGGTGGAAGTCTATGTGGTAGAACCTTTGGGAGCGGAGACTATCGTAAATGTGAAGGTCGGTCCCCACATCGTTAAAGTGCGCGCTCATCCGACTTTCTACGCACCCATCCGTCAAACGGTCTATCTGTCGTGGAATCCGTCCGGAGTCCGGGTCTTCGATGCCGAGTCGGAGCGGGCGATCGGTTAGGGGGAAGGAACCATCAGAGGCTGGCTGGAGCGCAGCGGCATTTTTTTGATTGTGTGCGGGCTTGCCTCTCTCTGCCAGCCCTTCACCTTGAAATTGTTCAAGGTTGGCTTTCCGGTGTTGCTGGCGGGCACGGTCCTTTTTATCGTTGCTATTCACCTGCCGGAAGAGAGACCGCAACGGTAGGGGGAGGAAAATGAGCCAGGCGAAGGAAGGAACCCTTTCGGCGGAAGGTCTCCAGTTTGCCATCGTCGTCAGCCGTTTCAATTCTCTGGTCACTCAGAGGCTTCTGGACGGTGCCTTGGATGCCCTCGTCCGCCACGGCGCTCAAAAGGATAAGGTCCAGATCGTCTGGGTTCCCGGCTCTTTTGAAATCCCGTTGATCGCCAAGAGGTTGGCGGAAAGAGGGTCCTTTGATGCCATTATTTGCCTGGGCTGTATCATCCGGGGCGATACGCCTCACTTTGAGTTCGTTGCCGCTCAGTCGGCGCGGGGCATTTTGCAGGTCGGTCTCGATACGGGAGTGCCGACGATCTTCGGCGTCGTCACTGCTGACACCTTAGATCAGGCTCTGGACCGAGCGGGAGGAAAAGCCGGCAACCGAGGTTTTGACGCCGCTCTCGCCGCCATAGAAATGGCGAACCTTAAGGGGATCATCTGAAATGCCTTGCGTTGACTGTCCGTTTCTCCCTGTCAGCGGCTTCCCAGGCGGACGGAAAGAGTGACGGTCCTGCCCTGACGGATCACTTCCACGGGGACGGTGGCACCTCCCGGCTGGTGCAGAACCAACTGGCGCAGATGGCGGGGGTTCCTTACGGGAGTTCCGCTAAATTTAATGATCACATCGCCTAACTGAAGACCGGATCGCTCAGCAGGTCCGCCGATAGCCATTTCCACAATCACGGCACCCTGGCTGGCGGTAATTCCCAATCGCTTTGCGTCTTCCGACCGGGGGTCCACCGTCGTAACTCCTAAGGCTCCCCTGGTCACCCGTCCACCGCGGACCATCCTGTCCAAAACTCTTTTCACTTCGTTGATGGGAATGGCGAAGCCAATCCCGATACTTCCCCCCCTCCCGATGATGAAGGTATTGATGCCGACGACCTGACCGTTCAAGTTCAGAAGGGGACCGCCACTGTTGCCCGGGTTGACCGCAGCATCGGTCTGAATGTAGGACGTGACTGCCATCCTTCCACCGACTTCCTCAAACTCTCTCCCTTTGGCGCTGACGATGCCGGCGGTGACCGTTCTTTCGAGACCGAAGGGATTACCGGCCGCCAAGACCCATTCCCCCTTCTCCAGCTGATCCGAGTCACCCAAGGGAAGGGGTCGATACTGAGGCGCTCTGCCGTCTACCCTCAGCACGGCGACATCCAGCAACGGGTCAAAACCGACCAGCCGGGCGGGCACCTCCTCCGCTTCCGTCAGACCGATCCGGATCGTATCAGCCCCCTGGACGACATGGAAGTTGGTCAGGATCAAACTCTCCCGGGAAGAAAAGAAGAACCCCGATCCGTAGTTATAAGGGACCCGTTCGGGCGTCGGTTCGCCAAACAACTGTCTCCAGGCGCGCAACTCCTCGGGAACGGGTGCCGTGGTGGCAATGTGGCAGACGGCTGCCTCAGCGCTCTTGGCTACAGAAACGAAATCGGTCGGGGGGGCGCCTCCGGTCGCTGCCGGTCTGGCGAGGGCGGAAGGAGATAAGTCGGGAAGAGCAGGCGCTGCCGACCGCCGGCTGCCATAATAGCCGATCAGCCCGCCCAAAATCATCCCCAAAATCAAAACCGTTGCAATTTGTCTCGCCCTCACAGCCTCTCGACCTCCTGGGATCGGCTCATCATCGTCGCTACTCTGCTCCCATCTTCTTCGCCCAGGTGTTTAGATCCATTCCCTCGCTAATGTTTGTGATCCCTGCCTTTCGTGCGATCGTCAGGAACCGCTTCAGTAGTTCCCGGCGGTCGGCGCCGGTCAGCCTATTGGTTGCGATTTTCACATACCATATGGGCAGGCGAGTGACCTGAACACGGAAGCGCACTTGTTCCGAATCGGCGACCCGCTCCGCCTCATCAAAGAGCCGTTCGGCTCCGTCTATCACCTCGTCGTTGAGATACGCCGCCGCCGGTGGCTCGAAGATATGGGCGTGATACCCTTTCTCTCTGACCTGACGGTGGAGCAATTCCATATACGCCCTGACCGGACCGCCGGCTCGTCCGTAATAGCCAAAGAGGAAGTCGTTTATATGACGCTTTACATCGGTATACGGGTTCCAAAGCAGTTTGGCGAGGACATAGGCGCGCAAGGGACCCATCTCCCCATACCCTCCCGGGGAGTAGTTCCCTTGTTCAAAGAGCCCCCTGACGCCGTGATGGACGAAAAACTGCACATTTTCCTGAAGGACTTCAAAGTTTGGGAAGGGCTGGATGTAATGGGCAAAGTTGGTCGTGTAGTCCCAGACATAAAGGAGAGGCGCCACCGGCTGCCACGCAACAATGTCCTCCCGAAACCGGCGATTTTCCTCCGACGGGCAAGACGCCAACGGATGGGCGAAGCAGCACTCTATGGAGCAGAGCCTGATGACCACATTGTCCCGGGGTCTTAAAGTCTTGGGGGGCTTGCGGGTATACTGATAGGCTAGGGTCTCGATGCGGATGTGGCGGAATTCGTCGGCGATGGCTTGCGCTATCGTGTTGACGAATTTGATGACCGATGCCGACGGTGAGCCCTCGGCGTCATCAAGGGCTTTGCAGTCGGGGCACTGGCACCAATTGGCGGTGTCATTTTGAGAGACGTCAATGAGAGTGGCATCCGGGTGCTCTTCGATCCACTGGCGAACTCTTTCAATCGCCATCTTGACGACATCAGGGTTGCTCAAGCACCGCTGAACATACCCGCTGATCCGCTGGCCCCCGACCATCGGGAAATACTCGGGATGATCCTTGTAAAGATCCGGAGGAATCAGCAGTTCAAAACTGTGGACAAAAGGAAAGAAGACGACAGCAGGTCCGCCGTGCTTCTGCTGAAGACCAAAGTTTTGACCGTTCTGACGATGCTTGGCTGCAAAGTCCGTGTCCCGCATCATGTCCCGCCAGAAAACTTCCCGATACTCCAGGGGCGGTCGGTAACTCTCCTTCAGCTGGGGCAATTCAATCCGGTCATAGTGGGGAACGATCTCGACCTCGGGGGTCAACCAGCGGACGCCCAACTTCTCCTCCAGAAAGGCGTAGACACCGCTCAAAGTTCCGCGGGGGCGGGCGCCGACGATGACCAGATGATTCCCATGGGTCCGCAGAACATAACCGTCATTGTCTGGCAGAGAAAACGTCGGCTCAAAGACGGAGAAGTTCTTGCCAAACCGCTTGTTCCCCGCTCCCAGCCAGATTTCATAAGGGGACGGGGGCGATTCGTCCGTCACGATCGGCAGGCGCCCACCGGTCATTTTCTCCAAATACTTCTGAAGTTCCTCCGCCGCATACCGTTCTGAAGGGAAATTGTCCGAAGGGACGACGATCCGATAGCGACTCTTTCCGCCGTCGACCAAAACCGTTTCAGCCAATGCCGACCCTCCTTCAAGCAATAAAAACCCTGCTGCAAGAAAAATGCCCATCCTCACCCTAAACGCCTCCCTCGGTCAGAAAATTTTCGCCGTATCGTCCCGTCAATGACCTTAAAATTTTGCTTCTCATACGATCTGGCGGCCGATCGGGCTTGGGCAACGATAGCCAGTTCTGTATCGTCAAACCAGATCCCATCGCACTGGCCACACCAGTCCAGGGGAACGGAGGTCAAATCAGGAAAAGTCGTTTCTGCCATCGGTCTGCGGCACTGAGGGCATATTTTCCGGCCGATCAGCGCCCAGCCGTGACCGATCCGGTTCGGGAGGCGGTCATCTAGATGGATCAGCGATCTCAGATCCCGCTCCAGAAGGCTGCGCAAGTCGCTGCGGCTGATTAGGATCCCTCCACAGTGGGGGCACGCCGATAGGTTCTTGCCCCCTGCCCGGACCCGGCGGAGCCCCTCTTGGCAACGAGGGCAAGCCAGCGAGGTCGGTTTCCGTGAGGGTTCTGTTTGCAGAAGACCGGCGGAGGACGGAGCCGGCGCGTCCAAAGAAATGGTGCCCACCTGATTGGTGGACAGACCTAGCCGGGAGAGAAGGGGCAAGGGAATGCTGACGGGTCGGGTGAGCCCGTCCCGCGACACCGGAAGACCGTAGGTCGCTGACAAGCGGACATCGGTCGGTAGCGGGGAACCCGCCATCGCCCGTAGGCGGGCGACGCGGTCTTTCGTCGGCGGATGGGTGCTGAGCAGACGGTTCCACCAGGTCTCCTCTCCGTCGCCCCGAGCCTTGAGGGGATTGACAATATAGAGATGCTGGGTTGCCCGGTTGGCGACTTCCAGCGGTTCCGGGTCCGCCTCAATCTTTTCCAAAGCCGATGCCAGCCCTTCCGGGTAGCGGGTCAAAAGGGCACCAGTGGCATCGGCGAGGAACTCCCTCTTCCGCGACACAGCCAGGCGAATGAGAGAGGCGAATAGTGGCGCCAAGAGAGCCATCAGAAGGGCAAGGAGCCCAAAAAGGGCGTTACCGCGTCCCCGACGGGATCTGGCGACGCCGGACCGGAAGAGCCGGCTTGCAGCGTCGCAGATTAAGGTGATGGTGCCAACGGTAACCGCCAATAAAATGGCTAACCGGATATCGTAATTGCGGATGTGAGCCATTTCGTGGGCGATGACCCCTTGCACTTCGTCTCTGTTCAATTTGGTCAATAGCCCGGCGGTAACGGCAAGAGCCGCTTCCCCGGGATGCCGACCGATCGCAAACGCGTTGGGTGCTGTATCGGCAATGATATAGATCTCCGGAACCGGCACGCCCGCAGCGACGCTCATCTCTTCCACCACATTGAAGAGAACCGGATGATCACCCTTGTCAATTTTCACCGCATGGCTTGCCCAAAGGATCATTCGTTTGCCGCCGTAATAACTGATGAGAAACCATATCAGAGCGATGGCGACTCCCGCACCTGCCGACCAGTAAGGCGGTGCGTCTATGAAAAAGCCGCCAATGAAATAGCCGACCGCACCTAAAAGACCGAACAAAAGAAGAACAAGGAAGAAACTCCAGCGGTTGTTGGAGGCGATCTGCCTATACATTTGCCATCACAACCGAACCTGAGGGACAGGCCTTTCAGCCGCTAGTTCCATCTGGAAGAAAGGTGCCGGGCGCAATCCGAAGAGTGAGGCAATCAAACGGGTTGGGAACTGAGCGAGACGGGTCTTATATTCCATTATACAGTCATTGTAAAACTGGCGCGCAAAGGCGATCTCGTTTTCCGTTGACGCTAATTCCTCTTGAAGAGCCAGCAAATTTTCCGACGCCTTAAGTTGGGGATAGTTCTCTACCAGGGCAAAGACTTGACGGAGATAGAGGCTGACTTGACTTTCCTGATCCCGCCTCTTTTGCGCGTCCGTCGTCCTGAGCGCTTGGGACCGGAGGCGAATGAGAGACTCGAGCGTCTCCCTCTCGTAAGTCATATAGGCTTTGCAGACTTCAACTAGGTTAGGGATCCGATCGTGGCGCCTCTTCAACGGAACATCAATTTGAGCCGACCCGTTGCGCACTCTGTTTTGCCAGTTCACCAGAGAATTGTAGAGGAGAATGATGACCACCAGAAGCGCCCCTGTCAGGGCTGTTAGGATCCATCCGGTCACGAGACCCGCCTCCTGTCACGGGACTCAAGTTTTTCCCGACAGAAACCGGTAACAATCCCCTTGCCCGTCCGGTAAAATTATGGGAAAAAATAACTGCCAACGAGCTCCAGAAAAGTCACGGGAGAAGAGAAGAGTCACGGAGGGAAAAAAGCGTGGGTGCTCCAACCCTGAGCCCTGTTGAATTCTACGGTGTCCTAGCCGTTCTCGGGACAGCCGTCGTCAGTCTCCTGTATGCCTACTACCTTTGGCGGGAGGTCTCTCGGCACGATAAAGGGACCGTCGCGATGCAGGGAGTTTGGGAAGCCATCCGGCAGGGGTCGGAAGCGTACCTGCGCCGGCAGCTCCAGACGATTTTGCCCTTTATGGGAATCTTGAGCATTCTTCTTTTTCTGAGCGTCTACATCATCCCTCCCTCAGCGGAAGCGCGCGCCGTCTTTCCCAATCTCACTGACAATTCATTACGCCTCTTGATGGGTTTGGCTCGGGCGGGCGCTTTTATCTTGGGTGCCGGTTTTTCCCTTGCCGTCGGACAGTTGGGGATGCGGGTGGCCGTCCAGGCGAGTGTGCGGGTCACCCAGTCAGCCCGGACTCAAGGCTACGATCCGTCCTTGCGATTGGCTTATCGTGCCGGGACGGTCACCGGTATGCTGACCAACGGCTTGGGTCTTTTGGGAAGTTCGCTGATTTTCCTTTTGTTCGGCATCGCCGCTCCCGACGCTTTATTGGGCTTCGGGTTCGGCGGCACCTTGCTGGCTCTGTTCATGCGTGTCGGGGGAGGCATCTACACCAAGGCAGCGGATGTGGGAGCCGATTTGGTCGGCAAAGTGGAGATGGACATCCCTGAGGACGACCCCAGAAACGCCGCCGTGGTCGCCGACCTGGTCGGCGACAATGTGGGCGACTGTGCGGGAATGGCGGCAGACATCTTTGAATCGTACGAAGTCACTATGGTCTCGGCGATGATCCTTGGTCTCGCCGTCCGTCAGTTTGATCCCAATCATTCCTTGGTTTGGGTGATCTACCCCCTTTTGGCGCGGGCTGTCGGCGTCCTTGCGTCCGTCGCCAGCACCTACCTGGTGGGTGGGGTCAGCGGGGAGAGGAGAGGAGATGCGCTGAGGGCGATCAGCCGCGGGTTTCGTATCGGGGCAATCCTGTCCTTTATCGGTTTCGGGCTGATCGGGTTCCTCTACGCTCACGACTGGCGGGTGGTTGCATCGACGACCTTGGGGCTCATCCTCTCGGTCGTCATTGAGCGGATGACCGATTACTTCACCAGCACCGAACGACCTCCCGTCGCCGAAATTGAGAAAGCGACGACGGCAGGTCCTGCGACGACGATCTTAACGGGGCTGGCTGTGGGCTACGAATCGACCGTCTGGGCGATTGTGGTCATCGCTTTGACCATCTTGGCTTCCGTCGGGATCTACTGGGGTCAGGACCCGGCTTTCGTTCTCTATGGTGTGTCGCTGACCGGAATTGGTCTGCTGATGCTAACGGGAAATGTAGTGGGAATGGACTCTTACGGACCGGTGACCGACAACGCTGGTGGGATTGCGGAAATGGCTGGGGTGGAGCCTCACGCTCAGGAAGTCCTCGCCGACCTGGACGCTGTCGGTAATACGACCAAAGCGACGACCAAGGGACTGGCTATCGCCACGGCTGTCATCGCTGCCGTCTCCCTCTTCGGTTCCTACCTGGAAGACGTCAGCAAAGTTCAGGATCAACTGAACATCCAGCCTCTTCTCAGAAACATCGGCATTCCGATCGATCGTCCGTTGGTCTTCCTCGGTCTCCTTCTCGGCGGCGCCCTGCCCTGGCTGTTTTCTTCCTTCTCGATCAGGGCGGTCAGCAGGGGAGCCCGAATGATCGTGGACGAGGTTCGGCGCCAGTTCCGCATTCCGGGCGTTCGGGAAGGGACGGTCAAACCAGACTATGCCCGTGCCGTTTCCATCTGCACTGTCACCGCTCAAAAGGAACTCCTTTCCCTCGCCCTTTTCTCCGTTGCGACTCCTCTGCTCGTCGGCATCCTCCTGCAAGTGGAAGCCTTAGGCGCTTTCCTGGCGGGCTCCATTTTAGTCGGTCAGCTGTTAGCCGTCTTTATGGCCAACGCCGGTGCCGCCTGGGATAATGCAAAGAAACGGGTGGAGACTGAACCGAGAGACCCTGTCCGTAATTTAGGCAAAGGGAGCGAGCGGCACAAGGCGGGTGTCGTAGGCGACACCGTCGGAGATCCCCTCAAGGACACTGCCGGACCTGCCATCAACCCAATGCTTAAGGCGACCAACCTGGTATCGGTTCTCGCCGCACCGATCATTGTCCAGGTCCGTTCGGCAGGAGTGTCCCCGTTGACATGGGTCGGGGTCGGTGTGTTCGCCGCCCTCCTTTTCGCCTCCCTGGTGTGGGCGACTTGGCAGAGCAAGAGGGAAGTGCCGGAACTGGTGGAAATGCCAACCATTCGGTCTTGATGCCCTCGCCTGGCGGGAGCGGATCGGAATCGAACCGACCCACCGCCTTGTGGGCGGTGCTCGGGATTTGAAGTCCCGGGAGGGCACCAGCCCTCAACCGCTCCCTTCGTTTCTACGACTCTAACGGTAACGAATGCGGCCCCGGCGGGATTTGAACCCGCGACTTCCGGCTTGAAAGGCCGGCGTCCTAACCGGGCTAGACGACGGGGCCCGTGATGCGCCGGGCAGGAATCGAACCTGCGACCCCCGGATTAAAAGTCCGGTGCTCTACCGACTGAGCTACCGGCGCCCTTACCTTTGTCCCAACCGGTCCATCATCCCGTCGTTCCGCAAATCTTTGCCTTTAGTTTGACGCACTCCCCCGACCTTGGCAGCCGGTCCGCTCTGCTCTGCTCCCTCTCCGCCGTCACGTGCCTGGTTGCCGCTCCCAGATGTCGCACCGGCAGAGACTGCCAAAAGATGATGAGGCGTATCCTTATGGGCAAAGATCTCCCGGCTTTTATTACCTTCCCCAGTCGGCAGGCAGAAGAAATCACGTGGCATCGGCACCGGTCCTGCAGGCTCCTTCTCCGGAAACTTCATCGGATCAGGTTTGAGTTTTTCTCAACAGCAGCATAATGGTAGAAGCGCCGGTTCGTTTAAGGGCGTGTCGGGGGCAATGAAGAGGCGAAAGTTGCTGTCGTATCTCGGGATGGGCGCCATTGCTTCGGCAGCGGCACATGGATGTTCGCGTAAAAAGCCGCCGGCGTTTTCAAGACCAAGGGAAGGTGAAGATCCGTTCCCTAGTTTCCCAGGAGAGCGGCTCAATGTCCTGATGATTATGTGTGACGATATGAATAGACGCCTCTCTTGCTATGGTGACGCCATTGCTGTTACACCTAATATTGATCGTTTAGCCAAGACTGGTGTCGTTTTTCTCAACGCCCATTGCCAATACCCTCTTTGCAATCCGTCTCGCACCTCTATGTTGAGTGGGCTTTACCCGATGACCACGCAGGTCTGGGATAACACGACACATCTCAAAACCACATTTCCCGACCTTTCTTTTCTTCCACATCACTTTCGTCGGCACGGATACTGGACCGCACGAGTCGGCAAAATATTTCATGATCATTTAGACGACCCCGACTCCTGGGACTTTGCCTACCCAGTGTTTCGTCTCAGGTTATCAAAACAGAGAGTTCCACGAACGACAATAGCATCACCCTATAAAGGTGCTGTCGGCTTTTTGCAGTGGGAAGCCGTTGACGTTTCCGATTGGCAATTGTCGGACGGAAGGTTAGTAAGAATGGCGGGGGATCTCATTAAGACGCATTTAGAGCAGCGTCCCGAACAACCCTTCTTTATCGCTGTCGGCATAATCCGACCCCACCTACCCTGGATTGTTCCCCGGAAATACTTTGACCTTTATGACCCGTCGCTAATTCCTCTCCCTCCTACGCTGCGCTTGGTGCCTACGGGACCGCTCTTGAGCGTCCTCCATTACGATCCGCAATTAACCAATCTCCCGGACGAGGTGGTCCGGATAGCGACAAGGGCCTATTACGCTTGTCTGTCATATGCTGACTTCCTCGTCGGGTTTTTGCTGGATACGCTTGAAGAGCATAGGATTCGGGAAAGGACGATCATCCTGCTGACCTCGGACCACGGTCACCACTTAGGCGAGCATGGCGGCTGCTGGGAGAAAAGGACCCTTTTTGAGGAAAGTACGGGAGTGCCCCTGATAATCTCCGCTCCCCACACTGCGGCGGTCGGGGCTCAGTGTCCCAGGACGGTTGAACTGGTCGACCTTTACCCAACCCTCTGTCAACTGTGCGCACTGCCTGCACCATCTCATCGTCTGCAGGGAAAGAGTGTCGTCGCTCTATTGATGGATCCCCTTCGTACGTGGAGCAAACCGGCCGTCTCTATGTTCTACTGGCCGCCCTATACGGGCTACACCCTCCGGACCGAAGACTGGCGTCTGACCCAATGGAAGAACGGCACGGAGCTATTAGAACTGTACGACCACAATGCCGATGGTGCCGAGATGAAGAACTTAGCCGGTGACTCCCGTTATTCAGGGGTCGTGGCTGGCCTTAGTGATCTGCTTCGTCGTCGCATCTGGGCGGGGTCGGTCCTGTGAACCTTGGGGTGGAATGAAAAATGAAAGAGCCTCAACCGTTCCATGTGATGCTTAAGCCGACGGGTCCCCTCTGCAATTTGGAATGCCGATACTGCTTCTATCTCAAGAAGGAGCATCTGTATTCTCAGGGGACTTCTTTCTTTATGTCAGACATTGTCTTAGAGGCTTTCACGCGGCAGTATATTGAGTCCCAGCCTGGTCGGGAAGTGGTCTTTTCCTGGCAAGGTGGGGAACCGACCTTAATCGGTCTTCCCTTCTTTAAAAGGGCTCTTGAGTTCCAGAAGAGGTACAAGAAACCGGGTAGGATCATAAAAAACACACTGCAAACGAACGGTTGGTTTCTTGACGATGAGTGGTGCCTCTTTCTGAAGGAAAATGGCTTTTTAGTCGGTTTGAGTCTGGATGGTCCCCGACATTTACACGACGCCTATCGGGTGGACAAAGGCGGAAGACCCACCTTTGACCGTGTTTATCGCGGTTTAAAACTACTTCAGAAGCACGGGGTTATGTTTAACATTTTGTGTGTCGTCCATCGGGTTAACGCGGAGGAACCTTTGGGTGTCTATCGTTTCTTCAAGAACGAAGGAGTCCAATTTATTCAATTCATTCCTGCCGTTGAAAAAACTGCCGATGGGCGTGTCACCGAGTGGACCGTTCGCCCCCATCAATGGGGCAAATTCCTGTGCCGAGTCTTTGACGAATGGATTCGCAGTGATGTCGGCAGCCTTTTTATTCAGAACTTTGACGTCGCTCTCGAAGCCTGGCTTGGTCTAGATCCCAGTCTGTGTGTGCACGCCCGGACCTGTGGCAACTGTCTGGCTATGGAGCATAACGGGGACGTCTTTTCGTGTGACCATTTTGTCTCTTGGGACTACTACCTCGGAAATATCCTTAGGACGGACCTGGCAGAGTTGGTCTCATCGCCCTTCCAGCGTCAGTTTGGACAAAACAAAAGGGATCTCCTGCCGGCTTACTGCCGAAACTGTCCCGTCCTCTTCGCCTGCAACGGGGGGTGTCCCAAAGACAGGTTCGCGAAAACGCCAGAAGGAGAGCCGGGGCTCAACTACCTCTGTGCCGGCTACAAGCAATTCTTCCTCCACGCCCGTCCGTATCTGAAGCGGATGGCAGAACTAATCCTCGCCGGTCAGCCTCCGTCGCTGATCAGGGACCTCTTGAGGGCCGAGGCAGCGGCGCGCCGGCGTCCAAAAGGGAATGATCCCTGTCCTTGTGGCAGCGGTATCAAATTCAAAAAGTGCTGCGGCGCTCCAACCAGGATCGCCCCTTCCCCTCACCATTAGTCAGTGAGTCGTCCAGCATCTCAAGGGCGCTTGAGGAAACAGCGTCACGGCAGCGAACTTACTAAGACCGTTGTTCCGTTCACCTCTTGACGAATTAAGAATCCGGTGTTCCAATAACTGTAAGAGTCTCGTCGTTCAAAAAGGGGATGCGTCATGAGGATGGTAGGTAAGACGGGTCCTCTATCGGCGGTAATCCTAACGGCTGCGATCTGCCTCTCCTACGGATATGGGCGTCGTCCCTCCCACCGACTTTCGGAGAAACCTGCGCCAGAGCAAACGAGCGCCCAGACCCTGGCGGGTCGGCTTAGTGCTCTTGAAGAGGAATTTGCCCGCACCTGGTGGTCCATACTCAAGAGCACGGGCTGCCTGACCTGTCACGGCAAGAGCAATCCTTCCACCCTTGTCCTTCCCCAGAACCCCAGGGAGGCTTTCCGATACCTGCTGGAGCACGATTACTTTTCCTTACAGAACGCCGGTAGCCTTCTCAGTCGGGTCCGCCTCACCGACGGGTCCAAGAGGATGCCACCGGACCCTTTTCCCGCCTGGTCTCCCGATCTGATAGACCGGCTCAAGAGTTTTTCCCAATCGGTCGTAGAAGAGTGCGACCGGCTGGGCATCAAGCCTGACGAAGTTTTTCCTTTCTCTTTGACCCTCCCTTATCAGGGACCGACGTCTCCCGGCGGGGACAACACGATTCTGACTTACTACCAACTACGGAAAAAAATCAAGACCCTTTTTGGGATGGACTGGACCAGAGGTGGAAAAGATCTCTTTGACGAACACATTTCTCTCTTTGGTGGCGCTGATTTCCGCCGCTATTTCAGCGAGATGAACCGACCGACGGCGAACTATCTGGCTGGCTTGGATATGATGGCTCGGGACATCAGTTCTCAGGCGTTCGTCACCAGAAAAGGACCTTTCCGTGATTTTCCGACCGACCTGCCTAACCCGTCCGGTTTGCGAAGGATCACCGATGAATACCGACGAGCCCTATCGCTCCTCTACCAAAGGCTCCTCTTCAGGAATCCGACGGAAAAAGAACTGGGATCGTCCTTTGAATTTCTCCGTCAGGTGGCGCAAGAGGCTCAGGGGCGCGTTCCGGCGGAGTATACTCTCGGCTTTGAAGTCACCGCCCAAGATGAAGAGCAACGGACGGCATCGGAGAGGATCACCTTAACCGTCCTGTCCCGACCGAAAGCCCTTTACCAGGGTTGGATAGATCAGACCCGGGGCGAGCCAGGGAAAGAGGACCGACAACCCCTAAGTCCCGAATTCCATTTCAAGCCGGGCGAGCCGGAGCAATGGGTCCGCATCTCCAACGAAGGCACTTATGGAGTCGTTTCCGTATCAGCCGTGCAGTTGATCGGACCGCTTCCTGAAGACGAGGAGATCATCATCAAGTCTACCGACCGGTCCGTCCTCGTCACCGGAGCGTGGCGCCGTGTCGGCGACGGATATCACGACAATGACGAGCATAAAGGCGGGAGCGAAATTCTCTTTCCGATCAATGTGAAAAAGGAGGGGCGCTACAAGGTCTCCATCGTCTATCATGCCCTCCAGGGGAGGAGAATGGCTCGAGCAGTGCCTGTGGTCATCGCCTCGCTCGGTCCTGACGGATTTCAACTCCCTCCTATTAATCAGGTTGCGGAGAAAGGCGAAGCGCGTTTCTTCATTGATCAGACAAATGACACCATCCCCTTCTGGGACAGCAAAGTGGCTTTCCGTTTTAGCGATAGCAGTCAGGGGGTAGAGATTCGCAACGAAGGAACGATCCGGCAGGTCGTTGCAGACGCCGTCCGTTTCGTCCCGATGGACGGAGGACCTCCCATATTGGTGAGGTCAACGGAAGCGGAAGGACAGGAGGCGTGGGAAAACTTTGACGCTGGTGCTTTTGCCGCTTACAACACGATCGGTCCCCGCCTCCTATCGGACGGGAACAAAAGGAAGGGTCAGTTGCGCCTGATCTATAGACCATCGGTCAGCCCCCTGTGGCGACCCGAAAAATTCTACCGGCTGGAAATTACCTATCCCGCCAAGGAGGGAAATGAGACCCAAACACCTGTTATCGTCCGAGCGGACGCATCCACTCCCGTCCTTCAAATCCGATCGCCTCTCTGGGTTCGGATGGGCGCTAAAGCCACGATGGATGCCACAACGACCTACAACACTCAAAGAGGGAATCTGCGATTTAACTGGCGGCAGATTGAAGGACCGAGAGCGCAATTGAACGCCACCCATTCAGGGACCCTAACTTTTGAAGTTCCTTCACCGGACCCGACGCAAGTTGCGTGGGAAAGTCTCTGCCGGCTCTTAATATCCCATCCAGACTTCATCTTCACACGTCCCCCCAGCCTCTCGTGGCTTACAGACCCAAGAGAGAGAAGAAAACTACTTCTGGTCAAAATCGGTCAGGACTTGGCGGGACGACCGCCGACGGAAAAGGAACTGTCCGCCTTAGACTCCGGCGCCACGCTGAGGCAGATGGTGGATTACTACCTGCAAACCGATGATTTCAAAGCCTTCTATTTCCACCGCGTTCGGTTGTTCCTCGAAAGTCACGGCACACCGGAGGACGACGAACCGGTTCGGCTCTGGTGTTACATTGCTTTCAAGGATCGCCCCTTCTCCGAAATTCTTACAGCAGATTACACGGTCGATGAAAAGATGAGACCCGCGTCCCGACCGTCCTATCACGGCAGGACCGGCATTCTGACGATGAAGGGATTCATCAAAGGGAAACCCGGTCTCCCTCACTTCAATTACGCCGCCGTCGTTCTCGAAAAGTTCCTGGGGTATGTCTTTGAAGTTCCAGCCGATATCGTCAACATTCGGCAGACGGTAACCGCAGCAGCGACGACGGAGCCCGGTTCGGTCTGTTACACCTGTCACAAAATCTTGACGCCCCTAGCGTATCAGCGACTCCGCTGGACCGACGACGGTCAATTCAAGGATGATCCGAACATTGACGATTCCGACAGAGGGGTGGTCGCTTCCTATCCTTTCAAAGGCAGAGGGATGGAAGCCTTTGCGACGCAGGCCGTCAAGAAAGAGCGCTTCGTTCGCACGATGATTGACACCCATTTTCTCTTCTTCTTCGGTCGCAACCTGCGGTGGCAGACGGACGAGAGGGATCTTTACCGGAGGTTGTACGATTCTGTTCAGAAGAACGGAATGACTGTCCGCGGTTTGATTCGGTCCATCGTCCTTAGCCCGGAATATCTGGGAGGCAGCAGTACGAAACAGACCGAGCAGCCGCGGCTTTTTGCTCAATCTTCGGCTCAAAGGTGGGGTGTCAAGTGAAGTCGTGCAAAGTAGAGCCTGTACTGATTGACGGAAGGCATTTACTTAGAGAGGTCCATAGCCATCCCGCTGCTAATGATCTTTTCGTCAGCAGGAGGTCTTTTCTAAGGAAAGCATTAGTAACCGCTGCCACCCTCACAGCAAGCGACTTCTTGTCCTTCTTCCTTCGGGTCGGACCTCCGCGCCTGTCCGCAAAGGAGGCGGCAAGGGTGGAGGATGCAGCACAAAGCGCTGACCGACCTCATTTCTTGATCTACTGGTTTTTAGAAGGCGGTTGGATGAGTTATGATATGTTTAGCCCCGTTGACTCGCCCAATAATGTGCTTCACCGTCTCGCCAATATCAGCGAAGAGAGATATCGGGTCTTAAAGTGGAAAGAAGACCCCTATTACCGTATCTTTGACGACGGGCGAGTCCGGTATGGATTCCTTGCCAAGCCTGGCGAACACCTCATAAAGGACATGGCGATCCTCAGTTCTATGTACACGGGCACCTTTCACTCCGGTGAGAGACTGAAAGCCCACATGGGGGAGTACCACCTTCGCATAACCGAAGAGAGGGAAGACGATGAAAGGAGCGTCACCCAGGCTTTTTGCGAAGTCTATGGTCAATCGTACCCCCTCGCCAATATCTCCTGGCACTACTGGCTGTCGGACGGCGAGTTGAACGAAGCGCAATTTACAGGCAGGCGGGGCTACTATCACGCCCTTGGTCCCGTCTGGGCTCACACGATTTATGCGGGAACACCTCACAATCTTCGCCAATTTCTTCTCAAACTCCATGCCACAACCCAGGACTCTACCAATAGAGCCATTCAGATTTTTTTGGATGATGTCCGTAGCCGGGTCCTTAAGGATAGCCATATAGAAACGGTCCGCAGTTACCATTCAGCTCTGGAGATTTACAGGAAACTGACGTCTTCAGGATCTCAAATCGAGGAATCCCTGATTTCCCGGCTCTTCAACGACCCAGCTCTGCGGGAAAAGTTTCAGATTTCCCCCGAAGATGAACTGATCACCTATACCAGTGTCAACGGAAACAAAGCCCGAACTAAATACTCTCCGATGCCAAATGTTCAAGCGATGATGGTATGGGAACTGATGCGTCACGGTCTTTCCTGTGCCTTCTGGATTGAGTCGCGGGACATCCGCCTCTTTGACAGTCACCGAAGCCGCAGGGCTCTCTGGGACAGCGCGGGCAGACCCGTCGGAATGACCGATCAGACCGAGATGATGCGGCGGAACCTGTGGGCGCCCCTCTCTGCCCTCGTCGACCTGTTAAAAAACACGGAGTATCGGAATACGGGAACCAGTTACTTTGACCATACCGTTATCGTCATCACTTCCGAGTTCGGTCGGACGATGCACGGCGATGTGGATGCCATCGTCAAGATGAACATCCCCGAAGAAGAAAAGAAGAAGATGGTGGACGATCAGGATATCTGCCAGCACTGGCCGGTCACTTCCTGCGCATTTCTTGGTGGGAAGGTAAACGCCTGGACCCAGTTTGGACGAGTCGGCGAGAAGACCTTACTTCCGATCCCTATTCTACCCGACGGGAGTCTGGATCGGGCGTACGACCCGGTGACAGGCGAACTGAAGCCGGGTCAGTCTAAAAATCCCCAGTCCTTCGTACCCAATCACGGTCACGTCTATGCGACCGCTCTCTACCTGAGCGATATCGACCCCAAAGGGAAGGGCAGAAATACCGCCCCTCCGTTGACCTTTATCAAGAGACCCGGTCTCGTTTGATAGTCATCAGTTCCTTTGTCTCTTCCGGGGACCGACGCCCGACAAGTCAAAGGGACGAAAACCGACCGAGAGAGCCGGTGAATCGTTACTCAGCCGAAAGTCAGCATGCTTTGGGTCGACAAAGCGGGGGTCCGCAATCAGGGAGTTTTTGTCCATACCGGAAGCCCGCCATTCGTCCCATGAAAGACCGGCGAAGGTAAAAGGTCCGCCACCGACCTTCCAATATATGTTGCGATCAAACTCAAAATTTCTATCGCCGAAATTGCCCGCCATCAGTTCCCCCTGGTCCCAGTAAACGATGTTGTAAATGAAACGGAAGCGGATATGAGGCTCTGGTCGACTCGCCTGCATTTGGTGGTCCCGGGCAAAAGCAAATATGTTATTGCGAACCAGGTTCTCCCGACCGTAATGTTGGTGGAACCCCCCATGGGTCGTCCTGTAAACTAAATTGTTTTCCGCTACAATTCCACTGCTGCCTTCATCGAAGTAAATACCCCAGCCGCCATACCTGTAACCTGCAATGTCGTGCCAAAGATTATGGCGAATCACTGTGCCGTGCTGCAGTCCTAGAGTGTAAATTCCGCCCATATCGCTTAAAATCGGTCCGTCACCGTCCTCCCGTATCCCGATATGGTGAACATGGTTATATTCCACAATGTTACCGCCAGCGAGGGACGCATCGTATCCCCACGTCCAACCGATGGATATCCCCGTATAGTAAAAATTGTGTATGTGGTTGTGAGCAATACGGTTGTTACCGCTCTGACCGATCCAGATGCCGACGGCGCTGTGGAAGAACCTGCCCCCATCGCCTATGTCGCAGTCGCTGACTTCATTTCCTTCCGTTCTATCTGACTCCTTCTCCCGGATCGTCGTCTCGCCGATCTTAATGCCACCGGCACCGAGATCGGAAAAAGTGCAGTGGCGGATCTGATTCCCTTTGCATCCTCTGCCCAAACTCAGTCCGTATGTGCCAAGGCTGACAAACTGGCAGTTCTCAAAGATGCAGTTTCTCAGCCCATTACCGTCCACTGCTCCCGGCACTCCGTAGGCAGCCTGAGGAAAGCCGCCCGTATCAGTCGATAGGGACCTGCCATCTTTTTCGCCGGGGAAAAACCATTCGGTGTGGCTGAACGTGAGACCCTTGATCCTGACATGTTCCACAAAACTACCTTTTTCAGGATCACCCTCCAATCTTATTAATTGACTCAGGGCGGGTGCGATAAATGTTGACCGATCAGGATCCCAATTTTTCGGGGCGAGATAAAAAAGAACCCCTCCCTTCCCATCCAGATACCACTCCCCCGGTTGATCAAGGGCTGAGGGGACATTTTCAATATAGTAGTAATCACCCGGGTCCATCCGGAAGACCGTTCTGAGTTGAAACGACAACAGCCCTCTCTGTCTGTCAACCGACCGAATCGGCAGGCGCGATTCCACCCACCGGTTCATCGCGACGACCTCTCCATTTTCTAAACTCTCTCCCCCAGGCAGATCTTCAGGATGGACAAAGAACTCAAACTGACCCTGATACCAGTTGCCACCATCGGAGTCGTTCTTGGACCCTTTCACCTTAAAATATCCCTTGTTGGGATGCCGTGCCCTCTGCCCTCTCCGCCCGTCAATCCACACTTGTCGGAAGTACCAATCTCCCGACCGAACCTCAGGAAGGACGACTCTCCACAGTCTCGTTCCCGGCACCGGTTTCCGGTCTGACGGATCATCCTCTCTCTTTACAACTTCCTTCCATCCCCCGATGGGGCGACCACCCGATAGAACGACCTTTTCCTGCTGGTAAGACTCGATGGTGACCGGTCGATCGGGTTCCCCTGAATGTTCTGGACCGATCCGAACGGGCTTATCTAAGTAGTAGGTGCCTTTCCTTAAACGGATCGTCACAGGTGCCGGCAAGCGACCTTTATTCTGATTCTTGATGTCCTCCACTGCTTTGAGAGCCCTCTCCAGAGAAGCAAAGGGACCGTCCCGTCTTCGGGAGTCTGGACTAGGCAGAGTCCCTGACCACTGATCCCTGCCGGAAGGGGATACATAGAAAGCCAACGTCCTTTGGCGAGTAGGACCCATTTCTGACCCCTCTGCACACATCGTCAGCGAACAAATTGCAAGACCCCAAATGATCGCTGCCATATCAATTCAGTCACCTGATTGCGTTATAAGAAGCCCCTCCCAGGGCGGAAGAGTCACTGATACCGCCGCATATCCACCGTGTCTGTCGGTCTCCGCTTGCACCCTTTTCCCTTTTTCTAGATCCCAAATTTCTACATGTTCGCCGCTGCCCTTTAGACAAATCCTAACCTGCCTTGTCTGATCGCTGATGTTGGCAATCGGATAGATATGTCTCTCCCACTTTTTGTAATGGGCAATCCAGACATCTGGCACCGGTGGGTCCAATATCAAACCGCACCTCTTTTCCATCAGGCGCGCGACAAGGTCCCCCTCGCTGGGAACCTTTCTATTTTCGGAAAAGAAGAAAGCAGCCAAACGCTGATGTTCCTTCTCATCTTCCTTAAGACCACCCCTATGAATTTTCCCTGAACCGGCGATCAGAATCTCAAAACCCGCTCGGGCAAGTTGTGCCAATTTCCTCAGGGTCGGAAGACGGACAGAGTCGGTATCGGGAACAATTAAGATACGATAACTCTCTCGAGCGACTACGAGGTTTTTCCCTTTCAGGTCCGCCTCCTGGATGGCCCTTTCATCGACTATATCAAAGTCTATGTGGTTATTCAGAAGGATTCTACACAGGTGAACGAACTTGTCGTCTATTTCCCGCAGGCGGTCGGAAGGGTGGGGGTCATACATGGACCGAGCGGTGGGATAAAAGTTCGCCCAGATTCCGGTTATCGGATAGAGCACAGCGACATCGCAGACGTGACGGGCATTCCTCAAAACCAGACCCAGTCGTCCCACATAGTCGCAGTAATTTTTGAAAAAGGATAGTGTGTCCGGGTCTGAGAAGGAATAGGGGTAGGTATAGTAAGAAGTCACAATGTTGACGCCCAAAAGATGAAGGATGAAGGCAGTCAGCCGCAAGGCTTGTGGAGGGAGTCGTCTCTTAGCCTGCAGTTCAGCGTAGTCGGAGGTCTCGCTCATGACCAGATAAGATCCGTTGATGTGGGCAGCAGAAGAAACGAACTTGGGGACGATGAACCCGTGCCCGACGACGATCGCCCGGGGATCCGATGTGAGCATATCCATTCCGGGGATGTCCATCCGCCTCAGACATGCCATTAAGTCACCGTAATACATGGCGTGCCAGACCAGTTTCTCCTCGCCGAGGAGATGACCGGAAGAAAACAGACCGTTTCTCCGGCACCATTCCTGAATTTTTCCCAAGTACCGTTCCGCCAGCAACTGGGAGACGACGTCGTAAAAGTCTGACCGCACCTCTCTGTAGGGACCCTGGTTCAAAAACAGCGAAGAAAGAAACTTCCGAATATCATAGCCCTTTCGTCTCCGGAACTCGCCGGGAAGATCGTCCGACCAGGGGATCGCAGGCGCTGCCTCTGGAGTCGGTTTAATGTAAGTCGTCATCAACGACGGCTCGTCAGTAAAAACGGCTTGAAAAATCTGACCGATGTTCCTGACCCGTTTTTCATACGCCCGATGGGTGACATCGAGAAACCTCTCGACAGCCCGGATGTCCAGAATATTGGGGTATCGCCTTTTCTTGTAAACGTTCTCCGTGCAGTGGGTGCCTTCATACATCTTCACCCGTTGCCACCGGACCTCTCCGCCTGACCCTGTCCGCATTGCCAGACCAGTGGCTTCAAGATATTCGTGACCTTCCAAGACCAGCCCCCCTGCTGCCCCGCTGGGGTAGCCCTCTTCATCATACAACCACAAGAGAAACCCCATCTTCTTGGCCGCCTCGACGCCGGACAAAAATATCTCCCATTGCTCCTCACTTCTCATATAATTTCTGAAAGATACATTGACAACCAGCCCCCCTATCCCGAGGTTTCTTAGATGCTCTAAGACTTTCAATCGGGACCGCTCGTCGTTCCCTAAAGCATCAAAATTGTGAATAATTTGAAGGGGGCGATAGAGGGTCGGTGGTTGCGCAAACCAATGTTCAAGCGGTCGAGAGCCCTTCTCGCCGTTTGCCATTTCCCACCAAAACACAACGATGACTAACGCTACGAGGGCAGTCTTTTTCACGAACTCCTGAGACCATCCATAAAGTTGAACCAAATACTGCCTTAACACGTCAGTTTCAACCTTATGAAGTAACGATAGCATAGGTGCCTTGGTCTTTGCCAGTCCGAACGAATTTAGACGGTAACCCTCTTGAATGAGACTTAGATACTGATTGCAGGACGGTTCTAATTTTGCACGTTCCTTTATCCGAATCCAACCGCCAACCACCAAACCAGAAAAGGGATATGTTGATTAAAACTCCAAAAGCCTCCAGCGGTCAGAGAGCCAGAAGAAACAAAGTCGAGCCTCCCAATCGTGTCATTCGATCGCACATTTTCAAGGCGGACCATAGTCGGGAATGGGCAGTCGCTCTCCGTCTCTGAGGGCCGATTGGTGGGCGACAATCCCGGGCACCGTCATCGCGAGCGCGTTGTAGATGTCAATTGCCGGTTTGCGTTCGTTAATCAGGGCATCAATAAACTCGTGAGTGAGGAAGGTATGGGATCCTTCGTGTCCGCTGTCGTGGCGAAGGGGATCGGGAAGCAAATCCGTTTGCCACCACAACGGTTGGTCGTACGGCTCCACCCGAATCCCCTGAGCGGTCTGCCGGACGAGCACAGCACCCAGCCCGTTAGGGTCAGGGGCAAACAAACTCATATTGGTTCCATACCATTGACCCCGTTCGCACCCCGCCATTGAACCGTGCCAGAAGACGCAGACCCGAAAAGAGTGCCCTTGGTCGGTTTCAAACAGGGCGACGCTATTTAGGAACGGATTATTGTATGAGTTGGGTTGAAAGACAACATCTTTTGGTCCCCAACCGATGGCAGAGACGGTTTTAAGACGCTCTTCTGTCACACCGACTAAATAGGCGGTGCAGTGAGTGATATAGAGCAGAGGAGGAAATCCATATCTCCAAGTCGGTCGCCCGTTGCGGTCCCACCATAAACTGTCAAGGCCGGGATGGTGGTACTCGGCTTCTGTATAAAAGATCTCCCCGAACGCCCCTTCTTTGTAAAACTTGCGAGCCGATATGACTATCTGGTGGTAATAACTCGTCTCGGCCATCATGTAAGTCAAGCCTGTTTCTCTCACGGCGTCAAGCAGGGCTTCTGCCTCCTCAATTGTCAGGGCGCAAGGGACGGCGCAGAAAACGCTCTTGCCGTTCCTCAGGCACTTGATAGCGTCCTGGCCGTGATGGGGCGCCGGTGTGAAGAGAGCGATGGCGTCCACTTCTTTATCTTTTAACAATTCATCCAGCGTTTCATAACTTTTTGGGCACGAGAAGACCTCTTGAAGCCGGCGCCTTCGCTCAGGAAAAAGATCGGCGACGGCAGTCACCAAAGAGTGAGGGTGTTGATGCCAATAAAAAGAAGTTCCAAAGCCGCCGCCGACCACACCGATGCGAACGATCGGTTCCTCTTTCTTCTTTTGAGTCATTCTTCTTCCTCCCTAAACCCCTCGGGACCCATTCTTTCCCAAGGGATGGGTTGGAAACCGATTTGAAAGGCTGGCGATTCACTCCTCAGTCGGAAGTCGCCTGCTTGCGGATTGACAAAAAGAGGATCGGCAATCACGCTCCTTTGATCCCAACCTGCCCTCCTCCACGAAGAGAAATCACCCTCTGGCGTCAAAGGACCGCCTATTTCATCAATCTTTTTCTCTTGGCACCAATAGAGGTTGTCATCACATTCCTTAAGCCGGTCGGAGGACCAAGTCGCAGCCCAACTGTAAAATAAGGCTGTAGCAGCCTTTCTGTAGTAAAAAATATTCCTGCGGATTACATTACCGACCATAAACTCGTCTCTCGGTTGAAAGGTAAACTGCCTCTCGCTACCGTCAATGAAGATATTGTTTTCTATGATATTGTTCCGACCCCCGTGAATACAGACGGCGCCGAGGACCGTTCCGATCACGACATTTCCGTAAACTAAGGTGCCACTGCTATAGTCGTCAAGGTAGATTCCCCAAGTGAAGTAGGGAGAAAGAAGGGAGCCTTCCGAAGTCGTCCCTAATCCGACGACATTGCGAATGTAGTTCCATCTTATGACGTTCCCGCTATCTTGCTGGTCCCGCCCCAGCGTCTCAATCGCTCCCGTATCGTTGGTCTCTAAATTGGTATCTATCAACTGGTTCAGTTCCACCAAGTTGTTGTGAGAATAAAAATGTGAGTCGAGCGATTTGAGAGAAATCCCGTATCTGGGGACTCGTTCCATCCTGTTATTTGCGATCCGATTGCCGCTGCCGCTAATTACGTAAACGCCAGCCACATGCTTGTATATTTGACCCAGATCGCTCATTTCATTGCCGCCGATGAGGTTATTTCGTGGCTGAGATTGGGTGTCACCCATCAATATAACCCCACCCTGTCCGAGAGCGATCATTTTATTGCGCACGATCTTGTTTCCCTGGCTCTGGTCGTCCAAGCGGACAGCGTAACCGCCTAACCGCTCGAAGGTGCAGTCGGCAACGACGCAACTCCTCGCACCGGAAAGCCAGATCGCTGCATCGGCAGGGTCGTAGTATCCCCCCGGTGCTGTGTAGGTGGTGTGTCGGAAAGTCAGTCCCTCCAGGTAAATGTGCTCAACCCATCTGTCCCTCGCCGGATCTCCTTTAATGTGGACCAACCGATCCAGTATCGGTGCATAGACGGGGACATCAGGGAAACTCTTCTCTACCGGATAATAAGTGATGTCGCCGCTCTCCGGATCCCAATACCATTCACCGGGGCAGTCAAGGGCTTCCCGCGCATTGAAAATAAAGAATCTGTTGCCCGGGCGTATATCTTGGTCGCACTTCACGACGAGGGTTTTCTTCTCCGCATCAGCCTTCTTTACCTCAGCTATGGCGTTGACCCATCCCCAAGCGGGAAAGATGGAAACGAGAGCCCCTGACCAGTCGTGCCAGTTGGGAAATTTTTCGGGTGCCACTGCAATCTTGTTCATCGTGCCCGGGAGCGGGGGGCGTTCCACCGTTATTTCCTTCCCCACTGCCCGATCGCACGCCTCGGCTTGAACGATTAATAAGTGACCGGTTGGTGGTGTCACCTCATACTGACCCCACCAGCCGACGACTGTAATGGCGGTTTCGGGATTCCAATCGGACTCATCTGTTAGGCAAAAAGCGTCAAGGTTAATACCCCCGCCTTGCTCGTTCTGCCAGATCAAGATCTGTTCGCCTGCATTGAGACGAATGACCCCCGATCGGGACCAAGTAAACCGATCCCAACCGCCGGTGTCTGGTAGATTTGTCAGAATGACTTTCTCCCCGCCCACGACCGAAAAAGTCGTCCTTCCGCTCATATCGGAAACGCCGTAAGATTTCATATTGTGGGCATACCGAATCCATATGTAATAATCCCCTGGTGCCGGTACCTTGACTCTCCACTCAAGGAGATCGCCCTTGTTATGGATGTTTCCCACTCCGCTGTTGAAAGCACCCCGCTGCCAAGGCTCACCCCACCACTGGGCGAAGAGCCATCCCCGTTTAATCGGGTCTGATGGGTCAGCGTCGGGATAGCGTGCCACAGTCGCCCATCTTCCACCTACTTCCAGAATTCGGATCGGATGAGGCAACTGATCCCGTTTGGGACCTTTGGCTGACCAGAAGGGACCCGACGCCTTTTCCCAGTCCGTTATCAGGATGCCCCCGCTGATGATGGCCGAACCTCTGACTTCCGCTACAACGGTTAACGGCCCTCTCTCCGTTCCGCTATCGTCGGGGCCGAGAATCAACGGCTCGGTGAGTCGGTGGATTCCGGGTCGGACAATGATCGTGACTCCGATTTCCGACCCTGACTTCTTAAACAGGCGCCACTCTTCAATGGCACGGGAAAGAGTCTGAAAAGGACCGTCTGTCTTTTGGGCATTGGGCTCTCGGCGCCGGCCGGACCATTGATCGGATCCGTCCGGTGAAACGTACAAGACGATTGACTCCGGCACGGCTGCTCGGGGCTTCTGTTCGGTCCTTCTCTCCACTCCGACGACCCCTCCCAACGTAGCGAAGACAAGCGATGCAGCGACGAAAGGTCGCCGCCTGAACCTGTGAAGCCGTCCTCGGCCTGTCACAACCACCATTTGCCCTCCCTAATATATAATCTGGGTTCGTCGGTAAAAGAAGGAAACGGGTAAATGTCGGTCGTCAGCACTTGAGGAGCGACATTTTGGGTAACAGCTTCAGAGCCACCGGCGACCCATGACAGGACAAACGGAATCGCGGTCCGTCATGAGGCAGATCAATATCGGGCAGGATGAGCCAAATCGGACGCCCGAGGTCTCTGTCGTGATTCCGTGTCTCAACGAGGAGGCTTCGGTGGGACAATGTGTGCGGGAGGCGAGGCAATGTCTCGCTGAAATGGGTATCCCGGGCGAGGTCATCGTCGCCGATAACGGTTCCACGGACCGATCGGTTCAAAACGCTCTCCAGGCGGGCGCCATCGTCGTCTCGGTAAAGCAAAGGGGTTACGGACGGGCGTTAGCGGGAGGACTGGAAAGGGCAAGAGGCAGTATTTTGGTAATCGGGGACGCCGACGGCAGTTACGACTTCCGGGAAGTCGAACGATTAGTAGAGGCGATCAGACAAGGCTATGATGTAGTCATCGGTTCCCGGTTTCTCGGTCAAATCGAGCCTGGTGCCATGAGATGGACCAGCCGGATCGGTAATCCATTGATGACGGCAATAGTGAACACTCTTTTCGGGGCGCAGGTGACCGACTCGCAGAGTGGAATGAGAGCTTTCACCAGGTCAGCGTATGCAAAGATGAGTCTTCAAAGCGCCGGGATGGAATGGGCTTCCGAGATGATCATTAAAGCAATGAAAGCAGGTTTGAAAATAACCGAGGTTGCCATTCCTTTCCGTAAAGACTTGCGGAACCATCCGTCCCATCTCCGACCTTTTCGCGACGGATGGCGTCATCTCAAACTGATGCTGACTTACAGTCCGACTGTTCTATTCCTGCTCCCCGGGCTCTTCCTTTTCTTTTTGGGTCTCCTCTTGATGGGGGTGCAAATCGTTGCGCCTATGGATCAGCCGTTATGGCTCTTTGGTAAACTCAGGATGGATTTTCATTGGGCAATTCTGGGAAGCCTCCTCGCATTGACTGGCTGGCAAATCGTAGCCAGTCACTTTATGGCTAAGATCTACTCCATCAGCCACCGCTTTCAAGAAGAGGATCAACTGGTAACTTTTCTGTTTCGCTATGTCAACGCAGACAGGCTTCTGATCCTCTCTTTGCTGTCCTGTTGTGTCGGTCTTGTCATGACCGGCTGGGTGGCTTACGATTGGTGGAGTAGAAAGTTTGGCGCTTTGGTTTCCGGTCACACCCGTCTTGTGATTTTTGGTTCTACCCTACTAGCCCTTGGGATTCAAAACTTCTTTAATGCGTTTCTGTTCAGTATCATCGGCGACGCATATAGACGCAGAGAATGACTGGCTTCCGGGCGGTGAAAAGGTAGATCAAGGAATGAAAATCCTTCTGGTCACCCACTACACTCTTCCGCACCGGGGTGGGATTGAGGTCGTTGTTGACAAACTCTCGCATTATTTGTCCCTTAAGGGTTACAGGGTGTGCGTCCTTTCATCGCAAGCAGGCGCCCAACCTGTTGAGAAAAGAGACGGCCTCACAATATTTAGGATCCGCGCTTGCAATATTTTAGAAAGATTTGGCGTACCCTATCCTATTTTCTCTCCTGAATTAATCGGTTACCTTAGCCGTCTCGTCGCATGGGCAGACATCGTTCACTGTCACGGATTTCTTCAGATGTCCTCGCTGATCGCTCTCTTGATAGCAAAAAGGAGAAAAAAATACTCTGTCTTGACAGAACATGCAGGTCTGGTGCCGTACAGATCGTTCTTCTGGAAGAGTGTAGAACAAGGGGCTGTTAAAAGTATTGGGAGAGCGGCAATTAGATTGGCAGACTGGGTGACGGTGGTAAGTCATTCTGTCGCTCTTGATCTTCAAAAGGTGGAACCTCTAAGGACGGTGGAAATTATACCGAACGGAGTTGACGTTGATCTTTTCAAGCCGCTGTGCATGGAAGAAAAGGAGGAATTAAGAAGGCGGCTGGGCTGGGACAGTCGTCCGAAGGTTCTGTACGTGGGATCTAACAAGCCGAGGAAACGAGTTCCCTTGCTTCTGGCCGCAGCCGATCCGGCTTTTGACTTAGTTTTGTGCGGAGCGGCGATGGCTTCGGCTGCAGGGACCCGCTCGGGATGCCTCGTCTACGAGAATGCCCCCGCCGAACTTGTGGCTGACTTACTTGCTGCCAGCGATCTGTTCGTATTGCCTTCGGCAAGCGAAGGATTTCCCCTTAGCCCCATGGAAGCCATTGCGTCGGGACTCCCGGTCATTCTTACCACGGATCTTAGAGGTCTTGATATAGCGAAGTCGGCTTTTGTGCGAATAGTAAAGCCCCATCCTGATCAGATTCGCCAGGTGATAAAGGACGGTCTAGACGATGAACAGTGGCACGCGTGGGTGCGAAGGGAGGGCTGGGAATGGGTGCGGCGGAACTATAGTTGGGACGCTGCTGTTGATCGTTATATTAGCCTGTACGAAGATGTTCTTGCAGCGAGGTGATTTCTCCTTAAATGTGTCGGCTTAATTATCGCTGCCACATTGATGGTGGAGTAAAAAGGCAGTCGGCGGGCAAACCGTGTCGGTGATGTTTAGTGCAGTATGACTACAGGAGAATAGTCTTTTCAACGAGGCCCCATGATCTATGCGTCTATGAGGCTGTTCCCGGGGTCTTGTCACTTGCTTCCAATGTAAGTTACATCCCCGGGTTTTCGTTCGCATCCCATTTGGTTCCCCTACAGATGACCGGGGCAGAAACAGGGCTCCTCTGCAGTTTTTTGGTGACAAAGTCAATTGCGGGGTGTCCACCCCCCAAATTTCATGTGGCGGGTTCCGAACCAGGTTCGGACCGAGTTTGGTTAAACTATCAAAGCCCCTTGTTCACCGCTCAGATGATGATATCTGGAATCCAAACGGATCGTCTGGAAATCCGATGTTCTTGGTCTTATTTTCAACTGCTCCGCAACCGACTGGAGATCCTTTACCCTCCGGGCGTTTTCGCGACGGATGTTCTCACGGCTTGGCTCCTTACGAAGGGCTTCTGTCCAATTCATTCGGGAGCAGTTACCATTGATGGAAATGGAATTGTTATCACCGGACCTGCCAGCGTCGGGAAAACGACCACGGTTCTGAACCTCTTGCGGGAGCTTCCCAATGCTCGTGTGATGTCAGATGACATCGTCGTGACGGACGGTTTATCAATTTTCGGCTGTCCTATGACTGCTTCCGCTGAATATGATTTTCCAGAACTCGGAATCAGAGCATTCAGACCTTGGCACCATTTCGCCCTCAAGTTATCTCCTTTACTGCTACCTTTTCTCGCTAACCACATCGCCCCTTTGTGCTTGCAGCTACCAAAGGACAAGTTAGCATGGAAAGCGCCGGTGCAGTACCTCTTTTTTTTGGAAAGAGGAGAACCGCGGACCGAGAGACTGGAAGCCGAAGACGCTCTTCGTCAGTTGCTCCTTATTAACAGGTTGGAGTTTTCATATCAACGCGACCTGCTTCTCGTCGCCTACTCGTGGGCCCATCCCGACTTCCCAATATGGGAACTTATGAATCAAGAAACCCAAATTTTGTCCTCGTTGATACAACGGGCTAAGTGCTTCAAAGTCTCATCTCCGGCGCCGGATGGCTTCTGGAAAAAGATCACAGAAATCATCAAGTAAAGGGCAATCAATCAGAGGACGTTAGAGGACTGAAGGAACTTCACCTCCACGGTTTAACCCTATCCCGGACGACAAATATTGTCGGCTGATAGGCGGACGGGGCCGATCGCAACAACCACCTTTTAACTACATGATGGGGTGAGTAGAAGCGAGAGAGTTCTTTGATGAAGACCGGCTGGACCATGACAATTCCATCAATCTGATTGAGAAACTGTGAAAGGCGCCAGCCCGGTATAGTGGTATAAGGCCACTCATAAATCTTAACATCTTGTCGCCATTGTGAAAAATAAAAAAACGGATCTGGTCGCGCGAACGAAAGGATAGTGGCACCTTGTGGCACGAGATGGGAGAGATCCCGTAAAAACATTGCATTTTCAGATTCAATTGTCTCTAAGGATTTAAGATACAACAGGACTCGTTGCGTCTGATAGCCGATCCAGAAAAGGAGAAAAAGACTAACCAGCGCAACGACACCACGAGAAGTCTCTCGCAGAAGCCTTGACGCAAGGTGAACTAATAGAAAGTAACCAAGAGGTGTGAAGAATCCCCAATACCAGGTATGGGATCGGACAAAAAAAATAAGATAAGACCAAGCGACCAAACCTGCGGGCCAAAAAAAAGGGTCCAGGTGTCGGCGAGAGAGGGCGACTATCCACAGGCACACTACTACGAACCAGACCGGGCTGTTCCCTGGCATGAAGTCAGAACGAATTAAATGGAAACCCAGGACGCAGGCAACCACAGAGATCCAACTACGAGGCAGATCCGCCGTGATGAGGGAAGTCGACTGGGCAATAAGTAGGTCCGGGTCGTCAAGGGAGAAAAGAAGCCAAGCGGAGCAGAAACTAAGAACGGGAACCGACCACAACACCACGTGATCCCCGCGTCCATTACGAATTAATCTGCAGAACATATAGACGCCGCTGAATAGACCCAAAAGGAAATGACTTAAAAGAGAAATTGCAGAAAAAAATCCCGAGGCCAGATACCAAACGGATGGTGTCCGTTTCTCTCCATTGAGAAAGCAGTGAACGGATAAAAGCAACGCCACAAGAGTCACCATCTCAGGACGGACAATATTGGCGGTCACTTGAAAATATAAGTCCAAACTGGTTAGCAAAGCAATCAATAGTGATGAATACTCCGATAGCCCACCCCGCACGGCCAGGAAAAACATGAGCCACAGCACTGCCGTGGCAAGAATACGCGAGAACCAGCGAAGGCTTTCTAATTCAAATCCGAAAATTCTCCCCCAGCAACTGTAGGCAACCTTTGTCAGCACAATGGGAACCAGAGATTTTTTCTCCGCACCGGGGACGAGTCCGGCTACAAGTGGCGAAGCCAGCCCCTTTCCCTCTGCAAGTTGCCTTGCGGCGAGGCTTATGCCGGCTTCCTCGGGTGGCCATGGTGGCGGGATCGTAAGACCGTATCGGCTGACGATGGCAAGGAAAGAGATGCTAATGACAATGAGTCCTGCAGTGCCACGCCACGACCCCATTGTAGAACACACCTTGCATGCGAAATGTGACTGCAATCAGATCATTCCTATTGTATTACAAAGGGGTCAACAAATCCTCGGCAAGGGATCGCCGGTGAGCATTTCAATCTGACGGAGCCCGCCCAGCGCCGTCTCCATTAACACCAGGCCGGGCTCCTCAGCGGTCACTTCTCCTATCATTGCTGCTTCCCTTCCTAAAGGATCAGACCGAATCAATTTCAGTGCCTGATCTGCATCCTCTGGGGCGACGATGAAGACCATTTTTCCCTCACACGGCAGGTAGAGAGGATCCAAGCCGAGGAGTTCACAAGCGGCGAACACTTGGGGCTTAACAGGGATCTGGTTTTCGCGGATCCGAAGGGTGACTCTTGATGCATCGGCAATCTCGTTGAGAACGGTTGCTAACCCCCCTCGGGTTAGATCCCTGAGGCAATGGACGCCGCTGCAGGATGTGATGACCCTCTCTACCATACTCCATAGTGGCGCCGTGTCGGAAGGGAGGGCGGCTTGCAGCTTCAACTGACCCCGGGATAGAAGGACGGCGGCGCCGTGATCCCCAACCGTTCCCGATACGATGACTTTATCTCCGGGGCGTGCGTGCGACGCCGAAGGAGCAGGGTCTCTTATCGGCACGCCGATGCCCGTTGTCGTAATATATAACCCTCCGCCCTTTCCCGCAGGTACTACTTTTGTATCGCCTGCAATGGCAAAAATATTCACTGTCCGGCATGCATCGGCGAACGACCTGACGATTTTCCTGAGATCGTCCAGGGACAAACCTTCCTCAAGAACAAATGAGGCACTGATGAACAATGGTCGCGCACCGACGGCAGCCAGATCGTTAACGGTCCCGTGAACGGCGAGACAACCGATGTCGCCCCCTGGAAAAAATAGCGGGTCCACGGTGAAGGCGTCCGTGGTAACTGCCAGGGGTGTGCCTTCAATACTCAAAAGAGCCGAATCGTTGAGCGGCTCCAGCCACTGATTGGTCAATAGTGGAAGAAAGAGGTCCCGGACCAGACGGTGCGTTGCCAGCCCACCCGACCCGTGCATCAGAGTGATAATCGCTTTGTGTTCCCTTGCCCCGCTCGCTGCCTCCAAACGATCACTGTTGCAATCTTTTGCCTCTTCCTTCATTATCCATCATCGATGCGTCAAGGTCTCTGGCGGGACCTTTTCCTGCAGACCCAGACGGACCCTATGAGAGTGCCGACCGTGCAGGTAAACCGCCGCGCAGGCACCCTCGGAAGAAACCATACAGGCTCCGATAGGTCTCTGAGGGGTGCATGTCTTTCCAAAAAGAGGGCAGTCCCACGGTTTGCGGACGCCTCGCAGCACGTCACCACAAATACATCCTCTCGGCTCCCGCCCCTCTGTCACCTCATAAGGCACCATCCGCTCCGCGTCCCACAAAGCCAACTCGTCCCTTATCTCAAACCCACTTTTAGGAATCCATCCTAAACCTCGCCACTCAAAGGTTTCCCGTATGTCAAAGGTCTGTTCCATAAGACCAAGGGCGATCGGATTGCCTTCCTGCCTCACTGATCTCCTGTATTGCACCTCCACCTGAGGCTTCCGTTGTTTAATTTGCCTCACCAGCATCCACACCGACTGAAGCAAGTCCAAAGGTTCAAACCCACTGATGACGACTCCTTTTCCATACTGATCTACGACCGGTCGCCAAGCCTTTGCCCCGATGATGGTAGACACATGACCGGGACCTATGAACCCGTCTATTGCTGTCTTGCCGGTATCCAATATAAATATTATAGCGGGTATCAGTCTGACGTGATTGCAGAAGACGAGGAAATTCTTCAGCCCTTTCCTTTTTGCTTCAAGGAGTGTTACTGCCGTTGCAGGCGCTGTCGTCTCAAAACCGATGGCGAAGAAAATGACTATTTTTTCTGGACCGTGTTGCGCCAGAGCCAGTGCGTCCAAGGGGCTGTAAACCATCTGCACATCTGCCCCTTGAGCCGCCACCTCAACTAAGGTTTGGCGTGACCCGGGAACACGCATCATATCGCCATAGGTTGCCAGCAACACTTTGGGATTGAGAGCATAGGCGATCGCCTGGTCCAATCGCTTGGTCGGTAACACACATACGGGACATCCCGGACCATGAACGAGTTCTATGGACGGGTACAAAAGATCAACCAGACCAAACCGATAAAAGGCGTGGGTGTGTCCACCGCATATTTCCATTAACCTATAAGTTCGGGATCCGCATTCCTCTTTTATCTGACCGATCAAGCGACGCGCCAGATCGGGATTTCGAAACTCGCTGACGTATCTCATTGATTGACATCCCTTCCGCCAAAGACTGCATCCGTGGGCTGTATTTGCGACAAGACCTTCAGTGTCTCTTCAGCGGCTCTTTCATCCAAGACCTGAAGGGCAAAACCGACGTGGACGAGAACCCAGTCGCCTTCTTTCGCTTCCGGCACCAGGCGCAGCGAAATCGTTCTCGTTACTCCCGATACATTAACCACCGCAAGACGAGATTCCCCGTCGGTTATCTGGATGATTTGTCCCGGAATTGCGAGACACATTTCCTCATCACCCGCCAGCAACCAGCACGCCCGAAACCCGTTCCGTCGCGGCAACATCAGCCATGGACCTTATGATGTGTGCTGCCACCGCAGCCTGACCCAGGCAAATTCCTCCGTCATTGGGAGGCAGGACCGCCGGAATATAGACCTGGAGATCCATCTGACTCAGCTCCTCGAGAAGGAGCTGCAACAACAACCCATTCTGCATCACACCGCCGCTCAGCACAACCTTGTTGAAACCTGTGTCTTGCGAAACCAGTCGGCACATCCGTGCTGTGGCTTGAGCCAGACCTTTGTGGAACCGATAGGCGATAAGTTCTTTGTCTACCCCTGCGCAAATGTCTTGGACGATTTGCCGAATCACCGGTTGAGCGCTCAAGATCAAGCGACCCCTTCGGATCAAATCAAAACGATATGGTTTCCTGTCGTCAAATCCCCGCCGAGCAGTCAGTTCCAGAAGGACTGCGGCGTGCCCTTCATAGCCTGATTCGTGGCGCAAATTGAGGAGGCTTGAAACCGCGTCAAAAAGTCTACCGATGCTGGTTGTGTTGACGAAAGGAAAACCAGATGAAACAGCATCCCAAAGGTGATCCCAATCGGTGCGCCCGACGGCGTCGCGAATCCACGGACCGACAGATCGCTCCTCCGGTCCGTAGGCGACCAGGAGCCAGCTGAGAGCCATCCTCCATCCGTGGCGGACGGCCTTTTCTCCGCCGGGCATCGGCACCTCTTCCAAATGACCGACCCGTCGGTAGCCTTCGTAAGTCGCCACCAGGAACTCGCCGCCCCATATCGCTCCGTCCGGTCCGTAACCGGTGCCGTCGTAAGCGACGCCGATCACCGGATCCGTCAGACCGTATTCCGCCATCACCGAAGCGATGTGGGCGTGATGGTGCTGCACTCCTATCCTTAAACGAGCCGGATATTTTTCAGCGAAACGTGTGGACGGATACTCCGGATGGAGATCGTGAGCAATCACGACAGGATCGGTGTCAAACAGGTTTTTGTAGTGTTCGATCGACTCACGAAAACTGCGAAAGGTTTGAAAATCATCTAAGTCACCGATGTGGTGACTGACGACGACGGCATCGTCCCGACAGACGGCGAAAGTGTTCTTCAGCATCGCCCCTACGGCGAGCAGAGCGACGGGGAAACGGAACGACACACCGATGGGCTCCGGTGCATAGCCCCGGGACCTCCTGATAAAAACTCTCTGGCTGCCGACAAACCGCAGAACCGAATCGTCGCATCTCATATGAATCGGACGATTGTGAGTCAGGAAGAAATCTACAGTCGGTCCGAGACGCTGCAGCGCCTCATCATCGCGATAAACGATCGGTTCGTCGCTGATATTACCGCTCGTCATAACAAGCAGCGGTGGCGCAAAGTCCAATAGGAGATGATGGAGCGGAGTATAGGGGAGGAAAACTCCCAGGTCGTCGTGATTCGGTGCCACAGAAGGTGCGACCCTTACACCGTTTCGCAGTCTCGAGATGACGATCGGTCGCCTCCACGATTGCAGTTCCTCTCTTTCTAGTGGAGTGAGAAAACAGAACGCGTTAGTCGTTTCAAGGTCTTTTGCCATAACGGCGAAGGGTTTAAAATCCCTCCTCTTGTTGTTTCGCAACCGCTGGACAGCCGTTTCGTTTTGGGCGTCGCAGGCGATATGATAGCCACCTAATCCTTTGACGGCGAGGAGAGAGCCTCCTTTGATGAGTTCTCCTGCTTTCGCTATCGGATCGGTACAATCCACTCGGTTGCCCCATCGGTCCAGCAGAGCGACCTGCGGACCGCACGTGGGACAGGCCGTCGGCTCGGCATGGAACCGACGATTTAACGGATCCTCATACTCCTCTTTACAAATAGAGCACATCGGGAAAGTCGCCATCGTCGTCCGAACCCGATCGTAGGGGACCGACTTTATGATCGTGAATCGGGGTCCGCAGTTGGTGCAGTTTAAAAATGGGTAACGATACCGCCGATCGTCGGGATCTCTCAGTTCCTTCAGGCACTCAGTGCAAGTTGCTACATCAGGAGATATTAAAGCCCATCGTCGTCCCTCCACCCGGCTCTGATAGATGTGGAATCCCGTCTCCTCCTTTACCGGAAGGCGCGTGATGGAAAGATTACGGATAAAGGCAAGAGGAGGCTTGTCTGCTGATAACCGTCTTAGAAATTCTTGAAGGACCGAAGCAGGACCTTCTACCTCAATGATCACTCCCTTTGTGTCATTGAGGACATAACCGGACAAGCCCAGTTGATGGGCAAGGCGTGCTACGAACGGACGAAATCCAACGCCCTGGACGATTCCTGAAACAATTATCTGCCATCTTTCTCTTCCATCCCAATTGTTATGTACTGCCATACTATCGCCTCACACGGGCGCACTCTTTTCTCTTGACAGCTGTTTCTTCGGTATCACGAATTTGACTTCAAGGACTTCCAGATCAGGTGCCGCACGGATTTCTACATTGAGAGCTTTACAGCGGGGGCAGAAAGGCTTGTGATCAAGGGGGAGGAAATCAAAAGAGCAGGACCGGCAGACAGCGCGCGGCGGCTGTTCAACGATCGTCAAGTCCGCTCCTTGACAGGATGTGCCTGCCGACATCTGCTCAAATAAGATCTGGAAGGCTTCCGGATCCAGCCAATGGTGACCTCCCAATCGCACTTTGATTGATTGGATGCCGATGGCACCTTTTTCTTTCGCTTGACGCCTGACGGATTGGATTAACCTGCGGACCAATTGACCTTCGTGCATCTCCATCACCTCAAACCGACTTCCTTTTTGCCACTGGCGGTGTTTTTTTATGTAAGGTTTTTCCCGACACTCCCGGGAACCTTTGTTCCCTTCCGTTTTGTGGGGAGATTACCTGACAGGGAGGTTTCCCGGCCGAAAGATACTTAAATGGGATGGTCGATCAAGACTTAGTCCTTTTGGAACTTAGGGGTCGGCTGTGTTACTGGCTGGTCCAGTTGCGCTGGGTCGCGGTCATCGGCACCCTCGCAACCGTCTTATTCTCCTCATGGTTGGGGGTCACCGTTTTTCTACCTCCCCTCCTTTTCCTGATCCTCGGCATCGCCGCTTACAACCTGTTCTTCTCGTTGACCGCACGACCCGATCGGCTGTTCTTTTTCAAAAAGCCAAGGACCTGCGCCGCCGTTCAGATCGTGTTGGACCTCATCTTTCTAGCACTACTCCTCCATTTCTCCGGTGGGATTGAAAATCCCTTTTCCATCTACTTCGTATTTCACATGGTAATCGGCAGCCTCCTGCTCTCCCCTATATCAGCCTTTGTCGTGTGCTGTTTCACCCTTTTACTTTTCGGTTTTATTGTGTGGGGAGAATGGGTCGGGCTTCTCCCCCACTATCATCTCCATCCGTTACCGAAGGTCTGCCGATCGCTGACCGTCGTATTTTCTAACTATTTTGCTCTGTCGGCAACTCTTCTGATTGTGACCTCAATGACTTCCTTCATAAGTGGGCGGCTTCGAAAGAGGGAGCGTCAGGTCCGGGAATTGACAGTAAGCCTTCAAGAGCGTTCAGAGCAATTAGAAGAGGCTTATCGGGCATTAGAGGAAGCGGAACAGTTCAAGTCGCAACAAATGAGGAAAATGAGTCACGAACTGAGGGCACCGCTGAATGCTGCACTGAGCATCGCGAACTTGCTGACGCAAGATGCGACCGTCAGCGACCATGCGACTGTGCTGAGACTGATGAAGAGAATTAGCGCTCGCCTTAATGAGATGAAAGACATCGTAAACGACATGCTGACCTTATCCCGACTGAGGGAGGTGCAGCGCAAGGTGGAAAGGAAACCGGTCTCCCTTAAGGACATCGTTCAGAAATCCCTTGAAAAGTTTCAACCGATGATGAGAGAGAAGAAATTAGCACTGGTGTCGGATGTGTCCGATCCCGTCCCTACGCTATTCGGGTCAGAGGAAGCCCTGCAGGAGATGGTCGACAACTTGATCAGCAACGCCGTCCGTTACACTCCCGCAAGGGGTGCGGTTACCGTCCGGCTCCGTTCCGAAGGGGATCAGGTAATCCTGGAGGTTTCGGATACAGGAGTCGGCATCCCTCCGGAAGACCTTCCCCACATCTTTGATGAGTTTTATAGGGCGCGAAATGCAAGAGAGGTCGTTCATGAAGGGACCGGTTTAGGGCTTTCCATTGTGCGAACGGCGGCGGAAGCTCACAATGGTCGCGTTGAAGTAGATAGCCGCTTAAAGGTCGGGACTACTTTCAAGGTGTTTTTACCGATGGCAGGAAAACAAGAAGGGAGCAGGGCACCTGTGACAGGCTACTCAAACAGCCCCGATACGGCGGACGAACCTACTTCTTCAGCAACCGTTGAACCCTTTCAATGAGGACCTTAGGGTCGACAGGTTTGTCTAGAAAGTCCTCGACCGGTAGGTATTCACCTGGCCCGTAGGTGGCGTCGTAGCGGTCTGGGTAGAACCGCAAGGCTGTCTTCTCGTGAAGGGAAGTGAGAATTAAGATCGGCACTTGGCGGACTTGAGGATCGGCTTCCTCTGACCTAATTCTCCAAACCAGTTGGAATCCCTCCGTGCCAGTCGGCATCATGATGTCCAAGACGACCAGGTCAGGGGTCTGCTTGTGAAGGGCATCCCAAGCCTCCTGAGGATTGAACGCGTGGAATACCTCATAACCGGCCGCTTTAAGACTAGAACCGATCACCTCTGCTATGTCCCGGTCATCTTCTACTACAAGAATGCGATTTGTCATTTGAGTCCCCCCTGTTCGCTACCGTCGGTTGGGTCTGTATCAGACGCCTGAGCGACTTCAGACAGTTGACGGGCGAGGGTCATCTGACGGACCGCTTCCTCCAACTCGGGTGGAATCTCGTGACCCGCCCGGACGGGACCGACTTTTTTCGGTACCAGACCAAGGGCAAGGGCAACTCCGTAGATGATGGCTTCTGGCTTAGGGGGACACCCCGGGATGTAGAGATCGACAGGAATGACCTTGTCCACACCGCCTACTACATTGTAAGTGTCAAACCACACACAGCCTCCGACGGCGCAGGCGCCTACCGCCACGACCAATTTGGGCGACGGCACCGCCTCGTAAAGGCGTTTCAACGGCTCCATCATCGGTACAGTGACGGGACCTGCGACGAGGAGGACATCCGCATGGCGTGGGGAGCCGACTAATTTAATACCAAATCGCTCCACATCAAAGAAAGGAGTCAAAACATCGAGAATCTCTATATCGCAACCGTTGCAAGCTCCCACATTGGTGTGGAAAACCCATAGCGATCGCCCGAACGCCTTAGAGTGGAATCTTCGGATGAAACCCTCCTTTGTCATCGCTGACCACTCCATTTCTCGTCTTTGCGGAATCCGACGACCATCAGGCGATCCAATGGATTCGGCGGGATGTAGCATCTTCCGCATCGGGAGCAGGTGCCCATAAACAGAACCTGTTCAATGAACAAGTCGGACCGATCTGTGGTCGCCAGTTCGTATTCACCGTCAAGGTGCACCGCGTCGTAGATGCAGACATCTTCACACCGCCCGCAATGAATGCAGCGATCCAAATACCTTCTGATAATCCGGATGAAAGGCGATTCGTCGGTGATGAGAATGCAGCGGGCGGGGCAGACATCGGCACAGCCACCGCATCCGACGCACTTGTCTGTGTCAACGACGACCCTCCCCCGATAACCTGGCTCCGACGGACGAGGCGAAAACGGATAGGGAAGGGTAACCGTCCCCGCTTGTTTGCCGATCAACAGCTGCTTTATCTTAGACTTGATCATGAGCCTTCCCCCTCTGTTCTTTCAGTTTCAAGTATCGCTTCCGCGACAAATCTATGAGGTCCTGTTCCTCTAGGACATAGGAATGGGATTTGGCTTGATCTACAATCTCCATCCTCTCGGTGCAGGAAAAACAGGGATCTACGCTGCCGAGGGTGATCGGAACGTCTGCCAGGAAAGTCCCCGGCTTGAGCATCACGGGAACAGTCTGAATGTTTTGATAACTCGGAGCCCGCACCTTCCAACGGTAAGGTCTGTTGTCGTATCCTGTCAGCACATAGTGAAACACCTCTCCCCTGGGCGCCTCAACGGCATGCATGCCTTCTTTCAAGGGTGGTATTTCATCGGGAATCTCTCCTAGCAACTCCCCTTCTGGAAGTTCCGACAGGAGGTCGACACACTGCCTCATTATTTTAAGGGACTCAAATATCTCACCGATCCGCACGAGCGTTCGCGCCAGGTTATCACATCCGTCGTGGGTGACCACAGTGAAGTCTAAAAGGTCATAGGCTGCATAGGGATGGTCCTTTCTCGCGTCAATCGCCACGCCGCTGCCTCGAGCCGTCGGTCCGACAGATCCCATTTTTCGGACCTCCTCTGGCGTTAGGATACCGACATCCTCCAAGCGTGACCGCAGCACGGTATCGCCCTCAATTGCTTCGACCAGTTCAAGAAATTGCTTCTCTACCTGACCGGTGACGGAAAGGATGCGTTCAAACTGATCCGGTCCGATGTCCCTCCGAACCCCTCCGACGAGATTGATCGAGAAATGCTTTCGGCTACCGGTCAGATATTCGGCAAGCCACATGATCGGCTCTCGGATTCGCCACGATTGCATGAAGCCATAATCAAAGCCGATGATGTGGCAGGCGAGACCGAGCCACAGCAGGTGGCTGTGGATGCGCTCTAACTCCAAAATCAGGGACCGGATCACCCTCGCTCTTACGGGAACCTCAATGCCTGCAGCCTCTTCCACGGCTTGACAATAGGATGTGGAGTGGACGCAGCCACAAATCCCGCAAATTCTTTCCGCAAGGAGGCAGGCTTGGTTGTAAGTTAACACACTGTCGCCGAGTTTCTCAATGGCTCTGTGGTTGTAGAACCCGCGATAGTCGCATCCGACTACCACTTCTCCGTCAACGAACAGCCGCCACTGGGACGGCTCTTCCAGGACAGGGAAAAAGGGACCGACGGTGACGACGGTGGTGTCCGCAGGCGGTTCTTTGAACGGGAACTTCTTATTGGGATCCAGAGGCGGTTTGTAGTCGTAAGGGTAGTCCTTCCGAAGAGGATAAAGATCTTCAGGAAAACCGTCCGGCAGGACGAGAGGTCTGGGATCCGGGTGCCCGACGAATCGGATTCCTAGGAGGTCCTGAATCTCTCTCTCCGCCCAACCGGCTCCTGGGATCACGGAAGTTATGGAATCTATCTCCAAATCCTCGGGGTTCAGGAGGCAGCGGACACCAACCCTCAAATTGCTCCTGTCAAAAGCGAAAAAGTGAAGGACTTCAAAATACCCGTCTGTCTGTCTCCGATCGGTCCCGCTGCTTATCAAGTACCGTGCGTTGAGCCCGTTGAAGAGCATGTCGGCAACCGTTCTGATCGCCTCTTTCGCTACCGTCAAGTAAAGCCTCCGATCCGAAGGAGAGTAATATTCAAGGATTGGAGTCTTCTCCTTGACCGCTTGGACAACCGATTCGGCAGTCACTTGCAATGTCATCGTATCACCCTCCTCAATAGGGCCTTTTCACGATCGACAGAGCATCGGCCTGTAAGTGCCCTGACTGGGGTTGCAACACCTTCCGAGTAAGGGCTTCTCTTCCCAGCAAAGAGCAACTGGGCGACCGTCGGCGATACGGAAAGGTGACCGCCCACCGTATAGGAGGAGAAGAATCGCAACTTCGGTCAAGCAAATCCACCCTGCCCAGGAGGACGGCCAATGCAGAGCAGGCATAGGTCCTCGGAAAGCCAAAATAAAAGATAGTGTGAGCGACCGGACTGCGGGGGCGCCGACAAAAAAGGCGAAGGTCACGGGATTCGGCTGCTAAAAGAGATCGGATTGAGTGAATGACCGCCGCCAGCACGATCCAGTTGGGGTGCTGTAAGACTTCCATTTACCTTCACCTCTTATGCCGCAAGGTAGGCAAGAACCGCTCCCACTGCCGCGGTCAGAAGCACCGTCAGGTAAAACCGTAGGGCTTGATCAATGCGCAGGCGCGGAAGGAGAGCGTCCAGGAGACCGATTAGGCAGTAGACGACGAAAACTTTTACAACGGTGGTCAATAGGTTTAAGATCGGGATGTCCGTCAATCCCCACGGGAGAAAGACCGTGCACAAGAGGCAGGCGAAGACAAACTGGCGGCTGAGGAAGAACAGGCGAAACAGAGCCAATCTCGGTCCGCTCATTTCGGTGAACAGACCACCGACGATCTCCTGCTCTGCTTCTGGAATGTCAAAAGGCAGTTTGCCGAACTGAGCCTGCAAAGCAGCAAAAAGAGCCACCGCCCCGATCAGCATCGGGAGTGAGAAACCCTGAGAGAGATGCCACATCAGTTGGTCCTCAAACCTCAGCGACTGGCTCAGAACCACGGCTGACAGCAGTGCAACAAATAAGACTGGCTCCACGATCAAATGGAGGCACACTTCCCGAATGGCGCCTGCATGAGCGTAAGGGGAACCAGCGGACAGAGCCGCAAGGATGACGGAAACAATGCCGGCTCCCATGCAATAGATGAAAACGATCATATCCCCGCCTTGACCCAAAGGAGCGACACCACTGATCGGGACGAGAAGGGAACCGACCAGAACCGACCCAAGAGCCGCTAACGGAATCAAAATTTGCGGGAGGTAAGGGGCTCCCTCAATTATCAAATCCTCTTTCCCCAAAAGTTTGATCAGATCTATGTACGTCTGCCAGGGTCCTGTCAAGGGACCAACTCGGGAATGAGCCAACTTGGCTTTTATATATTTTCTAACAAAACCATCCAGCAACGGGCTCCCGGCGAATGTCAGGACGACTTGTAAAATACTCAAACCGATCATCCCTCTTCACCTCAGAGACAGAACATATAAAAGGACGATGACTCCTATCAGACCCAGAAGCATCCAGATCAGATAAACGTACGGAACGCCGATGTTAATCCTGGTCAAGGCTTCACACCACTGCCTGCCGAGGGAGATCACGGAAGAGTAAATCCGGCCAAAATCCAGAGGACCGGGGATGTGGGAGACGGGAGACGAGGGATCGATAGCAAGACGATTGGTTGTGCGGACCTTGTGACGACCGATCCGGAAGGATAGAAAATCTTTAAAGGGCTGATAGTATCCGTGAACGTGATAGCGACCGAGCGATGGGGGAGCAAGGCTTCCGCACTGCCAAACCGGGCTCGTGCGCCGGGCGGGACGAAACATCTTGTAGAGAACATAAGAAAGGGCAAGACCTATGAAACCCCATAACGTTATCGGCAAGGGATTCCAGACGGCAACTGGGACGCCAGCCACATTTAGTGCGACAGCGACGGGGTGTTCCCCCAACACCCGTTCAACAGGTGGTGTGTAATTTTCGGGAAGCAGAGAGGCAACGACTTGGTAGAGACCAGACACGATACCTGCCGGGATCAAACCGATTATGATGCAGATCAGAGCGAGTGTCAGTTGGACGGTCTGCATAGATAACGGCATTCGTGCTCGGGTGCTGACGGTGGGAGGGTGGACCTGACCGAGGAAAGCGGTGCCTGTAAATTTGAGAAAGGAGCCAAGGGTAACAGCCGAAATGAATATTGCAACGACCGTGAGCAAGGAGAATAAAGGCATCGTCCGACCGGCTGTCAAGCCATCGGCAAAAATCAGCCATTTACTTGAAAAACCGTTGAGAGGTGGCACACCGGCAATGGCGAGGGACCCGACGATAGCGCACCATCCGACGACAGGCGTAACAGTCATCAATCCACTTACCCGTCCCAGGTCCCTTTCTCCCGAATGGAAAAAGATGGAACCGGCAGTCAGAAACAGGAGGGATTTATAAATTGCATTATTCAACATATGGAAAAGTCCCGCTGCGATGGCAACCGTCGCAAGGGCGGGGTTGATCTGAAGCAATGTAAGCCCCATACCGATCGCCAGGATCATATAACCGACCTGTCCGATTACATAGAAAGAAAGCAGGCGGCGTGAATCGGTTTGTACGAAGGCGGTGACCGTTCCGATGGACAGCGTTAGAGCGCCGAAGATGGCGACCGTTTGACCCCACACCGTGAGGGCTGGCATCAAGGGAACGGCGCCTACGAACAGCCGAACGAAGCCGTAAACAGCCAGTTTCGTCTCCGTGCTCGCCAGAAGAGCACCGGTAGCACTGGGTGCCAGGGGATAGCCTTCCGGCAACCAGAAGCCGAACGGAAACAGCGCCGCTTTCGTTCCCAGTCCTATGAAGAGAAGGGCCAAAATGGTATGAACCCAACCGTCACCTCTCCGCGATAGGTTTTCAAAGACGCTTCTGATGTGATCGAAACGGAGGGAGTGTGCTTCGGAAAATTGGAACAGAATCAAGGTCGCCACGAAAAGGCAAGCCGTTCCTGCGTGGCTGGCGACGAGGTACCGGAAGCCCGCCCTCAGGACGGACGGCTGATTTCTCAAATAAGTGATAAGGAAATACGACGATAGACCGAGGACCTCCCAGCCGACGATGAAAAGGAGGGCGTCCCAAGCGACCAGGATGATCACCGATCCCGCTAAGAGAAGGCACCAAAAGGGATAGTGGCGAGCCGTATGATGCCCTTGATAGACGCTAAGGTAGGGTATACTGTAGACACATGCCAACAGCGCAAGGATCGGCGTAAAGACAAGGTAGAAAGCCGATAGGTAATCTATCTTTGCTGCAATTGGCAGACCGATGACGGGGATAGTCAACAGTGTCCTTACTTCTGTCGGACCACTAATAAGCACAGAAACACCACTGACGGACAAAAAGATCGCACCCACGGCAAGGAAAAGGAGGGCTGTGATACCCGTTAGGCGCTGTGACCTGTAGAAGAGAGGGATGATAAGGGAACCAAGCACCAAAACGATAATACCGACCATAACGGCGAACTCGGGTTTTTGAATCGTGTCGATCCCGTCGGTCACGATGTTCCGACCCCCCACCTTTCACACATTTACAAGAGCGCTGGTCAGCGGGTGCGTACGATGGCGACCGGTGTGACACCAACGGTCAGGAGAATTAAAGCGATCCGAGTCATTAATACTGGGAAACCTTTTTCCTCGGTCAGACCAATTGGCGTTGCAACCCGATCCATACAGGGCTCACCGTTCTCCCGAAACGGGTCCGCTGCTGCCTTCCTCATCTGGCTTTAAGAGCCGTCTCAACATCGTCAAGAGTTGCTTTTTTGCCTGATCAACGGCTTCTGAGACGGGCGACCCGAACTCAGTGACGAGAGGCTGAATGCCGATAAGCCAGCACTCTATGCCTTCTTGTTCTAGAAGCGATACGAGCGGACCGAGAGACATCGTATGGGTCGTCGGCAGTTTGCCTTTGACTGACCGAAAGGAAAAGATACCCCACTCGCCAGGGCTGCCCCCGAAGTCAACTGCGTCTATGAAGAGGCAGACTTTGGGTCTCCTGTCAAGGACGGTGACGAGAAAGTTCTCCGGGACCGTTTGACCGTCAATGACACGATCGGGAAAGGACTGCTCCAACTCCTGACTGATCAGGGATCCGACGCCGTCGTCACCCCGCAAAAGATTCCCTACGCCGATGATCAGCCACTCTTTGCCTTGGACTAAAAACTTCAGTTTTTCCAGCCGTGGATCAATCGGAGCCGTCATCACCAAGGTTCCTCCACGCTCGCCATTTTTTCTAATTGCGCATAATTGAAAACGGGTCCGTCAACACAAACGTACTTGTCAGCGACGATACAGTGTCCGCATTTGCCGACGCCACATTTCATGTGTCTTTCAAGGGTCGCAATGCAGCGCTCTGGTGGGATGTGCAAGTCCCTTGTCAGTCCCAAGAGAGCGAAACGAATCATAATCGGGGGACCACACAGGAAGGCGACAGTCCGAGACGGATCTAAGGTGACTTCCGAAAACAATGTGGTCACGACGCCGACTTTTCTCGGGGGGTCCGTCTCTTTTTCCCACACACCATCGCCTATATCCACGCTCAGAAAAACCTCCACTCCCTGCCGTTGCCAGATTGGTATGGACCGTGTAAACATCAGGTCCCTCGGCGTCCTGGCTCCGTAGAGAAGGAGAACGCGCCCGAACTGTTGGCGTCGGTAGAGGACTTCCTCCAAAAGGCTGCGCAAGGGCGCCAGCCCGATTCCGCCGGCAACAAAGAGGAGATCGTAGCCGGTGCAAGATTCTATAGGAAATCCGTTCCCGAGGGGACCGCGAAAGCCTATCCGATCACCTTCTTTGAGACGATGGAGGGCTTTGCTCACGAACCCCGCTGCCCTGACGCTGAGGATGATCCCGTCGCCAAGCGACGGCGGTGAAGAGAGGGATATGGGGACTTCTCCTGCCCCGAAAACGGTTATCTGAGCGAACTGCCCGGGACGAAAAGAGAGACCGTGCCGCTCCAGATAGAAATTGCGAACGGGACCTGTTAGAGCCGTCTCCGGAATCTCATCCTCCACCTTTACAATACGCACCAGACGAGGACGATACAACTCGCCGGGTTCCACACCAAACGTTGCCTCAGACATGTGCCTCTCCCTTTCCTACTCTCTGTCCGGTCAGCGCCACCTTTCTCCCGCTGGTCAAAGCGTCGGTGATTTCCGTTGCTACCTGGCTCATGCCGATTTCGCCGAGACAGGTCTTGACGCAGCGACCGCAGCCGGTGCAGCCCAACCGATGCATCCTCTGGAAGAACTGCCAACTCAGTTTGTGGAAAAAGCGATTTCGGCATCGCTCACCCGTGTTCCTTCTCGGATAGATCCCGCCCGCTTGGCGGACAAAGCCTTCCAAAATGCAGTTGTCCCGGAATCGCACCCTCTTGTAACACGTTCCCGCACCTTGACCTGGAGCGAGGGGGCAGAAGGGCTCTTCTTGGCCCGTTGAACCGTCCGGATCGGTCAACAGGTCAACGCAGTTGAAGCAGAAACAGGTCGGACACAAGTAGGAACATCCTCCGCATTCCACGCACCGGGCGCCGATCAGGTCCCAAAACGGTTCCTTTACCAGGCTTCGGGACACGCCTCTACTGGCAGCCATCGTCGGGACCCGATGGTGGGGGCTATAATGCTGAAAGTTCTCGATCACCTTGGCGAGCCGCTCTTCTTTTTCCGTTACCGCTTCTGTCTCAGCAGGTTCCACAAGAGCCTTGACCGTTTCCATCAGCGCCCAGCCTTTTTCCGTTCCGACCTCAACAAGCCATCCTTCTGACAATTCCGTTAACTGCCAGTCGTAACCGGCTTTAAGAGCCGGTCCGCCGTCGCAACAGACACACATGCAGGTGGACCCCGGCTTCTGACACACGACGCTGATCAGGGTTAATCGTTCCCTCCTCCGTTTGTAGAGCGGGTCGGGAGGGATCTTTCGGTCAAACATCCGTCCCAAAAGAAACTGGTCCAGGTAAGCGATGCCTGCGACGTCGCAACTACGTATCCCGAACACGATCTTCTCCGGCACATCCAAATTCGGCGTATTGATGACCCATTCACCCTCGTCGGTCCTCTCATATGACAGCAAAGTCTCTCCCTCGGGAAGGAGAAACTGTTTTGGTGAAATAAGGCTATTGACGTAGTCCCAGCAGATCTCTTCAACATTATCAATGGGTGCAAAAAAAACTTCTCCGCCCGCCCTTTTCGGTGCGATCAACATACCGTCCTGAGACCACCGAGTTAAGATCTCCATCAGATTCGTTCTGCTGATCCACATATTGACTTGTTCCGTCATTTCAACGGATCCCCTCGTTTCTCACTGGCGTGCTTGTTGCAACCGAACGGCTGTCGGTCTAAAAATCGGGATTTTCAGCGAAGGGTCGACTGACAGTGCGCCCAACGCCGCACCCACCTTCTCCCACAGGGATACGGGGATCAGAACGGATCCTTTACCCAATCGCCCGTCAAGCCGAACGCGAAGGGTGATCTTGCCTTCTCTGCTTTCAACGATTGCGAGGGTAAAAGGTCTCAGTCCGGCCGCCTGGGCGTCCTCGGCATTGATCGCCAAGTAGCCGTCGGGAAAATCGGCTTTTTCGCTCCTTACCTCTCGCCAGACGCTGACTGCCGCATGGCAATAGATGTGGTTGTTCCAAAAAGTTGAAAAGTCCAAAGAAATGAGAAAAGGAAAGTCCTGGTCCGGGGTATCGGGAATCACCGACGAACTACTGTACGGTAAAGGCGGCGGTGTGACCTCATTGCCGCCATTCCCCAACTGGTCGGTCAGAAAAAGGGCGATCTGCCCCTCTGTCCATCCGGTCGGTGACTTCTCGATGGGACCGACTTGCTGAACCCTGCCTTCGGTGTTGCAGACGGTCCCTTCTTTTTCCCAAAGGAAGGAGCCGGGAAGCGTCAGATGAGCCCGATCAGACGTTTTCGTCTGCACATGATCAACAACGACGGACCACTCTAAGCGGGCGAAGGCTTCCTCGGTCAAAGAAGGGAAGAACTCGGACGGATCGTCCCCGAATATTAAGAGAGCCTTGATTCTCCCGTCGCGCGCAGCCCTAAGAATTTCAAAGGCTCCCATTCCGTCCCGGGTCGGATAGCAGCGCGCCTCCATCAGCCCCCGCTGGTTGACATAGTCGGTGAGAAAGAGGGTGCGCTCTCGGTTCAGAACGTTCCACGCACGCGCTCCCTGACCTTGTAACCCTACCTCCGACGACAGCAGGGTCAGACCGCTCCCTTTCCCATTAACGCGATCCAACTCCCATCCCGGCGGTGTGCCGACGAAGGTCGTCAGGGGCGAAAGGGCAGCCTGGCGGCAGCCGACAAAACGGATCCGGCAGCCGTGATAGTAAGCCCGAACCAAACGGCGGTGGACTTGGGGATGGCGGGGAGCCGGGTCAGTGGCTATGACCGTTATCTCCTGTGCGGCTTCTACATCGTCGAGATAGTGGTAAGAAAACGGGAGAAATCCCAGCCGCTGAAAGGAGTCTCGATGGGGCGTTCCCAAAGAATCGGCGAGTTTTTTAATCAGGGCGATCTCTTCCGTCGTCAACCGGGCTGATGCCAGGACGGCTAACGACTCGGGACCGTATCTTTGTTTGATTTCCCTGATTTTTTCGACGGCCAAGCGAAGCCCATCTTCGATAGAAACCGATTGCTTGCGCCCCGAAGGATCCCTGATCTGTCCCCTTACCAACCTGAGAGGCGACTTCAAAAGCTCGGCAGACGCCCATCCCCTCAGGAAAAGACCTCCTTGGCTGACGGGGTGGTGTTCCAGGGGAAAAGCAGAGCCGTCCCAAACGCCGATGCCGCATCCCAGACCGCAATAAGGGCAAACGGTTGCGCGCAGGTCGGTATTATTTAGATGCCCTATGGAACCCTCTTTGCCTCCCACATATCTCACCATTACCAATCCTTTCGTTCCGAATTGGGGTTGTTCGTAGGGGAAGAAAGCGCCCTGGTGCCGGGAAAAAACCTGACATAGAAGCCAAATCGTCAGCGGTCCGAACGGTCTTACGCCAGTCCGTGACCGTTACGAAGGGGTCGCAGGTTCAGGTCTTTCTAGCCTTTCTGACGCGGTATGGCAGAATAGTCAGCCAGTGTGGTGGTGTCCATGAGATTGGTGCAGTTCTTCGTCCCTGAAAAAGGGAAACGGTTCGGAGTGGTGAAAGGCTCCCGGATCTGGGACCTGACAAGCGAGTTTCCGACGACCTTGGACGTCCTCCGCCAATCCCTGGCGAGAAGCCTAACCATCCCAGATGTCCTGGAACAGCCCCTGCGGTCGGTGCGCAAAGATAAGAAGAATTCCTACCCCCTGGCGTCTTTCCTTCAGAAGCCATCGTCCGACGACTACCATCTCCTGATCCCCATTGATCCCCCTGAAATTTGGGGAGCAGGGGTGACCTACAAAAGAAGTGCAGTCGGTAGAGACACCGACAGCCAAACAGACATCTATAGTAAAGTCTACTTCAGCGAGCGACCCGAACTGTTCTTCAAAGCGACCGCCGAAAGGTGCTCGCCACCGTTCGGACCGATCGGCCTTCGCTCCGATTCTCGCTTCACCGCACCGGAAGCGGAGGTAGCTATTGTCCTGGGAGAGGGACCCGATCCCGTCGCCTACGCACTCTGCAACGATGTCTCTGCGTGGGATATTGAGAGGGAAAATCCCCTCTACCTCCCTCAATCAAAAATCTTCCAGTGGTGCTGTTCCTTCGGTCCTTGGCTGACAACCAGCGACCAGGTGCCGGATCCCTCTCGCATCAGCCTTTCCTGCCGCATCTGGCGCGGGACTTCTCTCCTCTTTGAAGGCAGAGCCACCACTGCGCAGATGAACCGATCGTTTCAAGATCTCATTTCCTTTCTTTACCGTAACAACCCGATTCCTCCCGGCAGCATCTTGACCACCGGCACAGGGATAATGATGGGCGAGGAGTGCGCCCTACAAGACGGTGATGTCGTTGAGATTGTCAGCAGCACTCTCGGTCGTCTCGTAAATACGGCACGGCGACTCGGTCGCTGAACCAGGTCTCTTGAGACACTATGAAGGGAATGACCAAGGTGAAGGTCCCCGTCAGGCTTCTCTTGGACGTCGGTCTGGTTCTTATCAGCCTTCCCAAGCAGGTCTGGTGTGCCACCCCGTTCCCCAGAAGGGTCGCCGTCATATCCAGTTCCGGTGTAGACAACGACTTCAGAAGTTGGAACGAGTACGACACCGTACTAAGGAGTCTGGGCTGGGATTTTGATAAGTATCGGAACACGGCGCTGGAAAAATTCTTCGCTCAATCTCAAAAATACGATCTCGTTCTCACCACGTCCCTTTGGAACTACGGCGATCCGGTGGATATGAGTTCCCTGGCTTGTCATTGGGAGGGATACCTCAAGGCTGGGGGCATTCTGATCGTTACCGATATGGGGTATCCGCCAATGGGCGACTGGCTCGGTCGGTGGCGACGGGATCTTTTCATTGAATACGGGGACGCTTTCAAGGACTTGGGTTCGGAACGAGCAGCGATGGACCTGTCCGACCGATCACCCTTTCTGTCGTCACCTCATCTCGTCGGCGCGTTCCCCTATTGGGCGCACTTCCGCAAATGGGGTGGGGGGTATAAGGTGTGGGCAAAAACGCGGGGAGGAACTGCGATCGGTCTGGTTTCGCAAATTGGCCAGGGCATTCTGATAGTGACGACCGGTTGGGCCTTTCATCGGGAAATGCTTGAAAACCTACTTACCAATGCCGTGTGGCTAAAGACGGGTCTTAGCATTGAGTGGTTTAAACCACCGACGGAAATCCGTCCGGGACGATTTACGGCTACCATCGTTTGTAAAAATTTGCGTAGCGATAACATCACAGTTCCTCTGGAAGTGTTTCTGAGGCGCAAAGACGGAAGCAGGGTGTCACAGGTAAAAGTTGTTCCTGTCGCTCTATCGCCGAGGGCGGTAAAGTCCTTTTCTGTTACCATACCGGTAACGACTCGGGGTGCTCTGGAAGCCGTTGTCCGTTGCCGGCCTTCCGATCTCACCGGGGCTATAGAGATTGCCCACAGTTTTTGGGTTCCCCCCCTGATTGAACTGTCCCTCAGGCGATCTATCTTCACTCTATCGGATCCGATTGAAATCCGAGTGCGGGTGTCTCCCCCAGAAGGTTTGCCGGCTTCATGTAAGGTGTCAGTAAAAAACGATGCCGGCACCGCTGTGCGCACATTCACAGCCGCCGACGGGCGGCAAGCGGTCACTCTTTGGGGGAGGACGCTTGGTCCAGGACGATTCCGTATGGATGCGAAAGCAGAGGTTAAGGGCGGCGACGGTGAGAAAGGTTCGGCCACCTTACCGTTTCAAATAGTACCTTTGGAGAAACCTCCCTGCGCGTCGCAGATCGGGGAGCGCGGTGAATTAAGGATCAACGGTTCCCCCGTCTTCCCCATCGGCACCTACCACGTGGCATTAGAAGATCTCAAAACGATACGGGCTCTCGGGTTTAACTGTGTTACAGGACCGATCTACGGAGGTGACCAGAGCGCGTTGACGGACGATCAAAAGAGATGGCACGATGAAGCCCATCGCCAACGTCTCTGGGTAATCAACGAGTTGAGTGAGTTTATCAGAAGCGGAAGGAAAAACTTCACTGAAGCGTTGCAAGTGATTTCTTGGCTTCGCGTTCATCCGGCTTCGATTGTCCACTACGCTATAGATGAACCCCAAGGAGGTGCCATCTCTCGAGAACTGGTGCAGCAATTTTGTCATTTGATCAAGGAAGCGGACCCTGAACATCCTACATTGGTCAACGAGGTGCCAGGTGCTGTTATCAATTACACCGGCATTGCGGACATCACCGCAACCGATCCTTATCCGATCGGGAGCGCGGTGCCTGAGGATTTGAATTGGGTTGGACAGTCGGTCCGGGATGTAGTCGCAGCGTCAAAAGGTCGTACCGTATGGGCAGTCATTCAATCTCATCGCCAGCCGCCTCCCCACTCAAAAAATCGTTATCCCACCCCAAAAGAAATTCGCTGTATGGCTTATCTGGCGCTGAACAACGGAGCAAAAGGCCTGCTGTTTTACGCATGGGATGACGTCTATCATACAGACAGAGGTGATTGGTTTAGCGGATTCAAATACAACGATGAATTGATACGTTTCTTCCAAAAGTTCAACCGCGAATTGGCCCAGATGGGGCTGCACTATATGCTTGGGCGAAGGCGACCAGGTGCCATCACTATCCAGCCCGGAGGCACACCCCTAAAGGCCGTCTGGCTGGAACATTCGCAACTTCAAATGGCGGTAATTGTCAACCCAACCTCGCGCACCGTCCGGGCGAGGGTGCGTTCTCCCTTTGAATCTGATGAAATGGAGTTCAAACCGTTGGAAGTGAAAATTCTCCGTCGCTGTGCACCCGATGAATGACGACCGACTGTCCTCTTTCTTGACCGGCAGGAGTCAGGGGAAGTGAAAGGAGGTGCTTCGACCATGCAACAAAGACGACATATAAAGACAAAAACGAGTTCTTTCCGAGTCGCCGCCCGGATCGCTCATGATTCTACTTCATTTTACAGTCGTCGGCTCTATGAAGGTATGCCACAAGAGCGAGAGGTCCAATATCAGGAAACTCCTTTGCCAGCAGATTGCATCAATCGCATCTTTTGCAAAAGTTCCGAAAGTATGGATGAGTTACTTGACTGCTCTGTTCATCGGATGGTCACTGCACCACCTTACAATGGCGGAAAGGGGTATGATGACGACTTGACGCTAGATGAATATCGGAACTTTATCAAGCGAGGGATGGCGGAAGTGTATCGTGTGCTCGTGCCGGGAGGGCGTGCTTGCATTAACTTGGCAAACTTAGGACGCCGACCATACTTGCCTTTGCATGCCTTCATCATTCAAGACATGTTGGAGTTGGGTTTCCTCATGCGAGGTGAAATCATTTGGGACAAAGCATCAAGCGCCAGCCGGTCAACAGCATGGGGAAGTTGGTGTTCGCCACAGAACCCAACCCTTCGCGATACGCACGAATATATCCTTGTTTTTTGCAAGCAAACTTTCAAACGCTCAAACCCATTCAATCGCCCAGCTACGATAAGCCGTGACGAATTTTTGGAGTTCACAAAAAGCGACTGGCGTTTCCCTGCCGAGCCAGCAACGAAGGTCGGACATCCTGCGCCTTTCCCAATTGAACTGCCTTATCGGCTCATCCAACTTTATACTTTTGAAGGTCAAGTTGTCCTTGACCCGTTCATCGGCAGCGGAACTACAGCCATCGCTGCATTGAAAACCGGACGAATTTTTGTCGGATATGACATCAACCCGGACTATTGGGCTTTAGCCGGTCGACGGATTGAGGCCTTTCTGGATCAGAAACCGGTGTTTTGATTAGGAGGTGCCGATTAGAAATGAGTGGGTTGTGCCGACGCCGATGGAGAACAATGACGAACGAATTCTGGTGGATTTAGACCAAGCACCCTTGACAAAAATGTCGGGAGACGTCAGGTCGTCACGAGAGGTAGGGGAGCGAGCGCTTTTTGGCGCCCTCCCGGATCTGATATTCTTGCTGAGTCGCCAAGGGATCTTTCTTGACTACTATGCACCCGATCCGAAACTTCTTTACCTGCCGCCGGAAAAGTTTCTGGGGCGGAGTATTCGTGAAGTGCTACCAAAAGAAACGGGTGAGCAGGCCTGGGCGCTTTGCAAGAAGGTCATTGAGACGCGACGGGTCCAGACATTGGAGTATTCCCTCCCCATGGGCGGAGAAAGCCGTCACTTTGAAGCACGACTTGCCTATTGCGAAGGGGACATGATCCTTACCGTCGTGCGGGACATCACGGACCTGAAACGGTCTGAAGAAGCGCTGCGGGAGAGTGAAGAGCGATATAGGAAACTGGTGGAACTATCGCCTGACGCTGTAGCCCTTCATCAAGACGGTCGGATTATCTTCGCGAACCCAGCGGCTGCCCGACTGGTAGGTGCCGCTTGCCCAGAAGAACTGGTTGGGAAGCCCGTTTTAGACTTCGTGCATCCTGACTATCACGACATCGTCAGGGAGCGGATTCGGCGCGGCTTGGTAGAGGGACGGACGGCAGATTGGATCGAGGAAAAGTTCGTCCGTCTCGACGGAAATACAGTAGACGTGGAGGTAGCATCCGTTCCGTTCACCTACCGAGGACGACCGGCCATGCAGGTCGTGGCTCGCGATATCACTGAGAGTAAGCGCACCGAGGAAGCATTAAGAGCATCTGAGGAGAGGTATCGGCTGCTCGTAGAGAACGCCCATGAGGCTATCGTTGTCGCACAAGACGGTGTTGTGAAGTTTGCGAATCCCAAAGCGTTGGAGATTTTCCGGATTTCTGAAAAAGAAGCGGTTGGTGCTCCGCTTGCACAATTTATTCATCCCGATGACAGAGACTTGGTGATAGATCGCCACATTCGGAGATTAAGGGGTGAGGAATTGCCTTCCGCCTACGACTTCCGAATTGTGGACGGGGCCGGCAACTTTCGCTGGGTCCAACTGGGCACAGTGCGCATCTTGTGGGAAGGAAAGCCAGCCACCTTGAACCTGCTCACCGACATCACCGAGCGGAAAAGGGCAGAAGAGGCTCTGCGGGCAAGCGAGGCGCAGTTTCGTGGACTGACTGATTTGCTACCCCAAGCCGTCTTTGAGATAGACGCTAACTTCACGATCACATATGCCAACAAGTGCGCCCTTGAATGGACCGGGTACACGCAGGCTGACCTGGAAGTTGGTGTTAACTTTCTTGAGGTAGTGGTGCCGGACGATAGAAAGCGGGTGCAGCAAACGTTTGAAACAATCCTATCGGGCGTGGACCGGGTGCAGCAAGAATTCAACCTTCTTCGCAGGGACAGAACCGTTTGTCCTGTTATTATTTACGCCGCTCCTATTGTCGGTAATGATCGGGCAACCGGCATCAGGGGCGTGATGGTAGATGTCTCTCAGCTTCGTCAACAGGAACAGGAAAGACTCAGGCTGGTTACCGCTATTGAGCAAGCTGCGGAGATTATTGTCATTACGGACCCACAGGGGATCATTCAATACATTAACCCTGCTTTTGAGAGAGTTACTGGCTATATTCCGAGCGAGATGATCGGTCAATGTTTGCGCGTGGTCGTGGACGATCCCCGCAGTCCCGACTTTTATTCGAAACTGTGGGAAACGGTTAAAACCGGAAACATATGGACCGGTCACTCTCTAAGAAGCCGGAAAGACGGTCGTCCGTATCATCAGGAGGTAACGGTCTCTCCCGTGCGGGACCCTTCAGGTCGGATCGTGAACTTTGTTGCCGTCATGCGTGATGTCACCCAGGAAAAATTGTTAGAAGAGCAACTTTTTCAAGCCCAAAAGATGGAAGCCATCGGCAGGTTAGCCGGTAGCGTCGCCCACGACTTTAACAACCTGCTGACGGACATCATGGCATCAGCGGATCTCTTGTTGCTTGAGATCGGCTCGGACCATCCGCTGCGGCAAGAAGCGGAACAGATCGCGAGTGCCGCACGTAGCGCTGCAAGACTGACCCATCAGCTCTTGGCGTTTAGCCGCAAGCAAGTAGTACAGCCGAGGATCTTAAACCTCAACGAGGTAGTGGCAGATACGGAGAGAATGCTACGGCATCTTATCGGTGAGGACATCGAGCTGGTTGTCGTTCTGGATCCGAATCTGTCTTATGTCAAAGTTGACCCGATCCAGATCGAGCAGGTCATCCTCAACCTGGCATTGAACGCTCGCGACGCCATGCCTAAAGGAGGTAAACTGACCATTACCACTAAGAATTTTTACGTCAATGAGGAATTTGCCCGTCAGCGTCTCGGTATGAAACCCGGTCTTTATGCGATGATGAGTGTGACCGACACCGGTGTAGGGATGGATTCAGATATCATGTCCCATATCTTCGAGCCCTTTTTTACCACAAAAGAGCCCGGCAAGGGCACGGGTCTGGGTCTGTCGACTGTTTATGGCATCGTCAAGCAAAGTGACGGCTTCATTGACGTCCAAAGCGAGGTAGGTCGCGGCAGTACGTTCACCATATACCTACCGTCCGTTGAAGAACCGTCACAACCCCCGTGCCGATCCCGCAGCCATAGCAGGAATTCAAGTTGGCAGAGAGACGATTCTTCTGGTGGAGGATCACGAGGCGGTGCGCACCCTCCTTGTCAATGTCCTGCGGCGAGCCGGATACACTATCCTGGAAGCAAGAAACGGTCAGGAAGCTTTAGATGTTTATCGGAACTATGGCCGTCCGATAGACTTACTGGTGACGGACATCGTGCTGCCCGTCATGAGCGGACCAGAGTTGGCTGAACAGTTAGCTCGTTGCCAACCCAACCTAAAGGTGCTCTACGTTTCGGGATACGCTGAGGGTCAGGACCGCATTTTGATCCATCGGGGATCGCATACTGGTGTTGCATTTTTGGAAAAACCCTTCACGATAGCTGCGTTGACTCAGAAGATCAGAGAGACCCTTGAGAGCCGATAGGCTAACAGCCTTTAACCAATCACCGAGAGGAGACGACCGGTTCATCTGCCGTCCTCAGAGCCTCAATTCTCCGAACCGGGCAGGCAGTTCCTGCGACCGAGGCCCTCGGTTACAGGATAGGGAGCCGACGATGTCCCGGCAAATCCCAGCACACACCCGGACCTGTTCTTAAAAGACTCCCCGAGCGGTTTGTTCTTACCCAGTTCCAACTCCTAGACGCCGCTAGTTAGCCGCTAAAGGGGAAGCCCGCTAGCCGTGATCGCTCATCGTTTTTACAAAAACGGGACGATTGTCCCATGCCAACATCTGAGACGATAACCCGATCACAATTTCGAACGAGGTACTGCTAAATTTTTTGCGGGAGGCAAAGAGGATGGTAGGGATTCTACTCGTCGCTTTAGCCTGCGCCGCCGTTGCGTCGGCTCAGGGCGGTCCGCCGGGTCCTGTTCGGATTTACGACACCATTTATGAGAAAGTTGATCCCGGTCCGGAATTCAAACCAGCGCCGGCGGCAGCAGAAGATTGGGAGCCACCCAAGCCCACTCTTCAGGAGCGCCGGTCAGGTCTCATCGTCTTCACCCGCCCTGAACCTTTTGACATTAAGCCCTGGAGCCGACCGAGACCAGACGAACGGTTGGCGAAATTTTCCCATTTCGCAGCCCGGGGTCAGACAACGAATCTTTGGTTCGCCGTCTTTGCTCTTGAATTTTTAAAGAATCTCACGATCACGGTGGAACCCTCAAGAGGGGAACGAGATCGGTCTACTAAATCCGCCTGGCCTATTTTTCGAACACGCCTCGCCCATTTCTGGGCCCAGCGAACCGACTGGCGAGGACGCACTTTCTATGTCGTTCCCGAACTTCTTCTGCCTGTCCATTCTGGGAAAGCCCTATTCCCTGCGAAAGGCGGAACTTTGCAAGAGCTCCCTCTTGACATTCCTGATGGCCAGTGCCGGCTCTTTTGGCTGCAGACCTCTGTTCCCGATCGGGCAAAGCCCGGCATCTACCGCTTCACGATAACGGTGCAGGCATCGCAAAAAGCACCGCTCAGACTGCCTTTGACCGTGCGGGTCCTACCGATTCGGCTGCTCAAGCCAGCAGAGAAAAGATGGCTTCTCTACAGCGATAGTTGGTTTCTGGGGAACTTACCCGACGAAAAGTTGCTGTCTGTGGTCAAGGAAGTCGCTGATGTCGGTATTGACGGTCTCACCGAGTTACCCTTCGGCAAACTGGACCTGGACCAATTAAAAGCCGGCAAAGTCTTTTACGACCCTGAGCCTCTTTTACGATGGCAAAAATTAATGAGTGCAGCCGGTCTGCGCGGACCCCATACCATCGGGGCTTTCGTTGAAGATCAGGCGGCTGCTGCACTGGGCGTGACGGTTGACCTGAACAAGGAATGGGATACACCCCTAACGAATGCAATGCGATTGATCTCTCAAACGGTGGTACGGCAGCTTCGGGCGCACCCTTTTGACTGGCTTTTCTACGGTTGGGATGAACCCGGTCCTGAAAACCTCCGCGCCATCCAACAGTATCGTTTCTGGCGGGAAGGAGGGGCAAAAACCTACGTGACTTTTTATCAGCGCGGGACTTACGATGTTGCCGGTCAATGGATGACGCACCCCTGTTTTTCCGTCGGATTGATCAACCGAAAAGAAACGGCTGACTGGGCGCGAACGGAATGCGATAAGAGAGGTCAGTCTTTCTTTTGGTATGGAAGCGGTTGCTATCTCGGACAGGAGGGAAGAATGTTCCCTAACCGATACCTTACAGGATGGCTCTTCTGGAAGACAAGGGCAGACGGGCAAGTCTCTTGGACGTTCATCCGCCCTCACGAGGACCCTTTCAACGATTTTGACGGTGTCCATGCCAATTCCGTTGAGCCAAAAGATCAATGCACCGTTTACCCCCAACTTAACAGTCCCAACGATTACCGAACCATTGTAGGCATCATATCAACGATCCAGTGGGAAGCCATTCGGGAGGGCATTACCGACTATCGGTATGGGTATACTTTGAAGAACCTGATTGACTATGTAAGACAAATTTGTGCTGAGGCACGAAGGAGAGAAGCGTGGCGTTGGTCCCAGCGATTACATGGTCTGGCTGATGAATCGGAAGCGGTCTTACGCCTGATTGAAGATAGCGTGCCGTGGGGCAACGAGGTTGGATCACGGGGTTACACCAACGAGGATTTGGAACGGGTCCGGTTCATTCTGGCGCAACAAATAGATAGGTTGGTTCGCGCTTTGCAAGGCGATGAATTAGTTCAGATGGAAAGGGAGCCGCGGCGCGTTTTCGTGCGCGTGCAGGTTCTGCCTGCAGAGAGTCATGGATTGACGGTGTCGGTCCCGCTGCCCGTGATTGCAGTACCGAAATTGAAAGCGCCGCCACAAGTTGATGGGCAAGTAGGTCAGACCGAGTGGCTCGGTGCCGCCGTTGCGGAACCGTTTCATCACTATCAAACAGGTCAGACGATGCCGGAGAAGATCGGCACGAAAGCTTTGGTTGGCTTTGACGAACGGCACCTTTACGTCGCCTTTATTTGCTTGGAGCCCAATCCTGGACGGATGAAAAAAGGCTTTTGGGCTCGCGATAGTGACGGAGTATGGCAAGAAGAGAGTGTTGAGGTATTCATCGCACCTTATGATGATCCCAAACACTATGGGCACATCGTAGTAAATGCAGCAGGAAGTTTTTACGATGAGATGGTTTTTGATGTCGGTTGGAATCCTGATGTGAGCGTTGGCACCGCTGTCGGTCCGGACAGGTGGCTTTGCGAAATCGCAATCCCGTGGGCGTCACTCCCCTTCATAAAAAAAGATCGGTTTCCCGTCCGTTCCATTCGTATTAACTTCTGCCGCAACCGCAGTCAAGAAGACCAACTCGTGACTCACTGGGCCTGGTCTCCGACATTTGGCTGGTTTCATACGCCGGAGCGGTTCGGGATCGGTTTATTTGAGACTGGCGGCATAGTGGTAAATCATATCCGACCTCCCAGATACTTTGGAGAAAAGCACGCGACAATTACCCTGCAAAACCACACCGATCAAACTAAACGGGTGCAAGTTAACGGACTGCAAGTGACGCTGTCTCCACTAGAAATCAGGCGCGTTCAGCTACCGGTTCCTGCGTCGACCGGGCTGCACAGGAAGGTCGTTCAATTGCGATGGGACGGAAGCCAGAGGACCATAGAACTGAGATATGCAATTCCGGAGGCGATAGTATTGGTCTCTCCTGTCGTCCTGGCTAACGAGCACCGTCAAGCCCTTTTGACTGTTGGCGTCCATTTGTCTCCGGAATTGTTTCGTAAGGCTTGGCTTATTATCGAAGCAGACGACAAGTTGATTCGGTTGCCGTTGACATCGCCCTCACCCGAATTTTCGCTAACCTTACGAGGTACCAGTACGTCCCTCCGCCTCCGGCTTGAGGGGATCCCCGCAAAATGGCTCATAGCAAGACTTTTTCTCCCGGACTGGAATTGATAGCCATAGAGCGCGCTCCGTGAATGCGCTGGCAAGAGCACGATGGATTTTAATTCGCTGACCGATCCTTCTTGCTGTCCGTCATTTCATCCCTCGAGCAAGTACTAAACTATGGAAAATTGATCGCTGCAGAGTTCTCACTGTTCCGGCTGCTGTTGACGAAGGTCCCGGAGGACTGGTTTGTGAAGTCTTTGTACCTGCCTTTGTCCCTGATGTTCAGCGATCTTTGAAAGTTCCCTCCGATGTCCCGATTGTCGGTGCGGAGTCACTGATCGTTTTAAAAAGCGACGGCTGCTATCGCTGACGATAGAAAAACTCCCGCCCCGGTCTGTAACCTTGCCGGGAAAGGGACCGAACAGTCGCCGGTAATTTGTGAATCAGCAACACCAGACTCCATGGAGGAAGCAGAGCGTTTGAAGAATGGCAAGAAGCGTCCACGGGTTAGTTCGTTAGTTCGATTGAGGAGCCCGGGGCGACAGAGAAGAAAGAAATGAGGAGGGTCCAGAGCATTGTCCAGTTAACGTATACTAGCGCGAAGAAGGGGTCCGACGATCCACAAGTTGGTTTGCTATTGCCTCAGCTGTGAGTCCCTTGTCGCTGAACATTTGTGGCAGATGTTTTAGATTAGATAGGGTAAGGGACGAAACGTCAACTTCTATCTCTGACTTGGTTCAACGTGGTCTGTGAACAAATACAGCGACGGTCCGATTGGGCACCATTACATGGCGAATGAACATCCCTTGCTGACCTATAATAGTGGTGGGGATGAAAGGTGAGCGGGGTGATGCGGTTTTTGAGCGTTGTCCTTAGTCCTTTGATGGTAGGGGCTTCGCAGAATAAGATTACCGTTGATGTGGCTTTTCTCCGTCCGGACAGAGGGACACCTTTTCATTGGTTTGAAGGAGCAAAAGACATCCAAAGTTTTTACGCTAAAGAGTATCGGGCTGCCGGAAGCGTGTGCGCTTACGTCCGAAACCGAGGCGAAAAGCCGATAAGTGTTACTCAGTTGATTGTCGACGGGTATGAAGTTACAAAGCCGCCTAAAGGCGGCGAAGTGGTCTGGTGGCGGTTGCGCCCTGATCCTTTGCCGCCGAAGGCGTTTGGGGAGTTGGGCATCAGGCTGCGGAACCCTCCGCAACAACCGATAACGATTGAAGCGGTGTTTCGGACTGGTGAGACTGTGAGGTTAAGTGTGCCACCTTCACCGCCGCCCGTTCGCCTTGAAGGTCTGTACTTTGATGAGGAAGGTAAAGTTTATGCATTCCTGGAACGGGTCGGCAGTTCCAGCGGCAAGCGGGCAAAAGTAATTAGGGTCGCGCTTGATGGGGAAGATGTGACCCGACGGAGTCAGGTTCTGGCTCCGACTTTTTGGCAGAATCTGTGCCCGGTCGTCATTGAAACGGGACGAGTCCTTCGGTATGGGAGTTTCCATTACATTCGCATCGATTCAACCGAAGGGGTTGCGGCATCTGTCTTCCGTGTTAGAGATGATTTCTTTCCTCTGGGCTCTTATGGCTATGTGACACCTAAAGAATATGGAAGAAACGACTGCAACCTGTACGTGTCGTTCAGCCCCCTTACCAAAGATCAAATTGATGCTCTTGGCGACCACAAACTCAAGGTCATTTCTTCTTTGTCCGGCGACGGCAGTCCTAGAGACGACAACATCTCCCATCCCGCTCTTTGGGCCTACTATTTAATGGATGAACCCGATGTCCATGATTACAGTGTGACAGATGTGCCTCACGAAAAAAGAGTTGGGTCTTACGCAATGGAAATGGTTAACAGGGATCGCGAGTGCTACAACAGGGACCGGGGCGTTTTAACCTTTCTGACCGTCGATTTGACTTACAAACCGGCGAATTGGTTTATATACGGTCCCATCGCTGACGTCCTGAACACAGATCCGTATGCCCTTCTCGTCGGTTGGGATATGCGTCAAGTTTTTGAAGTGGCCGAAACAGCCCGTCTCGCCTGCGCTCCCAATATGATGACGATTACTTACCAGGCGATGTGGATTGAGAAGATGAAGAAACCGTCCGAAGACCGATTCCCCAGAATGCCTTCCCCCGAAGAGGTGCGGATCATGATGCACTATGCCCTTGCCGGCGGCGCGAAAGGGCTAATTGCCTACATCCACTGCACGGAGCGTTATCCAGAGGCGATCTTTTGGGGCGCACAAGACTATCCCGAAGTTTGGGCGGAGATCGGAAAAGTTTACCGCGAGGTCCGTACCGTTGCGCCTGTTCTGGCTCGTTCCCATCCCCTTGACATCGCCGCGTCGCTGACCGAGGGTCTCTTCGTTCGTGCTCTGGTTGCACCTGAAGCCGTGCTCGTTGTCTGTCTTAACGAGAAGGGTCGATCGTCGCCAGACAGGTTTCTCATGAAAACCATACCGACTGGGGAGCTGGAAGTGGCGGTGCCGCCATGGATTCCAGTTCGGTTCGCTTATAAAGTTGAAGAGAGGCGAGTGACGCCATTAAAGTGCCGGAGGATCGGAGGGCGGGTACAAGTGACAGTGCCCGGTCTCGAAACCGCGCACCTCCTGCTCCTCTGCGCCGATCAGAACCTCCCTGAAGAGCTAATGCGCAAATACGAAGGTCGGCTGAGGCAGCGTCCGGACGTAATCAACGGTTCTCAATAAATGAGTTGAATGACGGAGTGCAGGCGTCTAATGACTTTCGGACACAAAATGGCGTCCTTTAGCTCTTAACGGCGAGATACCCGGGTCGGGGGAAAGACCGTATGGAAGTAAAGGCTTTTCATCAAGCGGCGGAAAAAGCGCTACGTTACGCAGTCGCGTCTTGCAAGTCTTTGTGGGATAGGTTTTTCTCTATAATCCTGACACGGATACCAGTATGAAGCATGATTGTTTTGGGAGGTTGTGGTCGTGGGTGGTGCAAAGTCGCTGCTATTTGCAGCTTTTTTACGTTCACAGCAATGGGGTTCACTCTTGACTTTTTCGATGTTTTTTTACGCTTTGATGGATCGGTTGGGCGTGCCTGCTGCGCGGCGCGGTGGCGAACAAGTTAACATCCGGTATGCCGGTCTTTATAAAAGGTCGGTGTGGGCAAGAGGTTGTCTACGGTCTGGCGACGAAATTCACAGTGGAAATTGACACTCTAACGATTGAAATACCCTTTCGTCCGTCCCGTCTGAGGTCTTTTTACTCTGGCGTCTATTATTAGTCCATTGGCAGCGGGACAGGTGAAATCAAGGCGGACGGTCTTAAGGAAGTTGCCGCAACTGGTGTTGAGTCGGCGAAGAACGGGGAGGCATTCAGTGATTTGGCGAGGACAACAAGGGATATCACATGGCTGTCGCAAAGCGCCATTAGGGCAACAGACATCTAATTGAAGGCTACACGTTGGTGCCGAATCCTCCCGAGTGGGCAATTTCGTGGGACGGTCTTTTAAGGCGGATTGGTTTAGTGAACAGGGCAGGTGTCCTGCACAAAACGGTCGTTTGCGCGCGTATGGTTTCACCGACGCCGGACACGTTTGGTCGTTGTATGACAGCGGATGAGTTGTAGCAGCAAGGGAGAAATTCCGCGAAGCGCTATCCGCAAATGCCAGGAATGCCTTCCTGCGGTGTAAGGAGTCTTGGCGGATAGAAGGCAGATAACCAAGAAGCACGGCAGTTAGTTATTTTTGCCGACAGGATTGGGGGAAGATTATTTGACGTCAAAGAGGGATGTGCGGGCGAGGTCTCCACTTTGGGATTCTTGCCCGAATTGTCGTGAGCAAGAAACGGGGTGCGCCATCGTTTTCGTTGCTGTTTTTCGGTAAGCGATCACTGGTTTAGAGAGAGGCGCAGACACCGCATTTGTGCTTGTCTTTCTTTTAAGACAGGCAGTTAGATTGTCGCTTCTGTTGCTGTTATCGGACGGAGGCGGCTAAAGTTTCACATTTGAGGTATGGCTCGCGAAGAGAATACAAGTGAGGGCATCAGCCTATCGAGCCCGTTACTTTTTTGCACGAGATGTAGGGACGGTCTTTCAGAAATTATGATCTGAGATGGCAGCAGCAGGGTGGAATAAGGGGATTGTCTTGCGCCGTTTGACGATCGAATCGTCAGGGATTTGGGGCGTAGACAGAGGGGATAGAGAGGATCCTTGACATGAAAATGTAACTGTGCTAAAAAAGTAAGTGCCTCAAGAACCGGGCAGAGGTCGGGAGGGGCGTCAAGGCTGACGGGAGACAACGGTTGGCAGAGATAGGCGGGGGGTGTCAGTGATGTATCGAAAGGGAGGAGGATGCTCGCGTAGAAAGAGGATGTGATAGAATGAAGATAAGTCATGAAAGGTCAGTAGGGAGGGAATGGGAATGCTGAGGAGAGACCGGTTAGAACGCGCCATCAGCGGGCTGGTGAGAAGGCTGGAGTCCATTTTAGAGAGCGTGCGCGAACAGGTAGCCGATCGGATCCGTAAAGGGCAGTATGAAGCGGCGCAGGAGATGGTGTCGCAAGCACAGGCTTTAGAGAGTTTTGTCAACACAGTGCGACAAGGTTACGAGGCATTGACGGCACGATGGGGGGAGGGTGTGCCGGCACGGGCCCGTAGGGATCGCGGTCGGGGAGCGGTAGGGGCAAGAAGGAGGGGACGACCACCGGCACGGGAGCGTGGGGCAAGGACAGTAGCGGCACGGGCACGGAGACAACGGGAGTCCGTTGCCGAGCGGGAGAAGAGACCGGCGAGAACCCGTGTCCAAGTGCGACGAGCGGTGACGGCGGGGGGAGAGCGGCTGCCTCGCGGGACGGCGACCCCCCAAAGTGCCTTTCGAGTTCCGATCCTGAAGGCTTTGGTGGATCTGGGCGGACAGGCTCCGGCGAAAGAGGTTTTGAGCCGTGTTTACGAGCAGATGCAAGGGGTTCTGAAGCCCGTTGACTTGGAGCGCCTCCCATACGCCCGGAACCGACCCCGCTGGCAGACCTACTGTCGCTGGGAGCGCAATAAGATGCTTGCCGAGGGACTGCTTCGCCGAGACGCTGCCAGAGGGATGTGGGCGGTCAGCGATCGGGGTCGCCAGTTCCTAAAACAACAAGCCTGATCTTTTAAGAAAGCCTTTGCAACTAAGCCAGGCGGACGGTGTGTTTCCCCCGGTCCCGATGGTGTGTTCATCTATAGGGGTGACAAAATCGGAAAAAGGGGGAAAGGAGGAGGCGGGAAGGTGAAGAGACGGCAGTTTTTGAAAGGCTTGACGGTCGGGACCGGTTGGATGTTCCTAAGCAATGCCCGGTCGGCTCGGACCTATCAAGCGAACGAGAAGCTGGACATGGGCTTCATTGGTGCTGGGGGAAGAGGAGGGGATCTGGTCCGTGAGTTCGCCCAGTTGGGCGAAAACATTGTAGCGCTGTGCGATGTGGATTTGAGAATGGCGCAAGGGACTTTTCAGCAGTTCCCGCAGGCAAAGCAGTATCGGGACTATCGGAAGATGCTAGAGGAAATGGCCAATCGGTTGGATGCGGTCGTCGTTGCCTCCCCCGATCACACCCATGCGCCGGCATCGCTGATGGCGATGAAACTGGGGAAGCATGTTTACTGCGAGAAGCCCCTGACCTGGAGTGTGGGGGAAGCCCGTTTGATGAGAAAGGTGGCGCTGGAAAAAAAGGTCGTCACTCAGATGGGGAACCAGGGCGCTGGGTCCGACTGGAGCCGGACGATGATAGAGATGCTCTGGTCGGGTGTTATCGGTGAGGTGAAAGAGGTACACATTTGGACCGACCGACCGATCTGGCCACAGGGGATTGAGAGACCGAAGGAATCGGTGCCGGTGCCTCCCGAATTAGATTGGGATCTGTGGTTGGGACCTGCTCGGGAAAGACCTTACCACCCTGCTTACCTTCCCTTTCGGTGGCGCGGGTGGTGGGATTTTGGAACGGGAGCCTTGGGGGACATCGGATGTCACGCTGGCTACATTCCCTTTGTCGGTCTCAAGTGGGCGAGATTTATTGAGCAGAAGCTTCCCTTTGAAGTGGAAGCGGAAACTTCCGGCAACAACAAAGAAAGTTTTCCCGAGTGGTCGATCGTCCGGTATCGGTTTCCGTCTACAGCCGGTCAGCCTCCCGTCACTTTCGTCTGGTATGACGGAGGCAAGAAACCGCCTCAGGACCTGCTGATGGGCGAGCCTTTAGGCGACAACGGATCGGTCCTTGTCGGAACGAATGGGAGCCTGGTGTCGGGAAAACTGCTTCCCCAAGACCAGTTTAAGGATTACCAACCTCCTCAACCGACACTGCCTAGAGTGGAAAGTCATTACAAAGAATGGGTGGATGCGTGCAAAGGGCAAGGTCCGGCGCCCCTATCCAATTTCGTTGAATACGCAAGTTACCTGACCGAGATCGTTCTTGTCGGGAACCTGGCTGTTTGGTTGGGTGAAAAGATCGTGTGGGATCCGGCGGCGATGGCGGTGAGAGGGCATCCCGAATTACGCCCGCTGATTCAAAGAAGTTACCGAAAAGGTTGGGAAGTATGAAAAAACAGACGTGCGGGCTCGGAGCAAAGGGTGTGATATTCTCAATGGTCGACAGATAAAGTCGGGAGGGAGAAAGATGGCTGTCAAATGCCCTCAGTGCGGGACGGAGAATTTGGATGGCACCCTATTCTGCGACGAATGTGGAGCGCCTCTTGAACAAGAGGCAGCGGCTGCTCCGCCGGTCGGTCCCGTAGAGGTTCCGGCACCGCCTTCCGCAGGGGTGCTGATATGCCAGTCTTGCGGTCATGAGAATCCGGCAGATGCTCAATTCTGTGAGGAATGCGGTGCGCGGCTGGCACGGGAGGAAGCCCCTGCTCCTCCGGCGCCCCAGGCGCGCCTGGTCATCGTGTCATCAGGGGAAGAAATCCCTTTGGACTTTTCCAAGGGGGAGGTACTGATCGGTCGGAAGGATCAGGTCAGTAGGGTCTTCCCCGACGTGGACCTGACGCCGTACGGCGGTTATGACGCTGGTGTGTCCCGTAGACACTGCCGGATCACTGTTGCGGGAGGTCAGTTCTTCGTCGAAGACTTGGAGAGCACCAACGGGACGAAACTAAACGGATCTTTAATTCTACCCCACCAACCTCAACTCATAAAAGACGGGGACTCGATAGAACTGGGGATTCTTCAACTCACTTTCCGGGTTGCATGAGGGACCGACGATGGGGGCTTTGCGATGGTTTAGGAGAAAAACAGCTGAGGAACCGCAGCCGGAACAGACCAGTCCAACGGAATCAAAACCGGAGCCGGTGACAGCGCGACTGGAATTTGAAAGGGAAGGTGAACCCCTGACCTTCCCGCTGAAAGGCTCAGAGGTCATCGGCGCTGATCGGTCGTGTGACATCGTCATAGACGAAAAGTTTGGGGAGACATCCGCAGTCAAGGGGCAGCATCTGAGGATAGAAGTGTGGAAAGGGCGATGGGTTGCCGTTCCCCTCGGTCCTGAGGCGGTCGTGCTCTTTGATGGGCGCAGAGGGGGAGAAACGGTATTGAAAGACGGGTGCCGTATTCAATTAGGCGAGGATGGTCCTCTTTTTACTTTCCGGGATAAGGGGGCGGCTGAGAGGTGAAGGGACTCAGTCGGTCCTATTCACGCGCCCTCTTCGGTGCTCTGGGCGGGTTCCTCGCTTGGTTGGTTATTGAGCCGTTTACCACTGACGTGGGAAGTTACGAGGAACTTTTTGGGCCCGTCGCCGATCGATCCCCGTGGGCGCGGCTCTCTTGGATCGTAGGGGGCATTCTGATCGCTATACCCCTCTTCAGTCTCGAAGACTTGGTTTGGGGAAATGTAAAGCAAGGGTTGAGAAAAGGTGTCGTCGGTTTGGTTACGGGAGCCATCGGGATCGGTATCGCCACATTTTCCGGAGGAATCGTGTTTGGCGCTTTCGGTTCCATTGTCCTTGCGCAGCAAGAGTTCCGACGTTTTCTTGCTTTGGTGTTGGGACGAGTGCTCGCTTGGACCATACTGGGCGGTCTGCTGGGAGCGGCGTTGGGATTGGCGTTGGGATTGGCGAGGGGGTCCTTGAGGGGGGCTCTGGCAGGCAGCATCGGAGGACTTATGGGCGGAGCAGGAGCAGGATTGCTTTTTGACACCGTTGCCCCGATTTTGGGCGTCGCCGCGACGATGGGATTAACGGAACCCGGATGGGGCAGCCGTTTGATCGGTCTGACGATTCTGGGCGGGCTGATCGGTCTTTTCTCTGCCCTCAGCGAGACCGCTCTCGCGCCGGCGGTTCTCAAAGTCACTTCTTCCGGACGTATGGAGGGGCGCGAATTTGTCGTTGACAAGCCGGAGATTGCGATCGGTCGGGGAGAGTTGTGTGATGTGCCCCTTTACTACGATAGGAAACTTGCTGTCCGTGAAGCCGTTCTGAGGTGGAAGGATGGTGCCTACTGGCTTATTCCGCAAACCCCATCGCCTGTTTTGGTCAACGGACAGGCGGTAAGTCACGCCGTCCTGACGGACGGTGACGTCATCACTGTCGGAGAGACGAGGCTGATCTATAGGTCGTTGAAAGGATCGGTGGGGGACGGTCGGACTCGCTGCCACCAGTGTGGGGCTGACAATAGACCGACGGCCCGGTTCTGTCGGAATTGCGGCACTGCCCTAGTTCGTAAGGTCGGATAGAATCGGGAGGGTCGCTTACAGCTGGGAATTCCGATCCCCGGTCGCAGAGTAAGCAACAGTTGCCGTTACGATGAAAGGAGACGCCTCATCGTTGAGGGAAGTGAGTTCTATTGCGTTAACGAACACGGGCTGCTTAAGGGAAACGCGACATCCATAGAGGGAAAGGGTTCCCCTTTGGGTTGCCGCCGACCAGACCGTTTTGGCGGCGGGGTCGGTCAGAGGACCAGGATCGGACAAAGCGCGGATGTTGACTCCATAGATCAGGTTACGGCTCAAGCGGGCGGACGGAGAGAGGAACCGGTAACGCGCGACAAGAGTGCCCGGCGAGACAGGAAAGGCACACCCGTGGATGATGGCGATTTCCCCCGCAGGTTGACCGACAGGGATGGCAACATGTCGGGGCGCGTTAGGGATCCAATGCCCGCCCGTAACTAACGCGGTGGTGTTTCCGAGGGGATCGGTAGGCATCCAGAGAATCGTGCCATCCCACATCAATCGTTCGGGCAGCCGCAAGGAGGGCAACCGCAGCAGCGCCCTTAAGGTCAAGGTAGCGCAGTCGGTCAGGTCCAAAACCGATCCGCTTAATGCCGGTCGGGTCGGCCAAGATAGCATCTTGTCAAAAAGGTCCCAATGGGAGGGAGACGAACTGGCGATTCTGAAAGAGGAATCCCACATCGCCTGCCCCGCAGCCACATAGGCCGCCATCTGGTCGGGATGGTCCGACAGAGCGGAACGATTGGAACCAAAGCCGGTCCAAGTCGTCTGACACATCCCGAGGGCTCCGCTGTCCCTGCAGGCCCTTGACAGCCCTAAGATGTTCAGCCGGTTTCTCCAAGAGGAACCGATGACAGGGAAACCGACCCTCTTGAAGACGAAAAGGCTTGGATATTGTTGAGCCGGTTGGTAATGCCAGTCAAATATGGTAATGTCCTTCGGAATCAATGCTCTCGCTAAATACACATTTTCTGGCGGTCCGCCATGAGCGCTATCGGGCGCTTCCTCCGGAAGCAATAACATGTCACCCCACATCATCACTTCCTTCCCTTTTTCCTTCCAAAATTGATACAGCCTGATCACATCGTTGGCAAACAGAATACGGGGAGCCGTCTGCCGGCACAGACGGCAGGTCCCAAAAGTCCCGAATCGGGTCACTTCATCGTGTCCGATGTGCACTCTCCGAAAGGACCAAATGGACAGCAGTTCTGACAGGAGGGAAAAGACGACTTGGTAGGTTTGGTCGCGTGACGGGCAGTAAAGGTAGGAACTGGTCGGTTCTTCGGCTATCTGCCTGTTGACTCTTGGAACTTGATTCCTGTTGCTTCCGAACAGATACTCGCAATGGCTGAGGGTCGGAAGAAGGGGAATGACCTCAAAACCAAGATTCTCCGCCAAGCGGAAGAGGCCGACGGCTTCGGCCTGGGGCAGCGACCAGGGCATTTTAAGGTCCGGCTGGCTTTTCCATTCCAAATGGTCCACCTGGACAACGACAGCGTTGTATCTCAATCGGTAAAGGACCCTCGTTAACAACCGACCGTGAAGGTGCGGTGAATAGTCGTCAACGACGATGTGAATTCCCCGAAACGTTAAATCGGGCCAGTCCCGTATCTTGACACCGGGAACGATTAGCCCACCCTCATTCGTTACACTGAAGAGTTGTTCGAGGCAACGGACACCGTACGATGCTCCTTTCGGATCCGAGGCGAGAAGGTAGATACCATTAGGATCAGATTGCAGGTAGAACCCTTGTGGCGGCAGGCGACCAGCGGCATCCGCTAAAGAGGGGTATGCTGCCGATACCCGGGGATGATCTTTGGGACCGATCATAATACCCCTGTCGCTGGGGTGTTTGACCCCGTATAATATCCTCACGTCCCTACCCCATTGCGCCGTCAGGTACTGCGCCAGATTTTCCCCGATCTTTTGGAATCCATCGCCCAAATAGTAAATTGAGACTTCTCTACCCAGCCGGAACGGGTCGCCGTCTGTGCGGATCCATTTGGGCGCTGGAACTAATGGGCGACCCCACGGATCACCGACAGCAATATCCAGGCTCCTGATGATCGCTGGTCCCGAGGCGGTTGCGACCTCCAGCCATCTCTCCGGCAGTTCCAACGAAAAATGTCCCGTTACCTCCCTAATGCCTGACGGAAAGAACAGTTCTGAAAAGAGCCAGGAGCCTAATTTGCGCCAACGGCACTGGGCAGAAAGTCCTTCCACAAACAAGCGGATCCTTCCGAAGCAGGTCTCCCCCTGCCAGTGGGAGACCGTCGGTAGCGAAAGGGCACCCTGAAACAGGTTAGCGGGGAGCCCGATCCATAGCCAAGATGTCGCACCAAGGATCGGGCTGTTGAAAACATGGCGAGCGTAAACATTCAGTCTCTTATCTGTCCAGCCGATGGTCCAGGTTCCATATCCCTCTGTGCCGGCAAGGCGGACGTTCAAAAGATTTCCTGATTTGGTCTCGTCGACAAAGAAAAAGCCGTCTGGCGGTGTCAGGGTGACAACAGGGACCGAGAGATAGCGAAAGACGAGTCTCTCACTGGAAAGTCCCCATCGCCATCGCTGTCCGTGCGAGCCCTCTCCATCTGGCAAAACCGCCCCGCTACAGATCCGATGAAACAACCCGAAGAAACCGACCGCGACGACAGCATACCTCACCTCATCACCACCCGACCTGAAGGCTATCCTCTCGTTGCAGCCTTGATCGTGCGGACGAACTGCTCCGTCTCCTGCCAACCGATCATCTCACCCCTCGCGAAAGCCGTGCTGACGAGGCGGATAAAGGCGCTACCGACAACAACGCCATCTACTTCCCGGAAAGAAGCGACGGAACGAACATGGTCTGGCTTGCTGATGCCGAACCCAACGAAAAGCGGCTTATCGGTCCAGCGCCGGATTCGCCGGACGAGATCGGGCAGGTCTGACGGAAGGGTCTCTCTTACGCCCGTCACACCTTTCCGGGAGACGCAATAGATGAATCCGCTTGCCCTCTCGGAAACGATCCGGATTCTGTCGTCCGTGCTCGTCGGAGCCAGAAGAAAGATGGTGGCAAGGTCGTGGGACCTTGCGATGGCGATCCAGTCATCGGCTTCATCGGCAGGGAGATCGGTGATCAGAACGCCGTCCACACCGGCTTGACAGCACTCTCGTGCGAACCTGTCAAGTCCGAACCGATGGATCGGGTTCAGGTAAGTCATCAGAACGATCGGAATCGGGAGGCGGTCTTTGAGTGACCCCAACAGTTCTAAGACCTGCCGCACCGATGTACCGTGACGAAGGGAGATGTCCATCGCTTGCTGGATAATGGGACCGTCAGCGATGGGGTCGGAAAAAGGAATGCCCACTTCTACCCCATCGCAGCCCCATTGCGGTAGCCGTTCTAAAATCGCCGGGAAAATTTGCCAGTTGGGAAAACCCGCCGTGAGATACAGAATGAGTCCTTTCTCCGTTTGCCGGCGCAGGCGTTCTCTCATCCTTTCTAACCGGTCCATTACGGGTCGGGCTTTCCTTCGGTTGGCGCCAGATGGTTCCGGACGATGGAAACATCTTTATCGCCGCGTCCCGATAGATTGACAATGACCAGCGAATCGGGAGGCAGGTTCGGAGCCACTTCAAAAAGGTAGGCGAGGGCGTGGGCCGGCTCCAAGGCAGGGAGAATCCCCTCTGTCGCCGCCAAGATTTTAAAGGCGTTCAGAGCCTGGTCGTCCGTTACCGTCACATATTGGACCCGCCCGATTTCTTTTAGAAAGGAATGCTCGGGACCGACCCCGGGGTAGTCCAGTCCGGCGCTGATGCTGTGGGTAGTCTGAATTTGCCCGTCGGCGTCTTGCAGAACGAAGGTTCGGGCTCCGTGGAGGATACCAACCGAACCTCTCGCCAGGGTTGCGGCGTGCCAGCCCGAGACCAGTCCTTTCCCACCGCCTTCGACCCCGATCAGGCACACCTGAGGATCATCGAGAAAAGCCCAAAAGATGCCGATGGCGTTACTGCCACCGCCTACGCAGGCGATGATGTGGGTCGGTAGCCGACCCTCCTTCTCCCTAATCTGCTCCTTCGTTTCCTTCCCGATCACCGATTGAAAGGAACGGACCATCTTTGGGTAGGGATGGGGACCGGCGACCGATCCTAAGATATAATGAGTCGTCTCCACATTGGTCACCCAATCCCTGAGCGCTTCATTGATGGCATCCTTTAGCGTCTTACTTCCCGTGTGGACGGGTCGGACTTCTGCACCCAAGAGGATCATGCGGTGCACGTTGAGTTGCTGTCTCTCCATATCAACGGCGCCCATATAGATGACACATTCAAGACCGAGGAGGGCAGCAGCGGTAGCCGTCGCGACGCCGTGCTGACCGGCACCGGTCTCAGCAATGACCCTCTTCTTCCCCATCCGTCTCGCCAGCAACCCTTGACCGACCGTATTGTTGATCTTGTGGGCGCCGGTATGAGCCAAATCCTCACGCTTCAGATAGACAGGGACCTGGAGTCGCTCCGACAGCCTCTGAGCTGAATATAAGGGGGTCGGGCGTCCCACATAGTCGCTCAGTAGGCTCCGAAACTCTCGTTGGAAATCAGGGTCCGTCCACGCTTGTTCAAAGGCGTCACTCAGCTCCCTTAGAGGATGCATCAAGGTTTCCGGGACAAAGCGCCCCCCAAAGGGACCAAACCAACCCCTTTCATCCGGGAACGTCCTGAGCGATTCCTTCTCCATTGAGTGCCCTCCTGAATATCGTATCAGTTTGCCACCGAACTTCTTTGCCTTCAGCCGTACCCTTGGCTGTTGACATTTTGTCAAAAAGGGGGGAAACTTGAAAGGAATTTCCAGATATTTGGGGGAAAGCAAAGAGGTTGGGAGATTAGATGAGTTCCAGCAAAGGCTCGAGGCTTTTAGATATCCTTTCGGAACGAGTCGTCGTCGGCGACGGTGCCATGGGGACGGAACTGTGGCGGCGGGGCTATCCGAGGAATCGCCCGGTGGAACTGGCATGTTGGGACGCTCCCGACCTGGTGGCTGGGATTCACCGCGATTACCTGATGGCGGGGGCAAGAGTCCTGACGACGAACACATTCGGGCTGCATCCCCTGCGGCTGGAGCCGATGGGGCTGGAGGATCGGGCGGAGGCGCTGGTCCGGTCCGCTGTGGCTGTCGCTAAGGCTGTCGTCTCTGAGGCGGGTCTGTCGGACCAGGTCTGGATCGCGGGTTCCATCGGACCGGTCGGCCGACTGAAAGATCGCCTGGAAGTCCCCGATGAAGAGAAAGAGGACGGTTACCGGAGGCTCATCCTCGCCCTGACCGAAGCGGGGGTGGATCTTCTCATCTTTGAGACGTTCCTGGAGATTCAGGAATTGACCGGGTTGATCCGGCTCGCCAAAAGTTTGACCGATCTGCCCGTTATCGCCCAGATCGCCGCTCTGGACGCCGGAACGAGAGGGGCAGAGGGCAGAGCAGACCGTTGCGTCACCGAATGGAGTCCCCTAAGGGTAGATATCATTGGGACCAACTGTGGCGTGTCGCCGGAACGGAATCTGGAACTCATCAGAAGATTAGCATCCTTGACCGAGAAACCTCTATCCGTCTTCCCCAACATTGGCTATGCCCAATATGTGGACGGTCGGTTTGTCTATCTGGGCGACGACGAAGGATTCGCTAGAATCGGCATGGAGTTAGCCCAGGCAGGGGCGGCGCTCATCGGCGGCTGTTGCGGCACCACACCCGACCATATCCGTGCTCTCTCGGAAGTTATCCAGGGGCGAACGGTAGTTAAGAGGCGCGTTATCAAAGAGGCCGTCCTTCGGGAAGGACCTCCCCCCCTGGTCTCCCGGGTCCCCAATTTTCTAGATCCGCTTTGGAAGGAACCGATCGTCATCGTCGAACTGGACCCGCCCCGCCACCTTGACTATCATCCGATCATAGAAGGTGCCCGAAAAATGAAAGAGGCAGGTACCGATGCCATCAGCATAGGTGACAATTCTCTCGCCTCGGTCCGAATGAGCAACATGGTGATGGCTTACTTAGTTCAAGAGGAAGTCGGGATCCCGACCATCTGCCACTTCGCCGGTCGGGATCATAACCTCATCGGTGCTCAGTCCCTGCTGATGGGAATGGCTGTCTTGGGCGTTCCCGCCATTTTGGCTGTGACGGGCGATCCCGCCCGACTGGCGCCCGACCTGGGCGCCACCAGCGTTTACGATCTCAACAGTTTTCAGATAATGGAGCTGATCTCCAAGATGAATGAAGGGCGCAACTGGGTGGACGCACCCCTGCAAAGGAGGACGCGGTTCTTAATCGGTGCGGGCTTCAATCCCAACGTTCTCAACATAAAGGCAGAGGTCAAGCGGCTGAAAAGGAAGATAGAGAAGGGAGCCCAGTTCGTTTTGACCCAGGCGATCTTTGATCCCGATCGGATCCGGATCTGCCGGTCTGTTATGGAAGAGGTCGGCATCCCCATTTTCCCCGGAATCGGAATCCTCATAAGCGAGCGCAACGCCGCTTTCTGGAGGACCGTCCCGGGCGTCAAGATGGACGAGTCCCTTTTGGATCGGATCAGAAAGGTGCCGCCTGAAAAGCAGAGGGACGAAGGTTTGGCGATTGCTCGCGAGTTGACGGAAGTTGCGCTGGAGCAACTTCCTGGTGTCTTTCTGATCCCTCCCTTTTCAAGAGCCGAATATGCCCTACCTCTCGTGAAGTTCATCCGTTCCCGCTCCTGGAGCCGATTCGCTCAGCGCAGGGAGCCGGTCGCGCCCGCTTGATTGGGCGCCTTATAAAGCGGTTCTGCCTGATCGGTGATCAAAAGGGGTAAAAATGACGATTCTGGGCATAGAGACATCGTGCGACGAAACGGCGAGCGCGGTCGTCCGGGACGGTTCCGAAATTCTTTCCAATGTGGTCTTGTCCCAGGTTTCCTTTCACGAGGCTTTTGGTGGCGTCGTACCAGAACTGGCGTCCCGCAAACAGATGGAGTTTATCCAGTGGGTTGTAAGTAAAGCGATAAAAGAGGCGGGGGTTCGGTGGTCTGACCTGGATGCCGTTGCCGTCACGTTCGGACCGGGACTCATCGGATCCCTTCTGGTCGGCATCGGATTCGCTAAGGGGCTGGCCCTATCCCTGGGGCTGCCCCTGATCACCGTTCACCATCTGGAAGGTCACCTGTTTTCTCCTTTCTTAAAGGAAGGCGGGAAAGAAGCGCCCAAGTTTACTCCTCCTTATCTCGCCTTGATCGTCACCGGCGGTCACACCGAATTGGTTTGGGTTGACGACCTGGGGCGCTACGAGGTTCTGGGCCGCACGCTGGACGATGCTGCTGGTGAAGCCTTTGACAAAGGTGCTCGGGCTCTGGGGCTCGGATTTCCAGGCGGTCCGGCTATAGAGAAAATGGCGCAAGGCGGCGACGAGACAGCCCTCGCCTTCCCCAGGGCGGAACTCGACCATCCCTTCAACTTCTCTTTTTCCGGTCTCAAGACCTCCCTCTACCGCTATTTGAAGGGCTGGGAGCGGAAGGTAGAACGGAAGGACAACCCTTCTCTTGCTGACATATGTGCCAGTTACCAGGCTGCCATCGTCGATATGCTGACCCGCCCCTTAGAGGCTGCCGGGAGAGCGAGAGAGGCGCGCGCCCTGATCGTCGTCGGTGGCGTCGCCGCCAACAAGGTCTTGAGACGCCGATTGGATCAGGTAGCGGACTCTCTTCGGGCGCGCCTTCTCCTCCCTCCCTTGCACTTGTGCACGGACAATGCGGCGATGATCGCTTGTGTGGCAGCCCTGCGACTCAAGAGGGGATGGGTCCAACCGGATCTCTCCACCGATGTTTTTCCCCGAGCCGACCTCCCTTCCCTCTCATCAGACGCAAGGGCAGAGACGGCTTTAGGTGCATGGGAATATGGACGAAGGATGCGAGACCGATCCTAAATTTGTCGCTGACGTGATGCTCGGAAAACTGACCCGATGGCTTCGGATCCTCGGATACGATGTCCTTTACGACCCCCAAAGGGACGACGAGGGCCTCGTCCGACTGGCGATCTCTCACAATCGGGTTCTTCTTACCAAGGACAGAGGGTTAATTGAACGGTGGAAGCGCCGGCTCAAGAACACCGGTTTCCTTCTGATTGAAAGCGACCGATGGGCGGACCAGTTGCGTCAGGTGGTCGCCACCTTTCAACTGGACCCGGAAAGGCGTCGCCTCACCCGCTGCCCCCTTTGCAACGGTCTGTTGATCCCTGTCCCGCGAGAGGACGTCCGCTACCGGGTTCCCTTCTTCGTTTTCTCCCACCATTGTGAATTTCATCGCTGTGAAAGTTGCGGAAAGATCTACTGGGCGGGCAGTCACTACGATCGGGTTCGCGAAACTCTGCTGAAAATCTTGGGAATGCTGTTGCTTATCAAAACTGCTAATGTTGTCAACTGGATGGTTAGGTGGTTCTGCTGCTAAAGCCTAGAATGATCAAACCGTTGGCTCAGCTCCCAACGGATGACCGATAGAGACAGTCGTCCGATGCAGCAAAGACATACCCCGGCGTTCCCACCCTGTTTGAGACCTACGCCACCCATCGTCCGCCGGCTGGTAATCCGGTTCAGTTCTGATCGGTCCAGAGGCGGCGGCACATTTCCTTTAGCATTTCCGCATTAATAACGCTTTTTCCCTCGTAGTGATTATTGAAAATGACATAACATTTTTCTGACCCAACGACCAATTGACGAATCTTCGGAACCCACTCCTTTAACTCCTCTTCCGAGTAAAGATAGTCATACCGCTCATATGGGTGGTCGTGATGGTGCCACTTTTGCGCATTCCTTCCGTGGAAACGAACATAACTGATCGGCGTCGGAACGATGACGGGCGGCATAAGACCGGGGAGACGGGGCTCGTCCACGCTGACGAATCCGACACCCCACTGCTTAAGGAGTTCAAAAACTTCGGGGTTCACCCACGACCGATGGCGAAATTCAATGACCAGCGGCAAGGGCTGGAGCCAGCCGACCAAGTCTTCAAGATAGCCGATGTTCTCCCTTGTTCTGTGGCACCTTTGCGGGAACTGGAGAAGGCAACATCCCAGTTTGCCGGACTCTATGACCGGCTTGAGGGAGTCCCTAAAGGACTGGGCTGTTTCTGTCGGATTATCAATTTCGTGGGTGAGACCTCGGTACGCTTTGATAACGAACTCAAAGTCCTGTGGCGTCTTGCGAACCATTTGCCGGTAGGTATACAGAGATAGGAGAGCGTAAAAACTCGCATTGACTTCAACGCAGTCAAATTTGGTGGCGTAGTAGGACAGGAAGTCCCGTTCGGGGAGGTCAAAGGGATAAACCCTGCCGACCCAATCTCCGTATTTATAACCGGCCGTCCCGACCCGTAAGACACCCATCCCGTCCGTTCAAGCGACCGCTGCCGGTTTAGGGCGAAGACCCAAAAATTCGTTCCTCCTGCTTATGGAGCCGGTCCGGCAGGGACGGGAGCCCGCATGTTCTCACAAATTGCCTGCCCAAATTCGGAGCACTTAATCGGCTCCACTCCCATCTGCCGAGCCAGGTCGTAGGTCACTCTGTTTTGGAGAATCGTCCTGCTGATCGCCTTCTCGATCAAGTCTCCGGCTTGCTTCCATCCGATGTAACGGAGCATCATAACACCTGAAAGGATAAGGGAGGTCGGGTTGACCACATCCTTGCCGGCATACTTAGGCGCCGACCCGTGGGTCGCTTCAAAGAGGGCGACGAAGTCGCCCATATTGGCTCCCGGCGCCATTCCCAGACCTCCGACCTGGGCAGCTAGTGCGTCCGAAATATAGTCCCCGTTCAGGTTCATCGTGGCTATGATATGATATTCATCAGGTCGCGTCAGAATTTGCTGAAACATATTGTCGGCGAGGCGGTCCTTGATCAGCACCCGACCTTGAGGAACCTTGCCACCATATCTCTCCGTAACTTCCTGTTCGGTAACGACGTAGTCTCGGAACTCCTCAGTGGCAACTTCATAGCCCCATCGGTTAAAAGCGCCCTCGGTGAACTTCATAATGTTGCCCTTGTGCATGAGGGTGACCGAGGGGATGCCGTGCTCGACGGCGTAGCCGATCGCCTTGCGAACGAGGCGCTTGCTGGCGTAACGGCTTATCGGTTTGACTCCGATGGCGCAGTCCTCCCCCAAAATGATGCCCATCTGATCTCTGAGCCACCGTAGGGCTTTTTGGGCTTCCGTGCTACCCATCTCCCACTCAATCCCTGCGTAGACATCCTCTGTCGCTTCTCGGAAGACGGTAACGTTCAGCTTCTCGGGATGCTTTACCGGGCAAGGGGTCCCCTCTATCCATTTGATCGGTCGCACGCATGCGTACAGGTCCAGTTCCTGTCTCAGGGTCACGTTCAACGAGCGATAACCGGCGCCGATGGGCGTCGTAAGAGGTCCTTTGATGGCAACGACAAAATCTTCAATCGCCTGAAATGTGTCCTTCGGGAGCAGTTCGTTGTAAATTCCCATTGCTTTCTCCCCGGCAAAAATCTCAAACCATACGATGCGACGGGTGCCGTCATACGCCAGTTCCACAGCCGTGTCTAAAACGGGTCGCGCCGCCCTCCAAATGTCCTTTCCCGTCCCGTCACCTTCTATCCACGCTATGATCGGACGGTCCGGGACCTTTAGGCGACCGTCCTCCACCCGAATCGGTTCCCCTTCCTCCGGTGGAGTCAACTTGTCGTAAGGCACAGTCCGTCACCTCCTATCTGAAGCTGACATCGTTTATTTTGCGTCCGTTGGTGATGAGTCTGTAAGGGAAAAACCGACCGAACGCCCCTGTCTGCGTCACATTTTTTTTAAACAGTCGGCGGAGAGGAGGCGATGGGAAACGGAGCCCCTGCTGATTGAGTTAAGCCGACAGGGTCGGACGGGCGTTTTGCTTCCTGAGCCCGATGTGCCGACGCCAGACCTTGGGGACGTGCTCGGACCGGAACAACTGGCGGATGTCCCCCCAGACCTTCCCGAACTGGACCAACCGACTGTCATCCGCCATTTCGTCCGCCTCTCTCAGAAAAACTACAGCGTAGACACCCACTTTTACCCCCTTGGTTCCTGCACAATGAAGCACAATCCGAAAGTTAACGAACTGGTTGCCAATCTCTCGGGTTTTAAGGACCTCCATCCCCTCCAGCCTGATGAAACGGTCCCTGGAATCCTGAAGTTAATGAAGGAACTGGAGAGGATGCTGTGCGCCATCGGCGGGATGGACGCCTGCACGTTGCAAGGGGCTGCCGGCGCTCAAGGGGAGTTCATCGGATTACTGATCGTCCGAGCGTGGCATCGGGAGAGAGGCGAAGAACGGCGGCGCCATCGGATTCTGGTTCCCGACTCGGCCCACGGGACCAACCCCGCATCAGCATCCCGTTGCGGGTTCCGGGTCCAGTCCGTAGCCAGCGGACCGGACGGATGCATTAACATTGAAGCCCTCAAAAGAGCCTTAGAGCCGGATGCCAGCGGAAGTCTCCCCGCCGCCGTGATGGTAACCAACCCAAATACCCTCGGGAAATTTGAAAGGCAGATAGAGCAAGTTGCAGACCTGACCCATTCGGCAGGTGCCCTTCTCTATTACGACGGCGCCAATCTGAATGCCATCATGGGAAAAGCCAAGCCCGGCGAAATGGGGTGCGACATCATGCATTTCAATCTCCACAAGACCTTCAGCACCCCTCATGGCGGTGGCGGACCCGGTGCGGGACCTGTCGCTGTCAAAGCCTTTTTGGAGCCCTTCCTTCCAATCCCTGTCATCGTGGAAGAGAACGGGAAACTCACCCTCTCCTACGATCGCCCCCGTTCCGTCGGTAAGGTTCATTCTTTCTACGGCAATGTTCTCGTCCTGGTTCGCGCCTACGCTTACATCCTCTCTTTGGGTCGCTCGGGACTGACCCGGGTTTCCGAAGACGCGGTTTTGAGTGGCAACTATTTGATGGCGCGACTGTCCCGCCTCTTCCCCGTCGCCTTCCCCGGTCTGTGCAAACATGAGTTCGTCCTGACCCTAAGGGAGTTCAAAAAAAATACTGGCGTTCGGACCTGGGACATTGCCAAAAGATTGTTGGACTATGGCTTTTACGCTCCGACCGTTTACTTCCCCATCACCGTTGAGGAAGGAATGATGGTAGAGCCGACGGAGACGGAGCGGAAGGAAACTTTGGACGCTTTTGCCGATGCCCTCGCCCGAATCGTAGACGAGGTCCGGGAAAATCCCGATCGGGTCCGGTCCGCTCCCCACACCACGCCCGTCGGCCGCTTGGACGAAGCGAAAGCCGCTCGCGAACTTCGGGTGAGATGGTGACCGATCAGAAAAGCCAGCAAAAGATCCGGCAATTGGAAACCGTCCAAGTGCAAGAGGTTGATCCCGAAGAAAAGCAAAGTCGTCTCCATTCCGTCTTTTCACCCATATCGCACCTGGTGGCTCTCTACGTCCACCCCATCGATACCAACAACCCGGCGCCACCGCTAACGGCGGTGGACTCAACGGGCGAAATCCAAGGTGTTGCGTGCATCTGCTGCGGTTGGTGGCTGATCTGGTCTCTGAGGAGCGACGGCAGTCGCACCCGGACTGCCTCCGCTCTCTACGACGCTGTCCAGGACCGACTCCTTTCCGTCAAAGCCCCTTTCGTGCGCATTCCCGTCGCAGCCGAAACCGAAGATCACCGATTCTTTTTAGAAAGAGGGTTTCAGCCTGTCAGGCAGTTGATCCATTACCTACAACAGAGCCTCGGTGACTTTGACCCGCTCATCTCCTTTCGCCCGCGACCGTCGCCCGGTCTGACTGTCAACAGTCTGGAGGAGGAGCGGGTTCGGTCTTTTCGGTGGGTTACGGAAGTGTTCAAATTGCAGACAATCCTCGCCAAACAGGGTGTCTCCTTTCCCGAACGGTCCCTCGGAACCTTGATCAAGGAACTATGTAATCTATCCGGTTCCCATCCGCGATACTTCCTGGCGAGATGGCGAGGCAAGCCGGTCGGTCTCCTCCGGATTGAAAAGGATCCGTGGAACCCCGACAGGGCGCTGATCACCGGAGTCGGGGTGCGTCAGACCTTTCAAGGTCGCGGAATTGGCAGTTGCCTGATCCACCGAGCGTTGCAATGGGCGAGAGATTCGGGTTTTAAAACTGTTGCTTTTGTCGGACCGTTGACCGACGCATCGTTCTTATGGCTTCAGAAACGAATGGGATTCGTCCCTAATAGTCCCTATGCCATCCTCATAGCCGACGCTGTCCGCTTGCAAGGTTTCAATGAAAGATGGCACCGTGCCTTTCTTAAAGAACGGGAACGAATCCTTACGCGGCTCGGATCTGTTGTCCAGTCTGTCGAACATATCGGGTCCACCGCTATTCCCTATACCGTCAGCCGACCGATCGTGGACATCCTGATCGTCACAGCATCCCGTACAGCTGAGGCTGTTAACCGACTGGAAGGGGAGGGATACGAACGATGGCACGAAGGGGACGGCAGAGTCTGTTGGCTGAGAAAGAGAGGGAACGGTCGTATCGGATATCAAGCAATTCTATGCGATGGAAGGTATTCCCTTTGGAAACCGTTCATCGCTTTTAGGGACTATCTGCGTTCCCATGTCGCTTTGGCGGAGCAATATGCGATGATCAAGGAAAGATTAGCTAAACGGTTTCCCTTTGACGAGCCGTCATATAACCTGGGTAAAGCTGCCTTCATCGAAATCGTCCTTATACGTGCCGGTGTATCGCAGGCATTTCGTTTTTGAAAAAAGCCTGACAGATGGATGAAAGGGCACGGATGACACTGCAGACGATCGTACGACCCAGGGAAAAAATTGAAAGGGAAATCGCCCCGACTGTCCGCATTCTCATCATCTCTTTTGTACTCGTCGTTGCCATTACGGTTGCTGGCTGCTTCTCTGCCTTTTTGAGGTACGATCTGATCGGCACCGGTCACCTTCCCCGATGTGCCCTTTTCCCTCTTCTGATCCTTTCTGTCGTCAATTTAGTGTGGCGGCGACTTGGCGGGCAGCCTCTCCTGTCCCGATCGGAACTCCTTTTCCTTTACGTCGCCGTCCTCGTAATGACAGGGATCCCCGGTCAACAATATGCCGATTATCTTTACCTCGGACTGATCGCCCCCATTTACTATTCCAATCCCAGGAACCTTCCGTCACTCATCCAAAATCCTGACTTGGACTGGCTCCCCTTGATACCCGACTGGATGGTCCCGTCAAAGGACCCCCGAGACGGTGTGATTATGTGGGTCATTGAAGGCACACCGCCTGAGGCAAAGATACCTTGGCAACCGTGGGTCGTACCGCTCATTTTTTGGACCCTATTCTACTGTGCCCTTTTCTTCGGAAAAATTGCCGTCGCCTACGTTCTCAGACCCCAATGGGCGACGCGGGAAAGACTCACCTTTCCTCTTTGTCAAGTACCCAGAGAGGTGGCAGACGATCAATCGGTCGGGCGGCTGCTTAAAAGCCCCCTTATGTGGCTCGGCTTTTCCATCCCGACCTTTATCTACACCCTTAGAGCGGTTCACATTTATTTTCCTTATTTGCCGACGATTGACTTATACAAAAACTGGGGTGTCCTTTTTCTAAATCGTCCCTGGGACCAACTTAACTTTGTGCCCTTTAACATTTACTTTGACATGACCGGCTTCGCCTACCTGATCAATACCGACGTGGGATTTAGTTTCTGGTTTTTCTACGCCGTCAGACGAATAATAATGGTCTTCCGATCGGCTTTGGGTCTGTCTGAGCATGTGAGACCTCTGGAAAATCAAACGATAGGGGGGTTCATCGCCCTCAGCCTCTTTCATACTTACGTAGCGAGAGAATATTTAAAGTCCGTTCTGCTCCCGCAAAGGGGACGCACCGAGACCCTCACCGATAGCGACCGACGGTCCCTTCGCTCCTCTCTTTACTTCTTCTTTATTTGTGTGATCGGACTTCTCCTTTGGTCGTCATCTGCCGGTTTATCCCTTAGGTGGTCGGTTCTCCTCTTTCTCCTTCACTTTATTTGGCGCATCCTTCTCGCCCGTATGGTGGCGGAAGCCGGTCTCTTCGTCTACTGGCTACCAAACAATGAGTATTTACTTTTAAGTCTTTTCGGCAGAGATCCGATCGGTCAAAAAAACATTGTCGCGCTTCATATGATCGGTTCCAAACTGACAGATTCCGCAACGTGTGTCTTGCCACAGGCTTTGCAAGGATTCAAGATTGCTCAAGACGAAAGTTTGAGCGCTAAACATTGCTACTTCCTTCTAATAACTTCCGTGTTAGCCTCCATTTTGACATGCCATCCGACCGCTCTCCATGTTCTTTACGCGACATCGGTCCCCAAAATGGGGTGGTGGATGAGGGGCTACCCCCAAGGTATGGCCGAGAGCCTGAGGAGTTACCTCACACAAGATTACAAAATCAAAAGCGGCGATTACCTTTCGCTGATCGCCGGAGCCGCCGTTACGGCTGGTCTCTCGTGGCTGCGCTGGCAGTTCTTCTGGTGGCCGTTCCATCCCATGGGTTATGCAGCGGTGATCGGAACGTACCAATGGGCAGCTGAGCGATACATGTTCAGCATCTTTCTGGGCTGGCTGCTTAAGTCACTGGTCCTTCGGCTTGGAGGGATTCGCAGTTGGCAAGTCATCCGTCCCTTCGCTATGGGTTTGATTCTAGGCAATACTTGTGTCCTTTTCATCCTGTTAATTATCCACTTCTTTTATCCGACGAATGAAGTGGTAGTGATAGAGTAGGAGGGAAAAAATGGTATTGGCGGAAATGATGACCGGATTGGGCTGGTTCATCAGCATGTTTCCCAACGGAATTCCTAAGAATGAGCATCCGAGACCCGATTGGTTTCGTTCCTCTTGGGTGTGTCTGAACGGTGTGTGGTCCTTTTCCTTCGATGAGGGTGACCGCGGGATAAGGGAGAAGTGGTACGCCTCTTTTCAGGAATCCCCGTCAAAAATACTGGTCCCTTTTCCGTGGGAAAGCCCTCTCAGTGGTGTAGGAGTCAAAACAAAACAGACCATCGGGTGGTATCAGAGATTTTTTGAACTTCCGAAGGATTGGAGGGGTAAACGGATCTGGCTCTGTTTCGGTGCCGTAGATTGGAAGGCTTCCGTATGGGTCAACGGGCATTTGGTCGGGGATCACGTGGGAGGCTATTCGGAGTTTCGTTTTGAAGTAACCGATTACATCTCTTTTGAATCTGCGAATTTATTAGTTGTCAGAGCGGAAGACCATACGGACAAAGAGACTCCGATAGGAAAGCAAGTTGAGTGGTGGTACACATCCGCCAGCGGAATCTGGCAAACGGTGTGGATGGAGGCGACCGGGGATGGGGTCATTGAGAGGTGGCAGGTCTTTTGCCAGGCGGACGAGAAAGGGGTTCCGTCGGGAAACATTCAAGCCACCATTTTTATCCGTCGGATCGGTGCGACAAAGGATCGCCTCCACCTGACGATTCAGTCGTCCGATAGAAAGTTTCAACCGGTCTCTTGTCCGATAGACCCGGACCATAGGACCGTCACGGTTCGCTGGCGGGTCCCAGACCCCCAGTTCTGGTCCCCTGAATCGCCTCGTCTTTACCCGGTCCGTCTGATTCTTCGGAAAGGATCGTCCCGAGGTCCTGTTCTTGACACTGTAGAGACTTATTTTGGGATCAGAGACATTCGGTGGGCCCTGGACAGCGATCGTCAAAAAGGGATCCTCCTTCTCAATGGTCGTCCCCTCTTCCTCAGGGGTGCCTTGGACCAATCGTTCAATCCGTGGGGGATTTATACTTCACCGTCTGATGAGTTTCTGAGGGAAGACGTTGAAAAAGCCCGGTCGGCGGGTTTTAATATGCTCCGGATCCACATCAAGATTGACGAGCCGAGGAAAATTTATTGGGCGGACCGCCTCGGTATGTTGATTCAATATGACTTCCCCAGTTTTTACGCACCTACCAGCCGGGCGCGCGCTCTTTTTGAAAAGACCGTTTATGACGCCATTGCGAGGGACTTCAACCATCCGTCTATTTTTTGCTGGACGATCTTTAATGAGGAATGGGGCATAGGGTCGATTCGCGATGGGGACAAAGCCCACCGGGTTGACTGGGTGGAGGAGATGTTTCATAAGGTTCGCAACTGGGATCCGACGCGCCTGGTGCAAGACAATACAGGTTGGGCGCATCTAATCACCGATCTGAACTCCTTTCATTGGTACGGTCGGGACGTCGACGGGTTTCGGTTGTGGGTCAAGGATATTAACGATAATCGGATTTATCCCAACAGCGATTGGAATTTCATCGCTGAAAGGCGTTCCCGGGGCGAACCATTCGTCAACAACGAATTTGGCTATGTCGCAGCTGGTGACGGCGATGGCGATTGGTCTTGGGGGGTCCTTCAACTGATCAATGCCCTCTCTTCTTGCGACCGACTCATCGGCTTTACATATACGGAACTGACGGATATTGAGTGGGAGCACAATGGGGTTTATAACTATGATCGTTCCGAGAAAGAGTGTGGCTTTGACTTTTGGGCTCCCGGGATGGGTGTGCGGGACCTTTTCGGGCCGGATTTTTTGGTGTTAGATGTCCCTTCTATCAAGAAGATCACGCTCGAAGCGCAACAGGCGTCACCCGAAATCGTCGTCCCGGTCCTGTTCCGCTACTCCAGCGGAACCCTGCGGTCACCGCTGACGCTTCGGTGGCAATGGCGGTTTCTTGATCGGTTCGGTCGTTTTAGAAATCAGGGAGAAGGTTCCCGGAAAATCCCGACGGTTCGTCCGTTCCGAGTCCATAGGATCGGTGAAATCCGGGGCCAATTGCCTGATGAACCCGGCCTTCTTACTCTGGTCGCCTCCCTGTCCGATAGAACCGGTCAGATCGCCCACATCAATTACACCCAATGGTGGATCCGCAGCCCCGACGGTCTACCTACCTTTGAGGCGATCCGAGAGGACGGAAGGCCGTCGGTCGTCCTGCGGTTCCGCCCGACCTCTTACACCGAATCCCGTTTCAGCGGCAAGAGCCACCCAGACATTCCGATAGACGGAAAGCATTATGGAACCGGAGCGGGTTTCGTAACCTATGAGATGGATTTTCCAAAAGAGATTGACGTGACCAAAGTGGAGAGCATCGCCGTCCGGTGCGAGATCGCGGCGAAAGCAGAGAGGGGGAAAGTAGATTGGTCTCACAGGGTCAATCCCCAGGATTATCCTCAGACGGACGGCAAGAAATTTCCGACGACTGTTATGGTGTTGATAAATGATGTGCCGATGGCTTTGTGGGACCTGCCGGACGATCCTGCTGACGCCCGTGGAGTATTATCTCATTGGTCGGGCGTTGAGAGAGGCTCCTACGGCTATCTTATGGAGGCAAAGGCATCAGCCAATAGCCCTGTCGGGATTGCGATCGTCAACAGCCTTTTGAAAGAAAAGAAGTTGAGACTGAGATTCGAGGTGCCCGAAAACGCGGTCTATAAAGGCGGGCTTGCTATCTATGGCGAAACGATGGGGTGTTACCCGATGGATCCGATGATCGTGGTGACTTTAGCAGACGAGAGGCGAAGTAAGGGAAGGAATTGTTGAGAAAGGTGGGGGTGGGGGGCAAAGGGACCCCACACCCCACACCCCGCTCCCATTACCACTCTTCTTCCTCGTGGGGATGGGGCGGTGCTTCCTTCTTCTTCTCTGGAATTTCAACGATGGCGGCTTCCGTCGTGAGGATCATCGTGGCGATGGACCCGGCGTTCTCCAGTGCCGTCCGCACGACCTTGACCGGGTCTATGATACCCAGTTCAAACATATCTCCATAACGGTCGTTCAGGGCATCATAGCCGTGGGCGGTCGGCAGGTTACGGACCTTTTCAACAACGACGGAGCCGTCCAAACCGGCATTTTCAGCGATCTGGCGGAGGGGCTGCTCCAGTGCCCTCTCCACGACTTGAACACCTAACCGCTCGTCGCCCCCCAGGCTCTTTGCCAGTTCGTTCAGAGCACTGGTGCACCGCAATAGGGCGACCCCCCCGCCTGGGACGACACCCTCCTCCGCCGCTGCCTTTGCGGCGTTGATGGCGTCCTCAAAGCGATATTTCCTTTCCTTCATATCGCTCTCCGTCGCTGCCCCGACCTCAATGACAGCGACGCCGCCGGAAAGTTTTGCCAGTCGCTCTTGAAGTTTCTCCCTGTCGTAGTCGCTCGTCGTCTTTTCCAGCTCCTTTTTGATCTGCTCAATCCGACCTTGGATCGCTTCCCTGCTCCCCCTCCCTTCAATAATGGTTGTCTCCTCTTTCCGGATGACAACTTTTCGGGCTCTGCCCAGCATATCCAGCCGAACATTCTCCAGTTTGATCCCCATATCTTCCGTGATGAAGGTACCCGCCGTTAGAATGGCGATGTCCTGCATCATTGCTTTCCTTCGGTCTCCGTAGCCGGGTGCCTTGACGGCGCAGGATTGGACCGTCCCCCTCATCTTATTGACGACCAAGGTCGCTAGGGCTTCTCCTTCCACTTCCTCGCAGATCACCAAAAGAGGCTTGCCTTGGCGAGCGACTTGTTCCATCAAAGGAACCAGATCTCTGGCGTTGCTGATCTTCTTCTCATAAAGAAGGATGTACGGTTCTTCCAAAACGCACTCCATATTTTCCGGATCGGTGATGAAGTAGGGGCTTAAATAACCCCGATCAAACTCCATCCCCTCAACGATATCGACCTCTGTCTGCCGTCCCTTACCCTCCTCCACAGTGATGACCCCGTCTTTGCCGACCTTCTCCATCGCATCAGCGACGATCTCGCCGATCTCGGCATCGTTTCCAGCAATGGCAGCCACATTACGGGTGTCGTCCTTAGTGCGGACCTCCCGCTTCATCTCCTTTAACTTTTGGACGGCCGTCGCTACGGCTCGGTCTATCCCCTTTTTCAGAAGGACCGGGTTCGCCCCCGCAGCGACCAATTTCAGGCTCTCTCTCAATATGGCGTAGGCGAGGACGGCAGCCGTCGTCGTCCCGTCGCCCGCGACATCATTGGTCTTGCTGGCAACCTCTTTGAGGAGCTGGGCTCCCATATCCTGGTCCCGGTCTTCCAGTTCAATCTCTTTCGCAACCGTTACACCGTCTTTCGTGACCAGGGGTGAGCCCCATTTCCTTTCACTGATCACATTGCGACCCCTCGGTCCCAAGGTAACGGCGACCGCTTCTGTCACCAGCCGCGCGCCCTCCATCAGCGCCTGGCGGGCTTCCTCTCGAAATAGGAGTTCCTTCTTCGCCATCCTACCGTCACCTCCGTCGTCTCGGTTTCTTTTTCTCTCTTCTCATCCCCCCATTATTTTAGCACTCAAAGCGCAAGAGTGCTAATCCCTACCTCCTGGCGACCCAACGGATGGCATTGTGGACTAAGGTCCGATAGTGGTGATTAGCAAAGGCAGTCGGACCGTGTCCCAACTGAATGTAGACGACCCGTGCCTTGCCGTATTCCTTTGCCCAGGATAAACTCTTTTCACTCAGAGGCTCCTCCGTCGTCAGAAGGAGGTGGATTTTGGGGCTCACCCAGAAACCCTTGTAGGTCTCGTCCACGATCTCAAAGGAGGAGGGAAGTCCTTTGGTTACCGGATGGTCGGGATCAGCGACCCGAACCGTCATCGGGACATCGTGGCGCCACTGAGAGCGACCATACTCGGTGCCGTCCGGTGCCTTTCCGGGCGCCAAAAAGTAACGGGCGCCGATGATTTCAGTGTATTCAGACCAGTTCTGATAGTTGGCGATGGCGTGATGAATGGCGACCAGCCCCTTGCCCTTATCTTTCAGAGCGCTGACAAAACCTTCCTTTTGCCGGTCCGTGATCTCCTGCCAAAGGTCATACAGGACGATGACATCCCAGTCATCGGTCCGATTATCCAGCCACAGGTCGCCTGCCCCCGGATGCTGGAACTCCTCAAAAGACACATCGGGGAAACTTTCAAAAACGGAGAAAAAAGCCTTTCGCTCAAAGTCGTGCCCACCTGTGACGATAGCCGTTCGGATTTTTCTTTCCATCTGTGGCACCTCCTGTCCTGCTTGAACAGCCAAACTGGTCAACAGACCGATGACTCCCGCCCCAAGTGTCCATCTCATTTTCGGTCCCTCCGCCACCCAATTATGACCGGCGAGGGCAACCGGGAAGGTACGAAAGGCACGACCTTGGCGACGCCACCGTAGAAAGTAACCGACTCAGCGATCGGTTCCTCTAAATCAGATTCAGGTTCCTGATCCCTTGCCCCTAATCCGTTTCTCTGTAATACCTTTTATGCTGGGGCGCGAGGTAGCGGTACACGTACCGACCCCACGGCTTGCGATAGGTGCGGCAGAGATACCGATTGGCTTCCTCGTCGCGAACGATTAATTCCCTGGCTCCGTCCCAATGAACGGCTCTCCTGAGGCGATAAGAGATATTTACCAAATGAAGGGGATTATTGGAGAGGTGACCAAATTCGATGTCAGCGACCGGTTTCTCCCGGGTTTTAATGCAGTCCAGCCAGTTGCGCATGTGAGGTGGGTCTTGAGGCGATTCGCCCTGTTCTATCGGCTTCATACGGTCACCCTCGGGAAAGACCCGAAAACCCTCGCGGGTCAGTAGCATTGTTCCGTTGGTCCCGTAGAAAGCGATCCCATACCACGATCCCTCAATCGGACGGGCATTGGTGTGATAGATAGATGCCTGGACATAATAGTCGCCGTAGTCAATGAGGGCGTCCTGGGTGTCAGGCGTCTCTCTGTTATCTTTCAGAACAAACTTTCCTCCCGTTGACATTGCCATAAGGGGAACGGTTTTTCCGGTGATCCAATGAACGGTGTCAAGATGATGGATCGCCCAGGAGAGCATGAAGCCGCCCGAGTAGTCCCAAAAGAACCAATATCCAGGAGCGTAAAACCGGTTGCGATTGAAGGGTCTTTTCGGAGCGGGACCGAGCCACAAATCATAGTCCACCCCGCTGGGGACCGGCTCATCGGGAGGGTTGCCCATTCCTGTAGGCGCGTCATTCCAGACATTCCAGACCCGCACCCTTGTAATGGAACCCAAAGCCCCGGACCGAATCAGTTCCTTTGCTGCCTGATAGTGGGCACCGCTTAACTGTTGGGTTCCGTGCTGGACGATCCTTTTGAAGCGGCGAGCGGCGTTGACGGCGGCTCGACCCTCGGCAATGTTGTGACCCAAAGGTTTCTCAACATACACGTCTTTGCCCGCTTCACAAGCGGCAATCGTCTGGACACAGTGCCAGTGGTCGGGCGTGGCGACGATAACAGCATCTACATCCTTTCGGTCCAGGAGGCTGCGAAAGTCTTTGTGGAGCCCGGTTCCTTCTCCCGCAATCTTCGCCGCTTGCGCCATTCTCTCAGCTACCACGTCACAGACAGCGACGACTCGCACATCCGGGTTAGAGAGGGCGACGCGCATCAGGTGTTGACCCCGCCCGCCACATCCGATCAGTCCGAGACGGATCAACTGATCGTCCCCTGCGGTAGTCTGCCTTTCCTCTTGAATTTCCGCCCCGCTACCGAGACCCGCTAAAAGAGTCCATGCCATCGTCCCTTTCAACAAACCTCGCCGACTCGTCCTTGCCGACATGTCTTCCTACCTCCCCGATGTCACTCTTCTGGACGAGAGAATACCCTTTGAATTTTAAGGAGGAGTTCGACCGCTGGGGATCACGCGATACCCGGCGAGATAAAACTTTCGCCATCGCTGCTGCAAGCGCTGATTGAAAATGGGCTGGGTTGCAATAGCGTCGGCTGAAGCCGCCCGAATTTCGCCTATCGGGTAAGGGTGATGACAGGGGGTTAGGAAAAACGATCTTTAGTGCGGCAGGTCCGTCCCGCGCCACCTAGACGGTGCGTCTCCCGCATCGGAAAGAACGGTTTCAAAGAAGGCGCGCCCTCCATTGAAAAACCGCCGCCACTTGCGCGCGGTCCAAGATCCCGCGCTGCTGTCGCCCAACGGTTCGTGAAAAGAAAACGGGCACGGCGGGGACGGGAACCCACCGGTGCCCGTGAAGGAGCTGATGTCTTTTAGTCAGCGACCGAGATCGCTCTAAGCCTGTCCCGATCTAAGACCGATCGGATTTGGGACCGGGACACCTTCGCCGCCAAAGCCCAAGGGGCGATCCTGCCGACACCGATGTTGTCTAGATTGTCATTGGCGACCCGGATCAGGTGCCTGATGTAGGGCGCATTATGGGGACCGAAGCAGCGGTCTCGGAGCACAAAGTAGTAATTATGGCGAGCCCTTTTCACCTCAATCGGAACAAGCGTCTGATCAGGTGGTGTCTTGCCTTCCTGCTGGAGGAGAGCCGTGTAGTCCCAAAGGGCGGGGTCGTTAAAAGTCGTCTGCGCCCACCTTTCCATCCGGGTCCGCAGGGCATACAGAGCCGTCTCCACTTCCGTCTTGACGGTCGCCGTCCGGACGGCGGCGTCTTGCGGGGTATGGCACGGTGTGCAACTAATATCGTAACTGATGGTCATCGTATGCCGGGACCGAGGCATGTGGCAGGTAGAGCATTGCCCCGGAGTCTGAGCGTGGGCAGTATTGCGGAGAACCGGTCCCGTTCCCTCAACGCCTCCTATGCCGACCAGCATATTGAATTGATTGCTATCGTGCATATTGGGTCGGGCGGTGCCGCGAGTCAATGCGGCGTCGGAAGGGTCCGCACCCCGACCGTTATGGCACTGACCGCAGATATGATTAAAGTTCGTATGCTCGGTGACGGGGCTTCCCGGATCAATCGCCGATGTGTCTAGGTTGAAGACCAGGTGACGCAGTTGGACCTCCCTGCCGTCGTCGGTCAGGTTGCCTGTGTTCCTGTGAGGATCGTGGCAGGTGGCACAGGTCGCCACGTGGGGTGCCGAATCGAGAGTTTGGTTGGACAGGCGGACGATCTCGTCCGTGCTCAGGGTCGCCAGATCGACGCCTTTCTCACCGACGTTGATCCTGAAGAGACCACTGTGGCACTGGAGACAGTTGCGGCCATAGACCGGTGGGTTAGAAATGGCTAACTCGGCAGGCGTGCGGATGATTTCATCGTGCTTGGACGCCAGCCAGTCCTGATAAATCGGACCGTGGCATTGTCCGCAGACAACGGAGGAGACAATCTTCGGAAAAGTCAGGATGTTTTCCTCCGACGGATTGGCTCGGTGGTTGCTTCCCGGACCGTGGCACTGCTCGCATCCGACACCTTTCTTTCCGTGTCCGGTTTGACTCCAAGCGGCGTAGATAGATGGAGATCCCTGGCGACCCCCGTGGCACTGGGCACAGGCTTCGGAGCCGATGAAGGTCGCTCCCCTCTGTCCCTCCGGCAGCAAGTTTTCAAACTCTGCCGTAACCGACGGAGCAGTGGGCGCTGCTACCTGCCTCAAAGGCCCCCCGCCGCCCCCACAGCCATAAGTCACGACCAGCCATACAATTACCATTGCTCCCGCGCTGATCGGTAGGATGCGCCACCCTTTCATTTCCCTATACCTCCTTATCAAACTCTTCTCTCCTTCCAACATTAAAAGCGGGCGGTGCCCGAGATCAGGATCAGACTCGTATCGTAATTCAGGGCGCCTGCCACCCGATCCCGATAGCGCCACGGAGACAGGGTGAAGGAGACTTGGTATCCTGCCGGAAACCGGTAAGTCACAGACCCTGTTAGAAACCGTCCCGAAGTATTTCCGTTGCGAAGAAGAAGGGGATTGTCGTTGGCTGTGGCGAAATCGCTCAACGCTAAATTCAGGGAGGTGCGCCGGTCTACAGTCCACTGAAGCCCCAGAGCCGTGACCCGGCTGTTGCTCAAAAAATTGTCCACATTAGGAAAGTCAGCCATTTCGCTTTTTGCGGTCCAGTTGTCATATGCGTATTCGGCGAAAAGGCTGGCTCTCTCCGACAGTTGATAGTGACATCCGATGATCAGGGATCGGAGGGTAATCTCGACGGCACGGGCGTCGTTGTCAAAGCGCTCGTGTCCGGCTGTCAGATACCCGCTTACCCGAGGGGAACCGCCTTCCAACCTCAATTGAAAGCTTCGCCGGTCGTCGTAAAAGAGAGGGCGGGCATCGGCGGCGACCATAACGGGGGGATGATTTAAGTGTTGGGTCGATCCCTTGAAAGTGAGCCGAAACGACTCACCGAGCCGACCCGAAAGGCGAGTTTCCCAAGTTCTCCACCTCGGGACATCAACAAAGGTCCGGTCGCCTCTGATCCGTTCCGCTTCCTTCTGGGTGCCTCTGATCAGGACCGTCCAGCCGGCAAATCGGTGACGAAGCGAGGCGGAAAGCAGTCGCCTCTCTCGCACTGCTGCATTGCCGATGGCGGGCAGATCCCAGGCTTCCCGCCTGAGGATCGTGTCAACAAAACTGTTGGCTCCCGGTGCCCATTCAGCAGCAAAAGACAGAGCGGTGATATCGTTTATCGGTCGCGCCGGCTGCCGGACGGAGAAACGGCTGAAGGAAGTTTCAACGCCGATGTCCGGGGACATCTCCCATAGGTAGAGAGCCCTCCAGCCTCGGACGGTCACATTGGGCTGAGCCAGCATCCGATCCCTGTAGAACCGATGCTGATAACCGACGGATAAAAATCCGGAACCGACCTTTCCTTCTCCGACAAGGTCCCAGTACCGGGTCCTCTGACCCAAAGGATCTTTCGGTGGGTCAAAGAAATGATCCTCCATCTGCATGGAATAGTTAAAGGATACAGAAAAGTCGGGGGTGAAGAGATGACGGAGGGAAAGATCGCGGACGACTCTCTGGCTTGGCGGCAAGGGTAGGGGAGTGGGTCGGAAGAATCGGTTTCTGCTGACGAAGAAGGAGCCCCTCAAACGCCCGAAGAGAACGGCGCCTTGGGAGCCGATGGTGTAATCCTGCTCGGTCACATTGGCTCCCCAGATCAGCCCTCGTTCCCCGCGAAATTCCGGGAAGGCGATGGAAGCACCGGCAAGGAACAACCCCCGAGGGGGCGACGCATAACTTCGGAATCTCTGCTCGCTACCGCTGAGAAGCCAAGAGGCAAAAGCGATACTGGCATCCGTTGGAACTTCAGGCACTTGTGTCGGTTTCGGGGGGCTTGCCGATGCCGAACGGACGAAAAGGACGATGACCCAGCCAATGACGGCACCCGTTTGACTCCAAGCCTTTTTCCCGCTCATCCCCTCAGCCTCCAAATGTGCTACGGAGTCCGGAGAAACGGGTCGGAGTTGGACCCGTGGACAGCGACATGACAACCTGCCTGCCAGCAGGTCCAGCCGGGAAAATGGGCGTTTCCCTTATCCGTATGACACTGGTTACACAGACCTCTGGAAAAGGCTTTCACAAGGCTCGGATGGGGCGCGCCGTGAGGTTGATGGCATTCGGTGCATCCTTCTCCTGACCACCCGGCGACGGGATCGTGTTCAAAGACGAAGGGTCCCGTCTTTTCAGCGTGGCAGGTCAGACATGTGCTTTTAAAAGGATGGGCTTTTTTGCGACCCGATTTGCTGGGATGAACATCGTGACAGTCAGTGCAAACCATTCTTCCTTGCAGGACGGGGTGGTGGAAGGGGAGACGCATCTGGTTGACCGCCCGCTGATGGCAGCCCCCACACAGGCGAACCTGATCGGACGTGAGAAGACCAGCGATCGGAACCCTCTCGGCCACCCAAGGTGCCGAACCTGGCAGTGGCGCCTTCCCCACCCGTTGCTCTTCAAGGCTTGGGTGAATTTGATGACAGGACGTGCAAGAGACGTCGCTCTTGGCGTGGTCCGTCCGATGCCATTGCGCCAACCGCATCGTGTCCCCATGGCAGCGGAGGCAAGCCCGGGCGATTTCCTCTGGTTTACTTTTTCTGTAACGGACGACCTTAGTTGCGTCTTCAACTTCTTCCAAATGGATCTCGCCGGGACCGTGACAACCCTCACAACCTTGCCGGTCCAGGGGGGCTTTCGTGTCCCGCATATAGAGGGCGTGGGGCGATCGCTCGTAGGAAGCGAAATAAGGCTTGTGGCATCGGGCGCATTCCTTTTCTCCGATGTAGTCTTCTTTTTTCGCCTTAGCAAATAGATTCAGAGGAAAAGGAGGCTCCTTCCTTTCCCTCCCGGACAGGACCGTCACGGCGCAAAATCCCAACCCCAGAACCAACGCGCTGACCCGCCACGCCATCTCCCCTCCCGCCTCCTTGTCAAGACGTCAACCGACGGTCGCTTTCCCTTCCCAAAGGACCGTCGCCTTTTCGTCGGGCAGTTCCCTTATGTATTTGTGAAGAATCCTGACGAGAGCGGTGCCTTTTTTCCCTTTGACGTTGACAGTAATCTCCCTCTTTTCTCCAGGCTTCAGGCGGGTGTCCTGACCACCCCGGTCCCTATCATCCGCCAGAAGGGTCTGATGGGTCAGGACTGTTTGACCGTCATCTTGCAATTGAACATCCACCACGGCGATCACGAACGGAGCGCCTGTCGGAAAGTTATGACCGACTTTTTTGCTGGTCAAAGTCACCTTCAGGTAGTCGCCGTTGACCTCCAAATCAACCGCAATCCCCTCTCTAAACATCTTCGGCTCGGCACCCCTGAAGGTGTGGGCGTGCGCCGTGCGGACCGGCAGTTCCCCTTTGGTGGAGATAGCGATCGGTCGTTTCTCTTCCGGCATGTGGCAAGAAACGCAGGCTTTGGGATCGGCAGCCCATTGGGTCTGCTTCAGTTCGTCAACGGTTCCGAACTTGGCGTGGCAGGTGCCGCACATCTCAACAGACCCGAATGTGTCGTTTTTAACGACGGGGTGCTCTTCCGGCTGAGTCCCTAAGGTCCCATGGTGGGCGCCGTCCGCGTCCTCGTGGCACGCAACGCAGTCGACCCCTTGCTCCACCATATCGGATCTCAAAATCACATCCTTACCAAAACCGGTCACGAGGATTTTTTCCGGCGCGTGGCACGACAGACACTCTCTCTGCGCCCGGTTCTTTGTCGACTGAGCGAATGTCTCACTGACCCAAGCCTTGGCGTGACGGGATTCTGCCCATTGAGCGGCTTCCGTTCGGTGGCAGACTTGGCATCTTCCCCTCAGCCGGGACAGTTTCTTCGTTTCTTCCTGACTGAACGCCAAGGCGAGGATCAAAAGAAAGGCGAGGGATCCAGCACCTGCGACCCAAGCCGTCCTAATTACCGTCTTCCCTCCCCTGATTTTCCGTTCCCGGCCCCTTTTCATCCTCCGACCTTCAATAACATAAATTCTCCTTTTTCGCCCGATGTCGGGGAAATCGGAGGAATTCTGTCAGTTTTTTCCTGCAAGCGGACTGCATTCCCGATTTAATCCCGCAATTGCTTTTCAATCTCCGATTCCGCCTCCCATATCTGCCTTTGGAACTCGTTCCACGCTTTTCGCGCCTCACGAGCGGCTCTTCCTAAGGTCCGGGCAATGTCGGGCAATTTCTGCGGTCCGAAGAGGAGGAGGCTGAGAAGAAAGATGACGAACAGTTCCGGAGCTCCAATACCGAACATCTCCCTTCACCTTCCTTACCCGATTAGGTTTTCCAAATACTTTACCGTACCCTCCACCGCCAAATCAAACAGGATTTTTCCCTTCTCTGCCGTAGCAAGAGACGGCCCCCTATCCTCTTGATCGGAAATGGCGTCGCATCGGACATTCCCTGGAAATGCATACAGAGCAAAGGAAGTCTCAAACTCCTGTCCGTGCCCCGGGTAGAGACCGCTCTCCAGCACACTTAAGGCACGGTCTTGTGGAATCAAATCCCAATAACTCTGAAAGGCCACCTTGCTGCCCGGATGCTCCCTAGCGAGATAGAGGTTCCACTGATCAATGACTCCCTGGACCGGTCGGATATTTCCGGCATGACCGTTGAGGATCAGGACCTTCGTGATGCCGTGGCGAATCAGCGACTCGACAGCGTCAAATAGGACGGCGAGCCAGCTTCCCGGTTTTGCCGAAAGCGTTCCTGGTGCAAACATGTGGTGCTCGCTAATGCCGATGCTCAGTGGCGTCGCCACGACGACTGATGGATAGAGTTTTTCTGCCGTCGCTACGGCGACGGCTGTGGCACTGGCAATATCGTGCTCCATCGCCAAATGTTCCAGATGCTGCTCTATGCTGCCGGTCGGTATGATGGCTGCCTTAATTTGCCCAGACTGTATCGCCTCCCGAACCTCCCGGCGGGTCCATTTACTTAAGACCGCCGAACGCTTCTCGGTCGGATTCACTTTTTGCCCTCCTTTCCTAAAGGGGCCAGCGGGTCACGACCGGTCCCGACTGAACTTTTTCATACAGCCCCTCAAAGAGGACGCTGCCGTCGTCTTCCACCTCTTCCAGCCGAACCCCCCTGTGGGTGACCGGCTGATTGCCTCTGTAAAAGTCTTGATGGTAGGCTTCCGGCGACGAGTAACAGACGGCCCGCCCGCTCTCCCAGACGACCGCATAGATGCGCCGCTTGGGGGTTTGTTCAACGGGCAGTGCTACCCGGTAGCGCTCCAGCGCGTTCCGATCCAATGTCACGCCCAAGCCGGGACCCTCTGGCACCTTCCCGTATCCGCCCTCTATGACCAGCCTTTCTTCTATCAAGTCATCGGCGTAAATGTTGACGCAGGTAATGGCGGACCATTGAGCGTGGGTCAGCACCGCTCCCAACTGAAATGTCCACGCCGTCGTTAGCCCCGTGCCGACCAGTTGAAGCCAGAAGGGTTTATTGAATTCCGCGCAGACTGTTCCCTGCTTCATCACGGTGGCAGCGCCACCGGAAATGACGAATCCGTCGCACACCCCTTCTCTTAGAGCCGTCATGATGTCCGGCGAGCCGTAATGGTGGGCGATCGGCTTGCCGATATGCTGCCGAATCTCCTTATTTCCCTCCACATCCCATTGATGGATCGGCGTCTCAAACATGGTCACCTTCTCCCTTTGCTCCAGTTCCTTCAGCAGAGGGATGGCATTGGAACTATTGAGGAGGAAAGCGTTGAAATCTAAGTCCAATTGAAAATCGGGCGGGGTGACACGGCTGATAGCGTTGACCTGCTCAAAGATGTCATACCACGGTCTCGCCTTCAACTTAAAAGCCGTATAGCCGGACCCAACGGCTTGACGCGCCTCCTCTGCCCAGTCTTCGGGAGGCATATCAATCGCCCACCAGGAGATCGGGCACCAATCCCGAACCTTCTGTCCCAGCAGAGCGTAAACGGGTGCCCCCACCGCCTTCCCTGCCAGGTCCCATAGGGCCATCTGGAGACCGGCTCCTAAACTATCGTCCCAGAGCAGATCAAAAGGGTTGGCTCCGATTACCCTCTTGACACCTTCGTCACTGACCCGTCCCCAAGTGTAAAAGGGGATCGTTTCACCGACCCCTTGAAGACCGTTGTCAGCGGTGACGATGCAGACCTCCGAAAAGCACCAGTTCCACAACTGTCGGTCCATATAGGGGGCACAATGATCCGAATAGGGAACCTTAACCGTCAGCCTGTCCACAGCCGACACCTTCAAACCGCCCACCCTCTTCTCTCCTCTCCTTATCCTTTAATCCCTCATTTCCACCCACACAACGATAGCAACCGCCAGCATGGTAGAAAGAATCAGAAAGGATCTCCAAAGGGGGGGTAGAACGGAGAGAAGGAAAAAGTAGACAGATAAGATGAGGAAGGAAATGAGAAAACTAGCGACAAATCGCCCCAGTGCCTTGGGTTCCCGAACGGCTGCGACCAGCCAAAGCCATACAGGTCCCGCCAGTTCAGACCCACATTGCGGGCACGGGACCGCCCAGCGGGAGACGGCAGCTTTGCATTCCGGGCAGATGCGCTCCGTCCTCTGAATCTCTTCCAACAACCTTTGGGCTCTGCGGAGTTTGGCTCTTTCAGCGGCGTCTGTCGGCGTGATTTTTAAGACTTCCTCATAGCACCGAATGGCGTCCTGATACCGCCTTTGCTCCCAATAGATGTCGCCCAGAGCAGACCACGCTGCTGCATTGCGGGGATCTTTCTCAATGGCTTTGCGGTAGTTTTTCTCTTCTTTCTCGACCGTCTTTCTTAGGAGCCGGACTTCAGCCCGAGAGACGCCCAGACTCCACACAGTCAACAACCCACCTGCTAAAAGCAAAATTACGAAAGCGAAGGGACTGTTCCAGAAGAAGACGACGGAGGTTAGGAGGACCGATACGAAGAGGAGACTGATACCTGCCTCAAACCCCGAAAACTCGCCCTCTATCATTCGGGTGAAAAGGGCGAGGCCGATGAAGGAGACGGTCAGCACGAGCGCTGCCAAACGCACGCCATAGGCAACGGCAGTGCCAATCTGCTCCATATCGCCCCGTCTGTCGCTGACCCACCACGGAAGGAAGCGGTCAAGGCGACTCCTCTGTCACTCCCTCCCGCACCCGATCCAGAAACTGAGGAGCAGCAATTACCTGAGGAGGCAAGGAATCTCTCATCAGCGGCAACCGATCGATCCGCTCCCCTGTCCTCAGATAACATCCTTCTGCTCCCGCCTCCCAGGCGATGCGCAAACCGGCAGCCACATCCCAGACCCGATTGTCCGTCACCACACCCCCGATCAGGGCACCTTTCGCCACGAAGGTGTAACAGGAGACCGCCGTTCCCAGATTGCGCACCTTGCACCGCAACGTCACCCTCATCCGCTTGACGGCGAGGGTGCTTAAACCCAATAGATCGTCCCTTCGGATCTCGTTTCCCGCCCGCACCCTGATCCGTTCGCCGTTGAGCCACGCCCCTTTTGACTTTTCCGCCCAATACATCTCATTAAAGCAGGGATAATACACGCAGCCCAGAATCGGTAAACCGTCCTCCATCAGCCCGACACACACCGCCCAGATCGGTAGACCGGCGACAAAGTTGGCGGTGCCGTCTATCGGATCTACGACCCAAGCCACAGACTGATCCACACCTTGCTCCAACTCTTCGCCTAAAACGGGCACGCCGGGCAAAATCTTCTCCAATTCCTTTCTCAGAAACTGTTCAACGACCCGATCCCCTTCGGTCACAAAAGACCGGTCGGCTTTCTCGTCTGGTTGTGCCCTCCCGTAATAAGTCAGGGCCTTCTCGCCGGCTCTTCTCACCAGATCGCAGAGACCTTTGGGTCCGATCACAATTACCTTCCTTTCTCTTGTTCAACTCTATAATAGCGTACCAATGGGACTGAAAGGGGGTTGGGCACGCAGTTGCTTTCGCAAGAGTTAGTTGAGCATTTCAGGGAGAACGGCTACGTAAGGTTGCCATCGGTTTTCTCGGGTCCGGAGTTGGATCAGTTGCGCCAAGAAATAGACGCTGTCATCGCTCACTACGCAGATTGGGAGGCGGCGTGGAAGGGGGAGTGGCGCAAAGACTATGTGGACGACCAGGGGCTGGCGGAACGGATCCGGCTGGTTGCCATTAACGACTTCCACCCGTTATGTGGAGCCTGGATGAGAGCCATCGTTAAGCCGTCTCTGACAGAGGCGCTCGCCCAGCTGATCGGGTCCGACTTGTTGGAGTTCCACCACAGCACCCTGCATGCCAAACCTCCCAAAGAGGGTGCCCCCTTTCCCCTCCATCAGGACCTTCCCTTCTATCCCCACGAGGACGGACTGACATATCTGGATGTCCTGGTCCACCTGGACGATGCGGACGAGTCTAACGGATGCATCTGCTTCCTCCCAGGCAGTCACAGACTGGGCCCTTTGGACCATATCGTCGGTCCCGACACGGCGCCCCACCTTCCGACGGACCGATATCGGCTTTCCGACGCTGTTGCGGTTCCTGCCCAGGCGGGAGATGTGGTCGTCTTCTACCTGTGGACCGTTCACGGTTCGGCTATCAATAAAAGCGACCGGTGGCGACGGGTCGTCCGGTTGGGTTATCGGGACCCGAGGAACCGTCAGCTCTCCGGTCATGGTTTCGGGCGACCCGGTGTTATGGTCCTGGGGGTGCGCCCGAAGGGGACCTAAATTTACATCCCCATCGCTTGATATCCGCAATCAATGTAGAGGACCTCTCCTGTTATGCTGGAGGCATAGTCGCTGAGGAGGAAAACGGATGCCTTTCCGACTTCCTCCTGACTAGTCGACCGGCGCAGGGGAGCCCTCTCCTTCATAATTTCAATCATCTGATTCAATCCCGGAACGCCTCGTGCTGCCAGGGTTCTGATCGGTCCTGGTGAGAGAGCGTTCACCCGGATCTTCTTTTCGCCCAATTCCGCCGCCAGGTAACGGACGGCCGCTTCAAGTCCCGCTTTACAGACGCCCATAACATTGTAACCGGGGATCGCCCTTTGACTTCCCAGATAGGTCAGGGTGAGGACGCTCCCTCCGTCCCTCATCAAGGGGACGGCAGCCCGGGTCAATGTGATGAGCGAATAGACACTGATGTCGTGTGCCAAAAGAAAATCTTCCCTGCTCGTCTCGACAAAGGGGTTCCGCAAGGCACTGGCAGGGGCAAAGGCGATGCTATGAACGAGCCCGTCCAATCGGTCCCACCGTTTGGAAAGGTCCTCAAAAACATCCGAAACCTGCTCATCTTTAGAGACATCGCATGGGAGAACGCAGTCCACTCCAATGGATTGAGCCAATTTTCGGACCGTTTCCTCAAACCGCTCGTTCTGATAGGTCAGAGCCAGGTGCCCGCCGTGCCCGTGGACGGCTTTTGCGATCGCCCAAGCGATGCTGAACTCGTTCGCCACCCCGAAGACGATAACTCTTTTTCCTTCCAGCATCCCTCTCATGCGCCTGATGCGCGACTCGCCTGCTGTCCTTAAATGGGGACACCGAGAATTCTCAGCAGCGCTTTTCCGTCTTCCGTTGCCTTGGAAGGATCCCACGGCGGATCAAAGGTCAGTTCCAGTTCCACCTCTTTGACCCCTTCCAGACTGCCGATGCGGGACCGGACGCACTCGACCAGTTCATCGCCGAGGGGGCAGAAGGGGGTCGTCAGGGTCATGGTCGTTTTGACCTTCCCCGTTTCCTCATCCATTTCAATCCCATAGATCAGCCCCAAGTCCACGATGTTGATCCCGATCTCCGGGTCGTAACAGTCCTTCAGAACCTCCAAGACCTGTTCCTCTGTCGGCATTGCCTTCGCCTCCCGTGCCAATTATGAGGCGCCCGAGCCGGCGCAAAGTCAGCCGAACGTCACGGAAAGAAACTGTAGGCTTTCCTTCCCGCCACCGCTCCATAGAGGGACCAAGCGCTACCTACAGCAATTTGACCTGTGATAGCACCTACGATGAGCGGCATCAGACCCTGGTAGCCCCGGAAACCCCAATAGCGAAGGACCGTGACTTTCAGTGCCCAGCCGACCAGCACTGAAAACCACATCCAGGACATCGTCCAGCCCGTTCCAACGGTGTAGCCGACGGGATGAAGGGGAAACCAGACCCAAAAACTCCTTGCTGTCGTCAGCCCCGACGAGACACCCAATCCGATAGCCAGTTCGCGAACGATGTCCCACCTGGTGCCGGGGCGGCTGGTCAGCCAGTCGGCAAGTCTTTGATAGGTCTCAAAGGAAGGGTAAATGGAATAGCCCTGCACTTTTGAAATGCCACCCAGCCGGTAGAACCGAGAAAGTAGAACGAGAGGAGCACTGACGGCTCCTGCAAAACCGGCGAGGACGGCGGCGCCTGCCATTTTGCTGATTTCCGCGCCTGAACGCTCTGCCAGTTTGAACATCTCCAATGTCGTCGGGAGCGGATGGGCGCGAAAGCCGTAGACTAACCAGTAGAACAAGGAGAGGGCTGTCAAGGTTTTAGGTGAAAAGGAGTCGGCACCCAGTGTATGAACCAGAAGGGCGTCGGGACCGATGAAATGGAGTTCGTGAGTCGGTGGACCCAATTCTGCCCGCATCCGTGCAGAAGCGATGATTAAAAGCCAATACAGGACTGTCCAGCCGATGCCGGTTGCCAGCCCCATACCCGCCAGCGCCACGAAAGAGACGAACCCGACGAGAGAGGCGCCAGCACCCGTCACAGCAGCGGCGCTCCAGTGATTCTGGAGGAGAGCCGAAAGGGACGGAATCCAGGAGGAACGCCCCCGCCACAGAGACGCTGCTGCCAGACCCAGCCACGATCCGCACACCTGCTCGCCCAAATAGGTGCCGGGGAACCGCCATCCCCTCCAATGTCGGATCACCATCTGAACCTTCCACAAGACGAAAAAGAGCCAGAGGGAGAGGCTCAGGTCCGTCGGGGCAAAATAAACCGTCCCGGCTACGAAGGGGTAGAAACGAAGGGGAAGGTTGCCGACAGCGGACCAAGGTTCCGATTGAAAAAGGGAAGTGAGGTCGACCATCGGCTTGAGCCGAGGAACCGAGGGAAACAAGGCGTTGAGACCGTTGACCACTTCCATAGCAGCAGTGATGAAAAAAGACCACCAAAAAAGGGCGGATTGGAAGGTTTGCGAACCCGTCAACTCTAACGGGTAGCGGGCGAGGGGAAAACTGAGCCTTTCCTCCCAAATCCAGCGCCTGCTAAAAAGAAGAGCGAGACCGACCGAGACGATGAGGAGGAGGAAAACAAAGACCAGCCATCCAAGCAGGGGCAGAAGCCAACCTTTGAGAATCGGTCTTGTCCAAAAAGTCGCGCCACCGTAATAGTAACCTCTCAGGACATCCTTGTCTGCGACGGTCAACCAAGCCGGAAGATGGGGGTGGAACTGTTCCGCCCATCTGTTCTCTGGAGTGGCAAACCAGAAGGGATGCCCGATCATTGGGATGAGAAGGGTCATGGTGTCAATACTGAACAGGGTCGTCGCAGTCGCCATCATCCCGTAAAACGTCAGGACCTCCGCCCGCGACAGAGCCATATTCCGCCCAAATCGCTGGAAAAGGCAATTGACCAGCAAAACGATCGTCGTGGCGAAAACGGAAGCGAAGGGAAGGGACAAAACGGTTGCGTGGACCGTGGCGACGATAATTTCTGCCTCCACGACCCACAGGCACAGGAGCGGGATCAGCAAGAGGGCGAGAAGGACGGGAACGGGACGGATCTTCGCTGATACCTCTGTTTTGGGACGCGCTCCGATCGGAAGAGGAGTCGCTACCAGATGCCATCCCTCTTTCTCTCAGGGACTGTCGGTTATTTGTCCCATCTCACTTAAGTGATCGTTGGTCCATCGCCCTATGTGCTTTGGGTGAACCGCTGCCGATGACTTTCTGTCACCATTGCACCGGAGCCCGTTTCCCTATTGGCCAAAGAGAAGGATCAGATAAATAGCGGCAAGAGCCAGGTAGCCTATCCAAGAAATGGCGAGAGGGACGGCGCTTTTTAAGGTCGGACGGACGGGTTCGGGCACAAATTGCGGAAGCCAGAAATGATTCAAAAGCAGAAGGGCACCGGTGAAAAGGACTGTGCCGGCGAAACCGATGACAGCCGTAACCTGAATGAGCTGGGACGGGCTCGCCCAATGCATCGTGACGACGGTAATGACGGTCAGGAGGACAGCGATGGTGTAGTAACAGACCCTCGGATGATAGCGCCTCAAGGGTGGAAAGTAACTCAGCAAAAAGTCTGTGTGAACCCGACTCACGGCGTCCACTGTCGTCAACCATGTATCGGACAGAAAGGATGCGGCGACAACGGCAAAGAGAAACCGTCCGAAGGGACCCCACGACACCTCAAAAAAGTGCATCTGGTGCACGACCAGGTTCCACTCCTTCGGCACCAGTCCCTTAGGATAAAGGAGGGCGAAGGAGAGGAGACAGGTCATTAAGGTAGTGATGATGTTGCCGACGATGGCTACGGTGCTATCGGCAAGCAGATAGGTCTTCCACTTCTTCCAGTTTCGGACCAAGTCCGGCGAGGGAGCCGGAACAAAACCCGATAAGGGGATGAACTCGGGTTTGCCCGTGATGGGGCTGGTGATGCGACCCATATGACCCGCCATTCCGGCGCCTTTCTCCCTCATCCAGTAGGAGTAGAAAAGGGTGAAAAACCCCCCCAAGCCGGCAAAAGTTAGGGCGGTTAGAAGAGGGGTCGCATCTGCCGGGTCCCACGGTCGGGGAAGGGGTTGGAACGGTGGGAAGTGGGGGAAGAGGACGCCCTGAAGAAAGGGACCCAAATGGGAGACGACTGCCGGTTGGCAGCAGGCGACGATGAGGCCCCCGGCAGCCACCAAAGCGACAATCCACATCACTACCTCGATAACCTTATAGATCCGGGGGCTAAGCAAAAGGACCGGGAAGAGAATTCCGATCGTTAACCAGGACCAAAACAAGGTTTTACTCTGCTGGGACCAGCCGGCAGGGAAGTCCAGAAGATGGGCAAGACCGGTAGAGCCCCCGGTAACCCACGAACCAAACCATAAAAACTGGACCGTCATCAAAACCCATAAAGCGAGAGCGAATCCGCGATGAAGGCGAATGAACCCCTGCCAGATGCTTTCCCCTGTCAGAAGGGTGTAGCGTCCGATGGCGTAATTGAGGGGAAGTTGCATTAAGGTGGCGGGAATCAGAAGAAAGAGGAACCCCTCACCGTAGGCAGCGACTAGGCGCGGCCACCAGATCAGCTCACCCGATCCCTGCGCCAGCGCCAGCCAGACGACGGCGGGTCCCATCATTGCCAAGAGACCTGGAAATGGGGGTAACGTCTTTGAAGTTAAAGGCGGCATGAGCCCTGAATCCCTCAGTAGATCTATCGCTCTCTTCCTCAAGACCATCACCGCTTCCCATCAGACGGCTCTCATCTCGCGTCGTCCGGACGGCTCAGTCAATGGGAAGGACTACTGAATAGCGATTCCCATCTTATCGCTATAATGACGCGGGGATGCTGGTAAGGGCGCTTCTTGGGGCAATGGTGCTCTCCTTGGGGCTCGCCGGTGATCTACCTGCTCGTGACGCCGAGTTCGCTGCCTCCGGCGGTCTGATTTCCCTTCGGGTCGGCTCTGACCTACTTCTCCACTCTCTCGGCATCGTTGTCGTCCGACCGGGCTGGAGGGGGTCCTACGATGCGCAAACTTTTGAACCGTCGATCGGTCCCTTGCCCTCGTCCCCCCATCGTTTCCCGATCCGGCTTAAGGGAGACGGCATCCCGATCAATGGGGAACTGACCGTCCGATTGCTGAAAAATGGTCTGTCCCTCTCCTACCGACTGTCTCCCGAAAAAAGCCTTGCTGTGGAGACCGTTATGATCAGGGCTTTCCTTCCCGTCACCGGGAACGCTGGTCAGACCCGGTGGGTTGCTGTTAGCAGACAGACGGGCGTCGTAATGACCGATACCTTCCCCCTCTCCCTACCTCCCAGCTACCACCTTTTAGACAGATCAGACCTGGACGAGGTCGGTTGGCAGTTACCGTCGGGAAAGGGTTTGGTCATTTCCCTTGATTCCGGAATCGCCTCCGTTACGCTTCAAGACGATCGTCAGTTCGGCTCTGATCTTTTTGAGATTCAGTTCCACCTCTTTAGAGACCGTTTCCGACCCGGTGACCACGTCCAAGGGCAACTGACCATCAACGTTTTCTCTCCTTCCGAATTTTTGGGATGGGAGAAGAAAGCCAAGGGGTCAGCAGAGTGGTACCGGAACCTTTTCTCCCAGCGCGCTCAGCCCTCGCTACGGCTGCTGCGTCCCATTCCTAAGAGCTTGCCCTGTTACGAGACGGTGGAAGCCGAGTTGGATCTCAAAGGGACCTACGACAATCCCTTTGATACCGAGCAGGTACGACTGGACGCTGAGATTCGGGACCCCAAAGGTCAGGTGATCATTATCCCCTGCTTCTTTAACGTCCCGTTTCGGTTGCAGACACGGGGCGATAACGAAACGGTTCTTCCCGACGGAAAGCCTCACTTCGCCTTCCGTTACACGCCTTGCCGGACCGGAACCCACACAATTCGGTTCATCGCTGACATATACGATGAGAGTCTAACAAAGCGCAAACTGGTCACACCCTGGCATCGCCTTGAAGTTACTCCCCCAAAGGACCGAAGAGGGTTCCTCCGCCTCGGTTCGCGATGGCACTTGGAGCACGATGACGGGACTGTATTCATACCGGTCGGTTTGAACCTGTGTTGGTCGGGAAACAGACTGGGACCTTATCGGCGCTGGTTCCAAAAGATGAAGGAAGTGGGAGCCAATTTTGCGAGAATCTGGCTGGTCCCCTGGAATATGGGTCTGGAGTGGAAGGAAGGAGACGGTTCGGGACGCTATCTAGGGCTGGGAAAATACGCCCTTGACAATGCGTGGCGGTTGGACCAGTTAATCTGGATGGCAGAGGCAAATGGTGTCTATCTGATGTTATGCCTCGGTTACCATGGAGAATTGACCGATCAGACCCTTTACTTTGGGGAGCAGGCTTGGGAACGCAGCCCTTATAATAAAGCCAACGGCGGACCGTGCGAGCGTCCGGCGGATTTTTGGACCGATCCAGAAGCCATCCGTCTCTATCAACAGAAATTGCGCTACATTATCGCCCGGACCGCCCACAGCCCCAATGTGCTAGCGTACGAATTCTGGAACGAAGTCAACGCCCCTGCTCACTGGATTGAGACGATGTCTCAATTCTTCCGACAGGTTGACGCTTACGATCACCTTTTGACGACCACATATGGTGATGAAGCCGTCTGGCAGTTAAAGGAGATGGACTTCGTTCAAACCCACTGGTATGGCGACGGGTCCCATATGGACTGTAGCGGCACCGTCAAGTCTCTCCACATTCAGTTCACCGAAAAGTTTGCCAAGCCCTTCCTTCTGGGCGAGTTTGGAATTGATTGGAGGTCGACCGACACTCATTACGATCCCAAAGGAGATGCCGTCCATTGGCACAACGGTATGTGGTCGTCCCTATTGTCCCGAGGAATGGGAACGGCGTGTGTGTGGTATTGGGATTCCTATGTAGATTTGCTGGATTTATGGCGGAGGTTCCGTCCCGTGGGCCACTTTGTCAAACAGGTCGGTCCCTCTTGGAAGAGAGACTGGCGAATCGCCCAAACGGACGACCCCCTTTTCCTTGATCGTCAGGCAGAAGGTCTTGCCGATCTCGTGTTCCGACCGACTTTGGGATGGCAGAAACCGACCGGCGACACCTTTACCGTTCACACCAGCGGTCGCATTGACGGAAACGGCGAGACCAGTGTTTTCCTCTTTTCCCCCTCCAAGCCGGACCTTTACCGCCCCCCTCGTTTCTGGGTCCATTTTCCCCAGGACGGCTCCGTCGTCATAAGAGTCCACACGATCTCATCTAACGCCGTCCTCATCGTTCGGTGTGACGGGAAGGAAGTTTTTCGCCAGCCACTACCTGAAGGGGACCTCAAAACTGACGAGCAGGGTCGGCAGTTTCGTGAAGGAAGTTACAAGGACCGGCGTTGGGACAGGCAGTGGAAAAAATGGGACTATATCTACGATCAAGATTGGAGAGTAGCCGTGCCTGGGGGCAAGCACTTAATTGAACTGGACAATCAGGGCGCGGACTGGTGCACGATCCCCCATATCATCTTCAGTCCCTATCGCGATAGCCGTTACGCCCCCGTTGACATCATCGGAATGCAGTGTGACGATCAGGCTCTCTTATGGGTGCACCACCAGGAAAGTCATTTTCAGAACTTCCGTCAGGGTAAGATACCCGATCCCCTGCCGGACTTCCAATTCAAAGTAACGGGTCTTCCCCACGGGCGATACAGCATTCTATATTGGGACACCTGGAACGGAAGGGCGCTGGGCGAGGAGACGAAAGAGTCGGATGCAGGTGTCCTTACCGTTATCGTAAGAGGCTTGCAGAGAGATGTGGCGCTGTGGATTCGCAAGAAGGACAAAAAGGACTGACGAGCAGGTCTTGTGAAGCGGCGAAGTAAAAGGGAGGGCGGTCACGCGATGAAGAGACGGCGCTTTCTACAAGGGACGGGGGCTGGGCTTCTCATCCTTTCAAACAGCCGCTCTGTATGGACCTACCAGGCCAATGAGAGACTGAACGTTGCAGGGATCGGCGTCGGGGGGCAAGGAACGGGGCTGATGGCCCATGCGGGCGCCCGGGGACACAACATTGTTGCCCTTTGTGATGTCGACGATCAGAGGGGGAGCGAATCGTTTCAGCGGTTTCCTCAAGCGAAGAGATATCGAGATTTTCGGAAACTGTATGACGAGATGGCTCATTCCATTGACGCCGTCATCGTTGCAACCCCTGACCACACCCATGCGGTGGCATCGGCCCCAGCCCTGAGGCTCGGAAAACATGTCTACTGCGAAAAGCCTTTGACTAGAACGGTTTACGAATCGCGACTTCTGCGGCAATTGGCTTCGAAAAAGAAACTGGTCACCCAGATGGGCAATCAGGGAACCGCCAGCGAAGGGTTTCGCAGAGCGGTGGAACTGGCATGGGCGGGTGTGATCGGAAGGGTGTCGGAAGCCCATGCGTGGTTCGGCGGTGGCAATGGACCCTCGGACAGACCTTCGGAAACGCCACCCGTGCCCAATTACCTGGAATGGGACCTTTGGATCGGACCCGCTCCCTACCGCCCCTATCATCCCGCCTACCATCCCGGCGGCTGGAGATCCTGGAGGGACTTCGGGAGCGGTGCCTTTGGTGACTTCGCCTGCCACACCATGAACCTCGCCTTTATGGCTCTTCGGCTGGACAGTTTGTGGAAAGAGGAAGGGGGAAAAAAACGCCCGAGGGACCGGCTGATCCGTGTGGAAGGGAAGGCATCGGAAATCCACCCGGAAACCTACTCCCGCTGGAACATTATCCGCTACCAGTTTCCGGCGCGGGGTTCCCTTCCCCCGGTCACTCTGACCTGGTACAACGGAGGACCGAAACCTCCACAAGACCTTTTCCTGGACCACCCCGTGACGGATAACGGATGCCTCCTGGTCGGAACGAAGGGGTCGATCCTTTCCCCCGACCCATGGAACACCTGGTTCGTCCTTCTCCCGAAAAAACAATTTGAAGGATTCCAAGGTCCGGAGCCGACGCTGCCCAGACCGCCCGGTCACATGGACGAATGGCTCGACGCGTGCCGGGGCAAAGGGCGCTGCTTCTCACCCTTTGACTACGGAGGACCTCTGACGGAAACCGTCCAATTGGGCAACGCTGCCGTTCTGGTCGGTCATCCGCTGGAATACGATCCCGTTGAGGGGAACATCGTCAACTGCACCGAAGCCAACCGGTATCTCCATAGGGAATACCGCAGGGGATGGACATTGTAGGGAGGCAGGTTCACAGGCGAAAGGGGGGTGGAGCGGTGACGACCGGCAGGAGAAAGTTTTTAACGGTTGCTTCTCTCGGAAGCGCTGGGTTCCTCCTACTGAGAAACAGCCGATCGGCTTGGAGTTATCAAGCCAATGAGAAGTTGAAAATCGGTGTGATCGGTGCCGGAGGGAGAGGGGGTGACCTGGCTCGGGAGGCGGCAGCCCTTGGGGAGGACATCGTTGCTCTCTGCGATGTTGATGATGAACGAGCAGCCGATTGCTACCGTCGGTTTCCCAAAGCCCGCCGATTCCGTGACTTCCGAAAGATGTTGGATGAAATCGGGAAGGAACTGGACGCCGTGACGGTAGCGACGCCCGACCATACCCACGCGGTCGCTTCCATTCGGGCGATGAAAATGGGACTGCACTGCTACTGTGAAAAGCCGCTGACCTACGACATTTACGAAGCGAGAATGATGAGGGTCGCCGCTCTGGAAAATAAAGTGGCAACCCAGATGGGCAACGGTGGCACTGCCAGCAGCGCTTTTCGTCAGGGTGTGGAGGTCCTTCGGTCGGGCGTTTTAGGAGCGGTTCGGGAAGTCCATGTCTGGACTAACCGACCGATCTGGCCTCAAGGCATGGACAGACCGAAAGACACACCCGCCGTCCCTCCCCATTTGGATTGGGATCTATGGCTGGGACCGGCTCCCTATCGTCCTTATCATCCCGCCTATGTTCCTTTCGCTTGGAGAGGCTGGGTGGATTTTGGGACCGGCGCCCTCGGCGATATGGGATGCCACACGATGAACCTAGCCGTGATGGGTCTGAAACTCCACCGGGTGGTCGCAGAAGGGAAAAAAGTGAAGGTCAGCGCCGAAACTTCGGGTTTCAACGGCGAGACGTATCCCAAATGGTCTATCATCCGATACGAGTTTCCCGCCAGAGGGAATCTGCCCGCCTTGACATTAACCTGGTACGATGGCGGAAAGAAGCCGCCTCAGGATTTGTTGCTCGGAGAACAGATGGCGGACAGCGGGTGCCTGATCGTCGGCGAGAAGGGCACTCTCTATTCTCCCGGAGATGTCGGCTCGCCCTGGTTCCTTCTTCCGCGCCAGCAATTCGCCGACTTTGAACCCCCTCCGCCCTTTCTCCCCCGGTCTCCCGGTCATATGAGGGAGTGGCTCAACGCTTGCAAGGGAGGACCGCCGGCTCTGTCCAACTTCCCTGAATATGCCAGTTATTTGACGGAAGTCGTCCTCCTGGGGAATCTGGCTATCCGTCTCGGGCGACCGATCACTTGGCTTTCCGATCGCATGCAGGTGGAAGGCCGCTCGGAAGCAGGTCCGTTGATTCGGCGCCCTTACAGGAAGGGCTGGGGCTTTTAACGGCTCATATTGAGCGTCGTCGGGTGGTCAGGAATGACGGTGTTGCTGTGGGTTCTGGCGACAGGAGTGGTGAGTGTGGCAGGAAGTCGGGAGACCGACATGGCTAGCGATTTTGTCCAGCCACCCCTTTCGGCTCGTCCCCACACTTGGTGGCACTGGATGAACGGGAACATCACAAAGGAAGGGATCCTTCGGGACTTGGAAGAAATGAAGCGGGTGGGACTGGGCGGGGCTCAGATTTTCAATGTAAATCCGGGCATCCCACCTGGTCCCGTCAAATTCATGAGCCCCGAATGGCTGGAGACCGTTCGGTTCGCTGTCCAGGTGGCAGACCGGTTGGGGCTTGAAATCTGCATGCACAACTGCGCCGGCTGGTCCAGCAGCGGTGGTCCGTGGGTCCCTCCGGAATGGGCCATGCAGAAATTGACCTGGTCGGAAGTTCGGGTCAAGGGTCCGTCCGACTTTAACAATACCCTTCCCCAGCCGCCGACCAATTGGCAGTTCTATCGTGACATCGCCGTCCTTCTGCTTCCAGAAGTTCCATCGGAAAAGCCCTATCGCCTTCAAGACTGGCAAGTCAAAGCAGCCTTTGATCGGCGGGACGATCCGCCAAGGGATACCAGACCGGCCCCAGAGGGAGCGGTGATCGCCAGAGACAGCATCCGGGACCTGACTCCTCTTTTGGAGCCCGACGGGCGGATCCGTTGCACCGTTCCTTCGGGAGACTGGACTATCTTGAGGGTTGGTTACACACCGACCGGCAAAAACAACCATCCGGCGCCGACGGAAGGCGAAGGTCCCGAATGCGACAAGTTGAGCAAAGAGGGAGCGGAGGTCTTCTGGAAGGGTGGGGTGGAACCAGTCCTAAAGAGACTGGGGCGCCTCGTCGGAAGGACCTTCAAACATATCCTCATTGACAGTTATGAGGTCGGATGCCAGAACTGGACCCGGAACTTCCGGGAGGAGTTCCGCAAGAGAAGGGGATATGACTTGCTGCCCTACCTGCCCGCCGTTACCGGTCGGATCGTGGAAAGCGTCGACGTCACGGAACGGTTTCTCTGGGACTTCCGGAAGACGATCGCCGAACTGTTTGCCGAAAACTATTACGGTCATTTTCGCGAATTGTGTAGTAAGAGGGGTCTCCTTCTGTCTGTGGAGCCTTATGGCAACGGACCGTTCGACGACCTGACCGTTGGCGGGCGTGGCGACATTCCCATGTGCGAGTTTTGGGTCGGTCAATCCTTTGATAACAGTAACGCAAAGTTGGTCTCTTCCAGCGCCCACACCTATGGAAAGAGGATAGTCGGCGCCGAAGCCTTCACCGCAGGTCCCCAACACGGCGCTTGGAGGAATCACCCTTACTCTCTCAAACCTCTCGGAGACTTTATGTTTTGCGCCGGGGTCAATCGTTTCATCTTTCATCGCTACGCTCACCAGCCCTGGCTGGACCTCTACCCCGGAATGACGATGGGTCCGTGGGGCTTTCACTTCGAAAGGACCATCACCTGGTGGGAACAGGCGCCTGTCTGGATAGACTACCTCAGTCGCTGTCAGTATCTCCTTCAGCAGGGTCAGTTGGTTGCCGACATCCTCTTTTTTGTCGGGGAAGGCTCGCCGATCGGTTACCGTCTCCCGCAAAAACCGCCTGCCGGCTACGACTATGACCTTTGTGACCGGGACGTGTTAATGGAGCGGGTGCGGGTGCGCCATCGGCGCTTGGAAATCCCCGACGGTCCTTCCTACGCTGTTCTGGTTCTTCCTGATAAGAGAGAAATGACGCCCGAACTGATCCGAACCATTCGTCACTTGGTCCGCTCGGGGGCAACCGTCATCGGACCCAAGCCGACCCAATCGCCCAGTCTCTCTCGCTATCCCCACTGCGACCGGGACGTCCGGCAGATCGCCGAAGAAGTATGGGGTGATTGTGATGGTATGCGAGAGACCAGCCATCGGTTCGGGAAAGGACAGGTCTTTTGGGGTGTTCCACTGGAAACCGTCTTGAAAAAACTAAAGGTTGCGCCCGATTGGACCGTCTCATCAGCCAATCCCAACCCCAGGGTCGGGCTGATTCATCGGTGCGACGGTCGGACCGACATTTACTTCATCGCCAACCACAGGGAACGGTGGGAAACCCTCACCGTCAGCCTCAGAGTCTCGGGTCGGCTGCCAGAGGTGTGGAACCCTGCGACCGGTGACATCAGCCCGGCTACCTTCTTTGAAGTAAAAGGGCAACGGACCCACATCACCCTCACTTTGGAACCTTACGGATCGGTCTTCCTGGTCTTCCGAAAAAAACTAACGGATCGGGAGAGACCCGTTGCCCTTATCAAAGACCGCCAGCCTGTGGGAGAGAGGAGACCCAAGAAAGCGCCCAGGCTTGAGGTCGTCAAGGCGATTTACGGGGTCCTCTCGGATCCGCAAAAGTGCGTGGACGTGACGGAGCATCTGAGAAGAATGGTCCAGGATGGCGCCCTCTGCGTCTTCGCCAGCAACGAAATTGCCGGCGATCCGGCACCTTACGTTGTAAAGGAACTGAGGGTGGATTACCTATTGGAAGGCAAGCCGTTGACCGTGACAGTTGGAGAAGGTCAGTGGCTGGAGATCCCTTCATCTCCGCCCGGAGGGGCACCGGACGTAAGTCTGACGAGCCGTCCGGACGGCAAATGGGAACTAATGACCGCGCAGGGCGGGCGCTATCAGATCCGCCTCACGTCCCGGCGTGTGATCAGTCTTACCGTCTCCCAGATTCCTGAGCCCATTCATCTGAGGGGTCCTTGGACCCTTCGCTTCCCCAAGAGTTTGGGGGCTCCTGAGTCCGTGACCCTTGACAATCTCATATCCTGGACTGATCATCCCGACCCCGGCGTTCGATACTTTTCCGGAACGGCAACCTATCAGATTTCCTTTGACCTACCGCCTGATTTCCTGAAAACCGATAGATCCGTTTTGCTGGACCTTGGAGTTGTCAAATATCTCGCTCAGGTCCGTGTCAACGGGAAAGACGCGGGCGTTTTATGGAAACCTCCTTTTAGTTTGGACATAACACCCCTTGTGACCACTGGACGCAACCGTTTAGAAATCGCCGTTACCAATTTGTGGGTCAATCGCTTGGTCGGCGATGAATTCCTACCGGACGACAGGGAGTGGAACCCCAACGGAAGCCTAAAGGACTGGCCGGACTGGCTGAAAAAAGGATTGCCGCGCCCCCCGACAGGGCGCATCGCTTGGACGACTTGGAGACATTACACGAAACAGTCGTCTCTTATCGAATCGGGTCTTTTAGGACCTGTAGTAGTCAAGTCCCTTTACCGCAAGGTGATTGATGCTGGGAAAGGCGGGGCGCGTTAGTCGGTCCTAACAAGCCCCTTTCACGATACGGTCGTAAACCCTGAGGATCTCTGCCACACTCCACGCCTGAGCGAAACAACCCCTCGGATGATGAGGGGGATCGCCGTCAAATATTTCAGAGACCGACCCGACGCAGCCTTCGTAAAGGTGTGTGTTGAGAAAGGTGAAAATCCGAGGCGCCACCTTATTCTTGATTCCTTTCACGCCGTCCACTCGTGCCACCGCATCACAGTAGGGTCCCCACCACCATCCCCATACGGTCCCTTGATGGTAAGCAGCATCGCGGATAGCCGGCGGTCCGGTACATCGCCCTTGATACGCCGGGTCATAGGGTGCCAGACTGCGCAATCCGACAGGGGTGAGGAGATCTCGCTCGACGACCCTGAGAACGGACCTCTCTCGGTCGGCAGAAAGGAGACGGACCGGCAGTGAGACGGCGAGAAGTTGGTTGCAGCGGACGGAACGGTCGGGCACGCCGTCCGGCTCTATTACATCGTAGAGACATCCCCTTTCCTGATTCCAAAACGTTGGGGCAAAACTCTTTAACGCTTTGTCAAGAAGCCTTCGGATGAGACCCTCCGCCTTCCTGTCACCGACCGACCGGGCCCATCGTAGCCCATTTGCCAACCCGTTGCACCAAAGGGCATTGACCTCAACCGGTTTGCCCGCCCTCGGGGTGACGGGCCGTTCCCAAACCTTTGCGTCCATCCAGGTCAACGCCTCACCTTCCGCCTCCCATCCTACCAATCCGTCCCGGGGATCGACCTTAATCCCGTAGCGGGTTCCGTCACAGTAACTTTCAATGATTTCCTTGACCTTAATCCAAATATCTCCTAACAGTTCGCCATCCGCGCGATACCTGAGAAAGTAGCCAACAGCGTGCAGGAACCAAAGGCTCGCATCCACTGTGTTGTAGGCGGGTTCCCCTTCGCCCTCGGGGAAAAAGTTGGGAACCAGTCCGTCGCTAATACGACTTGCGAACCTCAGCAAAATCTGGCGGGAGATGCGAAAGCGACCCGTCACAAGAGTCAACCCCGGTAGAGAGATCAATGTGTCCCGTCCCCAGTCGGTGAACCAGGGGTAGCCCGCTATGACGGTCCATTGCCTCTGACGGGACGAGAGGACGATAAACTGGTCCGCTGCCTCTAGAAGCGCCCGATACAGGGCATCCCCTCCGTCGCCGATCGTTTCTCGGCGCCGCGAGTCCTCTCGCCACTCCCGCCAGGCAATCTCCCAAAGGTCTTCTGGCTCGACTCCAGCAACCAAATCCAACCTTCCGTCCTTCTCCCACATCTTCACAATCGATCCGATGCAAAACAGTTCCTCATAGTCCTCAAGACCCCTTTCTCTCTCTACCTCAAGAGGCAGTCCAACCCAACCTGCCGACTCCCAATCACAAAAACGACCGTTGTGGGCAATGTGGAGAAATCCTTTTGAGTCGCCGACCCGACCGACTTCCAAACGATGGGACGACGCAGAGCGCACCCAGAAGCCTTGGTCCCGGCGACTGATCCAATGATGGTCTCTCTCAGTAACGAACAGCCGCACGGTCAACGCTGCTGGTTCTGCCGTGTCCATCCGATAGCGTAGATATACGCTGTTACTCAGGTAGGGCAGAAACAGGGTTTTCTCTACCTTCCCCCAAGAGCCTTCAAAGGTCCATTTCGCCCAAGGCTGGCGGCAGAAGGACACCCGGTCTGGTACCTCTGCCGAATTGCCGTTTTTCTTCCCTAACGGCGTCAGTGCAATCTTTTGAGTTCCTATCGTCAGTTCCTCTTCTACTCCGGCGAGGAGGACCCGCCTTCCCGAAGCAAGGCTTGCGGTCAACAGGCTATGATACCTACGGGTCCGGGCGCCGGAAAGCGTCCCGCACGCATAACCGCCCAGACCGTTGGTCTCCAGCCATTCCCTGTCACCGCCTAACGAACGCCATTGCTGTGTCCCGAAGACAAGGCATAACAAGAGCGAACGCCCCCGTTCTCATCTGATTCTGATACCAGACGGGAACGGGGGCGCAAGGTCGGTCAGTCGTTTGCTTCCCCGATGCGAATCCTCTTGTCCTCCTTAGCCGGAATCACTGGGTCCGTCAGTAGATAGCCCCGAACCAAATACTCTCCGGGGGGCACCTGGTTCCCGTCGTCGTCGACCTGCTGCCACGTGCCCGAGTAGAAAACTTTCCTCCCCGGTGGCAGGGTGACGGGGTGAGGTACCACCAGGGCTTGCGCGCCTCCTTGGATAACCGCCACATGGCGCGAAAAGCGCCAGATCTCCCTACCGTCTCGGACGATAGCGAAATCGGATGCCAATGGGGTGTTGAACTGGAGGGTCACCGGCGTCTGACCGGCGTTTTCTACCTCCAAAGTCATTGTAACCGATTCCCCTACGGACACCTGATCAGGCGCCACCCTCAGTTCGACCGAAAGTTGGCTCCACTCCCCTCCGCCCGGTGGGCTGAAAAGGGGCGTGAGGCTAAAGTCCTGAGTGACGGTCCCACCCTCTCCGATGGTGATCTCAACTCCTTCCCACTGATAGCCCTCTTTCGCTGCTACCAGGAAGTATTCGCCGGCGGGAAGCATCAGTTGGTAGTGACCGTTCTGGTCCGTCAGGGTTCCTGCCCGCACGGCCGGCTCAAAGGGAGGCATCGGAGGGAACAAGCCACTGCCCGCACCCTGCCTGCCCGTCCCCTGGATGGCGGGAAGTCCACCATGATGCCATCCTCCTCCGTGAGGATCATCATCATCTCTCTCCCAGCCGTCCCAGATGAAGAAATGCTCACCCTTGCGGATGGCAAAGACCCACGCTTCAGCAATCGGTTCGCGCGAGACGGCATCGGTTACCGTGCCTTGGACGACCCCCAGACGCGCGGTCAAAAGAAAGTTGACTTCAACCCGCGCATTGGGAGCGACGAACACCTGTTTCTCGTCCATACCAAAGCCCATTTTGAGGGCGATGGCTTGGTAATTGTTTGTCGGTAAGTTGTTGATCTCATAGGTCCCCTCAGCGGAAGTGAAAGTGAACCAGATCGGAAGCCGCTCCGGGCCGTTGTTCGGCCTGAAACCTGCACCCGGTCCGCCGCGGTGACCTCCGCTCATTGGGTTGGCGAATCCGCTAATGATTTGTCCGACCGTCACGTGGTCGGGACGCACTTCAACGGGAAGGGGCTGAGGTCCCTGAGGCTCGGGAATGAGGGCAACCAGGGCTCCGGGGACGGGAACGTCAGAATCTCCGACTCTCGCTTGGACCCTGCCGAAAACGGCTCCGGTATCCTGCGCCCGGCGGTTTAGCCCGAAGTTGAGAGACACCCCCATCAGCGCCTCTACCGTTGCCCAGTCCGTCACCGTCTCAAAGTCAGGGTGCTCCACCTTGACCAGATAGGTCCCTGCGGGCAGCAGCATACTGTAAGCACCCGCCGAGTTCGTCCGGTCGGTGAAGAAAGGTCGAGCCGGCAAGTTGTCTAAGGTGTCCTGTTCACTGCCGATAGGCTGAGCGGTCACCCAAGCATCGCGGACGGGACCTAAAGCCTTCCCCTCCCTGTCCACTTCCCGAACGATGCCCGAGAGTAAGCCCAACTGCTGTGTCTCCACGACTCCTACATCGTTGACCTGATTGGGGCGAACGAAGCAGAGGATAACCGCGCCCTCCAGGTTCTGCCGATCTTCAAGGGTGAGCACCTGAGGTCCAGCGGGCACACCGGTGATGCGGAAAAATCCCGAAGAACTAACAGCGGCGGACAGGTGGGCGCCATGGCGAGCGCCCTGAATCCGGGCTAAAAAGCGAGGGGAGTTCTGCCGTCCGGAACTGACCAGCCGACCCTGAACGATCCCTGTCGGAACCGACGGTCCTGATCCTAACGGACCTTTGGTACCCCCGCCGCAACCCCACAGGAGCACAGCGAACCCTCCAACCGACGCCAGCCATAACCTTCTCATTCTCCGATCCTCCCCCTCTTCTGTTGTCTAATCATATTATACCACAGTTGAGTAATGTTGTAAACATTTTTGTAAGGTGTTTACCCTAGTTCAAAATCTGGCATAATAAGGGACGGGGGAACGTAGGAGGAAGTCTAATGGAGTTAGACCTCACGACCGTTGAGGGCAGAAGACAGCAAGGGCAGCTGATCTTGCAGGCAATTAGGGAAGCGGGACTTTCGGTGGAGCAAGTCGCCCGCGACATCGGCTGTTCCCGCGCTCTCCTTTACCAGTATATCGCCGGCACAACCTTAGCGCAGCCGGACCGTTTGACCCAGATCGCCCAGCGCACCGGCAAGCCCCTGGCTTTCTTCTACGGAGCCGACATTTCCGAACCGTCGGAGATCGCCGAACGGCGTCGTGCGCTGGATGAGGAGCGGGCTCGGTGGGAGCGACAGCAGGCGGACGAGCGGGATCGGCGCCTCCGGGAGAGGATGGATATGTTGACTGCCCTTGGTGACGCTCTTTCCCAACCTCCTGACCTAAAGCGGGCTATGGAAACCTACGAGCAGGTTCTCCCCATTGCGAGAGAAATGGCGGACCAGCGGATGGAAGCGACTGCCCTTTACAAAATCGGGACCATTCGGCTCCTCACTGGCGACCTGGAGAGCTCGCTCTCGGTTTTGACGACAGCACTGAGCCTCTTTCAAGGTCTTGAGGATGTCTCGTCGGCACTGGCGGTCCGACAGGCGATCGGTCGGGCTCTCCTAGTCATGGGACGTCCCGATGAGGCGGAAAAGCATTTTCGCTCCGTCGCCGAGTCGGATCAGTGGAGCCGTCGCTGGCTCGGTCTCATCGCCCTCTCTGCCCTAGCAGAGTGGACCGGCGACCTGAAAGGGGCGATGGATTGGCTGGACAAAGCCAGCGAGGAAGAGGCAGGAGCCCCTTCGGAGAAAGAGTGCCAGATCCTCTCCCTATTCCTTTCTGCCAACAGAGCTAATGTCTACCTTGCCTGTGGCGACTTCACCGAGAGCGCCCGTCTCGCTTCCGACGCCCTTCTGTTAGCCGAGCGACTCAACGATCGCGATCAGTATCTGGAAGCCCTCCTAACCCTTGCCGTAACGTCTCATCATTTGGGTCACTGGGTGGCAGCCCATCGTTACACTTCCAGAGCCCGCTCCCTTGCCCAGTTCATTGAAGACCGTGAGCGAACGGCGCTCGCCGACGCCGTTCTGAGTGGGCTTTGTGCTGCCGTCGGCGACTTTCCGACGGCGAAAGAGTCGGGGATGCGTGCCCTGACCGCCTCCCTTCGCCTTCGGTCCCTTCGTTGTCAGGTCTGGGCTCATCGGTCCCTCGCCGTCACACACTTGAAGGAAGAGTCCCCTGACGATGCTCGCTACCACATTGAAAGCCTTCGGTCCCTTTCCCAAGAGATGAAGAACAAAGCCGAAGCCCTCTATTCAGACGCCCTCTTCGCTTGGTTTCACCTTCTCAAAGGTGACCGGGAGATGGCGCGCCACTTCTCCGAGTCTGTTTTCAAAGAGGCGGACGACGCTGGTATGCGCCATTTGTGCGTCCTCGCCCTATTCGTAGCTGCTTGTGCACTCCGTCCGGAACATCCCGACCAAGGATGGGACCGGCTCCGAGAGGCGGTCCGACTGGCTTCGGAGATCGGGTGGCAGGAATTTCTCTGGCGCCTGAAAGCCCTCCAGTGCCGGTGGCTCGCCGAGGAGGGTAAGACGCAGGAGGCTCTGACGGGTTGCCATCGCATCTTTGACCAACTCGCCCACTGGAGAGCCGAATGGACGGGTGAAGGTTACGACGATACATGGATGGAAGATCCGCTCGTCTTCCAGACATCCCTTTTGTACGCTCGGCTGACGGAACAAACTGCCGGACGGGAGCCAGCCGACCAACTGATTGCCAGCTTGGGCTGGCTTCCTCTCGTTGAAGCGTGGCAGAAATTAATGGGGGACCGGCGATGAAACAGATGGGAGCAGGGCGGGAGGACCGATGACCAGCAATCCCAATGACCGCAGGAAAGTCGTCATCTCCGCATCTTTTTTCTTCCCATTTCTTGTTTCCGGTCTGATCGGTTTCCCTCTGCTCACGACCGGATGCGGTAGCGGTTTGTCCGGAGGGAGCGTGCCTCTCCCTAATTCCGGTGGCAACAACAGCCGACTTTCTGGGACGGTCATCAGCGCCACCGATCCCGTTGTCGCCCTTGCCGGAGCCATCGTCGTTGCCCTCTCTCCGACCGGTCAGGAGTTCCGGACGGTCACCAACGCATCGGGGCAGTTTGTTCTCATCGTTCCCAAAGGCGGTTTTTACGCTTTAACCGTTCAGCCGCCGCAGGAGATGACTGCTTTGCTGGCTGACGATCGGTTTGAGCTTGAGGTGGCAGAGGACGAGATTCAAATTATCGTCCCTCTCTTCCAGCGCGGGGTGCAGATGCCGATGGTCCATTCCGCCAGACTGGAGCCGTCTTCGGTTCGCTTAAAAGTTGGCGAACGGGTCACTTTCCGCTTGATACTTGAACCCCCGCCGCCGCTGCGCCCGACCCCGATCTGGTCCGTCCACGGGGCGATCGGCACCATTCGCCCCGATGGGGCCTTTGAAGCTACGAAGGGTGGGGAAGGGCGCGTGGAGGCTCGTTTGGGTCGGATCCGCGCCTTCGCTCGTGTTACTGTCGCCGACCGCTAAAGCACTGATGGATCGCCTGGCGACCTATTCGGCGGTCAAGGAGATGACCGCCGTGTCCCTCTCAGAGAGGTGGACTCTGATCGCGTCGCCTTCCACTGCTAACGGATGTCTCTCCGGAAGGGTCACAGCCGAAATCCGACGCGACCTGAGGTCACGGTCAACTAACCGAACGGTTGCGTCGACCGGCTGATCCTGAGGGTTGTGGGCGACGATGTAGAGGTGTTGGCCCGTACCAAATCGCTCCAGCTGGACATGATCGGGAAAGGGTCGCGCTCCAGTAATCGGTTGCCATCCGGCTTTCGCTAATTCCTTCAATAAAGGGGCATACTTGCAAAGAATTAAGACATCATTTCCGTGCCCGGGAAAAATGGCGTGAAGGAGGTGCCGTCGCACTTCCCATTCGGGGCGGGGATCGTAAGGTAAATCGGTGCACGGCTTCTGGTAAGCGATGGCCCGAATAAAATCGGGGTCTGTAAAATAGGGATGTTCGGCGCCAAAAATGTCAAGGTAAGGGGCCGCAAAAGTGAGCCAACCGGGTGTGATTCCCCACGAACAGTTGGCCATCAATACCCATCCCCGCTGGCGAGCCAGTCCCACTAACTCTCTCAGCCACTCAACGGTAGTGAAGAAGGCGACCTGAACGGGTTGAAGGGTCGTCGCTGAGAAACTGAGTGGCATCTGCGAGAACCGAAAGTGCTCCCTGCGGCTGTTAACATACCTCAGATCTCCATGGCCGCCGAGGGAGTCAAGAGCCAAACCGTCATAGTGGGCGCCCTCTTTCTCCATCTGTTCAACGGCGGGGAGGATCACCTTCTGGATGTTAAACTGACCTTTGCCCTCAGGTAATGTGGGCGACAGGTTGCAGGAAAGGGTGGCACCCCATCGGTTCCTCATCCATGGGGGACGATCGATGACCACATGGGGATGACCGAAGTCGTTTAAGTTCAGCGACCTCAAGACAACTCGCGTCGTCTCCTTCATTCGGTCTTTCAAATCGTCCGCCGTGTAAGCCAGCGGATAGACGCAGTAAGGGGTTTGGGCAACCCGTTCCAACTCCGCGGGGTCCCCATTTGCTAACTTCCCCAGACGAGCCAGCACATCGCCGTAAGTCGGTTCTTCCTCAAAGTCTTGATGACTCTGCTGGTAGGTTTGGGGCTCAATGTAGAAAAGGGCGAGGGTGTTGTGATCGTTATCCCAACGAACCGCCTTTGAATCGTTCGGTCCCCAATGGAAGGCGAAACCCGCTTCCAGTGCCTTCTCCGTATCCGCCATATTCCCCCACACATACCAGCCGCCCTCGCGTCTCACTCGCTTGGCGAAAAATTGTGGGAAGAAATCGTAGTATCTTTGCAAGGCAGACCGAAAGCCCCAATCAGGGTCGCAGCGATAAAGGAGAAACCGAAAAGGCGCCTCCAGAAGGGAACTTCCGTCCGTTCGTTTTTCGTCAACGAGCCCTAAGTCCACAGCAATGTAAAAAACCTGAAGGGACGCATTGTAAGCGATACGATGGACCGCCGGTTCGTCCATTCTAATTGCCAGGACGAGACCGCCGTCATCAGGCAGGGTGAGGGTGCCTAACGGATACTTGGAGTGGGATCCGTTTAGTCCGTAACCCATACCCCTCTCCAGGTAATGCAACTCCCCCGTCTCATCCGGTTCCGTTCGGGACACCGCCACACTATCCCACCAATGCCATCGCCCCTTGCTAACCGGTAAGGCAAAGTAAACCGTAACGGCTCTATCGTCTTTGCGCAAATTGGAAACACGGCCGCTAATCTCAAGCCAGTCACCAACCGTTTTGTAAACGACCGAAACTTTCAGACCCAAATCGGTCATTTTCGCCTGTTGGTAAATCTCTTGACCTTTCTGCATCACGACTCCACCGACCATCCGGGGTGGCTCATCGTAACGAGTGACATCGCGAACTAACAGTCCCGTGGGAGTTTCCTTAGACCCCCTTCCCAGAACCTTACCTTTTACACTAATCTCCACGATGTTGCCACCCTTTCCCAATGACAAATCCAGTCGATCCTTAGTTGATATCTTACCGACCGACTTGCTCACACCCCCTCTAAATTGGGAACGTGAGAAAATAACCCCGTCAAAGACGATCGACTTATCTCCGACCCTTTTCTCCAATTCCAACCGGGCTACCTCCCATCGGACCTTGTGGGGCTTGGACGGCGGCAACTCGTAAAGGTAAACGTCAAATTGGCGGATGGCAGCCCTCCGGATTTCCGTCAACCACTCAACCAGTTCCATCCACTGCCCGACCGGGATATTGCGCCAGATCGTTTGCTGTTTCATCGGCTTCTCCGGGTGGTCAAGGAGACGGGTGTGTTCATCGTAAAAGACTAAGGCGATGGGTTTGTAAAGAATGTTGGGGTCATCGCAGGTGACTTTGACCTTTACCCGAAGCCGGGCATAGGGGCGCCAATCCTGCCCATTGGCGAAAGTGCGGCGGATTTTCGGATAGTCCTCGGTCCCGCCGTCCGTATTGATGTCAACAGACACGACGCCGTTGCGGACCGACAGGAGCATCTTGGTAGCACCTTGGTCAATACCCGACGACCAATCGTCCGCCTTTCCAATTAGGTCTAAAGATTGCCCCATAGCGAGGGAAAAAACAAAGAGATGGATCAACTGAGCAAAAACAATCGCCCCCCTGCCGCCACTCATCCCCATCGCTCCTTGACAACTGCCCAAGGGTTTCCATCGGAGCAAGTGTAGCTCGGTTGGTAAACGGCGTCAATACCGGCATCAGAACGACTAATATAAAGATAGCGGGATTCGCTGTGTCGTGTGTTGGGTGTCCCGATCTATTACCCAATCTCCCCTGAGCAGGGTCCCACTGACTTCAGACATTCACAACTTTGATATCGCTACCGTCCCCGCCCGCATTTACGAGCCGTGACCTGGCAGCAAGGCCCTTTAATTTTTCCTTGCCAGTCGGCTCCATCGTCTGCCAAATCCATGGCGGAAACCTACCGACGGTGGAGAGCCGCTCGGTTGAATAAAGGCAAGAGACTGGCATGACCGTCGAAAAAATTTCTATGCCATATCTTTTGCTCCCATTGTCGGCCTTCGACGGTGGCATCCGTAGGAAAGGGTCCCTCCTGGATGCGTCATCTCAACACAGAGGCGACTTTTCAGTCGGAGGTCACCGGGCTGCTCTGGCTGGGGGTCGGCGGCTTAGGACGTGCCTGTTGTTCCTCCGGACTCCCGCCTGCAGAAGAAGGACCGAGCGCTTCGGTCATTGGCGTTGGCGTTCCGGGTCGGGGCATCGTTTTCGTCAACTGGGTGTAATAAATAATGGCAATGACGATTACCAACAGGCCGACGACCAACCCTGCGACGACGGGCGGTACTTTTATTTCGCCGAGCCGTTTCATCCCTCTATCTTCCGTTGCGAGCGGACAACCAGCCTCCTATAACTTTATTGACCCCCGACCCCGGGCATCCTCTGCATCTGTTCCATCATTCCCCTCTGCATGTGACTGACGTCGGGGGCTGCTGGTCGGGGTAAAGTCTTTCCCCTCTGCCATACGGAAAAGATAATCGCCGCACAAATGAGAACGACAAGAACAGCGACACCGCCAATGAGCCATTGGCGGGCTTTATCCTTCAAGACCATCACCTCCAGTCAGGGGCATACTCGTCGGCGTTCGCCCAGGGGAGGTACATTCGGATCTTCCACCACCCGGTGCTACCCTGCGCACCGCGGCCTCCCCAGGCAGGGCTAGGAGGTCCCGCCCAGAAACGGGAACTTTTCATCCACTTGGCATGTCCATCAAAGAAAGTGAGATAAACCCCTAATTGGTGAACCTCAAAAGGATCCGTCCCACAGGCGCCGAACTTAAGGTTCGGGTCCATCCACGACACGGAACTGCCAAACTCAAAAAGATTCAAATGGGGACGAGAGCAGCCCCAGGCACTTTCCGCCACCGCATACATTTCGCTGCTTCGCCGGATCTCAGCAATCGAACGCCGCGCACAGAGACAACCCCACCCAGCGCAATTAAATCCGTAATCGGTTCCATATCTCATGGCTGGCGGGAGCGGAGCCGGATCCCTCGTCCAGAACGGGCACACATTGTATCTCTGTCCCGCCCTCTCGTAACTTTTTTCCGGGTTCACTCCTTGATTCCATTGTCGGCTGGGACAGAGCCAAATTTGAGAATTCTTCGTGTAGGGATGCCAGAGATGATGGAACCACCAACTAATGCCACCGGCACAACCCGCTTGCCCGATCGGAAAGAAGAGCCAACCGGTCAATTTCTCATCGTAATCCTGTGCGTATTGGAGCATCGCCATCCCGATGTTTCTCATATTGCTGGCGCAACTGGCTGCGCGCGCCTTATCACGTGCCTCGCTGAAAACTGGGAACAGTATTGCCGCCAGAATGGAAATGATCGCGATCACGACCAAAAGTTCAATCAACGTGAAGCCCCTGCCACTGTGCCCGCCCAATCGGCCCACCTGTTGCATCGTCGGCGTCCCTCCTTCGGAGGGAAAATACAACGCGAAGGGCGGAGAAGGTTGAGGCTTTTGTTGATCCTAAGGGCGGTTAGTATTGACTCAAAATCCCGCCCCTAAACATGAATTCCTGTGAATTTTTGTGTCATCACATCTGCTAACGACCCGCTGCCATGCCGTCAGTGCTGCCACGAGTGTCCTATACATACGGTTACTCGAAAAGCTTTCCGCCGTTCTTTGAGAGAACGCTCCCTCCCGGCCCTCAAGTCGGTTGTGCGCCAGGAAACGGGTTCCGGTGAGATCTTGCCCTTCTGAACCCACCTACTTGAACATCCCTCCGATCCCTACTCCGGCACCGATAAAGGGATAGGGGCGGTCGCTGAGACCGGATTGGTGCAGCCCGACCACCACCTGCCAATCCCTTCCGATTGGTGGGTGGACGGCGATCATCCAAGAGGGCTTCAAAAATTGCTTCTTGCGATCGGCAATCTCTGCTGTCGTCCGCCAGCCATTCTTCATCTGCCAGGTTACGCCGGCGTAGGGAAACCGTTCCTCACCCACCCACTCGCCGCGCCACCGTGCCCAGATCCATCCGATGTGAAGGTCCAGTCTGTCCGCTCTGTCGGTTGCTTCCTGTTCGTTAGCAGGCTGCATTTTTGCTCCCTTTTTCAGTGGGAGACGGACGGCGGCGCCAAGTTCCAATCCCTTTTGATTGCCCGCCTGGATCAAAAAAACGACCGCCATCTGCGAGCCGACCCGCTGTTTTACCAGTAACCCGGTCATCTGAAGATGTTCGTCTTCATACCGACCCAAAACCCTGCTGTGATACAGCGATAGGTTCGTTCTGGAAGTCAGGCCGTAGGTTGTCCCCCAGTATAAGTAATGGTGCCCTGCTGTCCCTTGAGGAGCCCTTGCCGTTTTGTCCCGCAAGTAGAAGGAGCCTATGCCGCTTTCCCCTTTTTCTGTGAACGTCGCCGTCGGATGAAGGATCAGTCCCGCCCCACCCTGGGGCGTTGCCTTAGGTCACGGTCACTGAGCCAGAACTGTCGTTGCTGTTGCTAGCAACAGAACCAGAGCCACGATGAGACGCACTGCTCATCTCCCCTTTGTTGACTGCGTGATTCTTTCATGGGTCTTGGGAGGTAACTATACCATCCCAACGTGAACATCTCAAGAAAAGCCCGAACGATCCCGACACGGCTTGCAATCGGCTATTGATGCGCCTCGTGCCGTCCAACTCAGCGATCGGGCTAATATGGGTTGTCCCGCGGGCAATGAATGCATCCGGATCGGTTATCCGCCCCGACGCCCGACCCAGGCAATTGGTGACCGTTACATCCCCGGTTCCAGTTAACATGCCCCCTTGGTTGAGAGCCGTCACGGTCGTATTGGTGTTAACAGTGGTGCCCTCATTGCTGATCGTTCCCTGCACATCAGAAGTGCCGTTGATGTTGGCAGAGTCCCACGCGAAGCGCACTTGACCGGGACCGCCCACGGATGACCGATCTGTCGGGTTGTGAGTAGCGCCGCCAAAGCGCCGTTTGTCTCCAGACGACACGAAGGACCGCTCGCCTCAAAGGTCATCGGCCAATCTAAGGCTAGGGCAAATCCGGGCAGGTCCCCTGAAGCCGTTGACGGACCGATGCGGTCAATGGTTTGACAAAGTTAGCGAGGGACGGTAGGGCGATGTTACCGAACGGATCGCGTGCGAAGAATGAGTTCGTAATATCCTCTTTCGCTCCACAGAAAGGAAAGAATCGTATGTCCCTCCGAGGTTAAGCGGTCCGGTAGGTGCTGACGGGTCGGTTCGTAGGTGAAGCGGACGGATAAAAGGGAGCGAGGAGGAAGTTTGTTGATTTGGTCAAGGACAGAGATGGTGATAAAGGGTTCTACTTCGCCGACCAGGTTGAGGGTGTGTTGGGGTTGAGAGACGAGGGTCGGGTCAGGTCTTTGATTGGGGCTAAGGAGGGTGTAGAGGGGAAGTTCTGAGAAAGAGTTGCCGTCAAAGATGTGAGCGCGGCTGCGGATTTTTTTGCCATCGAAGACGGCGACGATGAGGGTGAGGAAGTTGGTCCAGGCAAACTGTAGGTCGGTCGTGGAGGGGTAGGCAGGGACATCGGGGTGGGAGTGGAATGTGCCGATGATCTCCAGACCGTCCGACCGGGCTTCTCTATCGGCGCGGACGTAGTGGCGAGGGTCAATCTCAAACTCGTAGCGTTGGTTCTCCTCACCTTTTACATTTGGCAGGGGGAGGCAGCGCTGAACGATCCAGAGGTCGGTCCCCTTGGTTCCGATGAGCAGTCCACAGCCCTCTTTCGGGTAGGCTTGGATACAGTGTCCGATCATTTTTTCTCGCTCCGATGGTAAAAGGAGGACGATTGCCATCCCTGCTCGCCTGTTATGGGTTTTGGTGCCAGCGGTCCATCGGTCGTTGCCTCTCATCGTCGTCCCAAACGGGGGAACTGAGGTAACGGTCGCCACCGTCAGGGAAGACCGTGACGATGACGCCGGAAGGGAGGGATCGGGCAAAGCGAACGGTGGCGACGATGGCGGCGGCAGACGACTGACCGACTAAAAGACCGCAACGGCGGGCGAGCCATCTCATTGCATCGTAGGCATCTTCCGTGTTGACCGGTAACACCAGGTCAGGGAAGGCGGGATCGTAGATGCCGGGCTTGATGGCGGAAGCCATGTGCTTGAGGCCCTCAATGCCGTGGAAAGCGGAATCGGGCTCAACGGCGATCACTTTCACATCTGGGTTGAATTCTTTCAGTCGTTTGCCTGCACCCGTCACAGTGCCACTGGTACCGACCCCGGCGATGAAATGGGTGACCCGACCGTCGGTCTGGTCCCAGATTTCAGGACCTGTCGTCTCGTAATGGGAGAGAGGATTAGCGGGGTTGTTGTATTGGTCGGGCATAAAGTAGCGATCGGGGTCCTCCGCGTAAATCTTGTGAGCCAGTTCAATAGCGCCGTCACTTCCCTTGAGGGGGTCTGAGTAGATGACTTCAGCACCGAAGGCTTTGAGGGTTCTCTTCCTTTCGGTGCTGGCATTACCGGGGACGACCAGTTTAACCCGGTATCCTTTGACGGCACCGATGAGGGCGTAGGCGATGCCGGTATTTCCTGAGGTGCTGTCCAAGATCGTTTTTTCTGGGGTCAGGAGCCCCCGCTCTTCCCCATCGCGGATCATATAAAGGGCCGGGCGGTCTTTGATGGAACCTCCGGGGTTAGCCCATTCGGCTTTGGCGAAGATCTGCACTTTTGGGTTTGCGACCAATGCTTCGGCGCCGTAGAGGCGCAGGAGGGGGGTCCTTCCGATCAGGTCTAAGAGACTATCCACCCGTCGGGAGGCAAAGGGGAAAGAAGGTCCCCCATCGGCTATGGTAACTGGGCTGCAGTCCGTTCGCATCAACAAATCGTCCTTTCGGAAGGCGAGATTTTCTTCCCCTTTTCCTCACCTTAATAAACGAAAGGAGGGCAGAGAAAGTTGCCATACAAAAGAGAAACGAGTCTGGCAAGGCCCGGCGACAATAATGGCGGATTGAAGAGGAAGAGGGCGGATTTTAGAGGACCGCCTCCCTAAGGGTCTTCGCCGGGCGGAAGACAGGGACCCTGGTAGCGGGCTTGCGGATTTCCTCGCCGGTTCGGGGGTTGCGGACGGTGCGGGCGGGACGCTGGCGGACATAAAACTTGCCGAAACCAGCGATGTTAACGACGCCTTGGGTGCCGCCCGTTTTTATCGTCTCGGTGATGATCGTGAAGATCGCATCAACGGCGTCCGTTGCCTGTCGCTTGGTCATGCCCGTTTTCTCTACCACGGCCGCGATCAATTGAGCCTTGGTCATACCGGCCACCTCCTCAAAGGATAACACCGAAAAAATCTTGGCAAATACGGGAAGATTTTGCTACCTTTCTAGGCGACGGGACCGCCGTCTGAGGACCAAACGGATGGGGGTTCCCCGGAAGTCAAAACGCCGCCTCAGGCTGTTTTCTAAGTAGCGGAGGTAGGTTGCAGGTACCAGTTCCGGATCGTTGACGAAGAAGACGAAAGTAGGAGGAGCGACTTGAGGCTGAGTCGCATAGAAAAACTTGGCGGCACGGTTACCTGAAGGGGGAGGCGGGTGGCGGGTGACGGCTTCTCCCAGCCACCGGTTCACATCGGCGGTCGGGATACGGCGCTGCCATTGGGAATAACATTCCAGGGTCTTCTTCAGTATCTGGCTGATGCCCCATCCCTGAACCGCCGATACGTAGAGAACGGGTGCATAAGGCACGAAAGGCAGTTCATTCCGGAGAAAGCGGGTGAAATCGGCTTGCAGAGTCCTCTCCCTGCGGGCTCTGGCTTTCTCATCGCCGTCCAGTTGGGAGGCGACCAGGTCCCACTTGCTGACGACGAGGATGAGGGGTTTTCCTTTTTCGTCGGAATAAGAGGCAATTCGGGCGTCCTGCCGTGTCATCCCTTCCTTGCCATCAATGACTAGAACGGTCACGTCGGACCGATCAATAGCCGACAGAGCCCGTAGCTGAGTGAAAAAGTCCAGGGGCTTCGTGATCGCCGATTTTTTGCGCAGTCCGGCGGTGTCGGTCAGGACCATTGGGATGCCCTTCCACTCAAAAGGAGTGTCTATGGCGTCTCGGGTCGTGCCAGGGATGGGACTGACAATGACCCGCTCCTGTCCGAGAATGGCGTTGACCAGAGACGATTTACCGACATTAGGTCTGCCGACAATGGCAATGCGGATCGGCTGGGGCTCTTCGGCGACGGTCGGAGCCGGTTCGGAAGGAACGGACTCGGCAATACCCTCTAAAAGAGCAGAGATATTCCTTCCGTGGAGGGCGGAAATCGCCAGGGGTTCACCGAGGCCCAGTTCCCAAAAGTCCGCCAGAGGCGTTGAAAGGGTATCGGCTTTGTTGGCGACGAAAAGAATCGGCTTGCCCGACCTGCGGATCCGGTCGGTGATCTGGAAGTCAGGGAGAGACGGGTCCTGTCGGGCGTCCACAACGAAGATTAAAAGGTCTGCCTCTTCAATGGCTTTTTCCACCTGGCGGACGATCAAAGGGGTTAAACCTTTTTCGTCTCCCAATAAGAACCCCCCTGTATCCACCAAGGTGACTTTTATCCCTTGAATTTCTGTTTCACCGCTGACCTGGTCTCGTGTGACGCCCGGTGTCTCCTCAACAATGGAGATCCGCCGACCCATCAGGCGGTTGAATAGGGTCGACTTACCCACATTGGGTTTGCCGACGATAGCCACGACGGGTCGCTTCATATTCGTCACCGACCGATCTGTAGTCCAGTCTATAGCAACCTTTCGGTCTTGCGTGCCAAAGTGATGGTGCGAGCGGAAGGAAAGAGGGGATGAGGGATGACCCCTGAAAGGGATGGAGAAGGAAGGGTCAGCGGGGGAGGGGTCGCCTTAGAAACGGGCGGACCGACCGCTTACGATCGGGTTTTAATCGCCCGCCATCCGGATCGCCCCTATACGCTGGACTATATCAACGCGATCTTTGACGATTTCATAGAACTAAAGGGCGATCGGCTCTACGGGGACGATGGCGCCATCGTCGGAGGACTGGCATGGCTGGACGGGCTTCCCGTTGTGGTCGCCGGGCATCAGAAGGGTCGGGACCCTCAGGAAAGGGTCTACCGCAACTTCGGGATGCCCCATCCGGAAGGATACCGAAAAGCCCTTCGCCTAATGCAACTGGCAGAAAAGTGGCGGCGCTGTTTTATCTCTTTCGTGGATACTCCAGGAGCGGGATGTTTAGATGACGACGAGCAGAGAAACATCTGCGGCGCCCTTGCTCAGTGTCAGGCGTTCGCTTCCACGATGACCGTTCCGACAGTCGCTGTGATCATCGGGGAAGGAGGAAGTGGCGGTGCCATCGCCCTGGCGGTTGCCAACGTTGTTCTCATGATGGAAAATGCCACCTACTCGGTCATCCAACCCGAAAGTTGTGCTGCGATTATTTGGAGGGATCAAAAGGAAGGTCCCCGTGCTGCAGAGGCCCTTTGGCTTACAGCGGTTCAAGCCCATCGCCTTGGGATCGTAGATGAGATCCTTCCTGAACCGCCAGGCGGTGCTCACTCGGATCCTCAGGGCGTCTTTCCGATTGTCAAGGAAGCCATCGTTAGAAATCTGGCGACCCTGCAAAATTTGGGACCAAACGAGTTGCGCCGCCAAAGATATCGGCGCTTCCGCCGCTTGGGCGTCTGGAATCAGGAGGCACCATAGGGGAATGCCGTTCATCAATCCTGAAGAGAGAGATCCGAAAGAGATCTTTCCGGGTGTTACCATCAAGACTTTATGGGGAGAACATGTGATGCTCTCTTTCGTCCATTTTCAACCTTACTCGGAAGTCCCTCCCCACTCCCATCCCCACGAACAAATGGGTCTCCTTCTGTCCGGGGAGCTGGTGTTCACTATCGGCGGCGAGACCAAGATCGTCCGTCAAGGGGAGTGTTGGTGGGTTCCGTCCCACACCGTTCACTCGGTCCGCAATGGCGCACAAGAGAGTATGGCACTGGACATCTTCTATCCGATCAGAGAGGAGTACCGCTAAATTTCTTCCGAAACAGTCCCCTCCATGACCCCCTTCGTCCTCACGTACAGCAGCCGCCCATTTGGGTCCGAAGAGCGGAATGGATATGCTTCACACGGGATAAGAAACGACGGCGGAAATCATCCGCTGCGGAGGTGGCGACGTGAATGATTCGGGTAGGTATTGTGGACTTTGACAGTTCCCATTCGGTAGAGTTCGCTAAGAGGCTCAATCACAAACTGATCAGCGAAGATCAGTGGGTTGAGGGAGCAACGGTCGTCGCCGGATGGACGGGTCCGTCGGCGATCACGCCTTCTGACACGGTCACGGATTACACCAGAATTTTGAAAGAAGACCTGGGGGTCTTGTTGGTAGAGAGAATGGAAGATCTCATCCGTCTCGTTGACGCTGTTATGGTCCTGTCGGTCGACGGCAGCGTCCACAGGGAGAGAGCGACACCTTTCTTGGAAGCCGGCTTGCCCGTCTACATTGATAAACCGTTCGTCACCAATTTGGCTGACGGACTGCGCCTTGCCGACCTGGCGGAGAAAAAGAAGACGCCCTTGTTCAGCAGTTCGTCCCTTCGCTATGCCCTGGAAGTGCAGAAAGTACTGCAAAGCCAAGGCGAGTGGGGTGCTGTCGTGAGTGCCTACGCTTTCTCGCCCGCTCCGACCCATCCTTGCAATCCCGGTCTATTGCATTACGGCATCCACGGCGTCGAGACTCTCTTCGCTTTAATGGGGAGGGGCTGTCGGAGGGTCCGAAATGTTCACAGGGACGAAACAGAAATCGTCATCGCTGAGTGGCAGGACGGACGGATCGGCACCTTCCAGGGCTTAAGGAAGGGATCGTATCGTTACGGATTTACTGCTATCTGCGAGCGTCATCTTGAGACCTGTAGCGTAGACACCCGCTTTATCTACCGAGAGTTGTTGAAAGTGGTGGTCGGGATGTTTGAGTCCCGAAAACCGCCATTGGACATCCAAGAGACATTGGAGATCGTCGCCTTCATTGAGGGAGCCCGCCAGTCAGCGGAAGAAAATGGGGTGCCCGTAGACCTTCCGACCTTTTAACCGGTTAAGCGATGGAAAACGGTTTCTCTGTAGTCATTCGGGGGATCCAAAAAAGATTCGGGAAAATAGTCGCCCTTTCCAACATTGATTTGGATGTCCGGCGCGGGGAGGTCCACGCCCTATTAGGTGAGAACGGTGCAGGTAAAACAACCCTCGTTCGCATTCTTGCTGGTGAACTAAAGCCCGACTCTGGAACCGTTATCGTCAACGGTCAGATAGTGCGGTCTTATTCACCTGAGGAGGCGCGGAAGAATGGGATCGGCTTCGTCGCTCAGAACTTCCGCTTGATCAGTCATTTGACCGTTGAGGAAAATCTCTCCCTCCTTTTGCCGGACAAGAAAACGAAGGAGCGTGCGAAAAGCATCGCTTGCGATTTGGGTTGGACCGCCGACTGGGATACGGAGGTCTCCTCTCTGTCAATGGGAGAGAGGCAGAGGCTGGAGATCGCCCGAGTTGTGGCATCAAACCCTGAAATTCTGATCTTTGATGAGCCGACCTCGTCGTTAACGCCTCACGAGACCGAATCGCTTTTTTCGCTCATCAGGGACCGTGTTGCGAGCGGCAGAACCGTTCTGTATATCAGCCATCGGCTCAGGGAAGTGGTGGAGATAGCCGACCGGGTAACGATCCTCCGTCGTGGTCAGAAAGTCGGCACCTTTTCTGGTGACACACCTGCCGACCGGCTGGCGGAACTGATGGTCGGTCCGTTGACTTTAACCCAACCTACCGGACCAGAACGGGCGGCGGGTCCGGTTCTCCTCCAGGTCGAGGATATGTGGGTGAGGGCGGTCGGTGGCGGTTGGGCTGTCCGGGCTGCTGATCTGACGGTTCGGTCTGGCGAAGTCGTCGTCATCGTGGGCGTTGACGGTAACGGGCAGAGGGAGTTGATGGAAGCCCTCTGGGGACTGAGACCGATGGAAAAGGGAAGGGTTTGGTTTGATGGGGAGAGGGTAATCCCTGACCCCTCCTACTGGACGACGAAAGGCGCAGCGTATCTGCCACCAGAAGGCGCCCGATCGGTCGCCTTTTTGTCTTGGTCTCTAAAGGAGAATGCTCTCGTCCGGTTAAGAGACCGCTTCCGCTGGTTCCTTTCCGTCCATCAAATTGGGCCGGTCGCTCAAGGGTGGAAGGACGCTTACTTTGTCCAGGCAGATAGTGTTGACCAGAAACTGGAAGAACTGTCGGGCGGCAATCGGCAGCGATGGGCTCTGGCAATGGTGACAGCTCTACCGGTGAAAATGCTCTTTTTATACAATCCGACGCACGGTCTGGATGTGGCGGGCATGTCTTTCGTACACCATTTAATCCTAAACCAGCGGCGCAGCGGTTCTGGTATCCTCTTAGTCAGTACCGATCTAGATCAGGCGCTTCAACTGGGAGACTGCGTCTTGGTTATATACAAGGGTCGGCTCCATCCTGTGACCGACAGGACATCCCAGACGCTCGGATTACTGATGGGCGGGATGGTCGTTCGGTGAGGATCGCCTTCGCCGTGCCCTTGATCGCAGCGGTCTCTCCTGTTTTGGTCGGGTTGGGATTTGGTCTCTGCTTCGTTGTCCTCGTTGGTGCCACCTCCGGATTTGCTGCTGCGGATGTATTACGAGCCTTATGGACGGGCGCTTTTGGGGATTCGTTCGCCATTGCGGAAACATTGGTCAGGGCTGTCCCCGTCCTCATGACCGGCTTAGGAGTTGCTGTCTGCTTCCGGGCGGGTTTATGGAATATCGGTGCTGAAGGGCAGTTGCTGATGGGTGGGATCAGTGCGACGGCGCTCCTTTTGCACTGGTCAGCACCGCTGCCGGTCTCCCTCCTCTTCGGAACGGCAGTCGGTGCTGTCGGGGGAATCGTCTGGGCCATTCCACCCGCCTTCTTGAGAGTGACCGGTGGCATCAATGAGGTGATCGTTACCCTTCTTTTGAACTTCGTCGCCTCGGGTCTTTTGGGCTTCTTCGTAACGGGACCCCTTTTGGAATCCAGTGGGCAACTGCCCCAAACGGATCCGATCCCTCCAATGGCCCGCTTCCCTGTCCTTTACCATCCTACGCGCCTTCACGCGGGAATTGTCGCTGCTCTCCTCATCGCCATCGCCGTCCACATTCTTGTGGATAAGACCGTCTTCGGTCTTGAGTGGAAGGCTTACGGAACGTCACCCGTCTCAGCTAAGACGCTGGGCATTAATGAGGGGAGGGTCATCTGGTCCTGTTTTTCTATTGCCGGTGCGCTGGCGGGTATGGGGGGTGCGATGGAGGTGATGGGCGTTACTTATCGGCTCTATGAAAAATGGTCTCCCGGTTACGGCTATAGCGGAATCGTCGCCGCCCTCGTCGCGCGACGGAACGCTCTCGCCCTGATTCCAGCGTCCCTATTGATTGGCGCCATCAGTGCCTCCGGGTTGGGTCTCCAGCGCATCTTGGGTCTTCCGCCTTCTTTGACATGGGTGATTCAAGCCTGCCTGTTACTGCCTCTGACCGTGCGATGGCGTAGAAGTTGACACGTGCCTCTCTTTTATTCAGGAGCCCATCGGGAGTGAAACTCAGGGGGCTAGGGAACCTTCGATCGTGTCACCGCCACAGACCAAAGGAGAAGAGTCAAAAATGAGATGGCGATCGAAAGGTCTCTCATCTCATCGGTCCTTTTCATCTCCAACGGAAGGAGCGTCATACAACGTCCTATTCCGTCTGTCCGACCGTCCTATTGGGTTCCCTCCTATTTTCGCCATTGGCAGAAGCGCAGATTTGAAGGTGGTTCTTTATCCCCTTGTCGTCGGGTCACCGTTCTTGGGCGGAAGAACTTTTCCGTTTCGCCTCGTTGGTGCCGCCCCCTTTTCGCCGCCCGTTGTGACTTCGTGCAGCGCACTGCGCGCCTGACTGCCGTCAACCGGGCGGCGCCGGTAAGACATAGATCGGAACGGCTGCTTCCACCTCATCGGTCACCCCCTCTCTTTCCAATCGGTCTAGAGCCGATAGGGCGACCTGCCAAGCGTTTGGGCGGACGGCGATGAAGGGAGCGGAAGCGATCCCGCTCCTGCTTTGGATGTAGTCGTGCTGAACATCGGAGAGGTGACCTACAAAATAAACGGGCTCTAATGGGATCTCAACAAGCAGGTCAAAAAGGACAGGCAGTTCGGTGCACGATTCATTTCTGACCTTTCTAACCGTTCCGCCCTCGGTCCTGAACACAGCGAAGTAGACTTCAAGGGGACGGGACGGGCGGGATGGATAGAGGACGACAAGGGAGGAGGGGGATGGGGTCCGCAGGGTTGTAACCATTGCATCCATCGTCGGGACCCCGACGAGAGGGCATCGGAGACCGGTGGCTAAGCCTTTCGCCACGGAAAGTCCCGTTCGCAGGCTCGTAAAGGAGCCCGGACCCAACGATGCAGCGATCAGGCGGATTCCTTCCAGCGTCGTCCCTGCCATCTCAACGGCATTCAAGATCAGGGACGGCAATCGGCTGATCAAGTCTTGATAGGAGTCAATCTGGACTTGAGACAAAAGTCTCCGACCCTGAGTGACGGCGCAGGAAACGATCTCCAGGCTCGTCTCTAAAGCTAGAACGACTCTCTCGCCACCTTCGCCCGGCTCTTTAGCCCTCAAACTCCTCACCTAAACCAGCCACAATTTGGTGGTAACGCTTTCCGATGGGGTGGAAGCGGAGGAGGCGACCGTCCATCGTGTGCTCCAGATAGACATCTAACCGTTCGTCAGGGAGGAGGGGGGAGACCCGGTCCGCCCACTCTACGGCGACGACCGATCTTTCGTCGCTCAAGTCCTGCAGGCCGATCTGCATTTGGATCTCCAAGGGGGTGAGACCTTCCAACCGGTAGGCATCCACATGAATCAGTCGCAGCCGCCCCAAGTAAATCCGGACGAGAAGGAATGTGGGGCTAATGACCGGGGATGAGCCTGCGAGACCGTTCACCAGACCCCGGACAAAAGTGGTCTTTCCGGACCCCAACGCGCCGTAAAGGGCGATCCATTCCCCACCTTGCAATTGACCCGCCAACCGGACGGCAACCGCTTCCGTATCACCGGAAGTGCGGGTTTGCCTGATCCATTGCTGACTCTCGTTCCCCCTCATCTTGCCATCGGCGCTCTTGCTAAGAGGAGCCACCCGACAACTAGGCCACTGGCGGTCAGAGTCAGAAACAGACCGACGGCAAACGATTCGGGAAAAAAGACCAAGACGATCTTATCCGTTCCTTTTGGGAATCGGCATCCCATAAAAGCGAAGTTTACGGGAAGGAGTCGGAGAGAGATCCTTCGGCGTCCGTCAGAGGCGAAAGCCTTCCAGCCCGGATAAGCTTGCTCGCGAATGACGATCCAGGCTTCCCGTCCTGTGACAGAATCGGGCGGTATCGAGATCGCGATCTGCCCGTCCGACCGTTTCCACGAGAGGGGGCGATAGAGACCGAGGTTGCGGACCGCTGGGGTTCCCCTTAGGACGATCGCCTTGGTGTCCCTGAGTGACTTTAAGATCATCGTGTCAGACGGCTCCGCCCTCAGCCGCTCCGGGAGATAAGCGAAGGGAGCGAGAAGCCTGTCTACCTTCTTCACCTCTTTATTTTGCCAGCGCAGGATCCACTGGGCACCCAGAACGGCACCGGCGTCCCGATCCGTTTTGTCCTCCGGCATTAAGATCAGGTTTCCGTTTTCCATCGGGCACGGATTGCCCTGACTGAAGTCCGCCATAAGGGCTTTATGGGATCGCAAGAGAAGGGAGTCGTAGCATCTCAAGTCCCCGAAGGGCTCAATTAAAAGGAGGGAGTTGGGAGGAAAAAGGGTTCGGGGATAACCAATCAGACTCCAATCCTTTCCAAGAGGGAGGACGCGCACGGGCACCTCTGGTTCCCTTTCCAGTGACGGGAGAGACGCCCGAGCGTCTCTGAGCGCCTGAACCATCGTCAGGTGACCGCATCCCGGCAGGGTCCGACCGGAAAACCCGATGAACTCCCCGCAAATGAGGAGAAGAGCACCGAGTCTGAGGACGGGGCGGTTTGCCAAACGGGAGAGACACGGAACGGCACTGCCCACGCCAACGACAAAGCCAAGCCAGCCCAACAAGACGGTCGTGTTCTCCTCCATAAAGAGGGCCAACCCCGCCCACAAAGACACAGCTGTGAGGACCAGGGCACCGATCACAGCCGTCGCCAGACCAACAATTCCCTTCCAAGGGGGATGACCGGAGACAATCGCGTCCCAACCCCGACCGGTCAGCCCCGCCAGACCCAACTGAACGAGGAGAAGAGCCCTTGCCGGAGTGCCGAAGTAAGTGAAGCCCGTCCAGATCCGTGAAAAAAGGATATGAATCAGAGGAAATGAGGAAAGGGCGAGACCCGTCAGGATGAGAAGAACGAAGGGGGCTATCTCTCCACCATTCTGGGCGGCACCTGTGGTTTCTTTTCCACCGGTCGCAAGCCGATGGACGAAAGCGAAACTGCTTAACAGGAGAGACGAGACGCCGCAATAGGCAGTGAAGTCGGCGTAACTTTCCTTACCGAAATAGGTTCCGCTGAGGGGATTCCCGTAAAGGAAGGGAGCCAAGAGAGTGAGCCAGTCAGTGACCGCCATCGCTCTTTCCGAGAGGGGTCGCAAACTTTCAGGGGTTAAAGGGGCGGATCGGTGGGTTCTTGGAATCAGTTCAGCGAGAGGCAGGATGTGACAGGCAGAAAGGAGGAAAGCGACGGCAAAGGAGCACGATAGGAAAAGCAGTGAAGGGAGCGAACGGTGAGAGGCAAGGAAGTAACAAGCCAGGACAACAATTGCCATCAGGGCGTAGACTGCCACTTGTCCGTGACCGCTAAGGATCAGCCCCGATAGGGCGAGACTGAGAAGGGCGAGGGACCGCGCCTGGGGCGGACCGGGAGTGACTGCCTTCACCAAGAGGCCGGCGCAGAGGGGGAGCCAAGCCCCTGTCGCCTTCACCGTCGGGATCATCGTCCAGGCGATCTGATGCGATCCCAATCCGTAGACGCAGGCACCGATAAGACTTGCGGAAGACGAACAGTTTGAGATCCGCAGGAACCAGTAGGTTCCCGCCAGTGCGAGGAACGAGTGGAAAAGGCTGAGAAGGGTGAGAAGGAACGCTACTATGTGGGGTCTGTCAAGGGGGCTCGTAGGTGTGGGGCAGAGGAGAAGATTGAGAGAAAGGCGGGGAAAATAGAGGGTCTGAACTTGGGGATTGGCGTAGAGAGGAAAGCCGTTTCCGATCCGCGCAGACCAGAGGGGGAAGAAGCCCATCTCTGTCTGCCGCTGGACTTCCGTCGCCCACGCCCAAAATTGACCGATAGAGTCCCACCAGAGGGCGTTCCACGGCGTCGGCTGAGAGGGGACACGAGGGGACAGTAAGCGCAGGTATCCCTCCGGCAAGGGGTGCTCCGCTAAAAGAAAGAAACGCCAGAAAGGGACTGCCGAAAGGGCGATCAGGGCGGCTAAGAAGAGCCATCTGTGGGGAAGCGCCCTTCCTTTCATCGGCTCAAGGCAATTAGGAAGGTTCCGACGCAGATCACCGCCACACCCGCCCCTCGGAGGGGCGGTATAGCTTCCTTAAATAAGATCCAAGCGAGAAGGAAGACGATGACCTGATTGGCGGCAACGAACGGATAGGCGAAACTGAGCCCCTTCTTTGAAACGACCATTAAGTAGAGGAGGGACGACAGACCGTAAGAAGCAAAACCGGTCAGGACCCAACCGTTAAAAACCGCTTGCCAAAGCCGTTCGTTAAACCCAACGATCGGACCGACGGTGCTGACCCCTTGCTTAATGCAGGCTTGACCGACACCGCCGAGAATCGTCGCCGTGATGATCTGGAAAAGGGGGTCAGCCGTCAGAGACCACAAACTGACCTGCATTCCCTCACACCTCCACATTGCCGTTGGTGACCAGCAAGGGCGAGTCGGCTGGATTAGAATTGATTATGGTGAATGTCGATGGTCGTTTCACAGATGGACTTGGGCGCCTATGGGGTGCGACTGGTCCGCCGGGGCAAAGTCAGGGAGCTTTACCAAATGGACGGTCACCTTCTCATCGTCTCAACGGATCGGATCAGCGCCTTTGATGTCGTCTTACCGACACCGATTCCGGATAAGGGTCGGGTCCTCAACGGGCTTTCCGTTTTCTGGTTCCGCCGGACCCAGCCTATTGTATCCAATCATCTGATCGGGGCGGAGCGGCAGTACCTGCCAGCCTCTCTTCAGGATCAATGGGAATGGCTCCGCGGACGGTTTATGGTCGTTAGGAAGACGAAAGTTCTCCCGATTGAGTGTGTGGTCCGGGGCTACTTATACGGGTCCGCTTGGAAGGATTATCAAAAGAATCGCACCGTCAGCGGTGTGACCCTTCCCGTTGGTCTCCAGTTGTCTGAAAAACTACCCGAACCGATCTTTACCCCGACGACGAAGGCAGAGACGGGGCACGACATTCCTATTTCTTTTGATCAAGTCGTTGAGATGATCGGTGCCGACCTGGCTGAGCGCATCCAAAACATCAGCCTCAATCTCTACCGTTTCGCATTCCGACAGTGCGAGGAGGTTGGTCTCCTCCTCGCCGACACCAAGTTCGAGTTCGGTCTGACGGAGGAAGGGAACCTCCTCTTGATAGACGAACTTCTGACACCGGACAGTTCCCGCTTCTGGGACGCGTCAACCTACCAGGTCGGAAAGGCTCAAGAGAACTTTGACAAGCAGTTCGTTCGGGACTATTTAGAGTCCATCGGTTGGAACAAAGAGCCGCCGGCTCCCGAATTGCCTGAAGAAATCGTGGAAAAGACCCGTCAGCGTTATCGGGAAGCCTACCGACGAATTACCGGTCGGGACTTGGAACCGTGAACCGTCGGGAGAAGGCGTCTTTTATCGGCTCGCCCCCTTCTTCCTAAATCAACCGGTTGAGGGGGAAGTTTGTGGGCTGCACTGTCTTGCTTCTGGACGGAGCGGCTGATGAGCCTCTGGATGATTTTTCAGGAAGGACCCCGCTGGAGGTCGCCGATCTTACCCTCCTCCACCGGTTAGGAAAGGACGGAACGGTCGGCTGGCTAGCGGACTTTCCTTCCCTTTTACCCGTCTACCCAGAGGTCTCCCTGTTGGAAGTTTTGGGTTACGACGGTCTCGTCTACTACCCCGGTCGTAGCGCCCTCAGAGCCGTAGCCAGCGGTGTCCCTCTGGAGAAGGGCGATGTGGTCTTCTCCGTCTCTTTTGTCTCTTCAGACGGTGAGCGGATCACTGATAGCGCCTTGGATCTGGACCCAGCGACCCTCCAACCCCTTTGGGATGCCATTGAGGAAAATCTGACGGGAAGACGCTGGCGGTGGTTCCGCCTTCCCACGCCACCCTTTTTGGTCGTCTTAAGCAACGCCCACAATCCTCCCACGTGTCAGGAGCCCGATCGGATCGCCGGACGCCCCATCAAGGAGGTCCTGCCGGAAGGCGAAGGGGAGACCCTGCTGTCTGATCTCATCTACTCCAGCCTGGAAGTTTTGGATCGTCTGGAGATCAACAAGCGCCGGCAGGACGAGGGGCTCCCGCCAGCCAACCTCCTTTGGTTTCACGAGCCGGGTCGTCGTCCTTCCCTGCCGCCCCTCTACGCAAGGATCGGACCGTTCGTCGGCGAAGCCGTCACCAACCACCAACCGTTTAAGGGACTTCTTATTGCGCTCGGGTTTCATGTCAGCGGGGTGGCGCCGGGGTCAGTCGACGCGGACCCTTTACCAGCCATCCTGGAGAGAGCCAGAGACCTTGTCAGGGAAGCGGACCTACTGATCGTCCACTTTCAGGGGGCTGATCGGTCGGCTCATAGGAAGGATCCCGAGCGAAAGGTCGATGTGCTCCAAAGATGGGAGCGGGAGTTCTGCCAGCCGTTCCTGGACGACTGGATTCGGCGACCCGACCCCAGGCTCCTCATCCTCTGTAGCCATCGGACCAGTTCTCGCACCGGTTGTCACGAGCGGGGAGGCGTGCCGTTCCTCTTCTATCCCAAGACGAGATCCCACCGGGCGTCGGAATTTCACGAGGCGTCGGCTGAAAGCAACGGGTTTACCGTAGAATCTCTGACCGAGATCAGTCCATGGCTCCTGCCTGAAGCGATCTCCCGGCGTCCTTTTTAATCGGCGGGCGCGCGAGGCGTCTCTGTTGGACGGCGAGGTGACCGATATGATCGGATCCCGATGGCTGACCGCCTGGCTTCCTCACGCGGATCCCCGTGACTACATCTCAGCCCCGGAAGCCGTTTTCGAGAAAGTCGGCATTGCGATTGACCAGTTTCAAATGTTGGCGGATGGGGAAAGGGTGGTCATCGGTGTCTCGGGCGGTCAAGATTCTGTAACCCTCCTTCACATCCTATGGCGCTTGTCCGCCCATCGGCATTGGAAGTTGGCCGTCGCCCATCTGAACCATTGTCTTAGGGGTGCGGACGCCGATGAGGACGAGAGGTTTGTCCGCAACCTTTCGGAGCGCCTTTCCCTCCCCTGCTTCTGCGAGCGGGTCTCTGTTCGGGACCTTGCAAGGGAGGAAAAGATCTCCCTTGCTCAGGCGGGTCGCTTAGCTCGCCTCCGATTCTTCTCACGAATCCTGTCCGCAACCGACTCCAACAAGGTCGCCCTCGCCCACACCGCTACCGACGCCGTCGAGAGCCTTCTTCTCAACCTCTTTCGCGGATCGGGATGGGACGGTTTGAAGGGGATCCCTCCCGTCAGCCCCCTGACCTTCCCAAATGGACCTTCCGGTTGGATCGTCCGCCCCCTGATTTTGACCTGGAGAGAGGAGACCGAACTCTATTGCCAGGTCCACCGCCTCTCACCCCGCCTAGACATTTCCAACCTTGACCCTTCTCATCCCCGCAACTGGATCCGTCACCACCTGATTCCTACCATTCGCCAGCGATTTCCTCAGGCGCCCCAGAACCTTTTCCGCTTCTGTCAGATCGCCTGGGAGACGACGGAACTACTGGAGAACCTCGCCCGATCCGAACTCCAAAAGATCACCGCCGAGGCATCTCATGGGCATCTATCGGTACGCCGATCCGAATTTGTCAGCAGACCGCGACCCCTCCAGCGACTCTTGCTTAAGGAAATGGTAGGACGACTAACAGGTGCATTACCTGGAGTCACTTTCCTCCACTCCGACGCCGCTTTGAACCTGGTCGGCAAGCACCACGGGCACGCTCAAATAGACCTCCCGGGTCGCCTCACTCTAAAGGTGGAAAAGGGCTTCGTGATCCTAGAGAAATCCGATTCTGGCGAACTGGCATAAAATATGGGGGTGCGGTGGCCGAGACGTTGGACAGTCCTGATATGGGCAAAAAAGGAGCGAGCAACTTAAGCGATGCGAACATTGCGCTGGTTTGTCCTGGTCGGGCTTATCCTGTCCCTGATCCTGTTCTGGATGATCCGTGAGCAAACCCAACTGAGAGAACTACGGTATGATGAACTGCGGGCGCTGATTGCGGAGAACCAGATACGGGAGCTGAAGATAGAGATCGGCAGTCAGCAAGCTTTCGGCACCCTCTCCGACGGGACCGGTTTTTTCACCAATTTGCCTGATAAAGGCGAAGACCTTCAGCCCCTTCTCAATCAGAAGCGGGTCGCTATTAGCTACCGCAGACCGGTCATCAATGCCTTAGCATGGCAAAACTTTCTGACGTCCGTCCTTCTCCTTGCCATTTTCATCGGGGTGCTGGTTTTTTTCTGGAGGCAGATGCAGATCGGCAATCAGCAAGCCTTCAACTTTGCCAGAAGCCGGGCGCGCCGCTACGAGCACGGTCAGCCCCGAGTCACCTTTGACGATGTGGCGGACCTGGAGGAAGCCAAGGAGGAACTCAGAGAAGTCATTGAGTTCCTCAAAAACCCCCAACGGTTCCAGGCGCTGGGGGCGAAAGTGCCCAAGGGAGTCCTTCTGATGGGTCCCCCTGGTTGTGGCAAAACCCTTTTGGCTCGTGCCTTCGCTGGTGAGGCGGGTGTCCCTTTCTTCCACATCAGCGGAAGTGAATTCGTTGAGATGTTCGTCGGCGTTGGGGCCGCCCGGGTGCGTGACCTTTTTGAGCAGGCGAAAGCCCACCGTCCCTGTGTCCTGTTTGTGGATGAACTGGACGCCGTCGGTCGGCTGCGCTTTGCCGGAATCGGAGGCGGTCACGACGAGAGAGAGCAGACCCTCAATCAACTGCTGGCTGAAATGGACGGAATGGAGCAGAACAGTGGCATCGTCGTTATCTCCGCCACCAACAGACCCGATGTGTTAGATCCCGCTCTTCTGCGACCGGGTCGGTTTGACCGAAGGATCGTCATTGACAACCCCGATGCGAAAGGTCGGGAGGCGATCTTAAAAGTTCATATGAGGGGAAAGCCCGTGGCTGACGATGTGGACATTGAGAAACTGGCGAAGCAGACTGCCGGCTTTTCCGGCGCCGACCTAGCCAACATGGTCAATGAAGCCGCCATCCTCGCTGCCCGTAAAAGTCAAGACAGGTTGACGATGAGCGACCTCCTTGAGGCTCTGGAGAAAGTGATTGCCGGTCCCGAACGGAAGAGTCGGATCTTGACCGACATAGAGAAGAGGATTCTCGCTTATCACGAGAGTGGTCACGCCCTCCTCGGCAAACTACTGGGCGTCCGAGAGGTGACGAAGGTCACCATCATTCCCCGGGGTCTGGCCCTCGGCTATACCCTCCATCTGCCCCAGGAAGATCGTTACCTGATGACCAAAAGAGAGATATTGGACGAAATGACGGTCGCCTTGGGCGGTCGGGCGTCGGAAGAACTGATTTTCGGAGAGGTGACGACCGGTTCCCATAACGATTTGGAACGGGTGACGGAAATGGCTCGGCGGATGGTCTGCGAATACGGAATGAGCGACCACCTGGGACCCGTCACTCTCGGCAAAAAGGCAGGTCCGATCTTCTTGGGTCGGGACATCGTGGAAGACAGAAATTACAGCGAGCAGATCGCCAGCGAGATAGATAAAGAAGTGCGCACCATCGTTGAGGAATGCTACCAGAGGGCGCGGGACCTTCTGGAGCAGCATCGGAGCGCTTTGGAGATGATCGCCCAAAGGTTGTTAGAGAAGGAGACCATTGACGGCGACGAAGTGGACGAAATCTTGAAGAACCTTGACCTGGCACCCGGAAAGGACGGTCAAACCCCGGGGGGCGGGCAAGATGGTCAGGAGAGTGAGATCCATCAGGCGCACAACTAAGTGGCTCCAAAAGGCTGAAGAGGCCGGTAGAAAGGGGGACAAGGAAGGGGAGGAACAATACCTTTGGCGGATCGTTAGGACTCTCCGAAAGGAAAAGAAGCGAACGAGGGAACAGAAAGAGACCCTCTCGCGGGCTTTGATCCGGCTGTGCCAGCGTCTCGCCGGTCACTTTCCTTTTGATCAGATCGAGGCGATGGCAAGGGAAGCCCTTGCTCTGACCCCCGACTCGGAAGAGGCGCTGGGTCATCTGATCATGGCACTGACGGCTCAGGGCAAGTGGGAGGAGAGCAGGGACCGATTGATCCAAGCCGTCCGGGAACATCCCGAGCGATGGCAGGTCCGTCTGGCTCTGGCTCGGGTGCTGGCTGAAATGGATCAGTGGGAGCCTGCTCTGCAACATCTTACCGAAGCCATTAACCAAGCACCCGATCGGGAAGAAGTCTATAAATCAGCGGTGGACGTCTTGGAGAAAAGAGGCGAAACGAACCGAGCCCTTGCCCTCCTCCAGCAGGCGGTAGAACGGCTCCCCCGATCCGCTGACCTCTGGTTCCTCCTCGGTCAACTGCAGAGGAATGCGGGCTTCTACAAGGACGCTTTATCCAGTCTGGAAAAACTTTTGGAATTGGGTGAGGATACCCCTCCCATCAGGGAGGCAATGGCTCAAATCTGCACCGAACTGGGCTGGTCGGAAAAAGCGACGGAGCATGCCCTCAAAGGCTTAGCAGCTGATCCCCATGATCCGACCCTCTTGGACTTGCTGGCGTTCGCCCACTTACAGGCGGGTCGCCCGACGGAAGCCGTTCAGGCTCTCGCCCGGCTGGTTCGCCTGGCACCGAACGATCCCCTCGTTCACTTCAAGATGGCAAGCATCCATCAGAGGCTGGGCAATTACAGCGAAGCCGTTCGCGCCTACAGAAAAGTTGTCGACCTGGCACCCGATACGCCCCTCGCCTATGAAGCCCAGTCGGCGCTGGACGGTCTGGACAAGAAGCAACTGGACCAGATTTTCACCCTGACGATGGAGGATCCCCTCTTCCGAATGAAGATGATCCGCAACCCGGTAGAAGCCCTTAAGGAGAAAGGCTTTGCTTTGACCGATTCGTCCCTCGAAATGATTGTCAATACCGACTTCTCGCAACTGCCCAAGCGGTGGGGTTCGTCGACCGGTCATGTTAATTGATCCTTAGCGACGGGGGAGGGGAGGTCGGCTGTGCTGTCAGAAGGGAAAGAGATCTACGATATCACGATCATCGGCGCAGGTCCGGCGGGCCTCTTCGCAGCCTTCTATGCCGGAATGCGTCAGATGAAGATGAAGATCATTGACGCCCTGCCTCACTTGGGAGGGCAACTGACCGCTCTCTATCCCGAAAAATTCATCTACGATATGCCTGGATTTCCCAAGGTGCGCGCCAGCGAACTGGTCCACTTGATGACGGAGCAAGCCCTCCAGTTCAACCCGGTCATCTGCCTCAACGAAACCGCTCAGACTCTCAAGAAAAGGGAACAAGACGGGATCTTTGTTTTGGAGACCAACAGGGACGAGCATCTTTCCCGGACGATTTTGCTGTGCGTCGGGATCGGAGCTTTCCATCCCCGTCGGCTGGGAAAGCCGGATGTGGAGCGTTTTGAGGGTCGGGGCGTCACTTACACTGTGAGCAATGTGGACGGGTATCGGGAGAAACGGGTCCTGATCGTCGGCGGCGGAGACAGTGCCGTGGACTGGGCGCTGACCCTGGAACCGATCGCTAAAGAGATCCATCTGATCCATCGGCGGGATCAATTCCGGGCGCACGAGCACTCGGTGGAGCAACTGCTCCGTTCGTCCGTCCATGTCCATCTTTTCTACGAATTGGAAACGGTCTTGGGCAACGAGCGTCCGGAAACTGCGATCGTCTTTCACAATAAGACGGGCGAGCGGATCTCCCTTCCGGTTGACGAGATCATCCTCTCGTTGGGTTTCACCACCAACTTGGGTCCCGTCAAGACGTGGGGGCTGGAAATGGAAGGCAACGATGTGGTGGTCGACCGAAGGATGATGACCAATATCCCTGGGGTTTTCGCTGCCGGGGACGTGGCGACCTACCCCGGAAAGGTCAAATTGATCGCCACGGGGGTTGCCGAAGCAGCCATCGCGGTCAACCAGGCGAAGGTCTTCATTGACCCGACCGCCCGCCTTCAGCCCGCCTTCAGCACCACCACCGGCCTTCCGACCACCCGTTAAGAGACCTTTATTTGAGCGTTCGGAAAATTGTCGTCCCGAAACTGGCGGCTGACGGATGCCCTTAATTCCTAACAGGAGAGGCAGTAGGGGGGACCGGTCGTGATCAAAGTTCTCTGGGACTTTTGGGGCTTTATCCTAATTTTCGCCATAACGACCATCACAGGCGTCGTCATACTGACCCTGACCCTCAGGGGAGTGCGCGCCCTTCAATCCGTGTTCCCTTACGAGCGGCGCTGGTATCAACTCCACGCGTTCATCCTCTTCTTCCTGGTCGGCTTCCTTGCCTACGCCGGTCTGATGGTCAGCCCTTACCCGACCCTCCGATCTGCCATCACAGCCGCCTTCGCCCAGCAGGCCCTCACCACCGCCCTCTTTCTTCTTATGTCTTTCTTCATCGTTCTAACGGTCTCGTCAACCCTACGGACCGTTAGAAGTTTCCACCGACTCCGAGAACAGGAAATGCAACTGTCTCGGTTCAACTCGTTGGAAGATTTGTATCCTGCCATCGGCAGGGGAGCGCAAGCCCTCTCCCATTCTTCAGGCTTTCGTATGGAGACCGATCGGAGTACCTGGAAGGAGGGAGAAGAATCCCGACACTCCCTTTTTCTCGACCTGGCTTGTGACGACCCTGCCCCGGCACGGCTGACCCTCTTTCGCCACGATCCCTTCACTGCTGAGGAGAATCTATTCCTGCAGGCTTTCTTGAACTACGCCGCAGCAGCCGTAGACCGTCTCAAAGCGATCCGCGCCAATCAGGAGAGGTTGGAACGCCTGCTGGTAGAGCAGATGAGGGACGGCGTTCTTTTGTTCAGCCGAGAGGGGCGGGTCGTCCTCTCGAATCCGTCGGCTCTCCAAATTCTTGGCGTTGACCGGTTGGACTTTTTCTCCGACCTACGCCGAATCGGCGTACAGATCAACGGAACGACGCATAGAAACCGACCAGTGGTCCGAGAGTTTCAAAAGGACGGCAGAACCGTCGTCCTCAAAACGGTGCCCCTGACGGATCTGGAGGGCAGGGACTTAGGTCTGATCGTGACGGTCACCGATGTGACCGAAGAAAGAGCCCTCCAGAAGATGAAAGAGGAGTTTCTGACGATCGTCTCCCACGAACTTCGGACCCCCTTAACGGCGGTCATCGGATTCGCACGGCTGCTCCAACGGGACGACCTGACCCCTGAACAGACCAAAGAGTATTCCCGATCTATCACCTCCAGCGCTCACCGAATCGTCCGTCTGATTAACGACTTGCTGGACCTGGCGAAATTAGAAGCAGGAGCGATGCCCCTCTTCCGACGACCGATAGATCTCGCCTCCCTAACGCGAGATGTGGTGGAAATGATGCGACCGTTAGCGGGCGAGAAGCAGTTGACCCTGACGGTAAGGGTGCCGGAATCGCTTCCGAAAGTGACGGCCGATCCTGACCGGATCGCCCAGGTGATCACGAACCTCCTTTCCAATGCTATACGCTTCAGCCCTGAGAACCGGGAGGTGCGCATCGAAGTGGAGGCAGTCCCATCTTCCAAAGACCAGATCCCGGGTGTCCATCGGTTCGTCAAGGTCAGTGTGTCCGATCAGGGACCCGGAATTGATGAGGCGGACAGGGAGCGAATCTTTGACAAATACCAGCAGGCGCGCCGGGACAGGATGTGGACTTATGGAATCAAAGGGACCGGTCTGGGTCTTCCGATCAGTAAGGCTCTTGTGGAAGCCCACGGAGGGCGCATTTGGGTCGACAGTCAGGTGGGGAAAGGCAGCACTTTCTCCTTCATCCTTCCCGTTTCCTCCCAAGCCCTTTGAACCGGCGACCGTCCGCTGCCGGCTACAGATTTAAGGAGACGAGGAGGAGAGAGAGATGAAGGCAGTGGCTATCGCAGCTCACGGGGGATTGGAAGTCCTTCGGTATGGAGACTATCCTGATCCAGAGCCGGGACCGGGCGAAGCCCTGATCCGAGTACGCGCATGCGCTCTGAACCATCTGGATATTTGGCTTCGGAAGGGTATACCAGCCTACCGCCTGTCTCTGCCGCATGTTCCCGGAAGCGATGTCTCCGGGGAGATTCTTTCCCTCGCTGAAGGGACCTGCGGTTTCACGGTCGGGCAGAAAGTCATCGTCAATCCCAATCTGACCTGCGGGGCGTGTCGGGCGTGTCGGTCGGGTGAGGACAGCCAATGCGACTCCTTCGGGATTTTCGGCGCCCGAACATGGGGAGGATACGCGGAACTGACCAAAGCGCCCGTCCGCAATCTGATCCCGATGCCAGAAAATCTAACGTTCGAGGAAGCCGCCTCCTTCCCTCTAACCTTCTTAACGGCCTGGCATATGCTGATCACTAGGGGACGGCTCCAGCCGGGCGAGTGGGTCCTGATCTGGGCGGCAGGCAGCGGCGTCGGCTCTGCCGCCGTTCAGATCGCCAAACTGGGCGGAGCTACCGTCATCGCGACCGTCGGGTCAGAAGAGAAAGCGGAAAAAGCCTACGCGATAGGTGCTGACTTTGTCCTGATTCACAGCCGTGAAGACGTGGTCCAACGGGTGATGGAGGTAACGAGAGGGCGAGGGGTGGACCTGGTGGCGGACCATGTCGGAGCCGAGACGCTTCAGAAGAGCCTCCAGGCGTCGGCAAAAGGAGGGCGGATCGTCACCTGTGGTGCGACGACCGGCGCTGGTGCCGAGTGTGACATCCGCTTTCTCTTCAGCCGGCAGTTATCCATAATCGGCTCAATGATGGGGCGGACTTCCGAACTGCTAACCCTAACGGACTTGGTCGCCAACGGTCGGTTGAAGCCGGTCATAGACCGGGTCTACCCTTTACAGGATGCGGCTAAGGCTCAGGAACAAATGGAGAAACGGAAATTCTTCGGGAAGCTGGTTCTTCGCGTGTGACCTATCCTTCGGATTGGAAGGGTTTAGTGTAATAATATCAAGGGTAAGACAAGACACGACAACTTAGATCGTCAGAAGGAGGCAGTGAAAGATGCCAGCGGTCGTAGGGATCGACCTGGGAACGACCAACTCTGTAATTGCTGTAATGGAAGGGGGCGAGACGAGGGTCATCCCAAACGCGGAGGGATCCAACCTGACGCCGAGCGTCGTCGCCTTCCAGAAAAACGGGCAGAGGCTGGTCGGTATCCCTGCCAAGCGTCAGAGCCTTTTGAATCCGGAGAATACGGTCTACTCTATCAAGAGGTTCATCGGTCGCACCTACTCGGCGACCGGCGTTGAGAGGGAGAGGGTGCCGTATCGGGTCGTTGAGGGTCCCAACGGGGTGCCGATGGTAGAGGTGCCCGCTCTCAGCAACAAACGGTTCACCCCGGAGGAGATTTCGGCTTTCGTCCTCCAAAAACTCAAGCAGGATGCGGAAGCCTACCTGGGTCAGGAGATCAAGCAGGCGGTGATCACTGTTCCCGCCTACTTTGATAGCGCCCAAAGGACAGCGACGAAAAATGCCGGGGAGATCGCCGGTCTGGAAGTCCTGAGGATCATACCCGAGCCGACGGCTGCTGCTCTCGCCTATGGGTTTGATAAGAAGAAGGAAGGGCTGATCCTCGTTTGGGACTTGGGCGGTGGCACCTTTGACGTCTCTATCTTGGAGATCGGCGAGGGGGTCTTTGAAGTTAAAGCGACTGCCGGCGACAGCCACCTGGGCGGTGACGACTGGGACGAGCGGTTAATGAACTATTTGGCGGAAACCTTCCTCAACGAAAACGGTGTGGACCTGAGGAAGGACCGGCAGGCACTCCAGAGGCTCAAAGAGGCTGCTGAAAAGGCAAAGATTGAACTGTCCAGTGTCTTAGAAACGGAGGTGAACCTGCCGTTCATCAGTTTCCATCCCGATCGGGGTCCCCTCCATCTGAATGTCCGGCTGACGAGAGTCAAATTTGAGGAGTTGACTCGGGACCTTCTGGAACGATGCGAGCGCCCCTTCAAGCAGGCGATCAGTGACGCCGGCGTTTCGTTAAGCAAGATTGACGAAGTTATCTTAGTCGGCGGCGCCACTAGGATGCCGATGATTCAGGAACTGGTCCGCAAGCTAACCGGTAAGGAGCCTCACAAAGGTGTCAACCCCGATGAGGTGGTCGCTGTCGGCGCAGCCATTCAGGCGGCGATCCTTTCCGGAAAGACCCGAGACATCGTCCTTCTCGATGTCATTCCCCTTTCTCTGGGCGTTGAGACCCTGGGTGGGATGATGACGGTCCTACTGCCCCGCAACACGACTATCCCGACCCGAAAGAGTGAGATCTTCACCACCGCTGCCGACGGACAGACCACCGTGGAGATCCACATCCTTCAGGGAGAACGACCCCTCGCCAAAGATAACCGGTCCTTAGGCAAATTCTACCTGACGGGCATTCCTCCGGCGCCGCGAGGCGTTCCCCAAATTGAAGTCACCTTTGATGTGGATACCAATGGAATTTTGAATGTGACGGCGAAGGACCTGGCGACACGAAGGGAGCAATCGATCGTCATCAAAGACTCGACGAACCTTCCCAGGGAGGACATTGACCGGATGATCCGGGAAGCAGAGCAGTTCGCTGAGCAGGATCGCCGCGCCCGGCAGCTGGCGGAAGCCCGAAATGAAGCGGACGCCCTCGTTTATCAAGCCGAAAAGACCCTGAAGGAGCAGAAGGACGCTCTCAGCGATTCGGATCGGCAAGACCTGGAGCGCGCCATCAGTGACCTCAAAGACCGAATGTCGGGAGACGATATTGACCGAATTCGGTCCGGCATTGAAGCCCTGAAGCAACAGATGTTCGTCCTGTCAGAGAAACTCTATCGGGCGGCGGGTGCCCGGACCGGAGCGGAAGGTGGTCCGACCGATGAGCAGACCCGGAAAGAAGGGACGACCGGAGGAGAGGTCATAGACGCGGAATTCCGATCGGGCGATTGAGGAGGACTTCTCTGTCGGCAACTCCCACCCCTCGTCTAACTCTTAGAGAAACATAACGGGAAAGGGGGTCTCAACAATGGACGGAATGTGGCAGACGACGGCGGGAAGGGTGCTTCTGGTTCTTACTACGGTGACCGTTTCCCTTTTGATTGGCGCCGGTGTCAGCCGATGGCTGGGCAACGGAGGAGGGAGTGGTCAGGCGATTGCTACGACGTCGTCGGTCACTGCCGCTCCCGAGGGTGCCTTTAGGGCAGCGGAGCAATTGCAGGAAGCCTTTTCTTGGGTCGCCAAGGCTGTCGAACCGGTGACGGTCACCATTATGGCTCCCGCCACCGAGCGGACCACCCGATTGCGACCCTTTAACCCCCCATTGCCAGGACCTTTTGAAGACGACCCCTTCTTCCGGGAATTTTTCCGCCGCTTCTTTGGAAGAGAGGCGCCTGAGGAGCGGGGCGAGGAGGGAGAGGAAACGACTCCCCGTTGGGTCCCCAGGGGTTCTGGGGTGATCTTTCGGTCCGACGGTTACATCCTGACCAATCGGCATGTCGTTGAGGGGCTGAAAAACATAACGGTGATGCTGTGGAACGGAAGGCGCTTGGCGGCGACCGTCGTCGGTTCGGACGATCAGACCGACCTGGCGGTATTGAAAGTGGATCCGGCAGGCGATGCGTTACCGAGCGCGCGCTTTGGCGATAGCGATCAGGTGCGGGTCGGCGACTGGGCGATCGCCATCGGTAATCCCTTCGGATTCCGTCAGACCCTCACCGTTGGTGTGGTCAGCGCCCTGGGACGCAACCCAGGAACGTTGGCTGCTGTCCAGTACACCGACTTCATCCAGACCGACGCAGCGATCAATCAGGGGAACAGCGGTGGTCCCCTTTGCAACATCCGGGGAGAAGTCATCGGGATCAATACGGCTATCTTTTCCCCTTCCGGTGGCAGCGTCGGGATCGGCTTCGCAATCCCGATCAATACGGCGAAATTTGTTGCCGATCAGATTCTCACAAAAGGAAAAGTCACCCGAGGGTGGCTGGGCGTTCGGATTATGGACGCAGAGGCTGTGGACGATCCCGCCTCTTTGGGCTTGAAGGATGTCCACGGTGCGGTCGTCGTCTCCGTTCTCCCTGGCTCCCCTGCAGAGAAAGGCGGGCTCCAGCCAAAGGATGTGGTGGTCGCCTTCAATGGCCTTCCTGTTCGCAATAGCGCCCACCTTCAGACCCTCATCGGTAGGACCCCACCTGGTCAGACGGTTACCCTGACGGTCCTTCGGTCTGGAAAGGAAAGGACCCTTTCCGTCACCCTTGAGGAAAGGCGGGAGGAAGTGGTCGCCCTTGCCAAACAGGAGTTCCAGTGGCGCGGTCTGACCGTCGGGGACTTGACCCCAGAAGTCCGCAAGAGTTTGAACGTGCCCTCTTCTGTCCAGGGCGTCGTCGTCAAAGAAGTGGACGCAGAATCGCCGTCAGGGATGATGGGGGTGGAGCCGGGAGACATCATCACGGCTCTGTCGTCGCAGCCCGTGCGAAACCTGTCGGACTTCATTCGCATGACCCGGTCCCTTTCCCCCGGTCAGACTGTCGCCGTGACCGTCAGGAGAGGATCTTCTACGATGATGAAGATGATTCCGGCGCAGTGATCTGAGCCAGTGACGACCAGTATGGCGGAGGCAAGAGACTATTACGAGGTTTTGGGCGTTCCGAGGACGGCGACGGACAAGGAGATTAAACACGCTTACCGGAGGTTGGTCCGCCTATACCATCCGGACCTCAATCCCAACGACAAACGGGCTGAGGAGAAGTTCAAAGAAGTCCAGGAAGCCTACGAGGTCCTTTCCGATCCGGAGAAGAGGCGCCTTTACGATCGCTTCGGGCATCACTGGCGATCTCTGTGGCAGGCGAAACAGGCAGGAGTGAATGTGGACAATATCGGCTGGACTCCGCCCACCGGCGAGACGCCACCGTGGGACTTTACTTCTTTTGGGGAAAATCTTTTCAGTTCCTTTGCCGATCTCATCTCTGGGCTGACGGGGCGGACGGCGACGAAAGAGAGAGCCCGTGCCGCCGTTGAGCCCCAGCGGGGACAGGATGTCACCGTCCCCTTGACTATAGACCTGGAGGACGCTTATTTCGGGGCGGTCAAGAGGGTGACGGTCTCCATTGAGGAGCCGTGCCCTTCCTGCTCGGGCAAGGGGGGGCGCCCGACTATCTGTCCGGTCTGCCAGGGGACGGGAGTGGCGACGCAGAGACGGTCCATCTTCTCCTTCGGCGTCTCCTGCAATCGGTGCCGGGGAGAAGGGACGGTCCTGGAGTCCCGCTGCCGATCATGCTCGGGAACCGGTAAGGTCCCGGTCACCCGGACAGTAGAGGTCCGCATCCCCCCCGGCGTGCGAATGGGAAGTAAACTGCGACTTCAAGGGCAGGGCGCTTCGGGACTCAACGGCGGTCCCAAAGGTGATCTATATCTTGAAATCAATATCCGACCTCATCCCTTTTTTGAAAGGAAGGACGACGATCTTTACTGCGAGGTGCCCCTGACCTTTTCGGAAGCCGCGTTGGGAGCCGAGATTCAGGTTCCGACGATCGACCGATGGGTGCGAGTCACCGTCCCGCCTGGGACCCAACCCGGACAGATGCTGCGCCTCCCCCAGATGGGGATGCCTCGCCTCAACGGCGGCAGGGGTGACCTTTATGTCCGAATCAAAGTCGTTGTTCCCAAGGACCTGACGACCCGTGAGCGGCAGCTGATCCAAGAGTTGGCGATGGAGCGATCGGAGAACCCAAGAGCCCGTTTGTGGCATCCGAGACGAGATGGGCGATCCGAAGCATGGTGATGAGACAGTGAAAGGGAGATCTCCTACGGCGAAGGAAGAGAGAAGGGAAGGTCAGCCTCAATACCTGTCCATCAGCGTCGTCGCTCGTAAGTTGGGACTTCACGCCCAGACCCTCCGGATGTATGAGAGGCTCGGACTGGTCCGCCCCAAGAGAAACGAGTACGGAAATAGAATGTATTCCGTCGAGGATGTGGAGCGGGTCCGAAAAGTTCAGGACCTAACGAGGGGAATGGGAGTCAACCTGGCAGGTGTGGAAGTCGCCTTTCGGCTGGCGGAGCGTCTGCAGAAATTAGAAGAGGAACTGGACCGCTTGCGCAGGAGGTTCTGGAAAGAGGTCAACAGACAGGCAGAACTCCTCGCCTCCCGTCTCGTTGCACAGAAGTGGGAAGAGTATGTCCGTCAGCGGTCCTTCCCTGTCCAGGTCGTCCGAGGGGGACCCATCGCCCCCGTAGAGGAAGCGCCACGCCACGATTGGATTCAAAAAACTGAACAGTGAGAGGAAGGATAATGGATAGGACGCTAAGAGACTTGGCAGTTTGGTTCAGTGGGGTGGTCGTCGGTGCCCTTCTGGTCGCCACCGGGTATTATCTAGGAAAAAGATCTGTAACGACTCCGACGCCACCCAGGGCGGGTCCTTCTGCCACCGCAGAGCCCATACCTGTTTCCCTTGAAAAAACCGATACCAAGATCCGGAAGAATGGGCTCGCCGACCCGGACTTTTGGGTGCCGATCGTGGAGAAGGTCGGTCCAGCGGTGGTCAATATTGACGGTGGGTCTCAGCGGTCTCCGTTCCCAACCAATGCTGGCTCGGGGATCATCATTGACGGTCGGAGGGGGATCGTTGTGACCAACAGTCATGTCGTTGAAGGGGCGGGGTCTCTTACCGTAACACTAAAAGACGGACGATCGTTCCAAGCGACCATTTTGGGATCCGAACCCCACCTGGACCTGGCTGTCCTTAAGATAAAGGGCGGTGCCCTTCCTGAAGCCCGCTTTGGACCGTCCGGGGACTTGAAGGAAGGATCGTGGGTCCTGGCAATCGGTAATCCCTACGGCTTCTCCAACACGGCAACGGTCGGGATCGTCAGCGCCAAAGGGCGAAACCTTCAGGACGACGAGACCTTCCTCAACGACCTGATTCAGACGGATGCAGCCATTAATCCCGGTAACAGTGGCGGTGCTTTGGTCAATGTGAGAGGGGAAGTCGTTGGTCTCAATGTGGCGATGAGACCCGGCGCCCAGGGGATCGCCTTCGCCATTCCCGCCGAAATCGTTAAGGACGCAGTGGATCAATTGCTGCGCCATCAGGAGGTTCGCCAGCCCTTTCTGGGTATTCAATACGATATGGCGTCTGCTGATGAGATCAGTCAGATTGGGATGGGCGTCCAGAAAGCCTTGAAAGTCGTCGGCGTTGCGGAGTCGACCCCTGCTGAGAAGGCTGGTCTGACCGTAGGCGACTTCATTATCACCATCAACGGTCAGCCGGTGCGCGATCTGCAACATCTCAGGCAGGTGGTGCGGGAGTCGGCGAAAAACCGAACACCTTTCCCGGTCACCATTTACCGCAACGGTCAGACCCGCACTCTCTACCTTCAGCCGGCATACATCGCTCTCTCCCGTTTAATGAAATTCAACCGGTAGGTGCCGACTACCTGCAGGTGAGGTGAGCCGCATGAACCTAGAGCGATTCACCATCAAAGCCCAATCGGCCCTTCAATCCGCCCATCAGCTAGCGGTCCAGGAGCGCCACACCGAATTGACGCCTGAGCACCTACTTCTCACCCTTCTTAGGGACCGGGAGGGACTGGTACCCAGGATCCTTCAGCGGATGGAGGTGGATCCGACCGTCCTGCAGAGGCGTGTGGAAACAGAAATCAAGAGGCTGCCGCAAGCAACGGGGCCAGCCCAAGTCTTCCTCGGGCAGCGGTTGCTAAATGTCTTGAACAATGCGGAAAAACACTCCCGCCAGATGCAGGACGCGTACATCGCTACTGAGCATCTTTTCCTTGCCCTGACGGAAGACGACGGTCCGGCGGGACGCCTCTTGCGCGACACGGGCGTGACGACTTACGGTGTTTTCCAGTCGGTCCAAGCCCTACGGGGACCCCACCGGGTTCAGGACCAAACGGCGGAAGATCGGTATCAAGCACTGGAAAGGTTCGGAAGAGACTTGACGGACCTCGCCCGCCAGGGCAAGTTAGATCCGGTCATCGGTCGGGATGAGGAGATTCGCAGGGTCATTCACATTCTTTCCCGAAGGACCAAGAACAACCCCGTTCTGGTCGGCGATCCGGGAGTGGGTAAGACCGCCATCGTGGAGGGACTGGCTCAGCGGATCATTGCCGGTGATGTCCCCGAATCTCTCAAAGAGAAACGGCTCTTCCAATTAGATGTCGCCGGACTGGTCGCGGGCACCAAATACAGGGGTGAGTTTGAGGAGCGGCTCAAGGCTGTCCTGCAGGAACTGACGGCTTCGGAAGGGCGATTCATCGTCTTCATAGACGAACTGCATACGATCGTCGGCGCTGGAGCGGCAGAGGGAGCCGTCGGCGCCGGTGACATCCTCAAACCCGCTCTGGCACGAGGGGAACTGAGATGCATCGGAGCCACAACCCTGGAAGAGTATCGGAAGCATATTGAGAAAGATGCGGCTCTGGAGAGACGGTTCCAGCCCGTCTACGTCAGCCAACCGACGGTAGATCAGACGATCGCCATTCTGAGGGGGCTCAAGGACCGCTACGAGGTCCATCACGGCGTCCGGATAAAGGACAGCGCCCTGGTCCAAGCCGCCCTTTTGTCCAACAGGTACATCTCGGACCGATACCTACCCGACAAAGCCATAGACCTGGTAGACGAGGCTGCGGCGAAACTGAGGATGGAGATTGACAGCATGCCGACGGAACTGGATGAAGTGGAGCGAAGAATTCGCCAGTTGGAAATTGAGAGGGTGGCTCTCAGTAAGGATGAGGACGACCCCAAAGCCCAGGAGCGGTTGCGAGCCATTGAAAAAGAGATCGCCGATAACCTGGAACGGCTCAAGCAGCTGCGGGCTCAATGGGAGCAGGAGAAAGCCGTCATCTCCGAGATCCGACGGCTTAAAGCAGAGATTGAACAGACCCGCCGGGAAGTGGAACGGGCAGAAAGAGAGTATGACTTAAGCCGAGCGGCTGAATTGAAATACGGAACGCTCTACACCCTCCAGAAGGCTCTTAAGGACCAGGAGGAGAAACTGGCGTCCCTTCAGAGCAATGGGCGATTGCTCAAAGAGGAAGTGGACGAAGAGGACATCGCTGAGGTCGTCAGCAAATGGACGGGAATCCCCGTTACGAGGCTGATGGAATCGGAGGCGGAAAAACTTCTCCAGATGGAAGAGAGACTGGCTCGTCGGGTGATCGGTCAAGAGCATGCCATTTCTTCCGTCGCCAACGCCGTTCGGCGGGCACGGGCCGGTCTGCAAGACCCTAACAGACCGATCGCCAGTTTCCTTTTCGTCGGGCCGACAGGGGTTGGTAAGACGGAACTTTCCAAAGCCATCGCCGAATTCCTCTTTGACGACGAAAGGGCAATGAACCGAATTGATATGAGTGAATACCAAGAGAGGCACAGCGTCGCCCGGCTGATCGGCGCACCACCCGGATATGTGGGTTATGAGGAAGGGGGACAACTAACTGAGGCTGTGCGCCGGCGCCCTTACTCTTTGATCCTTCTGGACGAAATTGAAAAAGCCCATCCGGAGGTCTTCAACGTTCTGCTCCAGGTTCTTGATGACGGTCGGCTGACCGACGGAAAGGGACGGACGGTGGATTTTCGCAATACCCTGATTGTGATGACCAGCAATATTGGGACCGAATACATCAGCGAGTGGGACGATATGGCGACTGTCCAAAGAAAGGTTCAGGAGGCGCTCCGAAGGGGATTGCGACCCGAGTTCCTCAACCGGATTGATGAGGTCATCGTTTTCCGTCGCTTGACCGCCGACGACATCGCCCGAATCGTAGACCTACAGATTGAGAACCTGCGCAAACGCCTCTCCGATCGGCGCATTGACCTGACTCTTTCCGAAAAGGCCCGCCGGCACCTGGCGACGGTCGGCTACGATCCAACTTTTGGAGCCCGTCCCCTCAGAAGAGCCGTGGAGCGTCTCATCGCCAACCCCTTGGCGAAGATGCTGGTCGCTGGTCAGATTAAGGAAGTGACCCAGATTGTAGTAGATTATAACGAAGAGAGAGGAGAAATGGAGTTCCAGCCAGCGATGACGACAGTTGCCCCCGTGAGTCCTTAATCGCCGCATCGGTTTGCATGCCGACATAGTAGGCGCCACCCGTGCCCCCTAACTGCCTTCCCTCCAGCGGCGCGGTCGCTCGTCGCTGGGACGCCGGAAGAAGGGCAAAGGAGCGTGATCTTTACGGTTAGCGCGAAGCCCATAATTAGTCGGGGGAAGCGAGCGTGAACAACGAAGCGATTCTCACGATGCTCGAGGAGACGGCGGACCTATCCGAAATCGCCGGAGAAAATCCCTTCAAAGTGCGCGCCTACCGGAAAGCGATAGACGCATTAGCAGCCGTCAAAGAGCCTATTGATGAGTTGGTCGCTTCGGGTCGGATTCTAGAAATAGAGGGAGTCGGTCAGAGCATCGCCCGAGACATTGAGGAGTTTATGCAAAAAGGGACGACGGAGCGGCTTGAGAAACTGAGGGAGCGCTATCCTACCGAGTTGCGCCGGCTTTTGAAGATACAAGGCGTCGGACCGAAAACGGTTGCTCTCGTCTACGACCGTCTGAAGATCCGGACAGTGGAGGAATTGGAAACGGCGGCGAAAGAGGGGAGACTGGACGGTCTGCCGGGGATGGGTGCCCAAAAAGTGAAGAACATTTTGGAGGGGATTGAGTTATGGCGTCAGCATCAGGCACGGGTTCCCATCCCCATCGCTCTGAGTTTAGCCGAAACGGTCGTCAACCGACTGAAGGATGTACCCGGCGTTCAGGCGATCCTTCCGGCAGGAAGTGTGAGGCGATGGAAGGAGACGATCGGTGATATAGACATCTTAGTTGCCACGAGGGACAGCCAGCTGGTGATGGAACGGTTCGTGAAACTGCCCCAGGTCCAAAAAATCCTCGCCCACGGCACGACCAAGTCCAGCGTTCTGACGGTCAACAATATTCAGGTGGACCTGAGGGCGGTGGATCCGGAAAGTTTTGGCGCCGCTGCCCAATATTTCACCGGCTCCAAAGCCCACAATATCGCCCTGAGGTCTCGCGCTCTTAAAAAGGGTCTGACCATCAATGAGTATGGGGTCTTTAAAGTCGACACTGAGGAGAGAGTGGCGGGGGCAACGGAAGAGGAAGTTTACCGAGCGGTCGGTCTCCCTTGGATCCCTCCCGAGTTGCGGGAGGACAGAGGAGAACTGGATGCGGCAGAGGAAGGGCGTCTGCCGGTCCTCGTACGCCTGGAGGACATTCGGGGCGAGCCCCATTGCCACACCAAATGGAGCGACGGTTCCCGCACCGTTGAGCAGATGGCGAGGGCAGCGATGGAGCGGGGATACGAGTTCCTCGCCATTACCGATCACTCACCTCCGATGGGTTGGGGTGTAAAGCCCGATCGTTATAAGGAACTGATAAAGGAAATCCGTCAGGTATCTGACCGGCTGGGCTTCCCGATCCTTGCGGGCATTGAAGTGGACATCGCTCCCGACGGCTCCCTTTATATGGATGATGATGTGCTGACTCAATTGGACATTGTCATCGCCTCGGTCCATTCGGCTTTCAAAATGACCCGGGAGCAGATGACGGACCGCATCCGTCGCGCCTTGGAGAATCCTTTGGTAAACGTCCTCGGACACCCGACCGGTCGGCTGATCAATCAACGCCCGCCTTACGAGGTAGACATTGAAGCGGTTGTTCAGAAAGCCAAGGAGACAGGTGTCGCCTTGGAGATAAACGGCAATCCCGAACGTCTGGACCTGAACGACGATAACGCCCGGTATGCAAGAGAAGAGGGCATCCCATTAATCATCGGAACCGATGCTCACCACGAGGATCATTTGGACTTCATGCGATTCGGGGTCGCCGTCGCCCGTCGCGCCTGGTGTGAGAGACACCATATCCTTAATGCCCTTCCCGTCTCGCAGTTAATGGACTGGCTGGAAGACCGGGGACGGAAAGCCAAGAAGGTCAGCCGGGCGGTCGGTCTCTTTTCCCGACCATCCCCTGCTCGCTCTGATAAGACAGTAAAGAGGCGGACCGCAGGGAAGGGGAAGGGGTTAGCCAAAGGGAAGCCCTTTTAGTTCTGGACCCCTTGGACGAGTCCGTCAGCCGGTCGGCTGGTCTATCCAGTAGGGCTGGGACCAGGCGCAGGAACTGAAGGGTCCATACGCTTCCACCCTCACATAAATCTCATTGCCGTCCACCCGATAGCGAGCCTTGGAACCGTTCGTCCAGTAAAGCCAGCGACCGTTCCTACCGACGAAGGCGATCCGATCGGCGTTTCGGGTCGTCACACTGATCACGCCGTCTTTAACCAACAGTTCTTCAAAGAAGACACCGGACGACGCATAGCATTGCCCGGTCGCCAGACTCCTGACGATCTCCGAGACGGATCGGCTGGTCACCCAGACCATCGTCCAGCCGTTGGCCACGTCTAGCTCGTTATGGGTGTCATCGGTGCCATAGGCGAAGACTTTTCTGCCCTGAGAAAGGAGCCGATCCCACCGGTCACTTGCCAGAGGGCTCCCGCTGTCCCTGAGAATGTTTCCGTTGAAAACCTCAATGCCCGCATACCTTTGGAGTCTCTCCAGTTCCTCCTGAGTCCAGTGGCAAAAGTGGGTGCTCCAGTTGGGATGGGCTAATATGGGAACTCCGCCGGACGAAATCACTTGATCTATGATCGCTTGGCGATCCTGTCGGGGATCAAAAGGGACGCTCGTTGCGACGGCGACGATATGACCACCTCCTGCGGTGACTTCCGACCCGCTGATCAAGATCAAGGAGGTATCTACGCCGTCCAGGGGAGTCACCTTGTCGTGGTCGGTGACGACAAGGAAGTCGTATCCTTTCTCTTCGTATCTCCTGCACAATTCCTCAAGAGAGAAGCGACCGTCGCTGTTGGTCGTATGGGAGTGCAGGTTGCCTCTGAGCCAGAAACCGCTCGGTATCTCTTCAGAAAAAACCATCCCTCTCCCCCCGCCTTAAACCGCTTCCGGGCGTCAACCGTTATCGGCTCTCAGATCAGGCGGTGAAGTTTATCGCATCACACCTCGTAATGATTCCCCTGTAGAGAAACTGAATCTGGCGGAGAGCTGATTCCATATCAAAATCGGTGAGGGCGGAAATTCCGTCTTTCGGCACGACGATCTGAAACCATCTCAGCGCCGCACTGCCGGCGGTGTGAAGGACACAGATATTCGCCACCGTCCCGGTGACGATCAGAGTAGCGATCCCTTTGACCCGCAGATCGTGTTCCATATTGGTTCCGTAAAACCCGTCGTAACGCCGCTTGGGAAAGACCAGGTCCCCCGGCTGGGGCTTGAGTTCCTCTATGATCTGCCAGCCCCAGGACCCGATCAGGCAGTGCTCGCCCCAGATCGGAAATTCGGGATCTCCCGGCAGATGGGAGTCCTGGGTGTAAAGGACGGGCACCTTGTGGTCCCGTGCTGTCTGGAGCAGTCGCCCGATGGCAGGGACAGTCCCAGCCGCCGTAGGGACGACTAAACGCCCCCCTTCTTTAACGAAATCGTTTTGCATATCCACGATAACGAGGGCAGTGGTCTTCGGATCCAGGGTCACTCTTTCGGTCTCCTGATACGCCGGTACGGCAACCGTCTTTGTTGCCATTTTCTTCACCCCCCCAACGGAACGGTTTCTAATCAATTTGTCCTCATTCGTAGGGAAGGGAAAGGGGTCTGCCGCCCATCCGGGACGATTTCTCTGCCATTTCCATAATGGCGATGACTCTCCGGGCTTTTTCTGGGGCGATGGCGAGGGGGGCACCCGATCGGAAATGGTCCGCCAGGTTCTCGTAAAAGGCATGCCAGTCGCTCTCCGCGTAGGGGATCTCCGTCTGTGCTTTCATTTCTTTAACGAAGAAGGTCGCCAGAAACCGTCCCCCTGCATCCGTGATTGCCCCTTCCGTACCCAGGATCCTCCACCGCGGTTTGGGGATGGCACCCAAAGTCGAAAACTGGAGATTGGCTATGGTCCCGTCGTCAAATCGGATGATCGCCTCCACATGGTCTTCGTTCGTCACATGATCCCATTTCAACTTATGAAAGTGACCGGCAACGCTGACCACTCTCTTCGGAACCAAAGTCAAAAGCCACCAGAGGTAGTGGGCTCCCCAGTCGTAGAACAGACCGCCTGAGATCTTTTTGTCGGATCGCCACCAGGTGCCCGGCCTGTGGTAGTCACCGCCCCACATCTCAATATGAAAGATTCGCCCGATCAGCCCCGATTCCACCGCCCGACGCAGGGCGATAAAGTCGCCGTCCCAGTTTCTGTTGTGATAGACAGTCAAGGTCAGACCCCTCTTTTGCGCCTCGTCAATCATCTGGGTCGCTTCCTTCACTGACAGGCACATCGGCTTCTCGATGACCACGCTTTTTCCAGCTCTCAGGCATTGAAGGGCGATGGGTGCGTGCGTGTTGTGAGGAGTGACGATGATGGCCACGTCCGACTCGCCTTTCTCAATGAGTTGTCTGACCGAAGAAAAAGTCGGCACACCGGGAAAATCCTGTTTCGCAATCTCCCGCCTTTTAGGGTCCACATCGCAGATCGCCGTCAGTTCCAGTCCTTCCGTCCTGACGACCTCTTGACAGTGGTGCTTCCCCATACTGAAAGCCCCGCCGTAGCCGATCACAGCGCATCGGACTGTTTTCGCCGTTTCCACCGCTTTTGCCGCCTCCTTAATCTTTTGTCATTGTCAATCCCTCTCAAGAGAAGATACTTTAGCAGACTCCCTCCCTTTTAGATCCGGATTTTTTCTTCTTTAGCCCTTTGGCTCCGTCGAATCTTTATCGTCTCGTGACACAGTTTGTCGTGTGAAGAGATGGGAACTGACGCCGGTCTCCTTTGAGGATGAAAATTTTGCTCCCTTTGGCCGTCTGGTTAGGGCCCGGGAAGAGCCGGAGCCCGTTCTCCTTTGCGGCGTCCCTGTCACGACCTTCATGAGATGCTATCGGACCGCTGCCGTCGATTGGATGAGTGCTCACGATGACGGCGAACAGGTGCTTATCCCGGTGGAACCTGTCCCATCCGTGTTGGTCGTCGCCCCTCCTTCAGACGACCTGGATCCCTCTGAACTGATAGCTTTCCTGTGGTCGGGAAGGGAAACGATCGTCTTGCACCGGTCCGTCTGGCATGCCCTCCCCATACCTGTGTCCCAACCTCATGCTCTCTACCGAAACCGTCAGGGTAGTGACTGGTTTTTGCAGTCCCGCACCGTTCGCCTATCCGATCGGGGTTGGCTGGTCCACATACGGCTGCCGGTCCAAGCCGTTACGGGCAGTTTCAGTCGGTGGTGACGATGGAGCGTCTCTCACTGGATCAAAAAGTTCCCGCACAGGTTCTGCAACTGTTCAAAAGAATCGGAGCTTTGTCGTGCCAGTTGGGGTTCCGGTCGTTCCTGGTCGGAGGGTTCGTCCGAGATTTAGTGATGAATCAGCGGGCGAGGGAGGCGGATATCGCCGTAGAGGGTGATGCCCTGCGGCTCGTCCGAGTGGTCTGTCGTGAGGGAGGCTGGTCCGTCACGGTGCACCATCGGTTTCTGACGGCGACCGCCCGCCCGAAGGACCCTACTTTTCCCCTGAGCCGATTGGATTTCGTGACCGCTCGGCGGGAGGATTACAGACGACCGGGAGCCCTTCCTCAAGTAACACCGGCGACCATCAGGGAGGATCTCTCAAGGCGAGACTTTACCATCAACGCCATTGCCCTCTCGTTAATGCCCGACGATTTCGGGTCTCTTCTCGATCCCTTGGGGGGACTTTCCGACATTGATCATAAGGTCATTCGCATCCTCCATCCTCTCAGTTTCCGAGACGACCCGACCCGGATCCTCAGGGCGGTCCGCTATGAGCAGCGGTTCTCTTTCCGTATCGACCGACAGACCCTTTCCTGTTTGAGAAAAGCATTAACCCAAGGCTGTTTTTCGACCGTCAGCGGGCAGCGGATAAAAGGAGAACTGATCAAGATTTTTCACGAACCGGGTCCCCATAAAATCCTGAGGAGGATGAAAGAGTTAGGGGTCCTACGTGCCGTCGCCCCGCAACTGGATGTTTCCCATCGGCGTCTGAGGGCGGTCCAAACGCTCAGGAAGAGACTGGACGCCTATCACGGTTGGGAGCCGGTCAGGGAGATTGAGGGTCCCTTCCTTGCCGTTCTCGTTTCTTCTGAAGACGCTGCCCAACGATTGCAAGAACGATTCAGTCTCTCTTCCAAGTGGCTGGCGAACGCCCGCCAGGTTCTCTTCATAGTCGCCTCGCAACCTCTCTTTACCCCAGGTGAGATGGTGCTCCGACTGAACCGGTTGCCCGTTGAGATGGTGCTGGCAGTCTCGTCCCTTCGGACCGATATTTCCTATCGGCGCTGGAAGCGTTACCTTTATCAATGGAGATGGGAGAAGCCGGACATAACCCCCGAAGAGTTGAGGGCACACGGATTAGACGGAAAGGGGATTCGGTTGGCTCTCACAGCTGCACTAAAGGCGAAACTGGATGAGAGGGCAGACCGATTCCTTCAGTGGGAGCGGGCGCTGGCGGCTGTCCAGTCCCCTGAGGAGGCTCGGTGAATGGACGATAGTCTCGTATCCGATCCGCTGGTTCGGATTTTTGTATGGCTGGTTCCCTTCGTAATGGCTTTCACCGTTCACGAAGCGGCGCACGCTTGGGCTGCGTGGAAATTAGGCGACCCGACCCCTGTCTATCAGGGGCGCCTGACGCTCAATCCGATTGCCCATTTTGATCCTTTTGGTGCCCTTATGTTCCTCATCTCCGCCTGGTCGGGCATCGGGTTCGGCTGGGCGAAACCGGTGATCGTCAATCCCATTAACTTTCGCCATTACAGCCGGGATATGGCTCTCGTTGCTGCTGCAGGACCGGCTTCTAACATTCTTCAATCGGTCGGTTGGACTGTTGTGCTCTCTATTCTTTTTTCACTCAGCCGTCTGCTTCCGCCTCTGAGTCCTTTTCTGTCCCTTATTGGATTCATGTGTGCCGGAGGGATTTTCGTTAACTTGGGCTTGGCGGTATTTAATCTCATCCCTATCCCGCCCTTAGACGGAAGTCGCATCTTGAGAATGTTCCTCCCTACGGACTTACGCTGGAGAATGGACGCATTGGAGCGAACGGGGCTGGGATTCTTGATCCTCTTCGTCCTCTTAAGAGTCGGCGTCCTCTCCTTTATTTGGGAGCCGGTTTTTGCTGTCGGGAGACTGCTCCTTAAAGTCGCTACCGGCAGTTAGAAAAGGGGAGATAGTTTCAGCTTATGAAAAAGGGTCGCATTCTTTCTGGTCTTCGCCCGACGGGAAAGATTCATCTGGGAAATCTGGAGGGTGCTCTCCGCCAGTGGGTTGCCCTTCAGGACGAGTATGAATGCTTTTACGAACTCGCCGATTGGCACGCGCTTACAACCACTTGGGAGGATACTTCCCAATTGGGGCAGGACATTCGTGACGCTGTCACCGACTGGCTGGCCGTCGGACTGGACCCAGAAAAGTCGGTGATTTTCGTCCAGTCGTCGGTCCCCGAGCACGCCGAACTCCATCTCCTTTTCTCCATGATAGTCCCTGTCTCTTGGCTGGAACTGAACCCGACCTACAAGGAATGGATTCAAGAAGGAAAGGCGCCCCATTATGGGTTGCTCGGTTATCCGGTTTTGCAAACGGCGGACATCCTGATCTACCGAGCCGATACCGTTCCCGTCGGTAAAGACCAACTCCCCCACTTGGAGATGACGAGGGAAATCGCCCGTCGGTTCAACCGCCTCTACGGTCCCGTCTTCCCTGAACCCCAACCTCTCTTGGGAGAGTTTCCGTATGTCCCGGGCATTGACGGGAGGAAGATGAGTAAGAGTTACGACAATCATATCCAGTTGACGGATCCGCCGGAACGGGTCCGACAAAAGGTCAGCGTATTTTTCACCGACCCCCACAAGATTCGGAAAAACGATCCCGGTCGCCCCGATATTTGTCCCGTCTTCGCCCTCCACAATGTTTACAACCGGCAGGAAGTGGACTTTATAAGGGGGGATTGCCGATCGGGTCGGCTGGGATGTGTCGCTTGCAAACAAAGGCTTGCCGAAAAGTTAAACGAGGCGCTGGATCCGATCAGGCAGCGAAGGTCGTACTGGGAGGGAAGAGCGGCTGAGGTGGAAGAGATCCTCAATGAGGGGGCTCGCAGGGCAAAGCAGGTCGCTTCCGAGACCCTTGAGAAGGTCCGCTCGGCAATGAAACTGTGGACCCCCGCTTCCGCTCCGTCCCCTCGGCCCTGACAGGGAGATGGCGGAACTGGCTTCCTCTTCGCAGGAAGAAACTTTGCATGATATCGGTCTCCTGCCTCTTCCGCCCATTCCCAAAGCCTTCCTGTTTCACCGATTACCCGTTGCTTTACCGGTCTATCAGGGTCCGGGCGATCTCCTCGTCTGGCTACTCAAGCGCCGGTTCCTGGACCTAAATGAGGTTCCGATCGCTGACGTCGCCCGATCCTTCTCCCTCAATGGAGCCGGTGACGCCGATCCCGTTGAGGACCTGGCAGTTGTCGCCTCCCTCGCCTACATCAAATCGTCCCTCCTTCTGTCGGAGAAACCTGAGGAGGAAGAAGAACAGGAACCACAGGACGGAGAGCCCCAAAGGCAGATGCTCCGTCGCCGCGCCCTTCAAAATGCCGTCTTTTCGCAGGTTGCCTGCTTTCTTGAAGAGAGGGCGCGGTTCTGGTCCCATATCGTCGGTCGCTGCCCTGACGAAATGGAAAGCGACGGTGAAAAGGAACTGATCCTAAGCGGTGAACCGACGGCTCTCCTTCTGGAAGCCCTCAGGCGGGTCCTGACGCGCCTTTCCCAGCCGGAGGTTCGCTTCCCGAGACGGCGGTGGACGGTCTCCATGCGTATCCGGTCTCTGATTCCCATTCTAAAAAATGCTTCTGGCACGCCCGTAACTTTTGAATCCCTTTGCTCCGATTGCACCACTCCCTACGAAATCATCGTCACTTTCTTAGCCCTCCTGGAACTGGTTCGGACGAGACAAGTCGTCGCCTGGCAGGCGCGCCTCTTTGACTGCATCTTTGTGCTTTGGAGGTCGGGGTGACGGCAATGGAAGGCGTACCCCCTCAAGTCCTCAACCAAGACGAGAGAAGAGGGCACGGACCTGAAAGAGCCGGTGACCGGTCGGACTTTTTGAGGAAGGCCCTTGAGTGTCTCCTGTTCAGTGCACCCGGACCGCTGAGCACCGATGAACTGGCAGAGATGCTGGAGGTGGCGCCGTCAGATGTTGTGATCCTTCTCCGATGCCTTCAACAGGCATACGAGGGGCGCAGCGGGTTAATGATTGTAGAAGTCGCCGGCGGTTGGCGGATGGTTACCTCTCCCCAGTTCGGTCCTTATGTCCGTCGGCTGCACCCCGCTCCTAAAGTCCGCCTCTCCAAGAGTTCCTTAGAGGTCCTCGCCATCATCGCTTACCATCAGCCGATCAGCCGGCCTGAAATAGAGTCCCTGCGGGGTCTGGACAGCGAGGGGGCGATTCAGTCTCTTTTGGAGCACGGTCTCATTCAGGTCGTCGGTCACCGACCCGGGGCTGGTCGGGCCCGTCTCTTCGCTACGACTCGCAAATTCCTGGAACTTTTCGGTCTCCGGTCTTTAGAGGACCTTCCAACGCTATCCGATTGGTTGGAGCGGGCGCAGCAGATTCTGGATCGCTCACCTGTGGACGATCATAGGGAAAAGTTTCTCCCCGGTGAAGGGGGAAACCGCCCTTCCGACGGGCAGGGAAATCTTTAGGACTGTTTTGTTCTCAATCCATCGGTCGCGATGAAGAAGGAAAGGGGCAAGGGGATCCTGCTGGTCGCTACCTTCTGTTCCCTCCCTATCCTAATAGCCCAATTGGCGTCGGGTCAAGAGCCTCAGGTGAAAGCCGTTTCGGCTCTGTTGGGTGACGCCGATTTGGGGCGAATTCTTTGGGAGAAGAACCCGGGCGTATCATGTTACCCCGCCAGCCTGACCAAGTTGATGACCGCTCTCCTGGTATTGGAGCATGCCCGTCCCGACGAGAAGGTTCAAGTGCCTCTTGACATCGGTCCCGTCGGGGGCTCCACAATGGGTCTGAAACCAGGGGAAGAAGTGACTCTGTACGATCTCCTCGCCGGAATGCTCCTTCAGTCTGCCAACGACGCCGCCGTCGTGGCGGCTGTCGCCGTCGCCGGTTCTACAAGGAACTTCATCCGGATGATGAATCAAAGGGCGTGGACACTGGGGATGATCCGGACCCACTTCCGCAACCCTCACGGACTCCATCACCCCCATCACACCACGACGGCTCGGGATCTCTTTCGCCTCGCTCGCCAGGTCCTTTCTTACCAGGAAATTCGGGAACTGGTCGCTGCTCGGAAAGTGACCCTTCCTGCGACCGATCGGTCTCCCGAGCGGATCCTTACCAATCGCAACAGGCTGCTCTGGCTCTACGAAGGCTGCGACGGTGTCAAGACGGGCTACACCCAGCCCGCCGGCAACTGCCTGATCGCCTCCGCGGTACGGGACGGATGGCGGCTGATCGCTGTCGTCCTCAAAAGCCCCGATCACTACGGCGATGCGATCCGCCTTTTAAACTTCGGGTTCCAAAATTTCATCCGGATCCGTGTGGCAGAGGCAGGCACTCCCGTTTTGAGAATCCCCATTCCTGATGGCGACGGCGACGGTTTCCTGACGGCGCTGGCGTCCGAGCCGACAGAAATGGTTATTTCGCGGTCCGATGCCCGTCGCATACACTGGGGCGTCTATCCGCTTCGCCTTCGCCCGCCCATTCGTCACGGGCAAATCGTCGGTTTCGCTTTCGTGACCGTCCCGGGACATACCGAACGGCGTATCGCTCTTTTAGCGGGCAGAAGTGTTGACCTTGCTTTTCAAGTGAAGTTGAAGAGATTTACGGCAATTTCCGTCGCCGCCTTCGTTTTTCTTCTCCTCTTTCAGTGTCTGATGCGGCTACTGATTCCAGGTCTGAGAAGCCAAAAAGATAAAGCCGACGCCAAAAGGAGGGGTGCCGATGAGAGTTGGATTGATGGCTGACACCCACGACAGGTTGGACATGCTGGAGAAAGCCGTATCCCTTCTCAATGATTGGGGTGCCGAGTCTGTCCTTCACGCCGGAGACTTCGTCGCTCCCTTCGTTGCAACGGTTTTAGAGAAACTCCGATGCCCTCTAATCGGTGTTTTTGGAAACAATGACGGAGAGCGGTTGGGTTTGAAAGCTCGGCTGGAATCCTTCGGGGCAAAGGTCTTTGTTCAGCCCGCCTTTGTCACCGTTGCTGAAAGAAAAGTCGTCATCGTTCACGAAGGCGACTGGGTGGAGCCTTTGGCGGAGAGCGGTCGGTTTCACCTAGTCCTTTACGGTCACACCCACGAAAGGGACCTGCGCCGATTACCCAACGGTTGTCTCATCGTCAATCCCGGCGAAGTCTGCGCCTGGTTGACCGGTAAAGCCTCTGTCGCCCTGTGGGACACGGAGACAATGGATGTGACCGTCACGGAACTTTGAGGGGATCTGCTGCCATCCTTTATATTTTCAAAGGGGAGAAATGACAGCGGAAGGTGATGATCAAAGAACTGATCTGGCGGTAGCGCCTCAGTGGCGTCACTGGACCAAAAATTTCTGGATTGGCGTCCTTAACGGCGTCCTTTTCAAACTTGGTATCACCTTCAGCCATCCGTCTACTGTCCTCGCTGTCTTTCTGACCAAATTGACCGGATCAGAAATTTTTGCCGGAATCCTAACAGGTGTGGCAGGGATCGGTTGGTTCGTCCCTCCGATGTTCGTCGCCGGCTATGTGGAAGGTCTGCCCAGAAAACTTCCCCTTTACGCACGGATGGCTTTCTTCCGAGCCGTCGGTTGGCTTCTCATGATGGCTTCGGTCGTCTTCATCGCACCCCGCTTCCCCTTTGGGTCCGCCCTCTTTTTCCTTCTCAGTTACGCTCTGTTTACCGTCAGCGGCGGCATCGGTTCGCTCGCTTTTATGGACATCTTCGCCCGAACGGTCCCCTTCCGACGGCGGGGTATCTATTGGGGAGCGCGGATGTTCATTGGTTCCCTCTTCAGCATCGGTGCCGGCGCTCTGATAGGCACCGTTTTAAGAGGCGACCGACTCTTTTCCTTCCCCTACAACTACGCGTTTCTGATGGGCTGCTCCTTTGTCGCCTTCGCCGTCGCCTGGCTGACTTTCGTCTGCGTCGACGAGCCACCGCCCCTTTGGACTCCCAGACCCAAAAGACTGCGAGAGCAGTTGGAAGCAATGAGGGAGCTTTGGAACCTGCGCCCTGATTTTCGTCAACTGATCTTTGTCCGCGTTCTTTTAGATGTCGGTCTCATTGCTCTCCCCTTTTACAGCACCTACGCCGTACACATTCTAAACGCGCCCCCCTCTCTTCTTGGCACCTTCGTTGTCGCCGAGACTATCGGCGGACTGGTCGCTAATCTCTTGTGGAGTTTCCTCGCCGATACCAGAAGCAATCTTTTCGTCCTTAAACTCTCTGTCCTGCTCGGTCTTCTGCCGTCCGGATGGGCTCTCCTGCTGACCGTCTTGGCTCCCTTTTGGAGTCCCCAAATTGCCGCGCTCTTCTCCCTCACCTACTTCTTTCTCTCCTTCTCAGGAACCGGCATTGCCATCTCGTTTACCAACTACGTCCTGGAATTAGCAGAAGACGCCCACCGGCCGACCTACCTGGCTCTCAGTAACGCCAGCGAGAGTGGGATGATGCTCCTGCCCGTCATCGGCGGGATCCTCCTTCAATTGGTCCCCCACTGGGTTCTTTTTGCTCTCGCTTTTGCCGGTGCTCTCCTCGCCGTTCTCGCCTCCCGACGGCTCAGTCCCGCCTTCGTCCCTCCGCCCGTAACGGACCGAATATCGGCTGGTGTTTCCTAACTCCCCAGCACTCTCTCCAAGCCGAACCTAAGGGTGTGATTTTTTCCCATCGTTTTGTAAATCCCCTCAGGGGTCGCCTCTTCCCTCTGTCAGGATCTTTGGCGGAAAAAACCTGACACCGAGGCGGCAATGGTATGGCGCAATACAAGAAAATGGAACAAATCTGCCTCCGAGAGGGAAGGGCGTCACAGGGGGAAGGCGAGAGAGACACGGTGCTACAAACCCCGAGCGGACAGATCGCTCGCAAGGAGGTGAGAAGATGAAAATCACCGTTCTCCATTCCGTCCGATGGAGCTGGTTGTTACTAACCGTGCCTGTGGCATTTTCCCTCGCTTGCAAGGGAGGTCGCAAGCCTCCTGTAGGACCGGGACCGGGGCCTACAGGACCGCGGCCGGAGGCCCATTTTCTTGACGCATCGGGAAATCGGATCACCGAGGTTTTTCCAGAGTCGCGCCCGACCATCCTTAGCAGGATCAGCGGTCTTCTTGCGAATCAACTGGTAGAAATGATGCTTCTCCGGGATGGGCGACCCGTCTATCGTGACGCCACTGGTAATCCCCAGCCGATTCAGGCGACTGCAGACAACCAAGGGACTATCCCACTAACTCCCATTCTTTACGATCTAGGGGTGGATCCTCTGACGGGAATCCCTGGCGTCCAAGACGGTGAATATCTCCTTCGGGTGACTGGGCAGGGAGTGAGCCTTCTTCTGTCGCTGAAGGTCCGGTCCCGCTCCCGCCAGCCCCGCGTTCCCAGCATCTGGGTCCTCAGGGACAACGCCGGCAGGTTCGCTACGGGGTCCATAGCAGAAGGCAATCCTGTCTTTGCTCATGGAATCAATTTCCCCCCGAATCGCAGAATCCGACTTTATGTGGTGAAAGACCGTGCCGGCTGGCGGACCGGAGATCGTTTAGAGGATGTGACGGGTACAGTGGAGGAGGTAGCGACCAATTCAGGGGGCACCCTTTCCACGCCTGTACGTGTCTGGGACAGCGCGGCTGTCCTCCGTGATGGAACCCGTGACTTTGACCTGATCGCTGATGTTGCTGACGAGAACGGAAACTTTGATAGCCGCTTCACTGCCGGTCGCGACGCTGTGGACGCTGATCTGACCACCGGCTTCACTGTCCAGTCGGCTTATCGATTCGGGGAACGGATTCCTCTCGCCTCGGATGAGCAAGGTAGATACCGAGATTCCTTTGAGACCGGCGAAACAATCACCATTTGGGTCAACCCCCCCTGGAGACCGCTTATTCCCTTCGCTATGGTCAAAAAGTTCATTTGCCTCCATAAGGAGAACTGGCGGCAAGGTGACTCTCTCGTGGATGTGACCGGTCGTCCGGAGTGGGACCTGGTTCGCTTCGCCTGCCTTAACCAGTATCGCTATACCGTGTGGGCACCGCCTCTGACTCCGGGCGACTATGACCCGATCATTGATGCCAATCAGAACAACATTTATGATGAAGGCGACATCCTGGGTAACTCCTTCCGGGTAGAGGGACCCAGACCCAAACGCCTCTACCTGTCTGCTCGTTGGCCGATCCTGGACCCTGGCGGTCAGACGCCTGTGACGGCTACCCTGATCAGCGAACGGGACATTCCGATGCAAAACGTCACGATCTCTTTCCGGGTCTCCAACGCAGGGAGTTCCGTTTCCCCCAATTCGGCAACGACCGACTCCAATGGGCAAGCTGCCGTAACCGTCCAGGCGGGTCCTTCGGGAGGGGTGACTCTACGGGTGGAAGCAACGGCGGCTACCGATCCGCCCATCTCCGGATTTGCCGAAATCACCGTCCGAGCCTACGGCGGCATTAACGCGATCATTCAGTGAGCCATAGGGGGGCAAAGGGCGATGGTTGCCTACCAGAGCAAGACATCAGTGAGGACCGGCAGGGAGGTGAAAAATATGGCGAGAAGAATTCTTCTGGTCAGTGCTCTCGCCGCTTTCGGCGTGATGTTGGCTTTAGGTTGTGGAACTGGCACCAGAAAGGTGCGACCCCAATCGGGTTCTGACTTCTTCCAGAACGGCTCAGGACTGACCGGATCCCTCGTCTTGCATATCGTCTGGCCGGCTGACGGCGCCCGGGTGATCCCAGACGCAACCCGCCTCATTGACGTTGAAGTGACGGGCGAGGGTCTTCGCGAAGCCACGCGCCTTTCGATTGACCGACCGGAGGGTCAGACCACCAGCAGTGCCCGAATAGATAATCTTCCCGTGGGTCAGAAAGGAGTTTCAGCAACCGCGCGGGCTGCAGCAGGCGGTCCAGCCCTCGCTTTCGGCTTCGCTTCTGTCGTCGTGGAGCCCAATCGGGTGAAGGATGTGGTTATCAGCTTGACCCGAGTGGAGCAGGGAGGAGCCGCTGCGGCGCGCGCTTTAGTTCAGGAACTGCGCGACTCAGGGATCACTCTTGTTGAAACAGTAGCCACCGAAATGATTGATGAGACGCTCGTTTGGTCGGGTGATTTGATCCCCACCTATGCCCTCGCCATGCAGCGGTTGGACTTCCTTCACAGAATTTTGACGGAGTCCCATCTCGCCGACACGGGGGCTCCCGGCGATGAATGGGGCATTCTGACTTCTCTCCCCGCAGGTCGCTACCAGGCGGAAATTAGGGATCCCCTATCACCCTGGTGGACGATCTTTCTCAGGAAAATCGGCAACGCCGATCCTAACACCTGGATCGTTCAGTTCCCCGAGAATGACGCCCTTCTCAAAGGTATGACGTTGACCTTCCGCCTGACGCCGAGGACCAACAATTTGGGTGCGAACGAAGGTTCCTTTGTGGTGGTATCCCGTGAGGAGCCTCAACTGCGATATGAAGGCTCTGCATCTGTCCAACAGGACACTCAAAACAGAGTTACCCAGATCACCGTCAGAGGTAGTTTCAGGGACAAATTCCTCCCGGATCCTCTGACCATTAGTGGAACGGCATCGGGCACCCCCGCTGGTGGTGCCGGAGAGAAAAGGTATTCCTCACTCAGCTTCACCGGGAGCATTGAGTCGGCGAAACTCCGTCTTGAGATCGGTCAGGCGACTGCCGAGTTTGGTAGCCCGCCCGTCGGAGCAGAGGAGGAGTGGAGTAATTTCATCACACGGGCTCAGATCAATAACCTTCGCTACGAAGAGAGGGGTGTCGCTAAACCGAAGATAGTCACGGGATCGCTCACCGCCGAGTTTCAAATTGATGCTCAGACGGCGGACAAAGGACCTCTCGTGAGAAGCGGCACCCTTCGCGGCGGATACCATTCTCTCAACCTGACTTTCTCTGGAGAAATCTCCTTCTCCTGGGAGAATCCTCAGCGAGACCCGATCAGACAGATCCCCAGAGGCACTGCCCGGATCACCGGTCGCTGGGCGGTTGTCAACAGGCCCATCTTCAGCATCTCTCTGAGTATGACGTCGACCAACCCACCGCCGTTCACTGTCGATATTGACATCACCAGGGGCGACCGATATCTGAGGGGTGCACTGAGCGGAAGATGGGCGCTACCAGAACGCGGTCACCTGAGAATGGACGACTGGTCCCTCCGTTTGACCAGCGATGCGGGTCTCATTTTTGAAACCTCCCGCTCTCTCGTGGAGTCCAACGTCAAGGGCTTCATCAAAGCCAACGATGGCACCACCGAACTGGCTCGGATTGAACAGGATCCCGATCTGGACCTGCTATTGGTGAAATACAATGACGGAACTGTTGAGTCCCTGTTTCCGGCGGATTCCACCTTCTCCCCCCGCCCGTTCACAGGCATCGTTCGCGGTAGGGTTATAGATGCCGAGACACGTATTCCCATTCAGTACGCCTGGGTGTTGACCGGCTTTGAAAGCGCTTCAACAGACAGCCAGGGCTTCTTTGAAGTCCGAGCACTGGCTGGCAGGCAGAGGATTTTCATTAGGCACTGGCGCTATGTTGAGCGAGCCGTTGACGTAACCGTACCCGCCCGTGGCACCGTGGATGTGGGGACGATTGAATTAACGCCGAGATGACCCCGAAGACTCCGTAGCCGAGAGGGGCACGGGAGCCCCGTGCCCCTAAACTTCGCTCCTGCGCGCAAAAAGCGTTACGATCCCTGCTCGTCCCAGGGCCTATTCAATGAAGCAATAACGGATGCAATAGGCAGCCACACCCTCTACGGCAACGACGGACAGTATTCGCTACGCGTGGAACGGCCCAGTAATTCTCTTCAAGCCGTTGCGATCGGGCTAACGGTAAGCGGCAATTTCACGATGGACGTTCGTCTGATCCCACGCCAGGTCATCATAGCTCGCGTGGAAATTGTCGCGCACGGTCCAGACCGTCCGAACGGAACCTATCTAGTTGGACGGTCGTACCGATTCCGTACCAGAGCGTTTGATCCAATCGGTCAGGAGATTGCAGCGCCCCTTGTACCTCAACTGGCAGGTCGTCGGCGGGATCGGCAGGATCTCTCCTGACGGCACCTTCCCTGCCGAGTCTCCGGGCGCGGCAAGAATTGACGCCATCTTAAACGTAGACAAGCGGTTTGAACACCCTCTCACCGTTTTCCTGCCATCGGGCACAAATCAAAGACGTTCCCGGCCGTCTTTGTTTCCATCCCAAGATCAGGCTTCCGTAACGGGTAGACCGATTTCCGGTTCTCCGCTTCTGATCCCGATGGGAACCGTTTGCGGTTCGAGGTTGAGATTCTCCCAGACGGTGTTCCTTTACGAACCTACGATCAGACCCAGAACGCGGCGGGTTGGAGTCAGCCCGATTTTTGAGCGTGGCGGATGAAATGGAGCAAGGTGACAGGCTTTTTCGTCGTAAACCCGAAAACGACCACGAGTGCGCGCTACCGGTTTGAGCAAGCCGATAGTTTCGTAGTAGCGTACGGTCCGAACAGAAACGCCCGCTGCTATCGCCAATTGGCCGGTCAACGGATTTCCATCACCTAAAATTAAGGATGCACGAAACGATCAGCCGAAGAGGGGTTCAAAGATTTGTCGGGCAGAACCTTCCTGGTGGGAGTCTGGATTTTTACCTCAGCGGTGGATGGTCAGCCTTTGCCCGACCCGGGAAGCTTGTCGCCGTCCTTATACCTTTCTTTATTGAGTCCGTCTCATCACTGGCACACCAAGGGAGTGCGGGTGGGTCGTAGATACACTTGGCTGAACAATGTTCTGCCCTTGACCAAAGGCGAGGCGCAACGGGAGCCTACCGAAGTCGTCACCCATTCCCCTTCTTATTTGTCTGACCGGCTGGCTCGGTATCAAATAGGAGTCGGTAAGTGGACCATCGGTTACGGGGAAGGATCGGCCGAAAGGTTGCAAGGGAAAAAGGAAACGGCACAGGCGTGGTTGGACGCCAGTTCAGGCAATTTAAAAAACTTTTATCAAATTCTTGCCAGGGAGAGGAAGGCTGATTGGCGGTGGTTGGGAGTTTCCTTTAATGGGACGATCGGTTCGGCAGATAGTCGGGGGGATTTTTGGGTTGGTCTCCGTTTCCTCCAATGCCTCAAGTTCCGGGACGGCGAGGCACGGGGCTTTCTTGCTAATCAGAGACTGGTCGGGCAAATAGAATTCGTCTCTTCCCGTGGGCTACGGGTGCCAACACCGTCGGGTAAAGGCTGGGCGATAGATGTGGCGGTTCGGCACAAGATAGGTCAGTCCGGGACGGGGCTCGCCGCCGTGGAAAACTTATGGAGCGAAATCGGCTGGAAACGAGTCCGGCGCTTATCTTCCTTCATTGACACAGCCGCTTTCGCTGAGGATCCTGAAGGTTTCATTCACGATCTTCCTTTCTTGGTCGGTCGGGAGGAAGTCTTCCCTCACAAAAGGAGGTTGGAAAGGCACTTTCATTTGGGTTTGGGGTTTCGTGACAGAAAGGTGACGGTCGGTGCCCTTTACTCTAAGCTTTTCCGCAAGGGGCTCTGGAACGTGGGCGTTATGTCGGAAGGTTGGGGACGGAGCCGGTGGCTGATTTCCTTCCAGTTTCCCTATCCCATGTTGATCTTGGGCTGGGAGAAGGGGAATGCCGAAATGCGGCTAGGTCTTTCCCATCCGGATCCAACGGATGCGCTATCTGCCTTTGTGGAAGTTGAGATTGGCGTCCGATAGCATACATTTTCCCACTCCTTTCTGGAGGCTCTTTGAGGGTCCTCAGCCTCTGAGATCCCGTTGTAAGATTGGCAGGGGCTAAGGGGTGCAGCGCCGGACGGGCGGGCTTTCGATGGACTGCTGAAAAAATACGCCCCCTCATGCGGATCTATATTGGACAAGAAAAAATGAAGGAAAGAGAGGAAATGACTGAGATAGAAGCCTTAGATCGGGAGAGGATCTGGAAGGTAAGTGAGATCAACAATATGGTCCGAAATTTAGTTCAAAATCACGGGATCCTGGCAAACATTTGGGTTGAAGGAGAGGTGTCCAACTGGAAGATTTCCCAGTATGGACACGCATATTTCACCCTAAAGGACAGCGACAGTCAAATTCGGGCGATCATCTGGAGGGAGACGTTGCGTGCGCTGGAGTTTGTGCCAACAAATGGCGACAAGGTCCATGTGTTGGGATCTGTTACTGTCTGGACGAGGGGAGGGGAGTATCGCATTGAAGTCCAGAGGCTCCGAAAGGCGGGTCTGGGGGAATGGTTGATCCAATTGGAAGAACTGAAGAGAAAGTTAGCCAAGGACGGTCTTTTTGACCGACCGAAAAGAACACTTCCCCAGTATCCGGAACGCGTCGTCATCATCACGTCGCCCGACGGCGCCGCTTTGAGGGATATCGTCCGCATTGCCCACAGCAATCGACCGCTATTGGAATTAATTCTGATTCCATCGCTCGTTCAAGGTGATCAGGCACCGGGATCGCTGGTCAAGGCGCTGAGGCTCTTAAAGGAGCCGAAGGTGCGGGAGAAGCTGGGTCGGGTAGATGCCGTCATCATCGGGCGGGGAGGCGGTTCCATTGAGGAATTATGGGCGTTCAACAACGAGTCGGTCGTCAGGGAGGTGGCAGACTGTGACTTCCCCACCATCAGCGCCGTCGGTCACGAGCCTGACTGGACTTTATGCGACCTGGCAGCGGATGTGAGGGCACCGACGCCGTCCCACGCAGCTCATATGATCGCACCTTCCCAGAACGAGCAGAGGGACCAAGTCCGACGGCTGACCGATCGGCTGGAACGATCGGTCTCTCTCTACCTCTCTCGCTGCAGGACTTCTCTTGACAGGCTGGTCACACGACCTTGCCTAAGCCATCCCCTTTCTCTTCTGTCGTCTTCCAGGCAATCGCTGGACACGGTCGCCTTTCGCCTTCAAACGCGTATCGTCCAATTATACGGACGGCTATCCCACACCTGGTCAGACCTGCGCCATCGTCTCCAAGGGCAAAAGCCTTCCGTAAGACTGGAGAGATTGAAAGATCAGGTCTGTCATCTCTTCTTCCGTATCTCACAAAGGGTGGCGGCAAAAATGCCTATCCTGACGGACCGAATCCGTCGTCTTGAAGACGGGTTGAGGGACACAACTTGGCGGATCGTAAAGAACCGGCGAAGTGAACTGGACAGCGTCTCCGCCCGCCTTTCTCTCTTGGATCCCTTTGCGATTCTTGAGCGAGGCTACAGCGTCATTCGCGACGCTGTTTCGGGAAGGTTGGTGACGAGGGCAGAGCAGGCGGCGGTCGGGCAAGAGATTGAGGTCATCCTTACTGATGGGAAGTTGAAGAGCCAGGTCAAAAGGGTGGTGATGAAAAATAGTAGAGAAGGAAGAGGCGATGACCTTTGAGCAAGCCCTGACTCGGCTTGAGGAGATCGTTCAGACCCTGGAAAAGGGCGAGCTTCCTCTGGAAGAGACCGTTCGGTTGTATGAAGAAGGGGTCAAACTATCTTCTTTTTGCAGGTCCAAACTGGAGGATGCGGAGAGGAGGCTTAAGGAGCTTTCTGTTGACGAGGAGACGGGAGAAGCTCGCTTAAAAGACCTGGACCTGGGCGATCTTGCGTAGGTGAGGGAAACTTGACGGCAGGCGACCGCCTTCTTCTGGCAATGGAGCGGGGTAGAAAAGCCGTAGAAGAGTATTTAGCCCAGAGGCTACCGCCAGAGGGGGAGGATCCTTCGGTTTTGCATCGGGCGATCCGATACGCCGTTTTTTCTGGCGGAAAGAGGATCCGACCCTTTCTGGTGTTGGAGTCGTGCCGGACCGTCGGCGGAGAGGAGAGGAGAGCCGTCCCGGCAGCGGCGGCGGTCGAGTTGATCCATACTTACAGCCTTGTTCACGACGACCTCCCGTCTATTGACAACGATGATTTTCGTCGGGGACAGCCCACATGTCATCGGGTCTTTGGAGAGGCTTATGCCGTTCTGTGCGGCGACGCACTGCAAGCCCTCGCCTTTGAAATCTTGTCAACGGACCTGGTCGAGAGGGGAGTGTCAAGCCAAAGGGCACTGATGATTGTCCGGGAATTGGCAGTTGCGTCCGGTCCCCAAGGGCTGGTGGGAGGGCAAGTGCTGGACCTTCAGGGGGAGGACGGGCTGCCGCTACGGGAGGAGTCGGTTCGCCGAATTCACGAAAGGAAAACGGCGGCTCTGATTTGCGCCTGTTGCCGGATCGGCGGGATCATCGGGGGGGCGGGACAGGCAGAATTGGACGCCCTGACCGAATACGGCAGGTGGCTGGGGCTGGCTTTTCAGATATGGGACGATCTGCTGGACGCGATCGGCGATCCGGACAAACTCGGGAAAACAGTCAGGAAGGATGCAAGCCAAGGGAAACTGACTTATCCGAGGGTCGTTGGGCCTGAAACGGCGAGGGAAAGAGCCCGTCAGGCGTGCGAGAGTGCCATACAGGCTTTGGAATTAATGGGCGAACGCGGTCAAGGGCTCAGGGATTTAGCCTGGTTCGTCGTCGCAAGGGATCGGTAGAATCATTTCCCCGCCGCCCAGCCGAGGATGAGAATCACCACGACCCATGCGAGAAGATTGACAGTAAAAGGGAAGTCTTGAAACATCCGCTCCGGTGTGCCTGCCACATCCGTTCGGTAGGTGAGATAAAGGAATCGGAAGACCCCGTAGATGACGAACGGAATGGTGACCATCAGCCAAGGTTCCGATTGATTGCCCAGAAGGATATGGGGTGCCGTGAAGGTATAAAGGGAGTAGGCGATGATCGTCATAGCAGCGGAAATGGCAATGAAGGTGTCCAAAAGGGGAAGGCTGTAAAAGGAGAGAACCGGTCGCACTCCGGCGGAGTACTCGCCCAGGAGCATCAGTTCGTGCCGCCGTTTGCAGAAGGCAATAAAGAGAGCAAGGAGGAGGGTGCACAGGATCAGCCAGGGGGAAATGGCGACCTGTATCGCCCAGCATCCTGCCGCCACCCGAATGACGAATCCCAGAGCAACGGACAGAGCATCCAGGATCACCGCCCGCTTCAGGAAGAGGCTGTAGGCAACCCCCCATACCAGATAAACGACCGCTAACTGTGAAAAGAGGGGGGCGCGCCAAATGTCCAGCAGAAGGCTGATGGCAAAGCCACCAACGGCTGCGGCAACCGACAGACCGACGGCTTCAGGGACAGACACAGCCCCGGAGGCAACAGGTCGGTGCTTTTTAGCCGGATGGTTACGATCTGCCTCCCGGTCCTGTATGTCATTGAAAACATACACGCTTCCTGACAGCAGGCAAAAGGAAAGGAAAGCCAAGGCGAGAGCCACCAGTTCCTCCATCATCTGGTCGGCGGGAAGATAAAAATGACCGGCGAAGATGAAGCCGGCAAACAGAAGCGAGTTCTTCATCCATTGCTGGGGGCGAAGAAGAGAGAGGAAAAGGAGTGCCTTTGCAGGAGATGGTTGAGCCGGGGTCACGCTTCGGCAATGACTCGGGAAATAAACAGATCTGTCAAGTCAGGGTCCAGTTGCTCACCGGCGAGCCGGTGCAGTTCGGCGATCGCCTGCTGACGGGTGAAGGCTTGCCGGTAGGGTCTCGGATGAATGAGGGCGTCAAAAGTGTCGGCGACCGAAACGATACGCGCCTCTAAAGGTATCTGCTCACCTTTTAATCCTTCAGGGTAGCCGGAGCCGGAAAATCTTTCATGATGATGAACGATGCCCCTGCGCATGGCGCCTGGCACCTTGCTTTCGGGGTCGAGGATTTCGATGCTCCATAGGGGATGTTTCCGGACCAGCGCCCACTCCTCGGCGGTGAGAGGGGCTGGCTTGGTCAGGACCTGGACCGGAATGCGAACCATCCCGAGGTCCCGCGCTAAAGATGCCAAAGCAATTTCTGTCACCTCCCCCTCGGAAAGCCCGATCCCTTCGGCGAGCCTCCGGGTCAGGTGGCTCACCCTCTCAGCCGATCCGATCCGGTGAGGGTTCGCCTGTTCCGCATACCGGGCAAAGGAGAGGAAACCCAGCCAGCCCCATCGGGCGACCCGCAAAAAGACCTGGCACCGTGCCAGCGCTTCGGCAGCTTTTCGGGAAAGAATTTCAAACAGTTCCAGGTCCGACTGGCTGAAGGGCTCTGGGGTTTGCAAGCGGGTTACATTTAAGACTCCGACGACCTGCCCAGCGACTATCAGTGGCAGGCATAAGGCGCTCCCTTCCCCACCGTATCTCAGCGGCCAATCTCTTATCTGCTCAAGAGTGTCGGGGGCGATCAGGACGGAACCAGCTTGGGCGATGACCCGACCGGCGACACCCTCCGTCACGGAAACATGCTGACCCACTAGATCGTCCGGAAGCCCATCGGCTGCGGCTATGACCAACCGCTGGGGGTCTTCGCTACTTCGGACCATCAAAGAGACCAAGTCCGCTTGCCCTTCCGCCTTTGCCAGGGCGATCAACTGCCGGGAAAGAGTCGCCGGATCGTTGATGGCGACGAGTTCCAGAACTTTTTGATAGAAGCCCGCCATCTGCTCCGCTCGCTTCTTGGCGCGGCTCAGTTCTATAAAATCCACCGCTTTGCGCACCCGACTCTGAAGTTCCCCGATGGTGAAGGGCTTCACAAGGAAATCCCAAAATCCGATCGCTTCCGCTTGCCGGGCACCTTCTGAGGTGCTGTGTCCCGTGATCAGCAACCCCATAATTTCAGGGTTCCGTCTCTTTAACTCCTGAAAAAGCGCCAGACCGGTGCCGTCCTCCAGCACCCAGTCAATAATGGCGAGGTCGGGAGGTTTTTCTACTGCCCGCTGGAGTGCGACCGAAAGGGACGTCGCTGTCACGACCTCATAGCCGATCCGGACCAAAGTCGCCCGGATGGCGGTCAGGATCGCTTCCTCGTCTTCAGCGACCAGGATCCTTACCGACGGCAAAACTTACGACTCCTTACCAGCAGGTAGCGAATCGGATCCTGTAAAGTCTTTCCTTTGGTGGAAGACCTCCGCTGCCTTTAACATCTCGCTGACCGATGCCTGCGAGAGCCAGTGGCCGAAATCCTTTAACCGGATGGCGAGACCTCCGATTTGCTCCAACAACTGGCGGGCTTTGGGTGGAAGGCTCATTTCCGACTGAGCCAGTTCTGTTAGCCCCAGGATGCCCGATACCGGATTGTTGATAGAGTGGGCGACGTATTGAGCAAAGCCCGTCCACATGTCGCGCATCGGAGCGATACCAGCCTGCCCTCCGCCGGCACCACCGGGAAGAACTATCTCCACCCGGTTTTTTCCTCGGGCTTTCGCCATCAGCGCTGCCTCATCCGCCAGTTTGATAAGGGCGGACGAGTCAGCCACCTGGTGGTCGTAAGTGGATGTGACGCCGATGCTCAGACCCAGTTCCAGCCGGACATCGGAAGAGTTGATTACCCTCACCTCCTCAACGGAACGGCGGACTCTCTCCGCAACCACCAGAGCGCCCTCTAAAGGGGTGGCAGGAAGAGCAACGACGAACTCGTCACCGCCATATCGTCCGACCAGGTCATACTTTCGGACGGACTGGGTCAGCCGGCTGGCAATCTCCTTCAGCACCTCATCGCCTGCGCTGTGACCTAACAAGTCGTTGACCGCCTTGAAACCGTCCAAATCCCCTAAGAGAATGCTGACAGGGTAACGATAACGAGACGCTCGGTTCAATTCTTGATCCAGTTTCACCAGAAAGGCATGGCGGGTCAAGACACGGGTGAGATGGTCCCTCCAGACGTAACTTTCTAACCACGATGCGTTATGACTCCAGATAACGAGCCGCCGGATGACACCCTCTGCGACCTTGAGAGCCGAGACGGCTTCATCCCGACGGGAAAGTTTCGGCTTGAGCCCCATTTCCCCGATCCAGCGCTCGTGAGCGGTCCTGCTGGTCAACCAATCAGACGATAGGGTCAGAAGCCCACGACCGGTGGGCTCCCGCGAGACCTTTTCGCCCTCGCCCGAAGTCACCGCCCACTGAAGCCCTCCATCAGGACCCCGTAACAGGATGAAACCGTGATCTGTTTGACCGATAGACAGGAGCAGTTCAAGAATAAAAGTCAGACCCTCTTCCAGCCACTCGGCTGCTCGCGCTGTTAATGAAGCACTCAACCAGGCTCGTAGGTCTGTCTCCCCGTCCAATGCCGGTAACAGCGGGGTCATCACCTGGTAGAGGCGCCGCCCATAGTCGGCGAGGGCACCTATTTCCCGGTCGCTATAAGGCGCGGGACTTTTCCGACCGACCCATATCAGCCCGCACGCATGGTCTCCCTCACCCACACTGGCTACCAGAACCCGCGAAAAGGCACGTGCTGGCGAAAGGAGGGTCGTTAGCGGAAATTCTAACGGGATCGGTCCCTTGAGAGCATCCCTCCATAGATCGTTAGGCACAGTGATGGAGACTCGGTCTTCCGAAAAAGGTAAGCCCACGGAAGCCAGTTTCACAAACAGGGACGGACCGGTTTTCGCCAGAATCATTCCGCCGATGCTCTTTGTTTCCTTGACGCTGGCGCCTAGCGCCAGAAAGGTCAGTTGTTCCAGCCACTTGCCCTCAACCGATGCCCGACTCATCCGCCCTCTCACCCGCTGTTACCCAGGGACTGTAGGAAGGCTTCGCTGTCTCCGACCCTCTCCAGTATCCTCTCCGCTGCTTTAACTAACGGGCTTGCCCCCGTCGGTGTCACCTGCTCCCCGATGGCGACGATCTCTCCGTCGCTGCCCTTCAAAGTATACAGCATAACTAACTGGATCGGCAGTCCCTGACTTTGAAGAAATGTCTGCATGTCAACAAGGAAGGGTGCCGGTCGGTACGAGAGGACATAGACCTTTCCCCTGCCGCCTGCAGATCCCTGGGTCCATGCCTTTCCCCAAACCTTCTGCGCTTCTGAGTGGAGGGAAGCGTGCGGGTCCTGCCAGAAATATCGGGCTAAAGTCTCTAACTCCCGTTCGTCCAACTTATCGAGCCAGTGCAAGACCCCGAGGGCTTCCCCTAAGATGGGCGGAAACATCTTCTCCGTTTTGAGATCAAACAGTAGGGCACATCCCGTCCCGTCGGGGTCCACTCCGACGATCGGAACCGTCGACCCAAAAGGGGTCGACACGTTCTCGCCAATGGGGAGAAAATTGGGAAGGAGCGCCCACGGCTGCCGCAGGGGGACGCTCCTCAAAAGCCACTGCTCTACGGCTCCCGGGTCTTCAAGAGACGAAAGAGGCGACGTCCGCCCGTCGCCGTAACGAAGAAATCCTTGTGCCACACGGTGACACCCCCTCTCGGCAATCTCATTGAGCTTTCGGGTGCTATCATACCACAAAGCCCAGCGGTAGGCAAGGAGGTTAGTCCGGTGCCTTTGCTGGCGGGAGTGTATGTGGTGACCGATCGGTTCGTCAACCCCAGCCTTTCCCATTACGATATGGCCCGATGGGCGGTAGACGGAGGGGCATGCGCCGTCCAACTGCGGGATAAAGAGGCGACGACACGGCAACTGTGGGAGTGGGGTCTTGCCATTCGGGAAGTGACGAGGGGAACCGATGTCCTCTTCATCGTTAACGATCGTGTGGACATCGCCGTCGCCTGTGACGCCGACGGTGTTCACCTGGGAGACGACGATCTTCCCGTTCCGGTCGCCCGTCGCATCGTTGGTGCAAAAAAACTGATCGGTCGGTCCGTTGCCAATGAGGAAGAAGCCATCATTGCCGTTAGTCAAGGTGCCGACTATGTGAGTGTAGGCTCCATCTTCGCTACGGACACGAAACCGGACGCCGGACCGCCGGTCGGTCCCAAAGCAGTCGCCCAGGTGCGTCGGGTGCTCCCTCCCAACTACCCCCTGGTGGCGATCGGGGGCATTCATTTAGGGAATGCCCGGCTTGTATTTGAAGCAGGTGCTGACTGCGTCGCCGTTATCTCCGCTGTTGCCCGCGCCGAAGCCCCTCAAAGGGCTGTCCGCGCCTTCGTAGACTTATGGCGGCGCATTCGGGGTGGTGATAGAGGCTGAGGCTGTCGGAGATCGGGGAGCTGGGGCTGGTGGAGCGGGTCTGCTCCCGGCTTTCTGCGTCCTTCGCCAAAGATCCCCAAATCCTTGTCGGTCCCGGTGACGATACAGCCGTTGTTTTCATCGGCGGCTCGCAGATCGCCCTCACGACCGACAGTCAGATAGAGGACATCCATTTTCGCCGGCGATGGATGTCCCTCTTTGACTTGGGCTGGAAAAGCGTCGCCATCAGCCTGAGCGACCTATGCGCCATGGGGGCGCGTCCCATCGCCATCGTCCTCTCACTGGCACTGACGGGGCAGGAGCCGATGGAGGAAGTAGATCAACTGTTTGACGGAGCCATCACCGCTTGCAAAAGATTTTCCTGTTACCTGGTCGGGGGCGATGTAGCAAGAAGTCCCGGACCGGTCCTGGTCGTCTCTTCGGCAATCGGTGTCGTTGCGATTACGCCCTGGACCCGATCAGGGGCTAAGGAAGGCGACTGCCTTTTGGTCACCGGCTGTCCGGGTGAGGCGGCTGCCGGATTTCTTCTGTTAGAAAAAGGGATCGTCGCCCCCGACGATCCGATGACCCTTCGGTTCCGACGTCCTGAACCCCGTCTGAACCTGTTGGATCCGCTCCTGTCGGCTCCCCTTCACGCCGTCATTGATGTCAGCGACGGTCTGGCGTTGGACATTTTTCGATTGGCTCAGTCCAGCGGTCTGACGGCAGAAATTTTCGTTGATCAGTTACCCCTCAGTCAAACCCTTCGGGACGCCTGCAGCCAAGTCGGTGCCGATCCGATCGATCTCGCTCTAACTGGTGGCGAAGATTACGAACTTCTTTTAACGGTCCCAGAAGAGGCAGCGGTCAGGGTCCGTCAGACAATTGAGGCTCAGGGAGTCCCGGCGACGGTGATCGGACGGATGACGACGGGACGAGCCGGTTTGGTGGTCGCCGTAGATGAGGGGGGTCGTCGTCGTATCCTGTCCGGCGGTTTTCAACATTTTTGACGGAAGACAGGAGGCGGAACGATGACTTTTGAAGAAATTCAAGCCCTTACCCAGGAGGGGCTGACGCCTAACTATGCCCGCTATCCGGTCGCCTTCGTTCGGGGCATTGGCACGCGGCTGTGGGATGTGAACGGAAAGGAATATCTGGACTTTCTGGCAGGGATCGCCGTCTGCAGCGCCGGTCACTGCCATCCCAGGCTGGTCGGGGCTCTTCAACATCAGGCGGACACCCTTTGGCACACCTCCAACCTTTTCTACATCGGACCCCAGGCGCTCCTCGGAAAACGACTGGGTGACCTGGCAGGCGGCTACAGATGCTTTTTCTGCAACAGCGGAGCCGAAGCCATCGAAGCGTCCTTGAAACTGGCGAGGAGAATCGGAAACACGGTTCTTGGTGGAAAGTGGAAGATCATTGCCTGCGAGGGGAGTTTCCACGGGCGTACCTTTGGAGCCCTTTCGGTGACCGGTCAGCCCAAATACCACAGCGGCTTTGAGCCCCTTGTCCCAGGGATTATCTTCGTTCCCTACGGCGACCTTGAGGCTTTGAAAGCAGCAGTTACCGATGAGACCTGCGCCGTTATCGTAGAGCCGATCCAAGGGGAAAGTGGCGTCATCGTCCCGCCTGACGATTACCTGCCCGGCATCGCTCGCCTGGCACGGGAGCGGTCCTTTTTATTGATCGTGGATGAAGTGCAAACGGGGTTAGGCAGAACGGGAAAGTTTTTCGGCTTCCAACATCAGTTCGTTCAACCCGACATCATTGCGTTAGCCAAGACTCTTGCCGGTGGCTTTCCGATGGGTGCGATGCTGGCGAAGCCCGAGTGGGCGGACCACTTGACGGCGGGGTCCCATGCCTCAACCTTCGGGGGCAATTTCCTTGCCTGTGCCGTTGCCCTTGCCTTCCTGGAGGTTTTGGAGGAAGAAAATCTGGTTGCGAGGGCTCAAGCAATGGGGGAACGGCTGAAAGGGAGACTTAGCGAGATCGTCGCTGAAAAGGGGCAGGTCCGGGGTAAAGGGCTGATGGTTGCCGTTGAGTTTGCCGATCCCATTGCCGGTCAACTGAGAGACGCCTGCCTTGCTGCCGAACCCATCGGGCTGGTCGTCAACGCCATCGGTGATCGGATCGTCCGCTTTCTACCCCCTCTCGTCGTCACCGCCGAAGAAGTAGACGAAGCGATGGAAATCTTCGCAGAATGCTTGAGAGGGCTTTCGTAAGTCGGGGACTGCTTGGCTCTGACTCGGGTCAAGGCGGAGTCGGGTGGTGACTTCTGGCTTCACTACCGGCACGCCGGCGATTGGTGACGGGTTGTTAGAGGTTGCAGGAGGGAAGGGAGTATGTGTGGGATCTTTGCCTATTCGGGACCCAGGGACGTGGTGGAAGTTTTATTGTCGGGGCTCAAGCGTCTTCAGTATCGGGGCTACGACTCCTGTGGTATTGCCGTCCTAGACGGGGACGAATTGACGGTCGTCAAGGAAGCGGGACCGATTGACCGTCTGGAGAAGAGGCTGACTCAGTACACCTTTCAAGCCCGAGCCGGGATCGCCCATACCCGATGGGCAACTCACGGTCAGCCGACCATCGTTAATGCCCACCCTCACACGGACTGCTCGGGCGCCATCGCTGTCGTTCATAACGGCGTCATAGAGAATTACCGTGAACTTGCGCAGCGACTGACCGAGAGGGGTCACATCTTACGATCTGAAACCGACAGCGAACTGATTGCCCACCTTATAGAGGAAGCCATTGCCGATCGCACGTCCGCAGCGACGGAGAGCAAAGCGGGCGCTTTTCTTGAAAGTGTCCGGCAGGCTCTCTCTTTTTTGCGGGGCAGTTACGCTATCGTCTGCCTTTGGGACGGGGCGCCGGGCGCACTGGTCGGTGCCCGAAAGGGATCACCGTTGATTATCGGAGTCGGTGACGGAGAGGTCTGCTTGGGGTCGGACCTGAATGCGGTCCTGCCGATAACCAGGAAGGTCCTCATTCTCAATGATGAGGAACTGGCTCTTTTATCGGACGCCACCGTCACTCTCATCTCTGCAACAGGGGAGAGACTTTCTCGTGACTTTCAGACCCTGGACTGGGAGGTCGTGTTAGAGGATCGGGCCGGGTTTCCAACCTTTATGCTGAAGGAAATCTACGAACAGCCCGATCGCCTTCAGGAGATCCTTGCGCGCCGGTGCAAAGGGGGGGACATTCCTTTCTTTCCGGAGTTGAATCTCCATCCCTCAGAACTGATTGGATTGCGCAGGATCATCATACAGGCGGCAGGCACGTCCTGGCACGCAAGTATCTATGGCAAGTATCTTTTCGAAAAATATCTGCGACTGCCGACTCAGGCAGAAATTGCTTCTGAGTTTCGCTACCGACAGCCGGTCCTCGACCAGGACACCTTAGTCATTGCCATCAGCCAATCGGGAGAGACAGCCGACACCGTTGCCGGACTCAGGCAGGCAAAAAGCCGTTTCGTCCGGGTTCTTGGTCTCTGCAATGTGCCCGGTTCTACCCTGGCTCGGGAGAGTGACGCGGTGATCTTCCTTCATGCCGGACCTGAAATCGGGGTCGCTTCAACGAAAGCCTACACCGCTCAACTGATTCATCTTTTCCTTCTAACCCTTTACCTTGGGCGGTTGCGCTGGATTTTGGGTCCCGACCTGATTCATTCTATCGTCTCCAGCCTGACTGATCTACCTGAGAAAATGAGAAGGACGATCCAGAGCCAGGACCCGATCGTCCGGGAATGCGTTCGGTCCTTTCAAAACGCCCGTCATTTCCTGTATCTTGCGCGGGGGCTCAACTATCCGACAGCACTGGAGGGTGCCTTAAAACTCAAAGAGGTCAGTTACCTTCACGCCTCCGGCTACGCTGCCGGAGAATTCAAGCACGGTCCCATCGCCCTTGTTGATAAGGAGTGTCCTGTTGTCTGTATCGCCCCGAAAGACTCGGTATATGAGAAGACCGTCTCCAATATTCAGGAGGTGCGGGCAAGAGGGGGGAGACTGATCGTTGTCACTACCGAGGGGAACGGTGACTTCAACTCCATTGCCGAGTTCGTCTTCACCGTTCCCGAAACCTTTGAGGACGTGACGCCTTTGCTGACCGTTCTACCTCTCCAACTTTTGGCGCATCATATGGCGTCCATCAAAGGGCTTGACGTAGACAAGCCAAGGAACTTGGCGAAAAGCGTCACAGTCGAATGAGTCGGATCGGTTCCCCAGCCCTAACGGTGGACTCTCCTGATTCGGATGTTGCGGAACCAAAGGGGCGTTCCGTGATGTTGGAGAGCAATCGGTCCTGCGTTGGCAACATCGGGCAATTCGGCGTTCTCTATCACCCAGGCGCCATTTAACCACACGCTCACCTTTTTACCGACCATCTTGATTTCCATATAGTTCCACTGACCCGTCGGAGCGTCCCGACGCTCTTTCGGTCTGATGTCATATCCCCATATCTGCCCGGACCCCATCTCGTGCTCCCAGATATTTGCCTGCGCCCGACCTTGCCTGTCCCCTCTCAGGTAGACTCCGCTGTCGCCGCCTTTTTCTATCTTCCATTCCAATTTCAAATCAAAGTCAGCAAAACTCTCTTTGGTCCACAGGTGAGAACCTCTTCCGGTGTAATGCAGAACACCGTCGGGCAGTATCACCCACTGACCGGCGCCCTCCACTTGCCATGCATCCAAGCTCCTACCGTCGAACAACCAGGAGTATCCGACTTCCAGAATCCGCAGATTGCGGAACTCCACATAGTCCCCGTGATTCTGAAGCCCGATATATCCCCTGATCGGTTTTCCCTTCAGTTCCGGAATCTCGGATACATTGATGTCGTGGACCAAAAGTCCGTTAAAATAGACGGAGACCCGATCACCGATGGCCCTAATCTCATAACTGTTCCATTTCCCTGACCGGACCGGGTTCTTGACGGGGGCCCTGACGCCATAGATCGCGCCGCAGTTGGTCTTTCCGATGACTCCCCCATCGTCCAAGATCTGCACCTCATAACCACGAACCCATGGGTCATTAACAGGTTCGGCTCTAAAGAAGACGCCGCTGTTCCCGCCTTTTCTGACCCTCCAGTCGACTTTGAAGATGAAGTCGTCATACTCCCACTTGCTCTTGAGCCATCCGCCTCCCTTTCCCAAGCAGACGATCATCCCATCCTTCACCGACCAGGCATCCCGATCGCCGATCACTTCCCACCCGTCCAGGTCCCTGCCGTTACAAAGGGCTTGAAAGCCCAATTGCTCCTCGTCAGCGGATACCTCCTGGCAGCCTGCCAGAGAGAAGAGGGAGATCAAAATCGTCGCCACTTTCCACAACAGCACGTCCAATCCTCCTTTCCTTTCCCGCAGGCTCCCGACACCGATGCTATTATTGACCATGAAGGAGATGGGACGCAATGGGGTTACGATGGGGCATCGTCGGGCTGGGCGTCGGGAGAGCCCACGCTCAGGCTCTGAAGAACGTTGCCGGGGTGGAACTGTACGCCGCCTGTGACGTCGTACCCCAAATCCTGGACGCTTTCTGCCACGAATTTAGGATCCCGAACCGGTTCACACAGTTTGAAAAGATGCTGGAGAGTGATGTGGAGGCTATCTCTATTTGCACTCCTCACTATCTTCACGCTCCTCAAACGATCGCCTCATTGAGAGCGGGCAAACATACCCTTTGTGAGAAGCCCCTGTCGATCAGCGTATCAGAAGCCGATCAGATGATATCAGCGGCAAAGGAATCCTCTGCTAAAGCAGGGATCGTCTTCCAGTATCGGCTGGAGCCGTGGGCGATCAGTGCCCGGGCTGCGATTCGTGACGGAGGCGCTCTCATCCGGGGTCTCTACCAGGCTCACCACTACCGGAATCAGGCTTACTATCGTCAAGGGAAGTGGCGGGGAACCTGGTGGGGGGAAGGCGGTGGCGTCCTCATTAACCAAGCGATCCACGATCTTGACCTTCTCTCTTTCCTTGTCGGTCTTCCCCAGCAAGTAACCGCACGCCTATCTAACCAGGGGCATCCGGAAATTGAGGTCGAGGATACAGCGACAGCAATTCTTGAGTGGGAATCCGGTGCCCAGGTCGCTGTCCATATTTCCAGTTTGGGTCTGGGTGCGCCCGTTCGCTTTGATGTTACTCTCCAACGGTACGCCTTGATGCTCACCGATGAAGGGCTCCACTTGGGTCATTTTAAGCCCGATTTGATGGAGGATCTAAGGACCAACACCGAACCTTGGGGTCGTCCAAAGGTGCAGTGGCAAAAGGTCCCGGTCAAGACCGATGAGCCTCACGGGCATGGAGAAGCCGTCGCCGGTTTCGCCCGAGCCGTGCTCAGGGGCGAGGAGCCCCCGGTTCCCCTGTCGGAAGGACTCCTGTCAATGGAATTGATGAATAGTTTCGTCCTGTCCCATTTTAAAGGGCAACCGGTCCGTCTGCCGGTGCCAAGGGAAGAGTACGACCAACTCCTCAGCGATCTTCGGCAAAGGAAGATCTGGCTCACTAAAAGCGACCTGTGATGTCGAAGAGGATTTGGATCCGGGCAGGTCACGTAGAAGCACGGGCACAGTTGAACGATACGCAGACCGCGCAAGCCATCTGGGATGCTCTCCCCATCAAAGCCCGTGGCAACCGATGGGGCGACGAAATCTACTTCCCGATTCCCGTAACGGCAAAGCCAGAAAACCAAGCGGAACTGGTGCAAAAAGGGGATCTCGGCTATTGGGTCCCGGGGCGCGCCTTTTGCATCTTCTTCGGACCGACACCTGCCAGCCGCACCTGTGACGAAATTCGCCCTGCCAGCCCTGTGAACGTCGTAGGAAAACTTCTGGACGATCCCGAACCGTTCCGCACGGTGCCCGATGGCGCCAGCATCACCTTGGAAAGGGAATTTGAAGGCTCAGATGAGCGTTAATAAAATTGGGACCGTCAGGCGGTAAGATGAGGGAGGCAAAAGACAATGTCGAATGCCATCATAGCAGTTTTCGCCGTCCTGGCTTTGGGAGGGTCTGTCTGGTGTCAGAGCCAGAAGCAGCAAGAGCCAGGGGAGCCGTCGGTGATATTTCAGGTCCTCTCGACAGGAATCGGATGGAGACTAGGCGCAAAGCAAGGCAGCCAGCTGAGTCTATCGCAGCTGCTTAGCGCCAGTGCCGACGGACTGATTCTTGATTTCGTAAGCCTCAAATGTCCTTACTCCCAGCGGCAGATTCCCTGTTTGACTCAAGCCGTGAAAAATGCTTCCGCTGACCCAAAGACGCCTCTCGTCGTCACCGTTCTGATAGACAAAAGCGAAACTCAGGTGCGGGAGGCGGCAAAGAAAAAGATAACGACCACGCCGATCCTGTGGGACCGAAGCCGGGCCGGGGTAAAGAAGTTTCAGATTAAAATCACCCCGACGGTCGTCGTGGTCGGCAAGGACGGGCAGGTTCTGGCCAGCTACCAAGGAATGGTTCCCCCTGTGGAAGCCGGTTACACTTCCTTCTTCAGCACCATCGTCAAGGCGGTTGCTTCCGGTTCCCCCCTTCCGCCCCGACCGATGTTCGGCATGATGGGACCTTCAGGATGAGCCCATTGATGAGGGCTCCCGGTAGGCGAGCCCGTTGAAACTCTGGGCGGTCGGGTAATCCTGTCAGCGAGCGGGAGGGCGAGCGGTCACCGGCTGTCCGGGTGTTCCCGGGGGTCCAGCCGGAGGTTGCTGGGTGCGACTGGTCCAAACATAGACCCCCACGGCTACTACGAGGACTACCACACAGACAACGACTGCTACCCACACAGGCACTTCTCTCGCCACCTAACTATCCCCCCTGGGTTGTGAGTGACGGCACGCTCAGCTGCCTCGCACCATCACCGCGACTAAGGTGCGCAAGGAACAGCAAGGTTGCCAGAATACCGAGGCCAGACCTGCCAGCCGTAGGAAGGAATCGTTCTTCCGATGGCGTCTGGGCAGATAAAGTCGTGCCGTCCGCCGACCCGTCTGGTCTTGATCCACTGCCAGCGCTCCCATTTGGCGTGACCGTCGGCAAACATCAAGTGGGAACCCCCAAGGTGACGAGTGTGTTTATCCATCTGATCGGGTCTTAAGATGGTGGCAGGGCAACCGCACTGAAAATCTCCGCTGCCGCCATACCAAGCACCGATTCTCGCAAAGGCCATCCTTCTGGCAATCCCTTCCCTTGTCTGGGACCAGGGGCAATGGAAGGTATTCTCGTTGTCTCCACCGACCACAAAAGAAGACGCTCTCTGAATGGCGGGCAAGGCGAAAAGGTCTGGGTAGATGAAGATGGCTTCGTTGAAACCATAGGCGACGGTCCAGCCCTGAGGGAAGCGACCCCTCTGGGTCGGAAAGCACATGGACTTCCAGGTCCAGTAGTTAGCCGTAGGGCATTCGTAAATCTGCCGATTACGAGTGTACGTCTCCAGACCCATATACCAGTCTGGGTTCATCAGGGGATCCCAGGGATCGGGTGGCTTGGGACCGGGGAAAGCCTCACTGCCACAAGGAGTCAGATGCTTGACGAACCGTTCGTCATAGTCCTGGGCATACATATACGCCGCCATGGCAATGTTGCGCACATTGCTTAAACAAGCCGCCTGGCGTGCCTTCTCCCTAGCTTGGCTAAAGACGGGGAAGAGGATCGCCGCCAGGATCGCAATAATCGCGATCACGACGAGAAGTTCAATAAGGGTAAAAGCCCCCCGCCCTTTCGACCGACTCATCACTGCTGCTCCCTCCTTTAACAGCCGCCGCTGGGCTTTATCTTGAAATCATATATGGCACAGATCCGCCCGTTTGTCAATTCTCTGTGATCCGTTAGGAAGGGTCGTCGTTCCAAACGCGTGGTGCTTACCTTTTCTCTTGATAGGCAAGAAGTTCCGACCGATTTCGGTAAACTTTCTCTATCGCTTGCAGGATCAAATCCATCTCTTCCTGCGGTCCGAGAAAAATGGGGTGAGGGAAACTGCACGCCTCGGTTTTATAGATCCGTTCGGCTTCAGGGCAGAGAACCTGCCGGTAGTCAATGCGCCATGCCCCGCAGCAAGGGCACCGCAACGGAAAACCGGTCCGTCCAAAGTTCATCCTTTGAAAGAGGGGATTGCGGTAGATCGGTTCGCCGTGGGCGCCGACGCCGCAGGGCACCCCTTCCGCAGCAAGGGCTTTCAAAAAGGTATCGCGGTGCACCCCGTCCCACGCCTCTGGGACGAACTTAAAGTTCCAATAGTAGAAAGACCAGCGAGTGACGACCGTCAGGTCCCGGGGCAGAGGCTTCAGGTATCCCAACTTCTCCATCCGTTCCGCCAGGTAACGGGAGTTGCGCTCCCGGGTTTCTACCTGCTGATCCAAACGGGATAACTGAGCGAGCAAGACGGCACCCTGCCACTCCGTCATCCTCAAGTTGGAAGCGACCCGGTGGAACTCGTAGAAAGGTCGTCCCGACATCCGGCCGATGTGCATAAAGGAGTAGGCTTTCTCAGCCAGTTGATCGTCGTTAGTGAGGACGATGCCGCCCTCTCCCGCTGTTATCGTCTTACCCTGTTGGAAACTGAAGGCTCCCAGATGGCCGATGGCGCCGACCCGTCTCCCTTTGTATTCGGTCCCGTGGGCGTGGGCGCAGTCCTCAATGACCATCAGCCCGTGCTTTTGGGCTAACGTCATAATGCCGTCCATATCGCACGGATACCCGCCGTTATGGACCGGGATGATGGCTCGGGTGTGATCAGTGACGTTCTCCTCAATTCCCTGAAGGCTGATGTTGTATGTTTGGGGGTCGACATCAACAATGCGGGGGATGGCGCCGACCAGGGCGACTGCCGTTGCTGTTGCCACGAAAGTCAGGGCCGGCACGATCACCTCATCACCCGGCTCCACCCCTGCCGCCTTTAAGGAACATTCCAAAGCCTGGGTCCCGTTTGTAACCGCAATGCCCCACTTGGCCTGTTGGTATTCGGCGAAGGCATCTTCAAACCGACCGACGAAACTTTCTTTCCAGTCCCCATACCCACCCCGCCACCATTGCCGGCTTCTGAGGACTTGGAGGAGAGCCTCCTCCTCTTCTGGTCCGTAAATGGGCCAATGAGAGCCCAAGGCTCTTTCGACCACCGGACGACCACCCAAGATAGCCAACTTTTCTTCCCACACATTCCAAACCTCCCTTTTCGCCTGCACCCCAATTTTGAAGAAAGTTCTCCCAGACCTATTTTTCTTTTGGGCAAGGAGCCTGACAGGAACAGAAAAGAGAAACTCTGTCAATTGCCAGATGCGGGTCGGCTGAGGATGCACCGGGATGGGAAGCCTTCTGCACCGCCGAGGCAAGTAGAGATGGATACAAAAGGCGCCTGACGGCGGGTGTGGTCGTATCCGCCGGTTTACTGCGGGACAAAAAGGCCTTGAAGATCGCCAGCAGTCACTGGTACGTTTCCTTTAGTCGGATTCTGATGGGAGAGACAGGTCTAAACTCCAAAGGCACCCTTCCTTGAATAAATCAATGGATTCTGGGCTTCATCATTTAGGAGGTCTCCTATCGTGAGCCGGGCTAACTGTTCGGGTGTCAGGATGTTCGGTTTACCGTTGAACCGACAACCGTCGGGCATGTAAGCACAAGTCATCGCTCGGCGGAGGCGGGGCGTCATGTTGGGACCGGCAGCGTGGGCGACCAGACCGTTATGGAAACTGCAGGATCCCGCCCTCATCGGCGCCGGGACCGCTTCCATACTCTTCCATTCCGGGTAGATCTCAAACAGGTCTGCCATATTGGGACCGATTCCGACATTATCCAAACGAGCTGTCTTGTGAGTGCCGGGTAAAAAGTAGAGACAGCCGTTTTGAAGAGTGGCATCGTCCAGAGCCACCCAGATGGAGATCGCATCGCGAGAGTCAAAGGACCAGTAGGGAAGGTCCAGATGCCAAGCGGTCGGGTTCGCCCACGGTTCCTTAATCAAAGCCTGATCGTGCCATATCCTTATCCCGTCCACCCCCGCCAGGTCCGCCGCCATCTTGCCGAGCCGGGGATCCAGCATTAACTTCTTCACTCTTTCGTTCGTCTGCCACAGATTGACCCTCTGCTTGAAAACCCGGGCGTAATAACCCTCCGAATCTTTGTCCAGCCAGGGAAACCGCCGGCTGCCCCGCTCCTCCACGGCCTCCATCACCGCCTCCCGCCACTCCTCTAACTCCTCAGGTGTCAGGAAGTCCTCTATGATTACAAAACCGTTTTCCCGATAGAACGCTACCTGTTCCGGCGTTACCTCAGACCGCACCGTTCATCTCCCCTTCCGATGGTTTCTCAAATCCGTTCCTCAGCGCAATTCTTTACCGAGAACGCCGTCTGAATTATTATGGGGCGTTACGAAATTCAAGACCCGGATGGGAAAGTATCCCGTCACGGGAAATGACTCGTGCTATAGTAACGATGAGAGAAGGTCGTAGGGGTGACGGTCATACCAGAACCCAGTCCGATTCCCCTGCCGGCGCCACCAGGCTTGCTCTCCATTCTCCTCTACCTGACTTTTCTTCTCCATCTGATCCCTATGAATCTCACCGTCGCAGGTCTCTTCTACCTCGTTCTTTCGGAAGCAAGGAGAAGCGACGATCCGATTGCCCATTGGGTCCGATCGTACCTTCCTGCCTCCACAGCCCTGACGATCACCACAGGCGTCGCTCCCCTTCTTTTCGTCCAGGTTCTTTACGGTCGGCTCTTTTTTACGGCAACGGTTCTGATGGCGTGGTCCTGGTTCTCGGTTATTCCCTTCCTCCTGATCGGCTACGCTGTCCTCTACTACTATCTCAATCGCAGGCAGGATCTTCGCTCCCCTTGGCTTGCTCCCGCCATCAGTCTCGTCCTGTTTCTATATGTCGCCTTCCTCTTCGCCAACGTGACGACACTGATGTCGTCACCCTCCAAATGGTTGACTGTCTACCGTTCCGATCCGTCGGGCTGGAATTTGAACCTTGACGACCCAACCCTGATCCCCCGTTCCCTTCACCTGATCTTTGGAGCCCTGGCGGTATTTGGATTGGTGACGGCTGTCTACGGAGCCACCTTCGTCTCTTCAGATGCCGACAGGGTCCGCTCGTTTGTTTCCATCGGTTCCCGTTGGTTCGTGACCTTTACCCTTTTAAACTTCGTCATCGGTCCCCTCTTTCTGTTCGCCCACCCCAGAGAGATTGGGATTAGGTTTCTGGGCACCGATGCTGAAGGAACGGGGCTTTTGATCGTCTCGGTCCTTGCGGCGCTGGGAGCCGTCTTTCTCACTTTTTCCTTTCAAAGGAGTCGCAGCAAAAAGGTCCTAATGGCAGCCGGAGCCTTGCTGACTGTCACCCTCATCGCTATGGGCCGAATTCGTTTTCTCGTCCGTCAATGGATGATCGGTTGGCACGCACCTAATGTGACCGTTACGGAGATCCCTGCTCAACCCGACTGGATTTTCTTTTCAATTTTCGTCATCGCCCTAGCCATCGGACTGGTCACCGTCCTATGGGTCGTCCATTACTGGTTCCGGTCCGTCGCAGAGGAGGTTCCTCGGTGAATTTTCCGATCTGGGAAGTGCCGATCATCGGTGGTGGAATGCTCATCGGTTTGGTTGCCATCCCCCACACTTTCATCGCTCATCTCGCTATCGGTGGCGGTCTCTTTCTTCCTCTCACAGAATTGATGGCTTACCGGCGGCAGGATCATGCTCTCTTGCACTTCCTTCGCACCGCAACGAGGACATTCGTCTTAGTCGTTTTAGTAGGGGGAGCGGTGACCGGAGTCGGTATTTGGTGGACCATCGCACTCGTCCATCCGTCGGCCACATCGTCGCTCCTCCACATCTTCCTATTTGTCTGGGCGACGGAGTGGGTCGCTTTCCTGGTGGAGATCGTATCAGCTCTGGTTTACTACTACGGGTGGGATCGCCTGCGACCGGACATTCATCTCCGGGTCGGTTTCATCTACTTTATTAGCGCCTGGCTTTCCCTTTTCCTGATCAACGGAATCTTGACCTTCATGTTGACTACCGGTCGGTGGGTTGAAACGAGAAGCGTGTGGCACGCCTTCTTCAATCCCTCGATGATGCCGTCGCTCTTCTTGAGGACGATGATCACTCTGGCATTGGCGGGGATTTTTGTCCTCATCAAGGCGGGTGGCGTCACCGACAGTGGGCTCCGCCATCGGATCATCAGGTGGGCGGGTCTATGGCTAATGATCCCCGCCGTTTTAATGCCGCCGGGTCTTTTGATCTACCTCTCCACGCTGCCCCCGTCCGCCCGCCACCTGGCTCTGGGAGGACCGGCGCCTGTCCTGCTGGTCTTAGTCGCCACCAGCATCGTCCTGTCCGCTCTCATCTTCGGCTTCAGTTATTGGGGTGCCTACAAAAGACCCCACCTGTTTAGCCCTCCCCTTGCTTTTTTGGTCGCCACCCTCGCGTTTCTGACGACTGGTATGACCGAATGGGTCAGAGAAGCCATTCGCAAACCGTATGTTATCTACGGCTACATGTTCAGCAACGGTCTGACCATTGATCAGGCGCGCCGGTGGCAAGGGCAGAGCCTTGTCTCCAAAGCCAAATTTACTCTTGCACCGACCAAACCGACTAATGACGATCTTGGAACAGAAATTTTTCGCCTTCAGTGCTCCAGTTGTCACACCTTGTCTGGTTACAACGGTCTGCTTCCTCTCATTTATGGATGGGACCAGGAGATGATTCGCGCAGCTCTCAATCGTCTCCACCGGCTCAGGGGCTTTATGCCTCCCTTCGTCGGCTCAGAAGACGAAAAGGAGGCGCTGGTTCACTGGCTATGGAAACAGTCTGCCACTTTCCCAGGTCCTCCCCTTCATAATCCCTGAAGCGAACTGGGGATTTACGCGCTGTTATCTTTCCCGAAGTGCAAAAAACTTGGGGATCGTGGGAAATCAGTGGAGAGGTAGACCGGTCCATTAAAAAATGATGTCCTACTGCTTCCACCCTGCTTAGATTCGTCCCCACGCCAGCCGTTGGCAATGAAACGGAACGGTTCCCTGGACAATGGGGTGGGGCACACTTCGACATTGGTCTTCAGCGGAAAGTCCCCAACGCCCGGTCGCGCCATTGACAATTCCTGATAAGCGGTCGGGCTCGGGAAACGGATCTCTCAAGCCAGCCCATCTCATCGGCTATTAGCGGTCCTTCCTCGGCGCCCTTTCCAACGACCATCTGATGGTTCGGATGCAGTCAACGTGAGGCACCAGCCTGTCCAAGGTAGGATGAGCCAAGGGAATCTTTGGTTAAATGCCTTGATAGTTACCGATTTTCCGCTCGGTGCGCCTTTGGGAGTCTTTTTAGTCTTGGGCGCCTCAAGACTGACGACTAACCGTCTGGGCTCCGAAAGATACGATAGGGGAGTTTGGACTCTTCAATACCTTGCTGCAGTTGGGACGACGCGGATTCCACATGGATCGTCACATCGGCATCAGGGATACCCTTGCGGATTTCCTCTTCAATTTCGTCGCATAACTGATGGGCTTCCTCAACGGTCATTTCATCCCGAACGACGAGATGGAGATCAATGTTCCTCTTGGCACCTGTCCGGCGGGTTCTCAGATGATGGAAATTGATGAACCGATAAGAGTGGGTTTGCAGGGCGCGCTCCACAATGGCTTCCTCTTCGGGAGGGAGAGCCGTGTCCAAAAGGTGTTGAATCGCTTCCTTCACCAGGCAATAACCGACCCGAACCATGATGGCGACAACGATCAGAGCAAAAAGGGGATCGAGCCAGTGCCATCCGGTGATTTTCAGAGCCGCCAGCCCCAGCAGAACCGCAACGGAAGAGTAGGCGTCGGTCCGCAAATGCCACGCGTCGGCTTCCAACGCCAGAGACGAGGTTTGGCGGGACACAGAAAAGAGTCGTGCTGAGACCAGCCAGTTGACGATCAGGGAAAGACCCATAACCGCAAGGGCTGCCTCTAGGCGGGAGACATGGATTCCGGAGCGCCACCGTTCTATCGCCTCTTTGGTGATCCAGTAGCACGCGACCCAGATCAGAAGAGCCTCTAATCCCGCAGACAAACTTTCAAATTTGCCGTGCCCGTAACGGTGTTGTCGGTCGGGGGGCTTAGACGACTGGCGGACAGCGAACCACGCCATCAGAGCAGCCAATAGGTCTGTTGCTGAATGGGCAGCCTCTGACAGGACGCTGACGGAGCCCGAATAGATGCCCGCAATCAGTTTTACAAAGGTGAGGCTGGCGGTGGCAACGACCGACAAGAGAGCAACGGTTCGCTTTTTCCTTTCTGTCACTTTCCCCTGCCTCCGGTTCCCCGAGACCTTTCCGCACCCATTCTATCGGCGCCCATCATCAACTTAAGGCGGTCCGCGCTTCCCGACCCGCTCGCGCTTCCCTCAAGACAGCCCAGAGAAAGGCAAAGGGGAGGGGAACAGAGCAGAACGCAGCGATGAGGGGACCAGAAGGGAGGTTCAAATGATAGAAGGAGAGGTAGAGGGCAACACCGCTGCAGACCATACCCAAAACGACCGCCAGGATCAAGGCGGAAATGATCCGCCGACAGATCAAAAGGGAGGTAACAGCTGGCAGAACCAGATAGGAGAAAACCAACAGGGCGCCGGCAACTCGTATGGCGACCGCAATGGTGAGTCCCAAAGAGAGATAGAAAAGGAGGTCTATCAATTGGGACTTGAGTCCCAATGAAGCACCGAAATCGGGATCAAAGGAAATCAGGAGGATTTCCTTGAAAAAGAGGATATGGAAGGAAAGGACAAGGGCGGCGACAACCGCCATTTCCGCAAGGAGGACCGGAGTCACCGTCAAAAGCTCTCCAAAGAGGATCTGATGGAGATGGGCTTCCTCCGCTGGACTCTGGGCGACAAAGATAAGGGCGAGAGCGGAGGCGGCGACATAGATGGCGCCCAGGAACGACTCCCCGGGAAGGCGTCGCTCCTGACGGATCAGGGGAAGAACCAAGACAGCCAAGAGGAGGGTCGCGAACCCTAAGATGGAAGGAGCCAGTTCAAGCCACAAACCTAAAGCCACACCAGCGGCGCCGACCTGAGTGAGAGCGGCGCTGACGAAGACGATCCGACGCAGGACGACATAAATACCCAAATAGCAGCAGACGACGGCGCAGATCAGACCTCCGACCAGAGGCAGCTGAAGCAGTTGCCAAGTAGTGTTAAAACTTTCGGTCACTCTTTGCCACCACGAACCGGTAGCCGTTCAGTTCCCGAACGGTGGCTTCCAATCCGTACGCCTTCTTGAGGGAATCGGGGGAAGCGATCTGATGGACGGTGCCGACCGTAACGGTGCCGTCGTGAAGAAGAGCCAGCCGAGTCGCTGAGTTCAAAACCAGATTGAGAAGGTGGGTCACAAATATGATGGTGGCGCCCTGCCGGGAGTGTAGGTCCCGCAACAATGCCATAATCTCCCCTTCTGAAGCGAGGTCTAAGCCGTTGGTCGGCTCGTCCAGAATCAGGACATTGGGCTCTGCTGCCAGGGCGCGAGCCAGCAGGGTCCGCTGCTTCTGCCCGCCGGAAAGGTGGCGATACAGTTTGTCGGAGAGGTCCGCCAGTCCGACCTGATCGAGAGCCCATAAGGCGCTCTGACGATCGGCGTCCGTCAACGACTTACCCAGACCCCGGACCGGAACCCGGCTCATCATTACCACATCTAAAACCGTCAGCGGGTAGATCTCATCGAGGATCTCCCTCTGAGGGACATACCCGAACCGAACGGGAGAACGAATCCGGACCGTACCGGAAAGGGGTTTCGCCAGCCCCAAGACGGCTTTCAGTAGGGTCGTCTTACCACTTCCGTTAGGACCGACGATCCCCAAAAAGTCGCCTTGACCGACCGTCAAGTTGACATTCCGGAGGACGATCTGGGAGCCGTAGCCGAGAGTCACATCCTGAAACTCAATGAACGGCTGACCGGACCCCTCGGTCATGGAGATTTCACCAGAGCGAAATGTTTCGTCAGGATTCCGATGATCTTCCGGATCAGCTGAAAGTAATCGTCCGTTCCCGGCAATCCACCGACAGAAGACGGTAACTCGACGACGACACAGCCCGTCTGGCGAGCGACCAGTTGCGGCGTTTGGTCCTCATAATACGGCTCTTTGATTAGAAACTTGATGCCCTGCATCCTCATCAGCCGGATCACTTCTGCCACATGTCTGCCGGAGGGAGGAATGCCGGGCTTCGGCTCAAGAAACCCTACCACATTTAGCCCGTATCTCCTCGCCAGATACGGCCAGGTATTATGATACGCAACCACCTTAGTTCCTCTAAACGGCTCCATTTCTTTAAGGGTCTCCTCCAGCAGTTTGTCCAAATCCCGAAAGACTTCCTTCTGACGCCTCTCAAAGTAGTCCGCGTCGGCGGGCGAGACCCTCTTAAGCCCCTCGGCAATGTTGTTCACAATGATTTTGGCGTTGGCAGGGTCCAGCCAGTAATGGGGATTGCCGAAGATGTGGATTTCCCCCTGGGCTCTGCTGATGGGCCCTGTCGGTTGCTCAAGAAGAGAAATCCCTTCCGAGGCGTCTACATAACCCGCAGCGCCCTTCCGTATCTTAGGATTGCGAGCGGCTTGCAAAAGCTGATCCGCCCACAGTTCCAAATCCAGACCGACCCGAATGAAGAGGTCTGCCCGGTTGAGGGCGACGACGAAGGATGGGCGCGCTTGAACGGTGTGGGGGTTCTGGTCACCCCTCATAATAGCACTCACCTGCACCCGGTCGCCACCGACCAGTTCTGTCAGCGACTTCAAATCCCCCGTCGTCGCGACGACCTGAATTTTCGGCTTAACGCCCAAACTACTGCTCAAACCTACTACCAGGACAGCCAAGCAGAGGAAAAGACCCGATCCCCTAAGGTGCATCATTTCTCTTGTCACCTCCTGATGGAATTTGAGCCCTATCTTCAAAAGGGATGGGGCCTGTGAACGCCGATGGTCCAGGTCCCCTGGAGCCACACTTCCCTTACCGGTTGACCGTTAACCCTCTGCCAGTTGAGTTGCAGACGATACCTCTGGAACTCGCTGGGGAAGTAGGTGAGGGCGAAGGCAAGACCCGAAGCGGTACCAGTCTTGTCTGGAGAGCCCGCCCAGTCGTATCGGGCGCCGCCGTAGAGGGTCCGGCTGAACTGGTACTCCAGGAAGGAGACTATCCCCTTGCTGGCTCCGGCGCCTCCCTGCTGGCTCAATAGGATTTGATTCTGCCAGGACAAAGACCGATACAGCCCCTGACGGGACGGTCGCCACCTGTGGGTCAGGTCCAATCCGATCATCTGAGTATTGGTGCCGGCATCGTTGGAACCCCACGCATAAAACAGCCCCAAATCGTATGTCCGATCGGCTTTCTCGTCGCTCAAGTCCCAGACGGTCCTCAGTCGCGACAGAAGGACAGGTCGGCCGTCGGGCGTCTGAAACGAGTTATTCTCAGCGTTCAGCGCCTCAAGGCTCACCTCGGTGTACCGTCGGGAAGGGATTAAATATTGAAGTCGGAGACCGGTCCCGGCAAATCCCTCCTCTCCAAAAAACCGTTGATGAACGAGAGGAAGATCCGCCATCGGCTGCTCCGGTCGGTGGATGAGGTTGATCTTATCCGAGTTGGCTTTGAAATGCCCCGCCTTCAACTGCAGCCCTTTAGGTAGGCGCAGGATCGTCGGGTCTATCAGATTGATATAAGCCTCCTCCACTTCAACACCGTCGGGACCGATGGCGAAAAAGCCTTCTGCCCTTCCAAAGGGGTCAATGTCCGACTGGAGAGCGATTTCTGCCTCGCGAAATTGAAAGCCTTGAAACCGGCGGAACAGACTCCGCCCTCCAGCGAGACCGACGCCGTCCAGTATCACACTGATTTCCGGATTGAGAGCCTTAAGGTCGCCGACCCGGCGCTGCTTTTCCAACTCCTCCAGCCTCCGACGGGCGTCCACCAACTCTGCCAGCAGTCGCCGAAATTGATCCTCAAGAACTGCGATGCGTTCTCTAAGGGCGGAAACCTCCTCATCCCTTCCCTTTCCGGCCGCTTGCCCAATAGGCAGACCCGTTCCTGTCACAATCAGAAGAAGCATGAAAAACGATAGTCTGCAGAGCCGCCCCATTCCTTTCCCTCCTTTCTATCCGCGTTTCATCTTCTTAATACGTCTTCATTTTGGAAAAAATTAAACGGTGTGCCGGTATGATCTGGATCACGATACCGACCTATAATGAGGCGGAGAACATCGCTGCCCTCTTGCATCAAATCCGCACCCGGCTCCCCGATGTGGTCGTTGCCGTCGTTGACGACGGTTCCCCGGACGGCACCGCTGACATTGTGGCGGAGGTTGCCAAGGCTGACGAGAGAGTCGTTTTAATCCGCAGGAAAGCCAAAAGGGGCTATGCCTCTGCCATCGTTTGCGGAATAGAGGAGGGTCAGAAGCGCGGTGCCCGATTCCTTGGGCAGATGGACGCCGACTTCTCGCACGATCCCGAACGAATCCCCGCCTTCCTTCATCACCTTCAGCAGAATGCCGATCTGGTCGTCGGGTCCCGCTACATCCCTGGAGGGGGTGTGGACGGTTGGTCCCTCGGTCGGGAACTTCTTTCCCGGACGGCGAACCGTCTCGTCCAAGCCGTTCTGCGAATCCCCGTTCGGGACGCTACCAGCGGCTTCCGGTTCTACCGGTCCGAGGCGCTGGAGCGGCTTGGACTCCACCGCCTCGGACTGGAAGGCTACGGCTTCCTATATGCCAGTTGCGCTCTGGCGGTGTGGGAGGGGCTGACCGTTCGGGAAGTCCCCATTCTTTTCCGCGATCGGACGAGGGGGAAGTCCAAACTATCCCGGAAAATCATCTGGGAAGCATCAGTGGCGCTTTGTAAGATATGGCTCTGGCGCCGGACCGGGCGCTGGATCGGCAGACCCCTTATTGAAATGTCTCCCCGATCGACACCCAAGTCCCCCTCAGCCACTCTTCCACCGGAAGGACCCTTCGCCCTTCCGTCTGGAGAAGGATAGGCATAACGGATCCTTCCCCAGCGGCAATGAGGAAACCCGACGGCGAAACGGAATGAACGGTTCCCGGTTGGAATGATTGATCGGTAGGCACCGGTCGGACCTTCCAGAACCTAACCCGTTTGCCCCTGAAAACGGAGAAGGCGCCTGGATCCGGGGTCAGTGCCCGGATCACATTGCCGATCGTCTGGGCAGGCTGAGACCAGTCGATACGGGAAAGGGACGCCGGCAGGATGGGAGCGTAAGTCGCTTGCGTTTCATCTTGCGGTATCCGGGGAGCCTTTCCTTCCTTCACCAAACGGAGCGTCTCTACGACCACCGATGCGGTTTCTTGAGCCAACCTCTCCGTCAGGGAGCCAGCGTCGTCGTCCTCGTAGATCGGGACCCGCTTTTGCAAGATGATGTCTCCTGCGTCCATCCTTTCGTCCATATAAAGGGTCGTCACGCCTGTTTCCCGGTCGCCGTTGAGGAGGGCATGTTGAATCGGGGCGGGTCCTCTGTAAAGAGGTAAAAGGGACGGATGAGCGTTGATGGCACCTAAAGGGGCGAGGGAAAGGCACTCGGACCGAAGGATCCGACCGAAAGCGACGACCAGAAGGACATCGGGTCGAGCCGCTTTCATTTGCCCAACCGATTCAGGACTGTTGACCTTCTCCGGTTGGAAGAAGGGTAAACCCAGCCTTTGTGCGGCGACCTTGACCGGTGGAGGGGTGAGACGAAGACCACGAGACGCCGGCTTATCGGGGCGGGTGACAACCGTGACGACTTCAAAACCGTCCCGCACCAGCGCTTCCAATGTCGGCACAGCGATGGAAGGAGTTCCCATAAAGAGCACCCGCAAAGTCCCGTCTCCCTCCCATGTTACAATCTTGTCGGGTGACCGATTTGCCAGCCCGTAAACTGATCGTGATAGGCAATCCGATCCTATGGAGAACCGCCGCTATCGTCCGAAAGGTCGGGCGGTCGGAACAGCAGTTGATAGACGACCTCTTGGAAACGATGGAAGGCAAGGATGCCGTCGGTCTTGCGGCACCCCAAGTCGGGGTCTCCAAACGAGTCTTTGTCGCTCGTTGGGAAGGAAATGACTTCGTCTTCATCAATCCGGTCATAGAGACGGTCGGTGATGAGACGGTAGCCGGTTGGGAAGGGTGTCTGTCCATCCCCCGAGTCTCGGGTCTCGTCCACCGTCCAGAAAGGATCCGCATCAGGGGACTGGACAGAAGGGGCTCGCCGATTCGGATGGAAGCCGACGGCTGGCTGGCGCGCATTTTTTGCCACGAGACCGACCACCTCAATGGCGTTCTGATCACCGAGAGAGCGGAGAAACTCTACTGGTCCGTTACCGTTGCATCAGAAGAGGGAGAGCAGACGCGTCTGATCCCGACGACGCGTGATGAGATCATTGCTGCCTTCCGAAAAACCCGCCGACTGCCGACATCCGAAACGATCATCACTGTCGGAGAAACCGATCGGCACTCGTTCCGCTGAGTTTGTCTGTAAGCAGACCGATTTCCTGGAGGTCAATCTTTCTCCTCTTGAACCGTATGGTGTGGTAGCGATAGTCGTAGGGGTCACCACCCCTCTGACAGGAGTAAAAAAGGTAGAGCCAGGTCTCTCCCCCTTCCGACCAAGGGAAGGCTTCCGGAACATGGGTTGCCGGCGTATCGGGATCGGGATCACAGTAGCCCAAAACCGACCAGTCCAACCCGTTCAGGGAGACGGCTTCCACGATTTTCCGACCGATCCAGGGATGGTCTGCGTAACCGGACGGATCTCCGAAAGCGTAGAAGAGAGCTCCGACCCTGACCACATCGGGATTGGGAAACTCCCAAAGACACGGATTGGGTCCCGACCGCACCACCTTCCAATCATCGGGATTAAGGAAATCCCCCCTGTTTTCCGCATACCCCATCGCTACGCCCCGATCGGTCCAATAGTCAAACCAGAGCCGAAAGGTTCCGTCTTCAAAAAGGAGGGAAGGTCTGTGATAGGAACCCCACAGATGGGCATCGCCGCCTGCAACCGTCGGTGCCCCTTGGTCCGCCGGGTTGAACAGAATCGGATTATCGGACCGTTTCCAATTGATCCCGTCTTCCGAGACAGCGCCCATAATGCACGCGAGACTCCCGTCCCGATCGTCGGGATCGCCGAAAGGCTTTCCGTCCTTGTTATGCCCGGTCGCACTATAAGCCATGTAAAACCGGCGACCGACTTTCACGACCGACGGGTCGCCATTGTGCCACTGATCGTAAGGCAGGTCCCGCGGTGAAAAGATCGGTCGCCAAAGCCTCGGGTTCTGAGACAGGTCCCACTTTCCCTCTCCGCAGTAAACCTCCCAAGGACCCTCAATGGTCCGGCTTCTCGCCGCAAAAATGGCATCGCAACCGGTGAATCCTTTCAAGTGACGATTGCAGTCCTCCACCGACCAGCCGAAAAACCACGCCATGAAAGGGTAAACAGGCTCCGTCGGGTCATAGAGAACGTGAAACTGATACATATTCCAAAAACCGGTCAAAACGTCGGATCCCTGTTGCCATAGGTCCGTTCGGTTAATGAAACGACCGTACGCCCTATCGGGAGGGCTGGCGGAACCGCCCGTCGCGACGAGACCACCCGTCAACCCGTAGAGAAACTGGCGTCTCGTCCATAACATGGATCACGAGACCCCCGCCCAGTTAAAGACGACCCCCTGAAACTCCTCTGGGTCGTCCCTCAGACCTTCGTAGGCTTCCCGACACTTCTCTGGAGGCAGTAAGTGGGTCAGCAGCGGACGGACAAGCAGCCGACCCTCTTTCAAGAGACGGAGGACAATTTCCCCGTTGCGCTCTATGCTGTGCTTTGTAAAACCCTGACGGTCCTTTAGGACCGGATAGCGCCACTCGTGAGCCCCTTTGTAGGTGATGCACCCGTTGCTCCAAAGATGAATCGTCTCTAACAATTCAGTCACATTGTCCACCAGCGGGCGGTGAAACATTGATCCGAGCAGGATGACCTGACCGTTCTTGCCGGCCCATTGACCGGCCTTGTATCCTGCCACCGGGTTGCCGCTGGCTTCCACAACGATTTCGCACCCACTCCCTTCCGTCCACTCTCGGACAAAAGCGCCCCCATCTCCCGAGTCCAGAAGGAACGTTTGACTCAGTCCACACTTTCGGGCTCTCTCCAGACGGCTGGCGATCCTATCGGCGATCGACACCCAGCAGCCTGACAACTGAAACAGTTGCCCCGCCAGCACTCCGACCAGCCCGGCTCCCAGAATGCAAACCCGATCTCCCAGTTCCGGCTGGGAAACTCGGACGGCGGTGATCGACACATTGGCCATCCGGGCGAAAACCGCTTCCTCCGCTGGCAGACCCTCTGGTACGCGAATGCTCAGGACCCTCGCCTTTGCATGACTGGCGTGGGGGGTGTAAGTCAAGATACAGTCTCCCTCTTGAACGCCTCTGACGCCCCTCCCGACGGCGATCACTTCCCCCACGGCTCCGTAACCGGGATGAAACGGGAACGGTGCCCATTCGGCTCTCCCTGCTAGGCAGGCCAGTTCCGTGCCCGCACTGATAATGCTGGCGAGGGTCCGAATCAAAATCTCCCCTTCCCCGACCGACTGGTCAACTTCAAACTCCTCAAGTTCCACTTTGTTGGCTTGCGAAAAAACGATTCTCTGCCCTTTCACTAACCGACCTCCTCATTCAATTTCCAGTTCATACCATAATGTCCTCCACTCCGGTCCCAACCTTAACGAAACGACACCGTTACCGACCGTTACCGGAACCTCCTTCCGCCTTTGCCCCCTTTCGTCCAGTGCCCACGCCTTCGCTGTCCGAGCGGAAAAAGCGACCTTTATCTGTGCCCCAATCCCTTCCACCAGCGAAGGCGGATCGCCCCATTGCCTCCCGACAGACGACCGGTCAGGCGTCTTCCACACCATATTGGTGTTTTCAGCATAACCTGTCGCGGTAATGAGCAACCGTCGGACTCGCGATCGGTCTCTCCCCGGCGACCTTCCCGCTTCCATCTCCGTAACTGTCACGGCTACCCAATCGTCCTGAAGGCTTCTCACTCCTTCAATCTGCAGCCAGCCTAACTTGAAAATCCTGCCGCCGGCAAACCCTATGACCGCCTTACTTCTCTCAGAATTGATCGTCACGACACCGCCCGTCGGATCGCTAAGGTCCCACATCAGTTCCCCTGTGTCCGAGACGATCGGTCCGTCGACCTGCTGAGCGCCCGGTCTTTCAGCGCCTTTGGGGACAGGGATCCCCTCGGTAGCCATAGCGATCCGGTGGACCAAAGCCAATGGGCCAGGCACTTTCAAATGTCCGGCGTGGACCAGATCCCAAGGATTCGCTGTCAAGAGGATCTGTTGCTCGGCATCCTTGGGTAGAGGGACGCAGATCAGTTTCTTGGCCGGTTGCACATCGCCCCGGCGAAACATAACGGCTGCTGGGATCAAGGTAACCATCTTGGTCGGATGTTGGTCAATGTCAAAGAAGTTAGGGATTCGCCTCAGATCCCAATCATCGGTTCGGTGACTGTAGGAAAAGGCGTAGATAGCGTCCCAGTCCTGAAGACTGGCATAAGCGGCAAGGAGGAGGAATCCCTCACTGCTGTAAGTGTTTGGAGCCGGATGGTTATATTCGGTAACGCTGTGGGGTTTGCCTAAGACCCGTCTCAAGGCGAGCGACGGAATCGTTCCCCCTCTGACGGACACCATCGTTCTATTGGGCACGATCCAGTCGTCCGCATCCCACGGTCGGGAAGGAAAGATCGGATGCTGCCAGTAGGCGTGGGTGTCAACCGCATCCAGTTTCGCCATCAGATTGGGTGTGCTGCATCCGACGATGGTTCCGATCACCAGTCCCCGATAGTTCAGTTCTCCCTTTATAAAGTCGGCGATCGTGCGCCAGTATCTCTCCTCAGTTTGCCAGAGAAACGTTATCCAGTCCTTCTGAGCGTGTATCGTCCGTCGCCCTTGTTGTCCTCGGAGAACAATCTCTACAGATCCGGCTTCAATCTTTTCATCGGGATTCAGTCCGACCGTCCCGCCCTTTTTGAAAGAGAAGCCCGCAAACCAGAAAGTTCCCTCTGCTTCTCCGAGCCCGCTGACGTCCACCCTTGCGTTGCTGTCGCCTTGCGCTAAGAGGAACGAAAACTCAAACCGAGACCACAGTTTTGTTACGGGCACATTCGTCCGGAAGCCCAAATCGTTCCATGGTGAATGGGCTTCCTTGATACCGACGGAAATCGTCCTATCTCTTTCGGAACGAGCCCAGAAGGTAAGGGTGTAAGGGACTCCCGGTTCAACGGTAAGACCGGGTTGGTTCAACTGAATGTGCCAACCTTGCCGCCCCTTCTGAAGGACGCGCACCTTAAGAGCGACGGTAGGTCCGTCCGGTCCCTCCGGAAACCGTTCCACAGAAGCCTCGGCTTTTGCCCCCTCATGCTGTTCCAGCACCCAGTTTTTCAAACCGTCGGTGAAGCCTCCGTTTATAAGCAGCTCGTCTCCCGGTGGTTCTTCTTTAACCTGCCAAGCTCTCTTCACTGCCTCCGTCGTGGCGTATCTGCGCCTCAACCATTGATTCCATTGACGCTGAAGTTCCTTCAAAAAGACTGAGGGTAACCTGTCGACCTGATAACCCAGCCAAGAATGGATCAGGCCATTTTCGTTATTGATTTCAACGAAAGCGACGGCAGGTTCTTCCGCGTAAGTGGTGTTGGTGTAAGGATTCCGATGCGTCAAAAGGTTTCGGGCGTACTCCTTTTGAAGTTCTATCACAGGCTCGTAAAAAAAGCCGACGATGTGCCGCTCCTTCCAATCTAAACTCTCAATTTCTGGCGGCAGACCATCGGCAGCATTAAACGGTCGGGATACAAGCAAATTAAGATTGGTGTAAATTCCGTTCCTCTTTAGTTGATAGATGAGATAGTCTAACCGGTCCAGAGCTTCCGGATGAAGACGGCGTGTATCCTTTGTGCGGGGATCGCGAATTCCTACCGGAAAAGTTCCCATATCCATATGATGGAACCGAACAATGTTGATCCCGTACTTGGCTATCCTTCTGGCGATCTTTTCCGAATCCTCTTTTCTGGGGAAGCAGGCACCGAAACACAAATTGACACCCAAGAAGCGGATCCGTTTGCCACCCGAATATAGATGCCCATCCCTGCCGACACCCACAAATCCTTCTTTCCCGGCGGGCTTGTCGGACAGATGACTGATGTCGGTGATTCCAGGGCTGTCATCGTCCCAGGGCAAAACGAAAGGGAAAAGGCTGGCGACCTGAGATGAGTCGCAAGTTAACGCCATCGTTATCACACCCCAGACGGAAAAAAGTAGGCGGACAAAGGATAGGGGAGTGCCCGATCGCTTCATCTTCATCCGCCACCTTCAACCTGATATCGGCGCGAGAAGAAAGAAGACAGGGTGTCGTAAAGGGTTGTGTAAAGTTCATACATCTTGTGATACCTGCGGGCGATTTCTGGGTCGTAAGGGACCCTTTGTCCGATCCGGACCATTTGGCGGCAAGCCGTCTCAAAGTCAAGGTACAGACCCACACCTACTCCCGCAATAATTGCGGCGCCAAGGACGGAAGCGTCTGGATTTTCAAGAATGTGGAGATCCCTTCCAAAGACATCAGCAAGGATCTGTCGCCACAGGTTTGACCGCGACCCGCCTTCACCGACTCGGACCTGTGAGATCGTTAGACCTATATCCTCAAAAGTGTCAAGAGACTGGCGAAGGTCAAAGGCGACGCCCTCCATCAGGGCTCGGGTCATATGCGCCCTTCTGTGATGGAGAGCGAGACCCAGCCATCCACCCCGTGCAGTGCCGTCGGGATGGGGGGTCGCTGATCCTTGAAGCCAGGGGATAAAGCACAGCCCGTCAGATCCCGGGGCGACGGAGCCCGCCTCGTCGAGAAGGGTCGCAAGAGATTCAGACCAGTAAGACGCCCACCAAATCAAAGCACCCCCGCAAGTGAACGAGCAGCCCAGCCAGAAGAACTTGCCGGGAATGCTGTGGCACATCGGCCAGAGCCGGCGAAAACCTTGTGGATGAAGCGTCTCAGCGAAGGTGGTCACATGCCCCGCCGTTCCGATCCCTACTGCCACAATGCCAGGGGTGATGCATCCGGTCCCTACGGCGAGGCAAGGCATATCACCGCCACCGGCGCAGACGGGTGTCCCCTCCCTCAAACCCGTCTCCTCCGCCACTTGACGGACAACTTCACCGACGATGAAAGGAGACTCTGTCAAGTCGGGAAGCCAGTCACACCGGAGCGGCAGTAACGAGAGAAACCGTTCATTCCAAGTTCGCTTCCTGACGTCCATCAGTCCTGTCGCGGACGCGTCGGAAACTTCGGAAGCGGGCACACCTGTCAGGCGAAAACGCACCCAGTCCTTGGGCAGAAACGCCCATCGGGCGCTCGTGTACACTTCTGGCTCGTTGTCCCGGATCCACAAAAGTTTCGCCAGCGTGTTGACAGGGTTCAGTTGTTGCCCCGTCGCTTCCACTAACTCTGCAGACCATTTCTCATTCACTTTGCGACACTGACGTTCCGATCGGTTGTCCAGCCAAAGGATCGCTGGTCTCAGCGGCTGCCCCTTTTCGTTCGTCAGAACAGCACCATTCATCTGCCCCGAAAGACAAACTGCCTTAATGTCTGACGGGGAAATCCCTCTTTCCTTCTGCCCCTGAAGGACCAGCTGGCGCGTCACTTCACACACACTTCTCCACCAATCTTCCGGGTCCTGCTCCACCCATCCCGGACCTGGGGTGTGGTATTCATAGGAGGCTGAAGCAGAGACGAGAATCTCTCCTTCTCCGTCCACTAATACACCCTTTGTGCTGGAAGTCCCCACATCTATGCCGACGACGCAACCCATCAGTCGCCACGCCCCGTCAGAAAACGACGAGGATTATGAATTAAAAGGTTCTTTATAACGGACTCGGAAAAACCCTCCTCCCTAAGTCTCGGAATGAACCGTTGAAGGAGCCAGTCGAGTCCCGGTCCGCCGCCGTAATGTTTCCAGTAACTCGCCCGCCCCAAATCGTTTCCGATAAGAATCTTGTGTGCCGATCCCCCTTCTACCATTCGCTTGAGAAGATTGACGCGCAACTCGTCCGGCCCATATTTAATTTTCCCGAAGCAGTCGTAACCCAAATAGGCGCCGGTTCGCGCAATCTTGGTGTGAAGCCACAAATCCGGATTGCGATCCATGTGGCTCAAACAGACCCGATGGGGCTCGACGCTTAGCGACGCCAGAAACTCAATCTGTTCCAGACCCATCGTTCCGGCTTCTGTATGAGTGATGATCGGAACCCCTGTCTCCAAATGGACTTTTGCGGCAATCCTCAGCAATTTCTTGTCCTTTTGATTGAGGGTGTTATAACCGGACCCGCCTTTGACGATTCCTGCCCTCGCCCCGGTGCCGTCGATCCCCTTCTCAATGTCGCGGACACATCGCTTAATCAGTTCCTTTTCGTCCGTCTTCCACACCATCTCATCGCAATAGTAGGGCTTGTTGAATCCGGTAACGGCGATAATGATGGCTTCAGGGACCTTCTCTGCTATTTGAAGAACCTTTCGGATATTTCTTCCAAAGTCTATAGCGGAGATCTCGACGATCGTCTTGCCGCCTGCCGCTAGCCAATCCTTCAACTCAAGGGCGGATTTTTCCGGGTCATTTAGTGAAAAGTCCGGATCCTCTCTTACAAGCCAAGCCGGTGCATCATAGCAGAGGTGTTCGTGATAATCAACGATTCCTAACTGTTCCCCCGGCACCGGTCCGCTGACGGTCATTACCGATGACAGCTGATATCATCTCCTTCCCATCTCTTCCAAATGCCGTGCCTCTTTAAAAAGGAGAGCCAACGACCCGCACACTCTTGAGCGATGATTTCCAACCACCGAGCGCCCTTATCCTCCGTTGCCGGTCGGGGATCGCCAAAGACACCCGTCTCACTCAAGGCGCCCAGGTCCAACGACGAGCATTCATAATCGAAAGATGGGTCGGGATAGCAGGATACCGACTTCCCCTTACGGACCAATTCCGGTGCTATATGGAGCATAAGGGAGGTTTCAATTTCGTCAGCGTGGAACGAACCTTTCTGCCAGAGGGGGGTCTGGGCTTCTTTCAGGACCCTTTCAATTCCGGGATAGAAAAGGTAGGCAATCTTGAGGGGAAGGCGGTCGGAGAGGTCTCGGACGGCGTATTTGAGGTGCGGCTGATTGGCACCGTGGGCGGTCAGGAGCAAAAGAGCATGACACCCGTGGCGGGAAAGGCTCTCAGCCACATCGTTGACGATCGCTTTCAAAGTCTGCTCTGACAGCGTGATGGTGCCGGCGAACCGTCTCCACACCCAGGAGTAACCGAAGGGCAGAGCGGGCAACACGAGCCCGCAAGACATTTGGGCAGTCCTCAATGCCAGTTTTTCTGCTATCAGGGTGTCTGTAAACAGCGGCAGGTGGAGCCCGTGCTGTTCGGTAGATCCGAGGGGGAAGATCGCGCAGGGGACCCTTTCTAAAAAGGACTGGCACTCCTGCCAGGTTGCCATGCGGGCGTCTAGCCACATGCCCTCCTTATCTTCACCGCTACCCACTTTCCTTCGCCACCGTCATTATGAGGTCGGAACCTTACAATGATTAGATCTGAGGAAGAGAGGGGATGTGGGATGAAGGTTGCCGGCTTGGATCTGTGGGTTGTGGAAATGAAACAGAAACCGCCTGTCGCTCCCTACACCCATCGCGGTAGCGGGCGACCCGGGGACTATCAGGCGGGTCAGTGGTCCACCCAATCCCTCATCGTTAAAATCGCCACCGATCACGGCATTGTTGGATGGGGAGAGACTTACGGAATTCACCCCAATCGGCTGGAGGCCCTGAGGGAGTTCTGGTCTTCCCAACTGATCGGAAGGGACCCTTTTGAAATAGAGTCCTTCTACTTGGAAGCGGATCTGAATGGAGCCGCCCTAATGTCGGCTGCGGAGATGGCTCTTTGGGACATCGTCGGGAAAGCGACCGGTCAACCCGTGTGCCGGCTCTTGGGCGGGGTCGTAAGGAGGAGAATCCCCGTCGCTGCCTGTATGGGAATCCGACCATACGAAGAAGCGGGAAAGATCGCCGAACAGTATGTGACGCTGGGGTTTACGACTTTAAAGACCAAGGCGGGGAGAGATCCGGAAGAGGACCTGGAGATGGTCCGGGGAATCCGGGACCGGGTCGGCGACCGTCTAGAACTAAGAATAGATGCGAACCAAGGTTACTCTTTTGATGTGGCTCTAAACTTGTGCCGCCGACTGGAGCCTTACCGCCTTCAATATTTTGAACAGCCCTGCCCCGCCGACGCTTTGGACGATTTGGCAGAATTGCGTCGGGCGACAAACGTTCCTATTGCCGTCAATGAGAGTGTCGGTCCTCCGCAGACGGTTCCACCTATCGTTGAGAAGCGGGCTGCCGATGTTCTGATGCCCGACACCCTCCAGTCGGGTGGCATCTGGGCGGTCAAGAAGATTGCCCATATGGCAGAGGCTTTCAAACTGACCTGCGTGATGCACTGCGCCCACGACCTGGGGATCAAGACGGCGGCGATGCTTCACATAGCGGCTTCTTCCCTTTCCTTCCGTTTGGCCAACGACACGACCTACTACTCAATGGAGGACGATGTGCTGAAGGAGCCCTTTACGATCGTCGATGGCTCCATTGAAGTGCCTCTCTCGCCAGGATTAGGCATTGAAGTGGATGAGGAAAAGGTTCAGCGCTATGCCATCTTTGCTTAGAAAGGAGGATCGTAATGGGGCGGTTTTATGATCAAGCGAACCTCCCCCCGGAACTGAGGCGCAACTACGACGTCTACGATCGGATCCGCCAATTAGGGATCAATCTGGGCACCTTTGAGGAGAATGTGGGCTCTCTCCGGGGTGCCAACATCGCCAGCGTCTGCTTCACCGAAAGCGGGCTTGTGTTTTTATCTGGTATCGGAACCGGTCAGTTGCCGATGATTGAGGACGAATCCGTTATCCGGCACGGTCAGGAAGCGGGCAGGGAAGCTGCCGACTTTCATATTCGCACTCTTCACTGGGCGCTGGTCTGTGGCAAAGAGGGCGGGGACCTGAACGACGTCCTTTACACTGTCAAGGCTTTGGGAATGGTCGTATCGACTGGAGGCGGTGCCTTCGGAAAGGCTCCTGAGGTGGTCAACGGCTACTCCGCCCGCTGGCAGTCCGTTTTCGGTGGACCCAGAGGAGCGTTTGCCGTTGACGGCATCGACCCGGGTGGCTTCTCCGGCGTCCACGCCCGGAGTGCTTTAGGCGGTTTTGACGGACGGTTCTCGCAAGAGCCAGAGATTATCGTCGCCATCCCGCCTGCCCTGGCGCAGGCTATCATCGCCCATCGGGGGTGGCTCTTTCCTCTTCCACCGGTGATGCTGGAGAAAGTCCGCAGACTCTGGACGGAACCGGAAAATTAAACAGCGACCCCAGGAAGGAAGGGTCCCAGCGATGAATCGCCCACCGTCGCCGTTCGTCTCGGTCCCTCATTCCTTTCTCGCCGACTTCGTCTCCCGGTCCTTTATCGCTGTCGGGCTCACCGGCGAGTCTGCCCGATTTCTTGCCGACTGCCTTGTCATCAACGATTTGAGAGGGGTCTTCAGCCACGGCACCCGATTGGCGATCTACTATGTTCGGCAGTTCAAAAGAGGAGATCTCAATCCCCGACCCTCGGTCAGGGTGCTGACGGAAACGAAAGCGACCATCCGCCTCGACGGAGATGGGGGGCTCGGCTACTTTCCCGCAAACCAGGCTGCCGAGTGGATTAGCTCACGGGCGAAGGAGGAGGGCGTTGCCGCTGCCGTCACCAGTCATCACGGTCACATCGGCGCCGCTGGTCTCTATGCCCGCATTGCCGTCCAACGTCATCTCATTTCTTTCGTTACATCGGGTCATCAACTGAGTTTAGAGCCGGCGATGCCGCTCCTTTCTGATGCTGGGGGCTCTCCGATCTGTTTCGCCATTCCGGCACGCAACAAGCCGCCGATCGTCCTGGACTTTGCTGCCACTGGTGAAGTGATCGAGCAGGTCTTTCACTTCGCTCCCGGTCTCTTTTTCCGGGCTCTGGGTTTGGGAGCCGTCTGCCAGACGGTCGGTGGCTTTCTCAGCGGTCTGCCGGCACGACCCCGTCCGCCGTCGTCTCCTTTCAAGGGTGCCAGTCAGGGCGCCTTTCTTCTCGCCGTTGACCCCGCTCGCTTTCTTGCGCTGGACGAGTTTCTGAACCAGGTGGACGATTACATCGCGCAGGTGGAACGCCTCCAGCCGGCGCCCGGCTACGAGAAGTCTCATCTACCCGGCGGCATTGAGTGGGACCGGGAACACCTTTGGCGCCATGAGGGAGTCCCCGTCGGACCAAACCATCTTGCCAGTTTGCAAGCGCTCTCAATAAAGACGGGTGTCGCCCTTCCCTTTTAAATTCAAACTGAAAGGGGGGGGCTATGGAAATCACCGAAAGGCAGCCTCTCCGGTCCGCTGCGGGAGAACGAGTTCCTGCCATCCTCCCTATCTACTTGACCTCCCTTGCCCTGATCGTCTTCAACGCCTGGTTGCTGGCTGAAGTTGAGATCGGACGGCAGGTCGCTTTAGGCAGTATGTGGAGTTTGTTCCCTCTCGTCTTGGGAGAGATGATGCTCCTGCGCCTGATGGCTCCCGTCCTTTCTCGCCTCCTATCCCGACCGGTGACCACCCAAGAACTAATCGCCGTCTATCTGCTCGTCAACCTGGGCACAGCCCTAGACAGTTTTGACGGATCCCACGCTCTCACGGGTCTCTTAGCCTTTCCTTTCAGCCGGTCCGCTCGGTTTCCCGGTTGGTCCGACCGATGGCTTGCCTACCTTCCGACCGATCTTATGGTCAGCGACCCCGACAGTGCCCGTCTCTTCGTTCAGGGAGGCGGCTCCTTTTGGTCGGCTGGCATCTGGAGTCGATGGCTGACTCCTGCTCTCTTCTGGTCCCTCGGTCACGGCTGCCTTGCCCTCCTTTATTTGGGTGTCGCCTGCCTCCTTTTCCGCCACTGGACCGTCCACCAGAGGCTTTCCTTTCCCCTCACCGTCGTCCCCCTGACCCTCTTGTCCATCCCTCCTTCTCCCACCATTAACCGCCCGTTTCTCACCGGCGCCATCCTGGCTCTTTCGCTGGCGTCCTACAACCGATGGCAGTTTCGCTATCCCTTCCTTCCCCTTCTTCCCATTACCATCCGGCAGGTTCCCAATCCCCTGGTCGGTCGCCCCTGGTCTGCCCTTGGGGACATCTTTTTCGGTGCCCCTCTCTGGATGATCGGCGTGAGTTTCCTCGTCCCCTTGGATGTCCTCTTCTCCTCCTGGTTCTTTTACTGGACCTGGCGGCTCCTTCCCGTCCTCGCCGCTTTTTTCGGTCTTCAAGACCTTTCGTCCCTCTACCTTTTGGAAGCCTCTTTCGGTGCCTATGCCGGTCTGGGTCTCTCTGCCCTTTGGCTCTCTCGCCTCGCCTTTCGCCAAATCGGCTCTTCTCCCCTTGACCGCCCCGGCATCGCCTTCCTCGTCACCGGTGCCGTCGCCTCCCTCGTCTGGAGCAGAACGGTTGGCTTGTCCCTAACCTTTCTCCTGGCTTTTTATGCCTATCTGCTCGTTACCGCCGTCAGCGTCTCCCGCATCCGCGCTGAACTCGGAACGGCTGTCTATGGGATGATGGGAATGTCTCCACCCCTTATCCTTTCCCGGACCATTGGGATGGCGCCCTTCTCTCTTCGGGACCTGGCGGTCGGCGTCGGCATCCTTACTTATGGCTTCAGTTACGCCCAACGGAGTAACCTGATGCCTCTTCAACTGGAAGGGATGCGCCTTGCCGATCAAGCGGGTGCCCTCTCCTTCCCCCTCGTTCTGTCGCTTTTCATTGCCCCCATCATCGGCTCCTTTGTCAGTATCCTGTCTGCCGCTTCCGTCTTCACTCGCAAAGGGGCTCTCTCAGGGAAAATCAGCATCGGTTACCACAATGTTTTTGTCTGGGCTTACCGACTGCTGGCTTACTGGGAGACCGAATTTCCTACCTTTCGCTGGCACCCGACCCTTTTTGCCGTCGGCGGCACCGCCATTGCCCTTTTCCTCCAATGGATTCGCCTCCACCTCTCCTTCCTTCCCATCCACCCTCTTGGCTTCGCCATTGCCGGCGATTACAACTGCCATTTCTTCTGGAACGCTCTCGCCATTGCGTGGGCTGTCAAGGGGTTGGCGATCCGGTACGGTGGCATCTCCGTTTACAGGTCGTTTCTACCCTTCTTCCTCGGAATTGCAATCGGCGACTTCGTCGCCCTCGTTATCAACGGACTGATCTTATGTATCACCCCTTACCGTGTCGGAGAACTGACCCTGTAGCCCACGGACACGCCTTTTTCCTTTCCCGGCGAGACGGCGGCACAATCCTTTCAGACCGACAATGACCAACCAGAGCAAAGAGAGCCAAGACTTTTACAGACCGGAGAATCCCCACTACACCATATTTGATAGCGTTGCCGATTCCAGTCGCTTTGCTTTGGAATGTTTGGAAAGATGCGGCGACCACTGGCGGTTGTCCAGCAGTTTCGTTGATACGGAGCGAACGCCTCAATTATGGCACGACTTCGCTACTTTGGAAGGACCGGGATGGGCGAGTAACACTATTGGAGGTGCCTTAGAGTTATACCGGCTGGGGCAGTTCACTGAAGATCCCGTCCTTAGCGAACGAGCCCTCGGTCTCTTAAAACATTCTCTTGAATGCGGCTTCTTTTGCGATGACGGTTTTATCATCGGCTATCGGGAAACGAAGACCGATCGTCTCGTCCTCAATTTCAAACATAACAATGACTGGTTTTGCCCGGGCGCAATGGCACGGGTCGCTTATCAGATGCTCCTCTGGTCTGATCTGTTGACCGACGGTCGCCTCTGTCGCACCCTTCAAGAGAGAGCCTTGTGGTCCGCTACCTGGATTGCCCAGACGGTCTCTTTTCTCCCTAACGGCTGGTTCCCACGGCGCGTCACCCTGTCCGGTGAGCCTTATCCCTTCCGCGCCGAGTCCCGATCACTTGATCCTATCTTTAACTGCTCAGGGGACGGCCTGCAAATCCTGCAACTTTGGATTGAATTGGCCCTCAGGGGTCTGATAAACACGACCGGAACAATCGTTCGTTGCCTGTCAGCTTTTATTGAGTCGGGAGGGTATTTCGGGAGCCTCAATCACGATACCTATGATGAAAACGAAAATGTTTCCTATGCCATCGCCTTTCGGGTGCTTTTGAAGGCCAGCCACCTGCTGGAGGCGCCCGATATTCGCAAGTTTGCTTACGAACGATGCCTGCGCGGTCTTGATCGGTTTAAGTTGACGGAAAATAAAAATGGTGTGGAAACGAAAGGGCTTCTCTATATGGAGGACAGTTGGAACACTGCCTACCTTTGGGAAAACGCCGAGGCGGCCAGCGCCTATCTGGATGCCTTTGAGGACAGTGAAAATGAGGATTATTTGCGGGACACGGTCACGATTTTGAGGGCGATAGCCCGCCACCATTACGGACCCTACGGCTTTCTAACGGAAGGCGTCGACTGGGATAATGTGGTCGGAGCCCAGCATCATATCGGAGGGTCCCAATACGGCGCCATAAAGTACACCGAACCCCTTCTCAATAATTTGCATCATTCGGAACCGGCACTCAACTATTTTGAGAGAGTCTGTCAGCGCAGAAAACTAAAGGACGGGGCGATGGAGTTAGTAGATCACGAAGGCAATGTCCTGACCTTTCTAAAAAGGGAAACTTCTATCAAAGGGGGTCGTCTTGCCCGAGAGGCTGGGGGCTAAATGATCGCAGCACCGTTCTTTTCCTGGCTGATGAACGGGTACCACTGTGTCGAAGCCTCTTTGCCTCCGATGAACGGCTGTCGTGACAAATCGCCGATAAACCGGTTCGACCGGTGGAGCAGACCGACGATGAGATGCTCGGCTCCTAAGTGGTCTCGGGGGATAGTCAGGGCATCTTCAAAACTCGTTCGGGCGAGGTCGGCTGGAGTGCGAACCGACCTCTCCATTTCGCTAAGTTTTTCGGCAATGTCAGGCGCGCGCTCCGTCCGCCGCTGGAAAAGGTGTCGCTCTGTTTCGTTATTGATCTGTCCCGCCGTTGCCCCTTCCCCGCCTATGGTTTCTGCCTACTGATTATTGCCCAGTCAGACGCTAGTGCTTAAAACGTTTGAAGCAAGTCACAAAACGAAGCCGAGAGCTTTTGAGACGACCTGGGCTCTGCTTTGCTGGGTACTACGAACATAATTGATTACGAGCGTCGTTGGGATGATGAAGGGAGGAGGGATGTGGGATGGCGAAGGTGAAGTTTCCGGAGGGGTTCGCTTGGGGAGTGGCGACTTCCGCCTATCAGATTGAGGGGGGATGGAACGAGGACGGGAAGGGACCGTCGATTTGGGACACATTCTCCCACACGGCGGGAAAGATCGCCGACGGTACGACGGGCGATGTGGCTTGTGACCATTACCATCGCTGGAGAGAAGACATTGCCCTGATGAAGGAATTGGGGGTTAAGGCGTATCGGTTTTCCATCGCCTGGGCTCGGGTGCTGCCTGAGGGGAGGGGATCGGTCAACCCGAAGGGGCTGGACTTTTACGACCGTCTCGTGGACGGGTTGAAGGGGGCAGGGATAGAACCTTTTGTCACCCTGTATCATTGGGATTTGCCCCAGGGGCTTCAGGACATCGGTGGATGGGCTCGCAGGGATGTCGCCTATTACTTTGCCGACTATTGTGGGGTGGTCGCCAACCGGTTGGGCGATCGGGTGCGTTTTTGGATGACCCACAACGAGCCGTGGGTAGTGGCATGGATTGGGCATGGATGGGGACATCACGCTCCAGGTCTGACGAGCCGGTCCCTGGCTCTCCAAGTATCCCATCACCTCCTTTTATCCCACGGTCTTGCCGTTCCTATTCTGAAGGAAGCGGGAAAAGAGAGCCGAGTCGGGATCGTTCTCAATCTGTCACCGGTCTATCCGGCTACGGACACGGAGAGAGACGGACAGGCGGCAGTCCGGCAGGACGGTTTTTTGAACCGGTGGTACTTGGACCCAGTTTTCGTCGGGTCCTATCCGAAGGATATGTGGGATCTTTACGGATCTTTGGTTCCCGACGTAAAACCCGGCGACCTCTCCATTATCAGTCGGAAGATTGACTTTCTCGGAGTCAATTACTACTCCCGGTCGGTGGTGGAAAACGATCCGGGAGAAGGATTAGTGAGGGCAAGGGGTGTTGCGGTCGAAGGTGCTGAATATACAGAGATGGGGTGGGAGGTGTATCCGGAGGGGTTATACGATTTGTTGGTGCGCCTGCACAACGATTACAGGGTCGGGGAGATTTATATCACTGAAAATGGGGCAGCATACGACGATCGGGTGTCTGATGACGGTACCGTCAAGGACGAAAAAAGAGTGCGGTTTCTTAGGGATCATTTCTTTCAAGCGCATCGGGCTCTAGAAGCGGGAGTGCCACTGAAGGGGTATTTTGTCTGGTCACTGATGGACAACTTTGAATGGGGGTATGGATACAGTAAAAGGTTCGGGATCGTGTATGTGGACTTTTTCACACAAAAAAGGATTGTCAAGGAGACGGGGGTTTGGTATAGGAAAGTGATAGAGGAGAATGGGCTGGATTAGGGATGGAGACGCGGACAGGCGGTGGCGTCCGACGCCGGCACCAAATTGGTAAACCAACCGCCCGCCGAGGAAGGCGTTTAGGAGGACGAGAAGACAGGCGATAACGGCGAAGGCGAAAAAGGGGCGAAGCCATCGGGGATCTCTCTGACCGATGAGATAAAGCCGGCTAAGAAGGAGCGCCGACCAGAGGATGGCAGAGAAATAGCCGATGCGGGTATGTAGGACGAGGATCTGATGACCGATGGGGTTAGCTATGATCTCGCGGGCAGCTTGTTCCTCCAGTTGCCCTGAGAGGACGGCGAGCCAAAGGAAAGCGGTAGCGGCGGCGAGAATGGCAAGGGCTGCGGAGCGAAGGTCGGCTTTTTTGGTCTGGTAGCCGACCAAGTCAAGGAGGACGGCTGTCGGCAAAAGGGCGATAGGAAAATGGACGAGGGCGGGATGCAGGGGGACGGACAGGGGCGGTCACCTCAGTCGCCAAGCGACAGATTCGCCGGTGGGTCTGGGTGAGGGAGCCCCTCGGGAACGAAAGGCGGCATAGCGAAGGAGGACGCGACGGGCAATGGGGACGGCGACTTCCGATCCGTGCCCTGCCTCTTCCGCTATGACAGCGAGGGCGACCTCGGGGCTTTCTGACGGGGCAAAGGCAATGAAGCAGGAGTGGGTCCGACCCTTCCGACCGTGCTGAGCGGAGCCCGTCTTGCCGGCGATAGTGAGGGGCAAGCCCCTCAGACGGGTAGCAGTGCCGCCGGGTCCGTGAATGCAGTGAAGCATCCCTTGCTTGACAGACCCCCAAAAGGGAGCGTTGGGAGCCAGACGAGCCAGAACTTGCGGACGGTAGCGGGACCGCAGGTCACCGGTCGGGTCGCGCACTTCCGATAGGAGGTGGGGCTTAAAAACCGTTCCCCTGTTCGCCACGGCGCAGGCTAAGAGAGCCATCTGAAGGGGCGTCAGGCTAACAAAGCCTTGACCGATTCCCATGTTGGCTGTGTCGCCGCCGAACCAGGGAGAGCCGAATCTGGCTCTCTTCCAGTCGGGGAAACCGACCAGACCAGACGACTCGCCGGGCAGGTCAATGCCTGTCTTGTTTGTCAGACCAAGGGCCCGCGCCACATTAAACAGGTGTTCAGGACCGACCAAGAGGGCAACTCTGTAAAAATAGGTGTCGCAGGACTGTCCGATTGCCTGAAGCATATTGACCGTCCCGTGTCGCCGCCAACATCTGAAAAAGCGCCTTCCGACCATCAGCCCGCCCCCGCAGGTGAATCGGGTGGAGGGGGTCATTTTGCCTGAACAGAGACCGGCGATGGCAGTCGTAACTTTAAAAACGGATCCCGGAGGGTACAGTGAGGCGATCGCCCGGTTGTGAAGGGGATAATTGGTATCAGCCATCAACCGTCTCCAGCGTTCGCGACCGATTCCTGAAGGAAACCAGTTGGGGTCAAAAGACGGTGAGGAAGCCAGCGCCAGAACCTCGCCGGTCGTGGGCTTTAGGACAACGACTGCTCCCGAGTGACCTTTTAACGCCTCCTCAGCCTCCCTTTGCAGATCGGCATCTATCGTAAGGACCAAAGTCTGTCCCTTTTGAGGTGGCACGTGGTCCAGATACCGCACGGGCAAGCCCAAGGCGTCTACTTCCACCACATCGCGACCATGCACACCTCTCAAAAGGGGCTCGTAGACCCGCTCAATGCCTCCCTTACCCGCCCAATCAAAGGGACGCACCTCTTCCCACCGCTCCATATCCGCTTGACTCGCCATCCCGATGTATCCCAGCACGTGGGCAGCGAGGCGCCCTTGCGGATAGACCCGCGTCGGTTCCTCTAGAACCATCACGCCCTGCAGGTAGGGGGTCCACTCCAAAATCCGAGTGACGGTCGCGAGATCGGCTCTAACTTTAAGGGGAATCGGTTCAAAAAGGGGCAGACCGTTCTCTCTGAGTCGCTGCAAGACGCTTTCAAGAGCTTGCTGTTCAACACCTAAAAGTGCCGCCAGTTCCTTCGGTTGCCCACTGTTGACCAATAACTCGGCAGGTAGGAGGGCGATCGTGAAGGAGGGCTGGCTGATGGCTAAGGGTCGTCCTTTCCTGTCCAGTATGGATCCCCTAGCCGGTCGGGACACAATCGTCCGCAGAAAAGATGCTCGGGCTTTCTCCGACCATAACGGTTCTTCCAGGACCTGCAACCAAAAGAGCCGTGCGAGAATGACCAAAGTGGCGACGGCGGTTCCGACGGCAACAGCAGTGCGGCGCCTACCGGGCAGGGGAGTGCTCATCCTTCTCCGCCACCATCTGGTCAAGAGACTCCAGGAGCGCCTTCAAGACGGCCCACTTATACGGATCGGGAAGCCCTCTATCCAACACCACAACGCGTCGTCCGTGCAGTATCGCCCACCCCCCTTTCCCCGCCCATCTACCGACCAGGACCTGAACCCCGTGATCGGCGGCGGCTTTCTTCAATCCTTGAAATTCTTGATCGTCACCGACCTGACGTGAGGAGGGACTGCCGCCCGGCAAAGCCTTCATCGGATCACCTTCTCTGCAGCCCGGACCAACTCCCGAAAGAGCCTATAGGCGTGCCCCTCCTGGGTTTGCCGCTCGGGGTGCCACTGGACGCCGACGATGAACGACCAGTCGTTTGACTCAGGCGCCTCCACCGCCTCAATCAGGTTGTCGGGTGCCCAAGCCGTTGCCCTCAAACAGGAGCCAAGGCGTCTGATCCCCTGGTGATGGGAACTGACGACTTCAATCTGATCGGCACCGACGGTCCGATACAAAAGACTCGTTTCATCAATACGGACAGGATGCCTACTGTTGGCTTCGTGAGGCACATCTGTGTTCAGTTCGTCCCTGAGGTCTTGGTAAAGGGAACCGCCAAAGTAGACATTGATCATCTGACATCCGTAACATATACCTAAGACCGGTCTTCCCGTGCCCTTCATTCGGTCCAGGAGAGCCTTCTCCACGTGGTAGCGCAGCCGCATCCGCTCGTCCGTCTGAGTGGTATGGTGGATCTCCTTGACATCGTAAAGATCCGGTGGGATGTCGCGACCGCCGGAGATAATGAGACCGTCAAAGCCGGCGTCCACTGAATCTACTCCATCGGCCGAAGCAACTGAGACGACGGGTCTCCCGTTAACTGAGGGCAGAGAAGGCTCCTCCTGAGTGATGATGAAGAAAGTCCTGGCACCGAACTCTTCCACTGCCTCGGCGTATTGAGACAGATTGCCCGATGCCTCCTGGCTGACTTGCCAACCGCCTGTGACAATGGCTATCGCCGGTCTCACTTTCTTTTCACCCCGAACGGAGCTTGCCGTTAGACTATGCCACAGACCGATCGCCCCTGGAGGATGGGTCCGTGGAGGAATCGGAAATTGAGAAAATGGCTCGTTTGGAGGGCACTTACTGGTGGTTCGTAGGTAGGCGATTCCTCATCGGTCGTCTGATCGACCGGTTCGCTGGTCCCTCCGACCCATTGCGCCTCATCTTGGACCTTGGGTGTGGGACGGGAGGTAATTTAAGTCTCCTCCGTCAGCGGGGTCAGGTGGTCGGATTGGACTCGTCCCTTACCGCCCTCCGCTATGCTCACAAGAAGGGTGTGGCTCCGCTGATTCAGGCGGACGGTCACTGTCTCCCGTTTCGCGACGGAGTGTTTGACTGGATCGCTGTCTTAGATGTTTTGGAACATATGGACGACGACCGAGCGGCTCTCAAAGAAATGGCACGGGTCCTAAAACCGGGCGGGCGGCTCATTCTGACCGTTCCCGCTTTTATGTGCTTATGGAGTGGTCACGACATGGCGCTGGGGCATCGGCGCCGGTATCTTATGGGACCTCTTTGTCGTCTCCTCGCCAGTGCCGGGTTACGGGTGTTGCTGATGCGCTACTGCATCATTCCCGTTTTTCCCGCCGTTTTCCTTTTCCGCAAAATACAGAACCTCTTTCAGCGGGGCAACAGACCCTCTACGGCTTTGGTGCAACTGCCTTTTTTCCTTAATAGGCTCCTTATCGCTCTTCTGGAGGTGGAAGCGCTGCTACTGCCTCTTCTGAAACTGCCTTTCGGCGTCTCCCTTGTTGCTGTTTGCGAGAGGGAACGAAAAGCGGCTTGACCTGACCGGTCAAGAAAATCAGACTTAATGCCTTGGAGTAGCCCAAGCAGGGGAGTTGCCGCTTATGAGGAAGAGGAGACCTCTGACCGATCGGTTTTTTTCAACGAGAAAATTAATCCATCCTCGTCAGGAAGTCAGCACGGTCGTCCACGAGATCCGGCGGTTCCTTGCCTCCTCCCAGTCAGAGGGGATGAGACAGTTTTTAGAACAATTCCATCCTGCAGATATCGCCATTGCTCTTCGCTTTCTTCACGACTCGGAGAAGGAGCAGGTCTTCCATCTCTTGGATACAGAAGCAGCTGCGGAAGTTCTGGATGAAGCCGATGAGGCGACGGAGAAACATCTTGTGGAGACGACAGATCCGGAGCGGCTTTCCGATCTGCTGGAAGTCTTACCTCCCGACGAAAGCGCCGACATTGTCGGTCAATTAGAGCCGGAGAAAAGGGAGAGGCTTCTGCACCTGATGGAGCCTTCGGAAGCCGACCAAGTCCGATCGTTGCTCCAGTATCCGCCCGAGACCGCCGGCGGTATCATGTCCCCCGAATTCGTCGCCGTCCGCGACGATATGACGGTATCAGAAGTCCTCTCCGTGTTAAGGGAACGAGCGGATGCAGAGGCGATCTTTTATGTCTATGTCATAGACAGTGAGGGGACGCTGAAAGGGGTTTTGAACCTTCGCCGTCTCCTGACGGTCAGTCCCGAGACCCGAGTCGGCGACATCATGACCCACGGGGTTATTTTCGTTTTCCCCGACCAGGATCAAGAAGAGGTTGCCCATATGTTCGCCCGTTACGACCTTTTGGCGGTTCCCGTCGTGGATCACAGGTATCGGCTCATCGGCACCATTACCGTTGACGACGTTATGGACGTCCTTCAAGAGGAGTTAACAGAAGATTACTTTCGGACCGTCGGGTCCGATGCGGCGGAACTGGAGAGAAAAACGCCGGCACAAGTCGCTCGCCTGCGCCTTCCCTGGTTGATCGCGACCGTCTGCATTGAATTGGTTGCAGGTGCTGTGATCCATGCTTTCGATGACACCTTGGGAAAGGTCCTGCTACTGGCTTCTTTTATGCCGGTCATCCAGGCCATCTCCGGAAACACGGGTCTCCAGTCAGCGACCATCGTCGTCCGGGGTCTTGCCACCGGTCATGTCAGCCTCAAAGACTGGTGGCGACCTATCGCCCGTCAACTAAAGGTCACAGCCATCCTCGGACTCGTTTTGGGATCGGTACTCTTTTTTATCAGCGGCTTCTGGAGGGGTATCAGCATTGGACGTACCTTTGATCCCCTCTTCGGAGGAGTCGTCGCCACCTCAATGTTTATGACGATCAACCTATCGGGTGTGGTGGGAACCGTTGCCCCTCTGATTTCCAAAAAACTAGGCTTTGACCCTGCTATAACGGCGGGTCCCTTCGAGACAGCGATTCAAGATGTGGCAGGGGTAACGATCCTTCTTGGAATCGCTACCGTCCTCCTTTCATGGCTTCAATGAAGGGCACAGAGAGCCGACCCTTCTTGAACAAAAGGGCACCGGTGGCTCGGACCCAGAGCGCAACGGAAATTGTTGACAGTGCTGGTAAGTTTGTCTAAAATAGCAGTCATAAAAACCGAACCCTGATACGACCGTAAGGTAAAAAGGGCAAGCGGCTCAAAAGCAACCCCTGCCCTGACGAACCTTCCGCCCGAAAGCGGGCGGGCAATTTTTAGGGGGTGTCGTCTCAATGACTATTCGGAAGTTCCAATGGGCGACGGCCCAGCAGGGCGATGGGGTGGTAGGGAGGGAGGTCTTAGCCCAATTAGCACAGTTGGACGATCGGTCTCAATTCCGGGACCTTAACTGGGAGGGGTCTTTTACCGACTACCTAGACATCGTCGTAAGAGACCCCAGACCGCTACGTTCTGCTTTCCAGAGGCTCTACGACATGATTCTCTCCTTTGGGACGACCGAATACACCTGGCAACGCCAGAAACTCATCCATTACCATTTTTTTGACGACCCGGTCGGTAACGGCGATGATGCCCTTTTCGGTCTGGACCCCTACCTTATGTCCCTCGTCAACATCTTCAAGTCAGCAGCGCGAAGGTATGGAACGGAAAGGCGAATTATCCTCTTGCATGGTCCCGTCGGCAGCGCCAAGAGCACGATCGTCCGCCTGCTGAAAAGGGGGCTTGAGCATTACACTCGCCAGCCTGATGGGGCGGTCTACTCCTTTAGTTGGATCCTGGACGACGGCAGTTCAGTGCCCTGCCCCCTAAATGAGGAGCCTCTCAAACTTCTCCCGGAAAATGTGCGGACCGCCTTTTTAAATGCCGTCAACGAAGGAAAGAAGGAAGACGAGCAGGTGTGGGTGGAAGGTGATTTGTGCCCCCTCTGTCGCTTCTACTTTCGTCGGTTTGTCCGAGAGGCGGACGGCAACTGGGAACGGGTAGTTACGGACCGGATCAGAATCAGAAGGGTCGTCTTCAATGAGAAGGACCGTGTCGGAATCGGGACCTTTCAGCCGAAGGACGAAAAGAACCAGGACAGCACGGAACTGACAGGCGATATAGATTACCGTCTGATTGCCATCTATGGTTCGGATAGCGATCCCCGCGCCTTCCGTTTTGACGGCGAATTCTGCATCGCAAATAGGGGTCTGATTGAGTTTATTGAGATGCTCAAATTGGATGTGGCTTTCCTGTATGACCTGCTCGGCGCCTCTCAGGAGCATGTGATCAAGCCCAAGAAGTTCGCCCAGACAGACATTGATGAAGTGATCATCGCGCACACCAACGAGCCCGAATACAGGAAACTGCAGAGAAACGAATACATGGAAGCCCTCAGGGATCGGACGATTAAGGTGGACATCCCCTATGTGCTCCGGGTCAGCGATGAGGTAAAGATCTATAGCAAGTTCTTTAACTCCCAGCGGGTTAAGGGGAAACACATCGCCCCCCATACCCTGGAGGTGGCGGCGATGTGGGCGGTTCTCACCCGCTTGGAGGACCCGAAAAAATTCCAGGTCAGTCTTCTGCAGAAAATGAAACTTTATGACGGTCGGGCACTACCCGGGTTCACCGAAGACCATGTCCTGGAATTGAGAGAAGAGGCACCCAGAGAAGGGATGCTCGGTATCTCACCCCGATACGTGATGGACAAGATTTCCAATGCCCTGGTTAGCGAGGAGACTCCTAACTGTATTAATCCGTTCGTTGCACTAAAGGAGATGGATGAAGGTCTGGATCACTACTCCCTGATCAGTAGCGAAGAACAAAGGCGCCGGTGTCGGGACCTATTGGCATTGGTCAGGCAAGAGTATGATGAAATCATCAAGAATGAAGTCCGAAGAGCCATCACTGCCGATGAGGAAGCCCTCAAGCGGGTCTTTCAGAACTACATTGAAAATGTCAAAGCATATGTCAGAGGGGAGAAAGTACGAAACAGACTGACAGGAGAGCCGGAGGAACCTGACGAGAGACTGATGAGGTCCATCGAAGAGAAGATTGACATTCCCCTGTCTCGGAAGGACGACTTTAGAAGAGAGATAATGAACTACATCGCCAGTTTGGCTCTGGAAGGGAAGACTTTTGACTATAAGAGCAACGAGAGGCTCCTGCGGGCACTGGAATTGAAACTCTTTGAGGACCAGAAAGACTCCATCCGACTGGGTGCTTTAATAACGGGGGCAATGGACCGGGAGACCCAAGAGAAAGTCGATGTGATCAAAACCCGCCTGATACGGGATTACGGATACTGCGACACTTGTGCCACGGACATCCTTACCTACGTCGCCAGCATTTTTGCCAGAGGCGATATCAAGGAGAGAGAGGAGGCAAAGAGATAATCGTCCTTTCTTCCACTGTCAAGATCTATCGGTTGTGCCAGGGCAGCTGAAGGGACCGTCTCGGGAACCGTCACAATCTCCCGGTTCGACCGATGCCGGCGATCGTCCAGTGTTAGAGGGATCTGAGGGGCAGGTTCTTTCTTCACCAAACGCGTCAGGGGCAGTGAGACAATGGCAGCCAGAATAGAAAGGGACTGGGCAAGGTTTCGGGACATCGTCCGCGGGAAGATCAGACAAAATTTGCGCCAATTCATTGCGAACCGTCAGATCATTGGTCGGCAAGGTCGCACGGTCGTGACGATACCGATCCCTCAGATTGAACTTCCCCATTTTACCTACCGATGGGATAAGGTCGGTGGAGTCGGGCAGGGGGAGGGTGAGGAAGGGGATTTGTTGTGGACCGAAGGGAACGGGGAGGGTGCGAGAACGGGTCCCGGCTTTGGTCCCGGATGGCACACGATAGAGGTAGAGGTAACTTTAGAAGAGATGGTCGACCTTCTCGGAGAAGAACTGGAACTCCCCTCGCTAAAGCCCAAGTCAGCCGGCACCCTTGAGGCCGTTTATTACCGTTACCGCTCGATCCGGAGAGTCGGACCTGAGTGCCTCAGGCACATGAGGCGCACCTACCGGGAAGCCCTCAAAAGGCAACTGATTTCAGGAACGTACGACTATCAGGATCCTAAGGTGACGCCTGTTCGCCGGGACTTCCGATATCGCGCACCCGTTCCGACTTCGCTGCCCGAAAGCAAAGCAGCTCTCTTCTTCATCCTGGATGTGTCCGGCAGTATGGGGGATCGGCAGAAGGAACTGGTGCGCACGACAGCCTTCTGGATTGACCAATGGATTCGCAAACAGTACAAGGGCGTGGAGCATCGGTATATCGTCCACGATGCTGTCGCTCGAGAGGTTCGCCCCGAATTTTTTTACAGGATAAAGGAGAGCGGCGGGACAAAAATTTCCTCCGCTTACGCCCTTTGCGATCGAATCATTACAGCGGACTACGGATCCGACGACTGGAACCTTTTCGCTTTTCATTTTACTGATGGTGACAACTGGGAGGAAGACGACCGGATAGCTTTGGAAATTCTAGAACAACGATTGGTTCCCCAATTAAACTTGTTCGGCTACGGTCAGGTTCAGAGTCCCTGGGGCACCGGACGGTTCATAAGACAGTTGAGGGATGCCGTCAAGGACCGAACCAACGTCCGCACGACTCACATCGTTTCCGAAGATGACATTCTTGACGCAATAAAGGACCTCCTCGGTAAAAGGGAAGACGGAAAACCAGACGAAGTAGATCTCCGCTAATAGTGGACCGTAGGGGGACTATGCGGAAATGATGACACCCGTTCGGCTATCACAAATCCAAAGAGAGATAGAGAGAGTAGCGTTGGAGTTTGGGTTGGACTTTGACCGGGTGTATTTTGAAATCGTTACATATAAGAAGATGAATGAACTGGCTGCTTACGAGGGCTTCCCCGTTCGTTACCCCCACTGGCGTTTCGGAATGAATTACGAATCTGCGCGCAGAACGCACGCCTATGGCCTTGAGACGATTTATGAAATGGTCATCAACAACGATCCCTGCTACGCTTACATTTTGTCCAGCAATAGTCTCGTGGAGACCAAAATGGTTATTGCTCACGTATGCGCTCATTGCGATTTCTTCAAAAATAATCAGTGGGTTGCTGTAGTAAAAGGGAAAATACTTGATGAGATGGCAAATCATGCTATTAGGATTGAGAGAATGATGGACCAATTTGGTCCCGAGACGGTAGAATCGTTTCTGGACACCGTCCTGAGCATCAAAGATCTAATAGATTATCACTCCTTATACATCCGCCGGACCAGGGAAGATGGAGAGGACGCGTCTGACCTTCAGTTCGTTCAGGTCCCCCGCATTCCGAGCAAGCCCTATCTGGATAGATGGGTGAACCCTCCTGAGTTTCTGGAGGAGATCAAGGAACTGAGGCAGAAGAAGAAGGGGAAAGCCCGATCCTTTCCTCCCCGACCGGAACGGGATGTTCTTCAGTTTCTCATAGAAAATGCACCGTTGGATGACTGGCAGAGGGAAGTCGTCTCCATCGTCCGGGAAGAAGCTTACTATTTTGCGCCGCTGCAGGCAACCAAGATCCTCAACGAAGGCTGGGCGACTTTCTGGCACAGGGAAATTTTGACGAAGCGGGTTCTGGATGACAGTGAAATCATTGATTACGCCGATAGACACTCAGCGGTCACATCCTCGGGTGCCGGTTTCCTAAACCCTTACCGACTGGGTCTTGCCCTTCTTGAAGACATTAAACAGAGGTGGGATAAAGGGCGGTTCGGAAAAGAATATGAATCGTGCACGGACCTGGCTCTCAAAGAGCGCTGGGATACGGGCCTGGGAAAGGGAATCGAGAAACTGTTTGAAGTGCGCGCCATCTATAACGACGTCACCTTCATTGATGCCTTTCTGACTGAGGAGTTTGCCAGAAAGCAGAAGTTATTCACCTTTCGCTTAAATCAAATGACAGGAACGTACGAAATTGAAAGCAGGGACTGGCAAAAGATAAAGGAGAAATTGGTTTTCTTACTGACCAACAACGGTCACCCGATCATATCGATAACAGACGGAAACTACAAAAACCGATCGGAACTTTATCTATGGCACCAGCACGAAGGAGTAGACCTTCGGTGGGATTATGCCATAGAGACGTTAAAGAGGATACACTCCCTCTGGCACCGACCCGTGCATCTTGAGACTGTCAAAGAGGGAAAGAGAATTCGGGTGACCGTTTGGTCGGAAGATAGAGTGCAAGAGGAAATCCTTTAAATAAGGGAGGTGAATCGTGTCCGCCGAGACTTATCGGAAAAGTAGGGATCTCTGGTGCACGATACGGCGCAGCAACACTAACGGTGCCGATTTCCAAAAGGAAGAGACTATAGAGGTCGCTTCGGAAACGCAAGACTTTTTGACTAATGTTGAAAGGCTGGCAATCTTCTGGAAGGAAAAAAGTCCTCAGTTGGAAAAGCTGCTTGGGACTGTGGTAGATGCCCTGCGGTGCATCCACGGTCCCTATTCATGCATTGAGACGGACCTAGAGGGTGGAAAGGCGCTGTTCCGGATTCCAGCGATAAGGGGGCAGTATGAGGAAGCCGTTTTACGGGTCGGCGATCCTTCGTGGCTGATCGTCCGGCGCCGTTCCGTTCGGGAGCCCGATCAGGGGGTTCCCCTTTCCCTTCACAAAGATAGCCTGCTGAACGCCCTTGCGATCCTGGCTGCCGACAGGGGGAGCCTGCTCTGAAACGAACAGAGGCACCAGAGCGCCCATAGAGTGAAGGAGTTGGTAGGCTGCTCTGCTGAGGTCGTGCTGGGCTTGAACCAACTGGGTCTCTGCCTGGGCGAGGGAAACCTGAGCATTGAGAACATCCAAAATGCTTGCCGCTCCGGCGCGATAGGCTTCCTCGGTCAGCCGGGCGGTCTCCTCCGCCTCCTTGACCGTTTCCGTTGCCCCGTCCAGTCTCTGGCGGGCGTTCTGGTAAGTAAAGAAACTCTGCTGGACCTGCAGCCTAATATTGTCCAGGGTCCGGGTGAACTGAAGGTCTGCCTGCTCTTCCGCCAACTCGGCTTCCTTTAGTTGCGCCCGCACTCTCCCCCCATCAAAGATCGGATAACTGATAATGAAGCCCGCCGACCATTCCCTTCGGACTTTACTGGGTCCGGATCGCCTCGTCGTTAAAGGAAAAAGGTTGTAGTTGCCCGTCACATCAAGGGAGGGGAAGGTCTCCAACCGGGCGAGGCGTCTTACGGCGGTAGCCCCTTCCTTCTGCCACGCGGCTTCTTTAACCTCGGGCCGGTCGCGCACGGCTCGTGCCAGGCATTCTTCCAGATCCGATGGCGCTATCGGAGGCGCCGACGCTTCTTCTACATCGAAGGGCTCATCCGGTCGTAGGCTCAGAAGATTCGCCAGGGTTAAGAGAGCGACCCGTTCCTGATTCTGGGCCGCCAAAAGGTCTACCTCGGCGGACTTGACCGAAACCTGGGCCCGCAAGACATCCAAACGGGCAGCGGTCCCCGCCTGATAAGCCGCCTGGGTCGCTTCCAAAAGCCGTTTCGCTCTTTCCAAAACCCGTTCGTTCAGCCTTACCAGGGAACGGGCTCGGAGCACTTCAAAATACTGTTGGGTCACTTGAAGAGCCAAGTCCGCCTTCGTCCTTTCCAAACTGTAGGTCAACTGGCGGACCTGGGCTTGTGAACTCCTGACTTGAAGAGGCGTACGGAAAGTGTCAAAGAGCGTCTGGCTCCATGTCAGGGACGCTTCCCTGAAGTCGGCAGCAGCCTGGCTGACACTGAAGACGCCTAACTGAAAATTGGCTCTCGTGGACAGGTAACGCCGAAATTGATGGGTGAGATTCAACTGAGGCATCAGTCCTGCCCTTGCGGACACAACCCTCTGCTCCGCCGCCCTGACCGACCTCTCTGCTATCGCCAGTTGAGGGTTCTGGGACCAAGCAAGGGCAACACACTCGCTGAGGCGGTATTTTTGGGGATTCTGTGCCGCTATGCATCCGACGGCCGTCAGGGTTAAGACGAAAACAATAATTCTCTTCATCCCTTTTCTCTCCTTGCCCCATCTGCTTGCGACTAATGAATTTGACGGAGGAAGTTTTCGTCCGTACAAGTCTATCCGCCATAATTTCAGAAGGGGAGTGTCTGAACCGAAGTTGAGGGACTGCGTCAAATAGAGTCGGAAAGGGCGGGGTGACTCATACATGAGGCGTTTCCTGCGATGGAGACGGTGGTATTGGCTCATCCTCCTGGCTGTCGCCAGCAGTGGCTACTGGTACTACCGTCGCTACAGGGGGCAGCAAGAGAACCAGCCCTTTATTGCAACGGCGCCCGTTGAAAGGACGACGGTGACGCTGACCATATCCGCCAGCGGGACGATTCAGCCTTACAAGATCGTAGAAGTCAAGTCGAAAGCTGCAGGAAAAGTCGTGGAAATGGCTGTGGAGGTGGGCGACTTCGTTAAAAGGGGTCAACTGATCTGCCGGATTGACCCGACAGATGTGATGACGACGGTGAATCAGGGGGAAGCGGACCTGTCGGCAGCTATGGCACGGGTCCAACAGGCGCTCATCAGTCTGGAGATGCAGAAGCAAACAAGCCCCGCTCAAATAGAGGAGGCGCGTCAGGCGCTGGGAGCGGCGCGGTCTCGCCTTGCCCAGGCTCAGGCAGCCCTGTTAGCCCAAGAGCAACAGACCAACGCTCAGATTCGGAGGGCAGAGGCAGGGGTTGAGAGTGCCCGTTCCCGTTACCTTCAGGCGAAGGCGCAGGCGGAGAACCAGCCGGCGCTGACCCGAGCGGCAATTGAGCAGGCGGAGGCGAACTACCGTCGGAGCTTGGAGACCCTCAGACAACTGAAGGAAGCCATCGCCCTCCAGCAGAGGGCTCAGGCGCAAGCTGCCTACGACTCGGCAAAAGCCCAATTGGAGACCGCCGAAAAAAACCTGAACCGTCTAACGGCTCTCCTGGAGAAGGGGTTCGTTCCCCAGAGTCAGGTAGACCAGGCGAGAGCCCAATATGAGTCGGCGAAGGCAGAGTTCGCCGCCGCTGCGGAGAAACTGAGGACAGTAGAAGCCGAATTGGAAGCCCGCATACGCGAGGCAGAAGGACAGGTGGCGCAGAGCAAAGCCAACCTGGATTCGGCTTTAGCCAATCAGATTCAGGATCGGCTCCGCCAGCAGGAGGTCGAGGCTGCCGAGGCGGCTCTGCGCCAGGCAGAAGCGGAAGTGGAGGCAGCCAAAGCCCAGCAGTCGCTTGTGCAGCAGAGGCGAGCAGAAGTGAAAGCAGCCCAAGCCGCCGTCGCCCAGGCGGAAGCTGCCTATCGGCAGGCGCTGGTCAACGCCCGCCAAGTTCAACTCCGACAAGCCGATATTGAGTCGGCTCGGGCTCAAGTCCAAAGGGCTGCTGCCCAGCTGCGCAATGCCAGGATCCAACTGGCTGATACCGTCATCCGTGCTCCCCGTGATGGGGTTATCCTGGAGAAACTGGTTGAAGAGGGCACAGTCATTAGCTCGGGGATGTCTGTCTTCAGTCAAGGCACGACCATCGTTCGCCTCGCCGATATGAGTCGCGTCTTCGTTGATGCGGAGGTGGCAGAGGCTGATATCGCTAATGTTTGGCCCAATCAGCAGGCGGACATCACCGTTGATGCCCTCCCTTCCGAGATCTTTGAAGGAAAAGTCATCAGGGTCGATCCACGGACGACGGAGGAGCAGAATGTGGTCTATGTCCACGCATGGGTGGAGATTCTCAATCCTGACCAAAGACTGAAGCCGGGGATGAGCGCTACTTGCCAGTTCAGCGTGGAGAGAGTCGAAAACGCCCTTGCTGTGCCCAATGAAGCGGTCAAAGAGGACGAAAACGGTCGTTACTTTGTAGAACTTTTGGAAAACCAGAATCCCGACGGAAAGCTGGTCCGGCGGTATGTTGAAATCGGTCTGCAGGGCACAAGTCTGACGGTGATAAAGAGCGGGCTGAGGGAAGGGGAAGAGGTTATCACCACCTACGCTCTTCCCGAAGCGATCCAGCCGCCGGAAGCGGCGCAGGGGCGGTCGCGTAACCCGATGTGGGGAGTGAGGGGTTTGATGGGCCGATGAAGAATCGTGCCGTCTCTCTCCATTCATCCTCCGATGTCCCGCTTATTGAAGCCGTTGACTTAAGAAAGGACTACATAATCGGCGAGGTCGTCATTCCTGCCGTTCGGGGCGCCAGCCTGAGGGTCATGAGGGGTCAATTCGTCGCCATTATGGGACCTTCGGGTTCTGGCAAAAGCACCTTTATGCACCTGCTGGGCTGCTTGGATAAGCCGACGAGCGGAACCTACTGCCTAAACGGCGTGGAAGTCAGCCGACTGGACGACGACGAATTGGCGGAAATTCGCAACCGACAGATTGGGTTCGTCTTTCAGACGTACAACCTACTTCCGAGAATGACAGCGCTGGAAAACGTGATGCTTCCTATGACCTACGCGGGAGTTCCCAGGCGGGAGCGGTTGAGTCGGGCTCAATACTACCTGGAACGGGTCGGACTGGCGGACCGGATGCATCACTATCCGACCCAACTGTCCGGAGGGGAGCAACAAAGGGTTGCCATCGCTCGGGCGCTCTGCAACGATCCGATCTTAATCCTTAGCGACGAACCGACCGGTAACCTGGACACGCGCACGGGTGAAGAGATCATGGCTCTGTTTCAGGACCTCCACAGAGACGGTCGGACCATTGTCTTGGTCACCCATGAGCCGGACATTGCACGGCACTGTGAGCGAATCGTGCGGTTCCGCGACGGACGGGTCGTCGCCGATCAACCGGTGACCGACCGATTGGACGCCCGAGCGGTGCTGGCGACATTGTGAAGGGGGGAGAGAGGAATGCTGGTCCTTGAGATGCTTCGGGTCGCCTGGACGAGCATCTTTGCCAACAAACTCCGGTCTGCCCTGACGACCTTAGGGGTCCTGATCGGAGTCGCCGACATCATCGCTGTCTTCGCCATTGTTCAAGGTGCCCGCCAAAGACAATTGGAAATGATCCAGCAAATGGGTGCCAACATCGTGCAGGTCTTCCCTGGTCAGCGCCGACGGGGGGCTGTTTGGGCTGGGATCGGCTCGGTTCAGAGCCTGGTTCCTTCCGACTTAGAAGCCGTCAAAAAGAACAGCAACGGTCTTATTGTGGATGCTTGCGGTGAGGTCCGCAGAACCGTTCAAGCGGTCTACAGAGGCAAGAACACGGGCACTTTTGTTTCAGGGGTCACTGCCAACTATCCGGCTTTGAGGGCGTTTCGGGTAGAAAGGGGGCGCTTTTTCACCGATAAAGAGGATCAGGCGATGCTCCGGGTGGCGGTCCTCGGTCAGACCGTCGTCACCAGCCTTTTTGGTGCAGAAGCCAATCCCGTCGGCAAGACGATACGAATCAACGGCGTTCCATTCCAGGTCATCGGCGTTCTCGCCAAAAAGGGAGCCACCGGATGGATTGACTACGACGATATGATTATGGTGCCCCTCCGGACGGCGATGTATCGGCTGTTCGGCACCGACTACTTGTCTGGCATTAGCGTTCAGATCGTTCGGAACGATCTGGTCGTTGCGGGGATGCAAGAGATCGAGAGGATCCTTCGCAAAGCCCACCGCCTGCCACCCAGCAAGGAGAACGACTTCATCCTGAGGGCACAAGCCGAATGGGAGCAATTGGCAGAACAATCGTCCTGGCTCTTCACCGTTCTCGCTCTCAGCATTGCGGGGGTCTCTCTGGTTGTCGGCGGGATCGGAATTATGAACATCATGCTCGTTTCCGTTGCCGAGCGGACAAGGGAGATCGGCATCCGCAAGGCGGTCGGGGCACGATCTTCCGACATCCAGTTGCAGTTTCTTCTCGAAGCCGTCACCCTGAGCGTCTTCGGTGGTATCCTGGGCATCGCCTTGGGGTTTGGCGCTTCCTATGTGGTCGGAGCGCTGACGGGCTGGACGATGCTCATCACGCCTTTGGCTGTCGTCGTCGCTTTTCTCTTCTCCGCTTCGGTCGGAATCTTTTTTGGCTACTATCCCGCCCGAAAAGCAGCGATGCTGGAGCCCGTCGAGGCTCTCCGTTACGAGTAATAGACCGACACAGGGAGGTGCTTGCGATGCGTCTCTTTGCCGTCGCTTTCGTCTTGGGAACTTCCCTTGCAGTTGCGCAGCCGCCGGTAGGACAGGGACCCTCGCCCCAGATGATGGCTCAGTGGCAGCGGTTCCTTGAGGAAAATAAGTTCCAGTTGCAGGTCGGCGAGACCTTCCGAAAGATCGGAGAATTGGAGAAAAAAGGCGGTTCCACCGCCCTGACCAAGGAGCAGGCAAAGAAACTGTTAGAGCTGTTCAAGCCCCTTACAGCGCAAGAGAAACTGACCCAAGACCTGGCGAAAAAGATTCTTAAGGAAATCAAAGCCGTTCTCCGCCCCGACCAGTTGGCTGCGTTGGACCGCATTCAATTACCCCGGATGAGGGCAGGTGGCGGGCGTCCCGGAGGACCTGGTGGTCCGGGCAGTCCCGGCGGTCCGGGTGGCGGTCCCGGCTCTGGAGGCGCAGGCCGAGGCGGAGGGTTTCGCCAGTTCGACCCATCTCGGCTCCGGGATATTAACCCATTATCAACAAGGGTGGATAAGGATTCCCCTGCCAGCGAATTTCAGAAAAGACGGGCGGAAAGGGTAAAAGAGGTTTTGTCCCTTCTGGAGAAGAAAGCCCGCTAAACCAACCGCGCCATTTCAGCATTTCTTAACAAGGGGTATGCCATACTATATCGGTGAGGCAGGGGACGAGGAAAAGGACCGGGGAGCAAGGGGGTGACACATCCGCCGTTGAAATGGAGGTTATGAAGTGGAGCCGATCCGGGCTGTCTTAGAACAGATGGTCGGTCGGCTGGCTAAGCCAGAGATTCTCAAAGATGTGTTGAGGGTTAAATGGCGCCAGATCGTAGGTGAGCAACTTTACAGGGTTTCCCAGGTCCGTCATGTCAAAGATGGTGTCGTTACTATCGTTGTAACTAATCCGTCGGTAGCCAACGAACTTCAGTTCCGCAAGGCAGAGCTGAGCCGGCGGATTCGGGAACTCACCCAATTCGGTCCCGACGACATTCGGATTCGGCTGGGCTCCATCCCGGAGGAGAAACTCCCTCCCGAAAGGAAACTGGAACGGGAGGTCGAGCGCATCGTTCTTTCGGCGCGGGAAAAGTCGTTGATTGAAAAGACCATCGAGCCGATCAAAGATCCCCAGTTGAGATACCAGGTCGCCTCCGTTCTCACTCAGTTTTTCAAGGTCAGCCAGTGGAAGAGACGGCACGGATTCAAGGAGTGCCCTCGCTGCCGGGCGCTCTACAGGGGTCCGCGCGTCGTCTGCCCCGTTTGCCGGGTGGAACTGCGACGGTATGACCGCCGGTAATTGAAAAGACCGGCTCTTCCCCTGCAGGTGTTCGCCGTCATCTGGCGGGGCGGACTGATGGGCACCGATGGACCGTCTGGGGGCCGGTGACCCTCCCCCTTATAAACACTCGGCACATTTCAATGGCAAATTAATCAGACCGCAAGAAGGGACGAAGGGAAAGTGACGAGAGAAGAAGGGTGGCAAATCGTTTGTGAGTGGATCCAGAACGACAACTTGAGGAAGCATCTTCTCGCCGTAGAGGCGGGGATGCGATACTATGCTCGCCTGTTGGGAGAAGACGAAGAGAAATGGGGTCTGGTCGGACTGCTGCACGACCTGGACTATGAGAGGCATCCCGACCCTCCGGAACATCCCCAGGTCGGGGCGAACTATCTCCGCCAGAGGGGATTAGATGAAGAGAGCGTGCGGGCGATCCTGGGGCATGCATCGTGGACCGGGGTGCCCCGGGACACTGGGATGGCGAAGGCTCTCTTTGCCTGCGACGAGTTAGCGGGATTTTTGATCGCCTGCGCTTTGGTGATGCCCCATCGCAAACTGGAAGAAGTGAAGACCGAGACCGTATTGAAGAAGATGAAGGACAAATCCTTTGCCCGTAAGGTCAATCGGGAGGAGATAGCTGAAGGTGCCCGGGAACTGGGCGTTCCCTTGGAAGAGCACATCGGGCACTTGTTGCGTGCCTTAACGGGAATCGCCGATCGGCTGGGACTTTAGTCCTCTTTACAGCGGAGATCAGTCGGGCTAAAATACAGATACCGCAGGGAGTCCATAGGGGGACAAAAAAGTTGAGCGAAGGAGGGAGATGAACTATGAGTGGCGTCCGACCGTTGAGGGATAAGGTCCTTGTGAAGGTCGTGGAGGAAGAGGAAAAGACGGAAGGAGGTATTTACTTGCCCGACACTGCGAAGGAAAAGCCGTCACGGGGCGAAGTCATTGCCGTCGGGCAAGGCAAGGAACTGAAGGACGGTCGGATCATTTCCTTCTCCGAATTAGGGGTCCAACCCGGTCAGAAAGTCATTTACAGCAAGTATGCGGGTACGGAAATTAAGAGGGACGGCGTGCGTTATGTCCTACTGAGCGTGGACGATATTTACGCTGTTCTTGAGGACTGAAAGAGAAAGAAACGGGAGGTGACAGACAGTGGCTGCGAAACAGTTGCTATTCCGGGAGAGAGCCCGGCGGGGAATTGCAACAGGGGCTTTCAAGGTAGCCAATGCTGTGGCACCGACCCTGGGACCGAAGGGACGGTCGGTCGTTTTGGATCGTAAGTGGGGGTCTCCCCTGGTCACAAAAGACGGGGTCACTGTTGCCAAGGAGATTGAACTGGAGGACAAATATGAGGACTTGGGAGCCCGCCTGATGCGGGAGGTAGCCAGCAAGACCAACGATGTCGCTGGAGACGGAACGACGACGGCTATCTTGCTGACGGCGGCGATGATGAAGGATGGGCTCCGAGCCGTTGCAGGAGGGGTCAATGCCGTCTTCCTCAAGAGAGGTATGGAAGAAGCCCTCAAGCAGGCGGTGAAGGAGCTGAAGGACCGGTCTGTGCCCGTGACCAGCAAGGAAGAGACCCAGCACGTGGCAACCGTTGCCGGTAATGACCCGGAGATCGGTCAGATGATTGCTGAAGCCATGGACAAGGTCGGCAAAGACGGCGTCATAACCGTTGAGGAGGGAAAGGGGACCAAAACGACCGTTGAGGTCGTTGAGGGGATGCAGTTTGACAGAGGTTACATTTCACCTTATATGGTGACCAATACGGAGACGATGCAGGCGTTTCTGGAGGATCCTCTGATCCTGGTCCACGAGAAGAAGTTGACCTCTGCACTGGAATTGGTCCCTCTGCTGGAGAAAGTGGCTCGGAGCGGTCGTCCCCTTCTGATCATCGCTGAGAATGTGGAAGGCGACGCATTGGCGACCCTTGTAGTCAACAAATTGAGGGGCGTCCTTCAGGCAGTAGCGGTTAAAGCGCCCGCCTTCGGTGAACGGCGGAAAGCCATTTTGCAGGATATCGCCATCCTGACGGGCGGCAAGTTCTTCAGTGAGGATTTGGGTGTCAAGCCTGAGAACATTGAACTGTCCGATCTGGGAACTGCCCGAAAGGTCATCGTTGAGAAGGAGAAGACGACGATTATTGAGGGAGGGGGCAAGAAGGAGGACATCGCTGCCCGGATTCAGCAGATCCGCAGGCAGGTTGAAGAGACAGAAAGTGACTACGATAGGGAGAAACTGGAAGAGAGGCTGGCGAAGTTAGCCGGAGGGGTTGCTGTCATCAAAGTCGGAGCCCCTACGGAAACAGAACTGAAAGAGCGAAAGCATCGCTTTGAGGACGCCCTCAACGCGACCCGGGCAGCGGTGGAGGAGGGAATTTTGCCCGGAGGCGGCACCGCTCTGGTCCACGTTCTGGATCGGCTGAAGGAGCCCGACGACTTTCCAGAGGACGCGCGCATCGGCTTCCGTATCGTTAAGCGGGCGCTTGAAGAGCCGATGCGCCAGATCGCCGAGAATGTGGGGAGAGACGGATCGTTGGTCGTAGAGGAGGTCCGCCGGCAGGAGAAGACGACGGTCGGTTTTGACGCCATCTCCGGACAGATCACCGATATGATGGCTGCCGGTATTTTGGACCCTCTTAAGGTCGTCCGAACGGCGTTGGAGAACGCCGTCAGTATGGCGACCCTGATTCTCAACACAGAGGCGGTTATTACCGAGAAGCCTGAAGAGAAAGAGGAGAAACCTTAACACCGAGGCGACCGCCCGGCAGGGCGGTCGCTCCCTTTCGGGGGTGCCGGCTTTTGGAAACGGAAAGACCGATCGAAGAGGCGTTGAGACCAGAGGAACTCAACGACCTTCCACTCCAACTCTCTCGGCTTTCGTCCCACCTGCAAAACAAATATCTCCTGACCCTGATTATCGCCGAGCGGGCAAAGCAGATCGTTCTAGACCCAGACAGGGCGGCGAGGGGCGACGAGACAAACCCTGTCACTCTCGCACTCAAAGATCTGGCAGAAGGTCGTCTTCAGCCACAGATTCAGTTGACCGACGAGCGAATGGTAAAGGCTCTTCAGGGTCAGCCTGAGGACATTGAGATCTTCCCCTACCGACCCTGACCGTCACCAGCAAACCGGCACCCTCTTAAGAGCGCCTCGTCGGGGCAGGCGCCGACTGCCTATTTGATGTATGCCAGGGGGCACCCGTCCTCGGTCTGACACCCAGATTGTCCGCAGCGTTCCTCGTTCGCCATCCGGACCGTCTGTCGCCTTAGGGCTCACCGCATCGGTCCTTCTCGCCCTCTTCACCCCCTATAGTGACCTGGTGATGCAGGGGACTTGGATCGGGCTGACTTCCTTCCCCATCAGCGCTTTCTTCGTCTTGTGCACGACGCTACTGATAAAAGGCGCTCTGGGAAGATCGGCAGTAAAGTGGGACCGCACTGACTGTCTCGTCGTCTACTCCCTGGCTCTCGTTTCCTCTGGGATTCCGTCGTTTGGCTGGACGGGTCTCTTAATCCCTTACATCGCTGGACCCTTTTACTTCGCCACCCCAGAAAACCGATGGGCGCAAATCCTTCAACCCCGCCTCCCCTCTTGGTTGCACCCGCAAAGGCCTGAGACCTTTATCTGGCTCTACCAAGGTCTGCCTAAGGGCGTTCCGATACCTTGGGCCGATTGGATAACGCCTCTCTTCTGGTGGACCGTCCTGGCGATTAGCGTCTCTCTCGTCTTCTTCAGCCTCAGCGCTTTTTTAAGAGGTCCCTGGGTAGAGAAAGAGCGGCTCGTCTTTCCCCTTGTCCACCTGCCGCTGCGGATGACCGAAACGGGCGACGATCCGACCCGGCGCTTCTTTTACGATCCGCTGGTCCGGCTGACGGCGCTCTTAGCTTTCTCCATTCACAGCCTCAACGGTCTCCATCGCCTCTACCCTTGGCTACCGACAGTCAATGTTCATCTGATCTCTCTAGATCCTTACCTGTCCCGGCGACCTTGGTCGGCAGTCCAGCCGTTGTGGATTCGCATACCTTTCAGCATCATCGGTCTTTCCTTCCTTCAGCCAGTCCATCTCTCTTTCAGCCTTGTCTTCTTCTATTTTTTCTTTGTCACCCAGCAAGTTCTGTTCGATTGGCTTGGGATTCCAGTCAAAAATGTCCAAGCCTATCCCGTCCGCGATTTTGTCGCTCACCAGATGATCGGTGGGATTCTCTTGTATTCTTTCTATGTCCTCGCCGTCGCTGTCGGTCATTGGCGCAGACAGAAATCTTCAGACCCTCATTTAGAAGACCTGACCGTCCTTCAGATCGCTTTGGGATTTCTCGCTGGCTTTGTTATCACCTGCTTGTGGGGGTGGGCGGCGGGAGGCGGTCTTTTGAGGACGGCGATCCTGTTTCTCCTCTTTTACCTTTTGCACATCATCGCCGTTCGGCTCGTTTGTGAGGCAGGGATGCTCTATGTGCAACATCCCTTCCGTCCGATCAACATCTTATTGGCTCTTTTTGGCTCGGAGCGGCTGGGAAGCAGACATCTACCGATTCTCGTCCTTTTTGACCACCTCTTGATGCTGGACAACAGAAGCCCCTTGATGCCTTCGGTTCTGCAGGGACTTCGTCTCGGTGATGAAGTTGCCTTGTCCCGCCGCAGGCTGCTTGCAGCCTTGTTCGTTTCCGCCACAACAGCTATGCTGGTCTCTTGCCCTTCCTATATCTTTTTGATGTATCGGTATGGCGGTCACAATCTGCATCAGTGGTTCACAACCTACTATACTCGTGATCTTTATTGCACTTGGACGGCACACCTGATAACAGCTGGGGAACCGCCCAACCCGAAAGCCCTAGGAATCCTCCTGGTCGGTGCAACATCGATGGCTGTTTTGGTCTATCTCCATCGTCAGTTCGTCTGGTTCCCTCTGGCGCCTGTCGGCTACCTGATGGGGGCTTCCTGGCCGATGATCAATTTCTGGTTTCCGATCCTGATCGGCTGGCTGGTAAAAGCCTTCGTCGTCCACTATGGAGGTGGACGCTTCTATCGCCGGCTGGTCAACCCTTTTGTTGGTCTCATCTTCGGTGAATTTTTCTGCGCCGGTTTCTGGGTTCTTGTGGATCTCATCCTTGGTGTAAGAGGTCATACGATCTTTTCTTTCTGAAGGGGCTATTGACGAGGCGGCGCTCGCGATATATAATTAACAAATGAAGCGGCTCGAGATCTCTTGAGGAAGGAGGCGTTAGAGATGAGGACGGGTTGTCTCACTAAGTATCGGGCGTCGCGCAGAGGGTTTACCCTCATTGAGCTTCTCGTCGTCATCGCCATTATCGCGATCCTTGCGGCTGTTCTGTTCCCGGTCTTCAGCCAGGCTCGGGAGAAGGCGCGCCAGGCGGCTTGCCTTTCCAATCAGAAGCAGATCGGACTGGCTTTTCTTCAATACGCTCAGGACTATGATGAGAGGTTTCCGTGGTTCTACAACAATAAGCAGGGAACCTCGCAAAGTGTAAACTATGGTCCTGGCGCTTGGGCGCTGGGCTACTGGTTCAACAATCTGCACCCTTACATCAAAAGTTGGGAGATGTTCAAGTGCCCGTCTAAATCGGGAGCGAAAATGGGCGACAGACCGGTTCACCCCTTTGGCGGCGAGGAATTGACTCCGTTCGTTCGCTGGAGAGGTTACGGTTTCCAGTGGGGTCACTTCGCAGGTTGCCGGGGCAAGACCCGGGTGATGGCTGAATTTGGCGCGCCGTCCCGTGCCATTGCTATCGGTGATTCTAAGCCCAACCCTGAGTGGTGCGCCGGATGGGTGAACCCGGACGGCGGATTTACGGAAGGGAGCGACTTCGCCTCATGGCAGGACCTGCAATGCGGGGTCAGTGCTCATCCTCGGGGCGGAGCCGACAATCCCAACTTCCTGGACCTGTTCACGACCGCCTGCCTATGGGCGACCCAGTGGCATGTGAGCCGGGTGCACTTGCGGGGCGGTATTATGACCTTTGCGGATGGGCACGCCAAATGGTATCCGGTCCAGTGGGATCCGCGGAGTGCTCGGAATGTCCCTTGGGACCCGGACGCCAGCATCCCAGGGAGCGGACCTCTCTACAACAAGCGGTTGGGCGAAGAACTGTGGGGGCACTACAGCACCCCGCCGACCGAGTCGGGCTCTTGGGGAGAGAACTGTTGAGGAGCCATCTGTGACCTAAGAGGGGGTATCAGAATGAGCAAAGAAATTCCCCTGTGGGTTGGGGTCGTAGCCGTCATCGTCGTCATTCTCATCGTTGCCGGAATTTTCTACTTACGTCAGCCCAAAGTTCAGGAAGGGATGGCGCCACCTCCTGAGGCTCCCATCGGGCGGATCGGACCAGCATTAGGAACGGGTGCGCCGGGGCAGGCTGGGCAGGCGCCGGCTCCTCAGCCGAGCCCGGGCGGACGATAAAGGAGTGATCTCAGGGACCAGCCCTGCAGCTGGTCCCTTCCTTCTCTTGAAAGGGGGTGAGCGACCGCCAGAAAGGGAGAAAGTTACGTGCGTCCCGTGACGGTTTGTAAGAACGGGTAGCAAAAAGCGCGAAGGGGAGGGAGCGCAGATGAAAAGGGGATTTACGCTAATAGAGCTTCTCGTCGTTATAGCGATCATTGCGATCCTGGCGGCAATTCTGTTTCCCGTTTTCAGCCAGGCACGGGAGAAGGCGCGCCAGGCGGTCTGCACCAGCAATCTCAAGAACATAGGTCAGGCGGCGAATATGTATACGCAGGATTACGACGAGATAATTATGCCCATGTGGACCCAGAACTTCGGGTCACCCGAATGCGAGCGCGTCGCCATCAAAGCCTGTCGGGACTGGTGGATGTGGCTGAGTCAACCTTATGTAAGAAACCTGGACATGTTTGAGGATCCTTCTGTCACGACTGGCTGGCGGGGCCTCCGCGTCTTCGGTGATGCCGGTAGTGGGCGTGGTTTCTGGGCGGCTTGCAGTTCCGGTTCCGGCTCCCATGACATTCACCGATTCTGGGGAGGTTACGGATACAATTGGACTCACTTTGGATCCAATAACGCAGGTGGTGGCGGCGGCTGTCCCGGTCAAGGTGACAGAGGTGAATTAGGAAACTGGACTAAGCTGGCAATGGCGACGGCGCCGGCAGAAACTATTTGGATCATGGATAGCAATTGCGTTGTTGCCGGGCGCCTACCGTGCTGGCCTAACCCGCGCAGCACAGAGCCGACGGTCGGTCAATGCTTTGACCCTGAAGAGAGCGGGCTCGGCTGGTGCGGATGCCAATGGCCGGCAAACACCAATCAGCGACCGGGGACAAAGGGTCTCAAGCGACATCACAACGATCGGGGCAACATCCTTTTCCTTGACGGGCATATCAAAACCTTCCGGACAACTTATGGTTACAAGCCCAATGACCCCTTCTACCTGTGGCGGACGGTAAAGTGAAGGGAGAGGGGAGAGCCGATGAGAAGTGAAATACCGACCTGGGTCGCCCTCGTGGTCATCGTCGTGATCGTTGTCCTGGCAGGTTTTCTCCTCTGGCGTGGGACGGGTGTCCAAAAGGTTCAAGAGAGCCCCGAGCAGTTGCCCGGTGCTATGATGGGCAAATACGGAGCGCCGGGAGTCATCGCCCCCCGCCAACCGGGTGCCGGCGGGCAGCAGGCATCGCCCGGCGGTCAAAGCCGGTAAGCACGGGAACAGTCTGCCGCTTCAGAGGGAACTGCCTGGTCGGCTGGTTGCGTTGAGATCAATGGGGGTAGTTGATATTGTTGTGTATGGGGGGTCTGGAAGGGCACGGAAGTCCCCAACTACCTGCCCAGACATCCACCCATAGACCCAATTCGCTCATCATGGTGACGGCAGCAAGAGAGAGTGGTGGGACACCATCTCGGCAAAAGGCATCAAAAGGAGGGGCAATGGATGGAAGCGATACGGCGCTGGATTAACGATCGTGGGGTCTACGTGGCGATTGTCGCCTTGGGAATCATTGGAGCGACAGCCTGGGGTGCCTACCGATATATCGGTACCGACCGGCTCCTTGCGACCGGTGAGCCGACGGTATCTGCCTCGGGTCAAGGGTGCGGTGCGGAAGCCAAGCTGGCTGAGGTCGGCGATATGTCCATGTCCTGGCTTGCTGTTCAGGACCATCTCAGGAGGAAAGCCGGAACGGATGCACGGACTGAACTTCAAAAGCTGAAAGCCAAAGACGGGCAGGTTTTCGTTCGTGTCCGTGTCAATGGTGCCGATAAGACCTTCCGCGTGCACCGAACGGAAGGGATTTTTGAAGTCAACGATCCCAGTGTCTGGACCGAGAAGGACGAGTCGTGCGGTTCGGGACCCAGCTGCGAGGAGAAAGCAGGCGCCGGCTGCACCCACGAGGCAGGCGGCTCCTGCGCAGGCGGCGGCATCTATGGGACAGCCGTCTCTGCCGACTGATTAAACTGCCTTCCGACGCAGTCTTCTGAAAGAACGACAGAGGGCGGTGCGCCCGACCGACCATCCTCTTTTGTGATCCATCATATTCTATGATACCCAATGCCCAGGTCTGGTCTGACTGTCGGCTACGATGGGCGCCCGATCGTCTACCGATGGACTGGAATGCGCACCTACACGGTCTGCCTCATCCGCCACATCGTCAAGGTCGCTGAGGACCTTAACATTCGGATCTATTACCATTACGGGCAGCCCGATCGGGCGATTCCCGTCCATCCGCGGATTGAGTGGAGGCAGGTAGGAGCGCCGACGGGCTGGTGGTGGACCTTCTTCCAAATCGGTCGGGTCCTCAGGCAGGAGAAGGTGGATCTGTTCCACGCCGATTACATCGTTCCACCCCTGGCATCTGTTCCCACGGTCGTCACGGTCCACGATGCCATCTCGGCACTCTTCATTGAGCCCGCCGATTTCAGAACCCGGCTCATCACCAACGCCTTGACTCTGCTTTCCGTTCACAGGTCCCGCATCGTTTTCGTCCCCTCGCAGAGCGCTCACCGGGACGTGGTCCGATGCTTCAAAGTGCCGGAAAGAAAAATCACCGTCACGCCATACGGTGTTGGGGATGAATTCCGACCAGGGGACCGTCGCCAAGCGATAGAGCGGCTCCGAACGCGTTTCCCCGTTCCCGACTCCTTCATCTTGACTGTAAATTTCTTTCGCCCGAGGAAGAACGCCGTTCTTTTGGCATCCTCTTTTCGGGAGTTGACAAAGAGGAAGATCAGCATTGGGGGACTCGTTTTCGTCGGCGGTTGCCCCGAGGAGGTAAAGAGAAAGATCATTGCGAGTGCCGGCGAATCAGCAGAAAGAATCGCCTTCACGGGCTATGTGGACGACCGATGGCTTCCCGACTTTTACCGTGCCTGCGACGTCTTCGTCTTTCCGTCGCTGTATGAAGGTTTCGGATTGCCAGTGCTGGAGGCAATGGCATGCGGTGCGCCGGTTGTGGTCAGTGATGCGGATGCCTTAAAGGAACTGGTCAGCGACGCCGGAATCATCATCTCCGTCAGAAGTCCCAGTTTGCTCGCCGACGCACTGGAAAGGGTCCTGACCGATCGGGAATTGAAGGCACGGCTGTCCGAGAAGTCGCTATGCCGCGCCGAGCGGTTTGCGTGGGAGAATACGGCGACAACGACGTGGGAGGGCTACCAAAATGCCGTTAGACGCCTATAATTGCAGTGGGATGAGGAGAGAGGAGGGTCGTTCGTGATACCCGTGCGGGTCTATCGGCTGGTAGAAGACGACTCGGGCAACCAGGTCGTCATCCTGAGGGATCCCGAGACAGGAATGCAGTTACCGATCTGGATTGGGGATGCGGAAGCCTTCGCCATACAAAAGGAATTAGACGGCATTCCTGTCCCGAGACCGATGACCCACGACCTAATCCGAGATATTCTCAATGCTCTTGGAATTGAGTTGCTGAGAGTAGAGATAACGGACCTGCAGGACAATACCTTCTACGCCTGTTTGGTGCTCAGGGGGAATGGAAAGGTCCAGGTGATTGACGCCCGACCGTCTGACGGAATCGCCTTGGCTCTCCGGATGGACGCTCCCATTTACGTCTCCGAGGAGGTCGCTAAGACAGCGGGTCTCTACCCCAGACCGGATCACCGTGAAATTGAGCGATTCATGCGCTTGACCAAAGACTTAGAACTACCGGAATGACCCCATCTCTTGACGTTGCGAGAGAAAGGAGAGGAAGCCGTGGCTGTCATAGAAGTCACAGAGGAGACTTTTGATGAAGAAATCGTTCAGAGTCAGCTCCCAGCGGTCGTTGACTTCTGGGCGCCTTGGTGCGTTCCGTGCCGCCTCGTCGCACCGATCGTTGAGGAACTTTCTCAGACCTACGCCGGGCGGCTAAAGGTCGCCAAGTTGAACGTAGATGAAAATCCCGAAGTGGCAATGAAGTATAAGGTAATGAGTATCCCGACCCTCCTTTTCTTCAGAAATGGACAGGAAGAGGACCGGATCACAGGAGCAGCGCCGCGCCACATCATTGAGCAAAAAGTAAAGGAATTTTTGTCTTCGTAGGGAGGACCTTCCGAAAGTTCCGATGGACGGGGTCGGTTACTCGCTGAATCCTTTCGGTGCGACGATGGCGGTGGGCGGTGCGCTACTATATGCTGCGTCACTGTGGCTTCTGGTATGGAAAGGGCTAGACCGGTCGGGGAGACCGGCGGGTCCGTTTCGGACGTGTATCGCCCTCGTTATTTTCGGAGCGGTTTTGCTGATCGTCGGTTTGTCCGTTGCTTAGCAGAAACGGTATCAGGGTGACGGGCTCGTTGCGCCAAATGGCGTTGGTGACCCTTTCACGGTCGCATCTACTGCTACCCCTGCTCACCGTTATTGGACTTGTAGGAGGTTTGTTTCTCCTGTTGACCGCTTCCCATCCCTACAGCGCCGTGCGATATAATGGAGATCCTTTCGCCATTGTCTACAAGCAGGTCCGTGCGGCGCTGGTAGGTTTGATTCTTTTTGCCAGTTGTGCCCTGATGCCCGCCTGGGTATTTCGCCGCATGGCAATTTTTTTTCATCTTGTAACGGTAGTCTTACTGGTGCGTGCCCTTTTCTCTCCACCTTTTGAACATTCCGAAGTGCACCGGTGGGTCAAGATCCAAGGTCTTATTCTTCAACCTTCTGAACTGGCGAAGGTAACTCTCCCGATTGCCGTCGCCTCTTTTGCCCACTGGGCTGTCACGACGCGCCCACTGATTAAGCGCTGGCTTCTCTGGGGCACGGTCGTTCTCGTCGTCGGCGGGACTTTCTTTCTGATCGCCCTGCAACCCCATCTCAGCGGCGCGCTGATCGTTGGCGCACTGGGTCTTCTGACACTCTTTTTCAGCGGTGTGAGCCCCGGTCGCGTCCTTTTCGTTTGCATCCTATGCGCCGGACTGTTTTGGACCCACCGACACACCCTGTTGCAGCCTTATCAATTGAAGCGAATAGAAGCAGCCCTCAACCCCGATCAGATGACCGAGGCGGGACGATACCAACAACGGCAGGCTCAAATCGCCCTCGGTGTGAGCGGTCCTTTCGGGAGGGGTCTCTTTCAAGGCAGGCAAAAGCATTTGATTCTTCCAGCAGCCCACAACGACTTTGTCTTCTCCGCCTTTGGCGAGGAGATCGGTTGGATCTGGTGCTCGGTCATCATTCTCTTTTATCAAATCTTGGCTTACATAGGGTTCGTTGTAGCCGCTCACCAGCCGGAGCCGTTCGGATCCGGTGTCGCCGGTGCACTGACTTGCTATCTCTGGATGCAATCGGTCCTCCACATCTTGGTCAACACCGGTCAATTTGGCGTGACAGGGATTCCCCTCCCGTTCGTTAGCGCCGGCGGGTCCTCTCTCTGCGCGACCTTGACAGCAATGGGGCTGCTTACCAACCTGGCTCGCTATGCCGCCGCTTTCGTCGCCCATGCGGAGAGAAGGGAAATTGAGACGCGGTCCGGGAGCTTCCACCTTAAACTGGGTGTTGGTTGGGGGAGGCACAGGAGGTCATCTCTTTCCGGCGCTGGCTATCGCTGAGGTCGCCGAACAGCTTCTCCCTGACCTTTCCCTATTCTTTATCGCTTGCTGGACCGGTTTGGAGCGCCAGATCCTCCAGGCTAAAGGAAAGAGGTGGATCGGCATTCCGTCCCGATCGTTTCCCGGCAAACTCTTTTCCCCTAAGACCGTCGGTTCCCTGACGGTCCTCATACAGGGTGTCGGACGGTTGGTCATCCAGTTTCGGTCGGTCCGACCTCAACTGGTGATCGGTACCGGTGGCTACGTTTCCCTGCCCGCCGTCATTGCAGGCAAACTCGTCGGGGCTCGGATCCTTTTCGTAGAAGCCAATTCCATTCCCGGTCGGACCCACCGGATCCTCAGTCGTTTTGCGGACCTAATCGTAACGGGTTTCCCCGAAGCCGTCTCTTTTTTCCCCAAGGGAAAAGCCCTTTTCACTGGACTACCGGTAAGGTCCGAATTTTTGGCGGGTGATCGCACCGAGGCACGGCGACCGCATGGACTGACCGATGCCGCTCGCGTCCTATTGGTGATGGGCGGTAGTCAGGGAGCCAGAAGAATCAATGAAGCCGTTTTTGACGCCGTAACCTCGGGCCTGATAAACGATCCGTCTCTCCATCTGTTCCATCTCTGTGGGCGCCGCTGGGAGAGTGGTGCTCTGGCGATCAAGGAATCGCTGCCGCCTGACGCAAGGGATCGGTATCACCCGATTGGGTTTCTTGACCCGATTGCACCCCTCTTCCACGCTGCTGACCTTCTGGTCTCTCGGGCAGGGGCGGGAACGATTGCCGAAGCGCTCGCCGCTTGCCTGCCATCCGTCCTGGTTCCCTATCCTTACGCCATTTACGATCATCAAAGATTTAACGCCTTAAGCGTCTCGCGAAAAGGCGCAGCGCAAATCGTGAACGATGCCGAACTGACTGGCTCCCGGCTATCGGATGAGCTAAGGACCAAAATCAACGCGACCGAGGTTCTGGACCGGATGAGGCAGGCTGCTATGCAGATTCGGCGTCCCGACGCGGCAACCCGTGTGGTGGACCTGTGTCTGAATCTGATGAGCCCTTCAAACGATCCAAAGAAGAGATGACACGGACGATGGACAGCGAGGAGAAAGCGGTCTTTCCATACCGACGGGTTCACCTGATGGGCATTGGGGGATCTGGGATGAGCCCCCTCGCTCATCTTTTGAAAGAAGCGGGCGTTACGGTGACTGGCTGCGACCGACGGCTGAGCCCAATCACCGACGAACTGGTGAGACAGGGCATCTGGGTCACCAATGGGCACTCCCCAGAGCATCTCCGCGGTCACGAGGCTCTGATCGTCAGCAGCGCCATTAAACCGACCGAGGAGGAACGGCGTAAAGCAGTTGAGAACGGTTTGCCGATTCTCCACCGGTCGCAGGCTTTGGACCTGCTGATGAGACCGTTTCGCCGGGTGGCGGTAGCAGGGAGCCATGGAAAGACAACAGTAACGGCAATCCTTGGCTATCTGTTAGAACAGGGCGGTCAGGACCCCTCGGTGATGATGGGGGCTGCGTCCGTTAACTGGGGTCGGTCGTTTCGATGGGGTCGGGGCGAATGGTTCGTCACGGAAGCCGATGAGTCCGATCGCTCGCTCCTCTTCTTTGAGCCTGATGTGGCAGTCATAACGAATGTGGAGTTGGACCATCCCAACGGATACAAAAACATTCAGGACCTAATAGACTGTTTCTCTCAGTTTCTCGCTCAGGTGCGCGATGGGGGCACCGTCGTTGTCAACGGACTTTGTCCCAATGCCCGATCAGTAACGGTTACTCGTCCTGGCGACATACGGGTGGTTGTCGTCGGTCGGCCTGGCGACGACTTCTGGTTAGAATCGGAGGGATTGAACCAAAGACAGTGGCAGGCTCGGGTCGTCACGCCGTCGGGTCCCCTTGGGCTGATGAGGGTGGGACTGTGCGGAAGGCACAATCTGATCAACGCCGCCTTGGCAATAGCCTCTGCGCGAGAGACAGGGCTGCCAGCGAAAGAGGCTCTGAGATTACTTTCGGGCTTTAAGGGAGTCAAAAGACGATTGGAACTAGTGGCAGAAATCGGCGGGGTTCGGATCGTAGACGATTACGCCCATCATCCGACGGAGATCAGGGCAAGTTGTCACGCAGTTAAGGAGACGTATGCGCCCCAGCGACTGTGGGTGATTTTTCAGCCACACCGGTTCAGCAGGACCAAGTTTTTCTTCACGGAGATGGCTCAGTCTCTCCTGCTGGCTGACGGTCTCTGGGTAACCGACATCTACCCTGCCGATGAGGAGAAACAGGAAGAGATATCAGGGGCGGCGGTGGCAGACGAGTGCCGTCGGATGGGAGCATCCAATGTTTGGTTTCGAACCAAGGAGCAATGGGACGCCATCGTGGCGGAAGTGATGGAATTGTGCGCTTGCGGCGACACGATTTTAATTTTGGGTGCCGGTGACATTAATGCGGTCGTGCCAAAATTGATCCACGGAATGTCTAACCGATCGGATTAGGGGGCAGGGATGAGGGGCAGGCGTCGGAGCCGGGGTCATCTGCCGTTGGAGGGTAACAGAGGGTGGACACCGAATCCATTTGGCGTCGCGTGAAGACTGTTCTACGAGAAGAACCTAAGCGTAATGAGCCGATGCGCAATCACACGACCCTTCGGGTCGGCGGACCGGCCGATCTTTTTGTCAATGCTCATTCCACAGAAGAGTTGCAGAAGGTCCTGAAAATCGCCTGGGACGCCGGGGTTTCGGTCACAATCCTCGGTCAGGGAAGCAATGTAATCGTTCGGGACGGCGGCATCCGTGGTCTTGTGGTCCATCTATGCGGAGCAATGACGACAATGGAGTTTGATACGACGGAGGTCCGAGTCGGCGCCGGCGTTTACCTTCCCTATCTCCTTAAAAAGGCAGCAGCGAGGGGTCTGAGCGGTCTGGAATGCTGTACTGGGGTGCCTGGGACAGTCGGAGGCGCCCTGATTTCTAATGCTGGAACCGTTGACGAATTTATCGGGGACCTGGTTGTGGAGGTAACCGCTCTTACTTGGGAAGCGGAGAAGGTCCAACTGACCCGATCGGATCTGAATTTCGGATACCGTTGGAGCAGTCTGCAAGATTTTCCCGGGGTTGTGACCGAGGCACGGATTGAACTGCAGCCCGACGATCCCCAGCGGATCTTGGAGAGAATCCGTGAGAGACTGCGTTACAGAACGGCGACCCAACCGATTCACGTTGCCTGCGCCGGATGTATCTTCAAGAATCCCCCTGCCAGGAGAGCCGGTGCCCTGATTGAGCAGTGCGGATTGAAAGGATATCGGATAGGTGACGCTGAAGTCTCCACCCAGCATGCCAATTTCATCATCAATCGGGGTAACGCAACGGCAAGGGACGTGATCGCCCTCGCAGAATACATGAGAAAAAGGGTTCTGGAAACCTTTGGGATCCATATGGACTACGAGGTCCGGGTTATCGGCGAGCCCGGATGAGACTTGGGAAAAGGACAGGGAGTGCGACCTGTGATGTAAATGGATCGTTTGCTCGTCCTGTTCGGTGGAGACAGCCCGGAGCGAGAGGTATCCCTTCGTTCCGGCGCCGCCGTAGCTTCAGCCCTGAGACGCTCAGGCTACGAAACCCTGACGGCTGACATTTCGTACGCCTACGAAACCGGCGGACCGACACCTCCATCGGAAGCGGACTTCAAAGGTAGCCCAAAGGATTTACCCTCCATCATAGACAGGGGGAAGCCGTCAGTCGTCCTCCCGATCTTTCACGGCGGATACGGTGAAGACGGCACGATTCAATCTTTCCTGGAACTCTGGGAAGTTCCCTACGCGTCGCCGCCTCCGTTCGCCTGCTACCTCTCAATGGACAAATACCGGTTCAAAAGACTCCTGATCGCTGAAGGAATCCCCACCCCACCCTTCACCGTGATAGAAAGGACGGACCCTCTCCCCGATCCGAACCTATTGACCGAGAGGTTACGAAGGTCCGTCGGCTTCCCATGCGTTTTGAAACCGTACAACCAAGGATCAACCATCGGGTCCAGCGTCGTCGGACAAGAGGATCCGGACGCGTTGATGCCGGCGGTCCTGGAAGCCTTACGGTATGCCGATGTTCTTATCGTAGAGAAAAAGATCGTAGGATCTGAGGTGACCGTCGGCGTCTTGGGGAGAGGGGCGAACGCCCGACCCTTACCCGCTGTGCAGATCGTCCCTCGTACGCCTTTTTTTGACTACCGAACCAAATACACGCCCGCCCTGGCGGAACATAAGGTTCCACCCGATTTGCCGACAGAAGTTATTGACCGTTCTGTTGAAACCGCCGTCCGCGTTCACAGGCTCCTGGGCTGCCGGGCAGTCACCCGAACGGACATCATGTGCGATCATCAGGGTCAAATCTATGTCTTAGAGTTAAATGCGATTCCGGGAATGACAGAAGTTTCCCTGGTACCGGAAATGGCTCGACTTGCCGGGCTCGGTTTTGAGGGACTCTTGCAAGCGCTGATAGAGGAAGCCCTGGAGGTCGGCAGGGAGCAGAAGGAAAGGGTATACAAGTGAAATTCTATAAGGTCGGTGTGACCGGCGGTCTTCTCTGCGCCCTTGTAGGGGCGGCTGCCTTGCGACTGCTAACGGTTCGGGAAATCGTTTGGGAAGGCAACGCACCCATCAGTTTGGCGACCCTGACGAAAGTGAAACGTTCCCTCATCGGAAAGCCCTTTTGGTCCGTAACAAAGGGAGCAGTGGAGGGTCTGTTGCAAGGAGAGATGGTCAGTAGCCTCACAGTCAGTCGGCGCGGTCGGGGATGCATCGTCATCCGTTCGGACGCACCGGCGTTGATTGGCGGCTTCATTCGGGGCGATAAAGTGTGTCTCGTGGATGAGTCGGGAAGATGTTGGGCTACCGTTCCGGTATGGGCAACTCATTTACCGATCTTCGTCATACCCGACGGTGTAGAGCGGAGGCAGATCCTACCGGCGGCTCGGGTTGCTTTGGAAACGTTCGCCCGTGCCGGTTTCGCCGTTAACAAACTGACGGTCAACCGGTGGGGCGAACTGACCGCATGGAGAGAGGACGGTACGGTGGTTCATTTCGGAAGCCCCGCTCGGTTGGGGGAGAAGGCAAGGTTCGCCCAATCGCTGTCCGGCAATGGGGCCTCTGAAGTGGCAGGCATGTTAGACGTCAGTGTTCCTGAGATGGCGACCAATGCAGTTTCGGACGATGTGCGTTTGACAAGCGGTTCGTCCCTTTCATTACCAGATTGATTACCAGAAAGGAGAGGTGACTAAAAAGAATTGCGTCGCCAGAAAGAATGGGAGAGGCGACTCGGAGCGGCTGCAGCGGCTCTGACACTGGGTTTCCTAATCGCTTCCCTGGGGAGAAGTATCCTTTCCCAGCAGCAAAGTGACTTCTCCATTCGCTGGCGATCTCCGATTATTTTGCAGAGACTCGTCGCCGTTGAGGAAGTCAACCATCAATTGCGGTCAGAGGTCGATCAACTGCGAAGGAAGGTGGAGGAGTATGAGAAAGCTCAGGCTGAAGGTAAGACCCTGACGAGGCAGTTGATCCAAGAGGTCACGCGTTTGAGGGTGTTAACGGGGTTGACCAGGTTGAGAGGTCCGGGTGTCTTCATCCGGCTGGAGGACGCGCCAACGAAAGGGCCGGTCGAGCAACAGGAGTCGCCTTTGGATCAGTTAGGGTTGGTCCACGACGCCGACCTGCTGTGGGTGGTTAACGAGCTGAGGGGTGCGGGCGCAGAAGCCATCGCCATCAATGAACAGAGGGTTGTGGGCACCACGGCTATTCGCTGCGTCGGGAATTTAATAACGGTAAATGGGGAACGGGTCAGTTCACCTTACGAGGTCGTCGCTATCGGCGACAGTCAGAAATTGATGAGCGCTCTTCTGATGAAAGGCGGTATTGTGGAGCAACTTCAAAGGACAGGAATAAGGGTTTTGGTCACTCCTCGTCAGGACATTATCATTCCGTCACTGAGCGTCACACCGCAAATCAGGTTCGCGCGTCCATCTTAGTCCGGAAAGTACTTCTCCTTCGGACCTTGGTTCAGGGAGGGGCGAGAAATGTGGCTGGTGCTCGCATCTCTGTTGTTGGGACTCAGCTTAGGGTTCTTAGCGGCTCCTGCGGAGGGTTTCCCTCTGGCATTGCAGATCTACTTGGGACCCTCGCTTCTGGCTGCTACCGATGCCATCGTCGGTGGCTGGCGGGCAAGCCTGGAAGGGACCTACGACACCGCTGTCTTCGTATCGGGTTTTTTTGTCAACATGCTGGCTGCGGGTCTGTTAGCCTTTGTCGGTGACCTGTTGCGGATGGACCTTGCCCTTGCTGCCGTCGTCGCATTCGGCACAAGGATTTTTAATAATTTAGCTGTCGTCCGTAGAGTGTACTTACAGCGGTGGCGACAGCGGGTGACGTCAGCCGGATGAAGCCTTTATCCCTGCGCCGTTCGGACGGGTTGGTCGTAGGTCTGGACGTAGGGACCACCAGAGTCCGCACCCTGATTGCCCGCCCTTTCACAGACGGTTGGGTTGCCCTCGGTCACTCTACCGTCGAAATGCGGGGCGGGATGAAGAAGGCGACGGTCATTGACCTGGACATTGTCAAAGAAGCCATCACTGAGTCCGTCCGCAGCGCCGCCCGTCAGGCGGGCGTGACTGTCGATTCAGTCTGGGTAGGCGTCACCGGCTCGCACATTAAGTCGGAGATAGTGTCCGTTTCATTGGATTTGTCCCCCAACGGATCCGTAATCATGACCGATCACCTTCAGGAACTGTCGGATCTGGCGAAGGCAAAAGCAACCTTCTCGGACGACCGCTCAATCCTTCACGTATTGCCGTTAGGTTTTTCCCTTGACAGCGTCACAGGGGTCCGACGACCGGTCGGTCTGACGGCGAGAAGGCTCGGCTCTAATGTCCACGTCGTTACCGTTTTTAGTCCCTTCCTTCGCAACCTAGAACGGGCGGTCCATGAGGCTCACCTAAATGTCGCCGGTATGGTTCTTCAGCCCCTCTGTGCTGGGCTTGCTGTTCTCTCTGAAAGCGAGAGGTCTCTGGGTTGCGTGCTGATAGATGTCGGGGGCGGCACTACTGATGTCGCGGTTTTCCACGACGGCGGACTGGTTTACTCCTTCGCACTACCCGTTGGCGGTGCCTTTGTGACCAAGGACCTTGCTATCGGCTTGAGGACCAGCCTCCAGGATGCAGAGCGGCTCAAAGTTCGCTGGGGTTGTGCCAAGACCGTCTTAGCTGGCTCTGACCCCGTAGAGGTATCGGACCTTGGCAGCGGACGATCCCGAACGGTTCCCAGAGGGGCGATCGCTAGCATCATCCAGGCGCGAATGTCTGAGATATTTGAGATGGTCCGTCAGCGTCTGAAAAAGGAGCAGCAGATACCTTCTGTGTTAATTAGCGCCGTCCTTACTGGTGGGGGTGCGCTGCTGGAAGGAACGGTCGCTTTATCTGAGGAAATCCTTGAGATGCCGTGCCGCCTGGGCACGCCCTTTCTTCCCCCGGGAGCGCCCAAAGAATTGCGCAGCCCCTTCTACGCTACCGTCGTCGGACTAGTGCTCCACGGCATTCAGTTCGCAGGGGAGTTTGACCGTCAACCAGCCAAACCGGGGGTCTTCTCGAGAATATGGCGTAAGATACGGTCCCTCTTAGGAACTTAAAGAGGAGGAGGACCAATGCGGTTAGTGACTTACGGTGAAAAGAGCGAGGAACGGCTCGCCGTTGTCGCCTCGGATGAGAGGTACATTATTGACCTGAACATCGCCAGTCATGGTTCTATTCCTGCGGATCCTGTCCCCTTTTTTTCCGGCGATTACTGGGATTTGGCAAGGAGGATCCTGACTCTCCCGCCTTCGGAGATTAGCAATGCCTTGATTGAGCGCTCAGCTGTTCGTATCGGTGCGCCCATACCCAAGCCGCCCACCCTGATTGCTTTGGGGCTAAACTACAGAGATCACGCAGAGGAGGGAAACCAACCGCTGCCGCAACATCCCCTCCTTTTCGCTAAGGCACCGGCTTCGGTCATCGGTCCCTACGACCCCATACCCTATCCCCCTCAGGTTCAGCAACTGGACTATGAAGTTGAATTAGCCGTCGTCATCGGCAAAAAGGCGAGACGGATCGGCGAAGAAACGGCTCCGTCTGTCGTAGCCGGATACACTGTTCTCAACGACGTGAGCGCTCGGGATATTCAATTCCGGGAGAGCCAATGGTTCCGTGCCAAAAGTTTTGACGGATTCGCACCGATGGGACCAGCCATCGTCACACCTGATGAACTGCCTGATCCCGACAACGTTCGGCTGTGGTGTGCTGTCAATGGTCAGATCTTGCAAAACAGCAATACCAATCAGATGGTCTTCAACGTCTACCAAATCATCGCTTTCATATCTGAATGCTTCACCCTGTTTCCCGGCGATGTGATTACGACAGGGACGCCGGCAGGGGTTGGCGTCTTCCGCAAGCCGCCGGTCCTCCTCAAACCCGGTGACATCGTTGAAACAGGCGTTGAGGGCATCGGGGTGCTGAGAAACCAGGTCGTTGCTCTCGCCTGATCCTGTGGAAACAGGAGGCGACAGGAAGCATTTCAAAAACACAGGACCAAATCGGTAAGTGGAGAGCCAAGGCTACACGCCGAACATTCCCAAAAACATACTGATCACCGGAAGACCTGGGATTGGGAAAACCACCATTGTGATAAAGGTCGTTGAAGCCATGAAACACCAAATCCGAGTCGGCGGATTTTGGACAAAGGAAGTCCGACACGAAAGAGGAAGGATCGGATTCCAGATCATCACTGTTTACGGCGAGAAAGGATGGCTCGCAAAGAAAGGTTACGACTCGCCCGCCCGGGTCGGAGCATACGGTGTCTGCTTGGAGGAGATAGAACGTCTCATTTTCCCGAGCCTCCAGAAGGCGTTGACTGAGGCTGATCTTATCGTGATGGATGAGATTGGGAAAATGGAACTTTATCATCCTGCCTTCGCCCATTGGGTCCTTAAATGTCTCGATGCGCCTCAGCCTGTCCTCGGTGTTCTGCAGGAAGCGCCCTTGCCTTTTAATAAAGGGGTGTCCCAAAGGCGAGACGTCATTCTATTACGAGTGACGGTGAATAACAGAGATACCCTGCCGTTACAGATCGTAGACAGGCTTAAAAGGCTGGTGCCAGCGCAGTGACGGGGATCGGTTCTTGGAGGCGGGCGTGGAGCGGAGTTGATTGGCGGCTTTTAACTGCTTGGGTCAGCCTTCAAATTATCGGTCTCTTGGCTCTCGCCAGCGCCACCTATTCCTCGGACATCAGTCGTTTTGTCCGCCAAGTTGTTTGGTTAGCCATCGCCATCATCGTTCACTGGCTTGCTTTCCGGTCCGATCTCAATCAGTGGCTGCGATGGTCGCCCCTCCTCTACAAATTCAACATCGCACTTCTCGTCCTCGTTTTAATAGTAGGCGAAGAGCGTTACGGCGCCCAGCGATGGCTGAGGGTGGGACCTCTGGCCTTGCAACCTTCGGAGTTCGCCAAGCCCTTGTTGATCATTTCTCTGGCATCCTTCTTTTCCCAGAGAGCGGGTGCC